>CAWAIF010000001.1:0-24047 GCA_963782055.1 uncultured delta proteobacterium
TGCAGCGCCAGGCGCATCGTGGAGCCGACGACCGCGAGCACCGAGGCGAGCACCACCAGCGCGAGCAGGGCCGACGCGGCGACGCCGCCGCGAAGCAGCCGCGCGAGGCGGTCGGTCCAGGCCTGGTACGTCTCCACGTCGTCGACCGCCGGCAGCTTGCCCAGCTTGGCCACCATGTCGTCGAGCTGCGCGTTGGTGGTGTCGGGCTTCACCTCCACCTCGATGGACGCGGGGAACGCGTCGACGGGCAACGCCGCCAGCTCGCCGTTCGGGTCATCCTTCTGCCCGAACTCAGCCTGCGCCTGTCCGCTCGAGACGTACCGCACGCTCTTGACCACCGGCACCTTCGCGAGCGCGTCCTTGAGCTGCGCGACGTCGGCCGGCTGCGCCTCGTCCTTCAGGTAGATGCTCGCGCGCCCCGCGTGCTCCCAGCGCTGCTCGACGGCGTGCAGGTTCGTCACCACCAGCAACGCCGAGGCGAGGCACACGAAGGCGACGGACAGCGAGAACACCGAGAGGGCGTGCAGCCGCCACTCGCGGAGCATCCCCCGCTTGGCGCGGCGGGTCGTGGCGCTTGACAGGTCAATCATCTCGGTCCTCCGTCAGAGGGGCAGCTCGTTGTCGAAGTCGCCGGCGGCGCGCGGCGTGGAGACCCCCGCCCGCACGTCCATCGCCTTGCCGTCGTCCAGCACCACCACGCGGCGAGGCCGCACCTCCAGCAGGGAGCGGTCGTGCGTGGCGAACAGCACCGTCGTCCCCGCCTCGTGGATCTCCTCGAACAGGCCGAGGATGTCGATGGCGAGCTGCGGGTCCAGGTTGCCCGTCGGCTCGTCGGCCAGCAGCAGCGCGGGCTCGCCGACGATGGCGCGCGCCACCGCGACGCGCTGCTGCTCGCCGCCGGAGAGCACCCCCGCCGGGTCGCTCCCCCGCCCCGTCAGGCCCACGCGCTCCAGCGCCTCCCCCACCCGCGTCCGCACCAGGCGCTGCGGCAGCCCCAGCACCTCCAGCGTCACCGCGACGTTCTCGTAGACGCTCCAGCTCGTGACCAGCTTGAAGTCCTGGAAGACCACCCCCAGGTTGCGCCGCAGGAAGGGCACCGACGTGGGGGTGAGCCGTGCGATGTCGCGCCCCATGAAGAGGATGCGCCCCTGGTCCACCATCTCCGACCGGTAGAGCAGCCGCAGGAGCGTCGACTTCCCCGCGCCGCTGGGGCCGGTGAAGAAGACGAACTCCCCGCGCTCGATCACCAGGTTCATCCCCCGCAGGACGGGCACGCCCGCCCGGTAGGACTTGTAGACGTCCTCGAACATCAGGATGGGCCGCTGCGCCGCCTCGCGCCCGAACCGCGCGCCGGGGCGCAGCAGCGGGCGGAAGCCCCGTACCGACTCCGAGTCGTCCCGCCCGTCGGGGGGATCGTCGACCATGGTCATGCTTGCTCGGCTATCAAACCCCCGCGGAATGGGCCAACTTTCCGCGCCCGGGGGCCTCCCGCCCTCCCCCTCCCACCCCTCCCAACACCCCAATCGTTAGCGTGCACATGGGGCAGCCCTTCCCCGAGCACCCCGCCACCTGGCCCGCCCGCAACGCCCAGATCATTAGCAAGCACACGGGAAGGCGGTTCCGGGGGAGCGGGGGCGCCCCGCTCAACCCGTCGCGGCCGGCATCCCCTGCTCCGCGGCGGCCGCCACCTCCACGGCGGCCGCCCCCTCCCGCCCGGTCGCCGCGCGCGGCGCCCCGCCTCCCAGCACGCAGCGGATGACGTCCGCGGCCTGCAACGCCAGCGGCTCCCCCTCCTCCCCGTCCAGCGCGACGGCCTCCCCGTCCCTTCGCAAGCTCGGCACCAGCAGATCCCCCTCGTACTGGTGACCCGCCGCCGTGGCGCGCACCATCCGCTCCCGCGCCGCCCCCGCGCGCCCCACCGCGATGTGCGCCCGCCGCCCGTCCGCGGCGGTGACGACGATGGACGCGTCGTCCGCGGACACCCGCGTCAGCTCCGGCACGACGGACACCGGCGCGCGAAAGAGGAACGCCGCCAGGTCGATATCGTGCACGGCCAGGTTGAGCAGCAGGCTGCCCGCCGACAGCGCCCGGCGAGGCGGCGACACGCGGCGAAAGGCCAGCGACCGCGGCGGCGCGCCTGCGGTGTACGTCGCCAGCGCGCGGATCGCGCCGTTGAAGCGCTCGGAGTGCCCGACGAAGAGCCCGACCCCCCGCGCCTCCGCCAGCGCGGCCAGCGCGGACGCGTCCGGCGAGGTCCCGGCGATGGGCTTTTCCACCAGCACGTGCCTGGACGCTGTC
Source organism: uncultured delta proteobacterium (assembly GCA_963782055.1). Taxonomy (GTDB): domain Bacteria; phylum Myxococcota_A; class Polyangia; order Polyangiales; family Polyangiaceae; genus DASXHD01. Next base: position 2,299 of record CAWAIF010000001.1, read on the forward strand.
AGCGCCTGCCGCGTGATGGACGCGTGCGAGGCGATGGGCGTGGCGATCACGCAGAGGTCCGCCGCGGCGATGGCGTGCTCCAGCGTGCCGAACGCGGGGACGCCGCTCTCGTTGGACAGGCGCCGACCCGTCGCCTCGTCCAGGTCGTAGACGCCCGCGAGGCGCGCGCCCGCGGCGGCGGCGAAGACCCGCGCGTGATGGCGCCCCATCGCGCCGGCCCCGATGACGACGACGCGCATGGTCAAAGGTAGTGGGGGTACTGCGCCGACGAGCCGGGCGCCGCGAGGTGCTCGCGCAGGAAGGTGGTGATGTCCCGCCACACCGCCGCGGTGAGGCTCGGGTCGCGGACGATGTGCGTCTGCCCGAGCAGCGGCACGAAGTCGAAGGGCTGCCCTGCGCGCTCGAGGGCGTCCGCCAACTTCAGGCTGTTGTCGAAGTAGACGTTGTCGTCGGCGGTGCCGTGGAAGAGGAGCAGCGGCCGCCGCGACCCCCTGTCCGCCTGCGCCATCGTGAGCAGCGACGCCGCGTCGTAGGCGGCGGCCTCGTGCTCCGGGAGGCCCATGTAGCGCTCGGTGTACGCCGTGTCGTAGTCGCGCCAGTCGGCGGGGGGCGCCCCGGCCACGCCTGCCTTGTACAGCTCCGGGTGCGTGAGGAGGGCGTCGGCGGTGAAGTAGCCGCCGAAGGACCAGCCGAACACCCCGACGCGTGTCAGGTCGGCCTCCGGCACCACGGAGGGGAGCCCTCGGAGCGCCTCGACGTGGCCGGCCACCGGCACCTCGCCCAGCTTGCCGCGAAGGACGCGCTCCCAGGCGCGGTCGCGCCCGGGCGTACCGCGCGCGTCGATGCTCACCACGATGGCCCCCGTCGCGTCCGCCAGGTACTGCTCGCGGATGAAGCGCGTCGCGTCCGCCTGGACGATCTGCACGCCCGGCCCGCCGTACGCCGCGTCGATGACGGGCCGCTTCACGCCGGGGCGCGCGCCGCGCGGCCGCACCACCGCCACGCGATACTCCGGCTTGCCCACGCGGTAGATCTCCACGTGAGGCGTCCACTTCGGCATCTGCGCCTCGCTCGGCACCGCCACGCTCCGGGGGCTGGAGACGCCACGGACCACGTAGCGCGCGTACGCGCCCGCCGAGGCCTCGCGCGCGACGAACACGTCGTGGCTCTTGCCGCCGAAGTACGCCGTCGTCATGCCCGGACGGTTGTCCACCACCGTGGGCGCGCCGCCGTCGAGCGGGACGGAGACCACCAGCTGCTGCGTCGGCTCGGTGCTGGCCTCCACGATGACGCGCTTGTGGTCCGGGTCGAGATCGACGACGCGTCGGTAGCCCTTGCCCGGGCCGAGGAGCGAGCGCGGGGTGCTGCCCGCGCCGGACACCTCGCGCAGCTCGAGCTCCCAGGCGCCGTGTCGCTCCGTCGACCAGAGGAAGGACTTCCCGTCGGGCATCCAGCGCGGGACGCTGGTGTCCAGGTTGAGCCACGCGTCGTCGTGCTCGGCGACGAGCACCCGCGTCTTGCCGGACCTCGTGTCGACGGCGAGCAGCTCGCCGTTCTGCTGCAGGCGGTCCATCACGTACAGGCAGAGCGGCGCGCCCTCTTCCCACGTCACCTTCGCGACGTAGGGGAACGCCTTGTTGTTCCACTGTACCCAGACGGGCGCCCCGCCCCCCACGCCGGCGATGCCGAAGCGCACCACCGCGTTCGGCCGGCCCGCGCGCGGATAGAACGCGTTGTCCGGCGCGCGGCCGGGGTGGGCCAGGTCCGGGATGTGCAGCACGTCCACGCCCGACTGGTCCGCCTCCTCGAAGGCGACGAGCTTGCTGTCGGGCGAGAGGAAGTACCCGCTCCGCCTGTCGAACTCCTCCTGCGCGACGAACTCCGCCATCCCGTGCGGCTTCTTCGCGGTGCCGCCGCGGGTGACGGCGCGCTCGCCGCCCTTGCCATCCAGGCGCATGGTGAACACGTCGTTGTCGCGCACGTACGCCACGCGCGAGCCATCGGGCAGCAGCTTGGCGTCGAAGGCGCCCTTCACGGGTAGCTCGTGCGCCTGGCCGGTCATGCGATCGAAGACGAAGAGGTGGCCCGCGAGCGGGAGCAGGATGGCCAGATCGTTCTTCGACACCTCGAAGGACGAGAGGCCGGTGGTCGTCTGCCGCAGCCGCTCGCGCAGCGCGCGCTCGGCGGGGCTGAGGCTCGCCGGTGTGGCCAGGAGCTTGTCCGGGGCGACCAGCAGGTGAGTCTTGCCCGTGTGAAGGTCCAGCTTGTAGAGCGACTGCGAGGGATCGCGCGGGCCGGAGCGAAGGAAGAGGACGGACGCGCCGTCGGGGGCGACCTTGATCGCGTGCGGCGTGCCCAGGCTGAAGTGGTGCGTCTCGGCGAGCGCCTTCAGGAACTCGCTCTCCTCCTGCGCGTCCAGGCGCGGGGGCGGTGCTGCCTGCGCAGGCGGCGCGGCGGAGGCGCTGCTCGCCGCGGTCTTGCCCGCCAGGTGTTGCAGCAGGCCTCCGTGGCCGACGGCGGTCTCCGGCGGAGGCGGCGCCGCGCACGCGGCAGAGAGAAGCAAGAGGGCGATCCCGGCACGCATGGCGCGGACGTTAGCGCGCACGGGCGGGCATCTCAATCACCAGGCCGGGGCCTCGATCGCCCCGCGCCGACGGGTCAGCATGCCGGCGCGGGGCTTCCGGCCGGCCACGCTCCTCGCGCCGACCGCCGTCGCGCGCGGCGCGCTCGGTCCAGATCGCGCTGCCACCAGAAGCTGCCGACGCGGTCGAGGTCGGCCTCGTCGCCGAAGCCGTTGCGGATGCGCAAGCAGAGCACCTCCAGGTGCCGGCGGGCTCGAGCGCACGCGCGCACGTCAGGCCAGCGACGCTCGCCGGGCGCGAGGGCGCCGTCCAGCGCCATGCCCACGTGGCCGACGAGGACCAGCCCGAAGAAGGCGCGCCGCACGCGACGCCGGCCTTCCGGCGTCAACTCCACGAGCACGTCGCGCCCGTCCCGCCGCCGCTCGACCAGCCCCAGCCGCTCGAGGGACCGCATCATGACGCTGATGGTGGACCGAGCCACGCCGAGAGCGCGCCGGAGGTGGCTCTGCAGGTGGACGCAGCGCGTCCCGAGCCGATACAGCGCGTCCAGAAGCTCGAACCGCGCTGCGGTGAGCCCCATCGCTGCCAGCGCCCGCCGCGTCAGCTTGAGTGTGGCGTAGTAAGCCCGCTTGATCGTGAAGAACACAGGGTGCATGCGCCCTGCTGGAGCACACCCCATGCCACCCCTCCCCCCCGCGAGATTCGAGGGGAAACGTCGAAGTGCAGGGATGCTTGCAATGCGACGTTTGGTGTCCGGGGACAGGAAAGGGGACAGGGGGGACAGGTCGCGCAGGCTGGCGAGGCGCGCTCGCTCGACAGGGCGCGTGGACGCGGGAAGGGCGTGCAGGCGCGTGGACGCGGGAAGGGCGCGCCCGCGCGGGACAGGCGGCGCAGGCGGGACAGGCGCGCGAGTCGCGGGAGCTTCAGCCGCCGATGCCGAACTTGAACGGGTAGGCGTTGACGTCGCTCGGCGACTCGGCGGTGGGGAAGTGCCACGACTTCACCTGCCGCAGGATGCAGCCTTCCACGCGGGGGTTGTGGATCGTCGAGCCGGCGACGGACGCCGTGTTGACCAATCCGCTCGGGGCGATCTTCCACGCCATGGTCACGCCGCCCCGCAGGCCTGGGTTGCGCGCGAGCTCGATGTCGTAGCAGGCGCGGAGCGCGCCCTGGTGCGCCATGACGACGCGGCGAATCTGCTCGGCGCTCAGGCCGCCGTGCGCGGTGGGGGTGCCGGCGCGCACGCCGACGCGCGCCTCGCCCGTGCCGTGGCCGGTGCCGGTGCCACCACCCGAGCCGCCCCGCCCGTTGCCGCCGTGACCGCGTCCGCCCGGCCCGCCCCGGCCCCCGCCGTAGCCCCCGCCCTTGCCCGCGCCCCAGCCCGTGTCCATCGTGCCGGACCCGAAGATCACCCCCGCGCCGGTGCCGCCGCCGCCCGAACCCACGCCCTTGAGCGAGGTGCCCGGCCCCGAGCCGACGGTGAGCTGCTCCGAGTTCATCGCGAGGGCGTCGGAGACGCTGTTGATGGTGTTGAGCGTCTGCCGGATCTGCTCGCCCGTCTCCGACTGCAGGACCTCGCTGATGCCGCCGTAGTTGCGCGCCGGCTTGATGTCGCCGGGGATCTCCGTCTTGTCCTTGTCGCCGTGGAGGCCGAGCTTGCCCTCGTCCCCCGCCACCTTGCGACCGCCGCCCTGCTTCTTCTTGTCCTTCGCGCCCGGGTCCTTCACACCCGAGCCGCCCGCCTTCGGGCCGGCCTGCACAGGCTCAGGCTCCTCGAGCACCGCCCGGCGCAGACCGAAGCGCGCCGCGTACTCGTCCGGATCGGTGAGCTCGAGCGGCTTGTCGATGGGCGGGGGCGTCATGAGCGCGCGCATCAGGCCCAGCACGCCCACGTGGAGCACTCCGCTGGAGAAGAGGGCGAGCGCGACGAGCAGCTCCGGCCCCCACGCGTTCGCCATGGGCTGCGCTGCGGTGGCGTACTGGAAGAAGATGCCGAACTGGCCGTACTGCAGCAGCCCGAAGTCGCCCGGCACCACCGGGATCGGCGCCGCCGACCGCGCGAAGGAGGCCACGTCCTCGTCGCGGCCACGCAGCTTGAGCACCCCCGCCACCGCGCCGCGCGCGTCCACCTCCCACGCGCCATGCGCGCCGCGCACCGGCGCCGGCGACATGTCGATGCCATCGGGAATGGGGAGGACGGCCCCCGCGCCGTCACCGAGCTCGAAGGACTCGCCCGCACGCAGCGTACGCAGGGCGAGGACGGTGGTCCCCCAGACCGCGGCGACGCGCAGGACGTGCTGGTTGGGAGCGGTGGGCGCGGCAGCGGTCATCAAAACCTCCAGCGTCGAGGATAGCGCAACGAGGGAGGGACAGCGCAACCCGGGGCAGAGTTCCGGGCCGCCCGCGTCCATCGTTGGCAGGCGAACGATCGCCTCCGAGGGGGGGCGGGCGTGGAGGGAAAGGGGCGCGGGGGTGGGATGTGTCGCGACGCCGACCCCCGCCAGTCCCGCTAGAAAGCCGGCCCCTTGCGCGTCTCCTTCAGCTCCCCCATGAAGGACCGGTGCCCCAGGTCCCCCGCGGCGAACTCCGCGCGGACGCGGCGCAGGAAGTAGACGAGCTGCGGGCTGCGCAGGCGCCCCTCGATCTCCATCTCACCGAAGCGGAAGACCCGCGTGCCTCCGTCCAGCGTCTTGGACTCCAGCACGCCGGCATCCCCCTTGGCCTTGCCGACCGCCGCCGCCGCTATGTGAGGGCCCGCGTCCCTGTCCTTCTCCGCCGCCGCGCCCGCGTCCTTGTGGTGCGCGGGCGCCCTGGGGTGGTGGCGCGCCGGCGGGTGGTGCACCGGCTTCCGCTTCTTCGCCGGCCCCTTCGCGAAGGCGATGGCGCACGCGAACAGCACGGTGAGCACCACGAACGCGACCACGCGACGCGGCCCCCGGACGACGCTCCTGCTTCGCCTGCTCACTTGGCCCCCTTCGCGACCGACAGGTACTTCTCCACCTCCGCGCGCGCCGGGTGATCCCCCGGGGCGTCGGAGAGGAAGCGCTTGAAGAGCGGCGTCGCCTGGTCCGGCTTCTTGAGGAAATCCTCGTAGAGCACGCCCAGGTTGAACAGCGCGGCGATGTTGTGCGGATCCTTCTTCAGCACCTTGGTGAGGATCCCGCGCGCCTCCTCCAGCTTCTGCGGCGTCTTCGCGTCCGCCTCGCCGCGCAGCGCCGCCGCCAGGCCGAGCTGCGCGTCGGTGTCGTCCGGCGAGACCTGCAGGATGGCGCGGTACTCCTCCTCCGCCTTGTTGTACACGCCGGCGCGCAGCAGCACGCCGCCCATGTTCAGGCGCGCGGTGGTGTCGCGCGGATCCTCCTGCGACGCCTTGGCGAAGGACTGGAAGGCCAGGGCGTCGTCGCCGGAGGCGAGCTGGATGAGCCCCATCGCGCGGTAGGCGATGGCGCTGTGGGCGTTGGAGTCGAGCGCCTGCTTGGCGAGAAGCTGCGCCGTCTCGCGCTGGCCGCGGGCGAGGTGGCAGAGCGCCAGCTCGGCGAGCGCGTCGGCGTCGCCCGGCTTGCGCACGAGCACCTCCCGCGCCTGCGCGATGGCCTTCTCCAGCTGCCCGGAGTTGCGGAGCGCGGCCACCAGCAGCGTGCGAGCGTCCGTCGCGTTGGGGTGCGCCGACACGAAGTCTCCCAGCAGCCCCGCGGCCGCCTTGTACTCCCCGCGCCGGCGCTCCACCTCGGCGAGCGCGACGACCGCGTCCTGCGCGCCGGGCTGGATCTTCACCGCCGCGCGGAGCTGCTCCTCGGCGCCGGCGAGGTCCCCGACGCTGGCCAGCGTGACGCCCAGGTCGAAGCGAGCCTCCCACAGGTTCGGGTCGATGCTGATCGCCTCGCGGAACAGCGCCTCCGCGCGCTCCTTCTGTCCGTCCTTGGCGGCGCCCACGCCCTTGACCATCTTCCCGACGGCGACGGGGTTGGCCGGGGGGAGCGCCTTCGGCCCCGCCTGCACGCCGAGCGCCCCGTGCCCGCCGCCACAGCCGATCGCGCCGAGCGCCAGCGCCGCCGCCGCGACCGGGGCGAGGAAACGTGTAAGGTACACGCACCTCATTTCTTCCCCTTCTTCTTCTTCTTCTTGGCCTCACCCGGCGGGGGCTTGATGACCACCTTCGGCGCCTGGTCCTGCTCCTGCGCGGCCGCGCCACGCCGCGGCGCCTCGATGAGGCCGGGCATCGGCAGCGGGCCCTCCGAGCGGATCTCGAAGCCGATCTCCTTGAAGGGCGGGTACAGCTCGGCGTTGAGCCGGCCGAGCGCCGCGCGCATCTTGGCCGTCCACTGGTTGAAGATGCCAAGCTCGAGGGCCTTCTTCCAGCCGTTCTCGTAGGCGTCCAGGCTCCGCTCCTCGATCGGCACGGCGAACGTCTCGATCTGCGACTGGAAGTCTTCCTTCTCCTGCTCGGTCTTGGCGTCCGGCGGGACCGGCGACTCGCGCAGCGACTTGGCGAAGGTCTCGTAGGTGTAGCCGACCTGGTAAAGCGCGGCCGTCGTCCACTCGGCCACGCCGAAGGAGACGACGTCCAGAAACACCTTCGCCGCTTCCTTCAGCAGGTCCGCCTTCTGCTTCAGGCGCCGCCCGAGCTGCTTCACGTCCCCCTCGATCTTGATCTCCTCGAACCTGGCGAGCACGCGCTCGCCCTGCATGTAGCGCGCTTGCGCCGCGGCGTACTTGCCGTCCGGCCCGAGCGAGCGCTTGAGCTGCTTGCCGAGGCGCGTCGCGGACTGGAGCGACTGCGCCGCGCCGCGCTCGTCGCCGTTCTTCACCTGCGCCTTGGCGAGCAGCACGTAGCCCTGCACGCGGTGGTCCTGGTTCTTGCCGCCGCGCGTGAGGTAGCGCTTGTAGACCTCGATGGCGTCCTTGGTCTTGCCGGCGTCCTGGTTGGCGCGGCCCATCTGGAAGACGACCTCGTCCGCCTCCGGGGAGGTGCCGTACATGGCGAGGAAGTGGTTGCCGTCGGCGATGGCCTTGTCGTGCTCGCCGCCGGCGACGCGCAGGATGACCGCGTTGAAGGCGGCGTCCTTGGCGTGCTCGAAGTGGCGGTAGTTGGAGTGCTGCGGCGCGAGGGTGATGAACGCCTCGTCGTACTCCGCGGCGTCGGAGAAGAGCCCCATCGCCTGCAGCGTCGTCGCCGCGGTCCACGCGCCCTGGGGCGACTCCGGCCTGTCGCGGTAATCCTTCCCGGTGATGAGGGTGGCGGCCGCCTTCAGCGTCGTCACGTCCGCGGCCGCCTTGGCCTCCACCTCCGCGTTCACGCACGCCTGCGCCGCGCGCGAGTCCTTCGGGAACTCCCGCGCCGCCCGCAAGAACGCCGTCGCGGCGGCCGCGTGCTCCCCCGCGAGCGCCTTCTGCTCACCCTGCTTGAACACCGCCTGCACGATGAGGTTGTCCAGCTTCGCCTGGAGCTTGGGCTCCTGGAAGCTCGGCGCCACCTTCAGCCGGCGCGCCCAGGTCTCGATGTTCTCGTAGTTCTTCGACTTGTTGAAGCTGTCCAGGATGAGCTCGCCCGCGCCCTGCGCGTACTGGCTCTTGGGGAACTTCTCCAGCAGCGCGCCCCACAGCTTCACCGCCGGATCGTAGACGCCGTAGTCGTAGTAGAGCTTGCCCTGGCGGAAGAAGAGCTCGGGCAGCGCCGGGTCCGTCGGGTAGAGCTGCGCGTAGAGGTTGAGCGCCTCGGAGAACTTCTTGTCGGTCTCCGTCTCCTTCAGCGCGTCCGGCTTGCCCTTGCGCGCCTCCAGCTCGCTCTCCCGCACCACCTCCAGCGAGGCGATCGCGTTGTAGATGGCGTCGTGGCGCTTGAGCGGGTCGCCGGGGACGTCCTTGTCGATCTCCGGCATCGCGCGGGCGGCGTTCATGTAGTGCGTGGCCGCGTCGGTGGCCTTGTCCAGCCGGCGGAAGTCGATCTCGGCGAGGTAGAACTCGATCTCGTACGCCTTCGGCTCCTTGGAGAACTTGCCGAGGTACGCCTCGTAGAGCGTGGCGGCGGCCTCGAACTCGGCGCGGCTGGTGTTGTCGCGCTGCGCCTTGCCGTGCAGGTTGATGGCGTCCTGCCGGAGCTGCGCCTCGATCTTCTTCGTCGTGTCGGCGACGTTCTTCGCGTCCGCCTGCGTGCGCGACCACGGCCCGCCGGTGGTGTAGCCATCCAGCGCGCGCTTGTAGGTGGCCTCCAGGTGCGGGTAGTCCTCCAGCCAGCTCCAGCCCTGCGCGATGTCCAGCACCCACAGGCCCGCGTCGCGGCTCGTCGGCTCCAGCTTGAGCAGGAGCTCGTAGGCCTCGATGCCGCGCTCGTAGTGGGCCTGGTCGTAGAACGTCTCGGCGAGCTTGCGGACGATCTTCCCGGCGAAGCGATCCCCACCGATCTTGGTGAGGAAGTTGTACATGTCCTGGGCGGTGTTCTTGTCGTCCTCGGTGAAGACCTCGACCAGGTACTTGAGGGCCTCGCCCTGCAGCTCGTCGAGCGCCTTCTGCTTCTCGACGTTGACCGCCTTGCCGGTGGTGTCGGTCACCTCGAAGACGCGGACGAAGCGCTTGGCGGCCTCGTCGCTGTTGCCCAGGCGCCAGTAGCACCACGCGCTCTTGAAGAGCGCCAGGCCGACGAGATCGCTCTTGGGGAACTTGAGGACCTCCTCGTACTCGTTGAGGGCGCCCTGGTAGTCCGGCTTGTTGAACATGGCCTCGGCGAGGGCCATGTGTGCGTCGGGGACGAAGCGCGAGCTCGGGTAGTCCTTCAGGATGCGGGTGAAGCGGGAGAGCGCCTCCTCCGTCTTGCCCGACTCGGTGGCGAGGAAGCCATCGACGTAGAGCGCCAGGTCGTACTGCGGGAACCAGGGGTAGTCGTTCAGCACCCGCGCGAAGAGGGCGCGCGAGGGGCCGTAGTTGAGCTGCGGCGCAGGGCCGCGCTGGTCCACCGGCTTCTTGTCCCAGATCTTGAAGTTCTCGACGAGGCTCTCGCGCTCGCCCTCCCAGAGGAGCTCGCCGAGACGCATGAGCGCCTCCGGCATGTCGGCCGAGTCGCGCGGGGCCTCCTTGATGAAGGTCTGCAGGAGCTTGATGGCCTCCACGCGGAGCTGCTTGATCTGCACCAGGTCGCGATCGATGCGCGCGTCGAGCTGCTTCTTCAGGGTGGCGCGCAGGGCCGGCGGGAGCTTCGGCCCGCGGACGGCCGGCGTCATGCCGTTCTCGCCCGTCTGCTTCTGCGCCTTCGGTCGCGGCTTCGCGCGCGGGCCGGCGGTGATCGACCGCTCGCTCACCGCCTTCACCTGCGAGGTCTCCGCCGCGGCCGCGGGGGTCGTGTCGCCGGGCTTGTCCTTGCCCTTCGACGGCGCGGCCTGCGCCACGCCGCCGGCGAGCACGACGGCCGCGGAGAGGGAGAGCAGCAGGCGCGCCGGCCTCACTTCAGGCCCTCCCCGCCCACGAACTCGTCGGGCCAGTCGTCGCCCTCGAAGGGCCAGTACTCCTCGTTGTCCTGCAGGTAGCGGGCGGCGTCGAGCGAGTCGAGCGCGTCCTGCGGCAGGTAGCCGTTGTTGATCGCCTCGATCTCCACCTCGAGCGCGCGCTTGCGGCCGAGCACCGACTCGATGCGGCCCATGTGCGCGCGGCGCAGCAGGCGCGAGAGGCGAAGGTCCAGCCGGCGCAGCGCGTCCTTCGCCAGGGTGATCTCCGCCTTGTCCAGCTCGCGCTCGGCGGCGGCGATGGGCTGCCCGAAGGCGACGGCGGCGGTCGAGTCGGAGCGGAGCAGGTCGGGCAGATCCTTCCCGCCGCCCGCCGCCTCGCCCGGACCCTGCGCGCCCGCGCCGGCGGCGTCCTTCGCCTCGCGCACGCGGACGTCGAGCGCGTCCAGGTCCTTCTCCAGCGGGGCGATCCGCGCGGCGGGGGCGCCGCCGGAGCGCAGGTCGCCGATGAGGCGGCGCACGCCGTCGAGCGCGTTCTGCGCCTCCGCCAGCCGCGCGGCGGCGTCCGGCTTGTCCTCGATCGCGGGGCGCACGCCGCCCCCGACGGAGAGCTGGCGCTGCAGGTCTGCGAGCGAGCCCTCCGTCAGACGGAGGCCGCTCGCCTCGTGCTCGAGCACCGCGCGACGACGGGCGATCGCGCCGTACGCCGGGTCCACGCGCAGCAGCGCGGCGATCGTGCGCATCGCCTCCGGGGAGCCGCCCTCCACGTCGGCGTTGCCCGCGTCGGAGCCCGCGCGCGCGGCGGTGACCACCGCCTGCATCGCGTGGTCGTCGCTCTGCAGGCGCCGTGCGGCGTCGCGCACCGGCTCGTAGAGCGCCACGAACTTGAGCAGCTTCTCGTCGGCGTCCTTGAACTTGCACTGCGCGAGATCGATGTACGCGTCCAGGATCCACGCCTCGTCCTCGTACGGGTGGTGGATCTGCAGGCCCTTGAGCTCGTCCAGAAGCTCGCGCGCGCCCTCGTAGTCCTTCTTCTCGTAGCGGCCGGTGGCCGCCTCGTAGAGCGCCTCGGCGAGGCGATCGGAGTCCTTGGGCACGAGGTAGTAGTAGTAGCGCGCGTCGTCAAAGCGGAACTGCTCGTGCGCCACGCGCCCCAGGGCGAGGCGCGCGAGATCGCGCACGGCGAAGAAGCGCTCGTCGGCGAAGACCGGCGTCGTCCGCGCCTCCCGCTTCGGGTCGGCGATCTTGCAGAAGAGGTCCTCCCCCTCCTTCATGTGGCCCTTCTCCACCTGGATGAGGCCCTGCAGGTACGTCGCCTGCGCCCAGAAGCGCGAGCGCTGCGTCACCTTCGCGTACTCCGTCAGCGCGGCGTCGGGGTCGCCCTTGGCCTCGTCGGCGCGGCCGCGCAGGTAGGCCACCTCGCCCAGCGTCTCCTCCGGCGCGGTGCTCGGCACCGAGGCGAGGTCGGACACGGCGGCGTCGTACTTCTCGCTGGAGATGCCCATCTCCACCAGCCGGCGCACCGCGCGCCGCGCGTAGATGCCGCCGTTGTCCCACGCGCCGTGCGCGGTGAGCACGCGGCGCAGATACGCGCGCGCCGGCTCGTTGACGCCGGCGGTGGCGTACGCGTTGCCGAGCAGGAACACCGCCGCGCGGCCCACGTCGTTCTCCGCGAAGGGGGCGAACTGCGGGCTCTCCACCATCTCGAGCAGGCGGGAGATGGCCTCGTCGACGCGACCGACGCGCAGCAGGTCCTCCGCCTCGGCGTCGCGGGCGCGCACGTCGTCCTGGGTCATCGCCGTCTGGCTGCCGAGCTTGCGCGCGGCGAGGGCGCCCTCCAGCGCCTGCATCGCCTCACCGTGGGACACCGGATCGGCCGCTGTCGCGGCGGGCGGCGGCGCCGCCGTCTCGGTGGGCGCCTCCGTCGCGCTCGCGCTCGCCGACGCCGCGGACCCGGCGCCTGCCGGCTGCTGGGCGACGGCCGCGCCGCCGAAGCCGGCCACGAGCACGAAGGCGATGGGGAAGATGCGGCGCCTCAACGTGCAGACCTCATCGCTTCACTTTGTGAGCCTCGGCCTTCAGGCGGACGCGAAGGTCGTAGCTGCCGCTCTTGTCGCTCGGAAAATCGCCGCCCATGTCGGAGTCGTCCCCCACGCGAAGCTCGACGGCCAGCGCCTGGTCCTGCGGCACCTCCACGATGAAGCGCGAGCGCTGCGTCGTCCGGAAGGCGTCGTTGCGGTCGTCGCGGCGCTCGATGTCCACCGTGATGGCGTGGCGGCCGGCGGAGAGGGCGTGCGCGTAGATCTGCGTCATGTCCTCGGCGTGGAAGGTCGGCGGCGCGGAGTAGACCGCGCCGTCGTCCAGCGAGACCACCAGGTGGGCGATGCGCGCGTGGTCGCCGTCGGTGCGCAGCGCGATGGTCAGCCGGGAGCGGAACAGCGTGTCGCCCACGGCGGCGGCGCGCGCGCGCAGCGCGGCGATGTCACCGATGAGCTTGTCGAAGTCCACCGCGCCCGCGTCGACGACGCCGGGCTGCGCGAACTCGCCCGGGGCGGGTGTGAGGGGGGAGGGCTTGACCCCGCCGTCCGCGCCGACGAGGCCGGGCGGCGGCGGCACCGGACCAGCGCCTCCGTCCGACGCGGCGGTGGGCGCCCCGGCGTCCCCCGCGGCGGCCCCCGCCTTGTCGTCGTACGGGTCGTCCCCGCCGCCCGCGTCCGCCGTCGCGGCGGGCTTCGGCCTGGGCTTCGGAGCCTTGCCGTGCCTGGGCGCGGCCAGCGCCAGCGTCACGACCGTGACGCCGGCGAAGACCACGGTGGCGGCGGCGAGCCTTCCTCGAATGTGCACGTCGTGTCTCCTTGCTCGACCGGGGCCTCGGCGCGTCGTCACGGGCGGGTGCCCGACGGACTGTCATGGTGCCCGGAAAGCCCCGGCACGCCAAGGGTCTTCACCCCCCGAAGGGGATGAACATGCTGAAGCCGGCGGTGAAGAGCAGGTCGTTGACGATGTGCTCCTCACCGACGAGCTGCTGAGACAGAACGTGATCGCGCAGGTCCATGCGGATGGCGAACCACTTTCCGAAGAACCACTTGGTCCCGAGGCCCGCGCTGCCCGTCACGCCGACGGAGGTGGAGTCGTCGGTCACGCCCGCGCCGACGGCCAGGTTGAAGTCGAAGTGGGTGATGGCCCCACCCATCCACCTCAGCTTGCCGTAGGCGAAGGACCAGACCAGGTGCCCGAAGTAGAGGAAGCCGTCCTTCTCGGTGGACTTCTCCAGCACGATCTGCGGAAAGCGGCGGTCGAAGGTCTCGGCGACGGCGCTGCGGAAGCGCGTGTACTGGAAGCTCGCCTCCAGGGCGAGGTCCTCCGAGAAGTGGAAGGTGTACGCGCCGCCCACCAGGTAGTTGGAGGAGTACAGGTCCGCGGCGTAGACCCCGCCCATCGCCGAGATCTCGTGGCGGAAGGCCTTGGTGAAGAGGCGCTCCTGGACGCCGCGGTAGTGGCGGCCGCCCACCAGCTCCTGCTTGAGCTCCTCGTCCACGCACTGGGCGTGGGCCTTCGCCGGCCATAGCGCCACGACAGCGACCACGGCGGCGGCGCATCCCAACGCTTGCACGGTCCGCCTTTGGTCGCGCATGTGCCCCCACGTGGGTAGCAGGGGCGCGTCTGCCGTGTCAACGCCACCTCGCCTGGGCGGGCGCGCGGCGGCGGGGTCCGCTACCATCTCCGACCATGGGACTGGCGGTCATGATCACCGGCGCGTCGTCGGGCATCGGCGAGGCGCTCGCGCGCGAATACGCGGGGCGCGGGGCACGGGTCGCGCTGATGGCGCGACGCAAGGAGCGGATCGAGCGCATCGCACGGGAGCTCGCCGGAGCGCGGGCGATCCCGTGCGACGTCACCGACGACGCCTCCATGGAGGCGGCGGTGGCGGAGGCCGTCCGCGCCTTCGGCGGGCTGGACGTGGTCGTCGCCAACGCCGGCATCGGGGTGACCGGCCCCTTCGAGAGCCTCACCCTCGAGGACTACCGGCGGCAGTTCGAGACGAACGTCTTCGGCGTGCTGCGGACGCTGAAGGCGACGCTGGAGCCGCTGGTGCGCTCCAGCGGGCGCGTCGGGCTCATCGGCAGCGTCTCCGGGTTCCTCTCCCTGCCGGGCACCTCGCCCTACGCGATGAGCAAGTTCGCGGTGCGCGCGCTGGCGGACGCGCTGGGCGCCGAGCTGGCCACCCGCGGCATCTCGGTGACGCACGTGGCGCCCGGCTTCATCGAGAGCGAGATCCGCATGCTGGACAACACCGGGCAGCTGGACGCCTCGCGCGACTCCATCCCGCCGTGGCTGGTCATGCCGCGCGAGGCGGCCGCGCGGCGCATCGCCGACGCGCTGGAGGCGCGCAAGGCGGAGGTGGTGCTGACCAACCACGGGAAGGTGGCGGCCTTCCTGTCCACGCGCTTCCCCCGGACCCTGCAGTCGCTGGTGAGGCTGGGGGCCTCGCAGGTGATGGCGCGCACGCCCAAGTAGGCCTCACTTCACCAGCACCTCGAAGCTCGCCCCCTCGCCGTTCGTCGCCGGCACGTCGAGCACCACCGCGCTCGCCCCGGGCGCGACGTCCACGTTCGCCCCGTTCAGCGTCGCCGCGACGACCGTCCCGCCCGCCGGCGCGCGCACCTCCACCGTGCGCGGCACCTCGCGCGTCGGGCGGTACGTGCCCTGGATGGACGCGCCGTTCACCCGCAGGTCGAGCAGCTCCGTCTGCAGCGCGAAGTCGCGGCCGGGGACGTGCGGCTGGATCACCAGGCCCGTCGCCGAGGCGTCGACGCCCGCGACGCGCAGGGTGGCCAGCAGCGGCATGGCGTCCTGGTTGCCGTTCATCACCGGGAAGTCGGTCATCGGCGTGGCGGCGCTGTACCAGGCCTGGCCGGGGCGATCGCCGGCGGCCGACTCCAGGCCGTCCGGGCCGCTCCAGATGCCGTACCAGACGTCGGGGAAGGCGAGCGCGTGCGCCGTCATCGTGTTGCGCGCCAGGTGCGCGTAGGCGCGCCCCTCGTCGGAGAGCGCGTAGCCCCAGGTGAGCAGGCCGCTGATCGCCGGCCAGACCTGCCCGCCGGGGCTGAGCATCGCCCCGGTGGGCGACGGATCGTCCAGATCCTTCGCCACGCGGGCGACGAGCACGTCGCGGTCGGCCGGGTCGGGGAAGCTGCCGCCGATGAGCGCCCACACCTGCGACTCGAGCTCCGGCGCGTCGGCGTGCGCCAGCTTCCCGTCACCGAAGTAGGCGCGCCCGAAGAAGGAGCCGGTCCACGTCTGCGCCAGCGCTTGCTTGTAAGATGCAACCTTCTGCCGGATCTCCTGCGCCAGCGCGGCGTCGCGCGGCTCGATCAGGTCTGCCACGCGTGGCAGGACGGCCACCGCCATCTGCGTGTTGGGGACGCTCTCCCCCTTGTCGATCGCCAGGCTCCTGTCCGGCGCCTCGAAGACGATGCCGTCGTTCCAGTCGCCGTCGCCGATGCGCACCAGGCCGTGCTCGCCGGTGCCCACCACGTCGAAGAGGTGGCGCACCGCGTCTCGCACGTGGTCGTAGACGATCGCCCCCTGCACCGCGTCCTTCGGGTAGTAGGGCGCGACCTCCTCCAGGAACGGCAGGTCGCCCGTCGCGCCGACGTACTCGCTCACCGCGAAGAGGAAGTAGATGTCCAGATCGCTCGGGTGCGCGTGGAGGCCGAGCGCGTCGTCCAGCACGCCGTGGCCCTGGAAGGCGTAGGAGAAGCGCTTGTCCGACGCGTACTGCATGCCCGTCATCAGGGCGATCTCGTCGCGCGCGAGGGCGGGGTCGGTGTAGACGAGGGGCACCGCGAAGAGGGCGAGATCGCGCAGCGCGCCGTCCGCGCCGTGCAGGTAAAGGTACGCCGACCCCTGCGGCACCACGTGGTGCCCCCAGTAGTCGCGGTAGCCGACGGAGGCCTCGAGCTGCGAGGCGTGCCACGCCATCTCCCGCTGCAGCGCGCCGGAGCCGCGCTCGCGCGGGCCGTCCTCGGCGTTGGCGAAGTACAGCAGGTGGGTGGCGAGCTCCTCGCGCAGGGTCTTGCGCATGTCGCAGTCCGGGTCGTGCCACTCGTGCTGGATGGGCAGCGAGTCGCCGTGGGCCACGTAGCCGTAGGCGTAGCGGAGCGACTGCGAGGCGTGCGGCGGCAAGGCGAGGTCGGCGCGCAGGACCAGCGCCCTGCCCTGCCCCGCGCCGGGGGTGGGGGCCGCGATGGTGTCGGTGTCCTGCCCGGGCGCGCCGGCGCGCACGGCGTCGGGCGAGGCCACCCCGCCCGCGCCGAAGAAGGACCGCTGGTCGGTGTAGAAGGCGTCGGTCGGGCCGATGAGCGTCGCGAGGAACGGCTCGCCCGGGTAGTCGTCGGTCGCGCTCGCGGCCTCCGGCGGGGGCGCGGTCACGCCGGCGTGCAGGGTGCGGTGGATCTGGAGCACGCCCTGCGACGGATCCCACGACGCCGACTCGTCGAACATGGCGTCCTCGGCGTCACGGGAGGCGTCCACCGCCCCCGGCACCGAGCTCAGCGGGTTGCCCGACACGATCCAGTTGGTGGTGAGCGGCCGCCGCCCGACGTCCCAGTACTCGTAGTGCTTGACGTGCGCGAGCACGCTCCCGAGGTTCGCCACCGTCACCTCGTCGACGAGCGAGGTCACGTCGCCCGCCGGCGCGTAGATGACGTGCGTGACGCGGATGTCGTCGTAGGTGCTGCTCGTCTCGTAGTAGCCCATGCCGTAGCGGCGGGTGACCACCGCGCCGGGCGGGCGCCACTCGTAGGCGGTGTTCCAGGTGGTGCGGCCGTCGTCGACGTAGGAGAAACCGCCGGCGAAGTTCTGCTGCGCGGCGTCGAACTTGTTCAGGTACTCCGGCCCGCGGTCCTGGTCCGTCAGCTCCACGTAGCCGTCGTTGTAGGCGAGCGCGGTGACGCGATCGTTGCCGAAGGAGAACCAGTGATCGCGGCGGTCCTCGCCGCGGGTGTTGTAGAAGGAGGCGCGCGCGTCGGCGTTCTCGTCCAGGCCGTAGTCGTAGGCCGGGTAGCCGAAGGCATCGACCGTCCAGCGGCCGAAGATGCCGCTGCCGGTGGAGCACCCGGCGAAGGTGCGCGGCGCGTCTGCGCTCGCGGGCGCGCACGTCTCCGGCGGCGGATCGTAGGGAGGATCGCGCGCGAGGATCTCGGTGCCGCCCTCCGAGCACGCCACCGCGATCACGCCGAGGCCGACCAGAGCGGCGAGCGCGCGCGTCATGACGCAAGCGTTGCCGCCGGAGAGCGGGCCGTCAAGCACCCGCGGCGTTGCGTGGCTCGCGCTGTCGTGCTCCGATGCGACGGTGACCAGCGAAGGGATGACATGCGCCCTCGCGATCGGTGGGCTGGACCCCGGAGGCGGGGCAGGGTTGCTCGCCGATCTGCGCGCCTTTCACGCCGCGGGCGTCTTCGGCTGCGCGGTCGTCACCATCGTCACCGCGCAGTCCACGTCCGGCCTCGCCGCGGTCGAGCCGGTCCCCGCCAGGCAGGTGCTCGCCCAGGCGCGCGCGGTGCTGAAGAACCAGCGCGTCGGCGCCATCAAGGTGGGCGCGCTGGGCAGCGCGGCCAACGTCGGCGCGGTGATCGAGCTGCTCTCCGCGCACCGCGATCTGCCGGCGGTGGTCGATCCCGTCATGCAGCCGACACGCGGGCGCGCGCGCCTCCTCGCCGAGCGCGCCCTCCGGGCGATGCGCACCGGGCTGGTGCCGCGCGCGACCATCGTCACCGCCAACGTGCCGGAGGCGGCGGCGCTCACCGGACGGCGCGTGACCACGCTGGCCGACGCGCGCGACGCCGCGCGCGCCATCGTGGCCATGGGCGCGCGCTCCGCGCTGGTGAAGGGCGGGCACCTGGTGGGTCCGGACTCGGTGGACGTCCTCGCCACGGCGGACGGTGTGCAGGACATCGGCGCCAGGCGGCTGCGCCTGCGCACGGCCGTCCACGGCGGCGGCTGCACCCTGGCGTCGCTGGTCGCCGGCCGCCTGGCGAGCCAGGGCGGCGACCTCTCCGACGACGACACCATCCTGGACGCGGTGCGCTGGGCGAAGAAGGCCCACCGCGCCCTCCTCTCCCGCGCGATCGACGTGGGCGGCGAGATGCGGGTGCTGGTCCCTTGAGGGGCCGCGCGGCCGGGGGTTCTTGATGCTTGGTCGATCCCTCCTCTTCGCTTGCGCGCTCCTCCTCGCGAGCTGCTCCACCACCTCCCCCGCGGGCCCCTCCGACGCCGGCGACGACGACGCCCCCTACGATCCGCACCCCGTCACGCCCGCCTGGCTGACCGACGCCCACGTGCTCGTCTCCGGCCACGGCAAGGAGGACGAGTGGGACTGCCGCACGCACATCTGCCGGCACAACGAGAACACCGACATGATCACGTGGAACGGGGCCATCTACCTCGTCCACCGCACCGCGCGCAGCCAGACCCTCGGCCCCAACAGCAGCCTGCACGTCTACCGCTCCACCGACGCGGCGAAGACCTTCACCGATCTCGCCACCATCCAGGCGCCCACCGACCGCGATCTGCGCGATCCGCACTTTTACGTCGTCGGCAACGAGCTGCACATCAAGGCGCTCACGCGCCTGGGCGTCATCGGCGACCGCGACTCCAACGTGGACACCATCGCGGTGGGCACGCACTCCGCCGACGGCCAGACGTGGAGCGCGCTGCAGAACATCGGCCCGGAGACGTGGAGCTACTGGCGCATCCAGAAGGAGGGCGACACCTACTACAGCGCCGCCTACGAGGACGGCGATCTCTCCGTCTACCTCTTCTCCTCGAAGGACGGGGTGACCTGGACGAAGGGCGCGCCCATCTACACCGTGAGCGCGGACACGCCGCTGGAGACCGAGCTCACCTTCATGCCCTCCGGCCGCCTGCTCGCCCTCGTGCGCATGGACGGCACCGACGCCGAGCTGCTCGGCGTGAGCGGGCGGCTGCGCACCAAGATCTGCTGGTCGATGCCGCCGTACGACACCTTCACGTGCCCGGACGAGTTCGACGGCCAGCGCCTCGACGGCCCGCTCGCCTTCTTCTGGAACCAGCGCCTCTTCGTGGTGGCGCGCAAGCACCTCCAGGACGGCACCGGCCGCAAGCGCACCGCCCTCTTCGAGATCACCGGCACGCTGGAGGGCGGCCCGCTCTCCATCAAGGAGTGGGGCGAGCTCCCCAGCGCGGGCGACACCGCCTACGCCGGCATGACCATGCTCGACGCGGATCACGCGGTGGTCAGCTGGTACTCCGGCGATCTGGACAAGGACGGCCCCTGGGTGACCGAGATGTTCGACCTCACCGACATCTGGCTGGGGACGATCGACTTCACCAAGCTGTGACCTCACCCCCCCGCCCCCTCTCCACAAGAGTGGAGAGGGGGAGATGGGCAGAGATGCCGCGTCTGGCTCGCCCTCCTCTGGCTCCCCCTCCTCTCTGGCTCCCCCTCCTCTTGCTCCCCCTCTCCACGAAGTGGAGAGGGGGCGGGGGGGGTGAGGCTGGAGAGGGGGCGGGGGGGGTGAGGCTGGAGAGGGGGCGGGGGGGTGAGGCTATCGCTTGCGGAAGCCGAGGAACGCCAGGATGAGGCCGGGGAGGCCGAAGAAGGCGGAGATGGAGCCGAAGAGGACCATGCGGTGCATGGCCGCCCTCTTGACGATGTCCACCACCCACTCCGAGCCCTCGATGTCGGAGAAGTGATCCGACACCGTCGAGTACTGGTAGGCGTTGTACGCGAAGAGGAGGAAGGCGAGCGCGCCGATGGCGATCAGGATCAGGCCGCCGACCAGCATGCCGACGTTCCGCTTCGGGCCTGCCGGGCGCATGCCCTGCTGCGGGTAGCCCTGCTGCATCGGGTAGCCCTGCTGCGGGTAGCCCTGCTGCGGGTAGCCCTGCTGCTGCTGCGACTGAGGTTGCTGCGGGTACTGCGGCTGTCCCCCGTAGGGGCCGGGCGGTTGCATGGGTTGCATGGTGGGCCCTCTCCCGCCGCCCGTCTACTGCGGCCTACACGAAGTCTTCGATCGGGCCGGCGCCCTCTCGCACCACGGTGGGCGGGTTGGTGGTGATGTCGACGACCGTGGTCGGCACCACGCCGCCGCCGCCCGCGTCGATCACCAGGCCCAGGCCGTGGAAGACGACGTCGATCTCGTGCGGATCGACCTCCGGGTTGCCCCCTGGGCGCTGCGCGG
The DNA here is from genome assembly GCA_963782055.1 of uncultured delta proteobacterium. Classification (GTDB taxonomy): domain Bacteria; phylum Myxococcota_A; class Polyangia; order Polyangiales; family Polyangiaceae; genus DASXHD01. The sequence goes on from CAWAIF010000001.1 coordinate 22,540, forward strand.
TGGTCGAGATGAGGGGCCGGCCGAGCTCGCGGGCGAGCGCGCGGGCCACCTCGTTGTCCGGGATGCGGATCCCCACCGTCTTGCGGCGCGACTGGATGAGCTTGGGCACCTCGCGGGTGGCCTGCAGGATGAAGCAGTAGGGCCCGGGCAGGTGACGCTTGAGGATGCGGTAGTGGTAGTTCTCCACGATCGCGTAGCGCGCGATGTCGCTCAGGTCGGGGCACACGAAGGCGAGCTGGTGGGAGCGCTCCATGCCCTTGATGGCGTAGAGGCGGTCGACCGCCTTCTTGTTCGTCAGATCGCAGCCCAGCCCGTAGACGGTGTCGGTCGGGTAGGCGATGACCTCGCCCGACTCCAGGGCGTCCACGACCCGGCGGATCTTGCGCGGCTCCGGGTGGTCGGGGTTGACGGAGAGAAGCATCGCGGGACCGGGGGCGCGTGACCTAGCGCCGCGGGCCGCCGATTGCCATCAGTTTGTAGCGGCCGCGCGCCCGTCGCCCGGGCTTGCTAGAGTGCCGCCGTGCACCTCTCCGAGCTGCCGCTGGGCACGTTGCGCGTCTTCGCCGCGTTCTTCGGGCTGATCTGGGGCAGCTTCCTCAACGTCGTCATCTACCGCGTCCCGCAGGGGATGAGCGTGGTGCGGCCGGGATCGCACTGCCCGGCGTGCGGCAAGCCGATCCGCGGGTACGACAACATCCCGGTGCTCTCCTTCCTCATCCTGCGCGGCAAGGCGAGGTGCTGCGGGGCGAAGATGAGCTGGCGCTACCCGGTGGTGGAGCTGCTGGGGGGCGCGGCGTCGCTCGGGGTGCTGGAGGCGGTGGTGCTGCACCTGCCGCCGGAGACCTCGCTGCTCCGCGCGTCCTGCGTCTACCTGTCCGACTTCGCCATCGTGATGGCGCTCATCGCCGCGGCGTTCATCGACTTCGAGCACATGTTCCTGCCCGACTCGATCACGTTGCCCGGCACGGTGCTCGGCATCTTCACCGCGTCGCTGCGCGGGATGAGCATCGTCGGGGCGCTGGTGGGGGCGGCCTTCGGCTTCCTGGTCGTGGCGATCCCCTTCGTGTGGCTCTACCGCGCCTTCCGCGGGCGGCAGGGGATGGGGCTGGGGGACGCCAAGCTGCTCATGCTCGCGGGCGCGTGGATCGGGCTGTCGGGCGTGCTGTTCACCCTGTTCGGGGGGGCGGTGCAGGGCTCGGTGGGGGCGCTGGCGATCTACCTGATCCGGGGGAAGCTGGAGGAGCCGGAGTCGGTGAAGAAGGATCTGGAGGAGCTGCGGAAGGCGGCGGCGGAGGGGGACGAGGAGGCGAAGGAGGCGCTGGAGGATGATCCGCTGGCGCAGCCTCAGGGGGAGGGGGTTGGGCAGGCCCGGCTGGCGTTTGGGCCTTTCCTGATACTGGCGTTTGTGGAGTTTTTGCTGTTTGCGCCGGTGATCAGGGAGGTGGCGGCGGAGTATTTCATTTTCTTTTAGGGGGGCCCCGCCCCGCTCATGCTCGGGCCCTTCGGGC
>CAWAIF010000002.1:0-556580 GCA_963782055.1 uncultured delta proteobacterium
GGCGGACCAGGGTGGCGCGATCTACGGCGAAGAGGAGAAGGCGCAGACGCTCGGCCTCGTCGGAGACGAGCTCCGCGAACATCGGCAGCGACAAATCCGCCCCATCATCCAGAGCTTCGTCCGGTGGATGGATGCCGTCGAGCCGACGCTTCTCCCGTCCGAGCCGCTGACGGCGGCGATTCGCTACTACAAGAACCATGGCGACGCGCTCTTCCGCTTCGTCGACGACCCGATCGTCCCCATCGACAACTCGCCCACCGAGCGCGAGTTCCAGAACGTCGCCAAGCTGCGCCTCAACATGCTCTTCGCAGGCAGCACCGAAGGCGCGCACCGCGCGTGCGTGCTCCTCGGCATCGTCGCGACGTGCCGCGCCCAGGGCGTCCCCGCCCAGCCGTACCTCACGTGGGCCTTCGAGCGCCTCGGCACACACCGCGATCTCTTCGCGCTGCCGCTCGAGGAGTTGACCCCCGCGGCCTTTAAGAAGACGCGGGCCTGACGCAGACGCACGTCCCGGGCCGCCACGCATCCTGGTGTCGCTGATGGGTCACGGCGCGGGTCACCTTGCCGAGCAACGGCGCGTTGTACGCCAGGCGATGCCGGATGGCGTGCGGCATGGTGAGCACCCACTGCCGCAGCGGCGTAACCGTACGGGAATGGACGCCGTGCGCGAGGGGCGGCGGGCTGATTCACTCGGGGCATGGCGAGACACACAGCGAGCTGGTGGGCGAAGCGAGTGGAGGAGCTGGCGAGGGGGGACGACGCGGCGGAGGTCGCCCGCCGCCACGGCGTGAAGGCGCGGACGCTGGTGTGGTGGCGGTCGGAGCTGGCGAGGCGAGGTCGTAAGCGGCGGAAATCGGCACCTCGTCTGCTCCCCGTCGTCGTGGATGCGTCGTTGTGCGCGGTCCCCGGCGGGCACGACGACACGGTCGAGGTCGTCGTCGAGGTCGGCGCCGCGCGCGTCGTGGCGCGCGGCGCCATCACCCCCGCGCACCTCGCGGCGATCGTGGCGGCCGCGCGACCGTGCTGAGCCTCGGTCCGGGCATCCAGGTCGTGCTCGCCACCGAGCCGGTGGATCTGCGCCGCGGCCACGACGGGCTCATCACGCTCGTCCGGTCGCTCTGGCAGGCCGACCCCTACAGCGGCACCCTCTTCGTCTTCTTCGGTCGGCGACGAGATCGGGTAAAGGTCTTGTTCTTCAGCGCGGGCGGCTTCGTCGTCTACTACAAGCGATTGGAGCGTGGGCGCTTTTGCATGCCGCAGGTGCCGGCCGCGGCCTCGCACGTCGCGCTCGACGCCGCGTCACTCGCGATGCTGCTCGACGGCGTGGACCTGCGCGCCGTGAAGCGCGCGCCTCGATGGGAGCCCGCGCGCACGAAAAAGCGCGCAGAGGGGATCGACATCTCGCGCGCGTCGTGATCAAAGCTATCTGTTGGTTCCTCCCGACGACAGCGACAAGGAGCACCGTTGCGAGTGGCGCGACTTCGCGACGTACCTGCAGGGCGAGGTTCAGGCCCTCAAGACCCAGGTCGAGGTCCTCACGCGTGCCTTCGCCAAGCGCTCCGAGAAGACCGGCAAGATGCCGAGGATCCCGCGGCCGCCGAGGACCCCGGAGCAGGCCGCCGATCGCCGCACCGAGCAGGCCCTCCTTCGCGCCGAGCGCATGGACACCGTGGACGAGACCGTGCCCGTCCCCGAGGCCGACAAGAAGTGCCCCCTCTGCGGCGGCACGTCGTTCCGGCAGGTCGGCGACGGCAAGCCGTGCGAGATCTTCGAGTACGTCCCGGGATACCTGAAGCGCATCGTGCTGACGCGCGAGACCGTCGCCTGCCGCTGCGGCGGCTGCGTGATCACCGCGCCGGCCCCCGAGCGATGGGCCGACAAGACGAGGTACGCGGCGAGCTTCGTCGCCCACCTGGTCGTGTCCAAGTGCCTCGCCGTCACGCCGCACTACCGGCTCGAGCAGGCCTTCGCGCGCACCGGCGTCCCCGTCGCCCGCAGCACGATCAACGACCTCTTCAGGCGCGCCGGCCAGAAGCTCGAGCCTCTGCGCGAGCCACTGTTCGAGGAGATCAGGAGCGACTTCCTCGTCCACGCCGACGAGACCTCCTTCAAGATGACCAAGCAGGCGGCCAAGTCCTTCATCTGGGCCTTCGTCGGCCAGAGCCTGACCGGATATCGCTTCAATCTCTCGCGCAGCGGCGACGTCCCGGTCGACGTTCTCGGCGAATCCGCCGGCGCCATCGTCTGCGACGACTACCGCGGCTACGACCGACTCGTCCGCAAAGGAAGCCGACGCCGCTGCGGCTGCATCGCCCACGCCCGCAGACACTTCTTCGACGCGGGCGAGGTCCCGGAGGCGAAGGAGGCGCTCGACCTCGTCGCCGGCATGTACCGCGTCGAGCACGAGGCCGAAGCGCGCGGCATCCTCGGCACCGCCGAGCATCTCGAGCTCCGCCGCACGTGCGCGCGCCCGCTCTTCGTCCGGCTGCTGTTGCTCGCGCGCGAGGCCCGTCGCCTGCACGGACCCAAGACGCTCCTCGGACGCGCCGCGCGCTACACCTGGAGAAACCAGACCGCGCTCGGCCGGTTCCTTCACGACGCCCGCGTTCCCCTGGACAACAACCGCGCTGAAAATGCGATGAGGCTCGTGGCCCTCGGCCGCAAGAACTTCCTATTCGTCCACAGCGAGGAGGCCGGCAAGGAGCTCGCACTCCTCTACTCGCTCGTCGTCTCCTGCACCCGCGTCGGCGTGAACCCCGTCGAGTACCTGGCCGACGTCCTCGGCCGCATCGACAAGACCGCCGACGACCACCTCGCCGACCTCCTGCCGCACCGCTGGAAACCCCCGCCCAAGCCACCCGACCCGGTCGATTTCGACGCGTAGCCCGAAGCGCGACGGTCAGATCTGCCGTTCAGGCCCTTGCCCGTACGGGTACGCAGCGGCGCCTCCGGCAAGACGCTCTCCATCAGGTTGGCCGCCGTCTGCGCCATGCGCCGCCCCATGCACGACGGACAGAATCCCCGGCCTTTGCACGCGAAGGCCACGACGCGCCGCTCGCCGCAGCCCTCGCACTTCAGGTGTGCGAAGCCCCGGCAGAGAAGGGCAACGCCCACGACGCCTCGTGGGGCGGCTCGCCGGTGTCATCGTACGTGACGGTGCCGTGCGGCGGCGGGTGAGAGTTCGGGGGATTGGCTGACATGCGGAAGCTCCTACCCGTACTCTAGAGAGCGAGCCCCCAATGTCAACCGTCCGGTCGGTCTTTGCGTGGTATGCCGGGGTCGTGATTCACGATGTACGTGGCGCCGTTGAGCGTCACCTGGTGGATCGCACGATCGCACCATCGTCGTCATAGTCGTAGTGCACCAGCGTGCTCTGGTCGTTGTCCAGCCTCGTTCCGACACTACGCGCCATCAACCGGCAGGTTCATCTGTGATAGACTCCTCGGTTCGCGGTCGTACTTGAGTTCGAATGCATCAATACGTTCCGGCCAGGGCTCATCGAAGGTGAAACCCTCTAGCATGCTGAGTCGGCCAGAACGGATGAAGAGCACGAATCCGACACCGCGGACTAGGCCGCCGACCTCTGCGTAAACATCGCTGATCTGGAAGTCTCCATCTGCGAGTGGTGCGCCTGCATCCACAGCGAAGTCGCAAAAAAAGCCGACGCCAGTTCGCCTCCGCCCGACAACGCGAGCCGCATCGGCCTGTAGTCGAAGGGTAGCTAGTGTCGGATCATCGCCGGCGAGTTGCTTGTCGAGCACGGCGCGTTCCAATGTGCTTAAGTTATCCATGTCAGGTCCGTACCTCCTAGCTAGGGAATCCAGAAGCTACCGATGTGTGCGACCCCGTCGATGGCCCGCCCGCGAACCGCCACGATCTGGCCCGCCACATCGACGTTCGTGGTGAACACGCCGGACAAACCCTGAGAGCGGACCGCAGCCTGGGTCGCGTTGTCCACGGCCGCAAACGTCGCTTCCTGCGACCCACCGAAACTCTCTAGCAACGGACCGAGGTTGTGGCCCGCCTTGCCAAAAATGTGGTTTAGTTTGTTCGGGTCGATGACGGTCGCCACCTGCTGCGGCCCGCTAGCGCACTGCCCACCCTCCTCGGCCTCAGTCGCGACTTCGGCACCCTTGTAGCCGAGTGTATTGAGGACTGCGCGGCCCAGCCATGTTCCTCCGAGCCACTCCGCGAGGGCGGGCGCGAGGATTAGGCTGACGCCGATGCCCGCGCCGACCTCGTCGGCAGTTGTCAGGTCATGCGGCTGGTCCGTCGATAGCAGCGAGCCGGCGAGGACTATCAGTCCCGCGATCACGAACGGGTTGTGCCCATCCGCATCAATGCAGTTGACCGGATCGTTGTTGCAGTACCCGTAAAGGTTGAGGCCCCCGTTCTGGCGGGTCAAGTCCTTGCTCAACCACCGGCCCGTGAAAAAGTTGTAGTTGCGCGCCCCGAAGCGGTAGCTGAAGGCGTCCGGGTCCCACAGGCCGCCCGCGAACCCGAAGGGCTGGACCTGGGGAATCCCCCCTCCCCACGCGGTGTAGTCGAGCGACTCGACGACGTTGCCCTGCGCGTCGACGACGCGGCGCACCGAGCCGATCTGGTCGCTGACCAGCCGGTAGACCGTCCACCCGTTGCTCTTGCGCGCCATCAGGTCGGGGACATTGGACTTGGTCACGTAGACGAACTGCTCGGTGATCGTGCCGTTGCCGTCGGTCTGCGCGATGATCCGGCCCTGGTCGTCGTAGACCCACGCGACTTGCAAGGTGCCCTGGTAGTACTTGCCGATGAGACGGTTGCGGCCGTCGACCAGGTAGTCGTCGGCGTCCTGCCGCAGATTTCCGAGGGGGTCGAAGACGTACGAGAGCCCGGCCCAGTTTGTGGTCTCGCCGTTCGGTGTGTACGCACAGGGGCCGAACATGTCGTCGGTCAGCCGGTCCTGCGTGTCGTAGTGAGGCGTCGTGCCATCTTGGTTCAGATAGTTGCCATCGGCGTCGTACGTCCAGGTGTCGTCGCTGGCGCCGTTGGCGCAGGAGGTGCCCTGACTCAGGGCCTCGGTGAGGAAGGTCTTGGTGCCGCCCGGATCATAGGTGTACGTCCAGTTGCAGGTGCCGCCGCCCGCGTAGGTCTCGTTCTTGGTGTCGAGCCGCCCCGTGGCCGGGTCCCGGCCGTAGTCGATCTTGAAGAGGCTCTGGCCGTTCGCTTTGAAGTCGTAGCTCGTGACGTCCCCGTAGCCAGAGGTGTCGTATCCGTAGCTGTCGGTCAGGGTGCCGCCAAAGGACGTGTCGGTCAGCATGCCCGTGGCCGAGTCGTGATTCACGATGTACGTGGCTCCGTTGAGGCTAACCTGGTGGATCGCACCATCGTCGTCATAGTCGTAGTGCACCAGCGTGGTCTGGTCGTTGTCCAGCGTCCGGTCGGAGAGGCGCCAGGTCTTGTCGTAGTAGCCGTACTCGACTCCATGGCTGAACGGGCCGGTCGTCGCCTCGCTCGTCATCAGGCTGCCGTCGTAGGCCTCCGTCAGCGTCACCGTCGGCATGCTGCCGTCTTGCGCGACGATGGTGTGGACGTGCCCCGCGGCCGGATCCTGGGGCGGGTAGTAGGCGTAGTCCACGGACACCGCGCCGTGCGCCGGATCGGAGTAGGTCATGTTCTGGAGTCGGCCGCCTGCATCGTAGCTATAGGTGATCGGCGTCGCGCCGGGCGGCGCGTCGCTCAGCAGCGCGCCGTCCATGTCGTACGTGTACGAGGTGCTCGCTCCACCGGGCGGCGTGTAGGTCTGGAGCAGGTCTCCCACGTTGGGCGTGAAATCGTGCTCGTAGTTGCCGCCGCTATCCAGGGGCATCCGGAGCGACGTCATGTTGCCATTGAGGTCGTACCCCAGGTTCACGACGCGATTCCCGAGGAGGGTCTCCTGGGTCGCGCGCCCGGCGTTGTCGCGACCGGTGAAGCTTGCCGTCGGAGTGCCCAGCGGCGTGTCGATCGACGAGAGCCAGCCCGCGGTCGGGAGGGCCGTCGCGTAGTTGTACTGCACGCTGCGTGTACCACGTGACACCGTCTTTACCTGCGTGGCGAACGCGGGCCCGTCCGCGTTGTCGTAGGTGACCTGCAGTCCCAGCAGGCCGGTGCCGGGGAACTCCACGCCCGTGAGCTGGTCCGACGCGTCGAGATCGAGCTGCACCTCCCGGCCGAGAGGGCTCGTGACGAGCACATGGTTCGGGCTGCGCGTACGGGTGGTGGTCCAGACCTTCCCGTTGAGGGTGACGGTGTCGGTCAGGCTGTCGACCATGAGCGGGGAAGTCGGGTTTGCCGGCACGGTCGTTCGCGCGACGTCCTCCTCCCAACCGGCGCTCCCGGTCATGGTGCCTGTCTCGACGACGGTCTTGCTGACGTACGCGCCGCGGTACCCGAAGCGCGGGTCCGGCGTCTGGTTGCTCGTCACGGTCGTAGCGTCGGGATAGGTGACGACGCGGCTGAGATCGTCGTAGCGATCGTCGGTCGTCTCGAGCCCGTTGAGATCGGTGTGCGTGCGGTGGTCGACGCGCGTCGGCGCGGTGTCCGATGCCTTGCTCCGCGTGTCGTCGACGATGTGGGACACGGTCCGGCCCTGCGGGCTGGTGAAGTCGACGTGCCAGCCGCCGTCCTTGCCCGTCCTGGTCAGGCGCGTTCCGGCGATTCCCAGGGGGCTGGTGTCCTTCGTGAGAAGCCCCGTGGCCGAATAGGTGAACGTGTGAATGTGACCGATCGCATCGGTGAGCCTCGTCAGGAGGCCGCTCGCGGTGTGCGAGAGCTGCGTGATCTCGTCCGTCTTTGGACTCGTGACCGTGGACAGGTAGCAGTTGGGATCCATGCCGAGCGTCGTCACCTGCCCGTGGGGCGCGGTGATCGTGACGGTGCTGCTCGCGCAGCCCGAGGGGGCCGCCGAGTACGCGATGGTCGTCGTGGGGCAGCTCTGCTGCGCACACGCCTCTGTGATCTGGTTCAGGCGGCCGTAGCTGTCGTACCCGAAGGAGTAGTGCGGCGCGCCCCCCACCGCGCCCAGCGTCGCAAGGTGGCGTCCGGCCGTCGCGCCGGTCGAGTCGTCGAACTGGTAGACCTCGCCCGCGTCGTCGGAGGGCACGAGGAGGGTGGCATTGTCCCCCGAGGTTCCAGGCGGCAGCCGCACCTTCAGGATGCTGGGACGTCCGTTGGCGTCAACGGAGTTGTAGAGGAGCGACCCATCCGGAGAGCGCGCGACGCCACTGAAGATTGTGTCGCTCGGCTCTACCGGTCCTCCGGGCGAGCCCACGGCGATGCCGCCCTCGGTGTAGTCGCCATCGCAATGGGTCCCCACGACCGTCGAGACGAGGCCGCTTGCGGGGTCGCCATCCAGCTTGCGCACGGTGTAGTCCCCGGTGTCCGCCACGTACAGCGAGCCGGAATCCCACATCAGCCCCCAAGGCTGGGTGAACCCAGCCGTGCCCAGTGACCCACCGTCACCGAAGCCCGTGGTGCTGCATCGTGCGATCGAGCCCCCGACGCCGGCGAATACTCGAATGAAGCCATCCGGCGTGATGCGCAAGACGCGGTTCAAGAGGCCGCCACCCTCCTGCGTCAGATAGATGGCGCCGGTGGGGTCGGTCGTGATGCCGCTGATCTGGCCGTCGGAGAGGTCGAGCTGCGTGGCGAGGCAGTTCGTGGTGTTGGCATCGAAGGTCGCGCATGAGCCTTGGCTGCTTCCCCGAATTCCGGCCACGGTCTCCACGTTTCCGTCCTGTCTGATGCGTCGCACCAGCCTGACACCACACTCTCCTCCTTCGACGAAGAGAGTCGTTCCGTCGCGAGCGACGGTGACCGCGGTCAGTTCGTGGAACTTGGCGCCAACGGCTGCGCCGTCCGGCGAATAGGACAAGACGGGATCAACTTGGTTGTACTGGTTCAACTCGCAGTACTTTCTGTCCCCAGAGCCGGCCACACCTCCGGCGAGAAGATGGGCGCGGGGAGTACCCGAGGCCAGATCGGAGATGCGGATGACACGGTAGTCGTCCAGTGCGACGAGGTCACCGTTCGGCGCCATGGCCACACCCCAGCCCCCCACGTGAACCGTCGTGGCTGCAACCCCGTCCGCGAAGCCATTGTCGCTGCTGGTCTGCGTGATGAGCGAACCGGTGGCGCCGTCAATCTGCTCCACGGCGCCCCACTGGCCATCGGTGTGAAACAGGGAAGCATAGATCTCGCCGTCGGCCGCCGCCGCGAGACCGCGGTAGAAGCCATACGTGTCCCCTTCCGCGTGGACCGTGTTCACGACGTCGCTGAGCGCGTTCGGCGTGCGCTTCTCGCCGTCGCCGCGCCATAGAACCCCGGTTCGCGTGTCATACACGTGCTGCGGGCTGAGGGTCCAGCCACCCAGACCGAGGGCCTTGTCATCGAACGCGCCAACAGTCACGTCGTAATAGCGCGACTCGAGGAACGCGCGTTGCGCCCGCACCTGAGCGACGACGTACGCGGGACCGGAGCCAAACGAGGCGAAGCTCGTCGGCTTCTGCATCACGGGCTTGTAGACGTACGAGACGCGGATGTGGGCGGTCATCGCGGTCTCCACCGGCCTCCCGTACGCGTCCGTCCTGTCCCAGGACCACGCGATCTTCTCGTTCGGCACCACGTTCGTCAGGTCGAAAAGGTGGCGCTGGCCTGCGATCTGTATCTCCACCTCGGCGTGGTCGAGCGACGATGGGAGAGCGCCGGAGCCGGCGACGGGGACCGTGATGGTGGGGTGATAGCCATTCTGGGTCTCGCTGCGGTAGTTCAGCGAGAACGGGGTCCCGATCACCGGCAGCGACTCCCCCAGCACCTGGTTCTCGCACTCGATGATCGAGCCCTTCCCGTCGCAGGGGTGCGGTTTCGGCGTATCCGCCACCGGCTCCGCGTTCGGCGGCGAGATGGCGTCGTCGGGAGGACTTCCCGACCAGTTCCAGTCGAACGGGGTGAAGTGATTGATGGGGACGCGCCAGAGCTGCGTCGGGAAGGTCGTGTAGGTCCCGTTCAACGTCGCCCGCTCGTCGTCGGTGATGCCGTACGCCGCGTAGTTCATCGGCGTGTTGCAGTTCGCGTTGCAGCAGCTCGGGTCCATCGTGATGTCGACCATGCCGCCGGTCGAGCCGTAGAGGCACAGGTTCACGCCCGAAGCGTCCGTCTGCCAGGCGCCCTTCACGCGGTCGTAGCTCCCCGAGGGCACAACGTTCTCCACGCCGCTCGCGTCGAGCGGCGTCTGGATGAAGTTCTCGAGATACCCATAGACCGGGCTCGCGTAGTTCGAGTCGTCGTTCTTGAAGATGACCGACCCGAGACCCAGGCTATCCGCTTCGTCGACTCCGAACTCCGCGGCGTACGTGTATCCGCTCTGCGGGGGCAGCTCGCCGGGCATCGCGCCAGGCCCGTTGTCGCCAACCGACAGCTCGGTGGCGTGGACGGTGAGGCTGCTCCCATTCAGCTCCGGGTTCGTGGCGTAGGTCCCCGGGGCGAACAGCAGCGTGACGCGCCGGTCGGTTCCGACGCCGTCGTTCATCTGCGAACCGCGCACGACCTGCCACGCGCCCGAGTTTTGCGTCACGGTCGCGCCCACGTCCTTCTGTACGAGGAACACGTCCGGGAGGACGGTGTAGTCGAGCCAGTGCGTCTCGGCGTGACGCTGGACCGTGACGTGATCCGCGTAGGTGAAGACGACCGTGTAGGTCTGGCCCCCGTTTACCACCATGTCGTACTGGCCGTTCGTGTCCGTCGACGCGCTGCCGTACTCGCCGTGGTCGAGAATGGCGACGGTCACGTGGTACAATGGCGCGCTCGTGTCGCGGTCGAACACGCGCCCGCGGATGACCGACTGATGCTGTGGCACCATCGTCGCCGTCAGCCCGCTCTGGTCGCCTCCATTGTAGATGAAGCTCATCCCATCGCCGATGTCGCTCGGTACTCTACCGCCACCGAGGTAGTCGGCCGGTGTCGGAGGCGCCGGGCACGTGTCACTCTGAACCGTGTAGCCAACGTCCTGCGTGCACGTGTACGTGAGGCACCCATCTACCAGGGGACTCGTCAGGGCGGTTCCCGGGTTTACTCCACCCTGGCCATTGCAGGTCTCCGTGCCGTTGCAGGGGTCTCCATCGTCCACGACCGTGTCTTGCGCGACGTTCTCGTGGACAACCTGACCGTTCTCGCAGCTGTCGGTAGTGCACGGGTTGTTGTCCTCCAGTGAATAGGGGACCGACGCGGTCGCGTAGACCCACCAGCCGAGCCCGGGGTCCAGACCGGACAGACGGAACCCGAGCGAAGCGGCGGCGACGGTGCCGCCGACGCCGATGTTGGGCTGGCCCTTGCAGTGTCTCTGCTTAGCGGCCGGAAGACGGCCCGCGGCCCGGGCGTGACGTCGACCGTCGGAGGACTCGCCGGCTAGTGGGCAAAGACAGACGGAGGCGGCTTGCCGTGGAGGTGACTTTCGTACAGCCCGATGACGAAGCCCCGAAGCGGGAGCTGGCACTTGCGCCGCGTCTGCGTGATGCTCATCCAGTGCGCCAGGGTGGCGCTGCCGGCGGCCGAGCGCGTTCCGCCGGTCATCGCGCGGTGCCGCCCGTGGGCGCGGATGTCGCGTTCGGTCGCGTTGTTCGTGGCCGGGACGTCGGGGCGGTCGATGAAGAGCGTCACCCCCACCTTGTGCTCGTCGAGGCGCTCCTGCAGCCGGACGATGTCCGGGAACTCCACGAAGTTGGTGCTGCTGATGAGATGGCCGAGGCGGATGCGCGCGCCTCGGCGCTGCTCGGGATCGCCGCTCGCCGCGGCGTGCTTGCCCGCGACGTAGAAGCCGATGAGTCGGTCGCGGAACTCCTCGGTCGCGGCGCACGGGGTGAGCTCGGCGATCTTCTTGGCCTCGCGGATGGTGTGCGCACCGCAGTAGGCGTGGGTCCAGCCGTCGTGACTCGTGTACACGCCGTAGAAGTCGGTGCACAGGACTCCTTTGAAGCTCGCGCCGAGCATCGACTCGGCGACCCACGCGCCGCGCGACAGCTCGGCGCGGAAGACCGAGACGCGGTCGGTGCGCATCAGCCACATCCAACCCGGCACGCCGTCCTGTCGATGGCCGCTCTCGTCGAGGCCCGCCACGGGCGATGCGCGCACCGCGTCGACCAGCTCGTCGTAGCTCGGCGCCGAGCGGCGTCGCAATCGGTCGAACATCTGCGCCAGGCCGCCGGTCGTGATCGAGATGCCGAGCCACTGTCCGAGGAACGCACTGATCTTGCCCAGCGGCATGTCGCGCTCGAAGCGCAGGTCCAGCGCCATCGCCTGCACGTTGGGGCCGAACGACACCGCGGCGACGCTCTTGCCCGCCGCCGGCGCGCCCGGCAGCTTCGCGACCACGCGCTTGTGGCACACCTCGCAGCTGCCGACGTGCGCCACGTGATGCGTCTGCCGCGGCTGCACCACTGGGATGTCGGTGACGACTGTGCTGTCCGTCTCGCCCGTCGCCACGACTGCCCCGCCACAGCTGCACGTCGCCGGCATCTCGTGCACGACTTCGTCGTCGACGTGGGCCGGTGCGGCGGGCCGCGATCCGACATGGCCCACCTTGCGGCCGCGCGGCTTGCCCGAGGGCGCCCGCCGACCCTCGGAGCGCGACGTCCGCCGCTTCCCGCGCTCCCGGAACCCGCGCTTCCACTCCTCGATCTCCTTGCGCAGCTTCGCCAGCTCTTCGCGAAGCGCGGCGTTCTCCTGCTCCAGCTCCTGGATCCGCTGCTCGGGCGTCACGTGATCCGGGATGCTCCCGATCAGGTCCCATGGAAAGAACTTCTCGCATCAGGAACGAAGAATGGACCCACAGTGTGCGACACCGCTAAGCAGACACCTTGCAGTCGTGGAGCGAGAGGTTGAACGTCTGCGCATCCGTGGGCACGACTCCGGTGTAGATACACTTTGCCGTCTCGTGCGCCGACGTATCGAGGAAGCGGATGGTCGCGGTACCAGCGTGTGGGCTGGTTCCGGGACTCCAGATCGCAAGCGACACGGTCGCGGGAACGACCAGGGGAACGTTCTTCGTGCCGTCGCCGATGGTCACGAAGTTCTCCGCCTGCCCGTTCGTGTTTGCCAGCGGCGTCGACCCGCAGCCACCCTGGAGTGGGCTGGTCTGCGACGTCGCTGGCTCGCTGCTCGACCCGCCACACGACAGCGCCAACATGAAGGTCGTAACCAGCGCGGCCGCCGTACGGCCGGACGTGCTCATCCTGCTCAGAAGCATGACGCCCTCCTCCTCTCGCGACGGACGATACACCTCCCGGCCCGCGCCACAAGACGTGGCGTGTGACAATCGTGTTGATTGCTCTCTGTCAGGACACGCCCGTGCTGCTCACGCGAACCGGCAAGTAGTTTTGCGGGCGCGCACGTTCAGCGATCTACTCCCTAGGGAGTATGTATTTTTGCGCAGGTGCGCGGAGGTGCGCCCGTGCGCTCACCTGCGAGTGATGGTCGCTATCCTATGGGGTGCAGGGCAGCGAGCTGTTATGCTCGCGGCGTGACACGGCGACGGAGCTACTTCCGCGGCAGGGCTCACGTCGCAGCGGCGTTCGTCGCGCTGTCGGTGGCGTGCGGCGGCACCACCACGCCGAGCCCCCCGGCGCCGCAGGACGCGGGGACCGATCCGATCGATCCTCCTCGCGCGGCCGTGTCGACGACTGCCATGGACTTCGGTCGGCGGGGGTGTGGTGGCGCCGGCACTGACGCGGCAATGACCATCGGCAACGTCGGAGGCTCGCCGCTGAAGTGGTCGGCCAGCCTCGATCCCACTGGCGCGTTCGCGATCTCGGGCGCGTCGAGCGGCGCGATCGCGCCTGGTGGCACGGCCCCACTCGTCCTCTCCGCCGAGTCCGTCCCCGCGATGGCGTACCCGGGCGAAGTGCTCGAGACCACACTCCGGATCGCGACGAGCGATCCGGATCGCCCGTCCGTCGCGATCCCGGTGCGGGTTCAGGCTGAGGGTGCCCTCCTCAGCGTGAAGCCCCCGAACATCGACTTCGGGCAGGTGCCACTGGGTGTGAAGGATCTCGTCATCGATCTCGCCGTGACGAACGTCGGCGACGCGGACGTGCAGATCTCGCTATTGGCGCCGCAGGACGGCGATCTCGTCGCCGCGTGGACGGGTTCCCCCGCACCCGCCACGCTCGCCGCGGGGGGAGTGCTCGCGGCAAAGGTCCTGTTCACGCCGACGGCGCCGGTGACGGTGACCGATACGACCAGCCTGGTGGTCGAGGGTCCGGTCTGTGGTTCTCCTCCACCTCCCATCGGGATCAACGCGGAGGGCACCAAGGGCGTCGCCGGGGTCACGCCGGGCGCGCTGGACTTCGGGCTCGTGGACTGTGGCACCGTCGCCGCGGCCCAGCAGGTGACCGTGCTGAACGCGGGCAACGGATCGTTCGACTTCTCCGCCGCGCTGGGCCTCGGATCGAAGTCCCCGTACACGGTGTCTCCCGCCAGCGGCACCGTGCCGCCCAACTCTCAGGTGGTCGTCGTCGTCACGCCCAAGGGTGTCCCGCAGAGCTCGGCCGTCACGTCCGACCTCTATGCAGACACGCTGACGGTCACGACCACGGCGCAAGGCGACACGGCGCACCAGGTGCTGCTCCACGAGACCGCGCGTGGCGCGATCCTCTCCACCTCGGGGCCGCTGGATTTCGGTCGTCACAAGGTCGGCTCCAGCGCGACCAAGACGCTCACGCTCTCCAACACCGGCAACGCGGCCGCGCAGGTGACCGTGATGGGGACGGGATCCTTCTCCGGCGGGTCTGCCCCGGTGCCGTCCAGCGGAAGCGCGGGCGTGAGCATCGGATACGCGCCCGATCCGAAGCTGCTGGGCCAGAAGGAGAGCGGGGCTCTGAAGCTCTCCACCGCGGACACCTTCTGCGCGCCCGTGCCCACGACGAGCGCGACGGGGACGTCGTACGATCGCGCGGTGAGCGTCGCCGCCGGTGCCGCGCACACCTGCGCGATCGCGGTGAGCGGGTTCACGTACTGCTGGGGCCGGGACGCGTCCGGCGAGTGCGGCGACGGAAAGAAGCAGGCCACTGACTGGCCGGTGCCCGTCGTGAACCTGGCCGGCGCTACACAGCTCGCGCTCGGGGCGTACGACTCGTGCGCGCTCGTCCAGGGTGGAACTGTGGAGTGCTGGGGTGAGAACACGGTAGGGCAGCTGGGCAACGGGACGACGGTGTCGTCCTCCACGCCGGTCACGGTCTCCGGTCTCAACGACGCCGTATCCATCGGGTGCGGCGACGGCGATTCGTACGCCGTTCGCTCCGGAGGGACGGTGGCCGCCTGGGGTGGCGCAACACTAGGCAACGGTACACTCAACACCTCCGCGGTCCCGGTGGCCGTCTCGAACGTGACCGACGCCGTCTCGGTGGCCGGCCAGCGGAACGCAGCGTGCGCCATCGGAGCAAGCGGAGACGTGTACTGCTGGGGCAGTGACTCGAACGGGCAGCTCGGCGACGGGACCAACAACCTGTCCACCGTTCCCGTCGTCGTCTCCGGGCTGACCGATGCCACCGGGCGGACCAGCGGGACGTCGGCGTACGGCACGTGCGTCCTGCGCAGCGGCGGCGCCGTGGCGTGCTGGGGATACGGGCCACTGGGCAACGGCGACAAGACGTCCAACGTCCCGGTACCCGTCACTGGTCTCGTCGACGCGACCTCGGTGGCTGTCGGGGCCGCCCACGCGTGCGCGCTCCGGAGCGGAGGTGAGAATCGTCTGCTGGGGCGGCAACGCGTACGGTGAGCTCGGTGACGGCACGCAGACTGACTCCGACCTCCCGGTGAGCGTGCAGGGCATCACCACCGCCACCGCCGTCACCGCCGGGGGGCTCCACACCTGCGCCCTTCAGGCCGACGGGACAGTGCTCTGCTGGGGCAGCGACAGCTCCAACGATGTCGGCAGTCCGTACTGCTCGTCCCAGTGCAGCACACCCGAGCCCGTGCGCGGCTTCGATTGAGCTGCGGCGTGCCGCTTGCTACTGATCCGCTCGCCCCTCTTCCAGGCCGCGTCGGCGAGGCTGCACTCGCTCGGGAAGAGCGCTATCGTCGGGTGATGCGACGCGATTGCGGGGGGCTGTTGAGGACGGTCGTCGCCGCGGCGCTCGTCTCGAGCCAGGCGTGCGGCGGCGCGACGGCGACGCCTCCCGCCCGCGCGAGCTTCGACACGGGGGCGATGGACCTCGACGCGGTCGACTGCGGGGGCACGGGCTCGTCGACGCTCGCGATCCAGAACACCGGCGGCTCGCCGCTGACGTGGGAGGCGAGCCTGGGCAAGACGGAGGCGTTCTCTCTCGACGACGCGAGCGCGGGGACGCTCGCGCCAGGAGAGTTCGCGACCCTCCAGGTGACCGCGAAGGTCCCGGCGGCGGCGACCGCGGGGGAGGTGTTCGACGGCACCCTCTGGATCACCACCAGCGATCCCTCGGCGCCCGCGACGGCCATCGCGCTCCACGTGAGCGCCCGCGGGGCGATGCTCGCCGTGCAGCCACCCGTCGCCGACTTCGGGCAGATCCCCCTCGGCGTGGAGGCCCCCGACATCCCCGTGACGATCACCAACTCCGGCGACGAGAGCGCAGCCGTGTCGCTCGGCGCGCCGCAGGAGGCGGACTTCACCGCGACATGGGGCGGTGCGCCGGCCGCCGTGACCCTCGCACCCGGCGAGAAGCTCTCGGGCTCCCTCCGGTTCACGCCGAGCACCGCCAAGCAGGTCGTCGACACGTCGGCGCTCGTGGTCAGTGGGCCGGTGTGCGGCGCGACGAAGCCCATCACCATCAAGGGCGAAGGGACGAAGGGCGTCGCCGGGGTCAGCCCGGGTCTGCTGGACTTCGGCCTCGTCGGTTGTGGAACGGTCGCCGCGCCCCGGACGGTCACCCTCCTCAACGCGGGCAACCAGTCGTACGACTTCACCGCAGCGCTGTCGCTGGGCGCCAGCTCGCCCTACGCCGTCACGCCGAGCACCGGCACCGTGCCGCCGAAGTCCCAGGTGCAGCTCACCGTCACACCCAAGGCCGTCCCCCCGCAGTCCGCGCTGACGCCGGATCTCTACGACGACACGCTGGCGATCACGACCACCGCGCTCGACGACGTGCCGCACGCGGTCGCGCTGCAGGAATCGGCGGGCGGCGCCATCCTCTCGGCGAACGCGCCTCTCGCCTTCGGCCGGGTGCGCGTCGGCTACCCGGCGGGCAAGCAGCAGCTCGTGCTCACGAACGCGGGCAACCAGCCGGCGACGGTGACGGTGACGCCCCCTGCCCCCTTCTCGGGGGGAGGCACCGTGGTGGTACCCGCGGGAGGCACCGCGAGCACGACGGTCGTCTTCACGCCCGACCCGAAGGAGCTGGGGGCCCTCGCCCGGGACCTGGTCGTCAGCACGCCCGACGCGACGTGCGCCCCCACGCCGACGGTGACGGCCACGGCGACGGCGTACGACCGCGCGAAGCTGATCGCCGCAGGCTCATTCCATGCTTGCGTAGCCGCGCTCAGCGGGATCACCTACTGCTGGGGCTTCAACGGTGAGGGACAGCTCGGGGACGGGACGGTGAACCCGCATTCCCGGCCCGAGCCTGTCATCGGGCTCACCAATGTCGCGGCCCTCGGTCTCGGCGAGGTTCATTCCTGCGCCGTGGTCCAGGGCGGCGCGGTCGAGTGCTGGGGCTCGAACATCCACGGAGAGCTGGGAGACGGGGTCACCGGCGGCATGTCGACCACGCCGGTCGCGGTATCGAACCTCACCAACGCCGTTGCCGTGGAGGGTGGCAACTTCTCTTCGTACGCTCTGACGGCCACCGGCGCAGTCCTCGCGTGGGGCTGGAACGACTATGGCGAGCTGGGTAACGGCTCGACGACCGATGCCAACACCCCGGTGACCGTGTCGGGTGTCACCGACGCGGTGGCGATCGCCGCCCGCGAGGCTTCCGCCTGTGCCGTGCGCTCCGGGGGCGCGATGTGGTGCTGGGGGAACTCGCGGCTCGGGGACGGCACGGACCAGAGCTCGACCCTGCCCGTCACCGTCGCCAACCTGACCGACGCAGTTCAGACCGACGTCGGCTGCGCCGTCCGCAGCGGAGGGGGCGTCGCGTGCTGGGGCAACGCCTACCTGGGCAATGGCCCGGCCGCGGGATCGACCGTCCCCGTCGATGTGATGGGGCTGAACGACGCGCGGGCTGTCGGGAACGGCGACGACCTCTCGTGCGTGCTCCGGTCCGGAGGCGATGTGATGTGCTGGGGTCGCAATGATTATGGTGAGCTCGGGGACGGCTCGTACGCCACCTCGCTGGTTCCCGTACACGTGTCCGGCGTCTCCAGCGCGGCTGCGCTCGCCGTGGGCGCGCGCTTCGGATGCGTGGTGAACGGCGATGGCACGGTGCTCTGCTGGGGGCGCAACGGGTATCGCGAGCTCGGCGACGGAACCACGAAGGACCGGCCCACTCCGGTGTCGGTCATCGGCTTCGACTGACCGCCCGCGACGGGACGCCAGAGCCCCGGGTGCACCGTGGCGTACTCGGGCCTGCGGGCAGCCCACCGGCGTCGTCGGGGCGGCGTCGATGGCGGACGGAAGACCGGCACGCAGACGCTGCGTTTCGGGTCGGGGCGCCGGTCGTGGTGAAACGGATCCCGGGACGACGTCGCGCGGGCGCCGCCGGTCGACCGGGAAGCCGAGGCAGTAGATAGATGGTTGGGTCCGTGGACAGATACAGGTGCTGGCGCTGCGGCGCGGGGTTCGACGAGCACTGCGGCTGGTGTACCTCCTGCTGGTCGGTGGGGTCCGTGGTCCTCATGGGCCGGCGCGCCGCGGCGCTCATCGACCACGAGGCCGAGGTCATCAGCGCGCGCGACCTGGCGCGCACCCAGTGGGAGTCGGTCGAGACCTCTGCCTACAACCTGGCGCTCGGCCGCGGCGCACTCGTGCTGGTTTCCGGTGAGCCGGGGTCGGGGAAATCGAGCTTCGTCGCCCGCGCGTTGGACGGCCTGCGTGGCCCGGTCGTGCTCGCGTCCGTCGAGGAAGCCCCGGGTCCGAGCCTCGGCGCGAGACTCGCGCGGGTGCGGGTCAAGCGGAAGACGTTCACCATCGTCGGACGCTCGACCGTCGACGACCTCGCAGACGTCTGCCGCCGCACCCACGCCATCGGGCTCGGTGTCGACTCCGTGCAGGTCGCGGAGATGACGGCCAGGGATCTGAGGCACTTCCTGGGTGTCCTGCCGGACCTGGAGGTCATCTTGGGGGTAGCCCAAGTCAACAAGCAGGGCGCCATCGCCGGCGTGAATGCGCTGCCCCACGAGGCCAACGTCATCGTCGAGTGCGCCGACCTTCGCTGGAAGATCACGAAGAGCCGCTACGAGCCGTGCACCAAGACTGGAGCCGTTCTGCCGGAGGACAACGACCATGACGATCTCGGATAGTTTCTGCTGCTTCTTCTGCTTGTCGCCGATCGGAGCGGCACTCTGCTTCGACAAGAGGAACAAGCCGTACGTGCGCTGCACCGTCTGCGGCTGCCGCACCTTCTTGCCGAATCCGATGGGTTTGAACGGTCTGGCGCTGATCCCGCCCTACGTGGACGGCTTGATCCGGCAGATCCAGTGGGACGCGGAGTTCGCCCGGCAGAAGCAGCAGGAGATCGACAGCTTCCTGGCCGCTCTGCAGGCGAGGACGGCGGCGCGATCGCAGCCCGGCGGGGCGGAGAAGGCGGCGACTCCGGTCCTGCTCCCCGAGAAGAAGGGAGGTGCCGCGTGAGGCCCGGGGTGCTGCCGTTCTTGACCGCGCAGGATCGCG
The DNA here is from genome assembly GCA_963782055.1 of uncultured delta proteobacterium. Taxonomy (GTDB): domain Bacteria; phylum Myxococcota_A; class Polyangia; order Polyangiales; family Polyangiaceae; genus DASXHD01. Next base: position 18,812 of record CAWAIF010000002.1, read on the forward strand.
CTCTCGTGGCCGGGCGCGGCGGTGTCGACGGCGAGGCCCTCCGCACCATCCAGCACAATGCGGAGCTCGCCGCCGCCCAGGCCAAGGCCGCGAACGACCAGGTGGTGGCGGCCGCCGCCGGTGATCAGGCCGAGAGGCTCGAGGTCCGGGAGCTCCGCGCGGATGCGGCCACCCTGCGCGCCGAGGGGAACCAGAAGTTCCTTGTCGCCTGCGCCCTCACCGTCGGCGGCGTCGCCGCGTTCTGGCTGTTCACCCGAGGCAAGAAGCAATGAAGACCCATACCAACTCCGGCAGCTGGCTCTCGCCCACAGGCGTCACGTCCCTGGCCCAGGCCGTGGGCACCTCCTTCGCTCCGCCGTCCGCGGACGATGCGTGCCTCTCCGAGGCCCGTGCCGATCACGAGCGGGCCCGGCGGTGGAACGGCACGGCCGTGGCGACGGGCGTCGCGGTTGGGGCCGGCCTGGCCTTTCTGGTCCTCGTGGCCCGCCGCTGACGGGCAGGCGGTGCGCCTGCGACGCGGTGCGCCTGCGCAGCGCCGGCGGCGCCGCCATCGTCACCGGGATCCCCGGCGGGGCCGCCGCGGTCCACGAGGCACCGCCGCCCGGGCCGGGAGGCGCCTCGGCGCGGAGGCCGCCCCGTCCGCCACGCCGTTGGGCGCCTCCAGCTCGAGGTGCTTCACCGACGGCAGCCGACCGCCGGCGATCCCGTGCACCTCGCCGACCAGGGACGCCAGGCCGTTCCTGCCGCGCTCCAGGATCTTCTCCCGGCGCGTCCAGCGCGCCGTCATCGCGCGCCGCTCGCCGTCCAGGTCCTCCTGGAGGTCCACCAGCGCGTCGGCGATGGCCTCGACACGCTGCTTGAACTTCAACGGTCGTCTCGACGCATTCGCCGCGAAGGTCGTCGGCGGATGAACCGGAGCCGAGGGCGATGTCTATCATCGCGAGGACGTCATCGCGGTTGTTGACAATCGCCTAACGCTGGTACGGTTGAGGCTCTCAAGAACCGCGCAAACGTCCTGCGATACTCTCGAACCAAACCCTACGCACCCGGCAGGAGGGCGACGGCGTCCCGGAGCACCTTCCCGATCTCGGTCACGACGTTGGGCGGACACTGCGTGCAGATCCACTCTGCGAATTCGAGCTTCGAGTCCTTGTGGACCACATAGCGTTCGGCGCACTTGCTGTCAGGCGCCTTGTCGCGGTACTCGATAGCTATGTGGAGCTCGGGGCGTCGCCGGTTAGCGGCTGCGAAGAACTGACGCACCGTCTCGATCGGGATGAGGTCCTCGATTTCGACCTCGACCTCGAGCCCGCGTTCTTTCAACGCGCCGGCGAGCGGATCGCGGCCCTCGGGCAGGAGGCTAGCAGCGTAGCCGAATCCCGTGAGGAGCTTGTGCTGCTCGCGACCGATGCGGTCGAAGTCGAAGATCGCGACGCTGCTCCGGCCCTCGTTTCGTAGAGCCAGGGCGCGCCCCGCGATCTTCGATGCCGATCCGCACGGGATGATCTCGAGGGTGCCCAGGTCCGGACAGACCGTCCGTGCGGCATGTGCGAAGTAGAGCTTGTCGCTCTCGCCCTCGACGAGGATGGCTCGTTGCTGGCGCTGTTCGCTCCGGAGCCTCGACGCCAGCTCAACGAGCCCGAATCGGTCCGGGAGCGGGATGACCTTGCCCGCTTCCCGAAAGACCGTGATCAGGAAATGGAAGCCGGTTTCCCAGTAAGCGACGGTGTCGAAGACCGTGCACAGGTCCTCGCAGAAGCCCGGAGTTGCCGCGTTCGGGTCGTTCCATTCTGCGCGCGCGACGGTCTCCAGGATCTCGCGCGCATCCGCGCGCCGCAGCGACGCCTCCTCTAGGTGAGCCACCTCGGAGTCCGGCAGCGTCTTCAGATGATCTTCCCCTACCGTGGCCGTGGCGATGACCCGGTGCTGCTGCCGGTGGGTCGCCCCAAAGAGGACCTTGCGGGCGGAGTTGTCCAGCTTGTCGACACCATCGACGAGGACGACCGTCTTCGCCTCCGCCTCCACGCGTGCCATCGCCCCTCGATAGTCGGTGCGCGGGTCCACGAGGATGGGGCTCGGACCGAGGGTCGCTGCGGCGAACCGAACGATCGTCGTCTTTCCGCTTCCCGGAGGTCCGAGGATCAGGAGGTGTCGGGGCTGGCCGTGCTCGAGCGAGCGAGTCAGCGTCGCGACCACGCGCTTGGTCGAGGGATCGTTGGCGACCGGAGGTGTCGCCTCGGGTCGTCCGGTCGTCATGGGATAAGGAGGAGGCCCCGGTAGTTGAGGGCCACGGAGAGCCGGAGGTGCTGGCCGATGGAGACCCCGCTGGGCGCGACCGCAGAGACGACTTCCGGTCCGAGGCGTCCCTCCCAGGAGAGGTCCGGGATTCGCGCCTTCACCCTGAGCCCTTCGGCCTGACTGACGACCACGTCGAACGGCCGCGCGTGCCCGGTCGAGTCGGTGAGCACGGCCAGTTGTCCAACGCGCCATCGGCGGCCAAGGGACTGGCGGTCAAGACGCTCGAAGAGGCGCTGCGCGTCGTAGCCCTCACCGAGCTGGTAGAGCGCCCAGCCGGAAAAGAACAGCGCGTACGAGAGGTCGGCGTCCGCCTCGAAGCTCAGGCGCGCTTCGACAATCTGCCGGAGGAGCTCCCACTGGTCACGCTCGGCGGCGACGAACACCGGAGTCCCTTTGCCGAACGAGTCTCCGACGAAAACATCGACCCAGAGCCCGTGGAGCAAGCGGACGGCGCGCAGATCGGCGAGGACCGCGGGGCGATAGCCCGTCAGCCGCTCAAGCTCTGCGCGTGCTGTCTGGCGCCGCTGTGCGGGCGGCGCGGCGTCGAGTATAGCCCGGGTCCGCACGCATTCTCCCGCGAAGTCGCCCCGCATCCGCATCGCGGTCGCGAGCTGCTCGGCGACCGCGTGCTGCTTGCGGAGCCCGTGGAACTCGACGAGCCGCCGCTCATAGTCGGAGCGGTGCTTGCCCTCGAGCGGCTCCTCGCGCGCGAGGTCGAGCGTGTTCTGAATCGTGGCGAGGAGGCGCGTGCAATCCTCTTCATCGAGGTTCGGAAGGGATTGAAGGGCGTTGCGGTGCGCCCAGAAGTTGATGTCGAGCGGGTCGTAGCTCGGCGCCGCAACGCGGGCTCGAGCGACGTCGCTCTCGATCTCGGCGAGGAGGGGGCGCACAGATTCGTAACGAGCCGCCGTGTCTGCGGCGTTGCTCGTCCGTAGGACTGAGGTCATCAGCGTCCCCCGGATGTCGGCCGCGAGCGTCAACACCCGCGCCATCTCGTGGCTTCGTGATGGGGATGGATGGCGCGTCGAAAGGACCTCCTGCGCGACATGGAGGAGCTCGAGCGCGCGCTCGCAATGGCTGCGTTGTTCGTCGCTCCCGGGGGTGCCGCTCTTCTGGGCCAGGTCGCCGAGCACGATCGCATGCCACGCGAGGAGCTTCGGATGAACGACGCCCACCGTCGTGCGAAGCATCTCGAACAGCTCGTCGAGGGCGAGCAGCGACTCCCGCGAGGCGTAGCGCTCGGCCTTCCGGCCGCGAGGTCGAACGGCCTCGATGAGCGCGATCACGAAATCCTGGGTCGGACGGGTGCCGGGGAGGGCCTCCGCATCCCACTCGATCGCGCGCGCGAACTGCGAGAGGAGAGCGAGCTGGTGAGCCTTGCTCGGACGCATCCATCGCAAGAGGAGCTCTGCGACGAGGGCGTGCTCGGTCGAGAGCCCGACGCCTCCTTCGGCGTCGAGATCAACCTCCTGCACGAGCGCGCTCTTCTCGAACAGTCGCGCGAACCGGCCGTAGTTCGCCAGGAGGCGTCCGCCGAGCGCTGCCGACAGGACCTCGACGGGGACGGCGAAGTCTAACTGCGACGCGAAGAGGGTGAGCTCGAGGATCTGGCGAACGTCGTGGTCGAGATCGAACCGGGTCTGCTCGCGACCTCGCTGCGACGAGGCGAGCTCCGGGAAGCGCGCGCGGAGCTGCGCCGCCAGCCCCTCGTTCCGGAACGTGTCGGTGTCCCCTACGTCCGCATGCGACGCGGTCCGGAAGCGCTCGATCTCCTGGAGCAGCGGCGGGAGCGCGCCGATGCGGACCTCCGGAAATGCGGACGAGAGGAGCTCGAGGATGTGCGAACCCGCGTGGGCCGGAAGCGCCGTCTGGAAGCCCAGCCGCTTGAGCCAGTCCTGGAACCCCGACGCTTCGCTCGCGTCCACAGCCGAGTCGACTGGGATGCGCGTGACGAGATCCTCGTCGGTCACTTGTCCGAGGCGATTCTCCACGCCGAGCAGGAGGGCATTGCGGCCGCTTGAGTTGAGGTGCTCGTTCAGCTGGACGTACTCCTCGACCTCGAGGTCGTCGGCGACGAGCACGACCCAGGACGCCCCGCGTTCCTGGATCAGGCGTACGACACGCTCGATCGCCGTGTGGTCGATAAAGCCGGCTCGCCTCAGCAGGAAGAGGACGCATACCTCGTGCTCGACGCGCAGCTGCCAGGCAGCGTCGAGAAGGCCCAGCGACTTTCCGACCGCGGGCGGTCCGCTAAGCAAGCGCGGGACGCGTCGCGCCGCGACGGCCCGGTCCGTCTCGTGGACCGAGCTCTTTCCACGATCGAGGAAGGCCCGAACGCCGTCGACGAGCTGTCCGGTGGCGGTCCTCCCGAAGATCATCCCCATCGCAGGGCCGGACCAGTCGGGGACGCCCGCCCTCGATTGCCTAAGGAACCGCGCGATCGCGCTCTTGTCCCGGACACGCTCCTCGCGAAGCCGATCGATCGCTTCGTCGTCGAGAGCGCTGGCGACGCTGCTGATGTGGCGCCAGTCCGACGCGGTAAACCGGACGGGACGAGCGCGACCGTCCACGCGCAGCGTCATCACCCGCTCGGAGGTCCCGAAGACGCGTGTCCGTGCCTCCTGCAGCTGGCTCTTCACCTCGGAGTTCGTGTTCCAGTCGCGGATGTGGTCGCCCAACGTCCGAGTATCGACCTGCGCCCGCGCCGCGAAGTCGGTGGGGAGCGTCCGCGGCGTCGTCCCGAAGATGAAGATGCGGCCCTCCGGGACGGTCTCCAGGCCGTAGCTGAGAACCTCTAGCGTCGCGGCGTCGAGCCAGTCTCGCGGCGACCATCCCGCGATTACGAGGACTCCGCGGAGTCCCAAGAGGTCCGGCAGGGCCTCCGCGACGCTCGCGGTCCCGAGCTTCCTCGCCCGCTCGAGGGCCCGGGAATTTCGGGGGATCTCGCAGCCGGGCAGACCCGAGAGCGAGCCGTAGAGGCGCACGACGTTGAGGGTCTTCGTCGACCTCGCACGCGCGAGCCCGCGGAGTCGTGCCGGAGCAACTTCGACAAAGTCGCGCTGGACGCCCGCCTGTCGAAAGGCGGTGTCGGCGGCGCTATCCACCGCCGAGCAAAGGACGCAGCTCCATGGCAGGGACGCGATCTCCATCAGTTCGAGGGCAGGCTCGCGTTCCTTCAGCAGCGAGTTGATCTGGGTCCAGCGGTCGGCGTCGTCGGCGGCAGAGGTGCAGAGCGCCGGAAGGCTCTCGGGCATCGATGCGCTTCCGACTTCCGATGGCCTCTGCCTCACGCAGGATCGTGTTCACCAGCTCCGGCGTGTGGTCCTGTCCGAGGAGAAGGACCGCATTGCCCGAGACAATCGCATTGCGAACGGCTTCGGTATCCATTCTGTGCTTGAGCTGCTGCCGTGACTGCCAAACGCCGCCCTCATGGGGCCAGCGATCGCCAGGACCATGGGACCAGGCGAAGATGTCGAGCGACCATTCTCTTGATGCCACGACTCGGGGGTGCTCGTCGAGGCCGCCGAGGCGGAGCCGAGGTAGTCACCGCCGGGACCGACGAGGCGGCGGGTTCTTCTTGCCCACCGGAGCCGCAGGCAGAGGTCCATCCTTGTCGACGCTGGGCTTCAGGCGCGACCGGTAGGACTCGCCGTCGATGACGAGGCCGTAGGCGTTGTTCTTGAAGCTGTCGACCGCGCTCTGCGCCAGGAGCGTGTCATCGAAGACGCTGAGCCACTCGGCGGTGTCGCGGTTGCTGGTGACGACCGTGGATGCACGGCGTCGCGCTCGACCAAGAGATGGTACGCGGCGCGGCTCTCGTCGCGCGTCATGGGCTCGAGCGCGAAGTCGTCGATGATGAGGAGATCGACCGAGCAGAGCGAGGCCGTCACCGCATCCCTCGAGTTGTCGAGACGGCTCTGACGTAGCTGCCGCAGCAGCGCATCGGCGCGCGTGAAGCGCACTTGGAACGCGGCGTGGCAGGCGACGACGCCGAGGGCGCTGGCGCGGAAGGTCTTGCCGACGCCGACGGGCCGAGGACGGACGTTGCGCTTGGCCTCCACGAATCCGATCCAGATGCTCTCGCTGGCGATGATCGTCACACGAAGCGGAGGCTGCACAGCTCGGAGAAGATGCGCTTGTTGTAGTGGACCACCGCTACTGGCTGCCGTCGAGAGGGCCACTACACGCGGAGGCCGACCGCCTGTTCGAGCAACTTGCGGGCCGGCCCTAAATTTAGCGGCACCCGCCTTCACCGCGTATTGTTCCGTCGATGACGCTGGACCAGCTTGTCGGGCAACTGGAAGATCAGGCGAAGGAGATCATGAAGGGCGCCAGGGCGCTCGCAGAGCGCCTGGAGGAGAAGAAGAAGGAGGGAACGGTCTCCAAGGCCGACGAGGAGCAGTGGCACGACGCCGTCTGCGCGAACGTCAAGAAGGCGGAGGAGCTACGGCAAGATGTCGCGAACCTGCTCACGCTGTAGGGCAGCGGTCACGATCCCCGGCGCTTTCACAGGTGCGGCATCTTCCTGCGGTCCCGGGGCGTCGGAGCCTGATAGGTAGAGATCGACCGGTTCGCCCCCGCAATTTTGAACCTACGACCTGCGGCGTGAACCGTTCACAGGCGACGACATCGCGCTCGCCCACGTCCCGCGCTCGAGCCGCGATGATCTGCACCGCCTCCCACGCCGCCGCCATGATCGCCGCATTCAACTTCCGCCGCCTGCACGCCCATCGGGCGGCGAACAGGCAGCGACCCTCGAAACGTTCCGCTTCGTCTGCTTCCGGATCTCCTTCCCCGCCCTTCTCCGCCGCGTCCCCCGCCGCCTCCCTCCGCTCTTTGTAACCGCAGGTCTGATCTCGAAGGCGGCATCTGCCGTACGGGTGATCACTTCCGCGGCGCCGGACTCCTCAGCCGTTGGGTGCGCGCGCGGATGATGCCGAGCCACGCGACGGCCAAGCACGGTCCAGGGAAGATGCCCGGCGAACGAACGCGCGCCTCCCGCCCGGGCGCGGGAAGCTACGCACCGACCGTCGAACGTTCACCGCCCCGCGCAAGACGCCGCGCCTCGAGCTCCCGCACCAGCAGCACGACCACATCGAACCGCCCGGCCTCGGAGGCCCGATCGATAGCCCTGGCCAGGGCGACCTCGACGCGGTCGATGCCGTCCTCACCGGCCCCGTCGCAACGGTCCAACGAATGGTCCAAGCCGTCCTTGTTCAGTGCTGTTTCAGCAGGTGTCGTCGCCGAGGCCGACGCCGCAACCTCGCGATCCCCTTGCGACACCGCGACGACCGAGGACACCTGGTGGGGTTCGAATCCCGCCCTCTCCGCTGATTCCGTGCCGTCCGGCGCAGCGCGAATCTTGCGTCGGGTTGCGCTTCCGCGCACCGGCCGTAAGGTCGCAGGATGACCCACCCGCGACCACGCGATCACGCGGAGCGGCCGCCGGAGCGCTTCAAGCTGGCGACGTTCCTCAGGGAGAACCGCGAGCGCATTCTGCGCGAGTGGGAGCAGGCCACGCGCCGGCTCCCTGCGGCCGCCGAGCTGGAGCCTGTCGCGCTGCGGGACCACATGCCCGGGCTCCTGGACCACCTCTGCGAGGTCGTCGAGGGACACGACGCCGCGCTGGCGGACCTTCCCGCCGTGCACGCGTCGCAGCGCATCCGGCAAGGCCTGAGCCTCGAGCTGGTGGCCCGCGAGTACGCGCTGCTGCGCGAGACGGTCCACCGGCTGCTCGAGGCCGAGCGCGCCACGGTCGGCGTGGGCGTCGAGCGCGTGTTCAACGCGGCGCTCGACGAGGCCGTGGTGCAGGCGGTCACCCGGTATCACCGCGCGCGCACGCGCACGCTCGAGACCCTCGAGGAGCTCTCGCGCGAAGCGCTCACGTCGCGGGAGGACCTGCGCGGGCTGCTCCGGAGCTTCCTCGGTCTCGTGGAGTCGGCGATCGGTTCGGTGGACACCGCCGCCGTGTACCTCCGCGACGAGAGCGGCCTGGTGCTGCGGGCCGCGGTCGGCGTCGAGGCCGGCCTGGAGGACCGGTTCGCCCTTCGCGTGGGCGAGGGGTTCGCGGGCGCGATCGCGGCGCGGAAGCAGCCCATGTTCACGCGGTCGGCCACCCGCGAGAAGCTCGTGAGGAACGAGGCGCTGCTGTTCGCCGGCGTGCAGGCCCTCTACGGCGTTCCCCTGCTCGACGGCCAGGAGCTCGTCGGCGTGGCGAAGATGGGCTCGCGCGACGAGAGCGCCTTCACCGAGGACGAGCGGCAGCTCTTCCGCAGCATGGCCGCGCGCGCGGCCGGGCTCATCGCGCGCCGGCAGGTCGCGGAGGAGCGCGAGCTCACGCTGGGGATGCTCGGCCACGACCTGCGCTCACCCCTGAACGCCATCATCCTCGGCGCGGACTACCTCACCCGGCACGAGGAGCTCTCGCAGCCCGCGGTCCGCACCACGCGCCAGATCCTGGCCGCCGGGCGGCGGATGAACCGGATGATCGGCGACCTGTCCGACTACACGCGGCTGCGCTTCGGCGTCGGGCTGGAGATCGAGCCGCACGTCGGCGACCTGCGCGAGGTCGTCGATGAGATCTCGGGAGAGCTGCGGCGGCAGGGGCAGGTGGACGTGGACCTGGCCGGCGATCTGGTGGGCGACTGGGACCGTGACCGCCTCGCCCGGGTGATCAGCAACCTCGTCAACAACGCCATCGCGCACGGCTCGTCGTCGGGGCGCGTGGACGTACGTGTGGACGGGACCGACGCCCAGAGCGTGACGATCCGCGTGCACAACGAGGGCAAGGCGATCTCGCCGGCGCTGATGCCGCACCTCTTCGAGCCGTTCCGGCGGGGCGACGACGGGACGACGGGGATGGGACTCGGGCTGCACATCGTCAAGCGGGTCGTCGCGGCGCACGGCGGCACGATCGACGTCGCGTCCACGGAGCAGGACGGGACGACCTTCACGGTGCGACTGCCCCGGTGGTACGCGGACGAGAGCCCGCCGGCGCCGGGAGGCTGAGCGCGGCGACTGTCTGGTCAGCGGCCTGTCCGACGACTGCGGACCCGCCGGACCCGCGGCGCGAAGCCCACGTGCTCCGGCGTGAACTCCGCGAGGCGCGTCGCGGCGATGCGCGCGGCCTCCGGGTTGTCGTCCACCAGGACGAAGCCGCGGCCGTTGCGCGCCGCCGCCTCGCCTGTGGTGCCGCTCCCCGCGAAGAAGTCGAGCACCACGTCGCCCTGGCGCGAGTGCACCTTCACGATCCGGCTCAGCACCCCGAGCGGCTTCTGCGTGGGGTAGCCGGTCTTCTCGCGACCGCTCGTCGGGACGATGGTGTGCCACCACACGTCGGTCGGCGTCTTGCCGCGCGCGGCCTTCTCCGCCGACACCAGCCCGGGCGCCATGTACGGGATGCGGTCCATCGCCTCCCGGTCGAAGACGTAGTCGTCCGGGTCCATCGCGTACCAGAGGATGGTGTCGTGCTTGGCCGGCCAGCGGTTCTTCGGCCGGCCGCCGTAGTCGTACGCCCAGACGATCTCGTTCTTGAAGCGGTCGCGGCCGAGCAGGGCGTCGAGCGCCACCTTGACGTAGTGGACCTCACGAGCGTCCAGGTGCACGAAGAGCGAGCCGTCCGGCGTGATGCAGCGCAGCGCGGCCTCGATGCGCGGCAGCAGGAAGCTCGCGTAGTCGTCGAAGGCGTCGGCGTACGAGCCGCTCCGCACCCTGCGCACGTCGTAGCGGCGGCCGCCGAAGCCGCCGCGCGCGCCCTCATCGCGCGCCGCGCTCACCCGCACGCGATCGCGCTTCTGCACCTTGCCGGTGTTGAATGGCGGATCGATGTACGCCACCCGGGCAAAGCTGCCCGGCAGCGTCGGCAGCACCTCGGCGTTGTCGCCCAGGATGATCTTGCGCATCGGTCCAGGGTCGAGGCTACAGGCGAACGCCGCCGAGGGGCAGGCGATCGCTCACACGCTGGAAGGCTACTGCCGGGTGTAGGTGTGCGTCTCGTGGTCGTCCCCCGTCGGGTCCTGCGTGACGAACTGTGTCGCGGTGGCCGTGTACTGCATGGTGGCCGTCATCGCGCCGGGACATGTGGCGGTGAGGGTGAAGACGTTGCTGGAGGTCGTGTAGGTCGCCGTCAGGTGGACGTCGCCGGGGTTGGTGCTGTCGTTCTCCACGACCTGCAGCGAGCCGCCGGAGAAGACCCACTTCTCCTGGTGCGTGGTGCCGCCCTGGTGACCGTTGTACTGGTCAGTGGCGGTCAGGATGTAGGTGCCGTCGGCGATCGTCCCGCCCGTCATGGCCGGCGGCGCCTCCGGGTGGCCCGTCTTGCTGACGACCGGACCGTCGTTGCTCAGCCCGTTGCACACACCTCCGTCGGCCGCCGCGGACGCGTCGGGTCCACCCCCGTCGCCGTTGCTGCTGCACCCCGCGAGACACGCCCACCCGATCGCCATCAGCCCGAGGAGTCGTCGTGAATGTCGCATGCTCGCAGCATAGCCAGCGCGCTGGCGCCTCGTACCGCATGATCATGCGGTACGGCGGGATGGTCAGACGGGGCAGACGGCGCGCTTGCGACGCGCGAGGACACCCGCGACGGCGAGCAGCCCCAGCGCGGCGGCGGCGGATCCGGGCGCGCCAGGCGTCCCGGCGACCGAGCACGCCCGCGCGGTGACCAGGCTGGGATCGCTCGGCGGGTACAGGATGGTGATGGCGTCCTGGTCCGGCGTGGAGAGCGCTCGCTTGTGGACGTCGCAGGCGCGCGTGTAGATGTACATCGTCGTCGTCGTATCGGTCATGTCCTCGCTCAGGCCGAAGAAGTGGCCGGCCTCGTGGGTCGCGACCGACTGCAGGTCGTACGTCTTGCACCTGGCGTCGCCGTCGTCGTCCACCGCGCCGTAGGTGTAGGCGGTGTTGAAGATGGTGTCGGCCTCCAGCAGCTTGCCCGACGCCTCGTCCGCGTAGCTCACCGTGATGGCCAGGTCGTGCTCGTGGCCGTGGAGGGTGATGGGGCCCGCCATGATGCGCGAGACGCCGTCGGCGGCCAGGGGACCGCGCTCTTTGGCGTCGGCGAAGGTGATCGCCGGCGCGCCCGCCCCGAGCCAGGTGCCGAAGGCGGCGCGGACGGCGTCGGCGGCGCCCGGACCGAGATCGGCGAGGGACGGGTCGAAGGTCACCACAGGCGGCTTCACCCAGTGCTCGATCGCGCCGGTGGGCGTCACGCGGGCGGGCGCCTCTCCCGCCGCGCGCGTGGGAGGTGCACCCACCCCGGCGCCCCCCGCGAACAGCACCAGGGCGACGCCGAACACCCACGCGCGAGGCACCCGACCCCGCGCCGGCGACGCCACCTCCTCGCTCACGGGGAGCGAGGGGTCCAGGGCGACGGGGGCGAGGGAGGCGATCGCGGTCACGTCATGATCAAACGGTCGCGCCGCGCCGGACTTCAGTCCATCCGAGCAAATGGGCAGTCCGATCACGCGTACCGTCCATCCTTGCCGCCCCGGGTGGGGTCCCATACCATCCGTCACGACGCTGTCGTCGCCCCCGCGGAGACCCCTTGCCCGCGCCCCGTTCGATCGCTCCGAGCTCCAAGGCTTTCGGATGGCTGCTGGTCGTCGCGCTGGCGGGCCTGCCGGCGGCGCGCGCCTTCGCCCAGGGCGCGAAGGCCGCGGAGACGCCCGAGGACCGCAAGGAGGCCGCCAAGCTGTTCCACGAGGGGAGCCGCGCCTACGCCCACGGCGATTTCACCCACGCCGCCCAGTCCTTCGAGGCGGCCTACGCCCGCGCCCCGCGGCTGCCGCCGCTGTGGAACGCCGCGCGCGCTTGGGACCGCGCCGGCGAGCCGGTGCGCGCGGCCAACCTGTACGCCGCGTACCTCCGCAAGGCCCCGCCGTCCGCGCCGGACCGCAACAGCGCCACCGCCGCGCTGCGCAAGATAGAGCCCAAGCTCGCGCGGCTGCAGGTCCACGCGATGGACGTGCAGGACGTGAAGATCGACGGCACGGCGGCGGCGGACATCGCGGAGGACCTCTCGGAGGTGTACGTGGCGCCGGGCAGCCACGTGCTGGAGGGGACACACGCAGGCAAGGCGGTGCGCGTGGTGCAGGACGCGCCGGCCGGTGTGACCACGAGCGTGGTGCTGCAGGCGCCGCCGGAGGCCCCGCCCCCGACAGCGCCCCCGCCGCCGCAGGTCCACCACCCGGCGCACGGGGGCATCTCGCCCATCTTCTTCTTCGTCGGCGCCGGGCTGACGGCCGTGGCCGGCGGGCTGACGATCTGGTCGGGCGTGGACACCCTCGGGCAGCGGAGCACCTTCGACGCCGCGCCGACGCAGGCCAACCTGGACGAGGGCAAGTCGCGCCAGACCCGGACGAACGTCTTCATCGGCGTGACGGCGGGCCTCGCCGCGCTCACCGGCGTCACCGCCATCTTCGTCGACTGGAAGGGCCACGCGTCCAGGGAGCGCGCCGCGCTGCGCGTCGTGCCGGGGTGGGGCAGCCTCGCGGTGGAGGGCGCGTTCTGATGGCGCTGCGGCTGGGCAACTACGAGCCCCTGCTGGAGCTCGCCTCGGGCGGGATGGCGACGGTCTTCGTCGCGCGCCTGCTCGGCGCGGCGGGGTTCGAGCGCCTGGTCGTCATCAAGCGCGTGCACCGGCACCTGCTCAGCAACCGCGAGTTTTACGACATGTTCCGCGACGAGGCGCGCGTCGCCTCGCTCATCCGCCACCCCAACGTGGTGCCCGTGATCGACGTCGTGGAGTCGGACCGGGAGCTCTTCTTGGTGATGGAGTACGTGGAGTCGTGCTCGCTCGCGACGCTCCGGCGCAACGCCAACGTGGGGAAGGTGGAGGTGCCGCCGGGGGTCATCGCCCGCGTCATGTACGACACGCTGGCCGGCTTGCAGGCGGCGCACGAGGCGGTGGACATGCGCGGGCAGCCGCTCGAGGTGGTCCACCGCGACGTGAGCCCGCAGAACGTCATCGTCGGAGTGGACGGGTCGAGCAGGCTCATCGACTTCGGCGTGGCGAAGGCCGCGCACCGCCTGACCGAGACGCGCAGCGGCAGCCTGAAGGGCAAGTACAGCTACATGGCACCGGAGCAGGCGCGCGGGGAGGCCGTCGACCGGCGTACCGACGTCTTCTCCGCCGGCGTCGTGCTGCACGAGGCGCTCACGGGCAAGCGCCTCTTCCGCGGCGAGAACGACCTGGACACGATCCGTCGCATCACGGAGGGCGAGGTGCCGGTGCCGTCCACCCTGGTGCCCGCGGTGAGCAAGGAGCTGGACGCGGTGGTGCTCCGCGCGCTGGAGCGCGACCCGGCGAAGCGCTTCCAGAGCGCGGGGGAGATGATGGAGGCGCTCGAGAAGGCGTGTTCCCTGGCACCCGCGCGCGCGGTCACCGCGATGCTGGAGCGCACCTGCGGCGAGCGGCTGCAAGAGCGCCGGGACACCCTGCGGCAGATGGTGGAGGGGACGCTGCCACCGCTGGCGCTGGACCTGGAGACGGAGCGGGACAACTCCGAGCCGTCGAAGTCGGTGCCCGCCGCCCCCGACAGCGCCCCACCGAGCGAGCCTAGCTTCGGGACCGGCGGGCAGCTCTCCATGCTGAACGCGGCGTCGGAGGCGCCACCGCGCGGCGGCTTGCGGCGCGCGCTCGCCGCGGGGGTGGTGGTGCTGGTCGTCGTCCTGGTCACAGCCGCCGGCTTCTTCGCGATGCGCCGGCCGGCGGCGGACGCCGCGGGCGCCGCCCGGTCCGCGACGCTCGCCGCGCCCGCGTCCGCGCCTTCCGCGACATCGGCTCCCGCCGCGAGCCAGATGGCCGCGGATGCCGTCGCGGCCGACGAGGTGCGGATCACCCTGCACGCCCACGCGCCGATCGAGAGCGTGCGCGCGCCGGGCACGCACCGCATGGCGATCGACGGGGACCACGCCACGGTGGTCGTCCAGAAGTGGAGCGGGAGCCTGGTCGTCGACGCCACGCTCCGGGGCGGCGCCCACGCGAAGGCCACGCTCGACGCCGCCGGCCCGCGCGAGGCCGATCTGGCGGTGGTCGAGGAGGCGCCCAGGGCGCCGACGGCGAAGACGGCCTCGCCCCCGAAGGGGCGACCCAGGGCGACGTCCAGCGAGCTGCAGGCGAGCCCCTACTGATGGCCGCCCGCGCCTTCCGTACCCTGTTGGCCGCCGCCCTCGTCGGCGGAGGCGTGGCCGCGCTGGTGGCTGCGTGCACCGTCTTCGACGGCCTGGAGTCGAAGGTGGTGAGCGCCGACGCGGGCACCGACGCGCCGGACCTCCCGCCCGGCGCGCAGCCGGGCTTCCTCTCGGTCGACGAGGCGGTGCGCTTCTGCTCCAACGTGGTGAAGTGCCCGCAGCTCGCCAGCTCGACGATCGACTCGCTCGGCCTCTTCGTCGACGTGTACGACTTCTCGGCGTGCGTCGACGGGCTCTCGGCGCCGCTCCCCTCGGACCGCATCGGTCGCGATCTCACCCGCCAGACCCTGCTCTGCGCCGCGAACGCGACGTCCTGCCAGGAGGCCGGGAGCTGCCTGTACTACGAGATCGTCCCGGGCAACGACTCGCGCTGCCAGTCGGTGGACGGCGGGAGCGCGTGCGCGGAGAACGGCGCGGCGGCCTACAACTGCGACTCGCAGGCGATCGTCCACTGTCAGAATGCCTACTTCGCCCCGGGATCGAGCTGCCAGACGGGCACCGACGGCTCGCACTACTGCGCGCTGGCCACGACGTGCAAGCCGGAGGGGTGCAACGGGACGGTGCTGCAGTACTGCGCCTCCAACAGCAACCTCACGATCGGCTACGACTGCAACCTGCTCGGGTTGACCTGCGGGTTCGACCAGGCCAACCAGATCTACGATTGCCTGAGCAACGGCGCGAGCGCCCAGTGCTCCAGCACCGGCGTTGCGTGTGACGGGGCGAGCGTCAAGGCGTGCGACGGGGCGTACGCCTCCTACCTGGACTGCCCGGCCATGGGCGCCACCTGCGACGCGGCGCACCCGCGCTGCGCGCGCGCGACCGACGAGTGCAGCCCGTACGACGCCAACATGAACCAGTGCGACGGCACCAGCCTCACCATGTGCGTCGGCGGCAAGGTCATCAAGTACGACTGCGGCTCGGTGGGGCTGACGTGCAAGGCCGGTCTCGGCGCCGGCAACGTCTGCGGGTGAGCTCCGGGGGAAGCGTGGGGGTTGGGGCGCCGTAGATCCGGGTATGCGGGCCGCGCTCCTCCTCCCGGCGCTCTCCGTCGTCGCCGCAGGATGCGCCGTGGAGGCCGCACCCGTACGCACGGCGTTCGCGGTGCCCGAGCCCTCCGCGCCGCTGGTGCTGACGACGCGGTGGCCGCTGGACCCCACGCCCTCCCCGGTCCTCGCGGAGCTCCGCCCGGAGGACGAGGCGAGCTACGAGGCGGTGGCTCGCGCCATCGCGGCCCGCGAGAGCGATCCCTTCGCGCGCATCAAGGCGATGCACGACTGGATCGCGCTGCACGTCGCGTACGACGTCGACGAGGCCCGCCACGACGATCCATGGTGGGCGGGCACGCGCACGCGCCCCGCGCGCGGGCCGGAGCTGCCGACGCTGGTCGCGCCGCTCCAGGACCCCTGCCGGGCGCTGGACGAGGGCTGCGTGCAGCGCCAGGTGGCCACCTCGATCCTCCGCACCGAGGAGCACGCGCCCGTCTGGGCGGCGACCACCTTCGCCACCCGCCGCGGCGTGTGCGCGGGCTACGCGAACCTCCTCACCGCGATGGCGCGCGTGACCGGCGACGACATCCGCTACGTCGTCGGCACCGCGCGGGTGCCCGACGAGAGCCGCGGGATGGTCAGCGCCCTGCACGCGTGGAACGTGGCGCGCATCGACGGGCGGCAGTATCCCATCGACGTCACGTGGGACGCCGGCACGACCCAGAAGACCGGGTACGTGCGCGACTACGGCACCGACTACCTCTTCACGCCGCCGGAGATCTTCCGGGCCGACCACCTCCCGCGGGATGATCGCGACCAGATCGCGCCGGCCGTCTCCGACGCCGCGCTCGAAGCGACGCCCATGCTCCGGGCGCCGCTGCGCGCCGCCGGCGTGTCGCTCGTCAGCCCCACGCGGCTGCCCGCGCCCGCGCAGGACATCGTGCTGGCCAACCCCTTCCACGTGGAGCTGCAGGCGACGACCTCCGACGGCGTCCGCTGCATCAGCGAGGACAGCGGCGCGGGGGCGGCGGCGCGCACGCGGCTCCGGTGCGGCAGGGCGCCGGGCGCGCCGCGGTGGGTGACGGTGCTCTTCCGGCCCCATGGTCGCTCGTGGGACTACGGGGCGGTGTTCGAGCTGGCCGACGAGCCCGCCTCCTGGCGCCCCTTCGTCGGGCAGACCGCATTCTGAGAGGACGCCGGCGCTCCGCCATGCGTCGGGTGTGGCGACCGGGAGGCAGCTGGAGGGGGGTGTGCTACAAAGTCCGGTCCCCATGCCCCATCCGTACGCCGACTTCGTCCACCGCGTGCAGAAGCCCGCGCGCTACCTCGGCGGCGAGCACGGATCCGTGCCGAAGGAGTGGGCCGCCGCCCAGGCGCGCGTGTGCCTCGCCTTCCCGGACATCTACGACATCGGGATGAGCCACCTCGGCTTCAAGATCCTCTACCGGATCCTCAACGACGATCCGCGCACCCTCGCCGAGCGCTGCTACGCCCCCTGGGTCGACATGGAGGCGGAGCTGCGCACCCGCGGCGTGCCGCTGGTGTCCCTGGAGAGCGCGCGACCGCTGCGCGACTTCGACGTGGTCGGCTTCTCCCTGCAGTTCGAGCTCACCTACACCAACGTGCTGACGATGCTGGAGCTGGGTGGCATCCCGCTGCGCTCCGCCGACCGCGCGGAGGACGACCCGCTCGTCGTCGCCGGCGGGCCCACGGCCACGCATCCGGAGCCGCTCTCCGCCTTCGTCGACGCCTTCGTCATCGGCGACGGCGAGGAGCGCACGACGGAGGTCGCCCTCGCGTGGACGGCGCTCCGGGAGCAGGGCGTGCTCCGCGGGGACCGCCTCGCCGCGCTGGCCAGGCTCCAGGGCGTGTACGTTCCCTCCCTCTACGAGACGGCGCGCGACGAGGACACCGGCTTCCTCGTCGTCGACCGCGCGGTGGCGCAGGGCGTCCCCCTGCCGGTGGAGCGCAACCTGGTCGCCGACCTGGACCGCTTCCCCTTCCCCGACGACGGCCCGGTCGGCGGGCCGGAGGCCATCTTCGATCGCATGTCGATCGAGATCGCCCGCGGGTGCACCGAGGGCTGCCGCTTCTGCCAGGCGGGCATGATCTACCGCCCGGTGCGCGAGCGCGACCCGGAGCAGATCGTCGAGACGCTGACGCGCGCGGTGAAGAAGAGCGGCTACGACGAGGTGAGCCTCACCTCCCTCTCCACCGCCGACTACTCCTGCATCGCCCCGCTCATCAAGAAGGTGACCGAGCGCCTCGCTCCGGAGCGCGTCAGCCTGGGCGTCAGCTCCCTGCGCGCCTACGGCCTCGGCGAGGAGACGCTGGACGACATCCAGCGCGTGCGCGCCGGCGGCATCACCTTCGCGCCGGAGGCGGGCAGCCAGCGCATGCGCGACGTGGTGAACAAGAACGTCACCGAAGAGCAGCTCATGCAGACCGCCGAGCGCGTCTTCTCCCGCGGGTGGAACGCCATGAAGCTCTACTTCATGATCGGCCTCCCCACCGAGGAGGAGGAGGACGTGCGGGAGATCGCCCGGGTCGGCGCGCGGGCGCGGCAGGTGGGCAAGCGCATCAAGAAGGAGCGCAACGCCGGCCCGCCCACGGTGACGGTGAGCGTCTCCACGCACGTGCCCAAGCCGCACACGCCCTTCCAGTGGTGCGCGATGGACCGCCGCGAGGACGTGCAGCGCAAGCAGGGGTGGCTGCGGGAAGAGGCGCGCCGCGGCAAGGTGGACCTGCGCACGCACCACTCGGAGGGGAGCTGGCTGGAGGGCGTCTTCGCGCGCGGGGATCGCTCCCTGTGCGACGTGCTGGAGAGCGCGTACCGCGCCGGCGCGCGCTTCGACTCCTGGGACGAGCAGCTCCGCATCGAGGTCTGGGAGCGCGCCTTCGAGGAGCACGGCGTGGACCCGGCGCGTTTCCTCGGCACCATCCCGGTGACCGCGCGCCTGCCGTGGAGCCACATCGACGTCGGGCTGGACGAGGGCTTCCTCGCGGCGGAGTACCGCAAGGCGATGAAGAGCCGGCTCTCCCCCCCGTGCGGGAAGGCCGCCGGGATGTTCGTCCACCACACCAACACCGAGGAGGCCGTCGCCGACGCGCGCAAGCTGGTCTGCTACGACTGCGGCGTCGCGTGCGACCTCGGGGCGATGCGCGAGGAGCGGCTGGTGTACCTGGATCGCCTGGGCGCCAAGAGCCCGCGGCCGTACGTGCCCAGCCCCGCGACGGCGGCGATGGCGCGCGCCAACAAGCCGCCCGCGCGGTTCGTGCAGGGCACGCCGCGGCGCTATCGATTCGTCTACACCAAGCTCGGGCCGAGCGCCTTCCTCTCCCACCTGGATCTCATCCGGGCGCTGCCGCGATCCTTCCGGCGGCTGGCGCTGCCGCTCTTTTACTCCTCCGGTTTCCATCCCAAGCCGGACATGACCTTCGGTCCTGCGCTCTCGCTCGGGGTGGGCAGCCTGGGGGAGGTGGTGGACGTGAAGATGACGTGCGAGGCCGACCCGGCGGAGTGGCTCGCCGAGCTCACCGCGGGCTCCCCGGAGGGCCTCGCCTTCGTCGGGGCGCGCGCGCTCGGCCCTCAGGACCCGTCCGCGCCGAAGGTCGTCGACGCGGCCCGCTACGCGGTGGCGCTGCCGCGCGCGGCGGTGGGCGCCGACCTGGCCGCCCTGCGCGCGCGGGCAGCGGAGCGGCGCGCGCAGGAGTCGCTGCGCGTCATCCGCCGCATCGACGGCGTCGGCAAGCCGGTCGAGGTGCAGAAGTACCTGGTGCGCGCGGAGCTCGGCTCGGAGGAGGCGGAGGAGGAGATCGCGCGCGCGGGCCTCGTCGGCGACTTCTTCCCGATGCGGGTCGACGTGAGGGTCACCAGCTCCGGCGGCGTCAAGGTGAGCGAGGTGGTGGAGGCGCTCCTTCGCGAGGAGACCGACGTCCCGCACTTCGCCGTGCGCGTCGCCCTCGGCGCCTTCGCGCCGGACGGCTCGCTGCTCTCGCCGCTGGACCTGGAGGCCCTCCAGGCGCGGCGCGCGGCGGCCGAGCCGACCGTGGAGGCCGCGGGCGCGTGATACGTTGCTGGGCCGGATGGATTCGCTCCGCGTCGCCACGCTCAACATCTGGAACCGCCTCGGGCCGTGGGAGGAGCGGCTCGCCGCCATCCGGGCGGAGGTGGAGCGCCTGCAGCCTGACATCCTCGGCCTGCAGGAGGTGCTCGTCCTGCCCGAGCACGACTTCGACCAGGCGGCGCTCGTCGCCGAGGGCTTCGGCTACCACGTGGCCTGGGGGCGCGCGCCGGACGCGACGACGTACACCCTCGGCAACGCGGTGCTCTCCCGCTGGCCCATCGCCAGGACCTCCGTGTTCGGCCTCCCTGGGACCGACGAGAAGCGCTGCGCCGTGCTCGCCCAGATCGACGCGCCGAGCGGCACCGTCCCCTTCGTCTCCACGCACCTGAACTGGCGGCTGGACGAGGGCCACGTGCGCCAGCAGCAGGTGCGCGCGCTCACGTCCTACGTCGCGGCGAACACCGCGGCCGACGGCTATCCCCCCATCGTCGTCGGGGACTTCAACGCCGAGCCGGACTCCGACGAGATCCGGTTCATGCGCGGCCTCACCGGCCTGGGCGGGCCTTGCGTGTATTATGCAGATGCCTTCGCGCTCGCCGGGGATGGCTCCGCCGGCCACACCTTCGCGCGCACCAACCCGTACGCCGCGCTGCTGCGCGAGCCCGACCGCCGCATCGACTACGTCTGGGTGCGCGGCGGCGACGAGCGGTTCCGCGGCGAGGTGCTGGAGGCGCGCGTGGCGTTCGACTCGCCGCTGGGCGAGGCCTACCCCAGCGACCACTTCGGCCTCGTCGCGGTGCTGCGGGCGTGACCCTCGCGCCGCACGCGATCGCCATCCTCGTCCTCACGGCGTTCGCCGCGGGCTTCATCGACGCCATCGCCGGCGGCGGCGGCCTGCTCACCGCGCCGATGCTCTTCACCTTCGTGCCGCAGCCGCACCTGGCGCTCGGGACGAACAAGGGGCAGTCGGTCTTCGGGGCGATCTCGTCGGCGGTCTCCTACTGGCGCAGGGGCGGCGTGGACCGGGCCCGCGCGCCGGCGGCCTTCGTGTGCGGGCTGCTGGGGTCCCTCGTCGGGGCGCGCGCGCAGCTCGCCGTGCCATCCGGGCCGCTCATGCCCATCGCCCTCGGCCTGCTGGTGCTCGCGGCGATCGTCGCGGCATTTCGCCCGCGCGCCGCCGCCGCCGCCGCCCCGGAGCCGGGCAAGCCGCGCACCGGGCGGCTCGTCGCCATCTGCCTCTTTTTGGGCGCGTACGACGGATTCTTCGGCCCGGGCACCGGCTCGCTGCTCATCATCGCCTTCGTCACCTTCCTGGGCGACGGCATGACGCGGGCGTCGGGCAACGCGAAGATCGTCAACCTCGGCTCCAACATCGCGGCCTTCACCACCTTCGCGGTGCGGGGCACCATCCTCTGGCACGTCTCCGTGCCGATGGCCGCGGGCAACGCGGCGGGGGCCTTCCTCGGCGCGCGGACCGCGCTCAAGCGAGGGGATCGCTTCGTGCGCTGGATCGTCCTCGCGGTGGTGGGCACGCTCATCGTCCGCCTCGCGTTCGAGCTGGTCCTGATGAGGTGACGATGGGCCTTGGCGCACGGCCCCGGCCGGCGTAGCAAGGGGATGTGGGGAGATCCGACCTCGTCTTCGCCCTCACCTGGCAGCGCAACACCGAGCCCGTCGGCGTGCGCGTCACGGAGCTGTTGCGGTGGCTCTCGGCGCGGGTGGGCCGTCGCGTCCAGCCGCGGGTGGCGCTGAGCTACGAGGAGCTGCTCCCCATGTTCCGGCAGGGCGAGGTGGACGTGGCGTGGCTGCCGCCGGTGGTGCACCTGCGCCTGCGGCGAGAGGGCCTGGCGCGGACGCTCCTGGTCAACGATCGCCACGACGCGGGCAGCTTCCGGGCGGTGCTGGCGATCCCCCGGCACGCGCACCGGGAGGGTCTCGGTTCATTGCAGAGTACACGGGTCGCGTGGGTGGACCCGTGGAGCGCCTCCGGCTACGTCCTGCCACGCATGGCGCTCGCCGCGCACGGGGTCGACCCCGCCGCCACCTTCCTGGAGGAGCGCTTCCTCGGCTCGCACGACGCGGCGCTGCGCGCGGTGGCCGACGGTCGGTTCGACGTGGCGGCCACCTTCGCCATCCGCGACGCCGGGGGCGGCCTCGTCCGCGCGGGCTGGTCGGGCATCGAGGGCGCGGACTTCGAGATCCTCCACGACGCCGGGGACGTCCCCTCCGACGTGCTCGCGGTGCGAAGCGACATGCCGCAGGACACCGCCGACGCCCTGGCGCGCCACCTGACGGAGGCGATCGCCGACCCGGAGGGTGGCGCCCTGCTCCGCGAGACACTGCGCGCCACCCGCTTCACCCGGGAGGAGCCGCGCTACGCCGCGCTGGAGCGCGAGCTGGATGAGGCGGTCCGCCGCGGCCTCTTCCCCTACTTCTGACGCCGCGCGGTCACCCGCTCGCGCGGGGGGGCGCCCAGCAGCGCGAGCGCCTTGCACACCGCCGGGTCCTTGCAGGGGCCGAGGTGGGCGCCGTGCGAGGGCCACACCACCTTGCCGGCGCGGGCGAGCCACTGCGCGCCGCGCATGTCCGGCCCGGCGTAGGTCGGGGGCGCGTTGGGCAACGTCGCCTCCCGCTCGTCGCCGATGTCGTCGCTGTCGGGGAAGGGGAAGTGGATGGCGGGGTGCAGGCCCACACGCTGGACCGCCGAGCCATCGGGGAGCGCGTAGAGCAGGGTGGTGACGCGCAGCACGCCCGCGTGCACGTCGTCGTCGACGTACTCCTGCGCGCAGCCCTTGCCGTACGTGGAGGTGCCGATGACGCTGCCGCGCCCGTAGACCTGCAGCGCGCCGGCGATCATCTCGGCGGCGCTCGCCGTGCCCACGTCCACCAGCGCGGCCACCGGGCCGCCGTACTGCCCGGCGGTGTCGGGGTCGGCGGCGCGGTCGGTCTCCACCGTGCCGTCCCGGCGGCGCATGGGAAACATGGGCGCGCCCGGCAGGAAGATGCCGACGGTGTCCAGCGCGCCATCGGTGGAGCCGCCGCCGTCGCCGCGCAGGTCCAGCACCACGCCCTCGAGCGGGCCGGCGGCGATCGCGTCCTGCACCGCGCGGGTCACCAGATCGCCGAGGTCGTCGTAGACGTCGTGGATCCCGACGAGCGCCACCGTGCCGTCCCCGTACGGGACGCGCTCGACAGGCAGATCGAAGGGCGCTGTCGCGACCGACGCGGAGACCTCCGCCGACGGGTCCACCACCAGGTGCACGACCGTCGGCGGGTCGCCTCGCGCGACGGTGATCTGGAGGGGCGTCCGCCCCTGCGTCGCGGTGAGGGCGAGCTCGTCCACCTGCTCCACGGGCAGGCCGCCGAGGCGCATGCCGTCCACGTCCAGCACCACGTCGCCGGTGGCGAGCGGGGGCAGCCCGCCGCCTTCCACGCGGGCCCCGACGGCGGTGCGCGACGCGCGATCCCACAGCCGCGGCGGCGCGTCCGACTCCAGGTCCACGTCGTAGACGGAGCCCTCTTCGCCGTAGGGCGCCCACTCGCCGTGGGGGTCGACCAGCTCGACGTACGCGCGGACGGCCGCCGCGAGCACCACCTTGCTCCAGGTCGCGCCGTCGTGGTCGGGGAACAGACGAGTACGCGCGGCGTCCAGGTACGGCGCCAGCGGCTTGCCGCCGGCGCCCCCCAGCGCGGCGAAGCGCTCGCCCAGATCACGCGCGAGGGCGGGCGAGGCCATGTCGTCGTTGTCGGCGAGCGCGGCGTCGAGCGCCTCGCGTGGGTCGCGCGTGGAAGGGCGGGCGCGGGCCGCGTCGAACGTCGTCCGGAGCTGAGCCACCCAGCCGGTCATCGCCCGGCCGACCTCCACCGCCGCGGTGCAAGGGCCGCCACGCTCCAGCTCGGTGAGGAGCGCGGGGGCGAGGCGGCCGATGGCCCGGGCCACCGGCGAGTCCTGCGGGGACGCCCAGAGCCCGTGCGGGTCCACCCAGTCGATGACACCCTCGGCCAGGTCGTGGGGCGCGACGGGTGAGGGGTCGTAAGCGAGGAGGTCGTGGCGGAGCTGGTGGACGACCGTCTGCGCGGCGGAGCACGTCAGCGAGGCGAGCGCGCCGCTCGGGGGCCGCAGGGCGGGGCCGTCGTCGTCGTCGTCGTCGGTCTGGGCCGTGGCGGGCGCGGGCGCCGAGGCCTCCCGCGACCTGGCGGCGGGCGCGCGGGGAGGAGCCGCGATGATCGCGCGGGGGGAGTGGAGGACGAGCATCGCCGCCCCGCCGGCGAGCACCGCCGCGGCGACCCACCCGCCAAGCCGCTGCCCTCGCGCTGCCATGACGGCGAAGGCTAGCAGGCGCGCCCGAGCGGACGCACCTTTTCGAGTGCGTCAGCCACGCGCGCTCACGCCACCTCGGCGAAGTCGGAGCTGAGCCGCGCGCGCAGCTTGGAGCGGGTGCGCTCCTCGAGCTGGCGCACGCGCTCCTTGCTCACGCCCATGATGTCCCCGAGCTGTTGCAGGGTGCGCGGCTCGTCCGCCATCAGTCGCTCGCGCACGATGAGCCGCTCGCGATCGTTGAGGTCGCGCACGGCCTCGCGCACCGCCACGCGGGAGCGCTCGGTCCGCTCGCTGGACTCGGCCTCCTCCTCCGGTGTGGGGCCGGCGGCGACGAGCCGGTCGATGGCCGGGCCCTGGTCCGACCTGACGGCGTCCAGGCTGGCCTCCCTGCCCGAGAGCAGCGGCAGGAGCATCGTCACGCGCTCGGGGGAGAGCCCGCTGACCTTCGCCAGCTTCTCCGGGTCGGACTCCTTGGTGGTCCGGTAGGCGCGCAGCGCCCGGCGCTCCGCCTTGGTGGTGCCCAGGCGCACGACGCGGTACGCGCGCACCACGTACTCGCGGATCTCCGCGCGGATCCAGTAGACCGCGTAGGTCGCCAGGCGCGTGTCGCGGCTGGGGTCGAACTTCTGCGCCGCGCGCAGCAGCCCGACGTTGCCCTGCTGGATGATGTCCTCCAGCGGCACGCCCCAGCGGCGGTACTCCAGCGCGACGGCCACGACGAAGGGCAGGCACGCGTGCACCAGCTTCTCTCCGGCAGCGCGATCGCCCTCACGATAGAGGAGGGCGAGCTCGTGCTCCGTCTCCCTGGACAGGGGCGAGAAGCTCGAGAGACTGTCGCGATACGCCCGTAGCGAGGCGGCGTCGAAGACGGAGCCCATTCGGTCCTCCTTGGGAGCGCGGGTCACATTCCCACGCGTCAACGTGTCCGATGCATCCGCGGTACCAACGGTGGCGAGCCCCTCTCGACTCGCGAATTCTGCGGAGTTTCTGCACCAGCGCCCGCGCGCAAGTGGCGCGCATCGCGCAAATGGCGGCGCTGTTGCGCGGGAGGGCGCACGCATTTCGCGATCGGGCAGCCGGCCCCGGCGGGGGGGCGTCACACCTCGAGCGTGAGTCCCTCGTACGCGGCGACGCAGTCGGGGAAGATCGCCCGGGCCCGGCGTTCCTTGTCGCGCACTGCCTCGTCCCCCTGGGCGGGATCGTGGTGGAAGAGCACGAGCTTCTTCACGCCGGCCGCCTTGGCGAGCTTCACGCCCTCCTCGTAGGTGCTGTGGCCCCAGCCGCACTTGGGCATGGCCTTCGCGGCGCCCGCGTACTCCTCCGGCGTGTACTGCGCGTCGTAGATGAGCAGGTCGGCGTTCTTGGAGATGCCCGCCAGCTTCGGGTCGACGATGGCGTAGTGCTCGGTGTCGGTCGCGTAGACGGCGGCGTGGCCGCGATGCTCGATGCGGTAGACCCACACGCCGTTGGGGTGGTTGCCGCGCGTGGTGGTGACCAGCACGTTGCCGCCCTCGCCATCGTCCAGCTCCAGCTTCTGACCCTCGTACATGTCCATGAAGGTCATCTTGCCGGCCATCTGGCTCAGGTGGACGGGGAAGCTCGGGTAGTCCATCTGTCCGGCGAGTGTCTCCTCGAGGGTGCGCGAGACGTTGTTGCCGCCGTACAGGTGGATGGTGTTGCCCGGGATGAAGGCGGGGCCGAAGAAGGGGAAGCCCTGGATGTGATCCCAGTGGACGTGGCTGAAGAAGATGTGGGCGGTGAGGGGCATCTCCTGGAGGAGCTTCTGGCCCAGCAGGCGCAGACCTGTCCCACCATCGAAGACGACGATGGCCTTGCCGGCGCGCACCTCGACGCAGCTGGTGTTGCCGCCAATCTCGGCGGTCTGCGGGCCGGGTGTGGGGATGCTGCCGCGAACGCCCCAGAACGTGATCCGCATCGGAAGAGCTCCATGGCCCCGCGGTCGCGCACGGCCATCGATTGTGATAGGCCCCGGGCAGAAGGGGTGTCCAGAGATTTTGAACGTGCCGCTCCCCCTCGTCGTCTTGGGCTGCGCCGTTCCGCCTTCGGGGCTGACGGGCGCCGCGGCACGCCGGGTGGCGGAGGCGGCCTCGGCCTACCACCAGGACCCGCGGCGGCTCGTCGTCGTCAGCGGGGGGAGGGTCTGGCACGAGCGGGTGGAGGCCGACGCGATGGCGGAGGCCCTCGTGGCGGCCGGCGTCCTGGCGTCCCGCATTCTGCGGGAGCGCTGCTCCTTCTCCACGCGGGAGAACGCGCGGTACTCGGCGCGCCTGCTCGCGCGGCGTGACCATCGCGCGGTGGAGCTCGTCACCTGCACGTGGCACATGGCGAGGGCCGCAGCCCTCTTCCGGCGAGAAGGCCTGGAGGTGACCGAGCGCGGCGCTCACGCCCCCACGAGGAGCGTGTGGGAGAGCCTCTACCGGCGGGCGCGGGAGGGCGTCGCCGCGCGGCTGAACGGGGTGGGCTCGTGAGGCTGCGACGTCTGGCGTGGGCGGTCGGTCTCGCCACGCTCCTCGGCGCCTGCGGGGCGTGCGGCAAGGAGCCGCCCGGCACGACGGCGGCCGACGCAGGCGTGCCGGACGACGCCGCGGTCGCCGCGCAGATCCAGGCGGTGGAGCGGGCGGAGGACATGCGCCGCTCGGGCGACGTGAGCGCGGAGGCGCGCACCAGCCATGACGTGCGCATCCGGAGGCGCGCGGCACGGGCCCTGGCGCGCATCGCCGACGACGCCAGCTTGCCCGGCCTGCTCCGCGCGCTGGATGACGAGGACCCGGCGACGGTGGCGTGGGGCGCCTACGGCCTCGGCTTCGCGTGCAAGGGTCACGAGGACGCCCACGCGCGGGCCCTGGTGGCGCGCGCGGCGTCGCTCGAGGCAGACGCGCCGGGCGAGGCGGGTGTCGTGGACGCGCGCTGGGCGCTGGCCCGGGCGGTCGGCAAGTGCGGCGGTCCGCTGGCGGAGAGCACGCTCGCCGCGTGGGTGCGCGCGCGCGGCACGTGGGCGGAGCCGGCGGCGTACGCGCTGGGGGACGTGGCGGGCAAGCGCGGCACGCTGGACGACGACACCGTCACCGCGCTGCTCGACGCGGCGGGCGACGGCATGCGCGCGGCGCTCTACCCCTTCGCCCGGGTCGCGCGACTCAACGACGCCTTCGCCGACCGCCTCCTGCTGACCGCGAAGAAGGCGCTGGGCGGTCCGCCGGGGGAAGATCGCGTCTTCGCGGTGCGCGCGCTCTCCCGCGCGGGGGACGCGGCGGCGCCGGAGCTCGCGCGGGTGGCGCAGGACAAGGCCTTCGACCCGGCGGAGCGCACCGAGGCGGCGCGCGCGCTCGCGCGGCTGGGTGACGCCGGGCACGCCGCGGCGGCGGGGGCGCTGGCGCGCCTGCTGCCGGACAGGGACCCCTTCGCCATCATGGCGATGACGGGCGACGTCTACTCGGTGTTCCTCGGTCTCGTCGGCTCGGTGGGTGACCTGCCGCCGAAGAGCGCGACGCCGGCGCTCCAGTCGCTCTCCGCGCTGCGCGCGCCGGGCACCGCGCCGGCCCCGCTGGAGCGGCGCCTGGGCGAGCTGCGCTGCGAGGCGGCCTCCCTGCTCGCGCAGGGCTCCTACGACGCCGAGGTGCTGCGCAAGTGCGCCGCCGCCGGTACGCCCGCCTTCGAGCGGGCGCGGCTCGCATCGGTGCTGCGCCGTCCGCTCGTCGGGGCGCGCCGCAAGGCGTGGCGCGCGCTCACCGGCTCGGCCCACCTGCGCGTGCGGGAGGACGCCATCGCCGCCATCGCCCGGCACCCCGAGCTGCGCGATGCTGCGGTCGCCCCGCTGGCCGCGGCCCTGACCGACGCGCACCCGGGCGTCGTCGCCGTCGCGTCGGACGTGGTCTTCGCCCACCCCGACCGGGTGATGGTGCTGTCGGAGAAGGAGAAGCGCAACGCGCTCGACCCGCGCGCGCCGCCGCCCACGGCCAACCCGGAGATGGAGCTGGCGCCCGCGGTGGCGAAGGCGCTCGCCGGAGCGCTCGCGCACCCGTGGACGGAGGACCTGGTGGAGACGCGCGTGGGGGTGCTGGACGCGGCGACCGCCGTCCACGCGAAGGGCGCCAAGGCCGCGGCGCTCGCCGCGTGCAAGGACCCCAACGTGACGGTGCGCGACCACGCGCAGAAGGCGCTGCGCGCGCTGGGGGAGAAGGACCCGAAGTGTCCGGCGCCGGCGACGATGCCCCTCGCGCCGGAGGCGGCGGCGCCCCACGGCGGCAAGATCACCCTGATCACCGACGCCGGGACGCTGGGCATCACCCTCGACCCCGACCTCGCGCCGGTCACCTCCACGCGGTTGCTGTCGCTCGCCAAGGCGGGCTTCTACAAGGGCATCGTGGTGCACCGCGTGGTGCCTGGCTTCGTCGTGCAGCTCGGCGATCCCGCCGGCGACGGCTACGGCGGCTCGGGCAAGCTGCTGCGCTGCGAGACCTCGCCGGTGCCCTTCGGCCCGCTGGACGTGGGCGTCGCGCTCGCCGGTCGCGACACCGGCTCCAGCCAGATCTTCGTCGCGCTGGCGCGCTTCCCTCACCTGGACGGCGACTACGCCCGCGTCGGCCACGCCGAGGGCGACTGGTGGGCCGTCGCCGAGGGCGACGTGATCCAGCAGGTGCGCGTCACCGAGTGATCACCCCGGGGTCCTCGGG
Source organism: uncultured delta proteobacterium (assembly GCA_963782055.1). Classification (GTDB taxonomy): domain Bacteria; phylum Myxococcota_A; class Polyangia; order Polyangiales; family Polyangiaceae; genus DASXHD01. The sequence continues at coordinate 47,367 of CAWAIF010000002.1, forward strand.
GCGCGCGGCGTGGTAGATCTCGGCCAGCGCCATGCTCCTCGTCATCGACGTCGGGAACACCAACATCGTCTACGGGATCTACGACGGCGAGGCGCTGGTCCACCAGTTCCGCGTGGAGAGCGCGCGCGGCCGCACCGCCGACGAGTACGCGGTGGTGCTGCGGCAGCTCCTGGTGATGAACGGCGTCGACACGTCCAAGGTGACCGCCGCCATCATCGCCAGCGTGGTGCCGGCGCTGACCGACCCGATGGCCTCGCTGGTGCGGCGCGCGTTCGGGTGCGAGGCGATGGTCGTGGGCCCGGGCATCCGCACGGGCATGGCGATCCTCATCGAGAACCCGCGCGAGGTCGGCGCCGACCGCATCGCCGACGCCGTCGCCGGCTTCCACAAGGTGCAGGGGGGCGTGGTGGTGGTCGACTTCGGGACCTCCACCAACTTCGATTGCGTGACGCCCAAGGGCGAGTACCTGGGCGGCGTCATCGCGCCGGGTCTGCACATCAGCGCCGACGCGCTCTTCTCGCGCGCCGCCAAGCTGCCGCGCGTGGAGATCGCCCGGCCGTCGAAGGTGGTCGGCCGCAACACCGTCCAGGCGATGCAGTCGGGCATCGTGTACGGGTACGTCGGGCTGGTGGACGGCATCGTGCAGCGCATCTGGGCGGAGCTCGGCTACCAGACGGCGGTCATCGGCACCGGGGGGCTCGCGCGGCTCATCGCGCCGCTCTCCTCCACCATCGGGGAGGTGGACGAGGAGCTGACGCTGCACGGCCTCCGCATCCTGTACGAGCGCAACGCGGGCGAATGACCGGCGTGGGGCGCTCCTTCGGCGTGGCGCGGGCGCTCGTCCTGCCTGGCGTGGCGCTGGTGCTGGCCGTGGTCGCTGGGCTGCTGGTCGGCTCGACGCCCATCGACGTGTCGCGGGCGCTCGGCGACGCGGCGTCGACGGACCGCGCCATCCTCGTCGGGCTGCGCCTGCCGCGGGTGCTGCTCGGCGTGGTGGCCGGCGGCGGCCTCGCCGCGGTGGGCGTCGCCTTCCAGGCGGTGCTGCGCAACCCGCTCGCCGAGCCGTACGTGCTGGGGGTTTCCGGCGGCGCGGCGCTGGGCGCGACGATCGCCATCATGCTCGGCCTGGGCGCCGCGACCGTGCTGGGCGCGCCGCTCCTGCCGCTCGCCGCCCTGGTGTCCGGCCTCGCCGCGACGGCGATCGTCTACGGCCTGGCGCGCGCCTCCGGCGGGACGAGCGGCACGAGCATCCTGCTCGCCGGCGTGGTGGTCAACGCCATCGCCTCCGCGGGGATCACCTTCCTCAAGACGGTGGTGAGCCAGCGCGTGGCGCAGGAGGTGCTCTTCTGGCTGGTGGGCTTCCTGGACACGCCGAGCACCATCACCCTGGCGTTCGTGACCGGCTACGTCGTGATCGGGAGCGGGATGCTGCTGCGTGACGCCGGGCGGCTCAACCTGCTGGCGCTCGGGGAGGACGGGGCGCAGCACCTGGGCGTGGACGTGCGCCGGCTGGAGCTGCGCACCTTCTTCGCGTGCTCGCTCGTCGTCGCGGCGATCGTCAGCGTGACGGGCCTCATCGGCTTCATCGGCCTCATCGTGCCGCACGCGCTGCGGCGCCTCTACGGCCCGGACGTGCGGCGCCTGCTCCCCGCGTCGCTGGTGGGCGGCGGCGCGGTGCTCGTCGTCTGCGACACCGCGAGCCGCGCCCTGTTCCACTGGCTACACACCGAGCCTCCGGTGGGCGCCGTCACCGCCCTCATCGGCGGCCCCATCTTCCTGCTCATGCTGGGCCGCAAGAATCCGCTGATGGTTGAGGATCCCCGCGCCGTTCTGCGGTTGCGAGGCGGGGTCAGGCCTTCGGCTGAGCGGCGGGCTGCTGCTGCATCTGCGCGATGGCGCGGGAGCGCTCGATGGCGAACTGCTTGACCTCGCGCGAGGGGGAGGTGGCGAGCTTGTTGAGCAGCGCCTTGACCTTGTCCATGTCGCGCGACTGGAAGAGCGCCTCGAAGTAGTTGTGCGCCAGGCGCACGTCGCGCTGCATCTTCGCCTCGTGGGGGGCGAGCATCTTGACGACCTCGTCCAGCTTGCCGGCCTGGCCGTAGAGGGCGGAGAGGCAGAGCAGCGCGAGGGGATCCTCCGGCGCGCGCTCCACCGCCTTCTTGGCGAAGCCGATGGCCTTGTCGCGCGTCTTCTCTTCGGAGGCGTAGAAGCCCTGCAGCGCGATGTACGGCGCCGCGGTCTTGGCGTTGACGGGGGCGTTGGCGAGCTCCTCCACCGCCTTGACGGCCTTGTCCTCGCCGTCCTGCTCGCGCAGCACGTTGGTGAGGTAGGCCCACGCGTCCACCGAGTTGGGCGCGATGGAGATGGCGCGGTCGACGGACTCTCGCTCCGCCTTCTTGTCCTTCTTGCCGGCGGCGACCTTCGCCAGGTGCAGGGAGGGGAAGGGGTTGTCCTTCATCAGGTTCTGCGCGCCCTTGAGGGTGGCCTCCGCCTTGTCCCACTTCTCCTGGTTGAGCTGCGCGACGCCCAGGCCGAGCCAGTCGTCGCCATCACCGCCGAGCGCGACAATCTTGGAGAGCACCTTCTCGGCCTTCTCGTTGCGGCCGTACTTCATCAGCTCCTGGGCGAAGATGCGGCCGCGCATCAGGTCGTCCTGGTTCTCGGTCCAGTGCTTCTCCAGACCGCCGAGCAGGTCCTCCAGGCCGATGGCGATGGGGCGGCCCTGATCGTCCTGCACCTGCACCGCCGGGCCGTTGAAGCCGAGGAGCTTCCAGACCTCGTCGAGGGAGAGGGCGACCGGGCCGTCGACCACCTTCTTCTCCACCGGCGCCCCGTTGGGGCCGAGGGGGATGAGGACGAGGGCGTTGGACGGCACGCCGTTGGGGAATGCGGTGATGGGGGCGAGGATGGCCGCGCCGCCGCTCAGGGTGATGCCGGCGTTGGCCTGCTGGGGTGCATTGGGCTGGCTCATGGCGAGGTGCGGACCCTAGCACAAGCCTCGAGCCGAAGCCGAGGGGCGGCGGGGCTCCTGCCCGGAGCCGGGGTCGGGGACTGAATCGGCGCGGCAGGCGGCCGTATGGGCTGACAAGGACGCCACGACACCCTGCCGGACAGGTCTCTCATGGGCGAAAGAGTCGCACACCACGGACGCTGGATCGCTGAAGCGAGCGGCACCCACCACGCCCGGCCCAGGCCCTTTGCCATGCTCGACGCCCTCCCCGACGCCCTCGTCCTGGTGGACTCGGAGGGGACCATCACCGACGTCAAGCCTGCCCAGGAGGTGCCCCTGCCCCCGCCAGAGGAGCTGATCGGGCAGCACGCGAAGGTGGTGGTGCCCGTGGACCGCCTGGAGGAGCGGCTGCAGGCGGTGCTGGAGACCGGACGCCCCCAGGCCTTCGACTACGAGGTGCCCGTCAGCGGGCGGCCCCGCGCGCGCGAGGTCCGGATGAAGCGCCTGGGTGAGGACCAGGTGCTGCTGGTGCTCCGCGACACGACCGAGCAGCGCCGCGTCACCCTCCGCGAGCTTCTCACCGAGCGCATGGCGTCCCTCGGAGCGCTGTCGGCGGGCGTGGCGCACGAGATCAACAACCCCCTCGCCTTCCTGCTCGCCAACCTGGAGTACGCGGAGGACGAGCTGGACGGCACCGCCGCCCCGGAGGTCCGCGCGGCCCTCGCCGCCGCCCGGCAGGGCGCGGAGCGGATGCGGACGATCAGCGGGTGCCTGCGCATCTTCGCGCGGCAGGAGGACGACGACGTCGAGCAGACCTGCGACGCCGCCCACGCGGTGGGGCTCGCCCTGGAGGCCTGCGCTCCGGACGTGGCGGGCCGGGCGCAGCTCACCCACGAGGACCGTGGCGCTCCGCCTGTCCGGATCCACGAGGCGCGTCTGGCGCAGGTGGTGATCAACCTGATCGTCAACGCCGCGCAGTCCTTCGACCCGGCGCAGGCCCTGCGCAACGAGATCCGGGTCCGCACCGGCTCCGCGGAGGGACGCGCCGTCATCGAGGTGGCCGACAACGGGCCGGGGATCCCCGCCGCCATTCGCGGTCGGGTGTTCGACCCCTTCTTCACGACCAAGCCGCCGGCCGGCCGCGGGCTGGGCCTCGCCGTCTGCGAGGGCATCGTGCGGGCGGCGGGCGGCGAGCTGGAGGTGGAGAGCCTCGCCGGGCTGGGTACGGTCTTCCGTGTCGTGCTGCCCGGCGCAAACCCGCCGTGAGGTATTTGCCGCCCAGGGGAGATTTCGCCCACACCCCATGGTAAGGGCCCCGGATGCGTCAGGGCGTTGTCGTGCTGCTCTCGTTGCCGCTGCTGGCGGCATGCGGGACGACAGGCGACGACCCCGGCCACTGGGAGGGCACCCCCGCCGACGCCGGGTCGCTCGACGCGTACCTGGACTTCGACGGTGCGTACCCCACCGCGGATCCGGATCCCGACGCGGGCACCGCGGGTAACCCCACCTTCGACGCCGGCGCGGGCGACGCGGGCGCCTTCACCTGCTCCGGCAAGACGCAGGGCTCGGGGAGCCGCACGCTGGTGATCACCTCCGGCGGCATCCCGCGCACGACCATCCTCCACGTGCCCGCCGGCTACGACCCGGCCGCCGGCACCATGCTGGTGCTCAACTTCCACGGCTTCACCAACAACGCGCTGGAGCAGGAGGTCATCTCCCGCATGGACAAGTCCAGCGACAGCCACGGCTACGTCGTGGGCTACCCCGAGGGCGTCGCCACGAGCTGGAACGCCGGCGACTGCTGCGGCACCGCGTGGGTGGACGCGGTGGACGACGTGCAGTTCGTCCGGGACCTGCTGGCCCGGCTGGAGAGCGACTACTGCATCGACCCGCGCCGGGTCTACGCCACGGGCTACTCCAACGGAGGCTTCCTCGCCTACCGCCTCGCGTGCGAGATGGCCGACACCTTCGCCGCCATCGCGCCGGTGGCCGGGCAGCTCGGGATCCCGCCGGAGCAGTGCAAGCCCTCGCGGCCGGTGCCGGTGCTGGAGTTCCACGGCTCCTCCGACCCGATCGTCCCGTACACCGGCGGCACCCCGATCATCCCGGTGAACATCGGGCCGGTGCTGGCGTTCCGCTCGGTGCAGGAGAGCCTGCAGTTCTGGATCGACCACAACGGCTGCCTCTCCGGCCCGACGACGATCTACCAGCACGGAGACGCCACCTGCACGGCGTGGGGTACGTGCAAGGGGCAGGGCGACGTCGTGCACTGCAAGATCGACCAGGGCGGGCACACCTGGCCGGGCGGGGTGCCGGTGCCGCTCGTCGGCAAGACGAGCACCGACATCAGCGCGACCGAGACGATGGTCCAGTTCTTCGACGCTCACCCCATGCCCTGACGTGACGGGGCGACGACGGGCTCACGGGGCCACGCGATCGATCCGGAGGCTGAGGAGGAAGCTGCGGCCGGGGAGCGGATAGAAGTACACGTCGCCGATGGGGTACCGCGTCCTCGTGTCATCGAAGGTGTTGGCGTAGTCGGCAGCGCGCACGTCGAAGAGGTTGCGCACGTCCAGGGCGAGGCGGACCCCGCGCACGCCGGGTACGTCCAGCCTCACGCCCGCGGACTGGAGCACGCGCGGGGGCACCTCGATGGTGCCGGCCTGGTCGAAGTGGGTGCCGAAGAGGCCGTCCAGCCCGTAGCGCACGGTGAGCGGACCGAGCGTGTAGCTCACGTCGGCGACCACGTCGTGCGCGGGGCGCCCGGGGAGCGGGGGGCAGGCGCCGGAGTAGCAGGCGCCGTCGTTCTGGGTGAAGAGACCCGTGTAGGCACCGCGCAGGCGCAGGCCGCGAAATCGCGCGGCCACGTCGAGCTCCGCGCCGGCGAGGGTCGCCTGCGAGATGTTCTCCGCCTTGAGCAGGCGCTCGGCGCCGACGGGCACGAAGAGGATGAGGTCGTCGGCGCGCGTGGCGAAGCCGTCGATCTCGGCGCCGAGCGTGAAGGCGCCCCAGCGCTCGTGGAAGCGGACGCCGGCGTCGCCGGTGACGGCCGACTCCGGCTTCAGGTCGGGCGTCGCGACGAAGCCTCCCGGCGTGCCGAAGCGCTCGACGAAGTTGGCCGGGCGCGCGGTCACGCCGCCGTGCGCGGCGAACGTCCACGGCCCGCGCGAGACCTCCACGCCCGCGTGCCCGGTGGGCCGCACGTCGCCCTGCGGGGCCGGCGTCGCAGCGCTCCCGTCCACCCACGCGTCCACCCGGCCGCTCGCCGCGAGCTCCACGTGACGCCACGGCCGCCACGAGAGGTCCGCGCCGGCGCCGCCCGCGACGCGTGTCGCCGGGATGGGGAGGGTGGGGCCGATGTACGCTCCGGGCGCGTAGCGCTCGCCCCGCGCGTCGAGGCGCACCGACGCGCGCAGCGGGCCGAAGACGCGACGCCAGCCGAAGGCGCCGCCTGCCTGCGTGATGGTCGTCTTCTCGAGCGACGCGCCGAAGCCGGGCAGCGGGTCGCCGTCGCGAAAGTCGGCGCCCTGACGCAGCCCCCAGATCTGGACGGAGAAGACTCCCGGCGCGTACGGCAGTGTCGCGGCGGCGGTGGCGAGCTCGCGATCGGTGCGGAGCCGCTGGGAGGGCGTCGGCGCGAAGATGGTGCCCGGCAGCCCCTGCTCGCGCGCCTGCAGCAGCGTGGTCACGTGCAGGTAGCCGGTGCGGTCGCGCCCCAGCTTCATCGGGACGCTGGCCGACGCCAGGCCGCTCGCCTCGGCGAAGCCCGCGTTGAGGCGCACGCGCGTCGCGCCGGGCACCAGCGGGTCGATGTAGGTGAAGTCGTCGTCGGCACGCGCGGCGCTCAGACCGGTCGCCAGACGCACGCCCCCGCCGAGATCACGCACGTCGCCGGCGCGCAGCCGCATCGCGCCGAAGGAGCCGGCGGCGGACCACGTCTCGGTGCGCGCGGGCCCGGAGGCGGACGGCGGGTCGAGCTGCAGGGTGCCGCCGAGCGAGCCCGGACCGAGCGTGGCGGGCGCGAAGGAGCGGTAGACGCGCGCGCGCGAGCCGGGCCAGAGGGGGAGCGTGGAGAGGTCCACGGTGGGATCGGAGCCACCGAGGAGCGGCACGCCCGCGAAGTAGAAGGCCACCTCGTTGGAGGAGGAGCCGCGGATGGAGAGCGTGGCGAAGCCGTCGTCGGCGCCGAGCCGGCGGACGTGCACGCCGGGCATGGGGTCGATCAGGCTGGCGGCGTCGGTGATCTCCCGGGGGGAGTCGTCCACGCCCGCGCTGGTGCTGAAGCCCCCCGACTGCGACCCGCGCACCAGCACGTCCTCGGGGACGTCGTCGTCGCCGGCCGCCGCCGCGCGCGCGGCGAGCGCCACGACCAGCAGGACGCAGAGGGGCAGTCCGCGAAGGCACCGCATCGGGGACTGGCGGTCTTGCCATACAACGCGGCGGCTGGCGAGGCGCTACGCTGGAGAGGTGACCCAGTCTTCGCGCCCCTCGGGCCGCCCGCCCGCGCTTCCCGCGGGAGCCTTGGACGTGACCATCCTGGACGCGGTGCTTCCCTCGGTGGACGCATCGACGCGCCACCGCCTTGCGGTGCACGCGGAGGTGGTGCGCGTGGCGTCCGGCTCCAACCTGGTGACCCAGGGCGCCTCGAGCGGGACACTCGCCGCCCTGCTGAGCGGCGCGGCGCGCACCACGTGCCGGACCGACGCGCGGCGCCCGGCGATCGTGCTCGACCTGCTTCGCGGGCCATGCCTCGTGGCGCGGGTGCCGGCGCGCGCGGAGGCGGTGTCGCCCTACTCCGTCACGGCCATGCGCCCGTGCGTCGCCGTGCGCATCCCCGACGCGACGCTGCGCGAGGCGGCGCACGCCGACGCATCCCTCGCCGACGCCCTGGACGACGCGGCGGGTCAGGCGCTGCGCGCGATGGTCCGGCGCGTGGAGGACGTCGCCGTCGGCACGGTGGAGGAGCGCCTGGCCCGCGTGCTCGACGACCTGGCCACCCGCTACGGCTCGCCGGTGGGTCAAGGTCGCTTCATCGGGCTGCCGCTGCGGCGTCGCGATCTGGCGGGCATGCTGGCGGTCACCCTCGAGACGGTCAGCAGGCTCCTCGCGCGCTACGAGCGCGAGGGGCTCGTCCGCACGGCCCGAGATGGAATATGGTGGTCAACGTGCCGCACAGAGAGGATCCCTCGATGAGAAAGCTTCGTCCCTCCGTCGTTGCAGCAGCCCTCGCCCTCGCGGCCGCCGGCGTGTCCGGCACGGCCTTCGCGGGCGACGCCACGATCAAGACCCCCGGCGATCATCCCAACTACATCGTCGAGCTCGAGCCGCACGGCCTCCTCGGCTGGGGTGGCTTCTACGCCGCGGACCTCGGCTTCGGCGCCGGCTTCCGCGCGTCCATCAACCTCGTCAAGAACGGGTTCGTCCCGCAGATCAACAACAGCGTCGCGATCTCCTTCGGGCTGGACTTCGTCCACTACGGCGGGTGCTTCCGCAACATCTACTGCGACGCCGACTACCTCTTCTTCCCCGTCGCGCTGCAGTGGAACTTCTACGTCGCCAAGCGCTGGAGCGTCTTCGGCGAGCCAGGCCTCGCCATCTACCACGCGTTCTTCCCGACCGGTTACTGCCCGCCCGGCACCAACGGGTGTCCGGGGGACACGGGCATCACGCCGGTGTTTTACGTGGGCGGCCGCTTTCACTTCAACGAGCACGTCGCGCTCACCATGCGCGTGGGCTACCCGTCCATCTCGGTCGGCGTCTCCTTCCTCCTCTGAAGGAGCGTCCCGGATCGCGCCCGCGTGGCGTGGGGGCTCCCACGAATTCACTTCATCGGGGCGGGGCGGCGCGTGCCGCCCCGGCGACGAGCCGCCGGTGGTCCACCATGATGCACCGGTCCTGCACCACCTCGATCCCCGCCTCGCCCAGGCGGCGCGCCAGCTCCTGGTGGGTGATGCCCGACTGCAGCCACACGAAGCGCGGCCGCCTGGCGAGGATGTCGTCCAGGTGGGCCATCAGATCCTTCGGCCGGCGGAAGACGTTCACCATGTCCACCTCGCCGGGGATGCTCGCGAGCGTGCGGTATACCGGGCGCCCGAGGATGGTGGTCACGTCGGGGTAGTAGACGGGCACCGGCACGACGTCGTAGCCCACCTCCACCAGGTACTCCGGGACGTAGAAGGCGGGTTGATCCGCCTGAGCCTCGGTCTTGATGCCCAGCACCGCGATGCGCCGGGTCCGCTCGAGCATCTCGCGCAGGTCCATGGCGGGAGCGTAGGGCCACCGCGCGCGGCGCACACGTGCGCCGGATGCGCCCGCGTGCGATACGTAGCGTCCCATGCTGGTGCTGGGCATCGAGTCCTCCTGCGACGAGACGGGCGCCGCGGTCGTCGCCGACGACGGGCGCGTGCTGTCCGACGTGGTGCACAGCCAGGTGGGCCTGCACGCGGAGTGGGGCGGCGTCGTGCCGGAGCTCGCCTCGAGGGACCACGCGAAGAACGTGGTGCCGGTGGTGCGCGAGGCGCTCGCCGCGGCAGGCGTGGGCATCGCCGACGTGGACGGCGTGGCGGTGACCAGCCGGCCTGGCCTGGTGGGGGCGCTGCTGGTGGGCGTGCAGGTCGCGAAGGGCATGGCGTGGGGCGCCGGCAAGCCTCTCGTCGGCGTGGATCACCTGATGGGTCATCTGCTGGCGGTGTTCCTGCGCCGCGACGGCGAGGCGCCCGGGCCGCTGCCGGAGCTGCCCTTCGTCGCCCTGCTCGCCTCCGGCGGGCACACCGCCATCTACCGCGTCGACGGCGTCACGGCGGAGGCGGTGCGCGAGCTGGGCGCGACGCGCGACGACGCGGCGGGCGAGGCCTTCGACAAGGTCGCCAAGGTCCTCGGGCTGGGTTACCCGGGCGGGCCGGTGGTCGACGGCCTGGCGGCGAAGGGGCGCGCCGAAGCGGTGCGCCTCGCCGCGCCCATGGCGCACGATCGCAGCCTGGACTTCAGCTTCTCCGGCATCAAGACCGCGGTCGCCGCCCGCGTGCGCGAGGATCCGGGGCTCGAGGTGGCGGACGTGTGCGCGTCGTTCCAGCGCGCGGTCACCGGCGTGCTCGCGGCCAAGCTGATGCGCGCCGCCGAGACCGAGGGCGTGCGCGACGTGGTGCTGGGGGGCGGCGTGGCGGCGAACGGCGAGCTCCGGCGGCGAGTCACCGAGCTGGCGGCGGCCCGCGGGATGCGCGCCTTCCTCCCCGACCCGAGGAGCTGCACCGACAACGCCGCGATGATCGCTTACGCCGGCGCCCGGCGCCTCGAGCGCGGCGAGCGTGACGGCTGGGACCTGTGCGCCACCAGCCGCACCGCCCTCCCGCGCGTCACGCGCAAGGGTCGCGGTCGCCGCTGATCACTTCTTGTGATGGGTGTGGTGGCGGGAGCGGTGGTGCGAGGGCGCGTGATGCGTCGTCGTCTTGCCGTGGCCGGAGCTCCTGGCGTGCTCGGCCGTCTTCGCGCGGCCGATGGGCGCCAGCAGGATCTCCAGGATGTCGTGGTGCGCGCGCACCAGGTAGCTCGGGACGCCGTCCTTGAAGGACACGTTGAGCACCGCGCCGCCGTGATCGTTGGTCACCTTGATCGACGCGATGCGCGCGTCGCGCGCGGCGAGCGGGCCGGCGGGCTCGAGAGAGCGGCGGCCGGGGACGGAGACGGCGAAGCCCGTGGGCAGGGTGGCGCCGTTGATCCTCTCGATCGGGCCGTCCATGTGGAGCTTGAGCACGTTGCCGTGATGGACGGTGCCGTACCCGAAGGGCGTCACGTGCACCGGCTTGCTGTGGTGATGATGCCGCTCCGGCGGCGGGTCGTCGAAGACGGGGGCGGCCACCGGCGGCGGCGGCGTCGCCGCGGCGAGCTGCGTGGGGAGCGGGGCCGCGGTCTCCACCGGCGGCGGCGCGACGGCGGCGGCAGCGTGGAGCGGAGCGGGCGCCACCGGCGGCGGCGCGGACGTGTGGTGCAGCGCGGCGAAGGCGAGCGTCGCGGCGAGCCCGGCGGCGGCTCCGGCGGCGATCTTGCGCCTGGTGTCCAGCTTCTTCCAGGAGAGCTTGGAGGCGGTCACCGCGACCGGGCCGACCTCTCCGCGCACGACCTTGCGGCCGCTGGAGGTGAGCGCGCCGGCGGGCGGCGGCGCGGTTGTGCGGCGCACCGGCTCGGCCGCCGACGCCGCGCGCTTGCGCTTCGCCCAGAGGACGGCGGCGGTGACCTTCGCGCGGTTGGCGAAGGTGAGCAGCGCGGGGGTCACCTTGGCGGCGCCGCGGGCGATGGCGCCGCGCATGTCGAGCGGCGCCTGCTCCGCGGCGGCGGGGACCTCGACGTCATCCATGCCGCCGTCCATCACGCTGGGCTCCGGCGTGGAGTCGCGCGGGGCCTCGGCGTCCATGGCGTCCATCGTCATGGGGACCGACTCCTCCTCGTCGGCGTAGCGCAGGCCGACCACCAGGCGGGGGATCTTCGACTCCTGGTCGATCTCCACCTCGACGCGGTCGATGCGCGCGGGGCGCTTCGCGCCGGTCTCGGCGTCCTCCAGCTCCAGCTCCTTGCCGACCTGCAGGAAGCCGAGCTCGTTGCCGACGGTGAGCTTCTTCTGGGAGGCGTCCTTGATGCGCGCGCGCATCGGGAAGCCGAGGCCCTCGATGTGCAGCCGCACCTTGGAGCCGGGCGCCTGAGGGGCGATCTCGTTGCCCTTCACGCCGACGATGCGGCCGAGGGCGCGCTCGCTCTCCTGGTCCAGGTCGGTGAAGCGCAGGCCGAACTCGCCGCCTCGCCCCATCTCCTCCTGCCAGACCACCTCGCCCTGGGCGGTGATGGTGCCGTCGTGGCCGGCGTCGAAGCGGCAGGTGAGCGGCTGTCCGACCTCGGGCAGGTACGCAGTGCGCAGGTGCATGCCGTCGCCGGACACGTCGACCGCCTCCGCCTCGAACGGCGGTCCGAGGGTCGTCCCCACCTCCACCAACGCCTCAAACGGAATTCGCGTCGCGCCGGGGGCGCGTCGATCGCCTTCGCTGCTCATGGGCTCCTCCGAGAGTCGGTTTGCGCGGACGCGAACCGTCTCGTTTGCGGATAAGAGGTTCGGCAAGGAGGGGCCAACTTTTCAGTGGCGGCGAGGGATGGGCGGGGAGGCGCCGTGCCCGGCACGCCGCCACTCACGTGCCAGCAGTCACTGCCCCGACGCGTAGCGGAGGGCCCGCGTGGGGTGGGGCCCCGCCCAATTCACTTGGGCGGGGAGGGGCGGCGCGTGCCCGGCAGCCCGCCACTCCCGTGCCAGCAGCCACGCCCCGACGCGTAGCGGAGGGCCCGCGTGGGGTGGGGCCCCGCCCAATTCACTTGGGCGGGGAGGGGCGGCGCGTGCCGCCCCTCCCGTTAAAGCGGGATGTTGGTGTGCTTCTTCGGCGGGTTGTCGTCCCGCTTGTCCTTCAGCAGCTCGAGCGCGCCGTGCAAACGGGCTCGCAAGGTGCGCGGGTAGATGACCTCGTCCACGAAGCCGAGCTCCGCCGCCTTGTACGGGTTGGCGAACTTCTCGCGGTAGTCGGCGGCGAAGGCAGCGCGCGCGGCGGCCGGGTCCTTGGACGCCTCGATCTCCTTGCGGCGCACGATGTTCACCGCGCCGTCCGGGCCCATCACCGCGATCTCCGCCGTGGGGAAGGCGAGGTTGATGTCGGCGCGGATGTGCTTGCTCGCCATGACGTCATACGCGCCGCCGTAGGCCTTGCGCAGGATGACCGTCACCTTCGGCACGGTCGCCTCGGCGAAGGCGAAGAGCAGCTTGGCGCCGTGCTTGATGATGCCCCCGTACTCCTGGTCGGTGCCGGGGAGGAAGCCGGGGACGTCCACCAGGGTGACCAGCGGGATGTTGAAGCAGTCGCAGAAGCGGACGAAGCGCGCCGCCTTCATCGACGCGTCGATGTCCAGCACCCCGGCGAGCACCGCCGGCTGGTTGGCGACGATGCCCACCGCGCGCCCGCCGATGTGCGCGAAGCCGACGACGATGTTCGGCGCATAGTGCTCGGCGATCTCGAAGAGCACGCCGTCGTCCACGACCAGGGAGATGACGTCCTTCACGTCGTACGGCTTGCTCGCGTCGAGGGGGACCGCCGTGTCCAGCTCCGGCACCTCGCGCGTGGGCGGGTCGCTCGTCGGGCGGACCGGCGCGTCCTCCTGGTTGTTGGACGGCAGGTACGCGAGCAGCGAGCGCACCTGGGCGATGCACGTCTTGTCGTCGGGCGACGTGAGGTGGCACACGCCGCTCTTGGAGGCGTGCGCCCCGGCGCCGCCCAGGTCCTCCTTCGTCACCTCCTCGTGCGTCACCGCCTTGATGACGTCGGGGCCGGTGATGAACATGTAGCTGGTGCCCTCCACCATCAGGATGAAGTCGGTGATGGCGGGGGAGTAGACGGCGCCGCCCGCGCACGGGCCCATGACGGCGCTGATCTGCGGGATGACGCCGCTCGCCATCGTGTTGCGCAGGAAGATGTCAGCGTAGCCTGCGAGCGACTCGACGCCCTCCTGGATGCGCGCCCCGCCGGAGTCGTTGAGGCCGATGACCGGCGCGCCCACCTTCATGGCCATGTCCATCAGCTTGCAGATCTTCTGCGCGTAGGCGCCGGAGAGCGACCCGCCGAAGACGGTGAAGTCCTGGGCGAAGACGAACACCTTCCGGCCGTCGACGGTGCCGTAGCCGGTGACCACCCCGTCGCCGAGGATCTTCTGCTGCTCCATGCCGAACTCGGTGCAGCGGTGGGTCACGAAGCGACCGAGCTCGACGAGGGAGCCCGGGTCGAGGAGCAGGTCGATGCGCTCGCGCGCGGTGAGCTTGCCGGACTCGTGCTGCTTCTTGACGCGCGCCTCCCCGCCCCCCGCGAGGGCGCGGCGGTTCATCTCGTCGAGACGGACGATGGGCGGGGGCGGGGGCTTGGAAGGGGTGGTCATGGTGGGGGATCCAACCTCGGGTGGCGGCTCCGCACCCGGGGCTCTATCCTCAGGATCCCGGATGACGCAGCTCTACGACCAAGCGTTTTACCCCAAGGTAGGGGCGGTCATCGACGGGAAGTATCGGGTCGAGCGCCGGATCGGCGAGGGAGGCATGGGCGCGGTGCTGGAGGCCACGCACCTTCTTCGCAAGGCGCGGGTCGCCCTCAAGTTCATGTCCCCCGGCGCGCTGGCCGCCCCCTCGGCCGTGGAGCGCTTCATGAACGAGGCGGTCGCCGCCTCCCGGATCAAGAGCGAGCACGTGGTCTCGGTGCTGGACGTGGCCAAGACGTCGGAGGGCGTGCCCTACCTGGTGATGGAGCACCTGCAGGGCGAGGACCTGGCGCAGATCCTCGACCGGGAGGGCCAGCAGGGCGGGCTCCCGGTGCCCCGCGCCATGCACTTCGTCGTCCAGATCCTGCGCGCGCTTCAGGCCGCGCACGCCGTGGGCATCGTCCACCGGGATCTCAAGCCATCCAACTGCTTCGTCGTCTCGCACGAGGGCGACCGCGACTTCGTCAAGGTGCTCGACTTCGGCATCAGCAAGGTGCAGGAGCCGGGCGGCGCGCAGATCACCCGGACGAACGCCGCGCTGGGGACGCCGCTGTACATGTCGCCGGAGCAGGGCCGCAACCCGAAGGAGGTCGACCACCGCTCCGACCTGTACTCCGCGGGCGTCGTCGCCTACGAGCTGCTCTCGGGGCGCACGCCCTATCACACCGAGACGGGCGAGTTCACCGAGGTGCTCTTCAAGCTCTTCACCGCCGACCCGTCGCCGCTCGGCGAGCACCGCAAGGACCTGCCGCCCGGCCTCGAGGCCGCGGTGCACAAGGCGCTCGCGCGCGAGCGTGAGGAGCGCTACGCCTCGGCGAAGGAGATGGCGGAGGCCCTCGCACCCTTCTGCGACGCGCGCAGCGCCGTGGAGCTCGCGCGCCTGCGCGCCTTCCAGGCGCCGGACGTGGAGCCGGTGGCGGTCCTGCACGCCGGCGACGAACTACCCCCGCCCTCCAACTCCCTCCTGGGAGAGGCCTTCGCCTCGACGCAGTACTCCCCCGACGTCCCCGCCACCGGCGTGCGGGCGGCGTCGGAGCGGCCGCCCACCGACCTCTCCGCCACCGCGGAGGGCGAGCCCGTGCCGGTGGCCGCGCGGGCCCCACGCGGGCGGGCGCTCGTCGCGGCGGCGGTCATCCTGGGCGTCTCGGTGGTCGCCTCGGCGGCGATCGTCGTGGCGCGCGGGTCGGCACCCACGCCCGCCGCGAGCCAGCCCACGCCGCCCATCGCCCCCGCGCCTTCCACATCGGTGGCGACGCCGCCCGTCGCGAGCGCACCGATCGCCCCGGGGCCTTCGGCGTCGGCCGCGCCGAGCGCGAGCGCCACGCCGAGCGCGAGCGCCACGCCCACGGCGAAGCCTCCCTCCTCCACCGCCACCGCGCACGCGACCGCCTCGCACGGCGGCCTCGAGAACCTCAAGCTCGTTCACTGACGATGCGCCTTCGACGCTCACACTTCCTCTGCTTCGTCCTCACCCTCGCGCTCGCCACCCCGGCGATGGCCGCGCACAAGAAGACCGTGCGCGCCGAGCTGCCCGCCGCCGCGCGGGCGAACTGGGACAACGCGAACACCCTCTCCGGCCAGCAGGACTGGCTCCGCGCGCGCGACGAGTTCCTGCGCGCCTACGAGATCTCCAAGAACCCGCGTGTCCTGCTCAACGTCGCGGTCTGCGAGAAGAACCTGCACCACTACCACAAGGCCGCCGAGTACCTGCGGCGCGAGCTGGGGGAGGGCGCGGGCACCCTGCCGAAGGACGAGGTGGAGGCCGCCAAGGGGGCGCTGAGCGCGCTGGACGCGCTGGTGACGACGCTGGAGATCACCGTGAGCGAGCCCGGCGCGGAGGTGCGCGTGGACGACGACGTCGTCGGCACCTCACCGCTGGACGGCCCCGTCCCGATCGACACCGGCCCGCACACCGTCAAGATCACCAAGGCGGGCTTCCTGCCGGCGCGGCGCAAGATCGACGCGGTGAGCAACCGGCCGGAGCACCTCACGGTGAAGCTGGACCCCGCGGTGCGCACCGCCCACGTCACCGTCTCGGTCACCGGCCCGGCGCACGCCGTGGTGCTGCTGGACGGTCGCGACGTCGGAAACGCCCCCTTCGACGCCGACGTGCAGGAGGGGCCGCACGTCTTCGAGGCGCGCGCCGACGACTGGGTCACCGGGCGGCGCGAGGTGAAGGTCGTCTACCACACGCCGCTCTCGCTGGAGATCGCCCTCTCGCGGCGCCGTCACGAGGGCATCCTCCACGTGACCACCCACCCGGTGGGCGCGCTCATCGAGCTGGACGGCAAGACCGTCGGGGAGTCCACCTGGGAGGGCCCCGTCGCCTCCGACTCCAGCCACCAGCTCGTCGTGAAGAAGGACGGTTACTACACGCGCATCCTGGAGGTCACCGTCGGCGACGACAAGCGCCGCGACATGCCCGTCTCCCTCGACACCGCCAAGACGTGGATCTGGTGGGCGGCGGGCGCCGTGGCGATCGTCGCCGGTGGCATCGTCGCCAGCGCATTCATCTTCGCCGCGCCCGGGCACGACCCCGTCCCGGGCACACTCGCCGCAGGGCGCGGCTGGGGCCTTACCAACGTTCACTTCTAGGAGACGCGACGACGATGACCCCCTTCACCTTGCGCACGACGGCCCTCGCCGCGCTGGCGCTCACCGTCGCCGCGGCGGCGTGCACCTCCAGCCCCGCCACGCAGTTCACGGTCGGCGTCGTCTCGCAGATCCGCGTCCCCGACGACATCCAGACGGTGCGCATCACCGCCTCCACCGGCGGCACCCGCGGGTTCTGCGCGACCTACCCGGTCGTCGACGGCCGGGCGCGCCTGCCGCAGTCGCTCGCCCTGGCCCCGGAGTCCACCAGCAGCCCCGACTCGCCCGTCACCGTCACGGTCGTCGGCTTCCGTCGCAGCAAGGACGACCTGACCAACCAGGCGGACATCACCGGCGCCGACGACTGCATCATCCCGACGATCTCCACCGCGAACGACCCCAACAAGAACGTGGGCCAGCTCCTGCGCCGCTCCACCCAGCCGTACGTGCAGGACAAGAACCTCTACGTGCCGATGCCGCTCCGCTACTCCTGCTACGGCGTCGACTGCCCGGGCGATCAGTCGTGCCGCGGGGGCACGTGCATGCCCTCGCTCACCGACGTGGCCGCGCTCCCGCCCTACGCCGATGATTCTGATCTTCGGCTCCGGCAACACCTGCTTCGACGAGAACGCCTGCCTCGGCGACGCCGTGGGCCCGACGGTCGTCGACGCGCAGAACTGCGTCTACGAGGTCCCCGACGGCGCGAGCCTCGGGACCGCCGGCATGAACGTCCGCGTCATCTACGAGGGCTACCGCGCCGAGGTGCTGGACGAGGACCACGACGAGGGCTTCTTCCTGCCCGACCCGCAGGGTCACCCCAACCGCTTCCAGCTCGCCGACGGCCTGTGCCACGGCGACGCGCAGGGCCACGCCCCGCGGGTGCTCAGCGTGGCCGCGAGCCGCACCTGCGCGTCGAAGAACGTCTACCAGCCGCTCTGCGCGCACGACCAGAACACCGTCGCGCTGCGCCCGGCCCGCGCCGCGCTCTACCTGCTCGTCGACCGCGGCGCCACGATGGCCTCGTATCTCGGTCCGCAGCAGTCGGGGCAGGCCAAGCTGGTGCAGCTCCTGGACGTCGCCCTCGCGGATCCCGTCTTCGCGGCGACCGTCGCCGGCTTCCGCTTCCTGCCCTCCGGCACCACCCTGGGCGACTCCTGCAGCGCCGGGGGATACGCGACGCCGCTCACCGTTCCCGGCGTTCCGGCGAGCAAGCAGCTCGGCGCCTACGCCGAGCTCGGCGTGCTGAAAAACCCCCTCGTCGCCCTCTTCGACACCACCGCCACGCTCCCACCCGGCGCGCCCCTCGCCCTGGATGCCGCGCTCGACCCGGCGGGCGTCTTCGCGGCCCAGTTCCCGACGATGATCGATGGGTCGAGCGTCAGCTACGAGAAGCGCGTCGTGGTCGTCGCCACGAACCGATCGCTCACCGACCCGGGCATCGAGTGTGGCTCGGGCAACGCCGCGCTCGCGGTGAAGAACGCGGCGGCGACGACCGAGACCTTCGTCCTGTCCCTCGAGGACCCGAGCGAGGCCTCGCCGCTCGCGCGGCAGGCGGCGGCGGATCAGTTCGCCCAGGACGCGGCGCTCCCCTCCGACCACATGATCCACGCGGAGGACCCGCAGACCTCCGACCAGAACGTGCTGCAGGGCGTCGGCACGATCATCGCCGACCTCGCCTCGTGCGCGTACGAGAAGCCGGGCAACCTCTCCGACCCTTCCAAGGCGTCGATGACCCTTCACGTGCCGCCCGTTCCGGTGCCCGGCGGCGTCCCGGTGTCGGTCCCGATCCCCATGGACGCGACGTGCGGCCTCGCCAACAACTCCGCCGACGGCTGGAACGTGGTCGGCGGCGTCGTGCGGGTCTGCGGCGGGTCGTGCCAGACCATCCGCCAGGCGATCCAGGCGAACGGCGGCGTCACGGTGAGCCGCTTCGGTGGCGGCGAGGACGCGATGGCGGGTCAGGTGCTGGTGGACATGACCATCGCCCCCTGACGCACGGTGGCTCCGCCTGCTCCTCAGGGGCCGAACTGGGCGCCGACCATCGGGCCGACGAAGAACTGCGTGCCGCTCGTCAGCGCGTAGTCCGGCGTCCGGATGGGAACGCCCGGGTTCTGCGCGTTGTAGAGGTACCGCGCGGGGTCCGACGGCGTCACGATGGCGGTGCCGGCGTTCTCCAGCCACACCACCAGACCTGCGACCAGGGCGAAGGTCCGACCCATACGCAGGTGCAGGTCGGCCTCCAGCGAGAGCGCCGGCGAGAGGTAGGTGAGCGGGTCGGGCGTGAAGTAGTCGACCAGGTTCTGCCCGTCGGTGGACGTCGCCAGCCGGTCCATCGCCACCACCCGGTACGCGAACCCCAGGCCCACGGCGAAGCTCGCCCGCAGCCGCTCGCCGTGCGTGGTGACCCGCGCGCGGATGGCGCCGAAGCCGCCGCCGCGCAGGATGCGGAAGTCCTCCACCCGCGCGACGCCGGTGAGGAGGGCGTTGCTCCCCGGCTTCACCTGGCCGTCGAAGGTGGCGTTGGGGTTCTGGTAGTCCAGGCTCCCACCGAAGTAGAGCTCCAGCGCCACGGGGTCCCAGGAGTAGCCCACGTAGCCGGCCAGCCCGCCGCCGTACGGCGCCGCGGTGTCGCACGCGGAGGCTCCGAGGAGCGCGCACGAGGTGTCCAGCGTGCCGCCCGCCCCCGCCGGGAGGAACTGAGCGAAGAGCTGCACGCCGCCGTAGAACCCGGCGAGCGATCGCTCCTCCACCACCACCGGCGCCGCGCTCACCCGATGGAGCGTCACCGTCTCCACCAGCGTCTTGCCGGCCTGCACGCTCACCTTCTTCTCGAAGCGAACGAACCCCTCGCGCGCCACCGCGACGAGGTGATCGCCGGCGGCGACGTCGCCCTGGAAGGAGCCCTCACCGACGGACTGGCCGTCGAGGAAGATGCTCCCCTGGCCGTCGCTGGTGGTGATCTCCACCGTCCCCTTCGGCGCGACCGCGCCGTCGTCCGCCAGCGCCGCGTGCGCCGGGACGGCGAGCGCGAGCCCCAGCACTGCCGCCCACGCCTTCACGAGCCCTCGTCCGGCGGATCGACGTAGTCCACCAGCTCCCCGCGGAAGGTGCGCAGCGTCGTCCGCCCCGGCGCGCGACGCGCGACGTAGTCCGGCGCGAGCGGCACCTTACCCTTGCCGCCCGGCGTGTCGCACACCAGCCGCGGCAGCGCGATACCGGTGAGGCGGCCCTGCAGCCGCTCCATCAGCGCCACGCCGCGCGCGAGGGGTGTCCGGAGGTGCGAGGTGCCGCGCACGGGGTCCATCTGGAGCAGATAGTACGGGCGGACGCGCGCCCGCACGAGCCCCCGGAAGAGCGCCTCCAGCGTCGGGGCTTCGTCGTTCACCCCGCGCAGCAGCACGGTCTGGTTCATCACCGGGAAGCCGGCGTCGGCGAGGCGCGCGCAGGCTCGCACCGCCTGCGGCGTGAGCTCCTTCGGGTGATTGAAGTGCGTCATCACCCAGAGCGGGTGCAGCGGCCGCAGCGCGCGCACCAGCTCCGCCGTCACGCGCATGGGCAGCGTCACGGGCACCCGCGTCGCCAGCCGGATGGTCTCCACGCTGGACACCGCGCGGACCGCCGCGACGACACGCACCAGTCGCTCCGTCGCCATCGCCAGGGGGTCGCCGCCGCTGACGATCACGTCGCGCACCTCCGGGTGCGCGCGCAGGTAGGCGAGCGCGGGCGCCAGCGCCTCCAGCGACGCCGCCCCGCCGCCGTGGCCGACGATGCGCGAGCGCGTGCAGAAGCGGCAGTAGACCGCGCAGCGATCGGTCGCGAGCAGGAGCGCGCGGTCCGGGTAACGCTGCACCAGGTGCGGCGCCACCTCGTGCGCCACCTCGCCGAGAGGGTCGAGCAGGTCCCCCGGCGCCTCCAGCGCCTCCCGGCCATCCGGCACGCACTGCAGGCGCACCGGGCATCGCGGGTCGTCGCGATCGGCGAGCGAGAGGTAGTACGGCGTGACCGAGATGGGCAGCCCCTGCCGCTCCGCCCGCCGCGCCCCGGCGAGCTCGCGCGGCGTCAGGCGCAGCGCGCGGTCCAGCGCGTCCACCGAGGTCAGCGCGTTGCGCACCTGCCAGCGCCAGTCTCGACGCCCGGGCCGCGCGCGCGCCGCCGGCGCCAGCGGCAAGGACCGCCCCGGCGTGGCCCCGACGTGCTGCCGCATCGCCACGGCGCTACTCCGCGCCGGCGTCGGAGGCCAGGTCCACCTTGACCGTCGCCAGCGCGGCCTCGTCCACCTTCACCGGGTACTGCGTGCGCAGCCGCGCCAGCGCCTCGTCTTCCTTGGCGCGCGCCTTGTCCTGCGCCAGCTTCACCCGGATGCTCCGCTCCGCCTCGGCGAAGGAGCGATCGTGCGCGTCCACCTTCTGCGTGAGGCGCACCAGGTAGAACTTGCCGCCCGCGGCGACGGGGTGGTCGAGCACGTCACCCACCTTGGCGATCTGGAAGGCCGCCGCGCGCACCTCGGAGGGGATGCGCGGGTTGTCTCCGCGCGTGTCCCCCGGGGGCGCGACCATGCCGAAGTCCCCCGCCAGGTCGACCGGCACGTTGGCGCGCGCCTGCAGGTCGAGGGAGTGCGCCCGCACGAGCTGGCCCCACTCCGCGGCGTTGGCCTTCATTGCTTGACCCATCAACGATTTGGCCGACGCCTCGTCGTGCAGGACGATGAGCGACAGCCGGCGGCGCTCCGGGTCGTGGTAGTCCGCCTTGTGCGCGTCGTAGTAGGCGTGCACCTCGGCCTCGGGGATGGCGTTCGGCTGCGGGACGCCCTGCTTCGCGTCCTTCAGGAAGGCGTCGCGCAGGGTCGCGCGCAGGGTCTGCTGCGCCACCGGGTCCTTGTCGTAGCCCTTGGCCGTCGCGTCCTGGGCGAGCAGCTCCACCTGCACCAGGTCCTCCAGCAGCTCCTTGCGGCGCTCCGGCGACTGGTAGCGCAGGCGATCGAACTGATCCATGTGCTCCAGCGCGGCCACGTAGTCGCCCAGGGTGATGGTGGCGTCACCCACGTGGGCCAGGACCTTGGCCGACTGCTCAGGCGTGAGCTGGGACGTCGCGGCGCCGTCCCCGGGGCCGGCGTCCGCGGAGAGGGCCTCCTCGTTGCAGCCGTTGCACCCGGCGGAGGAGGCGGCGAGCGCCAGCCCGAGCGCCAGAGCTGCCCCGACTCGCGACCGCCACCTCATGGGGCGACTATGTAGCACGGAGCGTTGCGGCCGGCGCTCCTAACAGGTAACACCAGGGCGCATGCGCCCCGACCCCGAACGTGACGAGCGGAGCATCGTTCCCCCTCCGCCGCACCCCGGACTCCGCTACCGGCGCATCGTCCTCAAGCTGAGCGGCGAGGCGCTCTGCGGCACCGAGGGCGGCTTCGGCATCAACCCCGACTTCCTCCGCGAGACCGCGAGGGAGCTCGGCGAGGTGCACGCCATGGGCGTGCAGATCGGCATCGTCGTCGGCGGCGGCAACATCTTCCGCGGGCTGAAGGGCGCGAGCGCCGGGATGGACCGCGCGCAGAGCGACTACATGGGCATGCTGGCCACGGTCATCAACTCCCTCGCCCTGCAGGACGCCCTGGAGAAGCAGAGCGTGCCCACGCGCGTGCAGACGGCCATCGAGATCCGGCAGGTCGCCGAGCCGTACATCCGCCGTCGCGCCATCCGCCACCTGGAGCACGGGCACGTCGTCATCTTCGCGGCCGGCACCGGCAACCCCTACTTCTCCACCGACACCGCCGCGGCCCTGCGCGCGATGGAGATCCACGCCGACGCCCTCTTCAAGGCCACCAAGGTCGAGGGCGTCTACGACCGCGACCCGGCCCGCTTCCCCGACGCGTCCATGTTCACGCGCATGACCTTCGATCGCTTCCTGGCCGATCGAATCGGCGTCATGGACCAGACGGCGGTGACGCTCTGCCGCGACAACGGCATGGCCATCCGTGTCTTCAAGCTCTCGCAGCGCGGCAACATCAAGCGCGTCGTCTTCGGCGAGCCCGTCGGCACCATCGTCGAGGCCTGAGCGGCCGCTTCAGGCGTACTCGGCGCGCTCGGCGGCGTGGCGCAGGAGCGAGGCGACGTGCTCCTCGTCCTCCTCCGAGAAGCCGGCGACCAGGCCGTCCACTTCGAAGGCCGTGCGGCCCACCACCGCGCAGGCCTCGTCCAGGAGCCTCTCGCAGGCGGGGTCCAGGCGCACGATGGCGTTGGCATCGGCGAGCGCCAGCGGCCAGAGCGGCGCGTAGGCGGGCACCAGCGGCAGCCCGATCAGCACCATGTCCAGGTCGTCGCCGAGCGGCATGAGCGCCACGGCGTAAGGCACCGGCGCCAGCGGCGCGGCGACCGGCGGCGGGCGGAACGCGGCGATGCGCAGCGACGCCCTCGCCAGGGTGGAGATGCGCGCGGGCGCGCCGCACACCACGATCTGGATGCGCGACACGTCGGGGTGCGCCGACCGGACCACGTCCCGGAAGCTGCGGATGCGCTCGGACGGGGACGTCATGACGCCTTCCCCTCCCTGATCGCCGCGCGCTCCAGCTCCCGCATCAGCAGCGCGGCGAAGGTCGGGTCGCACGAGTGCACCACCCGCAGGCGCTCCGGCCCGGCGCGGCCGATCATCGACCACGAGGCCCGGGCGCCGTGCACCACCAGCACCTCGATCCCCTCGCAGCCGGGCGCGCCCTTCACGTCCAGGGTGCGAAGCTCGGCCTTCGTCGCGGCGCACCCGTCGGCCGCCGCGCCGGCGAGCCGCGCGGTGTCGCTGGCGGCGACGTGAGCCGACACCGCGCCCGCGCGCAGCGCGTGGCGGAAGGCGTGAAGGACGACGGACCGCGCGGCGTCGAGGGCCAGGTCGAGCGGGAAGGCGGACGACAGGTACTGCTCCACCAGCGGCTTCTGCAGCACGCGGTCGGCGATCTCGGCGAGCGAGGCGCCGGAGAGGTCGTGCGCACGCACCGGAGAGTGCCGGGACTCCAGCGCGCGCGCCCGCGCGAGGCGGATGAGCGCCATCGCCCGCACGCCGTCGGCGGGGACGTCCGCCAGCCCCACGCACGCCGCGAGGTCGAGCAGCATCGCCCGCGCCTGCTCGGCGGACACCTTGGGCATCAGCACGTAGGCCTCGCCGGCGGCCGTCGTGCCGAGCGCGCTACCCGCCACCGAGAGGGCGGGCGAGAGGGCGCCCGTGTCGACGCCCGCGCCGCCGGCCGGGGAGACCGCCGCCAGGATGGCGAGGGGCGCGCCCCCGGTGCGAGCGAGGTCCACCTCGCGCTGCACCAGACGTTCGAACACCTCGATCGGCAGCGCGCGGCTGCGCGGCACCGTCGCCTCCTCCCCCACGGCGGCACGCGCCATCGCGGCGAGCGGGAGCAGCGTGCTCGCGAACTCGATGCACCGGTGCACCCGGGCGGTGCGCGCCGGGTCCGCCTGCTCCAGCAGCACGCACCCGAGCGAACGAGACTCGCTGGACAGAGAGAGGATCTCCCCCTGCCGGTTGGCGGCGAGCTGCGAGAGCTCCAGGTCGTTGTAGCTGTCGCGCAGCTCGAGGGCCGTGCCGAACACCGCCAGACGCGGGCGCGACCCGTCGGCCGCGCTCTCCGTCCCGAACACCGCCACGCCGCGCGCCCCGCTGGCGATCTGGAAGAGCGCCACCGTCGCCTCGGAGAGGGCCTGCGCGTCCACCGTGCGCGCGGCGGACACCGCCTGCGTCATCGCGTCGATGAGCTCGCTCTGATCGCGGGCGTCCGCGGCGAGCCGCGCGATGCGCTCCTCCACCGCCGTCCGTGCGCGCACATCGGCCACCGCGCGCAGCACCGCGTCGCCGGTGGGCGGCGCCACCAGCATCCCCGCGGCGCCGAGCGACATCGCCTCCGCCGCGAGCCCGAAGGTGGGCGGCGCGGCCAGCGCGTAGACCGCGATCTGCGCCGAGCTGGCGACCAGGTGATGCACCAGCGCGAGCCCCGCGGCGCCGGAGAGCGCCAGGTCCACCACCGCCACGCGCGGCAGCTCGTCGACCGCGGTCGTCAGCGCGGCCGCCATGTCGGTCGCGAGCAGGAAGGTCTCGCCGCCCTCCATGAGCGACGCCTCCATGGTGGCGCGCGTCGCCTCGTCCTGCGTGACGACCAGGACCTTCACCTTTCCCCCCGGGAGGTCATCCGCCGACCCCGGGCGCGAGCTCGCCGGTGAAGACGCGGCGCGCCGGCCCCGTCATGAACGTCCGGTCTCCCTCCTGCTCCACCTCGAGCGCGCCGCCCGGGAGGCGCACGCGGACGGCGCCGTCCGGGACCAGTCCTCTCGCCCGCGCCACCGCCACGGTCGCGCACGCGCCGGTGCCGCACGCGAGCGTGAGGCCGACGCCGCGCTCCCACACCACCAGATCGATGCCCTCCGGCCGCACGCGCGCCAGCTCCACGTTGATCCCCGCCGGGAAGGCGGGGTGCGTGGCGATCGCCGGCCCGAGCCGCAGCACGTCGGCGCGCGCGTAATCGCCGAAGAGCACCGCGTGCGGGTTGCCCGCGTCGGCGAGCGCCACGGTCACGCCGAGGTCCGCGAGGGCCCGCTCGGCCGTGAAGCGCACCCGTCCCATGTCGACACGGACCGTCGCCTCGTCCTCCCCGCGATGCAGCACGCGGCACGCGCGCGGCCCGGCGTCCGTCTCCACCACCAGCTCGCGCTCCGGCAGCTCGCGCCCGATCGCCAGGTGCAGCGCGAGACAGCGCAGTCCGTTGCCGCACATCTCCGGGACGGAGCCGTCGGCGTTGACGACGCGCATGCGCCCGGCGTGCGCCGGATCGCGCGGCGGCAGGGAGAGGATGACGCCGTCCGCCCCCACACCGAAGTGCCGGTCGCAGATCCGCGCGGAGGCCTCCTGCCCCACCTCGCGCTCGTCGGCCGCGTCGAAGACGACGAAGTCGTTGCCGAGCCCCTCGTACTTGACGAAGCCGCGCCGCGCCATGGGGCGTCGAGCCTACCCAACCGCCGTGCCGGCGTCACGCGCGCTCACCCTCGCGCCAGACGGCGGAGCAGCTCCGCCTCGTCCAGGTCGGAGAGCGCCACCACCTTCCGGCGCGATCCCTCCCCGCGCACCAGTCGGACGGCCGACCGCGGGAGGTCCAGCCGCCGGGCCAGCACCCTCACGAGCTCCTGGTTGGCCGCGCCGTCCACCGGCGGCGCCGCCACGGCCACCTCCAGTGCGCCCTCGCGCACGCCCCGCACCTCGCTCCGTCCGGCGCGAGGCTTGACGTGCACGTCCACCCAGAGCTCCCCCTCCCTGCTCGAGACCTTCAGAGAAGTCGCGTCCACTGGTACGTTCCGAGGATGGCACGTCTGCGCTGGATGACGGCGGGGGAATCGCACGGTCCGCGCGTGACGGCCGTGGTGGAGGGCGTGCCCGCCGGACTCAGCCTGCTCGCCGAGGACGTCGACGCCGACCTCGCGCGGCGCCAGCGCGGCTACGGACGCGGCGGTCGCATGAAGATCGAGACCGATCGCGTGTCCTTCGCGGGGGGCGTGCGCGACGGCAAGACGCTCGGCTCCCCCATCGCCATGCTGGTGGAGAACCGCGACCACGCGAGCTGGCTCGCCCGGATGGCCGCGAGCCCCTTGCCCGAGCCGGCAGAGCCGCTGACGCGCCCGCGCCCCGGCCACGCCGACCTGGCCGGCGGCCTCAAGTACGACACCCACGACCTGCGCAACGTGCTTGAGCGCGCGAGCGCCCGGGAGACCGCGGCGCGCACCGCCGTCGGGGCGGTGGCCAGGCGCCTGCTCGCAGAGGCCGGCGTCGACGTGTTCGCCCACGTCCTGTCCATCGGCGACGTCGTCGCCGACGTGGGCTCGGTCGATCACGCCGAGCTCCGGGCGCGCGCCCGCGCCTCCGATCTGGCCTGCGCCGACAGTCGCGCGGAGGAGGCCATGCGCGCCGCGATCAAGGCGGCCGCCCACGACGGAGACACCCTCGGCGGCGTCTTCGAGGTGGTGGCGACAGGGGTGCTCCCCGGCCTGGGCAGCCACGTCCAGTGGGACCGCAAGCTGGATGGCCGGCTGGGTCAGGCGCTCATGAGCATCCAGGCCATCAAGGGCGTGGAGATCGGCGCGGGCATGGGGGCCGCGCGACGCCGCGGCTCCACCGTCCACGATCCCATCCACTACGACGCCAGCCACCATCGCTTCACCCGGCCGTCCAACCACGCCGGAGGCCTGGAGGGAGGCATCACCAACGGCATGCCGGTCGTGTGCCGGGCCGCCATGAAGCCCATCGCGACGCTCAAGCGCGCGCTGCCGAGCGTCGACGTCACCACCAAGGACCCCTTCCAGGCCGCCTTCGAGCGCAGCGACGTCTGCGCCGTGGCCGCCGCCTCGGTCGTGGGCGAGGCGATGGTCGCCATCGTCCTGGCCGATGCCCTGCTCGAGAAGTTCGGCGGCGACTCCATGGCGGAGCTCACCCGCAACGTCGTAGGGTATCGCCAACAGATCGAGGCGTACTGATGACCATCCAGCGCAGCGTGATGCTCTCCGGCTTCATGGCGACCGGGAAGAGCACCCTCGCGCCCCTCGTGGCGCACCGCCTCGGCGTTCCCTCGGTGGACACCGACGAGGCCATCGCCAGGCGCGCGGGCAAGTCCATCCCGGAGATTCTGGCGCTCCGAGGGCGAGGCCGCCTTCCGGTCCATGGAGCGCGAGCTGGTCGGGGAGCTGCTGGAGGACGGCAAGCCCCGCGTCGTCGCGCTGGGCGGGGGGACGCTCACGCTGCGCTCGCTGCGTCACCGCGTGCTCGACGCCGCGCTCCTGGTCACCCTCACCGCGTCGCCCGCGGAGACCATGCGCCGGCTCGGTCACCTCGGCTCGCGGCCCATGCTCGCCGGCCGGGATTCGTCGGGTCGCGTGCGCGAGCTGCTGGAGTCCCGGGCCGACGCCTACGCGGAGGCCCACCTCACGCTGGACACCGAGGGCGTGGACCCGGAGGTCCTCGCCGACGCCGTCGTGGCGCTCGTGGACCGCGACCCGCTCCTCGTCCCGCTCGGCCGGCGCACCTACACGGTGGACCTGGTGCGCGACGTTCCGGCCGCCCTCACCGACGCCCTCGCGCGGCTCGCCCCCTCCTCCGTCGTGGCGGTCACCGACACCTCCGTGCTGCGCGCGCGCGGCGCCAGCATGCACCGAGCACTGGAGCCGCTCGCCCTGCGTCACGTGGAGGTCACCCTCCCCGCCGGCGAGCCGCACAAGAACCTCACCTCCGTGCAGATCCTCTGGGACGCGGCGCTCGGGGCGGAGGTCGATCGTGACACGGTGGTGCTGGCCTTCGGGGGCGGCGTGGTGGGAGATCTCGCCGGGTTCGCGGCGGCCACGCTCCTGCGCGGCGTGCGCTACGTCCAGGCGCCGACGACCCTGCTCGCCATGCTCGACGCGTCCGTCGGGGGCAAGACGGGCTTCGACCACCCCGCCGGAAAGAACCTGGTCGGCGCGTTCCACCAGCCCAGCGCCGTGGTGATCGACCTCGCGCACCTCGCCACGCTCCCCGCGCGGGAGACGCGCGCCGGCCTCGCCGAGGCGGTCAAGGTGGCGGTCGGCCTGGACGCCTCCCTGCTCGATCTGCTCGAGGCGCACGCGGAGGCGCTCGCCGCGGGCACCGCGCCGGTGCTCGCCGAGGTGGTCCGCGCCAGCGTCGCCGCCAAGGCCCGCGTCGTGCGTGACGACGAGCTCGATCGCGGCAGGCGCGCGGTGCTCAACCTGGGCCACACCGTCGGGCACGCGCTGGAGGCGCACGGCCGCTTCGCCGATCACCTCCACGGCGAGGCGGTGGCCGTCGGGCTGGTGGCGGAGATGCGCGCGTGCGCCGTGCTGGGCATGACGCCCGCCCCCCTCGCCGATCGCGTCGAGCGCATTCTTGGCCGCATGGGCCTCGAGACGTCGGTGGACGCCGCGACGCTGGAGAGCGCGTTTCGCTTCGTCGGCGCGGACAAGAAGCGCACCGCCGCCGGCGGGGCCCAGGTGATCGGCCTCCCGGTGGTGACCGGGCCCGGAACCTTCTCCGTGGCCAGGGTCGAATCGGGCGCTTTGCGCCGTGCGCTCGGCGTGGGTTCGGGCTAGATTCGATGTTGGGAGGCGCCTGCCTTCCACCCGCTTTTTTGGCTCCTGCCGGGGCCTCGGCTACGCTGGCGTGGATGCTCGGGAGGCAGCGCCGATGAAACGGATTCTTGGCACGACGCTCGCGGTCCTCGTCGCTTCGCTCGTGGCGAGCTCGGCGTGCGTGGCAAACAACGGTTCCATCTTCGTGCGCGGGGTCCTCGCGCCCCCACAGACCTCGCAGGCCGGCGGCTGCGTCTACCAGGCGAACGCCGACGGTCCGTTCATCAGCGGCGGCGTCATGGACGTCTCGTTCACCAACGCCTACCAGGCGGAGCTGCTCGTCGGGAACCAGATGAACCAGCGCGGCAACTCCGACGAGTTCCGGGTGGAGACCAACCGCGTGCAGCTCCAGGGCTCGGTGGTGCGAGTGACCGACTCGTCCGGCGCCCAGCTCTCGACTTACACTGTAGTCGGCGGCGGCTTCGTCGACCCCGGCAGCGGCGGCTCGCCCAGCTATTCCACCTTCGGCACCACCCTCATCGACGAGAACACCGGTGCCCAGCTCGCCCAGAAGGGCATCGGCTACAACGATCTGGTCCGGCTGATCGCCTACGTGAAGGTGTTCGGTACCACCCTCGGCGGGCAGCACGTCGAGTCGGACGAGTTCGTCTTCCCGGTGAGCGTCTGCTACGGCTGCCTCGTCTCCTTCCCCTCCGGCTCCGACGACCCGAGCCTCGCGCAGCAGCCCAACTGCCTGGGCACGCCGAGCAGCTCGAGCGGCACCGTGACGCCCTGCATCTACGGCCAGGATCAGCCCATCGACTGCACGACATGCCAGGGAAACGCGGTGTGTGACCCGGCCAATCGGTAGGGAGCCTGCGCTGCACATCGGCTGGCCCAGCCTGGAGCGCGGTGCCCGCCCGGCGCGGGCGTGGCTGGTCGCGGCTCTCACCTCGCTCGCCGCGACCTCCCCGGTCGCTGCCTGGGGTGCGCCCCAGATCAGCGCGGGCGTGGAGGTGGGCGGTGGTGCCACTGACCTGCGCACCGACCCGGCGGCTGCCTTCTGGCTCGGCGCTCGCGGCGACGTCCTCTTCCTCCGGCGGGGGGATCGCGACATGGCGCTCGGCCCGTACGTCGAGGTGCTGGGCCGCAACTTCGACGACTTCGAGGCTGGCGGGGGGTTGAGCTGGCTCATCCCGCTCACCGACCAGGTTCCGCTGATTCTTTCCGCGGGCGCCCACGCCCGGGGCGGCGCGTTCGGCTGGGAGCCCGGCGTCGACGGCGGCTTCTTCATCGGCTCGCGCAGCTACGACTTCCACTCCATCTACGGCTACGCCATCGGGGTCTTCGTCCAGGGACGCTACGGCCTCGGCGATGGCCAGCAGGCCGACGTGTGGGGCGGCCTCTACGTCGACGGAGAGATCCTCGCCCTTCCCTTCGTGCTCCTGTACGCCGGGATCTTCCAGTGAGCGGGACCCCTCTTTTTGGTATGGTTCGGGCGCAATGGACCGGCGAACCGTTCAGCTCCGCGTGGCAGGTCAGACGTACAAGGTCGTGAGCTCGGCGGACGAGGACGAGCTGCACCGCCTGGCGGGTTGCGTCGAGGACAAGGTCGGGGAGCTGGTGCCGAAGGGCAAGGCCGTGCCCCCGCAGGCCGTGCTGCTCGCGGCGATCGCGCTCGCGCACGATCTGGAAGAGGAGCGCGGCCGGCGGACCGCCCTGGAGCGCAAGACGCGGGACCTGCTCCGGCGCGTGCTGATGCGCATCGACGACGCCCTCGAGCCGGACACCGACGGCGAGCCCGATCCGGGCCCCGGTCCGGCGGCGCCCCCCGACGCCGGCGAGGCGCTGGTCCAGGAGTAGTTTCACGTGAAACAGTCGGAGGCCCCCGCGGCCCTTTCGTACCTGGAGGCGGAGCTGGAGCAGCTTCGCGCGGGCGGGCGGTTGCGGGGCCGGCCGCCGGTCACCCCGCACGGCGCGGTCAGCTTCTGCTCCAACGACTACCTGGGCCTGGCCGCGGAGAGACTCCCCGCGGCGGCCGTGACAGCCTCCGGAGCGGGGGCCTCCCGCCTGCTCGGGGGTGAGCGGGAGGAGCACCGCCGCCTGGAGTCGAGGCTCGCCGCCTGGCTGGACGCCGGGGCGGCCCTCGCCTTCGTCAGCGGGTACGCCGCGAACCTGGGGGTCCTCTCGGCGCTGGCGGGCGAGGGGGATTCTGGTGGTCAGCGACGCTCTCAACCACGCCTCCATCATCGACGGGGCCCGGCTGGCGCGGGCGCGGGTCGCGGTGGTGCCCCACCTGGACGTGTCGGCCGTGGATGCCGCCTTGCGGAGGCGGACGGGGGGACGGGCGTTCGTGGTGATCGAGTCCTACTTCAGCATGGACGCCAACTCCCCCGACCTCCGGTCCCTGCGGGCCGTGTGCGACGAGCACGGGGCTGCGCTGGTGGTGGACGAGGCCCACGCGCTGGGGGTCCTCGGGCCGGAGGGGCGTGGCCTCTGCGCGGCCGCCGGGGTCCGGCCGGACGTCCTCATCGGCACCCTCGGGAAGGCGTTCGGCGCCGCCGGCGCGTTCGTGGCCGGTGCCCCTGTCCTGATCGACTGGCTCTGGAACCGCGCCCGCTCCTTCGTCTTCTCGACCGGCATGAGCCCGCTGCTGGCTGCCGCGGCGCTGCACAACCTGGAGCGCGCCTGCCGCGAGGCGGACCGCCGGGGCCGGGTGCTCGCGCACGCCGGGGCGCTCCGGGCCGCCCTGGCGGCGGAGGGGCTCGCCGTCGGGGGCCATGGCCACATCCTTCCGTGGGTGCTGGGGGACGAGGCGCGAGCGATGGAGGCCGCCGCGGCACTCCGCGAGCGCGGCGTCCACGTCCTGGCCGTGCGACCCCCGACAGTGCCCGCGGGCTCCGCGCGCATCCGGATGACCGTCTCCGCCGCCCACGCCGAAGCAGATGTTGCCCGGGCGGCCGCCGCGGTGCGAGAGGTGGCCAGGTGCCTGGGTCCCTCGTCGTCGTGACCGGAGTGGGGACCGAGGTGGGCAAGACCCACCTCGCCTGCACCCTCCTGGTGGCCGCTCGCCACGCCGGGCTCCGGGTGGCGGGCTACAAGCCGGTGGAGAGCGGGGTGGGAGACGCGCCGACCGACCAGGACCGCCTGGACGCCGCCGCCCCGTTTCACGTGAAACGTCCCCGCCCGCGCCTCGCCCTTCGCGCCGCCGTGTCACCCCACCTGGCAGCCCGCCGCGAGGGCGTCCAGGTGAGCCTCCAGCCGGAGGTCGACTGGGCCCACACAGTGCGCCAGGAGGTGGACGTCCTGGTCGTGGAGCTGGCAGGCGGGCTCTTCTCCCCGCTGTCCGACACCGAGCGGAACATCGATCTGCTCTCCAGGCTGGACCCCACTCACACCGTGCTCGTCGCGCCGGACAGGCTTGGTGTGCTTCACGACGTGGAGGCGGTCCGGCGGGCGGCTCCGGGGATCTCGCTCGCTGCTGTGGTGCTGATGGCACCAGCGACGCCGGACACCTCTACCGGTTCCAACGCGGACGAGCTGGCTCGTCTCGGCCACGAGGGACACATTGTCCCGCTCGGGCGGGGGACGCCGGATGAGCTGGCCTCTGCGGCAGGCGCGGCTGAGCTATACCGGATCCTCGGCTGGTGAGAGCCGTCCCCGCGCCATTCGCATCCGACGGCCCCCCAGCACAGACGCAAACTTTGCGTCATGGGTGATGACGACGATGGTGCATCCCCGCCGGGCCTCTTCCCTCACCACCCCGACCAGCACCTCCACCCCCTGCGCGTCCAGCCCTGTCGACGGCTCATCCAGGAGCAGCAGGACCGGCTCATGCACGAGCGCACGCGCCAGGGCCACGCGCTGCCGCTGGCCGCGCGAGTACGTGCGGACGGGGCGGGTCGCGAACGCGCCCAGCCCGAACCGCTCCTGCGCACGCCGGAAAGCTTGCGGGGCGTCGCGGCCGTTGAGCCGCGCGGCGAGCTCCACGTTCTCG
This sequence comes from uncultured delta proteobacterium, assembly GCA_963782055.1. Lineage (GTDB taxonomy): Bacteria > Myxococcota_A > Polyangia > Polyangiales > Polyangiaceae > DASXHD01. Next base: position 80,035 of record CAWAIF010000002.1, read on the forward strand.
CGACCGGTGAGGTCCGCGTAGCAGAGCGCCGCATGGCCCACCCAGCCCATCCTGGCGCGGACCTGCTCCCGCGTCGCCCCGAGCTCGCCGTGCGACACCTTCCCCAGTGTCGGCCGGACCAGCGTCGCCACGATGCCGAGCAGGGTGCTCTTCCCCGAGCCGTTGGGGCCCTCCACCACCGTCACGCCCGGGTCGAAGCGCGCTGACACGTCGACCACGGCGCGCACGGCGCCGAAGATCTTCGTCACGCGATCGAGCTGCACGGCCACCTTGCCCTTGTGCCCCGCCGCCGTTCGCGGCGCAATCCTTGGCTTCGACGCCCCCTGCCCCGCGCGCCCGCCCGGCTACCGAGCCTTTCGGCTCGGGCCCAGTTTCCATGCTACGCTCGACCCCATGACGGCTGCGGCCGCGGTTCGAAGCGAGGAGCTCCCGATTCTCCAAGACCTCCGGCGGGCCGTCGAAGGGGCCCTCGAAGGCAAGCAAGACGCCGTCGAGCTCGCGCTCGTCGCGCTCCTCGCACGCGGCCACCTGCTCATCGAGGACGTGCCCGGCGTCGGCAAGACGACGCTCGCCAGGGCGCTCGCGCGGGCCGTCGGCGGCGACCTTCGCCGCGTCCAGTTCACCAGCGACCTGCTCCCGAGCGACGTGCTCGGCGTCTCCGTCTACGACCAGCGCTCCGGCGAGTTCGTCCTCCGGCAGGGGCCGGTCTTCGCCAACGTCCTGCTGGCCGACGAGATCAACCGCGCGTCGCCGCGCACGCAGTCCGCCCTGCTCGAGGCCATGAACGAGGGACAGGTCTCCCTGGACGGCCAGACCATCCTGCTCCCCGACCCCTTCCTCGTCATCGCGACGCAGAACCCTCAGGACTTCGCCGGCACCTTCCCCCTGCCGGAGTCGCAGCTCGATCGCTTCCTGCTCCGCATCCGCATCGGGTACGCGCCCCCGCAGGTGGAGATGCGTCTCATCCTGGAGGGCCACAACGACGCGGTGCAGGACGTGCCCGTGGTGCTCGACCCGGCGCGGCTGGTGGGGCTGCAACGCGACGTGGACCGCGTGGTGCTGGACGGCGCGCTGGGCAACTACCTGCAGGCGCTCGTGCTCGCCACGCGCTCGGCGCCCACCCTCTCCCTCGGCGCCTCCACGCGCGGCGCCATCTCCCTCGCCAAGGCGGCCCGCGCCCGCGCCCTGCTGCGCGGGCGGACCTTCTGCATCGCCGACGACATCCACGACCTCGCCCTCCCGGTCCTCTCGCACCGCGTGCGCCTCGCCTCGCACGCCGACGGCTTCGCGCCCACCCGCGACGAGGCGGAGGCCGCCGTCCGGGAGATCGTCGGCCGCGTCCCGGTGCCGATTTCGAGGTCGACCGCGCCGAAGGCCTCGTCCCTCTGGCGCCGCCTGCGACGAAGGCTGCGCGCGCCGCGGAAGCTGAAGTTCACCCGGGACGGGAAGTTCTTCGTGGGGATCACGCTGGGCGTCGGCTTCGCCGCGCTCAACACGGCGAACAACCTGCTCTACCTGCTGCTCGGGATGCTGCTCGCGCTCATCGTCGTCAGCGGAGTGATGAGCGAGCTCTCCCTGCGTGATCTCACCGTGGTGCGGCGGCTGCCGCTGCGCGCGCAGGTCGGCCGCGCGCACCTGGTGGAGATCGAGGTCTTCAACCACAAGAAGCGCGTGCCCTCGTACGCCATCGAGGTGGAGGACCTGCGCGCCGGGCAGCCGGCCGACAAGCGCTGCTTCTTCCTCAAGATCAGCCCCAAGTCGGCGCAGGTCGCCGCGTACCGGCGCACGCCCGTGCGGCGCGGCAGGGACGTGCACGTCGGTTTCCGCATCGCCACGCGCTTCCCCTTCGGTCTCTTCGAGAAGTCGCGGGAGGTGCCCGCGGAGGGCGAGCTCATCATCTATCCCGCGGTGGACGACGTGCAGCTCCCGCCGGCCGGAGCGGGGCGCGCGCCCGGCACCGACGCCATCCACGGGCGCGGCCGCGGAGAGGACTTCCTCGGCCTGCGCATCCTGCGCGACGGAGAAGATCCGCGCGACGTGCACTGGCGCAAGAGCGCGAGCCTGCAGCAGCTCGTCGCCCGGGAGCGCGCGCGGGAGGCGCGGCCGGACGTCAACCTGATGCTGGACAACGTCCGGCCCGCCGGCGCCGGCGAGGAGTGGGACCTCGCCTTCGAGCGGCGGATACGTGACGTGGCCTCGCGTGCCGTGGCGTACATCAAGCGGGGGGACTCGGTCACGGTGCGGTCCACCGGGGGGGCGGTCGCGCGCGGGGATCGCACGACCGGCGCCGACGCGCTGCTGCGCTTCCTCGCCCTGCTCGAGACGCTGCCCGCCGCGACCACCGCGCCGGCCAAGGAGGTCGCGTGAGGTTCGGGCTCGTCCACCGCGTGATGACCGACGCGCTCGCCGTCCTCGGCGTGCTCGCGGTCGTCAGCACGGCGGCGCTCGGGCCGTGGGTCAACGCGCTCCTTCTCCTGGGCATGGGCTTCGCGCTCGCCACGCCGGAGTCGTGGCAGAGCAAGCCCGTCTTCCACCACGCGGCGACGCTCGCCGCGGTGCTGCTCGTCGTGGTGCAGGGCGCGCGCCTGGTGGCGGGGCAGCCGCCCATCGACGTGATGGTGGAGCTCGCCGCGCTGCTGCAGGTCATCCGCGTCGCCTCACGCCGCGGCGCCGCGCACGACCACCAGATCATCGTCCTGTCCCTGCTGCACTTCGTGGCCGGGACCGTGCTGGGCGGTGGCCTCGCCTACGGCCTGTGCTTCCTCGGCTTCCTGATCGTCGCCCCCGGCGCGCTCGTGCTCTCGCACCTGCGTCGCGAGGTGGAGGGCAACTACCGGCAGGGCGCGCGCGATCGCACCGGCCTCCCGGTGGACGTGCCGCGCATCCTCCGGAGCCGCCGCGTCGTCGGACGCGGCTTCCTCGCCGCGACGTGCCTCATCTCGGTGCCGGTCATCGTCTTCACCGCGCTGCTCTTCGTGCTCTTCCCGCGCGTGGGCTTCTCCCTGCTCTCCATCACGCACCCGCACGGCGGCCGCCTCATCGGGTTCTCCGACCACGTGGACCTGAGCGAGGTCGGGATGCTGCGCGCCGACCCCTCCGTGGCGCTGCGCTTCGTGACGAAGGACGTGCCGGACCCGCCGCCACCGCTCCTGCCCATCCGGCTGCGCGGGACCGCGTTCGACTCCTACGACGGCCACGCGTGGGCGCGCACGCTCGCCGACCGCCACGCGGCCGAGCACGTGCCGGGGATGACCGACGAGTACGTCGTCGTGCGCTCGCCCAAGTCCACCGATCACAAGGTGACCTTCGACGTCGAGCCGATCGACCCGCCGGTGGTGTTCCTGCCTCCGCGCGCGGTCGCGCTGCACATCAAGCCGCAGGCGCAGACGCTCATCGGCGACCCGCTCACCCTCCAGCGCGGACCGGAGGGAGAGCTGCGCTACGCCGGCGGGGACGGGCGCGGCATCCGCTACGAGGTCTACGTCGCGCCGGAAGGGGAGGTGCTCCCCTCCGCGCTCTCCAGCCAGGACCGTGTGCGCTACCTGGCCTTGCCCGATCTGCCCGCGCGCATCGGCACGCTCGCCCACCGGTGGGCTGACGGAGAGCCGACGGAGGCCCTGAAGGCACACGCCATCCTCGTGCACCTCAGGCACGAGTACCGCTGGGACAACAACTCCCCCTCCAACGGCAAGCCGCAGCCCATCGACGACTTTCTGTTCGTCTCGCACCGCGGGCACTGCGAGTTCTTCTCCACCGCGATGGCGCTCATGCTCCGCGAGGTGGGCATCCCCTCCCGCAACGTGACCGGCTTCGTGGGCGGCAGCTACAACCGATTCGGCCACTACTACGCCGTGCGCCAGCGCGACGCGCACTCGTGGGTCGAGGCGTACATCACCGACGGCCCGCGCTCCGGCTGGCGCACCTTCGACCCGACGCCCGGCATCGGCGCGCGGCCGATGCGCGACGACGGCGGGCCGTGGATCTACCTGCGGGACCTGATCGAGGCGCTCTCGCAGCGCTGGGAGAGCTACGTCGTCGGCTACGACCTGCCCACGCAGGTGCGCATCATCGAGGCCCTGGGGCGCCGCTACGATCACCTGCGGGAGCGCGCAGGGCTCCGCCACGGAGCGTGGGGGAAGCTGACGCGCGGGCCCGTCGTCGCCGCCGCCGCCCTCGCGCTGATCCTCGCGGCGTACGCGTTCTGGCGCCGCCGAAGGCGCAAGCGCGGCGCGGGCGAGTCGGGGTCCAAGCCGGTGACGACGCGAGAGATGGCGCTCGCGGCGGCGATGTACCGCGCGCTGGAGGCCGCGCTCTCCGGCCACGGCCTCACCCGGCCGACGTCGCTTCCACCCCTACGGTTTGCCGAGGAGCTCTCCGCGCGGGCCCACCCGCTCGGGGAGGAGGTCGTCGAGCTCACGCGCATCTACCTCGACGCGCGCTTCGGGGGAGTGGTCCTCTCGGAGGACGAGACGCGGACGTTCGACCGGCGAGTGCGCGCGGTGCGGGCGTGGAAGCCCGCACCCCTGCCGCCGAAGACGAGGGACGCTCAGCCGGAGAGCCTGGCGAGCTGAATCCGGACCTGCTCGCCGCGGGCGAGGCCGACCATGCTGCCCGCGTTGGGGCGAGCGAGGCGGGCGTCCAGCTCCAGATCGGGCTTGCCACGCTCCACCCAGGCCACGACGAGGGGCTGCGTCCGCGCGGCGGAGCCGCCGGCGAGCTGCACGAGGCTCACCTCCACGCCGGTGCGCAGCTCCTCCGCCGTGACGGCGCGCTGAACCGACGCCAGCGGGCGCCCGCGCTCGGGGATCTCCCCGGCCGAGGCCTCGTACGTCTGGACGATGAGCCGCATGGCGCCGGTGGAGACCGGCTCACCACGGATCTCGGCGCGCACCGTCGCGGCGCCGCTCACTCCGAGCGTGGCGGCGGCGAGCAGGCTCATCCATGAGCCGGCTTGCGAGCGTGTCGGGGGCACGTTGCGAGGGGACATCGGCTCAACCAGATGCGAGAGGCGTGCCAAGAGACGTCCGGGCGGCAGGCGGGGAGTCGATCGGGGCCTTTCCCTGGTGAAATGACGGGAGTCCGCGATCATTCCCTGGATGCGACGGATGGGTGGACCCCTGTCACCCCCGTCACCCATGTCGTGTCCGGGACAGTTGATGTCGCTCGGGCATCCCGGAATGACACAGCGTGTGTGCGGGCGTCCGGCGCTGCGGGTCACGGGACGCAGCCGGAGACCTGGTTGGACCAGAGCTTGGACACAGTCCACGCGTCCACGTCCACGACCGCCGGAAGGATGCAGAAGTCGGCGATCTCACCGCCGTTCTTGGGCTGGTCGGCGTCGCTGTACCAGCCGTGGAAGCCGGGGTCGGTCGCCATCTCCACCAGCTCGTGGGCGATGGCGAAGGAGCTGCGCCCCTTGTCGCACGGAGGCATCACGGCGTACGGCTCCTGGCCGTCGAAGGCGTGGTAGCCGCTCTCGTCGACGCACGTGCGGAAGGTGTAGGTGCCGCGGGTGCCGAGCGAGACGTTCACCCCTTCGGGCAAGAACACCAGGTACGCCTGCGCCGGCGGCACCGCCGCCGTGTGAAGCAGCGCGTGGATGCTCTGGTTGAGGTCGAGCGAATCGATGAGTCCCCCGGAGACCTTGCCCTCCATGTCCAGCGCGCCGAGCGGCACCCGCACGCTGCCGGCGCGCGTCCCTGGCCCCACGCCGTACTCCGTCAGGTGGCCCCAGTACGCCGACCCCAGCATCCAGTCGACGAGACCGTCGACGCTGGGCGCGCCGCCCTCGCTCGCCTCTCCGACGTACACCACCGTGAGGGTCATCGCCGAGAGCACGTCGCCGTCGTGAGGGGTGACGCGATCGCCGCCATCGTAGGCGCCCGCGTAGGCGTCGCGCGCGTTGACGCCGTAGGCGTCGGGGCCGGCGTCGACGGGCTCCTCGCCGGGGCCGGCCACCTCGCCGCCGCAGCCCGCGAGCCCCAGCATCACGCAAGCGAGCACCGCCGGCGGCGTCGACCCCACGCCCCGAGCATGCTCGCGCTCGCCCTCACGGTCGAGGTGCCGCCCGTCGATCGGTGAGAGCCTCTCCGACAGCGCCCCACCCGGCGACCCGCGGAGGCGAACCCCGCTCAGATGTCGAGGTTCTTCACGTTGAGGGCGTTGCCCTCGATGAACTGACGACGAGGCTCCACCTGATCGCCCATCAGGATGGTGAAGATCTGGTCTGTCTGGACGGCATCGTCGAGGCGCACCTGGAGCATCACCCGCGCGTTCGGGTCGAGCGTCGTCTCCCAGAGCTGCTCCGGGTTCATCTCGCCGAGGCCCTTGTAGCGCTGCAGATCGATGCCCTTGCGGCCGCGAGCGTCCAGGAAATCCCAGAGGGCGTCGGCGTCCTCCAGCTCGCGCTCTTCCTTCTCCCCCTTGCCGGACGTCTCGCGGACGAAGTACGGCGCGGGCCCGATGGATCGCACGTCCTGCTCGATCGAGTACAGCTCCTCGTACTCGGCGGAGTCGACGAGGCGCCAGTCGAGCGTCGTCGGACGCGCGGCGGAGCCGGGGCGCGGGGTGATGCTTATCGTCGCAGCGCCATGCTCCACCTCCCAGCCCACCTCGATGGTGAGGGGAAAGATGTCGGGGTACTTCTTCTCCAGGCGGGCGCGGATGAGGGGCACCGACGCCTCCACGCGCTTGCGCTCGCGCAGCTCCTCCTTGCCGAGACCGGCGGAGCGAAGCACCGACGAGACGATGCGCGCGTCGGCGCGGCGGTCGATCTTGGAGAGCGCCTTGCGGAACATGCGCAGGCGCTCGGCCAGCCGGAGCAGCGGCTCGCCGGAGAGCGTCGGCCCTCGCGACGCACGCACGGCCACGTCGCGGACGCCGTTCTCCAGGAAGTAGCGGTCCAGCGAGGCCTGGTCCTTCATGTACTCCACCTTCTTGCCCTTGCGGACCTGGAAGAGCGGAGGCTGCGCGATGTAGAGGTAGCCGCGCTCGATGATCTCCGGCATCTGCCGGTAGAAGAAGGTGAGCAGCAAGGTGCGGATATGGCTGCCGTCGACGTCGGCGTCGGTCATCAGCACGATGTGGTGATAGCGCAGCTTCTCGATGTCGAAGTTCCCGCCCTGCTCCTGGCTGCCGATGCCGCACCCGAGCGCGGCGATGAGCGTCCCGATCTCCTGGGAGGACAGCATCTTGTCCAGGCGCGCGCGCTCGACGTTCAGGATCTTGCCCTTGAGCGGGAGGATGGCCTGAAACTTCCGGTCCCGCCCCTGCTTGGCGGAGCCGCCGGCGCTGTCTCCCTCGACGATGTACAGCTCGGCGTCCTCCGGGACGCGCGACTGGCAGTCGGCGAGCTTGCCGGAGAGCGAGGTGTAGTCGAGCGCGCCCTTGCGGACGACCTCACGCGCCTTGCGAGCGGCCTCCCGCGCCTTGGCGGCCATCACCGCCTTCTCCATGATCTTGCGGGCGGTCTGAGGGTGCTCCTCGAAGAATCGCCCGACGTTCTCGACCATCACGGTCTCGACGATGCCCTTCACCTCGCTGGAGACGAGCTTGCTCTTCGTCTGCGAGTCGAAGGACGGATCGGGGTGCTTGACGCTCACCACGCCAGTGAGGCCCTCGCGGATGTCCTCCCCGGAGAGGCCGTTCTTCACGTCCTTGAAGAGGTTCTGCGCCTGGCCGTAGCTGTTGAACACGCGCGTGAGCGCCGCGCGGAAGCCGGTCAGGTGGGTGCCGCCGTCCTTGTTGTGGACGTTGTTCGTGTAACAGAAGATCTGCTCGGTGAAGGTGGAGTTCCACTGGAGCGCCACCTCCACGCCGACCGCCGGGCCGCCGTCATCCTGAGCCTGCTCGGCGGAGAAGGTCACCACCTTGTCGTGGATGGGGTCCTTCGTCTTGTTGAGCAGCTCCACGAACTCGCAGATGCCGCCCTTGTACTCGAAGGTCTCGCTGCGGCTCTCGCCCGTGGCCTTGCCGTCTCGCTCGTCGGCGAGGGTGATGAGGAATCCGGCGTTGAGGAAGGCGAGCTCGCGCAGGCGGCTGGCGAGGACGTCGTACTGGATCTCGGTGTTGGTGAAGATCTCGTGGTCGGGGCGGAAGGTGATCTTCGTCCCGGTGCGGTCGGTGTCGCCGATGATCCTGAGCGGGGCGACCGGGACGCCGCGGCGGAACTCCTGGAACCAGACGTGGCCGTCGCGGCGGATCTCCATCTTGAGCCACTCCGACACGGCGTTCACCGCGCTGACGCCGACGCCGTGCAGGCCCGCGCTCACCTTGTAGCTGGAGTGATCGAACTTGCCGCCAGCGTGGAGCTTCGTCATGACCAGCTCGGCCGCGCTGATCTCCCGGCCGAGCTTCTTCGACTCGTCGGCGTGGATGCCCGTCGGGATGCCGCGGCCGTCGTCCTCCACCGTGACCGAGCCGTCGAAGTGGATGGTCACGTTCATCTGGGCGCAGAAGCCGCCGAGGTGCTCGTCCACGCCGTTGTCGACGACCTCCCACACCAGGTGGTGGAGACCGGAGCCGTCGTGCACGTCACCGATGTACATGCCGGGGCGCTTGCGGACGGCCTCGAGTCCCTCGAGGACGGTGATGCTCTCGCTGCCGTAGCTGGAGGGAGGAGTCTGAGACTGCGAGGGGGTGGCGTTGGACATGGGGCTTGTGCGAACCTCTAGCGTTTGACCCGGGCGCAAACATTCACGTTTGATCGAGGCCGACCTGCGTGATTGTTCTTCCGTCCCTTGGCGCGCTCTCTGCAGTATAGCCCGGGGGCCGGCGCCCCGCAAGCCAATTCGCCGCCAATAACGCAGTCATTTCAACCGATTATGCATGCGTCGCCGGGGCAAATCCGCCCGTGATTCCCCGCCCGCGGGCGCGCCGCGCCGGACACGTCGGGCGAGGCTGCGAGCACCGTCAAGACTGAGGCTCTACACGCCCCGCCACAATGCGAAAATCTCGCCGGAGCTCCCCGCCCTCGCTCATCGGACGGAGATCCACCTCGATGAGCTCGGGGCGGGTGGTGGTGAGGAAGACCTGCCCGCTCTGCCCCGAGAGGAAGGCGAAGAAGGCCGAGGTCCGGGACCGGTCCAGCTCGCTCGACACGTCGTCGAGGAGCAGCAGCGGGCGCACTCCGCGCGCCTCTCCCACGACCGCCATCTCCGCGCTCTTGAGGGCCAGGACGATGGCGCGGTGCTGCCCCTGGGAGGCGATGCCCCGCGCCGGCATGGAGCCCAGGCCGAGCCGCAGGTCGTCGCGATGGGGGCCCACCGAAGCCGACCCCCGCCGGAGATCCGCCGGGCGCTTCTCGACGAGCACCCGACGGTACGCGGCGTCGTCCTCCGGAGCCGAAGGAGCGTACTCCACGAAGAGGTCCGCCCCCGGAGCGCCGATCCGGGAGAACGCCTCGACCGCCGAGCGAGCCAGTGAGCGGCTCGCCTCCCTGCGCGCGCGGGTGACGCTGGAGCCGTGCCTCACGACGAGCTCCTCCCAATCGTCCAGATCGACGGAGGAGGTCCCGCGCGTCTCCAGGGCTCGCTGCCGCTCGCGCAGCGCCCGCTGGTAGCTCTCCAGCTCGGAGAGGCTGCCTGGGAACAGGTACAGCGCCACGCGGTCGAGCAGCTTGCGGCGCGCCGCGCCGCCGCCCATGGAGAGCTCCACCTCCGCCGGGGAGAAGACGACCACGGGCGTCGCCGCAGCGAAGACTCCCAGGCTGGGAGGGCGCTTGCCGTCCACCCGGACGAGCCGGGCCCCCGGACGCACGCCGACGCTCTGCTCCCTCCGGAGGCCATCCTCCTCGAAGACGGCGCGCACGCTGGCCGCCGTAGGAGCCTCCTCTCCGGAGCCGCGACGCACCATCTCGGCCGTCTTGGCGCCCCGGAAGCTGCGCGTCGTGGCGACCAGATAGATGGCCTCGAGCAGGTTGGTCTTGCCCTGCCCGTTGTCCCCGTACACGACGTTCAGCCTCGGGCCGGGCTCGAGGTCGACAGACTCCAGGTTCCGCAGATCGCGGACGTGGAGAGCTCGGAGGCGCAGCACGCGCATGACGAGCCGGACGGGCTCAGATACGCATGGGCATGACGACTGCGAGGAACTGCATGTCGCTCGCCGGTCGGACGACGGCGGGGTCCAGGTCCCCGCTGAGACAGAGCACGACGTCTTCCTCGTCGAGGGCGCCGAGCACGTCCAGGAAGTACTTGGCGTTGAATCCGATCGTCATGGGAGAACCGGCGTAGTCGACGGGCACCTCATCGGAGCCCTCCCCGCTGTCCGGCGACTCGCTGGAGATGCGCATCACCGAGGGGCCGATGGAGAGCTTGACCCCCCCGGTGCGCTCGCTCGCCGCGATGGATACTGCCCGCAGGGCATCGGCGAACGCCGCGCGCGCGACGCGGATCTTCTTCTCGCTGTTCTGCGGGATGACCTGCGCGTACGGGGGAAACTGCGCGTCGACCAGCTTCACGCTGAACGTGGTGCCTCCCGACTGGAAGAAGGCGCTGGAGCTGCTCTGCGTGATGGAGATCTGAGCCTTCTGGTCCTTGGGGCCGTCGGCCATGACCTCGTCGCAGAGTCGCCGGAGCTCCTGGATGGCCTTGAGCGGAATGAGCATCGTCGCGGAGGCCTGCCGGCCGGCGACCTTCATCTCCATCTTGGAGAGGCGATGGCCATCGGTGGACACCATCCGCACCACGTCGCCGTCCCACTCGAAGAGCGCGGAGTTGAGGTGCGCCCGCGTCTCGTCCGTCGAGATGGAGAAGTGCGTCTTGGCGATGAGCTCGGCCAGCACGTCGACGTCGAGCGCCAGCGTGGGGGCGCCCTCCGCCGGCGCGGGGAGCGGAGGGAAGTCGTCTCCGGCCATGCCGCGCAGGCTGTAGCGCCGCGCGCTGCCGGCAGCCTTGAGCACCGTCGTGGAGTTCTCCTGCGTCGCGATCTCGGATCGTCCCCTCGGGCATCATCCGCACGCGCTCGAACAGATCCTTCGCCGGGACGGCGACGCTCCCGCCCTTCTTCACCTCGGCGGGGACTCTCCCGGCTATGGACAGGTACAGGTCGGTCGCCGCGAGCCTTAGGGCGTTGGGGCCATCCACGGCGAGCAGCACGTTGGAGAGCACCGGCATCGTGCTCTTGCGCTCGGCCACGCCCTGCATTCGCGCCACCAGCTTCAGCAGGTCCTTCTTCGCGACCGACAGTTCCATGGGCCTCCCAGTCAACGGCGACCCGCCCACGGGAGGGCCGACCGCTCTGGGCTCGTTTACCAGAATCCCGTTCCGGTGGCGTGGGCCAAATCCACACCGAGGCGTCTCCGGCGCTCCGCTCTCATACAGTGTTAATTTAAAGAAAATAGTGGTGGTGATAGGGCCTGTGGAATGTGGGGATATCTCGAAAAGGTCAACGAAACCCGACGCTTGGTCTCGGTCGGCCTGTGGGGACAGCGGCTCGCCGGGGCTTGGCGGGGGAGGGACAAACGCCCGACCCCGGTTATCCAGAGAGAACCGCGTACCTACATCCCCATCATTGTGGACACCTTTCCCACACGGGGGAAAGGTGCGCCCGAGGGCCCTCGTCAGGCCTCTCCCGCCTGGGCCTTGCGCGCCAGCCAGCGGGCCAGCTCATCCACCAGCTCCCGGTGGGCGCGCTCGTAGGTCCGGGGGCCGACATCGCCCACAGTCCGTGCGCGTTCCAGCTGCTCCAGCTCCTCCAGGAGGCGGACCCGCTCCGACTTCTCGGCAGCGGCCTTGCGCTCCCCCTTGCGCTGCAGCGCGAGGTAGATGCCCAGCGCCACGGCCAGCCCGGCGGCGATGGTGGCGTAGATGCGCCCAGGACCGGGCGTTGGCAGGTCCTGGAGGCTGATGTGGAGCATCCGCATGGGGCGCTCGCCCTGCCGGAGCTGGCGGCCTGTGACGAGCATGCGGCCCCCTTCCTGGTCGGTCTGGGGCATCGCCGTGGGGAAGCCGTCGACCACCAGCTTCATCCCCTGCGCGGCGGCGGCCCGGACGGTGAAGGCGGCGGCGTTGGGGGGCGCGCCGATGTCCATGTCCACCTGATGAGTGCCCGCGTACGGCAGCTGCCAGGAGAAGACGACCATGCTCTCCCCCGGGCCGAACGTGCCGCGAAGCTTCGCCCCGCGGGAGGGGACGGCGTCGACTCCCTGATCGCTCATCTGCTTCTGCGAGTTGAGCGCGGTAAATTCGGGGGGGAGCGCCAGGATGACGTCGCGAGGCACCCACGCGACGCGCCCGGCGTTGAAGATGCGGACGGCCTCCTGGGCCTGCATCCTGTCGTCCTTCATCTCCAGGTAGACGACGCCCTTGCTCACGACGACGACATCGCGCTGGAGGTCGTGCCCCACGGGGTAGACGTGCAGCACCACGTGGATGCCGTGATCGAGCGGGAGGCGGAAGGGCATGGCGGCGAAGGTGCCGCCGTCCACATCGACGGTGACGCGGTAGGCGATGTTGCTGCCCGTCTGCTTGCCGGTGAAGATGTCGCGGCCTTCGGCGTCGGTGATGGCGGGGAGGTGCTCGTGCTTCTCTCCCTTGGCGACCGACTGGTGGACGATGGCGAGCGTGAACGCCTGGTTCGGCAGCGGCTTGTCGTCGGGATCCCTCAGGTCGACGACGATGGTGCCAGCGGCGAGCTTGGGGTCCTCTTCACTGGTGTCCTTGGGCACCGTCATGCCGCCGGAGGCTCCGTTCATCGGCGGGTGGCCGGGAGGCAGCGCTGTCGACGACGGCGCGGCGGAGGGGGACGCCGACGCGGAGGTGGACGGCCGGGCCGTGGCTGCCGCGGCGCCCGACGCGGCTGGTCCTGCCGACGAACGGGGCTTCGCCACCGGGGACGACGTGGATGCGGCGGGAACGGCGGGATGCCCGGCGGGCAGAGACTGCGCCAGCGCCGGCACCGAGGCCGCGGTGGCGAAGAGCATGGCGACGAGCGCACCGCGGAGGCTCTTCATGCGTCCGCCTCTTCTCCAAGGGGCGCTCCACACTTCTTGCAGAACGTCGCGTCGGGCTCGTTGGACGTGGCGCACTTCGCGCATTCCAGTCGTTCGGTGCCGGCCGGAGTGGTCGCGTCGGGGGAAGGGTCGGAGTCGGCGGCGGGCGTCTGCGGCTCGTCCGGCTCGTCCGGCGCAGGCGCCGGGACGTCCTTCGTCGGCTGGGAGGCGGCTTGCTTCGCCGCCGCGCCCTTCTTCCCGAGCCCGCGCTTCGCCAGGTGGGCGCGCGCGATCTGCTCCGCCTTCTCCCTGTAGCCATCGATGGCGACGTCCATCTCCTTCATCAGCACCTTGGCCTGCTCTCGATAGTCGGCGACCAGGTGGTCGTAGTCCTCGTCGTCGATCTTTCCCACGGAGTGCTCCAGCTCCAGGTCCTTCAGCGAGCGGAGCACGATCCGCTTCTTCTCGGCCGTGGAGCTCGAGCGGCGCATCATGGTGGCCTGCGCCTCGTCCAGTGCGTCGTCGATGGGGGCGTCCCCAGCGAGCGAGCGCAGGCTCGTCCAGAGCAGCAGGATCGCCCCGAGCAGCATGCCGGTGACCACCACCAGCACCGCCGGGCCGAGGCTGGAGGAGAGCCCGACCGCGATGGCGCCGAAGAGGGTGAGGAGCGGCAGCCCGATGGCCACACCCCGCGCGAGGAGGCTCTCGGCGTCCGGAGGGGGAGGAGCGACCGGAGGGGCAGGTGCCGCGGGCTTCGCCTGGCTGCGGGCCTTAGCCATCGAGATCCCGGAGCTCCTCGTCCAGGCGATCGTCGTAGGCGTCGCGCTCGGCGCGCGTCGTCGACTTGGCTTTCGTCCCCGCGAAGCGCTTCGCCTCGCGGGCGGCGCCGCCGGCTTGCCACTTGCGGATCATCCGGACGACGCCGAACCCGCCTGCGGCGATGGCCACGAGGGGGACGGCGTAGATGGCGCGCATGGCCCCCTTGTTGGGCGGGACGGCGAGCGAGTCTTCCCCGTACTGCTTCTCGTACTCCAGGATGATCTGATCGTTGGTCTCCCCGGCGGCGAACTTCTCTCGGATGGCGTCCCGAGCTTCCTCGGCCGTCTCGCACGTGCACGTCGAGAGCAGATCGCGCGCGCAGGTGCCGCACATGCACCGGAGCGCGCCGAACACCGCGCGCTCCCGGGCGTTGCGGATCTGCACCGTGCCGGTGTCCTCGTGCATCGTTTTTGTGGGCGTCTGCGCCCACGCTGGCGCAGGGAGCGCCGCGAGGACGATGCCTATCGTCACGCTCGCCGCGACGGCGGCGCCGGTACGACCGAAGGCCCACAGGCGAGACTCGGCAGGCTGGAGCTCCGGCCACATGCAGACGATGCTCCCGAAGATGAGGATGATCGCCCCGAGCCAGATCCACGAAACCAGCGGGTTCACGTGCACCTGGAAGGACGCGACCTTCGTCTGCGGGTTGATGCTCCCGACGACGAGGTACAGGTCGTCGCGGATGGAGTGCATCATCGACACCTCTGTCGTCGGCGACTCGGGCATCTTCTTGTAGATGAACTTCGCCGGGGAGGCGATGCCGAGGGAGGTGCCGCCCTTCGTCACCTTGAGGTCGGCGAAGACCATCCGCTTGGTGTTGTCCACCTCCATGCGCGGGCCGAGGTACTCCAGCGTGTAGCCCTCGACCTGGTAGGTGTCGTGCGGAGACATGGACGTCTCGCGGTCGACCGTCCACGACTTGCCGGTGAAGCCGATGAAGGCCATCACGATGCCGAAGTGGACGATGTAGCCGCCGTAACGGCGGCGCGAGGTGTGCGGGAGGGTGACCAGCGTGTAGATCAGGTACGGCCCGCCCAGCGCCACGAGCGAGGCGCCGATCGAGACCGCCACGAGCGCCGACCTGGAGGGGAAGGAGTGCCGCATCAGCACCACCCCGGTGAGGGTGACGGCGGCGAGCGCCCCGCCCAGGCCGAGCAGCCAGCCGGAGCCCTTCGACGCGCCGCTGCGCTGGCGCGAGCGGAAGAGCATGACGTACTCCTGCACGATGATCGTCGCGTTGAAGACGACGAGCGAGAAGCCCATGACGGGCGTGAAGGCGTTGAACGCCCGCAGCGCCTTGCCGAGCGGCCCGCCGTAGATCGGGTCGGACCACACGACGGCCGGGAAGCCCACCGCCTTGCCGATGAGGAAGTGCAGGATGATCGCGAGACCCATGGCGGACAGCGGGATGGTGAACGCCCGCTTGAGCGCGCCGGGGCTCGTCTTCTTCCACCCGAAGAGCGTGCCGATGCCCATCAGGGCGAAGATGGTCAGGGCGATGGGCTGCACCCAGGCGTTGTAGTAGGGCGGTCCGACGGTGACCTTCTCCCCGCCGAGCGCCTCGGTGAGCATGGGGAAGGTGGTCGCCACGAGCACGAAGGACATGAACCCCATGAGCGCCCAGTTGTTCAGCAAGAAGGTGAACTCGCGGGACCAGATGGACTCGATCTCCGGGCGGGTGGACTGGAAGCCGAGCGGCTGCGTCATCCGGCGGTAGACGATCTCGATGCCGGTGTAGGTGGCCGCGCCGACGATGCCGGCGTCCAGGAGGACCTGCACCGCCGAGGTGACGGGGAGCTTGCTCAGCGCCCAGATCCCCGGGGCGCAGATGCCGAGCATGACGTAGCCGGTGGTGAGCGCGGCGATGCGCAGCTTGTGGACGTACGCGCGCGCCTGCGACGAGGGGAGGTCCTCCGGCGCTTCCAGGTTACGGAGCTCCGGCCAGCGGTACAGGATGAGGGAGAAGGCGAAGACCGCGAGGATGACCAGGAAGTAGACGAAGTACGTCCCGATGCTGGACTGCGCGAAGGAGTGCACGCTGGCGATGGCGCCCGACCGTGTGAGGAAGGTGCCGAAGATGGTGAGGAAGAACGTCAGGCATATGAGCGCGACGTTCCACACGCGGAGCAGGCCTCGCCGCTCCTGGATCATCACCGAGTGGACGTAGGCGCTGGCCGTGAGGAAGGGCAAGAACGCCGCGTTCTCCACCGGGTCCCACGCCCAGTACCCGCCCCAGCCGAGCTCCTCGTAGGCCCAGAGCATGCCGAGGGTGTTGCCGATGGCGAGGAACATCCACGCGAAGAGGGTCCACTTGCGGCTGGCGACGATCCACTCCGAGTCCAGCCGCCCCGTGACGAGCGCCGCCACGGCGAAGGCGAAGGGCACGGTGCACCCGACGAAGCCGGTGTAGAGGCTCGGCGGGTGGATGATCATGTAGAAGTTCTGCAACAGGGGGTTGAGGCCCTCGCCGTCCACCTTGGCCCCGCCGATGCTCGTGGCGAAGGGGTTGGCGGAGAAGGTCATCAGGATGCAGAAGAAGAGGACCACGGCCATCAGCGTGGCGATGATGTACGGCTGCAGCTCCAGGTACCGGTTACCCAGCCACTTCACGCACGCGCCGATGTAGACGCTCAGCAGGAAGGTCCACCAGAGGAGCGAGCCGTCCTGCCCGCCCCAGAGGGCCGTGAGCAGGTAGCCGACGGACATCGACCGGTCGGAGTAGTGGGAGACGTACCGGACGCGGAAGTCGTGGCTGACGAAGGCGTAGGCGAGGCAGAGCACCGCGACCGCGATGAGGCCGACCGTGCCGTACGCCCCGTAACGCGCGGCCTGCAGCGTGCGCACGCGGCCAGACGACCCCGCCGCCAGGGCGACGGCGAAGGTGTAGCTCGCGGCGAGCATGACGCAGAGGAGCAGCGCGCTGCCGAACAGGGGGAATGTATTCCACATGAGTTGGGGGGACCTCGGGTGGGGAGTGTAGCTCACGAAGCACGCGCTACAATGCGCGCGGTGCGGTTGATCGGACTCTTCTTTCTGGCGTGCACGGCGTGCGGCGCGAGCACGCGCGCGCTGCCCGACGACGTGATGCCTCTGCCCGGCTCGAGCGCTGCGCCGCTGCCCGTGCTCGCCACGGCAGAGCGTCCCGACGCGGGCGGAGGCCGTATCGCCGAGCTCTCCGACTCCGCCGATGAGCCCGCGCCGCGCTGCGCGGCTCGTGTGCGGCGTCTTGCCGCGGACCACGTGGTGGTGGGGCGGAGCATGCTCTCTCTCCTCCGTCGCGAGCGCAGCGCCTCGATGGGCCCCCGCGTCGACCCGAAGACGCAGCAGATCGACGGGCTGCTCATCGAGTCGCTGGAGCCCGGCTCGTGCCTGGTGGCGCTCGGCTTCCTGCCGGGGGACGTGCTGGTGTCCCTCAACGGGATCCCCATCGACGGCGTGCCCTCGCTCATGCGAGCGTACGCGTCCGTGCAGAAGGACGGGTCGGCGCTGGTGACGCTGGAGCGGCGCGGGACCACCCTGCGCGTGCTGTACGAGATCGACTCTCGGTGACCGCGCCCTCCCTCGCATCCTCCCCCGCGCGCCCGGCGGGCGCGTACCGGACCCACCTCGCGCTGGCGGTGGTGCAGATCGCCTTCGCGTCGCAGGCCGTGGAGGGCAAGATCGTGATGTCGCCGAGCGCGCTCGGCGGCGAGGCGGTGGCGCCGGTCGCGCTGGCGATGACGCGGATGGCGGGCGCCGCGCTCTTCTTCCTCGTGGTCACGCGCGTGGCGCGTCCCGGTCGCGCGGCGAGCTGGCGGACGCGTACCCCGACGACGGCGCGCGATCACCTGGCGCTCGCCGGGCTGAGCGTGCTGGGCATCGTGCTCAACCAGACGCTCTTCTTGCTGGGGCTGCGGCTCACCACGCCGGTCTCCGCGGCGCTGCTCTCGGTCACCATCCCGGTCTTCACCGCGGCGCTCGCGGTGCTCTCGCGCGTGGAGCGGCCGAGCGCGCGGCTGGGCGTCGGTCTGGTGCTCGCGCTCTTTGGGGTGCTCTGGCTCGTCGGCGTGCGGTCCGTCGATCGCGGCGCGCTGCTCGTGAGCATCAACGCCGTCTGCTACTCGACGTACATCGTCTCGGCGCGCTCGGTGATCCGGCGGCTGGGCGCGCTCACTGTCGTCACGTGGATCTTCGTGTGGGGGGCGCTCCTGTTCGCGCCCGTCGGGGCGCCGGCGCTCGTGCGCGACGTGGTCCACTGGTCGCCGCGCGCGTGGGCGTTCGTGGCGTACATCCTGCTGATGCCGACGATCGTCGCTTACTCGTGCAACGCGTGGGCGCTCGGGCGATCGTCCCCCACGCTGGTGACCATCTACATCTACGCGCAGCCGGTGCTCGCCGCGCTGCTCGCGTGGGTGCAGCTCGGGCAGCCGCTCTCGGCGCGCCTCGCCTTCGCCGCGGCGCTCATCCTGGCCGGGGTGGGCGTGGTGGCGACGCGGCCCGCTAGGGCTTCGTCGCCTTCGCCTCGAACGTCGCCTCGCGGATGATCTGCGCCTGGTACGCCGAGAGGTGCATGGTGCCCTGCACGGTGCCGGCGTCGTCCAGCGTGCCCACGCCGGTGCCGGTGACGCCCTTGTCCTCCGGGTCCTTGCGGATCACGCTGAAGGTGACGTCGGGGCCGCGGACGATCCCGCGCAGCAGGACGGGGCCGAGCGGGCCCTCCCCCTCGCCGGAGAGGGTTCCGGCGTCGGGCCCCACGGTGAAGTGGAGCTTGCCCGCGCCGAGCGCATCGCCCGCGTCGTCGCCGCGGAACTTCACGCCGGACCACGCCGAGCCGTCGGGGACGTAGAAGGTGGCGTGCTTGGACGTGTAGGTGCCGGCGTAGGTCTTCGGCCCGGGCGGGGGCTCGGGCGCGGCGGACGCCGACGCCGACGCCGCGGGCGCGGGGGGCGGCGTCTTCTTGTCGCACCCGAGGGCGAGCGCGAGGAGCGCGGCGAGGACGAGCGGCGCGCGCGAGGTCACGAGCTCGCCCCGGCGCGGGAGACGACGCGGACCGCCACCTCGCCCTCCACGTCCACCAGCTCACCCCGCGCGACCTCCACGCCGCCGACGCGCAGCACCACCGGCTCGCCGATGCGGCGCCCCAGCGCGATCACGTCGCCCGGCGCCATCGCCGCCCACTCGCGCGCGGACAGCTGCGCGGTGCCAATCTCGACGCGCACGAGCACCGGCACCTCGCCCACTGCATCGAGAAGCGCGTCCTTGTCGGTCATCGCCCGGTCCTCCTCCTCGCCCTCGAGCTCCGCGAGCGGCTCGGTGCCGTCCCCTAGCACGAGTCGGCCGTCCTCGCCGAGCCGCGCGCGCAGGCCGCGGTCGGATGTGGGCGCCGCGAGCAGGACGTCACCGGTCCAGCCCGCCTCGCCGCGCGCGACCCCGCCGCCGATGACCAGGGCGTCGCCGGGGGCCAGCGCGGCGAGCTCCGCCGCCGGAAGGGAGGTCACGGCCCCGACCACAGTCAGCCCGAGCGGGAGCTCGCCGAGCGCCTCGAGCGTCGCGGCGTCGAAGTCCGGCGGCGGCGACTCGCGGAGCGCCTCGCGCGGGACCACGGCGTGCGCGAGGTAGGCGTCGTGGTCCACGACGACGGTGAACGTCGCGCACGCCGGCGCGGGATCCAGCACGAGCACGTCGGCGAGCAGCCGCGCGCCGGCGCTCGCCGCGAGCACGGTCAGCGGGGCCTCGGCGCCGCGGCGCGCCGCGGCCACCAGCACCGCGGCGGCGGCCCCGGCGAGGGCGGGGGCGTGCTCCCTCGACGCGTCCACCACCCGCGGGGAGCTCCGCTTGAGCGCGCGGGCGACGAGCGCGGCGGCGAGCGCGCCCTCCATCACCACCAGCATGCCCTGCCGAGCCTCCGGCCGCTCCGCCGGGGCGAGCATCGCCCCCACGGCGTCGGCGTCCAGTCGCGGGGGGCCGGCGGTGACGCCACGGAGGCGCACCTGCACCTCCGCGCCGAGCAGGTCGGCGAGCGCCTGCCGCGCGGACGAAGGCCGCACGGCGCGTGCGGCGAGGCGGCGCAGAGCGGCGAGCACCGGGACATCGGTGCGCCGCAGCGAATCCAGGGAGGCCCAGGGGAAGGGAGAGGCTGGGCTCATACGACCTTCCGGCGTGTCACCGCTCGACAGTAGATCATGGCGCTGCGCCCGGCGAGGGCGCGGTTGAGGCGCGGCTCCGGGGTCTGGTACGCTTCGGGCCATGAGGCTGCGCCCCACCCTGGTCTTGCTCGCGGGCACCGCCGCCGCGGCGCTGCTCGTCTCCACGGCGTACGCGGCCAAGCCGAAGCCGAAGGCCAAGGCCGCCGCGCCCGCCGCGGCCGACAAGTACGACCCGGACAACCGCGCGCACATCAGCCACTTCATGGAGACGGTGGCGCAGGGCAACGCCAAGGTCGCCGCGCGAGACTTCCCCGGCGCGATCGAGCTGTACCGCAAGGCGATCCAGCTCGCGCCGAACGACCCGCTCGGTCACTACCTGCTGGGCGAGGCGCAGCTGGAGAACGGCAACATGACGGAGGCGGAGGCCTCCTGGCAGCACGCCGCCAACGCCGCCGGCAAGGACGACCCCCTCCACGCGAAGGTGCTCTTTTGCCTGGCCGATCTGCGCGAGCGCCAGAAGAAGTGGGACGACGCCAAGGCGGCGTGGCAGCAGTACGCCGACTTCGCCAAGTCGCACACCGACGCCGGGGCCTTCCCCGACTCGGCCACGCAGCGCATCGCCGCCATCGAGGCCATGCAGAAGCAGGACAAGGCGTACGAGGTGGTGCGCAAGCGCATCGCCGACGAGGAGAAGGCGGCGGCGAAGGGCGGCGCGAAGAAGGGGAAGAAGTAGGTCAGCGGCCGAGGACGATCTCTCGTTCGAGGGCGGCGTCGGCTTGCTGGACGAACTTCTGGAAGGCGGCGTACTCGGCGCCGGGCTGGACACGCCCGGCGGGCAGGTCGATGACCCGGTCCAGGTGCAGCTCGTGGCCGCGCACCGCGTCCTTCACGGTGACCACCCGCTCGCCGTTGTGCAGGTCGAGCGGCGGCAGGCTCGCCGGCATGCGCAGCGAGGCCGGCGCGACCACGTCGAAATGCGTCTCCACGTGCGAGGCCGCGCCGAGCAGCAAGGGCGTCTGCCGCGTCGGCAGGGTGGCGAGCTGCGCCAGGTGCACGCCGAAGAGCGGCTTGAGCACGACGTCCTTGCCAGTGACCCTCGCGATGGACGGCACGTCGGCGGTGACGTGCACGACGACAGGCTCGTCCAGATCCGCCTTGTGCTCGATCTTCAGCGTGCGCACACGCGCGCCGGGGAGCGTGCCGGCGAGCAGCCGTGACTCCACGAAGGTGTGGAGCTGGCTTCCGGGCACCTTGTCCAGCACGTTGCGCATGCGGATGCCCAGCTTGCCGCTGTAGCTCTCCGAGAGGTCCACCTTCGCCGAGCCGTCCGCGGCGAGGTCGGCGCGGCCGGAGAAGGCGACGCCGTCCTGGATGCCCGCGGCGGGCGTGGTGTCACGCGGCGTGCCTTTGATGAGGCGGATCGCCGGCTGGCCGCGCACATCCGCGGGGAGGTAGCCGAACGGCGCGAACTTGTCCGACACGGTGAGCCAGCGCGTGCCCTGCTTGCCGAGGTCCAGCCGCAGGACGAGGCTGTCGTAGTCCTCCACCTCGCTCATCTTGCCGATGGGCGGCAGCGCGAGGCGGTTCTTCACCAGCGCCAGCTCCACCGGGATGCCGAGCTCGCGCATCAGGTAGTGGAAGGCGGCCTGTCGCGAGCCGGACTTGCCGAAGATGACGCGCCGGCCGTCCTTCTCGTTGCCGTCCTGGATGTTGTCGAGCACGGCGCGGTAGACACGCTTCGCGCGGGTGGCCAGGTCCTTCGCGGGCACGCCGGCGACGAGCTTCTGCGCGTAAGCGGCGAGGCGCGGGTCGAGGGGCGTCTCGTCGCTGACCAGGTCCGCGAGGCGGAGCAGGGTATCGTCCAGGGAGATGCCCCAGCCGATGCGCACGCTGGGCAGGTACTCCTGCGCCGGCACCGAGTCGGGCTCCTCCGGCAGGGGCGGGCTCTCGTCGACGCGCCACCGGCGCTCCACGAAGGTGCCGCGCTCGCGCATCTTCGGGGCGCCGACGCCGCCTCGCGTCTCCACCTCCAGGTGCTTGTCCTTCGGGCTGATCACCACGAACTCGCTGCGCCAGTAGCCCTTGTCCTGCTCGCGGAAGAGCCACATCGGCCCGCGGTAGCGCTTGCCGTGATCGCCCGTCGCCTGCGTGGAGGAGACGTGCTCGATCTCCAGGTAGTCACCCACCTCCAGGTTGGGCATGGTGAGCGTCGGCTTGCCCGCGACCGGCTCCGGCTCCAGCGTCGTGCCGTCCGGCTTGATGACGCGCAGCCGGAGCACCAGGCCGCTCGGCGGCTGCTGCTCCGACTCCGCGCCCACCGCCTCCTGCGACTGGATCTTGAGGATCTCGTGCTCGAGCATCTGACTGGAGCCGTCGGGGTGGATCCAGAGCGCGGAGTAGTCGAGCACGCGCGCGCTGACGCCCGCCATCTTCTTGCCCTTCTTCTCCCAGGCCTCGAACTCGCGGATGACCTTCTTGCCGTCGA
Source organism: uncultured delta proteobacterium (assembly GCA_963782055.1). GTDB lineage: Bacteria > Myxococcota_A > Polyangia > Polyangiales > Polyangiaceae > DASXHD01. Next base: position 102,392 of record CAWAIF010000002.1, read on the forward strand.
TGCGGTACGGCTCCAGGTCGGTCGTGCCCTCCAGCAGGTCGATGGCGTCGCGCAGATCGTCGCCGCTCGCGCCCACCTGGAGCGACTCGGCCAGGGCGCGGCGCAGCGCGTTGTCGTCGCCCGCGGCGTAGGCGCGATCGGCGAGGCGGAAGCGCGACGTCGCGTCCTTGGGGTTCTTCTTCAGCGCCTTGCGCAGCTCGGCGGCGGCCGCGCTCGGGTCGCCCGCCTTCTGCAGCACGTCGGCGATGCGGCTCGCCATCTCCTTGCGGTCCGGCCTCCGTGCCTGGATGCGCTTCAGCTCGGCGATGGCGGCCTTCCAGTCCTCCCGCGCGAGGGCGCGATCGAGCGTCACCTCCGAGTCGGCGTCCAGCGACTGCACGCGCTTGGCGACGGCGTCGGCCTCCTTCGCCGATCCGTCGGCGTCCAGGGCGTCCAGGAAGGCGCGCTGGGCGCGCACGTCGTCGGGGAAGCGCTTCACCAGATCGCGCAGCGCCGTCATGCGCTCGGCACGCCAGCCCAGCTTGCCGTACACGCGCGCCAGCTCCTCCAGGAGCTCCGGCTCGGAGCGGAAGGAGTCGGCCAGCTTCCGCAGCGGCTCCACCGCGTCGACCATGCCCTTCTGCTCCGAGTCGTCGAGCACCAGCCAGACGCGCGCGTACCAGAGCCTGGGGTCCTTGGCGGCGGAGCGGAGCATGCGCTCGCGCTCCCGCCGGTGGCGTGCGTCCTGCGGGTAGGCGGGATCGCTCGAGGCGTAGGAGGCGGCGGCCTCCAGCGTGGTGCCTGCGGCGTCCTTCGGCTCGGCGTACGGCTCGATGAGGACCGAGGCGACATCGTCCAGCCCCTCGACGTGGGCGAGGAAGGCGGCGACGTACGCCTCGGCGGGGCCGCTGGCCTTCTGCGCGCGCACCATCGGGTCGAGCGCGTTGGGGTCGGGCAGCAGCTTCGGCGGGACGAGGCGGTAGGCCGAGCGCGGGTCGGTCACCGAGGTCACCGGCGCCGGGCGGCCGTCCAGGTCCAGCACGCGGATGGCCGAGCGGTCCTCCAGCGTGCGCGCGAGGATGCGGTGCCTGCCCGCGCCGAGGTGAACCGAGACGCCGAAGCGCTGCCACACGCCCCAGTCGCGCAGGTCGCGCGAGAGGACCTGCGTGTCGTCGACCCACACGGCCAGGCCGCCTTGCACCGCGAGGATGACGTCGCGGTCAGCGCTCAGGTCGAAGTAGCCCTGGATGTAGAAGACGCCGGGGGCCGTCTCCTCGGTGCCGGCGACGAGGCACCCTGTCTGCTTCGCCTTGACGACGTGCGGCGGTGCGGTGCGCGAGGGATCCGGCGGCCACGACGTGGGCCACGGCCCCGGCTGCTCGGCCGGGAAGCTGCGGCGCCTGTCCGGCGCGGTGCCGCGGCCGAAGGGGCCGGCGATCTGCAGTCCGGTGAGGCACCCGCTCGTGCGCACGACGAAGGCGTCGTACGCCTTGCCCTTGTACTCCGCGGTCCGGTACGCCTCCGACTCCACCCAGTCGGAGAGCTCGGCGACGGCGCGCCAGCCGAGCGAGCCCGGCTGCTCCAGGAGCGACTTCACCGCGGCGCGGTGCCGGGCGTAGAGGCCGGCGACCGAGCCGCGCAGCCCGCGCACGCGGTTGGCGGCGAGCCAGGCGTAGATGGAGGTGTCCCTCTCGGCGCTCTTGCGCGCGGCGACGAGCACCGCCATGTACGCGTCGGCGGCGTTGGCGGGCAGGCCGTGCTCCTCCGACCAGAGGGCGCGCGCGAAGCTGGCGACCATCCCGGTGGCGTGGATCGCGTCCAGCCGGTGCAGCGCGGCGACCGCCTGCGTGGCGTCGCCGCCGGGGGCCACCTGTTCGGCCAGCGCCCAGCGGCCGACCTCCTCGCCGTCATCGGAGCTCTTGCCGGCGTCGCGCAGCGCGGTGACCGGCGTGTTCGGCGCGAGGCCCTGCGCCGCGCCGCCGCACGCGGCGACAGCGACCGCCACGGCCAGGAGGAGGAGGAAGCGGCGGATCACTTCGCGCCCCCGACGAGGAGACGCTGGCCGAGTCCCTTGTCCACCTGCTCGCACCACGCGCGGAAGGCGGGGTACTCGGCGACCGGGATGCGCATCTTGGAGAAGACGACGGTGGTGTGGACGTGCACGCCCCCGGGCACCGTCTCCACGGTGACATGGTGCGAGCCGAAGGGGCTGGTGGAGCTGGAGGGCGAGGGCGAGGAGAGCACCTTGGCGCCGGGCGGCAGCTTCACCACGTAGTCGGTCTCGCTGGTGGTCCTGGCGTGGAAGCGCAGGTCCAGCTTGCGCGTGGAGAGCGAGGCGAAGTCGCGCACCATGTGCTCGCTCGGTCCGACCGGGACGCTGAGCGACGTGCCGTCCTTGCGGGCGAAGGCGGCGACCTTGCCGCGCACCTTCAGCGAGGGCGGCGTCTCGACGTCCTCCAGATCGTTCGCCTGGACGGACTGGACGGCCAGCCCGGAGAGATCGGAGCCGAGATCCTCCTGCACGCGATCCTTGCGGGTCGCGTCGGCGTGGTAGCGGACGCGCCACGACGCGGCGGCGGCGCCGGTGACGGAGCCGCTCCAGTCCAGCTGCGCCGAGCCGTCGGGCGCCAGCGTGGCGACGATGGAGCGCGAGACCACGCTCGCGCTCGCCGGCGGCTGCGGGAGGTGCACCAGCTTGGGCTTGCCCTGGTTGACCTGCAGCGCGAGCGCGCCGCGGTCCATCGCGGGCAGCTCGGTGGAGCCGGTGTACTCGGCGGTGCCGTCCAGGTACATGTCCAGCGAGGGAACGTACGCGATGGCGTGGTCGAAGGGCGCGAGGCTCGCCGGGTAGTCCTCGAAGTCCCCGCGCAGCCCGGTGCGGACGATGACGATGGTGGCGGGGATGCCCGCCTCCTGCAGCATGGTGACGATGAGCGTCGCCTTGTCTTTGCAGTCGCCGTAGCCCCGCGCGAAGATCTGCGCGCACCGGTACGGCTTGAAGCCGTGGATGCCGAACTCCAGCGCCACGTAGCGCGTCTTCTGGACGACGTAGTCGTAGATGGCTCGCACCTTCTCGATGTCCGTCTTCTTGCCCTTGGTCACCATCGCCACGCGGCGGCGGACCTCGTCGTCGGCGGTGAACTGGTCCTTGACCAGGCCCCAGTACCACGCGCCCATCTCGTCCCAGCTCTTGTACGTGGAGACGTGCACGTGGCCGAGCAGCTCGGTGTAAGGCGGCTGGTTCGGCTCCGGCTCGATGGGCGGCACGTTCTCCGCGACGAAGCGGTAGACGCGGGTGTCGCCCTTGTCCTGCACGGTCTTGTGGAGGCCGGGCACCTTCGGCTGGTTGAAGTAGAAGGTGCGCGTCTTGGGCGTGAGCAGCACGTACTCCGCGTGGTGCAGCGGCTCGTCCGACTGCAGGTACCCCACGTCTCCGAAGTAGTCGGCGAAGGCGTTGCGCTGCGCCACGTCCTCCACGCGGTAGTCCAGCTCCACCACGTCCCCCGCCGAGAGCCGCGGGAACTGGACGCGGTACGTCGCCGAGCTGGTGTACGTGGCGATGGACGGGTCGTCCGCGCCGCCGACGGAGGAGTCGAAGGTGTCGTCCACCTCGCCGCTCTTCCGGTAGACGTGCACCCCGCGGAGCTGCACCGCCTGCGAGTCGGTCTCGTAGGCGAAGGCGTACACGCGGGACGACTGCGCAGCGCGGTCGGTGAGCGGCTGGAACACCACCTGGTGGAACTTGCTCGACAGCCCGTTGGGGAAGACCGTCGTCACGGTGAGGTCGACGAGGGTGCGGCGATCCCGGCCGGCCGCCGGCGCGCCTCGCCACGCGAGGAAGGTCTTGGAGGGCAGGGCATAGGCCTCGTCCGGACGCGGCTTGCTCGGCTCCAGGTGGGCGAGGTGCTCGCGCACGTCCTTGTCCTGCGGGCGCAGCGCCAGCACCTTCTTGAGCAGCGCCACCTGCTCGCCCTGCTCGCCGCCCAGCGCGTACAGATCGGCCAGGCCCGTCATGGTGTCGACATCCTCCGGGGCGTGCTGCAGCGCCAGCTTGTAGAGCGCGACGGCGCGCGCGCGGTTGCCGAGGGTCACGTAGGCCTGCGCCGCGCTGACCAGCTTGTCGGTCCCGTCGGGGTCGGTCGCCACCAGCCTGTCGATCCAGCGCTGGGCGGCCTGCGTGTCCCGCCGCGCGACCGCGAGATCGATGCGCCCCTGGAGGAAGGTGGAGTCGTCGAAGCGGAGCTGCGCGTAGCGGTCCTCCATCTCGTCCGCCTCGGTGGTGCGGTCCTCCTGGCGCAGGGAGTCCACCATCGCCCGCACGAGCGCCACGCTGCGAGGGCGCCGCGCGAGCGCGTGCCGCAGGAAGGTGAGGGCGGTGGCGCGCAGGTTGGCCTCGCCATAGAGCTCCACGCGGGCGAGCACCGCGGCGACGTTGTCCGGGTCGATCGCCAGCACGCGGTCGTAGTACGGGACGGCGTCGCGCCAGTTGGTGCCGGAGCGCTCGTGCGCGGCCCGCGCAAGGAGGGTGTGGATGCGGTCCTCGCTGGACACGCCGCCCTTCTTCACCAGCGCCTCCGCCTTGGCGATCCACTCGGCGCTCTGGTTGCGGCCCTCGACGAGCTGCGCGGCGAGCAGCAGCCTGCGCACCGTGGGGGCCTTGGTGGCCGCGCGCGTGGCGAGGTCCCGGGCGAGGTGATCCGACTCGTCGTCCGACTGGGTGAGCACCAGGTACTCCGCGTCCGCCTCCAGGGTGGCGGGCGAGCCGCCGTACGCTTCGGCGCCCGTCGCGTCCTTCTTCCCCGTCCCCGCGCCGCGCGCAGCCTTCTCCAGCGCGGCCAGGGGGCCGAGCACGCCTCCCGCGGGGAGCGGGGCCTTGCTCGCCCACGTCGCCTGCGCGTCGGCGAAGTGCGCCGCCTCCACGTCCGCCTCGACGCTCGGGTCCGGCGAGCCGTCGGCGGCGCCCACGCGCAGCGCGAAGACGGGCGCGGACCCGCTGCCGCACACCTTGACCAGGATACGGTTGTATCCTGCATGCATCGTGACCGCGCGCCCCTCCCTGTCGGAGTCGAAGTCGCGGTACTTGCCGTCGTCGATGGCCAGCGTGCCATCGAACCACACGCGCACCGCGCCGGAGCTGCCGACCCAGAGCGTCGCGCGGCGGCTCCGCCCGGCGGCCAGCTTCGGATCGCGCACCAGGGTGGTCGCGTAGACGCACACGTTCTCGGTCGGGCGCACGAGCGCGCCGGTGTCGACCCAGCCGTAGGGCGAGCGGCCCGGCGAGACGCGCCACTTCACCTTCCGCTCCTTGCCCTCGTACGTCTTCGTGAAGATCGCGCCGTCGGCGGCGGTCTCCGGCTGGAAGGCGCGGGTGAGCCCCGTCTTGCCCTCGTTGTCGAAGGACCCGACGATCGCCCACTTGCCGACGTAGCCGAGCGCGGCGATGCGCGACCGGGCGCCGTCCAGGTCCCCGCGGCGGCGGCGGGCGTAGGCCTGCAGGAGCTCGGCGTAGACGCGCGTGGCCCCGCGGCGGGCGTGGGCGATGGCGTCCAGCGACGCCTCCACCTCAGCCGGGTCCCCCCGGTCCCACTGCAGCCAGACGCGCCGCATGGCCGCGTAGGACTGGGCGTCGGGGGCCCGCTCCGCCTCGGCCGTGAGGCGAGCCAGGCGGGGGAGGTGATCGCCCACGTCGGCCCGGGCGGGGCTGACGCCGGCGGCGGTAGCGACGAGGACGACGGCCGCGATCAGACCGAGAGGTGCGCGCACGGCACGCAGTCTCATCCCGCGGTGTCGGTCAGGCAAGCCCAGACGCGGCCGGGGCGCAGCTCTGGCGGAGAGCCCTCTTCCCCCGGACCAAGAGGACGAAGTAGGCTCCTTTTTGTGGCATTTCGCCTGGCGCGCGGTATGACGACGCGGTGCGATGACCCAGCAGCAGGTTATGGAGATGGAGGCTCAGTCGGCCGGCGAAGCGGTCTCTCTCGACCCTGGGGCCGGCGTGTCTGCTAGGGCCGGCAAGAGCCTGCTCAGGGGTCTGATCAAGACCATCCGCCCTCACCAGTGGGTGAAGAACCTCTTCGTGATGGCGCCGATGTTCTTTCACAAGGACGTCTTCCTCTCCACGTCGCAGGGGCCGGCGCTCAACCTCCGGGTCACCGGCCGCGCCTTCGCCGCCACCGCCGTCTTCTGCCTGCTCGCCGGCGCCGTCTACACCATCAACGATCTGCTCGACGTCGAGGCGGACCGCGTCCACCCGGTGAAGCGCACCCGCCCCATCGCGAGCGGCCAGGTGCCGGAGGGGCTCGCCAAGCTCATGGCCGTGGCGCTCGTCGCCGCGTCGCTCGTGCTGGGCTTCCGGTGGCTGGGCGTCTGGTTCGGCGCGGTCGCGCTCTTTTACTTCGTCGAGAACATGGCCTACAGCTTCAAGCTGAAGAAGGTCGCCTTCCTCGACGTGTCGCTCATCGCCCTGGGCTTCGTGCTGCGCGTCCTCGCCGGCGGCTTCGCGACGCACGTGCACGTCTCCGGCTACATGGTCGCCTGCACCGCGCTGCTCGCCCTCTTCCTCGGCTTCGGCAAGCGCCGGCACGAGCTGCAGCTGGAGACCGCCGGCAAGCAGCGCGCGGCGCTGGAGTCGTACTCCAAGCGCAGCCTGACCGTGGCGATGGTGCTGACCGGCGTGGCCACCGCGGTGACCTACGTCGCCTACACGCTGGACCCCATCACCTGCGACTTCTTCCACTCGCACTGGCTCTGGCTCACCGCGCCGTTCACCGCCTTCGGCATCCTGCGCTTCTTGATGCTCGTCTCCGGCCGCGCCGGCCGCGGCCTGCGCGCCGAGTCGCCCACGCAGGAGATGCTGCGCGACGTGCCCTTCGTGCTCAACCTGGTCGGCTGGGTCGTGGTGGTCGTGGCGATCGTCTACCAGCTCCGGCCGAACGCCTGAGGCCTCAGAGCACCAGGACCCAGACGTCGTAGAGGGCGTGGGCCCACACGGCGGCCGCGAAGCCGCGGAATGCGTAGATGAGGCTCAGGAAGACGCCGAGCACCATCCGGAAGATGAAGGTCTGGAGCTGGAAGGGATCCCCCAGCGGGCCGATGTAGTGGACGGCGCTGAAGACGGCGGCGGAGACGAGTCCCCAGGCGACGGTGATCATCGCCGACTTGAAGGTGAAGCCGGAGCCCTTGGCCACGCTGACCTTCTGCCGCGTGAGCAGCCACACCAGGAGCTTGCTGCCCAGGCCGAAGAGCAGGACCCGGTAGGTCACCTCCTCGTAGAAGCCGGCGCCCATCGACATGATGAAGCCCGGGAAGCCGCCGAGGGTGATCTTGCCCGCGAAGAGGGAGCCCACGACGTACGCCCCGCCCAGCCGCATGAGCAGCGCGTAGACCACCCCCTCCAGCGCGATCTGCAGGAACTTGCGCGCGCGGAAGGCCTGCCCGCGTCCGAGCCAGGTGAAGATGCCGGCCAGGACCACGCCGATCGCCGCGGTGAAGATCAGGTAGAGCGCGCGGCTGCCCTCGGCGAGCTGCAGCACCAGCCCCGTCACCACGTCGGAGGCGTTCTGCACGTTCAAGAAGACGACGCCGAGCTGGTAGGCGAGAAAGACGGGGAGCGTCAGTCCCAGGTCCACCCACGGCCCCGGCCGCGCCGTCAGCTTGCTCCCGGCGGGAGGGCTGGCCTTCGGCGCGCGGCCTGCGGCGGGCGAGAGCGCGGGCGCGTCGTCGGTCATGCCCGAAGCATGGCCCTTCCGGCGGTGCGTCTCAAACTTCCTGATCGTCCTCGCCGGCGATCTCGTCGAAGCGGGCCTGCCACGAGCGCAGAGACGGCGAGCTCTCCGCCTCCAGGTCCAGCACTTCGTCGCTCTCGCAGTCCACCGCGCTCGCCCCGAGGGCGGTCGCGGAGGTGCGCAGCACGCCGTACGCCGCGTCGGAGCCCAGGATGTGGACCAGCACGTGGTCGAGCACCTCGGCGGGCCCCAGCTCCAGCTCCACCACGAAGTCGTCCTCCCTGACCACGGCCAGGAAGGTGCCGAGCGGCTCCAGCGCGGGCAGCGCGTCGGACAGCGCCCGCGCCACCTGCTCTCGCGGCCCGAGCGGATGGGGCGCAAAGTCCGCGGGGAGCTCGCGCAAGGACGCCGTCCCCTCGGGCAGGCGGAGCAAGAGCACGTCCCACGTCATCGCGGCCTGATACGCCGCGCGGTGGACGACCTTCCCTTAACCCGGGCGGCCAGCGCGCCGTTTCTAGGGGGGTGAGGAGCTGCCCATGACCGCACCCGAGCCCATGCTCATCGAGCTGCTTACCGTGACCCGCGAGCTCGTGGAGCTCGGCGACGATGGGCTCGCCGACCCCCCGTCCCAGCGCTGCGCCGTGCTGCGCCTGCGCCAGAAGGCACTCTTCGAGCTGCTCTACGTGACCATCGAGCGCTCCCGGCAGACCGACGCCGCCGATCTCGTCGAGCAGCGCGAGGAGGAGCGGCGGAGCCGCCCCACGGTCAGGCCGGCGAGCCGGAGCTCGCGGCGGCCTGTGAGCCAGGTCCGGTGCGTGGACCGCCGCTCGTCATAGGAGGCGCAGCGCCTCCACGCAGAAGGCGAGCACACGCTCGCCGGCGCCCAGGTGCGCCATCGTCGCGTGGAGGGTGGCCTCCGGACGCAGCGCGTCGGCCCAGCGCCTGTCCAGGCCCAGAAGGGCGATCGCCGCGTCCAGCCAGCTCCCCGGCGCGGGGGTGCGCGGCACGGGCAGCGGCAGGACGCGCGTCAACGGCGGCCGCACCGTCGCCGGCTCCAGCCGCGCCCCGGCGGGGCCGACCCGCGCGCGCACGGCGGCGAGCGCCGTCCGGAACCCGCCCAGCTCGTCCACCAGGCCGTGCGCCAGCGCCGCCCGTCCCGTCCAGACGCGCCCGCGGGCGACGCGGTCGATCTCCTCCGCGGACCGCTTGCGCCCCTGCGCCACCACGCCCACGAAGGCGTCGTAGACGCCGCGCATCTCGCCGAGCAGCGCCTCGCGGTCGCTCTCGGTGATCTTGCGCAGCGGGTCGAGCAGGCTCGCGCGCGCCCCCCGCGAGAGCGTCTCGGTGGTCACGCCCAGCCGGTCGAGCAGCGCGTCGGCCGACAGCCGCGCGGAGACCACGCCGATGGACCCGGTGATGGTGGTGGGCTGCGCGACGACGTGGTGCGCCGCCGCCGCCACGTAGTACCCGCCGCTCGCCGCCACGTTGGTGAAGCAGGCCACGACCGGCTTCTCGCGGGCGAGCTGCGCGACCTCGTGGTGGATGCGGTCGGAGGCGAGGGCGCCGCCGCCGGGGGAGTCGACGTGGAGCACCACGCCGCGCACGCGCTTGCTCGCCCGCGCCACGCGCAGGGCCGCCATCACCCGCTCGTCCATGGCCAGGGGACCCACGCCCCCCGCGATGACGCCGTGCACTCCGACCACGCCGATCACCGGCGGCCGGACCAGCCGAGGGAGCAGCCGGCTCCGCTTCCCGCGGAGGTAGCGCGTCGCGTGCATGATGGGCGCCGCGCCCTTCTGGTCCGTGAGCCACGCCGGCAGCTCGTCGTCGTAGAGGGCGGCGTCCACCAGCCCGAGCTCCACCGCGCGCGACGCCCGGTGCGGCGAGTCGTCAATGACCGCGCGCGCCTGCTCCTCGGTCATGCCGCGGCCGTGCACCAGCGCATCCAGCAGCGCGCCGTGCATCTCGTCCAGGATGGCGCCCACCTGCTCGCGCTGGGCGTCGCTCATCCCGTCGCGCACGAGCGCCTCCCCCGCGCTCTTGTACTCCCCGCACGCGAGCACCGCCGGCTCCACGCCCACCTTCGCCAGCGCGCGCTTCACGTACCGCGCCGCGCTGGCGAAGCCCACCGGCGCCAGCGCCGCCTGCGGCCCCATCACCACGCGGGTCGCCGCCGACGCCACGTACACCTCCTTCGACCCGCCGCCTTGCGGCAGGTGGACCACCACCTCCTTGCCCAGCTCACGCGCGCGCGCGAGCACGTTGCGCAGGGAGGTGGCGGTCGCCATCCCGGCGTGGAGCGGCTGGAGCATCACCAGGAGCCCGCGGACGCGCGGGTCGCCGTCCATGGCGTCCACCAGCGTCTCCAGCGCGTGCAGCGAGGTGACGCCCCGCCCGGCCCACCGCGCGAGGAAGCGCGAGGGCGGGAGATCTGCCACCGCTCCGTCGATCTCCACCAGCAGCCACGCGCCGCGCGTCACGCGGCCGCGCAAGACCCAGAAGGGCAGCCAGACCGGCAGCGTCACCAGGCGCACGACGAACCAGAGCAGGCGAGGGATCATGGGGCGAAGGGTAGGTCGCCGCGCCCGCCCCGGCCACGAAAGCGATCACTCCTCCGCCTGCCGGAGGGTGCGCGTGAGCAGCACCCGGAAATGGCCCGCGCGGGGCTCCCAGCGATGACCCGCGGGGACGTCGGTCTCGAAGAGGACGAGCTTCATCTCCGCCGCGTACCGGGTGCCCGCCTGCGGGATGCCGTCCTGGCGTGTGTTCCACACCGACTGACCCACGTCGAAGGACGTCCCGGAGGTGTAGCCGCGGCGCGGCGCCCCCGCCGTGCCGTGTCCGTCGCGCGGGAACACCCGGGTCTCCGACTCCACCCCCAGCACCATGCCCGGGTCCGCGCGCACCGTCGTGTCGGCGCCCGCCGCCGGGTCGATCTCGACCGAGAGCGTGTCCAGCCCGCGGGCGAGGCGGAGCGCGCCCGGGACGCGCACGGCGATCGCCCCCGACGCCGTCGCGTCCCCCGCGGGTGAGCCCGCCGTCTCCCGGCACGCCGCCAGCGAGGCGGCGCACGCCACGAGAATGAAGATCCGTCTCCCGGGTGCCCGAGCCATGAGACAGGCTAGCGCGATCGGAGGCTGGAAGACCCGGCGCGGGTGCTAGCCTGGTCGCCTCACCGAGCGAGGCCAGTGATCCTGTGACCCAAGCCACCGAATCCGTGCCGGCCGGAGGCCCCGGCGGCAGCGAGAACGCCCCCGCCACGTCGCTGCGAGCCTACATGCTCATCGTCGCCGTCGGCGCCTTCGCGACGACGTTCGCGCAGCAGCGCGTGACGCTCGGCAACTACCCCATCCTCTTCCACCTGAAGAACAACCTGCACTTCAGCCGGCAGCAGGTGAGCACGTTCTTTCTCTGGGCGACCTTCGCGTGGAACGTCAAGCCGCTCGCCGGCGTCCTCACCGACGCCTTCCCCATCCGCGGCTCGCGGCGGCGCGTGTACATGATCCTCGGCGGCCTCGTCGGCGGCGTCGCGTGGGCCGTGCTGAACTTCGTCCGCTTCGACTACTCGCTCTTCCTCGCCACCTCGGTCCTGCTCAACGTCGGCCTGGTCTTCGGCAGCACCGCGATGGGCGGCCTCCAGGTCGAGGCCGGCCAGGTCTACGGCGTGTCCGGGCGCGTGTCGTCGCTGCGGCAGGTGGTCATGTCGGCGTCGGGGATCGCGGGGCCGCTCATCGGCGGCTTCCTCGCCGAGCGCTGGTTCGGGTACACGGCGGGCGTCGGCGCCTTCGTGATGCTCATGCTCGCGGTCTTCGCCTTCGCCTTCTTCCACGAGCCGCGTCTGCCCCCCCCGCCGAAGGTGAGCGACGAGGACCTGACGCGCCCGCGCTACAGGCCAACGCCGGCGATCCTCGTGGCGATCGTCGTGATCGCCAGCGCGGGGACGGTGGGCGTCATGGTCCACGGGATGCTCAACATCGGGCTGTCGCTCTTCGCGCTGCTCGCCGTGTTCCTCCTCGTCCTCGGCCTCGCGATGGCGCGCGTGCGCAACGCCGTGCTCTTCAAGGCGCAGGGGCAGCTCTCGCAGATCTTGAGCTCCAGGACGCTCTGGCTCGCAGTCGGCATGTTGCTCCTCGTGTACATGGTGCCCGGCCTGTACACCGCGCTCACCTTCCGGCAGAGCGACAAGCTGCACTTCTCCGACCACTTCATCGGCACCCTCGCGAGCATCGAGGGGGGCTCGGGTGTCCTCTGCGCCATCCTCTACGCGGTCATCTGCCGCAGGTTCACCCTGCGCACGCTGCTCATCGGCGCGATCGGCCTCAACGCCGTGGCCACGCTGCTCTACCTCGTCTACAACGCGCACACCGCGATGTACGTCCACGCGACGGTCGGCGGCATCGGCGTGATGGCGGAGCTCTCCCTGATGGACCTCTCGGTGCGCTCCACCCCGCGCGGGTGCGAGGCGCTCGGCTTCGCCCTGATGATGAGCGTCCGCAACTTCGGCATCGGCGTGAGCGACGTCGTGGGCTCCAAGCTGATGGACCAGCTCCACTTCCGGTTCAGCACGCTGGTGCTCATCAACGCCGGCACCACCTTGCTGGTGCTCGCCTTCGTCCCGCTGTTGCAGAAGTCCCTCGTCAATCGCAAGGAAGGCGAGATCGGCGACGCGGCGTGATCGCGCAGGACGACCTGCCCGACGTGGACCGCGAGAGCGGCACGGCGTTCGGCTTCCGGGGCGGGGACTCCTGGCCGTGCACCACGCCCGACGTGCAGACCGCCACGCGCTACGACCCCGCGACCGAGACGGCGATCACGACCGCCACGACTCCGCGCCCATCGTCGGCGCCGGCGTCTCCACCTGCGCGCCGAACCTACGCGGCGCCCCCCGCGTGCTTCTGCGGAAGGCTCACGCGGATCGTCCGTCCGGTGAGCTTGCGGTAGACCGTCTCCACCGTCACCGAGAGTCCCACCAGGGCCGCGAGGACCCACAGCCGCGCGGGCGCGGTGGTGGCCGTCTCCCAGACGAGCGCGGCGAGCGCGGCGAGGCACGCGACGACGCCCACGACACCAATCCACCGGCGCGCGCCGGTCTCTGCGGCGAGGCGCACGTTCGCCGCGTTGACGGCGGCGAAGACGAGGAGGAAGCCGGCGCTCCCCATCGTGGAGATGCTGGAGAGGTCGAGCAGGTTGGACACGAGCAGCGCCGCCCCCGCCGTCAGCAGCAGACCCTCCGCGGGCTCGCTCCAGATCTTCTTCTCCAGCGCCTCCGGGAGCTCTCCGTCCTTGGCCATGACGTAGCTCAGCCTCGCCGACCCGTAGAGGGTGGCGTTGATGGCGGACGCGGTGGAGAGCATCGCGGCGACGGCGATCAGCGTGAAGCCGGCCTGGCCGAGGAAGGGGCGCGCCGCGGCCGCGAGGGCGTAGTCCTTCGCGTCGACGATGCGCGCGACGGGCAGGTTGCCCACCGTCACGATCGCGACGAGCACGTACAGGGCGATCACGAACCCCACCGACACGAAGAGCGCCCGCGGGATGGTCTTGCCCGGATCGCGCGCGTCCCCCGCGGCGTTGGCGATCAGCTCGAACCCCTCGTAGGCGAGGAAGATGATCATGCCGCCGGCGGCGAGGTGAAAGGGCGACTCCCACGTCGCGGGGGCGAGCCGCGCGGTCTGGACGCCGGACATCCCCACCGCCACGAAGAAGAGGAGGATGGCGATCTTGATCCCTACGATCCAGTCCTCCACCTTCCCCACCACCTCCGCGCTCAGCAGGTTGAGCCCGGCGATCACGACGATGGCGCCGCTGACGAGGACGTGCTTCCACACGCCCTGCGTGCCGGCGGGGAAAAACGTCGCCCCGTAGCTCCCGAAGGCGAAGGCGTAGAGGGAGAGCATGACGATGTAGCTGAGCCACAGGAGGACGTTGAGCGATCCGGTGACGGACCCCTCGCCGAAGGCGCGGTTGAGATACGAGACCGTCCCTCCCTGGCCGGGGAACGTCACGGCCAGACGGCTGTAGGAGTAGGCCGTCACCAGCGCCACCGCGCCGGCGACGAGAAAGGCGACCGGGGTGCCGCCGCCGGCGAGCTTCACCGCCAGGCCGAGCACGGCGAAGATCCCCCCGCCGACCATCCCCCCCACGCCGATGGATGTGGCCTCGAGGAGGCCGACGCCTCCGGATCGCTTCGCCGCGCCACGCGCGCTCATCGTCACCTCCGTGCGCTCGCAGGAGCTTGGATGTCACGCGCCGCCCGCGCGTCCCGGCGCGCGCAGGAAATGCTCACCCGGGAGCGGTCAGAGCGCGACGACCTGATCCTGCGGGACGAGGATCATCGCGCTCTGCGCGGGCACCTGCACGGTGAGCGAGCCGTCGCTCGCGACGGTGTAGGTGGCCTGGTTGGGATCCAGCACGTCCACCAGCACCGTCCCCGGCGCCGCGGTGAGCTTCAAGGGCGTGGTGCCGTCGGTCGTCGAGCTGGTCTTTCTGCCGTTGGTGTTCAGCACGACGAGCGCGTACTGGCTGCCCGCGTCCCCGCCGGTGCGCTCGAAGGCGAAGATGCCCGCGTCCCCCTCGCTGCCGGTGTGCGCGGTGGCGTAGACCACGTTGGTGTCGCCGCGGCGCAGCGCGAGGTACGCCTTGCGGATGCGCGTCAGCTTGGCGACGTGGCGGAAGGTGTCGCCCGTCGTGTCGAATCCGGTGTTCCAGAGCACCTCGCGGTTCGCCGGGTCGTTGCCGCCGGAGAAGTCCTGCTCGGTGCCGTAGTAGATGCAGGGGATGCCGTCCTCGGTCAGCAGCAAGGTGAGCGCGTTGCGCAGCGCCGCCTTGTCGCCCTGCGCGTCGAAGAGGAAGCGCGCGACGTCGTGGTTGTCGAGGAAGTTCACCAGCGCCTTGGTGGGCGGGATGCCGATGCCGCCGTCCTGCGGCGTGGTGCCGTAGTTCTGCGGGCGCGACTCCCAGAGCGCCTTGATCTGGTCGGTGCCCTTCTGCGCGCTCGGGTCGTGCGCGTTCTCGAAGACGTCCTGGAAGACCTGGTAGTGCTGCGAGAAGTAAAAGACGCTGTCGAGCTCGCCCGGCACCGTGTAGCTGCCGAGGAGCTGGTCGTTGCCGTCGAAGGCCTCGCCGAACATGAGGAAGTTGTTCTTCCCCTCCGCCGCGAGGCGCTGGCGCACGCCCTTGGTGAAGACCTGCCAGAACTCGTGCTCGACGTGCTTCACCGTGTCGATGCGGAAGCCGTCGAAGTCCGCCAGCTCCACCCAGCGCGAGTACGCGTCGATCATGAGCTGCCGCACCTCCGGCAGCTCGGTCGCCACGTCCTTCAGGCCGCCGGGGAAGTCGCCGAGGGTGCGCTGCTTCGGGTCGTCGTAGTTCAGGATGCGGCCGAAGCCGTGGTACGCGCGCGCCGTGCCGAGCAGGCCGGGCGGGGGCACGCGGTTGATCGACGGCATGTTCAGGAAGATGATCGGCGCGCGCCCGGCGGGGCCCGCCGAGGAGAAGGACTGCACGCCCTCCGGGTTCCAGTCCGGGTCGTACTCGCTGATGCGCGTGACGGGCGAGGTGGAGCCGGTGCCGCCGATGTACTCGTCCGGCTGCCCGTTGCGGTTGATGTCGTAATAAAAGAGCTGCCCCATGTGGTTGGTGACGATGTCCAGCACCACCTTCATGCCGCGCTCGTGCGCCGCGGCGACGAGGCTGCGGAGGCTGGCGATGTCGCCGAAGTGGGGGTTGGGCTGGTAGAGGTCCTGCGACCAGTAGCCGTGGTAGGAGTCGACGCCGGCGTCGGTATCCACGTTCTTCACGACGGGGGAGATCCACATCGTGGTGACGCCGAGCGCCTGCAGGTAGCCCAGGTGCTCCTCGAGGCCCTTCCAGTCGCCGCCCTGGAAGCGCGCGAGGTGGCCGGGCTGCACCGTCCAGTCGTTGTTCAGGTCGCCGTCGGCGAAGCGGTCGACGAGGACCTGGTAGATGACCTCGTCGCGCCAGTCGTCCACGTGGGTGGCGAGCTGCGCGGGCTTGCCGGTGTCGGGGAGGCCGACGCACGCCGTCTCGGGGAGCGCGGCGCTCGCGATGGCGAGCGCGGTCAGAATCCCGCGTACGAGCCCTAGACGCATGGCGAACCCTCCACTCCTCTCACGGGTACGACGACGAGTTGAACCACCACTCCACCTGCAACCCCAGGTAGTGCTCCACGTCGCGCTGCGAGCGCACGTCGCTCGCGGGGTAGAGCTCGCGCGCGCCGTCGTCGGGCACGCTGAGCGCGTAGACCACGCGGAACTGCGGGCGCTTGTAGGATCCGCGGCCGCTGGGGGAGAAGTAGGGGAGCAGGGCGAAGCGCCACATGGATGCGACGAGCGGGCCCTGGCCGCCGCTCGCCGGGTCGGGGAAGGCGTAGCGGCGCGCCTGGTAGCTCGCCTCGCCGGCGACGCCGAAGTAGTTGCCCAGGAAGAGCTCCGGGCGCAGCACCAGCGTCCCCTCGTCGTAGCGCTGCAGGGAGGTGGGAGACTGGCTGCCGTCGCTGAAGTAGCGCAGGTAGCCGCCGGCCAGCAGGCCGAAGGCGCCCGTCTCCCAGTTGCCGCTCACCGCGAAGAGGGCCTCCTGCGCGTCGCCGGTGGTGCGGTCGTTGGCGAAGGTGGTGGGCGCCTCCAGCGTGTCGTACGCCGCGAGCCCGTGCGCGTAGCGCAGGAACATGTTGACGTAGGTGTCTCGCTGGCCGGTCCAGAAGCCCACCTGCGCCCCCACCAGGAAGCCGGTGTCGGAGGGGAGGCCGACGTCCTGGTTGCTGACCGGGTCGCGGTAGACGCCCGCGCCGATCTCGTGCGCCTCGCCGTAGAGCGCAGCCTTCATCCCCGCCTTCGGGTCGTGGAGGAGCCGCCCGTTCTGGAAGAGCTGCAGCACCTTCAGCGACTCGACCATGCGCGGGCGGTCGAGCGACTCCACCCCCACCGAGCCGATGCCGAAGGGCGCCACGTCCTGCGTCGTCTGGTGCTGGTAGGGATCGTCCAGGCGCTGCATGCCGACGTGCAGCGCCACGCTGGTGCCCGTCTTCTGGAAGGTGTACCCGCCGCCGCCACCGATGGTGTTCTGGTTGTCCAGCGGCCACCAGTCGAGCAGGTAGATGTCGTCGCCGCGGTACATGCGCGAGCCGATCCAGACGACGGCGTTCTTGTAGCGCGCCTGCGCGTACAGGTTGCGGACGAGGATCCCCTGCTCGGGGTGGCCGGTGAAGTGGAAGAAGGGCCCGGCGAAGGCCACCGTGGCGACCACGCGGGAGTCGATGTCGCCGGAGAAGGTGTCCTCGCGGCGCAGCTCCAGCTCGGCGTAGCTCTCCTCGTCGATGCGGGTGCCGTGCGACACCACGTTGATGGGCTGGGCGATGCGCCCCTCCAGGTCGCTGGCGATGCCCACGCGCCCGTAGGAGCCGAACTCGAAGTGGCCGGTGTGCGCCTGGCGCGCGGCGGGCGCGGCGCCGGGGGCGCGGGCGAGCCCCGGGTTGGTGGTCCCGCCGGCCGTGGCGTCGGGAGGTGCGTCGGTGCCGGCGGCGGGCGCGGGAGGCGTCGCCGGAGGCGGTGTGGCCGCCGCCGCGGTCGCCGACGCGCTCGGCGCGCTCGGCGCAGGAGGCGCGCCGGACTGCGCCGCCGCCGTGGCGCTCGCCAGCAGCAGCGCCGCCGCGGCGCAGGTCGTTCGGAGGGTTCGCATCATCGGGTCAGGGCGCGAGGATCGCCGCGCCGCGCGCCCCCAGCGTGAGGGAGATCGCGCCGCCGGAGACCACGACGTCGGGGCCGCCGAGCTTGTCTTTCAAGTGCGTCCCGTCTGCAAGGAAAAGCGTGACGGGCAGCGCGGTGGCGAGCGACTGCGGACCGTCGGTGTCGTTGATGGCGACCAGCGCCACGTCGCTCCCCGCCTGCCGCGCGAAGACGAGCACCTGGTCGGAGGCGTAGACGTGGCGATAGGCGCCGCGGCGCAGGGCGACCAGATCGCGCCGCGCCTCGCCCACCTTGCGGGTGAAGTCCAGCGTCGCCTGCTCGTCGGCGGAGAGGGTCTGCTCTCCGCGCCACATGTGGCGGTTGTTGGGGTCCGCCCCGCCCCACTCGCCGTACTCGTCGCCGTAGTAGAGCATCGGCGCGCCGGGCTGGGTGAGCAGCCAGGCGAGCGCCTCGCGGTGACGCGCGTACGGCTCAGCGTCGCCCGGCGCCTGCGCCACGTTCGTCCACTGGTTGCCCGGGATGCCCATGTCGTGCGCCTGGTCCTGTCCGCGGTAGTCCGCGAGCGTGACGTCGCGCGCGGTGTCCTGGCTGCCGATGTACGGCGACATGATGGCGCCCTGCGGGTACTCCCACCCGCTCGCCTGCGCCCAGTAGTCGGCGTGGATCATCCCCTTCTGCCCGTAGTCGAACACCCGGTACGAGACGGCGTGATAGAGGACGAAGTCGAACTGGCCGTCCAGCTGGTACGGGCCGATGTAGCGCGAGATGGTGTCGTACTGGTCCTGGTTGCAGGCGAGACCGCAGTCGCTCCAGCCCATCGCCGTCTCGCCCGTCAAGAAGAACTTGGTGCCGCTCGCCTCGAACTCGTGACGCAGGCGGGTGCTCACGTTCATGACGGCGGCGTCCTGCAGGTGCTTGACCGCGTCGATGCGGTAGCCGTCCAGGTCGTAGGTGCTGGCCCACCAGACGGCGTCGTCGGTCCACTGCGCGCTCACCTCCGGCTTGGTCCAGTCGACGCGGGGCAGGTACGAGGCGAAGACGCAGTCCAGCCGGTGCGTCGTCCAGTCGCAGTTGTTGGTGCCGCACACGCAGCCCTGGATGAACCAGTCGGGGTGCGCCTTCACGTACTCGTGGTCCTTGTGCACGTCCCCGAGCATCAGGTCCATGATCACGCGGATGCCGTGCTCGTGCGCCGTCTTCACCATCGCCTTCAGGCCGGCGTCGCCGCCCAGGCGCGGGTCCACCTCCCGGGCCTTGATGGGCCAGTAGCCGTGGTAGCCGGTCACCTGGGTGACGCCGTCGGCGGCGGGGAAGGCGTCGGGCGTCGCGGTGTAGAAGGGCGTGAGCCAGATGGCGCGCACGCCCAGCTTGTCGAGGTCCCCGGCGGCGATGGCCTGCTGCACGCCCTCCAGGTCGCCGTTCTGGAAGTTGGCGCGCACGTCGACGCCCTGCACGGGCGGCACGTCGTTGGAGGTGTCGCCGTTCTTGAAGCGGTCGGTCACCGCCATGTAGATGAGCGCGTCGTGCCAGTCGAAGGTCTCCGCCTCGACCCAGAAGACCAGGCGCAGGGTGGGCGCGGCGCGGCCCAGGCGGTCCTTCGCGTCGACGAACAGCGTGTACTTGCCGTCGGCGAGGTTCTGCAGGTCGAAGGCGATGGTGTCGCCCACGGCGTCCACCTGCGCCGGGGCGTCGCCGTCGGCGAAGTCCTTGCGGAGGGTGCCCTTCACGGTGGCGGGGTCGACGCCGGTCTGCGCCCAGCCGGGGAGGAAGTCGACGGTCGCCTGGTAGCGCCCCTGCCCCGGTGCTTGACGGGTCAACGAATGCGTCTTCAGCGCGAGGGAAGGCGCGTAGCAGTCGGTCACCTGCACCGACGAGTTCTCCGTTCCGCCGACGAACTTGCGCGTCGTCGACGCCGGGTCGAACTGCCAGTTGCCGTCGACGACGAGCTTGTAGGCGTACAGGCCGGGTGACAGCGGGACCTTCGCGGTGAAGGCGCCGCTCCCGTCCGGGCCGGTCATCACCGCGCCGGGGGACTGGAATCCGTCCCACTCCCCGGCGACCGAGACGCTCTTGGGGATGGTCCCCGCGGCGGGGACGTAGCGGAAGGTGGTGGTGCACGCGCCGGCGTCCACGTCGACGGGCGGCGGCAGCGGTACGTCGGCACCGGCGTCGATCGGCGTCTGCCCGTCGCCGCCGGCGTCCGCGCCCGGGGGTGTGTCGGGGTTGCTGGAGCAGCCGAAGAGCGCGAGGGAGACGGCCGCGGTCGCCGCGACAATCCCGGCGCGCCGGCGCGCGCGGCGCAGGACGAGCAGCACACCGAGGAGCAGGATGGCGAGGGCGCCGGAGGGGGAGGCCGCGCCGGTCCCGATGGAGCAGCCGCCGTCGTTGCCGGGAGGGGTCGACGCGCCCGCGTCGGCGCCGCCGCCCGCGTCATCCATCGGGCCGGCGTCGCCCGCGTCGGGCGTCGCGGCGTCGGCGCCGGCGTCGCCCGGCTCGTCCGGCTCTGCGGCGAACGCGCCGCAGCTCGGCGTCACCGGCTCGCCGCGGTCCAGCAAGGACAGGAGGTACGCGCCCGCGCCGAAGCCGACCATCGGCGCCTCACCGGCGTAGTCGGCGGTGACGCGGTCGTGCAGCTCGGAGAAGAGGCCGAAGTTCTCGGCGGCCTGGTCCACGTTCCACGCCAGGCCGTCGGTCGCCGCCTGCGTGGCGCCGGTGAGCTCCAGCGCGTGGCCCGCGCGCAGGTCGACGAAGACCCACTCCTGCGAGTCGTACCAGCCGCCGGAGTCGTTGCGCATGAAGCCGCGGCCGCTCGGGGGCACGAGGCCCGCCTGCATCGCGTGGACGGTCGCCCTCGCGGTGTGCTTGGCGGGGTCGAAGAGGCCGAAGTTGATCGCCTCCACGGCCGCGGCGTCCAGCCACGCCTTGTCGGCGGCGAGCGACTCGGTCGCCTGCCCGATGGTGCCGTCCGGCGCGCGGAGCAACCCGAGGATGGCGTCGCGAGCCTTCTCGCCGGCCGTGAGGTACTTCGCCGAGTCGGCCGCGTCGTTCATCTGCGTGGCGAGCCCGGCGGCGGCGCACAGGCCGCGCGCGGCGGTGATGGTGGTGTAGGCGAAGTGCTTCTGCTGCCCGTTCCAGTGCACCTCCCAGATGCTGGAGTCCGGCGCGATGAGCCCGCTCGGCTCCTGCAGGCCCGCGAGCACGTCGGCGACCTTGGACTGCACGGTGGGCCACCAGGCGGTGAGCGCCGCGGTGTCGTTGGACGCTTGCACGTACTCCGCGAGCTCCCACAAGAAGAGGCCGAAGCCGTCGAACTCGACGTTGGGGCCGTCCTGGTTGGTGTCGCTCTCCTCGGTGCCGTCGCCGTAGTAGCGCACGACCGAGATCTGGTACGGGGCGCCGACGTACGACTCGTAGCCGCCGACCGTCGCCTTCATCTGGAAGTCGATGGCGCGCTTCGCCTCCGCCAGGTGTCCGCTGCGCGCGAGCGCGACGGTGGCGTAGGCCATGTCGCGCACCCAGGCGATGTTCCACTTGCCGGGGGCGATGCTGGCGAGGATCTGCCCGTCGCTCTTGTCCCCGGCGGCGACCTGCGCCATCCGCAGCACCGCCTGCGCCTGGGCGGCGTCGGCGGCCTCCACGGCCGTCGTGCCCTGCGGCGCGGGCTTCTGCCACGCGCTCCACGCGGCGATCTCGTCGGCGAGGATCTTGTCCGGCGCGCGCCCGGCGATCCAGGTGCGCACGCGGTCGACCGCGGCCTGCGCGTCGGCGTCGGCGGCGAGCACCGAGAACCACCCGGCGTACGCAGTGGCGTTCTGCGCGATGTCCCCCAGGCTGGACTGGAAGCCGCACACCGCGTCGTTGGTGGGGCTGCCCGGGCCCGCGTCGTCGGCGAGGTTCTGTCCGTTGACGAGGCGCGTGTACGGGTTGTTCGGCGTCGCCCCGTGGTGCGTGGACGCCGCGATGCTCGCGTGCCCGAAGGCGACGCCGCTCGGCCCCCACTCGTAGTAGGCGTCGCGCCCGGCGTTGTACGCCATGCCCTCCGCGGTGGAGCTGGGCGCGGGGCTGCCGCTGCCCAGGTGGTAGTTCATGAGCGTGTACGCGTCGATCGCGCCGGAGCCGCTCTGCCGCGTCACCTTCAGCACGGTGAAGGCGGCGTTCTCCGCGAGGCCCATCGGCGCGAAGTCGAACTCCTCCACGGTGAGGCCCTGCCAGGAGCGCACCACGTGGATGATCCCGGTGCCCGGCACGTACTCGATCTTGCTCGGCGTGATGGTGTTCAGCCACGCGCCGGTGGTGCCCACGCGCAGGCCGGGGTACGCGTCGTAGAGGAAGTTGCGCGACTCCACCCCCGCGCTCGGGTACCGGTAGGGGTGCTCCAAGAACTGCGTCAGCTTGAAGGCGTTCGTGTCGAAGGCGATCGCCGCGCGGCCGTTGGAGGACGGGAGGGCGCCGATGGAGCGGTGAGGCTCGGCGGCCCGCGCCGTGGAGGTGGTCAGGAGGGCGAGCACCGCGCCGAGGAGGAGCAGGCGCGCCCGGAAAGACAGGACCCAGAGCTTCGATACGGCCACCACGCCTCCTCCCGGAAGAGCCATCGCCTAGCATTGTCCTGCAGCGGCGCCACCAAAAAAGTAACTCACGCCTGCGTTACGGTTGGCGGCCGCGGGAGATCGTTAGCCGGCGAATGAGCGCCCATGCTCGCCTAGCGGAAGGGACCGGCGCCGGCCAGGCCCCGTTTCGCGCGCAGGAGCCGGGCGATCGCCTCCAGCCGGGGGCGCAGCGTCTCGGGGTCGGGCGTGGGCTCGGGGACCAGGTAGCCCGCCTCCTCCCGGCGCACGTGGAGGTGGACGGCCTCCTCCAGCTCCTGGAGGAGCTCGCGGGTGGCGGGCGAGAGGGTGGGATCGTCCGGGCTGAGGTCCTGCTCGAGGGGCGGGTCGATGGGGAAGCTGACCAGCGTCCCCATCAGGGTGCCGTTCGGCTGCCAGACCGTGCCCACGTCGAAGCGGTCGACCCCCAGCGCGCCGCCGTGCACCCACATGCGGCCGGCCTCGAAGTGGCCGCCCACCCGCTCGGCGAAGGCGCGCCACGCCCCCGCGTCCTCGGCCATCGCCGCGGGGGGAGGCACCCGCGCCACCGCCTGCGCGAGCGCCTCCAGCAGGGCCACGGCCTCCGTCGCCAGCTTCTCCAGGCTGGCGGTGGACCCTGGCGAGCCGCTGAAGGTGACGACGGCGCCGTCGTCGTCCATGGTCACCGAGGCGCCGCGCACGAGCCGGTCCAGCAGGTCGTCGTCGAAGAAGGCCTCGATCTGCGCCGCCTCCCGGCCGCGGATGGTGAAGCGGTCCCCCGCCTTCCCCGGCGCCGCCCAGGTGCGCCCCAGCACGTCGGTCCAGCGCTTCTCGCCGACGTGCAGGTCCAGCCCGAGGTGCGGCCACGCGTAGCGCGCGGCGGTGGCCAGCGCGCCCTCCCGCAGCTCTCGCCCGAGCTGCAGCTTCACCTCGCCCCGCTCGGCGTGAAGTGAGCCCCTGCCGGGGTCGAACTCCAGCTCCAGCCGCTCGCCCACCTGCGACCAGATGCGTGCCATCCGGTCGCGCCCCACCGGCCACACGCGCCCGGAGGGCTTCTTGCGCGTCGCGCCGGGAGGGGGCCGCAGCACCTTGAGGGGGATGCTCACCACCAGGTCGCGCCCGAGCACCACGTCGGCGCGCACCTCCACCCGCCAGTCGAAGCCGAAGAAGCTCGCGCGGAAGGTGGGCGGCGCCTCCGCCGGCATCGTCACGCGGAAGCGCAGCGGCTCCCCCTCCGGCGGCGGCCCGGAGACGACGAGCGCGCGGTAAAAGCGCGTGTCGTACGCGCCCAACGTCGGCTTGAAGATGCGCTCCGTCCCGACGAAGGTCACGTACACCGCGCGGATGCGCGCCGCGTGCACGTTGTTGAAGGAGACGGCGCCGGTGAGCGCGTCGCCTGGCGCGAGCTGCGTCGTGTCCACCGACACCTCGGCGTAGACGGCGCCCGGCTGGGGGCCCTTCGGCGAGCTGGCGACCAGCACCGGCGCGGTCGGCTCGGGGAGGGCGAAGGTCGGCGCCACCGAGAGGGTGAAGCTGGTGTGCCTGTCCGGCCACCACGGGATGTCCACGTGCACGTCCACCGTGTACGTCGACTGCGCGTGCTGCCCGGTGAAGGTGGGCGGCGACCCGGCGGGCACCGAGAAGCGGAAGCGCCGCTTGTACTCCCCCACGCCAAGCTCCCCCGGAGTCCAGCGCTGCGGCAGGCGAAGCCACGGGCGGTGGAGGACCTGCATCCCTCGACCGTCCCCCACCACGGTGCGCTCGCTCGCGGAGAAGACGAGGTCGACGAAGCGGGTCGGCGTCGCCGACCGGCTCCCCAGCACCACGATGAGCTCGAACGGCTCCCCGGCGACGAGCGGCTTCTTCGACACGAGGAGCCTCACCGTCGGCCGACTGCGCATCGCGCCGAGCATACCCCAGCGCGTCCGGCCCCGAACCGCCGCGGCCCCAGGGCCGATACGCACGGCTGGGTCCGGTCGTTGAGGTCTGGCGCGGCGGCTCGTCCC
This sequence comes from uncultured delta proteobacterium, assembly GCA_963782055.1. Lineage (GTDB taxonomy): Bacteria > Myxococcota_A > Polyangia > Polyangiales > Polyangiaceae > DASXHD01. The sequence goes on from CAWAIF010000002.1 coordinate 126,361, forward strand.
GCGCTAACACCCCCGCCGGACCCATGCCCCAGAAGTCAAAAGTCGCCATCCTCCGCACGAAGCCCGAGACCGTCCTCGCCGACTACCACCGCCTGATGAACCTGGCGGGTTATCAGGATGTCGTCGCCAAGGACGCCGACACCGGCCTGAAGGTCAACATCTCCTGGCACTTCTTCTACCCGGCGTCCTCCACGACGCCGTGGCAGCTGGAGGGCGTCATCGGCGCCATGGAGGAGGACGGCTACAAGCGCGACCTCATCCACGCCTGCCACAACCGCACCGTCGTCATCGACGCCCACCTGGGCGAGCGGGAAAACAAGCAGATCGATGTGGTGCAGGCCCACGGCCTGCGCAACGTGCACCTGTACGAGGGCGAGGAGTGGATCGACGTCCGCGATGCGGTGGGCGATCTCACCAAGAAGTTCCTCTGCCTCAACGACGTCTACCCGAAGGGCTTCAGCATCCCGAAGCGCTTCATCGGGGAGAACATCATCCACCTGCCGACGGTGAAGACCCACATCTTCACCACGACGACAGGCGCGATGAAGAACGCCTTCGGCGGGCTGCTCAACGAGCACCGCCACTGGACCCACCCGGTCATCCACGAGACGCTGGTCGACCTCTTGATGATCCAGAAGAAGATCCACCGCGGGATCTTCGCGGTCATGGACGGCACCTTCGCCGGGGACGGCCCCGGCCCGCGCTGCATGATCCCGCACGTGAAGAACGTGCTGCTCGCCAGCTCCGATCAGGTCGCCATCGACGCCGTCGCCGCCAAGCTGATGGGCTTCGACCCCATGCGCGACTGCAAGTTCGTGCGCCTCGCGCACGAGCAGGGGCTCGGCACCGGCGACCCGCGCGACATCGAGATCGTCGGGGACGTGGACGCCGCCTCGCAGAGCTGGAACTTCGAGGGTCCGTTCAAGAACATGACCTTCGCCTCGCGCAACCAGCACCGCATCTACTGGGGCCCGCTGAAGAAGCCGGTGGAGTGGTCGCTCAAGACGTGGCTGGCGCCGTGGGCCTACGTGGCCAGCGTCACCTACCACGACATGTTCTGGTACCCGTTCCACGGCAAGCCGCGCATCCAGGCGGCGCTGGAGAGCGAGTGGGGCCGCCTCTTCTCCAACTGGGGCAAGGTCCAGCGCACCAAGGAGGGCTTCCCCGAGGTGGGCGACGCGCACCCGGAGCTGGTGCGCATGGGCCTCAAGCACTTCATGGAGGGCAGCCGCCTGGTGGGCATGGCCGTCGCGGAGTCCCCGGAGATGAAGGCGCGCAAGCGCCGCCGGGAGATGGCTCACCCCTGACCTCACCCCCCGGCCCCCTCTCCCTACGAGGGAGAGGGGGAGAAGAGGGGACGCTCAGGGCTTGGCGTAGATGCGGACCTGGCGGGCGGGGATGGTGACAGTGGGGCCCGTCGTCGGCGTGCCCGTGATGAGCTCGTTCAGCGCCTGCGACGGGAGGCCGCCGAGGGTCTTGTCGCTGTCGCCGCGGTTGATGGCGACCCACACCTGATCCTTCGGTGTCACCACGGTGAAGAGCCAGTGGTCGGCGCTGGAGCTGATGGTGGTGCGCAGGCCGTGGCGGATGGACTCGTGCGCGGCGCGGATGGCGAGCAGCGCCTTCACCCGGTCGTGCAGGTACTGCTGGCCGGCGCTGTAGCCGCTCCACTGCATGAAGCGGCGGTTGTCTGGGTCGCCGGCGCCGGGCATGCCCCACTCGTCGCCGTAGTAGATGAGCGGCGCGCCGTGGTTGGTGAGCATCACCGCGAAGGCGTTGGCGAGCTTCTCGTACGCCTTCTGCTGCGTCACGATGCCCGGCTGGTTCTGCCACGCCAGGTTCTTGCCGTCGGAGCCCTGGTCGGTCCAGAGCGGGGGCTCCTGCGCGAGGTGGATGACGCGCGGCAGGTCGTGGTTGCCGAGGAAGGGGCTCATCACCGCCGTCGAGCCGTAGAAGTAGTCGTTGGAGTCGTAGAAGCTCGCGAGCTGGTCCATGCCCTGGTACTTGAGCAGCATCGTCTCGACGAGCATGCGCCGCGCGGGGAAGTCGAACTGGCCGTCCAGCTTGGTCTTCGGGTCGACGAAGGACTTGATGTAGTCGCGGTTGAAGAAGTCGTACGTCTCCCCGACCATGTAGAAGCGCTGCGGCGGGCTCTCCTTCGCCACGACCTCGGTCTGGATGTCGCTGCGGAGCTGCAGCAGCCAGCTCTGGTCGACGTGCTTGATGGCGTCCAGCCGGAAGCCGTCGGCGCCGGTGTCGGTGATCCACTTGACCGCGTTGTTGACCGAGTAGTCGCGCGCGGCGGGCACGGTGTAGTTCCAGTGCGGGAGGTAGCTGGTGAACCAGCAGCGGTCCGCCTGCGCGTCCCAGCTGCAGTTCTGCCCGCAGATGCAGTCGCCGCCGTTGTAGGAGTTGGGCCAGAACCAGCCGGGGTTCTGCTGGTAGATGGGGCTGTCGATCTCGACGTGGACCATCGCGTAGTCGAAGAGCACCTTCAGGTTCTTCGCGTGGGCGGCGGTGACCAGGTTCTTCAGGTCCTGCAGCGTGCCGAACCGCGGCTCCGGCTGCGAGGGGTCGTAGGGCCAGTAGCCGTGGTAGGCGGAGTACAGGTGCGAGTCGCCGCCGGTGCCCTGCCCGGCGAAGGTGTCGGCGTTCTTCACCGGCACGGTGATCCAGAGGGTGTTGACGCCCAGGTCGGTGAAGTACCCGGCGTTGATCTTCTGGGTGACGCCCTTCCAGTCGCCGCCCTGGTACTGCGCGGGCGGCAGCACGCCGCCGAGGGGGGAGCCGTTGTTGCTGGGGTCGCCGTCGAAGAAGCGGTCGACGAAGACGAAGTAGATGACCGCGTCGCGCCAGTCGTAGACGCCCGCCGGCGGGGAGGGCGGCTCCTCGCAGATGGCCGGGTTGCAGGTGACCGGCTGCAGCAGGTTGTTGGTGTTGTTGTTCTGGTCGGTGGTGGTGGGGTCGCCCGGGTTGACCAGCCACTGCGTGCCGTTGACGAGGAACTTGTACTGGACCGCCGTGTTCAGCGGCACGTTCACCGTGACGGTCCAGGAGCTTCCCTGGTGCGTCATCGGGTCGCCGTTCTGCCAGGAGTCGGCGCCGCGGTAGTCGCCCCGCAGCTCCACGCTCGACTCGTTGTTGAACGGGAAGGTGAACGCGTGCGCGCAGCGCTTCAGCTCGTCGGGGCAGACGAAGCCCAGCGAGGTGCCCGCGTCGTAGCTGCCGCCGTTGTTGCTGCCGGGGTCGAAGAGGGCGGCGTCCGGCGGGTCGCCGTAGTCCGGGTTGTGAACCGCGTCGCTGCCGCACGCGGCGGTGAAGGCGAGCCCGCCCAGGATCAGCGGGAGTGCTACGGCGAGGCGCATGGATCACCCTTCGGCAGAAAGACGCGGACCGAGAATGGACGAGCGTCCAGATTTGTCAACTCAGGGTTGAGTGACGCTTCCTCCCCGGACAGCGCGTCCACGTACTCACCCGCGGGCACGCCGGGCAGCGCCTCGATCATCGGCGCGAGGCCCGCGCGCATGGCCACGACGATCGCCGGGGCCGCGCCGTCCGCCTCTCGGGCGAAGGCGAGGGTCTCTCCGCCGACGACGAGGGGGCGGTACGTGCCGCGGCGAAGCGACACGGAGCACGCGCGCACCTTGCCCAGCGCCGCCACGAAGTCGCGCGTCGCCTTCTGGTCGGCGGTGAGCGTGTCGTCCGCGGGGAGCACCCGTCGCGAGTCGGGATCGTGCCGGCCGGCGAGGCCCACCTCGTCGCCGTAGTAGACGACCGGGACGCCCGGGAGGGTGAAGACCATCCCGAGCGCCATGCGCTGCCGCGCGTAGACGCCCGGGTCGGTGGGCTGCGGGGCGGGGGTGAAGCCGCTCCCGTCCGCGCTGCCGTCGCTCTCCGAGGCGAAGCGCGTCACGTCGTGGTTGCCGATCATCAGGGCCATGATCGCGCCGGCGCCCTTCCACGTCTGCTCGCCGGTCTGCACGGCCAGATCGATGTCGGAGAGGGGCTCGGTCTCGTCGGCGATGGCGCCGCGCAGCGTCCACATGAGCGGGAAGTGAAACTCGCCGTCCAGGCCGGAGGGCCCGAGCTGGTAGCGCAGCTCGTCGTAGCCGCCGGGGCCGGTGAAGTTCTCGCCGAGGACGTAGGTGCGGTTGCCGGGGTGGTCGAAGCGGCGCCGCAGCTCCGCGACGATGCGCCGGGTGGCGGCGCGCGGCATCATGGGCACGGCGTCGATGCGGATGCCGTCGCCGTCGAACCGGTCGATCCACCACGCGACGTCCGCGGTCACCGTCTGCGCCACGTCGTCGCGCGTCCAGTCGAAGCTGGGCAGGTAGGGCGCGAACCAGCAGTCGGTGAGGTGCGTGCCCCAGTCGCAGGTGGCGGTGCCGCAGACGCAGTCCTTGCCCCAGTCGGTGAACCAGGCGCCGTCGGCGTGCGCCGCGACGTACGGGTGCTCCTGGTGGACGTGGTGCGGCACCACGTCGAAGAGGATGCGGATGCCGCGGGCGTGCGCGGCGGACACCAGCGCGTCCAGGTCCGCCTCGGTGCCGAAGCGCGGGTCGAGCGCGCGCGAGGCGGTGGGCCAGTAGCCGTGGTAGGCGGAGTACATGTGGCCGTCGGTGCCCGGAAACTCGCCCTGCGGGTTCTGGTAGAGCGGCGAGAGCCACAGGGTGTTGAAGCCCATCGCGGCGAACTTGCCGCTCTGGACATCCGCGAGCACGCCGGAGAGGGTGCCTCCCGCCCAGCCCGCGGGATCCGCCGGGGGCGGGAGGGCCTCGCCGCCCGGCCCGCGGTAGCGGTCCACCATCACCTGGTAGATGGACGCGTCGCGCCAGTCGAAGGGCGAAGCCTCCTCCCACACGGTGACGCGGCCGGGCTCCGCGTCCTTCCCCGAGGCATCGCGTGCCGCAACGAAAAGCGTGTGCTTGCCGGGCGCGAGACCGTGCGCGGTGACGCTCACCGTGCCCTTCGCCGGGTCCGTCGCCACGTCCACCGTCGCGCTCGAGCCCCCGAGCTCCGTCACCCGCACGCTCGCCGGGTCGAGGGGGGACGCCGACGCGGCGGCGAGGAAGGTGAGCGAGGCCTCCGCGGTGCCGTCGGCGTGACCGGCCGCGGCATCGACGCGCAGCGCGGGCGCGGAGCAGTCGTCCACATGCACCAGCGAGACCTCGATGCCGTCGTGGAATGCGGTGGTGCCCACGTTGGGGTCCGCCATCCACTGCCCGTCCTCCACGATCCCGTACTCCTGGTCTCCGGGGGGCGGGTCGTAGCGGGTGACGCGCCAGCCGTCGCCGCGGTCGGCGGGGAGGATGCGACCGGGTTGCTTCCAGCCATCCCAGCTCGTCACCACCTCCACCTGCGCGGCGTTGCTCGCGGCGCGGTGCCACACCGTCACCTCGCACGAGCGCAGCGGGATCGACGGCGCCGGCGCGTCCTGGGTGCACGCCACGAAGGGGAGCACACCGACCAAGAGCAAGCCAAGCCACCGCACGCTGGATCCCTTAGCGCGACCTTCCTTCGGCGCAAACGCTTCCGGCCCACGGGGCCCGATGACGCCCCTGGCGAAGTCGCCGGACGCATCGCGCCGGGGCGGCGCCCAGCTCAGTGCCTCGTGTCCGGCGGCGCCGTCATCGCGCCTGCGTCCGCGGGACCCAGGGCCGCCGCGCCTCCGCCCTTCGCGAAGCACATCGCCGCGAGCACGTCCGCTTCCCGCTGCTGGCCGCGTGCGCGGAGCACCTGCGCGGCACGACACTCCGCCGGATCCGGCTCGCCGTCGCGCTTCGCGGTGAAGGGATCGTAGGGGGTGGTCTGCAGGTCGTGGCGCGCCGTGTTGTCCACGCTGGCCGTGGCAACCGGAGGCGTCGGTTCGGGCACCGCCCTGTCCGGGTTCTCGCCGACCTTCACAGCCGCGCAGCGCCGGTCGAACCAGTCCAGGTGCTCGGTCCGGCCAGTCTCGCGCAGCGCGCAGGCCGCCGCGCAATCGGGGATGTCCTCGTGACAGCCCGGCGTCCTCGCGCTCATGGTCCGGATGGGCGCCGCGGCGGTCGTCGGCTCCGGCTCGTCGCCCGAGCCAGGCGGCTGGCAGGCGGCGATGAGCAGAACGAGGAGTATCGAGGAGCGGGACATGGGCGGGCGAGTATACCCGCGCTGGCCTCGCCTCGCGATCAAGCTGCTTCGAAGCGGGCGACGGCAGACGAGGCGCCCCACCGGCCGCGATCGTCCAGCTCCGGCCGCGCGGCGGCGACGCCGGGGTCGTGGGTGAAGAAGAGCCACCCGCGCTCGTCCTTCACGCGCTGGAGCACCGCGCGCTTCTCCTCCACGAGCTGCTCCGGGAAGCGGTCGTAGCCCATCGTGATCGGCAGGTGCACCCACGGCACGCCCGGGATGAGGTCGGACGCGAAGGTCACCGGGCCCGACGGGCCGCGCACGGTGGTGAGCATCAGCCCCGGCGTGTGACCCTCGGAGAAGGCGAAGGAGAAGAGGGACGCCGGGAGCGACGCAGCGCTCTCTCCGTCGACGAGCTCCAGGCGGCCGCTCCCCTCGAGCAGGGCGTTGAGGTGCGGGATGAAGGATGCCCTGTCGCGCAGGTGAGGGTGGCGCGCCCGCTCCCACGCGCGGGCGCCCACGACGAAGGTCGCCCGCGGGAAGAGCAGCCGAGGCTCCTTCCCCTCCTCCCAGGCGGAGAGCAGGCCGCCGGCATGATCGAAGTGCAGGTGCGAGAGCACCACCACGTCCACGTCCTCGTGGCGCACGCCCTGCTCGCCCAGCGAGCGAAGCAGCACGTGCTCGGCGGGCTCCACGCCGAAGCGCGCCCGCAGCTTTGGCTCGAAGAAGGCGCCGATGCCCGCCTCGAGCAGCACCCGCCGGCCGTCGTCCAGCGTCGCGAGCAGGCACCGGCACGCGAGCCGGATCCGCCCCGCGGTGTCGGGCGGCGACCATTTCTCCCATACCGGCCGCGGGCAGTTGCCGTACATGGCCCCGCCGTCCAGGTACTGCACGTTGCCCTCGATGGAGACGAGGCGCATCGGGCTCAGTGTACTCCCTCCGGGCCTCAGTCCTTCGGTCCCTCGCTCCTGCGCGGCGGCAGCAGCCCAAACGACGCCTTGCGGCGCAGATCCTCCAGCCGCTTGCCCAGCTCCGCCGTCTCGATCATGGCGAAGCGCTCGTGCAGGACGAAGGGCTCGCCCTCCCGGAGGCGGAACAGCAGCGTGGTCGGCGCCTGGAACTCCACTCGCTCCAGATCGTCCCACGTCATGTGCAGCGCCTTGCCGTTGCGCTCGAACACCACACCATCCCCGCGCGCCGCCAGGAACGCCTCGTCGCGGAGCGACCGTGCGAGCCGCAAGATGGCGGACGCGGGCCCCACGGTGATGCACACCGCCCCGACGACGAGCAGGCCGTAGTGCACCAGCGGCTGTGTCTTGAAGAAGAGGAAGGAGATGGCGGCCAGCGTCGGACCGAGGAACAGCACCCCCGCCCCCACGAAGAGCGCGACCAGGATGTTGCCCGCGGCCTCCACGCGGTGCCACTCGAAGACCCGCGGCGCCGCCGGGACCGGGGCCGGCTCCGTCGCGGTCGCGTCTTCGCCGGCCTCGGTGCTCACCCGCCGCTCCGGTACAGGGCATAGATGACGCCCCAGCACATGGCGAGAAGGACCAGGAACGCCGTCCACGAGACGATGTTCATGTGGCGGAGGCCGCGCCGGCTGGAGACGACGCCCCAGCCCATGGCGAAGGTCGAGAGCCCGTTTCCCAGGTGGTACGCGACCCCGAGCGTCCCGAGCAGGTACACGACGAGCGTGGGCGTGTGCGTGCGCATCTCGTGGGCGATGTCGGCGAAGGCCTCGGCGTGACCCTCCATGAAGCGCGGCTTGAGCATGGCGAGCCACAAGTGTGCCCCGAGAAAGAGCAGGACGCCCACCGCGGACAGCCGCTGCAGCAGATACTTGAGGTTGGCGACGTACCCGTAGCGCACGTTGTTGGGGCGGCTCGTCAGCAGGCGCCCCAGGCCCCACACCGAGTGCAGCACCAGCGGCAGGAGCACCACCACCGCCGTCACGAGCTGCGCGATCGGGTGGGAGTAGGTGGTGACCGACGCCTGCCAGGCCTCCGGCCCGCTGAAGGCGGAGAGGTTGTTCCACACGTGAATGAACGTCCACACCGCGAGCGGGACGAGCGCGAGGAACGACCCCAGCCGGGCTCGCAGAAAACCGCCGAGCCCCTGCGCGTTCTGGGAGGTGACGGCGGTGGCCATGGGTGGCCGAACATTTAGGGCTTTGCGTGCCCCGACACAAGCGCAGCCCGATCGTTCGCATGCTCGCGACCCGATTGGGCGTAGCCGAACGCGGCACGCCGGCATACCGTGGCCCGCGTGAAGCGTCTGGTCGGCGTCGCGCTCTTCTTGACCGCCTGGGCGGCCAGCGCGCCCGCCCTGGCCACGCGCCCCGCCGCCGCGCAGGCGACCCCCGCCCCGGCGCCGAGCGCCGCCACCAGCTCAGCCGCGCCCGCGACCCACGCCGCGCCGCCCCTCCCCGAGCACGCCGCCGTGCGCGAGGGCGCCATCGCCCGCGCCGAGCTCGCCGCCGGCGGCACCCGCCGCAGCGTGAGCTGGTCCGATCTGGCGTCGCTCCACGTCGACCCGGGCGCCGCGACGCTGACCCTCTCTGTCCCCGGCGATCGCGACGCGGTGCAGGTCCCGCCCTGCGCCGGCCGTGGCGCGGTGACCCTCGACGGCCACGTCTACGCTCCGCCCCCCGGCCCCTTCGTCATACGCTTGACCCATCAAGCGTCGCCCCACACCCTGACGCTCGCCCTGCGCGTGTCCAGGTACGAGCACCGCGTCGCCTGCGGCGAGCCGGTGCGCGCGGGCAAGATGGTGCAAAAGCGCGACGGCTTCGTCACCCTGCGCTTTTCCAGCCCCGCACGCCGCGGCGGAATCGCCGTGCTCTACGTGCCGCCAGGCCACGACGTCCGCCGCCCCGGCGTGCTGCTCGTCGGCCTCCACCCGTGGAACGGCGGCGTGTGGACGTACGCCGCCTACGCGCAGCTCCTCGGCGCCGCCCGCGAGCACGACGTCGTCCTCCTCTTCCCGAGCGGCCTGGGCAACTCCCTCTACGTCGCCGCGGCCGATCACGAGGTCCTGCGCGCCCTCGACGCCACCGAGCGCGCGGTGGCGATCGACCCGCGGCGGGTGTCGGTGTGGGGCGCGTCGATGGGCGGCGCCGGCGCCACCACCATCGCCTTCCATCACCCCGATCGCTTCGCCTTCGTCGCGAGCTTCTTCGGCGACTCTCGCTACGACCTCTCCACCTACGTCCGCGCCATCCTGCACGACCAGGCCGGCGCGCACGCCGTCAACGCGCTGGACGTCGTCGACAACGCGCGCCACCTGCACGTCATGCTCGTCCACGGCGAAGCGGACAAGGTCTCGCCCATCGCGCAGAGCAAGATGCTCGCCGACGGCCTGCGCGCGCACCACGACTCGGTGCGCACGTCCTGGGTGCCCGGCAGAGGGCACGAGGGCTCCCTGGCCGAGCGGGCCACGCCGGCGGTCGTCCAGTTCGCGGCCTCCTACCGGGGTGGGGGCCGGCCCGCGCGCGTCACCTACCGGACCGTGCGCGCGGAGGACACCGGGGCGTACGGCGTGCGGCTCGTGCGCGCGCATCCGGGCGACGCCTTCGTCGACGTCGGCTTCGAGAGCGGCAAGGTGGTGGTCTTCGCCGCGGAGAACGTGCGGGAGATCGTCCTCGCGCCCGGAGCCCTCCATGGCGCACCTCGCGGCGCCCCCGTCGAGATCCGCCCCCGCGGCGTCAAGCTCACGCTCCGCTGGCGGTGACCTTCTTCGCCGCCTTGTTGGCGAAGGCGCGCGCCGCCTCGAGCAGCCAGCTCAGCGACTGCGGGTCCGGCCGCAGCGCCACCGGCGCCAGGATGAAGCCTCCCTGGCGCACCTCGAAGTGCACCGGCGTCCGCCAGCCGAGCGTGAGCTTGCGCAGGCTCGGCGTGACGACCTGGCGCGCCTGCGCCTCCGTCTCGGCGTAGGCGACGAACGCCGCGTCGAACGCCGCGTCGCCCGTGTACTGCCGCGGCAGCGCGACGGCCTCGTCCCGGAAAGGCGACGAGGCATCGCTGGTGGCCGCCGCGCGCCCGCCAAGCCGCTCGTCCTGCGCGATGGCGATCCAGCCCTCGTCGCCGACCCCCCACCCCTCCCGCGGGGAGAGCACGAAGCGCGAGATGGTGAGCGCCGCCGTCGTCCCCGTCGCGTGGAGCGCGTGCTCGTAGCGGATGGGCGTGCGCAGCGTCGCGTACGGCTCCCACACTCGCATCCAGCGCTCGTCCGGCTCGGCCTCGTAGCGCATCCCGGCGCGCGCGGCGAAGTCGACCATCCAGCGGACGGCGCCGGCCATCAGTAGCCGGGTGTGGACTGATCCAGCGCGGCGTGCGGCATCTTCTCGCCGTGGGCCGCCTTCTGCTTCATCTCGTACTTGCTCGGGCACTTGGCGAGCACGCTCGTCGCCTCGAAGCTGCCGTCCGCCTTGAGCTGGCCCTCGACGGTGACGTTGACGTCCATCCCGGGTACGTCGCGGAAGGTGTCGGGCACCACGCACTGCGGGTAGCGCACCGGCACGTCGACGCCGTTGCTGGTGATGGTGAACCGGTACTCGCAGGGCTTCTCCCGCTTGACCAGCGTCCCGTGCACCAGCGTCCCCTCCGCGCGCACGGGGCGGTGCGCGTACTTGAGCTGGTTGTGGACGAGCTGGTCGATCGGCTTGGAGTAGATGCCGGTGTCCTTCATCATCACCATGACCAGCGCGACAATCGCGGCCGCGGCGGTGACCAGGGCGACCACCACCGCCGGGGAGGTGCCCTTCGGCGCGGCGTCCATGCGGCGTCGGCGGCCGATGGGGACTTCGAATCCGTCTCCCTCGGGAGGGGGCTGCCCCTCCGGCGGGGGCGCGGCGGGCTGGCCCGTGTCTTCGCTCATGCGTGAAATGGTAGTCCCCGCGGAGCCGGCGTCAACATCGGGCCCCCAAACTCGCCTCTCGCCCCGCATGCTATGCTTGCTGTCAGGGCATGACCGACGTTCTGTCCAGACCAGTACTCGCGCTCAATCGGTACTTCGAGCCTGTCCAGGTGACCACGGCGAAACGCGCCTTCGTGCTGCTCTACGGCGGTGCGGCTCAGGCACTCGACGAGGTCGGCGAGGCCTACGACTTCGACCTCTGGCGCTCCCTGCCCGTGCGCGAGACGGACGACGCCCTGCCCATCGTCGGCGGCGTGCTCCGGGTGCCGCGCGTGCTCCACCTGCACCGCTACGACCGTACCCCCCGCGTCACCGTCCGCCTGACTCGCAAGAACCTGATGCTGCGCGACCAGCACCAGTGCCAGTACTGCGGCAAGCGCCCCCCGCTCCGCGACCTCAACATCGACCACGTGGTGCCCCGATCCCGCGGCGGCGACGACTCGTGGGAGAACCTGGTGACCGCCTGCCGCGTGTGCAACCTGCGCAAGGGCTGGAAGACGCCGGAGGAGGCCAACATGCGCCTCGCCCGCCGCCCCTTCCGTCCCAAGTGGACCATGACCGCGCAGATCCTCATGGGCGCCAGCTCCCGCTTCGACGAGTGGGACCCCTTCCTCAAGGCGAGCTGAGAGGAAGGGAGGCATCCTCGGCCGGAGGATCAGGACGCGCCGAGGTACAGCTTGAGCGCCTGCGCGGCGCCCCGGCGATCGAACGGCACGTCGGCGATCTCCTCGCGCTTGCCGATCTGCTCGAGCAGCCCGGTCAAGAACACGTGAAACTGCTCGCACTCGGCGATGGCGCGCTCCAGCCTGTCCGGCTGCAGCAGGTCGGTCTCCTCGAGCGCGGACATCGCGCCCATGAAGGCGTCGAAGCGCGGGTAGTCGGCGGCGCGCAGCAGCGGGTAGCCCATCGCCCGGAAGTAGGAGAGAAACTCGCGCACGAACTGGAGCGGCGGCACGCCCGTCCAGCGCACCTCCCCGGTGCGCGTGGACCGCGCCTTGTGCGCGAACGCCCGGACGATCTGCGCGAACATCCACACGTCCCGCCTTAACCGCTCCGAGAGCAGCCGGCGGGCGGCCGCGTCGTCGAACACGCCCTGCTCGTCCAGGCGCACCCCCAGCGACTTGCCGAGGAAGAGGATGCCGTTCTGCAGCGCCGGCCGCAGGTTCTTGACCGCCCGGGCGACGGCGGTGCGCACCTGCTCCGGCGGCGGCCCGAGCTCCGGCGCGGGGAAGTCGTGCTCGAAGGCGCGCCGCATCTCCAGCCGCAGGTTGGCGCCGATGCCCTCCAGCGAGGCCTTCATCTCCAGCAGGCGATGGCCCTCGGCCAGCAGGGAGTCGTAGCGCCGGGCGAGCTGCGAGGCGGGGACCGCCAGCACGTCCTTGTCGTAGCCCTCGGCGAGGACGTCCCCGGCGCGGTGTCGCAGGTACGTCGTCAGCGCGCGCGCGTCGGAGCGCAGCACGCTGAGCACGACGTACACCACCCCCGCGCTGCGGCGCGGGCCTTCGTGCGCCGTCTGGAGCGTCGTCTCCAGCAGCGACAGGTAGCGGAGCATCCGGAAGAGCGCGAGGAAGGTGAGCGCCACCAGTCGCCGCGCGTGCTCCCCGGGCACGCTGCGCATCAGCTCGAGGACGCGCGGGTTGCCGATGCGATCGAACTCCGGCCGGAACTCCAGCGCGCGCAGCGGGTTGAAGTACGCCGACTGCGCGACCTCCCGCTGGCCGACGCCCATGACCGCGTAAAAGAGCCGGAAGGGCACCCGCGGCAGGCGCGCCACACCCGACGCCACCTCCAGAAGGTTGGTCATGCCGTGGCGCAGGTAGAAGAGCGACTCCTCCGGCGTGTCCTGCGCCGTCGCCCCGTGCACCAGCCGCGAGCGCACCGCGTCGTCGGGCAGCACCGTCTCCAGGTAGCGCTGGAACACGAAGGCGCGATCGCGCTCGAACAGCAGGCCGCGGCAGAGGGTGGTGATGCGCCCCATCGCCTCCCGCCCCAGCGCCAGCGCCTCCCGGAAGTCCTGCGCCACCACCGGCGGACGCCGCGTGGGGCCGGGGTGGTTTCGCGGGTTGGCGAAGCACGCCAGGCCCTTGAGCAAGATCTCCAGCTCGAAGAGCTGGTCCTCGCGTCGCGCGGCGGCGAGCCGGTTCACCCACTGCTCGCGGAGCTGCGCTTTGTCCTGCTCCAGGCTGCGCGTCTCGCGCAGCAGGTCGGTGTAGGCGTCGCGCTCGCCCGCGCTCGGAACCACGGATCGAGGAGGAGCCAGCGAAGGCACGGGCGCCCGAGGGTACCAGGACTCCCCCCGCCGCGCGAGCGCGCCCCCTCTGCTTACCGCGTCGCCCGCCGCTTCTTCGGCGCGGGCGGCAGCAGCGTGTCCAGCTTGCCCACCCTGTCCCCGAGCAGCTTGGCCATGACGCCCTCCACCGGGCGCCCGGTGCGCTGCGCGAGCAGGGTGATGTCCAGCGCGATCTGACTCGTCGCCACCTCGGCGATGGCGGCCGTCTCGCTCACCACCGCCGCGTCCCCTTCGACCTTCTCCGTCGCGCCGATGAGCGTCGTCCGGTCGTCCGCCACCACCATCAGCCGGTGCTTCCAGAACGCCTCGAGCGAGGCCTCCGGCAGCTCGTAGCTGAAGACCTCCCCCGGGAGCTTGGGCAGCGCGCAGTGCGAGAAGACCACCAGGTACGCGCCCCGCTTGGCCGCCCGCCGCAGCTCGGCGGCGAGGGTGTCCACCTCTCGCGCCCAGCCGCTCACCGCAAGCCGCGTGCTCGCCCCGCGGATGATGCGCTCCGCCTCCTCCAGGATGCGGTCGTAGCCCCGCACGCTGAACGCATCCGGCGTCGGCGGAGCCGTGTCCAGGCGGCGGATCGCCTCGGAGAGGTTGTCCGCCGACCCGTCGAAGCGCTTGCGCAGCAGCGACAGCAGGTCCTCCGGCGGCGCAGCCGCGAAGCGCTCCGGCGAGCCGGAGATGGCCCGCGCCGCGCCCGCCTTCACCAGCCGGCGAAGTACGCCGTACACCGCCGACCGCGGGATCTGCGCCCGCACGCCCACCTCGTAGCCCGTCGCCGGGCTGTCCACGAGCAACGCCGCGTATGCCCGCGACTCGTTGAGGCTGAAACCCAGCGCCTCCAGAGAAGAAACGATGTCCGCGCCGCCCACGCCTGCGATCTACACGTATCCGGGGTCGCCCGCACCTCTCCCGGAGGGGGGCCGGGGCCGGAGGAGTCTTTTTTGTCCCATCCGGGGCGAAACCCTTTGTACCCTGGCGGGCGCAGAGCGTGAGGCCCTCGATGTCGAGGCTACCGCACGAGCCACAACATCCTTGGGCACACCATGCACCAGGGGAGGACAGGGAGAGACGCACATGAAGATCGGAAAGACCCTCGCTGTGACGGCCGCTTCGGGACTGCTGCTGGGCCTCATGGCAGGCTGCGGTGGTGACAACGCTTCGAGCGGCGGCGCTGCGACCCCGTCGGGCGGCGACATGGCTGCTCCGGCGGACAGCTCTGGCGGCGGCGCGAAGGCGAGCTGCAGCGGCGCCGGCGGTGGCGCGGCTCCGGCCGACACTGGCAGCGCGGCTGGTGGCGAGGCGACCCCTCCCCCCGCTCCCGCTCAGTGACCTGCTGAACCCCCTGGCCGCGGTCGTCCTCTCGGACGGAGGCGGCGCGGGTGGGGCAAGGACGCCGCGGCCACCTTTCGGTGCCGCGGCGTTCGTGCTTTTGTGACCAGACGTCCATGGGTTTTCGCGACAAGCACGGCATCGTGGACCTGGGCGTCGGCGTCGGGTTCCGTCCCAAGCACGCGGCCGACGTCCTGGAGCGCGGCGGCTCGCCCGAGGTGGCCTGGTACGAGATCGTCAGCGAGAACTTCATGGGCTCCGGCGGCCGGCCGCGCGCCCAGCTGGAGCGGCTCCGCGCGGCTTACCCCGTCGTGCCGCACGGCGTGTCCCTCTCGGTGGGCTCGGTCGCCCCACTCGACCGCGAGTACCTGGAGCGTCTCGCCGCGCTCGTGCGGCACGTCGACCCGCCCTACTTCACCGACCACCTCTGCTTCTGCCGCGCGGGCGGCCTCGACCTGCACGATCTCTTGCCGCTGCCTCTCACCCCCGAGGCCGCCGCGCACACCGCGGCGCGGGCGCGGGAAGTCCAGGACAGGATCGGCAGACCCTTCGCGATCGAGAACGCCTCGAGCTACCTCGCCTACCGCGAGAGCTCCATGCCGGAGTGGGAGTTCCTCGCCGAGATCGCCGAGCGCGCCGACATCGGCATCCTGCTGGACGTGAACAACGTCTTCGTGACCGCGCACAACCTGGACTTCGATCCGGCCGCCTACATCGACGCGATCCCCGCCGACCGCGTGGTGCAGATCCACCTCGCCGGCCACACCGACAAGGGCAGCTACCTGCTCGACACCCACTCCGATCACGTGCGCGAGGAGGTGTGGGCCCTCTACGAGCGGGCGATCCGCCGCATCGGGCCGGTCAGCACCCTCATCGAGTGGGACGAGCGCATCCCCAGCTTCGACGTGCTCGCGCGAGAGGCCGCCCTCGCCGCCGAGCACCGCGCGAAGGCCCTCGCGGAGGCCGGGCGATGAGCCGCCTCGACGAGACGCAGCGCCTCTTCGCCGAGGCCCTCCTCCACCGCCAGACGCTCGCCGAGGATGGCGCGCTCTCCGCCCGCGCGGAGGCGACCGCCGCCGGCAGCTCGCGCATGACGCCCACCGAGCAGCTCGACGTCTACCGCGAGCAGTTCTGGCTGCGTCATGTCGCCTGCCTGGCGGAGGACTACCCCGTCGTCGAGGCGCTGGTCGGGAAGGCCCCCTTCGAGGATCTGGTGGCGGCCTACCTCGACGCCCACCCCCCGCAGCGCTTCCTCATCCGCGATCTCGGCCAGGACCTCGCGTCCTTCCTGGCGCGCACACCGCCCTGGAAAGAGGACGCGCTGCTCACCGACGTCGCCCGGGTGGAGTGGGCGTTCGTGGACGCCTTCGACGCCCCCGACGCGCCGCCCCTCGACCCGGCCTCGATCGCCGGCATCGGCGAGGACGACTGGCCGCGGGCGCGGCTGGTGCTCCACCCGTCCTTGCAGCGGCTGCAGCTCCAGCACCCCGCGCACGAGCTGCGGGTCGCGCACCGGGCGGGCCAGCCCGTCGTGCGTCCCCGGCCCGCCCCGGCGGCCGTGGTGGTCTACCGCCGCGAGCTGGGCACCTACCAGGAGATCGTCGATCGCCGCGCGCTCGCGCTGCTCGACCTCCTCGCGGCGGGCGAGCGCCTCGGCGACGCCGGCGAGCGCGTCGCGGCCGAGAGCGGTGGCGGCGACGCGGTGGAGGCCAGCATCGGCGACTGGTTCGCCCGCTGGGCCGCCCTCGGGTGGATCAGCCGCGTCGAGGTCTGAGCCCCCGCGCGCCGATCACTTCCGGTGGTGGTGCGGGTGGAAGTTGAACGGGTAGTGCGCGTGGGTCTCCACCCCGCGCGGGCTGGCGGCGAACTTGATCTTCTTGATCACCTCGCCGATGCACTTGATGACCCCGGGCTCGGCGATCTGGCTCTTCGAGGCGTCGACGCCCGTCGCGGTGACGTTGCCGTCGGGGTCGATGGTCCAGGTGATGTCCACGAACCCCTCGATGCCCGGGTGCGTCTTCTCCCCGGCGTCGTAGCAGGCGCGCGCGTCGCCCCGGTGCACCTGGATGATCCCCTGGATGTCCTGCGGGCTGCGCCCCGGATCATGCCCGCCCTTCCCCGTGCCCGGGCCCCTGGGCGCGGTCGTCGTCGAGCCGCCGTCCATCGTGACCGTGGACGACGAGGTGAGCTTGGTGCCCTGCAGGTCGCCCGCGTCCCCCAGCGTCGCGGTGGTGGTCGTCGTCGGGCCGGCGTCCACCTCAGCCGCGGCGGTCGACCCCGTGCCGCCCCCGCCCCCCGCGCCCTCCGGGGTCTGCGCGGGCGGAGAGCCGCCCCCGCACGCCGCCAATGCCAGCGTGATCGCCCCCATGCCCATCAGCCCAGCCAGACTCGTTCGCTTCGTCATGACGGCTCCTCGGGGAGAGGACGGTAGCGGCTCGGCCCCCCGCTCCGCAAGCGCAGCGCTCCGTCGCCGGACGCCCCGGCCCCCGGCCGGGCACGCGATTGGTTTGCGATTGGACGAACCGTCTCGGTCGTGCTTCGATTCAAGGAGGTTTTGACCCCTCCCGATGCGCCCGCTCCTCCGGCGCCGCTGGGACGCGCCGGCGGTTACGACCTGCTGCTGGAGCTCGCCGCCGGTGGCATGGCCACGGTGTATCTCGCGCGGGCGGTGGAGCGCGACGTCATCGCTGCGGTGAAGCGCCCGCACAAGCACCTGGCGAGCGATCAGACCTTCTCCTCCATGCTCGTCGACGAGGCCCGCCTCGCCTCTGCCATCGACCACCCCAACGTCGTCAAGGTGCGCGAGCTCGGCTTCGAGGGCGCCGTCCCCTTCATCGTCATGGACTATGTCGAGGGGTGCAGCCTCTCCGATCTGCGCAAGGAGCTCGGCGCGGTGGATCGCGCGCTGGACTCGCGCGTGGCGGTGCGGGTCATCCTCGACGCCCTCGCCGGGCTGCAGGCCGCGCACGAGCTGCGCGACGAGAACGGCAAGCACCTGGGCATCATCCACCGCGACATCAGCCCTCACAACGTGCTCGTGGGCGTGGACGGTCGCGCGCGCGTGACCGACTTCGGCATCGCCAAGGCGGAGGACAGGCTGCAGGTCACGCGCACGCACGAGGTGAAGGGCAAGCTCGCCTACCTCGCCCCCGAGCGCGTCGATCGCCGCCGCCTCTGCACCCGCCAGAGCGACATCTTCTCCATGGCGGTCGTGCTCTGGGAGTGCCTCGCCGGGCGGCGCCTCTTCCGCGGTGACGAGGCCATCGACACCCTGCAGGAGGTCATGAAGGCCCCCATCCCCCGCCTCCGCCAGCTCGGCGCCGACATCGCACCCGGCCTGGACGACGCGCTCGCCAAGGCGCTCTCGCGCGATCTGGGGGTGCGCTACCAGACCGCCGAGGACTTCGCCCGCGCGCTGGAGCGCGGGGCGGGTCGCGGGCACATCGGCTCGTACGAGGATGTCGCGCGCGTCGTCGAGGCGGTCTTCGGCTCACGTCTGGCGCACCGGCACGACCAGGTGCGCAAGGCCGTCGGCGACGAGAAGCTCCACGCCGTGATGGCCCGCTCGCAGCTCCGCGAGCGCCCGCCGCCCGCGGGAGGACTCACCCCCGACAGCCAGCTCCTCGCCGCCATCGCGCCCGCCGCGCCGAGCGCGCGCTACGCCTTCGGAGCGCTCGCCTCCGGGTCCACGTCACGGCGTCCGCGGTGGCTCGTCCCGGTCGCGGTGGGCGCGGGCGTCGGGCTGGTGGCCGGCGTGCTGGTCATCGCGGTGATGGCGGGACGCTCCGGGCCCGCCCCGCGCGCCGCCGGTGCCTCGGGCACGCCCTCCTCGCTCGCCTCCGCGCCGACAGGCCGCCCGACCGCCACCGTCGCGCAGCCCACGCCATCGGATACCGGCGTGGAGGAGGCGATCGACCTGGGCGATGTCCTGTCCGACGCATCGACCCCCGGCGCACGCCCGCACCACGTCCACAAGGCCACGAGGCCCATCGGCACCGTGCGCGACGGCTTCACCAAGCTCCG
Organism: uncultured delta proteobacterium; assembly: GCA_963782055.1. Lineage (GTDB taxonomy): Bacteria > Myxococcota_A > Polyangia > Polyangiales > Polyangiaceae > DASXHD01. Next base: position 145,016 of record CAWAIF010000002.1, read on the forward strand.
ATGACGCGGACCTTGCTCCTCGCGCTGGGGCTGCTGCTCGTGACCGCCGGGTGCGACGATCAGGTGCTCGCGACCTGTCGCGACATCCCGGACGGTGGCTGCCCCGTCGCCTCCGGCGTGGCGTGCTCCGACCCGGCGTGCGCGGCCGCGTACGCGTGTCAGGCCGACGGCACGTGGGCGATCGTCCAGGTGTGCGCCGCGCAGGATGCGTCGATCGGCGACGACGCCGCGTCTCCGGTCGATGCGGGTACGCGCGACGTGTCCACCGACGTGGAAGGAGCGTTCGGTGGGCCCGGCTGCATCGATCTGCAGCCGCCGGACTGCGCGCTGGGCACCGCGCTGGCGTGCTCGGCCGGCTGCTGCGGCTGCGAGGCCCTCTTCGTATGCCGCGCCGGCGGGTGGGATCCGTGGGGCGCGTGCGACGAGGCGGGCGTGCACGGCCCGTGAGCGGCAATAGTTGACACGTCATCTTTTCGCCAATCTAGACTTCGAAAAGGAGACGCGTCAGGGGTCCCAGCCGCGGGGCACTGCACAGCCCTGCAGCCGTCGCAGATGGGCGGTACTAAACAAAATGACAGAAGGCGCCTCCCCGTGGGGGGAAGCGCCCTCTGCTTCCTGCTGAGCAGCCCGACCGCTGCAGCTCAGCAAGAATGACCGGCCGCCAAAGCGGCCTTCTACTCTTCCCCGTCGTCCAAGCCGTGGCTGGATGTCGGAGCCCCGCCCAGCATGGACGGGACTCCTACGGGGGGAGCAGCCTTGGGAGCCGCTTTGGTGCCGCCGGTAGTACGCCTGCCGGCGGCCCGGCCAGGGCCGGTCTTGGCCTTTGAAGCAGCCTTCTTTTTGGCAGGCTTCTTTTTGGCGGCCTTCTTTTTGGCAGGCTTCTTTTTAGCAGCCTTCTTTTTGGAGGCTTTTTTGGCACCCTTCTTCGCAGACTTCTTCTTGGCCGTGCGCTTGGCGGACTTCTTCTTCGCCGTCTTGCCAGCGGCCTTCTTGGTGGTCTTCGTCTTCTTGGGAGCCTTCTTCGCAGACTTCTTAGCAGCCATGGTGTCCCTCCAGGTTGGTGAGGTGATCTACATGACCTATATGGTCACCTACGTCAGGTGTCAAACAAAAATCAGATCATCAACTTGATTTTTTTTTTCGGATAGTTCGTGTTTGACCAACACGAACAGGGCGGCCGGAGGTGGGGATCGCCGTTCGCGGCGGGGGGATTTGGGGGAGGCATCCGGTCGCCTCGAGGCCACGGCGCGAGGATGGAATGGGCGCGGGTTCTCGCGTGGCGCGCGCGTCGGGGGCGCGAGCGGCATGGAAGGGGAGAGGAGAGGAGAAGGGGAGAGCGGGGCGCGTGGGTGGTGGGTGGGGTGAGGGAGAGGGTGACCGGTCGCGAGTGGAAGAGGGAGCTCGAGCGAGCGGGAGAGGGAGCGCGGGGGCGAGCGCGGGCGCGGGGGCGGGAGTGGAGAGGGAGCGCGGGGGCGAGCGCGGGCGGGAGAGGGAGCGCGGGGGCGAGCGCGGGCGCGGGGGCGGGAGTGGAGAGGGAGCGCGGGGGCGAGTGCGGGCGAGAGGGAGAGGGAGCGCGGGCGCGGGGGCGGGAGTGGAAAAGGGAGCGCGGGGGCGAGCGCGGGCGCGAGAGTGGAGAGGGAGCGCGAGGGCGAGCGCGGGCGCGAGAATGGAGAGGGAGCGCGGGCGCGAGAGTGGAGAGGGAGCGCGATCGCGGGCGCGAGAGTGGAGAGGGAGCGCGATCGCGGGCGCGAGAGTGGAGAGGGAGAGGGGGTCGCTCGGGGGAGGGCATCGTCCCGCCGTGCTCGAAGTCCGCAAGGCCGGGCGGTGCTCGTGTCGCTCGCCTTCGTGGTCGGGTGAGCGCAGGCGCGAGGCCGTGACCGAAGGGCGCGAGCGACGCGTCACCGGGTGAGGCCGGTGAGCAGCGCCACGAGCCAATCCGCGATCCGCACGCACCGCTCCGCCGGAGCGGCGTCCGCCTCGCCGGTGGCCGCGGCGATCTCCACCGCCGCCACCGCCTCGACCGCCTCGCCCCGCGCGATGGCGAACGCCCGCGCCTTGTCCCGCCGCGTCACCCGTCCCGCGCCCTCCGTCGCGTTCAGGCACGCGCTCTTCGCGGCGCGCATCGCCTCGTCGCGCAGCTTCGCGTCGCGCACACCAGCCGCCCGCACCGCGACGAGCAGCTCCACCGCGCCCCGAAAGGCCACCAGCTTGTGATGAGGAAGAGAGCGAGGGGTCGTGTCTTGGTCGGTCATGCCCCCCATCGCGCGGCATGCGTGACAGCGCGATCCGTCCCTCTCGCCCCACCCTCGCGCCAGCGCTGGCGTGCATGGTGCGCGCAAAGGCGTGACCGACCAAGACACGACCCCGCGCGCCCGCCCATCCCCACGCGCGGCGAGCATGTCCCCCCGAGTTCACCCCCCCCCGACCCCAACCCCAACCCCGACCCCGACCCCGACCCCGACCCCAACCCCGACCCGACCCCAACCCCGACCCCGACCCCAACCCCGACCCCGACCCCGACCCGAGCCAAGTGACACCGAGCGCGGGGGAGAGTGTGACACCAAGAGAAAGCGCGGGAACATGGACGCGCAAAATGCTCGAACTGGAATGCAAAGGAGTCGCTCGCGGTTCTTCCGCGCGACCAAGCCCGGGACGCCTTGACGCACGGCTACGGCGGCGGCTACCGTCCGCAACCGCTCGCGAGACGTAACCCAGCGCGGGCCGGCGGCGTCGCACGAACGTGTGCGCGCTTCTCGCGAAGCCAGGAGGTGCTCTTGTGATTGCGATTGCGAAGACCATGAAGCTGGGCATCGTCGCCCTCACCACGGCGCTCGCGCTCAGTAGCGTGGGCTGCGGCTACTCCCAGGAGGAGATGGACGCGAAGACCCACGAGGTCGAGCGTCTGACTGCGGAGCTGAAGACCGCCAACACCAAGATCTCGGACGACCAGAAGAAGTTCGCCGACGCCCTGGCCCAGCAGGCCAAGCTGCGCGACGACCTCAAGCGGGCCGGCATCGACCTCGAGGCGTCCAAGAGCAACGCCGAGAAGCTCGAGCAGGCCATGCGCGAGTACAAGCAGCGCGCCGACCAGCTCGCGGCGATCGAGGCGCGCTTCCGCGACCTCAAGACTCGGCTCGACAAGCTGAACAACGTCGGACTCAAGGTGGTCGTGCGCAACAACCGCATGGTCATCCAGCTTCCGGGTGACGTGCTCTTCGACTCGGGCAAGGATCAGCTCAAGAAGGGCGGCAAGGACGTGCTGCTACAGGTGGCCGACGTCATCCGCAACGACTCGACCCTCAACGCCCGCACCTTCCAGGTGGCCGGCCACACCGACAACGCGAAGTACCCGCACAACGGGCCCTTCCACGACAACTGGGGCCTCTCCCTCGCCCGCGCGCGTCAGGTCCTCCTCTTCCTGACCGCCCCGGTGGGCGACCCGAAGGCCAAGGACCCGAAGAAGCACGGCGGCGGCGGGCTCGACCCGAAGCACTGGTCGGCTTCCGGCTACGGGGACACCGACCCGCAGGCGGGCACCATGGAGAAGCAGACCAAGGACGAGATGAACAAGAACCGCCGCGTGGAGCTCGTCCTCGAGCCGAACGTGGAGGAGATGCTGAACCTCAGCACCATCAAGTGAACGTCCGCCCGGCCGCGGCCGGGCAGGTGAGGACGCGGGGTCGGTTCCTTCCGGGATCGGCCCCGCCGTCTTTTTGTATGCTCGGCGGATGCGCGTCGCCTCCATCGACATCGGCACCAACACCGTGCTCCTCCTCGTCGCCGAGCGGTCCGCCGCCGGCGAGCTCGTCGCCGTGCACGAGGAGGCCACCATCACGCGTCTCGGCGAGGGCGTGGACGTCGCGCGCAAGCTGAAGCCGGAGGCCATCGCGCGCACCTCCGCGTGTCTCGTCCGCTACGCCGAGATCGTCCGCGACCTGGGCGTCGCGCGGACCGGCGTGGTCGGCACGAGCGCCATGCGTGACGCCGGCGGCGGCGACGAGGTCCGCGCGAAGGTGCGCGAGCTCCTCGGCGTGGAGGCGCGCACCATCTCCGGCGACGAGGAGGCCCGCCTCACGTTCCGCGGCGCTCTCTCCGGGCTGGACGTCTCCGGCGGCGTGGTCGTCTACGACATCGGCGGCGGCAGCACCGAGGTGGTCGGCGGGACGTGCAGCGCGGGCGCCGCCGCCGGCTTCACCTACGCGCACAGCTTCGACGTGGGGAGCGTGCGCCTGACCGAACGTCACGTGCACACCGACCCGCCGTCGGCGGAGGAGCTCGCCGCCCTGAGCCGCGCCGCGCGCGAGGCCTTCGCCGGGCTGCCGTCCCTGAAGAGCGACGGTCTGCCGGTGGGCATCGCAGGCACCGTCACCACCCTCGCCGCCGTCGCGCTCCGGATGGAGACCTACGACGGCGCGCGCGTGCACGGCCACACCATGACGCGCGACGAGCTGGAGCGGGTGGTGCGCGATCTCGCCGCGCTCCCCCTCGCCCGGCGGCGCGAGGTGCCCGGCCTGGAGCCGAAGCGCGCCGACGTGATCGTGGCGGGCGGCATGGTCGCCCTCGCGGTGCTGGACGCGCTGGGCGCCTCCGCCACGCGCGTCAGCGATCGCGGCGTGCGCTGGGGACTGGCGGAGGAGCTTTGCGGCGCCTGAGTCAGCCGCTGGCGCCCCAGGTCCCCGCAGGCGGCGGTGGCGGCGGGTACGGGGCGCCAGGCGGCGGGTAATAGCCGCCCGGTCCCGGCGGCGGGCCGCTCTCCTGCAGCGGCTGCATCATCTGGTACTCGGGGCCGAGCGAGGCGATGGCGTACAGGCCGTACGCGCGCTCGAGCACGTAGTACGGCGCCAGCAGCGTCTGCTGGATGACCGGAAACGCGCCCAGACAGCACGTGCAGAAGGTGAGCACCACGGCGACGAGCCCGGCGCCCAGGCCGAGCCCCGCGCGGATGACGAAGAAGAGGAGGACGGATCCCCAGTGACCGCGTACGGCGTCGAGGAAGCGTCGCCACGCGGCCATGCACGGCAGGTCGAACTGCAGCATGAACGGCGCGACGAAGTTGCGCAGCAGCGCGCGCACCACGCCGAGCAGTATGACGAACAGTGCGCCGACGACCAGGAAGGGCAGCAGGCCCAGCGCCAGCGCGTCGGCGTCGGTCACGCCGGCGTCGACGAGGTCGACGACACGGTAGAGGGCGAAGCCGAGCAGCGGCCCCCAGAGAAGGAGGGAGATGCCGCTCAGCGCCAGGCTGAACTTGAAGAGCGACCAGGCGGGCTTGCGTGTCTCGCGCCAGTGCTCCCCGATGGCCGGCCGCCCCGTCGCCACGGCGCGGATGGACATCATCTGCCCGCGCGTGCCCAGCCAGAGCGTGACGAGCGTCAGCGCCACCAACGTGATCACCGCCACGATGGAGAGGACCACGACCAGCGTCGCGTTGTCCGCCATCCATGTGCGGGCCTCGTCCAGCATCCGGTGCAGGTCGAGGGGCGGCGCCGTGCCCCCCGGGCCGGACGATCCGCCGAAATTGGGCTTCCGGAAGGAGCCCCCCGAGCCTCCCTCCGCAAGCATCTGCAGGAAAAAGATGACCCCGAAGGAAATCCACGTACCTGCGCGGAATGGCTTGAATAGTTGCTGACTCGTCCGTTGCCAGGCGGTGCCCAGCGAGCCCGTCACATCCATGGCAGCCTCCGCGAGGTAGGGAAAGGTGGATGAGCTTGATCTAGATCAAGGCTTTTGGGTGCAATTCCTTTGACAATATGGGGTCGTTCCAACTAGAGTGCGCTCGCCTGAGCTTCTAGCCTCCTTTCGCGACCCGCCGGCGGACCCGTTGGCCCCCGGCAGAATTTTCGTCGCGAGTTCCCGAGGATCGAACAGCGGCACCAGAGCGCTCTCCCCGACCGCCGAGCGGATCGAGGGAACCGCATCGCTTTGGCCTGCGTCCGATGGGTTGAAGTCAGGCCAGCAACAAGGAGATGCCATGCAAGCAGGTACCGACGTCAAGTTCAAGGTCGGCGACAAGGCTGTTTACCCCAAGCACGGAGTGGGGGAGATCGTCCGCATCGTGGAGCTCGACATCGCCGGCTCGCGGCAGAAATTCTACGAGGTTCGGATCCTCGACAAGAATCAGAAGACGGTGAAGATCCCCGTCACCAACGCGTCCGCCGTCGGCCTGCGTCAGCTCGTGACCGAGGAGGAGATCGGGGAGATCTTCGACATCCTGCGCGAGCGCACGATCGCCTTCGACAAGCAGACGTGGAACCGCCGGTACCGCGGCTTCATGGCGAAGATCCAGACCGGATCCATCTACGACGTGGCGGAGGTCCTTCGTGATCTGTACCGCCTCAAGACCGACAAGCAGCTCTCCTTCGGCGAGCGAGCGATGCTCGACACCGCGCGCACACTCATCGTGAAGGAGATCGCCATCGCCCGCGGCCAGACGGAAGAAGCCGTCCGGACGGAGATCGAGGCGATCTTCATCTCCAACTGATCGACGCCGTACCCCGCGCGCGGCCCGCCTCCCCGGCGTGGCCGCGCGTCGCGTTTTGTCCTCAGGACTCCAGGACGCCGAACTCCCAGCGCTCGTCCGGCTCGCGCAGGCCCGCGACGGCGGCCTCCACGCGCCGCAGCAGCTCGCCGGGGCTCGCGTTGGGGGAAGGGCGCACGCCGACGGCGACGGCCATGCAGGCCGTCGTCTCGTCCGGCCACTGCCACACGCGCGCGCCGGCGACGCCGTCCACCGCGTAGACCACCTCCAGCGTGCGCCGGAGCTTGGGCGGAAGCGCGCTCTTCATCCGGAGAGCACCTCGGTGGTGACGTCGTCCAGGCCGATGTTCTTCTTGCCGGCGTGGTCCTTCATGAACTTCTGCGCGCGCGCCGCGTCCACGGGCACGAGGGCAGGACCCATCGGCCCGATGACATCGCTGCCGGTGACGAAGCGCATGCCCTTCGCGTCGCGCCAGGAGCGGTCGTAGAAGTCCTGCACCTTCACCGTGCCCTTCTTGCCGTCCTCCAGCCACTTGGAGAGGGCGCAGCGCGGCGTGTCGAAGGTGAGCGTCTTGCCGCCCGGCTCCTCGATGTGCGCGAGGAAGGGACTCTTCGGATCGATCTTCATCCCGCAGTGGGCGCAGCGCTCCTCGTGCTTGCAGGAGGCGAGGGCCACCGCGCCGACGACCAGACCGACGAACTGTCTGCGACCGAGAGTCATGGGAACAGCGACGCGCCCCCCGTCACGATGGCATAGCGCACGATGGGGAAGGCGCCCACCGCGAGGACGACGAGCCAGGCGACGGCGCCACGTCTGAGCCGCTGCCGGGCGAAGGCGGCCATCGCCGCGCGGGCGGCAGGGCCGCGCGCGAGCAGGGCGGAGAGGGCGGCGCCCGCGCCGTAGGTGACGGCGAAGAACATCGCGGCGAAGAGCGGGTAGCCGATGCCCCACACGTCGGCGCGCAGCAGACAGAACGGACAGTGGTGCTGCGGGACCTCGAAGGCGTGGGGCGCGACCTCCAGCAGGACGGCACCGATGGCCACGGGCAGCGCCAGCACCGAGAGCGCGCCGGCGACGGCGACGAGCGGCGCGCGCGGCTTGCGCGCGGCGACGAAGGCCACCACCACGCTGGCCAGCACGATGGATGGCCCCAGCCACGTCGCCACCACCCGTGGGCCGGTGACGTACGCCGCGCGCGCGGCAGCCACAGGATCGAGCTGGACCGAGCAGCAGGAGGCGATGACGTTGAGGTCCAGGTTGGTGAAGAAGAGGAGCTGCAGCGCGAGGTCGGCGATCGCGATGGGCGCGAGCACCAGCGTCGCCCAGGAGAGCGCGCGCACCATGTCCATGCCGCGCACGCGCGTGTCGAAGGCGTAGAGCTGGGCCACCACGCCGGCGGCCAGCGCGGCGAGCACGCTGGCGTAGAGCGCGCGGAAGCCCCACTCGTTGGAGGCGAAGGTGCCGTACGCGCACATCGCGCCGCGGATGCCGCGGCTGAGCTTGTCGGCGGCGAGCGCGGAGAGCAGCAGCGCGACAATCTGCGCCCCCGCGCCGACCCGGACGAAGGTGCCAGCGAGCTCCACCTGCCGCTCCAGCGCGAGCTGCCCCTCCGTGGCGCGGACCACGTCGAAGTGGCGGAGCACCTTCACCGCGGTCACGCTCGCGCGCACGAGCAGCGCCACGGCGACGAGGCCGGCGAGCAGCCGGAGCAGGACCCAGGGCTCGAGGAGCTGCACGGCGCTAGCTCACCTTCCCGTCGTGGACGTCGATGACCCGGGTGACGCCCTTGGCGTCGGCGACGCGGGAGTCGTGCGTCGCCGCGATGACCGCCCGGCCCTCCCGCGCGAGGGAGGCGAGCTCGTCGGCGACCTGTGAGGTGCGTGCGTCGTCCAGGTGAGCCGTCGGTTCGTCCAGCAGGAGCACCTTGGGATTGCGGACGAGGCCGCGCGCCAGGGCGACGCGCTGCCGCTCGCCGCCGGAGAGCTGCCGCACCCGCTTGCCCGCCGAGGACTCCAGGCCGAAGCGCTTCAGCAGCTCGTGCGCACGCGCGACCTCGGGATCGGCGATGCCGTCGGGCACGCAGGGGAGCAGCACGTTGTCGATCGCCGACATGCCGTCGACGAGCTGCACGTCCTGGAAGACGAAGCCCACCTTGTGGCGGCGCACCTCGGCGCGGTGCTCGTCGCGAAGTCGGGAGGTGGGCTCGCCGTCGATGAGGATCTCGCCTCGCGTGGGCAGGAGCATCGCGCCGAGCAGGCCGAGCAGGGTGGTCTTGCCGCTGCCGCTCGGCCCGCGCAGCACCACGAGCTCGCCGGTGTCGATGCGCAGGCTCACGCCGTCGATGACGGTGCGTCGCGTGGCGCCGTCGCGAACGCGCAGGACGACATCGACGGCTTCGACGGCGGGCATGCCCCCATTTCCCTCCTAGGAGCGCGCGGCGCAAGCGGGACAGGATCGCGCGGTCGGGCCAGTCCCACTCCACCGCCCGATCGCGCCACCGCTAGCCTGCTCGCGATTGGACGCGTGGGAAGTGGATCCGGGGGAGGCCAGGGGGGCTCCGGGCGGCCGGCTCGGGGTGTGTCACCGTGTGCCAATCGCGGCCGCCGTGATCCGCCGACCACCCTGGATCTCCCGGCCTTTCCCGCATTTCCGGGATTGTGGAGCTGGCACTCCGCGTGCATTCTGGGTGGCGGGTCCTCATGCGCGCCGTCCCCCTTGCAGCCTGGATTGCCATCTTCGCCCTCGGCGGAGTGGGCGTGGCGTGCTCGCTCAACCCGCAGCCGCTCCCGCCCAACGACTTGACCACGACCGCAGACGCGGGGGCCATGGACGCGGCGCCCTTCGGGGCGGATGCCGGGTCCGACGTGGTCACCTTGCCCGCGCCGGAGGGGGGAGTCGACGCCGGCGCCGTGGACGGCGGGGCCGACGCCGCCGACGCGTCGGACGCCGGCGCGGACGCGTCGGACGCCGGGGACGCCGCCGCTGACGCCCCGAGCGATGCGCTGGACGAGGGGGACTGATGCGCGGGCGTCGACTCCTCGTCCTCGCGGGGCTCCTCGTCGGCGCCGCGGCCGCGTGCTCGCTCAACCCGCAGCCGCTACCGCCGGGGGCGAACTACCCTGGCGACGACGCGGGCACGGGCATGGGCGTCGACGGGTCGGTCCAGCAGGACGGCGGCGCGTTCGGCGACGCCGGGTGGCCGCCGGACGAGGACGGCGGCGTCGACGCGGCCGGTAGTCTGGACGCCGGCGACGCCGCGGTGGACGCGTCCGACGCAGGGGAGGACGCGGACGCGGACGTCGACGCGAGCGACGCGTCGGACGACGCGAGCGAGGACGCGCTGGCGGAGTAGCCCGGTCAGCGTCGCGAGACGTACTCGTCCAGCACGTTCGCCGCGATGTCCGCGAGGATGCCGTCGGTCACGCGCAGGCGCCGCGAGAGGTCACGCGCGATGTTGAGCGTGATGAGAGCGTACGACTTGAGGTCGTGGCGGTAGAGCGCGTCCAGGTCCTCCGCCGCGATGCGAAGGAGGCGCGTCGGCGCGAGGGCGCGGACGGTGGCGGAGCGCGGCTGCACGTCGATGATGGACATCTCTCCGAAGCCGTCGTTCGGCCCGAGGATGGCGACGCGCTGCGCGCGGCCGCGCCGGCTCTTCTTGAGCACCTCCACCTCGCCCTCCAGCACCACGTACATCTCGTGCGCCGGATCGCCCTCGCGGAAGATCTCCGCGCCGGGGGAGTGCAGCGCTTGCCGGAGCGTGTCGGTGAGGTGGGTGATCACCTCGTCGGAGAGGGCCCCGAACAGGCCTATCTCCCGCAGGCGCTCCACCGAGAGCGGCTGCTGTGCGGCGGGCGCGACCGGGACGCGAGGCTGGCTGGTCATGGGAGCTCCTTGGTAAATACGATGCGGCGGCGACCCTTCCCGGCGTAGTCGTCGACCTCTAGCGCCTGCCATCCGACCGCAAGGTGGAAGCGGAGGGAGCCCTCGTTGCCCGCCGTGGTGATGGCCTTCATCCGCACGCAGCCGGTGGTGGCCGAAGCCTCGGTGAAGCGCGTGTACAGCTCGCGGCCCACGCCCTTGCGGCGGTGGTCGGGGTGGATGCCGACAAGGTGCACGTAGCCGGTGCGGACCGGCCGCTCCGCGACGAAGCCGAGGAGGAAACCGATCATCGAGCCCTCGTCCTCTGCCACCAGCGCCATGTCACCGAACTCGTGGAAGAAGATGGGGTGGGCGAAGGTGCTGATGGGACCACCCCACCAGTGGTCGATCACCTCGACGATGGCGTCGAAGTCGGCCTTGACGATCTTGCGCGTGACCATGCGGATCGCCAGAAGACTCAGAGATTTGTGCGTCGGACGCAAGCGGGCGCTCGTGCATCGCCGCCGGTACTCGCCTATCGTGTCGGGCATGGCTGCCGTGCGCATCGCTCCATCCATCCTTTCGGCCGATTTCGGGCGCCTCGCGGAGGAGGTGGCCCGCGTGGAGGCGGCGGGGGCCGACCTCATCCACGTGGACGTGATGGACGGACGCTTCGTTCCCAACATCACCATCGGCCCGCCGGTGGTGAAGGCGCTGCGGCGGGTCACCAAGCTGCCGCTGGACGTGCACCTGATGATCGTGGAGCCGGAGAAGTACCTGGACGCCTTCGCCGACGCCGGGGCGGACACCATCCTGGTGCACGTCGAGACGTGCCCGCACCTCAACCGCACGCTGGACCACATCCGCAAGCGGGGGAAGCGCGCGGGCGCGGTGCTCAACCCTTCCACGCACGAGGACACGCTGCGCTACTCCGTCGACGCCCTGGACCAGATCCTGGTGATGAGCGTCAACCCCGGCTTCGGCGGGCAGTCCTTCCTTCCGCTCGTGCTGCCCAAGATCGCCGCCATCCGCGAGATGGTGGGCGCGCGCGCGGTGGACATCGAGGTGGATGGTGGCATCGCGCCGGGGACGGTGGGCAAGGCCGCGGCCGCCGGCGCGCGCGTGATGGTCGCGGGGAGCGCGGTGTTCGGCGAGGGCGACGACTACGCGAAGTCCATCGCGCGGCTCCGCGCGGAGGCCAACGAGGCCATCGGCTCAGGGGAGAAGCGGTGAGGCGCGGCGGCTGGTGCGCCGCGCTCGTCCTCGTCGCGTGCGGCGGCACCCCGAAGGCGGCGCCGGTGGCCCAGGTGCCCATGGCGCCGCCCCCCGCGACGCGCCCGCCGGACCTCCCGCCCATCACCCACGCGGCCAGCGCCCGGGAGGCGGAGGCCGCCGCGCGTGTGAAGAAGATGCTCGCCAAGGTGGTGGCGGTGCGCGGCCTCGCCCCCACGCGCGACGTGCCCGGCGTCATCCTCTCGCGCGACGAGCTGATGGCCCAGGTGAAGAAGCACATCATCGCGGAGGTGCCGGCCGCGGACATCCGCGAGGAGGGCGAGACCTACCAGCTCCTCGGCCTCATCCCGTGGAAGTACGACTACGAGCAGGGCACCTTCGACATGCTGCACTCGCAGCTCGCCGGGTACTACGAGCCGGCGGACGGGACGATGTACATGGCGGCGGACCTGGAGGGAGATGGCGCGTACCTCACCCTGGCCCACGAGCTGGATCACGCGCTGCAAGACCAGCACTGGGACCTGAAGAAGCGCTCGAAGTACGCGCCGGGCCACTCCGACGCGCAGCTCGCCCAGTCGTGCCTCGCCGAGGGGGACGCCACCAGCACCATGCTGGACGTGATGCTCCAGCCCACCGGCAAGACCGCCGTCGACGTGCCCGACTCCATGCTCGACTCGTCGATGCTCGCCAGCATGAGCGCGGGTTCGGGCTCCTCCGCGCCGCCCTTCATGATGACCTCGCTGGTGGCGCCCTACGCGGAGGGCATGCTCTTCGTGAACACGCTGCGGCGGCAGGGCGGCTGGGACGCGGTCGACCGCGCGTGGGATCGCACGCCGTCGACGACCGAGCAGATCCTGCACGTCGACAAGTTCGACCAGGGCGAGGCCGCGCTCGACGTCGCCGACCCCACCTTCGCCGCGCTGGGCCCCGGCTGGACGGGATCAAACGCCGACACGCTGGGGGAGCTGACGCTGCGCCTGGTGCTGGGCCAGTGGCTCGGCGAGACGCAGGGCAACGCGCTCGCGGCGCACTGGGGAGGCGACCGCGCGCTGGTCGTCTCGGCGCACGACAAGGCGGCGTTCGTCTGGCACATCCGCTACGACGCCGACGCGCCGTCGCAGCCGTCGGCGGTGCTCAAGGCGCTCGAGCGCGTGCTGGACGCCGCCGTCGTGCGCGAGCCCACCTTCGTCTGCAGCGAGCGGGCGGAGCTCGGCCCGCTGGCGGTGGCGCGCAAGGGCCACGATGTCCTGATCCTCGCCGGCCCGGCGAACACGCCCTCCGGCGCCTGGACCTCCGCGGGGACGTGCGCCCTCGCCCGGAAGTGGGCCGCGGAGCTCCTCGCTCAGAAGCGGAAGGTGTAGGTCGCGAAGGCGCCGGTGGCGCTCGCCCCCACGCGCAGATCGCGCAGCTCGCGCGCCGCGCGCATCGTCTTGGGGGGGAGCAGGTACGGGAGCAGCGCGCCGGTGAAGGAGAGCCCGCCGGTGAGCAGCAGGCGCGTGACGCGCTCCTCGGTGGTCCAGTCGAGCGGCACCGGGCCGGTGGCGATGTTCTCGAACACCGGGCCGAGCACCATCGACAGGCCGGCGATGGCGAAGGCGAGGGGCCAGCTGGTGCGCACGACGCCCTCCGGCGGCTCGGTCGGGGCCCAGTGCATGCTGCACTTCGGCATCGCCGGGTAGATCGCGCCCGCCATCACGCCGAAGGTCAGGCCCACGAGGCCCGGGCCGATGGTGCGCACGCCGGGCTGCGGGTCGAACTTGAAGACCTGCGTGTCCAGCACGATGGCGCCCGCGAACAGCAGCGGCGGCACGGTGAGGTAGAGCCAGTCGGGCGAGCCCGCGCGATCGCACAGCTCGCGCTCGCGCGCGTCGCGCGGGTAGATGTCGGTCGCTGCCGGCGGGGGAGGGGCCGGCGCGGTCTCCGCGGGCGGAGGAGGCAGGGCGTCCAAGGCGGCGCGAGCATAGCGCGGACGGTGCGGATGCAAAGTCCCGAGACCCGGCGGCCCGATGGAAGTCGTGTCCGGAGCGGGATGGAGGTTATGCTGGGCGCGTGCCGGCGCGCGCCTTCTACACTCAGGACGCAAAGAAGCGGACGGCCGAGTCCATCAAGAAGGTGGAGGCGCTGACCTCTGCCGAGGTGGTGGTCGCGGTCCGCCCGCGCGCGGGCTCCTACCGCACGACCGACGTCTACTTCGGCTTCTTCTGCGCCTGCGCCACGCTGGGGTTCATGTGGCTCTCGCCCATCGTGTTCTCTCCGCTGGCGATGCCCTTCGACACCTTGCTCGCCTTCGCGCTGGGCACGCTGGTGTGCGCGCAGGTGATGCCGCTGCGCCGGCTGCTGACGCCGCGCCGCCTCGTCGAGCACTTCCTGCACGTCGAGGGGCGCGCCGCCTTCTACGACCTGGGCATCTCCCGGACGACCGGGCGCAACGGCATCCTCGTCTTCGTGGCGATGCTGGAGAAGCGCGTGGCCATGCTCCCCGACGTGGGCGTGGACGTCGCGTCGCTCGGCGGCGGGTGGAGCGCCTCCGCCGCGGCCCTCGAGGCCGCGGTCCAACGCGGCGATCTGGACGGCTTCCTCTCCGCCCTGGAGACCCTCGGCCCGGTGCTGGGCGAGGCGATGCCGCGGCAGGAGGGCGACGTCAACGAGCTGCCGGACGAGCCGACGTGATGCGGGGGCGACGCGTCGACATGGTCCGGGCCCTCGCGTGGCTCGGCGCCCTGGCCACCCTGCTGGTGCCCATCTGCGCCTTCGCGCGGCCGGGTGGCGGGCATTCCTTCTCCGGCTCGCACTCCTCGGGCGGCGGCTTCTCCGGGGGCCACTCCAGCTCCGGCGGCGGCAACGGCGGGGCCATCATCTACCTGATCGCGCTCTGCTTCGAGCACCCGACGATTGGCATCCCGCTGCTCTTCGTGGTCGTCGTCTTCTCCATCGTGCGCCGGCGGCTCTCCTCGTCCGCGCGCGGGTGGAGCAGCACCTCCGGGTTGGCGTCGCAGCCCTTCCAGCCGCAGCCGGTCGCGTACTCGCAGGGCGTCTCGCGGCGGTCGCTCGACCAGATCCGCCAGAACGATCCGGAGTTCTCGACGGTGCTGTTCGAGGACTTCGTGTACGTCCTGTACGCCGAGATGCAGCGCGCCCGCTCGCGGGCGGGGGGGATGTCGCTCGCCGCCTACGTCAGCCCGCAGGTGCTCGCGCAGCTCTCGCGCGAGCAGGTGGACGCGGTGCAGGGCGTGGTGATCGGCGCCATGCGCGTCTTCAGCATCAACCGCCTCCCGACGATGTGGCAGGTGGTGCTGGACTTCGAGGCGAACCTGACCGACGTGGTCGGCCAGCAGCAGGTGCGGCGGTACGTGGTGGACCGCGTGACCCTCGTCCGCGGCTTCCAGGCGCGCAGCCGCCCGCCGGCCCGCTCCCGCACGCTGGATTGCCCCAACTGCGGCGCCCCGCTGGCGTCGCTCCGCGGGGACGTGTGCAGCTATTGCCACCAGCAGGTCGGGATGGGGCGCTTCGACTGGTCGGTGACGACCGTCGCGCGGATGAAGACCGAGACACGCCCGCCGCTCATGACGAGCGACGTGGCGGAGGAGGGCACCAACCTGCCCACCGTGCGGTCTCCGGGCGTGGACCAGCGTCTCGCGGCCATCTCGCAGAAGGACCCGACCTTCGCCTACAACACGCTGCTGCAGCGGGTGAACCTCATCTTCCAAGAGATGCAGGCGGGGTGGTCCAACCGCGACCTCTCGCGCTCGCGGCCGTTCCTCAGCGACAACCTCTTCCAGTCGCAGATGTACTGGATCGATCTGTACACGCAGAACCGCGCGCGCAACGTCACCGAGAAAGCGCGCATCACGCACGTCGACCTCGCCGAGGTCGCCGGCGACGCACACTTCGATTCGATCACCCTGCGCATCTTCGCCACGGGCCTGGACTACACCATCACCGACGAGGGCAAGGTCCTCTCCGGCAGCCGCCACCGCGAACGCCCCTACAGCGAGTACTGGACGCTCATCCGCGGCGCCGCGCGCAAGGGCCCGACGCACACCGCCCCCGAGTGCTCCAACTGCGGCGCCCCGCTGAAGGTGAACATGGCGGGGAGCTGCGAGTACTGCAAGGTGAAGGTCACCAGCGGGGACTTCGACTGGGTGCTCTCCCGCATCGAGCAGGACGACAGCTACACCGGGTGAAAACGCGGGGACTTGGGGGCCGCCGAGCTTCGTGTCATAACCCCCGGGATGCGAGTGCCTGCGCACGTGTTCCGCGAATACGACGTCCGGGGGGTCGCCGACAGGGACCTCGACGACGAGCTCGTCCATGCCCTGGGCCTGGGTATCGGCACCATCCTCTCCGGCGGGTCGCGCCTGCGTATCGCGCTGGGCCGCGACTGCCGCGTCTCCAGCGAGCGCCTCTACCGCGCGCTGGTGCAGGGGCTGGTGTCCGCCGGCGTCCACGTCATCGACGTCGGAGTGGGGCCGACCCCGCTGCTCTACTTCGCCGTCCACCACCTCGACGCCGACGGCGGCGTGATGATCACCGGAAGCCACAACCCGGCCGAGGACAACGGCTTCAAGATCATGCGCGGCCGCGCCAGCTTCTTCGGCAAGGACATCCAGGAGCTGCGGCGCATCATCGAGAACGAGGAGCTGGTGCGCACGCCCGGCGGGAAGGTGGAGGCGATCGACGTCTCCGACGACTACGTGCAGGCCACGACGAAGGACATCGTCCGGCCCACGCTGCCGCTGCCGGTGGTCGTCGACGCGGGTAACGGCTCCGGCGGCCCGCTCGCGCTGCGGTGCCTGCGCGCCATCGGCGTGGAGCCGGTGGAGTCGCTCTACTGCGACATGGACGGCCTCTTCCCGAACCACCACCCCGACCCGACCGTCCCCAAGAACCTGGAGCAGCTCATCGCCCGGGTCGCTGCGACGGGCGCGCGCGTGGGCATCGCCTACGACGGCGACGCCGATCGCCTGGGCGCCATCGACCAGAACGGCGACATCGTCTGGGGCGACAAGCTGATGATCCTCTTCTCCCGCGCGGTGCTCGCGAAGAACCCCGGCGCGGCGATCCTCGGCGAGGTGAAGTGCTCGCAGACGCTCTACGACGACATCGCGAGCCACGGCGGTCGTCCCATCCTGTGGAAGACCGGCCACTCCCTCATCAAGGCCAAGATGAAGGAGGAGCACGCGCTGCTCGCCGGCGAGATGAGCGGCCACCTCTTCTTCGCCGACCGGTACTTCGGCTACGACGACGCCATCTACGGGTCGCTGCGGCTGCTGGAGATCCTCGGCTCGGACCCGCGCAGCCTGGGGGAGATGCTCGCCGACGTGCCGCGCACCTTCACGACGCCGGAGATCCGCGTCGACTGCCCGGACGACCTGAAGTTCGACCTGGTGAAGGCGGTCACCCGCCGCTTCGAGTCCGGCGGATTGCCCGTGGTGAAGGTGGACGGCGCGCGCGTTTCCTTCCCCTCCGGCGGCTCGGCGCCCTCGTGGGGTCTGGTCCGCGCCTCCAACACCGGCCCGGTGCTGGTGATGCGCTTCGAGGCGGGCTCGGAGGAAGAGCTCGCGCGCATCCGCAAGGAGATGGAGACGGCGGTCGACGAGGAGCGGTCTCGCCTCGTCACGGGAGCCGCGTGACCCAGAGCGAGCGGACCGAGCCGTGGACGATCGCCGCCGTGCTCCGCTGGGCGGCCGATGACTTTCGCTCGCGCGGGATCGACAACCCGCGCCTGGACGCCGAGGTCCTGCTCGCCCACGCCCTGTCCGTCTCGCGCACGCAGCTCGTCATCGACGGCCCCAAGCCGCTCGCGGCGGAGGAGCTCGGCCGCTTCCGCGAGCTGGTGAAGCGCCGCCGGTCGCGCGAGCCGGTGGCGTACCTGCGGGGGGAGCGCGAGTTCTACGGGCGGCGCTTCGCGGTGGACTCGCGCGTGCTCATCCCGCGGCCGGACACCGAGGCGCTCGTCACCGTCGGGCTGGAGCGCACGCGGCACCTGTCCCTCTGCGCGCGGACGGCCGACCTCTGCACCGGGAGCGGGTGCGTCGGCGTCACGCTGGCGCGGGAGCGCCCCACGACGAAGGTCACCCTCGCCGACGTGAGCCCCGACGCGCTGGCGCTCGCCCGGCACAACGCCGCGCGCCTCGGCGCGTACAACGTGGCGTTTGCGCTGGCGGACGTCTTCGGGGAGCTCGCCGGGCCGTTCGACCTGGTCACCGCCAACCCGCCTTACATCCCGGCCGCCGAGGTGCCCGGCCTCTCGCCCGACATCGTGCGCTTCGAGCCGCGCCTCGCGCTGGATGGCGGGCCGGCGGGGCTGGACGTCACCGCACGCATCGTCGCCGACGCGCCCGCGCGCCTGGCGCCCGGCGGCGTGCTCGCGATGGAGGTGGGCGCCGGGCAGGCGGACGCCGTGGCCGCCCTCCTCGGCGAGCGCGGCTTCGCCGATGTCGTCCGCACGCGCGACTACGCCCGCATCGAGCGGGTCGTCTCCGGCGTGTGGAGAGGCTGAGCTGGTGATGCGTCTGACGGGCTTCCTCGTCTTCCTCACCGGCGCGTCGGCGCTGGTCCACGCCATGCTCTACGTCTGGGCGGTGGACGCGTTTCCGTGGGTGCGCGCGCGCAAGCGCCTCCTGCGTCGCGTGCTCTATGGAGTGGTGGCCGTGCTCCCGGCGGTGCGGGCGGTCACGCTGGTGTCGCAGTCCTCGGTGGCGGGCGCCGCCCTGGCGTTGCTCACCACCGAGCTGGTCGTGGTCTTCTTCGCGTCCCTCCCGATGATCGCGGTGCGCGGCGCGTCGCGCGCCATCTTCCGCGACAGGTCGGGCAAGCTGGGGCGGGCCGCGCCTGCCGCGCCCGCTGCCCCCGGGGCGCAGCTCGCGGACGAGCGCGCCACCCCCCCTGCGCACGTCACCCGCCGGCAGCTCCTCGAGGGAGGCGGCGGGATCCTCGCGCTCGGCACGACGGGCGCCGTCATGGGGTGGGGTGCCCTGCGAGGTCGCTACGAGTTCGGCATCCAGGAGGTGCCGGTCCGCATCCCGGGACTTCCCCGCGCGCTGGACGGGTACACCATCGGCCAGGTGTCCGACCTGCACGTCGGCACCTTCCTCTCCGAGCACGCGCTCCGCCAGGGCCTCGGCGAGCTGGCCCGCGTGAAGGCGGACATGGTGGTCGTCACCGGCGACATGGTGGACTTCGACCCGCGCTACATCCCGGCGATGGTGCGGGCGCTGGGTGGCATCCGTGCGCGTGATGGCGTCTACTCCATCCTGGGCAACCACGACTACTACACCGGCGCGGCCGCGGTGACCGCTGCGCTCCGGCAGGGTGGCGTCGACGTGCTCGTCAACCAGGGGCGGCTGGTGCGGCCCAAAGACGGCGGCGGCTTCGCGCTCCTGGGGGTCGACGACCTCTGGGGTGCGCACACCGGCGGCCCCGGCCCGCGGCTGGATCGCGCGCTCTCCGCGGTGCCGGAGGACCGGCCGCGCGTCCTGCTCTCCCACCAGCCGCGGTCGGTGGACCTGTGGGCGGGGCGCGTGGCGCTGCAGCTCAGCGGACACACCCACGGCGGGCAGATCAACCCCGGCTTCCGCCCTGCCGACATGCTCATGAAGTACGTCGCCGGTCGCTACGACGTGCCGAGCCTCGGCGCCTCCTCCACCACGCTGTACGTCAACCGCGGCTTCGGCGTGGCGGGCCCGCCGGTGCGCGTCGGCGCCCCGCCGGAGATCACCAAGATCATCCTCGTCGCGGCCTGACGCTGCTACGTTGCAACCGTGGCGTGCGTCCGGACTCGCGGTCTAGGAGGGCGAAGGCTCGCGGGCGCGGCGCTGCTCCTCGCGCTCGCCGCGGCGTGCGGGTGGGCCCGGCCCGCTGCGGCGGACGACTCTGCGGGCGAGGACGCGCTGGCGCGCGCGCGCTTCCTGGATCAGCAGGGCGTGCGCGCCTACGCCGAGGGCCGCTACCTGGACGCGGCGACCCTCTTCCGCGAGGCGTATCGCTCCGGGGGCCCGCCGAGCGAGCTGTGGAACATCGCCAAGTGCCACCTGAAGATGGACGACGGTCGCGGCGCGGAGGCCAACCTGCGGGAGTACCTGGCGCAGGACGGTCTGAGCGCCGGCGACAGGGCCGAGGGCGAGCGCATGCTGGCCGAGGTGGAGAGTCGCCCGTCCACCTTCGTCGTCGCCTCCGACCCCGACGGGGCGACCGTCTACGTCGACGGCACGCCCGTCGGCACGACGCCGCTCACCACCACCATCGCCTCCGGCGACCACGACGTGCGCGTGGCGCGCGCGGACGCGCCGCCCCACGACGACCACGTCCGCGCGCGCGACGGCGCGCCGGTGGTGCTGAGCGTCCCGCTGCGAGGCGGCGGCCCCGACCGCGGCGAGCCCCGGCGCGGCCCGCGTCGCTTCTCGGTGCAGCTCGGCCTGGGGCCGAACATCGGCGTGCACGGCGCCGACGGCCCGCACCTCTTCGTCGTCGGCTCGCTCGCCGTCGGCTACTCCTTCTGGGTCAGCCGCTCCGCCCTCCTCGGCGTGGCGCTGCGTGCGGCGCTGACGGGCGACCAGTGGACCACCACCCCGGGCGTGCCCAACACCACCGCCGGGTGCACCCCCCCCGCCGACTTCGCCGGCGCGGAGGTGGAGCTCACGCCCGTGCTCTACGGCGCGGTGCGCGTCGGCCGCGTCTCGGTGGGCGCCAAGCTGGGCGTGGGCGCGTCGCTCTACTCCACCGGCACACCCATCGGAGGCGACCTCTTCTATCCCGCGTGCGACGCCTCGCCTGGTCCGGTGGTGGACGTCTACGGCGGCCTGGAGATCTCCCTCCCTGTGACGCCGGCGTTCCGCGTGGTGGTCGCCCCGCTCGAGGTGGACGGCCACGCCGCGTTCGACGGCGCGCGCACCACGCCGCTGGACGTGACCGGCCCGTGGCTGCGCTTCGCCAGCACCATCGGCGCGGCCGTCGACTTTTGAGCCGGCGCCCCCGGTTTGGCCGTAGAGTACCGGCCCGCCGGCCGCATTTCGGACCGGACGCAGCAGGTCGCTCGTGATCGCCACGCTCTTCGATTTCAACGGCGTCCTCGTCGACGACGAGCTCGTCCACATGGAGGCGTTCCGCGAGGTGCTCGCCCCTCGCGGGGTGGTCCTGGAGGAGGCGCAGTACGTGGAGCGCTATCTCGGCTTCGACGACGCCGGCGCCTTCCGCGCCATCCTGACCGACCGCGGGATGCCCGCCACCGACGCCGAGATCGCCGCGCTCATCGAGGCGAAGAAGCCGGTCTACATGCGCCGGATCGAGGGCTCGCTGCGCGTCTTCCCCGGCGCGAGGGAGATCGTCGCGCGCCGCGCCGCGCGCGGGACGGTGGGGATCGTCTCCGGCGCCCTCCGCCACGAGATCGAGCACTGCCTCGGGATCATGGGCGTGCGCGAGCACGTGGCCTTCATCGTCTCCGCGGAGGACACCACCGCCTGCAAGCCGGATCCGCAGGGCTACCTCCTGGGCGTCGCGCGGCTGCCCGCCGGCGCGCGGGCGGTCGCGGTGGAGGACTCCCTCGCCGGCGTGCGCGCGGCCAGGGCCGCCGGCCTGCGGTGCGCGGCGGTCACGCACGCCTACCCGGCCGGGCGGCTGCGCGACGCCGGCGCGTTCGTCGCGGTCGCCACCCTCGTGGATCTGGACGACGCGAAGCTGGACGGGGGAGACGCTTGATAGGTCAATGGATCGCCGGCGGCTTCCTCGCCGCGCTCGCCGCCACCGGCCCCATGCCCGGCGCCGACGGCTGGCGCGCGGCCGGGCTGGATGCGATCCGCGGCGTCACCATCGGCCCCATCGAGAACGGCTACCACCCCGGAAAGGGCTACGGCACCGCGGCGTACGATCGCTCCCTCCAGGAGTGCCGGGCGCTCGGCGCCACGTGGGTGGCGATCACCCCCTTCGGCCGCGTCAACGATCTCTCGGGCACCGGCGTGGACCTCACCTTCGAGGCGCCCTTCGAGAAGAACCGCGAGGACGTGGCGCGCGCCATCCGCATGGCGCACGCGCGCGGCCTGCACGTGATGCTGGTGCCGCACCTCTGGGTGGAGTCCGGCGAGTGGCGCGCGCTCATCGACCCCAAGACCGACGAGGGCTGGTCGCGATGGACGCGGAGCTACGGCGACTTCGTGCTCACCTGGGCGCGCGTCGCCGAGCAGGAGCACGCCGAGATGTTCAGCGCCGGCGTGGAGCTGCGAAGCTGGGTGACGAGCGGCCACGCGACCAGCTTCCTGGATCTCATCGACGCGGTGCGCCGCAGCTACCACGGCCTGCTGACCTACTCCGCCAACTGGGACGACGTGGACCAGACGATCATCCTGGGCGCGCTGGACGTCATCGGGATCAACGCCTTCTATCCGCTCGCGGACCGCCCCGGCGCGACGGAGGAGGAGCTCTCCCTGGGCGGCGAGAAGGTACGGGCGAAGGTGCACGACCTGGCGGAGACGTGGCGCAAGCCGGTGCTCTTCACCGAGATCGGCTACACCACGCGCCCCGACCCGGCGGTGAAGCCGTGGGAGTGGCCGGACGCGATGAAGGGCGTGCGCGTCGACGAGGTGGCGCAGGCGCAGGCGTATCGCGCGCTGGTGCGCCCGCTGCTGGGGGAGCCGGACTTCATGGGCTTCTTCGTGTGGCGCGTCTACAGCGACCCGGACGACGTCTCGCAGGAGGCGGAGTGGGGCTTCTCCCCGCGGGGGAAGCTGGCGGAGCAGGTGGTGCGCGACGCGTTCGCGGCGCGGTGGTCGGGGGACGGCGAGCGGTGGACGGGCTGGCCGATGCGCGCGCTCGTGCCCTGGCCCCCCTGACGCGGCCTGCGGACCCCGCGCCCGTGAGCGCGCGCCCGCCCGAACTTGGCCCGCCTCCGCGGCCTTCCATACAATCTCCCCGTGCGGATCGTGCGTACTCTCGCGGTGTTTCTCGCCTCCTCGCTCCTCGGCTCCTTCGCCGGGGCGAGCGTGCCGCGCGTGCGTCTCATGCATCCGGTGAAGCTCCCGCCCACCGCGGTGCCGCCGCTGGACTCGCCACCCGCCATCGACTCCAGCCTCATCCCCGACCCCGACCCTTACCCGCGCCTCAACCCCACGTGCGACCGCGATCGCGCCTGGCTCCTCGCCGAGGGGCCGGCCCCGGTGCCCGGCGACGGCCGTCGCTACGTCACCCTCACCTTCGACGACGGGCCCTTCCCGGAGACGACGCCGGTGGTGCTCGACCTGCTCGCCCGCCACCACGTCACGGCCAACTTCTTCTTCATCGGCAAGTATCTGGTCGGCGACTCCGCGCGCGCCATCGCCTCGCGCGCGACCGCCCGCGCGGTCGCGGAGGCCGGTCACGTCATCGGCAGCCACACCGAGCACCACGCGCTGCTCACGGTGATGGACGACGACGCCATGCACGCGGAGATCGACACCGGCCTGGACGCGGTGCAGCGCGCGACCGGCTTGCGCCCGCACTTCTTCCGTCCGCCCTACGGCCGCCTGGACTCCCGCGGGGAGGACGCCCTCTGCGCGCGCCACCTGGAGCTGGTGCTCTGGAGCGTGGAGGCGGAGGACATGGAGCAGGACGACGTGGGCGCCATGGTCGACCGCCTGGAGACGGAGATCGACTTCAACGGCGGCGGCACCGTCCTCTTGCACGACGTCCGCTGGAGCTCGGTGCACGTGCTCGAGCGCCTGCTCACCTGGCTGGACCAGCACGCCTGGAACCCGGCGCGCCCCGCGGACGTCGGCTATGTCATGGTCGATCTCCCCGACTACCTGCGCGTCACGTCCAGCCACCCGCAGCCCTACGCCGACCGCAAGGATCTGGAGGATGCGCGCGCCGCCGCCTGGCGCGCCGAGCACCCCAGGGCCGCTGCCCCCAAGCCTGCGGCCCAGGAAGCCGCCCAGTAGCGCCGCTTCACACCCGCGAGAGGGCCGGGGGGTGAGGTCAGCCCGTCGGGCTCTCGCACAGGCGCGCGGCCGGGCCTGTCGTCTCGCCGTCCTTGATCTGCACCGGGCAATAGCCGCCCTTGCGGATGTCGTCGATGAGCTCCACCACCGCGCTGTTGGACCACTCCCGCGCCCCGTCGAAGCGCGCGCGGATGATGCCGCGCTTGTCGATGATCCACGTCTCGGGGAACAGGTGCGTGCCGAACTTGCCCATCACGACGTTGTCGCCGTCCGGGTCGAAGAGGATCGGGAAGGGGGGCTTCTGCCCGTTGAGGACCGTCTTGAGGGTGTCGGTCACTTCATCCGGGCCCTGATCGATCGAGATCGCGACGACGGCGGTGTCCGTCCGGTCCTTCAGGATGCGCGCGAGGTCGGCGATCTCCGGCATCTCCTCGAGGCAGGGGCCGCAGGTGCGCGTCCAGAAGTTGAGCACCACCACCTTGCCGCGGTAGCTGGACAGAGAGACCGACTTGCCCGTCATGTCCTTGAGGGAGAAGTCGGGCGCCCGGCGGTTGGCGCCGGCGTAGTTGGGGTGCAGCAGGCAGAGCGCCGAGCAGCGCCGCCGCGACTCGCCCTCGCGGGCGACGGACACGAAGCTGTAGACGAGCACTGCTGCGGCGATGACGAACGCCACGTACGCGGCGAGAGGAGCGGCGCCCTTGCTCGGCTCGGGAGTGGCCATCGGTGCTCCTCTGTATAGTCGCCCGGCGGCGCGCTGTCACACCGGCTCGCTCACACCGGGGCGATGGCCAGGCTCCGCCTCGGCCGGGCCTTCCCCGGCGCCTCGAGCGCGGCGAAGGCACGCTTGTAGGCCGCAAAATCAGCGCCCTGCTCCACCGCCTGGAGCACGGCGAGGCCCTCGGCCTCGGCGCCCTGCGCCAGCACGTACTCCACCCAGGCCCACTTGGCGCTGGTGGAGCGCACGTCCGCCTTGCCCTTCAGCCCGGAGCGCAGCCGCGCGAGCCGGTCCTGCACCAGACGCACCCCGGCGAAGGGCTGACCGTCCATCGGCGTGTTGCGCTTGGCGCAGAAGGGCGCGATCCCGAGCGACACCGGCACCACGCGCGACAGCTCCCCCACGAAGCTCGCGCACTCGTCGATGTCGGCGTCGGTCTCGGTGGGGAGGCCGATCATCAGGTAGAGCTTCAGCCGGTCCATGCCGTGCGCCTTGGCGAGCGCGGCGCAGCGCTCCAGGTGCTTGACCTTCGCGCGCCGCTCCAGCGACGCGCGCAGCCGCTCCGATGGGCCGTCCATCGCCGTCGTGAGGGTGCGGTAGCCCCCGCGCTTCAGCGCGCCGACGAGATCGTCGTTCAGCCTGTCCGGCCGCAGCGAGGAGAGCCCCACCTCGCGCCCCTGGTCGGCGAGGGTGTTCACGATCTGCGCGATACGCGGGTGATCGCTCACGGCCGCGCCGACGAGCCCCA
This sequence comes from uncultured delta proteobacterium, assembly GCA_963782055.1. Classification (GTDB taxonomy): domain Bacteria; phylum Myxococcota_A; class Polyangia; order Polyangiales; family Polyangiaceae; genus DASXHD01. Next base: position 169,954 of record CAWAIF010000002.1, read on the forward strand.
CGCGCTTCGCGTCCGGGGGCACCAGCCCCAGGATCGTCTCCATGGGCACGAGGCGCATGCCGCCGTTGGTGCTCCGCCGCATGACGCAGTAGGTGCAGGTGCGCGAGCAGCCGCGCTCCGTCTCCACCAGGAACATGTCCTTGAGCACCGCGTGCGGGGTGCGGATCGCCGCCCACGCGGGGACCATCTCCGGCGGCGCCTTCGCCACCAGCGGCAGCACCGACCCGTGGTGCTCCGGCACGAAGACGTGGGGGATGCGCGCGAGCGCGGCGAGGCGCGCCGCCTTCCCCGCCGTGCCCTCCAGCGTGCGCAGCACCTCCACGACCAGCGCCTCCGCCTCCCCCACCACGATGGCGTCGGCGAAGGGCGCGAGCGGCAGCGGGTTGGAGAAGGTGAGCGGCCCGCCGGCGAGGACGAAGGGGTCCTTCTCCCCGCGCTCGTGGCGCAGCGGCGGGATGCGCGCGGCCTGGAGCATCCGCAGCATGCCGGCCATCTCCAGCTCGTAGGCCACGCTGAAGGCGACGACGGGCAGCTCCTCCATCGGCCGGAGCGACTCGTAGGTGCGCGGTCGCGACTGCCTGGCGAGGCGGCCCTCCGCATCGTCGTCCAGGAAGACGCGCTCGCACGCCAGGCCGTCGGCCTCCTGGATGGCGCGGTAGATGCGCTGGTAGCCGAGCGAGCTCATCCCCGCCGCGTAGGGCGAGGGGTAGGCGAGGGCGACGGTGAAGGGCGCCTGCTTGGGCAGGGCCCCCACCTCGTCCGCGAGCCGTGTCCGGATCAGCGCGTCCTGTCGCACGACACGCTCCATACGTCCTGGGCGGCCGGGCGCAAGCAAAACGTGCAATCTGCACGCATGCTCGTCACCGCCGGCTGCTGGGCGCCTCGCTGCGGGTGGTACGCGGTGCGTCGCTGTTGCGGACGCGCGGGGTCGGCGGGTCGGAGGGGAGCGTCGCGCGGCCGTTGGCCAGCCGGTCGATCTGGCGCATCATGTCGCCGACCAGGGTGCGCAGCGCGAGGATGCTCGCCGCGTGGTCCCGGCTCTCCCCCGAGCGGCGCCCGCGCCCCGCCGTGGGCGGCTCCCACGAGGCCTTCTCCAGGTCCTCCACCTGCCGGCGCAGCTCCGCCATGCGGGCGTCCTGCACCGTGCGCTCCTCGTTCAGCTTGGCGAGGGTCTTCTCCAGCTGGGAGACCCGTTGCTCCGCTTGCGTCGCCCGCGCGATGAGCCGGCCGAGGAGCACGTCCAGGTCCCCCTCCGCCTGCGCGCGTTCCTTCGCGAGCTCCACCTCGACGGAGTTGTTCCGCGGATGGCGCTTGGAGCCCTCCACCTTCGGGAGGTCCGACTCGCTCATGCGCCCCCGGCGCGAGGACGCCTCGTTGGGGGGCATGGTATCGACGCGCGGGTCTCGCTTCGCTCGGCCTAGCTTGGTGGTGGGGCGGCGCTGATCGCTCATGAGTGGCGGACGACGATGATGCCTCAACTGCGGGGGAGCCCGCCGCTCTTTTTGCGAGCGCGCCCCGGCGTGACGTTCGTGCGAAAAGACGCCCCGCCCCTGGCGAAAGCGCAGGGTTCCCTACATACTATGGTCCACCTTTTTTTGCGGCGGAGGCTTCATGGCGACGGCTTGGACGTGGGGGGTGCGGCTGGGGACGGTGACGGCGGCGCTCTGGCTGGCGGTGGGGGCCGCGACCGGCTGCTCCGACGACAACGGCACCTCGCCCGACGCCGGCCAGCCCGACGCCGGCGGGGACGTCACGGCCGACGCGCCCTCGCAGGGGGACATGCTGCCGCCCAACGCTCCGGACAAGGTGACCGAGTGCAACCGTCCGGACATCCCGCCTGCCACCACAGGCACGTGCTCCGTCACCGCCGGCACCAAGGGCAAGCTCTTCCGCGGCACCGTGCTCGCCCCGCACGAGGTCCTGCACAAGGGCGAGGTGCTCATCGACGACGCCGGCATGATCGTGTGCACCGGCTGCGACTGCTCCAGCTCGCCCGATTACGCCGCGGCCACCGTCGTCGCCTGCGCCGACGGCGTCATCTCCCCCGGCCTCATCAACCCGCACGATCACATCACCTACGCCAACAACGCGCCGGTCCCGCCCTCGACGGAGCGCTACGACCACCGCAACGAGTGGCGCAAGGGCCTCAACGGGCACCCGCCCATCTACACCAAGAGCGGCGCCAACACGCAGGTCCAGCTCTACGCCGAGCTGCGCTTCGTCATGAGCGGCGCCACCAGCCTCATCGCCTCCGGCGGCAAGAAGGGCCTCGCCCGCAACCTGGACGCCAACGACCCGATGCTCCACGAGGGCGTGCCCATCCAGGGCGCGGACTACGACACCTTCCCGCTCGACGACTCCGACGGCACGATGCTCACCTCCGGCTGCGCGTACGGTTCCCGTCGCACCAAGGCCGCCACGGTCGCGCACGACCAGGCGTACGTCCCTCACCTCGGCGAGGGCGTCAGCGCCGCGGCCCACAACGAGCTGCTCTGCACCAACAACTCCGCCGGCGACTACAATCTCTTCCAGCCGCCGACGTCCATCATCCACTCCGTCGCCGCCCTCCCCGACGACGCCGCGCAGATGCGCACCGACCAGACGCGCATCATCTGGTCCCCGCGCTCCAACCTCTCGCTGTACGGCAACACCGCGCCGGTCACCATGTACGACGCCATGGGCGTTCCCATCGCCCTGGGCACCGACTGGATCCCCTCCGGCGGCATGAACATCCTGCGCGAGCTCACCTGCGCCGACTCCCTCAACCAGAAGTATTTCGGCAAGCACTTCAGCGACGCCGACCTCTGGCGCATGGTCACCCTGAACGCCGCGTACGCCGGCGGCGCGGGCGGGGTGCTCGGCGCCCTCAAGCCCGGCTACCTGGCCGACATCTCCATCTTCGACGGCAAGGTCAACAAGGACCACCGCGCGGTGATCGACGCCGGCGTGGAGGACGTGGTGCTCGTGCTGCGCGGCGGCAAGGTCCTCTACGGGGACGACGCGCTCGTCGCCGACCCGGCCATCGGCGGGCAGAGCTGCGAGTCGATGGGCGACGTGTGCGGCCGCGCCAAGCGCGCCTGCGTCGCGCAGGACGTGGGCGGCACCACCACGCTGGCCACCCTGCACGCGGCGGGCGACCCCATCTACCCGCTCTACTTCTGCAAGGATCAGACGCCGACGGACGAGCCCACGTGCACGCCCTACCGCGACACCTACCCCAACGGCATCACGGCGACGGACAAGGACGGCGACGGCATCGACGACGCCTCCGACGACTGCCCCGACGTCTTCAACCCCATCCGCCCGATGGACGACGGCAAGCAGAGCGATCAGGACAGCGACGGCATCGGCGACGCGTGCGACAAGTGCCCGCTCGACGCCGCCAACGCCTGCGCCCGGCCCAACGCCCAGGACATCGACGGCGACGGCATCGTCGACGACCTGGACGACTGCCCCCGCGTGGCGGACCCGTCGCAGGCGGACGGCGACGGCGACGGCGTGGGCGACGCGTGCGACAGCTGCCCCGTCAAGAACCCCGGCGCGACGCCGTGCCCGCTCTCCATCGAGACGATTCGCGACCCCAAGGCCGCCAACCACCCGCCGCCCGACGCCATCGTGGTCTTGCCGCCCGCCTACGTGACCGAGTCGGTCTCCGGCGCCAACGGCGGCTTCTCCATGCAGGACGACACGCTGGCGCCGTACAGCGGCATCTACGTGACGTACGGGTCGGGCGCCTCGTCGATCAAGCGCGGGAACAAGGTCGTGGTCACCGGCGTCGTCATCGACGGGTTCGGCCTCGGCACCATCATCGCGTCGGACGTGCAGGTGGTCGACTCGGGCACCACCCTGCCCTTCTCGCCCATCCCGGTCTCCACGCAGGACATCGGGACGGGCGGCCCGCTCGTCGACACCTACCAGAGCATGCTGCTCACGCTCTCCAACGTCACCATCACCGACGACATCCCCGACGGCGCGAACAGCAAGTTCTACGAGTTCGTCGTGAACGGGAACGTGCGCATCGACGACCAGTTCTACACGCGCTACGGCACGCCCACCAACGGCCCGTACCCGCCCACCGGCTTCACCAAGGGCACGACCTTCACCACGCTCACCGGCGTGCTGGGCTACTCCTTTTACAACTCCAAGCTCTGGCCCAGGGACTCCGGCGACATCGTTCCCTGAGAAGGACGGCCGCCCACGCGGTGTCCTCCCGGGGCCCTTTTCCCGGGCAATCCGTGGTATCTGCAAGGTCCGGGTGGATCCGGGCCTCCGGGCCTCGGGGGGCCCGCCCACTCCACGGAGGACCTCGGATGGCGCGCGTGAGCCTGCGTACAGTCCTGCTGGTCGCCGCGGCGGCGTGCGTCGCGGCGGTCGCCGGCTGCAAGTCCAACAAGAACCAGATCGTGGTGGGGGCCTACCTCTCCCTCTCCGGCCCGGACACCACCTTCGGCACCGACACCCGCGAGGGCATCGAGCTCGCCCTGGACGAGGTGAACGCGAAGGGGGGCATCAAGGGCAAGAAGGTGAAGGTGCTGTACGAGGACGACAAGTCCAACACCAACGAGGCGACCAACAAGGTCCAGCAGCTCATCGACCGCGACCACGCGGTCGCCGTCCTGGGGGAGGTGGCGTCCAGCCGGTCGCTCGCCGGCGGCCTGGTCTGCAACAAGAAGCACGTGCCGATGGTCACGCCCTCCTCCACGGCGGTCGAGGTGACGAAGGACCGCGAGTGGGTCTTCCGCGTCTGCTTCACCAACGACCAGGAGGGCGACGTCGCCGCCCGCTTCCTCCACGACACCCTGAAGAAGAAGGACGTGGCCGTCTTCTACGTCGCGCAGGACACCTACTCCTCCGGGCTGGCCCAGGCCTTCAAGGACAGCTTCCAGAAGCTGGGCGGGCACATCGTCATCGAGAAGGGCTACCAGAAGGGGGAGACCAACTTCACCACGTACCTGGATGACATCAAGGCCGCACACCCGGACGTCATCTACACGCCCGTCTACTACAACGACATGGTGCAGATCGCGCGGGACGCCCACGAGGCGGGCATCCCCGGCAGCACCTTCTTCGGCGGCGACGCGTGGGACTCGGCGAACCTCATCGAGGGCGCGGGCGGCCTGCTGGAGGGCGCCTACTTCACCGACCTCTACGCGCCGGACGTGCCGTGGCCGAGCTCGCACGCCTTCCTCTCCGGGTACACCAGGAAGTACGGCCACGCGCCCTCCAGCATGGCGGCGCAGGGCTACGACGCCGCGCGCCTCCTCTTCGACGCCATCGGCCGCGCCAGGCAGCCGAAGCCACAGGACATCAAGGACGCCCTGGCGAGCACCAAGGACTTCCAGGGCGCCACCGGGACCTTGACCATCGACAAGGAGCACAACGCCAACAAGCCGATCGTCGTCGTCCAGATCAAGAACAAGAAGTTCACCTACTCCACGCAGCTCTCCTCCGCCTCGGAGTGAGGGGCGCGGGCGCCGGGACGCACACGTGGAGAAGCTCGTCAGCGCGCTGGTGACCGGTCTCGCCCAGGGCGCGATGATCGCCCTCGTCGCGCTCGGCTACTCGATGGTCTACGGCGTCCTGAAGCTGATCAACTTCGCCCACAGCGAGGTGTTCATGATGTCCGCCTACGCGGGCCTCTTCGCCATCGCGGCGCTCGGCGGCGAGGCCCACCCGCTGCTCGCCGGCGTCGCGGGCACCGTCGTGGCGATGGGCGCCGCCGCCGTGCTGGGCATGACGATCGAGCGCGTGGCCTACCGCCCCCTGCGCGGACGCGGCAGCGGCACGCTCGCCCGCGTGACCCCGCTGGTGACCGCGCTCAGCGTCTCGGTGCTCCTGCAGAACCTGGCGCAGCTCCTCTTCAGCGCGCGCTACCGCCCGTACCCGCCGCTCTTCCGCGGGGTCTCCGCGCTCAAGATCGGCTCCCTCGACGTCGGCCCGTCGCGCGTGGTCATCGTCGTCGCGGCGGTGGTGGTGATGGGCGCGCTGGAGCTCATCGTCCGCCGCACGTGGTTCGGCAAGGCGATGCGCGCCCTCTCCGCCAACGAGGAGGCGGCCAGGCTGATGGGCGTCAACACCTCCCGCGTCATCGCCCTCACCTTCGCGCTCGGGTCCAGCCTGGCGGCGGTGGGCGCGGTGCTCTTCTGCCTGGACCAGTCGCAGGTCTACCCGGTCATGGGCGTCATCATCGGCACACGCGCCTTCGTCGCGGCGGTGCTCGGCGGCATCGGCAACGTCACCGGCGCCATGCTGGGTGGCCTGCTCCTCGGCGTCCTGGGCGAGCTGGTCAAGCTGACCGACTACTCCGGCGGCGTGGACGTCCTGGTCTTCGTGGTGCTCATCGTCGTCCTGCTGGTGCGTCCGGCGGGCCTGCTCGGCAGCACGCGCACGGAGAAGGTATGAAGGGCTCCCTGCTCGGCGTCTTCTTCGCCTCCGGCTTCGCCGCGCTCCTGTACCAGGTGGTGTGGCAGCGGTCGCTCTACGCCATCTACGGGATCAACATCGAGTCGGTCACCGTCGTCGTCACCGCCTTCATGCTCGGCCTCGGCCTGGGCAGCCTGGCCGGCGGCGCGGTGTCGAAGAACCCGAAGCGCCCGGCGCTCCTGGTCTTCGCGCTGGTGGAGATGTCCATCGGCGTCTTCGGCGTCCTCTCCCTGCCGCTCTTCCACTGGGCGGGCGCCCTCACCCTGGGCCTCTCCCCGCCGCTCACCGCCCTCTTCACCTTCCTGCTGGTGCTCTTCCCCACCATGCTCATGGGCGGCACGCTCCCGCTGCTCGTCGCCCACGCGGTGCGGACGTCCGGCAACGTGGGGAAGGCGGTCGGCGCGCTCTACTACGTCAACACGCTGGGCTCGGCGTTCGCCTCGGTGCTGGCGGTGCTCGTCCTGATGGGCCGGCTCGGCCAGCAGCACACCATCTTCGTCGCCGCGGGCATCAACGCGCTCGTCGGGCTCACGGTGCTGCGGATGCACCTGCGCGAGCGCAGAGACGAGCGCGGGGCGGCCGCAGGCGCGTCGCCCGCGGGGGGTGACGCGTGACCTTCGCCGTCGCCCTCTTCATCGCCGCGGCCACGGGCTTCATCGCCCTGTCGTACGAGATCGTCTGGTACCGCGTCGTCGCCTTCCTCACGTGGAGCTCGCCGGCGTCCTTCGGCATCCTGCTCGGGGCGTACCTCACCGGCATCGCGCTCGGCTCGGCGGCGAGCGGGCGCTTCTGCCGCGATCCCGGCGCGCGGGGGCAGCCGCGCTACCTCAGGGCGCTGGCCGCGTTCGTCTTCTTCGCCAACGTGGCGAGCTTCTTCGTGGTGCCGTCCATCGCCTACGCCGCGACGCGCGGGTCAGTCCTCTGGCCGCTCGTCGCCATCGCGGCCGCCGCCGGGCTGATGGGGGCGATCCTGCCGCTCCTCGCCCACTTCGCCATCGCCCCCGACGATCACGCCGGCCAGCGCCTCTCGTACCTGTATCTCGCGAACATCGTGGGCTCCGCCCTGGGCAGCCTGATCACCGGCTTCGTCTTCCTGGACCGGATGACCTTGCGCCAGGTGTGCGTGCTGCTCGCCCTCTCCGGCTTCGTCCTCGGGGCGCTGCTCTGGGTGGCCAGCCGCCCCGGCGTCGCGCGCGCGGCCGCCGGCGTCACCCTGGCCGCGGCGGCGTGCTTCGGCGCGTCGCGCGGGTCGACGTCGCTCTTCGACCGCATCTACGAGCGACTGCACTACCGCCATTTCTACACCGGCCAGCGCTTCGCCGACGTCGTCGAGACGCGGAGCGGCGTCATCACCGTCACGCAGGACGGCGTGGTCTACGGCGGCGGGGCGTACGACGGCAGCATCAACACCACCCTCACCGACGACCGCAACCACGTGGTGCGCATCTACGCCGCGCTCGCCATGCACCCGCACCCCCGGAAGGTGATCATGATCGGCCTCTCCTCGGGCTCGTGGGCGCAGATCATCGCCAACGACACGCAGGTCGAGCACGAGACGGTCATCGAGATCAACCCGGGCTACCTCGGCATCATCCGCAAGTACCCGCAGGTCTCGTCCCTCCTTCACGACCCGAAGGTGGACATCCAGATCGACGACGGTCGCCGCTGGCTGCTGCGCCACCCCGACGCCAAGGCGGACCTCTTCGTCATGAACACGACGTGGCACTGGCGCGCCCACTCAACCAACCTGCTCTCGCGCGAGTTCATGGAGATCGTCCGCGCGCACCTGCTCCCCGGCGGCATCCTCTTCTTCAACACCACCTCGTCCGGAGACGTGCAGAAGACGGCGGCGACGGTCTTCCCCTACGCTTACCGCGTCGTGAACTTCATGGCGGTGAGCGACAGCCCCTTCGCCCTCGACCCGGCGCGGTGGCGCGGTCTGCTCGAGACCTTCCGCGTGGAGGGCGACCCCGTCATCGACACCTCCACCGAGGCCGGCCGCACCCTCATGGCCAAGCTGATGAAGCTCCCGGCGTCGCTCTACTGGGACCCGCCCTCGGAGTGGGGAATGGAGTCGCGCGACAGCGTGCTCCGGCGCACCGCGCACGCGCGCATCGTGACCGACGACAACATGGCCCCGGAGTTTTACCGGCCGCTGCGCTTCCCCGACCCGAATTGAGAGGACGCGCGCGCGGCGCGGTTTGGCCGACGGCCGCCCGCACGGGAGAGTAGACTCCGCCTCCGTCCGTGAAGCGTCTCCGCAACCTTCTCGCGCCGCTCGTCGTCCTCGGGGCGACTGCCCTGGCGATGCCGGCCCGCGCGGCGGGTGACCCCAATCTGAAGTGGGAGACGATCGAGACGGCCCACTTCCGCGTGGACTACTACTCCGGCGAGCGCGAGATCGCCGAGCGCCTGGCGGATCTCTCGGAGGCCATCTACGGGCGGCTGGTGCCGGCGGTCGGCTGGCCGCCCAGCGAGAAGGTGGAGCTCTCGGTCACCGACCAGACCGACAGCGCCAACGCCTTCACCTCCGCGCTGCCCTACGACTCCATCCGCTTCTTCGCCACCGCCCCGGACGACCTCTCCCCGCTCGGCGACGTGGACGACTGGTACGTGGAGCTCGTCACCCACGAGTTCACCCACATCCTGCACACCGACCACATCCGCGGCATCCCGGCGATCATCAACATGATCCTGGGCAAGACGCTCGCACCCAACCAGGTGGAGCCGCGGTGGATCCTGGAGGGCCTGGCGGTCTACGAGGAGAGCTCCAAGACGTCCGGCGGGCGCCTGCGCTCCTCCATCTGGAACATGTTCATGCGCGCCGACGTGCTGGAGAACAACGTCGCCCCGCTGGACGTCTTCTCCAGCAACGTGCGCCGCTGGCCGCAGGGCAACCTCTGGTACCTCTACGGCTCCTTCTTCATGCAGTGGATCGCCGAGACGTACGGCGAGCAGGCGATCCGCGACATGATCGACGACTACGCCTACCAGCTCATCCCGTACGGCATCAACCGGTCCATCCGCCGCGCCACCGGCGTCACCTACGAGCAGATGTACCCCGCGTGGGTCGGCACCATGCGCCGCGAGTACCAGGCGCAGGCCGCCGCCATCCGCGCGCGCGGTCTGCGGGAGGGCACGCGCGTCACCTTCGGCGGGCAGAACGCGCGCACCCCACGCTTCATCCCGCCCAACGCGTGGGCCGGCGCCGGCGGCGACCTCGTCTACTACCGCGACGACGGCCACCGCACCGCGGGCATGTACCGCGTGCCGCTCCGCCGTCTCCGGACGGGGTACGTCGTCGCCGCCGGCAAGGACTCCGACGACGAGCTGCTCGCGCGCACCCTCGGCGGCGGCACCGCGGCCTTCACCCCCGGCGGCGGCGTGGTCTTCGATTCAGTGGAGACCTACAACAACCTCTACGGCTTCGACGACCTCTTCTACCTCCCGCGCGGCGCGAAGAGCCCCGGCGGCCTGGAGGCCGCGCGGGTGCGCCTCACCCGCGGCTTCCGCGCCACCAGCCCGGACGTCTCGCCCGACGGCCGGCACGTCGTCTTCGTCTCCAACCACCGCGGCACCAGCTACCTGCAGATGGGCGACCTGGACCTCCCTGCGGGCAAGCTGCGCAACGTCCACGCCCTGGTCCGCTCCGAGCGCTTCAATCAAGTCTACTCTCCGCGCTTCTCCCCCGACGGCCGCACCGTCGCCTACAGCGTGTGGCTGGCAGGCGGCTACCGCGACGTGCACCTGGTCGATCTCGCCACCGGCCGCGTCACCGAGGTGACGCACGACCGCGCCCTGGACGGCTCCCCCTGCTTCTCGCCCGACGGCAAGCTCCTGTACTTCCACTCCGATCGCACCGGCGTGATGAACATCTACGCGTACGACCTCGCGTCGCACGCCCTCGCCGAGGTCACCAACGTCATCACTGGCGCCATGCAGCCGGAGGTCTCGCGGGACGGCAAGACCCTCGCGTACCTCGGGTACACGCACGCCGGCTACGACGTCTACCTCATGCCGCTCGAGCGCTCGCGCTGGCTCCCCGCGGAGCCGTACGCCGAGGATCGGCCGCCGCCGCCGCCGCCGCCGGTGCACCACGCCTATCATCCGCGCCCGTACAACCCGATCTACACGCTCGTCCCGCGGCACTACACCGCGAACACCCAGCCCGGTGACTTCGGCCAGGAGTTCTCGGTCACCGTGAGCGGCAGCGACATCGCCGGGCACCACGCCGTCGGCCTCACCCTCGCCACCCAGACCGAGAGGCCCGACCCGCAGGTGGACCTCACCTACACCTACAGCCGCCTCCCCTTCGACCTCTCCTTGCGCGGCTACCGGTCCATCTCACCCGGCGGCACCTACTCGGTCGGCCCGAGCAAGCAGACGTGGGTGGCCGATGTCCTCGGCGCGCAGTCGAGCCTCTCCTACAGCATCCGCGGCGCCTTCGCGACGCACGACTTCAACGTCGGCTACAGCGTCAACTCGGTGAGCGGCGATACCAACCTCGGCAAGGACGCCGGCCTCGACCCGTACGACACCCCACGCATCCCGCAGCGCCTGCTCGCCGGCGTCCTGAGCTTCAACTGGTCCTGGAGCAACGCGCAGCGCTACCTGTGGAGCGTCAGCGCGGAGAAGGGCTTCTCCCTCTCGGCGGGGATCGACCTCACCCACCCGGTGCTCGGCAGCGACTACCGCGGCTTCCGCACGCACGCCGACCTGGAGGCGTACTACGCGATGCCGTGGCTGCGGCACCACGTCCTCGCCTTCCACGCCGGCGGCGGCCTGAGCGGCGGCTTCTTCCCCGGCGGCCCCTTCTACGTCGGCGGGTACGTCGACGTGGCGCCGCTCGATCAGCTCCGCTCCGCCGTCCAGAACGGGAGCTTCCTCACGCAGGGGGGCATCGTCCTGCGCGGCTACCCGGTCGCGGTCGAGACCGGGGCGTACTACACGCTCCTCAACGCCGAGTACCGCTTCCCCATCGTGAACATCGACCGCGGCCTCTCCACGCTCCCGGTGATGCTCAACCGCATCTCGGGCAACGTGTTCGTCGACTACGGGAGCGCGTTCAACACGCCGGAGACGGCGATGTTCAAGACCGGCGTCGGCGCCGAGCTCTGGGTGGACCTCACCATCGGCTACTTCCTCTCGCTGTACTTGCGCGGCGGCTACGCGCGCGGCCTGGCGAGCGGGGGGATCGACAAGGTGTATCTGGTCGCCGCGGTGCCCTACTGAGAGACGTGCGCCCGCGGCGCTCAATCCGCGATGCGGACCGTCGGGAACTGGGCGTGCTGCTCCGGGCCGTCGGGGCGGATCACGTCCACCCGCTCGCCCAGCACGCCGACGTCACCGTCGGTGCGCTCCTCGCCGTCCAGCAGCCACGCCGTCTTGTAGCGATGCCACGCCTGCTTGATCGTCGTCACGTGCAGGTCGCCCTCGTCCACGCGATACCACCCCAACCGCACCACCACGTCGGCGCGGTCCGCGCCCTTCATCCGCATGCCGGCGGTCTCCGCGTCGGTCACGCGGATCGGCCCGCCCCAGAGCCGGTGCCGCTTGGTGAACTCCTTCTGGTAGTTCGGCGCCACGTCCTCGAAGGCGAGCGCCATCCGCCCGAAGCGGGTGTTCACGTTGAACTCCTCCGTCGTCTGCTGGACGAGCGCGGCGCCGGTGGGCTGATTCAGACACCCCAGGCCGAGCGCGGCCGCGAGGGAGACGAAGACCAAGCGTGAGGGTCGCATGCCTGCAAGCTACCGGCGCGCGTCGCCCCGGCCCACTTTTCGGCGGACCTCGAGGAAGGTCAGGCCTTCTTCTTCGTCGGCTTCTTCACGCCCCGCGCCTTGGCCTTCTCGGTGGCCCGGCGCTTGAGGCGGTCCTTCTTCTTGGCTTGCGCCTTGCGGCGACGCATCTTCTCGGAGGCCCGGCGATCGAACTTACCCATGGTGGCGGCGCACCATGCCGGCCTCCCCTCGAGACGTCAAGCCCCTCAGCCTGCGCTCTCGGCGACGGCGTCTTCCCGGCCGCGGACCTCGAGGCGGTAACGGCTGTTGATCGTCTCGATGTAGAAGACCTCGCGCCCGGCGATGCGCAGCACCCGCTTGACCGGAGTCGTCACGTACTCATGCATGCCATCGGGGAACTCGATCACAACGACCGATCCCTTTCGTGGCGCCCGCACGAGGCGGCCCGCCACCGCACGCGAGCCCTTTCCGAGCTTCCGCAGAACGACGTCCACGCTTCCAATGTAGCATCGCCGCGGCATGCGTCTACAGGTCCATGCACCCGCGGGGCGAGCTTTGTCGGCACAAAGGCCTCCAGTGTGGGACACGCGCCCGGAGGCCTGTGCATGATGCACGGATGAGCAGCGGTCACGGCGCCGACCATCCCCTCCGCCGGTCACCCGAGCCTTGTGCCCCTGCCTCCAAGCCCGGGGCCTCCCGCCTTCTTTTGTGCGCGAAAGTCGGGTAAGGGCCACCCCATGGCGCACGCCTCCCATGTCGATCGCGAGCACGGCGAGCACCTGGGGCAACCCCGGGCGCGGGACGGGCGGCAGGGCTGCGTCGAGGTGGTGTGCGGCTCCATGTTCAGCGGCAAGACCGAGGAGCTCATTCGGCGCATGAAACGCGCGCGCCTGGCGCGCCTGCCCATCGTCGTCTTCAAGCCGCGTGTCGACAACCGCTACGACGAGGTGAAGGTCGTCACGCACGAGGGCATCGGCACCGACGCCGTGCCCGTCGGCGGCGCGAAGGAGATCACCGGCCTCGTCGGGCCCAACGTCGCGGTCGTCGGCATCGACGAGGTGCAGTTCTTCGAGCCGGACCTGGTGGATGTGGTGGAGGACCTCGCCAACCGCGGCGTGCGGGTCATCTGCGCGGGGCTGGATCAGGACTACCGCGGGCAGCCCTTCGGGCCCATGCCGGCGCTCATGGCCATCGCCGAGTACGTGACCAAGCTGCACGCGGTCTGCGCGCGGTGCGGCGGCGAGGCGTCGCGCTCGCAGCGGCTGGTCGCGGCGGAGGCGCAGCTCTTCGTGGGCGGGGCCGCCGCCTACGAGGCCCGCTGCCGCCGCTGCTTCGTCGACCACCCCGTGGAGGCGTGAGCTACTTGCGCCGGTGCGCGCCGTGGCGCGATCCGGAGCGCTTCGACCTCGGCTTCTGGTGCGAGGTATGGTGGGCGTCGCGCTCGCCGCGGAAGTAGTCGCGGAGCATCTCCCGGGCGACGACGTTGGCCTTCACGTGCCAGAGCGGGTGGTTGACGACCAGCACCGCGATGGCCACCTGCTTCTCACCGGCCTTCGGGTGGACCGGGGCAAAGCCGGTGAACCAGGAGTACAGGTGCTGCCGATCGGGGTCGGTCAGCGTGCCCGTCTTGCCCGCGGCGATGACACCGGCGGGCAGGTAGGGCGTGCGGTGCGCGTCGTGGAAGGCGCGGTAGCTCGTCCCCTCGCTGACGGTGCGCTCCATCATGCGCGTCAGCGCGGCGGCGGTCTGGGGGGAGGTCACGCGGCGGCCTGTCGGGCCCGGCGCCTCCCACACCTTCGAGCCGCCCGGGTCGTCCAGCTCGCGCACCACGAAGGGGCGCATCTGCTCGCCGCCGTTGGCCACGGTCGCGCTGATGAGCGCGGCCTGCAGCGGGGTGAGCGTGGAGTTCCAGAACCCGGCGGACGTCCGCGCGAAGCCGAGCGGGTCCTCCGGCACGTGGACCGCGCTCTGCTGCACCGTCACGTCGAAGGAGGGCGCGCCGCCGTACCCGTACGACTTTGCGGTCTCGGTCTCGATCGCGGGCGTGAGGTCGCGCGAGGCGAGCCGGGCGAACACCGCGTTGGTGCTGTGACCGAGCGCCTTGGCGATGGAGACGCACCACTTGTCGCGGTGCGGGTCCACCACCAGGTCGCGCTGCGTGATGCGCTGGCTCCCCCCGCCCGCGTAGCACTCGCGCGTGTCCGGCCCGAGCTTCGCGTGGTCGACGAGCGCCGTCGCCGTCACGATCTTGAACACGCTCGCCGAGGGGGCCCGCGCCTCCGCGCAGATGTCCCGCGCGCGCCCCGACTGCACGTGGCTCGCGTAGACGAGCAGCGCGCCGGTCTTGGGGTCGATCATGACGATGGCCGCCTCGGGCAGGCGGTGCGCGCGCATGAGGCGCTCCGCCGCGTGCTGCAGCCGTGCGTCCAGGGTGAGCTTGGCGACGCGGTTGCCCGCGTCGGCGGTGGCGCCGTCATCGCTCAGGTGCACGTGCACCAGGTCCAGCCCGGCGAAGGGAGGTCCGGCGACCGCGGCGGGCCTCTTCGCCGCGACGGGCGCCACCTTGACCGCGGCCGGGGCCTCCACCTTCATCGCGAGCGCGGTCTGGGCCGCCGCCGCGCGCGGGGAGAAGTGCCGCAGCAAGCTCACGCTCCCGGTGATGAGCGCGAACGCAGAAAACCCAACCAGCCAGCGCCGCATGCTCTCTTCGATGGCACACGCGGCGCGAAAGGGACAAACAAACGGCGCAAGGGCTCGTCTAAGCTTTCCCCATGATCGCAGGCCCCAACCGCCACCTCGCCCTCCTCCTCGGCGCCGGCGCGCTCGCGCTCTCGCCGCGCGTCGCCCACGCGGCGAGCACGGCCTCCTCGCCCGCGGGCGGCGGCCTGCAAGCGGTCACGGCGAGCGTCGACACGGCCCACGCGCGCCTGGCCTACGGCACGTGCGCGGCCGCGCCGTGCGCGACGAGCGCCGGCGTGCCCGTCGACCTCGGCGGTCAGCCCATCGCCCGCGGCGGCGCGCAGGTGCACGACGTCTCCGTCGGCCGCGGGCGGCACGCGCTCTGGGTCCACGTCGCCGCGGCGGACGGCGAGCACACGTGGGACGCCGTGCTCGTCGGCGACAAGGCGTCGCCCGTGCGCTTCGCTGGCGCCGCCGGGCGTCGCGCGGGCCAGAGCGGTGACATGGACGGCGAAGCCGTGGAGGTCATCGCCGGCAACGGGATGAGCTTCATCGCCAAGGGAGCCGTCAGCGACGACATCCGCCTCTGCGGGCAGAAGCGCACGCTGCTCCGGACCAGCGTCCTCGACGCGAAGACGATGCAGTGGCACGTCGCGAGCATCCAGCGCGTCCCCGCCGCCCAGCAGGCGAAGGCGAAGCGCGTCGTCGCGGTGGCGCGCACCACGCCCGCGCCCCGGCCCCTCGCCCAGCTGCTGGCGACGCACGCCGCCAGCAGCAGCGATCACGGGTCCCCCGGCGCCATCGCCGACATGAACCCCGCGACGACGTGGAGCGAGGGCAAGACCAGCGCGGGTCGCGGCGAGTTCGTCCTCTTTCGCACCCCGCGGGAGGTGCCCATCGCCCGCCTGGCGATCACCGTGGCGCCGCCCCCGCCCGCCGGCGACGCCCCGCCGTCGCAGCCGACGAAGGGCGGCGCGGCGCCGAAGAGCTTCTTCCTGGTGACCGACGACGAGACCTACGCGGTCACCATGCCCGAGGACGCGTGGCAGCACCCCGGCGCGTCGTACGACATCCCGCTGCAGGAGCCCCTCCGCGCCTCGTGCCTGGCGCTGGTGCTGGACGACGCCTACGCCCGCGGCAACGCGTCGCCGGTGGTCACCGTCGCCGAGCTCTCCGCGTACAGCTCCTTCGATGTCTCCGGCGCCACGATGGAGACGGTGGCGCGCACGCTGGACGGCTCCGGCGGCCGCCTCGCCGACGCGGCGGAGAAGATCCTGGACCGGGTGGGCGACGCGGCGATGCCCGCCGTCGCCGCGGCCTACGCGAAGCTGGACCCGTCCGGACGGGAGCGCGCGGTGAACGTGGCCAGCTCCGCCTCGTGCGGTCCCGCGCCCACCCAGGTCTTCCTCCGCGCCCTGTGCGACGCCGACACGCGGGTGGAGCACAAGGCGGAGAACGCGCTGCAGGTGTGCGGGCACCGCGCGCAGATCGTCACCGCCGTGAAGGCCGCGCCCGACGTGGCGTGCCCCAAGGTGTTCACCTACCTCGCCCTGCTCGGTCGCAGCGGCGCGCTCGACGTGCTGGCGGACCGCCTGGCGAAGAAGGACAAGGTCGCCGCCCGCACCGCCTTCGCCACCGCCGCGCGCGACGCGACGCCCGAGCGGCTGACGGCGCTGGTGGCCGACACCGCGCGCGCCCCCGCCGTGAAGCTGGAGATGCTGCGCGCCCTCGGCCCGCGCGTCGCCGAGATCGCGCCGGAGGCGCTGCGCCAGCTCGACGCGATGCTCGCGGGCTCGCCCACCCTCGCGACGCGCTACCTCGCGCTGGGGCCGCTGGCCCAGCTCGCCGCCGCCGGCGACGCCCCCGCACGCGATCGCGTGGCGCGCATGCTCGCGTCCGACCCCGACTGGCCGGTGCGCGCGCACGCGGCGGAGGTCGCGCGCCGGGTGCCGTCGCTCCAGGCCGGCGTCGTCGCCGCGGCGGGCGACCCGCAGCCGCGCGTGCGGATGGCGGCGCTCGACTCCTCCGCCGAGCTGCGCAGCGCGGCCGTCGTGGCGCGCGCCGCCCCGCTCCTCGCGCACGATCCCTGGACCTTCGTCCGCGTCTCCGCCGCGCGCGCGCTTGGCGCGGGGCCGGCCTCGCCGGCCGCGGACGGGGCGCTCGCCGCCGCGCTGAAGGGCGACGCCTCCCCGGAGGTTCGCGGCACCGCCGTCGACGCCCTCGCCGGTCACCGCGCGCGCGCCTACGCCGGCGCGGTGCGCGATTGCCTGGACGACGAGGACGAGACCATCGCCGTCCGCGAGGCCGCGGCCCGCGCCCTCGGCGCCATGTGCGCCGTGGAGTCGGTCGACCGCCTCACCGAGCTCGCCCACGCCGCGGCCCAGCCGCTCGCGGCTGACGCCGACGCGCTCGTCCTCGGCCTCGCCGCGCTGGAGGCGCTCGGGCAGCTCCACCCCGCCGACCTCGCCTCCCGCCTCGCCCCCCTGCGCGGCAAGAACGTGCGCGACGCCGTGCGCGCCGCCGCCGAGCGCGCCCTGGTCACGCGCGGCCGCTGCCACTAACGTCCGGCCCATGTCGATCACCCACCTCACGCCGGCCGAGGCGGCCGCGAAGATGAAGGACGGTTACAGCTACGTCGACGTGCGGACCGAGGCCGAGTTCGCCGAGGGGCACCCGCACGGCGCCCTCAACGTGCCCATCACCTTCTCCTCGCCGGGCGGCATGGTCCACAACGCCGACTTCCTGCCCGCCATGCGCGTCCTCTTCCCCGACCTCACCGCCGCCCAGCTCATCCTGGGCTGCCGCTCCGGTCGCCGGTCCATGCGCGCGGCGGAGGAGCTGTTGCGTGCAGGATACACACATGTCTTCGAGCAGAGCGCCGGCTGGGACGGCGCCCGCGATGCCTTCGGTCAGATCACCGAGCCTGGCTGGTCTCGCGCCGGCCTCCCCGTCGACTCCGGGGACCCCGAGCACCGCTCGTGGGCGGCGATCAAGAAGCGCATCGCCTGAGCGGCCGCCCCCTCGCGCCGGACCTCACCCGCCGCCGCCCCCGTCGCGCGGCGGCACCGCCCTGCCGGCGGCGCGGTCGTAGTCGTCCGCCGACGCGCGCACGCTCTCCAGATCGCGGGAGGCCCGCTCGCTCTCAGCGACCAGGTCCGCGGTGAAGAGCGTCAGCCCCCAGATGCCGTTGTCCCGCCGGCGGAAGGAGTAGTGCGTCCCTCGCGCGGTCACCACGGTGGCGCGCGGCCCCTCGATCTCCACGCTGCGCACGCCGGAGAGGTCCTTGCGCAGCCGCGCGACCCAGCCGCGCTTCCGCGCCAGCAGGGCGAAGACGTCGGCCCCGTCCGGCGCGTTCGCCTCGGCGGAGTACGCCGCCAGCAGCCCGTCGCGCTCCTTGCCCGGCGGGTAGCTGCGGCGGATGCGATCGCACGCCTTCCGGCGCATGTCGCGGATGGTGTAGCTCGCCCACCGCCCGTCCTCTTCCAGGAAGGGGAAGGCGCCCTGCGGGTCGTCCTCCGCGATGGACTTGGCGATGCGCGTGTACGCCCCCGCCGGCGTGTCGACCTTGGGGAAGGGGCGGTAGATCAGCGCGAAGAGCGCGCCCGCCACGACCACCAGGGCGACGACGACGAGGCGGCGGCGCTTCTTGCTGGCGGGCGGCGGAGGGGACGCGGTCAAGGCCCACCAGTGCTAGCCCACCTCGCCGCCTCGGTGCTACAGCCTGCGCGTGCTTCACGGGTCCCGCGTCGTCGTGGTCGTGCCGGCGCTCGACGAGTCGCCGCGTATCGGGCGCGTGCTGCGCACCATGCCGGCCGAGGTGGACCGCGTCGTCGTCGTGGACGACGGCAGCCGCGACGCCACGGCCGAGGTGGCGCGCGCGTCCGGCGACCCGCGCGTGGAGGTGGTGCGCCACCCGGCGCGCCGGGGCGTCGGGGCGGCCATCGTCACCGGCTACGAGCGCGCGCTGGAAGAAGCCGGCGGCCCGCGCGACGCCTTCGTCGTCATGGCCGGCGACGGCCAGATGGACGGACGCGATCTCCCCGCCCTCGTCGCCCCGCTGGCGCGCGGGGAGACCGGGTACGTCAAGGGCAACCGCTTCGCGTGGCATGGCCGGACCCCCATGCCGCTGCCCCGACGCGTGGGCGGCGCCGTCTTCTCGCGCCTGACCTCCGCCGCGCTCGGCATGGCCATCCACGACAGCCAGTGTGGCTACACCGCCCTCGCGCGGTGGGCCGCCGCTCGCCTCGACCTCGCCGCCCTCTGGCGCGGCTACGGTTACCCGAACGATCTGCTCTCCCTCGTCACCTGCGCGGGCGTGGCCGTCGCCGAGGTGCCCGTTCGCCCCGTCTACGCCGGCGAGCCGAGCAAGCTCCACCCCCGGCACCTGCCGCGCATCGGCTGGATCGTGGCGCGGGCGTACGTGCGACGCCTGCAGACCCGGCAAAAGAGCGCCGCGGCGCCCGCGCCGCCGCCTCCAGAGATGCCTGCGGGCGGACCGGACCGCGCCCCTCCCGGCGCCGCCCTTTCGTGACTGGCAGCACCGGACAAGACGTACTACATTGCCCCCCTCTCGCCGCGGCGCCGGGGGCGCGAAGTCCCCGGGTCCCCGCGTGCGAGGCCCGGAAAAGAGTCAGGAGCAACGCGATGCAAGGTGGTTATCCCCCTCCCCCGCCCGGTGGTTTCGGTCCTCCGCCCGGAGGCTATGGTCCCCCGCCCGGTGCCTACGGCAGCCCGCCGCCCGCCCCCGGCATGATGCAGCCGAACGCCCCGTACGGCATAGACCCGATGAGCGGCATCCCCTACTCCGACAAGACCAAGATGGTCGCGGGCCTCCTGCAGATCTTCCTCGGCAGCTTCGGCGTCGGCCGCTTCTACCTCGGGTACACCGGCCTGGGCATCGCGCAGATCGCCGCCGTGTGGCTCACCTGCGGCCTCGGCGCCGTGTGGCCGCTCATCGACGGCATCATGATGCTGACGGGCAAGGTCCCCGACGCCCAGGGCCGCCCGCTCCGCGACGGTTGACGCCCCCGCCGTCGCGTGGCTGACGGCCGGCAGATCCTCCACGTGGACATGGACGCGTTCTTCGCGTCCGTGGAGCAGCGCGACGACCCGCGCCTGCGCGGCAAGCCCGTGCTCGTCGGCGGGCGCTCGCCGCGCTCCGTCGTGGCGGCCGCCTCCTACGAGGCGCGCCCCTTCGGCGTCCACTCGGCGATGCCCATGATGGAGGCCCTGCGCCGCTGTCCCCACGCCGTCGTCGTCGTGCCGAGCCGCGGCCGCTACGAGGAGGCGAGCCGCCACATCTTCGCCGTCTTCCAGCGCTACACCCCGCTCGTGGAGGGCCTCTCCATCGACGAGGCCTTCCTCGACGTCACCGCCAGCCGCGGCCTCTTCGGCGACGCTGCCGCCATCGCCCGCCGCATCAAGGAGGACGTCCGTCGCGAGACCGAGCTCACAGCCTCCGCCGGCGTGGCGCACTGCAAGTTCGTGGCGAAGGTGGCGAGTGATCTGCGCAAGCCGGACGGCCTGGTCGTGGTCCCCGAGGCCGAGGCCCGCGCCTTCCTCGCGCCGCTCCCCATCGAGCGCATGTGGGGCGTCGGTCCGAAGACCTCCCCGCGCCTGCGCGAGCTCGGCTACCGCACCCTCGGCGATCTCGCCGCCGCCCGCCCGGCGGACCTCTCGCGTCTGCTGGGCGAGTGGGGCGCGCACGTCCACGCGCTGGCTCGCGGCGAGGACACACGCGAGGTGGATCCGCGCGGCGTCGCCAAGAGCATCGGCGCGGAGGAGACCTACGACCAGGACCTCACCACGCGCGCGGAGGTGGAGCGCTGCCTGCTCGACCAGGCCTCCCGCGTCGCCCAGCGCCTCGTCGCCGAGGGCATGTCCGCCGACGTCGTCGTGGTGAAGCTCAAGTGGGCCGACTTCACGCTGCGCTCCCGGCAGCTGCAGCTAAGGCAGCCAGTGTGCGACACCCTCTCGCTCCACCGCGCCGCCGTCCACCTGCTCGATCGCTTCGACTTGCAGGGTGCACGCATCCGCCTGACGGGCGTCGCCGTGGGCGGTCTGCGGGAGGGCCCGCCGCCGCGCCTGCTCTTCGACGTGGGCGACGCGGAGCGTGGGCGCAAGCTGGAGGAGGTCACCGCCCGCATCGCCCAGAAGCTGGAGACCACCCTCACGCGCGCCGAGCTACTCGACAAGCCGCGCAGCCGCTCCGCCAACGCCGACACCACCCGTCACCGCAAGGACCGGCGCTAATTCAGAGGACGTCGCCCAGCGCGCGGGCGATCACCTCCGGCACGTGGCGCAGCGCGTGCTCCAGGTCGAAGCAGCGGTCGAGCACCGCCGCGGAGACCTTCGCCGTCACGTCGGCGTCGCCCGCCAGGTTGTCGCGGAAGCGACCGTCGCCCTGCCACGCGCGCATCGCGTTGCGCTGCACCAGCACGTACGCCTCTTGCCGCGGCATGCCCGACTCCACCAGCGCGAGCAGCACCGCCTCGGAGAAGTACAGCTCGGCGGCGGCGTCCAGGTTGCGCTGCAGCCGCTCCGGGTAGACGACGAGCCCCTCCACCAGCCCCGCCGCGCGGTCCAGCATGAAGCCCAGCGTGGCCGTCGCGTCCGGCCCGATCATCCGCTCCACCGAGGAGTGCGAGATGTCGCGCTCGTGCCAGAGCGCCACGTCCTCCAGCGCGGGCACGACCGCCGCGCGCACCACCCGCGCCAGCCCGCACAGGTTCTCGCTCAGGATGGGGTTGCGCTTGTGCGGCATCGCGCTCGAGCCCTTCTGCCCGGCGGTGAAGCTCTCCTCCGCCTCGCCCACATCGCTGCGCTGCCACCCGCGCACGTTCGTCGCCAGCCGCTCGATCCCCGCGGCGACGAGCGCGAGCGCGGCGAAGTACTGCGCGTGGCGGTCGCGCGCGACCACCTGCGTGCTCACCGTCTCGGGGTGCAGCCCCAGCTTGCCCAGCGCGCGTGCCTCCAGCGCGGGCGAGAGGTGCGCGTACGTGCCGACCGCGCCGGCGATCTTGCCGACCGCGATGGCGCGCCGCGCCTCCTCCAGGCGCACCTTGCCGCGCGCGATCTCTGCGTAGTGCCCCGCCAGCGCCAGGCCGAAGGTGACCGGCTCCGCCCAGATGCCGTGGCTGCGCCCCATCATCGGCGTCTTCGCGTGCTCGCGTGCCCGCTTCTTCAGCGCGGCGAGGAGGCGGTCGCACCGCGCGAGCAGGAGGTCCGCCGCGTCGCGGAGCAGCATCGCGAGCGAGGTGTCCAGCACGTCGCTGGACGTCATGCCGCGGTGGAGCCATCGCGCCTCGATGCCCGCCTTCTCCTCCACGTGTGTGAGGAAGGCGATGACGTCGTGCTTCGTCGTCCGCTCGATGGTCTCGATGCGCTCGGGGTCGAGCGCGACGTTCTGCGAGAGGATGCGCGCGGCCGTGCCGGCGGGCACGAGCCCTTCCTCCTCCATCGCCTCGCACGCGGCGAGCTCCACCTCCAGCCACGTGCGAAACCTCCGCTCGGGAGACCAGAGGTCGGCAAACTCGCGAGGCGTGTAGCGTGGGATCATGCTCACGCGGTTACCACAGACGCAGGCCGCGGAGCCCGCCGAACGCGAGGCGGAGCCCTCCCGCGTACAAATTAGGCATGGCTGCAACGCGCCTGCAAGATGCCGGAATTGTTGCGCAAATATCGCGCGGCCCCGACCGAGCTTCGCGCATGGCTATTGACGGTCCGCGCGCCGGATGGTCTACCCGCAATCCAGCGGGGCGGAGGCATCTCGACCCTCCTCGCGCGCAGCGCGGGCCGGAGCCCATCGCCTTACCCTTTCTTTACCTAGGCTCTTGACTCTGAGGTGGGTAGCTCTGGCTCACAAAGCACGTATAGAGCGGCGCGCTGGCCTTCGTCTGCGGGACCCACGCGCCTTTCTCACATCCACGAGGAGACATCGACAAATGAAAAGAGTTCTTGGTTTGGCACTCGCGCTCGCCACGGCGGCTCCCGCCCTGGGCTGCGCTTACGGCGACATCGCCACCACCCAGGACGGCACCAAGGTCGTCATTACGCGTCAGGACAGCTTCCTCTTCGGAGCTCTGCGCAAGGTGTTCGTGTGCAAGGTGACCGATGCGGGCGTTGCGGCCTGCAACGAGTCCGAGAGCCCGTGACGCGGGTCTGACTTCCAAAGTTTGCTTTCCAAGGAGATTTTTCGATGAAGAAGATGACTGCTCTTGTGCTCGCCATCGCGACGCTGGCCCCGCTTGCGGGCGGCTGCGCGTACGGCGCCATTGCCACCGCGGGTAACGACAAGGTCGTGATCACCCGCCAGGACAGCTTCCTGTTCGGCGCCCTCCGCAAGGTGTTCGTGTGCAAGGTGACGGACGCGGGCGCTGCCGCCTGCCAGTCGTCCGAGAGTCCCTGAGATTCGTCTCGGAGGAAACCCCATCGCTTCGCGGATGCCGCAACCCGGCTCCGCGAGGCGATTTTTTTAGGAGGCACGAGTGAAGGCAAAGGTGCTGGCCGCGCACGCCCTCCTGGCGGCGAGCGCGCTCGCAGGCTGCCACACGTCGTCGTCGTCGTCGGAGAAGAAGCCCCCCGCGGCCGTCGAGTACGGCGCGCCCGTCGGCATCCAGTTCGGCGGCTCCGGAGGCCTCCCTGTCTTGCTCGCGGCCGCGGCGGCTCCCAAGAGCGAGCCCGCGCTCGACGACGCCGTCGTCCCCGATCTCGCCACGGCGCTCTACGCCGCCGCCACGCACTGCCCGGACCTCATGACCGTCGTCGGCAACGGTGACGCTGTCTCGGTGCGCTTCGGGGTGGCGGGCGAGGTGCTCAAGAGCGGCGCAGAGGGCGACGACCCCGTCGGCAAGTGCATGGCGCAGGCCATGGATGGCAAGCACGTGAAGGGCCTGCACGGCAGCAGCGTGCTCATCCAGGTGATGGCGCAGCAGAAGAAACCATGAGCGTTCGCGCCGCCGGCGTCGTCCTCGCCTTCGTCCTCTTGCCCGCGGTCGCCCTGGCAGCCGACCCGGTCGCGCTGGACGCCGGCGTGGCCGCGGCGAACCCGCCGGCGCTCGACGCCGGCGCCGCCCCCGATCTCGACGCGGCTCCCGCGAGCGACGCGGCCCCGACCGACAGCGACGCGGGGGCTCCCACCGCCGCGACGGCAGCGCCGGCGGCGACGGCCGTGATGGCCGCGGATGCCGGCGTCGCCGCCCCCGCCGCGGACGCCGGCGCGCCCGCCGCCCCGCCGCCACCCATCGTCAAGGCGCCCCCGCCGCAGGGGCAGAGCGTCAACGCCTTCTACAAGGCCAACACCTGGGACCTGAACGTGGAGGGCGCGTTCGGCTACTCCGCCGCAGGTCCGGGCCACATCATGGGCATGGGACGCGTGCGCGCAGGCGTGATGCTGGCGCGCTGGCCGACCTTCCTGATGTTCGGCGCGACGTACGAGATCAGCAACCTCTCGCTGGCGACCTTCGGCCTGCAGGCGGAGCTGATGAGCCTCGCCGTCGGCTTCTGGGGACAGGTGGGCGCGATGATCGACACCAGCGCGCACGTGGGCGGCATGGTCTCGGTGGGCTGGAGCATCCTCGGCGTGGAGGGCCAGTACCGGGGCTTCGACGACGACGGCTACGGCTTCGTCGTCCTCGGCAAGATCCGCATCCCGATCGGCTTCATCGCCTACGCCTTCTCCAAGTCGAAGTGACGGCGGGGCCGAGCGCCGCCCGCCCGATCGTCCGCGTGCTCGCGATCGGACGGGCGCTCCTGCGGCGGCGGGCGCCGGCTCAGGCGGACGTGCGGTGGGCGATGAACGCCATCACGTAGATGGCGAAGACGATGGCCAGGGTCTCGGTGGGGCTCATGGGCCACCTCCTGTGTCTGCGGTTCGTGTGCAGACTGCACGTATCGCGTGGCGAACAAGGAGGCGCCGCGTGAACTCGACGTGACGAACCGCCGTCAGGCCCCGCGGAGCACCCGGTCGTGCCAGAGCAGCATCTCGTACGCCCCCGGCCCGCGGTTGAAGGGGTAGTCGTGGGGGCCAGGCAGCTCGGCGAAGTCGTGCGCGATGCCCGCCTCGGTCCACGCGTGATCCAGCTTGTTCACCACGCGCCGGTAGTAGTCCTCGTGGCTGGTGGTCAGGCGCAGGGCGAGATCTTTGCGACGTGCGCGCGCCGCGCGGCAGAGATCGGTCAGCTCGCGCACCCGCTCGTCGCCGATGGCCGGCTGCAGCGCGCCGACGGCGCCGAAGGTCTCCGGCATGGCCAGGCCGGCGCGCAGGGCGATCGCCCCACCGAGAGAGACGCCGTCGATGCCCGTCGACTCGGGGGCGGCGAGCGCGGGCGTCTCCTTGCGCACCCGCGGCAGGAGCACCTCGGCGAGGAAGCGGCCGTAGCCGAGCACATCCTCGTCCTTCTCGAGATCGAGGTCCGGCACGTACGGGCACGCGACGATGAGCCCGCGCAGCGGCCGGGAGGCGAGGGAGCGGTTCACCTCGGCGAGGTGGTCAGGCTCGACGAAGCCCTCGAAATCGTCCGCCGTGAGCGGGGGCGCACATGCGCGGGAGATGGCGCGGCGCAGCGCGTAGTCGCGCGGCCAGCCGAGGGCGCCCTCCTCCGGGTCCTTGAGCGCCTCGCCGCGGCCGTGCAGCGCGACGAGCACCGGGAAGCGCGCCGACGGGCTCCACGCGGGGACGATGACCGCGGCGCGCGTGGAGACGCCCTGCAGCGACCACTCCAGCAGCTGCGTCGTGCCGCGCTCCGGGACCGGGAAGGGGGCGGGCTCCGGCGGCGGGGCGGAGGCCGCGGCGGCGTGCGTCTCGCGGCGCGAGCACGCGAGCAGCGACGCGAGCCCGGCGAGCAAGCCTCGCCGGGAGAGCATCAGCCGTCGTCGTCCGGGATGCGAGGCGCCTCCCCGGTGGCCTGCTTCACCAGATCGGCGAGCGTCGGGTCCGTCGCCATGCGATCGCGCAGCAGCGTGCGGATGTCGTCGAGCTGCGCGGGTGTGACGCCGCGCAGGTGGACGGTGGCCTCCTGCACCTTCTGGTCGAGGTAGCCGTCCATGTCGATCTTCCCCGCCTTGAGCTGCTCGAGCGGGGAGGCGCCGGCGGCGTGCACCTGACCGGCCTGCGCGGCGGACGAGGCGTGCTCGGCCGCGGGCTTGGCGCCGGGCTTCTCCGCCTCGAAGGGGCGGCCCGTCTTCTGCGCGCCGGAGGCGCCGGGGGTCGCCCCCGGAGGGGGCGCCGAGCCACCTTTGCCGATGCGATCGATGCCCATGCGAAACCTTTCTACCACAGCGGCCGCGGGCGCGCCGCGGCTGTCGAAGGCGCGGCGCGCCGGCCCTCAGCGGATGTTGCCGATCGCGTTCTTCACGGTGTCGTGCTCGGCCTTCATCACGTTGGAGAGCGTCGTGAAGGTGCGGTTCTGGGCGTCCACCTGCTGCTGGATCTGCAGGTAGTAGAGGTTCATCTCCTGCGCCTGCTGGAGCGAGCCCTGGATGCCGCCATCAGCGCCGGTGCCGGTCGCGCCGCCCGCGGCCGACCCGCCGCCGTCGAGGCCGGAGGCCATCGGGCCCTCGGGCGCCGATGCGCCGGCCCCCATGTTGCCTGCGCCGCTCATCGTCTGCGTCGGCCCGCCGATGAACCCGCTGGCGCCGCCGCGCAGGGCGGTCGCCACGAGCGGGCCGCCCGGCAGGACGTTCATCGCCGCCTCGGCCCCGGCGACGAGGGTCTGCGCGCCACGGGCGAGCACCTCGCCGAAGTTGACGCGGATGGGCTTGGGTGTGGGCCGCGGCGCGCTCTGCACGCCGACGACGTCCGGCCGAAAGGGGGGAATGCGGTTGTCCATGGGTTCCTCGCTTGGGCCCGACGGGTGACGGGCCGTTCGTGGTCCCTTCGGCCCCGTGTTTGGGGAGGTTTCGCGAAAAAGCGGTATTGTGGAGGCCTCATGGCGGAGCGCACACCCGACTACCAGCCCGGGCAGATGATCCCCGGCACGGTCTACCGGGTGCACCGCGTGCTCGGCGCGGGGGGCATGGGGACCGTCTACGACGTCGAGGACACGACCATCGGCAAGCGCTACGTCCTCAAGACCCTGCACGGCGACCTCGCCGACCGGGCCGACCTCGCCGCGCGCCTGGCGCGGGAGGCGCGGGCGCTGGCCAAGCTGCAGCACCCCAACATCGTGGAGGTGTACACCTCCGGCACGACGCAGGACACGCTGCGCCTGCCCTATTACGTGATGGAGCGGCTGCAGGGGCAGAGCCTGCGCGTCGCGCTGGAGCGCAAGGGGCGGCTGACGCTGGAGCAGTCGTACGACATCGCCATCGACCTGCTCGACGCGCTGGACCACGCGCACGAGTTCGGCATCGTGCACCGCGACGTGAAGCCGGACAACCTCTTCATCACCCGCGGGCGGGACGGGCGCGCGCTCGCGAAGCTGCTGGACTTCGGCATCATCAAGCTGGCCACGGGCAGCACGCAGCACACCGGCGGGCGGTTCATCGGGACCTTCCGCTACGCGCCGCCGGAGCAGATCCTCGGCCGGGACGTGACCGCGCAGAGCGACCTCTACGCCGCCGGCCTGGTGCTCTACGAGATGCTCGCCGGACGCGGGCCGTTCGACGACTTCGCCGGGGAGGTGGAGATCGGCAAGGCGCACATCGACGTGCAGCCGCCGCCGCTATCGCGCTTCGTGCAGGTGCCGCCGGAGGTGGAGCGCCTCGTCGCGTCGTCGCTCGACAAGAAGCCGGAGAACCGGCCGAAGGACGCGTTCTCCTTCGCGTCCGCCCTGCGCGAGCTGAAGAAGCAGCTCGCGTCGCGGGTGAAGGACGTGGGCGCCCAGGCGACGGTGGAGCAGGTCGTCACGCAGACGCCCGCGTCGTCCGCGCAGCCGCCGCGGCCGATGGTCACGTCGGGGACGCTCGGGCGCACCGGGACGATGCGCATGGACGTCGTCCCGCTCTCCGGTCCGGACACCCGGCTGGAGTCGCCCGCGGCGATCCACGCGGCCACCTCGCCCGGGCCGCCGGTGAGCGGGCCGGCGTCGCCTCGCCTGGCGCACACCGCGGACTACGGCACGCCGCTCCCTCCCGGCGCCACCGTGGCGGAGGCGCCGCAGACGATGACCCACGCGCCCGCCTCGGCGCAGCCCTTCGTGCTGGGCCACGGGCCCGGCGTCGACCGCAACGCCGAGACGCGCGCGTCGGCGCCGCTGCCGGCATCGATGCAGCGGCCCAGCAGCGACACCGCGGCGATCCCGCTGGTCTCGGCGCGCTCGCCGTCGCCGTCGTCGCCGCCGGAGTATCAGGCGCCGGTGCAGCAGGCGGAGACCTTCGGCGCACAGACGACCGACGCCCCCGCCCGGCGTCGCGGCGCGAGCGGCGGTCTCGTCGCCGCGCTGATCGGGGTGCTGGTGCTCGTCGGGGCGGGGATCACCGGGCTGGTCGTGTGGAAGCACTCGCGGACGGAGGAGACCTCGCCGGGCGACACGGCGAGCGTGACCAGCGTGGAGACGCCCCCCGCATCCAGCGCGTCGGCCGCACCCGTGGAGGCGACGGCGTCGGCCGCATCCGTGGAGGCGACGGCATCGGCGGCGGAGAGCGCCACGCCCGCGTTGCTCCCGGCGGCGCACGGCGCGTCACCCGCCTCCGCGGCGCCGCACGCCACGGCCGCGCCGGCCGTCAAGCATCCCGTCACGCCGCCGCCGGTGGCGACGTCGCACGCGCACCCGCACGCCACCGCCACGTCAACGGGAGGCGGTGCGCCGACGGCGACCGTCCACCGGCCCGGGTCGGGCCTGTGAGGGGCGCATCTCCTTGAGGTAGGCGTCGACCTTCTCGCGCCGGCGCCACGTCACGGCGGCCACCGCGCGGGCCCTGAGGTCCGGCCCCAGGCTGCGCGCGCGCGCGAGGGTGGCGCGCGCCACGTCCATGTCGTGGATCTCGCCGAGGCGCTTCTGGAAGCGTGCGGCAGGCGCCGCCATCGCCGCGACGTCGGAGGGGAGGGCGTCGCCCAGCAGCTCGGTCGTGTAGCGCAGGCCCTTGTAGGCGATGCGCAGCTGATGGAGGCCGGCGACATCGTCGGTCTCCACGTCGCGCCGCTTCTCCACCTCCCGGCGGGCGCGCTCGGCGGCGCGGCGGGCGAAATCGGCGAGGGGCACGCGGCGCCTGGGCGGCACCGGCAGGGCGATCATCGCGCGGAGCAGGCGCAGGGCGCGGCGCAGGATGCCCGTGCGCAGGCGCTGGAGCATCGCCCGGCGCAGCACCTCCTCCCGGGCGGCGCGGCGCCGCACCCACTCGCCGAAGGCGGGGTCGGCGATGTGCAGGGTGCCGAAGGTCTCGCGCAGCACCTCCTCGTCCCGCAGCGCGCCGCTGGCGCGGTGCACGTGCGTGAGCAGGGCGCGCACGGCATCGGCGTGGAAGCGGCCGTAGACGGGGCGCGCGAGCTTGAGCAGGACGCGCATGCGGCGGATGACGACGCGCATGTCGTGGATGGCCTCGTCGTCGTCGCTCGTCATCACGCGGGGGAGCGTCGCCTCCAGCTCGAGGGCGAGACGGCGGAAGCGCGCGGCGAGGAAGGGGCCCGTCGCCGCGGCCCGGACCGGACGCGGGCGAGGTGCCACGCGGGGGCTCACGAGCCCTCTGCCTCGACGACCGTGACCACGGTCATCGGCTTGATGCGGAGGGCCTTGCCGAGGACGCGGCGCACGGCGAGGCGGGCGGCGTCGGCGCCGTCGTCGTCGCGGCGACCGCGCGCGTCGCCGGAGGCGGCGTCGGTGAAGGCCTCGCGCGCCTGCCGTGCGGCGTCGGCGAGGAGGGCGGCGTTCTCCGTCTCGTCGAGCACGCCGCGGGTGACGATGCGCGCCTCCACCCCGGCCTTGCGGACGACGATCGTCACGGCCACGACGCCCTCCGCCGCGAGGGCGGCGCGCTCCTTGAGCTGCGCGGCGCGGATGGGCCGGCCGGCGTAGACGTGGACGCGGCCCACCGGGACCGACCCGCGCTTGCCCAGGCCCGACTCGTCGAGCACGCCGACGTCGCCGTTCTCCAGGACGCAGACGCTGGGGACGCCCGACTCGCGGCCGAGCTCGGCGTGGCGCGTGAGGTGGTGGAGCGTGCCGTGCACGGGCACGAAGCAGCGTGGGCGCGCCAGCTCCAGCATGCGCTTCTGCTCCACGCGGTGGGCGTGGCCGCTCACGTGGATGGGGCGGTCGGTGATCCAGGTGCGCAGGTGCACGCCGCGGCGCAAGAGGTCGCCGATCATGGAGAAGACCTGGGGGGCGTTGCCGGGGATGGTGCGCGCGGACAGCAGCACCGTGTCCCCCGGCTCCAGCTTGAGGGACGGGTGCTCGCCGCGGGCGAGACGGGAGAGGGCGCCGCGCGCCTCCGCCTGGGTGCCGCTGGCGACGGCGAGGATGCTGGAGCGCGGCAGCTCCCCCACGCGCTCGGAGGGGAAGACGAGGTCGCTCGGCCAGTCCAGGTAGCCGACGCGGCGCGCGACGCGCGCGTGGGTCTCCACGCTGCGGCCGAGCAGCACCAGGCGGCGGCGGGCGTGGCGGGCGATCTCGCCGAGCATGCGCAGGCGGTGGACGTTGGAGGCGAAGGTGCCGACGACGACCGCGCCCTCGGCGTGGGCGATGGCCTGGTGCATGGCGTCGCCCACACCACGCTCGCTGCCGGTCTCGCCGGCGGCGTCGATGTTGGTGGAGTCGGAGAAGAGCAGGGCGATGCCCTTCTCCCCGAGCTCGTCGACGCGGTCCACGTCGAAGGCCTCGCCGTCGGGTGGGGTGGCGTCGAACTTGAAGTCGCCGGTGTGGAGCACCGTCCCCGCGTCGGTGGTGATGGCGAGCGCGGTGGCGTCGGCGATGGAGTGGGTCACGCGGATGGGCTCGACCAGGAAGGAGCCCACCTTGTAGAGGCCGCGAGGCGTGGTCTCCACGATGCGCGCGTGCTCCAGGACCTCGTGCTCGCCCAGCCGCTCCTCGATGAGGCCCTTGGCGTAGCCCGGCGCCCAGACGGGCACGTCGAAGCGGGAGAGGAGGTACGGCAGGGCGCCGATGTGGTCCTCGTGGCCGTGGGTGATGAAGACGCCGGCGATGCG
This sequence comes from uncultured delta proteobacterium, assembly GCA_963782055.1. GTDB lineage: Bacteria > Myxococcota_A > Polyangia > Polyangiales > Polyangiaceae > DASXHD01. The sequence continues at coordinate 200,875 of CAWAIF010000002.1, forward strand.
GTCGCGGTAGGCCTCCAGCGCGGAGAAATCCGGGTGGACGACGTCCACTCCCAGGCCGCGGTTGTCGAAGGTGACGCCGCAGTCGACCAGCATGACCTCCCCCCTTTGCTCCAGGGCGAGGCAGTTCATGCCCACCTCCCCCAGACCCCCCAGCGCGAAGAAGCGTAGCCGTGCCATTCGGAGCCATCGGTACTAGCACGGGCGGGCGCGCTAGAAGAGGGTCGCCGGTCGCGTCGCGCGCCGGCCGCGCGCCGTGCTAAAAGGCGCGGGAGGATGGCGGCCGAGGCGCACAAGCGATTCCTCATCGTCACGGGCAAGGGCGGCGTCGGCAAGACGACTGTGTGCGCGGCGCACGCGCTCGCCCTCGCGCAGCAGGGCAAGCGCGTGCTCATCGCCATGTGCAACGCCAAGGAGCGCCTCTCCGCCATGCTGGGGAGCGACCTCATCGGGACCGAGGTGATCCAGGCGGCGCCCAACGTGTGGGCGGTGAACATGACGCCGGACGTCGCGCTCGAGGAGTACGGGATGCTCGCCCTCAAGTCGAAGACGGTCTACTCCCTGCTCTTCGACAACCGGTACGTGCGGGTCTTCTTCCGGGCGGTGCCCGGCATCCACGAGTGGTCGATGCTCGGCAAGGCGTGGTGGCACGCCACCGAGAAGCTGCCCGACGGCCGCGACCGCTTCGACGTGGTGATCCTGGACGCGCCGGCGACGGGCCACGGGCTGGACATGCTCCGCGTGCCGAAGGTGATCGTGGAGGTGGTGCCGCCGGGGCTTTTGCGCCGCGACGCCGACGCCGCGTGGGCGATGTTCCGCGATCCGGAGCAGACCGGGGTGGTCCTGGTCACCCTCCCGGAGGAGATGCCGACCACCGAGACGGTGGAGCTCGCGGCGGCGCTCACCGGCGAGCTGGGGATGACGATCGACAAGGTGGTGGTCAACTGCGTGCTGCCGCCGCTCTTCTCGCGGGAGGAGCGCGCGACGCTCGAGGGGCTGGCGGAGGTGGAGCCGGTGGACGCCGGGGCCTCGGCGCTCGTCGCGGCCAGGCTCCGGGCGGTGCGGGAGCACGTGCAGGCGGCCTCGCTCGCCCGGCTGGCGCTGCAGTTGCCGGTGCGCACGGCGTTCCTGCCGCTCCTCTTCCAGGACGCGGCCACCCCGCAGGCCATCCGGGAGCTCGCGAAGCGGCTCTAGGCAGGATTTTCGTCGATTCGGGCCCAAGTGCACCGGGGGGCCATCGCGTCTACACTCATGCCGTGCGCTTCTCTCGCTCCGTCACCGCGCTGGCGCTCCTCTGCGCGATCTGTGCGTCCTCGCAGGCGTTCGGGCAGGATTTCGACCCCAACGGCCGCCATCACCACCCGCCGCCGAGAGGGCATCACCCGCCGACCGGCCACCACCCCCCCGTTCACGCCGTCGTCGGGCCCCAGGTCCTCATCGACCGCTACACCAAGATCGTGCTGGCGCAGCCGGGCTCGCCGTTCCCGCTGCAGCGCCTCGCCCAGCTCTACCGGGAGAAGGACGGCAACCTGAAGAACCTGGTGGCGGACTTCGAGAAGCGCGCCGCCGCCTCCGGCGCCCAGCAGTACGCCGCCACCGTCACCCTCGCGGGCATCTACAAGGTGGAGGGTCGGGTGGAGGACGCCATCTCCACCTTCGAGAAGGCCATCCCGCTCAAGCCCGCCGACCCCGCGGCCGTCCTGGCGCTCGCCCACGCCTACCAGGACCGGGGCGACGTGAAGGCGGCGCGCGCGCGCTTCGAGCAGGCGCTGCCGCTGCAGAAGGCCAAGACGGACAAGGAGCAGACGCTCCGCACCCTGATGACCATCGCCCTGGACGCCAAGGACTGGCCGGGCGCGAGCGGCTATCACCAGCAGCTCGTCAAGCTGGAGCCCACCAGCCTCTACGTGAAGGGGGAGCTCGGCCGCGAGCTCTACTCGCGCGGGGAGTACGAGAAGGCGGAGGCGGAGCTGGAGACGGTGGTGAAGGCCGCCACGGGCGACAACCGCGCCCTCGCCCCAGCGCTCAAGGACCTCGGCCGCGCGCAGGCGAAGGCGCACGAGAACCAGAAGGCGCTCGCCACGCTCAAGCGCGCGCTGCAGGTCGCCGGGCAGGCGGCCTCGGTGCGGACCGAGATCTTCCAGACCATCGCCGAGATCTACCGCGCCGACCAGCAGCTCCCGGTGCTCATCAAGCAGCTGGAGGACGAGCACGCCAGCGACTTCGGACGGCTGCGACTGCTCGGCTCGCTCTACGAGGAGACGGGCGACGCGGTGAACGCCATCGCCACCTACAAGCGCGCGCTCGCGCGCAACCCGCGCGACATCGACATGCGCCTGAAGATGGTGCGCCTGCTGCAGTCGCAGGGGGAGCTCGACAAGGCCATCACCGAGTACGAGGGCCTCATCCGCGCGGCGCCGAACAACCCGCAGTTCGTCTTCGAGGAGTGTGACGCCCTCTTGCAGCGCGGGGACCGCGCCCGCGCGCTGAAGCTCTTGGGCGAGCTGGAGGCGCGCGCGCAGCGCGACGAGGACGCGCTCAGCCGGCTCGCCGACTTCTACGGCCGCATCGGCGAGGCCGGGAAGTCCATGAAGGTGCTGCAGCGCCTGGCGACGGTGGCCGGCTCCGACCCGACGCACCTGGTGGACCTGGGCGACCGCTACTACCAGGACGGCAACACCGCGATGGCGATGCAGACGTGGAAGCGCATCCTCACCACGGTGACGCCGCGGGCGCGGGCGCTCGCCGCGCTGGGGGAGGTGTACCTCGAGCACGACATGACCGACGACGCGCTGACGTCGCTCCGCGAGGCCACGAAGCTCGACCCGTCCAGCCTCATCTACAAGAAGCAGCTCGCCAGCGCGCTGGAGCGCAAGCAGGACCGCGAGGGCGCGCGCGTCATCTGGGAACAGCTCGCGCAGAAGGCGAAGAAGAAGGGCGACAAGATCCTGATGCGCGAGGCGCGCAGGCACATCGTGACGCTCTGGGGGCTGGAGCGCGTGCTGGAGCAGCAGCTGCCCTTGCTGGCGCAGCAGTTCAACGGCAAGCCGCCCGACGTGGAGGCGGGGCGGACGCTGGCGGAGGCGCAGATCCACCTGCGCAAGCTGGGCGACGCCGAGAAGACGCTGCGCAAGGTGATCGAGCTCGCGCCGGGCGACGAGGAGAGCTACCTCGCGCTGGAGCGTGTGCTGGTGCAGGGCAGCAAGCTGCAGGAGGCCATCGCGGTGCTGCAGAAGCTCGTCACGGTGCAGCCGAAGCGCGCGCGCGAGCTGTACTCGCGCATGGCGCAGTACGCGATGCAGCTCCACAAGGACGACGACGCGGTGAAGTACGCGGCGCGCGCGGTCGAGCTCAACCCGGACGACGCGATCGGCCACCAGAAGCTCGGCAAGATGTACCAGGACAGGCAGGACATCGCGCACGCCATCGTGGAGTACCGCGCGGCGATCGCGAAGAACGACCGCCTCTTTCCCGTGTACTTCGACCTCGCGAAGCTGCTGCTCTCCAAGGGGCAGTCGGAGGAGGCGGACCGGCTCTACCGGCGCATCGTCCGCGGGGCCCCCGACGACGAGCTGGTGGGGCAGGCGGTGCACCAGTCGATGAGCATCGAGCAGGGCAAGGGCTCGACGGAGCCGCTGGAGCAGGACCTCTTGCCGCTCGCCATCGGCAACCCGCAGCGCACCATCTACCGGCGCTCGCTCGTGACGATCTACGGCAACCTCACCTTCCCGCTGGTGCAGCGCGTGCGGCGCGGCGAGGGCGGGAAGGAGGCGGCGGCGGCGCGCGCGGAGCTGGCGCGCATCGGCGCGCGGGCGGTGAAGCCGCTGCTCGACACCCTCGCCGACGGCGACGAGACGCAGCAGAAGACCGCCATCGACATGCTCGCCTACGTGCAGAACAAGAACGCGGGGCCCGCGCTCTTCTCCTTCGCCACCGGGACGGCGGACCAGTCGCTGCGCATCCGCGCGATGGTGGCGTGCGGCGCGCTCGGAGACCCGGGCCTGATCGGGCGCTACCGGGAGCTGCTCTTCCCCAAGGCGCAGCCCGGCGAGGACGCGATGCCCTCCGACCCGGTGGCCGTCGCGGCGGTGTGGGGGCTCGCCCGGATGAACGACAAGCGCACCCTGGGCCTTCTGCGCGACCTCGCGCAGAAGGGGACCCCGGAGATGCGCGCGCTCGCCGTCCTGGGCCTGGGGCAGCTCCACGACAAGGCCTCGGTGGCGCGCATCGCCGACATCGCCCGGAGCCCCGACGCCGGCAACGTGGCGCGGGCTGGGGCGGCGTACGCGCTGGGCGACCTGGGCGCGGAGGCGGAGGCGCCCACCCTCCTCGCGCTCGCGCAGGGGACCGACCCTCTCCCGCGGGAGCTGGCGCTCGTCGCCCTGGCCCGCATGGGCGCGCGCAAGAGCGCGGACCCGCCGGGCGGCAAGGCGGCGATCGCGGCGATGGCCGACGCGGTCTTCGCGGGTGGAGACGTGGAGAGCTCTCGCGCCCGGCAGACCGCCGAGGCGCTGCAGCACGCTGGCGCGGCGTCGCTGGTGCTGCTGGCCAACCCCGCGCTCGTCCGGACGGCCCCGGAGGAGCTCCCGGTGCCGGACGATCTGCTCGACGTCGAGGCGTCCCTCGCCGAGCTCGTGCCGAAGGAGGCGGGCGAGAAGCAGCGGGCGGCGGCGCTCGTGCGGTTCGCCGAGCCGCTCCAGCACGCCGCGCTCTCGGCGCTGGAGACGTCGGGGGACCGCGCGCGCTCGGTGCTGGACGCGCTGGGCACCGGGGAGGGGACCTTCCAGCCCTTCGTGCAGCCGGACGCGGGGTCCGCGGCGGCGGCGGCGACGAAGAAGGCGAAGGACATCGCGCAGGCGCTGGAGCCGGCGGTCGTGCCGCTCGCGCGGCACCCCAGCGCGGCGATGCGCACCAAGGCGATCGTGCTGCTCGCGCACGGGAACACCCCGGCGGCGCTGGCGGCGGTGGTGCGCGCGGTCGACGACCAGGACGAGAGCGTGCAGCGCGTGGCGCTCTCGGCGATGGGCGCGCGGCCGGACCCGGCGGCGGTGACGGTCGTGGCGCGGCTGGTGAAGACGCACCCCAACTGGGCGATGCGCGTGCTGGGCGCGCAGGCGCTGGGTCGCCTCGGCGCCGCGGGCTCGGGGGCCGAGGCGGCGCGCGCGCTGCGCGAGCTGGCCACGAAGGACTCGTACGCGCTGGTGCGGGAGGCGGCGCTGGTCGCGCTGGCGAGCTACGACAAGGCGGATGGCGCGGCGCTGGCGCGGCAGATGAGCAAGGGGGATCCGGAGCCCCGGGTCCGGGAGACGGCGCTCCGGATACTGAGGTAGGGGTATGCTGGTCCCACATGGGGACACTGCGCGCTCCGGGGGTGATGATGGTGACGCTGGCGCTCGCCGCGTGTCAAGACGCGTCGCGCTTCTCCACCGGGACCGACCACTACGAGGGCGTCGTCGTCGCCGGCAGCTTCGTGCGCGCGGGCATCGACGAGGGCACCCGCATGTGCATGACCTTCGACGCCAACCACATCCAGGACGCACCGGGGACGCTCACCACGTCCGACGGCCGCTTCAAGAACTCGCCGCTCCGGCCGATGCCGCAGATCTGGCACGACCCGCTCTCCACGCTGTCGTTCGGCGAGGGGCGCTCGCAGAACATGATGTACGTCGCGGCGCCGGACTCCGCGGTGGATCCGCAGGGGGACGTGACGGTCGTCGTGTCGCTCATGGAGTCGGGGAGCGTGGAGGTCCGCCTGATGCGCGGCGCGCCCGCGCCGCCGGGCGGGACGTCACCGCCGCCGCTCTTCGCGGTGTTTCCGCTGGACATGACGCCCGGCGAGTGTCCGTTCTAGCCGAGGGTGGACGCACCCCGCGACCTCCGCCGGCCACGTGGTCGTCGACGTCCACGCAGGCGAGCACGAAGGAGAAGACGCGCGCGCTACCCCGTCCCGCCACCAGCCCGCGCCACGGAGGCGTTGAGGATGGCGGTGCGCAAGTCGTCCAGATCGAAGGGCTTCCAGAACACCGCCGCCGCGCCGAGCCGCGCCGCGAGCGTGCGCACCGAGCTGTCACGCTGCGCGGTGATCAGCACGACCGGCACGTTCCACCTGGAGCGACGCAGCGTGCTCAGCACGCCCAGCCCGGAGAAGCCGGGCATCAGCACGTCGGTGACGACCACGTCCGGCCGCCTCAGCGGATGATCGAAGGCGTCGCTCAGCAGCTCCAGCAGCTCCGCGCCGTCCTTCGCCTCGACGACCTCGTAGCCGTCCGATCGCAGGCCCTCGCCGATGAGGTTGCGCATGTCCTCGTCGTCCTCGGCGAGGAAGATGGTGGTCGGCCGGCGCGGCGCCGGATCGCGGCCGCGGGTTAGCGGGTACTTCATGCTCGACGTTCATGCAGGGGGCGTGCCGCGCGGCGTCCGCGCGTGGGCTCAACACGAGCATTCGAGCGAGTGACTTTTTGCTACACGTATCGAGATAGCGTGCTACCCCAGAAGTGATGATGCGCAGGGTCCTCATCATCGATGACGACGAGAGTCTGTGCGAGCTGCTCGCCAGCGGCCTGGCCTCGCGCGGGTTCGACGCGTCCTTCCGGACCGCGCCGTCGGCGGCTCTCGATGCGCTCGCCGCCGACCACTACGACGCCGTCGTCACCGACCTGCGGATGCGCGAGATGAGCGGCATCGAGCTCTGCGATCGCGTCCTGCTCACCCACCCAGACGTGCCGGTGGTCCTCATCACGGCCCACGGGGACGTCGACGCCGCGGTGGCCGCGCTCCGCGTCCGCGCCTTCGACTTCCTCTCCAAACCCGTGGACGTGGAGCTGCTCGCCTCCGTGCTCGCGCGCGCCACCAGCCGCCCCCCGGCGCACCAGGCGCGGCGGCGCTCCCGCCGCAACAAGGGGGCTGACCCGGCCGACGGGCTCATCGGCGAGAGTGCGCCGATGCAGGCGCTCCGCGCCCTGATGGATCGCGTGGCTCGGGTGGACACCTCGGTGCTCATCGGCGGCGAGACGGGCACGGGCAAGGAGCTGGTCGCCCGGGGCCTCCACGCGCTGAGCGCGCGCAGCGACGGTCCCTTCGTCGCCATCAACTGCGCGGCCCTGCCGGAGAGCCTGCTCGAGGCGGAGCTGTTCGGCTACGCCAAGGGCGCCTTCACCGACGCGCGGACGGACCGCTCCGGCCTGTTCGAGCGGGCGCGAGGCGGCACCTTGCTGCTGGACGAGATCGGCGAGATGCAGCTCGGCCTGCAGCCCAAGCTCCTGCGCGTGCTGCAGGAGCGGGTCGTTCGCCCCGTGGGCAGCGACCGCGAGATCCCCACCGACGTGCGCGTCATCGCGTCCACCAACCGGGATCTGCAGACCGCCGTCGCGGCGAAGCAGTTCCGCGAGGACCTGTTCTACCGCATCGACGTCATCGAGATCCGCGTCCCGCCGCTGCGCGAGCGCGGATGCGACGCACTGCTGCTCGCCGCGCACTTCGTCCGGGAGTTCTCCCGCGGGACCGGCAAGTCCATCGAAGGCCTCACGCCCGGCGCGAGCGAGAAGATCGCCTCGTACACGTGGCCCGGGAACGTCCGGGAGCTGCGCAACTGCATCGAGCGGGCCGTCGCCCTCACCACGGCCGACCGCATCGGCCTGGACGACTTCCCCGATCGGGTGCGGCGCGTGCCCTCGCTCCCCGAGACCTCCGAGCTCAGCGAGCTCCTCCCGCTGGTAGAGGTGGAGCACCGGTACATCCAGCGTGTGCTCGACGCGGCGCACGGCAACAAGAGCCTCGCCGCGCGGATCCTCGGGGTGGACCGCCGCACGCTCTATCGCAGGGAGGAGCACCGGCACCTCACCAAGGCGGACGAGCCGGTGGACCTGACGCGCCCCCGGAAATGATTTCGGACGTGTGGCGCTTTTGCACGCAGGTCTCGCCATCCGCGGGCCGCAAGCTGGCGGAAAGGTGAGAGGGCATGAGGGTTGCAGCCCCGTGGCCGAATGCCCATCCTCGCGCAGCGGTCCGGCACGCGCGTTCTCGTCGTGGCAAGCGATCCCGCCAAGGCCGACCTCCTTCGCCGCTGCGTGAGAGACGGCAGCGGGGGAACGTTCGAGGCCTGGCAGGTCGACACGACCGCGGGAACCGCCGAGGCGGCCCAGCAGGCGCGCGCCCACGTGCTGCTGCTGGACCCGGCGAGTGACCGGACCGCCCTCGCGACTGTCCGCGCGAGCGTTCCGGAGCTGCCCATCGTGGTGCTCGTCGCGCCCCGCGACTTCGCCTCCAGCGTGCGGTCGCTGCGGACCGACGCCGACGACGTGCTCTTCGAGTGGGAGCTGGAGCCGCACCTCTTGGTGTGGCGCCTCCGCCTGGCTATCGAGCGTCACGAATCGGAGCGCAAGCTGACCCAGGCTCGCGACCTCGCGGAGAACGCCAACCGTCACAAGTCGGAGTTCGTCTCGCAGGTGAGCCACGACATCCGCACGCCGATGAACACGGTGCTGGGGATGGCAGAGCTCCTCGGCGAGACCCACCTGACCAAGAAGCAGCAGCAGTACGTCCAGACGCTGCGGCGCGCCGGCGATCACCTCCTCGCCCTCCTGGACGACGTGCTCGACCTCGCCCGGATCGAGGCGGGACAGATGGAGATCGAGGCGACGAGCTTCCGGCTGGGCGAGGTGCTGGAGACGGCGCTCGACCTCGTCCGGGTGCAGGCGACGCGCAAGGGGCTGGCGCTGGAGGTCGACGTCTCGCCCGACATCCCCGACGCCTTCCGCGGCGATCCGCGCCGGCTGCGGCAGATCCTGGTAAACCTCCTCGCGAACGCGGTGAAGTTCACCGAGCGCGGGTATGTGCGCCTCGCGGTGACCGCCGACGGCGGGACGCCCGGCGCCACGGCCCTCCACTTCAGCGTGCAGGACACCGGCATCGGCATCCCCGCCGAGAAGGCGGACGACATCTTCACGAGCTTCGTGCAGGGAGGAAGGAGCTTCGAGAAGCGCTACGGCGGCGTCGGGCTGGGCCTCGACATCGCGCGTCGCCTCGCGGAGCTGATGGGAGGCCGCATCTGGGTCGAGAGCACCGGCGGGGGCTCGACGTTCCACGTCAGCCTCGCGCTGCCCACCGAGAGGGGGAGGCCGCGACCCTCATTCCCGGACGCCGCCGAGCAGGAGACGGCCCTCTCCGGGCCGGGCGGTCGCCGCCTGAAGGTGCTCCTGGTGGACGACTCGGAGGACAACCGGATGCTGATCGCAGCGTACCTGGCCCCCGCCAACGTGGCGCTGGACTACGTGAGCGACGGACCGGAGGCGGTGCGGCGCGTGGAGACCACCGCCTACGACATCGTCCTGATGGACCTGCAGCTGCCCACGATGAACGGCTTCGCCGCGACACGTGAGCTCCACGCCGCGGAGCGAGCGCTCGGCCGGCCGCGCACGCCCGTGATCGCGCTGAGCGCGCACGCGCTTGCCGACACCGTCCTGCGCGCGCAAGAGGCGGGCTGCGCGATGCACCTGGCGAAGCCGATCCGCAAGCGAACGCTGATCGCAGCGCTCGCTCGGGTCGCCCACGCCATCACCGCCGACCCGGCCGAGGACGTGCCAGTACGCCGCGTGCCCGACGACGCCCTGCGCCTCTTCGGCCGGTTCCTGCAGAACCGGAGGCGCGATCTCACCGACATCGAGAAGGCGCTCACGAGCGGCGACTTCGACGCGGTGCGGACCCTGGGGCACAACATGCAAGGCACCTGCGCGGCCTACGGCGTCCCGGAGCTGGGTGAGCTCGGCACGCGGCTGGAGGCGGCGGCCGACCGGCACGACACGCGAGACCTGCGGCGCATGACGGGCGAGCTCGCCGCGTGCATCGAGCGCGTGACCGCCCAGCACGAGGCCGGGCGCATCGAGGCGTCTCCGCGTCGGACGCGGTCCGGGCTTCGACCGTCCCACCCCGGCACGAAGGACGCGGCGCCACCGCACGGCCGCAGAAGGAACGGCGCATCATGAGCATGACGGTGCGCTCCTCCGATCGCAACGGCGGCGCCAGCCTGGTCGATGTCCTCGACCGTGTCCTCGACAAGGGCCTCGTCGTCGCCGGCGACATTCGCGTCGCCCTGGCGGACGTGGAGCTGTTGACCATCCGCATCCGGCTGATGATCTGCTCCATCGACAAGGCGCAGCAGGTGGGCCTGGACTGGTGGCGCCACGATCCGCACTTCGCGCCCGCTGGCAACAAGCTGCTCGGCGGCGACGCCGCGCTCCGGAAGCAGGTCGCCGCCCTCCAGCGACAGATCGCCAAGCTGGAGAAGGCCGCGACGTCCACCCGCCGCACCCGCTCATCGTCACCGAAGACATCGAAGAGAAAGAAGACGCGCCATGCCGATTGAACGCAGCTCCGGCGGAACCAACCTGATCGACGTGCTGGACCGCGTCCTCGACAAGGGCATCGTGATCGATGCCTGGCTGCGCGTACAGCTCGTGGGCATCGATCTGCTGACCGTGGAGGCCCGCGTCGTGGTCGCTTCGATCGACACGTACCTGAAGTACTCCGAGGCCGTCGGCGGGGCGGGCGCCGCCGCGCGGCCCACGCTTCCCGCCGCCCAGGTGCCGGAGTCCCTGCCGGCGCCGAAGCCGAAGCCGCGGACGCGTGCTCGGGCGAAGACCACCACGAAGACGAGGGCGCGCAGGACGTGAGCAGCCCCGCGGTCGTCGCCTCCGCCACCAGGAACGGCGCGCCCCCCACGACTCATCGGGGCGAGGCCAGCGGCCGCATGCTGCTCTTGCAGTCGCTGCTCGCGGCGGAGACGGTGACCGAGGCGGCGCGTCGCGTCGTCGAGTACCTCCACACACACGTCGGCGCGAGGCGGGTGGTCTACCTCGGGACCCACGACGCCGATGCCCGCCTGCAGGGGCTCGCCTCACGCGGCGTGGACGAAGCGCACGCGCTGGCGCTGGAGGTCGACCTGGACGTCGGCACTCACCCGCTGCTGCGCACGCTCTCGCCGCGGAGTCCCACTCCGGTCGAGATCCCCGACCTCGCGCGGCTCTTTCCGGGTGGTCGGCTGATGGTGACGCCGGTGCCGCTTCCCCTGACGCGGGTGGGGGAGCCCCTCGCGCTCCTGCTCACCGAGCCGCGCGCCGCGCTGGAGGAGGAGCTCGGCTGGGTGGCCTGCGTGCTGGGGCCGGAGCTGGCGCGCGCTCGCCGGCACGAGGATCTGAGCCGCGCCTACGCCGGAGCCCAGCGCGACGTGGCCCTGATGCGGGGGGTCCTCGATGCGGTGCCCGAGCCGGTGCTGCTTGCCGACGGCGACAGCAACGTGCTGCTCGCCAACTCTGACGCCGCGCTCTACTTCGCCTCGCCGGAGGAGGGGAGCAGCGAGGGGAGGCGGCGCGCGCTCGCGCTCAACCGGATGCTCCTCTCCGCCGTGCTCGCCAGCACCCGCAGCGCGGGGACGCAGATCCGGGAGGTGGCCGTCGTCGACCCGAGCGACGGGTCCGACCGCCTCTTCGAGCTGATCGCCGCGCACACCTCCACCGTGGCCGGCGAGGGCACCGTCGCGGTGCTCCGTAACGTGTCCGATCTCCACTCCGCGATGCGCGAGATCACCGAGAACTACCGTCGCCTGCGCGTGGCCGAGGCCGACGTCCGCGCCGAGCGCGACAGGCTGGACCTGATCATCGACTCGGTGGCCGACCCGATCATCGTCACCGGCATGCGGGGTGTGCCGCTGCGGATGAACCGCCCGGCGGAGGGGCTCCTCACGGCGGACCCCGACGCCTCCCCCGCGCGCGCGCAGCGCGTGCGCACCAACGACGCGCGCCTCTCCTCGCACGTGTCCAACGTCTTCTTCACGCCGGAGCCGCGCGTGCGCGGCGACCTCGACCTGCTCGACCCCGCCGGCATGCGCGACCTGCCGATGGAGGCGGTGAGCCGCAAGCTGATGTCGGCGCACGGGGAGGTGGCGGCGGTGGTCACCATCCTGCACGACCGCACCGAGGCGGAGGAGAAGCAGCGGCTCAACGAGCAGCTCGAGCAGGCGACGGCGCAGCTGGAGAAGAAGGTGCAGGAGGCGACGATCGAGCTCGTGAAGCAGAACGAGCTCCTGCGCCGCCAGCACATCCAGCTCGAGCAGGCCTCGAGCCTGAAGAGCCAGTTCCTCGCGACGATGTCGCACGAGTTCCGCACGCCGCTGAACGCCATCCTCGGCTACACGAGCATGCTGCTCGACAACATTTACGGGGCCCCGCCGCCGCGGCAGATCCGCTGCCTCGAGCGCGTGGACTCCAACGCCCGGCACCTGCTGGCGATCATCAACGACATCCTGGACATCTCCCGCATCGAGGCGGGCAGCATGCCGATCCACAGGTCCACGTTCGATGTCGGGAAGCTCTTGACGGAGGTCCTCTCCGAGGTGCGCCCGCTCGTGGCGCGCGACCGCGTCAAGGTGGAGCTCGCCGTCTCGTCGCGCCTGCCACGCCTGCGGACCGACCGCGCCAAGGTGAAGCAGATCCTGGTCAACCTGCTCTCCAACGCCTTCAAGTTCACCGCGGCCGGGACCGTCGCCATCTCCGCGCGCCTCTCACCGCGAGGTCGGTGGTTGCACGTCGCCGTCGCCGACACCGGCGTGGGCGTCGCGCCGGAGGACGCCGAGGTGATCTTCCAGGACTTCCGGCAAGCGGACAACTCCACCACCCGGCGCTTCGGCGGCACCGGGCTCGGCCTCGCCATCTCCCGGCGCCTGGCGGAGGTCCTCGGCGGCCGCATCAAGCTGGTCAGCGAGCTCGGGCAGGGCTCCACCTTCACCCTGATCCTCCCCCGGCGGCGGAGGTCGTCGTGAAACGAGCGGCAGCGAGCGGCACCTCCCGGCGGCGTCGGGGTCGGTGCGTGCTGGTGGTCGACGACTTCGACGACAACCGCGAGATGTACGCCGAGTACCTCCAGCAGGCGGGGTACCACGTGATCCAGGCCGCCGACGGGAAGTCCGCCGTTCAGCTCGCCACCGAGGCGCGCCCGGACCTCGTCGTCATGGACCTCTCCCTCCCGGTGATGGACGGCTGGGAGGCGACGCGCCTGTTGAAGGCCGACCCACGCACTCGCCGCATTCCGGTCATCGCCCTGACGGGGCACGCGCTCGCGGGGCACTCGCAGGGGGCGCGGGACGCGGGGTGCGACGAGTTTCTCACCAAACCATGCCTGCCGCGCGCCCTGGTCGACGCGGTGGAGCGGATGCTCGCGCCTCGCGGACGTGGGCGGAAAGGAGCGTCAGCATGAGCAGGAGAACGGCGCGCACCCCGGAGAAGGCCAAGGCGGTGCTGCCCGTCCGTCCCAGGGCGGAGTCGTGGCCCGAGGAAGCGACGACGGCGAAGCACCGCGTGCTAAAAGAGCGCGGCGAAGCGCGCGGGCGCTACGTGTACTGCGTCATCGGCTCGACCGGCCACAAGACCTTCGGTCCCATCGGCGTCGGCGTGGAGCCGGCGGAGGTCCACACCGTGCGCTTCAAGGACATCGCCGCCGTCACGTCGGACACGCCCATCGAGGTCCACGAGCCGACACGCCACAACATCCTGGCCCACGAGCGCGTGAACGAGGCGGTCATGCGGGAGCACACCGTCATCCCCATGTCCTTCGGCACCGTCTTCAAGACCGACGACGATATCCTGGAGCTGCTCCGCTCCGCGTACGACGCGTTCAAGGACGTGCTCGTCAAGATGGAGGACAAGCTGGAGTACGGCCTCAAGGTGCTCTGGGACCGCGACCAGATCGTCCACGCGCTGGAGCTGGAGGACGAGGACATCCGGCGCCTGCGCGCCGAGATCCTCTCCCAGAACGGGTCGACGTACTTCGCGCGCATGCAGTACGGGCGGCTCGTCGAGGCGGCCCTCGAGACGCGGTGCGAGCGCTACGTCCGCGAGATCTTCGACGAGCTCCGGCCGGTCTCCATCGCCTCGCGCGTGAACAAGCCCATCGGTGACAGGATGATCATGAACGCCGCGTTCCTGGTGAGCCGCGAGCGGGAGGCGAAGTTCGACGCCCGCGTCAAGGCGCTCGGCGCCGCCTACGACAAGCTGACCTTCCGCTACACGGGACCCTGGCCGCCCTACAACTTCGTCAACATCCGGCTGAAGCTGGAGAAGGCGTGAGCATGCTCGTCATCGACAGGATGCTGGCCTCCGGTCTGGGGTTCGTGATGCGCCGCATCGCCGAGGCCGCCGACGCTGCGTCCGACCCGACCACCGCCTTGCACGCGGGGTTGCTGGACGCGCAGGCGAGCCTGGAGCGCAACGAGATCACCGAGGCGGAGTACGAAGCCATCGAGGCGGATCTGCTGGCCGAGCTGCACGAGCGACGGCGAAGCGAGCGGCCGGCCGTGCTCTCCCACGTGACCGTGGACGTGATCGAGACCCCGCCGGAAGTCGGCGAGAAAGGAGCGCACCATGCCCCGCCGAAGCGCAAGGCCCGCAAGCGCCGCGTCTGACGCGGACGTCGCGACCTACCTCTACTGCGTGGTGGAGGCCCCGCGCATCGACCTCGCGGGCGTCCCGCGCGGCCTGCCCGGCGCAGGAAAGCCCCGCGCGGAGCCGCTGAAGCCCGGACGGTGGATGATCGTGTGCGACGCGCCGCTCGCCCGCTACGGGCCGGAGGCCATCGAGCGCGCCACGAGCGAGCTCCGGTGGGTGGCGACCGCGGCGGTCAAGCACTCCGAGGTGGTCTCCTTCTTCGCGCGCGATCTCCCCGTCGTGCCGATGAAGATGTTCACACTCTTCTCCGACGACCGGCGCGCCACGCGGGCGCTGCTACGCAAGGGACAATCCATCGACCGTACCTTGAAGCACATTCGCGGCTGCGCCGAATGGGGCGTCCACATCCTCCCGGCGCCGCGTCGTGCTGCCGCGCGTCGCGCCCCGGCGCCGCGCAGCGGCCGCGCCTTCCTCGTTGCGAAGCGGGAGAAGCTCGCCGGGGCGCGTGACGATCGCGCTCACCAGCGCGCCGAGGCCCTGCGCGCGCTGGGGGATCTGGAGTCGCTGTCGCGCGCCGCGCAGATGCGCGAGGCGCAGGCCGCGACGGGACCGGTGGTGGACGGCGTCCTGCTGGTGCCGAACGCGGCGAAGGCGCGGCTCGCCGCGCGCTGCGACCGATGGCGCGAGCAGCTCCAGAAGCGGGGCCTGTCCCTCCGCGTGACCGGTCCCTGGCCCTGCTACCACTTCGTGGGGGCACGATGAGCCCGGCGCGTGCCGCGCCACGCCGGCGGAGCGCCGCGGACCTCTCGCTCGCCCGCCAGGGGACCCTCCTCGACCTGCTGGATCACGTCCTCGACAAGGGCGTCGTGCTGCAGGGCGATCTGGTGATCTCCGTCGCCGACGTCGAGCTGGTCTACGTTCGCCTCTCGGCGCTGCTGTGCGGGATGTCATCGCTGGCGAGGAGGCGCTGATGCTGGCCCTGGTCGCGCTCCTCCGCGCCGACGACGCCGAGCTCGCGCGCGCCCTCGGGTTCGGCGCGACGGTCGTGCGCGCGGCGTGCGTGGTGCACCGCACGGTTCGCCGCCCCGACGGGCCGACGGCCGCGGCGGCGATCCGTCACGACCGTGCCGTGCGGCGGCTCATGTCGCGGGCCACCGCGGTGCTGCCGATGCGCCTCGGCGTCACCGTGAAGGACGCCGGCGCTCTCCCGGCGCTCCTCGGCTCCCATGACGGCGCCGTCGCCGCGCGCCTGGCGGCGGTGGAGGGCCGCGTGCAGATGACCCTCCGCGTCTACCGGGGCCCCGGCGCCGCGAGGCGCGTCACCGGAGGTCGGGGGACCCGGTACCTGGCGCGTCGCGGCGCGGAGACCGCCTTCGTCGCGCGCGCGCGCCAGGAGCTCGGAGCTGCGGTCGCCGACGAGGTGATCGAGCACCACTCCATCGAGCCGCTGCTGGCGAGCGTGTATCACCTGGTGGACAGGGGGCGCGCCGCGGCGTACCGCGCCGGTGTCCGCCGGGTCGCGCGCGCGCACCCGGAGGTGCGCGTGGCGGCCAGCGGTCCGTGGGCCCCGTACGCCTTCTGCGCCCTGGAGTGACCGATGGCGGCCCGGCAATCCACCCTCGTTCGCAAGGCCCGCAGGCGCGAGATCGACGCGCTGCGACACGAGGTCACGCGCAAGAAACGCGGCCGGCTGCGCATCGACGCCGACCCCGGCGACGTGGAGCGCTCGCTGGCGCGCCTGGTGCTCTCGCTGGTAGAGCTGCTCCGCGAGCTGATGGAGCGCGAGGCCATCCGCCGGCTGGACGGCGGCGATCTCACGCCCGACGAGATCGAGGCGGTGGGGACGGCGCTGATGCGTCTGGAGAAGGCCGTGCGCACCCTCGCCCGGCGGTTCGGCCTCAAGCCGGGCGATCTCAACCTGGACCTCGGGCCGCTCGGCCGCCTGCGCTGACCGTCGTGGCGTGCGCGCACCCGCGTAGCGGAATGTCACGATCCCCGCCCGTCGTCGGACTATCCCGGTCCGTGTAGCGAGGCACATGCATTGCAGCGGTCTCTCCGTCCATGGTCCCTGCCGAAGCGGGTGAAGGTGCCGCGTGGACGCCGCCGTCGAGGATGGACGGCTTCGAGCTCGTCGAGCTGCTGGGCGAAGGCGGCATGGGCCGCGTCTACCTCGCGCGGGAGCGCTCGCTCGACAGGCTGGTGGCGATCAAGTTCATGACGGTCGCCCCGACCATGCCCGGCGCCCGCGCCCGCTTCCGGGCCGAGGCGCGCGCGCTCGCACGGCTGAATCACCCCAACGTGGTCGGGGTCTATCGCTTCAACGAGGTGGAGGGCAGGCCGTACATCGCCTACGAGTACGTGCGCGGCAAGAGCCTGGACCGAATCGCCAAGCCGATCCGGTGGACGGCGAGCCTGGTCATCGCGGCGTCGGTCGCGCGGGGCCTCGCTGCCGTGCATCGCGCCGGCCTGCTGCACAGAGACATCAAGCCGGCCAACGTGATGGTGGCCGCGACGGGCGCGGTGAAGCTGGTCGACTTCGGCCTGGCGCGTCTCGCCGATGCGGAGGGGCGCTGGAGTCCCGACAGCGAGGAGTCTCCGGAGGCCGCGCTGGCGCTGTCCTTCGACGATCTGGTCGAGGCCGGGGCCCACGCCTCCGCCGTGGCCCGCGGGTCGGCCGTGTCGCGTGGCATGCGAACGGCCTCCAACCTCGCCGTCGGGACCCCGCGCTACTGGGCCCCGGAGCAGTGGCTGGGCGGGGAGGCCGACGCGAAGAGCGACGTCTACGCGCTGGGTCTGGTGATCTACGAGATGGTCACCGGGACGGCGCCGTTCGCCGATGTGGCCGGGGACGATCTGATGCACGCCGTGCTGGAGGTGGGTGTGCCTCGCGTCCAGCACGACTCCGTCCCGGAGGCCTTCGGCGCGATCATCGACCGCTGCCTCCGGCGTGACCCGCGCGAGCGGTGGGACACCGCCACCGATCTCGCCCGCGCGCTCCTCCAGCTCCAGCGCGTCTTCGTGGCCGCGACGCCGGAGGCGCTCACCCGACCGTTGAACGACGAGGCCGCAATCGTCGCGGCGTCGTGGTCGCGCCTCCTGCCGTGGCGCGCGGCGCTGATCGCGCGCGTCTACCGCGAACTCTTCGCGGCGCACCCGGAAGTCCGCGCGCTCTTCCCCCTGGATCTCGCCGCGCAGCAGGCGAAGCTCACCCACGCCCTCGATCTCACGTTGCAGGGACTCCACGAGCCCGACGCCGTGGCGCCGATGCTCCGGGAGCTGGGCAGCCGTCACGTCGACTACCACGTCGAGCCGCGCCACCTGGAGATGCTGGGCAAGGCATTGCTGGACGCCCTGCCCGTCTTCGACCGCAAGTGGGACGAGGCGACACGCCAGGCGTGGAAGCACGGCTACACCTTCATCGCCGCCACGATGTGCGCCGGGATGGCGAGTCACACCGAGCCAGTCGCCATTCCCCGCACGCCACCGCCCGCCGGCTCCCCGCATCCGGCGCCCCTCGCGGTGATGCCACCCGCGCAGTACGCCTCCGACGGCAACGTGGTCTATGCGGAGCTGGGAAAGGGACCGCCGGCGCTGGTCTTGTTGCCCGGTCGTGTCACGCACCTGGAGATGACCTGGTCGCACCCCGCGCCCGTCTGGCTCCTCGCCCAGCTCGCCGCGTTCTCCCGCGTCGTGCTCCTCGACCTGCGCGGCACCGGCATGGCCGATCGCATCCCGGACCCGACGGTGGAGGACGGCGTGCAGGACATTCTCTCCGTCATGGACGCCGCGCACATCGACCGCGCGGTGCTCGTCGGCGCGGGCGACGCCGGGCCGATCGCCGTGTCGGCCGCCGCCGCGCACCCCGATCGAACCGCCGCGCTGGTGCTGGTCGGGTCGACGCCGCGGCCCGCCTGGGCAGAAGACTTCCCCTTCGGGCGCACGAGGGCGGCGTTCGACGAGGCGTACAAGGAAGCCGCGGAGCACTGGGGGACGGCCTCCCACGTCGCGCGGGAGAACCCGGCGGCGGCGCGTGACAGGACCTTCTGCGAGTGGCTCGCCTCCTACCAGCGCATCGCCGCGGGCCGGCGCCGGGCGCTCGCGCTGCTGCGCGTCGCCGAGGAGCCCGACGTGCGCGCGCTGCTCCCGGCGGTGCAGGCGCCCACGCTGGTGCTTCACCGGGTCGGCGATCCGGTCTTCCCCGGGGCCGTCGGTCGCTTCATCGCCGAGCGCGTGCCGCACGGGCGGTACCTGGAGCTGCCCGGCAGCGACCACTGCATCTTCGCCGGTGACAGCGCCGAGCTCGCCCGCGCCATCGAGCGCTTCGTGGCCGGCCTCTCGGCCACGGCCCCCGCCGGATGCTGAGGCCGAGCTGGCGTCCCCTCGCCCCGGCCGATACTATCCCTGAAGGGATATGTCTCGCCTCCGCTCGCCGCTCGCCGTCGTGCTCGTCGCATCGCTGCTTCTTCCCGTCGCCGCGCGCGCCGCGCCCCGCGTCCCGTACGTGGAGGGTACGCGAGTGCCGCCCGGCTACCACGTCACCTCACGCCCGCGCGTCGGGCTGGTGATCGTGGGGGGCATCCTGTGCCTCCTCTCTGCGCTGGGGGTAGGCGTCGGGGTGGACGGCGTCTCGCGCCGCGACGACACCGCCGAGGTAGCCGGGTTCGCCTTCGCCGGTCTCACCGCGGCGCCGGGGATTCCCCTGCTGATGGTGGGCCTGCTGAAGCCGAAGCACTACCTGGTCGCCGACCACGCGTGGCGCCTGCGCCTCGCCCCGGCGACCGCGGGTGTGCGGGGTGTGTCACTGACCTTGGAGTTCTAGCGCCTCACCCCCCCCGCCCCCTCTCCCTGCGGGGGAGAGGGAGACGGGAGCGCGATGGTCACCGGCGCGTGGTGTGGAGGCCGACGTGGTTTCCCTCCGTGTCGGCGACGATGGCGTACAGGCCCATCTCCCCGATGTCGGTCTTGGGAACGACGACCGAGCCGCCCGCGGTGGTCACGCGGCCGAGGGCGGCGTCCAGCTCCGGCGCGTCGAGGTACACCACGCTCCCGGGCCCGGGAGCGCGACGCGGGTCGGCGACGAGCGCGCCGCTCACGTCGGCGTTGAGGCGCCGGGCGAAGATGGCGTGCGGGACGCCGGCGAAGTCCTCCCGCTTGAGGGACACGCCGAGGACCTTCTCGTAGAAGCGGGCGGCGCGGTCGATGTCGGCGACGGGGATCTCGAACCAGTTGATGACGCTCATGGTGGCTCCTTCTCCTGCGGACCGCGACGGCGGCCCGACGAGAGGCACCCTAGCCCCGGGCGTTGACAGCCTTCTGTCAGGTTTGTTTGGTCTCCACCACCGCGTGCTCGATGCGGTCGAAGCGCAGCGGCAGGGGCTCCCCGCTCTCGGCCTCGTGTCCGAGCAGCACGATCATCGTGCGCTCCATGGTGGCGCCGGCGAGGCGCACGCGCCGCCGCTCCAGCTCGCCGTGCGAGTTGCGGTAGCGCACGGCGAGGACGCTGCCCTCGAACCACGCCGACTCCACCGCGCGACGCACCGCAGGAGGCGGCGCCAGCACCGGCACCCCCACGAACCGGAGCCTGTCCATGTGGCCGAGCAGCTCGCGCTGCGCGGACGTGCCGAGCGCCGCGCGCACCTTGTCGAGCGCGCGCTGCAGCGCCTCCGGGAACGGGAGCGATCGCATCTCCACCGCGTGCCGGACGAGGCTCGCCAGCACCGCCGCCTCGCGCGCGGTGAAGTTGACGGGCGGGAGCGCGTAGCTCTTGTCGAGCGCGTAGCCCCCGCCGCGTCCACGGTCCGCCTGCACGGGGAGCGCCGCGTCGCGCAGCGTGTCCAGGTCGCGGTAGATGGTGCGCACCGTGACCCCGAACCGCTCCGCGAGCATCTCGGCCGTGACGCCGGTGCGCCGCCCGCGCAGGTACTCGGCGATGGCAAAGAGGCGCGCCTGTCGTCGCACCCCGCCATCCTACCGCGCCCTTCGCTCGCGTGATGCTACGCGCGCCTGAAACGCCGGAGCGCCGCGAGATCGAGGGCACGCCTGGCCGAGCATCCGCTTCGGCGCCGGGACCGAGGCGGCGATGTGACGCCTGTCGAGCGGGCGGCGCGTTGCCGGCCCCTGTCAGTAAACGGGCGGCTGCACCTTCAGCGAGAGCGGCGTGTTCGCCTGCGAGAAGACGTTGTCCAGCTCGCCGTCGACGACGCGCATCGGGTCGTAGGCGTTCTCCCCCCAGGGCAGGTCGATGCGCATGTCGCCCAGCGCGGTCCTGTACGAGGGCTGCTTGCCGGACAGGAGCGCGAGCAGGAAGTCCGCCGTCGCCTCGCCGCCGCCCCACACGTACGAGGGCGATCCGTTGACCACGATCTCCAGGTTCCGGGAGCCGCCCGGCTTCATGCGCAGAAAGTCCTCGTGGTAGTAGTTGTACGAGAGGCAGCTGTTCACGAGCATGATCTGGTAGCGGTCGTTGAAGTTCTGCGGCCCGTACAGCGTCGGCTCCAGCGGCCCGTGGCCGAAGTGCGAGTGGCCGTTGTAGAGGAAGACGTCGCCGTACCAGAAGGCCTCCAGGTAGCGCCACTGGGCGTGCTGGCGCGCCTCGGGGGAGCCATCCTCGTAGCCGTAGAAGCTCCGCACCTCCACGGTGAGGTTCTTCGTCGTGCCGCCGTCGCTCACCACCACGGGCAGGTCCCAGTCGATCCACCGCTCGGCGAGCTTGCTCATCACCTGCCGGCGCAGGTCGGCGATCTTCGCCTTGTCGTTGCCCACCTCCGGCGGGTAGCCCTTCTTGTCCAGCACCCAGCGGAACATGTCGTCGTAGGTGACGTTCTGCAGCTTCTGCCCGTCCACCCAGAAGTCGAGCAGCATGGTGAAGGGGTCCGTCTTCACCGGCCGGAAGTTGGGCTGGCCGTCCAGCATCCTGCGCAGGAAGCGCACCGCCTCCTGGCCGAGGATGTCGTCCGGGTCGTTCTCGTCGGTGTCGACGCCGGAGAAGGCGTACACGACGAGGGTGGACCGGGAGTCGTCGTGCAGGGCGAAGAGGCGGTCGTACTCCGGCGAGAAGTCGTGGTTGGGGGTGTTCGCCGCGCCCAGCTTGGCGGTCACCGGGGCGAACCAGCGGCCGGCCTCGCTCGGGCCGACGGCGCCGGGGTGCTTCGCAAGCTTCGCCTGCTCCGACTGCACGCGCGCCGCCTCGTCCTGCACCAGCGTCTCGCAGGACGGGAGCGATGGCTGGAAGTGGTACCAGAGGGAGTCCACGTCGGTGGTGGTGTCGTCGGAGCAGTCCTGGATCAGCTCGCCCGGGTGGGCCGCGTAGTCATCCGCCAGCATCACGAAGTCGATCGCGCTGCGGTTGGCGAGCGTCCTGGTGACCACGGCCTTGTCGACGTAGTCGAAGGAGACCTTGAGCACCTGCCGCGTGACGGCCTGGGTGTCGGGGTCGAGGACGTCCACCAGGGCGCGCGTCCACTTGGAGGGGTCCAGGTTGGACTGCGCGCCGCGGTCGTCGAAGGCGACCTTGGTGTCGCGCAGCGCTCCGAGCGCCGACTTGATCTGCCGCGCGATGGCGAGCTGGATGTCGGAGTCGGAGGTGCCCGGGTCGACGTAGACGTACGAGGAGAAGGAAACCGGGCGCTCCACCGAGGTGGTGCCGGTGAGGTCCGACGACCCGGACGCGCCGTCGGACGGCGGGGCAGAGCAGGCGGCGGCGCCCGCGGCGAGGACAAGCACCCAGACCCAGCGTGACAGCGGCGACATCGAAACGACCTCCCGAACGGCCCCGGGCGGACCGGGGGAGCCGCGTAGTAACTCAGATGTGAGTGACGCGCAAGAAGCCCGAAATCAGCGGGTTTCCTCGTCGCGGTCGCGCCCGGGGCGGTAGCATCGACGCGTGGCCGACACACGCCGTCTCGGGGGTATCCCGAGCACCATCCTCCGGATCGCGGCCGCCGACACGGCGGTCGCGCCCGCGTCCGGCGGCCACGCCGACACGGCGGTCGCGGTCGCCCCCCGCGTCTCGGAGGCCGAGCCCCCGCCCGCGGTGGGGGGCCCGCGGTACGAGTCGGTAGGCAGGCTGGGCGAGGGCGGAATGGGGCAGGTGGAGCACGCCCGCGACCGCGACCTGCTGCGCGACGTGGCGGTGAAGCTCCTGCGTCCCGAGCTGCGCGGCGACGCGCGCATGCTGGAGCAGTTCCTCTGGGAGGCGCGGGTCACCGCGTACCTCGACCACCCCAACATCGTCCCGGTGCACGATCTCGGCACGACGCCCGAAGGGGACCTCTTTTTCACCATGAAGCTGGTGCGGGGCAAGACCCTGGAGGGCGCGCTGGAGGGCGTCCGCGGCGCCGGCGAGAAGGCGGAGGGCGGGCTGACGCTCCCGCGCCGGCTGCGCCTCTTTCTGCAGCTCTGTCACGCCATCTCCTTCGCCCACGCCCGCGGCGTGCTCCACCGCGATCTGAAGCCGGCCAACATCATGCTCGGCGAGTACGGCGAGCTGATCGTCACCGACTGGGGCCTCGCGCTGCCGCTGCCCGGGCCGGCCGGAGAGGCGCTCACCGACCTGGCGCCGTCCTGGCTCCTCGCCGAGAGCGCCGGGACCCCCGCGTACATGTCGCCGGAGCAGGTGCGAGGCGAGCACCTGGACGCGCGCTCCGACGTGTACACGCTGGGCGTCATCCTCCACGACCTCGTGGCGCTGCGACCTGCCTTCGATGCCCCCACCGCGCCGGCGCTCTTCGCCAAGATCCTCCAGGGCGAGACGGCGAAGGCGGAGGGGGTGCCTGCGCCGCTCGCCGCGGTGATCCACAAGGCGATGGCGCTCGAGCCGGCGGACCGCTACGCCGACGTGGAGGCGCTCGCGGCGGAGGTGGAGACGGTGCTCGACGGGCGCACGCCGGAGGCGGAGCACGCACCGCTGGTGGTGCAGGCGGCGCGCTTCTACGTCGCGCGGGATCCGGCGATGGCGAAGCTGCGCGTCATCGACCTGGACTTCTGGGTGGGCGGCGCCTTCGTCCTCGGCCTGGGCGTGGCGTCCTTCCTCGGCGGGTGGCTGCGCCACATGCGGTGGTTCGCCATCCTCCTGGGCCTGGCGATGGCCATCCCGACCACGGTGCGCTGGCTCCGCGTACGCAGGGAGTCGCGGCGCAAGAAGCGCTGAGCCCGCGGGCTCGGCGGGTCAGCGCGTCCGCAGGAAGCGGACGAGCACCTTCTTCTCGCCCCACCCGGGGAAGAAGGCGACCACCGCCGGGTCCGCGGAGGGGATGAGCTTCTCCACGCGACCCTCGCCGAAGCGCTCGTGGAAGACGCGGCTGCCGCGGTGCAGCTCCTGCGCGCTCGCCCCGGACGGCGGGACGTCGTCGAAGAAGTCGCGGTCGACGTAGCGGCCGGGGCCGGCGCTGGGCGGCGGTTGCCCGAAGAGGTGCGGCGCGCGCGACGGAGGCGACTCGAACGCCGCCCCCTCCTCCTGCGGGTGGTGGAAGGCTCCGCCGCCGGAGTAGCGCGGCTCGCGGTCGACGTAGCGCTCGCGCTCGGCGCGCGCCCCCGCTGTGGGGCGCTCCTCCATCAGGTCGGGCGGGATGTCGCCCAGGAAGCGGCTGGGCGTACCCCACTGCGTCCGCCCGAAGATCTGCCGGGTGCGCGCGGTGGTGAGCACCAGGCGGTCGCGCGCGCGGGTGACGGCGACGTAGGCGAGGCGCCGCTCCTCCTCCACCTCCTCGCGGGTGCTGGAGTCGTTCATGCTCCGGTAGGGGAACATGTCCTCCTCCATGCCGGTGAGGAAGACGGTGGAGAACTCCAGGCCCTTGGCGGCGTGCACGGTCATCAGGGTGACGGCGCCGTGGTCCTTCATCTCGTCGGTGTCGGCGCGGAGGGTGACCCGCTCGAGGAAGCCGGCGACGGTGGCCTCCTCGCCGGCGGCGGCCGCCTCCGTCTCGTAGTCGCGCAGCGAGCCGACGAGCTCCTGCAGGTTCTCCAGGCGCGACTCCGCCTCCACGCTGCCCTCGTCGCGGAGCATGGTGAGGTAGCCGGTGGCCTCCAGCACGTAGACGAGCGTCTCGCTGGGGGAGTGCTCACGCGACTCGCGCTCGACGCGGGCCAGAAGCTGGCGCACGGCGCCGAGCTTCTTCTTCGCCGCGGCGGGGAGGACCGACGCCTCGTTCACGTGCTCCAGCGACTCGAAGAGGGAGAGGCGCCGCTCGGTGGCGAAGGACTGCAGGCGCTCCAGCGTGGTGTGGCCGATGCCGCGCGAGGGGGTGTTGATGACGCGCAAAAGGTCGACGTCGCTCTTGGGGTTCACCACGACGCGCAGGTAGGAGAGGGCGTCCTTGACCTCGGCGCGCTCGAAGAACTTGGTGCCGCCGACGATCTGGTACGGCACGCGCCCGGCGCGCAGCGCCTCCTCCAGCACGCGCGACTGGGCGTGCACGCGGTAGAAGACGGCGGCGTCGCGCAGGTCGCCGCCCTCGGCCACGAGCGTCTGCAGGGCGCGCACCACGAAGGCGGCCTCGTCGTGCTCGTCGCGCGCGGTCACCAGGACGATGGGGTCGCCGGCGTCGTTCGCCGTCCACAGCTCCTTCGGCTCGCGGGAGAGGGCGGGCTCGATGACGGCGAGCGCCGCGCGCACGATCCGCCCGGTGGAGCGGTAGTTCTGCTCCAGCTTGACGACGGTGGCGTCGGGGTAGTCCCGGCGGAAGCCCAGGATGTTGCGGCGGTCGGCCCCGCGCCACCGGTAGATGGACTGATCGTCGTCGCCGACGACGCACAGGTTCCGCGAGCCGCTCGCCAGCAGGCGGACGAGCTCGTACTGCATCATGCTGGTGTCCTGGAACTCGTCGACGAGCACGTGCTCGAAGCGGCGGCGCAGGCGCTCCGACTCCGGTGTCTGCAGGGCGAGGAGCTTGCGCGTCTTCAGGATGAGGTCCTCGAAGTCCACCGCGCCAGCCGCCTCCAGCGCCTCCTGGTAGCGACGGTAGACCTTCTGCGCGATCTCCTCCTCGAAGCGCGCGACGTCCATGTCCTCCGGACCGTGGCCCTCCTGCTTCTCCTTCTGGATGCGGTGCAGCACGGCGCGGGCGGGGTTTCGCTTCTCGTCCAGGTCGAGGGCGCGGATGGCGCGGGAGACGAGGGTCTTCTGGTCGGTGGTGTCGTAGATGACGAAGTTGGACGGCACGCCCACCGCGGTGCCGTGGCGGCGTAGCAGTCGGGCGCAGGTGGCGTGGAAGGTGCCGACCCAGAGCTCCTTCGCCAGGTTCTCGCCCACCAGGTGCTGGAGGCGCGCGCGCATCTCCCCGGCGGCCTTGTTGGTGAAGGTGACCGCCAGGATGCGGTACGGCGCCACGTGCTCGCACGCGATGAGGTTGGCGATGCGGTAGGTGATGACGCGCGTCTTGCCGCTGCCCGCGCCGGCGAACACCAGCAGCGGACCGGACACGTGGGCGACCGCCTCTGCCTGAGGTCCGTTCAGCCCTTCGGTCGCCACCGCGCTCACCCGTCTCCCATAGCGCCCCGCGCCCATCACCTCAACACACCCCCCCGCGTGTCCTCTCTCTCTCTTCCCCGGGGCCGGGGGGGTGAGGTCACCGCTTGCGCCAGACCAGCTCCAGCTCGAAGTCGCGCGTGAAGCTGGCCTCGCCCACGAGGGGCCGCACATGCACACCCGAAAGCGGCGCCAGCAGCAGCCCCTCCAGCGTGCCGGTGACGACGTAGCGCAGGGCGAGGCTCGCGGCCTCGAAGCCGTCCACGCGGAACATGATGCGTGAGACCGGGCCGGAGGGCGCCGAGCTGTCCGGGCCGCGCCGGTGCGAGTCGGAGCCCGTCGTCTCGGTCATCTTGACCGTCCCGAAGTCGAAGAGCCGCCCCCACGCGGCCGGCACGCGCTTGAGCAGCGTCATCGGATCGCTCTGGTGGTGCGTGGGGCGGAAGATGGACCCGAGCTCGCGCTCGAAGTTGTCGCGCGCCAGGCGGCGCCACTGCGCGCCGTCGCCGCGCATGAGGGCGAAGGCGGCGGCCTCGAGCAGGGCGTCGGAGGCCTCCAGGTCGTACCAGACCAGGGCGTTGAAGCGATCGGTGCGGTAGGAATCGGCGAGGTCGGGTTGCAGCATGCCGAGCACCTGATCGCGCCCCTCCGCGCCGAAGCCACGCTCGACCCACTTGCAGAGCGCGCGGGGGAAGGTGCCGCGGGTGTGGGCGCGACGCGCCGCCGCCGGGAGGGCGCGCGGCTTCCACGCGAGGGTGCCCACCGGCGAGGACGAGAGGCGCGACGAGATGCGCTCCACCGAGGAGGGCTCGCGCAGGCTGGCGCGTGCCGACGGCGTGGGCGAGAGGTCCGGGCTGGACTGCCGGTCGGAGAGGCGCGGGCTGGACGGGCGCTCCTGCAGGCGCGGCTCGCTCCGCATGGGGGGCCGCATCGGCGGCAGGGGCGCGGCGGACGACGAGAGCGTGTGCGGCGTGTGCGGCGTGTCCACGAAGGACGGGCGGGAGGGCATGCGCTCGCGCACCGGCAGCGGGGGCGTCGCCGCCGGCGCGACGTAGCTGTTGGAGACCATCGTCGGCGCGGCGGGCACGCGCGCAGGCGAGGCGAGCGCGCGATCACTCCGCGGTCCGTCCTCCGGCGGGGGCGCCGTGGGCATGGGCGTGTCGACCAGATCGTAGACGACGGGCTCCGCGCTCTTCTCCCCGACGACGCGAGGCAAGGAGGGCTCGAAGCTGAGGGACGGCTGCGCCCCGACGGCCGGCGCGGCCTGCGTCGGCTGCAGGGCGAAGGCGGCGTCGAGCAGGGCGCGGAGCAGCCGCCGCCGCGACGCGCCGCCGGGCACCACCGGCGCGAGGGCGTCGGCGAAGGAGGACGCCGTCGAGTAGCGGTCGTCGGGGCGCTTGGCGAGCGCGGTGTCCAGCGCCACCTGCACCACCGGCGGGACCGACACGCCCGCGGAGGCGAGCGTCGGCGCCTGCACGTGCACGATGCGGTACGCGGTGGCGATGGCCGTCTGCGCCTCGAAGGGGCGCCGCCCGGTGAGCAGCTCGAAGAGCACGGTGCCGACGGCGAAGAGATCGCTGCGACCGTCCAGGTTTACCTCGCCGGAGGCCTGCTCCGGCGAGAGGTAGTCCGGCGTGCCGAAGATGACCCCGGTGTTGGTGCGCGGGGAGGCGTCGCTGGGCGTGTCGAGCACCTTGGCGATGCCGAAGTCCAGCAGCTTGACGCGCACCTCCCCGTCCACGTCGGCGAGGTACACGTTCTCCGGCTTCAGATCGCGGTGGACGATGCCATGGCGGTGCGCGGCGTCCAGCGCGCCGAGCATCGGCAGCACGACGGCGAGCGCTGTGGCGAGGTCCAGCCGCCCGACGCGGGAGAGGGCCTGCGCGAGGCTGGCGCCCTCCAGGTACTCCATGACGACGTACGGGCGCTCGTCGTCGGCGAAGCCGGCGTCGAGCACGTCCACGATGGCCGGGTGGCGGATCTTGTTGACCGCCTGCGCCTCCAGGAAGAGGCGGCGCGTCAGGTCCTGATCGCCGGTGTAGTCGCGGCGCAGCAGCTTGATGGCCACCGTGCGCCCGGCGAGCATGTGCTGCGCGCGGTACACGTCCCCCATGCCTCCGCCGCCGAGGCGTTCCTCCAGCTTGTACTTGTCGGCGACGACGCAACCGACGGTGAGCTTCTCGGCGGGCATGGTGGCGAGCGCCCGGCGAGGGCCGAGCCGAACGAGGATACTCCCCGCCGCGCGCCGCGCGTAGCCCTAAGCCGGTGGGAAAAATCCGCGCGGCACCCCGAAGCCGCCGTGGCCGCCGCCCTCAATCAGCGCTTGTAGACGGTGATGATGGGGACGCCGTCGTGCGTCAGCACGTAGTCCGGCTTGTCGGTCCCGAAGACCACCCAGATCTGGTAGGCGACGCCGCGCATGTGCTTCTCCAGGTGGACGATGGCGATCTGCGCCTCGCTGGGGCTGCCGACGGCCTGCAGGTCCGGGCGCACCCGGTCCTCCTGGATCAGGCGGTTCCACGAATCCCACGCGGTGTCGTGGATGAAGACGCGCGCGTGCGGCGGGGCGGAGCGCGCGAAGTACGGCTCCAGGCTCTGGGTCGTGAAGCCCCAGAACTGCCGGTTGAGCCCCAGGTCTGCGCCGCCGGCGGTGCCCCCGACGAAGGGCACGTAGGAGGAGAGGCCGAAGGGGTGGGAGTGGATGGTGATGGCGAGCGGCGGCGTGATGATCAGCGCGGCGAGGGCGATCTGGGCGGCGACGCGCTGCTGCGCGGTCTTCAGCCACACCACGGCGTCCTTCATCTTGTCGGCGCACAGCTCGAAGCCGCGGCCGGCGAAGAGGGCGAGGAAGGGGTACGCCGGCATCCAGTGCTTCGTCCCGCCGAAGATGGGGGTCTTGGGCAGGAAGAAGACGGCGATGGCCGAGCTCATGGCGAGGAAGAAGAGCAGATCGCTCTCGGCGCGGTCGCGCGGGGGGCGGGGGGCGTCGCCGCGCTTGCCGCGGACGAAGTCGAAGAAGCGCAGTGTCAGGGCGCGCAGGCGGTCGAAGGCTCCCACGGCGAAGAGCACCAGCGTCACGGTGGGCACCGTCGCGGCGATCATCACCGGCGCGTACGAGGTGGGCGAGGGCGCGCTGAAGTAGTTTTTGTGCAGGTACTCGATGTTGTAATAGACATGGTTCATGTGGAAGCTCACGTACGCGTCGAGACGCGCGAACGTGTCGTTCCACAGCCAGGGCCAGAACGCGTAGAAGACGAGCGGGCCGATGGTGGCCATCGCGATGAGGCTGGTGGGCAGGGGCAGCCGCCCCACCTTCACCTCGCGGGAGATGGGCTTCCACATCGCCACGATCGCGTGGGGGACGAAGACGGCGGGGAGGATCCACGCGTTGTGCTTCGTCTCCAGCGTGAGGCCGTACATGACGCCGCTGGCGATCGCCCAGCCCAGGCCGCCCTCCTGCAGGGAGCGCCAGTAGACGTAGATGCAGGCCGTCCACATCGCCATGATGGGGACGTCGAAGCAGGCGAGGTGGGAGTGGTAGAAGACGCGCGGCATGAGCGCGAGGAGCGACGCCGCCATGAAGCCCGAGCGGCGTGACCAGGTGCGCGCGCCGAAGAGGTAGGTGATCCAGAGGGTCATGCCGGCGGTGCACATCGCCGGGAAGCGGAAGGAGGTGCTGGCGTCGTGGAAGAGGTGCCAGCGCTGGTAGAGGTACGTCCAGGAGAACCCGAAGAGCGTCTTCATGAGCGCCGGGTGCTCGTGGTTGTTGCTCCACGGACCGTCGATGGCGGCGCGCTGCACCGCCTGCGCGGGGTGCGTGAAGAGGAGCTGGTACCAGTGCGCGTAGTCCTGCGCGGCGCGGAAGTAGAAGCCCTCGTCGCGCGCGAACCCCAGGTTGCGCGCGGTGGCGAGCAGCCAGATCACGTAGGTGGCCGCCAGCCCGAAGCCGATCACCTGATCCCGCCACCCGATCTTCTGCGGCAGCGTGATCAGCCCCCGCCAGTCGAACCCCGAGCTCGCCGACTTCCCGTCACCCTTCCCCTCACTCCCGCGCTCGCCCTCGCGCTCGCGCTCGCTCCCGCGCTCCGCGGACGTCTCCTCCTCTGCGTCCACCCCCTCGCCCGGCTTCTTCTCCTGGGTGCTCATCGCGTGTCCGCCTCGAAGCAGTACATGCGCCGGTCACCGCTTGGCGAGCTGATCTCCGCCTCCAGCTCGGCGGTCTGGCCGTCCAGATCGCTCGTGTCCAGCTCGAAGCCCTTCCAGCCGTCGCCGTCGCGGTGCACCACGCTGCCGATGGGGCGCTGCCCCGAGCGGAAGAGCAGGGTCACCGGCGCGCCCTTCTTGTCGCGCTCCGCCTCCACGTACAGGCCGTGATGGCCGTGCAGCCCGCGACCGAAGTGGATGGCGTCGAACTTCACCAGCAGCACGCTGCCCGCGCCCTGCGGCGGCGCGTAGAAGCACCGGCGTGGCAGGTAGTTCAGATCCGGCAGGACCGTCAGGCCCACGAGCGCGTTGCCCTGACACTGGTAGCGATCGCCCGGGATGGCGGGGCCGAAACCCAGGCCGCCGCTGCGCGGGCTGCTGTGAATGAAGGGGCAATCGCGCGCGCCGCTGGTCTCCGCCAGGTAGACGTGCATGTCCGGCTTGCCGGCGTGGCGGAGCAGGTCGTCCTTCAGCACGACGGGCGAGGGGTTCTGCAGGGTGGTGATGGTGATGGCGCCGGCGCGCGTCGTCTCCACCGTCTTCCAGCCGGCGAGGTCGGGCACGTGCTCGCCGCGGATGGAGACCTCCAGCGCGCGGGGGAAGCGGGTGACGTCGGGGTACGCCTCCCGCTCCAGGGTGGCGATCTGCGGGCCGAACTTCTCGCGGCCGATGGGATCCACCCAGCGTGGCGCGAAGGCGACCAGGTCGTCCGGCTTGACGCGCTTCTGCACCTCTTGCTTCGCCTGCGCCCAGTCGGCGTCGGAGGTGACGCCGTTGACCTGGGAGACGTGCAGGCCGAGCTCGACGACGGCGACGAGCGGCACCGCGGCGAACGCCCATCGGCGCGCGAGCGTCCACACCGAAGGGCCGGCTTTGTCTTTCTCCAAAGCGCGGCGAGCTTACCTGAAGTCGGTGCAAAGTCACCGCGCTTGCACCCGGTGGCGGGTCTGGGCGGGACGGCTCGCCGCGCGGACCCGCCGCCACCGCGACTCCGGGGCGGCTCAGTCGTCGTCCTTGTCGGGCTCGAGGTTGACGCGGTCGCGTATCACGTAGAGCGGCCGGCGCTTCACCTCCTCGTAGATGCGCCCGACGTACTCGCCCAGGATGCCAATCATCAGGAGCTGCACCGAGGCCAGCAGCGAGATGAGCACCACCGTGGCTGTCCAGCCGGGCACCGTCCGCTTCAGGAAGAAGTGCACGATCACCGCCCAGATGGCGTAGAGCACGCTGAGCGCGCTCATCGTGACCCCGAGGTAGGTCGAGAAGCGCAGCGGGAGCACGCTGAAGGACGTGATGCCGTCCACCGCGAAGCGGACCATCTTGCGGAGCGGGTATTTCGTCGTGCCGGCGAAGCGCGCGGGCCGGTCGTAGAGCACGGCGGTCTGGCGGAAGCCGACCCACGACACCATCCCCCGGACGAAGCGGTGCGTCTCGCGGAGCGCGCGGAGGGTGAGCACGACGCGCCGGCTCATCAGGCGGAAGTCGCCGGTGTCCAGCGGCACCTGGATCGGGATCATCGCGGCGAAGAGGCGATAGAAGGCCTTCGCGGTGATCTTCTTGAAGAAGGTCTCCCCCGCGCGCGACTGCCGCTTGCCGTAGACGACGTCGTAGCCCTCGCGCCACTTCAGCATCATCTCCAGCACGACCGACGGCGGGTCCTGCAGATCGGCGTCCATCACCACCACAGCCTCGCCCCGGGCGTGATCCACGCCCGCGGTGATCGCCGTCTGGTGGCCGAAGTTGCGCGAGAAGGACAGGATGCGGTAGCGCGCGTCTTGCTCGACGAGCTTCTGCAAGAGCTCGAAGGTCGCGTCGCGCGAGCCGTCGTCCACGAAGACGACCTCGGCGTCGGTGGCCAGCGCCTTCAAGAACTCCTGGAGCTGCTGGTGCAGCTCCGGGATGACCTGCTCCTCGTCGTAGACGGGCAGGACGAGACTGAGCGTGGGCCGGGCCATGCCGCGCGGATGGTATCAGATCACGCCTGGGGCGCGGCCCCGGCGGCCGCCGCCGCGGACGCCACGATCTCGCGCAGGCCGATCGTCGGTGTCCACCCGAGCACGCGTCGCGCCTTCTCCACCGAGGCGACGAGCACGGCTGGGTCGCCTGCCCGACGCGGCGACTCGATCACCGGAACGCGCGCTCCGGTCACGTCCTGGACCGCGGCGATGACCTCGCGCACCGAGGCGCCCTTGCCCGAGCCCACGTTGAACGCGCCGCCCGGGCCGCCCGCGCGCAGGTGCTCGAGCACTGCGAGGTGCGCGAGCGCCAGATCACGCACGTGGACGTAGTCGCGGATGCAGGTGCCGTCGGGCGTGGGCCAGTCGGTGCCGAAGAGGCGTAGCGGAGGGCCGGACCCCGCGGCCGCGGCCAGGGTGAGCGGGATGAGGTGCGTCTCCGGGTCGTGGCGCTCGCGCAGGCCGCCGAACGCCCCCGCCGCGTTGAAGTACCGGAGCGCCGACCAGGCGATCCCGTACGCGCGCGCGTAGCCGGCGAGGGCGTGCTCGAAGGCGAGCTTCGTCTCCCCGTAAGGGTTGATCGGCCGCGTCGGATGCTCCTCCACGATGGGGGTCGCGTCGGGCGTTCCGTAGACGGCGGCGGTGGACGAGAAGACGAACGCCGGGGTGCGCGCCTCGAGCGCGGCGTCCAGCGCCGCGAGGCTCTCGACGAGGTTGTCCTGCCAGTACCTGCGCGGGTTGGTGACCGACTCCCCGACCTGGATGCGTCCGGCGAAGTGGATCACCGCGTCGGCGCCGCGGCACGCGTCGAGCATCGCCGGGTCGCTCGTCTTCGCGACCACGAGCGTCGCGCTCGCCGGGACGGCGTCGCGGTGGCCGCCGGAGAGATCGTCGACGACGCACGCCTCATGGCCGCGCTCGAGGAGGAGCGCCGTCATGTGCGAGCCGATGTAGCCCGCGCCGCCCGTGACGACGACCTTCACGTCAGTCCCTCTGCCAGACCTGCCAGCGGTCCTCGCTGAAGATCCGGTGGTAGGTCCCCGGGGGCGGGTGGAAGCCATTGCCGCGCTCGAGGACGTAGTCGTAGTACGGGTAGATCTCGCGGAAGGGGGTCTGCGAGGGCGTCCACTCCCAGCGAAGCCGCGCGGGGCGCCCGGGCGGTGGCAGCTTGCCCGGCCTGTACTGGAACGGCCAGTGAGGGAAGCCGGCGTAGGAGAACATCACCAGGCCGCCCTTCTCCGCCTGGTAGTACGAGACGAAGTGGAGGAACGGCGCGTTCGGCACGACGGAGGAGCCGCGGTCGTAGATGAGCCCGCACACCTTCTTGCCGGGCTCCATCGCGTCGATGGCGCCGTCGAAGTCGCCGACCTCGTCCACCTCGAACTTGATGAAGTGCTTGCACGTGTTGACGATGCTGCCGAAGCAGACGAACAGCACGGCCGCGACGGCGACGAGCCCGCGGGTGGGGTTGCGCGGCATCCGCAGCAGGGGGATGGCGCAGAGCAGTCCGGGCACCGGGAAGCGCTGCGCGAGGAGCCACACGTCGCCAAGGTGATCCGCCAGCGTGACGAAGCCGACGATGCAGAGGAGCACCACCGGGAAGAAGCGGCGTGAGAGGGGGCTGGAGCGGTCCGACTCGCCCTGCGAGAGACCCATGGCGAGGATCGCCGTCATCACCAGCAGGAGGAGCCACTTCTCGTCGGACTGATCCTTGAAGACGTTGGTCGACCACTGCAAGATCTGGGAGAAGGACGTCTCGAGCGGCGGGGCCGCGAAGATCCCTCCGCTGCGGTGGCCGTGCTCCGCAGCCTTGCCCGCATCCGATCCCAGGAACCACCAGAGCGCGCACAGCGCCGAGGGGACCCCGGGGAGCGCCGCGCGGACCCAGCGCGACGGGCGCGTCCACGGGAAGAAGAGGATGTAGACGACGCCGAAGAGGAAGAACGGCAGGACGTGTGTGAAGAAGAGCGCCACGCCCACGATCGCCAGGATCACCCCGGTCCTGCGCGTCGGGCGCTCGATGTCGCGCGCGGTGTACGCCATCCCCAGGAACATGACCGGGAAGCCGAGGACGAACGGCAAGAGCCCGTAGAGGAACATCACGTTCACGACGAGCGGCACGGCGAAGAGGCACAGGCGCTCGTCCTTCTTCAGCGCCTTGAGGAGCTCGCGCAGCGCCAGCGGCGTGCCCCCGAGGTACAGGCACATCAGCAGGATGTTGGCCTTGTAGGCGCCGAGCACGTACGCGAACAGCGACCCCACCAGATAGTACCCGAGGTACGACGTGTGGAGCAGGTTCAGGGTGTAGTAGTCCTGAAAGTGCAGGGCCGGGTCGCCGAAGTCGTGAATCACCCGGATCGTCGCGATGTGGAACGGCAGGTCCTCGAGCGGCGGGTGACGCACAATCCAGGCGGGCGCCGTCGCGAAGAGCGCGACCACCCAGTAGAAGACCGTGGAGGCGCGCGGCGCCTTCAGCCTCGCGATGACGTTCATGGGGCGACGCGACACGGCCGGGGACCGGTGGGTCCTTCCGCATGAACGGTGAGCGTCGGCATGGCGAGGGCTGGCGATTCAAGCGCACTTTTCGGTGTGCGGCAACGGGGCCGCAGCGCGATACTCGCGCCGCTTGCACACCCCCTACACCTCGAACTTCGTCGAAGCGTACGAGGCGGCAAACTCGTGCATCGGCATCGTCGTCTCGGCGGTGCTCTGGCATCAGTCGGGCCGGTCCGTGGCGTCGAAGGCAGCCATGCAGGCGGCGGTCGTGCTCGCGGCCGTCGCGCCGGAGCTCGGCGCCTTCGAGGCGGGCGTCGGGCTCCACCCCGGGCCCCATTCCTTCGAGCACACGCTCTACGCGATCGCGGCGCTCGCCACCGTCGCGACGATCCTCGCCGGTCGCTGGAGCGCGGTCCTCTGGGCGTTCGCCGGCGAGGGGGCGCTCTACTGGCTCACCGGCTACATCCAGTCCTCCAACTTCGAGATGCTCTCGCTCCACCTCGCGTGGTGCGGTCTGCTCGCCGGCCTGTACCGCGCGCACGTCACCGCGGCGCCGGGCGCATCGCGCGCGACGGAGGAGCGCCACCCCGGCGACCTGCTGCTCTTCGGCCTGGCCACGACGCTCGCCGCGCTCGTCGGCTTGGTGGTGCTGGAGCGCATGATCGGCAGCTCCGACGAGTGGGCCTACACCTTCCAGGCGGCCATCTTCGCGAAGCTGCACGCATACGCGACGCCGCCGCCCTGTACGCCCGCCTTCCAGAACTTCTGGGTCTTCACCTACGTGGGCAAGCAGTTCTCCCAGTACACGCCGGGCTGGTCGTACTTCATGGTGCCCTTCGTGTGGCTGCGCGTGCCGTGGCTCTCCGGCGCCTTCTGCTTCGGGTGGGTGGTCGTCGGGCTCGCCCGCCTGTCGCGCCGGGCCATGGCGCTCGCCGACGACGGCACGGCGTCGCCGCGGGCGGTGCGCGCGGCGGGCGTCTGCGCGGCCCTCGCCACGAGCGCCGGCGCCACCTTCCTCATCAACGGCGGCTCGCGCTTCTCGCACCTCTTCGAGATCGGTGCGTTCGTCTGGGCGCTGGAGGCGCTGCTCCTCCTGGCGAGCCCCTCCTCGCGCCCGGGTCACCCGCTGCGCTGGGGCGCGGTGCTCGGTGGCTGCGCCGCGCTCATGCTCGCCACGCGACCGGTGGACGGCGGGGGGCTGGGTATCGGGCTCTTCCTGTACTTCCTCTACGCGCTGGCGCGGCAACGCTTCGCCCCGAAGACGGTGCTCGCCATCGCCGGTCCCTTCGTGCTGATCGGGGGTCTCACGCTCCTCATCCTGCGGGTGCAGCTCGGCAAGTGGTTCACCACCGGCTACTCGCTCACCGCGATGATCCACCCGTGGAACAAGTTCGAGATCCTCGCGCCCAAGCCGGACGAGTGGCGCTGGGGCTTCCCGCTGGCGACGGGCTCCTACGGCTGGTGGCCGGTGTCGCTCGCCGTCGGGTTCGCGGGCCTGGCGTCCCTCGGCCGGCGCGGACGTGCGCTCAACACCATCCTCTTCTTCAGCCTGGCGCCCGTCCTTGGCTTCTACGCGTACCTGAACCTGGGGCGCGGCTTCGACTGGGGCTACGGCCCCCGCTACCAGATGATCCTGATGGTGCCGATGGCCGTCGGCACCGG
This sequence comes from uncultured delta proteobacterium, assembly GCA_963782055.1. GTDB lineage: Bacteria > Myxococcota_A > Polyangia > Polyangiales > Polyangiaceae > DASXHD01. The sequence goes on from CAWAIF010000002.1 coordinate 237,084, forward strand.
CGTCGCGCTCGCCCGCATGTGGCGCAGCGCCGCCACCCGGCACGGGTGGGGCCGCCCCGCCTTGACGGCCGGTGGCCCCTTCGCGGTGGCCGTGGCCGCGATGATCCTCGGCGTCGTGCGCATCGCGCCGCTCGTATATCCCTACGAGCGCACCGCCGTCGCCGACGAGAACCGCCTGGAGCGCGCCATCCGCGGCGGCGACGTGCATCACGCGCTGGTGCTCGCCGCCCCCGGGACGGGCGGCGTCGACCCGCTCGACCTGACGCAGAACCTCCCCCTCTCGCTCTACCCCCACCAGGACGTCATCGTGGCCATCCCTCGCACGCCCGAGCTGGAGCGCTGCGTGCGCGCCGCCTACCCGGACCGCGCCGTCTACCGCGCGAGCGGGTCGCTGAAGGTGTCCCTCCGCCGCGAGAAGTAGGCCCCGAAGGCCCTGGATGACACCGCCGCGGGCTTGTACTAGGGTGCGCCCGGCTCATGGCTCAGGCGCGAACCACCAGCAGCCGCAGCGCGCGGGGAGACGTCGCCGTCCTCGGGGCGGGCGTGCGCGTGCGCGGGCGCATCAGCGGCGAGGGCGACCTCACCATCGAGGGCACCGTGGAGGGCGACATCCTCGTCCGCGGGGAGCTGACGGTCGCCGACGGCGCGTCCGTCACCAGCGAGCAGCTCGAGGCCTCGTCGGTCACCCTGGGCGGGCAGGTGCAGTCGCACGTCAACGCCACCGGCCCGGTGCGCGTCCTCGCCACCGCGCGCGTCCGCGGGGACCTGCGCGGCTCGGAGATCAGCATCGAGGAGGGGGCGCAGGTGTCGGGCCGCATCGACGCCGAGTTCGAGCTTCCGCCGGAGCTCGGCGGCGGCAGGTCGCGGTAGACATCCACCACCGGAGAGGGAAACAGATGGCGAGCACGGTCATCGGCGCAGGGATCACCATCGAGGGCGAGGTCATCGCCGACGAGGACGTGGTGGTGCAGGGCACCATCCGCGGCAAGCTGAACGCCAAGGAGGGCGTCACCGTCGACGCCGGCGCGGTCGTCGAGGCGGACATCCAGGGCGGGCCGATGACGGTCGCCGGGCAGGTCACCGGCAACATCCTCTCCACCGATCGCGTGGACTTGCAGTCGGGCGCGCGCGTCGTCGGCAACGTCAAGGCCTCGCGCATCACCATCGCCGACGGCGCCCAGTTCAAGGGCAACGTCGACATGGACGTGTGACGGAGAGGACGCATGGCGAGCGCGGACAGCACGATCATCGGCCGTGGCACGCGCGTGCGCGGTCGCGTCACCGGTGGCCACGACGTGCGCATCGAGGGCCACCTGGAGGGTGAGCTGGAGGCCACCGGCGAGGTGGTCGTCGAGCAGGGCGGCACCGTGGGCGCCACCATCCACGCGCGCCGCGTCGTCGTGCGCGGCGCGGTGAAGGGCGATCTGAACGGCGCGGAGGCCGTGCTCCTGGAAGAGGGCGCGCGCGTCGTCGGCGACGTGCACGCTCCGCGCATCGCGATCGCCCCAGGCGCGCTGCTGCGCGGTTACGTGCAGACCGGCGAGGGCGGCGCCCCGCTCCCCGGCGCACGCCGCCCGGCGCAGGCAGCGCGCCCCGCGCCCGCGGCGCAGGCCGCCCCCGCGAAGGTGGCGGTGAAGGCTCCGGCGAAGCCCGCTCCCAAGGCCGCGCCCGCGCGCCGCCCGCCGCCGCCCGCTCGCGCCTCGGCGCCGAAGGTCACCGGCAAGAAGGCCTCCGCCGTCGCCATCTCCGGCGCCAAGTCGCCGCCGCGTCCGGTGGTGCCCGCCCTCAAGAAGGGCGCCCGGGGTGCGCTGACCAAGAAGAAGTGATGGCCTCGCGCGAGCGCTTGCTCGAGCTGCTCCGCGAGCGCTCCTATGCGCGCAAGCGCGTCGTGCTCGCCTCCGGCAAGGAGAGCGACTTCTTCATCGACTGCAAGCAGACGGTGCTCCTGGCGGAGGGCCACGCCCTCGCCGGCGAGGTGATGCTCAACGCGCTCGGGACCTTCCCGCGGGTGGGCGCCGTGGCGGGGGTGGAGCTGGGTGGCTGCCCGCTCGCCAGCGCGGTCGCGCTCCTGAGCTTCCAGCGCGGCGCGCCGCTCGACGCCGTCTACGTGCGCAAGGACGCCAAGGACCACGGCTCACGCCGCGAGCTGGAGGGCAACACGCACCTGCCGGCGGGCACGCGCGTGGCGCTGCTGGAGGACGTGGTGACGACGGGCGGGTCCACCCTGAAGGCGGTGGCGAAGCTGCGCGCCGCCGGCTACGAGGTGGCGGGCGTGGTGGCGCTGGTGGACCGCAAGGAGGGCGGCGGCGAGGCTATCGCCGCGGAGGTGCCCTTCGTGGCGCTCTACGGGCGTGAGGACTTCGTCGGTCCGGCTTGAGGCCGCGCGGCAACGTGCCGGTGCGAGGCCGGCACGACGGCTCAGTGGATGAGCTTCGGGTTGCCCGGCGGCGGCGGGCGGGTCGAAGGGCTGGGTCCGGCGGGAGCCTGCCCCGCGAGGTACGGGCGGCGCGCGTAGAAGTAGCCGGCCTCGAGCGTGAAGACGGTCTTGCCATCGTTCGAGATGAGCTTGCCGGAGATCTTGCCCTGGTAGTCGCCGGGGTTGTCGCCGGCGTAGATGTCAATCTCGCAGTCGCCGTTGGGGTTGTCGGACCAGCTCGCCTGGGGGTCGTTGCCGCGGACGCCCGCGGTCGCGAACTCGAGGGCGAAGTCGGGCTGCGTGCCGCACTCGAAGTGGCCGGGGCGCATCGTCGACATGACAATCGTGAACGTCTCGCCCGCGTCGCTCGTCGCGATGGCGATCGACTTGCCCGGGAAGCCCTGGAACGGGACGAAGCCTTTCTCCGAGACGAACCCGGAGCTGTAGCGGTAGCCCGTCTGTGTGTTCACGAAGCGCACGGCGACCGCGGCGCCCTGGTCACCGGTCGGCACCGTCCGCTTGATGATGTCGACGAAGCTCGAGAAGAGCTTCGGGTCCTCGACCGGAGGCGACCGGTGGGCCGGCGCGGGGGGCGGTTGCGACTCGTGGACCGCGGTGTCTCGGGGCTTCGTCTCGCTTGCCACGGGCGCGTCGGAGAGCGGGTGATGGGTGGTCGCGGTCGAGTGGGGTCGGGGGGTCGGGTGGTAGGGATAGGCCGGCGCGGGCGTGGATGTTCCGCAAGCGACGAGGACTGCGCTGGCACCCACGAGCACGATGAATTGCTGCTTCACGAATGGCACCTCCTTGCGGCCGCGCGCCCCGCGCCGATGGCCGATGGGCGCGCGTGCGTCACGACCTTCTTCCCCTGCGCCGGCTCGTGAGCGAGCAACGCGCAGAGACGCTCAATGTATCGTGCGTCGGCGAATCGCGACAAGGCTCCGTGTTCGCGCGTCACGCTCGCCGTGGACGGCCGCCGCCAGACCAGAACGCGCACGTACACGCCGGTGACGAAAGGGGGCGCGGCTCGCCGACTGCGGTGCGCGGACCGGCGAGAGCTCCGTGGCAGAGACAGACCCCTGCCACGCATGGCAGAACGCCGCACCGCGCCACGCGCAGGTCTCCCGCGCGATCCGCGGCGGCTTGGGCTACACTCCCTCCCCGGTGACTGGAGGCATGGTGGAAGGCAAGCGGATCGAAATCCTGAGCGACTCGACCGGGGAGACCGCCGAGAAGGTGGTCCGCGCGGCGATGCTGCAATTTCCCCACTCGGGGGCGCAGATCAAGCTCCACACACGCATCCGCACCAAGGAGGCTGCCCGCCCCGTGCTCGAGCAGGCCGCCCGCGACGGCGCGCTGGTCGTCTTCACCGTGGTCAGCCCGGAGCTGCGCGAGTTCATCCACTCGCAGAGCTACGAGCTGAAGATCGAGGCGCTGGACCTCATCGGCTCGCTCATCGGGCGGCTGGGCACCTTCCTCGACAGGCAGCCCATCAACATGCCGAGCGCGATGCTCCCGCTCTCCGACGAGTACTTCCGCCGCATCGAGGCGGTGGAGTTCACCGTCAAGAGCGACGACGGCAAGGAGCCGCGCAACTTCCGCAAGGCGGATCTGGTGCTGGTGGGCGTGAGCCGCACCTCCAAGACGCCGCTCTCCACGCTGCTGGCGCAGCGCGGGCTGAAGGTCGCCAACCTGCCCATCGTCCTCGGCATCGAGCCCCCGCCGGAGCTGGAGGAGGCGCCGCACGATCGCGTCGTCGGGCTGACGATCGAGATCAACCAGCTCGTGGAGATCCGCAAGGCGCGGCTGAAGCAGCTCGGCATGCCCACCGACGCGAGCTACGGCCTCGCGGAGCAGGTGAAGGAGGAGCTCGCCTACGCGCAGCGCATCTTCGGCAAGCACCCGCACTGGCCGGTCATCGACGTGACCGGCCGCGCCATCGAGGAGACCGCCGTCATCATCCTGGAGGCGCTGAAGGAGCGCGACGAGACGCAATCCATCAAGGCGCAGCTCCTGTAGCTAGCGGCCCCCTCTGCGCTTCGCGCGCTCCTTCTCGCGGGCCTCACGGAGCGCCGCGGCGATCTGCTCGACCTCGTGCGTCTCCATGCGCGCGGTGTCCTCGGCGTCGAAGCCGGGGTCGGAGGGCTTGCGGCGGATGGGCGGCTTGGCGGCGAGCTTCGCCGGGTCGATGCGCACCGTCTCGTTGGCGCCCTCCTCGTCGTCGTACGGCGACGACGGCAGGTCGTCGGGCGCGACGTCCGGCGCGGGCATCCGCGGCGTGGTGGGGTGGTCCCAGTCGTCTCCCTTCGCCGCGGGGGCCTCCACAGGCGTCGCGCCCGCCTCCACGAAGGTGATGGGGATCTCCACGCTGGCGCTGCTCACGCTCGCCGGCCCGGGTGTGGGCGCGGCGACACGCGCGACCGGCGTGCGCGTCCCGCTCGCGCGGATGAGCTCGGAGCGCGCCCGGACGAGCGCCTGCTGCAGCTCCAGCGCCGAGCCGAAGCGCTCGTCCCGGTTCTTGGCCATCGCCTTCGCGATGACGGCCTCCAGCGACGCGGGGATCGTCGGGCGCAGCGAGGAGGGGAGCGGGGGCTCCTGCGTGAGGATCTGAAGCAGCAGCGCGTTGTAGTTGGAGGCGGTGAAGGGGCGCCTGCCGGTGAGCAGCTCGTAGAGGAGGACGCCGCACGCATAGAGGTCCACGCGCGCATCCAGGTTGCGATCCCCGCGCGCCTGCTCCGGCGACATGTAGTAGGGCGTGCCCATCACCATGCCCGTCTTGGTGAGGTCGGTCTCCTCCTCCCACTCGCCGGTGCTCATCGGCGCGAGCACCTTGGAGACGCCGAAGTCCAGCAGCTTCACGGTGGTGGTGCGGTCCGCCTCCTCCGGCGAGCGGCCGGCGGGGAAGAAGCCGGGCCGCTCGGCGAGGAAGACGTTCTCCGGCTTGATGTCGCGGTGCAGGATCCCGAGGCCGTGCGCCGCGCCCAGCGCGGAGAGCACCGGGATGAGGATGTCGATCGCCTCGGCGAAGGGCAGGCCGCCCTCCGCGGCCAGGCGCGCGGAGAGGGTCTCGCCGCGCAGGCGCTCCATCACCAGGTAGGGGCTGCCGTCCGGCAGCGTGCCGATGTCGTAGACCTCGCAGATGTTGGGGTGGCCGATGGCGCCCGCCGCGCGCGCCTCCTGGTGGAAGCGCTTCACCGCCACCTTCTTCCGCGCCTGCGCGGGGTGCAGCACCTTCACGGCCACCGCGCGGCCGATGGCCACGTGCTCCGCCTCGAAGACGCTGCCCATGCCGCCCTCGCCGAGCACGGCCGTGATGCGGTACTTGCCGTCGATCGTCTGACCGACGAGCGACCGGCGCGCGGGGAGCGGGGCGGGCCCGCGCGGGGGCGCCGCCGCCGAGCGCGCGCTCATCGGCCGCGGGACCACCAGCCCGGGTCGCTCGGCGCCTGCTCCCGTCGGGCCGGGGTAGGAGCGCGTGGGACGCCGCCCGATCGGCTGCCTTGTCGTCGGGCAGACGGTCACGCCAGCCTGGTGGGTGTGGCCGCAGTGCGGGCAGCGGAAAGTCCGGGTCATTCCGAGGGCCAGCATCCAGCGTAACTCAAACGCCAAGGTGCTGCGAACCGTTCGGCCCGGTGCTATGGAAAGGCCCGCCAACCTCAGCCCCGGGAGCTCACCATGGCCTTCGCACCCGTCTACATCGTCTCCGCCGCGCGCACCCCCATCGGCGCCTTCCTCGGCTCGCTCGCCAACGTCCCCGCGCCTCGCCTCGGCGCCGCCGCGATCCAGGGGGCGCTCACCCGCGCCAAGCTCGCGCCGGAGACGATCCAGGAAGTCTTCATGGGCAACGTGCTCTGCGGCGGGGTCGGCCAGGCGCCCGCGCGGCAGGCGGCCATCTACGGCGGCATCCCCAACACCACCCCCGCCACCACCGTGGGCAAGGTGTGCGGCTCCGGCCTGCAGGCCGTCATCTTCGGGGCGAAGACCATCGCGCTGGGCGACGCCGACCTCGTCGTCTCCGGCGGCATGGAGTCCATGTCGTCGGCGCCGTACTACGTCTTCGGCGCCCGCAGCGGGCTGCGCATGGGGAACACCACGATGGTCGACGGGATGATCCACGACGGCCTGTGGGACCCGTACAACAACGTCCACATGGGCACCTGCGGCGACAAGTGCGCCGCGGAGTACAAGTTCTCGCGCGAGGCGCAGGACGACTTCTCCAAGGAGAGCTTCCGCCGGGCGCTCGCCGCGCAGAAGGAGGGCCTCTTCGACGCGGAGATCGAGCCGGTGAAGGTGCCGCAGCGCAAGGGCGACCCGGTGCTGGTCAAGCTGGACGAGGGCCCCGGCAAGGGCGACCCGAACAAGTTCTCCTCGCTGCGGCCCGCGTTCGGCAAGGACGGCACCATCACCGCGGCCAACGCCTCCTCCATCAACGACGGCGCGAGCGCGCTGGTGCTGGCGAGCGAGAAGGCGGTCAAGGAGCACAAGCTGGAGCCGCTCGGGCGCATCGTGGCGTACGACGGCGTGGCGCAGGACCCGGTGTGGTTCACCACCGCCCCGGCGAAGGCGATCGAGAAGGTCACCGCCAAGATGGGCATCAAGCCGAACGACATCGACCTGTACGAGATCAACGAGGCCTTCGCGGTGGTCGCCATGGCGTGCGCGAAGCTGGTGGGCATCGACACCCAGCGCGTCAACGTGCGCGGCGGCGCCGTGGCCCTCGGCCACCCCATCGGGGCGAGCGGCGCGCGCATCCTCACGACGCTGCTGTACGCGATGAAGGACCAGAACAAGAAGCGCGGCCTGGCGACGCTGTGCATCGGCGGCGGCGAAGCGCTGGCCCTGGTCGTCGAACGCTGACCTCACCCCCGCCCTCCTCTCCACTTCGTGGAGAGGGGGAGAGGAGACTGCGTGCGATGCGCCCTCGCGATGTGCTCACCGGCATCCAGTCGTTCGCCGCGCGGACGCCCACGCTGCCGCCGGCGACGCACACCAACAGCTACGCGCTCGGCGCCCGGGACGTGCTGCTCGTCGAGCCGGCCACCCCGTACGCCGACGAGCAGCGGGCGTGGATCGAGTGGGCGCGGGCCCTGCCCTCGAGCGGCCGGCGGCCGGTGGCCATCGTGCTCACGCACCACCACGTGGACCACGTGGGCGGCGCGGAGAAGCTCGCGGTGGAGCTGGGCCTGCCGGTGTGGGCCCACGCGGAGACGCACACGCGGTTGCCGGAGGAGGTGCGCGTGGCGAGGGAGCTCCACGAGGGCGAGGCGCTGGTGCTGGAGGGGCCGGAGCCAGAGCGCTGGGAGGTGCTGCACACGCCGGGGCACGCCCCCGGGCACATTTGCTTGTACAATGCACAGGATCGCGCGCTCGTGGTGGGGGACATGGTCGCCAGCGTGGGGACGATCCTGATCGCCCCGGGCGACGGTGACATGGCGGTGTACCTGGCGCAGCTGGAGCGGCTGGAGGCGCTCGGCGCGCGGGTGGCGCTGCCCGCGCACGGCGACCCGATCGACGAGCCGTCGGGCGTGTTCCGCAAGTACGTGGCGCACCGGCTGATGCGGGAGGACAAGGTGCTCGCGGCGGTGAAGAAGGCCGGGGAGGCGACGCTGGACGCGCTGGTGCCGGAGGCCTACGACGACACGCCCCCGCACGTGTGGCCCATCGCGATGCTGAGCCTTCAGGCGCACCTGCACAAGCTGGTGGCGGAGGGGCGCGTCAGCGAGCGGGAGGGGCGGTTCAGGGCAGCCGGCCCGGGGTGATATGCTCGCGAGGATGTGGGAGCGGGCGTTCCTTGCGACGAGCGTGGCGGTGGGGGAGCCGCTGGAGGCTGCGCTCGCCGCGCTGGGCGAGGGCGGGGTGAAGCAGGCGGCGGCGCTGGCGGCGGCGCTGGGCAATCCGAGCCGCGAGGTGCGGGCGAGGGGCATGGCGAAGGAGCTGGCGGTGGTCGTGGCGGAGCTGGAGCGCGCGGAGCTGACGTGGCGCGCGTGACGCGCGGGCGGGTGATCCGCGGCGAGGCGCCCCTGCCGCGGCCGCAGCCATCGGTCGCGCCCGCCACGCGGCAGCGCATCGCGCGGGAGGAGATGGAGGCGCGCGAGGCGGCCTCGCGCATCCTGGCGGAGGCGAGCGCGGAGGCGGAGCGCATCGTGGCGGAGGCGAAGGGCAAGGCGGAGGGCGCGGTGGCCGCGGCGGTCGCCGAGGCAGAGGCGCGCGAGCAGGCGAAGCTCGCGGCGACGTACCTCGCCCTGCGCGGGCGGGAGGAGCAGCAGGCGGAGGCGGACCTCGCGCGCGCGGTGGAGCTGGCGAGGGTGCTGGCCGAGCGCATGATCGGCGAGGCGATCCAGCTCGACGGCGCGGTGGTGACCCGGCTGGCGCGGCAGGCGCTGGGGGAGGCGCGGGGCGCGCGCACGGTGCGCATCGAGGCGCACCCCCAGGACGCGGCGGCGCTCCAGGCCACGACGAGCTTGCTCCCGGCCGAGCTGGGCGTCACCATCGTCCACTCGACTTCGCTTGCGCGCGGCTCCCTCAGGCTGCACACCGATCTCGGAACCCTCGATGCCCAGCTCCGACCCCAGCTCGAGCGCCTCGCAAGAGCCCTACAGGACGTCCTCCGAAGCGCCTGACGAGGCGGCGCTTCCGCCGGTGCGCTGGCGGCTCAACGCGCTGCTCTTCCTGCTGACGGTGCTCAGCGTCTTCGGCACCGGCCTCCTGCTGGAGGACGGCTCGCTCAAGACCCGGGCCCCGTGGATCCACTCCGCGCAGTTCACCGGGGCGCTGCTCGGCATCCTCGTGGTCCACGAGTTCGGGCACTACGTGGCCACGCGCATCCACAAGGTGGAGGCGTCGCTGCCCTACTTCATCCCGCTGCCCGGCCTGGGCTTCGGCACGATGGGCGCGGTGATCCGGATGCGCGGCCGCATCCCGACACGCAAGGCGTTGCTGGACATCGGGGCGTCCGGGCCGCTCGCCGGGCTGGCGGTGGCGATCCCGCTGTACGCCTGGGGCGTCGCGCACTCGCACCTCGTCGCGTCGAGCGGGGTCACCAGCGGGGAGCTGGGCGAGTCCCTCCTGATGCGCCTGCTCGACCACCTCTTCGCCGGCCCGCAGCCGGCGGGGCAGGAGCTGCTCCTTCACCCGGTCGCCTTCGGCGCGTGGGCGGGGATGCTCGTCACCATGCTCAACCTCCTGCCGGTGAGCCAGCTGGACGGCGGGCACGTCGCCTACGCCCTCTTCGGCCCGCGGCAGGATCGCTTCGCCGTCACCATCCACCGGGCGGTGCTCGCCTTCTTCTTCGTCAGCTTCGCCGGCTACACCATGCGCGATCTGCGCGCCGGACTGGGTTTTGTGCACCTCGGGCACAACGTCGGCAACTCCCTCTTCTGGCTGGCGTGGTTCGAGATCCTGGCGGTGCTCGGCACGCTGTCGACGCGCGCGCAGCTCCCGCCGGGGGAGCGGGACGAGCCGGAGCCGGGCACGCTCACCATCCGCACCCGCGCCATCGCCCTCGTCCTGCTCATCGGCTTCGCCGCGTTCATGGAGGACTCCCCGCGCGTCCTGCCGTGGGTCGCGTGGTTCGTGGGGCTGGGGCTGCTGATCGCGATGGAGGTGCGCGGCGGCGTGCTCCGCCGCCACTCCCTGCTGGATCACCCGCCGACGGGCAGCGCCAAGCTGGACCCGGTCCGCGCCGGCGTGGCCATCTTCAGCCTGGTGATGTTCGTGCTGCTCTTCATGCCCACGCCCATCCAGATGTGACCCCTCGTCTCGCTCCCCCTCTCCACTTCGTGGAGAGGGGGCTGGGGGGTGAGGTCAGACCTGGACCTCGTAGTCCTCGATCACCGGGTTCGCGAGCATCTCGTCCGCCATCTTCGCCAGGCGGGCCTCGAGGTCGCCCTTCGCGTGGGCCTCGTCGATCTCGATCTCGATGATCTTGCCGACGCGCACGCCCTTCAGGCCCTCGAAGCCGAGCTTCTCCAGCGCCTTGCGCACGGCGTCGCCCTGCGGGTCGAGCACCTCCGGCTTGAGCCGGACCACCACGGTCGCCTTGGCCATGTCCCTCACTCCTCGATGTGCAGGTTCTTCTCGATGCGCGCGATGGGCGGCTGGATGTCGGGCACGAAGGTGGTGCCGGTGATGCGCTCGTAGGCCTCCATGTAGCGGAGGGCCGCGCCCACGCGCACCTCGTCGGGCAGGGGCGGCGGCGGGCCGTCGCCCCGGTAGCCGATGCCGACGTAGTGCCGCCGCACGAAGTCCTTGTCCAGCGGCTCGGGGTCCTTGCCCGCGGCGAAGCGCGCCTCGTAGGTGTCGGCCATCCAGTAGCGCGAGGAGTCCGGCGTGTGGATCTCGTCGATGACGAGCATCCGGCCGTCGGCGGTCTTGCCGAACTCGTACTTGGTGTCGACAAGGATGAGGCCGCGCTCCGCGCACGCGGCCTGGCCGGCGGCGAAGAGCTTCTTCGCCAGCGCCGCCGCGGCGTCGAAGTCCTCGCTGGTCACGTTGCCGGTGGCGATCATGTCCTCGCGCGAGCCGCTGATGTCGTGCTGCCCCTTCGGCGCCTTGGTGGCGGGGGTGAGGATGGGCGCGGGGAGGCGCTGGTTCTTCTTCATCCCCTCCGGCAGGGGGTGGCCGCAGAAGAGGCGGGAGCCCTTCTCGTAGTGCGTCCAGATGCTGGTGGAGGTGGTGCCCGTCAGGTACGAGCGCATCACCATCTCCACCAGGAGCGGCGTGCACTCCACGCACTCGAGCACGTTGGGGTCCGGCTTGGAGAGCATGTGGTTGGGGACGACGTCGCGCGTCTTCTCGAACCAGTGGGCCGCCAGGCCGTTGAGCACCTGACCCTTGAAGGGGATGGTGCCCAGCACGTGGTCGAAGGCGCTGATGCGATCGGTCACCACGATGAGGCGCTTGCCGCCGCGGGAGTAGTTGTCGCGGACCTTGCCCTCGTAGCGCGCGCCCAGGGTGCGGAAGTCGGTGCCGTCCAGCGTGTTCGAGAGGTTCTCGCGGATGAGGGACTCTTGCACCATGGCGCCGGCAATGTAGCACGCACCGGCGCGGCTCAGGCCACGGCGAGGACGTGCATGGACACCTGGTGGCCGGGGTCGAAGAGCACCTGCTCCGAGCGCAGGCCCGCCCTGGTGGCCATGGCGACGAAGCGCTCCGGTGACCACTTGTAGCAGTGCTCGGTGACGATGGGCTCGCCCGGCGCGAAAGTGAAGGTGTGATCCGCCACCGTCACACGCTCCGGATGGCGGCTGACGAGCTGCATCTCGATGCGGCTGGGGTCCGGCTGCCACTCGGCGCGGTGGGCGAAGTGCGCCAGCTCGAAGTCGCCGCCCGCCTCGCGGTTGATGCGATCGAGCAGGTTGCGGTTGAAGCGCGCCGTCGCCCCGGCCGGGTCGTCGTAGGCGCGCTCCAGCGTCTCGCGGTCCTTCGGTACGTCCACGCCGACGATGACGTGGCCGCCGGCGCCGGCGACGCTCGCGGTGCGCCGGAGCAGGGCGACGGCCTCGCCCGGCTCGAAGTTGCCGATGCTCGACCCCGGGAAGAAGACGACCGTCCGCCCGCCCTCCGGCGCGACGTGGCCGAGGTCCGGCAGCGGCCGGGAGTAGTCCAGCACCAGCGGCGTCACCTCCAGCCGCGGGTAGCGGGCGCGGAGCTCCTGCGCGGTGTCCTCCAGGTGACGCGCGGAGATGTCCACCGGCACGTAGCGCGCGAGGGAGGTCGCCCGATCGAGCACCAGCCGCGTCTTGTGGCTGCTGCCGCTGCCCAGCTCGACGAGCGTCGCCCCGGGGCCGATGACGTCGACCAGGGCGCCGACGTGCTCCTCCAGCAGCGACGTCTCCGCGCCTGTCAGGTAGTACTCCGGCTGGCGGCAGATCTCGTCGAAGAGGAGCGAGCCCTTCTTGTCGTAGAAGTACTTGCAGGGCAGCGTCTTCGGGGAGGACGCGAGACCTGCGAGGACGTCGAGGGCGAGCTGGCGCGTGTGCGGCGCTTCGAGCGTCACGTCCACCTCGCGAGGCGCACTCCCGTCATCTGCCAGCGGGTGTCCGGGGGGAAGAAGTTGCGGTAGCTCGCGCGGAGGTGATCCCTCGGTGAGAAGCACGACCCACCGCGGAGGACGAGCTGGTTGCACATGAACTTCCCATTGTACTCACCGAGCGCGCCATCGAAAGGGCGGAAGCGCGGGTAGGGCACGTAGGGGCTGGCGGTCCACTGCCAGGCGTCGCCGAACATCTGCCCGAGGCCCGCGGCAGGCGTGGCGCGCGCGGGATGGAAGCGCTCGCTCTCGACGAAGGTCCCCTCGACCGGGAGCGACGACGCGGCGAGCTCCCACTCGGCCTCCGTGGGGAGGCGCGCGCCCGACCACCGCGCGAAGGCGTCGGCCTCGTAGTAGCTGACGTGACAGACGGGGAGGTCGGGGTCGAGCGGCTCGAGACCGCGCATGGTCCAGAGGGAGGCGGCGCCAGCATCCCAGTAGAGCGGCGCGCGCCAGCCGTGCCGCCTGCACGCGTCCCAGCCGTCGGAGAGCCAGTGCGCAGGCTCCTCGTAGCCGCCGGCCTTCATGAAGGCGAGCCACTCGCCCTGCGTGACGAGGCGCGCGCCGAGCTCGAAGGGCTCCAGCCAGACCTTGTGCCGCGGCGTCTCGTTGTCGAAGGCAAACCCATCGCCAGCATGCCCGATCTCCACCAGGCCCCCCTGCAGCTTCACCATCTCTTCCCCGCCTCTCCACGCCGTGGTGAGGGGGTCGGGGGGCGAGGAGGCGGTGAGGTACGCCACCCTCTGCGGGGCGAGGACGAGCGCGACGTCGGTGAGGAGGAGCTCCTGGTGTTGCTGCTCGTGGTGCATGCCGAGTTGGAGGATGGATGCCGCGCGCGGCTGCGCCGTTGCGAGCGCGGGCAGGCGCTCGGTCACCTCGGCGTCGATGGCGGCGCGGTAGCGATGCACCTCCTCCAAAGACGGGCGCGTCAGCAGGGAGCGATCCCCGCGGGCTTGCCGCTCGCCGACGGCCTCGTAGTACGAGTTGAACACCCAGTCGAAGTGCGCGTCGTACGCGCGGCGGCCGTCGACCAGCGCCTCCAGCAGCATCTTCTCGAAGAACCAGGTGGTGTGCCCGAGGTGCCACTTGGTGGGGCTCGCCTCCGGCATGGCCTGCGCGAACTGGTCGTCGCGGGTGAGCCGAGCGGCGAGCGCGACGGTGCGCGCGCGGACGTCTCGGAAGCCTCGAAGGAGCGCGCCGAGATCTGCCATCACCGCATCCGCACCATCCGTGGCACGATAAGCCGCGCATGGCGCCGCCGCAACGACTCACGCTCGCCGACGTGCGCTGGCACGGCCCCCAGCTCACGATGCGCTTCGAGCTGGGGGCGCACCCCTTCGACACCACGGTCTGGTACGGCGACGTGGATCTGGACGCGCTGGAGCGGCGCCTCGGGACCGAGGCGATGGAGTGCCTGGTCTTGCACCTGGCCGCCTTCGAGATCAACAAGCTGTGCAGCCTGCGGCCGGAGGAGATCCACTTCGGGCGCTTCGGGCGGTTCGTGTCGCCGCGCTTCGTGGAGACGTGGACGCGGGTGCTGGTGAAGGTGTGGGCGCAGTGGCGCTACGAGCACGATCTGCCGCACTGGAGGGGGCCGCGCGTCGTGCAGGAGGCGACGGGGAAGAGCGTCCCTGCGGCGCTCCCGGCGCAGCGGGAGGGGGAGTCGCTCCTCTTCTTCGGCGGGGGCAAGGACAGCCTGGTGGCCGCATCCCTCCTGGACGGGGCGGGCGTGCCGTGGGCGAGCCACTCCTATGCGCACTCGGCGTACGGGCCGCCGGAGCCGCAGCTCCGGTACGCCGGCGCGCTGCTCGACACGCTCGGCCCGAGGCGCCGGCACGCGCAGTGGATCGCCGACAGCGCCTTCGCCGCGCCGCTGACGCGCCTCTTGCCCGAGCGCGGGGCGAAGAGCTTCACCGCCGCCGAGACGCCCAGCTCGGTCTTCGAGGCGCTGCCCCTCGCCCTGACGCACGGCTACGCGCGCGTGGTCCTGGCGCACGAGCACAGCGCCAACCGCGGCAACCTGATCTGGGAGGCGACGGGGGAGGACGTCAACCACCAGTGGGGCAAGTCGTGGGAGGCGGAGCGCCTGCTCGCCAGCTACATCGAGGAGGAGCTGGTGCCGGGCTTCCGGTGGTTCAGCGTGCTGCAGCCGCTCTCCGACGTGCTCATCTTCGAGCTGCTGCGCGACACCGGCGAGGCGGTGCTGGGCACGCACTCGTGCAACGTGCAAAAGCCGTGGTGCTACCGCTGCGCCAAGTGCGCGTACGTGGCGCTGGGGTACGCCGCGCACCTCCAGGACGGCATCTACGAGCGCGTCTTTCGCGAGGACGTGCTGGACCTGCCGGAGAACGAGGGCTGGTTCCGGGGGCTCATGGGCCTGGGGGAGCACACGCCCTTCGAGTGCGTGGGGGAGGTGGGCGAGACGCGGCTGGCGCTGGCGCTCTGCGCGGCGCGCGGGCGGCGATCGCGGGCGGTGCGGATCTTCCAGGAGGAGGTCGGCGCGGTGAACGTGGAGGAGGTGCTCGCCCGGTACGGTGTGGTGCACGAGCCGCACGGGATCCCGCCGGAGATGGCGGGGGCGATCTTGCCGCGGATGCGGGAGGCGGCGCGGACGGCGCGGGAGCGGATCGTCGGGTTGTTGGGGTAGAGGGGCCCCTCCTCGCGCCATGCTCGGGCTCGTGCTCGCCTTCGCGCGCGCCGTCGATGTGTGCATCACGCGACGCCCTGACCTCTGCGCCCCACGCGTCAGATCGGGGCGCGCCTCGCGTCGGTGCGCGCTTCCGAGCGACGTGCTCTTCGCGCGCGAGGCTCGGCTCGCGCGAGAGGGATCCTCCGATGAAGAACCGCTGGCCGCGCCTGGCCGCCCTCTACGACGCGATCTGTCGCGACGCGACGCGCCTGAAGGAGTGGGCGCTGCGCGGGCCGGACCCGCTGGCGGAGTGGCTCGAGAAGCCGCGGTTCTTGATCGTCGAGTCGCTCGACGGCGGGGGGTACGAGGCGCGCGTCCAGTTCGATCGCGTCGTGGCCGTCATCGCGTCCGTGGTCGGCGCCGTCTGGCTGGCCGCCACGGTCGGCGTGGTTGCGGCGGCGGTGCGGCGCGGCGAGTGGATGCTGCTGCTCCTCGCCGGGCCTCACGGGTTCACGGGCTCGCAGATCGCCCATCGGGCTGCCACCGGCCTCGTCAACCAGGTCCACGTTCGCATGGGCGCAGGCCGGCTCAGGCTGGAGAGCAAGCCGCTGCCGCACGGCAGGCACATCGACTGCGCCCTCCACGAGGTCTCCTGCTTCTTCGCTCGCGCGGAGCGGTCGGGGCGCACGTCGAGGTGGTGCCTCTTCGTCGAGCGGACGGACGGAACCTCGCGCAGGTTCGACGCCCCGGTGTACGACGACAGGTGGGTCGGCGCAGCGGTCGAGGCGTTCAACCAGGCGCTGGCGGCGGTCAGGATCGCGTCGCGGGCCACGCCGTACCGGGAGTGAGGGCCACGGCAGGTGAGGCGCGCGGCGTCCGTCAGTCCGGGTACGCGGCGATCAGGGCGCCGAAGCTCTGGTCGAGCGTCGTCGTGGCCGCGGGCGTGGCGCAGTTGGTCGCGGTGACGTACGCCAGGTTCTTCGCCGGCGCGAGCCACGCGGTGGCGAGCCACATGGTGTTGCTCCCCGTGTGCGTGAGGGCGGTGCCGCCGGCCCACGGGCGCTGCACCACGATCCAGCCGTCGGCGTAGTCGCCGCCGCTCGGCGGGGTCTGCAGGTGCTGGATGGTCGCCGCCTTGACGATCGTGTCCTCGCCGCGCGCGCCGGCGAGCTGGATGGCGAGGAACTTCCCCCAGTCGGCCAGCGAGCAGTGCACCGTGCCCGCAGGCCCGAGCGACGGCGGGTTGTCGGCGCCCGTACCGGGCGAGACGGGCGTGAGCACGCCGGCGTCGTCGCCCCGGTGTCCCCACGGCTCGTCCACCTGCCCGGGCGTCCCCGGCGCGCCGAAGCCGCAGGAGTCCATGTGGAGCGGCGCGAACAGGGACGAGGTGATGATCTCCTCCCAGGTCTTCCCCGCGACGCGCTCCAGCGCGGCGCCGGCGATCATGTACCCCGCGTTGGCGTAGACGTACGTGCCCGGCGGCTGCGCGGGCGGGCGGGAGAGCAGCGCGCGGACGGCCTTGATGCGCGCGTCGGGCGCGGCGCCGTCGGCCACCATCTGCGACCAGATGTCGGCGGGCATGGTGCCGGGCGCGCCGCCGCGGTGCTGCAGGAGCTGCTCCAGCGTCACGCCCTGGTAGCCCGGGTCGATGGTCTCGCCGGCGAAGAGCGCTCCGATGGTGTCGTCGAAGTGCAGCTTGCCCTGGTCGACGAACATGCCGACGAGCGTGGCCGTCATCGCCTTGGTGTCGGAGCCGAGGTGCCACTGGTCGGCCACGGTGGCGAGGTTCGGGTCGCCCACCTTGCGCACGCCGGTCACGCCGATGGCGACGAGCTGATCGCCGCGGAAGACGGCGCCGGCGAGGGCCGGCATGCCGGCGTCGGCGCGGTAAGGCTCCAGCGCGGGGCCCAGATCGTCCGGTGCGGGCGCGTCGGAGCCCGCGTCGCCGGGTGGCGCGTCGACCGAGGCGTCGGCGGGCGCCGCCGGGCTCGTCGTGGAGCACGCGGAGCAGCCTGCGCACAGGAGGGCGGTGGCGGCGAGCCCGTGCCGAGGCGCGTTCATGGCGCCAGTCTACGCCAGGTTGCCGGTATGCTCGACGGGTGGCGACGCGCCTCTACGTCATCCTCGCCCGCACCAAGCGCACCGCCGTGGTGTTCCGTCGCGGGCCGTCGAAGCAGGTGCTCGTCCTGCGCTGGGACCTGGAGCGCGACCGGCTGGAGCCGGGCCAGTGGCTCAAGGCGCGCATCTACGAGCGGCGGTGCGATCTCTCGCCCTCGGGCGACCTGCTGGTGGTCTTCGCGGCGAGCTGGAAGGGGCCCTACCAGAGCTGGACGGCGGTGAGCCGCGCGCCGTACCTCACCGCGCTCCTGCTGTGGGCGAAGGGGGACGCGTGGGGCGGGGGCGGCCTCTTCGAGGACGAGCGCACCATCCTGCTCAACCACGCTGCGTCGTCGTCGGTGCCGCCGCCGACGCTCGGCAACGTGCCCAGGGCCATGCGCGTGCGGCCGCTCCACGCCGGACGCGGGGAGGACCACCCGATCTGGCACGTGAGGCTGGTGCGCGACGGCTGGACGCTGGTGAAGAGGGGGCGGGAGTCGGAGAACTCCTGGCGCGCGCCGGTGTGGATCACCTACGACCCGCCCTTCGTCTACCGCAAGCCGCAGCCGCACGGCGACGCGGCGCTGGAGATGCACCTGCTCGGCGTCCACGAGAAGGACGGCGACTGGCACGTGACCGCGCACGAGGTGACGCGCGGGGGCGAGGTGATCGCCGCCCTCGGCCGGAGCGATTGGGCGGACTGGGACGCGACCGGCGATCTGCTCTACGCGAAGGCGGGGCGGCTGTACCGCCTGGCGCGCAAGGACCTCGCCGACCGCTCGCGTGCGCGGGAGGTCGCCGACCTCCGCGAGATGCGCTTCGAGGAGCGCAAGGCGCCGGCCTGGGCGACGCGCTGGAAGTGACGCCGCGGTGCTACCGCGTCTCGAGCGCCAGCAGATCCCTCACCAGGAGCGTTGCCCCGTCCTGCACGGGTACGGGTAGCCGGACCCGCACGGGCGGATGCGAGAGCGCGACGAGCCACGGGTCGGTGACGCCGTGACGAACGAGGGCGGCACACGCATCCCGAACGCGCCTCTCGTCTGCCGACGGAGCGGCGTCCAGGGCGGTGCGCGTGAGACGTAGCGACACATGCTCGCGCGCGCCGGCTTCTCCCGGCGCCACGACGTGCGCGCCAGCCACGGCCCAGGCGAGGAAGCGGGCACGCCGCCCGTCGGTCCCACCGTCCGTTCCGTGCAGCGTCACGCTCGGGTCGGCGCACGTCTCGGACACCGATGCGGTGAAGCCGTCCGGCGCTCTCCACTCCCTCATCGTGAAGTCCAGCGCGGCGCTCATGGCCACGGCGTGGCCCCGCATCCAGCCGTCCAGCCGCTCCGACGGGTCGTCGGTCTCCAGGTACAGGGGCATGGCCTCGGCCACCCGGTGTTCGACCATGGCCTCCAGATCATCGGCGAGCGCCTCGACGTCGCCGGCCGGCAACCCCCGAAGCAGCACCGTGGCCGCCTGGTCGTAGCGAGGCCGTGCCGGGTGCCCGGTAGAGTGACGCGTGACGCGCAGGCAGGGCTCGCCACCCGCCGTTCGCGTCGCGCCACGGGGAGCGCTCACCAGCGCGAGCCCTACCAGCGCCACGAGCCACCGCATGCTCAGTGCCGGGTCGCCGCGAACTCGAAGGTGCCGCTGCCGTCAGTAGGCACGCTTTGTCCCGTGATCGTGTTGCCGTCGGCCGACAGCGTACCGAGCACGGTGCCCAGCGTCTTGTAGTACGCGTTGGAGCTGGTCGGGCAGGCGCCGGAGAACTTGGTTCCGGTGACGAGCACACTGCATCCGCTCGGGCTCGTCCAGCCGCCCCCGAGCTGGCCATACTGCGACGCGTTCTGGCTGGTGCGCTGGAAGGAGAAGGTCCTCTTGCACGTGTCGGCGCCGTCGAGCGTCGTCGCGTCGTTGCCGACGGTCGCCGCCAGGTGCGTCGTGCCGCTCTTGTCACACGGCCCCGTGTAGCCCGTGAGGTCGATGGTGACGTCACCTCCGGAGATGACCATCGTCCCGGTTGTGTAGATGCCGGCGGTGAAGACGATGTCCCATGTGCCGTCCAGCCCGGTGACGGAGCTCCCAGCGTCGGAGCCGGTCCCTCCGTCGGACCCCGGCGGCGGGTTGGACGAGCCCCCGTCCGAGCACGCTGCGAGGAGTCCAAACGCGACCAGCATCCGGCCATGAGCGAAGTGGGTACGGCGTGGACGCGTCGCTGAGCGAAGAACTGAACGAGCCTCGAACATGGCGCATGCATATGCGAGAAGTACCCAACTTTCAACTTCAATCTACAAGACGCTCGCGCGCCTAGAGCGCAGTGAGAAGACCGGGCTCGTCCGACCCGACCGGAGGTGCATCAAGCAGGTGGCCGCGCTCCGGACGGGAGCGAGCACCGCCTGTCGTGCCGCGCCACGCGATCCGTCTGAACAACCGTGTTCCGTCGTGCACGGGGCGGGACTCGAACCCGCAAGCCTCTCGGCGGTGGAACCTAAATCCACTGCGTCTGCCAGTTTCGCCACCCGTGCATGGCGCCTCGCGACGGACGGGGCATGCGGGCCGGATCCGACGGGGAGCGCCGGCTGGCGAGCATAGAGCGGCGCCCCTCGACCTTCCAGGGCTGGAGTCCCGCGGTTCCTCCGACGGGACAGGACCCGACCCCGCGGGCCAGCCCTATTTTCGCCGGCCCCCCTTGACCTTCCCATCACTGGAACCCCCACATTGGGGACGCACACAAGGAGCAGGCGCATGAACATCGGCGACGCGGCGGCCCGCTCGGGGCTGCCGGCGAAGACCATCCGCTATTACGAGTCCATCGGCCTCATCCCCGCCGCGGCCCGCACCGCGAGCGGGTACCGGGACTACGGTCCGGACGACGTCCGCGCGCTGCGCTTCCTGCACCGCTCCCGGTCGCTCGGCTTCTCCATGGATCGCTGCCGCGAGCTGCTCGCCCTCTACCGTGACGAGGGGCGCGCCAGCGCGCGGGTGCGCGCCGTCGCGGCGAAGCACGTGGAGGAGATCACGCAGAAGATCGCGGCGCTGGAGGAGATGAAGTCCAGCCTGCAGGAGCTCATCGCGGAGTGCCGCGGGGACGAGCACCCGGAGTGCCCCATCCTGGAGACGCTCGCCGGCGAGCTGCCGGCGCCCTCGGGGGCCGCCAGGCCTGCTTTTCGCCGTCGCGCGGCACGGTCGGTGCGTCGGCGCTGAGCGGCCACCAAAGGAGAACTCATGGAACACGCCACCTCGCACGATCAGCCCGCCAAGCCTGCGCCCGCCGACGCGGTGATCGATCCCGTCTGCGGGATGACGGTGCGGGATCCGTCGAAGCACCGGCTGGAGCACGAGGGGAAGAGCTACTCCTTCTGCTGCGGCGGATGCCTGGCGAAGTTCCAGGCGGACCCCGGGAAGTACCTCAAGAAGAAGGGCGAGGGGCAGCACGGGCACGCGCACGGGGACGGGGACGGGCACGGGCACCGACACCGGAAGGGGGAGGCGGGCGCGTACGTGTGCCCGATGGACCCGGAGGTGCACGAGGCGGCGGCGGGGAGCTGCCCGAAGTGCGGGATGGCGCTGGAGCGCGCGATGGCCGCCCCGACGACGCGCGTCGAGTGGACCTGTCCGATGCACCCGGAGGTGGTGAGCGATCACCCCGGGAGCTGTCCGAAGTGTGGGATGGCGCTGGAGCGCCGCACGGTGACCGAGGAGGCGCCGGAGGACGACAGCGAGCTGCGATCGATGCGACTGCGCTTCTGGGTGTCGGTCGCCTTCGCCGCCCCGCTGGTCGCCATCTCGATGGGGGACATGCTGCCCGGGCATCCCGTCTCCAGCCTGCTCTCGCCGCGCGCGCGCACCTGGATCGAGCTCGCCCTCGCGACGCCGGTGTGCACCTGGGCGGCGTGGCCCTTCTACGTGCGCGCGGTGCGCTCCGTCATCCACCGCAGCCTCAACATGTTCACCCTCATCGGGCTGGGTGTGACGGTCTCCTTCGTCTACAGCCTGGTGGCGGCGTTCGCGCCCGGAATCTTCCCGGCGGCGTTCCGCGGACCCTCGGGGGAGGTGGCGGTGTACTTCGAGGCGTCCGGCGTCATCGTGGCGCTCATCCTGCTGGGGCAGGTGCTCGAGCTGCGCGCGCGCAGCCACACCAACGCGGCGGTGAAGGGCCTGCTCGGGATGGCGGCGAAGTCGGCGCGCCGCATCAGGGAGGACGGCACCGACGAGGACGTGCCTCTCCAGGAGGTGCACCCAGGCGACAAGTTGCGCGTGCGACCCGGCGAGAAGGTGCCCGTCGACGGGGTGGTGCTGGAGGGGGAGAGCAGCGTGGACGAGTCGATGGTGAGCGGCGAGCCGGTGCCGGTCACCAAGGCGAAGGGCGACCAGGTGGTGGGCGCCACCATCAACGGGACCGGCGCGCTGGTGATGCGCGCGGAGAAGGTGGGATCGGAGACGCTGCTGGCGCGCATCGTGGCGATGGTGGCGGAGGCGCAGCGCAGCCGCGCGCCCATCCAGCGGCTGGCGGACGTGGTGGCGGGCTGGTTCGTCCCGACGGTGGTGACGGCGTCGGTGATCACCTTCGTGGTGTGGGCGCTCGTCGGTCCGGAGCCGCGCATGGCGCACGCCGTCGTCAACGCGGTCGCGGTGCTCATCATCGCGTGCCCGTGCGCGCTCGGCCTGGCGACGCCCATGTCCATCATGGTGGCGAGCGGCAAGGGTGCGACGCTGGGTGTCCTCTTCAAGAACGCCGAGGCGATCGAGGTCCTGGAGAAGGTGGACACCCTGGTGGTGGACAAGACAGGCACCCTGACCGAGGGCAGGCCGCGCCTTCAGAGCGTCGTCGCGGCAGAGGGCTTCCAGGAAGAGGAGCTGCTCCGGCTCGCCGCGTCGCTGGAGCGCGCGAGCGAGCACCCGCTCGCCGAGGCGGTGGTCCGGGGGGCCGCCGAGCGCGAGGTAGGGCTCGCGGAGGCGATCGACTTCTCCTCCGCGACGGGCAAGGGCGTGCGGGGCAGGGTGGACGGCCGCGAGGTGGCGCTGGGGACCCGCGAGTGGCTCGCCAGCCTGGGCGCGAAGGACGACACGCTGGACGCGCGCGCGGAGGAGCTGCGCGCGAAGGGGCAGACGGTGGTGCTGGTCGCCGTCGACCGCGAGCTCGCGGGCCTGGTGGCGGTGGCGGACCCGATCAAGGAGGGCACGCCGGAGGCGATCCGCGCGCTGCACGCGGAGGGGCTGCGGGTCGTGATGCTCACCGGCGACAGCGCCACCACCGCGCGCGCCGTGGCCGGGGAGCTCGGCATCGACGAGGTGATGGCGGAGGTCCTGCCCGATCAGAAGGCGGAGAAGGTGAAGGCGCTCCAGAAGGAGGGGCACATCGTGGCGATGGCGGGCGACGGCATCAACGACGCGCCGGCGCTGGCGCAGGCGGAGGTGGGGATCGCGATGGGCACCGGCACCGACGTGGCGATGGAGAGCGCGGGCATCACCCTGGTGAAGGGCGACCTGCGCGCCATCGTGCGGGCGCGCATCCTCTCTCGCAAGACGATGGCCAACATCAAGCAGAACCTCTTCTTCGCCTTCGTCTACAACTCGGTGGGCGTGCCGGTGGCGGCGGGCGCCCTGTATCCCTTCTTCGGGCTGCTGCTCAGCCCGGTCATCGCCGCCGGCGCGATGAGCTTCAGCTCGGTGTCGGTCATCTCCAACGCCCTGCGGCTCCGCTCGGCGAAGATCGGCGTGGGCGCCGCCGGTTGAATGGCCCCCGCGAGAGTGTAGGCTGCCGCGCATGAAGGCGCGCCCCCTGCTGATGATCCCGGGTCCCATCGATCTCGAGCCGGCGGTGATGGAGGCGATGGCCCGCCCGCCGAAGAGCCACCTGGATCCCGGCTTCGTCGCGGCGTTCTCCCGCGTGCTCGCCGGGCTGCGGCTGGTGTTCATGGCGCCGGAGGCGCAGCCCTTCGTCGTCGCCGGGAGCGGGACGCTCGCGATGGAGATGGCCGTCGCCAACGTGATCGAGCCGGGGGATCGCGCGGTGGTGGTCGACACCGGGTACTTCAGCGCGCGCATGGCCGCGATCCTGGAGCGCCACGGGGCGAAGGTGACGCGCGTGGGCGCCCCGCTCGGCGCGGCGCCCTCCCTCGACGAGGTGGAGCGCGCCGTCGCCTCGGCGAAGCCGAAGGTGGTCACGGTGACCCACGTGGACACCTCCACCGCGGTGCTCGCGCCGGTGGAGGGCGTCGCGAAGATCGCCGGCACGCACGGCGTCCTCTCCATCGTCGACGGCGTGTGCTCGGTCGGCGGAGAGTCGCTGCGGATGGGCGACTGGGGCGTCGACGTGGCGCTCACCGCCAGCCAGAAGGCGCTCGGCGCCCCGCCGGGGCTCGCCGTGGTGATGACCTCGAAGCGCGCGATGGATACCTGGCGCGCCCGCAAGACGAAGGTCGGCTCGTACTACGCCGACTTCGCCGAGTGGCTGCCCATCATGGAGGCGTACGAGGGGCGCAAGAACATGTACTTCGCGACGCCGCCGGTGCAGCTCGTGGAGGCGCTGGATGCCAGCGTCGCAAGCCTCCTCGCCGAGGGGATGGTCGCGCGCGTCGCCCGGCACGCGCGCGTCGCCCGCGCCTTCCGCGCCGCGTGGCAGGCGATGAACCTGCGGATGCTCCCGGCGTCGGAGGACGTGGCCGCGCACACCCTGAGCGCGGTCACCTACCCCGACGGCGTCGACGCCTCGCTCGTCGGGCGCATCGGCGAGGAGGGCGCCATCGTCGCCGGCGGCCTCCACCCCGACGCGCGGGCGAAGTACTTCCGCGTCGGTCACATGGGGGCGACCGGCGCGCACGAGGTGCTCGCGACGGTCGGCGCCATCGAGCGCGCCCTGCACGCGAAGGGCTGGCGCCCCGGCGCGATGGGCAGCGCGGTCGCCGCGGCGGCCGAGTCGATCGGGCAATAGAGGGGCAGCCCTACTTCTCCGGCCCGATCTCCACCTGCCCGTACGCGTAGGTGATGTCGCGCGCGTACAGCCCGCCCTTCGACCGCAGGCCGCGCACCCGGATGTGCGGCGCCGACCCGGCGACCGCCATCTCGCTGATCCCCACGTCCACCTGCACGCCGGCGAGCACCTGGTCGTGGTCCTTCTCCGCGCGGAAGACCACCAGCGCGCAGCCGATGGGGCGCCCCTTCTGGAACTCGGCGCACCCGCTGGAGACCGTCAGCACCTCGTTGGGGACCGGGCGCCACGTCCAGGCGCTCGTCACGTGGAAGGCGCCGTTGTCCGGGATGCTCACGCCCTTCAGCGAGCGCGCCGCCTTGCCGATGCGCGCGGCGCTGGACTTCCGCATCGGCTGCAGGGCGCGCCCTGAGGTGAGCTTCAGGTCCACCGTCGCCGGGTTGACCTCGCCCTTGCAGCAGCGCAGTCCCATCGTCGGGGCCTTCTTCGTCGGTTCGCGGCCAATCCCGTTGGCGCAGCGACCCACCAGCTCCCCGGCGACCGCGTTGCCGCCGCGCAGTACTCCGAGCGACTTGGTGTGACCACGCCCCCAGCTCGAGCTGGTCCACTCCCAGACGCCGCCGTGCATCTCCTGGACGCCGAAGCGGCTCTTGCAGGCGGCGCGATCGCCGCTCGGCCGGCGCGCCGCCTCCTCCGCCGAGACGCCCGTGCCGCACTTGTCGGCGCGGTAGGCCTCGCCGTACTCGTACATCGTGTTCTTCGGGCCCTTGCACGCGCGCTCCCACTCCAGCTCGGTGCACAGGCGCTTGCCCTTGCTCGCGCACAGCTCCGCCGCCTCGTCGCGCGAGACGTTGGACGTCGGGATGGCGCCGCTCTCGTTGGGGTAGGGCAACAGGTCGATGTAGAAGCCGCCCATCTTCACGGGCGTGCCCGCCAGCTCCTCCTCGGCGATGCGCGGCACCGCGTCCACCGGCGTGCCCGCCACCATCGTCCCAGACGGGATCCACGCCATCCCCGGCTCGGCCGGGGGCCCCGCCTCGGGAAGGGGGAGGGGTGGGAGCCCGGCGGACGCGTCGAGCACCGTCTCCGGTGTCGCGTCACCGCCGGCGTCGCCATGCGAGCAGCCCCCGCACCCCGTCACGAATGCGGCGAGCAGCGCGACGAACCTCAATCCCCCTTCTCCTGCACCCCCTCACGCAGGCCGAGCTCCTTCATCTTGAGCTGGAGGCCCTTGCGCGAGATCTTGAGGAGGCGGGCGGCGTGCGTGACGTTGCCGCCGGTCTGCTGCAGGGCGCGGCCGACGAGCTCGCGCTCCAGCCGGCTCATGGCCACCTTCACGTGCTCCTTCAGGCCCCCCTCGGAGGAGAGCGCGGCGTCCAGCGAGGCCTCCGGGAGGGGGGTGGCGATGGCGCCCTGCGTCCCGCGCACCTCCGGCGGCAAGTCCTGCTCGCGGACCTTCTGCGTGTCGCAGAAGAGGACCGCGCGCTCCACCACGTTCTCCAGCTCGCGGATGTTGCCCGGCCAGGGGTAGTTGCAGAGTACATCCATCGCCTCGGGCTCGACGCCGCCCACGTGCTTCTTGAGCCGCTCGTTGAACTTGCCGAGGAAGTGCTCCACCAGGATGGGGATGTCGCTCGCGCGCTCGCGCAAAGCAGGCAGGCGGATGGGCACCACGTTGAGGCGGTAGAAGAGATCCTCGCGGAAGGTGCCGGCGGCGATGAGCTTCTTCAGATCGCGGTTCGTCGCGGCGACGAGGCGCACGTCGACGTGGATGGTCTTGATGCCGCCGACGCGCTCGAACTCGCTCTCCTGCAGCGCGCGCAGGAGCTTGACCTGCATCTCCACCGGGATCTCGCCGATCTCGTCGAGGAAGAGGGTGCCGCCGCCGGCGAGCTCGAAGCGGCCCGGCTTGCTGGTGACCGCGCCGGTGAAGGCGCCGCGCTCGTAGCCGAAGAGCTCGCTCTCGATGAGCTCCTTGGGGATGGCGGCGCAGTTGACCTTGATGAAGGGCTTGTCGTGGCGCGCGGAGTGGTCGTGCAGGGCGCGGGCGACGAGCTCCTTGCCGGTGCCGCTCTCCCCGGTGATGAGGACGGTGGTGGGCGTGTCGGCCACACGCTCCAGCACCGCGTACAGGTCCAGGATGCCCGGCGAGGCGCCGATGATGCCGAAGCGCGCGGCGCTCTCGCTGGTGGCGGAGGCCTCGGTGCCCGCGAGCTCCTTGGTCTTGAGCGCCTTACCGACGATCTGCCGGACCTCGTCCTTGTCGAAGGGCTTGGTGAGGTAGTCGAACGCGCCGCTCTTGAGCGCCTCGACCGCGGTGTCCACGGTGCCGTGCGCGGTGATCATGACGACCGGCAGCTCGGGGTCCTCTCCCAGGGCCTCCTTGAGCAGGGTCATGCCGTCGACCTTGGGCATCTTCAGGTCGGTGATGACCAGGTCGATGTGGTGCTCGCGCAGCGCGGCGAGCCCCTGCTCGCCGTCCTCCGCCGTCATCACGTCGTAGCCGTCGCGCGTGAGCTGGGCGGAGAGGATTTTCCGCAGGTTGGGCTCGTCGTCGACGATGAGGACCTGCTTCTTCTCGGGGAGCATGGCCCGGCCATCCTACCACCAAAGCCCGAGCGTCGCGGTCAACCCGGCTGCCGGCGCCCCGTCACGGAAGCGCTAGAGCGAGGCCTCGTAGAGGGCGGCGAGATCCGCCTCGGTGCACGGGCGCGGGTTGGACTTGTGGCACGCGTCCTGGATGGCCTTGCTGGCCAGCTTGGGGATGTCCGCCTTGGTGACGCCCTCGGCGCCCAGGCCGCCGGGGAGGCCGAGGCGCACGCGCAGATCGCGCAGCGCCGAGGCGCACGAGGTGGCCTTCGGGTCCAGGATGCCGCGGATGCGGTCGAGCTTGGCGTGGATGGTGCCCTCGTTGAACTCGACGACCGCCGGCAGGCAGAGCGCGTTGGCGAGGCCGTGGTGCAGTCCCTTCTCGCTGGAGAGCGGGTGGGCCAGCGAGTGGCAAGCGCCGAGGCCCTTCTGGAAGGCGACGGCGCCCATCATCGCGGCCTTCATCATGCCGCCGCGCGCGTCCAGGTCGTCGCCGTGCGACACCGCGCGAGCCAGGTGCGCGGCGCACAGCTCCAGTCCGCCCAGCGCGATGGCGTCGGCCATCGGGTGATCGCCCAGCGAGCAGTACGCCTCCAGGCAGTGGGTGAGGGCGTCGAAGCCGGTGGCCGCGGTGACGCGCGCGGGCATGGACCGGGTGAGCTCGGGATCCAGGATGGCGACCTTCGCCAGCAGGTGCGGGCTGAAGATGACCGTCTTGCGGCCGTTGGCGGCGAGGGTGACCACGCCGGAGCGGCCGACCTCGCTGCCGGTGCCCGCGGTGGTGGGGATGGCGACGATGGGCGGCACGTCGGCTGTGATGAACTGGTCACCGCCGGTGGCGTCGTCGTAGTCGACGAGCGGCCGGTCGTGCGTGGCCTTCAGGGCGACCAGCTTGGCGGCGTCCAGCGGGGAGCCCCCGCCGACCGCGACGAGGAAGTCCGCGCCGGACTGCCGGTAGGCCGCCACGCCGTCGCTGACGTTCTTCTCCACCGGGTTGGGGTCGACGCCGTCGAAGACGGTGAAGCCGAGCCCCGACTTCGCCAGGGCGCCGGTGACCTTGTCGGTGATCCCCGCCTTGCGCACGCCCGGATCGCACACGACGAGCGCGTGCTTCTTCCCGAGCCGCGCGGCGTGATCCCCCAGCGTGGAGAGGGAGCCGTTGCCGAAGACGATGGTGGTGGGAAAGGACCAGGTGACGGTGGCCATGGCCGGACGCTAGCACCGAGCGTCGGCCGGAGCATCACCCGCCCGGGGTGCAGATCGGGACGCCGTCGGCGGTGTTGCCGGCCTTGGCGAAGGAGCCGCAGTCGTGGTCGCCGGAGGAGATGGCCCCGAGCTTGCCCATCTTGAAGCTGTTGTTGGCGACGGTGACCTTCCCTTCGGCGTCCTTGGCGTTGGCGTCGTAGAACGTGATGGCGCCATTCGCCCCGTTGCTGCTGCTGCCGAAGTACTCGAACTTGCAGTTCTCGATGCGGGTGCCGTTGGCCTTGGGGTACAGGAAGATGCTCTGCCAGTCGCCGGGGGCGGGCGCGGGCGAGCCGCTGGTGAAGGTGACGTTCTTGGCGATGAGGGACCCGCCGCTGTCCTCGCCCACCTCGATGTCGCTGCCCGGAGCCATCTTGAGCACCGACATGGGCGCGATGGTCCAGACGGGGGCGGTGTTGTCGGAGCGGACCTTGATGCTCCCGTCCACCAGGATGGGCACGCCCACGTTCGGCCAGGCGATGCTCTCGTCGATGCGACCGTCCTTGACGTGGATGGGGTCGTTCCACTTGTTGTTCGGGCTGACCGACCCGAGCGTCATCGGCGAGACGTCCGCCGAGCCCTTCGCGTTCTCGCTGAGCGTGTTGTTGTCGAACTTGGCGAAGGTCCCGTTGTTGGCGGTGTCGATGCCGAACTGGCCGCTCTTGCGGATGATGGAGTTGGTGATGGAGACGCGCTTGCCCTGGCGCATGTCCTTGAGCTGGATGGCGGCCACGCCGTTGCTGTTCTTGCTGCCGGCGTACTCGATGGTCAGGTGATCGAGGGAGGTGCCCGCCATCGTCTTCTCCTCGAAGCCAATGCCCACCCAGTCGCCCGGCCCCGGAGACTTGTTGGAGGAGGTGAAGACCACCGGGTCCTTGTCGGTGCCCTTGACGACCAGCTTGCCATAGTCGACCCAGATGTAGTTGTCGGTGTCGAAGGCGACGTGCACGCCCTCCTCGAAGGTGACGGTGGCGCCCTCGTCCACGTTGATGATGTGGTCGGCGACGACCTTGCAGCCCTTGGTGAAGGTGACGTCTCCCTTGACGGTGCTGTCCTTCGGCCACTCGCACCCCTTCACCGGCTTGGGGGTGTCGTCCGCGGGCTTGCTGCCGTTGTCGCTGGTGGTGTCGTTGCCCGAGCCGGAGGAGCCGGAGGACCCCGACGATCCCGAGGACTCCGTCTTGTCCTCCGACTTGTCCTTCTTCTTGAGGAACTTGCAGCCGGTGACGGAGGAGAGCACCAGGCCAGAAGCGACGAGCAGCGTGAGGTTTCGCATGGGGCCGACTTGTACACGAAGCACCCGCCTTCGCGTAGAGGCAGGATGCCCCTCCCCCCGCTACACCTCCGTCACCTCCAGGATGCGCACTGTCCTGCCGGGCACTCGCACCTCGAAGGCACCCGCGGTGCGCGCGATGGGCTGGCGCGCGTTGCCCATCGCGTCGGCCAGGGCGCGCGCGCCGGCGACGGCGACCTTCGCCACGAGCGGCGCGGGCGTGGGGTTCATCACGAAGACGAGGCGCGGGGCGCCGCCGGCGTCGTGGTGGACGCTCACGTGCGCCTCCGCCGGGTCCACCGGGTAGGTGGGCAGGCCGAGCTCGTCGATGCGCCGCGCGACGAGGGCGTCGGCGCGGGCGGCGTCGTCCAGCGGCCAGAGCTCCAGGCCGGTCACGTCGTGGGGCTTGTTCATCCGGCGCCACGCCCCGTCGCGTGAGGGCACCACCGGGCCGATGGTCACGCGGCAGCCCTCGCCCGCGCGCGCGCGGAGCTGCGTCAGCACGTCCGCCTTCAGGCCGCCGGGCGTGGCGCAGACGATCCACGCGGCGCCGCGCGTGCTCGCCGTCAGGCTCTCCCCGCCGGCGTACGCGAAGGGCACGCCGCGCGCCGACAGCGCCCGCTCGAAGGCGCGAATGTACGCCTCGGCGGCGAGCGTCGGCGCCAGGCGCGCGTCGGCCGTGTCGGCCACCTCGACCTCGGGCGGCTCGTGCCCGAAGTCCTCCTCGAAGCAGCTCTCCCGGAAGCCGGCGCCGAGCACGTTGAAGAGCGCGGGCGTGAGCGGGCCGAAGGCGTGCGACGCGCGCGCCAGGCGGCGCAGCGAGCGCGGGATGACCAGGCGCACCGGCGCGCGACGCTCCAGCGCGAAGAAGCGCGTGCGCTCCAGGGTGGCGCACAGCTCCTTGTAGGCGTCGGCCAGCTTGCGCGGGCGGCCGTGCGGGTCGATGGGCGCGCCGATCCAGCGGTCGCGCTCGACGGCCATGTAGAGGTTGAAGCCGCGCAGGCCGTAGCCGAGCGCCGCCTGGAGCGTGTAGAGGGAGTCCTTCTCGTCCTGCGGGGCGAAGAAGGGCGGGAAGCCGGCGCCGATCTCGGCGGCGTACGCCGGCGACTCGGCGCCCTCCGCGCGGCCGGCGAGCTCGGTGGTGCGGCGCATGAGCACCACGTGCTCGGCCGGCGAGGCCTGGTGGTAGTAGTCCAGCGCCACCAGGTCGATCGACCCGGCGAGGCGCTGCGCGTTGAGCGGTGTCGCCGCCTCCCCCAGCGGGAAGTTGTGCATGGTGGGCACGCCGGACACGCCCAGCTCGGCGAGCTTCTGTCCCATGCGCTCGAAGGCGGTGGCGAGCAGGTGCTCGTGGTACTCGACCCAGTCCAGGTGCCGCGCCAGATCGTCCGGGCCCTCGGCGTCGAAGCGCGCCGGCGGCTCGGCGTTGCCGAAGGACACCTCGCCGTCGCCCCACGCGGACCGCAGCGCGCTCGGCCGCTTGTACTTCGTGCGAAGGAAGCTGCGAAAGAGCTGGATGGAGTCCGGGTGGTAGTCCTGATCGTAGGGGCCATCGCGGAAGTAGAGCGCGCCCTCGTTGTCGATCTGGAGCATCACGATGGGGCCCTCCGGGTAGAGGTGCTCGGCGAGGATGGGCCCGCACGCATCGAACCAGGTCTCCACCTCCTCGTGGAAGGCCTCGCTCGCGTAGCTCGGTACCGGGAAGGCGGCGGGGACCATCGGCAGCATCACCGGGTTGTCGCGCGGCGTGCGCGCCTGGCAGGCGCGGTCCCACACGATGCGCTCCGGCAGGCCGAAGTTGGTGAGCTCGGCGTTGATGTGCGGCCCCGGCCGGATGACGACGTAGAGCCCGCGCTCGTGGCAGAGGCGGAGGAATCGCGCGAGATCCAGCGCGGCGCTCCGCTCGCCGAAGTCGAAGAGGCGCGGCTCCATCTCGTGCACGCCCCACGGGACGTAGGTGTCGACGAGGCGCATGCCCATCGCGCGCATGGCGTCCAGCGCGGCGCCCCACTCGTTCGGGTCGTTGCGCCAGTAGTGCATGGCGCCGCACACCAGCGGCACCACCTCGCCCCCGCGCAGCTCCAGGCCGTGCGGGTGCAGGTGGACGCGCGCGTCCTTGTCGCGGGCGCGGGTGCTGGCTTCTCGGGCGCGCGGCGCCGTCTTGCGCGGGCTCAAGAGAGCGTCACCTGGCGAGTGATGGCGTTGGAGGACAGGCCGCTCTGGTCGATGACCGTCACCACGACGCCGAGGGTCTTGCCAGAGAGGACCGGCTCCAGGCACAGGTCCAGCTCCTGGCTGTCGGAGGGCTGGGCGAAGGGCACGGTCTGCGAGAAGGGGATGTCGGGGAGCTCGACGTGGATGCTGGTCACGGTGTCGTCGGGGTCATGGAAGGTGACCTGGATGGGGAGGAGATACTTGCCGGCGCACGGGTCGGCGGCGGCCACGCTCGCCAGGGCCGGGATGGTCACCGAGTCCAGGACGGGTGGCTGCGCCCTGGGTGGCCCGCCGTCGGAGCACGCGGCGATGCCGAGGAGGAGGGCGACGCAGGCGAGGCGCATCGGGGGGAGTCTACACCGGGCCGGCGGGGGAATGGCCCGGGAGCAGGGGGACGCTGTCGCGCTACGTCGCGGAGCCGTCCGCGTCGTCGTCCTGGTCGAGGAGGTCGAGCGCTTCGGCGAGCTGCTCGTCGTCCTCCTGCGCGGCCGCTTCGAACGCCACGCGCAGCCGGGGTGCGGCCACCGCCGCCCCCGCCGCGCGCAGCCGGTCGCGCGCCTCGTCGTCGCCCGACCCGCCGAGCGCCGCCGCCGCCGCCGCCCGATCGCGCGGCGCCGCGGCGGGGTCCTCCACCACGCGCCAGAGCTGCTCCACGTCGACGGCCGCCGCGCGGAAGCCGGCGGTCGCCCCCGCGCCCGCGCGTCGCAGCTCTCCGATCCACGCCCTGGTGTCCAGTCCGAGGTGCGAGGGGAGCGCGACGCGCGCACCGCCCGCCTCTCCGGACGCGGCCGCCATCGCCTCGCGCAGCCGCGCGGCGACGACGTCGCCAGCGTAGAAGCCCAGGCGTCTCTGCTCGCGCGCGGTGTAGAAGCCCACGCGCTCCCCGTCACGGAGCACCAGATCGAAGCCCTGCGACGCCGCGCGCGCCCCGCGCGCCTCCGGGCCGGGCCAGGACGCGACCTCCTTCACGTCGGCCCATCGCACCACGCGCTCGCGGCCCCACTGCTTCATCCAGATGCCGTCGGTGCCGAAGGTGACGTGCAGCCGCGACCGCGCCCACAGCGCCCAGTAGCCTGCCGCCGCGCTGGCGCCGAAGGCCCACGCGACGGCCTGGCCCACCGCGCTCATCTCGCCGTGCGGCGCCGCCCCGCACGCCAGCCCGAGCCCGAGCGCCACCAGCAGGACGGGCCAGAGGAACATGTAGAAGGTCACGAGGGCGCCCAGACGGAAGAAGCGCCCGGGCAGCACGTAGGACGTGCGCATGTGGCCGCCGTCCATCCCCAGCGCCGCGATCACCGCCTGCGGGTCGCCGCCGCGGAGGAAGCGCGCGCGCGTGCGACCCCGAAGCCGCAGGCGCACGACCGGCGTGCTCCACTGAAACTGCGCGACGGCCGCGGACGCGATCTGGTCCGCCGGCACGGCCAGCGTCTGGTCCAGGAAGATGCCTCGCCGATCCACCGCGAGCGCCCCGCGCCGCGCGTGAGGCCAAGCGTTGCGCGATCCGATCAGGGCAAGCGCCAGGAAGGACACGCAGAGGACCGGCGAGGCGAACATCAGCCACCCGGGCTCCGAACCCGACCTGGCCACGAAGCCGAACGCCGCCAGCGCAAGGAGACCGGGCGCGGCCACGATGGCCAGGGGCAGCACGTTGCGGTGGAGGAGCGCGCCCTGCGTCGCTGTGTAGCTCTCTGGTCGCGGTCGGGGCGAGGTCATCGGACGGATGCGGCATGAAGCGTAGCCGAAGCTCCCCGCCGTGTCCGGCCGCGCCCGGCCCCGGCACACGTCGGCACACTGGTGGGGACCGGGAATCCGCTTGCATCCCTGGTGGCACGTCGGCTGCAAGGTGAACTCGCATGCGCTTCTCCCGCCTGCCTCCGAAGGACGACATCGTCAGCATCCAGCAGGCGCTCGGCCACCGCGTGATCACGATCCTCGCCGCGACCGTCCCCCTCGCCGCGGCGGTCGCCGCGTGCGGCGGCAGCGCCACCGACGTGGCCGGCGACGGCGGCGACGCATGCCAGGGTGTGTGCTGCAGCGGCCCGCCCCCGCCGACCCCGTACTCCGTCACCTACGTGGAGTGCGCCGCGTCGGCGCCGGACGCTGGCGACGACGCCGCCGACGCATCCGACCTGGACGCGTCGGACGACGGCTCGGTGGCCGACGCGTCGGACGACGCCCAGGACGCCGCCGCGCTGCCACCGGCGTGCTACGCGACGTGCGAGCAGGCATGCATCGCGCACCTGCAGGCGGGCGGCTACGGGCACTGCGTCGACGCGATCGACGGCGACGGCGGCGCGACGATCGCGCACTGCGAGCTCTGGCACACCTGCGGCCGCCGCTTCGACGGCCTGGTGGAGCCGGGCACCGGTCCGCGCGGGGACGTGCTCGGCGCGGTGCTCGCGCGCGCGGCGTGGCTCGAGGCCGCCTCGGTGCGTGCCTTCCGCCGGCTGGCTCGCGAGCTGCGCGTTCACGGCGCACCGGCGTCGCTCGTGCAAGCAGCGCGGGAGTCGGCGCGTGACGAGGCCCGGCATGCCCGGACGATGACGCGCCTGGCGCGCGCCCACGGCGCCACGGTGCCGCGCGTCGAGGGAGAGGAGCCGACTGCGCGCGAGCTGGAGGCGGTGGCCCGGGAGAACGCGGTGGAGGGCTGCGTCGGCGAGACGTACGGCGCGCTGCTCGCCGCCTTCGCCGCGGAGCAGGCCGCGGACCCCGCCATACGCGAGGCCATGCGCGGCATCGCGCCGGACGAGCTTCGTCACGCGTCGCTCGCCTGGGCTGTCGCCGCGTGGGCCGAGCCGCGCCTGTCGCCCGATGCACGCGCCCGCGTCGAGGGAGCGCGGGCGGCGGCGGTGCAGCGGATGATGGACGAGGCGGTCGACCCGCACCCGACGGTGGCGCGCGCCGCTGGCGTCCCCGACGCGTCGCTCGCGACCCACATGGTGGAGGCGATGTTCCAGGCCGCGTAGGGACGCCTACACCTCGTCGGGCAGCGCGCGGTGCAAGAGCTCGCCCAGCGCGGCCATGTCGGGATCGCTCGCCCGCAGGCGCTCGATGGACGAGGCCACCTTCTTCACCGTCGGCGTGACGAAGCGAAGGAAGGCCGGGTTGCGCTTCACCCGGTCGATGTAGACGAAGCGCCCGGCGTCCTTCAGCTTGCGCTGCACCGTCACCGTGTCGAACTCGACGCCCAGCGCGGCGCGCTCGTCGCCCTTCATGCCCATCGCCTCGGCGAACTCGTCCAGCCGCGCCTCCACGAAGGCGCGATCGAACTCCTGGTAGCTGTCGTTGAGCAGCGCCACCAGGTCGTAGATGCGCGGGCCGAGCAGCGCGTCCTGGAAGTCGATCCAGCAGAGGGTGCCGCCGTCGCGCACCATCAGGTTGCGCGACTGGTAGTCGCGGTGGACGAAGCCGCGCGGCCAGCCGGCGATGCGGCGGGCGAGCCGGTCGGCGAGCGTGTCGAAGAGGACGCGGTCCTCCGGCGAGAGGGTGTGCCCGCGGCCCTCCAGCCCCCACTCGCGGAAGTGCTCGATCTCCCAGCGCAGCAGGTCCTCGTCGAAGGCGCGGGTGGCGACGACGCTGCCGGCGGGCAGGTCGGCGAGCGCCCGCTGCGCCCGCGCCAGGTCCTTCACCGCGCGCGAGTACAGCTCCGCGCGCGCGGATGGTTGACGTATCAAGTAGTTGGCGAGCGTGTCCTCGCCGAGGTCCTCGAGGAGTAGCCACCCGGCCTCGGTGTCCTCGCCGTGCAGGCGCGGCACGTCCACGCCGCGGGCGGCGAGCAGCTCGCGCACCTCGAGGAAGGGCCAGCGGCGGCGGACTCCCTCCTTGCCAATCTCCTCCGGCTTGCCGCCCTCGGCGACGAACATGGCGACCGCCGACCGGCCGTCCTCCATCATGACGCGAAAGTAGCGGCGCGTGGAGGCCCCGCCCGGCATGGGCTCGGTGTCGAAGGCGACGGCCCCACGGCCGGTCATCCCCTCCACGAGGGCGGCGAGCTTGCCGAAGTCGAGCTCGGGCATCGCGCTGCCATTACCACACTTTCCGGCGCGGCCGCGCGGCGAAGCCTGCGACGGACACCCGTACCCCAGCTCTGCTATGGTCCCCTTGCGGCCAGGGTTTGAGGAGGAGAATTCCATGCGCTTTCATCGATGTCTTCTTGTGAGTGTGGCGGCGGGCTCGCTGGTGACGGCGGTCGCATGCAGCGGCGGAGCCGGGTCGAGCTGCGGCAGCTACTACGATGCCCTCGTCGCCTACACCCAGCGATGCGGTAGCACCACGTCGCTCGACGCGAGCGAGCGCTCCAACTTCGTCGACGCTTGCAACAGCCTTGCCAACGCCCCGGGGACGAACAACCTGAGCGGGCAGATCGACTCCTGCACCAGCGAGCTCAAGTCGGCCGCCTGCGGCGGGATCCCGTCGTGCATCATCCGCGGGACGCTGGCTGACGGTGCGGCCTGCGGCAACCCCGTGCAATGCTCCGGAGGCCGCTGCGCCAACACCCAGCAGTCCTCGGCGACCAGCGAGATCGGCTGCGGCACCTGCGGCGCCTACGCGAAGCTCGGCGACGCCTGCGGCAACACCGGCGCCGCTTGCGACACCTCCACCGGGAGCTGCGTCAACGGCACGTGCACCGCGTACGTCGCGCAGGGCGGCGCGTGCGGCAGCGGGCAGGGCGACTGCGCGACCGGCCTGTCGTGCGACTCCACCCAGACCTGCCAGCCCCCTCCGGGCAAGGGCGAGGCGTGCACCCTCTTCTGCCAGTCTCCGTACGCGTGCATCGGCGGCACCTGCGCCGACGCCGTCGGCGAGAACGGGGCGTGCCCCACCGGCCTGGAGTGCGCCTCCAACCTCCAGTGCGACTTCACCACGCACACGTGCATGAAGCCGACGACGGCGAAGGCGGGGGAGGCGTGCGGGGTGGTCAACAACCAGTTCGTGAACTGCGACAGCGGCCTCTCCTGCCAGAACAAGGTCTGCGTGGCGCCGAAGAAGAAGGGCGACGCCTGCACCGTCGGCAAGGGCGAGTGTGACGTCTACCTCGCGTGTGTCGACAGCGTCTGCGTGGTGCCGGACTACAGCGTCTGCAAGTGAACCGGCCGGCGGCGGGGTTTCGCGTCGCCGACGTGGCGGCGCAAGCCGCCTTCGCGCTGCCCCCGGGCGCGGAGGCGGCCCTCGACGCCTGGCTGACGCTCCTCGTGGCGTGGAACGCCCGGATGGATTCTGACGGCGGCGAAGACCGCGGACAATCTCGCCGAGCTGATGCTCTGCGACGCGCTGGTCCTCGCGCGCGAGGTCCCGCAGGGCGCGCGCGTGGTGGACGTGGGCACCGGGGCCGGCGCGCCGGGCCTGGGCCTCGCCCTGGCGCGGCCGGACCTGCGCGTGACGCTCGTCGAGCCGCTGCGCAAGCGCGTGGCCTTCCTGCGCACGGTGATCGGCTCGGTGAGCTCCGGCGGCGCGATGCCGGAGCTCGTCACCGGCCGCGGCGAGGACCTGCCTCGCCGGCAGTGGGACGTCGCGGTCTCGCGCGCCACCCTCGTGCCGGGAGCGTGGCTCGCGCTCGGCGTCGAGCTCGTCCGTCCGGGGGGCGGCGTCTGGGTTCTGCTCGCGCAGTCGGAGCCGCCGGCGGCCCCCGCGGGGGCGCGCGGCCCCGCGCTGACACGCTACGCGCTCCCTTTTTCCGGCGTCTCCCGCGCTGCCGCCCGCTACGACGTCGGAGGGGCTTGACGCGTTCGGCGCCGTGGCGTCCCCTGCTAGCGTGTCCGACACGTCCAGCTCCCCGGCGCGCGGGGTACCACCCGCCGCCCGAAGCAATCCCCGGAGGCCGCAGCGCCTCGGCCCCTACGAGGTGGGCCCCAAGATCGGCGGAGGCGGCATGGCGACCGTCTACCTCGGCCGGCGAGTGGAGGGCGCGCCCGCCGGCGAGGTGGTCGCGCTGAAGGTGATCAAGGACGAGCTCGCCGGGCAGACCGAGTACGTCCACATGTTCCTGGACGAGGCGAAGATCCTCTCGCGCCTCTCGCACCCGGACATCATCGAGACGCGCGAGTTCGGCGTGACCGAGGAGAGTCGCTTCATCGCGATGGAGCTGCTCCTCGGACGCTCGCTGATGGACGCCTGGGACCGGTGCGCGCAGGACGAGGGGCGCATCCCGCTCGACCTCGCGGCGTGGATCGCGGCGCGCGTCGCCGACGCGCTCCAGCACGCCCACGAGCTCGCCGACGACGCCGGCGCGCCGCTCCACGTCATCCACCGCGACGTCAACCTGACCAACGTCTTTTTGACCTACGACGGCCGCGTGAAGCTCATCGACTTCGGCCTGGCGAAGGCCAGGGGCCGTCTGGCGCGCAGCGGCGAGGGCATCGTCAAGGGGAAGGTGCCGTACCTCTCGCCGGAGCAGATCGCCGAGCAGCCCATCGATCACCGCACCGACATCTACGCGCTGGGCGCGACGCTCTGGGAGATGACGACCGGCCGCCGCCTCTTCAAGCGCGAGACCGACCTGGAGACGCTGAAGGCGGTGCGCGCGCAGGAGATCCCCGACCCGCGCAACTTCGTCGAGGGCCTGTACCCGGAGGCGATGTGGCGCATCGTGGACACGGCGCTGCGTCGGGAGCGAAACGAGCGCTACCCGAGCGCCAGGGAGATGGGCGCCGACCTGGACACCTTCCTCGCGAAGTACGGGCGCAAGACGTCGATGGGCGAGGTGCTGACGGCGTGGCTGGAGGAGCTGTTCCCCGGCGAGAGGGCGGAGCAGGAGGCGTGGCTGGCGAAGGCGCGGGCCGCCGCCGCGCCGCCCCCCGGAGCGCGGCTCACCATGCGTCCGCCGGTGCCCGTCGCCGAGGTGGAGGAGGAGCCGACCGCGACGAGCCACGAGGTGGAGGAGGTCGCGCCGGCGCCGGTCGCGCGCCCGTCGGTGGAGCCCACCTTGCCGGAGGCCGCGCCGGCGGAGGAGGCCGCACCGGTGCCGGTGTCACCGCCGGTCGCTGTCGCGCCGCCGGCCGCGCCGCCGGAGCCGTCGCCGCCGGAGGCACCAGCGAACGCCCCGGACGGGCCCCCGCCCGCCCCGAAGGAGCGCCACCCGCTGATCGCGGTGCTGGTGCTGCTGCTCACCGTCGGCGCGATCGCCGGCGCCCTGTACGCCCTCCGCGCTTGCTGAGCGCGGGGACTAGTTGTCGCAGCCGGCGCCGAAGACGTGCACGTTGGCGCCCGCGTTGGCGTCGGGCGTGAGCACGTAGCCGTAGCCGTTGGACGCCGCCGCCGCGAGCTCGTTCGGCTGGAAGGCCAGCACGAAGCGCCGGTTGGGGATGATCGCCGGCGACGGATCCCGCGTGGCCACCTGCACCGCCGTCTGCGTGGGCGTGGTGGCCGAGGCGGAGAGCACCAGCACCCGCTTGTCGTCCAGCCAGGCGATGGGCCCGGGGAGCTGCGCGCCGAGGCCCCCCTGGTTGAAGGTCTCGATGTCGACGTGCGTGGTCGCGTCGAAGACCGTGGCCTTCTCGTCCTCCAGCAGCCACGCCAGCCGCGCGGAGACGGTGGTGTTGGGGCCGCCGTCGGGCACGGTGACCGACGACGTGCTCCAGAGCACGCCGCCCGTCGGCGTCTGGGCGAGGTAGGAGGGATTGTAGGTCGTCCCCATCCCTGCCAGCGTCCCCTGCTCGCCCGAGTTCTGTGCGCTGCCGGTGGCGGCGTTCGGCTCCAGGCTGAAGAGGGTGTCGAAGTTGCCGCCGTTCTGCTGGTGGAAGGTGACGAGGCGCGAGCCGCTCGCCAGGGCGACCCCCGAGCTCGCCGGGATCCCGGCGGTGGCGAAGAAGGAGATGGTGTCCAGGTCCTTGAGCGGCGCGGTGATGTGCGCGGCGGGATAGGACAGGTTGTTGTCGTTGCGCACCAGGTAGACGCCGCCGGCGGTGTCCGGGAGCACCTGGTTGATGGCGGGCACGCTGATCTTCTCGAACACGGTGGTGGCGGAGATCTGCTTGACCGTGGGATCCGAGGGCACGTCCAGCCACGCGATGGGGACGTTGTAGTCGGGGCCGGTGCCGACGACGCTGCCCACGAAGTAGACCCGCGCGCCGCTCTGCACGATGTACGTCGGGAAGAAGGGCAGGCCGCTCACCGGGACCGATGGCGGGTTGCTGTCGGTCGGGTCGGCGACGGAGTAGGCGATGACGCCGTTGGTCGTGCCGACGAACACGAAGGGGAAGACGGCCGCGAAGCAGCGCCGCGCGCCGCCGCCGCCGCCGCCGCAGCCGATGTCACCCAGGGCGACGTGGAAGGAGCCGGCGTGGAAGCCGTAGGAGGTGGGGACGGAGCAGGTCTTGCTGTTGGAGTCGCAGACCGAGGCCTGGCACGCGGCCGCGGGGCACAGGTCGTAGACGCACTTCTTGCTGGCGGTGTCGCAGTGGCCGGTGAGGCACGCGTTGGCCGGCGTGCAGTCCGGATCGCTGGTGCACTCCACCGGGTTGCTGGCGTCGACGCCGGCGTCGCCCGCGTCGCTGGCGGCCGCCTCCGGGCCACCATCGCCGCCGGTGATGAGCGACTCGTCCAGGCCGAGCGAGCAGGCCGCGATGCCGCCGGCGGCGAGGAGCATCGCGCCGAGGGAGAGGGAGACGATCTTGGAGGCGCGCATCAGAACGCCCCCCGTAGCACGAGACCACCCGCCGTGGGGGCGACGAGGAGGCGCGCGCTGGCGTCGCTCCCCTTGTCGGCGACGGGCTGCGTCTCGTTCTCGTCCGGTGTGGGCTTCGGCTTCGCCTCCTTGGAGGGGAGCAGCACCAGCGTGACGCCGCCGGCGACGAACACGCCGGCGACGATGAAGGAGACGGTGGTCCACATCGCCAGCGCGTTGGCGTGATCGTAGGCCTGGCGGGTCGGGCCGGCGTTGTAGGCGTCGCCGGCGTCGTTTGCCGAGAGACCGAGCACGAGCCCGGCGAGGGCCGAGGCCCCGCCCACGCCGATCGCCGCGAAGCCGAGCGACTTGACGATGTTGGTCCTGGCGACCGGCGTCTCCACCACGACCTTCTTCTCCGGTTTGGGCGTGGGCGGCGTCTCGGTGGTGTGGTCGGGTGCTGCCTTGGGCGTCACGTCCACCGTCTTCGTCGCGCCGACCTCCAGCGAGACGTTCTGATTGGTGATCGTCCCGTCGGGCGTCTTGACGTGGAGCGTGTGCATCCCGGGTGTGCCGTGCAGGTGCGCCGGGACGGGTGCCTCCGTCAGGGTGTCGAGCTGCACCTTGTCACCATCCGGACCGGTGACCGTCAGGGCGCCCATCGTCTTCTCGAGCGAGGCCAGCCGGGACTTGGCCGTGGAGGACTGCTGGGCGGTGAGGCCCTGCAGGTTGACCGCCCGGCCGTAGGCGTCCGCCGCCCGCTCCGGCTGGCTCGCCTGCTCCCACGAGACGCCCGCGGTGTAGAGCGCGACCGCGTTCGGCTTGTAGGAGGCGGCGGCCTCGAAGGCCATCGCGGCCTCCTTGAAGCGACCGCTCTCGAACGCCTTCTTGCCGGCATCGAACTGGTGCTTCGCCTCGGCGGCGGTGTCGGGGGTGTCCTGGGCTTGGGCGAGGGTAGGCGCGGCGCATACGAGCGCGATGCCGGCCAGAAGGGCGCGTGCGTTCATGAAGGTCGAGGATACTCAGTACGGATTGGCGGGGAGAGCAAGATCGGGCGTCGTGCTGGAAGGGGCGGGGCTCCCGGTCTTGCCACCATGCGCCGAGGTGCCCGCGGAGGTCGTCGCGGGGTGGGGTGTAGGCGCGGGCGTGGGCGTCAGCTTCACCTCCAGGGAGGGGGGCGCCTGGTCGTCGAGCGTCTTGGTGAAGTCCTGGAAGCCCGCCGCGTGGATGACGACGTCGGTGGTCTTGCCGGCCGCCGGGCGCGGGACCTCGCGCATCGACGGGTCCTGCGTGGTGCCGTCGATCGTCAGGACGGCGCCGTCGGGCAGGCCGGTGATCGCGATGGGCTTCCCGGCGGCGGGGGGGGTGGCGGAGGGCGCCACGGAGGGCGCGGCGCTGGTCGT
Source organism: uncultured delta proteobacterium (assembly GCA_963782055.1). Classification (GTDB taxonomy): domain Bacteria; phylum Myxococcota_A; class Polyangia; order Polyangiales; family Polyangiaceae; genus DASXHD01. The sequence goes on from CAWAIF010000002.1 coordinate 278,495, forward strand.
CGGCGCGGGCTCCTTCGGCGTGACCGCGGTGGGCACCGCCGTGTCCGTGGCCGGCGCGGTGGGCACCGGCTTGTCGCCGGCGCCCTGATGGGCGCGCAGCGCGAAGATGCCGGCCACCCCGATGAGCGTGGCCACGAGCACGCCGATCGCGGCGGCCACCAGGTACTTGCCGGTGCTCGGCCCCTGCGGCGTGAGCGCGGGGCCCGTCCCGGAGGAGGCGTCCGACCCGGGGACGCTCGGCGCCGGGGTCGGCGGGTTCGTCGGCCAGGGCGACGCGCCGGCCTGCTGCACGCCGCTCACCACGCTCTGCACCGAGGGCGTGCCCGTCGTCGGACCGACGCCCACGTGCGCGCCGCTGGCGCTGATGTCGCCGGGCGCGGGGGCGTTGGCGGCGGCGCGGATGCGCTCGCGGCGCTTGCTCAGCGTGCTCCCCACGCGCTGCTGCACGAAGTGGCCGACGTGCGACTGCGAGACAATCGACCCGCTGTGCGCGAGCCACTCTTCCAGCGCGTGACGCATGCGGTCCGCCGTGTGGAAGCGCTGCGCGGGGTCCATGGACATCGCCTGCAGGACGATCTTCTCGAGCTCCGGCGGGTAGCTCCGGATGATGCGGGAGGGCAGAGTGAACTTGCCCTGCAGGATGGCGTGCATCACCTGGGGATCGCCCTCGCCGGTGAAGGGGCGCTGGCCGGTGGTCGCCTCGTAGAGGACGATGCCCATGGCGAAGATGTCGCTGCGGCGGTCGACGGGCGCGCCGGTGATCATCTCCGGCGCCATGTAGCCGATCTTGCCCTTCACCTGGCCGGCCATCGTAGCCGAGTGCATCTGCCCGAGGGCCTTGGCGACGCCGAAGTCCGCCACCTTCACGTTGCCGTCGGCGCTGATCAGGATGTTGTGCGGGGAGACGTCGCGGTGCACGACGTTCATCGGTCGGCCCTGCTCGTCGGTCAGGTTGTGCGCGGCGTGCAGGCCGGCGCACGCGTCGGCGACGATGCGCGACGCGAGGCGCGCGTCCATCGGCGCCATCTTCCCGGAGGAGCGCAGGATGTGGACGAGCGACTCGCCGCTGATCCACTCCATCGCCAGGTACAGGACCTTGCCCTCCTCGCCGAGCTCGTAGATCTCGCAGACGTTCGGGTGGTGGACGAGGGCGGCGATGCGCGCCTCGTCGAGGAACATGCGCTCGAACTCCGGCTCCTCCGCCAGGTTGGGGAGGATGGTCTTGATGGCGACGGTCTTGGAGAAGCCGTGGATGCCGTGCTGCCGCGCGGCCCAGACGCGCGCCATGCCGCCCTTGGCGATGGGCAGGAGCAGCTCGTAGCGCCCGAGACGCGTGCCCCGACGCAGCTCGGTGGTGGCCCCGTCGTCGATCACATCATCTGGCGCGAGCTGCTCCACCATCGCAACTGGAATTGTACACTCGGAGCAAGCGCTTTTCATCGTGAACGTGCAGCGCGCGCCCATTTGTCGCCAATTTGCCGCACGTCGCGAAATGGATGCGGTGGGGGACGCGGCAGGCGGCGCCGCCCGGTCAGGGTGTCGTGACGTCCACCGCGTCGCGCGCGCGGCGAGCCTCCAGCGCGAAGACGAAGCACTGCATGGCCTGGCGCAGGGAGACCGCCTCCTTGCGGCGGGCGGCGCGCACCACCGCGCGGAAGGCGAGGTAGCGGGGGCCGGGCAGGCCGAGCAGCGAGGCGCCCAGGGCGGGATCGCGCGGGGCCTCCATCGACCCGGCGAGCGACGCACCGGAGGCGAGCACGCGCGTGACGAGCACGTCGCACGCGAGCACCGCGACGGCGGCGTCGCCCGCGCCGATGGCGGCCTCGGCGCGACGCACCACGCCGCGGTCTCCCTCCGGGAAGAGCTCAGCCAGGGAGAGGGAGCCCTCCGGGGCCGGGGCGATCGTGGACGACTCGGCGAGGATGGCGCTGCGGACCGAGACGGGCGAAGGCCGTCCGGTGGAGATGGGCGCGGAGGAGGGCACGCCGCTCGAGATGGGCGCCGACTGCGGCTCCGCCCGCGCCACGGCGACTGCCTCCCGCGCGGAGGCGGTCTCCAGCACCCGGTGCGAGGAGAGCCGCGGCACCGGCGACTCGGCCAGCTCGCGTACGGCGTCCTCGATGCCCAGCTCATCGGCGTCGAGCAGCACCGGCCGCGAGGAGTCGCCGCGCGGCATGTCCGCCTTGTAGGCCTCCACCACCAGGCGGGAGATCTTCTCCAGGCCATCGAACACGCCGAGGCAACGCGTGGCGACGGTGGCCGTCGCGGGCGCCGCGAAGAGGTTGAACCGGCGGTCCAGCTCGCCCTCCGAGACGACCTCCCCCAGGTCGCGCTTGTTCCACTGGAAGGTGTGGGGGATGCGCGACAGGCTCCGCCCGTGCTCGGCGAGGTTGGCGTTGAGATCCTCCAGCGCCTCCTGGTTGGCGTCCATCCGCGCGGACTGCGAGTCCGCGACGAAGACGATGCCGTCGGCGCCAGTGAGCACCAGCTTGCGCGTCGCGCTGAAGTAGACCTGCCCGGGCACCGTGAAGAGCTGCAGGCGGACGTTCATGTTGCGCACGCGCGTCACGCGCAGCGGCAGGAAGTCGAAGTAGAGCGTTCGCTCGGTGGGCGTCGCGAGCGAGACGAGCTTGCCGCGATGCTCCGGCTTGGTGCGCTCGTGGATGGCCTGCAGCGTGGTGGTCTTGCCCCCCAGGCCTGGTCCGTAGAAGACGACCTTGAAGACCAGCTCGCGCGTGAGGGGATTCAGGGCGGCCATGGGTGGTGGGTCGACGGCTCGCGACCGTCCTACTGGAGTAGCGCGATCCCGCGCGATGCGGAAGCGGCGAAGCCTCGCGGCGCGCGGGCCCCGCGGGCGGCGAATGGGCGCGGATGTGCTACACCGCCTGCGGCGCGCTGCGAGGCGCCGACTGAACGCATGGGCTACGTCGACCTGCATTGCCACTGGGTCCCCGGCGTCGACGACGGGGTGAAGACGCCCGCAGACGGCGTGGCCCTGCTCCGCGCCCTGCGCGACGCCGGCTTCACCACCGCGGTGGCCACCCCCCACATGCGGCCGGGCATGTTCGACAACACCGCCGCCGGGCTGCGCGCGGCGTTCGACGCCTTCGTCGCGACGCTCCCGGCGGACGTGCCGGAGGTGCACCTCGGCAGCGAGCACTGGCTGGACGACGTGGTCTTTCGCCGCCTGGTGGAGGGCGAGGGACTGCCGTACCCCGGCGGTCGCGCGGTGCTCGTCGAGTTCAACCCCCAGGCGTTCCCGCTCCGCCTGCCGGATCGCATCTACGACCTGCGCCGCCGCAAGCTCGTCCCGGTCATCGCCCACCCGGAGCGCTACCGTCCGGTCTGGGACGACGCCGATGTGCTCGAGCCACTCCTGGACGCCGGCGCGTGCCTGCTCCTGGACGTGTGCTCCCTCGTCGGCAAGTACGGCCGGGCGCCCCAGCGCGCCGCCGAGAAGCTGCTGGAGGAGGACGCCTACGAGGCCGCCTGCACCGACGCCCACCGCCCCGAGGACGTGGTCGAGGTGACCCAATCCATCGCCCGGCTGGCCAAGCTCGTGGGCCCGGAGGAGCGCGACCGCCTGCTGGACGCCGGCCCCCGCGGCATCCTCCGGGGCGAGGTCGGGTGAGCGGTGGACTCAGAAACTGCCGGGTAGGGCCCTTCGTGCTATGAGACCACCGCTTTCCATGGCGGACGCGCCCGAGCACTCTTCTCCCTCCCCTGGCTTTCTTCGCCGCCACGCGGGCCGGTTCGCCGTCTCGCTCGTGCTGCTTGTGTGCGTCGTGTGGGGGCTCGAGCACTCCGGGCTGAACCTGGTGCCGCCGGCCGCGGCCTTCGCCCACGTGCGGTGGGTGATCGTCCCAGTCTACCTGCTCGTCGTCATGACGATGACGTACTTCCGCGCGGCGCGCTGGCGCTACCTGCTCGCCGGAGTCGCGGTGAAGGTGCCGCGCGCCAAGATCCTGAGCGTGTCGCTCGTGGGCTTCGCCGCCATCATGCTGTTGCCGCTGCGCCTCGGCGAGTTCGTGCGCCCGGCGATGATGCGCGAGAAGGGCAAGATCTCCTTCTCCGCCGCCACCGGGACCATCATCACCGAGCGCGTGGTGGACGGCCTCTTCCTCAGCACCGTGCTGGCGGTGTCGCTCCTCGTCGTCCCGACGATCCAGCCGCTGCCGGTCCACGTCGTCGACCTCCCCGTCACCGTCAGGCAGGTGCGCTACTACGCCTTCGTGACGCTGGGCGGGTTCTCCACCGCCTTCGTCGTCATCGCCGTCTACTTCTTCGCGCGCAAGTGGGCGCACCGCATCACCCTCGCCGTCGTCGGCGTCGTGTCGCGCCCGCTCGCCGAGCGCCTCGCCGGGGAGGCGGAGCGCCTGGCGGACGGCCTGGCGGTGCTGCGCAACGGCCGCGCCGCCGCCGGCTTCCTCTTCGAGACGACGCTCTACTGGCTCCTCAACGCCCTGGGCATGTGGCTGCTCGCCTGGGGCGTGGGCCTGCAGCACGCCAACGGCTCGCCCGTCACCTTCGGCGAGGCGTGCGCGATGATGGGCATGCTTGGCGTGACGATCCTCATCCCCGGCCCGCCCGGGCTGCTCGGCATCTTCCAGGCGGGCATGTTCTGCGGCATGACGATGTACTTCCCCGCCGAGCTCGTGCACGGCCGCGGGGCGGTCTACGCGTGCCTGGTCTTCTCCGTGCAGGCGCTCTTCACCATCATCGCCGGCGGCAGCGCCCTCTTCTCCGGGCACACGACGCTCAAGTCGCTCTCCCACGCCGAGATGGAGGCAGGCCAGAGCGGCGGGGGGGCTGACGCGGGCGCCGCCCACGACGCCAAGAGCGTCGCGGTGGCCGAGCCCTCCTGATCGACGAAAACTTGGCCCAGAGGCGCGGGTGGACGTAGCCGGATGGCATGCGCCGCCCTGCCCTCTTCTCCTCCCTCCTGCACGGCGCCGCGGGGCCCCTCAGCGGCGCGGCCTTCGGCCTGCTCGTCGCGGGGGCGGTGGTGCTCTCCACCTCCGATGCCCGCGCGCGCTCCACCTACCAGTCGTCCTACGGCTACGACCGCACGTGGAACGCCGCCCTGCGGATGGTGCGCGTCGACATGAGCTTCAAGGTGGACGAAAAGGACGAGAAGGACGGCTACCTGCTCTTCGAGTACAGGTCGCCGGAGTCGGGCAAGCGCCCCTCTCCGGGGTCGATCGAGATCATACACGACTCCAAGGACCCCGACGCCCCGGTGGAGGTCATCGTGCAGCTCCCGCAGATGCCGCAGTACCACGAGCAGGTGATGGTCGACGCGCTCGTCCAGAAGATGCGCAAGGAGTACGGTGACCCGCCGGAGCACCGGCCCCCGCCGCCGAAGCCCGAACCCGACGCCGGCGCCCCCGACGCCGGCTGAGCCGCGCTACTCCGCCGGCGCCGCCGGCGGCGCGGTCGCGACCTTGGGCCGCAGGCCGAACCACCGCGCCAGCCGCGCCTTCCCGTTCTCGATGGCGAGGTAGAACGCCGGCACGACGATGAGGGAGAGCAGCGTGGAGCTGACCACCCCGCCGATGACCGCGATCGCCATCGGCGCGCGGAACTCGCTGCCCTCGCCGTTGGAGATGGCCGTCGGCAGCATGCCCAGGATCATCGCCGCGCTGGTCATCAGGATGGGACGCAGGCGCTCCGGCCCCGCCTCCAGCACCGCCTGCATCGGCGTCTCGCCCTGCTCGCGCACGCGCACGAGGGCCCTGTCGAGCAGGAGGATGGCGTTCTTGGTCACCAGGCCCATCAGCAGGATGATCCCGATGAGCGCGCCCATCGCGATGGTGATGTTGGCCAAGAACAGCCCGACGATCGCCCCGACGAGCGCCAGCGGCAGCGTCAGCATGATCGTGAGCGGGTGGATGAAGCTCTCGAACTGCGAGGCGAGCACGATGTAGATGAAGATGACCGCCAGGCCGAGGGCGAGGCCCATCGAGCTGTTGGTGTCGTTCATCTGCCGGACCTGGCCGTCGTAGTGGTAGCTCGCGCCGGGGGGCATCTTGATCTTGGAGAAGGCGGCCGTCATCTCCGGCACGATCTCCCCGAGGGGGCGGCCGTACGGGAACGCCCACACGACGATCTGCCGCTCGCGGTCCTCGCGCTCGATGACGTTGGGACCCTCTCCGCGCTCCACCGTGGCCAGATCACCGATGGCCATCGGCCCGCGCGGGGTCTGGATGGTCATGCGCAGCACGTCGTCCACCGTGGAGCGGTCGCTCTTGGCGAGGCGCACGCGGATGGGGACCTCGTCCTTGCCCTGCCGGAGCTTCCCCGCCTCCGCGCCCTCGATGCTGGCGCGCAGCGTGGAGGCCAGCGTGGCGATGGGCACGCCGGCGCGGGCGGCCTTGTCGCGGTCCACCGAGACGCGCAGCTCCGGCTTGCCGGCGCTGTACTGCATCTTGACGTCGATGACGCCGGGGATGGCCTTCATCTTCGCGGTGAACTCGCGCGCGAGCGGCTCCAGCTCGGCGTAGGTGGGCGCGCGCACCTGCACCATGATGGGCGCCTCGGTCTGCGCGCCCTCGATGAACGCCGGGTCGCTGATGGACACCTTGGCGCCCTGGATCTTGTGGGCGATCCCCCGGACGATGTCCTTCATCTGCCCGAGGTTCTCGCGACGCTCGCTCTTGGGGACGGTGACGACGCGCCACTGCGCCTTGTTGCTGTCGCCGTCGGGGCCGACCGTGGACAGCACCGTGATGAAGCGCTTGTCCTTCAGGATCTCCGCCTCCGCCGGCGCGGTGAGCTTCCACGTCTGGTCGAGGGAGGTGCCCGCGGGGAGCTCCACCTCCACGACGAACTGCCCGCGGTCGTCGGCGTTGACGAACTCGTTGCCCATCAGCCCGGCGATCTTCCCCATCCCCACCAGGGAGAGGACGGCGATGACCCCGACGATCGCCTTGTGCCGCACCGCCCACCCGAGCGTCGCCCGGTAGAGCGCCTCGATGCCGGCGAAGGCCTTGAGGAAGGGGGCCTTGATCACGCGGAAGGGGTCCGCCTGCCCCGCCACGTGGGCGCGGGAGAAGCGGCTGGAGAGCATCGGGTCCAGCGTGAAGGCGACGAAGAGCGACATCACCACCGCCGCCACGATGGTCAGGCCGAACTGCCGGAAGAACTGCCCGATGATGCCGCCCATGAAGGCGACGGGCACGAAGACGGCGATGACCGTCGCCGTCGTCGCGAGCACGCTCAGGCTGATCTCCTTCGTCCCTTCGAGCGCGGCGGTCCGCGGGTCCTGCCCGCGCTCCAGGTGCTTGGTGATGTTCTCGCGCACCACGACCGCGTCGTCGATGAGCAGGCCTATGGCCAGGCTCAGGGCGAGCAGGGTCATCATGTTGAGCGAGAAGTGCAGCAGGTACATCACGAAGAACGTCGCCACCACGCTCGTCGGCAGCGCGACGGCGCTGATGAGCGTCGAGCGGATGTCCAGCATGAACAGGAGGATGACCAGGATGGCCATCGCGCCGCCGAAGACGATGGCGACCTCCACCTCGTGCACGTTCTCCCGGATGAAGCGGGACTGGTCGATGATGACCGCGGGCCGCATCCCCTTCGGGAAGTTGGGCTGGAGGGCGTCCAGCTTGGCGATCACCGCGTCGGTGACCGCGACCGTGTTGGCGCCGGACTGCTTGACCACCGAGAAGGTCACCGTGGGCGTGCCGTTGGCGCGGATGCGGGTATCGAGCTCCTCGAAGCCGTCGGTCACCGTCGCCACGTCCCCCAGGCGGACCGCGGAGCCGTCGGCGGCGGTCGCCACGATGAGCCCCTTGATCTCCTCCACCGTCCTGAACTCGCCGACGGTGCGGACGTTGATCTGCTTGTCGCCCTCCAGGAAGTGACCCGCCGGCACCGTGAGGTTCTGCGCCTGCAGGTCGCTCATGATCTTGGGCGCGGAGAGGTGCAGCGCGTCGATCTTGGCGAGGTCCAGGTCCACGTGGACCTCCCGATCGGCGGCGCCCTTGACGTCCACCGAGGCCACGCCGTCCACCTGCTCCAGCGCGGGCTTGACGACGTCGCGCGCGAACTTGGCGGTCTCTTCGAGGGACCGCCCGCCGCCGCTCAGGGTGTACGTGAGGATGGGCGCGGAGCCGACGTCGAAGCGCGTCACCGCGGGCTCCTTCACCTCCTCCGGGAGCTTGAAGCGCGTCTGGGCGACGCGCTCGCGCACCTCGGTCGCCGCCTCCTGCGTGTCCACGCCCAGCTTGAAGATGACCAGCGTGGTGGAGAGCCCCTCGCGCGAGTAGGTGCGCACGCGGTCGATGCCGTTGAGGGAGACGATGGCGTCCTCGATGGGCTTGCTGACGCGCGTCTCCACCTCCGCCGGCGAGGCGCCGGGGTACGGGATGCTCACCGCGACGACCGGGAAGGACACGTCGGGGAAGAGGTCTGTGCCCAGGCGCGAGAGACCGACCAGGCCGAAGACCATGAGCGCGAGCGTCACCATCACGGTGAACACCGGGCGCTTGATGGCGATGGCGGACAGGTTCACGTCACTTCACCTCGGTCTTGGTGACGGCGTCGCCTTCACGCAGGTCCGCCTCGGGGGAGACCACGACGAGGTCCGCCGGCGTGATGCCGTCGCGGACGATCCACGAGCCGTCGGGGGCCACGCTGCCCGTCACGTGGACGAAGTGCGCCTTGCCGCCCTGGACGACGACCAGCTCGTCCTGCGAGCCGGGTCGCCGCGCGGTGCCGGGGATGCGCAGCGCCGGGACGTCCTTCTCGCCGTCGATGGTCGCGCGCACGAAGCTCCAGGCGAGGAGGGGGTCCTTCGGGTCGTTGGGGACCTCGATCTCGATGGGCGCGCGCCGCGTGGCCTGATCGAGCGAGGGGACGACGACGCTCACCCTCCCGGTGATCCACCGGTCGCGGTAGGCGATCTTCGCCGTCTCGCCGGGCTTGACCAGGTCCGCCACCTCCTCGCCGACGGTGGCGCTCAGGCGGAAGCGGGAGTGGTCCTCCAGATGAACCAGGGCGACGCCCGGCGCGACCACGCCACCGGCGGCGGTGGGCGCCTTGGTGACCAGCCCGGCGAAGGGCGCGGCGATGGACCGCTGCCCGGCACCCGTGCGCGCCAGCCGCTCCGCGGCGCGGGCGCCGTCGAGCTGCGCGCGAGCCAGCGCGACCTGCTGCTCCGCCTGGACGGCCTGCGCCTCCGGGATGGACTTGCTCGCGGCGAGCGCCTGGGTGCGCTTCATGTTGTCCTCGGCGAGCGCGAGGTTCGCCTCGGCGGCCTTCGTCTGCGCCTCCGCCTGGTTGACCTGGGCGCCGGCGATGGAGGTGTCGAGGTACGCGAGCGGTTGCCCGTCCTTCACGTCGTCGCCCACCGAGACCAGGATGCGGGCCAGCCGGCCGCCTTGCTCGAAGCCGATGTCCGCGGAGCGCCACGGCTTGATGGTGCCGGTGATCTCCACGCGGGGCCGCCACGTCGTCGCCACGGCGTGCGTCACCGCGACCGGCGGCCGCAGCGTGGCGGAGGCCTGAGCCTTGGCACGCTCCGCCTTCAGCGCGGCGCCCTTGGCGGTGGCCTGCTTGACCCGGACGCCGATGAGCACGGCGAGGCCCAGCAGCAGCGCGGCGCCCACGGCAGCGGCGATGCGCATGCTGGTCTTCCCGGCGGCGGGCGGCCGGGTCTCTTGCTCCAGTCCGGGAAGCGTCATGGTCATCCTCTCGAGTGGGAAGTGCGCGCGCGTTTGCGCGCGGAAGGACGTGAGGCAGGGGCGACTCCGGACACGCGGCGCGCCGGCCGCGGCTCCCGGGCGGGAGCTGGCCGGCGCAGGGCGTCGACGAGCGCGTCGGCGCCCAGGCCCGAGATGAACAGGCGCTGGGCGTCGTCCACCACGCGCGCGATGGGCGGCGCCTTCTCCTCGCTCACCATGCGCCGCACCAGCTCGCGGTACCCGCCGCAGATCATCGTCGCGGCCACGCCGGCGTCGACGTCGTCGCGGAAGAGCCCGCGCGCGCGCAGCGCGCTGATCCAGCTCTCGGCGTTGCGCTTGGTGCCCTCCAGGAACGCGTCCAGCACGTAGCGGTGCGCGCCGGTGCAGTCGTCGACGATGCGCAGGAGCGCGCGGTTTTGCCAGAAGAACTCGAAGGTGAGCCGGTCCTGCTCGCGCATGAACTCCAGCACCGCGTGGGGGTCGTCGGGCAGGTTCTCGGCGTCGCCGGGCGCGGGGATGAGGGCGCTGCACCGCGCCAGGAAGGACTCCACCACCTGGCGGAACGCCTCCTCCTTGCTCTCGAAGTGAAGGTAGAAGGCGCCCTTCGACAGGCCCGCGCGGCGGGTGATCTCCTCCACCTTCGCGTCGGCCAGGCCGCGCTCGGCGAAGACCTCCTCCGCCTTGCGGAGCAGGGTGACCTTGGCCATGACGTCGGCCGTGCGGGACATCGCGCTTTCTCCCTCTCGGTGGGCGCCCGGTGCGGCTGGCCTGCGCGGCCGCCGCGGGGCGTTAGTTGACTCGCCGGTCACTATAGAGGCCGGCTGGCCCGCGGCAAGGGACGCGCCCGCGAAGAAGTGCAAAGCAGGCGTGGTATGGGTGAACGGATGTCCCGCTTCGCGGTCGGCCTCGTCGGTGCGCTCGCAACAGCCACCTGGCTCGCCGGCTGCCCCGCCCCCCCTCCCGGTCTGGAGATCGTGCCTGTGCCCGCCTCGGCCTACCTGCCCTGGGATGGTGGTCACCTCGAGGCGGGCGCGGGCGACGCCGCGCGGGAGGCGGCGGTCCCGGTCGTCGTGTGCGTCGCCACCCCGGACGAGGCGCCGCCGGAGGCTGAGGCGGCGGACGACTACGAGGAGTGCGCGGCGGTGTATCAGGGCCACGGCTTCGACCCCGAGGCGACCGAGCACCACCGTGGCCACGGCGAGGCGGTCTGCTGCTACCACCGCGGGCACACGCACCGGTCCAACAAGCGGGTGATCCGCCTCGCGCCCATGGACTGAACGTGGAGTGAACGGCGGGCCAAAACTTGGCCCACGCTTGCCCGCCGTGCGAACCGATGGCCATGACGGCACGAAGCGAGCCCGAGCTCGTCGCGCTGCGCAAGCTGGCCGAGCAACTCTCGGCCCGGCGCAAGGAGAAGACCACCACGTGCCACATGCTCGCCGCGATCGCGTCGGGCCCCAGCCACGCCTCGGAGCTGCTCCGTGAGCGAAGGCTGGACGTGGACGTCCTGCTGCGCGCCGCTCGGGTGCTGACCGACGACGCGCCCGACGCCATCCCCCGCGCTGTGCAGCGGGCGCGCGAGTTCGCCTCCCGATCCGGCGCCCGCAACCCGGCCGCCATCCACATGCTCTATGCGCTCTGCCAGGACAAGGCGAGCGCCGCGATGCGCACGCTCGTCCAGTGCGGCACCGACGTGGCGCGGCTGCGGACGTCCGCCATGCAGCTCGCGGTCGGCATCGCGCCGGCGCGCCGCCCGGTGCCTCCCTCCGCGCCCCCCAGCGTGGCAGCCTTCGACCAGGCGCTCCGGCAGCGGGAGACCATCGCCCCGCCGCGCCCCGCGGCGCCGCGCAAGGAGCCGCGCATCCCGCCCCCGCCGCCCCTCCCGACCTTCGCGCCCCCGCGTCCGGTCGCCGCCCCGCCGAAGAAGAAGCGGGCTCACGCCCCGGCGGACGCCAAGCGCTTCCTGCTGGAGCCCAAGCGCTTCCCCACCCTCGCCCAGGTCGGCAAGAACCTCACCTTCGCCGCCGCGTGCGGCGAGCTCGACCCGGTCGTGGGGCGCGGGGACGTCATCGAGCGCACGCTCGACGTGCTCGCCAAGCGCCACGCGAGCTGCCCGTGCCTCGTCGGCGCGGCGGGCGTCGGCAAGACCAGCGTGGTGCGCGGCCTGGCGCTGCGCATCGCCGCCGGCGAGGGCGTCGCCTCCCTGGACGACCGGATCGTGGTGGAGGTGCCCCCCGCCGCGCTCTTCGCCGGCACCGGCGTGCGCGGGTCGCTCGCCGAGCGCATCGGTCAGATCAAGAACGAGGTGAAGGCGGCCGGGGGCCGGGTGGTGCTCTTCTTCGACGAGATCCACGCGCTCTTCGGGCAGGACGGCGGCGAGGAGGCCACGAGCGAGCTGAAGATGGCGCTCGCCAAGGGCGAGCTGCCCTGCATCGGCGCCACCACCTTCGAGGAGTACAAGCGCGTCATCGACGCCGACCCCGCGCTGGCTCGGCGCTTCTCCGTGGTGGAGGTGGACGAGCCCTCCCCCGAGGAGGCGTTCATGGCGCTGGAGGGCATCCTCCCCGCCTTCGAGAAGCACCACGACACGCGCTACGCGAAGGAGGCGCTCGCCGCGTCGGTCAACTGGAGCGTTCGCTACGTCCCCTCCCGCGCGCTGCCCGACAAGGCGGTGAGCATCCTGGACCTCGCGGGGGCGCGCGCGCGCCGCCGCAGCATCGAGGAGGTGACCGACGAGCTGGTCGCCGAGGTGGTCAGCGAGATGGCGCACGTGCCCGTCGAGCGCCTGCTGGAGACCGACGGCGAGCGCATGCTGCGCATGGAGTCCATGCTCGCGGAGCGCGTCGTCGGGCACACCGACGCCCTGGCCCGCATCGCCGCGGTGCTCCGGCGCAACGCCTCTGGCTTCCGCGCGCGCCGCCCCATCGGCTCCTTTCTGCTGCTCGGACCGACGGGCGTCGGCAAGACGGAGACGGCCAAGGCGATCGCCGAGTGTCTCTTCTTCTCCCCCGACGCGATGACCCGCCTGGACATGTCGGAGTACGCCGAGCCGCACGCCATCGCGCGGCTGGTGGGCGCGCCGCCGGGCTACGTCGGGCACGAGTCGGGCGGGCAGCTCACCGAGGCGCTGCGCCGCCGGCCGTACCAGGTGGTGCTGCTCGACGAGATCGAGAAGGCGCATCGCGACGTGCTGGAGGCCTTCCTGCAGGTCTTCGACGAGGGACGGCTGACCGACGGCCGCGGGCGGACCGTCGACTTCACCAACGCGGTCATCCTGCTCACCTCCAACATCGGAGCCAGCATCGCGATGCCGGGCCACGGGACGCGCGGGCGCGTCGGCTTCCACGCCGCCCGGAGCGTGGAGCGTGAGCGGGCGAGCTACCAGGACTCGGTGGTCCTCGCCGCGCGCGAGGCGCTCCCACCGGAGCTGTACAACCGCCTCGACGAGGTGCTGGCCTTCGCCCCGCTCACCCGCGAGGACGTCAAGGAGGTCGCGCGCCGTATGATCGCGGTGCTGCGCTCCGAGCTCCGGCTGCGGCGCGGCGTCGACCTGGACGTGAGTGATCCGGCGCTGGACGCGCTGCTCGCCGGCGGCGGCTTCGACCCCTCGCTCGGGGCGCGGCCGATGCGCCGGGCGATCGGCCGCCTGATCGAGGCGCCGCTCTCCGAGATGCTGCTGCGCGCCGAGGTCACTCGCGGGGACGTCATCACCGTCGACGTGGAGGACGGCCGGATCGTGGTGGACGCCATCACCCCGCGCGTCGCCTGAGACCCCACGACGGCGGACTGCAAGCATGCTGACGATTGGGCGGGGGGACCCACCAGTCTGTCGCACCACCCCGGTCGAGAGTCGAGTAGTCTGGGCATGGACTCTGCTAGTGGGGGCCCACACGTCCATTGGGAGGATGACTTCGATGCGAAAGCGCGGCTTTTTGTTGGCTCCTTTGACCGGGGTGATAACCGGCGTTTACGTCTTCACCGTGACTGGGTCGGCCTTCGCGCAGGTGGTGGTGGCGCCGCCGCCGCCCGTGCCCATCACCGGCACCGTCCACGTCAACGTGCAGGCGGGCGGTGGGGCTCCCGCCGCGCCCCCGGCCACCAGTGGCGACGACACCGTCTACCTCCGCGACGGCGGCATGATCCGCGGCACCATCATGGAGGTCATCCCGGGCAACCACGTGACCGTGCAGCTCGCCAACGGGCAGATCGCGACAATCCGCTGGGATGTCATCGACCGCATCGACCGCCACAGCCAGGCCGCGCCCCCCACGGTCGTGAACAACCCCACGCCGGTGACCACCGTCCCCGCCATCACCGGCAACGCCACGGTGCACATGGAGGGCAACGAGGACGTCGTCCTGGAGCAGCTCTCCGGCGGCGGCAACTGGCGGCAGGTGTGCGGTCCGCCCTGCGATCGCCCGCTCCCGCTCGATCCGCTCTACCGTATCACCGGCCCGGGCACGCGCCCGTCCAAGCCCTTCCAGCTCCAGGCGGACAACGGGCAGCGCGTCGTGCTGGACGTGCACCGCGCCTCCAGCGGCGGCTTCGCCGGCGGCATCGTCCTCATCTCGCTCGGCAGCGCCGCCACCTTCGTCGGCCTCATCGTGATGCTCGTCGGCGCCGCGGAGCAGGATCTCGGCGCCGGCGGCGGCACTCTGGCCACCGGGTTCATCATCACGGGCGTCGGCGTGGCCAGCCTCGTCGTGGGCATCGTGCTCACCGTCGCCAACAAGCACTCCAGCGTTGCGCAGTCCATCGCGGCGAACGCCGATCTCACCGGGCCGAAGGTGGCCCGGCTGCTCGGCACGCCGGAGAGGCGCGCGCCCGCGTGGTTCGACGGCGTCAACCACACCGCCGACAGCACGCCGGCCTCGCCCGTCGTGCCCATCTTCAGCCACGCCTTCTGACGCGAGGCTCGCCTCAGGCCCGCTCGGGCATCTGCTCGATGGCGCGGCGATAGCGATCGCGCCGCGCGCCGTCGCCCAAGATCTCGTAGGCCTCCTCGAGGACGGCGATGATCTTTCGCACGTCGTCGGCGAGGTCGGCGAGGTGCGGGGTGAGCAGTCGCGAAGGCTCGAAGGCGCGTCGCAGGTCCACGTAGGCGCGCCGCACCTCGTAGCCCGTGGCGTTGCGCGGCACGCCCAGCACGGCGAAGTAGTCACCCTCCTCCACCAGCTCCAGCCGCGCCCGGATGCGATCGCGCACCGCGTCCTCGTCCAGCGCGTCGGGCGCGCGCTCCGGCCGGCCCCCCGGGCGGCGCTCCAGGACCGAGCGGACGATGTCCACCACGCCCAGCAGGAACAGTCCGTAAAGCACCGAGGCGATGTCGGTCTCCGGGTAGGCCGCCACCACCGCGTCGACGCGCTGCCCGCGCGAGCGCTCGATGGCGTCCAGCTCGGCGGGGCCCAGGCCGCACTCGCTGAGCAGCGCCTCGCGCGCGCCGGGCGCGACCTGCGACGCGCGCCCGCCGACGCCCGCGAGCGCGTACTCGGTGCCGATGGTGCGACGCACCACCTCCACGAAGACCTCCGCCCCGGCCGACCCGCCGAAGACGCTGGGCTCGCTCTTGAGGCGGCCGGGCGGCTCCGGGTCCAGCATGCTGGTGCCACGGTCGATGCCGATCACGTGACCCATCAACCATTCCGCGTGGGCGCGGAGCACCGGCCAGAGCTGGTCCTGCCCCAGCACGCCCTGCGCGACCAGCGCCGCGCCGGCGTGGCGCCCGTAGGGTGGCATGCGGCCGGCGAGCTGCTCCACGCGCTCGCGCGGGAGGTCGCCCCGCGCGCCGAGGAAGGTGAGCAGCGACTCGCCATCCACGCCCGACGCGGCGGTCACCACGTCGCCCTCCCGCAGCACGATGCGGCGGACGCCCTGCATCGTCTCGAAGGTGAGCGCGCCGCTCTGCCGCGTGGCCACCGCCTGCGCGAGCACCCGCGCGGCGTCTCCGGCGCCGAGCACCTGCGGGGCGATGACGGGCACCGGCACGCTCTCTGCGCGCAGCGACGCCTCCGGCATCGACGGCGGCGACTCGGCGGGGGGCGGCTGCTGCGGCGGCTGCGGCGGCGACGCGACCGGCGGCTGCGGTAGACCCTGCAGGCTCTGCGGGGGAAGGAGCATCCCGCCGGCCTGCACCAGCAGCTCGCTGCCGAGCGTGGACGAGAGGATGCTGGGCGGCACACCCGCGTAGATGGGCGGGGGCACCGAGCTGGGCGGCCGCCGCGGGGGCGTCGTCGGCGAGGTGGAGGTGGACACACCGAAGGCCGGCGGCGATCCTGGTGCGAACGACGGGTCCGGGCGGGATCCCGCAGACATGTCGCCGCGGGTGGCCACACCCGTCGCCGCCGCGCTGGTCGTGGGCGAGGCGGGCTCGCCCTGCGTCTTGGGGTGGGCGATGCCGTCGCTGGTCAGCGCTTCGGCGGGCGGGGGTGGGAGCTGACTCCGCCGCCCGGTGGTGGCGCTTCCGCCCGAGGTCGTACCCGGCGCGCTCCCCTCGAGCTCCTCGTCGTCGTCGTCGTCCTCGATGGGCTCGTCCAGCGCGGAGAGCACCTCCTCCGGCAGCACCGCGTCGAGCTCCTCCTCCGGCGAGGGCGCCGTGGGCGCGTCGCTCGGGAGCTTCTGCGCGGAGACGCGCGCCTCCGCCTGCGCGAGGAGCTCGGAGAGCTCGGGAGAGAGTGGTCCCTGCACCGCCATGGAGGCCGGCTCCTGCGACACCGGCGGCGGGACCGACGGCGGCCTGACCGAGACGGGCGCGGGTGGGGGATCCGACCGGCGCGTGCTCGTCGGCTCGGAGGTGGCCGGGGCCTCCTCCGCGCGCGCCTCGGGCGGCGCCTCCCACCCCGCCTCCTCCTCCGGGGCGTCGCCGGTGAGGAGCGTCTGGATCTTCTTCACCAGCGACGGCACCTGCACCGGCCGCGGGAAGAAGCCGCTGCCCTCGTGCGCCAGGGCGTCCTCGGCGGTGGAGAGCGCCGCCCCGGCGCGCCCGCAGAAGATGACGTCGATGGACTCGCTGTTGGGCAACTCGCGCATGCGCGCCACCGCGTCCAGCGCGCCCTCGGCGTCGGCGTCCAGGATGACCACCCGCGGGCGCTGCACCGCCACGCGCGCCACGAGCATGGACAGGGGGACGTCGACGACGCGCAGACCCGCCTCGCGCAGCGCCTGCGAGACGCGCTCGGCCTCCACCGAAGGGTCGCTCACGAAGACCGTCGGCGCGTCGGCGGGCTTCGCGGCCTGGTCCTCGCCCTCGCTCATGCGCCCCGCGGCCCTCCGGGCCCCGGACGCGAGCCCCGGCTCCGGCCGAGCCGGTCGGCCCAGCGAGGCACCAGCAACGCGCCGTAGCTCAGCGCGAAGATGAAGGCGACGAGCGCGATCTCTCCACGGGTCATGCCGAACATTGCCGCCAATGTACCAAAGGTTGGCGCCGGCCGCGCCCGGTCACTTCTTGCTGGTGGGCGCCGCCGGGCGGCGTCGCGGGCGGATGCGCGCCTTGACCGCGGAGGGCGGCCGCGCCAGCTGGAAGCGCCCGGTGGTGCGCCCCGCGGCCTCCGCCACCTTCACCTTGTCCCGCGCGATCTCGATGAAGCGCGCCTGCGAGCGGAGCGGGACCTCACCCTCCTCCGGCTGGATGCGCTCGTAGCCGCCGCCGGCGAGCAGGCGCCACGACTTCGCGGTGTCGGCCATCTGGATCTCCAGGATGCGCCGCAGCCGCGCGCGGATGTCGGCATCCTCGATGGGGACCATCACCTCCACGCGGCGGTGGAAGTTGCGGGGCATCCAGTCGGCGCTGGAGATGAAGAGCTCCTCCTCGCCGCCGTTCTCGAAGCAGAAGACGCGCCCGTGCTCGAGGAAGCGGTCCACGACCGCGTGCACCTCGATCGAGTCGCTGACGCCGGGGACGCCTGGCCGCAGGCAGCAGATGCCGCGGACCATGAGCTGGACCTGCACCCCCGCTTGCGACGCGTGGTAGAGCGCCTCGATGACGTCCTCGTCCACGAGCGAGTTCATCTTGGCGACGATGCGCGCCGGCCTGCCGGCCGCGGCGTGGTCCGCCTCCCGCGCGATGAGCCCGAGCACCGCCTCGTGCAGGCCGAGCGGCGCCACGATGAGGTGGTTCCACCGGGGCGGCGCGCTGTACCCGGTCAGCAGGTTGAAGAGCGAGGAGGCGTCCTCCCCGATGGAGGGCCGGCAGGTGAGCAGGGAGTAGTCGGTGTAGGTGCGCGCCGTGGAGGAGTTGTAGTTGCCGGTCGAGAGGTGCACGTACCGGCGGAGCTTGCCCCTCTCCCGGCGGATGACGAGCAGGCACTTGGCGTGCGTCTTCAGACCCAGCAGCCCGTAGACGACGTTCACGCCCGACTGCTCCAGCATGCGCGCCCAGACGATGTTGGACTCCTCGTCGAAGCGGGCCTTCAGCTCGACGATGGCGGTGACCTGCTTGCCCGCCTCCGCCGCGCGCGCCAGCGCCTTCACGATCGCCGAGTCCCCGCCGGCGCGGTAGAGCGTCTGCTTGATGGCCAGCACGTCGGGGTCGTCCGCGGCGCGGGCGATGAAGTCGACGATGTGCTCGAAGGTCTCGTACGGGTGGTGGATCAGGATGTCGCGCTCGCGGATCACCGTGAAGATGTCGTCGGCGTCACGCAGGACCGGCACCGCCTGCGGGGTGAAGGGCTCGTCGCGCAGCTCGCGGCGCTCTTCCCGCGCGACAATCTGCATGAGGTCCGCCAGGTTGAGCATGCCCTCCGAGTGGTAGACGTCGCGCTCGGGGTCGAGGCGGAGGGCCTTGACCAGCTTGGCGAGCGACGAGGGGGTGGGCACGCCGCTGACCTCCAGGCGCACCGCGTTGCCGCGCTCGCGCCGGCGAAGCTCCTGCTGGATGGTCTGCAGCAGGTCCTCCGCCTCCTCCTCGTCAATCTCCAGGTCGAAGTTGCGCGTGACACGGAAGCCGTACACGCCCTTGAGCCGGACGCCGGGGAAGATGGTGCTCGCGTGCCGCGCGATGACGTCCTCCAGAAGGACGAAGGCGTGGCGGGGCTTCTCCCGCTCGGTCTTCAGCTTCACCTCGATGAGGCGGGGCAGCATCATCGGCACCTGCACGACGCCGAAGCCGACCTCCTTCGAGCCCTCGCGCTCGAACATGACGCCAAGGTTGAGGCTCTTGTTGCGCAGGTGCGGGAAGGGGTGGCCGGGGTCGATGGCGAGCGGCGTGAGGATGGGGAAGATCTCGGCGAGGAAGCGCTCGTCGGTGGCGCGCAGGGACTCCGGGTCCAGCTCCTCCGGCTTGACCAGCCGTACGCCCCGCTCCGCCAGCGCGGGCAGCACCTTGTCCACCAGGCAGCGCGACTGCGCGGCGACCAGCTCGTGCACGCGCTCCGAGATGGCGGCGAGCTGCTCGCTGGGGGTCATGCCGTCCGGGCCCAGCTCGCTCACGTCGCCGCTCAGCTGCTGCTTGAGCCCGGCGACCCGGACCATGAAGAACTCGTCCAGGTTGGACGAGACGATGGCGAGGAACTTGAGCCGCTCCAGCAGCGGGACCGCCTCGTTCTGCCCCTCCGCCAGCACACGGACGTTGAACTCCAGCCAGGATAGCTCGCGGTTGAGGTAGAGCGCGGGCGAGCGCAGGTCGGGCTCGTTCGACGAGGCCGGAGCGATCAGGGAGGCGGAGACCGGCGCCTGCGTGGCCGCCTGCCCGCTGGCATGGGGTTCTTCCATGAAGGGGGACGTTCCTTATAGCGCAATTCCGCCGCGACCGCGCTCTCGGCCCCTCAGGGGTCCGCGCGGGACACGTCGGCGGCGAGGTCGTCGCGCAGGAAGACGTGGTCCTCGCCGAAGCTGGCGGTCTCCCGGTAGTGCGCCTTCACCCACGCGGAGGTGTCCGGGTCGTGGACCTTGAAGTCGTAGATCGAGTCCGCCCACGTGGTGAGTGGGGCCTTGTCCATGAAGACGAACGCCGCCGGCGGGCTCTTCTTCAGGCGCGCGAGCATGTCCTTCTCGTGCGCGGCGCGCAGCGCCCGGATGTGCGCGGCCTGCGCCTTCGTCGGGTGGATTCCCGCGCGCATCCACGAGCCGGCGAGCGCGCCGTCGGCGTTCAGGTCGTAGGCGTAGATGTACGGCGTGGCGCTCTTGCGCTCGGCGAGAAAGAGCATGTACGGGTCCATGCCGTACATCTGCACCTTGTCGCTCGGCCGGGTGTGCTCGCGCAGGTAGGCGGCTGTCTGCCGCATCTCCCACGGGAAGTAGTCGCTGCCGCGGAAGTACACGAGGTAGTCGTGGCCCACGCGCTGCTCCGCGGTGGCGCCCTTGCTCAGGATCCACACGTCGTTGATGTGCGGCGAGAGCGGCATGAGCGCGGCGATGCGCCCGGCGAGCACCGCCGCCCCCGCGTACGGCAAGAGGCGCGTGACGATGCCGGTGCGCGCCCGGCCGAAGCGCTCGGAGAGCCACACCACCAGCGCCACCCACTGCAGGTTGAGCCCCGCCGTCACCGGGTGAAAGTGGTACGGGAAGCCCTTCGACTGGGCGAGCACGCTGGCCAGCCCGCAGAGGGGCATCAGCGCGATCCCCAGCGCGCGCCGCGGGAGCTGCCCGTCCAGGATGAGCGCGACCATCACCGCGCTGGTCACCGCGGAGAGCGCCGCCGCCGTGCCGCCCCACTGCAGGCTGAGGATTTCCGACGCCGTGCGCGGCATCATGAAGCGGTACATCGTCGGCACGTCGAAGAGGGTGATCCGCAAAAATGCGCGGATGTCGCCGTACCGCCAGAGGAAGGCGAGCTGCGTGGAGGCTCCCAGCAGGCACCCGCCGAGGAAGAGGGTCAGCTTGCGGCGGGTGCGCATCGGACCGCCGCGGTCCACCGCCAGCGTCAGCAGCTGCGCCATGGTGAAGAAGGCGAACGTCGGCTTGCCGAAGCACGGGATGGCGCTGAGCACGCCCGCCAGCACGAGCAGCGCCGCCGGCCCGCGTGTCCCGCGACCGCGCTCCGCCAGCCGCGCCTGCGCCAGGAGCTGTAGCCCGAAGCTCGGGAGCATGAACCAGTCGCAGAAGGTCTCCCGCTGCGCGAGATCCCAGTACAGGTACATCAGGAGCTGGCCGCTCAGCACCACCCACGTCGCGCCGGCCCACGCCAGACGCGTCAGCCACTCCTCCGCGGCGCTCGCCCAGCGGGTCCCCTTGCGGCCGAGGCCGGGGAGGCACGCGCCGACGATCGCGAAGGAGATCCCGGTCACCGTGAGGTCGATCACGTGGAAGCGGTGCTCGTCCCTCCCACCGAGCAGGAGCATGCCCATGTGGATCATGTGGGTGAGCGGGCCGTTGACGTCGCGCACGTCGCGGTAGTCCACGTCGCCGTGCATCAGCGCCCACGCGACGTACTGGAAGATCCCCTGATCGCGGCCGAGCGTCGTGAGCGTCGCGCGGTAGGTCGCCTCGCGCACCCACGCCAGCGGCGGTAGCGCCACGATGAGCGCCGGCACCACGCCGCGGAGCCAACCGGCCACGCGCCGCGCTGCCTCGGCCATTCGATAGGGCGCGCCAAGGTCCATGCCGCGCGGAAATTAGCATTCCTTCCGGGCGTCTTGCCCACCGTCTCGCCTCCGTCCCCTGGAGAGACGGCCCATGGACTCGACCTGTGGCCCACGAAGGGTCCACAATACGCGGCACGATGACGGAACCCGTACGTCGACTCGTAGTCCCGCAGACCCCCCCGGCCGACAGGGCTCAGGCGTTCGCCGAGGTCCTGGCGCAGGCCAAGGGCAAACGCATCCTGGTGCCCCTGCGCGGGCATCCGGACCCCGACGGCATCGCCAGCGCGCTCGCGCTCGCGCACCTCGCCGCCCGCATGGGCGTGGCGAGCACCACCATCGCCTACGTCCACGAGCTGAGCCACCGCGAGAACCGCGCGCTGGTGAAGCTGCTCGGCCTGGAGCTGCGGAAGATCAAGACCGTGAAGGACGTCGAGCCGGTCGACTACCTGGCCTTCGTCGACGCGCACGACCTGGACCCCGACCTCGCCGACGCCGAGGACATCGAGGTGCTCGCCATCATCGACCACCACCGCGCCTCCACGCCGCCGAAGGCGCACTTCGTCGACATGCGCCACGACGTGGGCGCCACCGCCACCATCTTCGTCGAGTATCTGAGCACGCTGGCCCCCCTCGACGCCGAGGTGGACGAGGACCGCCGCCTGGCGACCGCGCTGATGCACGGCCTCTCGACCGACACCGACGACTTCACCCTGGCCCGGGCGACCGACTTCCGCGCCGCCTCGCAGATCGCCGAGGTGTGCGACCGCGACATGCTCCAGGACCTGAGCCGCCACCTCATCGCCTCCAGCGCGATGGACGTCATCGCGCGGGCGCTCGCCGCGCTCCTCGTCCGCCGCAACTTCGCCATGGCGGGCGTCGGCTTCGTGCCGGAGAGCGAGCGCGACACCATCGCGCAGGCGGCCGACTTCCTCATCCGCCGCGAGGACATCGACACCGTCGTCGTCTACGGCGTCGTGGGCGACCGCTTCATCGAGGGCTCGCTGCGCACGCACTCGCCGAGCGTCGACCCCGCCGCATGGCTGGAGCAGGCCTTCGGCTTCGACGACCGCGGGCGCGCTTACGGAGGCGGCCGTCGCGACAAGGGCGGCTTCCGCATCCCCATCGGCTTCCTGGGCCGCAGCACCAATCGCGCGCAGCTCTGGGGCCTGGTGGAGCACGCCGCGCGCACCGCGCTGCTCCGGCAAATCGGCGAGGAGGCCCCCACAGGCGTCATCGTCGCGCCGCCGGCGACCTGATCCGCGCCGAGGTGCGCGTCGCCTTCTTCGGGCTGCCGCTCGCGGCGCTGCTGCTCGCACGCGACGGCCACGAGGTCGTCTACGCCGGGATCTGCCGCGACGCCGCCCCGGGGCTTCGCCGCGCGCGCCGCACCCTGGGCGACGTGGTGTCGGTGCGGCCGGACGTGACCTCCGCGGCGGTCGCCGAGCGCGTGCGCGCGTCGGCGCCGGACCTCGTGGTGAGCTGGTTCTGGACCACGCGCCTGCCCCGCGCCGTCCTGCAGACCGCGTCGCGCGGGGCCCTCGGCGTGCACCCGTCCCTCTTGCCGCGTCACCGCGGGCCGGACCCCTATTTCTGGGCCATCGACGCGGGCGACGTCGAGACCGGCGTCACCGCGCACGTGCTGGACGACGAGTACGACACCGGGGCCGTCCTCGCGCGGCGCTCCTTGCGCATCGACCCGGCGTGGAACGCGTGGACGCTGGCGCGGAAGCTGGACCGCCCCTCCCTCGGCCTGCTGCGGGAGGTGGTGCGCGCGTACGCGGCAGGCACTCCGCCCGCCCCTGTGCCGCAGGACGAGGCGGCGGTGACGCGGGCGCCGGCCCCGTCGGACGACGAGCTGGAGATCCGGTGGTCGTGGCCCGCGGCGCGGATCGCGCGGAGGGTGCGCGCGGCCGCGCCTTGGCCGGGGGCGTACACCGCCGTCGGCGGGCGGACGGTGGCGCTGGTGGAGGCGGCCGTCACGGACGACTTCCCGCGCGCCCTCGCCCCCGGGGAGGCGTGGGTGCGAGCGGACGGCGTGGCGGTGGTGCGCGCCGCCGATGCCGCTCTGGAGCTCCGGCGCGGCCGCGACGAGGAAGACGAGCGCGAGCTGGGCGTGGCGGAGCTGGCCAATCGCGTCCGGGCGGCCGCCGGGGGCCCCGAGAAGGCGTAGTCGGTGCCCTCGCGAGGCCGCTTGGCCAAAGGCGAGGCGTCGCATAGCATCGTGGGAACCGCGCCCGACGACCGCGCGCCTAGGAGACCACGACGTGTCCGACATCCCCACGACCGCCCGCACGGCGCGCGAGTCCCTCGCGCGCGGGTTGAGCGCCCTCCAGTCCGACCCCAACATCCCGCCGCAGCTCGTGGACCTCGCCGCGCCCATCGCCCAGGCCATGAGCGCCCTGCACCAGATCGAGCGCAACAACGGGTCGCAGCTCTCGCCCTTCGCCGACACGGCGCTCCAGAACGTGCGCACCGCGCTCTCGTCGCTGCAGGCGCAGCCCAACCAGCACCCCGCCGTCGCGCAGGCGATGGAGGCGGTCGCCGGGTCGCTGGGCCTGGTGCACGCGCTGAGCAAGCTCGCCTCGCCGGGCGCCGCCGCGGCGCAGCCGGCACCAGCGCAGCCGGCACCGGCGCAGCCCGCCTTCCCGCAGCCCGCCCAGCCGTACGCGCCGCCGCCCGCGCAGCAGCCGGCGTACGCGCAGCCCGCGCAGCAGCCGTACGCGCCGCCGCCCGCGCAGCAGCCGGCGTACGCGCAGCCCGCGCAGCAGCCGTACGCGCCGCCCGCGCAGCAGGCGTACGCGCCGCCCCCCGCGCAGAACAACCCGTACGCCGCCCAGGCGGCGCCGCCCGCGTTCGGTCAGGCCGCGCCCGACCCCTTCGGTGGTGGCCGCTCACCCATGGCGGCGACCGCGCTCGCCCCGCCGGGCGCCGGCCCGGTCCCGCCCGGCATGCCCGTGTCCGGCCGTCCGCCTTCGCCCCCTGCGGTCGGCGACGCGCCCACGATCAACGCCGACCTCGGGGCCAACAGCCCGTCCAACTTCTACAAGGGCCTCTCCGGCAACGACATCATCGATCACGGCGGCCTCTTCGTGTCCACGTACATGATCCCCAAGATCGGCACGCCCGTCCGGCTCCGCGTCTCGATGCCCGGCGGCTACGAATTCGAGGCGAACGGCGTCGTGCGCTGGTCGCGCGAGGCCACCGGCGACGCCGCACCGGGCTTCGGCGCGCAGCTCACGCAGATCACGCCGGAGGCGCGTCAGCTCGTGTACCGCTACGTGCGCAATCGCGAGCCGCTCTTCCACGACGACCTGTGAGGCGGGGCCGCCTCTACGACCGCGTCTTTCCGCGGTGGCGACCGCCCGAGTCCTTCCGGGCGACGGGGGCCGCGGCGCGCGGCGGCGTGCGCATTGCCTGGCTCGGCACCGCCGGCCACGTCGTGCGCACCGAGACGACGACGCTCCTCATCGACCCGTACGTCTCGCGGGCCGGCCTGCTGCGCCTCGCGTCCTCGCGCCTGCGACCGGACGACGCCGCCATCGACCGCTGGATCCCCGAGCACGTCGACGCGGTGCTCTGCGGTCACAGCCACTTCGATCATCTCCTCGACGCGCCGCGCATCGCGCACCTTCGCGGGGCGAAGCTCGTCGGCTCGGCGACGACGTGCGCCTTCGCGCGGGCCGAGGGAGTGCCCGACTCGCAGCTCGTGGAGGTCCCTCCCACCGGCCTGTCCACCCGGGTGGGCGATGTGGACGTTCGCTATGTGCCGAGCCTCCACGGGCGCATCGCCCTCGGCCGCGTTCCTTTTCCCGGCGAGGTGCGCACGCCGCCGCATCTGCCGCGCCGCATGTGGAACTACAAGATGGGGGGCGCCTTCGGCATCCTGCTGCGCGCGGCGGGGGTGAGCGTTTACCACAACGGCAGCGCCAATCTCGTCGACGCCAAGCTGCGCGGGGCGCACGCCGACGTGCTGCTCGTCGGCCTCGCGGGCCGCTCCTCGACGCGCGACTACCTCGCCCGCCTCACGGGTGTGCTCGGGCCGGACCTGCTGGTGCCGACCCACCACGACGCCTTCTTCGCGCCGCTGGAGGAGGGGCTCCGCCTGCTGCCGCGCATCGACCTGGATGGCTTCGCCGCCGAGGCACGCCGCCTCGCGCCGCGTGCGCGCGTCCTCTTCCCCGATTACGGCGAGGTGGTGCAGGTCCACGCGCAGCAGGCCCGGGGCGCGACGCTGGTGCGCGACGCGCACGCCATGGACGAGCTGCACACCTGAGGATGTGGGAGGGAACGCTTCACACACTCTGGGCGTATGTGCGTGCTCGGCGGGAGGAGTCGAGCGCGTCGACCACCACGCATTCTGCTAAGATGTGAGGTTGCGGGATGAGCGGTCCCAGGAACATCCAGGAGCGGTCGCGCCAGCGTGTCGGCTCGCTCGTGAAGGAAAAGTGGCGGCTGGATGCCCTGCTGGGCGTCGGCGGTACGGCCGCGGTGTTCGCGGCGACCCACCGCAACGGCAAGCGCGCCGCCATCAAGATGCTCCACGCGCAGCTCTCCACCAACGAGGAGCTCGTCGCCCGCTTCCTGCGCGAGGGCTACGCGGCGAACAAGCTGGACCACCCCGGCGTGGTGTCGGTGCTGGACGACGATCGCACCGAGGACGGCGCCGTCTTCCTGGTGATGGAGCTGCTCGATGGCTATTCGCTGGAGCGGCACGCGCGTCCCGGCACCGAGCTCTTGCCGATCGATCAGGTGCTGCGGCTCGGCGACGAGCTGCTCGACGTGCTCGCCGTCGCGCACTCCAAGGGCGTCATCCACCGCGACATCAAGCCGGCGAACCTCTTCCTCACGCGCGAGGGCCGGCTGAAGGTGCTCGACTTCGGCATCGCGCGCCTCGCCGAGCGGCTGGACGATCAGACCGCCACGCAGACCGGCGCGACGATCGGCACGCCGGCCTTCATGCCGCCGGAGCAGGCGCGTGGTCGCTGGAGCATCGTCGACGCGCGTACCGACATCTGGTCGGTGGGCGCGACCCTCTTCGCGATGCTCGCCGGCACGCGCCCGCGCCGCGCCGAGACGGTGAACGAGGAGCTCCTGCTCGCGATGACGCAGCCGGTGCCGTCGCTCGCATCGCTCGCCCCCCAGCTCCCCCCGCAGCTCGTCGCCCTGGTCGATCGCGCCCTCGCGTTCGAGATGGACCAGCGCTGGGCGGACGCACGGACGATGCAGGTGGCGCTGCGCCAGGTGCGCGACGAGCTCGCGCGGGAGGGGACGCCGCCGACGCTCCTGGCGCTGGAGGTGGACACGGCGCCCGTGGTCGCCACGCCCGCGCCGGTGCCGTCCGATCCGGACCCGACCGGTCCCATGACCGGGCCCGAGCTCGACCCGCGCCTCACCACCTCTCGGCCGCTGGTCACCTCCGGCGAGGCGCCCGCGCCGAGGAAGGGCTCCGCCATCGGGCTCGCCATCGGCGTCGCCGGGCTGCTCTCGCTGGCGGCGGCCGCGGGCTTCGCCGCGGTGAAGCTCGCCACCCACCCCACCGCCGCGCCGGCCGCCGCCGCGCACGCGGTGTCTCCGCACAAGGCTGCCACCGCGACCGCGGCGACCCCCATGACGACGGCGAAGGCGACGGCGCCGTCGTCCGCGTCCGCGTCGCCGCCGCCGACATCCTCGGCGACCGAGGAGGCGACCTCGGCGAAGGTCGCGGAGAAGCCGCCTGCCGCGCCCGCCACCGCGAAGACGAAGCACATGCCCGCGACCGCGAAGACGACCAAGACCACGGCTCATCCCGCGCCGAGCGGCAACAGCATGCTGGACCTGCGCTTCTGACGATGCGCGGACGACGTCCAGCACGCGGGCCGAACACGCTCGCCGGGGCCGCCATCGCCGCCGCCCTGGTGCTGCTGCCCGGCGTCGCGCTCGCGCAGAGCGCCAGCAAGGAGGCCGATCGCCTCTTTCGCGAGGGCCGCAAGCTCGCCGAGTCCCACGACTACGCCTCCGCCTGTCCCAAGTTCGCGCAGAGCGAGAAGCTCGACCCGGCGCCGGGCACCCTCCTCAACCTCGCCGACTGCGAGGAGCGCACCGGTCACTTCGTGTCGGCGGCCGAGCACTACCGGCTCGCCGGGTCCGGCTTCGGGAAGAAGGACAAACGCCGCAACTTTGCCGCGCGCAAGGCCGCGGCGCTGGACAAGCGCATCGCGCACCTCACGCTGCGCCTGGCCGCCGGTGCGCCGGACGGGACCGTCGTCCGCCTCGGTGACGAGATCGTGGAGGGCGCGAAGCTCGGCGTCGCCGCCCCCGCCGACCCCGGCGACGTGGTCGTCGTGGTGACCGCGCCGGGCCACCAGGAGAAGCGCTACCCGGTGAAGCTCGAGGATGGCGGCAAGGTGGACCTGACGGTGCAGCCGGGCGACGTCGTCGTCGCGCCGGTGGCGTCCTCGTCGCCGCCTGCGTCGCCCGGCGGACCGCCCTGGACCGCGGAGAAGCCCCCCGCGCACGGGTCCTCCTCGCTTCGCACGGCCGGCTTCGTCGTCGGCGGCGTCGGCGTGGCCGGGCTCGCGCTGGGCGCGGTCACCGGCATCCTCTCCGTCGACAAGGCGTCCACGGTGCGTGCGCACTGCAACACCACCACCTACGACTGCGATCCGGAGGGCCTGGACGCCGCGCAGGCCGGGCAGGTGCTCTCGCCGCTCTCCACGGTGGGCTTCATCGCCGGCGGAGTGCTCGCCGCCACCGGCGTGGTGCTGGTGATCCTGGGCGGCAAGGGGCACAAGTCCACCTCGGCGTCGTGGGTGCCGCTGGTCGGCCCCACTTTCGCGGGCGCCGGTCTCGTGGGAAGATTCTGAGCTGGAGGAGGAGCCCATGACGCCGAAGACAACGCGTACACCCCTTGCCGTCTTCGGGGCGCTCGTGGCCCTGCTCGTCGTGGGTTGCGGGACCCTTCTGGACGTCGATTTCGGCGCGGCGCACGGCGCCGATGGCGGCGTCGTGGTGCAGGGGCCGGAGGGCGGGGCCTGCGTTCCGAAGTCGTGCGCCGACCAGAAGCTGGAGTGCGGCGTGCAGAACGACGGGTGCGGCAACACCCTGGACTGCGGCACCTGCAAGACGGGCGTCTGCAAGGAAGGCGTGTGCGCGTGCGTCGGCAAGACCTGCCCCGACCTGCAGGCCGAGTGCGGCACGGTGGACGATGGCTGCGGCGGCGCGCTCGACTGCGGCACCACGTGTCCCAAGGCGGGCGAGCAGTGCGTGGGCAACAAGTGCCAGTGCGTCCCCAAGACGTGCGTCGACCTCGGCTCGCCGGAGTGCGGGACCTACCCGACTGGCTGCGGAGACACCATCGTCTGCGGCGCCAACAACGGCGTCTGTCCGAACGGCAAGTACTGCGACAACGGCAAGTGCACGAACAACCCGTGCACCCCCAAGACGTGCGCGGCCCTCGGCAACCCGTGCAACAAGGTGAGCGACGGGTGCGGCGGCCTCGTCGGCCCCTGCGTGACGTGCACCAATCCGCAGACGTGCGGCGGCGGCGGCGTCGCCGGGCAGTGCGGCTGCACCAAGAAGACGTGCCAGCAGGCGGGCGCCACGTGCGGCGCTCCGGCCGACGGGTGCGGCGGCGCGCTGAGCTGCGGCTCCTGCACCAAGCCGGACACCTGTGGCGGTGGCGGTACCCAGTACAAGTGCGGCTGTACGCCGACGGGGAAGTGCCCGCAGGGCGCCGACTGCGGGACGGTGCCCGACGGGTGCGGCGGCAACGTCTCGTGCGGCCCCAACTGCAAGACGCCGCAGACGTGCGGCGGGGGCGGCGCCGCGAACGTCTGTGGCTGCACGTCCAACGGGAGCTGCTCCAACTGCTGCGGGTCCGGCACCGACAACTGCGGCAAGTCGTGTTTTGGCGACCTGTGTTGCGGCGGCGGCTGTTTCCCCGCCGGCTCGCAGGTGCTGATGGCCGACGGCGCCGAGCGCGCCATCGAGACGCTCCACGCCGGGGACATGGTCATGACCTACGTCCCCGAGACCGGCTCCCTGGTCCCGCAGGCAGTGAAGGCCCTCGTCACCCACGACCCGAGCTTCTCGCAGCATGGCATCGTGGTGATTGACGGCACCATCCGCGCGACGCCCAACCACCCGATGTTCACCACGCGCGGCACCGTCCCGGCCGGGCAGATCCAGGTGGGCGACGAGATCGTCGTCGCGCGGCCCGGCGCGCAGGGGGCCGTCACGGCGGTCGGCAAGCAGGTAGGCAGCGTCTACATCGCGCCCGGCGGCATGGTGACCTACGACCTGAAGGTCGGCGGCACGGGCGACATGTTCATCCAGAACGGCGTGTTTCTTCAGAAGCAGTGAACGCCTGACGGAAGGTGCGCGGCGCGCGACGCGTGCGGGTGCAGCGCGTCGCGGCGCTCATGTAGCAGACGGTGAAGGCGCGCCGCGGGCGGGTCGTGACGTTCCTCCCGGAGCGGTGCCAGAGGTAGTTGTGGATCAGCACCACGTCGCCCGCGCGTGCGGGCACGGCCAGGGCGCGATCCTCCGCGCTCGCGCTCTGCGCCGCCGCCTTCGGCACCACGCCGCCCGCCGGCGTCACCAGCCCCGCGAGGTGCGTGCCGGGCACGACCTGGATGCAGCCCGCGTCGGCCGACGCGTCGTCCAGCGCGGTCCACACCTGGAGCGGCGGGTCGCGGTCCAGCCCCCAGAAGAGGCCGGCGTCCTGGTGCCACGGCAGGTCGGACCCGCCGCGCGCCGACTTGTTGAAGACCGCGGCGCGGTAGGTCGTCACCGCGCCGTCGATGACGCCGGCCGCGAGCCGCTCGAAGAGCGGGTTGTCCACCCACGCGGCGAAGAGCGGGTCCTTCTCCAGCTTCTCCACCTTGCGATACCCCAGCGACGGCCCCTGCCAGCCCTTGCCGTACTCCAGGTCGTCGTAGCGCCCGGTCGCGGCGTCGTGCTGGAAGAAGAGGCCCTCACGGACGACCTCCCCGAGCATGATGGCGTCGATGCGCTCGCGCAGGGCGCGCAGCGTCACCTCGCTCGCGACGCGGGGGAGCAGGGCCCAGCCGTGCTCGCGGTAGCTCGAGAGCGCGGCGGTCACGTCATAGTCGGCGAGCGGCCGGGCGAGCATGGTCAGCGCGCGTAGGTGGCGTCGGTGCCGGCGAGCGCGCGGTGGATGGCGTCCACCTTGCGTGACGCCTCCTCCGGCACCGGCTTCTGCACGGCGGCGATGGCGTCCTCCAGGTGCGCCACGCTGCCCGGCCCGACGAGCACCGAGTCCACGCCCGGACGCCTCGCCTCCCACGCGTAGGCGAGCTCGAGCAGTCGCATCCCGGCGTCCGCCGCCACCGCGGCGAGCTGCTCGGTCGCGTCGAAGAAGGCGTCGGAGAGGTAGCGCCGCGCGTAGAGCGCGTTGTGGTCGAAGCGGGAGCCCGCCAGCGTGGAGCGGTCGCGCTCGTGCTTGCCCGCGAGCAGCCCGCCGGCGAGCGGGTTGTAGACCGTCGTGTGGATGGGGTAGCGCCGGGAGAACTTGAAGTACTCCACGTCCAGCTGGCGGATGAGCAGGTTGTACATCTGCTGCGAGACCACCGGCCGCGGCATGCCCGCGCGGTCGGCGAGCTGCATGATCTCCAGGATCTGCCAGGAGGCGTAGTTGGAGACACCCCAGCGGCGCACCTTGCCCGCGCGGAGCAGCTCGTGCATGGCGCCGAGCGACTCCTCGATGGGCGTCGTGGGGTCGGGGACGTGGAGGTAGTACAGGTCGATGGCGCCGACGCCCAGCCGGCCCAGGCTCTCGTCGCAGGCGGCGGCGATGCGCGCGGCGGAGAGGCCCTCCGGCGCGCCGGACGTCCGCCCGAAGCCGACCTTCGTCGCGACCAGCACCTGGTCGTGCTTGCCGCGCACCGCCTCGCCGACGAGGCGCTCCGACTCCCCACCGTTGTAGGCGTTGGCGGTGTCGAAGAGGGCGATGCCGGCGTCCAGCGCGCGTGCCATGATGCGCAGCGACTCCTCCCGGGAGGTACGCTTGCCGAAGTTCATGCAGCCCAGCACGAGCGGCGCAGGCGCGTCGCCCTGCCTGGGCTGAAAGTAACGGTCGGATCCCCGATGCATCGCCGCCCTTTCTACCACCTCGCGCTGGCGCTCGCCCTCCTGGCGACGCCGGCCTCGGCCCATTTCCGCGGCATCTCCTCCAGCGACTACACCCTGGGCGAGGACGGGCGCGTCGGCGCGAAGATGACGATCGCCCTGGCCGACCTGGCCTCCATCGACCCCGACGCGAAGGATCCCGCCTCCGAGGCCGTGGCGCGCAGGGTCTGGGACCGGGGCGTGGAGGTGAAGGGGGACGGCAAGGCGTGCGCGCCCGCCGACGAGCACGCCGAGAAATCCGGCGGCGACGGCCTGGACCTCACCGCGACCTTCGCCTGCCCCGCCGGGACCAGAAAGCTGCAGATTACACTCTTCTTCCTCGACGACGTCTTCGCCTCCCACCGCCACGTGGCCCGCATCACCGCCGGCCGCGAGACGGTGCAGAAGGTCCTCTCCCCCGCCGACAGGGTCGTCACGTGGGAGTCCCGCGAGCCCGCGCGCCCCGCGCACGGCCTCCGCGCGGGCCGTGGCCTCACCCTCGCGGCCGCCGTCGCCGGGGCCGCGCTCTTCTTGTGGCTCGGCCGTCGCCGCGCGCGCCGTGCTTCCACTACACTCGGCTCGTGAACGACAAGCTCGCCATCCTCGTCGCCGGCGGTCCCGCGCCGGGCATCAACAGCGTCATCGGCGCCGCCACCATCCGCGCGTGCCTCTCCGGCGTGCCCGTGCTCGGCATCCAGGAGGGCTTCCGGTGGATCATGGAGGGGGACACCTCCCGCGTCGTCCCGCTCTCCATCGTCGAGACCAGCCGCATCCACTTCCGTGGCGGCTCCTTCCTCGGCATCTCGCGCGCCAACCCCACCAAGAAGCCGGAGCTGCTCTCCCGCGCGCTGGAGTCGCTGGACCGCCTGGGCGTCGGCATGCTCATCACCATCGGCGGCGACGACACCGCCTACAGCGCGTACCGCCTCGCGCAGGCCTCCCGCGGGGCGCTGCGCGTCGTGCACGTGCCCAAGACCATCGACAACGACCTGGACCTCCCGGAGGGCACGCCGACGTTCGGCTACATCACCGCGCGGAGCATCGGCGTGGGCGTCGTGCAAAATCTGATGGTGGACGCCAAGACCACCGGGCGCTGGTACCTGGTGGTGGCGATGGGGCGGAAGGCGGGGCACCTGGCGCTGGGGATCGGCAAGGCGGCGGGCGCGACGATCACCCTCATCCCGGAGGAGTTCACCGGGCACAACGCGCGCCTGTCCATGATCGTCGATACGCTGGCCGGGTCGGTGATCAAGCGCCTCGCGTCGGGACGCACCGACGGCGTCGCCGTCCTCGCGGAGGGCCTGGTGGAGACGCTCCCGGAGGAGGAGCTGGCCGGGCTCGCGACGGCCGAGCGCGACGAGCACGGCCACATCCGCCTCGCCGAGATCGACTTCGGCGAGATCATCAAGACCGCCCTGCGCAAGCGGCTCGCCGCGCTCGGGCTGCACCCCACCCTCGTCGCCAAGAACATCGGCTACGAGCTGCGCTGCGCCGACCCGGTCCCCACCGACATGGAGTACACGCGCGACCTCGGCTACTGCGCCGCGCGCTACGTCATCGAGGGCGGCTCCAACGTGCTCATCTCCATGCTGGCGGGGAGCTTCAAGCCCATCCCCTTCGCCTCCATCATGGACCCGGCGACGGGTCGCATGCGCGTGCGCATGGTGAAGCTGGACTCCGACCGCTACCGCATCGCGCGCACGTACATGCTCCGCCTCCGCAGGAGCGACCTGGACGACCGCCCGGAGATGCAGCGCCTCGGCGCCACCGTGGGCATGAAGCCGTCGGCGTTCCGGCAGGAGTTCCAGCACGTGTTCGACGCCGACCTGGAACCCATCCGGAACCTGAGCGACATCCCGCCGCCCGTCGCGCCCAGGTAGCGGCTGGATTATTCCAGGGTCCGCGCATTCCCCCACCCTCGGGAACCCGTCGTGAAGGAGCCTGTCCCATAGCCATGCGCCGCCGCCTCCTCTCCATCGCCGGCCTCCTCGTCGCGGCCTCCCTCGGGGTGCTCGCCCCGCACGCCGCGGGCGCGCAGCCGGATCCCGCGGCGCGTGGACTGGACACCTTCATCGAGTCCAGTCAGGCCGCCATCTCCGGCGGCACGCTCCCGGTGCAGCTGGAGACCTTCGGCTTCCCGGTCGCCAACGCGATGAAGCCGCTCGCCGGCGTGCAGGTCGACGCCGCGTGGGACCCGGAGTCGCTCGGTCCCAACGTGGCGGCGGCGCCGCCCGCGGTCTCCGCCAAGAGCGACGCCCAGGGCCACCTCACGCTCGTGGTGCCGGTGCCTCGCGGCGACGCGCGCCCGCTCAAGCTCCTCGTCGGCCTCCGCTACGGCGCGCACGCGCGCACGCGGACGGTCACCGTCAAGCGCACCCTCGCGGATCGCGTGGAGCTTCACGTCGCAGACGCGCGCGTGGTGCCCGGCAGCACGCTCACCGCGTGGGTCACCGTGCGCAGCGCGACGGACGCATCGCCGGAGGGGCAGGTCCCGGTGGAGGTCGCCCTGCGCGAGGGGGCCTACGCGCGCACGACGCTGCGCGCGGTGACCGACGCCTCCGGCACCGCCGTCGTCCGCGTCCCCATCCCCACCACCGACGACCCGAGCTGGACCTGGAACCTGGTCGCCTCGGTGAGCCGCGGGGACGTGGAGAGCACCTCCAGCGCGACCCTCACGCCGCGTGACGAGACGCCGGGCCTGCCGCAGGTCCGGGCGCACTTCGACGCGCCCAACGTGGACGTCGGCAAGCAGGTGGGCTTCACCATCGTCCTGCGCGATGGCAGCGGCGAGCCCATCGCCGGCTTGCCGCTGCGCTACTGGCTCGGACCCACCGGCACGCACGCGCCCACCGAGGAGAAGGCGTGGCTCGCGGCCTCGAAGCCCGCGAAGACCAGCACCGTCGGGGAGGTCCACGGCACCGCCGACGCGCCGAAGGTCCTCGCCCCCGGCGCGGCGGTGGACGTGCAGCTGGTGGTGCGCACCACCTTCGAGGGCCGCGCGCTCACCACGGCGACCTCGGTGCCGGTGAGCTCCTCCGCCGCCTACGCGATGCTCTCCCCGGAGGCTCGCCGCATCGTGCCCGGCCTGGAGCAGCGCATGCTCCTCATCGTGCGCGACGGGGACGACCACCCCATCGTCGGGCGCTTCCGTGTCGAGGGCGACGGCCTCGCCCAGGAGGTGAGCACCGACGCCGCCGGGGAGGCGGAGATCACGTGGAAGCCGCCCGCCGACCTGGGCGCGCGCCGTGACGTCGGGCCTTGCGCCGGAGGTGTCGCCGCGACGGTGCGGGTGCGCCCTCTCGGCACCATCCTGGCGCTCGCGTCGCACCCGGAGCCCTTCGACCTGTGCGTGCAGGTGGACCGCGACCAGGACGCGATGGTCCACCTGGACCACACCATCGCGCGGCTCGGCGGGGAGGTCCACGCGCGTGCCTTCGCGCGGACCGGCGGCGCCGGCCCGTGGAGCGTGACGGTGCGCGATTCCGCACGGCACCATCGCCGGGACGCGCTGGATGAACGACGGCGCCGCGGGCGTCGACATCCCGCTGCGCGGCGGCGAGCCGGGCGTGTGGACCATCGAGGCCTCCGAGCCGCAGGCCGCCCGGGCCGCGCGCGTCGCGTCCACCGCGCTCATGGTCCTGCCGGCGACCCTCCCGCGCATCTCGGCGAAGATCACCGGCGGCCGCGCGGTGCCCAACGGTAGGGTGGAGGTGGACGCCCGCGTCTACGACGACGCGGGCAAGCCGCTGGTCGGCACCGTCGCCGCGGTGCTGGTGGACCTGGAGGGCGGCGGCTCCCTCGCCGGGCTGGAGGCCTTCGACACCCGCGCGCACCTCTGCAGGGCGCTCGGCGCCAACCGCGACCGCTGCGCCGCGGCGCTCTCCACCGGTCCGGAGCTCGACGCCTTCCGCCGCGGCCATCTGGGCGACAGGCTGGGCCTCCCGCCCTCGCCGCTCCACGACCCGGGCGAGACCCTGAAGTCCGACCTGGACGACGCCTTCGCCGAGGTGCTCCGGTCCCTGGAGGGCGCGGTGTACGAGGCGACCTCCTCGCCCGACCGGCTGAAGGACGTGCGTCGCAAGGAGGGCGGCCGCTTCGTCTTCAACCCCGAGCTTCTGACCCTCACCACCGCGGCGATGGACCACCCGCCGCGCACGCCGGGCGGCGAGCCCATCGTGCTGGGAGACCTGCTCGACGTCGACAGGCAGGTCACCTTCGACAACGTCGCCCGGCGCGTCACGCGGCTGAAGCTCTTCCGCGTGCTCGCGGCGGTGCGCGGCTACAAGCTGGACGAGCGCCTCACCGACGACGAGCCCGTCTTCCGCGACCCCGACGCGCTGCTGCGGCGGCTGGCGCGCGACGGCACCCTCACGCAGGACCAGCTCCTCGACCCGTGGGGCGGCACCATGCAGTTCGTCAAGAACGGCACGCCCGCCTTCCCCTTCCTGAGCGTCGTGCGCGGGTGGGAGCTTCGCTCGCCCGGGCCGGACGGGCGGCTGGGGACGGCTGACGACGTCCGCGATCCCTTCGGCCGCGTGGTGACCAGCAAGTCGCCGTACGCGCGCGCGGTGGACGAGGACCGCATCGTCGACGCCAAGTACGACGTGCGCGTCGCCGACTCCACCGTCTCCGCGTGGCAGTCGCTGCTGGAGGCGAACACCGGGACGCAGCTCGGCGGATTGGGCCTCTCCGGGATCGGCACGGGAGGCGGCGGCTCGGGGGAGGGCACCGGCTACGGCTACGGCCGCGGGGGCCTGGGTCACGGCGCCGCCGTGCGCCCGCGGACCGCGCTCGCCACCGGAGACGCCTTCTTCGCGGCGCCGGTGCGCACCGACGCCGACGGGCACGTGCACTTCTCGGTGCCGCTCGGCTCGGCGGAGACGACCTGGGGCCTGGGCCTGGTGGCGCTGCCGGACCACGCGCCCCCCGCCACGGCGAAGCTGGAGATCCCCGCGGCGCTCCCCGTCTCGGCGAGCGCTTACGCCGGCGACGTCTGGACCGAGGGCGACGAGGTCTCGGTGCGCGTCGCGGTGCGCAACCGCACGGCCGCGCCCCTCCGCGCCACGCTCGACCTGGCCGCCGGCGGCGTCGCGGCGATCGTCGACCGCGCCGGCCCGCGGCGGACCCTCGACGTCCCGGCGGCCGGCGTCGCCTACCTCCCGGTGCGCGTGCGCGCGGCGCGGACCGGCGAGGCCAGCCTGCAGGTCCACGTCTCGGCGCCCGGGCACCCGGACGACACGTCTCGCCTCACCTGGCGGGTGAAGCCCTACGCCGAGCCGATCACCACCACGCAGGCCCGCTGGGTGGAGGGCTCGGCGGACGTGGAGGTCGTCCCCGTCGCGGGTCAACGCTTGACGGGTCAAGCACGCCTGGTGCTGAGCCGCGGCTTCGGCGACGCCATCGACGGCGCGCTGCAGGCGCTCGACGCCGACCGGCTCACCGCGCCCACGAGCCTGGCCGACGCCGCCGAGGCGGCGTCGCGCATCGACCGCTTCGCCGTCAACCACTACGGCGAGGGCTCGGCCCTCCACGCCCGCGCCACCGCCCTGCTGCGCCGCGCGTCGGGGCGGCTGGGCCTGCAGGTCGGCAAGGCCTCCTCGCGGCCCGACGCGTGGGTGTCCACGCAGCGGCTCATGGCGTACGCCCCGGAGGACCTCCGGCCGAAGCGCAAGAAGGCCGACGCCGAAACATGCCCCCCCACCAAGCTGGAGCTGCCGGAGCGGGTGGCCGCCCTGGACATCGCGCCCGCGTCGGGCTCGCTGCCGTGCTGGGAGACCTTCATCTCCGAGACGGCGAGCTCGGTCCACGACACCGACGACCTCGCCCTGCTGGCGCGCGCCATCATCGCCCTGACCCAGCGCGGGGACCGCGCCATGCTCGCCGGAAGCCTCGCCGAGCGGCTGCGCACGGCCGTCGCGTTGCAGCCCAGCGGAGCGATCCGCTTCGCCGGCAGCCGCGCCGAGCGCGCCACCATCTACGCCGCGCTGCTCGCGTCCAACCAGCTGGGCAAGACCGCCGTCGCGACCGACCGTCTCTCCGCGTGGATCACCGTCGACCGCGACGCCTCCGGCTCCTTCGGCTCGACGTCCGCCACCCTCGCGGTGGTGCGCGCGCTGCTGGGTACGGGCCTGTCCAGCGCGCCGCCCACGCGCGTCACCATCACGGCGGACGGCGGCCCCGCGCGCACCGTCACCGTCCCCGCCTCCGGATCCATCGTGATGGCGCTGGGCGCCCGCACCACCAAGGTCACCGTCGAGACGCAGGGGCCGGGCATCGTGGCGCGTCTGGAGCGGCCGCTCCTGCGCTCCTTCGACATGACCCCCGACGTCTCCAGCAGCCCGCTGCGCGTGGAGGTCACCTGGCCGGCCGACGCGCGCGCGGGCAAGCTGGGCACCGTCCACCTCGCCATCCGCAACAGCACGGGCGCGGAGGAGGAGCTGCTCACCCGCATCCCGCTGCCGCCGGGCGTGGGCCTCGCCGAGCCGGAGAAGGGCGTCAAGCAGCTCCAGGGCTCGCTGGTGGTGCGCCGCCGGGTCTCCTCCTACGGCGACGTGGTGGTGGACGTCCCGCTCCGCTTCACCCTCGCCGGGCGCCTGCGCGTGCCGGAGGGGCGCGTCTACGCGCCGCTGTCGCCCATCCCGCGCGGCATCGCGCCGGCGCGCCCCCTCGTCGTCCGCTGAGCGCGCGGATTCTCGCGCGAGCGGCGCGATGGAGGCGCAGAGCCCGCGCCCACGTCGCGATCGGAGCGGAAGACCATGGACTCGCGGGCCGTCAGGGGATAGCTACATGCCCCCAAGGAGCACCGATGGCTTCTCCCATGACCTTCTGGAGAACGCTCGCCGGCAAGAAGGCCGTCATGGCCGTCACGGGCGTCATCCTCGTTCTGTTCATCATCGAGCACATGGCCGGCGATCTGCTTGTCTTCGGCGGCCCGGAGAAGCTCAACGCCTACTCCCACTTCCTCAAGCACACCATCATCGAGGTGACGTGGGTGCTGCGTGCGGGACTCTTCGTCTCGCTCGTCCTGCACGTCGTCGCGGCCATCCAGGTCGCCGTCGCCTCGCGGGCGGCGCGGCCGGTGGGCTACGCCGTGAAGAAGGACATCGCGACGAGCTACGCGGCGCGCACCATGCGGTGGACCGGCCCGCTGCTGCTCGTCTACGTCGTCTACCACCTGATGATGTTCACCTTCCTGACGACGGGCCCGGGCTACAGCTCCACCGACGTCTACCGCAACGTGGTCCTCGCCTTCTCCGTCCCGTGGATCGCCGGCGTCTACGTCGCGGCGATGCTCATGCTGGGCCTGCACCTGTACCACGGCACCTGGAGCATGCTTCAGACGCTCGGCGCCGGCCGGGCGAAGCAGCCCGCGCTCCGCCGCACGGTCGCGCCGGCCTTCGCGATCCTCGTCACGGCCGGGTACGTCTCCATTCCGCTCGCGGTGCTCGCGGGCCTGGTGAAATGAGGGAGCGCGCGCGATGACACTCGACTCACGGATTCCCTCCGGGCCCATCGCGGAGAAGTGGGACCGCCACCGCTTCGACATGAAGCTGGTGAACCCGGCCAACCGCCGCAAGTACAAGATCATCGTCGTCGGCTCCGGCCTCGCCGGCGCCTCGGCGGCCGCGTCGCTCGGGCAGATGGGCTACATGGTCGAGTGCTTCTGCTACCAGGACTCCCCGCGCCGGGCGCACTCCATCGCCGCGCAGGGCGGCATCAACGCCGCCAAGAACTACCCGAACGACGGCGACAGCGTCTGGCGCCTCTTCTACGACACGGTCAAGGGCGGGGACTTCCGCTCTCGCGAGGCCAACGTCTACCGCCTGTCGCAGCTCTCGGTGAACATCATCGACCAGAGCGTGGCGCTCGGCGTCCCCTTCGCGCGCGAGTACAGCGGCTACCTCGCCAACCGTTCCTTCGGCGGCGCCCAGGTCTCCCGCACCTTCTACGCGCGCGGGCAGACGGGCCAGCAGCTCCTGCTCGGCGCGTACTCCGCCCTCTCGCGGCAGATCGCCCTCGGCCAGGTGAAGATGCACTCCCGCTCGGAGATGCTCGACCTCGTCGTCCACGAGGGGCAGGCCCGCGGCATCATCGTGCGCGACCTCGTCACCGGGGAGATGAGCCGGCACTCCGCCGACGCGATCCTCCTGGCCACCGGCGGCTACGGGAACGTCTTCTTCCTCTCCACCAACGCCAAGGGCTGCAACGTCACCGCGTCGTACCGCGCGCACCGCCGCGGCGCGTACTTCGCCAACCCCTGCTACACGCAGATCCACCCGACGTGCATCCCCGTCGCGGGCGAGCACCAGAGCAAGTGCACGCTGATGTCGGAGTCGCTCCGCAACGACGGCCGCATCTGGGTCCCCGAGAAGAAGGGCGACAAGCGCAAGCCGAGGGACATCCCGGAGAAGGAGCGCGACTACTACCTGGAGCGGCGCTACCCGGCCTTCGGTAACCTGGTGCCGCGCGACGTCGGCTCGCGCGCGGCCAAGCAGGCGTGCGACGAGGGCCGCGGCGTCGGCCCCGGCGGGCGCGGCGTCTACCTCGACTTCGGCGACGCCATCAAGCGCCTGAGCGAGGAGGTCGTGCGCCAGCGCTACGGCAACCTCTTCGACATGTACGAGCGCATCACCGGGGAGAGCCCGTACAAGGTGCCCATGCGCATCTACCCCGCCATCCACTACACGATGGGCGGCCTCTGGGTGGACTACAACCTGATGAGCAACGTCCGCGGCCTGCACGTCGCCGGCGAGGCCAACTTCTCCGACCACGGCGCCAACCGCCTGGGCGCCTCGGCGCTCATGCAGGGCCTGGCCGACGGCTACTTCATCATCCCGTACACCATCGGCGACTACCTCGCGCGCGTCTCCCCGAAGGACCGGCTGGACACCGATCACCCCGCCTTCGAGGCCGCGCAGAAGGACGTGGACGCGAAGCTGGAGAAGCTCCTCGCGGTGGACGGTGAGCGCACCGCCGACTCCTTCCACCGCGAGCTGGGGCTGCTCCTCTGGGACAACTGCGGCATGGCGCGCAACGGCAAGCAGCTGGAGAAGGCCCTCGCGCGCATCCCGGAGCTGCGCGAGGAGTTCTGGAAGAACGTGAAGGTCTCGCAGGAGGGCCCGGCCTTCAACCAGTCGCTGGAGCAAGCCGGGCGCGTGGCGGACTTCCTGGAGTTCGGCGAGCTGATGGTCCGCGACGCGCTGATGCGCGACGAGTCGTGCGGGTGCCACTACCGCGAGGAGCACGTCACCGCCGACGGCGAGGCCAAGCGCGACGACGAGAAGTACTGCTACGTCGCCGCGTGGGAGTTCCAGGGCGTCGGCGCCGAGCCCACGCTCCACAAGGAGGAGCTCACCTTCGAGAACGTCCACCTCGCGCAGAGGAGCTACAAATGAAGCTCACGTTGAAGATCTGGCGGCAGAGCGGCCCGGAGGACCAGGGCGGCCTGGTCGACTACGAGGTGAAGGACGTCGAGCCGGACATGTCCTTCCTCGAGATGCTGGACATGCTCAACCAGCGCCTCGTGTTGAAGGGCGAGCGCCCGGTGGCCTTCGACTCCGACTGCCGCGAGGGCATCTGCGGCACGTGCGGCTTCATGATCGGCGGCGTGGCCCATGGCCCGCTGAAGCTCACGACCACGTGCCAGCTCTTCATGCGCAACTACCGCGACGGCGACACCATCGTCTGCGAGCCCTTCCGCTCCGCGGCCTTCCCCGTGGTGAAGGACCTGGTGGTGGACAAGAGCTCCTTCGACCGCATCATCCAGGCGGGCGGCTTCATCTCCGCGCGCACCGGCGCCGCGCCGGAGGCCAACGGCATCCCCATCGCGAAGGCCATCGCCGACCTGGCGATGGACGCGGCCGCGTGCATCGGCTGCGGCGCCTGCGTGGCCGCCTGCCCGAACGCCTCGGCCACGCTCTTCACCGCCGCCAAGATCTCCCACCTGGCGCTGCTGCCGCAGGGCAAGCCGGAGGCCGCGCAGCGCGCCCTGCGCATGGTGGCGCGCATGGACGAGGAGGGCTTCGGCGCCTGCTCCAACCACGGCGAGTGCGAGGCCGTCTGCCCGAAGGGCATCTCCCTGGCCTTCATCGCCAAGGCGAACCGCGAGTACCTGAAGGCCGTCGCGACCGAGGAGCCCGAGCCCCTCATGCGCGTGTGAGCGACCTCACTTTCCGAAGAGCTTCTTGAACAGGCTCGGCTTCTCCGCGGACCTCTTCTCGCCCTTCGCGGGCTTGAGTGAGCCGCCGCGCATCTCGAAGAGGCGCACCTCCCGCTGCGCGTCGATGTTCTTCGGGTCCAGCTTGATGACGCTCTTGAAGTCCTCGAACGCGCGGGCGTCCTTGCCGATACGCTTGTGGAGCATGCCGCGGTAGAAGTGGGCGCGCGCGCACCGCGGGTTGAGGGCGATGGCGCGGTTGAGCATGTCGATCTTCTTGTCGGTCGCCTCCGGCGCCTGCGCCTCCGGCCGCATGGACTCCAGCCAGGCGAGCAGGGCCAGGTAGTCGGCCTGCTGCGGGTCGAGCTGGTGCGCCCGGCGAGCCAGCGCCTCCGCCTGCGCGGTGTCGTTCTTCTTGAGGCAGATGTCCGCCTTCTGGAACTCCACCGTCGCCGTCAGCACGGCGTTGATCTCCTCCTGCTGCTCCGGCGTCTCGCCGCCCTCCTTCATCAGGGTGAGGTAGTCCGCGCGCCGCTCTGCGTCCGCGAGCGTCTGGTGCGCCTCGCTCATGCGCGCGAAGACGCGCGCGCACGAGTCCTTCACGTCGGCCAGCGCGGAGGGGAGGCGATCGGGGTGCCAGGTCTTCGCCAGGGCGAAGTACGCGTTCTTCACCTGGTCGGCGGTGGCGTTCTGCGTCACGCCGAGCATCTCGAAGTAGTTCTCGCGGTCGATCACCCTGGCGCGCTCGGTGATCTCGATGCGACGCGCCTCGTAGTCCGGCGGCGGCGCGGCGGGGGCCGGCTTGGGAGGTGGCGGGGCCGGCTTGGCGGCGGGGGCGGGCGGCGGCGCGGGCTGGGCGGGCGCCGTCTGCGGGGAGGAGACCTGGGGCACGCCGTGCGGCGGCGAGGCGCGGTGGTCCTTCGACCGGTTCGCGACGAGCTCCTCCACCGCCGAGTAGCTGCGCGAGAGCGCCTTCGACTTCAGCGCCACACGCCCCACCGCGTTGCGCGGGCTGGACGGCGCGGCGCTCATCGCGGGCTGCGACGGCTCGGGACGCACGGCGCCGCGCAGCTCCGGCGGCACCATCAGGCGGCTGGACGAGGGCTCCGGCTCGATCTCCACGCCGTCGGTGGCGACGATCTCGATCTGCTTGGCGATCGCCAGGCAGTAGATCAAGAGCCGGGTCGTGCGCTCGCCCACGCCCTCCGCCTGCATGATCAGGTCGTCGAGCGACATGGGCCGCACCCGCAGCAGGTCGAGCAGGCGGCGCTCGTCGGGCAGCAGGCCGAAGCGCTCGAGCTGCGCGGTGCGCGCGAGGCGGATGTGACCCTCCCGGACGCGCGCGAGCGCCGCGGCGGCGTGCGCCTCGCTGGCGTGCTCGCGGATGCCCGACCACACAGTGGGCATGGGGTCGATGGGGAGCGGGTCGCCGCCCCAATTCACCAGGCCGTCGTAGTGGCTGTAGAAGGCGAAGGTCGTCTCGGCGTCCCACAGGAAGAGCTCACCCAGCTTGCGCATGAGCTGGGCGCGCAGCCCCTGGGCGACGCCCACGATGTCGATCGCCCCGCTCCCGAGCAGGATCTCGCCGTGTAGCTTCCGGGTGCTGGACATCTCGCGCAGCGACGCGTCGAGCTGCGCGGCGGAGATGAGCCCGATCTCCAGCAGCACCTGTCCGAGGTAGATCGGCGGCGCGCTCAGCCGGGCCTTGGAGGGCCGACCGCCCTGCACCAGCAGCGTCGCGTTCGCCCCGCTCGGCGAGACGAAGTCGAAGGTGCCGGTGAGCTGGCGGTCGTGGGCATACACCACCAGGTGCGCGAACGGCGTGCGCGCGAGCTGCCCCGTGGACGTGGGCGGTGTAGGGCGATCCTCGGACGACATCACCTGGCCTGCGCCCCTCGCCGCCGATGCAGCGGACGGACGGACGCATCAGGCAGCATACACGCCGCTGCTCCCCGGGCGAAGCCTCGATGGCCCGAGGCTCATGCGGCGCCCGAGTCCCCCAACGGGCCCGGTGTGTGGCATTCTACCCGTCCGTGCCGTCGAGCCCTGCCGCCCCCAGCAAGCTCGCCCAGTTCGACATCGTGCGTCGCCTGGGCGCGGGGGGAATGGCCGAGGTCTTCCTCGCGAAGAAGCCCGGCGCGGAGGGCACCTACAAGCTCCTCGTCGTCAAGCGCATCCACCCGTCGCACTTCACCTCGCGACGCTTCCGCGCCATGTTCGTCGAGGAGGCGCAGCTCGCCACGCGCCTCAACCACCCCAACGTCGTCCAGGTCTTCGAGTTCTACGACGGCGGCGACGAGGGGCAGCTCCTCGCGATGGAATACGTCGAGGGCCCGGACCTCGGCATGCTGATGTCCAGCGCCAAGGCCAAGGGCACGCGCATCCCCCCGTGGCTCGGCGCGTGGGTGATCGCCGAGGCCGCCAAGGGCCTGCACTACGCCCACGAGAAGAAGGACGACGCCGGCACGCCGCTGGAGATCGTCCACCGCGACGTCTCCCCGCAGAACATCCTGCTCTCCGACGAAGGCGCGGTGAAGATCGCCGACTTCGGCATCGCGACCGCCAAGCTCTTCGACGACGAGTCGGGCGTCATCAAGGGCAAGTTCGGCTACATGTCGCCCGAGCAGGCGCGCGGCGAGAAGGTGGACCGCCGGGGCGACGTCTACGCCCTGGGCGTCATCCTCTGGGAGATCCTCACCGGTCGGTCCCTGCACGGCGGCCTGGGCGGCGAGGCGCTCCTCGACATCGTCCGGTCCGGCTTCGTGGAGCCACCCAGCACCTACGTGCGGGAGGTCCCCCCCGAGCTCGAGGCCCTCGTGATGAAGGCCCTCGCCCCCAGTCGCGACGATCGCTTCGCCACCGCGCGCGAGCTCGGCAACGCGGTGGCGCGGGCCCTGATGGCGCGGCAGGAGCTGGTCGACGCCTCCACGCTCGAAGCCTCCATCGCGCAGCTCGTGGTGCGCTCGGAGGGCGTCCCCGCGCCCAGCGTGGCCGTGCAGGAGCCGCGCCCCTCCGAGGCGGACTCCGCCCCCGAGGCGCGCGCCACCGCCGACGCCTCGGCGAGCGAGCCGGCGAGCGAGCTGGAGTCCTCGGTGCCGGTGAAGCGCTCGCCCGGGCCCCCGCGGGAGGTGCGGCACGTCGCCGTCGTGATCCTGCGACTGCACGG
Organism: uncultured delta proteobacterium; assembly: GCA_963782055.1. GTDB lineage: Bacteria > Myxococcota_A > Polyangia > Polyangiales > Polyangiaceae > DASXHD01. The sequence continues at coordinate 323,129 of CAWAIF010000002.1, forward strand.
TCTGGACCGCCTCCGCGAGGAGGACGCCGCCCTCGCCGCGCGCACCCTCGACCGCCTCCAGACGATGCTCGGGGACATCGCCTACAAGCGCAACATGCGGGTGTGGATCTGGGCCAGTGACAGCGACGCCCAGGCCGTCGCCGGGCTCACCGGCAACCCGACGCGCGCCGCCGCGGACGCCGCGTGGCTCGCGCTGGACACCCACGAGGCGATCGCCGGCCTCAACGAGGACCTGCCGCTGCCCATCGGCGCCTCCATCGGCATCGTGCGCGGCATCGCCTCCGGCACGCGTGACCCGCAGGGCAACCTGGTGCGCTACCGGCTGCACGAGCCGGTCGCCTACCTCGCCGAGCTGGTGGGCAAGGAGACGCCGCTGTACCGCACCTGGGTCGCCGGTGGCGTCTATCGCCTGGTGCGTCGGGAGTTTCGCTGGGGCGACGCGCCGACGCTCAACCTGCCCAACCCGGACAACCTGCAGAACCTCCCCGCGGCGATGCGCGTCTACGCGCTGGAGCGCAGCCTCTCCCGCGAGGAGCGCCTCGCCACCGCGGGCGTCAACAGCCAGGGCGATTCTCGTCGGCCGCGACGTGGAGAAGGCGGACCTGCACGCCGCCTACCACCAGGCGGTGAGCGCCGGCGGCGGCGGTGGACGCGCGGTCCAGCGGGCGGTCGTCGGCGAGCTCGGCATCGGCAAGACGGCCCTCGTCTCGGCCTTCCTGGCGGAGCTCCCGCCCAACGCGCGCCTGGTGCGCGCCGAGTGCTCCCCGGTGCACATGGAGGTGCCGCTGAGCATGGTCGCCCAGGTGGTGCGCAACGCCATCGGCACCACCGGCGAGGAGCCCTTCGAGGACGTGGCCATGCTCATCGCCCGCGCAGGCGGCGGGGCGGCGTACGGGGACAGCACCAGCCCGGTGGTCGCGAGGCTCGCGGAGCTCGCCACCAACCGGCAGATCGCCAGCGCCGACGAGGAGGACGCCCACCTCCGCAAGAAGCAGGTCATCGCCGGCGTCCGGAACCTGCTCGGCGCCATCGCCCTGGCGCAGCCGCTGGTGGTGGTCCTGGAGAGCATGCAGTGGGGCGACAAGGCGAGCCTGGAGGTCCTCGCCGAGCTGATGAAGCAGGAGGATCCGCTCCCCATCCTGCTCATCCTCGTCTCGCGCCCGGACGACCGCGTCGCCGGCCTGCTGGAGGGCGTCGTGCGCATCGAGCTCGCCGGCCTCTCCACCGAGGAGCAGGTGCGCCTGGTGGAGGCCCGCCTGGGGGTGCGTGAGGGTGTCCGCCCGGTGCTCGCCGACCTCATGCCGCGCGTGGGCGGCAACCCCTTCTTCCTGCTGGAGATGGTGGATGCCCTGCTGGAGCGCGGCTCGCTGGAGATCCGCGAGGTCGACGACGGCAAGGGCGAATCGCACCCGGTGCTCGCCTACGCCAAGAAGGAGGGCGCCGTCGGTCTGCCCTCCACGCTGGAGCAGCTCGTGGGCGATCGCCTGCGCGAGCTGCCGGCGGAGGAGCACGGCATCGTCGACTGGCTGGCGATCGCCGGCGGTCCGCTCGCCGTCGCCGACGTGCAGAAGCTCGCCGGCATGCAGAGCGACGACGCCATCGTGCGGCTGTGCGCGCGCGGCGTGTGCGACAGGAAGGGCGAGCTGCTCGACTTCCGGCACCCGCTCACCCGCGACGTCGCCTACCACGCGATGCTCGGCCAGGACCGCGTGCAGATGCACCGGGCGCTGGGAGAGCACTTGGCGGAGACCTCGCTGGCGCGCGGCCTCTCGGCGGCGATCGTCGCGCGGCACCTGGCGCGCGGGAACGCGCCGCTGCGGGCCGTCGACTTCTACACCGAGGCGGGCAACGCCGCGCGCGCGGCCAACCAGTCGCAGCTCGCCATCCGCTACTTCCGCCGCGCCGTGGACCTCCTGCCCAAGAGCGATCCGCGCGTCTTCACGCTCCACGCCGAGCTGGACAACCTCTACCGCATCCTCGGCCGGCGGCGCGAACGCCACACGCACCTGGACGGCCTGCGCGCCGCCGCGCGCGCCCTCGGCACGCCGCGCGCGGTGTGCACCGCGCTCCTGCGCACCGCCCGCTACCACCTGGACGACGGCCGCCTCTCCCGCGGGCTCCCCGTCGCGCGGCGCGGCGCGGAGGTCGCCCACGGCGCCGCGATCATGCAGCTGGAGGTGGAGGCGGAGGAGCTGGTGAGCGAGTTCTTGCGCGAGCTCGGCGACGTGCAGGGCGCGCTGGCGGCGTGCGACCGCGCCCTCGCCGCGTGCGACCCCGCCGTGAACCCCGGCCTGCCGCCGCGCACGCGCGCGGAGGTCCTGCGCTCCCGCGGCGTGCTCCTCCGCCGCGTCGGTCGCGTCCGCGAGGCGATGGACGCGCACGTCGAGGCCATCGCGGTGTTCCGCAAGATCGGGGCGCGCCGGCAGGAGGCGCGGGCGAAGAACAGCCTCGCCTTCGCCATGTTCGTCCAGGGTCGCTACGAGGACGCCATCGCGCTCGCCGTGGAGTCCATCCAGATCGACCTCTCCATCGGCGGTCGATTCCAGATCGCCAACACCCTCACCAACATCGGCAACGCCTACGCGCGGCTCGGGGACCTCCCGCGGGCGCAGGCATACCTCAAGCGCGCCCGCGACACCCACGAGCGCTACGGCGATCAGGACAACCGCGCCAACACGCTCGTCGTGAGCGCCGAGATCATGATGGAGGAGCGCCGGATGGAGGAGGCGGAGGCCCTGCTCGGCGACGCCGCCGCCCTGATCGAGGCCACCGACAACGCCTACGCCGGCACCCACCACGGCATCATCCTGGCGCTGCTCGCCCGCGAGCGTCGCGAGCCGCGCAAGGCCATCTCCTACGCGCTGGAGTCGCGCCGGGCCGCCGAGGACCAGACGCTGGTGAGCTTCCACTACTTCGGCCTCGCGCTGGAGGCCGCCGCCCACGTGGACGCCGGGGAGATGCACGCCGGGACCCTGCTGGCGACCACCGCCCTCGGCGCCGTCGAGACGCTCCAGGGCTGCGAGTACGGCCTGGAGATCCGCGTCCTCTGCGCCGACGCCCTCAAGCGCGCCGGCTCCCCGCAGGCGCCGCTCGCCCACCAGCGCGCGGTGGACCACGCGCAGGCGCTGATGCGGGGCATCCGCGACGAGCGCCTCCGCAAGCTCTTCGTCAAGCGGCCGCTCGTGGCGGGCCTCTTCGACACCACCCCGCTCCCGGTCTCCCAGGGCGCCGCCTCGCGCGCCGAGATCGCCCTGCTGGGGCGGGACGCGCACGAGGACGATGCGCCGCTGGTCGCGCCCGTGCTAACAGACCCGCCGACCAAGAAGGTGAGCGAATGAGCCCGGGCCGGCGGCCGGCCAACGGAGCGAAGGGTATGACGAGATGACCCAAGGACAGACCTCGCCGCGCCGTGTGGCGATGATCCTCTCCGGGGGCGGAGCGCGCGGGGCCTACGAGGTAGGTGTCCTCTCGTACCTCTACGACGATCTGACGCGCCTGCTCGGCGGGCCGCCCAAGCTCGACATCATCTCCGGCACGAGCGTGGGCGCCATCAACGGCTGCTTCCTCGCCGCGCACCTCGCCGACCCTGTCCTGGGCATGCGCCGCCTCGTCGGCCTCTGGACCGAGCTGGAGCTCACCCGCGTCCTCGGGTTCGGCGTGCGGCAGCTCGTCGGCCTCCCGCGGCTCGCCCTCGGCGGCGGCGGGGAGGGCAACGGCCTCTTCGACGTGCGGCCCATGGCGGAGCTGGTCTCGCGCGAGATCAGCTGGCGCGCCGTCACCCGCAGCCTGCGCAAGCGGCAGCTCCGCGCCCTGAGCGTCTCCACCACCGAGGTCTCGACCGGCCGCACCGTGGTCTTCATGCAGACCTCGCCGGATCTCACCATCCCGGCGCACGCCCCGCCGCGCACCCTCTTCCGGCACGACCACATCGGCCCGCACCACGCGCTGGCGAGCGCCGCCATCCCGCTGCTCTTCCCGCCCGTCCGCATCGACGACGAGCTGTACCTGGACGGCGGCCTTCGCCAGAACACCCCCATCGCCCCCGCGCTGCGTCTCGGCGCCACCCACATCTTCGCCATCGGCGGCTCGCGCGAGGTGCGCGGCCTGGTCAAGAGCGAGGAGGGTCCCCACATGAGCCGCTCGCCCGGCGCGGCCTTCTTGCTGGGCAAGGTGCTCAACGCCTTCCTCCTCGATCACATCGACGTGGACATCGAGCTCTTGACGCGCGTCAACAACGTCATCGCCGACGGCACCCGCGCCTACGGCGAGGGATTCACCGAGGGCCTCACCGCGCAGGCGCAGCGCCGCGGCGCGCCGCCGTACCGCTACGTCAACTGCTTCGCCCTCCGGCCGAGCGAGGACATCGGCCGCATGGCGTCGCTCCACGTGCGCCGCGGCCGCTTCAAGGGCGACCCCTTCGTCACCAAGAAGATCCTCTCCCTGCTCGACCTGGGCGTCGGCACCGAGGCGGACCTCTCCTCCTACCTCATGTTCGACGGCCAGTTCTGCCGCCAGCTCATCGAGCTCGGCCGCGCCGACGCGCGCGCCCGCCGCCACGAGATGATCGCCTTCTTCGAGGGCGGGGATGAGCCCGGCCCGCCCATCGACCCGGAGGAGAGCGGCGCCTGGACGATGCCCTCGACCTTCCCTCTCGGCACCTGACCGTGACGCCGCGTCGACCTCGCCGGGTGCCCTCCGCCGCCACCCTCGCCGCGGCGCTGCTCGCGGCGTCCGCGTGCCACAAGCCGCCGGACCCCGCGCCGGGCGCCGCCTCCGCACCGGCGTCCGCCGTGGCCTCCGCGCCCGCCTCCGCGCCCGGCGCGCGACCGAAGCGCGAGAAGGTCGACGCCGCGGAGGTGCGCGTCCCGCCGGGCAAGTCGCAGCTCCACGTCGCCTGGGACCTGCCGGAGGGCACCGGCATCAACGACGAGGCCCCCTTCAGCGTGCGCTGGACGGCCAGCGACGGCCTGCTGGAGACGCCCACCGACATCAAGGGTCTGGGCAAGGAGGTCGCGCGCGGCTTCGACATCCCCATCGCCCTGATGAAGGACTCCCCCGGCGGCATGCTCTCCGGCGATCTGGACCTGGTCGTGTGCGACGTCGCCACCCACGCCGTGTGCGTCCCGCTCCACCACCGCCTGGAGCTCACCTTCGCCGTACAGGCCGGCGCCCCGGCCGGCCAGGTCCACCTCCCGCTCCCCCAGGCGAAGCAGTGATCGGAGGCCGCCAGCCGCGCACCGGCGTGGATGGAGGCCCCCCGCGAAGCGAGGTATAAACCGCGGCCATGCCCACCCCTGCCGAGCGGCACGCGGCGATGGTCCGCGAGATCGAGGCCCACAACTACCGCTACTACGTCCTCGACGATCCCATCATCAGCGACGCCGGCTTCGACGCGCTGCTCCGCGAGCTGCGCGACTTCGAGAAGGAGCACCCGGCGACGGTCACCCCCGACTCGCCCACCCAGCGCGTCGGAGGCCAGGCCCGCGCGGAGGTCGTCAAGGTGCGCCACCGCGTGCGCATGCTCTCCCTCGACAACTCCTACTCGCGCGAGGACGTCGGCGAGTTCTTCCGCCGCGTGCGCGAGGGGCTGCCGGACCTGGAGACCCCCACCTACGTCGTCGAGCCCAAGCTGGACGGCGCCAGCATCGAGGTCGTCTTCGAGGGCGGCCGCATGGTGCAGGCCTCCAGCCGCGGCGACGGCGAGGTGGGCGAGGACGTCACGCAGAACATCCGCACCCTGCGCGGCATCCCGACGCGCATCGCCCACCACGGCCGCGCCACCATCCGCGGCGAGGTCCTCATCTACCGCAAGGAGCTGGAGACGCTGAACGAGGAGCGCGTGGCCGAGGGCCTGGAGCCCTTCGCCAACCCGCGCAACGCCGCGGCCGGGTCCATCCGCATGATGGACCCGCGGGAGGTGGCCCGCCGCCCCCTGCGCGCCCTCTTCTACCAGCTCGTCGAGGGCCCGGAGATGCACGCCAGCCACTCCGAGAGCCTCGCCTGGCTCGCCGAGCAGAAGCTCCCCACCCACCGCCGCGAGGTCCTGGCGAAGGACGAGGCGGAGGTCTTCGCCGCCATCGATGGCTTCGACCGCGCCCGCGCGCACTACCCCTTCGAGACCGACGGCGCGGTGATCAAGGTCGACAGCTACCGCCAGCAGGACCAGCTCGGCTTCACCTCCAAGTTCCCCAAGTGGGCCATCGCCTACAAGTTCGCCGCCGAGCGCGCCCTCACCGTCGTGCGCAGCATCGAGGTGGGCGTCGGTCGCACCGGCGCGCTGACCCCCGTCGCCAACCTCGACCCCGTCGAGCTCGCCGGCACCACCGTCTCGCGCGCCTCCCTCCACAACGCCGACCAGATCGAGCGCCTCGGCGTCCGCGTCGGCGACCACGTCACCATCGAGAAGGCGGGGGAGATCATCCCGCAGGTCGTGGGCGTGGAGACGAGCAAGCGCACCGGCCACGAGAAGAAGTTCACCATGCCGGAGCGCTGCCCCTCGTGCGGCCACCACGTGGCGCAGGTCCCCGGCGAGGCCGTCACCCGCTGCACCAACCGCGAGTGCCCCGCGCAGCTCAAGGCGCAGATCTTCTACTTCGCCCGCCGCTTCGCGATGGACATCGACCACCTCGGCGAGGCGCTCGTCGAGCAGCTCGTCGAGAGCAAGCTGGTGCGCGACGTCGCCGACCTCTACGCCCTCACCACCGAGCAGCTCGTGGGGCTGGAGCGCATGGGAAAGAAGAGCGCGGACAACGTCGTCAAGTCCGTCCAGGCGTCGAAGTCGCGCACCCTCGACCGCCTGCTGTGCGGCCTGGGCATCCCGCAGGTCGGTCAGGTGGCGGCGCGCCAGCTCGCCGAGGAGGCCCACACGCTCCAGCAGCTCCTCGGCTGGGACGAGGCGGCGCTGCGCGAGCACGTCGACTCCATCCACGGCTTCGGCCCCAAGATGGTCGACAGCGTCGTGCTGTTCATGAAGGACGAGGCGCAGCGGCGCCTGATGACCAAGCTGATGGAGCTCGGCGTCGGCGCCCCGCAGCCCAGGGAAGAGGTCGCGACCGAGGGCCCCCTCGTCGGCACCTCCTTCTGCGTGACGGGCGTCCTCTCCCGCAAGCGCGAGGCCGTCCACGCGGACCTGCGCGCCGCCGGCGCCAGCATCCACGACAGCGTCAAGAAGGGCACCACCTACCTCGTGGCCGGCGACAAGACCGGCAAGACCAAGCTCGACCAGGCGAAGAAATTCGGCACCAAGGTCGTCACCGAGGCGCAGATGGAGGCTCTCCTCCGGGGCGACAAGGTCGAGTAGGCTCGCGCCATGACGGACGCCTACGCACCGACGGTCGACCCCCACGCGGCCGCCCTCTCGCGCCTCCTCTCCATGGTCGCCGAGGAAGCCATCTTCGGTCTCTCCGCCGCCCTGGGCAACGCCAACGACGCCCTCGCGGAGCTCGGCAAGCGCCGCAAGGAGGTGCACGCGGCGGCCGCCGCCGGCCAGCCCGTCATCCGCATGACCGAGTCCTTCGATCAGTGGATCGTCGAGATGTCCCGCGCGATGGCGTCCATCAGCCCGCCCTCGTGGATGCCCATGGCGGAGGTGCTCCGCGAGAAGGTCACCCTGGAGATCGGCGCGCGCGGCCTGCGCTCCCTCTTCTCCTCCAAGCCGAGCGACAAGGACGTGCAGCGCGTCAAGCGCCTGGGCACCCTCGCGGTGCGCGTGCTGCGCGCGGTCTTCGCCTCCGATGGTCCGGTCGACGCCGAGGAGGCGCGCACCCTCGCGTCGCTCATCGGCTCGCTCGGCCTGCCGGAGGCCGACGCCGCGCCCCTCTACACCGAGGCCCCCGTCGCCATCGAGCAGGTCGAGCTCTACGGCGAGATCGAGCCCTCCGTCGCGCGCGCCATCCTCCGCGGCGCCTGGCTCGCCGCCGCGTGGGACGCCCTGGACCCGCCCGAGGAGCAGGTCATCCGCGCTCTCTCCACCAAGCTCAACATCCAGCTCAACGACGTCGAGTACATGCGCAACGAGGCCATCGCCCGCGTGGACGCGCGCCGCATGGTGGGCCTCGCCACCGTCGACGCCGTCCGCTTCATGCTCTCCGATCGCGTGCCCGGCCAAGGCACCAAGCTCGCGGCCGACGCCGGCGCCCTCATGCTCCCGCGCCGCTACCGGGAGGAGGCGCTCGCCCAGGTCACGCAGAACACGCCGGTCGCCCTCACGCAGCGCTACAAGGGCATCTCCGGCGACGAGAAGACGAGCGTCCTCGGCATCGCCTGGGCCGCCGCCCTGGTGGAGGACCCGAGCGTGTCGCGCCAGGCGCTCCTGCGCGCGCGCCTGGATCGCCTCGCGCAGGACCTCGGCGAGAAGGCCGACGGCGCGCGCAAGATCGTCGACGAGATGGTCTGGGCCTGCCTCGCCGACGCGGCCGCGACGACGGTGCGTGCGTCGTGAAGGGCAAGACCATCGGCTTCCTCGGCGCCGGCAACATGGCGGGCGCCCTCATCAAGGGCCTGCTGCACTCGCAGACCCTCGCGGCCGACGCCATCATCGCGAGCGACGTCAAGCCGGACCGCCTGCGCCAGCTCCACGAGGAGCACGGCATCCGCACCACGCCGGACAACCACGCCCTGGTCCGCGCCGCGGGCGTCATCGTCCTGTCCGTCAAGCCGCAGGTCATCGACAAGGTCCTCTCCGCCATCGCGCCGGACGTGCGCGCCGATCAGCTCGTCGTCTCGGTCGCCGCCGGCGTCCCCGTCTCGGTGCTGGAGGCGCGCCTCCCCACCGGCACCCACGTCGTGCGGGCGATGCCCAACACCCCGGCGATCGTCCTCGCCGGCGCGACGGCCATCGCTCCCGGTACGCACGCGACCGACGAGGACATGGCGATCGCCCGGGCCCTCTTCGAGGCGGTCGGCAGGGTCGTCGCCCTGGAGGAGACGCTGCTCGACGCGGTCACCGGCCTCTCCGGCAGCGGTCCGGCGTACGTCATGCTGATGATCGAGGCCCTCGCCGACGGCGGCGTGAAGGTCGGCCTGCACCGCGACACCGCGCTGCTGCTCGCGGCGCAGACGGTCTACGGCTCGGCGAAGCTCCTGCTGGAGACAGGCGAGCACCCCGGCCGCCTGAAGGACCAGGTGACGAGCCCCGGCGGCACCGCCATCGCCGGCCTGCACACCCTGGAGTCCGGCGGCCTGCGCCGCACCCTCATCGACGCCGTGGAGACCGCCACCAAGCGCGCCGCCGAGCTGGGCGAGCAGATGGCGAGCAAGATCCAGAAGTGATCGCTACTGCGTGGTGCAGCGGTTCTCGTTGACCTGCACGCACACCGCGTACTCGGTCTGCCCGTCCAGGAGCTGCGCCGCCTGCGCGCACGAGGTCGCCACGCCGATGGGGCACAGCTCGCCGTAGCACGCGCACTCCAGATCGATGACGCCCGCCTGCGGGCGGAAGCCGCAGTCGGGGTAGATGTCGTGGTCCACGACGACGTCGGGGCACGCCGTGATCGCGGTGCAGAGCGTCGCGCCGGTGTACGGGTCCTGTCCGCAGTCGATGCCCTGGGACGTCGTCGCCGCGTCGCCCGCAGTTCCCGCCGCGCTGTCGCTCGAGGTGCCGCCGTCGCTCGAGGTGCCGCCGTCGCTCGACGTCCCCGCGTCCTTGGGCGAGCCGGTGCCCAGGTTGAAGCCGATGCAAGAGCACAACCCGAGCGCGGCGAGCGAGGACCAGAGGGCGCGCATGGTCGACGCATGCACCCCCGCGCCGCCGCGGGCCAAGTTTGTTGCGCTCAGGTGGCCAGCAGCGACGAGGGCGGACGGAAATCGGCGGGCACGCCCGCCAGCCCGCGCTCGAGCATGTCCTCCCAGTAGCGCGTCCCGAGCTGCACGGCGTAGGCGTCCAGCAAGGACGAGAGCGAGCGGACGCGCTCCACCGCGGCGATCACCCCGCGGAGCGCCGGGAACAGCGGCGTGAGGCGCGAGCGCGGGATGCCCAGCTTGTCGGCGAGCTCCGCGCCGAGCAGCCGCCGGCTGATCCCCCGCGCCACGGGCGCCATCCTCGCGGCGCGCCGGCGCTCCGCGTCGGTCCGCGCGCGCCTCCGGCCCACCTCCATCAGCGCGGCCGTCAGCGCTCGCGAGTCGGCGTCGGGCTCGCCCTGCGTGCGCACGATGAGGTCGGCGAGCTTCAGCCCATCCTGCTCCGTCGGCGGCAAGAGCTCGGGGTCCACACCCAGCACGCTGCCGACGTAGCGCCAGAGCTGCACGTAGCGCTGCGCCTCCGCCACCGTCACGCGGAAGCCGAGCTTGCGCAGGCCGGCCAGCACCACCAGAGAGAAGAGCATCGTCGTCGCGACCATGTCGTGCTGGTTGATGGGCGCGCCCCACGCGTCGGCGTCCCAGCGGCCGGAGTCCTCCAGCAGCCGCCGCACATGCGCGTGCACCAGGCGCACGCGCACCGCGATGCAGAAGCCGTCGGCGCCGCGGCGCATCCCGCCGGGCAGACACACCGCGTGCACGAAGCGCCCCGTCTCGGTCAGCCGCCGGGGTGCCTGCTCCATCAAGCGTCCGCTCATGGCGAGCGGCTTGTTGCCCCCGGGCGACGCGTAGCCGTACGGCAGCGACTGCAACCCCAGGATGAGCCCGCCGAAGTACCCGGCGCGCAGCAGCACCTCGCCGCCGCGGTCGAGCGTCCCCCAGTCCACCCACGGCGGCACGCGCTCCACCGCCTCGAAGAGCGCGCGCACCGCGGGGTGCGCGTCGGGCACGCTCGCGACGCCGCGCGCCAGGGCCGCCTCCACCTGTCGCCAGCCGGCGCCGGGGGGCATCTCGTCGAAGGCGGAGACCACCGCGTCGGCGAGCGGGTCGGTGCGCAGGAGGTACGGCGCGAGCCTGTCGACGCGGTCTCCGTGCGCCGCGCGCGCGGCCGTCGTGGCGAGGAAGCGGGTCGGGATCACCAACGCTTCTTCTATACGACGGTTCGCGCGCCCGTTCGAGCGCCTCGACCGCGGCGCGTCACTGCGCGGCGCTCTCGACCTGGTAGACGTCCTTCGCGACGCCGTCAGCGCCCCCGTTGTCGCTGGCGCCGCCGAAGCCACCCTTGCCCGCCGCGCCCACCTGCACGTCGGCGGTCACCTCCGGCGCGTGCACGTCGTACATGACGCCCACCGAGACGCCGCCGGCGCCGCCGGCGCCGGTGCCGCCGTGGCCGCCGTGGCCACCGCCGCCGCTCGCGCAGATCCCGCCGGCGGCCTGCCCGCCCACCTGCCCCGACTGAGCATTCGAGCCCAAGCCGCCGTGGCCGCCTGCGTGCGTGACGATCTCACCGCCGCTCACCACCAGCGTCGTCTCGCCCGCGGCGAGCACGCCGATGCTCCCGCCGCCGCCCTGCCCGCCGCCGCCGCCCGCGCCGCCACACCCGCCGCACGATCCGCCGGGACCTCCGTAGCCGTAGTTGCCGGAGGCGCCGCCGCCGCCCTGGCCCACGCCGCCGCTCTGGCCGGCCGAACCGTCCTGCGGGGCCCATTTCCCCTGCGCGTCCAGCCCACCCACGATCGGGGCCGCCACGCCCTCCTTACCCACCGCCCCGGCCGCGCCGGTGTGCCCGGCACCGCACTGCGCGTTGCCCAGGTTGAAGAGGCCGCCGGCGCCGTCGACGCCCGCCTGCACCACGGTGTCGGCCGGGCTGCCCTTGGCGCCGTCGGTGCCCTTCGCGCCGCCCGCGCCGCCGAGGGAGTACGTCCCGTCCTTGCAGGAGCACTTCTTGGATGTGCCGCCGCTCACGCCGGACGCCGCGCTGCCCACGACGCTCGGGTCGTTGCTGGCGACGGGGTCGTAGTTGCTGCCGGGCACGCCGCCCGCGCCATCCTGTCCGCGCCCGGCCTCGATGTGCGCCCCCACGAAGGAGACCTTGCCCGCGTCGTGCAGCGCCACGGCCGTGCTCGTCTGGCCGGGCTGCCCGGCGTCGCGCGCGACGATGGACACGTCCTCGAAGACGTGCGCGCCGCCTGTGCCGGTCATCGTCAGCGGGTTCGGGCCGGCCCCGAGGGTCGACGCGTCGCCGGTGTAGCTCCAGTCGGCGCAGGAGAAGCCGCCGTAGAGGTTGGCGGCGTGGGAGGCGTCCATCGTGACGTCCTCCGGGTACGCGCCGGCGCACAGGAAGATGGTGCCGCGTCCGTCGAGCATCTTCAGGGCGGCGCCCACCGTGCGCAGCGGCGCGGTACGTGAGCCCGCCCCGGTCTGATCGTCACCGTTGGGCGAGACGAAGACGCCTGCGGTCTCGGTCACGCACGCCGGATCGTCCTTCGGCTCCTGTCCGGACGCGCATGTGGGCGTGGTGCCGCCGTCAGCGCTGGTGCCGCCGGTGCTGTCGCCTGGCAGCTCGCCGCCCGGAGCGAAGGTGTCCGCCGTGCACCCGACGACGAGCGCGAGCACCGAGAGACCGAGAAGACCGAAGACCCGACCGACCATGGACCACCTCCGCGGTGCCCATCGGCCGGGGGCGTCGGGAGGTTGCTACGGGATGGTGACCTGCGCCTGCGCCAGCCCGGGGATGCCATCGTCGTTGGCGCCGGCACCGGAGCCCGCCGCGCCGGCGTTTCCCACCTTGGTCTTCGTGGCGCTGTCCACGTCGGGAAGGGGCAGGCCCTTGATGAGCAGCGCGGCGGACACGCCGCCCGCGCCGCCGCCGCCGCTGCCGCCGTTGCCACCGGGCCCGCCGCCGCCGCCGGAGCATCCGTCGAGGTAGCCGTTGCCCCTGGCGCCCCCCTGCGGCATCCCCTGGATCCCGGTGACGCCTCTGCCGCCGTCGCCGGCGTCGTTGGCGAAGAGCTGAGACGCGAAGACGTGCACCTTGCTCGTGTCGACGGCGAGCGCCGCGCTCGCTCCCCCGCCGCCGCCTCCCTTGCCGCCCGGTCCGCCGCAACCGCCCGCGCCGCCGCCGCCGCCGCCGCCGGTGTTGCCGCCATTGTAGTTGCCGCCGCCGCCACCGCCCCCCTGGCCCACTCCGCCGTTGGCGCCGTCGCCCCCGGCCGTCGGCATCCAGGTTCCGTCCGGCGCGAAGTCCCCGAGCGTCGCCGCTCCCACCCCGTCGCCGCCCGATTTGCCCGCGCTTCCGCCGCCGCCGCCCTGGCAGCTCACATTGCCGCCCCCTCCACCGGCGCCGCCGCCGAGCGCCGGCATGCCGTCGTCCCCCTTCGAGCCGCTGTCCCCCCCCTGACCGCCGGTGGTGGTCTCGCCGGTAGGGCACTTGGAGTAGGTCATGGCGGCGCCGCCGCTGTTGCCGGTGGAGTCGTGGCCCTTGAGGTCGATCACCGGAGGCATCGCGGCGGAGGGTGGTACCGCGGAGGCGCCGCCCGATCCCCTGCCGGCGGTGAGCACGACGCGCACGAACGTGACGTCCTTGGACTTGGACACCAACGCCGCGATGCTCGACTCACCCGGGTTGCTCCCGCTCCCCGCCGCGACGCTGACGTCGGAGATCAAGATCCCCCGGTCGGGCACGGTGATGCGCAGCGGGAGGTTGCTCGCGCCGATCGTCGGCACGCTCGACGCGTTGTACGCCCAGTCCCCGCACTCCAGCCCGCCGATGAGGCTCGCCGCTTTCTTCGCCTGGAGCGACACGTCCTCGAGGTAGTGACCCTGGCACACGTACACGCGGGGCTTGCCCCCTAGGTTGTCCAGCGCGTGCCCGATCGTCTTGAACGGGTGCTCCTTCGTCCCGTCCCCGGTCTGGTCGTTGCCGCCGGTGCCGTCCACGAAGACGCCCACTTCGTCCGTGACGCACGCGGCGGAGTCCATCGGCGTCTTCGCGAGATCGCAGCCGCTCGGGACGCCTGCGTCCGCGCCGGCGTCGTCGTTGTTGAAGGAATCCCCCCCGCACGCCACGAAAATCAGGCCCGCGAGCCCGAGGGCAAGGTGTCGCATCGATCAGTCCTCCTCGCTTCGAAGAAAAGAAAAGTCCGGCGCACAAAGCGTAGCGCACCGCGCCGCCGGGGAAAGAAAGCTGCACCGCCGTCGCTTTCTTGACAACCGCGCGGACCCCCGGGTCGAGGGGCGGGGGACATGCGCGGACTTGGGCATCGGCCGCAAAGGAGGGTACGCTCGGCGCGTCATGTGCAGGCGTGCGTACCACCGCGGGAGTTTCGCGTGAGCAAGGTCGACACCGATCAGGGCCTCGGTCCGCCGAGCAGCGAGTCACGGGTCAAGTCGGCGGACGCGGCGGAGGGGCAGGCGCCCCCGCAGGCCTCGCGCAAGGCGGACACGCTGGACGAGCTGCTGGACGACTTCGGCCCGCAGCGACCGGACCAGCCGCGCATCCGCCCCAAGGCGGAGACGACGCCGCCGCCCGCGCCGGTGAAGAAGGAGCTGACGCCGACGGAGCCGGGCATGCGGCAGAAACGCAACCGCGTCCTGGTCGCCACCACGCTCGCGATCGTGGTGACCCTGGTGCTGGGGCTCGGGGTGCTCAAGCTGGTGCGCTCCTCGCCGGAGACGCCGCCCGCGCCGAGCGCGACGCAGACCGCGCGACAGCCGCCGCCGGAGACGCTCACCGCGACGGTGGGGACCACCGCGGAGACGGCGCCCGCGCCCGCGGCGAGCGCCACCGCGGTGGAGACCGCAGCGACCACCACCGTCCCCGCCGCGCACACCGCGCAGCCTCACCACACGTCGGAGGCGCCCCGTGCGAGCGCCACCGCGCACGCCACCACCACCGCCACGGCCACCGCGACGCCGCACCCGACCGCGCACCCCGCGGGCAGCGCGCCTCCCGGGATGAACCTGCTCCCCGACGATCCCCACCGATGAGAACGTACTTCCTCTTGCCGCTCGCCCTCGCCGGCGGGCTGCTCTCCGCGTCCGCCTTCGCCCAGGACCAGACCTCCCCCGAGTACCAGGAGGCCAAGCAGCGCCTCCAGGAGGGCAAGGCCCTCTACGGGCAGGGCAACATCGACGGCGCGCGCCTCAAGTTCGAGCAGGCGTGCTCGGTGCTCAAGACGCCGGCGTGCCTGCGCGCGCTGGGCCTGTCGGACTTCTACACGAAGCGCTACCTGGAGGCGCTCGGCAACCTGCAGAAGGCGCTGGAGGACAAGGAGCTGACCACCACGCAGCGCAAGCAGGTGACCGACCTGATGCAGCAGGCGTACGCGCAGACGGGGCACCTGGAGATCACCGCGCCGGCGGGCGGTCGCGTGCGCATCGACGACACCGTCGACGAGGGCAACGCGCCGCTGAGCGACGAGGTGCACGTCACGGCGGGGCAGCACATCGTCAGCGTGACGGTCGACACGCACGCCGAGCGCATGACGGTGGACTGCGCGCAGGGGAAGCTGGTGAAGGTGGACTTCACGAGCAAGTTCCCCGCGGCGAGCGGCGCGACGGGTGGCGCGGGCGCGCAGGGGAACGGCGGGGTCGGCCAGCCTGGCGGCCCTGGCGAGGGCGGGGAGCAACACCACGCGGGGGGGGGCGTGACCCGCTGGATCGTCGGCGGCGCGGTGGCGGCTGTCGGCCTGGTGGGCGTGGGCCTGGGCGTGGGCTTCCTGGTGGACTCCGGCTCGGCCAGCGACGACGCGGCGAACCTCCGCACGCAGCTCGGCGCGAGCGCGTCGTGCCCGGGGGCGGACGCCGCGCAGTGCGCGACGCTGAGCGGGCTGAAGGATCGCTACGACAACGGACAGACGCTCGGTCCGGTGTTTCTGGGCGTGGGCGTGGGCCTGGTGGTCGCGGGCGCGGCCACCGCGCTGCTCTGGCCCGGACCGAAGAAGGAGCAGTCGACCGGCCTGCGGGTCGTGCCCTTCGTGGGGCGCGAGTCGGGCGTCGCCGTGCTCGGTGCTTTCTAGAAACAGGGAGAGGAAGATGCGTCACCTTGCATGCTTGACCGGCTGCGTCCTCGTCGCCGGTGCCGTGGTCTTCGTCGCGCCGGGCTGCGGCTCGGCGGATTGCTCCTTCGAATCTCACCTGCGCGAACGCCGACGGCGGGACGGACGGCGGGGGAGACGTGACGGTGGACGCGGGGCCGGACGGCTCCGGTTGTGACGTGGTCGCCGACCCGTCGTGCATCGACGAGTCGAGCGGAGTGTTCGTCTCTCCGACCGGGGACGACTCGCACGACGGGAGCAAGGCCAACCCGCTGGCCACCATCGGCGCGGCGCTGAAGAAGAACAAGGCGCGCGTCTACATCTGCCAGGGGACGTACGCGGAGAACGTGGACATCAAGGCCAACGTGGACCTGCTCGGCGGGTATGCGTGCGGGGACTGGTCGTACGCGGCCTCCAACGCCGCCACGATCCAGCCGGGGAGCGGGCTTGCGCTGCACGTGGACTCGGCGACGAGCGTGGTCCGGGATCTGAAGTTCGTGGGGGCGGACGCGTCGAAGGCGGGGGACTCGTCCATCGGCGCGCTCGCGGCGAGCTCGACGGTGACGTTGGTGCGCGACGACATCGAGGCGGGGAAGGGGATGAGCGCGACGCCGCCGTCGGCCCAGGCGGACTTCACGCCGGCGCAGGCGAGCAGCGGCAACACTGGAACGCTCAACAATGGCGGTGGACAGCAACCGGTGACGTGTCCCAATGGGAGCGGGAGTACGACGGGGGGAGCGGGCGGACCGCCCGGCGGAGCAAATGGCGTGAAGGGACAACCATTTGCCACCTACACGGTCAACCCCCCCAATGCTGATGGGACCGGTGGCGTGACGGGGAGTGATTGCATTGCGGGCCTCGGTCGAAACGGCTCCTACGGTCCCGGCGGCGCCGCGGGTGCGGGCGCGGCCAAGGCGGGCACGCTCGACGCGACGGGCTGGGCGCCCTCCGCCGGTGGTGCGGGCGGCACCGGCAAGGTCGGCGAGGGCGGCGGAGGCGGGGCGAGCCTGGACTCTGCCGGTGGCGGTGGCGGCGGCGGAGCTGGCGGCTGCGGTGGCACGGGCGGAGCGGCCGGCCCGGGTGGCGGAGCGAGCATCGCGCTCACGCTGGTGCAGTCCACCGCGACGCTCACGCAGACGAAGCTCGTCGCGAAGGACGCCGGCGACGGCGCGAAGGGGGGCACAGGGCAGAAGGCGCAGGGGGGTGGGAACGCCGGCTCGTTCTTCGCGACGTCGTGCAATGGCGGCGCCGGCGGCCACGGTGGCTCCGGCGGCGGTGGCGGCGGCGGCGCGGGAGGCCTCTCCGTGGGCATCCTGTGGACCGGCACCGCGCCGACCATCGACGGTTCCTCCACGTCGTCGGCGGACACCCTCGCGACGGTGACGACGGGCAAGGCCGGCGCGGCGGGCGCAGGCGGCGCCGGGGGTACCGCCGTGAAGACCAGCAACCCCGCGAGCAACGCCGGCGCGGCCGGCAATCCGGGTTTGGCGGGGGTCGCCAAGGCCGTGATGCAGGCACCATGAATCGCCCTCTCTCGTCTCGCCACGAGGTCGGGTAGACCATGCGCTGGTCCATCGGCCTCTCGTCTGCGCTCGCCATCGGCATCACCTGCGTCGCCGGTTGCGGGGATAGCTCCAGCGCGAACGCCGACGGCGGGACGGACGGCGGGGGAGACGTGACGGTGGACGCGGGGCCGGACGCGCCGCCCGGGTGCGATCTCACCAAGGACCCGAAGGACTCCCCCGCGTGCGTGGACGACGCGGTGGGCATCTTCGTGGACGGCACGAACGGCGACGACGGCAACGCGGGGACGAAGCTCGAGCCGGTGAAGACGATCGGCGCGGCGCTGAAGCTCACGAGCGCGCAGCAGGCGCGCGTGTACGTGTGCAAGGGGGTGTACGCGGAGGACGTGGTGGTGGACGCGAGCCACGACGGCGTGTCCATCTACGGCGGGTGGCGGTGCGCGGACTGGAGCTACAGCGGGACCAAGCCCATCGTGGGCGCGGGGACGATGGCGCTGAAGCTCGACGGCCTGACGAAGGCGGTGACCATCGAGGACATGGACTGGAAGTCGGCGGACGCGACGGCGGACGGCGGGTCGAGCATCGCGGCGTTCGTGAACGGCTGCGCGAACGTGACGCTGGTGAGGGACACGCTGGAAGCGGGGAAGGGTAAGGCCGGCGCAGCGGGGAAGGCGGGGAGCAACTACACGGCGGTGGCGCAAGGCGACACCTCGATCAAGGGCAAGGATGGCAACGGGATCGTTGGCGGCGGGCCGCACGCCTGCACCTTGTGTACCGATGGTAAGAACTCAACCGGAGGGTTTGGCGGAAACGGGGGAACGTCGCCGGGTGATGGTCAGGACGGAACGCCCAATCTGGGTGGCATCAACCCGTTGGACGGAAAGGGTGGTGCCAAGGACATCGGCAGTGGATGCACGTCAGGACACAAGGGTCCAACGGGCGACGCGGGGATAGCTGCCGTGGCTATTGCCGCTTCGGGCGTGCTGGATCCCACCGGATGGAAGCCGGCGATGGGCGGGGCTGGGTCCAATGGTGGGCCCGGTCAAGGTGGCGGCGGGGGTGGCGGAGGTCTGGACGGCAACAACACCGCAGGAGGCGCTGGTGGCGGCGGTTGTGGTGGCTGCGGCGGCGCCTCGGGATCTGGCGGTGGAGGCGGGGGCGCCAGCATCGCGCTAGCCGTCCTGTCCTCGACGGTTCAGGTCGCCTCGAGCAGCATGGCGAGCACCGTCGCCGGCAACGGCGGAGCGGGTGCAGCAGGGCAGGCAGGGCAGGCCGGCGGATTCAGCGGCCAGAACATCAACCCCGGTTGCTCCGGCGGTACCGGCGGCACCGGCGGAGCCGGTGGCGCAGGAGGCGGCGGGGCAGGCGGCATCTCCGTCGGCGTGCTCTGGAAGGGCACCGCGGCGCCGACGCTTGACTCGTCAACGACCAGCAACATCGTCTTCGCGCAGCAGGGCGGCGCCAAGGGCACCGGCGGCGCGCCCGGCCAGAACGACGGCATCGACGGCGTCGCGCAGGCCGTGCTCGAGGTGAAGTAGGTCATGCGCCGCCTCGGGGGGATCGCTTGCGTGCTCGTCGCGGCCTGCCTCGCCGGTTGCGGGGACAGCTCCAGCACGAACGCCGACGGCGGGACGGACGGCGGGGGAGACGTGACGGTGGACGCGGGGCCGGACGCGCCGCCCGGGTGCGAACTCACCAAGGACCCGAAAGACTCGGCGGCGTGCGTGGACGACGCGGTGGGCATCTTCGTGGACGGCACGAACGGCGACGACGGCAACGCGGGGACGAAGCTCGAGCCGGTGAAGACGATCGGCGCCGCGCTGAAGCTGACGAGCGCGCAGCAGGCGCGCGTGTACGTGTGCGAGGGGACGTACGCGGAGGACGTGGTGGTGGACGCGAGCCACGACGGGGTGTCCATCTACGGCGGGTGGCGGTGCGCGGACTGGAGCTACAGCGGGACCAAGCCCATCGTGGGCGCGGGGACGATGGCGCTGAAGCTCGACGGCCTGACGAAGGCGGTGACCATCGAGGACATGGACTGGAAGTCGGCGGACGCGACGGCGGACGGCGGGTCGAGCATCGCGGCGTTCGTGAACGGGTGCGCGAACGTGACGCTGGTGAGGGACACGCTGGAAGCGGGCAAGGGCAAGGCCGGCGCGGCGGGGACGCTGACGAACTTCAACTACCCGGACCAGGCGACGCTGAACGGGAAGGACGCGTCGGGTATGACGGGTGGGCCGGCCAACGCGGTGAAGTGTCCGGCCGGCGACACGACGACGGGAGGCAAAGGCGGAGACAACGGCAGCACCGGCGACCCAGGTCTTCCAAGCCTAGGCGCAGGACAGGGGGGGACCCTGGCAGCTTGCGGTAGTGGCGGCTCAGGGAGTGACGGCGCTCCTGCATCGAAGGGACCGGATGGCTCGGCGCCGTCGGGGCTAGGTAGCCTTTCCAGTCAAGGATGGGCAAGCATGGCTGGCGGGGCGGCCAAAGCGGGTGGCCCCGGGCAAGGGGGTGGAGGTGGGCTTGGCTTCGGAGGCGGCGGTGGCGGCGGGGGCGGCGCGGGTGGGTGCGGCGGTGCCGGCGGACCCGGTGGCGGTGGCGGGGGCGCCAGCGTCGCACTGGTGGTGCTGTCCTCCACCGTGACCGTGACGGCGAGCGCGCTGCAGGCGGCCACCGCGGGTGCCGGGGGAACTGGCGCGGCGGGACAGCCGGGAGAGACTACTTTCGGCTTTCACGGCAACGGGACCGGCGCTGGCTGCCAGGGCGGCAACGGCGGCACCGGCGGAAATGGTGGCGCAGGAGGCGGCGGGGCGGGTGGCATCTCCGTCGGCGTGCTCTGGAAGGGCACCGCGGCGCCGACGCTTGACTCATCAACGAACACCAACATCGTCTTCGCGCAGCAGGGCGGCGCCAAGGGCACCGGCGGCGCGCCCGGCACCAACGACGGCATCGACGGCGTCGCCCAGGCCGTGCTCGAGGTGAAGTAGGTCATGCGCCGCCTCGGGGGATCGCTTGCGTGCTCGTCGCGGCCTGCGTCGCCGGTTGCGGGGACAGCTCCAGCACGAACGCCGACGGCGGGACGGATGGGGGCGGGGGAGACGTGACGGTGGACGCGGGGCCGGACGGCTCCGGTTGTGACGTGGTCGCCGACCCGTCGTGCATCGACGAGTCGAGCGGCGTGTTCGTCTCTCCGACCGGGGACGACTCGCACGACGGGAGCAAGGCCAACCCGCTGGCCACCATCGGCGCGGCGCTGAAGAAGAACAAGGCGCGCGTCTACATCTGCCAGGGGACGTACGCGGAGAACGTGGACATCAAGGCCAACGTGGACCTGCTCGGCGGGTATGCGTGCGGGGACTGGTCGTACGCGGCCTCCAACGCCGCCACGATCCAGCCGGGGAGCGGGCTTGCGCTGCACGTGGACTCGGCGACGAGCGTGGTCCGGGATCTGAAGTTCGTGGGGGCGGACGCGTCGAAGGCGGGGGACTCGTCCATCGGCGCGCTCGCGGCGAGCTCGACGGTGACGTTGGTGCGCGACGACATCGAGGCGGGGAAGGGGATGAGCGCGACGCCGCCGTCGGCCCAGGCGGACTTCACGCCGGCGCAGGCGAGCAGCGGCGATGGCGGGAAGGTGAACAACGGCGGCGCGCAGACGCCGAACAACTGCCCGAATGGGAGCGGCAACAGCATCGGCGGTGCAGGGGGCCCGCCTGGCGCAAACAATGGCTCGAAGGGGCAGCCGTTCGCTTCCTATCCCGTGAATCCAGCAATGGCGGATGGGACAGGCGGGACGACGGGAAGCAATTGTATCGCTGGGCTCGGCCGTGACGGCTCCTACGGTCCCGGCGGCGCCGCGGGTGCGGGCGCGGCCAAGGCGGGCACGCTCGACGCGACGGGCTGGGCGCCCTCCGCCGGTGGTGCGGGCGGCACCGGCAAGGTCGGCGAGGGCGGCGGAGGCGGGGCGAGCCTGGACTCTGCAGGAGGCGGTGGCGGCGGCGGAGCTGGCGGCTGCGGTGGCACGGGCGGAGCGGCTGGCCCGGGTGGCGGAGCGAGCATCGCGCTCGCGCTGGTGCAGTCCACCGCGACGCTCACGCAGACGAAGCTCGTCGCGAAGGACGCCGGCGACGGCGCGAAGGGGGGCACAGGGCAGAAGGCGCAGGGGGGTGGAGGCTCGGGTGGCGCGGGTGGAACTCCCGGCGTCGATGCGTGCGGTGGCGGCGCAGGCGGTCATGGCGGCTCCGGCGGCGGTGGCGGCGGCGGCGCGGGAGGCCTCTCCGTGGGCATCCTGTGGACCGGCACCGCGCCGACCATCGACGGTTCCTCCACGTCGTCGGCGGACACCCTCGCGACGGTGACGACGGGCAAGGCCGGCGCGGCGGGCGCAGGCGGCGCCGGGGGTACCGCCGTGAAGACCAGCAACCCCGCGAGCAACGCCGGCGCGGCCGGCAATCCGGGCCCGGCGGGGGTCGCCAGGGCCGTGATGCAGGCACCATGAATCGCCCTCTCTCGTCTCGCCACGAGGTCGGGTAGACCATGCGCTGGTCCATCGGCCTCTCGTCTGCGCTCGCCATCGGCATCACCTGCATCGCCGGTTGCGGTGACAGCTCCAGCGCGAACGCCGACGGCGGGACGGACGGCGGGGGAGACGTGACGGTGGACGCGGGGCCTGACGCGCCGCCCGGGTGCGATCTCACCAAGGACCCGAAGGACTCCCCCGCGTGCGTGGACGACTCGGTGGGGATCTTCGTGGACGGGACGGCCGGGGACGACGGCAACGCGGGGACGAAGGAGAAGCCGGTGAAGACGATCGGCGCCGCGCTGAAGCTGACGAGCGCGCAGCAGGCGCGCGTGTACGTGTGCGAGGGGACGTACGCGGAGGACGTGGTGGTGGACGCGAGCCACGACGGGGTGTCCATCTACGGCGGGTGGCGGTGCGCGGACTGGAGCTACAGCGGGACGAAGCCCATCGTGGGGGTGGGGACGATGGCGCTGAGGCTGGACGGGCTGACGAAGGCTGTGACCATCGAGGACATGGACTGGAAGTCGGCGGACGCGACGGCGGACGGCGGGTCGAGCATCGCGGCGTTCGTGAACGGCTGCGCGAACGTGACGCTGGTGAGGGACACGCTGGAAGCGGGCAAGGGCAAGGCCGGCGCGGCGGGGACGCTGACGAACTTCAACTACCCGGACCAGGCGACGCTGAACGGGAAGGACGCGTCGGGTATGACGGGTGGGCCGGCCAACGCGGTGAAGTGTCCGGCCGGCGACACGACGACGGGAGGCAAAGGCGGAGACAACGGCAGCACCGGCGACCCAGGTCTTCCAAGCCTAGGCGCAGGACAGGGGGGGACCCTGGCAGCTTGCGGTAGTGGCGGCTCAGGGAGTGACGGCGCTCCTGCATCGAAGGGACCGGATGGCTCGGCGCCGTCGGGGCTAGGTAGCCTTTCCAGTCAAGGATGGGCAAGCATGGCTGGCGGGGCGGCCAAAGCGGGTGGCCCCGGGCAAGGGGGTGGAGGTGGGCTTGGCTTCGGAGGCGGCGGTGGCGGCGGGGGCGGCGCGGGTGGGTGCGGCGGTGCCGGCGGTACCGGCGGCGGAGGCGGTGGAGCGAGCATCGCGCTGGTCGTGCTGTCGTCCACCGTCAGCATGACAACGAGCACGCTGCAGGCGGGCACGGCTGGCGCCGGAGGAGCAGGTGCCGCCGGGCAACCCGGGCAGGGCATCTACGGCTTTGGTGGAAACAAAACGGCTGGTGGCTGCCAGGGTGGCAACGGCGGCACCGGCGGAAACGGTGGTGCCGGAGGCGGCGGGGCGGGTGGCATCTCCGTCGGCGTGCTCTGGAAGGGCACCGCGGCGCCAACGCTTGACCCGTCAACGAACACCAACATCGTCTTCGCACAGCAGGGCGGCGCGAAGGGCACCGGGGGCGCGCCCGGCACCAACGACGGCATCGACGGCGTCGCTCAGGCCGTGCTGGAAGTGAAGTAGCGCTCAGGGGCAGTCGGCCAGCCGCGCGTCGACCTCGAGCATGCGCGGGTGGCGCTCGCCCTTGCCCTCGGCGACGAGGGTCGCGCGGTCGCGTCGCAGCGCGGCGCACTCCTCCGCGCTCGGAGGGGGCATGGGCTTCGAGTCCCCGCAGAGCGCCAGCTTGGCGGCGGCGACCACCATCTCCGGATGGGCAGGCCCGTATCCGCGCGCCACCATCGCCTCGCGATCGCGCAGCACGCGCGCGCACGCCTCCGCCGAGGGCGTGCGGTCCTGACACTTCGCGAGGGCCGCCTCCACCTCCAGCACCTCCGGGTGCCGCTCGCCCTTGCCACGCGCGCGCAGCTCGGCGCGGTCGAGCGCGAGATCGCCGCAGCTCTCGCCCTGGTGGCTGGGCGCGATCACGATGGGCGCCGGGCCCGCCGGGCGGGGCGGGGGCAGGACCGCGACGACGACGGTACGCTGCGGGGGCGCGTGGGCGCACGCGACCATGCACAGCGCAACGATCGAGACGGCGAGCCTCACTGCAGCAACAGCCCTTCGCCCGCCCCGCAGCGAGCGACCAGCGCCGCGAGCGCGCTCATGAGCGCCGTCACGCCGGCCACCTCCCACGCGCCGCGCGTCTTCTCCAGCGCCTCCCCCAGCGCGGCGATCTCGCCCGGCGCGACGAGGCTCGGTCCCTGGTCGGCGAGCCAGGCAGGGAGCCCGTGGTCGGGGGCGAACACCTCGCGGATCACCGCGGCGGCGCTCGCGTCCTCCGCCGAGCCTGCGAGCGCCCCCAGCAGCTTCGCGGGCGCGTCCTCCACGTCCAGGTTCTCCAGCCTGTCGCGCTCCAGGGCGAGGGCGAGGGCCTCCGCACCGCCGGCGATGAAGCGCTCGCCCTTGCCGAACCAGAGCAGCTTTTTCTTGCGCTCGACCTTGAGGCCCTCGATCTGTCGCTCGCGCAGCAGGCCCTCGAGCGGCGTCATCGCCTCGTACTCGCGCGCCTTCTCGAACGCGGCGAGCAAGCGCTCCGCGTGCGTCCAGGGAATGCGATCGACCGAACCGACCAGCGCCATGCGCCGCGAGCGTACGTCAGGCGGGGAGCATCTTCAGCAGCGTGGCGGCGTTGGTCACGCCCACGTGCTGGCCAACCTTCTCCCCCGCGGCGAACGCCAGGACCGTCGGCACGCCGCGGATGCCATAACGCTGCGCGAGGGTGGGCGCCTGGTCGATGTCGACCTTCACCACCTTGTACTTGCCCTCCGCCTTGTCGGCGAGCTGGTCGATGACGGGAGCGAGCGCCTTGCAGGGGCCGCACCAGGTGGCGGTGAAATCGACGAGCACCGGCTGCTCGGCCTCGAGGACCTCGCTCTGGAAGGCCTTGTCGTCGACGTAGGGGACTTTGCCGCTCATGGGATGACTACTCCTTGTCGGGGATCAGATGCTCCATAGCACCGTCTTGTGGTGAGTGTCGCGGTCTGCCGGGCTGCTGGCAGAAGGGGCAAGGTGAGCACGCCAACCATCGGTGTCGAGGGCTCGCGGCGCCCGGCGGCCTCGCGCTCCCGGTGCCTTCATCGGATGGGCTCCCGCCGGAAGGTTGGCAGGCGAACGATCCGCCACGCGCCCCCCCGCCGGACCCCCCCGCCGGAGGAGGGAACGGCCGTTCAGCCTCCCCGCGGACTTGCGCGGCGAGGGCCGGCCGGCTAGGTTTCGCCGCCCATGGCCCGAGTCACCGTTGAAGACTGCCTCGAGCGCGAAGAGAACCGCTTCGCCCTCGTCATCCTTGCCGCCCACCGCACGCGCCAGCTCATGAAGGGCGCCGTCCCGCTGGTGCACTCCAAGAACAAGGCCGCCGTCACGGCCCTGCGGGAGATCGCCGCGGGTCGGGTCCACTACGACCGGACGACCAACGAGGCGGTGCAAGACTGGATCGACGCCCAGCGGCGCGCCGGCGTGATCTGAGAGGGCGCCCGGCCCCGCGCATCCGGCGGGAGCGGTGAGCCGGGGCACGTCGGTGGACTGCGAGCTCGTCGCGGGGTCGACCGCGCACTACGAGGACCCTGCCTACTACACCGCGACGTACCGCGCGCGGATGGCGGACGTCGCCCATTATGTGCAGCTTGCACGGAAGTGGGGAGGGCCGGTGCTGGAGTACGGCGTCGGCAACGGGCGCGTGGCCGTCCCCATCGCGCGGCACGGCGTGCGCGTGGTGGGCGTGGATCACTCCGCGCCGATGCTCGCCGACCTGCGGCGTCGTCTCCGGAAGGAGCCGCCGGAGGTCGCGCGCCGCGTGACCCTGCGCCGCGGGGACATGCGCCGGGTGCGGCTCGGCCGGCGCTTCCGGCTCGTCCTCGCGCCCTTCAACACACTGCTGCACCTGTACACGCGCGCCGACGTGGAGGCGTTCCTCGCGCGCGCGCGCGAGCACCTGGCGCCCGGCGGCCGCTTCGCGATGGACCTGTCGATGCCGATGCCGGAGGACCTCGCGCGGGATCCCGCGCGGGCCCATCACGCCCCGCGCTTCAGGCATCCCACGGCGGGCGTGGTCCGGTACCGCGAGTACTTCGACTACGATCGGCTGCGGCAGGTGCTCTTCGTGTCCATGGAGTTCGAGCCCATCAAGGACCCGGGCGCCGCCTTCGCCACGCCCCTCACCCACCGGCAGTTCTTCCCGCAGGAGTGGGAGGCGCTGCTTCACTACAACGGCTTCGCGATCGAGAGCGCGAGCGGCGACTTCGGCGGCGGTCCGCTGGACCGCGCGAGCGAGGTGATGGTGCTCGTCGCCCGGCGCCGGAGGGGCTTCCGGTGACGGGGTCGGTCGCGGAAACACTCGCCGGCGTGCGCGCGCGCATCGACGCGGCGGCTCGCGCGGCCGGCCGGGATCCGGCGAGCGTGCGGCTGGTCGCGGTCACCAAGACCCACCCACCCGACACGATCCGCGAGGCGTACGCGGCGGGGCAGCGCCTCTTCGGGGAGAGCTACGCGCAGGAGCTGGAGGCGAAGGCGAAGGCGCTCGCCGACCTCCCCGACCTCGAGTGGCACTTCATCGGCCACCTGCAGACGAACAAGGCGAAGGTGGTGGCGCGCGCCGCGCACTGGACGCACGCGGTGGACAGCCCCGCGCTGGCGCGGGAGCTGGGCAAGCGCGTCGCGTCCGCCGGCCGCCCGGTGATGCCGGTGCTGGTGGAGGTGAAGCTGAGCCGCGAGCCGCACAAGCACGGCGCGCTGCCGGAGGAGCTGGAGGAGACGCTCGGCGCGGTGGAGGCGGAGCCCTCGCTCTCGCTGCGAGGGCTCATGACCATCCCGGAGCTCGGCCCCGTCGAGGTCGCGCGGGGAGCGTTCGAGACGCTCGCCTCGCTGCGCAACCTCCACGGGGGAGCGGCCCGGCTGCCCGAGCTCTCGATGGGCATGACGCACGACTTCGAGGTCGCCATCGCGTCCGGAGCGACCCTGGTGCGGGTGGGGACGGCGATCTTCGGGGAGCGGGAGTACCCCCCATCTGCCTGATTCCGGCCACCTGGGGCAGACCGTTAGCGTGAGCATGGTCCCCGCGTTCAGCGGCGCAGGAGCCGCGCGAGCCACCCGCGCGCCCCGGCCGCCGGAGGGTCCGGCCGTCGCATGCGCTCGCGCAGCGCGACGTTCTCCGCGTCGTCCGGGGCGGCCGCCAGCGCCCGCTCGAGCAGACGCTCCGCCTCGCCCTGCTCCCCGCCCCTGAAGAGCGCCCCGGCGAGCCGGCCCAGCGCGCGGGGCGTGTCGCCTTCCAGCGCGCGCGCCCGCCGGCCGTGCACGACCGCCGCGTCGTGCTCGCCGATCGTGGAGAGCACCGCGCACAGCTCCAGGTGCGCCGACCCCGCGCCCGGCGCCAGGCGCGTCGCCCGCTCCAGGTGCTCGCGCGCGCGCTCGGGCTGCTCGGCGCGCGCCGCCGCCACGCCCGCCGCCAGCCACGCGGGCCAGGAACCGTGCTCCTCGGCCAGGCGCCGCGCGCGCGCCTCGATGGCCTCCAGCGCCGCGGCGGCCACCGGCGCCTCCCGCGCGGCGCGCAGCGCCGTCTGCACCGCGAGGGCGGCCGCCGGGTCGCGGATGGTCAGCCGCATGCGCTGGGCCTCCGCCGCCGCGGGCGTGTGCGACATGGAGAGCTCGACCTGACGCAGCCGGTCCTCCGCGGCCGCGGTCTCGCCCAGCTCCGCGAGGGCGCGGGCGCAGGTGAGGGCGGCCACCGCGTCCTCCGGAACGCGCTCCAGGATCGTCCGGCAGAGGGCGACGACGCGCGAGGCGCGGGCGATGCCCGGCGGCTCGACGGAGAGGGCGAGCTCGATGGCGCGCCGGAGCGTCTCGGGGGGCGCGGGCGTGAGGGCGAGGGCGTGGTCGACCAGGACCTGCGCGGCGGCGACGTCCTCGTGGTCCATGGCGACGGTGGCCAGGTTGGCGAACGCGGCGGAGTGGGCCGGCACGATCGCCAGCACGCGCTCCCACTGATCGCGCGCGGAGAGGCGGTCACCGCGGGTCGCCAGCACGATGCCGTGCTCGTTGAGCAGCATGGCGTCCGGCTCCGTCTGACGGTCGATGCCGCAGGCGCACGCGTCGAGCGCGCCGTCGAGGTCCTGCTGCAGGCGTCGCGCCTCCGAGAGCAGCGCGTAGGGGCGACCGCGGGCGGGCGCGAGCTCGATCGCGCGGCTCGCCCACCCTTCGGCGACGGGGGCATCGTCCGCGCGCAGGGCGAGGGCGGCGGTGGCCTCCAGCAGCTCGACGCGGCCGGGGGCGTCGTCGCACGCACGGGCCAGGGCGCGACGCGCGGCCTCCGCGATGCCGTCGTGTGGGGTGGGCGCGGAGGCGAGCTCCATCGCGACCGCGGCGAGGCGGACGGCGGGGAAGGACGCCTCCGGCGCGTCACCGACGGCCCGCCCGAGGTGCAGCAGCGCGGAGAGGCAGTCCTGATGGGAGGCGCGATGCGAGCCGCGGGCGATGCAGCGCTCCGCCTGCAGCACGCTCTCCAGCGCGTCCCAGCCGAGCTCCTCGATCTGTCGAAGGGCGCCGAGGTCGCCGCCGACGTCGTGGCAGACGCGGTCGAGGGCGGCGACCAGCGAGCGGCCGGCCATGGGGCCGTCGAGCAGCGCCTCGCTCTTGCTGCGCGCCGAGCCGTCGTGGGGGTCGAAGGCGACGAGCTCCAGCATGCCGCGCCCCTCCGTGGGCGGCTCGAAGGCGCCGGTCAGCACGAGGGTGACGCCGCTCGGGGTCTCGGCGGCGCCCGGCAGCTCCTTCCAGGCGTGGGGCGGCACGAAGGCCTCGACGGCCGTCGCCGTGCCGCGGTCGTCCTGGGGGCGCGCGAAGAGCTGGGCGAGCGCGACGCCGCCCTCGCCGATGCGCGCAAAGGTGTGGACCAGGGCGGCGAGCCCCACGCCCAGGCCGCGGCCGCTGTCCGGAACGCCGAACGGGATGACCACCGCGCGGGCGTCCGGCGTCTTCATCAGTTGTTCCCGCGCGGGTTGAAGGTGATGCGCGCGAGGACCGAGCCGCGACCGCCCACCGGCGGCGGTAGGGAGAGCTTCTGCATGACGGTGGCGGCGCAGCGCAGCAGGTCCTGATCGCCGCCCCACGGGTCGACGTGGGAGTCGGTGACGTTGCCGTGCGCGTCGAGCTTCATGTCGAACATGCCCCACGCCTCCACCGGCTTGTTGAAGCGCCTGGCCTCGTCAAGGCACTGGTGAAACTCGGGGCGAAGGGCCTCGAGCGCGACGTAGGCGGAGGCGGTGTAGGCGTCGCCGCGGTCGGGGTCGAAGTCCGGGCCGGAGCGCGGGACGAAGGACGCCGGGATGACCACGGTGTCCTTGCCGCCGGGGGGCGGGGCGAAGCGCAGCTGCTTGGCCTCGTCGTGCATGCACGCGAGCACCTCGTGGGAGACGCCGCACGCGCCGTAGCTCTCCACCTTGGCCACGCGGCCATCCGGCCCGACGCGCGCCACGATCGCCACGTGCCCGAACTGCCCCGGCGCGTGGATGAGACCGCGGTGGTAGCAGCTCCGGAACGCGGCGCGCGTGCGGTCCGCCGCCTGCTCGGTGTTGCTGCGGCCCAGGCCGCCCGCGGCGATGGCGGGCTGGTCGGGGGGAGGTGCGTCCTGCGACGACGCGGGGGGCGGGGTCCAGTCGGGCAGGGGTGGCAGCCACTCCTGGCCCAGCTCGCCCGGCGGCGGGCAGGAGGTGAAGCGGTCGATGCCGTCGGAGTGAATCTCGAAGTCGGCGATCTCGACGCTGGTGCCCGGCCGCGACGGCGGCACTGGTGGCCGGTCACTCCCCCCGCACGAAAGCATCAGCACTGTGATGCAAGTAAGGATGACCGTCCGCATGCCTCCTTGGCCCCGCCTATACTCCGCCCGTGGCACGCAACGCAAAGTCGGGGATGTCGACGCCGCGGGAGACCCTCTTTTCCCACGCGTCGCGCGACGCGCAAGGGTCGGCGAGGCCCCCCCTCGCCGAGCGGATGCGCCCGTCGCGCTTCGAGGACTTCGTCGGACAGGCGCATCTCGTCGCCGAGCGGCGCTTTTTGGCCGAGGCCATCAAGAACGACCGGGTGCCCTCCATGGTGCTCTGGGGCCCGCCGGGGTCGGGCAAGACCACCCTCGGGCGCATCATCGCCGAGCAGACGAAGGCGGTGTTCGTGCCCTTCTCCGCCGTGCTCGGCAGCCTGGCCGAGCTGCGCGGCATCGTGGCCGAGGCGCGGGAGCGGCGCGACTACCAGGGCTGCCGCACCATCGTCTTCGTCGACGAGATCCACAGGTTCAACAAGGCGCAGCAGGACGCCTTTCTTCCCCACGTCGAGGCGGGGACCATCACCCTCATCGGCGCCACCACCGAGAACCCGTCCTTCGCGGTCAACGCCGCCCTCCTCTCCCGCTGCAAGGTCTTTCGCCTGGAGGCCCTGGCGCCCGCCGACCTGGTCCGGGTGCTGGCGCGGGCCCTGACCGACGAGGCGTCGGGCCTCGGTACGCTGGGTCTCTCGGCCGCCCCGGAGGCGCTGGAGGCCGTCGCCCAGGACGCCCGCGGGGACGCGCGGCGCGCCCTCAACACCCTGGAGCTGGTCGCCGAGCACGCCCGGAGCGAGGGGCGCGACGCCGTCGACCTGGAGGCGGTGCAGGCGGCGCACGCGCACGCCCCGCTCCTCTACGACAAGGCGGGCGAGGAGCACTACAACGTCGTCAGCGCCTTCATCAAATCGATGCGCGGCTCCGACCCCGACGCCGCGGTCTACTGGATGATGCGGATGCTGGAGGCCGGCGACGACCCGCTCTTCGTCGCGCGCCGCATGATCATCTTCGCCAGCGAGGACGTGGGCAACGCCGACGCCCGCGCGCTGCTCGTCGCCAATGCCGCCGACCAGGCCTTCCGGCGCCTGGGCATGCCGGAGGGCATCTACCCGCTCGCGCACGCGGCGCTGTACCTGGCGTGCGCGCCCAAGTCGAACGCGGTGAAGAACGCCTGGCAGCGGGCGCGCGCGGCCATCGAGGCGCGCGGGGCGCTCGGCGTGCCGATGAAGCTGCGCAACGCCGTCACGAGGCTGATGAAGGAGGAGGGCTACGGCCAGGGCTACCGGTACGCCCACGACCACGAGGGCGGGGTGGTTGCCGGCGAGACTTACCTGCCCGACGAGCTCGCCGGGGAGAGGTTCTACGAGCCGACCGAGCGCGGCGAGGAGGCGCGGATGAAGGCCCGCGTGGAGGCGCTGCGCGCGGGGCGCGTGGGGACGCCGGAGAAGAAGTGAGGGGTCAGTCGAGGGCCGCCAGCGCGCCCTCCAGCTCGGAGAGGGCGTGTCCGTCCCCCTTCGTGCGCGCCGCGGTCACGCCGGCCTCCAGCCACGCACGCGCGTCCTCGGCGCGGCCCATCTTCTCCAGCATCTGCCCGCACATGAGGAACATGGGCACGTAGTCCGGCGTGCGGGCGCGCAGCGCCTCGAAGGTGCTCAGCGCGTCCTCGTAGCGCTCCAGGTTCCGGTACTCGAGGGCGAGGCCGTACCAGGCGAACGGGTCGTTGGAGCCGTCCTGGGTGATCTTCTCCAGGTATGCGAGTCGCTTGGACATGGTCAGTCTCCGTGCCCCTTCGGGCCGCCGGCCGGCCTGCGCCCGGACCTCACGCCCGCTCCACGATGCCGATGTACGGCAGGTTGCGGAAGCGCTCGGCGAAGTCCAGGCCGTAGCCGACGACGAACTTGTCCTCGATGGTGAAGCCCAGGTAGTCGATGGGCACCTCGACGCGCGCGCGCGCCGGCTTGTGCAGCAGGGCGCACACCTTCACGCTCCGCGGCTGCCGCGTGCGCAGCAGGTCGATGAGGTGGGCGATGGTCAGCCCGGTGTCGACGATGTCCTCCACGATGAGCACGTCCTCGTGCTCGATCGGGCGCGAGAGGTCCTGCGTGATCTGCACGACGCCGCTCGACTCCGTCCCCTCGCCGTAGGATCGCACGCCCAGGAAGTCGACGCGCAGGGGCAGGTCGATGGTTCGGGCGAGGTCGGCGGCGAAGACGAAGCTGCCCTTGAGCACGCAGATCAGCACCAGGCTGCGGTCGGCGTATTCCTGGGTGATCTTGGCGCCCAGCTCCTCCACGCGCTTGGCGATGGTCTCACGCGACAGCATGGTGACGATGCGCTCGGACATGGCGCTGGATTAGAGGCGCGGCGCGCTCGCGTCAACGTGCCACTGCGTCGCCGACGAACAGGCCGTCCCCGTCGGTGCCCACGACGACCTGCCCGACGACGTCGGTCCGGAGCACCGGTATGTTTTCGGCGCGCAGCGTCGTCAGCGTCACCGGGTTGGGGTGGCCGAAGCGATTCCGGATGCCGCAGGAGATGACGGCGAGCTCCGGCGCCACCGCGCGCACGAAGGCGGGGCTGCTGGACGTACGGCTGCCGTGGTGGCCCACCTTGAGCACGTCCGCGCGGAGGCGATCGGGATGGCGCAGCAGGTCGGCCTCCTCTTCGTGCTCGGCGTCGCCCACGAAGAGGAAGGCGCGCCGGCCGTACGAGATGCGCAGCACGAAGGAGTTGTCGTTCGGGCCGCGCTCCGGCGTGGGCCCGGGGCAGGGGGCCAGCACCTCGACGCGCGCGCCGCCGAGGAGATGCTGTCCGCAGAGCGCGGCGGGGCGCAGGACCGGGACGCGCGCGGCGCGCATGTGCTCGAGCAGCGCGGCGTAGCCGCCGCCGACGCCCTCACGCTCGCCCTGCCCGGTGTCCCAGAGCGCGCCGCTCCGGACGGCGCCCAGACCGGTGGCCAGTCCACCGAAGTGGTCGGGGTGCGGGTGTGAGAGCACCACGAGCGCCAGCCGATCGCGCCGGCGCGCGCGCAGCACCGGCGCCACGACGCGCGTCCCCACGTCGATCGGGCTGCCGACCAGACCGCCGCCGTCGATCATCATGGCCTCGCCGTCGGGCAGGTCCACGAGCGCGCCGTCGCCCTGACCCACGTCGAGGAAGGTGGCGCGCAGCACACCGCGCGGCGCGCCGGCCGCGCGCACCGGAAGCTCGAGCAGCAGCGTGGCGGCAAGCGCCAGCGCGACGAGCGCCACCCGCCGCCGCCCGCCGATGACGACCGCCGCGAACCCGAAGCAGAGCGCCGCCATCTGCCACGCCGAGGGCGGCGGGACGCCGACCTGCAGCCACGAGGTGTGCGCCGACACCCGCGCGACGGCCCGCACCAGCCACAGCGCGCCGGACGCCACGAGCGCCGAGCCGCGCTCCGCCGCGGGCCACGGGGAGAGCACGCCGTGCAGAAGACACACGGGCAGCGCCGCGGCGTCGCCCACCGGCACCGCCAGCAGGTTGGCGAGGGCACCGCCGGCGGGCAGCGTGGGCGAGAAGAGCGCCAGCACGGGGGCGCACGGGATCGTGGCGGCGAGCGTGGTGCCCATGGCCCGCATCACGCCGCCCATCCACCGCGGCGCGCGGCGCGCCAGCGCCTCGCCGATGGGCGTGGAGAACACGATGAGCCCGGCGGTGGCGCACGCCGAGAGCACGAAGGACACGTCGAACAGCACCAGCGGGTCGAAGAGCGCCGCGCCGAGCAGGGACAGCCCGAAGGATCGGGGCGCGGTCCCCTTGCGACCGATGGCCTGCGCGGCGAGCGCGGCCGTCAGCATCCACGCCGCCCGCACGGCCGAGCCCGAGCCGCCCGCGAAGTCGGCGTAGAGCCACGCGAACGGTATCCCCACCAGCGCCGAGAGACGCCCCACGTCCAGCCGCGCGGCGAGCCACTCCACCCGCACCAGAAAGGCCCTGAGCGCGTGCAGCACGCCGAGCACCACCAGCACCAGGTGCATCCCCGACACCGCGAGCAGGTGAGCGAGGCCGCTCATCCGGAACGCCGCGTCGTCGCTCGCCGCCAGGTCCGTCTCGCCGAGGACGAGGGCGCGCGCCATCGGCGCGGTGTCCGCCGGGAACGTGGCGTCGATGCGCGCGCGGGTGTGAGCGCGTGCGCGATCGATCAGCCACGCGACCGAGGCGCCTCGCCGGACGTAGCGCACGTCGATCGCGCTGCCCGTCCGCAGCACGCCACGACGTGTCTCGCGCGGCCGGACGTCGCCCGTCTCCGGGTTCCACAGCCGCTCCGGCGGCGCGATCTGCACCACCACCTCCACCCTGTCGCCCCGGGCCAGATCGTGCGGGCCGCCGTAGAGCGTGACCAGACCCGACCAGGGCGGCGCGCCCGGGTCGCAGTCGAGGGTGGCCGCCGCGTTCCACCGCAGCACGCCGTGGGTGCGGACGGGCGACGACGCGACGGTCGCCTCCCCGCTGCAGCGCGCCACGCGTGGCAGCGCGTGCAGCGCGCTCGTCCGCGCCTCCTCGTAGCGGGCGACGGCGGCATGCGAGCGTGCCCAGCCCGTCAGCATGGCGAGCAGGGCCAGCGCCGCCAGCCCAGGCCGCCGCACCAGCGGCGCGACCGCGGCGGCGAGGGCGAGGGTGGGCCAGGGCGCGACGAGCAGCGCGCCGCCTCCGACCAGTGACAGGGCCATGATCAGGACGCCATCCACGCGGGCCAGATGAGCAGCACCCGTGCCCGCGCCAAGTGCGCGAAATCCTGGAGCTCACCCCCGTCCCCCCTGTCCCCCACCCCTGTCCCATGCCACCCCATCGAAACGGCAGATCATGGGCACGCTAACGATCGCGTCATTCGCCGTTCCGGCCTGTGGGGCGCTGCTGGGTGGGTCCGCCCTGCCCGGCGCCGCCCCGCTTGCGCCGGCGGCCGGGATTCTCTAGGTTCCAGCGCCCCACAAGGACGAGGACGTACCGATGGCTGACAAGACCAAGCTCGCCGACTTTCTCACGAGCAAGAAGATCGACCCCCGCCGCCTGATGGCGGTCTCCCACCGTCTGGAGACCCTCCGCCCGGAGGATCGCACCATCCGCCTGAACCGCCGCCGCGCCCGCGGTGGCGAGGGCGAGAACGCCCCGAAGGAGGAGCGCAAGCCGCGCACCGGTCGCCCGGTGACGCAGCGCGCCATGGATGCCGCCCTCGGGGGCGGGACCCTCAGCGGGCCGACAAAGCAGCGGATCCTGCGCGCGGTGAACCACATTCTGGAGCAGCGCAAGGCGGACAAGGTCGAGCTCAAGACCCTGTTCTGATTGCCTTCCAGGCTCCCTGGGTCGCTTTCGGGGTCCGCGGCTGAACGCCTGGGGCTCCGGGGCACCTGATTGTGGTGGTGAGTGCAGCGATCATCGCCCCCTTCCTGGCCCAGGTGCCTGCCGGTCGCATCATGAGCGACGAAGACCAGCTCATTGCGCGCGCGGGTCGCGGCGAGACGGCCGCCTTCAGCGTGCTCTACAACCGTCATCGCGGTGACGTGGCCCGCCTCGTCTACCGGATGCTCGGCGGGCCCGCGGAGGTGGACGACGTCGTCCAGGAGGTCTTCGTCCAGGTCTTCCGCAGCCTGAAGGACTTTCGCGGGCAGTCCAAGTTCTCCACGTGGCTGCACCGCGTGACAGTGAACGTGGTGCTGATGCACCGCCGCGCGGCGCGTAGCCGCCCGACATACACCGAGGAGCTCCCCCCGGACCAGACGGCGGACCAGGACCGCACCCTGCCCGACGAGGACGCCGAGCGCCGGGCGCGCGTGCGCGCCTTCTCCCGCCTGCTCGATCGCCTCGCCGAGAAGAAGCGCGTGGTCTTCGTGCTGCACGAGCTGGAAGGCGTCAGCCCGCAGGAGATCTCCAAGATCGTCGGCGCGCCCGTGCTGACGGTGCGCACCCGCCTGTTCTACGCCCGCCGCGAGCTCGAGGCGATGATCGCCGAAGAGCCCTTGCTGGCGAGCATCCGCGGCACCTTCTCGAAGGAAGGCAAGCGGTCACGTGCCGACGCCGGAGGCGAGCCATGAGCGATCGCGAACTGCCTCCGAAGGAGCTGCTCGGTGACCGCGCCGGCGAGGCGCTGGCCATGCTGACGCGCGAGGCGCGCGCCGACGAAGGGCCGGAGCCTGACTGGGACGCCATCGACGAGAAGCTCTTCGCGCGCATCGAGAGCGAGAAGAAGCCCGGCGCTGCGGAGCACGTGGCGGAGCGTCGCGGGTCGCCGTGGGCGTGGGCCGGTCTCGCGGCAGCGGTCGCCGCGGCCGCGGCGATCGTCGTGGGCGTGCGCCCCCACGTGCAGCCGGCGCCGACCGCCGAGACGACAGCGTCCGTCCCGGCGAGCGCGGGCACCCTGGTCGGCCATGATGGCTCCACCATCGTGCGCATCGGCGGCGCCGTCGCGTCGGAGGGACACTCCATCGCCGCCGGCGATCGCGTCGAGGTCCGATCCGGCCGCGCTCTGTTCGAGCAGCAAGGCAAGGTGCGCTGGTCCGCCGAGAGCGGGACGCGTCTGGTCGTCGAGCACGCGGCCTCGCCCCTCGTGCTCTCGCTGGAGTCCGGCGCGGCGGAGGCGCAGGTCACCCCCGTCCCCGCGGGCGAGGCCTTCGCCGTCGACGTCACCGGCAGCCACGGCCACACCGTGCGCATCGCCGTGCACGGCACCCACCTGCGCGTCGCGCTCGCCGGCGATCACGTGACGGTGGACCTGACCGAGGGCATCGTCTCGGTGGGCGAGCCCCCCCGGCGCGGCCCGACGTACGGCACGCTGGTCGTCGCCCCCGCCCACGTGGAGCTGGACACCACGGACGTGGCCGGGTCGCTGGTGATCGAGCACGTTCCGGCGAAGGTGCGACCCGCGCAGTCGCTCGTCGTGAGCGCGCCCCCCGCGACGGTGGCGCTGACTCCGCCCCCGCCCGCGGCGAAGGCGTCCACCGGCGCGGTGCCTCCCCCGGTCGTCGCCATGCACGTGGACCGCCCGCCGTCGCCCGCCGTCTCCGCGCACCCGGATCCCGCCGTCGCGCCGGAGGTGGTGGAGCGCAACCCCAACGCCTCCGCAGACCTCGCCGCCGCGGTGCAGGCCTGCATCCAGAGCGCGCCGCACTCTGCAGACATCCGCGTGACCATCTCCTCCAGGCTGCTGGTCACCGTGGGCGAAGACGGATTTGTGCAAAACGCACGGTTCGACCCGCCCCTCACCGCCGGCGAGCAGGACTGCGCGGCGCGCACCATCTATCGCAAGACGCGCTTCACCAAGAGCGGCAGCGTCATCATCCCCGTCGAGGTGCAGGAGTAGACGCGGCGCGGTTCCGCCGGCGACCCTGCGTGGCGGCGGTCCTCGAGCTCAGCCGCGATCGGTTCAGCCGCGATCGGTTCAACCGCGATCGGCTTCGGCGACCAGCTCGGTGATGACGTGCGTCTCCTTGGCGCCGAGCAGCCCGAACTGCACGCCCATGCCGCCCTCGCGCACCCACCGCACCACAGCCGGCAAGGCGAACGCGGAAGGCTCGCCGGGCACGTGGACGTGCACCACGACCTCTGCCCCGAACGCCGCAGGTTGAGCCGTCAGGATGAACATCCCCCCGAGGGAGATGTCATGGCTCTCCCCCTGGAAGCGGGCGTCCTGGCCCTTGGGGGTGAACACGACGGGCTCGACGAACGGAACGCGGGAATGGCGGCGGAGGTCCACGGGAGTATCCCCGAAGTACCATCGAACCGATGGCCCACGCAACGGGCCGCCCCCGTTGTGTGCCATCATGAGCGGCGATGGCGCCCCGAGAGGACCCGGAGGACCGGGAAGACGGCGAGGACCCGGAGGACCGGGAGGAGCCGCCCCCGGCCGCGGGCAGCCGGGGTTCCCGGTGGCTGGCCGCCATCCCGGTCACCGTGGGGCTCCTGCTCGGGGCGCTGCTCCTGCCGCACATGTCCCCGCCGGAGGACGTCCCCCTCCCCCGGACGGACACGCGGGTGCTGGCGGCCACCGAGCGCGGGGACGACACTCGCGCCGCCCGCGCCGAGGCGACCGAGCTGCCGGCGGAGGTGCGCGCCCTCGGCGACGCCGTGCGCGCCTTCAACGTCGCGGAGGCCAAGGACGCGCGCGAGACCAACTGGCCCAAGCTCCGCGCCGAGGTCGACCGCACGCGGCGCATCGCGCTGGAGAAGGGCATCGACGCCATCGTCAGCCTGCGCGCGGTCCAGCTCGCCATCTTCCTGCGCGAGGTCCGGCGCTACGAGCAGACCGGCGAGATCAGCGCCGAGCTGGACGCGGTGGGCGGCGCGTTCGTGCGCCGCATGTCCATCGTCGGCTGGGTCGACGGCCGCCGCGTCGCCTTCGACGAGCACGCGCTGCGCGCCGCCTTCAAGCTCAAGTGGAACGCCGTCACGCGCTTCGAGCAGGTGCCCGAGCTCGCGCTCTCCCTGGACGAGACACGCGCGCTCTACGCCTTCTACCTCACGCACCCCCTCGTGCCGGACACCGCGCGCCTCACCTTCGCCGCCGCGCGCAAGACGGCGCGCACGCCCGCCGACTGCGCCGCCCTCGCCGAGGGTGAGCGCATCGCGCGCGAGGGATGGCGACTCGAGAAGGTCGAGCAGATCGGCAAGCAAGACCCGGCCTACCCCCTGCTCTTCGCGCGCGGCGTCGAGCAGTACCGCACCGGCAAGTTCGACCTCGCCGCGTCGACCTTCACCAGGTGGCTGGAGAGCCACCCCGACGGACCGTTCACCCTGCGGGCGCGCAACCACCTGCGTGCATCCCTCGCCGCGTCGCGGCCGAGGTGAGCCGGCTCACGGCATCCGGATCACGCCGTGCTTGCGCCCGCCCTCGCAGTCAAAGTCGACGTAGCAGCAGGTGCCGGGCGTCTTCGCCCGCGCCGCGGTCGTCTCCTTCACGCTCAGCTTGGCCGACCTGTGGCCTGCCAGTGTCGTCATGCAATGCTCGAACGGCGCCGGAAGAGGCCACGGCGGCGGGTCGGTGGACGGCAGGAAGCACGACACCACGCGCTTGCAGCCGGACCTGTCCGGCGGACGCGGCTCCGGCGGTAGCGCGCGGGCGTCCACGCCCGAGTCACGCGGGGTCGCCGCGTCGCCTGCGTCGGCGTCGGGCCCGCCCGCGCTCCCAGCGGGCAGCATCGGCGCACGGACGAGGCCGTCGCTCCCGCTCGAGCCGGCGCACGCGGCAACCACCATCGCCAGAGCGACGAGGCCCGCGACTCCCACGTTTACGTTTTTTTTCAACGTGGTGTGATCCACGAGGCCGCGTTTCCCTCCATTCTGCGTGGAGACTACCGCATGCGGATCCTATTGGTGGACGACAACATCGAGCTCGGCAACCTGCTGCGCGAGTATTTTGCCACGCACGAGGCCGACCTCGAGGACGTGACCAACGGCGGGGACGCACTCACGCGGCTGGCCTCGGAGAGCTTCGACGCCGTGCTGCTGGACGTGATGCTCCCCGGCGACGATGGCTTCCAGGTGTGCCGGTCCATCCGCCGCGTCAGCGATGTCCCCATCGTCATGCTCACCGCGCGCGGCGACGACACCAATCGCATCGTGGGCCTGGACCTCGGCGCCGACGACTACCTCCCCAAGCCCTTCAACCCTCGCGAGCTGCTCTCCCGCGTGCGCGCCGTGCTGCGCCGCGCGCGCCCCGCCGCCGTGAAGGACGGCGGCCGCCTGCAGGTCGGCAATCTCGCCGTCGACGTGCCCGGGCAGCGCGTCAGCGTGGGCGGCGCGCCCGTCCACCTGACCTCCTTCGAGTTCCGCCTGCTCGTCGAGCTCGCGCGCCGCGCCGGGGAGACGATCGGGCGCGAAGATCTCGCGAGGCTGCTCCGCGGCGGCCAGTACAATCCCACCGTGGACCGCTCGCTCGACGTGCACGTCAGCCACCTGCGCAGCAAGCTCGGCGACGACGCCCGCGACCCGAAGCGCATCCGTACGGTGCGTGGCGTCGGCTACGTGCTCTTGAGGCCGTCGTGAGCGGCGCGCCCGGGCCGGGTGCGCTCCGCCTCCAGACGCGGATCTTCCTGTGGTTCCTCGCCGCCATCCTCGCCGGGGCGATGGGCAGCATCGCCGCGTCGCTCCTGCGCACCGATCCCTCGGCGGGCCCCGCGCAGGTGATGGCGCGCACCATCGGCGCTCACCTCGCCGCGCGCTGGGACGACCCGCGCGCGACCGACGCCTACGTCGCCGAGATGCACTCCCTCACCGGCATCGACTTCCACCTGTACCGCGGCAAAGCCCACCTGCCGCACGTGGTGGGGCGCACGGTCCGGCGCGGCGCCGCGCTGGGCATCGCGCCCGGCGAGGGCGCGTTCATCCCCGTCGTGCGCGACGGTCACGTGGTGGGTGCCGTCTCCTTCCCGCTCCCCGCACACCACCGCAACCGGCAGCTCGCCTTCCTCGTCGCTGCCTTGCTGGTGCTGGTCGTCGCCGCGCGGCGCGTCTCCGCCCGCGTCGTGCGCCCGCTCGAGCAGGTCGCCCACGCGGCCGCGCGCTTCGGCGGCGGGGACCTCGCCGCCCGCACCGAGGTGGACCGGCGCGCCAGCCCGGAGGTCGTGGAGGTGGCGGGCGCCTTCGACGCCATGGCCGGTCGCGTCGAGCGGCTCATCAAGGATCAGCGCGAGCTGCTCGCCGCCGTCAGCCACGAGCTGCGCAGCCCGCTCGGGCGCGCCCGCGTGGCCCTCGAGCTGGCACGCGATCAGGCGCCGGAGGCGTCCGCGCTCGATCGGGTCGAGCGCCACCTCGGGGAGGTCAACGGCATCCTCGGTGATCTGCTGGCCGTGACCCGCGCCGGCCTCTCCGACCTGCGCAAGGAGCCGCTGGCGCTCACGACGTGGCTGCGCGAGCGCTTTCCCACCGTGGAAGGCGTGGAGGTCGAGGTGCAGGGCGAGGAGGTCGAGGTGCAGGCGGATGCCTCCATGCTCGCGCGCGCCGTGCAGAACGTCCTGGAGAACGCCGTGCACCACGGCCACCCGGCGACGGAG
This sequence comes from uncultured delta proteobacterium, assembly GCA_963782055.1. Classification (GTDB taxonomy): domain Bacteria; phylum Myxococcota_A; class Polyangia; order Polyangiales; family Polyangiaceae; genus DASXHD01. The sequence goes on from CAWAIF010000002.1 coordinate 363,753, forward strand.
GTGCTGCGCGTGCACGTGACGAAGAAGGACGGCGCCGCCCACGTCGTGGTGAGCGATCGCGGTCCGGGCTTCCCGGAGGAGCTCCTGCCGCGCGCCTTCGACCCCTTCGTCCGCGGGGACCCGGCGCGCACCACCACCGATGCGTCGACCGGGCTCGGCCTCTCCATCGTGCGGCGCATCGCCGAGGCGCACGGGGGCTCGGCCTCCGCGCGCAACACGCGCGGGCCCGACGGCGAGGTCTGCGGCGCTGAAATCACCCTCGTCCTGCCGACGTAGGATCGTATCCTTCCTGCGTGCGGACCTTCCTGCGGATCCTCAAGTGGGTGGTGGCGGTGCTCGCCGTCGTCGGGGGGATCGTCTACGCGCTCTTCGACCCGTGGCGGGTCCCGAGCGACGACCCGCAGTTCGGCGTCTCCATCGAGCCCACCGTGAGCTCCGGCGATCTGGTCCTGGTCTCCCGCTTCTCCGGCGCGAGCGAGGGCGCGCTGGTCCGCTGCCCCGACCCCGACGCCCCCGGCCGCTGGGTCGTCGGGCGCGTCATGGCGACGGGCGGCGACACCATCCACATCGCCGGCGGCTCCGTGCAGGTCAACGGCAAGTCCCCCGACTCGCCCTACGGGTGCGACGGCATCACCGTCACCAACCCCGCGACCGAGGAGCAGGTCGACCTTGCCTGCAGCACTGAGGAGGTCGGGGGAATCGCCCACCCCGCCGTTCGCGCCACCGCCTCGCAGGACCGGGAGGTGACCGCGCAGGTGGAGGACGGCAAGGTCTACCTGGTCAGCGACGACCGCTCCCTGCACCTCGATTCGAGGGATTTTGGCGCCATTTCCCCGGCCGGATGCCACCGCATCGCCTACCGTCTCGTCGGCGCCGCCGGGTGGGGGGATGCCAAGAGAAGGCTGACCTTCGTCTGGTGAGGCCCGTTCGCCGGGCTTTTTGGTAGTCTCCCCGCTCGAGACCACCTCTCTACCGAGGACCCGCCCAGCCGCGGGCCGACGCCCCGAAGGGCAATGGATGGACATCGAGATTGGCATCGTCTGCGGACGCTGCGACACCTACAGCCCGATTCGCACGCCGGTCTGCCCTGCGTGCGGCAACGACCTCGCGCTCTGGAGGGACCAGGCGTCGCTGCGTTCGCGTGCCGCGGTCACCCCGCCATCGGCCGAGAAGATGTTCGAGGAGAAGCTTCAACCCCGGCGCCACACCCCCGCCGGCGTCCCCCCGGTCCGCATGACGGACCACCCGGAGAACCCTTTTGCGTCCCGCGATGCCCCTCCGGTATCGTCGGCGGCCCCGAGCGCTGCCGCGCCGTCCGCCGGGGGCGCACTTTCACTGGAGGAGCTCATGGATCAGGCCAAGAACTTCGTTTGCCGTTCGTGCTCGACACCCGTGCCGATGGGCCACAAGTTCTGCGGCCGCTGCGGCGCCGCCGTCCCGCCGGAGATCCTGAACGCCCGCACGCAGTTCTTCGGCCAGCTCCAGGTCCCCGGCAAGGCCAAGCTGATCCTCATCCGCGGCGAGGGCGTCGAGGGACTGAGCTACCAGCTCAACGCCGAGCAGCACATCGTCGGGCGCAACGGCCAGCTCGTCTTCCCCGATGACCCCTTCGTCTCGCCGAAGCACGCCAACCTCTTCTACCGCAACGGCAAGCTGGTCGTGCGCGACGAGGGCTCCCTCAACGGCGTCTTCATCCGCGTGCGCGGCACCGTCGACATCGAGCCGGGCGATCACTTCCTGGCCGGCGAGCAGCTGTTCCGCGTCGACTCGCCGCCCACGGGCACCGACGGCCCCGGCCCCGATGGCACCTACTTCTACTCCTCCCCCAAGCACCAGTTCCTCTTCCGCGTGACGCAGATCCTCCAGGGCGGCGTCGAGGGCATGAGCGTGCTCGCGCGCGGGAACGCGCTGCAGATCGGCCGCGAGGGCGGCGACCTCAACTTCCCGACCGATCTCTACATGAGCGCCTCGCACTGCAAGATCGAGGAGGCCGCCGGCAAGCTGGCGCTCACCGATCTGAACAGCCGCAACGGGACCTACCTGCGCATCCGCGCCGAGCGCGAGCTCGCCCACGGCGACTACCTCTTCATCGGCCGCAAGCTGCTCCGCGTGGAGATCACCGCCGCCTGACCTTGCCCGGCCCCCCGCCGAGCGTCGCCCGCGCGATCGCCGCGAGCGTCTTGACGACGCCGGGCGGGATGCGGTCGAGCACCGCCTCCAGATCGAGCGACGCGCCCACGACGGGCATCACCGCGTCGAACACCTCGCCGAAGCGCTCGTACTTGCGGCCGAGGGAGGTGACCTTGCGGCGCAGCGCGTCCGCCTTGTCCCCCTTCGCGTCCCCGAGCAGCGCCAGCGCGCGCCGCGTGAGCGCCTTCTTGTGGTCGATGACGACGCGCACCCGCGCGAGGTACGCGCCGATCACGACGTCGGGGTACTTGCCGCGCAGCGCGTAGACGTCGTGCCGCGCCCCCGCGCTGCGCTGCCGCTCCACGATCCCGGCGGCGTCGAGCGCGCGCAGGTTGACGAAGACGTTGCTCTTGGAGACGCCCAGCTCCGCGCAGAGCGCGTCCATCGACTGCGGCGTGTCGGCCAGGTAGAGCGCCGCCACGACCTGCCCGCCGAGCCGGGTGATCCCCGGAAAGCTCGCCGACACCTCCGCGCCGACGCCCTCGAGCAGCGCCCGGCGCGCCTCGAGCACTCGCGGGTCCGCGTGCGTCCGGCCGGCCATCGTGGGCATCTAAGCCTGGGCGCGCTCCGTTGCCAACCGTTAGCCTGGAGGGCCCATGCCCAATCGACTCGCCCGCGAGGCCTCGCCCTACCTGCAGCAGCACGCCGACAACCCGGTGGACTGGTACGCCTGGGGGCAGGAGGCGCTCTCGCGCGCGGTCCGCGAGGACCGGCCGATCCTGCTGAGCATCGGCTACTCGGCGTGCCACTGGTGCCACGTCATGGAGCGCGAGAGCTTCGAGGACGAGGCCATCGCCGCGCTGATGAACGAGCACTACGTCTGCATCAAGGTGGACCGCGAGGAGCGGCCGGACCTCGACCAGATCTACCAGCTCGTCGTGCAGATCATGGGGCGCAACGGCGGCTGGCCGCTGACCGTCTTCCTCACGCCCGACCAGAAGCCCTTCTTCGCCGGCACCTACTTCCCGCCGGCCGACCGCTACGGCATGCCCGGCTTCCCCAAGGTGCTCGCCGCGGTGGCGGAGGCCTACCGCGAGCGCCACGGCGAGGTCGCCGAGCAGGCCGGCGAGATCGTGCGGGCCATCGAGACCGTCACGCGCCCGCAGACCGCCGGGGCGGAGATCGGCCCGGAGATGCTCGCCGCCGCCGCCGAGCGCCTGGGCGCGCGCTTCGACGACGAGCACGGCGGCTTCGGCAGCCGGCCGAAGTTCCCGAGCACGATGGCCCTCGACGTGCTGCTGCGGCGAGGCGCCCTGGACGGCGACGCGCGCGCCCTCGCCCGCGTGCGCCACGCCCTCGACGCCATGCGCGCCGGCGGCATCCACGACCAGCTCGGCGGCGGGTTCCACCGCTACTCCACCGACGAGCGATGGCTGGTCCCGCACTTCGAGAAGATGCTCTACGACAACGCGCTCCTGCTGCGCCTCTACGTCGACGGCTGGCGTGTCACTGGCGACGAGCGCTACGAGGACACCGCGCGCGGGATCGTCGCGTACCTCGCCAGGGAGATGACCCACCCCGACGGCGGCTTCTTCGCCACCCAGGACGCCGACAGCGAGGGCGAGGAGGGGCGCTTCTTCGTGTGGGACGAGGCGGACGTGCGTGGCGCGCTCCCCGGCGACGACGAGGCCGTGCGCGTGGCGCTCGCCCGCTGGGGCATCACGAAGGAAGGTAACTTCGAGGACACCGGCAAGACGGTCCTGTCCGCGACGCGCTCGTGCGCCGAGATCGCCACCGACCTCGGCATCACGGAGAGCGCCGGGCGCGCCGCCGCCGAGCGCGCCCGCGTCGGGATGCTCGCCCACCAGGAGGAGCGCCCCCACCCCTTCCGCGACGAGAAGGTGATGGCGAGCTGGAACGGCCTGACCATCAGCGCCCTCGCCGACGCCGCCGGCGCGCTCAACGAGCCCTCGTGGCGCGCGATGGCGGAGCGCGCGTTCGCCCACGTCTGGTCGCGCCTGGTCGAGGAGAAGGATGGCCAGGCCCGCGCCCGGCGTCACCTGAAGGACGAGACCGTGAAGGGCCCGGGCTTCCTCGACGACCAGGCGTTCCTCGCGTCGGCGGCGCTGGACCTCTACGAGCTCACCGCCGACGTCGCGTACGTGGCTCGCGCGCGCGCCCTGGCCGACGGCCTGCTTGCGCACTTCGCCGGGGACGACGGCGCCCTCTTCTTTGCCGCCGACGACGCCGAGCGCCTCATCGCCCGCACCCAGGACGCCTTCGATCACGCGGTGCCCAGCGCCACCTCCGTCGCCGCCGCGGTGCTGCTGCGCCTCGGCACCCTGTGCGGAGCCGGCTACACCGAGCGCGGCGAGGCGGTGGCACGACGGCTCGCGGGACCCGCCGCGAGCAACCCCGCCGGCTTCGCGAGCGCCCTGCTCGTCATCGACCGCCTGGTGCGCGGCGCCAGCGAGGTCGTCCTGGTCGGCACACCCGACGACACGCGCCCACTCGCGCGCGAAGCCTTCCGGGCCTACCTGCCAGACCGATCGATTGGGCACGTGGATCCTGCGCGATCCAGTTCTCGCGAAGCGGTGCCGGAGATCGCCCAGGACAAGCCGGTGGATCGCGCACCCACCGCCTACCTGTGCCGTGGAAGGGTCTGCTCCGCCGCCCTCACGACGCCGCAGGCGCTCCGGGAGGCGCTCCAGGAGGGCGAGTCACCCTCCCGCAACACCCCCGATCCGGCCAAAAACGCCTGGAAATGAGCCGTGTCCTACCTTCGGCTTCACCGTCGCCGGATCGAGATGGATCCAGAGTGGGCACTTCACGATCCACTCCGCAGGGCGATGCGGAGAGCGCCCTCCATTGTCGCACCCCCCGCTTTCTCGGCGTTTTTGCTCCTCACTCCCCACGAGCCTCTCCACGACGAGGTGGCACGGCTCATGGATAAGGGAAGGTCAATGGGAGGCCGTCGATGAAAACCGGATTCCGTCTGTTTCGCACGAAGCGTGGTGCGGTGCAGGTTGAATACGCCTTTCTCCTACTTTGGGTGATGGTGCCCACAGCGACGGTTCTCCTGGCGGGCGGTAAGCACATGTACGACCAGTACAAGACCATCCGCGCACAGATTCTGCTGTCAACGCCCTGAAGGCCGAGCAGCGAGAAACCACAACCCCCAAACAACCTGGAGGATACGGACATGAGCACGAAGAAGTTCTCGAAGCTGGTGAAGGACAAGCGCGGTGCAACGATGGTCGAGTACGCCATCCTGCTCTTCCTCATCCTCGTCGTCGCGGCCGTCGTCTACAAGAACGTCGGTACGAAGGTGAAGGACGCCGGTACGTCCGCCGCCAACGCGTTCAACTGATCCTCAGGTGCCCAGGCGCCGCGTCCTCGGTTGGGGGCGCGGCGCCGGCGTGAAACAGGGCGACCACCGATCGTGATACAAGTCGGCGTATGACCTATTTTCTCGTTGCGGCTGCCCTCGTGGCAGCCGTCGCGGCCGTCACCGACTGGAAGACGGGAGAGATCCCGAACTGGCTCACGCTCGGCGCCCTGTTCCTCGCCCCGATCGCCTACGGCGCCGTCGCCGCGGTGCACCACGCACCCGACATCGGCATGCAGGTGGTCTGGTCTCTGCTGGGCGCCATCGTTTGCGCCATCGTCCCGGGGCTGCTCTACCGGCAGGACGCCATCGGCGGCGGCGACGTGAAGCTACTGATTGCGCTCGGCGCGATTCTCCAGGCCCGCCTGGGACTCGAAGCCGAGATGTACTCATTTTTCGCGGCGGGTTTGATCGCCCCGGCGCGACTTGCTTACGAAGGGAAGCTGTTCAGGACCATCAAGAACACGTTGCTCTTGGCCCTGAACCCGCTCCTCCCGAAAAAGAAACGTCGGACCGTCGAACCGACGCTTCTTACCTGGTTTCGATTCGGACCTGCGATATTCTTAGGAACGGCGTTGGTGGCCTACATCCACTGGAGGCAGTGAGCATGAACAAGCTGAGGAAGCCCGTGGCGCGAAGCACGAAGGGAGCGGTCCTCGCCGAGTTCATCATCGCCATCATCCCGATCTCCGCGATGTTCCTGTGCGTGTGCCAGATCGCGCGCCTGCAGATCGCACGACTCGCCACGATGCACGCGGCTCAAGTGAGCGTGCGTGCGTGTGCGGTCATCGTCGATCCGGACCCCGGTCACGACCAGGGAGTCGACGGCAAGGACACCGACGTCGTCACCGCCGAGCGCCAGGTGCTCAAGCCGTTCGAGGGGAGCGAGTACGCCGCCGAGGACGCCACCTGCAAGCACTCCGGCGACGTGAACGGCGGGACGGATACGGTGACCATCAAGGCCACCTACACCTGCACGATCCCGCTCGCGCGGCACATCATCTGCCCGGGCGGGACCCGCAAACTCGATGCCCAGGCGCAGTTCCCCCACCAAGGCGCGGAGTACGAGCTATGAGCGCTGCCGTTGCACCGTCGGTCCTGTCCTTCCTCTTCGCCAAGGAGCGCGATCGAGCGAAGCGCACCGTGAACGACAACCGCGGCGCCATCATGGTGCTCGGCATCTTCATGGCGTGCGTGATGATCGGCTTCATGTGGATGCTGGTCGGCCTGGGCGACGCGATGATCTGGCGCGACCGCTCGCAGGAGGCAGCTGACGCGCTCGCCTACACGAGCGCCGCCGCCGACGCGAAGGCGATGAACTTCATCTCCTTCCTCAACCTCATCATGCTCCTCATCGCCGCCATCTATCTGGCGATGGCGCTCATCTACAACCTGCTCGACTTCACGCTCGTGCTCGTCGGTCGCACCGACGACGGTCCCTGGCTGCGTCCGTCCTCCTGCGAGTACCGCGACGGCGTGAAGGACTTCGCGGCGATCGCCCTGGACGAGACGGGTATCGGCGAGGTGCTGCAGGCGATCGACTTCTGCGAGGTGGCCGATATCGCTCAGCCCCTGCACGACACGGTGGGCAAAGCACTGCGTGCCTACGAGAAGGACGTGATGTGGACCATCCTCCCCTTGCTATCGAAGGCGGAGACCTTCGTCGCGATGGCCGGACCCTGGGTGGGCGCTGCGCTCGGGTCGATGGATGCCTACAAGTACACGGACTGGGGGAAGCATCGCTACGGCCTTCCCATCAGCTCCTCCATGGTTCCGGCGAGTGTCCTCCCCGCACCCGTCAAGAAGTGGTCCGCTGAGGATCGCAAGAAGCCGTACACCGGGCGCGACGGCCGTCAGGGCCTGCCGGTGGAGCCGAAGGAGATGGGCGAGCTTTGCAAGGTCGCCGCCGACGGCATCCTGGACACGACGCTGGGCTTCCTGAAGAAGATCCCCGGCATCGGCCTCATCGCCAAGCTCATGTTCGGCGGCATCGCCGACGCGATGGAGAAGGACTACTGCAAGAAGAACGCGAAGGGCATCTTCGGCAGCTTCGACGGCTGGGTGGCAGGCCTCGGTCATGCCCTCTCGGTGTGGGGCACCATCGCGGGCAAGGGGCCCAACCCGGACCACGGCATCTATCACGTGGAGAAGAACGGGAAGTCCATCTGGGAGGACCCGGACGGCGTCGGCGGCCCGCACGAGGTCGTCGAGTACGCCGAGAACGGCAACGACTGGATGCAGGTGTGGGGCGGCGTGCTCGGCGCCAACCGTCCGGAGCAGGCGCAGCGGAAGGTCGGCGCGGTCTACGCCCCGGCCCTCAACAGCCAGGCGCCCAGCGACACGACGGTGCAGGGCTTCCTCGCCAGCCTCACCACGAACTTCTCCTTCTACTTCGCGCAGTCGGAGTTTTATTACGACTGCGACAAGAAGTGGACGGACGAGGAGTGCAACAAGAACTCGCTCGCCAGCTACAACCTGAAGTGGCGCGCGCGCCTCCGCCGTGTCCACGGCATCTCCTGGGGCAAGGACATGCTCGGGTGGTTCTGGAACACCAGCATGGGCGGCGACTTCGACAAGTGGGTCAAGGGCGGCGAGCAGGGTGACGTCAAGACCCTCTCCGAGAGCATCCACGGGTTCGAGGGTGAGACGGCCGTCAACGGCGCCTACGACGCCGTCAAGGGCTTCGCCGGCCAGCAGGTCGGCGGCATGATCAACCCCGCCTCGGCGCTGCCGTCGGTCATCCACTGAGGCCCGCCATGAACCCCAAGCACACCAGCAGCAAGTTTCTGGCAGCCCAGCGGAAGAAGGGAGGCGGCGTGGCCCTGGTCGAGGCCGGCATCCTCGCCCCCATCTTCGCGATGATGATGATGATGACCGTCTACCTCGGCGGCGTGTACCAGAAGAAGTACATCAGCACGATGAAGTCCCGCGACATGGCGTTCACCAAGGCCGCTGCCGGCTGCACGACCGGCGACTCCCAGCCCGGCTTCGGCGGGAGCGAGCCCAACGTGAGCGGCGGCGCCAACAACCCGTCCGGCAAGGCGATGGGCAGCGAGTCCGCGGCGACCTCCAACATGTTCTTCGCCACCGGCAAGGACACCGAGACGTGGGACTACGAGCCCACCTACAAGTTCAACGGCGGCGGCCCGAAGAGCGTGACTAGCTTGAGCTACGTCATGTGCAACGAGCCGCAGCGCGGGTACGCGTGGCCCATCAAGCTGGGGTGGAGCCCCTGACACTGACAGGAGCGGAGACACACGATGGTCATCTACCTATGGATCCTCAGCAAGCTGTCGAAGAAGACGCCCGGCGCAAGGCGCTTCTTCGGCATGATGCGGGTGCTGGCCTACGTGACGGTGCTGTCGCTCGTGATGGGGGCGTTCACCATCCACAACGCGATGGCAGGCGCGAAGGACCAGAGCCTCCGGCTCGGCCGAGATCTGCAGGGTCTGTCTGACCTGCTCGCGGGCGGCAACGAGATCATGGTCAACAACCAGCCCATCTTCATCTCCGCCACCGAGACGACCGACTCGGTGAGCACGGTGCTGGATCGCTTCGAGGCGCACTGCAACCACGACCCCGCGCTCTCCGAGATGCGCTGGAGCGACCTCGGCAACCTCAAGGGCACCGTCGCGAAGCCGAAGGACATCAATGGCGTCGGCGTGCTGCGCTCGGAGGACAAGCAGAAGGGCGACGGCGCCGTGGTCTGCTTCACCAACACAGGCGGCAGCCAGAAGGACCTGCTCAACGCCGTGGAGGCCTTCGGCCGCACCCGCGACCTCTCCTCCTTCGGCCAGCTCCGCTACGTGCACGTCAGCACCGACAAGGACGGGGGCACGGTGGTGCGGGCGGTCTGGACGGAGGGCTCCTTCAACATCGGCAAGCTGATGCCGACGGCGGACGGCTCCGACTCCCCCGGCTCCGACTCCCCGGACGTCCCGCGCCCCGGCCACTCGGTGCGGCGCTTCACCGCCGAGGCGGTGGGCACGCCCTATCGCGCTCGGATCTACGAGACGAGCGAGTCGCCGGAGAAGCTGCTCGGCTGGTACGACACGGTGATGGCGCAGCGCGGGTGGCTGGTGGTCGACTCGCCGCTCCGCGACCAGAAGAAGGACCCCGCGAGCTGGTTCACGCGCGGCGGCAAGATGACGATGGTCTCGCTGATGCGCGACGGCGACAAGACGCGCGTGGTGGTGGGCGACCTCGGCGCGCCGAGCGACCCGCCCAAGGCGAAGGTGCTTCCGTGACGGGAGCCCGCTGGGCGAGCGGCGCGGTGCTCGCGGCGGCGCTGCTGATGGCCGGTGGGGCTGCCTTCGGGCAGCAGGGTCCCACGCCGATGCCCGGAGGTGGTGGGCACCACTCGGCTCCGCACCCGAAGGTGCCGAAGGGGCACTTCCCCATGACCCCGCCGACCTACTCGCACTACCTCGACAAGTACATCGAGATGATCCGCACGCTCAGCGCGGGGCGCGGGCCGGAGATGAAGACGGCCATCGACAAGTGGGTCCTCGACGTGCGCGCGTGCGCTGGTCCGCTGCTCGCCCGCGGACGGCCGATCACCAAGCCGGAGGGGATGAAGTGCATCACGATTCCGGCGGACGTGCCGCAGAGCCACTGAGCCGGTCGATCTCCAGCACCTTCATCGCGGTGGCCATGAGCTCGGTCTTGGCGAAGCGCCCGGCCTTGCCCGCCTGAAGGCGCGGCTGCACCGCGATGACCCGGCGCATGGCGTCGGCGATCCGTCGCGGGATGGCGAAGCGCTCGATGACCGGATCGAGGAAGTCCAGCGCGGCGCCGGTCTTGTCGCGGGAGCCCGCCATCGCCTCCTCCAGCGGCTCGCGCAGCAGGGCGGTGACCAGCACCACGTCATCCAGCGGGGCGTGCTTCACTGCGCGGTCCACGACGTCCAGGCGCCGCCAGAAGCGCTTCACGCCCTGCGGATTGGACTCCTCGTCGTCCAGGAAGGCGGACAGCTCGGGCAGCAGGATCGCCATCAGGCCGCACTCCCAGAGGATCCACATGGACCGGTGGGCGGCGCCGCCGCGCAGCAGGCGCATGATCTCCTCGAAGACGCGGGGGCGGGCGGCCTTGGCGAGCTCATCGCGGTGGGCGACCATCGCGTCGTAGACCGGCGGCTCGATGCCCAGGTCCAGCCGGGCGGCGAACTTGATGGCCCGCAGCACGCGCACAGGGTCCTCGCGGAAGCGGACCGAGGGCGCCCCGATGGTGCGGATGGTCCGGCGGGCGATGTCGTCCATCCCCCCGCACCAGTCCAGCACCTGGCGGCGGTCCAGATCGTAAAAGAGGGCGTTGATGGTGAAGTCGCGCCGCAGGGCGTCCTCGTGGGCCTCGCCGAAGACGTTGTCGTTGCGGATGAGGAGGTCCTCGTCGAAGGTGTCCTCCAGATCCTGCGGGTTGCGGCGGAAGGTGGCGACCTCGATGATCTTGCCGTGGGAGAACTGGACCTGCACCAGCCGGAAGCGCCGGCCGATGATGCGCGAGTTGCGGAAGAGGGCGCGCACGTCCTCCGGGCGGGCGCTGGTCGCGACGTCGTAGTCCTTGGGCCGGCGGCCGAGGAGCAGGTCGCGCACGCAGCCGCCCACGAGGTAGGCCTGGAAGCCGCCGCTGTGCTCCAGGCGGCGCACGACCTTCGCGGCGTCGGCGTCGATCGAGGCCTCGTTCAGGAAGGCGTCGTGGCGGACCAGGCCGGTGCCGGCGTGGCGCTCGGCCACCGAGCGGGGGGCCTCCGCCTCGTCTGGGGAGGCCTCTACCCGGAAGGAGGGCAGCTCCGGCGGAGCCGGCAGGTTGTCCTTGTTGCGAGGCATGAAAAGTTGCCGCGAGCGTTCGCGCCGGCGCGGCCCTCGCATGCTACCAATCGCGCCCGCGAACCGCAACGGCCGGAGGGACGCCGCTCCGTTTCACGAACCGTGCCGCGGGCGTTGACGCGCTCCGCCAGGTGATTAGCTTGCCCTCGCGGTCGAACGGATCGCCCGGGGCACCCCTGAACGCCCCGGGCACCGCTCTTCGGGGCTTTTTTGGACCGCGACTCTGCAGTATTTCCCGCGCAGGCTTCGCGCCGCGCGGCGACTGGCAAGCACTTTTCGGCAAGAGAACCAGAAGGACAGGACGACCATGGGCAAGATCATCGGCATCGACCTCGGCACCACGAACAGCGTCGTGGCGATCATGGAGGGCCGCGAACCGAAGGTGATCGTGAACGAGGAGGGCTCCCGCATCACGCCGAGCGTGGTCGCCTGGGACGAGAAGGGGGAGATCCTCGTCGGCCAGATCGCCAAGCGTCAGGCCGTGACGAACCCGGAGAACACCATCTTCAGCGCCAAGCGGTTCATCGGCCGGCGCTTCGAGGAGGTGGCCGAGGAGCTGAAGCGCGTCCCCTACAAGGCGGTGCGGGCGTCCAACGGCGACACCGCGTTCGACGTGCGCGGCAAGCAGGTCTCGCCGCAAGAGGTCAGCGCGAAGGTGCTGCAGAAGCTGAAGAAGGCCGCCGAGGACTACCTGGGCGAGAAGGTGAACGAGGCCGTCATCACCGTCCCCGCGTACTTCAACGACGCCCAGCGCCAGGCGACCAAGGACGCCGGCCGGATCGCCGGGCTGGAGGTCAAGCGCATCGTCAACGAGCCGACGGCCGCCGCGCTCGCCTACGGGCTGGACAAGAAGAAGGACGAGATCATCGCCGTCTACGACTTCGGCGGCGGCACCTTCGACATCTCCATCCTGGAGGTGGGCGACAACGTGGTGCAGGTCATCTCCACCAACGGAGACACGCACCTCGGCGGCGATGACATCGACAACCTGGTCATCGACTGGATGATCGCCGAGTTCAAGAAGAGCCAGGGGATCGACCTCGCCAAGGACAAGATGGCCCTGCAGCGCCTCAAGGAGGCCGGGGAGAAGGCGAAGATCGAGCTCTCCAGCGTGCAGGAGACGAGCATCAACCTGCCGTTCATCACGGTGGGGCCCTCCGGGCCGGTGCACCTCGACATGCGCATCTCGCGCTCCAAGCTGGAGCAGATGATGGCGCCGCTCATCGAGCGGACGATGGAGCCCGTCAAGAAGGCCCTTCAGGACGGCAAGAAGTCCCCGAAGGAGATCGCCGAGATCGTCCTCGTCGGCGGCTCGACGCGCATCCCGATGGTGCGCGAGACGGTGAAGAAGTACTTCGGCAAAGAGCCGCACATGGGCGTCAACCCGGACGAGGTCGTCGCGGTGGGCGCGGCGGTCCAGGCGGGCGTGCTCGCCGGCGACGTCAAGGACATGGTCCTGCTCGACGTCACCCCGCTCTCGCTGGGCGTCGAGACCCTCGGCGGCGTGATGACGGTGATGATCCCCCGCAACACGACGATCCCCACGCAGAAGAAGGAGATCTTCTCCACGGCGACGGACAGCCAGCCCAGCGTGGAGGTCCACGTGCTCCAGGGCGAGCGCACCGAGTCGCGGTACAACCGCACCCTCGGCAAGTTCCACCTGGAGGGCATCATGCCGGCGCCGCGCGGCGTCCCCAAGGTCGAGGTGACCTTCGACATCGACGCCAACGGCATCCTCTCGGTCCACGCGAAGGACACCGCCACGGGCAAGGACCAGAAGATCACCATCACGGCGAACTCTGGCCTGAGCGAGGCGGAGATCCAGAACATGGTGAAGGAGGCCTCCGAGCACGAGGCGGAGGACAAGGAGCGGCGCGAGCAGGTCGAGCGCCGCAACAAGCTGGACAACCTCTGCTACACGCTCGAAAAGACCATCACCGAGAACAAGGAGAAGCTGCCGGCTGCCGACGTGGCCTCGCTCGAGGCCCTCATCAAGGAAGGCCGCGAGGCGGTCGAGAAGCAGGACGACGCGCAGGTGCAGGGCGTGATGGAGCGCCTCGAGAAGGAGGCGCACCGCATGGCCAGCGTGATGTACGGCGCCACCGGCGGCGGGCCGGGCGGTCCGCCCGCGGGAGATGACGGCGCCGAGGCGCCCAAGGCGGAGCCCAAGAAAGAGGGCAACGTCATCGACGCCGAGTTCGAAGAGAACGCGAACTGAGTCAGGCGGTCGGGGCCTCGTCGCGGATGCGGCGGGCGATGAGCGTGACCGCGCCGAACAGGACGAGCCCGGCGATCACGTCGATGACGTAGTGGTAGCGGAGGTAGACGCACGCCACCGGAATGGTCAGGACGATCGGCGCGAGCGCCCAGCCGAGCCGTGGCGCGCTGCGGGCGATGCCGCGCCATAGCACCAGCGACAGCGCCGTGTGGAGGCTGGGGAAGCAGTCGCGCGGGACGCGCATGCGGTCCATGAGCTGCTCCTTCACGAAGCGCAGGTAGTATAGGTCCAGGCTCCGATCGAAGTGCATCGTGAAGACGGGTCCCTGCGCCGGGAAGAAGCTGTAGCCGACGTACCCGACGGCGAGGGTGAGCGCGACGGCGAACGCCAGGCGCGGAAAGCGTCGGGGGTCGAAGGCGTAGGCGACGCCCAGCGCCAGCGGCAGCAGCGGGACGTAGAAGACGTAACAGGCCGCCATCCACTCGGAGAGCGCGGGCGAGATGAGGTGCTCCATCCAGAGGTTGGGGTCGTGGCCGAAGAAGAGCCAGCGGTCGATGCGCATGAGCTCGGGGTCGACGTCGCGGACGAGCTGCACCGCGAGGACCGGCTGCATGGCGGAGTAGGCGTAGATGAGGAGCACCGGCGCGAGCCAGTCGCGGGCGGCGACACCCAGGACGCTCGCGCCGTCGCGCAGCAGCGGGCCCGGGCGCAGCCAACCGTCGTCGCGCAGGCGGCGCCCCACCATGAGCCACAGAAAGATCGGCACGATGACGGTGACGCCCATCCGGTACGCCTGGTCCTCGCCGAAGAGCACCCAGGTGGCGATGGTGCGCGGGTCGCCGTACTCGGCGGGGTGCTTGAAGCCGAGCGTCGCGAGCACGATGACCGGCGGCGCGGCGAAGGCGAAGGCCATGCGGCGGTGACGGACGCGGGCGTCGGCGTGCTCCTCCGGGAAGGGGGTGCGCCACCACTCCGCGGCGAGGCGCGCCGTGACGATGCCCAGCAGCATGAGCAGGACGTCCTGGCCAGGGAAGGGGGCGTTCGCCAGCTCGAATCGCCGCGCCGCGATCATGCGCAGGACGGCGTACACCGCGAAGCCGAGGAGCACCTTCTCGGCCGGACGCGCGGCGTTCCACAGGCGGCGGAGTGAGCTCACCGGTCGGTCAAGTTACCACGACGGGCGGCACGCGCGGCGCGCGCGGGCCCCCGCGGCAGAGCCATCCCGGGGCGGGCGCGATCGACGCCGCGGCGGGCGGCCGCTCGTGTACCTTCGAGCGGGGAAATGGTGGTCCTGTTCGCCTCGACGCTGCTGCTGAGCGCGCTGCTCCTCTTCTGCGTCGAGCCGATGGTGGCCAAGATGATCCTGCCGCTCCTCGGCGGCGTGCCCGCCGTCTGGAACACGTGCATGGTCTTCTTCCAGGCGGCGCTCCTCGGCGGCTACGCCTTCGCCATGGGGACGCTGCGCGCGCTCGGGCCGCGCCGGCAGCCGCTCATGCACCTGCTCCTGCTGGCGGCGGCGCTGGTGGTGATGCCCATCGCGGTGGAGCCCGCCCTGGCCGCGCGCTTCGCGTCGCACGGCCCGGTGCTGCAGGCGCTCTGCATCCTGGGCGCGAGCGTCGCGCTGCCCTTCTTCGCCCTCTCCACGATGGCGCCCACCCTGCAGCGGTGGTTCTCCACCACCGGCGCCGAGGGCGCGCGCGACCCCTACTTCCTGTACGCCGCGAGCAACCTCGGGTCGCTGGCGGCGCTGGTCGCCTACCCCTTCGTCGTCGAGCCGCTGCTCGGCCTGCGCGCGCAGGCCCTCGCGGTGCGCGCCGGCTATGCGCTGCTCGTCGTGCTCACCATGGCGTGCGCGGTCGCCACGTGGCGCAGCCCGGTGCAGGCGGTGCAGGCGGAGGAGGAGGCCAGCGAGCCGCCCATCGCCAACCGGCGGCGCCTCCGCTGGGTGTTCCTGACGGCGGTCCCCTCCGCGTACCTGGTCGCGATGACCGAGCACATCACGACGGATGTGGCCCCCACCCCGCTGCTCTGGACGCTGCCCCTCGCGGTCTACCTCCTGTCCTTCGTCCTGGTCTTCGCGCGCAAGCCACCGCTCTCCCACGCGCGCGTGGTGCGGCTGTACCCGCTCGGCGCGGCGGCGGTGGTCTACACGCTCCTCATCTCCGCCAACGACCCGGCGCCCTTCGTCGTGACGCTGCACCTCGTCACCTTCTTCGGCGCCGCGATGGTGTGCCACGGCGAGCTCGCGCGCGACCGACCCGGCCCCGGGCGGCTGACCGAGTTCTACGTGTGGATGTCGGTGGGCGGGCTCGTGGGTGGCCTCGCGGTGGCGCTCGTCGCGCCGGCGCTCCTGGACCGGCCGGTGGAGTACCCGCTGGCGGTGGTGCTGGCGCTGCTGGCGCGGCCGATGACCGACCCGAAGGAGCGCGCGAAGGGCCTGCGGGCGAAGCGGCTGGACTACGTGTGGCCCGCCGGCGCGCTGGCGATCACCTTCGCGTGCGCGGTCGCCGCGCGGCATCTGCCTCACGCGGCGGCCGTCGCCATCCCGCTCTTGCCGCTGCTCGTCGTGTACGGGTCGCTGGTGAGGCCGGCGCGCTTCGCGCTCTCGGTGGGGGCGATCCTGGCGGCCTCCGGCTTCTTCCCCAGCCCGTACGGTCACATCGTGCTGCGGCGTCGCAACTTCTTCGGCGAGCTCCTCGTCGCCCGGTCGCATGACGGGCAGTGGGTCCAGCTCACGCACGGCACCACCATCCACGGCGTGCAGTCGACCGACGCGCGGGGGCGGCGCGAGCCGCGCTCGTACTACACGCGCTCCGGTCCCATCGGCGACGTCTTCCGCCTCCACGCCGAGCACCCGGCGTCGCCGCGGGTGGCGATCATCGGACTGGGCGCGGGCACCCTCGCGGCGTACGCGCGGCCCGCGGAGGACTGGACATTTTACGAGATCAACCCCGCCGTCGTGCAGGTGGCGGAGGACACGCGCTACTTCACCTACCTCGCCGACGCCTTCCCCGGCGGGCGGGGGATGCACGTCGTCCTGGGGGACGCGCGCCTGGAGATCGCGCACGCGGCCGGCAACTACGGGCTGCTCGTCGTCGACGCATTCAGCTCCGACGCCATCCCGGTGCACCTGGTCACGGTGGAGGCGATGCGCCTGTACGCCTCCAGGATGGCGCCGGGCGGGCTCATCGCGTGGCACGTCTCCAACCGGCACGTGGACCTGTTGCCGGTGCTGGCCGAGCTGGGGGCGAGCGCCGGCTGGGCGGTGATGGCTCGCCACGACACCGAGGCGCTGCCCGACGCCGCGAAGGCCTCGTCGCTCTGGGCGGTGATGGCGAAGGATGCGGCGACCCTCGCGCCCCTGCGCGCGGGCTCGCGCTGGGAGACGGTGCCCCGCAAGCCGGGCTTCCGCCCGTGGACCGACGACCGCTCGGCGATCGTGAGCGCGCTCGTCTTCTGACGCCGCGCGCCCGCTCGTGTACCGTTCGATCGCCGATGGTCGCGCTCTTCGCCTCGACCCTCCTGGTCAGCGCCACGCTGCTCTTTTTCATCGAGCCCATGGTGGCGAAGATGCTGCTGCCGCTGCTGGGTGGGGTGCCCGCGGTCTGGAACACGTGCCTCGTGTTCTTCCAGGCGACGCTGCTCGCCGGCTACCTCTTCTCTCACGCGACGCTCCGGTGGCTCGGGCCGCGCAAGCAGGCGGTGGTGCAGGTGTTGCTCGTCGCCGGCGCGCTGGGGGTGCAGCCCATCGCCGTCGACGCGGCGCGCGCGGCGCGGCTGGAGCACCTCGGCCCGGTGGCGCAGGTGCTGCTGCTCCTGCTCGCCTCCGCAGGCCCGCCGTTCTTCGCGCTCTCCACGATGGCGCCCACGCTGCAGCGGTGGTTCTCCGCCACCCGGGCGCGCGGCGCGCGAGACCCGTACTTCCTGTATGCCGCGAGCAACCTGGGGTCCCTGGGCGCGCTGCTCGCCTACCCCCTGCTGGTCGAGCCCTTCCTCGGGCTGCCGGCGCAGTCGTCGCTGCTCCGCTGGGCGTACGTGCTGCTCTGCGGGCTCGTCGGCGCGTGCGCGGTGGCCACGTGGAAGCAGCGCGCGGAACAGGACACGGCGGGCGAGTCGTCCTCGAAGGCGCCGCCGGTGTCGTGGCGGCGTCGCGCGCGCTGGACGGTGCTCGCGATGGTGCCGTCGGCGTACCTGGTGGCGCTCACCGAGCACATCACGACCGACATCGCGCCGGCGCCGCTGCTCTGGGTGCTGCCGCTGGCGACCTACCTGGCGACCTTCGTCGTCGTGTTCGCGAGCAAGCCGCCGATAGCGCACGCGCGGGTGGTCCGGGTGCTGCCGATGGCGATGGTGCTCGTCACCTTCGTGGTGGCGTCGGGCGCGGCGGATCCGGCGTTCATCGTGGTGCTGCTGCACCTCGCCGGCTTCTTCGTCGCCGGGCTCTTCTGCCACGGGGAGCTGGCGGCGGACAGGCCGGAGCCGGCGCGCCTCGCCGAGTTCTACGTCTGGATGTCGGTGGGCGGGCTGCTGGGCGGGCTCGCGGTGGCGATGGTCGCGCCGGCGCTCTTCCCGCGGCCCATCGAGCTGCCCCTCGCGGTGGTCGCGACGGTGCTGTGCGGGCGGTGGGGCACCACGACGGGGTCGAGCAAGCGTGACCGCGCCTTCGACGTGGCGCTGCCCGCCGGCACGCTCGCCATCACCCTGGTGGTCGCGTGGGGTGCGCGGCGGACTGGCGCGGGCATGCGCTGGCAGCTCCTGCTCCCGGCGATCCCGCTCCTGCTCGCCTACGGCGCGCGCGGTAGGCCGGGCCGGCTCGCCGCGAGCCTGGGCGCGGTGCTCGCCGGCGCGACGCTCTTTCCCAGCCCGGTGGGCGACGTGCTCGACCGCGAGCGGAACTTCTTCGGCGCGCTCGCGGTGGCGCACGACCCGAGCGGGCGCTTCGTCCAGATCATGCACGGCTACACCGATCACGGGCGGCAGTCGGTCGACCCGGCGAAGCGTCGCGAGGCCTCCAGCTACTACACCGCGAGCAGCCCCATCGCCGACGTGCTCGGCCTGTATCGCAAGGCGGAGACGCCGCGGAAGGTCGCGGTCATCGGTCTGGGCGCCGGCGCGCTGGCGGTCTACGCGCGACCGGAGGACCACTGGACCTTCTTCGAGATCAACCCGGCGGTGGTGCGCATCGCGGAGAACCCGCGCTACTTCACCTTCCTCGCCGACGCCTTCCCTCGGGGGCCGGACATCGTGCTGGGGGACGCGCGGCTGGAGCTGGCGCGGCACGCGGGCGGCTTCGGGCTGCTGATCATCGACGCCTTCAACTCCGACGCCATCCCGGTGCACCTGGTCACCGTGGAGGCGGCGCGGCTCTACGCCTCGCGCATGGCGCCCGGGGGCATCATCGCCTGGCACATCTCCAACCGGACGCTGGACCTTCACCCGGTGCTCGCCGAGCTGGCGGCGGCGCTCGGGTGGGACGCGCTGCGGCGCGACGACCTGCTCCTGACGCGGAAGGAGAGGCTGGAGGGCAAGACGGCGTCGCAGTGGGTGGCGATGGCGAAGGACCCGCACACCCTGGAGGATTCTGCGTCGTCCGCCGGGGTCGACGTGGGAGCCGCTGCGGCGAAGGAAGGGCTTCCGGCCGTGGACCGACGCGCGGTCGTCGCTGGTCAGCGTGATCCGCTGGAAGGCGCAGGAGGAGTGAGCGCGGAGCCGCGTCGCGTCGACGGGCGGAGGCCCCTCAGGGCTTGACGAAGACGAGGACGAACACGTCCTCCTTGGCGCCCGGCGTGACCGACTCAATCCCGGGGTGCGCGGCCATCGCCCCGAGCTCCGCGGCCGGCTGCGTGATGTCCGGGCGCGCGTCCCAGTCGCGCGGGTCGCTCGAGGTGCGGATGAAGCGCCCCTCGCTCGCGAGCCGGAAGCCGACCGACTCGATCTCCCGGCGCGTGCTGCGCGACTCCTGCCGGTGCGCGACCTCCGGCGAGTCGAGCCCGGGGATCGCGCGATCGAGAACGACGTAGCGGCCGCCGTGCTTGAGGGCGAGGTGCGCGGCGTGGTCGATCGCCTGCCGGTCGATGCCGAGCGCGACCAGGGTGCCGTACTCGGCGTCGAGGTAGACCATGTCCAGGTCGCGATCGCGGGGGTCGAGGGGGCTCTGGAAGTCACGCGTGCGGGCGACGACGTTGGCCATCGACGGTCGCGTCAGCCGCTCCTGCCACACCTGCTCGATCCACGGTGGCGTCCAGCGCGGCGCGTTCTGCGCGATCACCAGCCCGCTCGGGCCGACCGAGAGGGCGAGCAGCTCGGCGAAGTGGCCGGAGCCCGCCGCGAGGACGGCGACGCGCTGCCCCGGTCGCGCGTCCACGTAGGCGAGCATGTCCGCCGACTGGCGCGTCCTGTCCAGCGCACGGTCCGCGCTGGAACGACCGGGCTGCGCGAGGATCGCGTACACGTCCGGCCCGGGCTGCACCTCGCGGACGACGTGCGTGTTCTGAGGCACGCGAGGGCGCGCGGCGGGGAGCGTGGCGTTGGAGAGGTTCAGCGGCGGCGCGGTCGCGCATCCGATCAGCAGGGCGAGCAAGGGGTAGCGGAGCCACATGGCATCGGGTGGATCAACTTCCGTGCCCGGCATCGCCGGGCGCGCGGCTCAGCCGCTCTCGACGTGGCCGCCGCCGCCGATACACTGGAGTCATGCCCGTCAAACGCCTCCTCGACTCGGTGATCTTCGGTCTGGGCTCCTCGGCGGGCGCAAAGCTCCTCGACGAGCTGGAGGAGAAGCTCGTCGGCAAGGAAGAGACGGAGGAGCAGCGGGCCGAGCGCGAGAAGAAGGAGCGCAAGGAGCGGGAGCGCGCGGAGAAGCTCGCGGCGAAGGAGGCGAAGAAGGCCGTCGAGACGCGCAAGAAGGAGAAGGCGCGCGCCGAGGCGGAGGTGGACGAGGAGCTCGCCGCGCTGAAGAAGCGGATGAAGGGCTGAGCCTGCCGGCGCGCGTCAGCGCCCGCGTCGGCTCGCGCCGGTGACGGTGTCCGGGACGGTGGCGGTGGTCGTGGCGGTCGGGCGGGTCGTCGGCGGCGGGCGGGTCGTCGGCGGCGGGCGGGTCGTCGGCGGCGGGCGGGTCGTCGGCGGCGGCTTGGTGGTGATGGCGGTGGGGCGCGGCGGGGTGCTGGTGGGTCGGGTGGTGGCCGTGGCGCTCGCCGTCGCCGACACGGTCGGCACCGGCGGCGTCTCGTGCGTCGGCTCTGCGTGACGCGGCAGCGTGGGCTTCCACGCGGTGGTCGTGTGACACTCCTCGCACGTCGTCGGGAAGCGGTTCACGTGGTCGGGCGCGCCCTCGTACTCCTTGCGGTGGCACGCGACGCACGCCTTCGGCGTCCCGTGGAAGGTCGGGGGCTTCGCGCTGTGGCACTTGAAGCAATCCGCCTTGGCGTGGGCGCCGGTCAGCGGCCACGCGTGATCGAGGTGCGTGGGGTGCCAGCCGCTCTGCGCGTGGCACACCCCGCACGTCGTCGGCTTCTTGCCCACGTGGTTGTGCGCGCCGCGGTAGTCCGTCATGTGGCACGAGGCGCACTGGGCGGCATCGCTCGGCTCCACGCTCGGGTGGCTGCTCGCCTGCTGGGCGAAGCCGGCGATCCCGGCGGCGGCGAGGCCCGCGGCGAGCAGCGAGGCGCCGATGCGCAGGCGGAGGCTCACGTCAGAACCTCTCCTCGCGGAAGGTCATGCCGAGGCGCGCGCAGATGGGCCGCAGCTTCGCCGCGAGCCCGGGCGGTCCGCAGAAGAAGACGTCGACGGGCTCGCTCGGGTGCCAGCGGGCAACGTCCTTCAGCATGCCCTCCCAGTCCGGCGGGCCGATGTGCGTGTGCGTCCGCAGGCCGGTGATGAGGTCGCTGCGGCCGGCGGCGTGCATCACCTCCCGCGCCAGCTCGACGCCCAGCGCGGTGACGCCGGCGCCGCGGCCGTTCATGCAGAGGTGGACGTCCAGCAGGTTCTCCCGGTCCTCCTGCTCCAGCCGCGCGAGCAGCTCGCGGAACCACTCGAAGGAGTACTGGTCGCGGTTGAGCCAGAAGAAGTGGACCTTGCGCAGCGCGCTGGGCCGCCGGCTGTCGCCGTTGCGTCGCAGCACCAGGCTCTCCAGCACGCTGGCGAAGGGGGTGACGCCGATGCCGGCGCCGATGAGCACGGCGTTCTTGGCCTCGAAGATGTGCGCGCTGGGCGAGCCGTACGGCCCGTCGACGTACGCCACGAGACCCGCGCCGCCGCCGCGCTCCACCACCCGCCGGAGCGCGGCGCTCCAGTTGCCGAGCGAGCGGACGTGGACGGTGAGGGTATCGCGCTCCGGCGCGCTGCTGAGGGTGAAGGGGTGCCACTCGCGCCTGGCGATGGCGGGGATGCGCAGGAAGACGTAGTCGCCTGCGGCGAAGTCGAACCCCTGCGGCTTCTCCAGCTCCAGGCGCGTGACGCCGGAGCGCAGCGCCTCGCTCGCGACCACCGGCGTGGCGGGCGCGCGGCGGAAGAGGCGCAGCACGTGCTCCACGCCGAACCCGGCGATGGGCACGCCCGCCCAGAGGAGGAAGGACGGCGCGTGGGCGACGGCCAGGACGAACCACGCCACGTAGAGCAGGTGGGTGAAGTAAAAGAGCTCGAAGTGCCTGCTGCGGCGGATGAAGGAGAGGGAGAAGACCCACATCACCGCGAAGACGAGGAGGAGGGCGACCCCGGTACCGCCGCGCAGGCTCGCGACGAAGCCCCACACCGGCGACGACGCGTGGCCCGTCGCGTAGGCGACGACGAAGGCGGCCGCGTGCGCGACCGAGATGCCGAAGAGGCTGTGGCCGACGAGCCGGTGGAAGTCGATCGAGTCGTCGATGGGAATGACCTTGCCGAGCCACGAGGCGCGCACGCGCGTGAGCAGGCGCCGCATCATCGGCAAGAGGATGAGCGCGCCGTTCAGGTCGGCGCACTTGCCGAGGGCGCGGCCGAGGTGCGCGGCGGGGTCCGGGGCGAGGGTGGCGTCGGTGAGCATGGCCCACACGAAGACCGCGCCGTTGGCCAGCACCCACAGCGTGACGAAGAGGGCGGGCAGCCAGCCGTACTCCGAGGTTTGCGCGGCGATGCTCGTCTGTCCGGCGCGCGCGTCCAGCCACGCGAGGAGGTCCTCGTTGGGCGCGATCCAGAATCGCCTCGCTGCGGGTCATCTTGTCGAGCAAGGCCGGGCGCTTGCGCACGACCGCCTCCAGCTCGTCGAAGGTGATGAAGCCGTCCTTGTTCTTGTCAGCCGCCCAGAAGAGGACCCGCGCGAGCTGCTCCGGCGGCTGCGTCGCGCGGGCGACGTCGCTCTCGCCGAGGCTGAGGGTGATCATCCGCAGCATCTCCTCCGGGGTGATGCGGCCGTCGCCGTCGTGGTCGTGCACGCGGAAGGCGAAGAGGAGCTTCTCGCGCTCGGTGCCGAACACGAGCTTGCGCACGCCCTCGAGGAACTCGGCCTTGTCGATGCTGCCGTCGCCGTTCTTGTCGAAGACGGCGAGCACGCGGCGCGCGAGGTAGTCGCTCCGGAGCCCCAGGGCCTTGCGCAGCTCCTGGAGGTCGATCCGGGCGTCGGCTCCGGCGTGGTGCGCGAAGGAGCGCTCGAGCATGGACAGGAGACGCCTGTCGACGTGGCTGGCGTCGCTCATCTCAGAAGCTGGAGTCTTTCGCGCTCACGCAGTCGCTGACGTCGGTCTGGCCCGCGAGCCAGGAGGTGATGCAGCGGTCCTGCGGATCGCCATCCTGCCATAGGGTGTTGCCCTTGTGATGCTCGGCGCCGCGAGCTTTACGAACCAGGGTGAGGCGATCTGGCTCTGCGCCTCCCTGATTGACCACGTTGGTCATCACCTCCGGCTCCAGGCCGACGACCGAGGCATAGTCCTCGTCGTACTCGGCCTCCGTGGTCTGGCCTTGCGAGACGGGTTTGTCGCTGGGGTCCAGGCGCAGGCCGATGTTGCCGTAGAGGCGGAGGTTGCGCTGGGCCGACCCGTGGCAGTCCAGCGTGCCGCAGCGCTTGACGAGCAGGTCAGCGACGGGCGGGAAGGTGGCGCGGTCGGGGAGGGCCTCCGTCGTGCGGGAGTCGACCGGCGGCGCCGAGCAGGAGAGGGCGACGCCGGTGGCGAGCACCGCCAGCAGGACGCCCAGCCGGGGGAGCGTCAGCATGCTCGCGTGCTTCATGGGGCCACCCCACCGGGCGGAATGTAAACGTGGCCGGGCGACGCGGGGCCGGCCGGGTCGAAGTGGCAGGCAGCGCACGCGCCGTTGCGTCCGACGTCGGCGGTCATGCTGGTGGTGACCCCGCCGTAGGTCACCGCGACCTTCATCGGGTAGACCGGCTGGTACTCGTGCGGCAGCACGTAGAAGTTGCCCGCCTGGTTGGTCGTCGCGTCGAAGGAGTTGCCCTGGCTGTCGGTGAGCGTCACCGTCGCGCCGTTGGCCGCCTGCAGGTCGTTCGCGTTGACGTAGACCGTCCCGGCCACGCTGAAGCCCGGCGGATTGCCGACGCTCCCGTCGTGGCAGAGCAGGCACGGCTGGCCCGGCCGGTGGAGCGGCCCGTGAGGCACGCCCGGCGCCTCTCCGCCCAGGGCCGAGATGGCATCGTCGCGCACCGGATCGCACGAGCCGGCGAGCGCCAGCGCGCAGAGGGCCAGGCCGAGCGCCGTGACCGTTCTCATAGCGCCGCCTCCAGCGAGATGGACCCGACCATCGACAGGCGCTGCGTGAGGTAGATGTCGTCGAGGTACTGCGTGGAGGTGAGGTTGAAGTCGACGCCCAGCATCCACGCGTGAGGATCGTCGCTGCGGCCGAGACCGGTGCGGAAGCTGGCGCCGCCGGTGAAGTTGAGCAGCGGACCCAGCTCGCGGTTACCGGTGCGCAGGGCGGGGTAATCGAACCCTGGCCGCATCACGTACGCGCGCTGCCAGAAGTTCACCGGCGTCTGGCCGTAGAAGCGGAGGTGCGGGCCGAGCTCCAGGCGGCGCGTGAGGTCGAACAGCCACCGGGCGTCGGTGGTCGTCGCCTTGAGGCCCCACGTGTCGACGTAGGCGCGCTGGTCGAGGCGCAGCGTGGAGGTGTGGAAACGGTGCGCCCAGCGCATGGAGACGGCGTAGCGGTCGCGGGTGTCCGGGAGCTGCTCGAGGGCGCGCTCGGAGAGACGCAGGCGGGTGACGTCGGCGACGGACGCGCCGCGCGGCACCACCACGCCGGGCGCGAAGAGCGGCACGTAGCGGTAGGGCTTTGACGGGTCGCCGTACTCGATCATCACGTCGGCCACGACCGAGAGCACCGTCGCGCGGTCCACCACCAGCGTCATGCCGCCCTTGATGGCGTCGCGGTCCAGGACGCGCGCGAAGACGGAGAAGGGCGTGCCCGAGCGGCCGGCGATGTCGTGGAGGTGGCTGTAGCCGAGGAGCAGGGTGAGGTTCTTCTCGAAGAGATCCTGCGTGACGGTCGCGCCGCCCATGACCGACGTGTAGTCCGGCTCGAAGGACAGCGCGGTGTTGGCGGCGACGCCGAAGGTGTGCGGCTTGAACGCGGCGTCCAGCGTGCCCGCGTGCCGCACCTCGACGAAGGGGGGAGAGGCGGTCGACACGACGTCAGCGGACGCAGCGGACACGACGTCGACCAGGTAGCGGCCGTTGACGCTCCAGCCGGCGACGGCGTTGGTGAGGCCCCCGGCGATGGATGGCGTCAGGACGTAGACGTTGTCGGAGTCGAGGTAGCCGGCCACGTCCATGGACGCGGTGACGTCCACGGCGTGCTCGACGACCGACGTCGCCTTGGCGGTGCGCTCCTCCGGGCTGCCCAGGTGCAGCTCGGCGCGCGGGTGGCCGCCGGGGTCGGTGCTGGAGGGCGACTGCGCGCGCGCGGTCCCCCTGTGGAGCAGGCACGCGAGGACGGCGAGCAGGACGAGGGCGGAGCGCGCTGCCCCGGGGCTGAGCCGGCTACCTCTTCGGGCCGTCGGCCCGCGCTCCGCGCGCGACCTCAGTTGCAGCCACACCCACCCCCGGCCTCGAAGCCCCCGCCCGTCGCGCCCTCCTGCACGGCGCGCACGTGCGCCTCGCTCGGGCCGGCCATGTCGGACGTCGTCATCGACGGATGAGCCAGCCGGCCGCGCTCGTAGGGCGCGACACCGGCACAGCCGGTCGTTGCCAGCACCATGAGAACGATGAGCATCCACCATGCGATCGAGCGAGCCATGCCGCATGAGGAAGTGCCCCATGGCCAGCTGAAGCAGGCGAACGCCGTGCCACTTTTGCGATGGGATGCCTGGAACGGGGGGGAGTTGGGTACTTCTTTCATCGTAGCTCCTGATTTCGTTGCGCCGACCACCCTCGATGTTCTTGCCAACTGTTGTAGAGCTGGCGCGCCGTTTGCGGCCGCTGGTGCTATCTTGCGCATGCGCCGCCTTCGCGCTCGCAGCTCGACCGGTGATGGCCGCCGGCGGCGACCTCCCCGCAGGGAGCCCGGCCGTGGGAAACGACGAGCCGCCGTCGTCGCCGCCGAAGAAGAAGCCGGCGACGGTGGACTGGGAGCTGGCGGGAAACGCCGGGTACCTCTCGGCGCCCATCCGCGGGGGGACCACGCCGTTCGGCTTCGGGTTCGGCGCGCGCTTCGGGATGATCGTCACCGGCGCCTACTTCGGCGTGAACGTGGTCGACTACCTCGGCGGCACCGACGTGACGCTCTCCGACAGCGCGCTGCTGTTCGGCGGTGAGATCGGCTACGGCGTGGTGCTCCACGAGTTCGAGAGCTTCCACGGCACGCTGGTGCTGCGGCCGCTCGTCGGCGTGGGCAACGCGGCGGTCTCGCACACCGACCCCGCCACCGTCCAGAACGCCAAGCCCGACGTCGTCACCACCGCGAGCGGCCGCACAGTGACGCGCGGTGCCCCCTCCGACACGACCACCGTCGACAACGTCTACGTGCGACCGGCGCTCGCGCTCATGCTGGTCACCGGCTGGCACTTCGCCGCGCTGGAGGGCAGCGCGCTCGTCATCCCGGGCATCAGCTACGGCGGGGCCGACCCGACGAGCTGGATCTCCTACGGCGGCCAGCTCCAGCTCGGTCTGCGCTTCTGACGGACGTTGATCCGCCGCACGGCCGGGATTACTATCCCGGTATGTATAGTTCTTCGCGCCTCGGGCTCGTGATCGCGTCGGGGACGGTGGCGGTGGTGATGACCGCGGCGTGCGGCTCCTCGCCGGCGGTGAGCGCCACCCTCGCCGACGCGTCCTTCGCCACCTCCGGAGGCAACCTCTTCAACTGCACCACGCCCTCCCGCCCGGCGACGGCACGGTCGGTTTCGACCGACGGCATGGAGTGCTCGCCGAAGCGCGCGGCCGACGGCAGCTTCACCACGACCCCGGTAACCGAGATCTTCAAGATCGGGTGCGGCGACGGCCATGGCGCGTTCTTGACCCTCACGTGCGCCGGCGACGGCAAGACGCGGGTCGTGAGCGGCACGGCCACACTTTCCCTCCTGGGGAGCTGCGACACGCCGAAGCAGCCACCGACGAGCGGCCAGACCTTCACCTTCACCGACCTGGCCCCCGGGGACACGCAGTCCCAGCCGCTGTCCGACTGCGCCGCGTTCTCCAACTTCTGCACGGTCTCCGACCCGTGCGCCTTCAACGAGCTGAAGGCCAGCGTCAGCATCACCAACCCCTCGCAGCCCTGAGCCGCCCCCACACAAAGCCTCCCCGCATTTCGCTCGCTGGCGCATGATCGGCTCACCATGCTGCCGCACCTCTATGCACTCCTGCTGCACCCCGGGATCCCGCTGGCGGAGAAGGTCTTCCGCACGGCGGTCGTCTACGTCTTCCTCCTGGTGAGCCTGCGGCTCGCCGGCAAGCGCGAGCTGGGACAGCTCAACGCCTTCGACCTCGTCGTCCTGCTGCTGCTCGCGAGCACGCTGCAGAACGCCATCATCGGGCCGGACAACTCCGTCGTCGGTGGCGTCGTGGGGGCGACGACGCTGCTCGTCGTCAACTACGCGATGGTGCGCTTCCTCTACCGCCACCAGAAGCTGGAGCACCTCATCGAGGGCGACGCCGACGTCCTCATTCACCGCGGCCACGTCATCGACAAGAACCTGGCGCGCGAGCTCATCACCCGCGACGAGCTGGAGGCGGCGGCGCGCCGGCAGGGCATCGCCCGCCTCGAGCTGGTGGAGGAGGCGCGCATCGAGGTGGGGGGCGCGCTCACCTTCTGCGAGTGGACGCCCACCGAGGACCAGCGCCACCACGCCGAGCTGATGAACCGCCTGGCGCGGATGGAGTCACTGCTGACGAAGCTGGCGACCGAGCGCCCCTGAGTCCCAGGCGGCGCGTCGCTTCCTGCTCGTCCTGGCGCCGTGGTCGCCTGCAAAGGGCGTGGGGCCGTTGGCCGGCGCCACGTGCAACGCTATCATGAGAGGATGAACGCTCGCGTCTTGCTTGGCTTGTGGCTGGTGTTCAACATGGGCTGCTCCGGCGACAGCTTCTCCGGCAAGGATGGCGGTGGCGGCGACGCGTCGATCGCCGACGGCGGGCAGGACGACGGAGGCGGTGGCGACGTCGCCGACTCGGGTGACGGTGGCGTCATCGACGCCGGGCCGCGCGCGATCCCGTGTGGCGGCCAGAGCGAGTGCGGCGGACAGGACCGCGTGTGCTGCGCCAATCCGGACTGGAGCAAGACCAGCTGCGTCGCCGCTCAGGACACGACGCATTGCGCGGGCTACCTGACCTGCGTCGACAGCCGGGATTGCCCCGTGCAGGGTCACGTTTGCTGCGCCAAGGTCACCGCTCCCACGCCGAACGCGGTCACAGTGGATTCCACGAGCTGCGTCCCAGCCAGCAAGTGCGTTGTACCGGACGTGGTTCTCTGCGGGGCCGGCGCCAACCCGAACAACAAGGACTGCCCGACGCCGACGACCTGCAAGCCCAACACCGACGGCGGCCCGCCCTGGGTGGGCGTCTGCAGCCTCTGACGCCTTCTTCTCGGTCGCTGGTGGCGCGGCCTACTTGCAGCCGTCCCCGGTGCACGCGCATCCCCCGCCCGAGCAGTCGGTGAAGGAGCACGTCGCGCCGCTCCCGCAGCTCAGCGAGCAGCCACCCTGCGAGCAGGAGACCGCGCACGTGGACCCCGAAGCGCAGGCGGTGAAGCAGCCGCCGCCGGAGCAGCGGACCGTGCAGTTGCCGTCCTTCGGGCAGGAGGTGTTGCAGCCACCCCCCGAGCAGTCCACCTCGCACGGGCCGGGCCCGCAGTAGCCGACGCACTTGCCGCCCGAGCAGCCGAGCGTGCACTCCCCGGTCGGCGCGCAGACCAGCGCGCAGTTGCCGCCGGAGCAGTCCATGTCGCAGGGGGCGCTGGCGCACTGCGAGCTGCATCCGCCGTTGGAGCAGTCGCACGCGCCGGGGTCGCAGGCGGTCGGCGTGCGCGCGGGGCCGCCGTCGGGCAGCGTGTCGGGCACCGTGGGGCCACCGTTCGGCCCGCTGGTGTCGCCACCTCCGCCGCAGGCGGCGGCGGCCGCCACGCCCACGGCGAGCGCGACGAGGCTGGAGAGGAGGCGCGCCTTCATCGCCCGCGAGCGTACCACGGGGACAGGCGGGCGCCGTGGTCCGGGTCGCCCTCGCCTGGTACGCTCGACGCGACGTCATGCAGCCCCTCGCCTACCGCCGCGCGCTAGAAGCCGCGGCCAAGGTCGCGCTGGTGCTCGGCGCCGCCGGGTGCGACGCGGAGGCCACGGCACCCGAGCCCGACGCCTCGCCGCCACCCTCGTGCGTGATCGACGACGCGTGGAAGGACGTCGGCTTCGACGCCTCGGCCGACGTCTTCGTGTCGCCGCCTCCCGGCGTCGCGGTCGACGACGCGGGCTGGGGGTGCTGCCTGGCCGCGGTCTACCCGCGAGTGGAGCTGGACGGCGGCGTGGCCAAGCTGGACGACGCCGGCGATCCGGACCTGATGGCGTGCTGTCGGGTCATCGAGCTCGGCTCGAAGGATCACGAGGACCCCAACGCCACGCGCTGGCTCGTCGACCTGCTCGCCTGCTGCGACGCGACCGGCGATCCGGTGAGCACCTGCGACCTCTGGGGGCCGCCTCCGCCGCCGTCGACGCGCCCGTCCCGGCGGCGCCGTCGCGCCCTGCGGGTGGACCTGCGCCGCACCGCGCGCCGGCTCGCCCCGGCGATCCCTGCGGCCCGGTCCGCGCGCCTTCGCGACGCCGCGGTGCGGACGTGGCGCGGACGCATGTTCCACGAGCACGTCTCCTCCGCGGTCTTCGTGGCGCTCGCCGCGCAGATGCGCGGCGCGGGCTTCGCCGAGAGCCAGGTGCGCGCCTGCGCGGGCTTCGCGCGGGAGGAGCGGCGTCACGGCGTGCTCTGCGGCGCCGTCGTCGAGGCCCTGGGCGCCGACGCGATCCACGAGGGCGCCGCCCCACCGCCCGTCCCCCGCCACGGCGGCGTCTCGGCGCGCGAGGCCGTCGTGATGAACCTGCTGAGCATCGGGTGCATGAGCGAGACGGTGGCCGTCGCCCTCATCGCGGCGGAGCGTGAGCAGATGCCCGCCGGACCGCTGCGGGATCTGCTCACGCGCATCTGGGCCGACGAGATCGGCCACGCGCGCTTCGGCTGGCGGGTGGTGGCCTCCGAGCTCGCGGGGATGGACGGCGCCGCCCGCGGTCGCGTCGCCGCGTATTTGCCGCACGCGTTCGAGCACCTGCTCTTGCACGAGCTGGCGCACCTGCGACCCGGCAGCCCCATCGCGGGGGGAGAGGCGCTGGGCGTGTGCGACGGCGGGGCGGCGCGCCGGCTGTTCCTGGACGTGGTCGGCCGGGTGATCGTCCCCGCCCTGGAGTCCGCAGGGATGCCCGCGCGGCGCGCGTGGAAGCAGGCGCTCGCGCAGGTGGCGTAGATAGACGAGCGCCAGCCACGCGCGCCGCGCCTATCTGCCCCGGCGCGCCGCTTTTACGCCGGAAAGTGGTCCTCGCCGGCGGCGGCGCCCTAGCCTGAATCCATGCGCGCGTTTCTCCTCGACGACGGCGTGATCCGCCAGACGAGCGATGTCGGCGAGATACGCGCCGCCGCGGAGGCGAAGCGGCGAATGTGGGTCGACCTGGAGACGCAGACTCCGGAGGCCGAGGCGCTCCTCTCCGAGGTCTTCGCGCTGCACCCCGTCACGGTCGAGGACGTGTGGACCGACCGGCCCGGTCCGAAGGTGGACGAGTTCCCCGACTACCTCTACGTCTGCGCCCACGCCCTGCGACGCGAGGGCGACGAGCTGGTCCCCTGCGAGCTGGATCTGGTGGTGGGCGCGACCTTCGTCCTCACGCACGACCCGACGGGGATGACGACCGGCCCGGTGCGCGAGGACCTCGCGCGCTCGCCTCGCCTTCTGGCGCGCGGAACGGCGTGGGTCGCCCACGCCGTGCTCGACAAGCTCGTCGACGCGTACCTCCCGATCATCGACGCCTTCGACGACGAGGTCGGCACGCTGGAGGACGACGTCCTGGCCAAGTCCGGGACGCCGGAGGGTGGCCCGGTGCTCGGGCGGATCCTCTCGCTGAAGCGATCCCTGCAGGCGCTGCGTCGCGTCTCGGTGCACCAGCGCGAGCTGCTGCTGCGGCTCTCCCGCGGCGAGTTCGACACCTTCCCCACCGAGCTGCTCCCGTACCTGCGAGACGTCCACGACCACTTCGTGCGGGTCGGCGACCTCGCCGAGAGCTACCGCGATCTGGTGACGAGCGCGCTGGACGCGTTCCTGAGCGTGCAGTCCAACCGGATGAACGACGTGATGAAGACGCTCACCTTGATCTCCACGGTGATGCTGCCGCTGACCTTCGTTGCCGGTCTCTACGGCATGAACTTCGAGCACATGCCGGAGCTCCACTGGGAGCTGGGGTACCCCTTCGCGCTCGGGTTGATGGCGCTGATCGCGCTGGGAGCCTTCTTCTGGTTCCGGCACAAGCGCTGGATCGGCTGACGCGCAACGCGCGGCGCGCTGCTACGCGCGCGCCCCGGGCATCTCCTTGATGTAGACGTCGCGCTTCGGGTACGGGATCTCGATGCCGGCGCGCGCGAACTCCTTGTAGACGCGGCAGTTGAGGCGGTCGACCAGGATGCCGCGCTTGTGCGGCTCCTGCAGCCAAACGAGCAGCTCGAAGTCCAGGCCGGAGTCGCCGAAGTCCCGGAAGCGCACCTCCGGCAGCGGCTCCTTGCACACGTCCTCCACGCCCTCGGCCGCGCCCTGCAGCACCTTGCGGACCACGTCGATGTCGGAGCCGTAGGCGCACGACACCTTGACCCGGACGCGCTGCTTGACCGACGGTCCGCCCGCCTCGTTGACGATCTTGGAGCCGCCGATGACGGCGTTCGGGACGGTGATCTCGATGTCGTCCATCGTCAGGATGCGCGTCGAGCGGATGCCGATGCGCGTCACCTGCCCACGCAGCTCGCCGTCCAGGACGATCCAGTCCCCCACCTTGTACGGCGCATCGGCCAGGATGAAGATGCCGGAGAAGAAGTTCGCCAGCGTGTCCTTGGCGGCGAAGCCCACCGCGATGCCGACGATGCCGGCGGAGGCGAGCCACGCGGTGACGTCGATGTGCCAGGCGAGGAAGGTGAAGTAGACCGCGGCGCCCACCACGGCGATGCGGCTCACCATCTCGAACGCGGCCAGGGTGCGCGGCTGCACCACCGACGACTCGTGCGCGCGCCGGCTGAGCGTCTCCAGCACCGCGGTCGCGACCTTGAAGGCGCCCGAGGTCCAGACGAAGACCGCGATGGTCTTGAGCACGGCCTCCGTCACGTTCATCGGCTTGGCGGGGAGGGCCAGGGTGCCCGCCGCCCAGTCGAGCCCGACGAGCATGACGCTGACGAAGACCGGACGCCGCAGGGCGGCGACGATGCGATCATCCAGGTCGGAGACGGTCTTGCGGGCCAGCGCCATGAAGGTGGCGCGGATGAAGAGCTCGGCGAGGTACGCCGCCAGCACGGACCCGACCGCGATGGCCGCCGCGCGCACCGCGCGCTGCTCCAGGAGGTGGTGCAGGAATTCCACGGCGGCAACCTACCATGCAGGCGCCTGCGGGGTCAGCTCGCGCCGGGCACAGAGAGCCGGCGCCGCGGAGAGGCGGCGAACCGTGAGATAAAGTCATTGACACTCTAAAAAGAGTACCTAGACTTTTTCTTGTGGACGCGACCGATTCCCCGCTCTTCAATCTCGCCGCTCGGGTGACCCGCGCCGCGGTGCCGGAGGACCTCTTCGGGCCCCTCGCGGGGGAGGCCGGCGCCCGCCGGCGCGCGCTCGCGTCGCAGTACAGGCGGCTCGCCGCGCGGCTTCACCCGGATCGGTACCGCGATCCCGCCTGCGCCCGGGTGGCGAGGGAGGCGTTCCTCAGGCTGGCGGAGCTGCTGAGCGCGGCGGAGGCCAAGCTCGGCGCCGGCACCTACGGCGACAGGACCGCCGCCCCATCGCCCGTCGTCCTGTGCGCCGGCTCGCGGAGCTACCGCGTGGGGCCGCGCGTCGCGCGGGGCGACCTGTGCGACGTCTACGCGAGCCACGGAAGTGCCGGCGCGCCCCTCGTTCTCAAGGTGCTCGGCCGCCCGAGCGACGCCGACCTCGCCCTGAACGAGTCCCGCGTTCTCGGCCGCCTCGCCCCGGCCGGCACGCCGGACCGCCGGTTTCACCGTTACCTCCCGCGCCTCGTGGACTCCTTCGTGCTGCGCGGCGCGTCCGGGGGGGAGCGGCGCGTCAACGTGCTGCCGCACTTCGCCGATCACGTCTCGCTGGAGGAGGTGCTCGCGGCGCACCCCGCCGGCCTCGACCTCCGCGACGTCGCGTGGATGCTCAAGCGCCTGCTCGCCGGGCTCGGCTTCGTCCATCGCCGTGGCTTCGTGCACGGCGCGGTGGTGCCGCCGCACGTGCTCGTCCACCCCGTGGAACACGGCGCGCGCCTCGTCGACTTCTGCTACGCGGTGGACACCGGGACGCGCATCGCCGCGCTCAGCCCGGCGTGGCGCGCCTTCTACCCGCCGGAGGTCACGGCGAAGCAGCCTGCCACCCCCGCCACCGACATCGCCATGGCCGCGGCGTGTGCGGTGGCCCTGCTCGGCGGTGACGTGACGGCGCGCACCGTGCCCTCGCGCGTCCCCGCGCCGCTCGCCACCTTCCTCCGCTGCTGCCTCGCGCCGAGCCCGGCGCGCCGCCCGGACGACGCGTGGCAGCTCCACGAAGAGCTCGACGAGCTGCTCCTGCGCCTCGTCGGCGAGCCCCGCTACAGACCGCTCGCGATGCCCTCGCGAGCCCGAAAGGAGACCGAGCCATGGGAAGCAGCCGATGGAGTGACGACTTTTACCGCGACCGCGAGCACCTGAGGAAGAGGACGGGCGCGCCGGCCTTCGCCCACGACCACGCGGTGCGCACCGGCAAGGCCCGCCGCGCGGTGCACCCCAAGATGGACCCGCGCAACGTCACGCGCGAGTCGCGCGACTCCGCCGCGCACCCGCAGTCGGTGGCGGTGGGCGTCGTCTTCGACGTGACCGGCTCGATGGGCGGCATCCCGGTCATGCTGCAGAAGAAGCTGCCGCAGCTCCTCGGGCTGCTGCTCCGCAAGGGCTACGTCACCGACCCGCAGATCCTCTTCGGCGCGGTGGGAGACTTCTTCGCCGACAGCGTGCCGCTGCAGATCGGCCAGTTCGAGAGCGGCATCGAGATGGACGACGACCTCGGCCGCCTGTACCTGGAGGGCGGTGGCGGCGGCTCGTACGAGGAGAGCTACCAGGACGCCCTGTACTTCTTCGCGCGGCACACGGTGATCGACTGCTTCGAGAAGCGCAAGAAGAAGGGCTACCTCTTCGTCATCGGCGACGAGATGCCGTACGGCGTGGCCACGCGGAAGGAGCTCCGGCGCGTGGTCGGCGACGACGTGCCGGAGGACCTCTCTGTCGAGGACGTCATCCGGGAGGCGCGCGCCCGCTACCACGTCTTCTTCGTCATCCCGCGCGGCGCGAGCCACGGCGCCGACCCCGCGCTCCGCAAGCGCTGGACCGAGCTGCTCGGCGCCGAGAACGTCCTGATGCTCGACGACCCTGGCGCCGTCTGCGAGACCATCGGCGTGGCGATCGGCCTGGTGGAGGGCACGGTCATGCGCGACGGCATCGACGCCGACCTCGCCGACACCGGCGCGGACGACGCCACCGCGCTCGCGGTGATCTCGGCGCTGGACCCGCTGGCCCGCAAGACGGCGCTCGCGCGTGTGGGGACGGGCTCCATCCCGGAGCGGCCCGCCGGCTCCTCCCGCGTCGAGCGGCTCTGAGCGCCGGAGTGGTGGCGCGATGGTGAAGGTCACGCTGGTCGCCGGGCTCGGCTTCGGCGACGAGGGCAAGGGCACGACGGTCGACTACCTCGCCCGGCGCGAGCCGGCGTCGCTCGTCGTCCGCTACAACGGGGGCGCGCAGGCCGCGCACAACGTGGTGGCGGGCGGCGTGCACCACACCTTCTCGCAGCTCGGGAGCGGGACCTTCGCCGGCGCCGCGACGCTCCTCTCGCGGCACGTGCTGATCAACCCGGTGGCGCTGCTCGCGGAGGCGGCGCACCTCCGCGCGCTCGGCGTCGCGCGCCCGCTCTCCCGCGTCTTCGTCGAGGGCGAGGCGCTCGTCACCACGCCGTTCCACGTCGCCGCCAACCGCCTGCGGGAGAGCGCCCGCAGCCGCCGCCACGGGAGCTGCGGGATGGGCATCGGCGAGACCACCCAGGACGCGATCGAGGCGCCGGAGCAGGCGCTGCGCGTCGCCGACCTGGCGCGGCCCGGCGTGGCCCGCGCCAAGCTCCACGCGGTGCGCGCCCGCAAGCTGGCCCTCACCAGAGACCTGCGCCCCACCCTGCCGGCGACGCCGGCGGTCGGGCGGGAGCTCGCCCTCATCGAGGACGAGCGGAGCGTCGCGCTGTGCCTCGAGCGCTTCGCCGCGTTCCGCCGCGGCGTGCACGTCGTCGACGTCTCGCTCCTGGGCGAGGCGCTGCGCGGCGACGCTCACGTCGTGTTCGAGGGCGCCCAGGGTGTGCTGCTCGACCAGGACTACGGCTTCCAGCCGCACACCACCTGGACCGACATCACCTTCGCCAACGCGCGAGAGCTCCTCGCCCGCGCGGGCTTCGCCGGTCCGGTCGAGCGGCTCGGCGTGCTGCGCGGATACATGACCCGCCACGGCGCCGGCCCCTTCGTCACCGGGGACCCCGCCATGGCCCGCCTCTCCGCCCACGATCACAACGCGACCGGCGAGTGGCAGGGCGGCCTGCGCAGCGGCGCCCTCGACCTCGTCGCTGTCGCCTACGCCGTGGAGGTGCTGGGGGGATCGACGGCCTGGTGGTGACCAACCTGGACCGCCTCTCCCTGTTGCCCGCGGTCTCGCTCGCCGTGGCGTACGAGGGGCCCGTCCACCCGCAGCTCTTCCAGATGAACGGCGGCCGCGCCACGGCCATCCGCGTGCGCCGGCCGTGCGATCTGGATCACCAGGCGCGGCTCGCCCGCGCCCTCTTCGATCTCGCCCCGGTGATGGAGAAACGCGACGCGTGGGAGCCCCCGCTGCGCTTCGCCGAGGAGATCGCCGCCCGCCTGGGCGCGCCGCTCCGTGTCGCGTCCTTCGGTCCGTCCGCCGAGGACAAGCGGCCGGGGCTCACTCCGGGCCGCCCCTCGCGTGCCCGGCGAAGAAGCGCGCGTACAGCGCCAGGTACGCCGCCTGCAACGCCGCCGCGATGAAGAAGGGTGCCCGCAGCATACCGGCGTGCAGCATCAGCGCGGCGACGAGCGGGCCCACTGCCCGCGGGATCTGGATGGAGACGTTCTGCACGCTCGCCGCGAGGCCGCGCCTGTCGCGCGTGAGGCCGATGACCAGCGCCTGCCGCACGCCGGCGGTGCCCTGGTTGAAGCCGGCGCGCACCGCGTAGAGCCCCGCGGCGACGGCGAAGGCGGGGACCAGCGGCACCAGCACGAGCAGGACCAGCCCCACGCCGCGCATCACCACGACGGGCCGGATGAGGCCGTAGGTGCGCGCCAGGCGCGCGGCGACCAGCGACCCCAGCGCCCCGAAGACGAAGCTCGCCGCCAGCGCCGGGCCGATGGACCCAGGACCGTGACCGAAGCGCAGCGCCATCCAGTACGCGATGAGCGGCGCGATCATCCCGATGCCGAGCCCGTTGAGCGTGTTGACGATCACCAGCCGCGCGAGGAGTCGGTTCTCGGTGCTCCTCTCCGCCGCCGCGCCGTCCGCGGCCGACCCTGGCGGCGCGCCTCCGGGCTCGGCGAGGCTGGCCACGAGGGCAAAGGCGGCGACGGACCCGGCGAGGGAGAGCGCGAAGAGGGGACGGTAGGCGAGGACTGGCCCGAGGGGACGGATGAGGAAGTGCACGCCGCCGGCGATGACGGCGCCCGAGGCCATCCCGACGAAGCCGATGGCGATGTTGGTGCTGAAGACGATCCCCCGGCGGGCCGGCGCGACCGCCTGCGCGAGCCACGCCTGCTCCAGCGGACTGAAGGGCCCCGCGCTCCCGTTGGCGCCGCGCCCGAAGCCCCCGATGACGGCCCCGGCGACCAGGGCGGGCGGCCAGGCGGTGACCAGCGCGAGCAGCGCCGCGCCGGCCTGCAGAGCCTCGTAGACGAGCAGGAAGCGGCGGCGGCCTCGCCGGTCGCTGAGGGGCCCCACGACCATGGTGAGCACGGCCCCGACGAGCAACGCGGCCGAGAGGGTGGCGCCGATCGCCGGGGCCGACCAGCCGAGCGCGCGCAGGTAGAGCGCGAACGCGGCCACGAGCGCGCCCTGCCCCACGCTGCGCGCCGCGCGCGCGGCCATGAGGCGCCTGACGGGCTTCGGCCAGGGATCCACGCCGAGGACTTAGCCGGCGTGGGTGCCGGCCGCGAGTCCGATCGTCCGTCGAGGGCTCCGCCTCAGTGGTGGTGGTGTCCCCCGCCGCCGAAGTGAACGTGCTCGTGCACGTCGAGGTGAACGTGTCCCGGCTCGTGCACCACCACACCCGGCGCGCCGACGACGATACCGGGCGCACCGACGACGACGCCCGGCGCGCCGACGACGACGCCGTGACCGTGGTGATGCCCGTGCAGCACGACCACGCCGTCCTCGTCCCACACCGGCTGGGCGACCACGAACACGTGGACGCGCGGCGCCTTGTGGCCCACGACGACCACCTTGCCCGGCACCCAGCCGACGAGGCACGCGTGCGTCGCGCCGTGGACGTTCACCGCCACCGTGACGTGCACCGGGTCGACGCGCGTCCTGACGTGACCTACGACGAACCTGCCCTTCGGCGCGGGCGTGAGGACGACCACCTCCGGGTCGTGGCCCTCGAAGGCGAGCGTGATCTTGCGGTCGCCGGGGTCCACGACGTGGTAGTCGGCGTCGAGCACGTACGCGCGCACCTCCCCGGTCTCCCGGTTGGCGACGACCTCCACCCGGTCCGGCCCGACCACCTGCACGACGCCGCCGTTCGGTCCCACCGTCTTGTCCTCGGGGATCGTCGTCTGCAGCTTCGCCGTCTCGACGAGGTCCTGCGTCCCCCCGCGGGGCACGTCGATGGCGCCGTCGATCGGCTTGCCGTCGGCGACGAGCGCATAGGTCACGTGGTTGAGATCCGCGTCCAGCTTCGGCCCGGTGGCGGTGAGCACGCCGGTCTTCTCGTTGTAAGTCGCCGGCACAGTCTTGGTCTTGCCGTCCTGCTCGAAGCTGACCTGACCCACCACGCCGGGCATGGGCTTGCCGTCCTCGCCGTGAAGGAGCGCGGAGACGCTGCCATCGGCGCCGATGATCCACGCGCCGGTGCCGTGATCATACTGCGTGGTGATCGCCGCAGCCGACTTCTCGATCTGGTCGGCGGTCACCATGGCCTTCTTGCAGCCGGTGCCGGCCAGCGAAGCGAGACCGATGAACCCGACCAGCGCCAGGGAGCGGAGCACGCGCATGAATCACCTCCGGGGAAGATGCTACCCCGTGTTGGACACGAAGCCCCGCACGCGCATTCAGCGGACCTCCGCGCACATCGTCGCACGCTGCTGCAGAGGGGAACCTCGCGCGTCGGCGGTTGTCCCCATTTTCCATGGGTATCGCGGCTCGACGTGCCCTGCTGCGCCACGGCCTCTCTCTTGCACTGCTGACCAGTAGCTGCGCCGTGGCCCCGCCGCCGCCAGCCCACCTGGCGCCGTCCGCGCTCGTCGGCGCTCCGGCGATCGCGCCTCACGCCGTCGATGATGGCTGCGACGACGCGGTCGCGCCGCCGGTGAGCGCCGTCCTCCACCTCTCCGCGACGCAGACGACGCGCGCCCTGCGCCCGGCGTTCCACGCGGTGTGCGCGTGCACCCGGCCGGGGGAGGAGGTACGCGTCGTGGCGACCATCTCGCCGGAGGAAGGCCGGACCGTCGCGACGGTCGAAGACGCCCCCGCCATCGACGCGTGCGTCAAGGGCATGCCCTCGGGCCGCTTCGATCCGCTCGTGGTGGGTAGCGACTGCGTCGGCTGCGGCCGGCCGGGCGAGACGCGGATCCGCTTCCCCTTCCGGTTCGTCCACGGCGCACGACCCTGAGCACGACCGGGCCGTTCGGATTACCATCGGGGCATGGCGAACCCGAACGCTGGCACCTACGACGTGATCGCGCTCCTCGGCCCGGACGGCGCGGGCAAGTCCACCCTCCTCCAGGACCTCGTGACCGCGCTCGCTGACCCGTCCGCCGCGCCGCGCGCCATCCAGGTCGCCGGGCACTCCGCCAACGTCCTGGACATCCAGGGTCAGCAACGCGTCTGCCAGGTCGCCGACTTCGCCGACGCCGAGACCGAGGCCGCGCTCCTCGGCTCGACGCGCTTCGCCGGGGCGATCCTCGTGGTGTCGAGCGCCGACTCGCTGATGCCCGGTCACAGGGCCAGCCTGGAGCGGGCCAGGCAGCTCGGCGTCCCGCTCCTCGCCGTCGCGCTCACGCACTGCGATCAGGTCGCTGACGAGGAGCTGCAGGACCTGGTGGAGATGGAGATCCGCGAGCTGGCGTCCAAGTACGGCTACCCTGGCGACACCCTGCCCATCGTCCACACCCGTGGCGCTGGTCGCGCGGAGCGCCCGCGCGAGGGCCGCGAGCCCACGCCGCGACAGTCGGGGAGCGTTGACGGCCTGCTGTCCGTCCTGCTCGGACGCGGGTAGCGT
Organism: uncultured delta proteobacterium; assembly: GCA_963782055.1. Taxonomy (GTDB): domain Bacteria; phylum Myxococcota_A; class Polyangia; order Polyangiales; family Polyangiaceae; genus DASXHD01. Next base: position 403,504 of record CAWAIF010000002.1, read on the forward strand.
ACGGCGTCCATGACCGAGCCCCACGAGACGCTGCGCGACGGCCGCTACGTCGTCCTCGGCACGCTCGGCCTCGGCTCGCAGGGAAAGACGCTCGACGCGGTCGACAAGCGGGAGGGGCGCCCGGTGGCGATCAAGCGCTTCGACCTGGCGCACGCGCGCGCGTGGAAGGACGTGGAGCTCGCCGAGCGCGAGGCCCGCGTGCTCGGCTCGCTCTCCCACCCGATGCTGCCGCGCTACATCGAGCACTTCGAGGAGGGCGGCGCCCTGTACCTGGTGATGGAGAAGATCGAGGGCGAGTCGCTCGCCTCGCTGCGGAAGAAGGGCCGCCTGAGCGACCAGGACGCTCTGCGCCTCCTGCACGACGCCGCCGAGGTGCTGGATTACCTCCACGGGCGCGCCCCGCCCGTCTTCCACCGCGACCTGAAGCCGGCCAACGTCATCCGCCGCCCGGACGGCTCCTTCGCCTTCGTCGACTTCGGCGCGGTGCGCGAGCGCATGCGGCCGGAGGGGGGCAGCACCGTCGTCGGCACCTTCGGCTACATGGCGCCGGAGCAGTTCCAGGGGCGCGCCGGCCCCGGGTCCGATGTCTACGCGGTCGGCGCCACCGTGCTGTCGATGCTCACGGGGGAGGAGCCGGAGTCGCTCCCCCACCGCGGCCTGGCGATCGAGGTGGGCGCCGCGCTCGGCGGTCGCGCGAACCCGCGACTTCGGCACATCCTGGAGCGCATGCTGGAGCCCGACCCCGACCGTCGCGCGACGCGCATCGGTCCGCTGCTCGCCGAGAGCGGGCGGACCCCGGCCTCCAGACCCCGGCCCGCGCGCGCGCAACCGACGCCGGACCTCGGCGATCTCGGCCGGCAGATCCGCGATCAGGTGGAGCGCAAGATCCGCAGCGAGGTCGACCGCGCCACCACCCGCGCCGAGCGTCACGCCGCCCGCCGCGCGCGTCACGCCAGACGGCGCGCGGAGCACGCGCAGCGCCGGGCCCGGCGGAGGCGTGAACATCCGGTGCCCTTCTTCGTGCGCTTCATCGTGTGGGTGGCGCTCACCGTCACCCAGCTCGTGGTGGCGCTCGCGGTGGGCGCGGTCGTCCCGCTCCTCTTGCTCCTTTTGTCCCTCTTCATCGGGGCGCCGATGCGGCGCGCCGCGAAGAAGGTGTATGGCGCCAACCGCCGCGCCGTCGGCGCCATCGGCCGGGCGCGGTCGACGGTGACCGGCCAGGCGCCGGAGGAAGAGGAAGCCGACCAGGGTGCCGCGCACGAGGCGATGGACGTCCGCGTCGGCGCGGAGGACGAGCGCATCCGCGTGAGCGCCGCAGCCGACGAGCGGGAGGCCGAGGAGGACGAGGAGGCGGAGGCCGGCGAGCCGCCGCGCCGCGCGCGCGTCCAGCGGCGCTAGCGCGTCACCATCGCGTGAACCGCGGCCGGTCGGTTCCCCCGCGGCCACCCGCCGCCAGCACGACTTCGTGCAGGGTGGACCGCGCCCCGAGGCGTGCCCTTCAGAGCAAGCAGCCCGTCGCCCACTTCAGGGCGTTGATGGTCAGCTTCATCGTGTTGGCGTCGTTCACCCAGGTCGTGTTGGCCGAGTAGTTCGCCGCGTGGGTGACGTACACGAGCCGGCCACCCGGGCTCGATCGCACCACCACGCCCGCGCCGCCGCAGAACGTGTTGTTCGCGATGGCCGTGCCGCTGTTCATGATGGTGCCGATGGAGCACCCCATGCTGCTGGTGGTGGTGAAGGAGCTCGGCAGCCCGGTCCAGATCGGGTGGGCGACGGTGTTGGTGAAGGTGAGCGCGCCCGTGCTGCCGCTCGTGTACTGGTAGAGGTTGATGCTCTTGAGCGTCTGCCAGCGGCCGTTGTAGGGGTGGTAGCCCGCCCAGTCGGTGAAGACCACGCCGATGCCCTGCGCCTGCGCGTCGACGATCGCCTGCTGCCCGGCGGTGGGCATGTCGACGGAGTAGTCGTCGCCCACCATGAGCATGATGACGCGAAAGTTGGTGGCGGCCGGGGTGCCGGCGTAGGCGCTGGCGCCGTTGTCCACCATCGTCCCGCTCAGACCTGCGGCGTTGATCGCCGTCAAGAACGCCTGGTTGGTCGCCGTGTGCGTGTCGCTCAGGACGAGCACCGTGTTGCTGCACGTGGTGCAGGCGCCGTTGGCGCAGTACGGCGTGCCGCCGCTGCAGGTGGTGCTGCAGTTGCCGCAGTGGTCGCGGTCGAAGTCGGTGTCCACGCACTGGTTGCCGCACTTGGTGAGGCCCTGAGAGCACTGGAACTGGCACGCGCCGGCGGCGCAGACGAGCCCCTGGCCGCACACGTTCCCGCACGACCCGCAGTTGGCGTTGTCGGTGTCGGTCTTCGCGCAGTACGGCGCCCCGCCGTCGCCGTCGCAGAGCACCTCGTTCGGCCCGCAGTTGGCGACGCAGCTGCCGCCGGAGCACACCAGTCCGTTGGTGCACGCGTTCCCGCACGACCCGCAGTTGGCGCTGTCGGTCTGGGTGGCGGCGCACACCGGCGGGCCGCCGTCGCCCGGGCACAGCGTCTCCCCCGCGCCGCACGTGTCCTCGCACGTGCCCCCGGTGCACACCTTGCCCGGGTCGCACACGCTGCCGCAGCCGCCGCAGTTGTCGTGGTCGTTCTGGGGCGACACGCACAGCGCCTCGCCCGCGTCCCCCACACAGAGCGTCTGCGCCGCGGCGCACTGCGCGGTGCACTTGCCTTGCTCGCACACCTCGCCGGCGTTGCACGCCTTGCCGCAGGCGCCGCAGTTCTTGCGATCGACGTCGACATCGAAGCACGACTGCCCGCACTGCGTGGAGCCGCCGGCGCACTGGAGCGCGCAGTTACTCTGTGAGCAGACCTCCCCCGTGTCGCACGCGTTGCCGCAAGCGCCGCAGTTCGCCGGGTCGGCCGCCGTCTCCGCGCACTGATCGCCGCAGAGCGTCTCCCCAGCCACGCACGTCTTTGGCGCCGGCGTCGTGTCGCTGCTGGAGCAGCCAGCCATGGCGGCCGCGACGATCGCCCCGCCGGCGGTGGTCGCCTTGATCCAATCCCCGAGCCTCATCGAGCCTCCGCGATCAGTCTACCTGAGCCGGGCGCCAGCGTCCCACCGCTCTGCCGGGTCGCCACGTCCGCCGCAGCGTTTCCTCGAGGGGCGGGGCACGCGTCTTGCTCGTCATGCGCACATGCAATCCGTGGAACCCGAGCGCGCCTCTGCCACACGTACCCACCAGGAAGAGCGCATCGACGAGGCGCTGGACGAGTCCTTCCCGGCCAGCGACCCGCCCTACTTCTCGCTCGGCGTGAAGGCTCCGGCCGAGCCGCCGCCGCCTCCAGCCGAGAAGCGGACGGCGGCGCCGATGGTCGAGCCGCGGCGCTACGCCTTCGGTGCCACCGCGGCGATCGTCACGAGCGTGAGCCTCATCGTCGGCCTCGCCGCCGCCTCGGCGTCGCGCACCGCGATCGTCACTGGCCTCCTCATCATCGCGCTGGCCGACAACATCACCGACTCGCTGAGCGTGCACATGTACCAGGAGTCGGAGAAGCTGGAGTCCACCGCCGCCTTCCGCGTCACGCTCACCAACTTCGGCGCGCGCCTCTTCGTGGCGAGCAGCTTCGTCGCGCTCGTGCTCACGCTGAGCATCCCGGCGGCGTCCATCGTGGCCGTCACGTGGGGCGCCGTGCTGCTCTCCCTCGTCACCTATGACGTGGCGCGCACCCGCGGTCTGAGCCCGGCGCGCGAGATCGCCAAGCACCTGGCGGTGGCCACGCTGGTGATCGCCGTCGGGCGGACCATCGGCTGGCTCCTCGCGCCCGGCGCCGCCTGACGCGTGCCATCGCCAAGGAAGCATGGGGGAGTGAGGGCGGCGCGAAGGGTCAGGATGAGAGAGAGAGAGCGGGCGCTCTCTGTCGGGAGAGCTTCCCCAGCGCGCCCGGCAGGATTCGACGACGCCCGCACGGGCCAGGACACGACAGAGGCGCGACGCGTGCCATCGCCAAGGAAGCATGGGGGAGTGAGGGCGGCGCGAAGGGTCAGGATGAGAGAGAGAGCGGGCGCTCTCTGTCGGGAGAGCTTCCCCAGCGCGCCCGGCAGGATTCGACGACGCCCGCACGGGCCAGCACACGACAGAGGCGCGACGCGTGCCATCGCGAAGGAAGCAGGGGGGAGTGAGGGCGGCGCGAAGGGTCAGGATGAGAGAGAGAGCGGGCGCTCTCTGTCGGGAGAGCTTCCCCAGCGCGCCCGGCAGGATTCGAACCTGCGACCTACGGCTCCGGAGGCCGTCGCTCTATCCAGCTGAGCTACGGGCGCGAGAGCAGGAGAGGTAGCGCAGGGGCGTGTCGGGGTAAAGAGGACAGGATTCGCGCATCGGTGCACGGAGTCCAGGAAGTGGACGGAGTGCAGCGAGGCCCACGAAGCGCACGGCGGAGCCGTGCTCCGTGCACCTGCGACCTACGGCTCAGGAGGCCGTCGCTCTATCCAGCTGAGCTACGGGCCGGACCCCTGCGGACCGACGCCGGGGAAGCTGGACCCCACCAATCCCGTACGTTCAGACCGCCATGCCGCGTTTCCTGCCCATCGCCGCCCTCGCCCTCTTCGCCCCCGCCTGCCTGCTGATGCAGCCCCCGGCGGAGTCGACGACCTCCGCGAGCCCCCACCACCCGACGGCGAGGCCCCCCTACCACGACCCAGCGTTCGACCACCCCGCCTCCGAGCTGGAGCCCTTCATCGCCAAAAACACCAAGGGGTTCACCAAGCAGGGGCCGCTCGTCAAGGGCACCCTGGAGGACTTTCAGCCGGTGGCGGTGACCCTCCAGCGCGGGCACTGCTACCGCATGGTGCTCCGCCTGGCCGACGACGCGACCATCTCCAATCGCGCGCGCAAGGGCATCGCCTTCATCTACCGCAACGGGGACCGCGGCATGGAGGTCCACGGGGGCCCCGGCATGCACGGCCCCACCGGCGGCGTCGCCTCCGGCGGCTGCCCGCAGCAGACCGCGCACGCCACCTTCGACATGATCGCCAACTGGGGCAGCGCCCTGGACAAGTCGCACCTCCACGACCTGGGCACGGGCGCCTTCACCTTGCAGCTTTACTCCAAGCCCATCTCCAAGCAGGAGCTCGCCGCGCGGAAGGCGGACGAGGAGCGGCAAATCGCCGAGTCGGAGGCGTTCGAGCGCCAGGAGCGGCAGAAGAAGCACGACAGGATGGTGCGCGGTTGCCGCGTCTGCGAGGACAAGTACACCGAGTGTCTCGCCGACTGGCGTCGCGGCGCCTCGAAGGAGCAGTGCCGGGAGGACCGCGACAGCTGCGTGTTCTCCGAGGCGGGGCTGCCTAGCGCCGCGGATTGCCGGTAGACTCGGGGCCCGATGCGCGCCTCCTTCTCTCTCGCAGCCGGCGGCCTCACCGTCCTCGTCGCGTGCGGCGGCGTCACCGTGGGCCCTTCTTCGACCGACGCCGGGCAGGACGGCTCCCCCACGCTGCGAGAGCCGAAGACCCACCGCGCGCAGGGGAACGCGTGCACGACCCCGCGCGGGCCGGGGACAATCAACGGCACGCCTCCCCCCGGCGCGCCCTGCTCCAAGGACGCCGACTGCACCGCCGGCCAGAACGGGCGGTGCGAGACCCTGCCCATCGAGCAGTCCAACCCCCCAGGGCAGCGCGTGTGCTCCTACGATCAGTGCACCGCCGACGCGGACTGCGGCGCGAGCAGCGTGTGCGATTGCCGCAACCCGGCCAACTACGACGCCAACACCTGCTTCCACGGCGACTGCCGCGTCGACGCCGACTGCGGCGCGGGCGGGTGGTGCTCGCCCTCCGGCACCACCGTCGACTCCGGCTGCACGACGGGCATCGACCCAGGCCAGTTCGGCTTCTTCTGCCACACCGCCGCCGACGAGTGCACCGACGACGCCGACTGCCCGGGCGTCACGCCGCCGGAGCGGTGCATGTTCAGCCCCACGGCGAACCACTGGGTCTGCCAGCAGCAGTTCTGCACCGGCTGATCGCGCCGGCCTCGGGCGTCAGCGGCCGCGCGGGAACCAGAGGGTGAAGGTGGTGCCCTTGCCGGGCACCGTCTCCAGGCCGATGGAGCCACCGTGCCGCTGCACGCACGCGTAGACCATCGCCAGCCCGAGGCCCGTCCCTGCCTCGCCCTTGGTGGTGAAGAAGGGCTCGAAGATGCGTGCCTGGACGTCGGGGGGCATGCCCGGACCCTCGTCGGCGACCTCGATCAGGGCGCCCTCGCGCTCCTTGCGCGTGCGCAGGGTGATGGCGCCGCCGCCGGGCATCGCGTCGATCGCGTTGACGATCAGGTTGACGAGCGCCGAGACGACCTCCCCGGAGCGCGCGAGGATGGCGGGCGGCTCGCCCAGCTCTTCCTTGATGGCGTTCATCCTCCCGCCGCGTGACGCCATCCGGGGCTTCGCGAGATCGCGGGCCTCGTGAACCAGGAAGTTGGGGTCCACCGTCTCCAGCTTCGTCTCCGGCGTCTGCCGGGAGAACTCGCGCATGCGCTCCACCGTCTCCACGCCGCGCGTGAGGATGGCGCGCGCCTCCTCCACGCCCTTCTGCGCGTTCTCGGTGTCGCCCTTGGAGAGGGCCCGCTGGATGAGCTGCAGGTGGAGGGAGAGCGGGTTCAGGATGTTCTTGAAGTCGTGCGTGATGCCGGCCGCCATCTGGCCGAGGGCCCGCAGCTTCTCGGTGCGCAGCAGGGCCTCCTGCGAGGCGCGCAGCTCCGCGTGCGCGACGCTCAGCGCCTGGACCTGGGCCTGCTTCGCCATGCCGGTGGCGGCGAGGTCGACCAGGCCGTGGGCGAGCTCCAAATCGTGCGCCGTCGGCTCACGCTCCCGGAAGAGGAGCGCCATCGCCCCGAAGAGGCTGCCCGTCGAGACGAGCGGCTCGACGTGGACGCCGGAGAAGTCCTTCCCGGCCTCGGTGAGGAGCAGCGCGCCGAGCTCCGGGCCGATGGTCTCGGCCTCCGCCGTCCAGCCGGAGAGCGTCTGCGGCGCGTCGCGCGTGGCGGCTACGCGGAGGGAGCCGTCCGGCCCGACCTCCAGCACCACCGCAGCGTTGGCGCGGACAATCTCCACCCCGGCGGACGCGAGCGCCACGCGAATCTCCTCCGGGGCCCTCGCCTGCGCGACGAGGTGAGCCAGGTGCAGAAGCACACTTGCTTCGTGGTCGCGCACCACGCGATTATTCTTTCCGACGCACGGGTGGTCAAGTCTCGTTGATCGCGCCCCGCATCCCTCGTAGCCTGCGAGCCCCCATGAGTCACCGCAAGTACATGACCATTCTCAAGCTGAACGAGGCGGAACTCAGGAGTCGCCGCGCGTTCTTCGAGGTCGCCGACGAGGATCTGGCACGCCTGGCCGCCCTCCGCGATCATGCGGAGAAGTGGACCCACGAAATTGTGGAGGGCTTCTATCAGCTTCTTCTGGGCCACCCGGAGACTCGCAAGTTCTTCCCCGACGAGGCCACCGTCCGGCGCGTCAAGGCCACCCAGCGGGAATACTTCCTAGAGCTGTTCGCCGGTCGCTGCGATCTCGCCTACGTGGAAGACCGACTGCGCGTCGGCACCGCCCACCAGCGCATCGGCATGCCGCCGAAGTGGTACCTGGGCGCCTACCGCCGCTACCTGCAGCTCCTTCACGAGCGGCTCCATCGCGATCTTCCCCCCGAAAAGGCCGCCGCGGCGTACGAGTCGGTCCTCAAGCTCGTCTCCTTCGACGAGTCGCTCGCCATCGACACCTATATCGCCGCCAATCAGGAGTCGATCGAGCGCCACCAGACCGCCATCCGCGAGCTCTCCACGCCGGTCATCCGCGTGCACGAAGGCGTGCTTCTGCTCCCGCTCGTCGGCGCCATCGACAGCCTGCGCGCGCAGCAGATCATGGAGAGCGTGCTCACGCGCGTGACCGAGGACCAGGCGCGCTGCATCATCATCGACATCGCCGGCGTAGCCGTGGTGGACACGCGCGTGGCCGACCATCTGGTCAAGACGACGTCCGCCGTGAAGCTGCTCGGCGCGCAGACCATCCTGACGGGCATCAGCGCCCAGGTCGCGCGGACGATCGTGCAGCTCGGCGTCGACATCTCGGCGATGCACACCCTGAGCCGCCTGGCGGAGGGCATCGAGCTGGCGCTGTCCCTGGTCGGCAAGAAGATCGAAGCGAAGGAGCGATGATGCTCGGCGCCATCCCCATCCTGCGCGTCGGAAGCACGCTGCTCGCCACCGTGCACGTCGAGCTGCACGACGACGTGGCCAACGCCTTCCAGGCGGACGTGCTCAGCACGATCGAGAAGACCGCGTCCACGGGACTCGTCATCGACATCAGCGGCCTGGAGACGGTGGACAGCTACGTCGCTCGCGTCCTCGCAGAGACAGGGCACATGGCGAGCCTGATGGGCACCATCACCGTGCTCGTCGGCATGCGCCCGGAGGTCGCGGCGACCCTCATCCGCATGGGGTACGTGATGGACGGCATCCGTACCGCCCTCAATCTCGAGGACGGCCTGGCCATGCTCGGCCAGCGCCTCGTGACCGTGCAGAAGTAGGAGAGGGGTCGTGCCGGTCGACGTCCTTCGCCGCGAAGAGCTGAAGATCGACTGCGAGGACGACGTCATCGTCGTCCGGCGCAGGGCGAAGGCGCTCGCCCAGGAGCGCAAGTTCGACACGTTCGCCACCGCCGCGCTGACGACGGCCACCTCCGAGCTGACGCGCAACGTCTGGATGCACGCTCGCAAGGGCCGCGCGGTGCTGGAGGAGGTGACCGACGGCTCGCGCATGGGCATCCGCATCGAGTTTCGCGACGAGGGACCGGGGATCCCCGACATCGAGCGCGTCCTGAAGGGCGGCTACTCCACCGCGCGCTCGATGGGCCTGGGCCTCTCGGGCAGCAAGCGGCTCGTCGACGATTTCTCCATCGAGTCCGTTGTTGGCCAGGGCACCGTGATTACGATCACCAAGTGGAAGCCGTTCTGATCGACGGGTGGCTGGGGGGCGCCGAGGCCATCCCCGTCCTCGACGAGGCGTCCGTCTCGGTGGTTCGCGAGGGGGTCCGGCGCGCGGGGGTGTCGCTCGGCCTCTCGGAGACAGTCGTCGGCAGCATCGTGACGGCGGCGAGCGAGCTCGCCCACAACCAGCTCGTCCACGCGCGTGACGGCGTGGTGGCGGTCCGCGTGGTGGACCGCGACGGCGTGCCCGGGCTGGAGGTGGTGGCGGCGGACGTCGGCCGGGGCATCCAGGACCCGGAGGCCGCCCTGCGCGGGGGTGGCGGCTCGCGCACCGGGCTCGGGATCGGTCTGGTGGGGGTCAGAGCCCTGTGCGACGAGCTGGACATGGACGTGCGGCTGGGGGAGGGAAGCTGCGTGTGGGCGCGCAAGTTCGCCGAGCCGGTCCCGCGGCGCCGGGAGGTCGGGATCTTCGGTCGTCCGCACCCCGCCGAGGACGTCTCGGGCGACCACGCCGCGTTCGTCCGGCGCCGCGACGTGCTCTCGGTGGCGCTGGCCGACGGCCTGGGCCACGGGCCGCACGCGCGAAAGGCCTCCGAGGCGACGATCGAGTGCTTCCGGGCGGGCCCGGAGCGCTCGCTGGACGCGCTGCTCGCGGGCTGCCACGACGCGGCGTTGGGTACGCGTGGCGCCGTCATGTCGGTCGCGCGCCTCGAGGAGCCGTCGGGCAAGATGGAGACGGCGTCCATCGGCAACGTCACGGTGCACGTGAGCGGCCCGGACGTGGCGCACCGGTTCGGCGGCACCTCCGCCGTGCTCGGGATGCGCGGGCAAGCGCGCGCGGCCCGCGTGGAGCAGCAGGTGCTGTCACCGTGGGAGGTGCTCTTGGTCTTCAGCGACGGCATCACCTCACGCGCCAGCGTGGAGCAGGACCACGCCCTGTTGCGCGAGCACCCGGTGGTCGTGGCGCAGGCGGTGGTGCAGCGCTTCGCCCGGGGGGACGACGACGTGCTGGTGCTGGCCGTCCGCTGAGGCGAACGTTCGGTCGCGGCTCAGTCGCCGAAGGCGACGGTCTTGCGGGCGCCGTCGCTGCCGGCCTCCACCACGCGGGCGCGATACAGCATCTTGCCGCCCTTGGCGGTGACCTCGCCGGCGATGTCGCCCCAGGCGAAGCCGTCGCGCTGCGTCAGCGTCATGACCGCCTCCTTGCCGCCGACGTGGACATGGAAGCTGGTGCGGGTGGCCTTGACGGTCGACCCGCCGAAGTCCACGTCCACCGGCTCGCTGTCGATGAGCCCGTCGTTCTGGTCGACCGCGGGGATCGTCCTCTGGAGCATGGCCTCGTAGGCCGCCGGCGTGGAGGCGTGCTCGACGCCGTCCTTCACGCGCGTCACGTCGGTGATCTCGTCGCCCTCCGTCCGGACGCGGAAGGTCTCGGTGCGCGCGCCGTCCTGGAGAGAGACCTCCACGACGGTGGCGTCGCCGTCGCGGGCGATGACCTTCTGGTTGAGCACGAGCGGCTTCTTCCGGCCGCGGGTGGCGACCTCGGTGACGACCCAGTCGCCGACCTTGCGCGTGTCGGCGGGGACGGCGGAGGCCGCGGCGACGTCGCGCGACGCGGCCGCCTCCGCGACGGAGTCGAAGGCAGGCGCCAGGATGTGCGACGCCAGCGGCGCCTGCGCCACGGCCGCGGGACGCCGGGCCGACGCACAGCCGGCGAGGGAGAGCGAGATCACGGCGAGGGAGAGGAGCGTGCGCTTCATGCTCTCCGCCATCGCAGAGTCGGCACGGGCGGGCCAAGTTTCCGCCTGCGACGGCTCGACGGGCGGGGCCGGGTCCGCTAGAAACTCCCTCGCCGTGCGCCTCACCCGCTTCGCCCGCTACTCCTGGGCCGTGCTGGCCTACACCCTCGCGGTGATCCTGTGGGGCGCCTACGTCCGCGCCAGCTTCTCCGGGGACGGCTGCGGAGCGCACTGGCCACTGTGCCAGGGCGTGGTCGTGCCGCACGCGCCGCACGTCAAGACGCTGGTGGAGCTCAGTCACCGCGCGTCCAGCGGGCTCATCCTGGGCTTCACCCTGGTGATGATGGTCTGGTCCTTCTTCGCGTATCCCCGCGGGAGCCAGGTCCGCCGCTTCGCGACGCTGTCCTTCGTCTTCACGATGAGCGAGGCGGTCATCGGCGCGGTCCTCGTGCTCTACCGCCTCGTCTCGCACGACAAGTCGATGATGCGCGCGCTGTCGATGGCGATGCACCTCGTCAACACCTTCGTGCTGCTCGCGTGCCTGGTGCTCACCGCATTCCTCGCGTCGGGCGCCGCCGCGCTGCGCCTGCGGCGGCAGGGGTGGGTCTCGGCGCTGCTCGGCCTCGCGCTCGCGGGCATGCTGCTGCTCGGCACCAGCGGCGCGGTCACCGCCCTCGGCGACACGCTCTTCCCGTCGCGCTCCCTGGCGGAGGGCATGGCGCAGGACCTCTCGCTCACCGCGCACGTGTTCGTTCGCCTGCGCGTCCTTCACCCCTTCATCGCCGTCGCGGTGGGCGTGCTCTTGCTCGGCCTGGCGACCTTCGTCCCGACGGTGCGTCCCTCGCCGCGTGTGCGGCTCTTCGCCCGCGCGCTGACGATCGCCTTCTTCACGCAGGTCGGCCTGGGCGTCCTCAACATGGTGCTGCTCGCGCCCATCTGGTTGCAGCTCACGCACCTGCTGGTGGCCGACGCGGTGTGGCTCGCGCTGGTGCTGCTGTCGGCGTCTGCGCTGGCGGACGAGCAGCCGCAGGCCGCGCCCGCCGCCACCTCGGCCGCGCCTTCCCATTCGTGACGAGGACGCGCATCCTTCCGGGCGGAGGACGAGCAATGCGAGGCAAGACGGCGTGGCTTCTCGCGTGGATGGTCTGCGGGTCGGCGTGCGGCGGCACCGTCTTCTCGCCCAGCGACGGCGGCACGAAGGACGCGGGCGGCAGTGACGGCGGCGCCTCCCCCGATGGCGCCACCGGCGCGTCGTGCGGCGGCACGTCCGCGGCGTGCCCGGCCGGGCAGTACTGCGACGTGGGCGGCATCTGCTCCTTCTTGGTGGAGCACCGGGGGACGTGCACGCCGCGCCCCTCCGGCTGCTCGCTCCTGTATGCGCCGACATGCGCGTGTGACGGCAAGGTCTACGAGAGCCCGTGCGTGGCGCACGCCGCGGGTGTGGACATCGATGACAAGGGCGGATGCTCCAGCGGCCCGGACGGCTACGTCAGCTGCGGCTCGGGCTACTGCGACACGAAGGTGTCCTACTGCGAGCGGATCACCAACGACGCCGTCGACCCGAATCACCCGGTCCTGTACCAGTACGCATGCCAGCCGCTCCCGCCGTCGTGCCAGGGCAAGCAGGACTGCGCGTGCTTCCCGTCGCAGACGCCGTGCGTCGACGCGTGCCAGGCCGTCGCCCCGGGCTTCGTGCTCACGTGCCCGGGCGGCTGACCGCCGCGCCGCCCGTCACCCCATCATCTCGAGGAACGGCCCGGCGCCGATGAGCGAGGTGCCGCCGTCGACGAGGAGCGTGGCGCCCGTGACGTAGGCAGCGGCCGGAGAGACGAGGTAGGTCACCGCCTCGCACACCTCGAAGATGGATCCCCAGCGCTGCAGGGGCACCCGCTTCTTCAGGTCGCTCTCGGCGCCAGGCGGCGAGAGGCGCGCCATCCCCTCGGTGCCCTCGATGGGGCCGGGCGCGACCGCGTTGACGCGCACACCGAAGCGGCCCCACTCGAGGGCGAGGTCGCGCGTGAGCTTCTCGATGCCGGCCTTGGCGGCGCCGGCGTGCGCCTGCAGCGGGGTGGGGACCTCCGCTTGCGTCGCGGTGATGTTGACGATGCACCCGCGCGAGCCGGACAGATGGGCGAAGGCGGCGCGCGAGGCGTTGAAGGTGCCGCACAGGTCGATCTCGATGACCGACCGGAAGCCGTTGGCGCTGAGCGAGGCCGCCGGCGAGAGGAAGTTGCCCGCGGCGCTGTTGACGAGCACGTCCAGGCTGCCGTGGGCGGCCGCCGCGTCATCGATGGCCTTCTGCAGGGCGTCGAAATCGCGCACGTCCGCGGGGTGGGTGCTCGCCGTGCCGCCGGCCGCGCGGATCTCCGCCGCGACGGCGTCGAGCTTCTCGGCGCGCCGGCCGAGGAGCGCGACCCTGGCGCCCTGCTCGGCGAGCCGCCCGGCGATGCCGGCGCCGATACCGCTGCCCCCGCCGGTGACGAAGGCGACCTTGCCCCGCAAAAGACCCGTGACGAAGACGCTCGAGCTCATGCCCGTGGACCTAACGCGCCTTGGTCGACGAGGAAAGCGCGAACCCTTCCGCGGCCCGGATGGGTCTAACCTCGGACCATGCTTGCCCGCACCATCCTGGCCCTCTTCTTCGCCGCCCTCGCCGTCTGCAACGTCACCGGCTGCGATCACCACGCCGGAAAGGACGAGGTGGCGTCGGGTGGGGGGTCGGACGGGCCGCCGGTGCCGTGGACGTCGTCCGACGTGGTGGAGCCGGCGGACCTCGCGAAGGAGATCGGTGGCGCCAGCGGGCCCATCGTCATCCACGTCGGGCCGGAGGTGCTCTTCCACCGCGAGCACGTTCCGGGCGCGACGCACGCCGGCGAGGCCAGCACCGACGAGGGGCTCGCCAAGCTGGAGGCGGTCGCCAGGACGTTGCCGAAGGACCGCGACGTGGTCGTCTACTGCGGCTGCTGTCCGCGCAGCGACTGCCCCAACATCCGGCCGGCCTACAAGAAGCTCAAGGAGCTCGGCCTGCGTGTGAAGGTGCTGGACCTGCCGACCAACTTCCGGACCGACTGGACGAAGAAGGGCCTGCCCGTCGACAAGGGGTGAGCCAGAGCCCGCGGCGGCGGCCGATCGTTCGCCGGCAAGCGATCGCCGGGCTCAGGCGGAGCGCGCTGGAGGGCGGCGTCCACCGCGGCGCCCGGAGTCAGGGCGACGACGACGGCGCCTCGCGCACGCGGAACACCTTCCGCCAGAGGGGATAGCTCCAGCCCAGGAAGACCAGGTGCGTGGTGGCGAGCCGGACGGCCCAGTAGGCGCCGGCGGTCTGCGGGAAGGTGCGCAGCACGAAGTCGTAGAGCATCGCGTTGAGCGCCAGCGCCACGAGCTCGACGGCGAGGTACCCGACCGCCTGATGGGTCAGGGAGCCCCCGCGCGCGCGGAAGGCGAAGTGGCGGTTTCCCAGAAAGTTCGCGACGCCCCCCGCGACCAGCGCGGGGAAGCTCGCGAGGCGCGCGTCCATGTGCAGCAGCGAGACGCATGCCGCGAGGACGCCCACATCGACCGCCGTGGCGACGATTCCGGCGGCGCCCGCGCGGAGCGCCTGGAGAGCTTCGCGTGACCACGAGCGGACCATGTGCACCTTGGTCTGCAACCTGGAGACCAGCCCGGACCTTCCCGTATCGACGTGCCGATGCGGCGACTTCCCGGCGAGATGCCCGCGAAACCCGCTGCGCGCGTCCGCGCACGGTACACACCCCAGGCCAGCTGGCCCGTCCAGCCGGTCTGGTTCCCGATCGTTGGCAGGCGTACGCTCCCGACGCTCCTGCCCGCACCCGAAAGAGCCACCCCCGCCGCCCGGCGGCCATGGGCCCGGCGCTCACCCCGGCGGAGCGCGTGATCGATGGCCGGCTAACGATCGACCGCCGCCGGCCTCAATGCGGGGGCTTCCCCGCCCGCTCGTCCTGCTCCGCGACCTCCGCCAGGCCCGCGAGCGCTGCCAGCGGCAACGGGTGGAAGGGGGGCCGCGGCGTGAAGGGCAGCGCGGCCTTGCCGCCCCGCTCGGCCAGCAGGCGCGCGCAGAGGGCGACGCACGATTTTCCCTGACACCAGCCCGTCCCGAACCCTGTGTAGCGCTTGAGCGACTCGAGGTCGTCGTGGCCACGGGCGATGGCCTCCTCCAGCTCGTGGAGGGTCACGTCCTCGCAGCGGCAGACGAGCGCCTTGCTCACGCGGTCTGCCCCCGGTACTCGCAGCGGGCCTCGCAGGTCTCGAACACGGTGATCTGGTCGAGAGCGGGCAGAGGCACTACCAGCCGCTCCCAGAGCCAGCGGGCGAGGATCTCGCTCGTGGGGTTCTCCAGCCCCTCCACGTCGTTCAGGTAGTGGTGATCGAGCACTTCGTGGAGCGGCTGCCAGGCATCGTAGAGCTCGTTGAAGTCGATGAACCACCCGGTCTCGGGGTTGACCGGCCCCGCCACGGCGATCTCCACCCGGAAGGAGTGGCCATGCAGCCGCGCGCACTTGTGCCCGGCGGGCACGTGCGGCAGGCGGTGAGCGGCTTCGAAGCGGAATTCGTGGACGAGACGGACGTGCTGCGCGGCGGGCATCGCGGCGAGATGCTAGCAGAAAGCGCGGTGTCGGGTTCGCCGTGAGGCGGCGGGTGTAGACTCGGCGGATGCGCCTCCTTGCCGCCGTTGCCGCCACCGGGCTCGCCCTCCTCGCCGTCACCGCCGCCTGCGGCTCGGACGATGTCTCCGGCGCTCCGGACGCAGGCGTGGACGCGCCCGCCGACACGGGCGGCCCCGCCTGCACGGGGAATCAGACGGACTGCGGTGGGACGTGCGCCGAGCTCTCCACCGACGTGCGCAACTGCGGCTCATGCGGTCACGCGTGCCAGGGGGGCGACCTCTGCTGCGGTGGCGTCTGCGTGAAGTCGTCGGGGTGCGATTTCGCCGTGACGGGCCTCCAGCCGTATCGAGGCAACCAGAGCGGCGGCGACTACGTGACGCTCACCGGCGCGGGCTTCACCTCCGACATGGCGGTCTACATCGCCGACGGCCGCGCCCCCGTGCTCGTCAAGAGCCCGACGAGCGCGGTCATCCAGACGCCGCCCGGGCCGGTGGGCACCGACGACATCACCCTGGTCAGCACCAAGGGAACGTCGGTGAGCCGCGGCGTGTTCCAGTACGTGAGCGCGGGCCTGGTCCTGCCCTGGCAGAAGAAGCCGATGGCCGAGGTGCGCGGCGAGCACCCGGGTATCGCGGTGCTGCAGGACGGCCGTGTGCTCATCGCGGGCGGCACCACCGACCCCGACGTCGCCGCGAACGCCCTGAAGTCGGCGGAGCTCTACACGCGGAAGACGGACGTGGTCACCCCGGCGAAGGGCGACATGAGCGTCCCGCGCTGGCGCGACGCGGCCACCACGCTGCTCGACGGCCGCGCGCTCGTCGTGGGGGGCGCCGTGTGCAACGGCACCGACTGTGAGACGGCCGATGTCTTCGACCCGGCGACGGACACCTTCACCGCGTCGAAGAGCCTGATGAGCGAGTCGCGTCAGTTCGTGTGGGCGGTGCTCATGGTGGACGGCCGCGTGATGATCACCTCGGGCGGCTCGGCCACCGCCGAGATCTACGATCCCGTCGCCGACACCTTCTCCACGGTCCCGCTGAAGGTGACGCACCAGTTCGGCCAGCGCATCGTGCGCCTGCGCGATGGCCGCGTGATGATCATGGGCGGCGACGGGTGCTCCGGCGCCTGCGGCCCGGCGCAGAAGGACGCCGAGATCTACGACCTGAAGACGGGCCAGTTCGCCTCCGCCGCACCGATGAACCAGGGGCGCTCGCAGTTCACCGCGCACGTGCTGCCGGATGGCCGCGTCATGGTCTTCGGCGGTTCGAGCAGCTCGGCGGGCGGCGTCAACGCGCCGATGGACTCCATCGAGGCGTACGACCCCAAGGCGGACACGTGGACGGTGATGCCGTACAAGCTCAGCGTCGGCCGCACGTGGCAGGCGAGCGCGCTGGTGCGGGACGGCACCATCCTGGTGATGGGCGGGTATACCCAGCAGGGCTCCTGCGCGCCCGCCGACACCGTGGATCAGGTCGACCCGGTCAAGGGCACGGTGACCCCCTTCGGCACGCTCCCGGACCCCAACACGGAGTGGAACGCCGTCACCCTGCTCGACGGTTCGGTCCTCGGCGTCGGCGGGGGCGCTTGCGGCGCCAACGCCCTGCCCGACCTGGACTTCCTCCCCGGCCAGCCCCTCCCCAACTGATCGAGTTGCACAGGAAGCCGCGTTCGGCTATCAGTTCGCGCCCAGCCTCCGGAGCCCTCCCATGTTCATCATGCTCTCCAAGAAGCCGCGCAAGGCCGACCGCAACCGCAGCTCTCGTTTCCGCGCCAAGTTGAAGGCGAAGAACGCGCGGCGGCGGCGTCAGCTCCACACCTGGAAGGCGTCCAAGCTCTGACGAGCCAGCCGGCCTGAGCGGGCCGGCGGTTCCGGTCCGCGTGACGTCGGCGCGGCGCGCTGCGTCATGCCCACGCCTTGCACGCGCCCCGGCCGTGCGCGATGCTTCGCGTCCATGCGCTCCTTCGTGGCCGTCCTCCTGGCAGGCACCGTGCTCGCCGCCGCAGCCTCCATGGCGGCGTGTTCTTCCTCGCCCGACACGACCGCGGCGCCCGACGGCGGCGACGACGCGGCGGTGGATGTCGCGACGGACACGGCTCAGCCTCCCGACGAGCCCGCGGTGACCTACCACGTCGGGGGCACCGTCCTCGACTTCCAGGACGCCGGCTACGCGACCGCGCAGGTCACCGTGTGCGCCTCGCTCTGCGTCTACGCCACGGTGGACGACGCCGGGGCCTTCACCGCCACGGTGCCCGCGGGCGACGGCTACCACGTCAAGGCGACCGGCACGCCGGGTGATGGCCGCACCGCCTCGGCCCTGGAGCAGCCGATCGGGACGCTCGACAAGGACGTGACGCTCGCCGCGCCCCTCTACCTGCCGGAGACGGGCGCCGGCACGGTGGTCAGCTCGGCGCAGACGGTCGACCTCGGCGACGTCACGCTCGCCGTCGATCCGGCGACGCTCTCCCTGCCCTTTGGCGTCACCACCGCGTACGCAGCCGCGATCGCGGTCCCGGCGGACAAGCAGCCGGGGCTCACGCCTGACGGCAAGGTCGCCGGCAAGACGATCCTCGGCATGTGGGCGCTCAACCCGTACGGCACCACGAGCAGCACGCCGATGGCCGTGACGTTCAAGAACACGTTCGGGCTCTCGCCGTCGGACCCGGTCACCGTCTATACGATGGACGACAACAACGCGCAGCTCGTCGACCCCAGCGACGGCACCGTCTCGGGCGACGGGCAGACAATCACCGGCGCCACGGTGAAGCGCATGACATGGATCGTCCTCGCCCACTAGCGCGCGGCCGCGGCCGTCAGACACCGCCTGGCCTCGAGCGTCCGGTGGCGGTCTGCTCGGCGCGGCTCACTCGATCATCGGTGCGGGCCACTCGAACGGGTCGCCGGACGCCCGGCGCCGCTCGATGCGCCTGTTCGCCGCGACCCTGTCCACCAGGTCGAGCCAGGTCCACCCCGACTCGTACGGATCGCCCTCCGCGGCGTGCAGGGTCGCGAAGTCGCCGAAGGTGTTGCGCAGGCGGCTGTGCAGCCGCGACAGCCACCGTCGGGCGCGGCCGCACGCCTTCGGGTGGGGCCAGTGGTGCGGGTCCGGCGTGAGCGCCGAGTCCGTCGTCAGGTCGATGAGCCCCGTGCGCACCAGGCTGCGGAACGCTCGCGAGACGCGACGGCGCCCCTCCGGCGTGAGCTGCACGTCCACCTGCCGCATGTCCTCGAGCGGCGGCAGCCGCTCCACCAGGCCGATGCCCTGGAGCGACGTCACCATCTTGCTGATGGTCGACCGCGCCACCCCCAGCGCCTTGCGCAGGTCGCTCTGGTAACAGAAGTGGTGCGGCACCCGAAACAGCGCATACAGCAGGTCGAAGCGCGCCGGGGTGAGCCCGAAGCGAGCGAGAAGCCGGCGCGTCACACGCAGCGTCGCGTAGTAAGCGCGCTTGGTCCCAAAGAAGAGCGGTGTCATGCCTCCACTCCTCAGCACCCCCCATGCCAGCCCCCCCTCCCACGCGCTCCCCAGAAAACAGGGCGCTCGTTTGCCGGCGAACAATCCACGGGTGTCCCCGGACAGAAAAGGGGTGTCCGGGGACAGGTGGACGGGTAGCGCTTCGTCCCCAGGGGGCGGCGAGGGTGAGGGCGGCCGGGAGGCGCGTCCCCCTAGCTCTGGCCCTTGCGCAGCTCCGTCAGCACCAGCTTGGCCACGGCCTTGAGGGTGTCGAACACCCCCACGCCGGTCCGCGCGACCGCCTCGAACTCCGGCTGGTTGGTCGGGTTGAGCAGACCGCGCAGCTCCTCGACGCTCGCGACGTTGGGCAGGTCGCGCTTGTTGTACTGCATGACGTACGGGAGCTTGTCGAGCGCGTAGCCTTGCTCGGCGAGGTTGGTGCGCAGGTTCTCCACGCTCTCGATGTTCGCCTCGGTGCGCTCGATCTGCGAGTCGGCCACGAAGATGACGCCGTCGACGCCCTTCAGGATGAGCTTGCGGCTGGCGTCGTAGAAGACCTGGCCGGGCACCGTGTAGAGGTGGAAGCGCGTCTTGAAGCCACGGATCTCGCCGAGCGACAGCGGCAGGAAGTCGAAGAACAGCGTGCGCTCCGTCTCCGTGGCGAGGCTGATCATCTTGCCCTTCGCCTCCGGGTTGGTGCGCTCGTAGATGTACTGGAGGTTGGTCGTCTTCCCGCAGAGGCCGGGGCCGTAGTAGACCAACTTGCAGTTGATCTCGCGGGCCATGTAGTTGATGAAGCTCATCGCGCGCCCGCTCCGTTCAGTCGTTGAACAGGTTGTCGATGTCTTCGTCCGTGATTTCGGCGAAGGGTGAGTCCGCCCCCGGTTCCGCTACCTTCTTCAAGAGCGACTCGAAGATGTGGTTCAGCTCTTCGGTCGCCTTCTTCACGCGCAGCCGGACGAGGCCCAGGCTGGAGCGCGAATCGAAGATGACGACCAGGATGACGCGGTTGCCGACGAGCTGGATGTGGATGTTGGCCTTCTCGCCCTCGTGGAACTGGGTGGCGAACTCGTTCTCCTTGAGGAGCTTGGCCATGCCGCCGGTGGCGGCGATGTTGCCGGCCGTCAGGGAGGCCAGGCTCGTCGTGTCCACGTTGTCGATGTCGCCGGCGGCCGCGATGAGCTGCCCGTTCTTGTCGACGATGAAGACGACCTTGGCGTTCGCGTCGCGAACCAGACGGTCGACGACCGCCTGGATCTGATTGAACTCCTCCTCGTACATCACCATCTGGGGATTGACCATCCGAAGCCTCCACGCCTGCCGAGGCGCCGGTCCAGGCGGCCTCGACGGGTCCGGCGCTCGAAGCGAGGCTGGGGACCCTTAGGCAGACTTCGGTTCTATCCGAGCGCCGGCATACAGTCCAGGGGTACGCTCCGGCGAGCCCGGCCGTGGCGTCGCGGAAAAGACAGCGGTTTCCAGCCCGTCAGCGGGCGAACCCCTCCACCGCGTCGAACAGGACGCGCAGCCCCCAGTGCAACCCGTCCACCGGCACCCGCTCGTCGTGCCCGTGGTACATCCGCGAGAAGCTCACGTCGTGCGTGGGGTCGAACCGGACGGGCGCGAACCCGTAGCACTTGGAGCCGAGCCGCGCGTAGGCCTTGGCGTCGGTGAACCCCGGGATGACGAAGGGGATGGGCAGCCCCAGCGGGTCGTGCTCCAGCAGCGTTCGCGAGAGGTGCGCGAACATGGGGGTCTTCTCGGAGACCTCCACCGGCGGAAGCGATCGCATCACCTCCAGCCGTGCGTCGGGCCCCAGCACCTCCCGCAGCTCGGCGAGGAAGCTGGCGTCGGTCTGGCCGGGCAAGGTGCGGCCGTCGATCTCCACCGAGGCACGGCCCGGGATCACGTTCACCTTGTTGCCCGCGCGCAGCACCGTGGGCGTCGCGGTGTTGGAGAGCAGCGCGTTGAAGGTGCGCTTCTGGCCCGGGTCGCGCACCAGGTAGTCGACGATGAGGGCCGCCACCTGGGGCGTGGTGAGCCGCCGGAGCACGGCGCGCTGCGGGCGCGGCAGCTCCCGCGCCATCGCCCCGACGAACTTGCCGACCGCCTCCGTCGGGTGCTGCGGGAGCCGCCGCCGGCCGAGCTTCTTCACCGCGGCGGCGAGGCGGAGCACGGCGCTGTCCGGGTTGGGCATGGAGCCGTGGCCCGGCTCACCCTCGTAGGTGGCGCGCACCCAGCACACGCCCTTCTCCGCGGTCTGGATGGGGTAGAAGGTGCGGCCGAAGAGGACGGTGGAGAAGGCGCCAATCTCCCCTAGCGTGTACTCTGCACGCACCTCGTCGGGGTGCTGGTCGACGAGGAACATGCTGCCGTGGGTGCAGGCGGCCTCCTCGTCGGCCACGCCCGCGAAGATGACGTCGCGGGAGAGCTTGCCCTTGCCGACGCGCTCGGCGAGCAGGCGCAGCACGCACGCGCTCATCGCCGCCATGTGCTTCATGTCGATGGCGCCGCGGCCCCACACGTAGCCGTCGTGGATCTCCCCGGAGAAGGGCGGGTGCCGCCACTTCGACGCGTCCGCCTCCACCACGTCCAGGTGCGCGTTGAGGAGGATGGGGGGCTTCTCGCCCGTGCCCTTCAGCCGCGCCACCACGCTGCTGCGGCGGTTCCCGGGCTCCAGCAGCTTCGGCTCCAGGCCGCCCTCGCGCAGGAACTCCGCCAGGCGCTCGGCCGCGGGGCGCTCGTTGCCGTCGCCCTCGTCGTTGGTGCCCCGGTTGACCGTCGGGATGCGGAGCAGGTCCTGCAGCAGCGCGACGCAGCGCTCGCCCTCGGCCTTCCAGTCGATGCCTGCGCGCGCGGCCGTCGTCATCTCGGGCAGGGTCTCCACGCCACCTCTATAGCCTGGTGGGGCCGCCGCGGACATCCCCGGAGGAGGGCGGTTTGCCGCGGCAAGCCCCCCCAGGCGGGCGGGCCCCCCATCGAGCGTCGCCTCTGCTGCGGTGATCGTTCGCCTGCAAACGGTCCTCCGTCACCTCCCGGCTGCAGGGCTGTTTCCATCGCCGCTCCGCCTGGATCGTTCGCCCGCCAACGAGCCGGCATGGCTGCCCTTCGCCAGGGCCCCCCCGTCGCTACCCCGTACAGCGATCGTTCGCCCGCCAACGCTCTGGGGAGGGCGCCTCCGCCCGCAGGCCCCCATCAGGGGAGGGGCCGTCGCCCGCGCCGCACCTTTGGTCTACAGTTCGCCGCATGTTCGACGCCGCGCAGAAGGTCTATGACGCCACCCTCAACGAGATCCGCGAGGCGGGTCTCTTCAAGGAGGAGCGCATCATCCTCTCGCCGCAGGGCGCGTCCATCCGCTCCAGCCCCCGCGAGGGCGCCCCGGCGAAGGAGGTCCTCAACTTCTGCGCCAACAACTACCTCGGCCTGTCCTCGCACCCCGAGGTCATCGCGGCGGCGAAGCACGCCATCGACACCCACGGCTTCGGCCTCTCCAGCGTGCGCTTCATCTGCGGCACGCAGGACATCCACAAGGAGCTGGAGCACACCATCTCCCGCTTCTTCGCGACCGACGACACCATCCTCTACACGTCCTGCTTCGACGCCAACGGCGGCCTCTTCGAGACCCTGCTCGGCGAGGAGGACGCCATCATCTCCGACGCCCTCAACCACGCCTCCATCATCGACGGCGTCCGCCTGTGCAAGGCGGAGCGCCACCGCTACGCCAACGGCGACATGAACGAGCTGGAGGAGGCCCTCAAGAAGACACAGGGCAAGCGCCTGCGCATGGTGGCGACGGACGGCGTCTTCTCCATGGACGGCTACCTCGCCAAGCTGGACCAGATCTGCGACCTCGCGGAGAAGCACGGCGCGATGGTGATGGTCGACGACTCCCACGCCACCGGCTTCATCGGCAAGACGGGCCGCGGCACGCCGGAGCACTGCGGCGTGATGAAGCGCATCGACGTGATGACCGGCACGCTGGGAAAAGCGCTCGGCGGCGGCTCCGGCGGCTACACCACCGGCCGCAAGGCCGCGATCGGCATGCTCCGCCAGCGCTCGCGCCCCTACCTCTTCTCCAACACCGTGGCGCCCGCCATCGTCGGCGCGAGCCTCAAGGTCTTCGAGCTGCTGGGCAAGACGACGGAGCTGCGCGATCGCTCCGAGGCCAACACGAAGCGATTCCGCGAGGGCATCACGAAGGCGGGCCTCTCCATCAAGGAGGGCATCCACCCCATCGTCCCGATCATGCTGGGGGACGCCAAGCTCGCGCAGCAGTTCGCGGCCGACATGCTCGAGGAGGGCATCTTCGTCATCGGCTTCTTCTACCCGGTCGTGCCGAAGGGGCAGGCGCGCATCCGCGTGCAGATCAGCGCGGCGCACACGCCGGAGCAGATCGACAGGGCGGTGGCCGCCTTCGCCAAGGTGGCGCGCAAGCTCGGCGTCGTGAAGTAGTGGACTTCCGCGTCCCGGTGGGCGCCGGCGCGGTGCCCGCGCGCTTCTACGCGGCGAAGGACGCCGCCGCGGTCCTGGTGCTCGCGCACGGCGCGGGCGCCGGCCAGTCGCACCCGTGGATGCTCCGGTACGCGGCGGGCCTGGCGGCGCGTGGCATCCACGTCGTCACCTTCGACTTCCCCTACATGGCGGCGGGCAAGAAGCTCCCGGATCGCAAGGACGTGCTGGAGGACTGCTATCGGGCGGTGGTGGGGCGCGTCGCGTCGATGAAGCGCGCGGGCGGCAAGCCTCTCTGCGTCGGCGGCAAGTCCATGGGCGGGCGCATCGCCTCCCAGGTGGTCGCGGGCGGACTGTCGGTGGCCGGCCTCCTCTTCTTCGGCTACCCCCTCCACCCCCCGGGCAAGCCGGAGCAGCGACGCGACGCGCACCTGCCGTCCATCCGCGCGCCGATGCTCTTCGTCCAGGGCGAGCGCGATGCGTTCGGCACGCCGCCCGAGCTGCGCGCGGTGCTGGCGAAGCTGGGGAAACGCGCGCGCCTCTTCGTGGTGGCCGCGGGCGACCACTCGCTCAGCGTGCCCAAGCGGGGTGGGCGGTTGCAGGCGGAGGTGGACGCGGAGGTCTGGGACGAGGCCGCCCGCTTCGTCCGTGGCCGGAGCGGATCGCCAGCAAGCTAGCGGTCTGGCCGACCCCGCCTCACAGCGCCCGCCCGCTCAGGCGCCCTTGAAGCGCACCTCGATCTCCGCCTCCGCCTCCGGCGACGCGCCGCGCGAGACCGGGATCGCTTCGAACCCCGGCTCGGAGCGCAGCGCCTGGAAGACGGCGCTCAGCATCCGGGGACGCACCCGCTCCTCCCACGCCCGAAGCCACGCGTAGCCGTCGTCGTCGCCCTCGTAGTCCTCGTCGAACTCGGCGGCGAGCTCGACGCGCACGACGAAGCGCGCCTCTTCGCGGTGAACCTTCATGGCGCTGTGGTAACACGAGCGCATGGGAACGCTCGGCGTGCGGCGCGCCCGCGCCGCCACCGTGGTCGAGATGGCGCGCGCCTCCCGGGATGCGCTGTCGCGGCCGCTCCTCCACGACGCCGAGCTCCACGTCGGACGCGGGGCGGAGGACGGCGTGCTGGTGGGAGCCTTCCAGCGCGCCTGCGACGCCCGCGCGCTGTCGCCGCTCGCCCGTCGCGCGACGGGCGGGGCCGCCGTCCGTGTGGGCCCCGGCTCGCTGCACGTGGTCCTCGCCCTGCCGAGCCCCTCCGCCCTCACCCCCTGCCGCGAGGACCAGAATCCTCAACCGCTACGTGCGACCTCTGCTCCGCGCGCTGACGAAGGCCGGCGCGCCGGCGCACTACTTCGGGCGCGACTGGATCTCGGTGGCGCACCGCCCGGTGGGGTGGGTGGGATTCGGTCATCTGAGGGCGAGCGCGCGCACCGTCGTGGAGGCCATCATCGCGCTCGACACGCCTTTTGACGTCTACGCGCGCGCCTCGTTCGACGGCAAGACCCCCGCCACGCTCGCCGAGCTCGGGTTGCGGCGTGACGGCCACGAGGAGGACGTGGTGCGTGCCTACGCTGCCGCGTTCGATCTGGAGCCTCGCTCCATGTCCGGTGAAGCGATGGCGTCGTCCGACGCCGCCGAGGCGGCGCCCGCCCTCGATCCCCCCTGGGCCGCCTGCGTCGACGAGGCGATCGGGCCCATCTGCGCGGGGCGCGACGTCACGGGCCGACTCCGGGTGGGAGGAGAGCTCCAGGCCTCGACGGAGGCCCTGCGCGACCTGGAGGAGCGCCTGTCCGCGGCCGCCCGCCTGACCCCGGACGTCGTGGGTGAGGCCGTGGACGCCGCCTTCGGCGCGCCGCACACGGCCCTGCTCGGCGTTCGCTCCCTGGCCTCCGTCCGCGACGCGATTCTCGCCGCGCTGCGGCATGGCGATCGCGCCCCCTGACCTCAGACTCTCACCGTAGACTACGTTCCGCGGACCAGGAGGACAGCGTGCGACGCAAACCGGTGGTGCTGATCACGGGCGCGAACGGCGAGATGGGGCACGGACTCATCCACGCGTTGGCGGACCATCCCGACTACGACGTGCTCGCCCTCGACATCAAGGACCTGGAGCCCGAGCTCGCCAAGCGCTGCGTGGCGACCATCGCGGGCGACATCCTGGACCGCCACCTGCTCCAGCGGCTGGTGAGCGAGTTCGAGATCCACGCCATCTTCCACCTCGCCGCCCTGCTCTCGACGCGCAGCGAGTTCTCCCCGGAGACGGCCCACGAGGTGAACGTCACCGGCACGCTCAACCTGCTCGGTCTGGCCATCGAGCAGTCGCGCTGGCACGGGCAGAAGGTCAAGTTCCTCTTCCCGAGCTCCATCGCCGCGTACGGCGTTCCCACCCTCGCCCGCAAGCGGGAGATTGGTCGAGTCGCGGAGGACCAGTGCCTCCAGCCAACGACCATGTACGGCTGCAACAAGCTGTACTGCGAGCACCTCGGCCGCTACTTCACGCGCCACTACCGGCAGCTCGCGAAGGAACCCGAGACCAAGGGCGTGGACTTCCGCGCCATCCGCTTCCCCGGGCTCATCAGCGCCTTCACAGTGCCAAGCGGCGGAACGAGCGACTACCTGCCCGAGATGCTGCACGCCGCCGCGCAAGGACAGCCCTACGAGTGCTTCGTCCGGGAAGACACGCGCATCCCCTTCATGGCGATGCCCGACGGTATCAACGCCCTCCTCGGCTTGCTCCACGCCCCCGCCGAGAAGCTCTCCGGCTGCGTGTACAACATCGCGGCGTACGCGCCGAGCGCCGGCGAGTTCGCTGACCTGGTGCGCCGGGCGTTCCCGGGCGCCGACATCCGCTTCGTCCCCGACGTGCGCCGCCAGGGGATCGTGGATTCGTGGCCGGAGGACGTCGACGACCGCTGCGCGCGCCGCGAGTGGGGCTTCTCGCCGAAGTACGACATGACCCGGAGCTTCGACGAGTACCTGCTCCCGAACATCAAGGCACGCTACAGCTCCATTTGAGGGGCGCACTCCCAGCCACCCACGCCCAGCAAGCGTCAGCCCCGCCTGTCCCCGGACACCCTTTTTCTGTCCGGGGACACCCGTGGATCGTTCGCCGGCAAACGAGCGCCCTGTTTTCCCGGGAGCGCGTGGGAGGGGGGGGTGGCATGAGGCGTGCTGAGGAAGGGGGGATGACACCGCTCTTGTTCGGGACCAAGCGCGCGTACTACGCGACGCTGCGTGTGACGCGCCGGCTTCTCGCTCGCTTCGGGCTCACGCCGGCGCGCTTCGACCTGCTGTACGCCCTGTTTCGCGTGCCGCACCACTTCTGTTACCAGAGCGATCTGCGCAAGGCGCTGGGGGTGGCGCGGTCGACCATCAGCAAGATGGTGACGTCACTCCAGGGCATCGGCCTGGTGGAGCGGCTGCCGCCGCTCGAGGACATGCGGCAGGTGGACGTGCAGCTCACGCCGGAGGGGCGCCGCCGCGTCTCGCGAGCGTTTCGCAGCCTCGTGCGCACGGGGCTCATCAATCTGACGACGGACTCGGCGCTCACGCCGGACCCGCACCACTGGCCCCACCCGAAGGCGTGCGGCCGCGCCCGACGGTGGCTGTCGCGGCTGCACAGCCGGCTGCGCAACACCTTCGGCGACTTCGCGACCCTGCACGCCGCGGAGGGCGATCCGTACGAGTCGGGGTGGACCTGGCTCGACCTGGTGGACCGGGTCGCGGCGAACAGGCGCATCGAGCGGCGCCGGGCGTCCGGCGACCCGTTCGAGTGGCCCGCACCGATGATCGAGTGAGGGCGTTCCCCTCGGTGGCGCTCGCCGCAACGCTTCGCGCCGCCGGCGTCATCGCGCCCGCCCGCGCCCACACCGGCGCCACCGCGCCACGCGCCGGCCGCTACTCGCGCGCCGCCGCGCCGAACGCCATGTTCATGATGACGGCCTTGCCCGGGCACTTCGAGCCGTCGAAGTGCGCGTCGGTCGCCACCTTCTTCATGCACGCCACCGCCTCGGCGCTCAGGTCCTTCGGGTCCTTCGGGTTCGCGACCTCGATCTTCTTGACGTGCCCCTTCACGTCGATGCGCAGCGTGACGCGCACATGGCCGGTCATGTCCGGCTTCTTCGCGCGCGCCTTGAAGAAACAGCGCTTCACCTTGGGCCGCAGCGCCTGCTCGAAGGGCACCGCGGGCGCGCCGCACGTGTCGGCCTCCTCGGGCGGCGCGCTCGCCATCGCGCTCGCGCTCGGCGCCGCCGACGCGCTCGGTGCCGCCGACGCACTCGGTGCCCCCGCGGCACCCGCGGTCGCGCTCGCCGCCTCGCCCGGCGCCGATGCGCTCGGCGCGACCGTTGCGCTCGCGCTCGCCGTGCTCGTTGGCTCCGGCATGGCGTGCGTCTCCGCCTGACCACCACCGCACGCGCACGCCCACACACACGCCGCCACCAGCACCCCGATGCGTCCCTTTTGCATGCGCGCATCTTACTCGCGCCACGCGCTCCCTCCAATCAAACGCAATTGTTTGAAGAGATTTCAATCAATCATTTGACACATCAAACATCGAGCTTTCACCCCTGTCCGCACTGCGCCCCGGAAATCAGCCTCGACCGAGAATGTGTGGATAACTTGAGGAGAACGCTGTGGGCTTCGGTGTGGACAAAAAAAGTGATTGAGCCGCCACTTTTTTTGTTGAACCCGGTCACCGTTCTGGTGCACATATGCCCTCGCAGTTCGCGGTACGTCAGTTCCGCGAGCCAACAATCGTAGAAGCCGTAAGGGGCGCTGCGGTCGGGGGCCGTCCGGGGTCTTCGGACCTCGGGGGGTCGGCCGACCGGGCCCGCAGGCGACGCTTGGACGTCAAATCCAGGCGCACGCGGCGGGTTCGAAAAGGCGCGGACACTTCGCTCGGCAAGGCCCGTACAAGGCGGCGTCGTTCGAAGGTCCTGCCGGACGTTTCCAGGGAGCAATCCCTTCTGGCGTCCGGTTCTCACGGTGGAAGGCACCTCGGTCTCCGGAATGGCATCACCCTTCGCGGGGTGGCGTCGGAACGGAGGCCTCGGCCGGCGATGCATTCGCGGACGGGCTCCAACCCGGCTCGCGGTCACCGTCGGTGACAGGAGGGGCCTGTCCTCGCACCAAGGAGGGACCCGCCCGGCGAAAGCCGCGCGGGGCAGGAGCTCCGAGGGCACCACGCCCTCGTCTCTTTCGCCTTCGCTCGAGCGAGGACGACCCGCGCGACTCTCATGTCATCGCGTCAGCCCGACAAAAGGCCGGCGCGGTGGGCTCTGGTGAATTCGGACCGGAGGGGTCCGGGCGCAAGCCCGGGCGTCGGAGAGATCGCGTGGCTCGCTGCAGCGTCGTGGCACGGGTGGCTTCGAAAGAGGCTGCTCGTGGCAGGTGCGCAAGCACCAGACACACGCGCGGCAAACGCTGGCGGGGCAATCCCCCGCGGCGGGCGAGGATCGCGCTCGGACGGAACGTGTCCGTGCGTCGTAAAGAAAAGTCGTTGCAGAAGTCGAGAGGCCGCGCAGGTCCAAAGAAGCGCCACCCACGCAAGCGGGGGCGTGAACGGGGGCCTGGCCATGGGAACCGCTCTTGCCCAAAGCAGAGCGCCATCCCCACGGTGAAGAGGCGCGGTGGCGGCGGGATCCTGGCGGCAAAACCAGGCCCGGCGCAGGCTCGTTCGTCCGGCGCAAGCCAGGCGGGCGCGGTTCGGGGCCTACGGTCTCCGAGCAGCAGGAAGAAGCTCCTTTCGACGGAAGGCGTCTCGGGTCGAGGAAGCGGCGTTGCCTTCACGGGCGCGTCGAACAGCCGGCCTCGGCGTCTTCGAATCGCCGTTCGGCACCGCGGAGCAATCCGCGACCGGGCGCGAGGAGAGGGCGCGACAGGGACGTCAGAGGCTCGGTCGATCGCGCAGGCGGTGGGAACAACACGCCCCCCGGAATGCACGGCGGCCCGCCGAAGCGAGCCACGCGTCGTGAAGCGCAGGGCTCCTTGATCACGCACCCGACGGGGCAACCTCCACGGTGCGTGGCGCACGCAGGGCCGAGAAACCCCTGCGGACGCGAGGCGCGACCTCATCAGGAACGGACGAGGCACGGGTGCTCGCAGTGAAGTTGTCGATGGCAGACGCTGGTCGTACGCATCGCGCGTGCGCGCACGGGATGTCGCAAGGCACCCCGCGGGCGTGCGCTAGCCCTCAGCCTCCGAGGTCACCGCCCTGAACGCGGTCCCCGGCCAAAGCGGAGTGCGAAACGGTGTGCGAGTACCGCGGGGATTTCATTCCGAAACCCCAGGTGCTCGATCCGCGGGCTCGAATCCCACGGAACATTCGACACGGCGGAAGGCGCTCTGGGTCGTGGCTACATCACCCTCTCAACGGGGTGGCGAAAGCGCGGCTCTGGCTCCGCAGGTGGAAGCACGTGTCGTCGTCGCAAGACGAAGGCGCGCGCGGTCGGGCGCTCGGCGCGAGTCGAGTGTGCGGCGAGCTCGGTGAGGAATGGATCCCCATCGGGTGCCTGTGGGCGACACGGAGCGTCAGAGGTCGGTCTCTCGTCGGTCAAGGCTCCTCCAGCCGTAACAAGGCGCGGGGGGTCCGCACGCAGCACGCCGAAAGGCGACAAGCTCGCGTGCACCGGCGGCGAATCGTACCGAAGCAGGTGGTCGGTAATACCGCCACCATCCTCTCCAGGCCCTGCCGGCGCGAACCGCGCGGGGCCCGTGACGAAGGCATCGGCACCACTGGATGACGCGCGGAGCGGCGCTCGATCCTCGAAAGCGGAGATCGAGACGCGCTCTGCGGGTGGATCGTGAGAGGCACGAAGACTGTCTCCGGGGCCAAGCGGCCCGCCACGATCAAGCGACTCCACGAAGGGCGGCCTGGGTGACCAGGTCGCCCTCGTGCTTTTTTGTCGCGCAAGCCTTGCGATCGTTCGCCGGCTTGCGAGCGGGGCACGGGGCGGCAGAAGGCGCTACCCTTCTCCCCGTGGACAAGGCCCTCCTCTCCCGGCTCTACGACAAGCACGTCGCCACCCTCACCGAGGCCTATGCCAAGGCCCTCGCGAGCGCGGGCTTCGACGCCGCCGTGCTGCACTCCGGCTCCCTCGTCCGCAAGACGCGCTTCGACGATCAGGACTGGCCGCTCCGGGTGGTCCCTCACTTCGCGCACTGGCTCCCCCTCGCCGAGCCGGACTGCGCGCTCGTCGTCGCCCAGTCGGGCCCGCCGAGGCTCATCCACCCGCACACCACCTCCTTCTGGGAGGCCCCGCCCGCCCCCGAGTCGGACCATTTCTGGCCGTCCTTCCAGCTCGTGCGGCCCGCCTCGGTGGAGGCGGTGCGGTCCGAGCTGCCCAGCGGTCGGGTGGCGTTCGTCGGGGACGATGAGCGGCGGGCGGCGGGGTGGGACTTCGCCCCCGAGGCCGTCAATCCGCCTGCCCTCATCGTGGCCTTCGACGCCATCCGCACCCGCAAGACCGCCTACGAGGTGGAGTGCATCGCCGAAGCCAACCGCCGGGCCTCGCGCGGCCACGATGCGCTGCGCGAGGCGTTCGCCAGCGGCGAGACCGCCGAGCTCGCCCTGCACCTGCTCTTTTTGAAGGCCACCGCGCAGGACGATCCGGAGACGCCCTACAAGAACATCGTCGCGGGCGGCCGCCACGCCGCCACCCTGCACCACGTGAGCTACCGCAAGGACGCCTCCGGCGCGCCCAGCCTGCTCGTCGACGCGGGCGCCGTCTGCCTTGGCTACTGCTCCGACATCACGCGCACCTGGGTCAAGGGCGACGGGGCGGGCGCCAGCGCCTTCGCCTCCCTCGTGGCGGCGGTGGAGGCGATGCAGAAGCGGCTGGTGGAGCGCATCGCCATCGGCCTGCTGTACGAGGAGCTGCATGACGAGTCGCACCGGCAGGTGTCCGCCATCCTCCACGAGCTGGGAGTGGCCCGCATGTCCCCCGAGGCCATCGACCACGAGGGCATCAGCCGCGCCTTCTATCCTCACGGTCTGGGTCATTCGCTTGGCCTCCAGACGCACGACGTCGGCTGCGCCACCACCAGACCGCGCGCGGACAACCCCTTCCTGCGCAACACCGCCCGGATCGAGACCGGGCAGGTCTTCACCATGGAGCCGGGCGTCTACTTCATCGAGGAGCTGCTCGCCCGCCTGAAGGCCGGGCCGCACGCGGGGGACATCGACTGGGACGTGGTGGGGGCGCTCGCGCCGTTCGGCGGGGTGCGGGTGGAGGACGACATCCTGGTGCGCGCCGAGGGCGAGCCGGTGCGGAATTTCACCCGGGAGGTGCTGCCGTGGGGCGGAGGCCTGGTCCGGTAGCCCCTCCCGTCGGCCGCCCCTCGCCCGATCGTTAGCCAGCCAACCCTTCCCGCCCACCGTGGGCGTTGACGGGGCGGGGGTGCCGGGCAACCCTTCGGTCGATGGGTATCGGCTTCGTCGGGCATGGCGCACCCACCCTCGCGCTGGACCCGAAAAAGGGAGCAGAGGTGGCATCGGTCACGGAGGCCGAGCCCACACCAGCTGCCATCCTGGTCGTCTCGGCGCACTGGGAAGAGGAGGAGCCCACCCTCGGAACAACGGAGAAGCGCCCCCTCATCTACGACTTCTACGGCTTCCCGGAGCCGCTCTATCGCGTGCAGTACCCCGCGCCGGGCGCGCCGGACCTCGCCGAGCGGGTGCGGGGGCTCGTCCCGGGGGTCCGCCAGGTCGATCGAGGGCTGGACCACGGCGTGTGGGCACCCCTCATTCACATCTCACCAGGAGGGAAGGTGCCCGTGCTCCAGCTCTCGCTGGCCTATCCCGGGGACCCTCGCAAACTCTTCGACCTTGGCGCGTCGCTCGCGCCCCTCTCCGCCGAGGGCGTGCTCCTGCTCGGAAGCGGCAACGTGGTGCACAACCTCCGCGCCATCGACTTCCATGATCGCACCCCGCCGCCAGGCTGGGCGATCGAGTTCGATGCGTGGTGCGAGGATGCGCTGGTGCGCAAGGACTACGACCTGCTGATCGACTTCGCGCGTCGCGGGCCAGGCGCCTCCCTCGCCCACCCCACCCACGAGCACTTCCTGCCGCTCCTCCTCGCTGCCGGGGCCGCGAGCGCAGGAGCTCTCGCCCCCCACTTCCCGCTGACAGGCTTCGAGTACGCGACGATCGGTCGTCGCTGCGTCGTCTGGTCGTAGCCGTCGCGCGGGTCGCGAGCGCCTTGCCCCTCCCGCCCGCGGCTGAGGTATCCTCGCGCCATGGCCTCCTCCAAGACGCATGGTCCCCGCACCCTCGCCATCGACATCGGTGGCACCGGGCTCAAGGCGACGATCCTCGACCCGAAAGGCAAGCAGCTCGTCGACCGCGTGCGCGTCGAGACCCCGCACCCGGCGACTCCCTCCGCGGTGCTCGAGTCCCTGGTGAAGCTCGTCGCCCAGCTCGGGCCCTACGACCGCATCTCGACGGGCTTCCCTGGCGTCGTCGTCGACGGCACCACCCGGAGCGCACCCAACCTCGACCCCGCCTGGCGCGGCTTCCCCCTCGCGTCGGAGCTCACGCGTCGCCTGAAGAAGCCCGCCCGCGTCCTCAACGACGCCGGCGTCCAGGGCTTCGGCGTGATCAGCGGCAAGGGCACCGAGATGGTGCTCACCCTGGGCACCGGCATGGGTTGCGCCATCTACGTCGATGGCAAGTACGTGCCCAACATCGAGCTGGCGCACCACCCCCTCAAGGGCAGCAAGACATACGAGGACTACATTGGCCAGAAGGCGCTCAAGAAGGTGGGCAAGAAGCGCTGGAACAAGCGCGTCAAGCACGTGCTGGAGCAGATCGAGCCCATCTTCAACCCCACGCGCGTCTACCTCGGTGGTGGCAACGCCAAGCGGATCGACTTCAAGCTCCCGCCGCACGTCTCGGTGACCGACAACGTGGCGGGCCTGCTGGGCGGCATCGCCCTCTGGCACCACTGAGTCTGGCCCGCTGCTGCGGGCTCCTTCGGGGTGGCATCAGGCCACCTGGCCCATCGCTAGCCGGCGAACGATCCCGTCCAGCTTGCGCGGGCGCCGAGGGGATGGCCGGAACGCGGACGCACAAACGACCGGCCGGTCCGTCGCCTCTCCCCGCCCCGCACGTCCCATCGCTAGCCGGCTAACGATCGCGCGTTCCGCCGCGTTTCCGCGGCGAAGGGCCCCCGCGGGGGCTACGACGCCGTCGCCGTGGTGCCGCGGGCGGTCTCGGCGTACGTGATGCCGCTGAAGGTCCGCTTGGCGCTGTTGAGCTGCCAGTCTCCGGCGAACAGGACCACCGGCCGGTCGCGCACGTCCATCACCGGGATCCCCACGCGCTCGCGGTCGAAGGCGCGCATGTCCACCGGCTGACCGTCCTCGCGCGCCACCCACCGCGCGAACTCCACGCTCATCGGCTCCAGGCGCACGTCCACGTCGTACTCGTTCTTGAGGCGGTACTTGACCACCTCCAGCTGCAGCCGCCCCACCGCCCCCAGCACCGGATCGCCCGGGAGGCCGTCCGCCGGCCGGTAAAGCTGGATGGTGCCCTCCTGCGCGAGCTGCTCCAGCCCGCTCTTGAGCTGCTTGCGGCGCATCGGGTCCGCCATCACCGCGCGCACGAAGTGCTCCGGCGCGAAGCTGGGGATCTCCTCGTAGCGGAACTCCGGGCCACTGGTGATGGTGTCGCCGATCTCGAAGACCCCCGGGTCGTAGACGCCCATCACGTCGCCTGCGTAGCCCTCCTCCACCAGGCTGCGCTCCTGCGCGAGGAAGGTCGTCGGGTTGGCGAGGCGCATCTCCTTGTGCGTGCGCACCAGCTTCACCTTCATCCCGCGCTCGAAGCGCCCGGAGCTCACCCGCACGAAGGCGACGCGATCGCGGTGCGACTTGTTCATGTTCGCCTGGATCTTGAAGACGAAGGCGCTGAAGACATCGCTGTCGGGCGGGATGGGGCCCTTGTCGCTCATGCGCGGCGCGGGCGGCGGCATGAGGCTGCAGAAGGAGTCGAGGAACGCTTCCAGGCCGAAGTTGTTGATGGCGCTCCCGAAGAACATGGGCGACACGTCGCCGGCGATGAACCGTTCCATGTCGAAGGCGTCGCCGGCGGCGTCGAGCAGCTC
Source organism: uncultured delta proteobacterium (assembly GCA_963782055.1). GTDB lineage: Bacteria > Myxococcota_A > Polyangia > Polyangiales > Polyangiaceae > DASXHD01. The sequence goes on from CAWAIF010000002.1 coordinate 437,821, forward strand.
GGCCTCCTCGCGGAGCTGCGCGTAGCCCGCCTCGTCCAGCTCCTCCTTGAGGAGCGGATCGTCCAGGCCGGTCACCCGCACGGGCGCGACCTCGCTGCCCGCCGCCGCGCTGGAGGTGGCCCGCGACGCGTCGAAGAGGTGCACCGCCTTGTTGAGCCGGTGGTAGACGCCGCGGAAGGTCGCCCCGCGGTAGATGGGCCAGGTCACCGGGAAGACGCCGATACCCAGCACGTGCTCCACCTCGCCGATGAGCTCGAAGGGCTCACGCCCCGGCCGGTCCATCTTGTTGACGAAGGTGAAGATGGGCATCTTGCGCTGCTTGCACACGCGGAAGAGCTTCTTCGTCTGCGCCTCGACGCCCTTGGCGCAGTCGAGCAGCATCACCGCTCCGTCCACCGCGTGCAGCGTGCGATAGGTGTCCTCGCTGAAGTCGGCGTGACCGGGCGTGTCGAGCAGGTTCATCTGCAGCCCGCGGTAGGGGAACTGCATGACGCTCGTGGTGATGGAGATGCCACGCTCGCGCTCCATCTCCATCCAGTCGGAGAGGGCGCCGGCGCGGCCGCGCTTGGCCTTCACCGCGCCCGCGAGCTGGATCGCGCCCCCGTAGAGCAAGAGCTTCTCGGTGAGGGTGGTCTTGCCCGCGTCGGGGTGGGAGATGATGGCGAAGGTCTTTCGCTTCCGGATCTGCGCGGCCAGCTGCTCGGACATGAAGCCAGCGCGCTTTAGCATGACCACCCACCCTGAGGGGTTCATCATGCTCGTTTGCGATGGCGTATTGCAGACATGCAATGCGAGCGCACAGCTAGGGCGAGGATTTGCCGAGAAAACGGGGGTGGGACCCATGGCACGGCACCTGCAAAGGGAGTTCTTGCCTGCGCGGAGTGTGGCTGCCCCCCCCGGCCCCTTTGCGCAGGCACTTTTCTTTTTGTCTCGGGCGCGCCTCGCCGGACCTGTGGTCCGCACGGCTGGCGGCCCGATGCCGTATGCTGCGGGTCGTGCGCTCCCGACAGCTTGCTTGGCCCATCGCTCTGGCCCTCCTGCCCGTTCTAGCCCGGTGTGACGGCACATCGTCGCCGCCCGCCCCACCCCCGGACGAGAACCTGCCGGGGGAGCAGGCGTGCGACCCGACGACCATCACCACCTTCGCCCTGTCCTTCGACCCTCCGTCGGTCGTGGTGGCGCCCGGCCAGTCGCGTCCGGTCCGGCTGACGGTCGACCCCGACGTCTGCACCGTGAAGTCGGTCGACTTCTCCAGCGCCGACGGGAGCGTGGCCGCCGCGCCCCCCAGCGCGAAGGTGGACCTGCGCCACGCGACCTACGACTTCAACGTCATCGGCGGCGCGGCTGGCAAGACGACGCTCACCGCGAGCCTCGCCAACTACGACGGCACGACCGTCACCGTGGACCTCCCGGTGGACGTGCGCGACGCCGCCGCGCCCGCGTGCGCCCTGGGTGACACGGCGGACGCCACGATCGACCAGGGCGCTCCCTCGATGAAGGGCAAGGGCGGGCTCGCGGACGCCGCGCTGGCCACCAACGCCAACGCCTTCGTGCGCACCGACGCGTGGAAGCTCCCCCCCTTCGACGCCAGCATCAGCTGCGGCTCGGACCTGGTCGGCCCGTCCGGCATCGACTACGTCGCCCTCTCGCCGGCCGTCACCTTCACCGCCAAGACCGCGCTCGACACCACCCGGCCGCTACGCCGCGAGCTGGACTTCACCATCCCGGTCAACCCCGCCGCGTTCCCCGGGCCCGCGCGCATGCGCCACCTGGAGGTGCTCTTCTCCAGCCCCGCCGCCAAGGTGCCGCGGCCGATCGTCATCGCCAGCCCCCGCATCGAGGCCGTCGGCAGCGGCTACGTCCTTCACTTCTCCTCGCCGTGGCTGGGCACCTACCAGGCGGTGGTGCGCAAGGACGCCGGCTCGATCGTGCGCACGCGCCACCTCACCCACCGCGCCGTCATCGGCTTCTCGATGGGCGGCGGCGGCGCGGCCACCTTCGGCTTCCGGCACCACGACGAGTTCGACGCCATCGCCCCGATGGGCGGGCCGAGCGACTGGACCTGGCTGCTCTGGTTCGTGGAGAACTACGCTCTCGGCGGCTTCTGCCCGAAGGGCCAGACCTGTCCGCAGACGGCGCCGGGCGACTACCCCATGCGCGACACCTTCGCGCACAGCGAGGACTTCAACCACTGGTGGTACGAGACCGGCAGCGGCAACGGCGGCCACTTCCCCCGCGACGAGTACGTCCAGATCTTCACCGACCTGGCGCTCATGGAGCAGAACCCCAACGGCGACAACGCCGACGCGGGCCTCTCCTTCTTCGCGCGTGGACCGAAGGCGAGCGATCCCTGGGTCGCGGGCGATACGACGGGCCTGCCGCCGGGGACGAACTGCGCCTTCACCGTCGAGCCCATCAAGAACGACCCGAACAACGCGCTGCAGAACCAGATCAAGAAGCAGTGCGCCAAGTCGCGGTGCGACCCGAAGAACGCGTGGATCGTCCCGAGCGGCTACTACGACGACGAGTTCAACCCCGACGGCTCCGAGCAGGTCATCAGCGTGTGCGACGGCGCGCAGGTGGGCGAGACGGACAGCCCGTACTCCAACACCTGGGCGCCGCCGTCGGCGGACCAGGCCTACCCCATGGACCTCGCCCTGGCGGTGGACCTGAACAAGAACGGCGTGCGTGACGAGAACGAGCCCATCATCCGCAGCGGACACGAGCCGTGGAGCGACGTGGGCGTCGACGGCCTCGCCGACAAGAACGAGCCGGGCTACGACGCGGTCACCAACCCGGACCCGGACCAGGACGACTACGACTTCCAGATGAACCCGTCGGGCACCGAGGGCGACCACCGCTACGAGCAGGGCGAGCCCTACGAGGACTACGGCCTGGACGGCGTGCCCAACACCAAGTCTTCGCCCTACGACGTGGGCGAGGGCGACGGGAAGTTCACCATGGCCAAGGGGCTGGAGAACTTCTACGCGGTGGACCCGCACAGCATCCTGCGCGGCTGGTCGACCGACATCCCCGGCGGCCCCATGACCGACCAGGCGCTCGCCAACCTCGCCGTGTGGAGCGACGGCGGCGTGCGCGACCTGTTCAACTTCGCCGCGGTGGCCGACAACCTGGAGGGCGCGATCGCGTCGCGCCGCACCGCCGACGGCCACTTCGTCTCGTCGGTCGCCTTCTACAACGGCTTCCAGGACCTGCCGGGGCAGGACCCCACGCGCCCGGACGACTTCGCCCCCGCGCACATGCGCTGGGCGGACCTGGTCGCCTCGCCGAGCCTCCGCTACGGCAACGTGGACGCCACCAAGACGCAGATCGAGTCGGGCGATGGTCAGCACGTCGGCACCGGCGCGCAGATCCTCTACCGCCTCGAGGCGGCGTTCTACTTCGTCGCGCACCAGTGGCCCGACGCCGACCGCTTGCTCACCGAGCCGGACGTGGACAATCCGGAGACCGCCACCAAGAACGAGCTGGGCATCGACTGCGAGCTCAAGGGGCGCTGCGAGAAGATCTTCACCGGACCCAAGACCAACCGCACCGGGCCCATCGCCATCACCTTGCCGCCCGGCTACGGCAACGAGGACAACCGCCTGCGCGACGTCCGCTACCCGGTCGTCTACGTGCTGCACGGCTACGGGCAGGACCCGCGCGACCTCGAGGCGCTCGCGGTGATCAGCAACAACTTCATGAACGACGGGACGCGGTCGGCGCCCAACCGCCTCGCCAAGTTCATCACCGTGTACGTCGACGGCCGCTGCCGGGTGGGCGCCGACGGGCAGCCGGAGTGCATCCAGGGCAGCTTCTACCTGGACTCCAAGCGGCAGGGCGGCCCGCAGTTCGACTCGTGGTTCGACGAGGTCGTGAAGTACATCGACCAGAACTACCGGACGATGGCCCCGAGCGACGTGGAAGAGGCGCCGTAGCCGCTTCCCCAGGCCGGTTCAGCGGACCACGATCTCGACCGGGTCCCAGACGACCACCTCGTCGCCCTCCAGCATCGCCACGAAGCGTCGCTGGTCGTCGCAGAGCCCGCGCGGGGCGACCAGCGCGCCGGTGCGCAGGGAGAAGACGTACCCGTGCATCGGGCACACCACGCACTCCGGCCGCATCTCGGAGCGGCCGCCGTCGGTGAGGCTCGCGCCGGCGTGGTTGCAGGCGTCCTCGATGGCGTACGGCTCACCGTCGACCAGCCCCACCGCCACGTCGAAGGGCGGGTAGTGCAGGCGCACCAGCGCCCCCGACTCGAGCTCCGCCCGCGCGACACGGCCCACGAGGCGCATCAGTTGAGGACCCGGCGCTCCCCGCCCATCGCGTGCTCCTGCACCGTGAGCTCGCGCGTGACGAACGCCACGCGGTCGCCGTCGTCGAGCTGCTCGAGCATCGCCTGCCGGGCGCGCGGGTCTGCCAGCAGGTGCGCCGCGCACACGTCCGCCACGGCGCCGGCGTCCAGGCTCTCCGGGACGTCGAAGGAGAAGCGGGGCTCGCGCGCTCGCACCGTCCGCACGAAGGAGCGGGCGGCCGCGATCAGCGCGGCGCGATCCAGCTCGGTGACCGCGCCCGCGACGGTATCGAGCACGGTGGCGCGCGCGCGCCGGAAGGGCGCGACGAAGGGCAGCTCGTCCAGGCGCACGCGCACCTGGCCCGCGAGCAGGATGTTGGAGCGGCCGTCGGGCAGCACCTCGTGGCGCGCGATGAGACCCGCGCCCGCCACGCCGGCGATGCGCGGCTGATCGCCCGCCGCCCCCGCGGCCTCCTCGTCGAGCATGACGACGGCCATCGCCCCGTGTGTCTTCAGGCAGTGAGAGAGCAGGGCGCGGTAGCGCGGCTCGAAGACGTGGAGCGGGAGCACGGTGTGCGGGAAGAAGGCGAGCCGCGGCAGCGGGAACACCGGCAGCTCGCCGAGGGCGGCGCGCAGGTCGGGCGTCATGGGCCGAACATCTCCACCGCGCTGCCGTTCATGGCGTCGGGCGCGTCCAGGCCGGCGAAGACCACCGCGCGGGCCACGTCGTCGGCGTGCATCCGCGGGGCGAAGCCGCTCCCCTCGAGCATCCTCGTGTCCACCGAGCCGGGCAGCACGCACATGGCCTGCAGCCCGGTGCCGCGCAGCTCCTCCGCCAGCGACTTCACGAAGCCCACGACGCCCCACTTGGCCGCGCAGTAGGCGCTCTGGCGCGCCGTGCCGATGGTCGAGGAGATGCTGCCGATCGCGACGAACCGGCCGCGGCCGCGCTCGAGCATGGGCGGGAGGAAGGCGCGCGCGGTGAGGAAGACGCCGGTGAGGTTCACCGCCAGCACCTCGTCCCACTCGCCCTCGCTCATCTCGTGGACGGGGGCGCGACGGACCACGCCCGCGTTGGCGACGACGACGTCGGGCGCGCCGAGCTCACGCGCCACCTCCGCGGCGGCGCGCGCCACCTCGTGCGACTGCGTGACGTCGCACCGGAGCGCGAGCGCGCGGCGGCCCGCCTGCACCACGCGCCCCGCGGTCTCCTCCAGCGCCTCCACCGTCCGCGCGAGCAGCGCGACGTCCATCCCACGCGCCGCCAGCGCGAGCGCCGCCGCGCGACCGATGCCGCGGCTCGCCCCGGTGACCACCGCCACCTTCGGCGCGGTCAACGTCGATCCCTCACCGCCGCGAGCGCCTCGGCGCGGTCCGCCGGGGTCCCCGCGCGCACCGCGATCGTCTCCAGCGCCGCGCCGTGGCGCCGCTCGCCCCGCGCGGTCATGCACGTGTGCGTCATGACGATGCGGCACGCCACCCATCGCGGCGCCAGTCCATGCTCCAGCGCGCCCGCCACCCCTTCGCCGATGGTCTCCTGAAGGGTCAAGCGGTGGGCGAAGGCGTCCACCAGCCGCGCGATCCCGCCCACGCCGAGGGCCCGCCCGCGCGGCGCGAAGGCCACCAGCGCGGTGCCGGTGCCGGGCATGAGGTGATGCGGACAGGTCGTCGTCACGCCGAGATCGCGCAGCGCGACCACGCCGCTCGCCTCCACCTCGAGCGTCTCCGCCTTCACCAGCGCGTCCACGTCCACCGCGTAGCCCGCGCACAGCTCGTCGAGGAACGCCGCGGCCACGCGCTCCCCGGTGCCGGCGAGCTCCGGCTCGGAGTCCGGGTTGCGGCCGATCGCGCGGAGGAAGGCGTCGATCGCCCGCGCTGCTTCGGCGCGGTTCATCCGGACGGCATTGTGCCACAGGTCGCGGGGGCGGCACGCGCCACCCCTCCCCGCCCAGCGAAAATTGCGCGCGGCCCCGTGGAGAACGCGCTCAGCCCCCGCGCATGGCCGACATCGGGTCGACGATGGACGCGCGCCACGCCGGCACGACGCTCAGCCCGACGAACGGACCGACGACCGCCGCGGCGATGGCGAGCAGCTGCGCGAAGTCCACCGCTGGGGTGAGCGGCACGGTGGGGTAGAGCACGCTCCAGCCGACGAGCGCGGGGCGCAGGCCGGGCGCCCCGAGCCAGAAGACCCAGGCGTAAGCGGCCAGCAGCCCCAGGGCGCTGGCCAGCGAGGCGACCATGAGCGACTCGATGAGCTTGACCCACAGCACGTGCCGCGTGCCGAACCCGACGGCCTTCAGGATGGCGATCTCCCGCTGCTCCTCCGGCCCGACGCCGCTCGCACGGTCCCACGCGAGCACCAGGAGCGCGATGAGCGCGGGGATGGAGGCCGCCAGCAGCAGGCCCGCGCGCCGCCCGTAGGAGAGGGTGTAGACACGCGCCAGGATGCGCTTGTCCACCACGCGCGCCTCCGGCATGCGATCGAGCACCGTGCCCGCCACCACGCGCGCCTCCTCCGGGTTGGCGAGATCGAGCGAGATGTCGGTCCCCTCGTCGGGGGCGAGGCCGAGGATGGCGCGGGCGTCGTCCTCGTCGCACAGCACCACGTCCGCCGTGTAGAGCTCGACGGGGCTGCCGAAGACGCCGACCAGCTTCAGCGAGGGCGACGGGGCCGTCGTCGGCAGGCCGAGCTTGTCCCCCGGGGCGAGCCCCATGATCCGCGCGAAGTCGGCGCCGGCCACCATCTCGTGCGCGCCGAAGTGCAGATCGCGCCCGGAGGAGAGCTCGCCCTTCACCTGCCCGAGCGGCGGCGCCCCCTTCGGGACGCCCACGATGGTGACGTTGCCCTGGATGGCCGGGAGAAAGACGTAGCCCCACACGCGCACGCGCGCGCTGCGCACCGAGTCGATCTGCCCGAGCCGCGCGACGTCCGCCTCGTGCACGGTGGTCGGCCGCCCGGCCACGAGCCGCTGCACCACCACGTCGGGCAGCGACGCGGTCGCACGCGCCGCTTCCCCGCGCAGCGACTCGGTCAAGAACACCACCGAGGCGAGCAGGGTGACGGTGATGGCGAGCCCCGCCCCGAGGGCGAAGGCGCGGCCGCGCCGGCGGCCGAGAGCGGCCACCGCGTAGGCGAACAGCGAGCGTGTCATCGAGCTCCTTTGCGCGGGGCGTCCACCCACGCCTGTACCGGGGGCGCCATCGCCCCGCCGGCCGGGTCCGGATCGGGCACCGCGATGCCGTCGGCGAAGGCCGCGCCGGGTTCTTCGAGAGAGGGAAAGCGAAGCCACCGGGCCCCGCCGGAGAGCGCCAGATCGCCGCTGGGCAGCCGCGCCACGACGGCGTCCACGGCCGCGACGTCGTGCGCGCGGGCGCGCTCGCGCAAGCGCGAGTCCACGCCGAGCACCACGAGCACCAGCGGGAGGGCCAGCACGGCCAGCGCCCCGAAGACCACGGTCCGGACGCGGAGCACGGAGGTGGGGCGTACGCTCATGGCGGAAGGAAGGTGAGAAAGAGCTTGGTGAGGAAGAAGTCGGCGATGAGGATCGCGATGGAGACCACCACCACGGTCTTGGTGGTGCTGGTGCCGACGCCCTCGGTGCCGCCGCTCGTGTGCAGGCCGAAGTGGCACCCGACGATCGCGATGATGAAGCCGAAGACCGGCGTCTTGCCGAGCCCGGAGAAGAGGTCGGACATGTGCACGACCGAGAGCGACGAGCGCAGGAAGAACTCGCGGCTGATGCCGTACTGCACGTCGCAGATGAGCATCGCCCCCAGCACGCCGAGGAAGATGGCGAAGAGGCTGAGCACCGGCAGCACGATGATCGCGGCCACCATGCGCGGCAGCACCAGCTTCTTGTGCGGGTCCGCGCCGAGGGCGCGGATGGCGTCCACCTGCTCGGTGACGTTCATCGCGCCCACCTCCGCCGCCATGCCGCTGCCGATCCGCCCGCCGACGATGACCGCGGTCAGGGTGGGGCCCAGCTCGCGGAGGAAGGAGAGGGTGACGACGCGCGGGATGTACTCCAGCCCGCCGAAGCGCTGCAGACCGAAGGCGAACTGGATGGTCATGACCATCCCGATGAAGACGCTGGTGACCGCGACGATGCCCGTCGACTGCACGCCGAGCGACTCCATCTGGTAGACGATCGACCGCAGCTCCAGCGGGCGGCGGAACGCCGCGCGGAAGGTGCGCCCGATGAGCAGCGCCACCTGGCCGAGCTGCACGACGAGGTCCGAGACGCGGTCGGCGAAGCCGGGCGGGGGCATCCGCGGCGGCGGTCGTAGCGAGAGGCGCGAGCTCTCCGGCGGCAGGTCGGACGGGCGGTCGGCGTCGGTCGTCACGGCGCGCCCGCGTCCACCGTGTGGAAGTCCGCGACGAAGCGCTCGAAGGTCGAAGCTCCCGCGTCGAACCGCGCGGGCGGTGCGGCGTAGACCAGGTCGTAGACGCAGCCGTTCTTCTTCAGGACGTAGATGTCCCAGACGAGCGGGACCCCGTCCAGCTTGGCGTGGAGGACGGTGTGCCGCGCCTCGCGGCGATCGAAGGGGATGACCTCTTCCTTCGCGTACTGCCGGTCCGTCGTGCCGATGATGAGCTGGTTGGTGAGCGCGACGAGCGGCACGTCGTCGGAGGCGACGCCGCACTGCGCGGCCACCAGGACGGACGCCTCGCCCGTGTCGTCGCGGAAGGCGAGCGCGTCGTCGCTCACGTGCACGCGCCGCCACGCGGTCGGGACGGTCCCCACGGCGAAGGCCACCTGACCGCTGTGGTAGACGTGCCCGTCGAAGGCGGCCGACGCCCCGCCGCACCCCGCGGGGGTCAGCGCAAGCAGGACGAGCGCAGCCAGGCGGGCGAGCGCGGCGGGCTCGCGCCAAGACCGACCGAGGCCGTAGGCCGAGGGAAGGTCGTGCATTCGCATCGCGACGACCGGGTGATAGCACGTAACGCGCTTGATTGGACCGGTCGATGGTTCAGGCGCGAGGGGCGTCGCGCGTCGGTTGGACAGGCGGCCCGAAAGCGCGGTCACGCCGGAGGAGTTGCGGTATATGCGACCACGCACCATGTCCCTGCGCCTGTACAATACCCTCACGCAGCGCCTGGAGGCCTTCACGCCGCTGGAGCCGGGCAAGGTCCGCATGTACGTGTGCGGTCTCACCACCTACGACCTCGCGCACGCCGGTCATGGCCGCACGCTCACGACATTCGACGTGCTCGCGCGTCATCTGCGCGCCCGCGGGCTGGAGGTCACCTTCGTCCGCAACGTCACCGACGTCGACGACAAGATCCTCGCCCGCGCGCGCGAGCGTGGGGAGGAGCCGCTCGCCCTCTCCGCGCGCATGAGCGATCTGTGCGACGCGCAGCTGCGCACCATCGGCTGCGCGGACCCGACGCACGAGCCCCGCGTCTCCACGCACATGGCGGAGATCATCGCCATGATCGAGGGCCTGATCGCGAAGGGCAACGCCTACGTCGTCAAGACGCCGAAGGGCGAGGACGTCTACTTCGCGGTGCGCAGCTTCCCGTCGTACGGCAAGCTCTCCCGCCGCAAGATCGACGATCTGATGAGCGGCGCCCGCATCGAGGTCGGGGAGACCAAGCGCGACCCGCTCGACTTCGCCCTCTGGAAGGGCGATGAAGCCGAGGAGGCGTGGGGCATGCCCAGCCCCTGGGGCAAGGGACGGCCCGGCTGGCACATCGAGTGCTCCGCCATGAGCCGCAAGTACCTGGGCGAGCACTTCGACATCCACGGCGGCGGGATGGACCTCGTCTTCCCCCACCACGAGAACGAGATCGCCCAGAGCGAGGCGCTCTCCGGCCCGGAGATGGCGCGCTTCTGGCTGCACGGCGGCTTTCTGGAGGTGGACAACGAGAAGATGTCCAAGTCGCTGGGCAACTTCGTCACCATCAAGGACGTGCTCGAGCGCAACGACCCGGAGGGCTTCCGCTACTTCCTGCTCGGCACCCACTACCGCGGCCCGCTCAGCTTCGACTTCGACAAGAAGGAGGACGGCCGCGTCGTCTTCCCCGGCGTGGACGAGGGCGAGCGTCGCGCGGAATACTTGTATTCTACACTGGAGGCGCTGCGCGCCGCCGCGGCGGGGGAGCCGGAGGGCGAGGGCCCGCCCGCGCTCAAGGCGCAGAGCAAGGTCGTGGCCGCCGCGGAGGAGGGCGTCCTCGCCGCGCTGGACAAGGATCTCAACGCGCCGCAGGCGCTCGCGGTGCTGGCGGAGCTGGCCAAGGCCGGCAACGAGATCGTCATCCAGGTCGGCAAGCTGAAGAAGGACCCCGCCGCGCAGAAGGCCGCGCGCGGCCTCGCCGCCCGCGCCGCCGGGACGCTGCTCCGCGCGTGCGCGCCGCTCGGCCTGCTCCAGGCGAAGCCCGCCGACTTCTTCGCCCGCACGCGCGAGCAGCGCCTGCACCTGCGCAAGCTCGACCCGGCCGCCATCGAGGCGAAGGTGGCGGAGCGCACCGCCGCACGCGCGGCGAAGGATTTCGCCCGCGCCGACGCCATTCGCAAGGAGCTCGCCGCCACCGGTGTCGACCTCGCCGATGGTGACGCCGCCACCACCTGGCGGGTCATGATCTGAGGGTCAGTCGGCCGCGCCGAGCTTCCGCTCGATGGCCTCCAGGTGCGCGCGCACCTCGGGATCGTTGGTCCGCAGGCCCTCCACCTTGCGCACCGCGCTCATCACCGTCGTGTGATCCCGGTTGCCGAAGGCGCGCCCCAGCTCCGGGAAGCTGCACTTCAGCCGCTGCTTGCACAGGTACATCGCCACGTGCCGCGCGAAGGCGATGCTCTTGTGGCGGTCCTTGCTGAGCAGATCCCCGCTGCGCAGCTTGAAGTGGTGGCAGACGACGCGCTGGATGTCCTCCACGCTCGACTCCGTCGGCCGCGCGCTGGACGCCGCGAGGATCTCCTGCCGGGCGAAGTCCACCGACATGGGCTTGCCGAGCAGCGACGCCTTCGCCGCGATGCGGATGAGCGTGCCCTCCAGCTCGCGCACGTTGCTGCGCACCGACTGGGCGATGCAGAGCACCACGTCGTGCGCCACCTCGATCTTCTCGAGCTGCGCCTTCTTGCGCACGATGGCGACGCGCGTCTCCAGCTCCGGCGGCTGGATGTCGGCCACCAGCCCGGAGGCGAAGCGCGAGACGAGCCGCTCCTCCATCCGCTCGAGCTGCTGGGGGTACTTGTCGCTCGTCAGGATGATCTGCTTGTCCGCCTGGTGCAGGGCGTTGAACGCGTGGAAAAACTCCTCCTGCGTCTGCGTCTTGGAGGCGAGGAACTGGATGTCGTCGACGAGGAGCAGGTCGCAGCGCTCGCGGTAGCGCGCGCGGAACTCGTTCATCCGGTTGTCCTGCAGCGCCTGGACGAAGTCGTTGATGAACTTCTCCGCCGAGATGTACAGGATGCGGGCATCCGGGCGCTCCTCGCGCACGCGGTGGGCGACGGCGTGCACCAGGTGGGTCTTGCCCAGGCCGGTGCCGCCGCAGAGAAAGAGCGGGTTGTGCCGGGGCCCACCGCCGCCGGCGGCCGCGATGGAGGCGGCGTGGGCGAGCTGGTTGGACGGCCCCACGACGAAGTTGACGAAGGTGTACTTCGGGTTGAGACCCTCGATGGGCGGCGGCGCCGGCGCCACGCTGGGGCGGCGCGTCCGCGGCGCGGGCTCCTCGTCGTCCTCCCGGACGATCAGCGGGCGAGGCCGTACCGGCGGCACGCTGGGGTGCGACGCCACGGGTCGCTCGACCTGGCCGCCCACCGTCCACGCCACCTGGACGCTCCACCCCGTCTTGCTCCGGATGAAGTCGGTGATGGTCGGGAGGAAATGCTGGTCCACCCACTCGCGGACGAACTCGTCGCGCGCCCGCAGGCCCAGCACGCCGTCGGTCAGGCCGTCGAACTGGATCCCGGAGAACCACTGATCGAAGCTCGCCGGCGAGCGCTCACGCGTAAAGGCGATTGCCTCTGTCCAGAGCCCTTGCTCCATCTCCACCTCGGTCACGCTTCTTGCCTCGTGCGGGAGCCGCGACCCCCGAAAAAAGAAAAAGCACCCTCCGCGCGCACGGGAACTGCTTCCCGGGCGGCTCCGTCTCTCCGGAACCGGCCGGACGCCATGCGACCGACCTGCGCACCCCAGCCCTGCTCGTCGCCCGGACGGGGACCCCCACGATGAATCGGGTAGGAGCTACACCTACTTCACAAGTTATCCACAGCCTGTGGAAAACCTTCCACCATGCGCTCCGCGCCGCCGTTTCTGGCCTGGGCCATGCTTGGGGGGCTTGGCGCCCTCCCTCGGCGAGCGAGGAAGTCACGGTGGCGCTGGGCAACCGCGACGTAAAGAGAGTGGCTACCACCGGCCGATTAGCCTCGTCCACGGCGATCATATCGAAACGGATCAAGTCGACGAAATGACTCGGGATTATTGGGTGTAGATCCCCTGTGAATTCCATTGCCGCGGCCTGCACGCAGCTGCCCTGGCCGCTAGCTGCATGATTTGCAAAAGGATTTGGGCGGGTTCTCGCGGGGGCGAGGGCAAAATGGGCCGTTTTTGCCCCGATCTGGGCTGTCAAGACACGACGTTCCGGCGGCGTTTTCGCGACGGACGCGTGAAGCGCGGCTGCGTGATCCTGCCGCCGAAAAGTGGCCGGGGCAGCAGGAGGTGTGGTTAGGGTGCCGCGTGGTGAGCAGCGTCGATCGACCTTCGCGGGCAGGGGCTACGGGCCGGGCTCTTGGTGCGCGCGTGGTCGCCGGCCTGGCGCTCACAGCGGGACTCTTGACGGGGTCAAGCGTTCGGGCCGATCCCTCCTCGACGTCGCCTCAGCAGGGCTTCGACCTGGGCCAGATCCCCTCCCCACGGTCGCTCGCCTTCGGCGGCGCGCAGGCGGCGCTGGGCGGCTCGACGACTGCCGTCTACCTCAACCCTGCGAACATGCCCTTCACGCACGTCTACCACTTCGAGGCGCTCGGGGGCTGGATCCCCGAGGCGGCGCGGCAGACCTACGGCGGGGCGGTGGCCGACTCGGTCACCAACAAGGTCGCCGGCGGCTTCGGCGGCTCGTGGTCGACGATGGACCCGGAGGGGCTGGACCGCACCTGGACCGACCTGCGGCTCGCCACCGCGTATCCCATCGCGCCCAGCTTCGCGCTCGGGCTGACGGGGCGGTACCTGCGCGTGGACCAGACCGTGGGGCGCGGGCCCTTCGGACCGAGCCTGGCCTCCGACGGCACGCCCGACTCCGCGCTCTCCAGCCTCTTCACCTTCGACGCCGGGCTGACCTTCCGGCCCATCCCGCAGCTCTCCATCGCCGCGCTGGGTAAGAACCTCACCAACCCGGGGCGCGGCTTCGCGCCGACCACGGTGACCGGAGCGGTGGGCTACACCACGCCCAGCGAGATCTTCTCCGCCGAGTTCGACGCCCTCGTCGACTTCACGACCTGGGGCGACCCGCGGGGGACCTACTCGCTCGGCGCCGAGCTGTTCTTGGTCAACCACCTGCTGCTGCGCCTCGGCTACCGCATCGACACCGGCATGAAGACCCACGCGCTGAGCGGCGGGCTCGGCTACGTGGACCGTCGCTTCAGCGTGGAGACGTCCATTCGCCGCGACATCGTCGCCGACCACCCCTCGACGATGTTCGTGCTGGGGCTCAAGTACTTCTACGACGCCGGCGCGACGCCCGACCAGGCGATGAGCGCGGACTGAGAGCACCGAATGAAGTCACGTCGCTCGTGAGGGCGTGCGTGGGAGGGGCGACGCGCCGAAGGGCGTGCGGACCGACCCGCGCTCGCGTCAGGGCGGCGCCCAGTAGGTGAGGCAGAGATCGTCGCTCGGGTGGCGCGCGACGAGCAGCGGGTCGGCGGGCAGCGGGTAGCCCGACGACGGCGCGCCGCTCACCGCGAGGGGGTAGGGGTCGGCGTCCGGACCGCAGTAGTGAGCGGCCGCACGCCGCAGCCACGCGGCCGGCTCCGGCGAGGCGATCTCCAGCCGCCACACCGGCAGCGGCGCGCCGCCGGGGGCGCCGAGGCGCATGACCAGCTCGTGCCCGCCCGTCGCGTCGGCGGTGGGAGGCGCGAGCACGGTGCGCAGGCGCAGGGCGGCGACGTCGCTCGACGCCACCGCGCGGCGGAAGGCGGGCTCGCTGACGCGCACCACCTCCCCGGCCATCGTCGGGGGGCCGAGCAGCAGCAGCGCGCCGGAGGGCTTGCGCGCGGCGCGCTGGGTCACCAGCGGCTCGCCGGCGTCTCCCGGCGCGGGGGCGCGGGCGCCGGGTGGGACGGCGAGCAGGTGGGCGTCGAAGGCGCGGGGCATCCCCGGCGCGCCGAAGGCGACGAAGAGGTCAATCTCCCCCGCGTGCCACGCGCCGCGCGCCAGGGTGAGCTCGTGCTCCACCAGCACGTGGTCGCGGGAGGGCTCGACGCGCACGTGCGTGAGGACGGGCAGCGACGGCAGGGGCGCGGAGCGCAGGCGCGGTCGTGGCGGCGGCCGGTGTGTGGGGTGATGGTGGTGCACGACGTGCTTGCCCGGGCGCGCGGCGACGAGGAAGGGCACCAGCAACAGGAGCGCGCCGAGCCGCCTCACGCGAGGGCCTCCTCGAGGCGACGGGCGAGGCGCGTCGCGTCCTCCTCGCCCGGCTCGGCCGACGCCTCCGGCTCCGTCGCGGCGAGCGTGCGCAGGTACGCCGGCGCGCGGGGGTTGTCGAACCAGTCCTCGTCGAAGCGGTCGCGCAGCGCGTCGAGCAGGGGCAGCGTCGCCACGACCGCGCGAAGGGTGTCGGCGTCGGCGTCGCGCGGGCGAAGGAGCATCGCCGCGGCGGCCGGCGGCACCTCGGGGCCGAGCGCGCGCGCCGTGAGCTCCTCCTGCGACGCGCGCGAGCCGTCGTGCAGCGTGCGCGCGACGAGGTGGCGCACCTGCAGCAGCGCGACGGCGGAGAGCGCCCGCGCCTGGTCGCGGCACGTGCCCGGCGACAGGCCCATGCGGCGCTTGTAAAAGGCACGGATCGCCGGCAGCCCGCCGATCGCGCAGCCGATCGTACGCGCGCGGACGGAGCGCACGGGCTGCCGCAGGGCGAAGGGGCCGGCGGGGCGGGCGGCCGCCGCGAACGCCTCGCCGAAGGCGCGCAGGGCGCGGGCGAAGCTGGCGGCGCCGAAGACCTCCGGCGCCCACCCCATGCGCGGCGCGGCGACGGCGCCGAAGGCGGGCAGCATCTCCGCGACCCAGCGCCAGCCCAGGTGGGCGGGCCAGCCCTCCACCGCGGCGCGGCCGAGACGCATGTCCAGGTGCAAGGGGAAGGGCGCATCGCCCGGCCGGACGCGGCACACCTCCCCCGCGATGTCCTCGGTGCGCTCCAGGAGGACGCGGGCCACGCCCGCGGGCGCCGGCGGCGACGGCGCGCCCAGCCGGGAGAGCACCTCCGCGCGCGTGGCGCGGCGCTCGGCGTCCAGCGCGAAGATCTCCGGCGCCGCGCGGTCGAGCTCCGCCAGGTGGGTGCGCGCCTCCCCGGCGCTCGTCGAGCCGAGCAGGCCTCGCATCGCCTCGCGCCACGTGGCGGCCGCGCGTCCGGCGCCGGCCCGACCCGCGGGCGCGCTCGTCGCGTGCGCGAGCTTCACGTCCAGCGAGAACGCGAGGCGGCGCGCGGTGAGCTCCGCCACCCATGTCGCCAGGGCGTCGCGCATCGGCACGTCCACCGCCGAGACGTCCGCCTCGCGCAGCGCGGAGAGGGCGCGCTGGCCGGACACCTCGCGATGCGCCGGCCACGGGTCCGGCGGCGCCTCGCCGCCCTCGTCCAGGCGGGCGAGCGCCGCCCGCACGCGCGCGTCGGCGGCGACGGCGGCCGCGACCTGACGATCGATGCGCGCGAGATCCACCAGCATGCGTCACCCGTGGATCGCGGCGCGGCCGGAGCGCGTCGCGAGCCGTCCTGTGATGACGCCCTCGGCCGCGGCCGCCTCGGCGAACCGCGCGTCCACCAGCTCCTGCCCGCCGGGGCCGGCCGTGCGCACCGCGAGGTCGCGGAACTCCCGGTAGTGCCGCGCCTCGGCCTCGAAGAGGTCTGTGTAGAATGCAAATACATCGTCCTCGCGGCCCATGGCGTCGCAGAGGGTCTTGAAGCGCTCGCACGAGCGCGCCTCGATGAGGGCGCACACCACGAAGCGGTCCACCGCGGGCGGCGCGGTGACGGGCTCGCCCCGCACGCGCACCTTGCGGGGCAGCGCCGCGATCGCCGCGCGCAGCTCGGCCGCGTAGGTGTCGACGGGCGGGGCGCCGAGCGACAGGCCGCGGGCGCGGAGCATGCCGAGCACCTGGTCGAAGTGGCGCATCTCCTCCTGGGCGATGGCCGTCAGGCGCGCCGCCACCTCCAGATCCGCGCCGTGGCGCGCGATCAGCGACATGGCGTTGGTGGCCGCCTTCAGCTCGCAGTGCGCGTGATCGACCAGCACGGCGTCCAGGTCGGCGAGCGCGAGGCGGGCCCACGCGGGGTCTGTCGGCACCGTCAGGCCCAGCATGACCGTGCGTTAGCACACGGCGCGGCCGCTGCCGAGCTGGGGGACGCGTCAGCGCCGCGCGCGCGTCCCGCGCCAGCCGCCCAGGGCAGCGCCCGCGGTCGCCAGCGCGAGCGCCACGGCGGAGGTGGAGAGCGCCGCGACGACGCCCGGCCCGGACAGCCCGCTGGAGCCCAGGGCGGTGAGGCTGGCGATGAGGCCGACCATGAGCCCGGCGAGGGCGGCCTCGCGCACGCCGGTGCCGCGGCCGAAGCGCCCGACCACGTACCCCCCGCCCGCGGCGCCCAGCAGCAGCGCCAGAGCGTGCACGGCGGCGAGGGTGAGGAGGTGGAGCCGGCGCTCGCCGGCGGGGAGGGCGGCCAGGCGGGCCGCGGCGCCGGCGTCCAGGGGGCCGAGCCGCGCGATGGTGATCCGCTCGGCCACCATGCGCGCCACCACCGAGAGCGGGAGCCACGCGGCGAAGATGAGCACGGTGCCGAAGCCGACCCAGTGCCACGGCGGCCGGGCCTCCGCCTCCGCTTCAGCCGGATCGGAGGCGATGACCGGCAGCCGCCGCTTCGTGGAAGAACCATTGCCGGCCACGCGGTCACCATGGCAGAAACACCCGTCCGAGGCCAACGACCGCATGACCGAGACCGCCCTCGACCCCTCCGCCGCCACCAGCCACGTCGAGCTGCGCGTGCGTTTCTGCGAGACGGACCTCATGGGTATCGTCCACCACGGCAGCTACCTCACCTACTTCGAGGCGGCGCGCGTGGAGTGGCTGCGGCGGCGGGGGGTCGCCTATGCCGAGTGGGCCGAGCGTGGCCTGCACCTGCCCGTGGTCGAGGCGTCGACCCGCTACAAGGCGCCGGCGCGCTTCGACGACGTGCTCACGGTCGAGACGCGGCTCTCCGAGCTCCGCTCCCACTCGGTGCGCTTCGACTACCGGGTGCTGCGCGGGACCCACGTCATCGCGGAGGGCTCGACGCGGCTGGCGTGCGTGGGGCCGGACCACAAGCTTCAGCGCATCCCCCAGGAGGTCGCCTCGGTGCTCTGCGCCGCGGAGCTGAGCGGGACCTGAATGGTGGTACTGTGGTCCTGATGCGACGGACCTCCGCTCTGCTGGTGATCGGCTTCGCGACCCTCACGCTCTCCGCCTGTCACAAGGGCGCGGCGCGGCTCGAGGGCCACTGGAAGGGGATCAAGGCGACGGGCGTGTCCGACGACGCCGTCACCAACGCCAACCTCTTCGCCTCCGCGATGGAGCTCGACTTCCACGGCGACAAGATCTCGGTCAAGACGGACGACGAGAAGCAGTCCGGTCGCTTCAAGGTGGTGCGCGAGGACAAGACGAGCGTCGTCATCATCACCGACGAGGACGGCCCGCGCGACCAGCAGACCTTCACCTTCAAGGACGACAAGACGATGGACTGGGGTGTGATGCCCGGCAAGACCATCCAGTTCGTGAAGCAGTGACCGCGCCAGCGCGGTGAAGGCTCAGCGGCGGACCTCCTCGCGACCGACACGCACCGCGAGCGTCCGGCCGCCGCGGCGGATCTGCAACACAACGTCCGCCTCCAGCGGGCCGCTCATCTTCGCCCGCGCCTGCTCGATGGTGTGCACCGCCGTGCCGTCGACCGACAGCACGACGTCGCCGGGGAGGAGCCCGGCGCGCTCCGCCTCGCTGCCCTCCGCGACCAGGACGATGACCACCTCCCGCGGGTCGCCCGTCTCACCGAGCGTCACCGCCACGCTGCCGGCGGCCATCGGCACCCGCTCCGGCGCGCCCTCGCTCTCGAGCGTGATCCGGACGTCGTCGGTCGTGCGGCCGGCGGTGACGCGCACGCCCTCGACGCGCCCGCGGCCCACGTCCGGCGCGTACGCCTCCAGCGAGACCGTCCCCTCCGCCAGGCCGCCGAGGTGGAAGTGGCCCTCGGCGTCGGTGACGGCGACGCCCGGGGGGGCGGTGCCCGCGGCGAGGTAGACGGGCACGCGCCCCTGCGCGACGCGCGCGCCCGCTACCGGGTCGCCGTGACCGTCACGGACCACCCCCTCGACCACGCCCTCCGCGGACAGGTCGAACGGCGCCAGCGCCGCCGGGCGCGCCTCGCCCCCGCGGAGCGTCGCCCGGCGCTCCGCCGGCGCGTAGCCCGCGGCGGTGACGCGCACGCGCACCGATCCCGGCGCGAGGTCGGCGAGGGTGAAGGCGCCCTGGTCGTCGGTGCGCGCGTGGCGCACGCCGACATCCGTGTAGAATACAACATCGGCGTCGGACACCGGGTCCCCGCCCCGCGCCGCGCGCACCTCCCCGGTGACGGCGGCGCCGGCGGCGAGCGCCACGTCCAGCCGGTCCGGCGCGGCCGCGAGGGTGACGTCGTGCGGCGCGAAGGACGGCGCGGTCACCTCGAGGCGCAGGTGCAGCCCCCGCACGCCGGCGAGGGTGGCGTCGCCGTCCGCGTCGGTGAAGGCGGTGAGGCGCACCGGCGCGGAGGGGTCGAGTGACGTCGCCGACACCTGCGCCTTCTCCACGGGGTAGCCGCGGTCGTCGCGCACGCGCACGGCCGTGGCCTCGCGCGGGGCGGGGAGGGTGATGGTGATCTCCCGGCGCTCTCCCTCCTTCACCGAGACCGACACGCGCGTCGCCGGGTGGAGCGCGTCCTCGTCGGCGTAGACGTCCAGGGCGAGGTCCTGCGGGACGGCGGCGAAGGCGAAGGTGCCGTCGCTCGCGGTCCGGGTGGAGCGCTCGAGGGTGCCGTGCACCGCGAGCAGGTCCAGGCGGGCGCCGGAGACGGGGGTGCCGGAGGCGTCGACCACGCGGCCCTGCAGGTCGCCGCCGCGCCGCAGGACGATGGTCACGTCAGCCTCCCCGCCAGGCGCCAGGGTGACCATGTCGCTGTACGTCTCGACGTACTCGGGGTGACGGACCACCGCCCGCACCCGGCCGGGGGTGACCGGGGACGCCCGGAAGGTCCCGTCCTGCCGCGTCACCCAGGGCTCCGGCGGAGGGATCGTTGGCAAGCTACCGTTCGCGCCGGCGGCCGCGCCCCAGGGGGAGGGGCCTGCCGCGGCCCACGGCGAGCCGCCCAGCCCGACCGACTGCCCGGGCGCCGGGATGGGCGGGACCGGGCCGGGCATCACCCCCAGCTCGCCCGCCGGGACCAGCGGCGCCGGCCCGCCCAGCGCCGAGCGGAACTCCGACTCGCGGAAGCTCGCTCGCCGCGGGTCGTCGTCGATGGGGCCGCCGGCGAAGTCGGTCCCCACGATCTCCAGCGTCGCGCCGCCCACCGGGAAGCCACGGGCGTCCACCACCCGCCCGGTGAGCGTGGCCGCGCGCGAGAGCACCACCCGCACCGGGCCCTGCAGCGGCTCGGGCACCTGCACCGGCGCGCGTCCCACGTAACCGTCGGCGCGGGCCGACACCGTCGCGTCGCCCCCCGCGATGGGTCCGAGCAGCGCCCGGCCGCGGCGGTCGGTGGTCGCCTCCATCGGGAACGGCGAGACGCCCCCCTCCGCCAGCACCACGCGCGCGTCGCGCACGGGGGCCGCGTCGTCGGCGTCGCTGTCGGTGACGAGCACCTGCACCATGCGGCCGGGCACGAGGCGCAGCGTCAGCTCCTTGTTCTCGCCGGCGCCGAGGGGGAAGGCGAGCTCGATGGGCGAGGCCTGGGTGCCGTGCACCGCGCGCAGGGCGTAGGAGCCGGCGTAGAGGCCGGCGAGCTTCACGCCCCCGTGCGGCCCCGTCTTGCCCTCCCGCGCCGGCCAGAGCGACGCGCCGGCGATGCGCACGACAGCGTCCTGCACCGGCTTGCCGCCCGGGTCCTCCACGTGCACCACGATCGACCCCAGGCGCTTGAGGGCGACGTGCAGCGCGTCACCGTCGTGAACGTCGCGCAGCGTCGTCTCGTCGTAGCCCGGCGCGCTCACCGTCACCACCCACGGCGGCGCCCCCAGGCGTCCGACGCGCGCGTGACCCTGGGCGTCGGTCCGCGCGCCGACCGGGAGTGGGTCGGCGCCCGCCACCTCGATCGTCGCGCCCTCGATGGCGTCCCCGCCCTCCGCTGTCACGTCGGCGGTGAAGGTGTGCTCCGGTCCGAGCACCAGCGTCGCGGCGCGCGAGCCGCCGGTGCCTGGCCCGAAGATGAGCACGTGGCTGGACCCGCGCGCGAAGCCGTCGCGGTCCGCGACCAGCCACGCCTCGCCGCGCGGCAACCCCTCCAGGTGCGCGCGACCGTCGTCGCCGGTGCGCGCGGTCGCGGCGCGAAAGACACGCCCTTCGACCTGGACCAGCACCTGCACGAAGGCGCCCCCCACCGCCGCGCCGTGCGCGTCGCGGGTGACGACGTCCAGGGTGCCGTCCCGATCGGCGGCGGCGGCGGGCGGCAGAGGCGGGGGTGCGGTCTGGTAGGTGACCGACGTCAGGATGGAGCCCGGCACCGTGGCGACGGCGATGAGCGCGAGAAACGCCAGCAGCACGGCCCAGGCGTGCGGCGCGCGTCTCGCGAGGCTCGTCCTCTTCGCCACACCTTGTGGACGGTCACCCATCGCCGTTCCTTCCAGGCGCGATTGTGAACGAGCCCGCCCGGCCCCGCAGAACAATCAGCGGTGCTACGCTACAAGACGATGCCGTCCCTCGCCGCACGCACCGCCTGCGTGATCGGGTGCGCCGCCATGGTGGTCGGAGTGGCCGGCGGTTGCGGCGACGACAACCCCCCGCCCCTCGGCAGCGTGACGAGCCACGTCGAGGCCGGCCCGCCCGTCTTCAACACCGACGCGGGCGGTCCGCCGGACTGCACGAAGGCGGACCCGGAGGCGGGCGTGTGCGGCTGCACCGAGCTCGACCTGCTGGGCGACGCGCCCAACATGTACTTCGTGCTGGACCGCTCCGGCAGCATGGCGAACGGCAACGAGTGGACGACGGTGCGCACCGTCGTCTCGCAGACGATGGAGAAGATCGGCCCGCGCGCCAGCTTCGGCGTGGCGGTCTTCCCCAAGCCGGGCCAGCAGTGCGCCGCGGGCGGGCAGGTGATGTCGGTGCGTCGCGGCGACTCTCCCGCCGGGACGTTCGGGCCGACGACGAAGGTGATGCTCCAGGTGACCTCCGCCGCGCCCTCCGGGGGCACGCCCACCGCGGCGACGCTGCGCGCGCTGACGCCCACGCTGGAGGGGCTCGCCGGTCAGACCTTCGTCATCCTGGCGACAGACGGCGGGCCCAACTGCAACGACAGCGCGACCTGCGGCGCGTCGGAGTGCCAGCTCAACATCGAGGGCATGCAGGGCTGCCCGCCGGGCGGCCCGCTCGACTGCTGCGACCCCAGCTCCTACGGGCCGGAGTTCTGCCTGGACGCGCAGCCCACCATCGACGCGGTGAGCGCGCTGGCGGCCGCGAGCATCCCCACCTACGTCATCGGCGTCCCGGGCAGCGAGACGTACGCCGCGCTGCTCGACCAGCTCGCCACCGCGGGCGGCACCGCGCGCGCCGGCTCGCCGCGCTACTACCGCGTGGACACCACCGACGCGGCGGACTTCGCGGCCGCCCTGGCGAAGGTGGCGGCCAAGATCACCGCGACGTGCACGCTCTCGCTCGACCAGCCGCCGCCGGACCCGGATCAGGTCAACGTGTACCTGGACGGCGTGGCGGTGCCCCAGGACCCGACCGACGGATGGTCGCTGGATGGCGCGACGGTGACGCTGCTCGGCGCGACGTGCCAGAAGGTGATGGCGGGCGACGTGCTGTCGCTGCGCGTCGTCGCCGGCTGCCCGACCCTCAAACCGAATTGAGGGGCCGCACCAGGGACGGGCGGCGCGTGCCGCCTCTCAATGCACGGTGTAGATGCGGCCCTCGTGCTCGACGGTGGGGATGTTCGCCGAGGCCAGCGGGGCGAGCGTGGCCTCCGCCTCCACCGGGACGACGGCGCGGGCGAGCATCTCCTCCCGCGCCTCCTCCGCCTCCCACTTCGCGAGCGTCTCCTTCGACCTGCGGCGGCGCTTGACGTACGCCGCCACCATGATGCCGGCCGCGCCGACCCACAGCAGCGTGCCGCCGGTGAGCACCGGCCAGATGCTGAAGCGCCGGTCCAGCTCCTCCCGCCACTCGTACTCCAGCTTGCGCTCGTCGGTGCCGTAGGCGTCTTCCATCCCCCGGTCGAAGCGGGTGCCGTTGCGGACGCGCTCGATGAGGGACTGGAAGCGCGCGCGGTCGGCGTCTCGCGTCAGGAAGCGGACGAAGTCCGCCGACTCGGCGTAGGCGATGCTGACCTCGTAGTTCTCGTCGGGGAAGCTCTTGTCCAGGTCGTCGAGGGGGATGACCGACTTGGAGAGCGTCGCGTCCCAGAGGGTGTGCAGGCGCTCCCACGACTTCTCCCCCGACGCGTCCACGGCGAGGCCCTCGTTGAACCACAGGGGCACGTGGTGGCCGGCGACGGCGTCCTCCAGCGCGACGTGCACAAGCTCGTGACGGAAGACCTCCCCGATGTCGCTCGCCTCCGCCGTCCTGGGCTCGCGCAGGGAGAGGAGCACCAGATGCAGGCTGGAGTACGCCACGCCCACCGCGTACTGCGGTGGGGGGTGGCCGACCGGGGCGAGGTCGTCCATGTCTTCCGGGGAGCGCGCGACGCGCACGTCGACGTGATCGAGCACCTTCTGCCCGAGCAGATCGGCGAGGGTGGCCTTCACCTCGTCGGCGTGATCGATGAGGGGCTGCACGCGCTCCTTCACCGTGGAGGGGTAAGCGATGGTGAGCCAGTCGTGCTTCACCGTCACCATGTCGCGGGGGAGTGGGGGGAGCTTCACCGTGCTCGGCTCGAGCACGATGGGCACGTCGCGCGGGGTGTTGCCCACCGGCTCGCCCGCGCGGGCGGCCGCGGGCCACGACACCACCAGCGCGAGGAGCGTCGCCACAAAGGCGAGGGCGCGGACCAGCCGGCTCATGGCGGGCCTTGCATCTGGAGGTGGATGGTGTCGCTCGAGCCCACCTGGGTGGCGAGCAGCACGCCGCCGGCGGCGAGGGCCGCGACGCCCACCGCGGCCCAGAACCACGGCGACTTGTAGAAGGCGCCGGAGTGCGTGGAGGTCTCCTTCTTCTCCGGCGCGGCCGCGCTCTCCACGCGCAGGGGGATGCGCGTGCGGGTGGCCGGCGCACCGACCACAGGCTGCGGGGCGAGGGCGCGCTCGAGCGAGCCGACGGCCCCCTTCCACGCGAGGGGCGCGCCGGGCTGGCTGGCATCCGGCTCGTAGCGGGCGGCGTCGAAGGTCCTGGTGTCGGCGAAGAAGAGGCGCGCGGACGCCGAGTCCCCGGCGGCCGAGACGACGAGCAGGGCGCGCACGTCCAGCTTGCCGGCCATCGCTCCGAGGAGCTCGCGGGAGGCGGCGTCGTCGCCCTTCACGCCGGCGCGGAGCTCGGCGAGATCGAGCAGATCGGCGGGGGCGCCGGCGGGCGGCGCCTCCCCCGCGAGGACGCGGGCGTGGGCGTCGTCCAGCGCGCGCGGCCGGAGCGAGGCGCTGCCGTAGACGCCCTGCGCGAGGGGCCACGCGGCGTCGGTGGCGCCGCCCGTCGCGACCACCGCGACACCGGAAGGCGCGGCGGCAGGCGCGGGCGCGGCGCTCGCCGCCGGCGGAGGCGTGGCGCTCGCCGTGGTGGCGGCGACGGCCGAGGGCGCGGGGGCCGTGGCCGTGGCGGGCGCGGTGGTGGGCGGGGGCGCGCCAGCCCATGCGGGGACCGCCAGCGCGGCGGCCAGACCGGCGGCGCAGACTCCCGCCGCGATGACGTGCTGGGAGGCGCGCATGATCAGCGGTCGCGCGACGAGGCGAGGATGCGGAGCAGGAAGAGGAAGAGGTTGACCACGTCGAGGAAGAGGCGCAGCGCGGCGCCGACGGCGTCGTCCGTTCTGTCTCGCAGGATGCGGGAGGTGTCGTAAAGGACGTACCCGGCGAAGAGCAGCACGCCCACGCTGGCGACCGCGAGCTGGAACACCTGCGCCTGCAGGATGATTCCGAGCACCATCGCCGCGAGCAGGACCCAGAGACCCGCGCTGAGACCGGCCCCGAGGAAGGAGAAATCCCGCCGGGAGAGGACGGCGTAGCCGGAAAGCCCCACGAAGGCGGCGCCGGTGAGGAGGAAGGCGTCGCGCACCGGCGACGGGTCCAGCGTCTGCCCGTGGTTGGCCATGAGCATCGCGAAGTATAGCGAGGGCGCGATGAACAGACCGGTGACGAAGGTGTAGCCGAAGAGCGCCAGCAGGTTGACGCCCCGCACCCTGCGCAGCATGTTCGCCGCGAAGAAGACGCCGATGTAGCCGAGCAGCGAGAGCAGCCAGTGCTGCACGCCGAAGGCGACGATGGGCGGCAGCACCGGCGCGCCGAACGCCCCCGCGGCGTACGCGCCGGCCGGGGCGCCCGCGTACAGTGCCACCATGGCGCCGGCGATGGCGAAGCCGATGCCCACGGTGAAGAGCCCGTAGACACGCCTCAGGAAGGGCAGCGAGGTGACCCGGGCGTAGACCCTGGCCCGCCGGGCGGCCTGAAGCGAGGACGGCATCATCATCGGTACAAGTTAATGGCGCCGGGGCGCCCGTCAACCGAAGGGCAGCAGCGATCGGAGGGCGGCGAACAGGGGCGCGCGCGCGGCGAAGACCTCCGTGGCGCCGGACCACCTGCTCAGAAGGTGCCACGCGAGGCCGACCGCCGCCGCGGCGAAGGGCGGGCCGAGCAGGGTGAGCACCCGCCGCTGCTCGAAGGAGCGCCGTGCGGCGAACAGGGCGCAGAGTCCCAGTGCCAGGCCGTCGACCACCCACGCCCGCGCCCCGGGGGTCAGCTCCGGCACTGCGTGGGCCACGCGGGCGGCCAGCAGCGCCAGCGGGGCGAGCGAGGCGAGCAGGGCCGCGGTCACCGCGCGCGCCGTCGATCGGGCGGACAGCGCGCGGAGCAGCCCGGCGAAGCGCACGGAGAGGAGGGCGAGCAGCACGCCGAGGGCGAGCCCGCCCAGCGCGAAGGTCACGCCCGCCAGCGCGTGGTGGTGGGTCTTCGCGCGCAGCACGCTGCCGAAGAGCGCCACGCCAAGGAGCATCCACGCCGACCACGCCACCGCGGCCAGCGCCCGCTCCAGCGCACCCAGGCCGGCGAAGGCGCGCAGGCCCTCGCGCGCGGCGCGCAGCACGCCGATGACGAGGAGCAGCGGCAGCACGCCGATGCCGGTGAGCGCGAGCCATGCCCGCGCGGTGTCGACGGGCGGGTCGGCCACGCTGGCGACCCGCAGCGCGGCAGGCACCGCGGCCACCGCGGCGGCCAGCGTGGCGACGCCTGCCAGCGTGCCGAGCCGCCCGACGAGCGACGGGGAATCGGTCTGGGGCGGCGGATGGCTCGCCATGTCAGAACTTGTCCAGGGCGAAGAAGGGGGGGAGCGCGAGCAGCGCGTCGAGCGTGTCCAGGGCCGTCGCGTCGCCCGAGACGAGGCCGAGCCGCTCGGCCGCGCGGACGCCGAGGCCGCCGAAGGCGATCTGCGTGAGCGCCGCGGCGGTGGTGCGCACGGCGGTCTCGCCCCGCGGGCACGCGGTGACGCGCGCGCGTCCCTCGGCCACACGCAGGCGGAAGGCGCCGCCGTCCTCCAGCGCGAACGCCGCCTCCCCCGCAGCGTCGTAGCCTCGCGCCTCGAGCGCCCGCGGGACGTCCAGGACGCGCAGCATCGGCCCGGCGACGACCAGCCCTACGGCGTGCTCCACCTGCTCGGTGCCGTGGCGCCGGGCGTCGGCGTCGAGCAGGGCGAACGGGAGAGGATCGCGCGCGTCGACCTCCAGCTCCACCTGGGCGGCCTGGTCCGCCTGCTGGCCGAGGAAGCCAAGCAGCGCGCGTCGCGCGGGGTCGTCGTCGGCGACGAGCTCGTGCACGACGAGTTGCGTGGCTGCGTGCGCCTCCGCCTGGGCCAGCGCGAAACGGATGTATCCTGCAACAATCTCGCCACGGCGCAGAACAACGACGCGCGAGCGCTCGCCGAGGAACCGGGCGTTCCACAGCGCGGCCGGCCGGACCAGCCAGCCGGTGTGGCGGAGTGCGGCGCGGGCGTAGCAGGCCATGACGGCCTCGCGGTCCTGCTCCTCCACCGCGCAGAGCTCGGCCCGCCGCGCCTCGTCCACCCACGCCGCGGGGACAGCCTCCGGCGCGAGGCTCAGGCGCTGCCGCGAGGCCACCTTCGCGTAGCCCAGCCTCGCGTAGAAGCGCTCGCGAAAGGCGTAGAGGAGGCTCAGCGCCGCCCCCCGCCGCGCGGCGAGCTCGTGAAGGTGGCGGAGCAGCGCGCCCGCCACGCCGCTGCGCCGCGCCTCCGGGGCGACCCCGACGGTGGCCACGCCGGCGGTGCGCACGACCGCGCCGCCGAAGGCGACGCCGAGGTCGAAGAGGAAGGCGTGGCCGACGACGCCCCCGTCGCGCTCGGCGACGTGGAGATCGCCGAGTGGACCGAGCGGGTTGGCGGTGAAGTTGTGGAGGCGCTCTCGGACACCTCTGGCGTCGGGAAAGGCGGAGCCGTGGACCTCGACCAGCCGGTCCAGGTCGGCCTCGCGGGCGGGGCGAAAAAGCAGGGCTGACATGGCTGCGCGCGCGGCGGGAGCCTACCACGGAGGGTCGGAAAGGCCCGCAAACTGGAGTTTTTGCCGCCAGGCGTGTTAGCGAGGAGTGGGAAGGTCCAGACATGGCGACGGAGGCAACCGACAAGGACGAGAGCACGGCCGAAGCAGGCCAGGGCCTCGGTGGGGCGCGCGCCGACTTCGTGGCGTCACTCGGGCGCAAGGTCGCCGACGCGCGCAAGGTGCTCGATGCGCTGGAGGGAGATCCCTCGTCGCCCTCGCACCGCGACGACCTCCGGCGCAAGCTCCACGCGCTCGGCACCAGCGCGCGCATGATGCGCTTCGACGCGATGGCGCAGGCGCTCGCCGAGGCGGAGGCGCAGCTGGAGGCCGCGGCCGAGACGGGCGGCGCGAGCATGCGCAGCCTGAGCGAGGTCGCCCGCACGCTGGACGATCTGCCCGCGCTCGCCTGGACGGAGCCGCGGCGCGCGGCCGAGGCCGCGGCGCCGCCGCCGGAGGAGCTGTCGGCCCCGGTCGTCTCGGCGAGCCCGCCGATGACCGGCCTGGTCGTCGGGCCGGAGTCGGTGGCGGAGGCGCTGGTGGAGGAGGCCGAGGGCGGCGTCGGGTCGCGCGCGCTGGAGTGCGAGCGCACGGAGGACGCGCAGGCGGCGCTCGGCCTCGCCCGCTCCTACGCCCCCGACGTGGTGATCCTCGACGCGAGCGTCCCCGACGCCGGCGAGCTCATCGAGGCGCTCGCCGACGACCCGCTCACCGAGCCGGTGCCGGTCGTCGTCGTCGGCAAGCTGGATCACGCCGCGGTGGCGCGGTTCACAGCGCTCGGCGTGGCGCGCACCGTCACCGAGCCGTACACCGGCGAGGCGCTCCGGAGCATCTGCGAGGAGGTCGTGGATCAGCGGGAGGGGCGCACCGTGCGCATGTCGCTCGGCGAGCCGACGATCGAGCAGCTCGGGGACCGGCTCGCCGACGAGCTGCGCCGCGCGCTGGTGGACTCGGTGGACGTGCTCTCCCGCGCCAAGCGCGTCTCGCTCGGCGAGGGCACCGAGGTGATGGCCGCGCTCTGGGGCGCCATCGCGCGCGTGCGCGAGGTGGTCACGGCGCGCACCGGTGGCGGCGTGCGCTTCGCCGGCCGCGGGCCGGAGGGCTCGGTCGCGCTGGCCTTCCAGCCGGAGGTCCCCGGGGCCGACCGCACGCGTCGCCGCGGGGCCGCCGCCGACGTGTCGCTGGAGGGGCGGCGCGTCGTCGTGGCCGACGACAATCCTGGCGTGACCTGGTTTCTCTCCGACCTGCTGCGCACCACCGGCTGCGTGGTCCACGAGGCGCTCGACGGCGAGACAGCCCTCGACCTCGCGCTGCGTCTCTCCCCCGACGTGGTCATCAGCGACATCCTGATGCCCAAGATGGACGGCTTCGCCCTCTCGCGCGCGCTCAAGCGCGACGTCGCGCTGCGGGACATGCCGGTCATCCTGCTCTCGTGGAAGGAGGACCTGCTCCAGCGCGTGCGCGAGCTCGGCGCGAGCGCCGCCGCGTACCTGCGCAAGGAGAGCGACGCCCGCGCCATCCTCGCCCGCGTGCGCGAGGTGCTCTGGCCGCGCGCGCGCGTGGAGGCGCGCCTCAAGGGCACCGGCGAGGTGCGCGGCCGCCTGGACGGCCTCACGGTGCGCTCGCTGCTGGAGTTCGTCTCGGTGCTGCGCCAGAACGCGCGCGTGTCGGTGCGCGACGCCTCGTGCCTCTACGAGGTGGAGCTGCGCGACGGCGCGCCGCGCCGGGCCACGCGCACCGCCGGGGACGGCGGCTTCCTGCGCGGACCGAGGGTGCTCGGCGAGATGCTGGGTATCGGCGCGGGGCGCTTCGTGGTCGCGCCGGCGACGCCCGGGGCGATGCAGGGCGGGCTCTCCGGCACGCTTCACGAGCAGCTCCAGCACCACATCGCCGCCGCGCGCGGCGCCATGGCCACGACGACGGGCGCGCAGACCACGCGCGTCGCCCGCGTCACGCTGGACCCCGACGCGCTGGAGACCTACCTGCGCGCCACGCCGGAGCCGGCGCGCAGCCTCATCGTGCGCATCGCCAAGGGCGCGTCGCCGCGCGACTTGCTGCTGGAGGGCCGCGTCGTGCCGAGCCTGTTGGACGACGTGCTCGTCGACCTCGCCGCGCGCGGGGCGATGACCGCGGTCGTCGACGAGGAGGGGCAGGACCTGCTCGGGCCGGCGGTGGAGTCGGCGCTCGCCACCCTTCGCGGCAGCCCGCCGCGCAACGCCGCGCCGCTCACCGCGCTGCGCTCCAGCGCGATGCCGCCGCCGATGCTGGGCAACGACAAGGATCGCGGCCCGCCCGCGACGACCGAGACGTCCGTCGCCACCTCGCTCCAGGAGCTCATCGAGCAGGAGAAGAGGGAGCGGGCCTCGGTCCCGCCGCCCGCGGCCTCGTCGTCGGAGCCGCCCTCCTCCCTGGAGGACGCCGTGATGCAGGAGCTCGGCGAGCGCTCGCCGGAGCCTGTCGCCGCCGAGCACCGCTCGTCGCCCCTGCCGCCGCCCATCGTGGAGCCGAGCGCGCTCAAGCCGCGCGTCTCGTCCTCGCCGCCGGAGAAGCCGGCGTCCAACCCGCCCGCGACGCACGCGAAGGCCGACGAGCCCACCGAGGCGGAGACGGTCTACGAGGCGAAGGTGGCCACGCCGGAGGTGCCGGTCACCACCGGGACGCCGGCGGACGTCAGCGCGGTGGCGGATCGCACCGAGCCCGCGGCGCCGGTGCACAGCGTCGAAGAGGAAGAAGAGGACGAAGAAGAAGAAGAGGAAGAGGAAGAGGGAGCAGGAGAGGAGCAGCCCGACGGCACCGAGCCGGTGCCGCTGACGCGCCCGGCGGACGAGGAGACCGCGCCGAAGAAGGTGGCGGTGCCGGTGCCGTCGAGCGCGACCACGCAGAAGGGCGGCAGCGCCTGGTGGCTGGTGGTGATCGTGGGGATCGCGCTGGCGACGTGGCTGGCCATCCGCTTCTCGGTCACCCCGGCGCCGCCGGAGCCTACCTCCCACGGCGCCGCCGCCGAGCAGGGCCTCTCGGTCGACTACGGCGACGTTCCCCCCGGCGTCACCGTGCCGGACGGCCAGGGCTGGCTCGCCGTGGAGAGCGAGGACCAGTCGGTGCTGGTGGACGGCGTCGTCACGGGTCGCGGCACAGTGGGCGTCCCCCTGCCGCCGGGTCGTCATGATGTGCGGGTGGGCGGCCGCGATTGGTCGGTCGACGTGCGCGCCGGGCAGAGCGTGCGCGTCCACCTCACGCCCTGAGCGCTCCCGGTGGAGCGACGAGGCACAACGCGGCGAGGGTGGGCGATCATCGCGCTCGCGCTGGCGTGCGGGTGCCATCACGACCACCCGCCGGCCGCCAGCGACGCCGCGAC
The DNA here is from genome assembly GCA_963782055.1 of uncultured delta proteobacterium. Taxonomy (GTDB): domain Bacteria; phylum Myxococcota_A; class Polyangia; order Polyangiales; family Polyangiaceae; genus DASXHD01. The sequence continues at coordinate 468,568 of CAWAIF010000002.1, forward strand.
GCCCCCGCCGCCGTCGCCGAGCGCGACGGCCGCCGCGCCGTCGGTCCGCACCGTCTTCGACCCGCTCGCCACCGGGCAGTCCTCCTGCGTGCTGGGTCATCACGGCGTGCTGCTCGACCTGGGCATCCCCGCGCTGCGTCCGGAGCTCGGCATCGCCCACGCCACCGGCCTGGAGGCGACCGAGCGCCAGGGGTCCACCTGGGAGCGCATCAGCGCGCGCTCGCTCACGCTGCGGTTCATCGGACCCACCGACGCGCCGCCCCTCCCGCCGGATGGCGGCAAGGCGGAGGTCTACGTCGACATGCGCGTGCGCGGCCTGGGCGCGCGCTCGCTCAGCGTCTACCTCAACGGCAAGGCGATCGGCGCCATCCGTCTCTCGCGCGGCGAGGAGATCCGGAGCGTGCACTCGCCGGTGCCCAGCATCGCCTCGGGCGACAACGAGCTCCTGCTCCGCGTCAACGGCATGCCCAAGGGGAGCGCGGACGCCGGCGTGGAGGTGGACTGGGTGCGCGTGGGCACCGAGCCGGCGCCGGAGTACGCGGCGCCCACCTTCAGCGACGCCACCATGAGCGCCGCCGTCGGCGGCGTGACGCGTCGCGCGCTGGCCCTCCGCGCGCCGGGCTACCTCCGCTGCAGCGGCCCCATCCCTCACGGCGCCACCGTCGACCTGCAGCTCGGGGTCCTGGGGCGCGGGGCTGCGGACGTGGAGGTGCGCGTGCTCCGCGATCGCAAGCTCCCCCTGGTGCTGGGCACCTACCACGCCACGGATCAGGGCGGCTGGCGCGCCATCCACGTGCCCGTCCCGGAGGCCGCCACGGGCACGCTGGGTGCGGTCGAGATCGCCGCGGTGCGCGCGAGCGAGGGGTCGCGCGTGCTGCTGGGCGAGCCGCGCGTCACCGTCCCGCTACCGAAGGCGCCGCCCGCCGCGCCCGCCCGCGGCGTGGTGCTGCTGGTGCTCGGGCAGATGCCGCCCTCGATGCTCTCGCCCTTCGGCGGGGCGGCGGCCACGCCGGAGCTCGGCGAGCTGATGAAGTCCTCGTACGTCTTCGACGGCGCGCGCGCCACGACCACGTGGCCGGCGGGATCGCTCGCGTCGATGCTCACCGGCCTCTTGCCGCGCGACCACGGCGTGGTGGACGACCTGTCGCGGCTCTCGTCACGGGTGACCACCATCGCCGACGCCGCCCGCGACGCCGGCGTCTCCACCGCGTACTTCACCGCCAACCCGACGACCACCGCGGCGTTCGGCTTCGACCGCGGGTGGCAGACGTACGCCGCGTACCTGCCCGGCGCGCAGGGCGGGGCCTCCCGCGTGGTGGAGGAGGCGACGAAGTGGATCGCCGCGCACAAGTCGGACCGCTTCCTCGTGGTCATCCACGCGCGCGGCGGGCATCCACCGTGGGACATCCCCGCCGCGGCGCTCGGCGCGATGCCGCCGGACGGCTACGGCGGCGCGATCGATCCCGTCCACGCCGCGGAGATGATGGCGAAGGCGCGCCACGTCCCCCCGCTGGTGCGCTTCACCGACGACGACCGCACCCGCGCGATGGCGATCTACACGCTCGCGGTGAAGGGCCAGGACGCCGCGCTCGCCCGGCTGCGCGCGGGACTGCGCGACGCGGGTCGGGACGGCGACACCATGCTCGTGGTCGCCGGGGACACCGGCCTGAGCGACGCCGCGCGCGTTCCCTTCGGCGACGGCGAGCCGCTCGATGACCGCGCCCTGGCCTCCCTGATGGTGGTGCGTCCACCGGGGGGCGTCGCCGGCGCCCGCGTGCCCGCGCCCGTCTCCACGCTGGACGTGGCGCGCACGGTGCTGAGCGCGCTGGGGCTCACCCCGCCGTCATCCTTCCACGGCGTGGACCTGCGTCGCTCGGCCGTGGCGGCGGACGACGCGCGCTGCCTGGACGCCCAGCTCGGCCCCAGGCGCTTCAAGAAGTGCTTCGGTTTCGTCTGGCACGGCGAGGCTCGCAGGGAAGAGCTCTGTGACCTCACGCTCGACCCCGCCTGCGGGACCGATGTCTCCGAGTCCTACCCTTACGCGGCCGAGGTGATGCGCCGGGTGACCATCACCGCGGACCAGGACGCCGCCGGGGACATCCCCCCGAGGGAGCCCGCCAGGCTGGACGCGCCGACCCTCGCGGCGCTCTCGGTGTGGGGGCGCTTGTGAGGACGCGCCGGCGGAGAGAGAGGGATTCGAACCCTCGGTACCCTTGCGGGCACACATGATTTCCAGTCATGCACCTTCGGCCACTCGGTCATCTCTCCAGGGCCGGTCCTCATAGCACGGGTTTTGGCCGGAAGCCGAGCCCGAAGCCCCGCCCCCGCGCGCCCCGCTCCGCGGCCCGACCGCATTTCTCCCTGAAGGACGTTCCGCCCCCGACCGTCTTGACAACGCCCGGGCCAATCCAGCAGGTTGCGCGGCGGAGAGATGACCGAGAGGCCGAAGGTGCCTGATTCGAAATCAGGTGTGCCCGCAAGGGTACCAGGGGTTCGAATCCCCTTCTCTCCGCCGAGCTGACCTGCCGCGGCCACCGCGCGCGAGGACGTGGACGGGAGGGAGAACCTCAGTCCACGCAGGTCACCGCGAGCCTCACGCGGCCTGCCGTCCGCGTGTGGGTCCCCGCGCGCACCCGCGCGAGGCACCCGAAGTTCTGCGTGTGCGCCGAGCAACGCCCGACGAGGCGGTAGCTCTCGGCGTCGATGTCCTCGACCTGCGGCTCCAGGCAGTCCCCCTCGCACTCGCTCGCGTCGTGGCACACCCTCCCGGCGTCGGTCGTGCGGCAGTCGCAGCCCTCGCTCTGCATCATGCCCCACCGCCCCCACGTGCCGTGACACGCGTCGCACGCCGCCAGGGCCTTCTCCCGCGCCAGGTCGCGCACGCGCGCGGTGGTGCGGGCGGCGACGGCCGCGCCGAAGCGGTCGCGCAGGCTGACCACCACGCTCCACGAGCCCGCCCCGTAGACCTGCGGGGAGACCTTCCACGTGCCGTGCGCCGGGACGGTGGTCGTCGGGTAGTCCCACCGGATGGTGGCGTCCGCCCCCGCGCGGCTGGCCGTGATGCTCTGCAGGGTGACGGGCGTGTCGCCGCCGTTGGCGATCGTCAGCGGGAGCCCGGCCGCGCACGGCGCGGCTGCGGGGCAGTCGACCTCCGCGGGGGCCGTCACCGAGATCACCGACGCGGCGGCGGGCGCGGTCGTCGGGGCGGGCTCCACGCTGGAGCCGCAGGCGAGCAGCAGGACGGTGAGCACGCACGCGAGACGGGAGCGCATGTCACAGAGGACAGCCGCGGGGCGCGAACGTTCCTCACCGCGCGGAGGCGGTCACTGCGCGGGGGCCTTGGGCGGCGCGAGGACGGTGCCGGGAATGCCGTACATCGGGTCGGTGCCGTCCAGCGGGACCACCTTGTTGCCGACCAGGTCCTGCACGTCCACCGAGACCTCCACCGCCACGTTCATCGGCTCGTAGGAGCGCAAGCCCAGGTCGAAGCCGGTGATCGCCGGCACCACCGCGGGGATGTACGGGGTGATGAGCGGGTCGTAGCCGTTGGACCGGTTCTGCAGGTTGAAGACGTGGTTGAAGAGGGCGTTGCCGCTGGTGCCGTTGGGATCGTTCGCGTTGGCCGGCGGGTTGGCGTTGATGTTCATCACCGTCGCCAGGTCCACCGCCAGCTCGTGCGTGTCGTCGGGGGTGAGGGTGCCCTCGGTGCGCGACTTCGGCTGCAGGACGAAGAACTTGTCGTACCCGGAGAGGTCGGGGAGCGTCTCCTCGTCGCTGATGATCTGGATGCCCGGCTGGTAGCGGACGAACTCGTTCCACGGGTCGACGAGCAGCTCCACCGAGTGCTTCTTGTCGTCCAGGTTGGTGATCGTGTAGCGGATCGTGACCTTGACGTCGTCGACCTTGATCCACGGCTCGCGCGGGTACGGCGCCGCCTTGCCGAGCTTCGCCTTCTCGTCGGCGTTGGGGCGGCGCATGCGCAGGCCGTCCTTGCCGTCCGCCCACTGGACCGGCGTCTGCACCTGGTAGATCGTCATCTGGCCGTCGGAGTAGTACGAGGCCATCTGGTCATCCATGCCGACGACGGTGGGCGTGGTCACCTGACCGTCCGCTCCCCCACACGCCCCGACACTGGCGGCCAGGGCGGCGAGCACGACGAGGGCAGGGAGGTGGGGGCGAAGGCCCACGCGCCTGGGGGGCGGCGCCCCGGGTGCTTCCGGAGAGACGTGTGCGTTCGAGGCGTTTTCCTGCATCCGCGGGTCATGCGCGTCCATGGGGGGCCCTCTCTTCGTAGTGTGACTTGCCAGAGCCGTGCCGTCCATCGTCGTCGAGGCGGCACGCGCCGCCCGCTCACGTCTCCTCCAGCAGCCGATAGAGGCGCTGGCGGGTGATGCCGAGGGCGTGGGCGGCGCGGAGCTTGTTGCCGTCGGCGGCGGCGATGGCGCGCGTCACCAGATCCCGCAGCTCGGCGCGTTGCCTCGCGCGGAGCTCGGCGAGGGTGTGCTCGCGGGGCGTCTCGCGCCGGGGTGGCTCCTGTGCGCCGCCCGCGGGCGGCGTGAGGCGCGCGCGCTTGGTCTCCAGCGCCTGGGCGATCTGCTCGCCGAAGATGACGCTCGAGCCCGACTGCGCCGCCGCCGCGCGCAGGACGTTGGCGAGCTCGCGCACGTTGCCCGGCCACGCGTACTCGGAGAGGGCGTTGATCGCGGGCACGTCCAGCCGCATGTCGCGCGTCTCGGGATCGCGCTGCAGCAGCGAGCGCGCGATCGCCGGCACGTCCTCGCGCCGCTCGCGCAGCGGCGGCACGCGCACGGTGATGGCGGCGATGCGGTAGTAGAGGTCCTCGCGGAAGGTGCGCGCGGCCACCATCTGCGCGAGGTCGCGGTGCGTCGCCGCGATGACGCGCACGTCGACGCGGCGGGAGCGCGTGCCGCCCACCGCGCGCACCTGCCCATCCTCCAGCACGCGCAGCAGCTTGGCCTGCATCGCCGCGCTCATCTCGCCGATCTCGTCCAGGAAGAGGGTGCCGCCCTCCGCCTCCACGAAGAGGCCCTTGCGCGCGCGCTCCGCGCCGGTGAAGGCGCCGCGCTCGTGTCCGAAGAGCTCCGCCTCGAGGAGGGGCTCCGGGATGGCGGCGCAGTTGACGGCGACGAAGGGGCCGCCGGCGCGCGGGGAGAGGCGGTGCAGCAGGCGGGCGAAGAGCTCCTTGCCGCTGCCCGTCTCGCCCGCCACCACGACGCTGGTGTTGGTGCGCGCGGCGCGCGCCACCGTCGCGATGGCGCGGACCAGCGCGAGGCCGGCCCCGGCGATGCCCAGCTCGTCCTTGGCGCGAAGCACGGCGTCGTCCAGGGCGATCTGCGCCTCCGCCCGGTGCGCGTCGCGCAGCGCCTCCGCGCGCTGCTCCACCTGCGTCAGCTTGCGCGCGAGCGGGCGCCGGAGGTCGGGCGGCGCCCTGTCGAGCAGCCGCGCGCGGGTGACCGCGAGGCCCGTCCGCGCGAGGCGTCCGATGGGATCAGGCTCCCACGAGAGCGCCGCGAGCGCCTCGTGCTCGACGAGCGCCGCGGTGCCGCCCTGAGAGAGGGAGAGCGCGCCCAGCCACCGCAGCAGCGCGGACTCGGGGTGCTGCGCGGCGGCGGCGGCGAGCGCCATCGACGCGGCGGCCAGGTCGCGCGTGCCGCGCCTGGAGGTCTCGCCGATCACCATGACCGCGATCTGCTCTGCCTCGTCGCGGAGGCCCTTGGCGAGGAGCGCGCCCGCGCGCACGCTCGCCAGCTGGAGCAGCGCGAGGTCGTCCTTGGCGCCGAAGGAGGCATCCTCCCCGGCGAGCGCCAGCACCTCGTCCGGCGCGTCGCCGCGCGCCAGCGCGATGCTCGCCAGCGCGGCCGCGCGCTGCGCTCGCCGCGCGTCCGGCGCGTCGTGCGGCATGGCGAAGGCGGTCACCGCCTCGCGCGCCCGGTCGTAGGCGCCGGCGTCGAGCAGCACGCGGGCCCGCGCGAGGGCGAGCGGCCAGTCGGGCACACCGGCGACGCGCTCGGCGTCGCGCAGCGCCGCGAGGGCGTCGCCGGAGCGGCCGGCGGCGGCGTGCACGCGTGCCGCGTCGAAGCGCACGCGCCGCGCGACCGCCGGCGGCTGGTCGGGCGGCTCGCGGCCGGAGAGGATCTCCTGGATCGCCTCGCGGCCGCGCTCGCCGTCACCCAGCCGCGCGAGCGCCAGGCCCGCCGCCGTGGTCGCCACGCGCAAGGTCGCCGTGTCGCGGGCCTTCGCGGCGAGCTCGCGGGCGCGCGTCAGGTGCGCGGAGGCCTCGAGGTACATCCCGCGCGCCGAGAGGACGTCGCCGAGGGCGAGCTCCGCCGTCCCGCCCTCCCGCGCCCCGCCCGCCGCGCCCGCCGCCGCCACGGCCTCCTCGGCGGCGCGCTGCGCCTCCACCATGCGGCCCGACTCCAGCAGCGCCAGCGCCTGCACGCGTCGCGCCGCCGCGCTCCCCACGCGATCGCGCGCCCGGTCCGCCCGCTGCGCCGCGCGCTCCGCCGCCTCCGCCGCCCGGGCTGGACGCCCCGCCTCGAGGGCCGCCACGGCCTGGGCGTAGAGCTCGCTTCGTTCGGAGGCGCCCGCCGGCGCGCGTGCGGCCATGTGTCCGAAAATGGGACACCCTGCGGGCGCCGTGGTCAAGCCGATGTGCCGCGCGTCGCCGGATGGGATATGGAGTCGGCGTGACCGAGCCGCTCTTGATCGCCGAACGCGCGCGTGTCGACGTGGACGGTTCGCCCGTCCTGGACGGTCTCGACCTGCGCACGACGGGCGCGGCGGTGGCGATCGTCGGCGCCCCGCGCGCGCTGTTCGAGGCGGTGGCCGGCATGCGCCCGGTGCGCAGCGGGGCGCTGCGGGTCGCCGGGGCGAGCCCGGAGACGGCGCTCGCCGAGGTGCGGGCCGCGGCGTCCACGCGCGAGCTGGCCACGCCGCCGGGCTGGTCGGCGCACGACCTGGCGTGGTGGAGCGCGCGGCTGGTGGGTCACGGCGCGGCCGCCGCCCGCGCGAACGCCGCCGAGGCGGTCGAGCGTCTGCAGATGGCGGCCACGGCCGCCACGCCGCTCAAGCGGGCGCCGGAGCACGTGCGGCGTGTCGCTTCGGTGGCGGCGGCGCTCGCGACCGGCGCGCCCCTGCTCCTGCTGGAGGACCCGACGGAGGGCCTGGCCCTGGACGTGGCCCGGACGGTGGCGCGGCTGGTGTGCGGCGCGCTGGAGGGGCGGTCGTGGGTGCTCTTCGCCTCCCGCCTGCGGATGACCTCGCCCTTCGCGCACCACAGCGACGAGGTGCTGCTGCTCTCCGGCGCGCGCGTGCTGAGCAGCGGGCCGCCGGCAGAGCTGGCCACGCGCGACCGGCAGTGGTCGGTCCGGGTGGAGGGCGCGGGTCGCGAGGCGCTCGCCGGCCGCCTGCGCGACCGCGGGGCGAAGGTGGACGAAGACGCCGGCGCGTGGGTGGTGGATCTGCCGGAGGGGCTGGAAGCGCGCGACGTGGTGGCGATGGCGACGGAGGAGCACGCCCTGCTGCTGGAGATCACGCCGATCGCTCCCGCCTTCGCGTAGCGAAGCCGATTTTTGTTGTACCTTTGCTTGCATGACCACCCCCGTGCATCGACCCTCCGACGCTCTGGGCGCGGCGCATGCTCGCGTCGAGCCGAGCCGGGTGAGCAGCTACGTGATGATGGGCGCGCTCGCCGGCGCGGTCGCGCTGCCCTTCGTCCCCGGCTCGCTGACGGTGCGCGTGCGCGGTGCGCTGCTGTACGACGTCGCCTCGCGCTACGGGCTCTCCATCACCCCCGACGCGCGGCGCGTGCTCTCCGCGCCCGGCCTCGCCGAGGGTCCGCAGGGGCTCGTCGGCGCGGCGGTGCGCTTCGCCACCACGCGTGTCTTCGCGCGTCTCGGTCCGCTCACCGTCATCCCGCCCATCCGCAGCGCCATCTTCACCTTCGCGCTGGGCCACCTCTTCGAGCGGTATCTCTCCACGCAGCGCGAGTCGCGCGCGGTGCGGGTGGACGAGACGGAGGCGCGCCGCGTGCGTCGCGCCGTCGATCACGCCATCGTCGGGCTGGTCAGCACGCCCGCCCGCCCGGAGGATCGCACCGAGGCGGCGCCGGAGGAGCTGCGCGATCAGATCACCCAGGCCACTGACGGCTTGCTGGTGATCGCCGCCGGGCTCCCCGCCTGGATCGTGCGGCGTCTGGACGCGGCGTTCGACGCGGCCATGGCCGAGGGCGCGCCTCCCACGGGGGGCTGACCCGCGCTCGATGCCCCGCCCCCGCCGTCCCGCTCACCAGGGAGGACCGCGCGCGCGCGTGCGCAACGCGACGCGCGTCGTCGTGAAGGTGGGCTCCAGCACCCTCGCGCGGGACCCCCACGCCATCCGGCGGCTCGCCTCCGCCGTCGCCGTGCTGCGCGCGCAGGGCAGGCAGGTCGTGCTCGTCTCCAGCGGGGCGATCGCCCTCGGCTTCAGGAAGCTCGGCTACAAGACGCGGCCGAAGGAGACGGCCAAGCTGCAGGCCTCCGCCGCCGCCGGGCAGAGCTCGCTCATGCGCGCCTACGAGGACGCCTTCGAGGCGCTCGGGTTGCCGGTCGCGCAGGTGCTGCTCACCCACGCAGACCTGGCCGAGCGCACGCGCGTCCAGAACGCGCGCGCCGCGCTGGCCGCGCTCCTCGCCGCGGGCGCCGTGCCGGTGCTCAACGAGAACGACTCGGTCGCGGTGGACGAGATCAAGTTCGGCGACAACGACCAGCTCGCGGCGATGGTCACGCCGCTGGTCGACGGCGAGCTGCTGCTGCTCCTCTCCGACGTGGAGGGCCTGCTGGACCCGCGCGGGCAGCGCGTGCCGGTGGTGAACGACGCGCGCGAGGTGGCCGGCTTCGTCAAGAAGTCGACGGGCGGGCTGGGCGCCGGCGGGATGCACGGCAAGGTGGAGGCGGCGCGTCGCGCGGCGCTGGCGGGGGCCGACGTCATCATCGCCCACGCGGGCCGGGACGGCGTCATCGAGGCGGCGGCCGCCGGTGAGGACGTGGGGACCCTCTTCCCTGCCGCCGCCGAGCGCATGAGCGCGCGCCGGTCGTGGATCGCCTTCACCCTGCGGCCGCGCGGGGACGTGGTGCTGGACGCCGGCGCGGTGCGTGCGCTTCACGCCGACAAGAGCGTGCTCCTGGTGGGCGTGCTGGGCGTGCGCGGCACCTTCCGCCCCGGTGACGCCGTGCGGGTGCTCTCCCCCGAGGGCCAGGAGGTGGGGCGCGGCCTCGCCCGCCTGGGCGCCGAGGACGCCGCGCGCGAGGCGGGCAAGAAGACCGAGGGCGCCGCCGGCGTGCTCGTCCACAAGGACGAGCTGGTGGTCTGGCCGGAGGGCTAGGGGGTCGGAGGCGGGCCTTCCTCGGGGCCGCGATCGCCTGGGGCCTTGTCCAGGTCGGTCGGGAGCTGCCCGCGCGCCTGCACGTCGGAGGCGGAGGTGAGCAGGTCGGGCTTCACCGCCGCGTCGATGGCGCGACCGCTCACCGCGCCGTGGCACGCGGCGCACAGGCCGTCGAAGAACTGCGTGCGGAAGGACTGGTGCGAGTACTCGCCCGGCGAGAAGGACATGGCCTCGCGCTGGTAGCGGGGGTAGCCGTTCTTCTTCGACTCGGCGGTGTCGGGGAGGTGCAGCACGATGGGCAGGCCGCCGGGGATGAGGAAGCTCGCCGACTTGTCGTCGTTGAGGTTGACCGTCCCGAGCAGGCGCCGGCGCACGTACACCTGGCCGTAGTCGTCCTTGACGACGTTGCTGCCGCCGGCGCCGAAGCTGGTCACGCTGAGCGGAGGCGGCATGTCCTCGTAGACGTCGAAGTGGTCGAGGTCGGGCTCCACCGCCCGCCCCGTCGGCGTGTTCTGGAAGAGCAGCGAGCCGAGGATGCCCATGTCGAGCACCTCGATGGCGGCCTCCGGGCGATCCGGGTGCTGCAGCTTGTCGAAGGGCAGCACCGAGGTGTTGCCGTTGGGCTCGTCGATCGTCGAGGCGAAGATGCCGTGCGAGGCGCGGCCGAAGACGGCGACAGCCTGGATATCCGCCTTGCCTGCGGCGCCGAAGAGCTTGACCTTCGTGCCGTCGATGGGGTCGACCTGGTAGACGTCGTAGTCACCGTTGAAGGTGGCCGGATCCCCGGGGCCGTAGCTCACCAGGATGTGATCGTCGGGGAGCACCGCCGGCGACATGTACGTGCCGCTGGAGGGCTTGCCGGTGTCCGGCGCGTCGATGAACTTCAGCGAGTGCAGGAAGAAGCTCGGCTCCGGCGAGCTCGGCGCGTTGGGATCGATGACGCCCTGGTCAATCGGGTAGTCGGTGGCGTCCTGGCTCTTGAAGTCGATGCCCAGCGAACGGTTGAAGATGCCGAGCGCGCCGCCCTGGTGCGGGTAGTTCTGCTCGCTGAAGATGGCGGCGAAGTCCTTGTCGGACAGCTCGGCCACCTGCGAGGCCTCGTGGAAGCCGATGGACCCGCGCTGCGCGAAGAGGGGGTGGTAGTCGCCGCCGTCCAGGTTCTCGCGGCGAAGCGCGAGCTGGTAGAAGTTGGGCGCCCGCTTCTCGACCGTCATGATGATGCGGCCGTCCGCCATGAAGTTGGGGTACCGCTCCACGTTGAGCTGGAAGGTGAGCTGGCGGATGCGGTGCTTGCCCGCGTTCGCAGGGTCGGGCTCCCAGACGAAGAGGTCGGCGTTGGGCTTCGTGGGGTCCGCCGGCGTGCGCTGCGTGCCCTGGTAGTCGAAGCTGGGGTTGGTCGGGTCGTTGCCGCGCGTCGACGAGAAGACGATGCTCTCGGTGCCGTCGGGCCCGGGCGGGCTGTAGACGGGGTCGAAGTTGTGCACCAGCAGGCCGTTGCTCGTCGTCTGGCCGGCGTTGATCTCGGCGTGCTTCTGGCAACCTGTGCCGTCCCCGTTCATCTCGTAGATGGCGAGCGGCTCGGAGGCGCTGGCGCGGGCGGCGAAGGCCACCTTCGCGCCGTCCCAGGAGACCGCCGGGCGCTTGATGTCCGCGGTCGACGGGTCCAGGCCGCAGCCCGCCGTCAGCGACGTCTCGGCGCCGGGCACCACGTTGCCGGTGGCGTCGAGCGTGGCCTGGACCATGCGCAGGTCGGAGCCGGGGGCGTAGACATCGAAGTCCTGCGGGCGGTCCGAGCCGCTGGGGATGTCGCGCTGCACGTAGATGATCGCGCTCAGCGGGGCGAGCGTGCGCGCGGCGCGCTCGCGCCGGTGCCACTCGCGGATCATGCAGAACGCCGGGACCTTGTCGACGTTGTTGTCGTAGTCGTAGCTGGCGTCGAAGCCGGCGGCGTCGCACGCCGCGCCGGAGGCCGGCGTCCCGCCGAAGTCCTCGAAGAGCGGCCCGCCGCGGTGCGCGATGCCCCGACCGCCGGGGAAGAGCGCCGGGCGGTACAGGTTCTTGCGCACGATGCGGCTCGCCTCAACGTCGTCGCTCTCGATGTTGAGCTGGAGGAGCGAGAGCGCGTAGTTGTGCTTGGATGCGGTGAGCGAGAAGCTGCCGCCGGAGCCGCCTCGCAGCCGGTACTCGTGGAACATCGCCGCGGAGTGGCACTGCAGCATCATGCAGCCCTTCTTCACCAGCATCGGCTGCACGTCGTGGACGAAGAAGAGGAAGTTGGGGTCCAGCGTGCCGGTCTGCAGCGGGCCGTGGGCCTTGGCCCAGTCGAGCATGGCCTTGTAGTCGCTGTCCGACGTGGTCTGCCAGATGATGCCGCCCTCGTGGTAGGCGCCGCCCTGGGTGGGGGCGAGGGGCCTCCGCACCAGCTCGCTCTGCTCCGGCGTCTGCGCCAGGTACTCCTGCGCGGCGAAGTAGTTCCACCGCACCTGATCGGGCGTGTCGCCGCAGGTCAGGTAAAGGTCGTTGACGGGGGAGCCGTGGCAGTTGGACGCCGCGCACGTCTTCTTGATGACCGGGTTGACGTTGTCCTTGAACTGGCCGAAGTCCGCCGCCGTCGGGTCGGTGTTGGGGTCGAAGCCCGGCTCCGCGGGCGGGACCGTCGTCGCGCACGGCAGCTTGGTGACGCCGGGCGGCGGGACGCCGGTGTTGTTCTCCGTCGCGCCGTTGTCCATCCAGTGGCGGAGGGTCAGGTAGCCGGTGGCTGTCGGGTCCAGGATGGGCCCGCCGGTGTGCTTGATGTCGGTCGTGATGGAGACCTTCGAGCCGTCGAAGTTCTGGATGTCGACGGTGAAGGGCGGGACGTTCTTCACCAGCATCGCCGGCTGGCCGTACGGTCCGTAGTCCGCGAGCAGGTCCCGCCGCTTGTTGATCGCTTCGAAGCTGGAGGTGTCCAGGTTGCCGAAGGCGTTGCCCTTGGCGTCGGACACGTGGCACCCCGCGCCGGTGTTCGTCCGGACGCAGGAGGCGTTGAGGATGGGGAAGATGGTGCGGTCGAAGTATGTCGACGGCTGCGGCTGCTTCACCGTGCACGCGGTGGGCGCCAGCACGGCGCCGACGGCGACGGCGAAACCCAGCGCGGCGACCAGAGAAGCTACGGGCGAGCGCACGACGAGGCCTCGAGGGAGAGAGAACGACAAAACGACTGCCGGGGGCGATTCACCCCCGGCAGTCTACCGTCAAAGTGGGCCGCCGGGCGACTCACATCCGGCGCAGCGCGATCGAGGCCTGGTCGCGCACCAGCGAGCTGGCGTCGTTCTGGGCGATCTGCTGCAGCGCGGCCTTGGCCGAGCTGTCGCGGAACGTCCCGAGCGCGTGACACGCCGACAGACGCACGTTGGGGTCGGCGTCGGACTGGGCGAGCTGGAGCACGCCGGCGACGGTGTCGGTGGCGTGGAGGGTCTCCAGCAGCTCCACCCCGCGGCGGCGCACCAGGGCGCTCGAGTCGCCCAGGAGCTTGGCCGCGGAGGCCTCGTCGTTGAAGGAGTTGATGCGCGACGCCGACTTGATGGCGGCGAGGCGCACGCCCTCGTCGCTGTCGCCCAGGGCCTTGGTCACCGCGCCCGCGCCGGTGTCGTTCAGGCGGCCGAGGGCGGAGACCGCCGCGGCGCGCACGGCAGGGGAGGCGTCGTTGGAGATGGCGTCGGAGAGCGGCTGCACCCCGGCGAGCGTCAAGAACTCCCCGAGCGCGTAAGCCGCGTAGGCCCGCTTCTGCGAGCTCGGGTCGGTCTTGAGGGTGTCGACCGTGCGCTCGTACGCCTGGCCGGGGCCGAACACGCCGAAGATCCGGCGGCGCAGCCACCAGGCGGCGATCTCGCGCGTCTCCGGGCTCTGGTCGTACATGAGGTGCTCGACCACCGGGATGCAGTCGAGGCACTCGACGTCCTCCCCGTGCTCCAGCGTCTCCCAGATGAGAGACGGGGAGTTGGAGGAGGCCGCGCTCATGATGCGGTCCGGCGTGGAGATGAACTCCACCTGGTCCGGCGGGATGTTCCCGTAGACCGCGGTCACGCCGGGGTTCTGCACCGGGTTGTCGCTGCGGGCGTCCGTCCCGGACATGAGCGACCCTGCCGCCAGAATCGCACCGAAGAAGAGGGAACCGATTTTTGCGCTACGCATGGCTTCTTCTCCTCAGTTGTACTTCTGGCCGGAGGTGGGATCGTTCTGGAAGGGAACGAACTGGGTGTTCTGGCGGGCGTAGTACTGACCGCCCAGGTCGATCGAACGGATGAGGGTCTGACGCTCCTCGTCGGTGAGCGTCACGCCCACGTCCTCGGGGTGCATCGGGTGGTCGGTGGCCGGCCAGGCGGTGGTGCCGTCGGCCGCCTTGACGTTGATGTGCGCGATCATCTCGGAGCCGCGCGCGTTGCCCGGGTCGCCCCACATCGGCGGCACCGTCCCGGTCACCTTGGCGCCCATGTCCATCATGAGGGTCGAGGGGTAGAAGATGCTGACGTAGGACTTGGGCCAGGGCTTGACCTGCCGGTCGTAGTAGACCGTGAGGGGCTGGCCGTCGCAGTACTGGTTCGCCGTCAGGCCGCACATGTTGAAGCGCGGGATCTGGTAGCTCGACGTGACGCCGCTCACGGGGTTGGTCATCGAGACCGTGTAGAAGGTCTGCGGGCCGTTGCCGTTCTTGGTGTCGTTGTGGCACTGCACGCACTTGGCATCGAGCACCTGCTGGACATACGACTTGTTCGGGTCGTCGTTGGCGTTCCACGGGTACTCGGTGCGGTCGGTGATGGCCTCGGTGAAGTCCTCCGGGCCCTTCTGCTCCGCGACCGTGGGGTTCTGGCCGAAGGCCGGGACGCCCTGGCCGGTGCGGCTCTCGTGGCAGCCGACGCAGCGGCGGTCCTCACCAGGCATGCCCTGGATCCAGAGACCCTGGCTGCGGATGGAGAGGCCGAACTTGTCGATGGGCTGCAGGTGGAAGGGAATGTACGGCGGGATGTTGGCGAGCCAGCTCCCGTCCGGGTAGACGTCCGCCTCGCCGAGCACCGCGGCCCCCTCGTGCATCGTCAGGCCGAACATGGTGACGCCCTTGGCCGCCTCGCTGGAGAAGCCCTCGATGATGCGGACCTTGACCGCACCCTTGAGCGCGTCGCCCAGCGGGGTGTTCTTGAACTCGGCGCCGTTGATGGAGTCGGTCAGGCTGGTGTTCGTCACGTTGACCGAGCCGATGCGGACCGGCTGCGTGCCATCGACGCCGCGCTGCAGGTCGCCGATGACCGGAGGCTCGACGCGCGGCGCGACCGCCATCGCACCGAGCGACCACATGGTGCGGTCGTTGTAGATGAGCTGGTTCTTCTGGGTGACCGGGTCGAAGACGTAGATGCCGAAGTCCGGCGGCGTCTGCGACTGCTCGTTGAGGTCGTTGACGGGGCCGTCCGCCCAGGAGACCAGGATCCGGCCGTCGGGCAGCACGCTGGGCTCGCGGTAGCGGCCGTCCGGCGAGGGGCCGTTGGACCCCGGGACGTCCGGCGTCAGGATGGTGAAGGTCGCGTGCTCCTCGTCCAGGCAAGCGTGGCCGGTCTGGTCCGCGGTCTTGTCCAGGCAGACCGGGTCGTTGTGGTTGCGCGCGTCGATCCGGATGAGCGTGCCGGCGTGGATGGTGCGGTTACGCGTGGTGCCGATGCCGATCATCACGTTCGGCTCGATCTCGCGGATGTTGATGAGCGAGTTGACGGGCTTGTTGTGCTGGCCCGCCACCGCGAGCATCTGCGTGCCGTCCGGGCTCGCCGTGAAGATCTTGACGTCGTTGACCGGGCCGAGGTGCTCCCAGCGGGAGTAGCCGACCTTGCCGTCGTGGCGGAGGAAGGGGGCGACGGTGTGCGAGAGGTTCTGCGAGTCCAGGTGGCGGTCGGCGTCGCCGCCGTCCACCGTGATGCTCGCGAGCTGCGTCACCACGCGGCCGTGCTCGTACTCGTCTGCGCGGGTGCCCATCGCCGTGTACATCTCGTTGGTCGCGAACGCGATGCGACCGCCGGGCATGTAGATGGGGTTGATGTCGTCGTAGTCGCCGGCGGTCTTCTGGTGGATCTCGTACTTGCCGTCGGCGCCGGGCGTCAGCTGCACCGTGTAGAGGTGGTAGTGGTCGCTGCCGTCCTTCTTCATCGAGAAGACGGCCTGCTTCGCGTCGAAGGACACGTCCACGCCGTTGAAGTCGGCGGTGGGGAAGTCGGCGGTCAGGTTGATGACCTTGCCGTCCGGCCGCGGCGGCGAGAGCAGGTCCAGGCTGCCACCCGGGACGTACCGGTCGTAGTCGATGACCTGCGTGTTGCCGCCGGCCACGTCGATCGCGACGTTGCCCTGCTGGTCCACGGTGGTGTGGGCCCGCTTCACGAAGATGATCTGGCTCACGCCGATGTCGGTCGACTCGGTCGACCCGCTGCAGTTGGTGGCGAGCGCGCCAGGCAACAGGGTACAGAGTGCGATTCCCAGCGCGGTGAGCGGCTTGCGGACGGCAGGTGCGTTCATGTCGGGCCTCCGGTGCCCGGGTCCCGGTGGGGGCCTGGGGCATGGTGGCTAGAGCACGTATCGCGCCAGCTCGAGCTGGCGGGAATTCACCGAGGATTTGGGGTGTTGGATCCCTCGAGCCGGAGGGGGAGGCCCCCACGGGTGGGGGCCGCGGCCCCCTGACGGGGCATGGACCTCGTCGCACGTCGCACCTCAAAACCAGCACGGCGCCGCGGTGTCGGTCGGGCTGGGCTGCCTAGCCGGGACCTGTTAGGTCTCGGAGCATGAGAGGTCTCGGTTTCGGTTTGATCCTGTGCACGTGCGTGGCCGCGTGTGTCGGCGACAGCCCCGTCACCACCGGCGGTGGAGACGCGGGGAGCGATGCGTCGAGCTGCTCCGCGCCGATGACGAGCTGCACGAAGGGCTCGCAAACCGTCTGCACCGACACCTCGACCGACGACCAGAACTGCGGGCAATGCAACGACGCGTGCCCGAGCGGGTCGACGTGCAAGAGCTCGGCGTGCGTGTGCAGCGATCCCTTGAAGACGTACTGCGCCGCCGGCGCCGTGGGCTCGTGCGCCGACCTGCAAGCGGACCCGAACAACTGCGGCGCGTGCGGCCACAAATGCCCGAACACCTTCTGCACCCAGGGCCAGTGCGATCACATCGTCTTCGTGACGAAGAACACGTACACGACGGACCTGGGCGGCGTGGCCGGGGCGGACGCCAAGTGCGCGGCGGAGGCGAAGGCCGCCGGACTGCCCGGCACCTACATGGCGTGGATCAGCGCCGGTGCGAGCATCGGCCCGGCGCAGCGCTTCACCAACAAGTCCACGACCCCGTACGTGCTGCCCGACGGCACCACCGAGGTCGCCACGAGCTTCGCCAATCTCGCCAACGGTTTGAAGCACGCCATCGACATGGGGCCGGACAAGAACACCATCCCCAACAAGACACAGGTGATGACCGACGTGGACAGCAACGGGGACAGCAGCGCCGGGAGCTTCCACTGTCAGGGCTGGACGTCGACGGTGACCGACAACACCATCAACACCTCCTACTACGGCGGCGACGCGACCAAGACGACCGCGGGCACCTGGTCCACGGACAAGACCAACCAGATCTTCTGCAACACCGACTCCACCCAGCGGCTGTACTGCTTCCAGCAGTAGCGTCCAACCAATGAGGTTCCCGCGCGTCCTGCAGATCGGGCTGGGCGTCGTCTTCGGCCTCTTCACGCTGGCCGGCGCCGTCACCGCGGCGATGAACTGGCACAGGGGGCCCTCCGCCCTCATCATCTTCATCGTCCCGCTCGTCTTGCTGGTGGCGTCCGTCGGCGCCTTCCAGCTGCAGTTCCGCCTCATGCGCAAGCACGGCGAGCGGGTGCGCGCGGCCATGGACGCCATCGCGGCGAAGGTGTTCGACGCGCCGGCGGCGGTGCGCCCGGGCTACGACATGACCGTCACGTCCGGCGCGATGGGGGCCGCGGCGTCGGCGATGGAGGTGGACACGGGCTTCACCGCCGACGGCCGGTGTCGCGGCGCGCGCGTCTCGGTGGCGAGTCACGCCTCCACCCTCGGCCGGCAGGTCGGCGAGTTCGTGCACGTGTACTCGCACGTGGTGGTCGACATGCAGGGCTACGCCGAGCGCTTCCACCTGACCAAGCAGGGCGCGGGCTCCATGATCGCGCGAGCCGCGGGGATGAAGCACGACGTGAAGGTGGGCGACGCCGCCTTCGACCAGGCGTGGAACATCGACGCCGACGAGGACGTGGCGCGCGAGGCGCTCGCGCCGTCCGTCCGCGCCCGGCTGATGGAGCTGCGCGCGCGGGTCGGCGCGGTGAGCCAGGACTTCGGCGTCGGCACCATGAGCGTCATCCTCACGCCGCACGGCCTCGCCATCCGGTGGCCCGGGCCGATCGACCCGGCGCTCGCCGTCTTCATGCGCGACCTGTTGCTCGACATGCGCGAGCGCATCCTCGCCTACGAGGACCGAAAGGCGGCGCGCGCCGGCGCGGGAGGGGACACCTACCGCGTGGCCGCGGAGACCGGCGCCGCGGCGGAGGCGCTGCCGGAGGACGAGGCGGCGGAGAAGGCTCGCGCCAAGGCGTGAGCCGCCGGGCGCGCGCCGGGCACGCGTGGGTCAGGGCGAGCGCTGCTGCGCGCACGCGATCGCGGAGCCGGCGCGGCACGCGCGATCGAACGCCGCGTGCGCGGCCGCCGGGTCGTGGTGGACGCTCGCGCCGCTCATCCGCGGGAGCCCCACGCCGTGCCGGTACACGAAGCCGGAGATGGTGCACGAGGTCGCGACGCTCTCGCCGCGATCGCACGCCTTCACGTGGTCGCGGACGAAGTGTCCGAGGGTGTTGCAGCCGGCCATGCTCCCCTCGAAGCACGCGCACTGCGCGAGGAGCAGAAGCTGCTCGCCCGTCTCGGCCGTCTCGCCGCGCGCGGTGTCCAGATCGGCGGCGGCCTCGTAGCAAGTCCGGGGATCGTCGCAGGGGCAGGTGAGCTTGGTGGGGTCCTTCGCGTCGTAGCCGGTGGCGGACGCGGCGCACGCGGCGAGGGTCACGGCGAGCGCGGTCGCTGGGCGGAGCGTGGGGCGGAGCGGCATGGCGCGAATGCTACCCCGCCGCGACGAGATGCCCCTGCGGTTGGTTGTCGATCCGCGTCGCGACACGATGCAGGATGCACCCATGAGAAGAGTCGCCGGTGCGGTCGCGGTGGTGATGGCGGGGTTGACGATGGCGTGCGGGAGCAGCGATTCCTCCGCGCCGGACGGCGGCGGCGCGGACGGCGGCGGCGTGGACGGCGGCGGCGTGGACGCGGGCGGCCCGGACGCCCAGGGCTCCGACTCCGGCGGCGGCGACGCGGCGACCACCGGCATCAAGACCGTCTTCGTCATCGTGATGGAGAACCACAACTGGTCGGAGATCGAGGGGAGCGCCTCCGCCCCGTACATCAACAAGACGCTCCTGCCGATGGCCTCGTACTGCGACAACTACTTCGACAACCCGAAGAAGGTGCACCCGAGCGAGCCGAACTACATCTGGATGGAGGCCGCCGACAACCTGGGGATCACCGACGACAGCGACCCGTCGGCCAACCACCAGGCGACGACGGACCACCTCGTCACCTATCTCCAGAAGGCGGGGGTCACGTGGCGCTCCTACCAGGAGAACATCAGCGGTACGACGTGCCCGGTCAGCTCGAGCGGCCTCTACGGCGCCAAGCACAACCCGATGGTCTACTTCGACGACGTGGCCGGCAACCCGCCGGACAGCAAGTCGCAGAACTGCATCGACCACGTGCGGCCGTACACCGAGCTCGCGACCGACCTGCAGGCGGACAAGGTCGCGCAGTACGACTTCATCACGCCCAACCTCTGCCACGACATGCACAACGCCAGCGGCTGCGCCACGGGCGACCAGGTGAAGAACGGCGACACCTGGCTCTCCACCGAGGTGCCCAAGATCCTCGCGTCGAACGCCTACAAGAACGGCGGCGCGCTCTTCATCACGTGGGACGAGAGCGAGGGCGGGGAGTTCCCCATCGGCATGATCGTGCTCTCCCCGCTGGCCAAGGGCGCCGGCTACAAGAGCACCGTGAAGCTGTACCACTCGTCGCTGGTGCGGAGCGTGGAGGAGATCTTCGGCATCACGCCGCTGCTGCGCGACGCGGCGAACCAGCCGGACCTCTCCGACCTCTTCACGACGTTCCCGTAGGCCTACTCCAGCTCGAAGACATCGGGCATGAGCGCGGCCAGGGTGGTGTCGCGCCGGACGTCGCCCGCGTCGGTCTCCGCCACGAGAACGACGGGCATGTCCCGCGCGAACTCCACCAGCACCTGCCGGCACATCCCGCAGGGGGACCCCGGCTTGGTCCCGCCCGTCACGATGACGCACGCCACCGGCGCCGACGCGCCCGCCGCCACCATCTGGCCGATGGCGTTGCGCTCCGCGCACACCGTGGCGCCGAAGGAGGCGTTCTCCACGTTGCACCCCGCGAAGGTGCGGCCGTCCTCCGTCGCGATCGCCGCGCCCACGCGGTAGCGCGAGTACGGTGCGTAGGCCTTCGCCCGCGCCTCCCGCGCGGCCGCGAGCAGCCTGGCGACGAGCGCCTCGTCGGGCTTCACGCTCACTCCTCCGCCCCCGCGCGCACCACCCACTCCCAGAGCAGGCGCAGCAGGTCCTGCCGCCGCGCCTTCGCCGTCTCCTCCACCTCCGCGTGGCTGAGCGGGGTCTTGGAGATCCCCGCGGCCAGGTTGGTGATGCAGGAGAGCGCCGCCGCACGCACGCCCATGTGGCGCAGGGCGATCACCTCCGGCACGGTGCTCATGCCGATGGCCTGCGCGCCCAGCGTGCGGAGCATGCGGATCTCGGCGGGCGTCTCGTAGGAGGGGCCGGTGAGCCAGGCGTAGACGCCCTCGCGCAGGGTGAGGCCCGTCACCTTCGCCGCCTCGTGGCAGGCGGCGCGCAGGGCCGGGTCGTAGGCGGCGCTCATGTCGGGGAAGCGCGTGCCGAGGGTGTCGTCGTTGGGGCCGATGAGGGGGGAGCGCGCGGTGAGGTTCAGGTGGTCGGTGATCACCATCAGGTCGCCGGGCGCCCACGTCGGCTCGCACCCGCCGGCGGCGTTGGTGAGCAGCACCGCCGAGACGCCCAGGCGCGCCATCGTCCGCGCGCCGTGGACGACGGCGTCGATGTCGTGGCCCTCGTAGAAGTGCACGCGCCCCTGCATGCAGACGACGGGCACCTCCCCCACGTGGCCGAAGCAGAAGTTGCCCGCGTGGCCGGGGACCCTGGACACCGGCAGGTGGGGGACCTGCGCGTAAGGAATCTTCGGCCCGTCGAGCGCGTCGCCGAAGGCGCCGAGGCCGCTGCCGAGCACCACCCCGACGCGCGGGCGGGCAAACTCCGTCCCGGCGAGCCGGGTCTCGAGCGCCCGCGTGGTCTCCAGGAGGCGGGCGGACGTGTTGGCATCCATCGCCAGCAACCTACCACGGCTCACCCCATGCCCTCTCCCTACGAGGGAGAGGGAGAAGAGAGGAGGAGCGCGGGAGGGCGCGGGGAGTCGCGGGGGGTCGCGAGTGGACAGTCGAGGATCCACGCGGATTTCCCGCGGATCGCGCGCGGTCGCGATGGACCCGTCCGTGCAGTGTGCACGGGTACCATGGTCGTCTCGCGATCGCTCGTCCGCCTGCTCGTCGTCGCCGCGCTCTCCCCGCTCGCCGTCGCCGCGTGCTCCTCCGCGCCGCCCACCGACGAGGAGGTCGCGCAGAGCACCGCCGAGGCGCTGACCGGCGACGACGCCGTCTCCCGCGCCGAGGACTGGGTGGCGGTGAAGCTGCACTACTGCCAGGCCCCCAACCACAAGCACGACTACGACGCGGCGTGCTCCTCCACCTGCAACCGCTACAGCAACCCGCAGTGGGACCCCTACCGCTCCGATTGCTCCGGCCTGGTGTCCTGGGCGTGGGGGCTGCCTGCGCCTGGCCGCGTGACCACGCAGTTCGCCCCCTTCCAGACCGACATCTCCAAGGCCATCTCCGCCATCGACCTGGCGCCGGGCGACGCGGTGAACAACTCGGAGCACGTCATGCTCTTCAAGAAGTGGGTGACGAAGGGCAAGAGCGCGGTCTTCATCGAGGAGCCGGGCTGCTCCGTCTCGACGCCGTACGCGCACGAGCTCACCTCCAACGTCTCCCTCAACGGCAGCTCCATCTACGTGAGCTACGAGGGTGCGAGCTTCACCG
This sequence comes from uncultured delta proteobacterium, assembly GCA_963782055.1. GTDB lineage: Bacteria > Myxococcota_A > Polyangia > Polyangiales > Polyangiaceae > DASXHD01. The sequence continues at coordinate 490,211 of CAWAIF010000002.1, forward strand.
CCATCCACTACAAGGCGATGCAGCCGCCCAACACCGCGCCGCGCGGCTACCTCGACGCCGCCGACTGCACCGCGCTCGCGGGCTGGGCGCAGGACCAGGACACGCCGGACAAGGCCATCTCGGTGGACCTGTACTTCGACGCGAAGGCGGGGGGCACCGGCGGCTCCGGCTCGCTCCGCACCACCGCGAACCAGTCGCGCGCCGACCTGTGCAAGAACATCGGCTCCTGCGACCACGGCTACTCGGTGGCGCCGCCGCGCAGCCTGCGCGACGGCAAGAAGCACACGGTCTACGCCTACGGCATCGACTCCTCCGGCAAGGGCCCCAACCCGATGCTGAGCGCCGCGCCGAAGAGCTTCACCTGCGACCCGCCCGCGCCGCCCTTCCCGCCGGGCGTGAAGCGCTGGGTGAAGAGCGTCAAGGTGGCGGGCGCGTGGAACATCGACCTGTTCACCGACGTGGCGCCGGAGCCGCCCGCGCTCGTCGACACCTACCCGCGCGGCGACGACCTGCCCGCGGCCCCGGTGGTGGTGCAGGCGGACGACGGCACGCCGGAGGTGTGGGTGGTGGACGGCCCCGAGCGCCGCCACGTCATCAACCCGGCGTCGCTGAAGGCGTGGGGCTTCACCGTGACGCCGTGGCCGGCGGCGAAGGTGCAGGCCCTCACGCAGGGGCCCGACTGGCCGGCGAAGCCCTTCGCCCTGCGCGCCGCCGGCAATCCGGCCGTCTACGTGCTGGACGTCGCGGCCCCATCCACCGACCCCGGCGGCCCGCTCCCGGGCAATCCCGGCTCCTCCGGCGCCGCCCCGGGCGACCCGCAGGCCGGCGCGACGGGCTGCTCCGCCGCGCCCGGGTCGGCGAGCGCGAGCTCCGGCCTGTGGCTCCTGGCTGCGCTCGCCCTCGTCCGTCGCAAGAGGTCGCCGTCCGCTCGATGAGCGCACCGCAAGCGTAAGAGCGCGAGGCTCCCCCCCCCCGGGGTTACCGTCCAGTCGATAACCGACACCTCGGACGGTGACGACCGCCTCGCCTGCAACTCCGAGCTTCGCCCGAAGGCGAGCGATGGCCTCGGCTACTGCGTGGGAGCGTGCGGTTGGTGATTCGGTGCTTCGAGCCAACGCCGCGGTGGTGACGGGCGCCGGCGCACTCACCGCCAGCCGGGAGAGAAGCGCAAACTCGTTCGTCGTGACGGCGACGTCCGTGCCATCCACCCGCACGCTGCGGGCAACGTGATCGATCTCGATGCGACCAATCCTCAGGTCCGCCCGGACGTCGATGGTTCCGGACGAGCGCCGCACGAGGCGCCTGATGCGCGCCTTGAGCTCGGCCAGGCGCTCGAGAGGTGAAGCCACCACATCATCGGCCCCGGCTTCGAGCGCAGCCGCGAAGTCCTCCGGGGACCAGTCTCGCCCAGAGTAGAGGAGCACCGGAATGGGCTGCCCCATGGCACGGATCGCCCTCGCGAGCTCCGGACCGTCCAGCACGCCGGGCCGCGGCATACTCATCGACCCGGCGAGGCACCAGTCGCTGACGAGGATGTCGACTGCGTCCCGCATCAGCACGCGAAGCGCTTGCTCCGCGCTCGTCGCCTCCACGCACCCGAGGCCATCCGATCGCAGTGCCGCGGCGAGGTGCCGTCGAACGGCGCTGTCGTCATCCACGAGAAGACACCGGACCACGACTCGAGGCTACGCTCAATCTCCTGGCACGTGAAGCACGCCGCGCACGGGAGGGCCAGCGCGAGCCGGCTGGCGGCCTTCCGGGCTTCGACACGCCCGTGAGCTGTCCTCACGAGTCGCCCAGCCTTCACAAGCCCGGCACCCGGTAGACTGCGACGTGGTCCGTGCACTCGCGCTCTGTCGGCTTGGGGTCGTCAGGTGGGGCGAAGCACTCCACGCCGCCGCCGAGCAGGATGGCGCAGATCAGGCCGGTCTGCGGTGCGATCGCGGAGACCGGGCCGGAGAACTCCGCGGTGAGCGCCACCGGAGACCAAGGCGTCGGACAGTAGAAGCTCCCCCAGCAGAGGACGTTCCGGTCGGTCGTGATCGCGCACGCATGCTGGCCGCTGGCCGTGAGCTGGGCGACGCCGGAGGAGAGGCCGAGCACGTCGAGGGGCTGGCCGGACGCGTGAAGCTGGATGAAGTCGTCACCGGTGCCGAGCGCGCCGAAGCCGTTGCGTCCCCAGCACTGGACCCGGCCTGTTGCATCGAGGGCGCAGGAGAAGTAGATGCCGCTGGCCACGGCGCGGGTCGGGCTGGCGAGGCCCTGGATGGTGATGGGGGAGCTCGTCGCGTACGAACCCTGCAAAACAAGGCTCATGTCCTGGGGATCGTCGCTCCCGCGGCAGGCGACGCTTCCGTCCGGGTGGATCCCGCACTCGTGCGTCGCCCCGACGGAGAAGGAGACCCAGGGCCCCGGTAGATGCACGATGATCTCCCCTGCACTGTGAAAATTCTCCGTGCAGTCCACCGCGCCAACGTCGTCCAGCGCGCACAACGTGGGGTTGTCGCCGCTGTAGACATGGCGGTACTTCGCCTCAGCCCGTCCCCATGAGAAGAGGCCGGCAGCTCGCGCCGATTGGCACAGAATCTGGCCGTCACCCGCGAGAATGCATACCGAATCTCCGACGCGCGCGATCTCGCGCGCGGGCTTGGGGAAGAGGACCTGCGACGGCGTCGACGTGAATTCGCTGAACCTGGCGTCTTCACCCCCCGACCAGCACCATACGGAGCCGTCGGAGCGTCTCGCACACGCAGTTCCCGGCCCCACGGTGATAGCGGTGACGGAGCAGCAGCCCCCGTCGCACGGCGCGAGCCCGGGCTTGCACGTCGGGGCGCACTTCTCGTCCACGCACGATGTCTGCATGCCGGGGTCTGCGGTAGGGCACACCACCCCGCCGCAGCTCGTCCTGCTGCGGGGCGACGCGTCCAGCGCCGTGCGGGAGCCGCAGGCGAGCGCCAACGCCGCGCACGGGAGCGCCAGCGCGAGCCTGCTCCTCCTAGAGCGAGAACGGCTCGAGGAAGAAGGGGGCGCTGGATCCGCCATACAGGACCTCGTAGCCACAGGTTGGGGTGTCGAGCCCGATCGTGCGGGCGAAATTGTCGTAGTTGCTCGTGCTCGTGTCGTAGGTGAAGAGCTGGTTGGGAAAACCGAGCGAGGGCGGGAGCGACGGCGGCAGGAAAGCGCCGCCGTTGAGCCCCGTCGCCATGACCCGGACGCCCCCAAAGTCCGAGGTTCCCGGGTACCTGACGTTGTCCTCGTTCGACAGATGGGCGAGCGCGAAGGTTTCCGTCGTCGTGTTCGTCGAGAACAGCACCGAGGGGGCCACGTCGTCGTACTCCACGTCGCCGATGGGGGCACCGTCCCCTGGTCGTCCTGGACCTCCTGATGGAAGAGCCGGTTCCAGGTCATGTCGAAGGGCGCCGTCTGGGAGAGGTCGATGCGCAAGCCGAACGGCTGGCCGCTGTGGGTGTCCGGGTGCCAGATGGGGACGGCGAACGCGACCGTCTGGAGCATCGGGTCCATCGTGATGGCCGCGTCCTGCCAGTTCCGGTAGCTCCCGATGCACTCCGGATGGTGGGGATCGCTGGCGATCGGGCCGAGATCCGTCCAGTCGGCGTCTCCATCGTGCCACGCGATGGCGGACCAGCGGACCTTGCGAACGACTCCCGGACACTCCGGGCTCCGGGGGGTAGCCGTCGTCCGGGCCGACGCCGACGATCACGGTCTGGTGCTGCACGCACGTACCCTGCGTGACGGCGCACTTGCCCACGGCGAAGCGGAAGTAGCCCTTCGCAATGTGGGGGTGGAAGGCGGACGGCAGCGGCACTTCACTATAGAAATGGTAGGCGGCCTGAGTGACAGGGTCGAGAGTCCACTTCTGCACATGCCAGCCGTAGTAGTAGCCGTCGTATGGGTCCCCGGTGTAGTAGCTGATGTACAGGTCGGAGTTGTCCTGGGCAACCTGGGCGTAGAAGGGCGTGCTGTTGCACCCGTTGCCGCCATTGTTCGAGGCACACGACGCATTGTCCACCACCACCTGCGGTGTTCCCCACTGGCTGCTCCCGTCCGTGGAGACCACGACGGCCACCCCCGAAGTGCCGTACCCGACGCCGGGATCGAAGCTGTTCGCGTCCGCGAAGTTGGTCACGGTGACGAAGTGACCGGCAAGATGCGGAATCGCGAAAGTCTGCGCGTTGTCCGTGTACTGGACGAAGGGCGCGCTCAGCACGCCGGAGGGCGGGCCCCACACCGTCGTGGCATCGCCGTGCTGGAGGCTCTGCGGGGGCGATCCAGTCGTCCACGTCATGAAGCCGAGCCGCCGGTAGGGCTCGTTGTAGGTGTACGTGGCGAGGTGAAGGGGGTTGTCGCCAAAGAACCCTACGTTGAATGCCGCGCTCTCGTTGTACGCGTCGAGCACATCGGGGAAGCCGAAGGCGCTCTCGGTGCTCAGCGTCGTCGCCTGAGACGTGGTCCCCAGGTCCTCCGCGGTGGGCGCGCAGCCCCCCAGGGCGACGACGAAGAGCGTGGCGGCGAGACGGCTGATACGAAGCGGCAGACGCGTGCTGAGAGAGAGAACTGGATACGTGCCCATGATCACGTCCGAGCGCGACTCTACGGGCGCAAGGCAAGTTGCACGTCCATATCGCGTCCATAATTGCGATCTTCAATGCTCTCCATACCTAGGCGGGATCGAGCCTGGAGGATTGGTTCCCGTTGTTCCCACGCCAGGCCTACCGGCGAGGAGCGGGATGCAGGCCGGGATGCGTCGCTTCCCTGCCTCCCCTCTCCCTGTGATCACTACTTCTTCTTGAACTTCCGCTTCAGCGCCTTGCACACCGCCGGCGGCGCGTAGCGGCTCACGTCGCCGCCGTGGCTGGCGATCTCGCGCACCAGCGACGCCGAGAGGAAGCCGTGCTTGGTGCGCGTGGGCAGGAAGATGGTGTCCACCTCGGGGTGCAGGTCGGCGTTGGCGTGGGCGATCTGCAGCTCGTACTCGAAGTCTGTCGCGGCGCGCAGGCCGCGCACGATGACGCGCGCGCCGATCTTCCGGCAGAACTCGATGAGCAGGCCGTCGAAGGAGTCGACCGTCACGTTGGGGTAGTTCTTGGCGACGCCCGCCACCAGGCGCGTGCGCTCGGCGATGGAGAAGAGCGGATCGCGCGTGGGGTGCACGCCGAGCGCGACGACCACGTCGGAGAAGAGCGCCGACGCGCGCTCGATGAGATCGACGTGGCCGAGGGTGATGGGATCGAAGCTGCCGGCGTACACGGCGAGCCGCGCGATGGGCGGGTGGTTCGTCACGGGCGCACTCCGCGGGTGCCCTGGGCCTTCGGGTCGGGCAGCACGCTCGGGTCCGGCAGCATGGGCGGCGGCGCGGGCGCCGGCGGGGTCCCCATGGTCATCGTCGGATCGGGCTCCAGCCAGACGTACTTGCCGCCATCGGCGAAGGTGACGCGGAAGGCCTCCAGCAGGCCGGCGCCGAAGATGCCGCCCGGGTGGACGTCCATCGCCGGAAGGTGGCTGCGCAGGGAGGTGAAGGAGAAGGCGGGCACGCCGGGGAAGCTCATCCCCCCGATGCCGAGGGAGGGCAGGCGTCCCGCCTTGGCGTTGGGGATCTGCGCTGTCGCCACCAGCGTCTTGGGGTCGACGCCCGCCTTCAGCCAGAGGCTCTGGTCGACGGCGACGGAGTAAGGCTGCGCGCTGTCGACGAAGAAGGTGGAGGTGCCGTCCTCCCGCGGGGAGACCTGCGCGCGCAGGAGCATGCCGCCGCCGCGCACGTAGTAGAGGGGGACGCGGCTGGCGTCGGGCGGGGGAGGCGGCTCGCTCTGACGCACCACGAACTGCGCGCCGCGGCGATCGAAGGTGGCGTGCAGGTGGCGCAGCAGGTTGACGCCGAGCAGCGCCTTGATGGGCGCGCCGATCTGCCGCGAGACTCCGGAGAGGTCCTTCGTGAGCGCGGGGATGTCGTGGACGTCGATGGAGTCGCCGAAGCGCATCGACACCCAGGTGGGCTCGGTGCGCGACGCGGCGTCGATGACCACCTCCGCGCTGCCGGTGGCCACCATCGTCAGCACCTTCTCGCCCTCAAGCTCGCAGGGGACGATGAGCGCGGAGCCGGCGGGGGGCATGTCCACCTCCGCCACCACGCCGCCCTCCATCGCGAAGGGGTGGCGGCCGGAGCCCTTGCGCGCGAGCCGCGCGATGTCGCGAGCCCAGGGGTCCTTGACGTCGGGGTCCTCGAGCATGGCGTCGAGCTCGTCGGCGGCGCCATCGATGTCGTCGGAGTACCAGTCGGCGCGGCCGCGCAGGCCGTGGGCCTCCGAGCTCGTCGCGCCGGCGGTGAGCTCGAGCGTCGCGGCGAAGTCCAGGTGGGCCAGCGCGATGCGCGCCCCGAGCGTGCGCACGCCGCGGTCGTGCGGGGCGACGCGCAGCGCCTGGTCCACCGACTCCTTCGCGTCCTCGAAGTCGCCCTGCCGGTAGCTCTCCTGCGCGCGCCTCAGCCACTTCTCGGCGAGGGGGGGGCGCTGGGGCACGTTGGACGCCGGCCCGCACGCGGCGCCGAGGCCCAGGAGCGCACCCAGAAGGAGCGGGGCGGAAGCACGACGCATCAAGAATTCGACCCCGAGCCGGAGGCGCGGGCGACGAAGGAGACCGAGCGAGGGCTCAGGCCGAGGGAAGGTCATGAATTCTCCGGCGTCGCGCCCGGGGCACCTACGCGGAGGATGCGGTCGGCCCGCAGCTCTCTCCGGCCACGACTGGGAAGCTGATAGCCCATCACCCGGGGCGGGTCGAGCCCGGCGCGCACCTCGGTCAGGACCATGGTCATGGTCTCGGGGGACCGGCGGGACGGGCGGTAGACCAGCTCGACCGGCGCGCCGTACTTCGCGGCCGCCTCGCACGCCTCCACGATGGCCGCGCGCGCCCGCCGCTCGGCGATCCGCACCTCCCAGAGATCGCGCACGCTCACCGGCGCGAGCACCGCCATGCACCGCGCGAAGACCTCCCGCAGGGCGCGCACGTCGTCGCCGGCGCGGTGCGCCCGCCCGCGCGGGATCTCCAGGTGCGTGCAGAGGGCGTCGAGGGAGTAGCTCTGCAGGGCGAAGGAACGCCGCGCGAGGGTGAGGGTGTCCACCCAGTGCTCCACCGCGAAGGTGCGGCCCGCCCGCTTCAGCTCGGCGTTGAGGAAGCGCGCGTCCCACACCGCGGCGTGGGCGACGAAGACGGCGCCCTCCAGGAGCGTCTCCACCTGCGACGCGATCTCGGCGAAGGGGGGAGCCCCGACGAGCATGGCGTCGTCGATGCCGTGGACGTGGGAGGCGCCGCCCACCCGTGAGGGCGGCATCACCAGCTGCTCCATCGACGCCTCCAGCCGGTCCCCCACGCGGCGCTCGACGCACACCTCCACGACGAAGTCGTGCGCGGCGTCCAGGCCTGTCATCTCCAGGTCGACGAAGGCGAGCGGCGCCTCGGCGACGGGCAGGTCCCAGGGCGGACCCGGCGGCGGGCCTTCCTTCGCGCTCACCGCTCCACGAGCATGGCGATGCCCTGCCCCACGCCGATGCAGAGCGCCGCCATGCCGCGCTTCGCCTCGCGCGCCTTCATCGCGTGGAGCAGCGTGCCGAGCACGCGGCACCCGCTCATGCCGATGGGGTGGCCCAGCGCGATGGCGCCGCCCAGCACGTTGACCTTGCTCGCGTCCAGGCCCAGGCCGCGGATGCACGCGATGGACTGCGCGGCGAAGGCCTCGTTCAGCTCCACCAGGTCCAGGTCCTCCGCCTTCCAGCCGGCCCGCGCGAGCGCCTTCTTGCCGGCGGGGATGGGCCCCTCCCCCATGAAGTTGGGCTCCACCGCGGCGGTGGCGTACGCGACGACGCGCGCGATGGGCGTGAGCTTCTCGGCGCGCAGCACCTCCTCGCTCACCACCAGCGCGGCGGCGGCGCCGTCGTTGATGGGAGAGCTGTTGCCCGCGGTGACCGTCCCGCCCTTGCGGAAGACCGCGGGCAGCTTGGCGAGCGCCTCCATCGTCACGCCGGGGCGCGGCGACTCGTCCTTCTCGAAGAGCACCGGCTCCCCCTTCTTCTGCGGCACGCGCAGCGGGACGATCTCGGCGTCGAAGGCGCGAAGCTCCAGCGCGGCCGACGCCTTCTTCTGCGAGCCGAGGGCGAAGGTGTCCTGCTCCTCGCGGGTGATCTTCCACTTCTCGGCGACGTTCTCCGCCGTCTCTCCCATCGAGTGGAGGGGGAAGCGCTCCTTCATGCGCGGGTTCTCGAAGCGCCAGCCGATGGTGGTGTCGTAGATGGCGGGGACGGTCCGGCCGAAGGCCTCCTCGCTCTTCTTCATCACGTAGGGCGCGCGCGTCATGCTCTCCACGCCGCCGGCGACGACCACGTCGGCGTCGCCCGTCTGGATGCGCATCGCCGCGTCGATGACGGCCTCCAGGCCGGAGCCGCACAGGCGGTTCACCGTGACCGCGGGGATCTCGTACGGGAGGCCGGCGAGCAGGGTGGCCATGCGGGCGACGTTGCGGTTGTCCTCCCCCGCCTGGTTGGTGGAGCCGAAGACGACCTGGTCGAGGCGCGGCTTCAACGCGGCGTTGCGCTCGAGCAGCGCGTAGAGCACGTGCGCGGCGAGGTCGTCGGTGCGGACGGAGGCGAGGCCGCCGCGGTACTTCCCGATGGGCGTGCGGACGGCGTCGACGAGGTAGGCGGTGCGAAGAGACATGGCCGCGGCACAGTAGCACCGGAGCGCGTGGATCGAAGGGGGCTGTGGACGCGTCGCCCCGGGCGACTAAGCTAGGGGCTTCGATGGACCTCCCTGCCGGCAGCGTCATCGCCTCGCGCTACCGCATCATCTCGCAGCTCGGGCGGGGAGGGATGGGCGCGGTGTACCTGGTGGAGCACGTCCACACCGGCGACCAGCTGGCGCTCAAGCTCCTGCACGGCTCCGCCGCCTTCGACCCGGAGTCGGTGGAGCGCTTCAAGCGGGAGGCTCGGGCCCCGGCGAAGATCCAGAGCGAGAACGTGGTCAAGGTGGTGGACGCCGACACCGCGCCCGAGCTCTCCGGCGCGCCCTTCCTGGTGATGGAGCTGTTGCGCGGCACCGACATGCAGCGTCTGGTGCACGAGCGCGGGCCGATGCCGCCGGAGGAGGTGCTGCGGCTGCTCGGCCAGCTCGCCCGCGCGCTGGACAAGGCGCACGTGCTCGGCATCGTCCATCGCGACCTGAAGCCGGAGAACCTCTTCTTGCACCACCGCGAGGACGGCACCTCGGTGGTGAAGATCCTGGACTTCGGCATCTCCAAGATGGTGGGCGCCGCGGCGACGAGCGGACCGGGCGCGATGACGCAGACGGGCGCGGTCTTCGGCACACCGCTGTACATGGCGCCGGAGCAGGCGCTCGGGCGGCCGGGCGACGTGGGTCCGCACACCGACGTCTGGGCCGTCGGGCTCATCGCCATCTATCTCTTGACGGGTCAATCGTACTGGGAGGGCCGCACCATCCCGGACATCCTCGCGAAGGTGCTGGGGTACGCGGTCTACGCGCCGACGAGCCGCTGGCCCTCCCTCCCGCGCGGCATCGACGCGTGGCTGTTGCGATCCTGCGCGCGCGAGCCGCAGGGCCGCTTCGCCACGGCGGGCGCGCAGGTGGCGGCGCTGGGCGAGGCGCTGCGCGCCCCCTCGTCGACGGCGTTCGCGCCCACGGTGCTGCCGGTATCGGGCGGGCCGGCGTCGGCGTTCGCGCCGATGCGGCCGAGCGCCCCGCCGTCCTACGTGCCGCCCAGCGCGCCCCAGGGCTACGCGCCGCAGCACGCGCAGCCCGGGATGCAACCGGTCCCGCCGTCGTACGGCGCGCGTCCGCCCGCCGCGCCCAGGGCCGCCGTGGGCGGCTCCACCAACGAGCCGATCGTCCACGCGACGCTGCGCCCGCGCGGGGGCGGCGGCACGTCGGCCTCCACCCTCGTGGTGGTGGCGCTCGGTGTGCTGGTTCTCTTCGTCGGCAGCGTGGCGGCGACGGTCGCGTACGTGAAGAGCCGTGCGTCGGCGGCGTCGTCCGCGCCGTCGTCCGAGACCCCGCCGCCGCCGGTGTCCATCGCGCCGGCCTTCACCGCGCCGGAGCTCGACGCGGGCCTCGCCCCGCTCAGCACCGCCACCGCGGCCGCCACGGCGACCCAGGTCGTGCACTCCGGCGCGACGGCGACCGCGCCGAAGCCGACCGCGACGCACACCGCCGCGCCGCCGCCTCCCCCGAGCATTGACCGCGAGCAGTGCAAGCAGGGCTGCCGACGCGGCTGCGTGGACGCCGACGACCTCATGTCGTGCGTGGTGAAGTGCATCCGGTCGCAGTGCAACTGAGAAGCGCGCCGCGACGGTCAGGTGGCGTCGCTCAGCCACTCCCCGGCCATCGCGAGCGTCCGCGCGTGCTCCGGGACCCGCGAGAGGAAGCTCTCCCGTCGCTCCGGATCGCTGATCCTGGCCGCGCGCTCCTGCAGCCCATCGCGCGCGGCGCGAATCGCCTCGCGCGCCGCCGCGACGTCGCCCGCGGCGTGCTCCAGCTCCGCGCACACCAGCCGGACGTAGCCTTCGCCTTCCTCGACGCCGTGCGCGTCCAGCGCCGCCCTCGCCTCGCGCGCCGCCGCGACCGCGGCCTGCATGTCCCCCGCGCGCCTGAGCGCGTCGGCGAGCGCCGCGTGAGCGTACGCGCGCAGCGCAGGAGTGGCCTCCAGCAGCGACACGGCCTTTCCCGCGTCGTCTCGTGCGCGCGGCGCGTCGCCCCGCTCCAGCGCGATGCGCGCGGCGTAGGTGAGGCACGCGCCCTCCATGCGCGCGTCGCCCTGCTCGCGCGACATCCGCGCGGCCTCGTCCTCCACCCGCGCACCCTCCTCCGCCGCGCCCGACCGCGCCAGCGCCCAGCCCAGGTTGTGCAGCGCCGCGGCGCGCACGTTGGACAGGCCCAGGCGCTCGGCCTCGACGAGCGCGGCGCGCAGGGACGCGGCGGCGTCGTGAAACCGCCCGAGCTCGATCAGCGCGTAGCCGGCGTTCACCCGCTCGAGACACGCGTTGCGTAACCGGCCGGCGCGCTCGAAGGCCGCCGCGGCGCGGTCCTTGAGCTCCGCGAGCGACCCGACGTCTCCGGCGAAGAGCGCGCGGATGGCGCGCGTCGCCTCCAGGTGGCCCTGGAACGCGTCGTCCTCGCAGGAGGCGTGCGCCTCCACGCGCTCCAGCAGCGTCGCGGCGAGCTCCGGCCGCGCGAAGAGGTTGTTCTGCGCGAGGCGCGCCCCCGCGGCGAGCAAGGTGGGGGTGGGCTCCGGTTCGGTCAGCGCCTCGGCCAGACGCTCGCTCCACCCCACGCCGCGCTCCACGTCGCCGGAGCGGAAGCTCAGCACCGCGCTCCGCGTGACCGCCTCCGCCCAGGCGTCACTCCGCTCGGGGAACAGGGACACAGCCTGCTCGCTCGGCTCCAGCCCGCGCACAATCTCGCCTCGCCAGAAGGCCGCCTCCGCTTGCAGGAGCCGCAGGCGCGCCAGCAGCTCGCCGTCGGCGCCGCCCCGCGCGCCGCGCTCGGCGCGATCGAACGCCACGCCGAGGGCGTTGCCCTCCAGCGCCTCCTCGGCGGCGCGCGCCCAGTGGACCGCGGCGCGGGCGCCGTCGCCGCCCTCCTCGAAGTGCTCGGCGAGCGCCACCGCGTCGTCGGCGCCGGACTTCTCCAGCCACCGGCCGGCGAGGGCATGCCCCAGGCGCCGGTCCTCGTCGGTGAGCATCGCGTAGGCGGCCTCGCGCACCAGCGCCTGCCGGAAGGCGTACTCCGTCTCGCCGCGCACGCTCGACTCGCCCCGCCCGGCGACCCACTCGCCCCGCTCCAGCACGTCCAGCAGGACGCCGACGTGCGTGGTGCGCGCGGCGCCGCCGAGGAGGGAGGTGACCGCCCCCGCCCAGAAGGTCCGGCCGAAGACGCTCGCCGCGCGGAGGACGCGCCGCGCCTCGGGGTCGAGCGCCGCGAGGCGCGCCTCCACCATGCCGAGCACCGTCTCCGGGACATCGGCGCGCCCCTCCGCCGCCGCGCGCATCAGCTCCTCCAGGGAGAAGGCATTGCCCTCCGCCTGCTCGGCGATGCGCGTCACCAGGGCGGCGTCGGCGTCCGCGCCCAGCACCGCGCGCACCAGCTTCTCCGACTGCCGCCGCGAGAGGTTGCGCAGCCGCACCACGAGCGGGCTGCGCGCCGCCCATAGCTCGGGGAACAGCTCGTCGATCTCCGGCCGCCCGAACGCCAGCGCCACCAGCGGCTGCTCCCGGCAGACGCCGAGCGCCAGGTCCACCAGCTCGACCGTGCCGACGTCGGCCCACTGCAGATCGTCGAGCACCAGCAGCAGCGGCGCGGCGGTGGCCTCGGCCTCGACGAGGTCCACCCACGCGCGCCGGATTCTGATCGCCCATCGTGATGGCGTCCCGGCGCGCCGTCGCGAGCGGGACGTTCTCCGGGAAGGGGGTCCCGATCATCTCGCCCAGGAAGTCGGTCGCGCGCGCCGCCGTCTCGCCGTCCAGGTGCCGGGAGACCCGCGCCCGCAGCTTCTCGCGCCGCGCCTCCAGCGACTCGCCCGCCTGGATGCCCGCCTGCGCGCGCATCATCTGGGAGCACAGGCCGAAGGCGGCGCCGGCGCCCACAGGATCGCCCGCGGCCGACCACACCTGCACGTCGCCGCGCGCGCGCACGCGCCCCACGAGCTCGTGTGCGAGGCGCGTCTTCCCGACGCCGGGGGCCGCGGTGACGATGACCGCGCTCGCGGTGTCCTCGTCCGACGCGCGCGCGAGCGCGCTCTCCAGGAGCGCGAGGTCCGCCTCCCGGCCGACGCACGGCGTGGGCTTGCCCAGGAGGGTGCGCACCGCGTCGCGCCGCTCGCGAGCGCCGGCGAGCACGAGACCGGCGGCGTCGCCCTCCACCTCGAAGCGCGCGTCGAGCAGGCCGGCGGTCACGTGGTCCATGCGCAGGCCGCGAAGGGGACGCGGCGCGCGCAGCAGGCGGGCCGCGCGATCCAGCGCCTCCCCCACCGGCCGCGCGCCCGCGCCGGTGGCCACGGTGCGTCCGGTGGCGAGCGCCAGCGTCCCCTCCGGCGCCGCCGCCGCGAGCGCCAGCGCGCACGCCGCGGTGCGCCGCGCCTGATCGGTCGGCGCGCCGTCGCCCTCCAGCAGCACGACGACCGAGCCGTCGGCGAGCGCCTCCACCCTGCCGCCGTGCTCCTCGGCGATGCGCCGGTACGGCTCGACCGACCCCTGCAACGCCGCGCGCGCCTCCGACGCCGACATGCTGTCCCCCGCCACCGTCGCGGCCACGTCCCGGCCGTGCTCGATGAGCACGACCGACGCCAGGCGCCGCTCGCTGCGTCCCAGCGCCGGCGGCCTGCGGCTCAGCGACGCACGCGTCCCGACCTCGGTCAGCTCCAGGCCCAGGAGCTCGCGCGCCACCTCGAGGCCGTTGGCGGGGCGCGCCTCCGGATCCTTGGCGAGCATGCGCGCGACGAGCGCCTCCACGTCGGACGGCACCGCTGCCAGCTCGCCGAGGGGCGGCGCCTCCTCCAGCAGCACCTTCGCCAGCACCGCGGCGATGCTCTCCCCCCAGAACGCCGGGTGCCCGGCGATGCACTCGAAGAGCACGCCGCCCAGGGCGAAGACGTCGGCGCGCGCGTCCAGCCGCCGCTCGCCGCGCGCCTGCTCGGGGGCCATGTACACGGGCGTCCCGATCACCTGACCCACCGCGGTGAGCGACGAGCGCACCGCCCCGCGGGCGATGCCGAAGTCGAGCAGCTTGACCCGCGCCGGCTCGCCGCCCACCAGCCACAGGTTGGCCGGCTTCACGTCGCGGTGGATCACCCCGCGCAGGTGGGCCGCGCCGAGCGCCTCGGCGGTGGCGCGCACCACCATCACGCTCTCCTGCACGGTGAGTCCCTGGCGCTCCAGCCGCTGCTCCAGGTCCTCGCCCTCCAGCCACTCCATCGCGATCCACGACGGGCCGTGCGCGACGTAGCGGACGATCCCCGGGTGCGCGATCTCCGCCAGCAGGGACGCCTCCCGCTCCAGCCGCCGCGCGCCGTCCGCGCTCAGGCCGTGCATGACCTTCAGCGCCACCCGCTCGCCGGTCTGCCGGTCGTGCGCGCGGTAGACCGCCCCCATGCCGCCCGCGCCGGCCTCCGCCTCGATCTCGAAGCGGTCGAAGGCGATCTCCCCGGGGCGCATGGCCCCCCAGCCTACTTCCCGAGGAGCCTGCGCGCCTCCTCCGCGTGCAGGCCCGTCGGGTACGCCGTCTCGTAGGCCTCGACGCCGATGCACGCGTCGCGCGTGCGCTTCTGCCGGCAGTCTTCGGCGCCCGCCTTCTGCCAGGAGTTCTCGTCCTTGCGCAGGCGCTCCAGCCCGGGCACCGCCTGCGTGAGCACGCGTGTCGCCTCGGAGGTGTGCGAGCCGTGCGGGTGCTTCTCCAGGTAGCCGCGCACGCCGTCGCACGCGTCGAGCGTCGCCGGCACCTTGCACACGACGGTGTCCACCGCGAACCAGTCGCGATCGTCCTGCGAGTCGGAGGCCGGGCCGGAGGGCCTCCCCGCGCCCTGCGCCGGCGCGGCCGCGCCCTTGAGCTCGCGGGCGTAGCGCGCGACGCGTGCGGAGTGGGCGAAGTCGCTCACCAGCGTGCCCACCGCGTCGTCGTCCGGCGCGTCACCCGGGTAGCCGCGGTAGTCGACGAGGAACTGGCCGAGCACGCGCGCGCCCGCCGTCACGTCCAGGCGCACGGTGTACTTCCGGCGTCGCTGGCCGTTCTTCACCACCTGCCAGACGGAGTCGTCGGCGCCGACCGACACGTGCGGGACGAGCTCCACATCGTGCGCGGCGGACTGCTGGGTGACCACGGTGAAGCCGCTCTGGACGAGGGCGTTCTGCAGCGCGCTGCCGACATCGACCTCGCCGCCTCCCGGGGAGACGTACAGGGCGAGCTGCATCACCTCGGCCGGGGGCGGCCTGGAGTTCGCCGCGCTCCGGGCGCCAGCCTCTTCTCCGCCGCACCCGGCGGCGAGCGGGGCGAGGGCCAGCACGAGCGCGCAGAGACCTGCGAGAAGAGGGTTTCGGGCGTGCATCAGGGCTTGGGGACGGGGCTTCCATCCTTCCATACGTAGAAACCCTCGCCCGTCTTCTTTCCCAGCTTGCCCGCCCTCACCATTTTTCGCAGCAAGGGCGGCGGCCGGAACTGATCGCCCACCTCCCGGAAGAGGTGCTCCAGGATGGAGAGGCGCACGTCCAGCCCGACGAGGTCGGTCAGCTTGAGCGGGCCCATCGGGTGGCGGTAGCCGAGCTCCATCGCGCGGTCGATGTCGGCCGCGCTGGCGACGCCGGTCTCCAGCATGCGGATCGCCTCCGCGCCCAGGATGACGCCGAGCCGGCTGGAGGCGAAGCCCGGCGTGTCCTGCACCACGATGGGCGTCTTCTTGAGCTGCGAGGCGAAATCGGTCGCGCGCCGGAGCGTCTCGTCGCTCGTGCCCAGGCCGCGCACGACCTCCAGCAGCTCCATCACGGGCGCGGGGTTGAAGAAGTGCAGGCCCACCGTGCGCTCCGCCGCGCCGATGCGCGCGCCCAGCTCGGTGATGCTGAGGGAGGAGGTGTTGCTGGCGAGGAGCGCGCTGCGCGGCGCGGCGTCCACGACCTCCTTGAAGAGCGAGACCTTGAGCGCCATGTCCTCCGGCACCGCCTCGACGACGATGTCGGCGCCGTGGCAGGCGTCGTACACGCTGTCCACCGCCGAGAGGCGCGCGAGCGTCTCCTTGCGCTCCTCGTCGCTGATGCGCGCCTTGACCACCAGCTTCTCCAGCTGCGCGCCGATGCCAGCCATCGCCGCCTCGCGCCGCGCGGCGTCGACGTCGAACATGCGCGTCCGTAGCCCGCGTGTCGCCGCGAGCTGCGCGATTCCCTGACCCATCGTGCCGGTGCCGAGCACCGCGACCGTCGCGTCCATGGCTCACCCTATCCGACGAGGACAGCGCCCCCGTTCACGTTGAAGATCTCCCCGGTGACGAAGCCGGCGCCCTCGGTGCAGAGGAAGGTCACCGGCCCGGCGATCTCCTCCGGCGTGCCGACGCGCCCGAGGGGGATCGTGCCCAGCACCTTGGCACGCTCCGCCGGGTCGTCCAGCGAGGCCGCCGACATGGGCGTGAGCACCCAGCCCGGCGCGACGCAGTTGACGCGCACGCCGTGCCCCGCCAGCTCCGGCGCCAGGCTCTTGGTCAGGCTCACCAGCGCGCCCTTGCTGGCGGCGTAGTGCGCGTGCAGCGCCTCCCCCCGCTGGGCCGCGGTGCTCGCGATGAGCACGAGGTGCCCCTTGCGGCGCGGCTTCATCCGCCGCGCGGCTGCGCCGGCGACCGCGAAGACCCCGCGCACGTTGGCGTCCATGGTCTCGTCGTAGTCGGCCTCGGTCATGGCGTCGATGGCCGCTTCCTTCCAGACGCCGTGGTTGAGCACGACATGGTCCAGCGGGCCGATCGCCGCCTCCGCCGCCGCGACGAGCCGCTCGCCCTCGTCCCAGCGGGAGAGGTCCGCGTGGACCGCCACCGCGCGGCGTCCGAGCTTCTGCACCTCGGCCACGACGCGCGCGGCGCCCGCCTCGTCCGTCTTGAAGTGCACGACGACGTCCGCCCCCGCGCCCGCCAGCGCCACCGCGCAGGCCGCGCCGATCCCCTTGCTCGCGCCGGTGACGAGCGCGCGCTGCCCCGCCAGGCCGCTCACGCGCGCTTCTCGCGCAGCCCCGCGAGCGACGCGCCGCACGCGCACGTCTTGGGAACGCTCGCCTTCTGGTAGACGCGCTCGCACCGCGGGCACACGCGCGCGTCCGGCTCGAAGGCGATGATCTTGTCCGTCTCCGCGCAGCGGCGCCCCACGAGCTGCAGCGGCGGGCAGTCCAGCACCTCGCCCTGATCCTTGGAGGGCGCGCCGATGGCGCCGAGGGTCTCCTCCGAGAGGTCCACGTGCTCCGGGATGCGGGCGCGCGCCTCCTTCGCCAGCCACGGCATCGCGCCGGGCAGCGAGACGCGGTCGACGCGCACGGTGAGGTCATCCCCCGACTCGTCCTTGCCGGTCACCACCAGCGCCTCCGGGTCGCCTGTCAGCGACTCCACGCGCCACCACGCCATGCGGCGCACGCCGCCGCGCTCCACCGCCAGGCCGGCCTGGCCGATGCGGATCGCCGCCTCGCTGCTCGTGCCGATCCAGATGGCGATGCCGAGCAGGATGGCGCCCGCGGCGAGGATCCACGGCGCGTACTTGAAGGGCTCGAGCGCGTCCGCGCGCACGTACGAGCCGAACTGCCCCCACACGCCGGCGCCGAGCATGATGCCGCCGATCCCCCCGACGACGTACACGACGGTGGGGTTGGTCTTCGCCTTCGGGACGAAGCGCCGTTCGGTCCGCGCGCGCTTGGCTTGCTTCTTCTTGCTCATCGTTCGGCCGCGCACATTACTCAATTTCGGAGCGCGCGCGAGCGTTCAAGCCGGGCCGCCGGCGGCCTGCGCGGAGGCGGGACGGGGTGGTAGGCTCCGCGTCCCATGCGACGCACCCTCCTCCTCTTCGGTGCCCTGGTCCTCGTGGCGTGCGGGGCCGAGCCGCCGCCGCCCCCGCAAGCTCGCCCCACCCCGCTCCCCACGGCGAAGCCGGAGGCCGGGCCCGCCCCCGTGGTCGACCGCTACGGCTACCCGCCCACGCGCCGCAAGGACGTCACCGACACCCTCTTCGGCGTGCGGATCACCGACCCGTACCGCTGGCTGGAGGACGGCAGCTCGCCGGAGGTGAAGGCGTGGGCCCACGCCGAGGACACCTTCGCGCGGGCGCGCCTCGCCAAGCTCCCCGAGCGCGACGCCATCGCCAAGCGCCTCGCCGAGCTCTTCTACGTGGAGACCGAGAGCCCGCCCGATCACGAGGGCAACCGCTGGTTCTGGTCGCACCGCGCGCCCAGGCAGGAGAAGTCGGTCGTCTACTGGCGGCAGGGCAAGAAGGGCAAGCCCAAGGTGCTGCTCGACCCCAACGCGTGGTCGGACGACGGCAGCGTCTCGCTCGGCCACTGGGACGCCTCGCTCGACGGCAAGCGCGTCGCCTACAACCAGAAGAGCAACAACTCCGACGAGGCGACGATGCACGTCATCGACGTCGCCAGCGGGAAGGTCTCCAGCGTCGACGTCATCAAGGGCACCAAGTACAGCGGCGCCTCCTGGACGCCGAAGGGCGACGGCTTCTACTACACGTACACGCCCCCCGCGGACGGCCACATCATCACCGTCGCCGACAGGCCGGGCTTCGCCGAGGTGCGCTTCCACAAGCTGGGCACCGACCCGGCGCAGGACGCGGTGGTGCACGAGCGCACCGGCGACCCGAAGACCTTCATCGGCTCGGAGATCTCCCGCGACGGCCACTTCCTGCTCACCTACCTGGAGCACGGCTGGACCAGCACAGATGTATTCTACAAAGATCTCCGCCACGGCACGCCCAAGGCGTGGACGCCGCTGGTGAAGGGACAGCCGCACAAGTACGAGGTGTGGGTCTGGAAGGACCGCTTCTACGTCCGCACCGACGACGGCGCGGAGAACTACCACATCTTCAAGGTCGACCCGGCGAAGCCGGACCGCAAGGACTGGGTGGAGATTGTCCCGGAGCGCAAGGACGCCACGCTGCACAGCTTCAATATCGTCGGCAACCACCTGGCGCTCTCGTACCTGAAGGACGTCGTCTCCCACCTGGAGGTGCACGACCTGGACGGCAAGCTGGTGCGCGAGGTGAAGCTGCCCGCCATCGGCGACGCCTCGGTGCTGATGGGCAACCCCGGAGACGACGACGCCTACTACACCTTCGAGTCCTTCACCTACCCGCGGGAGATCGACGAGACGAGCATCAAGACCGGCAAGACCTCTCTGTACTTCCGGATGAAGAGCCCGGTCGACCCGTCCAAGTTCACCGTGGAGCAGCTCTTCGCCACGTCCAAGGACGGCACGCGCGTCCCGTACTTCGTCGTCAAGCCGGTGGACTTCAAGGCGGACGGCAAGGCGAAGGCGCTGGTGTACGGCTACGGCGGGTTCCTCGTCACGCAGAGCCCGTACTTCACCTCCTCGGCCTACCCGTGGCTGGAGCGCGGCGGCATCTACGTGAGCGTCAACCTGCGCGGTGGCGGCGAGTACGGCGAGGCGTGGCACCAGGCCGGCCAGCGCCACAACAAGCAGCACGTCTTCGACGACCTCTTCGCGGTGCTGGAGAAGCTGGCGAAGGACAAGTACACGAGCGCGAGCCGCATCGCGGTGCGCGGCGCCTCCAACGGCGGTCTGCTCGTCGCCGCCGCGGTGACCGAGCGTCCCGACCTCTTCCGCGTCGGCCTCTGCGGCGTGCCGCTGGTGGACATGCTCCGCTACCAGCTCTTCGGCTCGGGCAAGACGTGGATCGAGGAGTACGGCTCGGCGGACAACGAGGCGGACTTCAAGGCGCTCTACGCCTACTCGCCCTACCAGCACGTCACGCCCGGCGTGCACTACCCGTCGCTGCTGGTGCTCTCCGCCGACAGCGACGACCGCGTCGACCCGATGCACGCGCGCAAGTTCGTGGCGCGCATGCAGGCGGCGTCGGCGGGTGGCCCGGTGCTGCTGCGCGTGGAGAAGCACAGCGGCCACGGAGGGGCGGACCTGGTGCGCGCCGCGGTGGCGAAGATCGCCGACGAGCTCGCCTTCGCCTGGGACGAGATCGACAAGCCCAGGCCCTGACCGGCGGCACGTAGACTGCGCGGGCCCCTCCCGGCACGACGGGCGTGGCCGGCGCGTCGCCGGGCGTCGCCGGGCGTCGCCAGGCGTGGCCGGGCGTCGCCGGACGTCGCCGGGCGTCGCCGGGCGTCGCCGGCGCGTCCCGCGCCAACGCCCGACGGGTGGGGGGGAGGTCGCACCGCCCACGCGAGACGCCGCCTCGAGTCCCTCCCGCCCTCGCCTGTCCCCCCTGTCCCCTCCCCCTGTCCCGGGACACCCGCGTCGAATTGCAAGCATGCTTGTCGTTCGACGTTTCTGCGGGGTTCTGCGGAGAGGGGGGGGTGGCACGGGGGGTGCTTTGGGGGGGGCGTATGGACCCTGTGTTCTTCACGATCAAGCGGGCTTACTACGCGACGCTCAGGCTCACCCGGCGGGCGCTCGCGGCGATGGGGCTCACCGCGGCGCGGTTCGACCTGCTCGATGCGCTGTACAAGGTCGGGACGCGGACCGTCACGCTGCAGAGTCAGTTACGGCGGGCGCTCGGCGTCGCGCGGTCGACCATCAGCGTCATGATGCGATCGCTCGAGCGGATCGGGCTGGTCACGCGGCGGCGGGACGGGCGTGACGTGGTCGTCGCGCTCACGCCCGAGGGGCGTCGGCGCATCCGGCGGGCGTACTACGGGCTGGTGCTCGTGGGGCACGTGGGGTTCGCGCTGGACGGGGCGCTCGCGCCGGGCGAGCGGCGCTGGCCCGACGCGCGGCGGTGCGCCAGCGCACGGCGGCACCTGGAAGCGCTCTGCATGCGCATCCGGCTCGGGTTCGGCGACGAGGCGACGCTGGACAGGCTGACCGAGTACGGGTTCTGGGTGCTCCGCGATCGCGACCGAGCGCGGCGCGCGCAGGCGCGCCGCGAGCAACGACGGAGCGAGCTCGAGCAGGTCTGCGCGCTCCTCTCCGGGCCGTGAACGACGTTCGTGCCCGGCACTCGCCGAGCCCCCGCGGCATGTCGGACGTCGGACGTGGAGAGCGTCCTCGCACCCGCCGCCCGCCTCCCAGCGAGACCTCAGTTGAACGCGGCCGACTGACACTCCGACTTGGCGGGGCAACCCGCGTTCGTCGCGCACGTCTCGCAGTCGCTCTGGCACTTGCTGCGGCACGTCTGCTCCGCGCTCTTGCAGTTCTGCCGGCAGCCGAAGTTGTTCTTGCAGTTGTCCTGGCACGTCTTGCTCGTCGTGCCGCAGGTGGTGCCGCACGTGCCCGCCGCCTGGGTGCACGACAGGTCCGGCGTGCACGCGCCGTCCGCGCCCGCGTCGCTCGCCCCGCCGTCGCCACCGGACGCGTCGCTCCGGGCGTCGGCGCCGCCGTCGTCCACGGGCTGGAAGATGTCGAAGTCGTAGCTGCAGCCCGTCGCCGCGACGGCGGCGAGCGCGATCGACAAGACGTGCAGACGCCCCATGCTCGCCATGCTCGAACTGTAGCCGACCGGGCCCCGCTAGGCCATTTTCGAGAGCTCGTCGTACAGGTACGCCGCGCTCTTGATGCCCAGGTGGTAGTTCTCCAGGTCCAGCCACTCGTTGGGGGCGTGGGCGTTCTCGTCCGGCTGGCCGAAGCCCATGAGCAGGCAAGGTTTGCCGGTCACGTCGGCGATCGTCCGCACGAAGGGGATGGACCCGCCCTCGCGGATGAACACCGTCGGCTTGCCGAACGCCTTCGAGAAGGCGCGCTTGGCGACCTCGAAGACGGGGTGGTTGGTGGGCGCGAGGTACGGCTCGCCGCCGTGGAGGTTGACCACGCGGACGCGCACGCCGCGCGGGGCGAGCTTCTGGATGTGCGCCCCGACCTTCTTCGCGATGTCGGCCGAGCTCTGGTTGGGCACCAGCCGGCAGGAGAGCTTCGCCATCGCGCGGGCGGGGATGATGGTCTTGGCGCCCTCGCCCTCGTGACCGCCGCTGATGCCGTTGACGTCCAGCGTGGGGCGCGCCCACACGCGCTCCAGGGTGGAGTAGCCCTTCTCGCCGACCAGCTCCGGGCAGCCGGTGGAGGCGAGCCACTCCTTCTCGTCGAAGGGCAGGTCGGCGATCTCCTTGCGCTCGCTCGCGGTGAGCTCCAGCACGTCGTCGTAGAAGCCGGGCACCGTGACGCGGCCGTCCTCGTCGTGCAGCCGCGCGAGGATGGACGCGAGGGCGTTGACCGGGTTGGCCACGCCGCCGCCGAAGGACCCGGAGTGTAGATCCTGCTTCGGCCCCTCCACGTGGACCTCCAGGTACATCAGCCCGCGCAGGCCGACGCAGAGGGAAGGGATGCCGCGCCCGAACATGGCGGTGTCGCTGACGCAGACGTAGTCCGCCTCCAGGTCCGCCTTCTTCTGGCGCATCAGCTCGTCCAGGTTCCTGCTGCCGATCTCCTCCTCGCCCTCGACGATGAGCTTGAGGTTGATCGGCAGCTTGCCCGCCGTCTTGATGAACGCCTCGATCGCCTTGACGTGGATGTGGACCTGCCCCTTGTCGTCCACCACGCCGCGGCCCCACATGCGGCCGTCACGGATGGCGGGCTCGAAGGGCGGCGAGATCCACTCGGCGAGCGGCTCCACAGGCTGCACGTCGTGGTGGCCGTAGACGAGGAGCGTCGGCTTGCCGGGCGCGTGCATGAAGGAGGCGAACACCGCGGGGTGCAGCTTGGTGGGCCAGACCTCCACGCGCTCGGCGCCGAGCGTCCTCAGCCGCGCGGCGAGCCACTCGGCGTTCTTCACCAGGTCGGGGTTGTGGCGGGCGTCGCTGGAGATGGAGGGGATGCGCACCCACTCCTGTAGCTCCTTCACGAAGTGGCTTCGGTTCTCTTCGATGTAGTCGAGGACGCGTTGCATCGCCGCGACAGTACACCGGCGCCGGTCACTTCGCGAGCGCCGCCAGCGCCTCGCGCAGCGCCTCGGCGAGGGGGAGATCCTCGATGCGCGCGCCCAGCGCCGCCACCGTGCGCTCCGCCTCCGCCGGGCGGTAGCCCATGCGCGTCAGCGCGCCGAGGAGCAGCTCCGCGTTGCTCCCGGCGGGCACGGCGGGCGCGCCCTTCTGCGGCAGCGGCGCCCCCGGCGCCGCCCGCAGCTTGCCCTCCAGCTCCAGCACCAGTCGCTCCGCCGTCTTCTTTCCGATGCCGGGGATCTGCGTCAGCTTGCCCAGATCCTTGCGAGTGACGGCCTGCGCCAGGTCGCCGGCCGGCAGCGCGCTCAGCACGGCGACCGCGGTGCGCGGGCCCACGCTGGCGATGGAGATCAGGATGCGGAAGGCGGCGCGGTCGGCGTCGGTGGCGAACCCGAAGAGGGCGAGGGCGTCCTCCCGCACGTGCGTGTGGACGAAGAGGGTGACCGCGCCCGCCTCGGAGGGGACGCGGCCCAGCGTGCCGAGGGGCACGGTCACCTCGTAGCCCACCCCCTGCACCTCGAGCACGACGACGTCGCCCTCGTCGGCGACGACGCGTCCGGTCAAGCGGCCAATCATCGGCCGCCGAAGCTACTCCATCGGGGCCGAAAACTCAGCGCCCACGTCGGTCAGCGCTTGCGGCGCCGGCGGGCGACGCCGATGCCGGCGAAGCCCACGGCGCCGAAGAGCGCGATGCCGAAGCCGACGCCGCCGGCCCTGTCCGGCGTCGAGACCGCGCAGCCGCCGGTGAACCCGCCGGCGGAGGCGCTGTCGCCGGTGCCGGGGGGGCAAGGCGGGTACGAGGGGCACGGCGGCACGTTCACCGCCGTGTGCGCCTGGTGGAAGCCGGACAGCACGCTCTGATCGGCCGACGCCTGCAGGGTGAGGTCCTGATCCAGCGCGGCGTGCGCCAGGTCGGAGCGGATGCGCGTGACGCGTGGCTGCGCGATGCCCGCGAAGAGGGTGGTCAGGTCGTCGTCGCGCACCTGGTCCGGCGTCTCCGGGTTGGGGCCGTCGATGGGCGCGTAGTCGCTTCCGGCGTCGTAGTCGGAGCTGTAGTAAGTCCCGCCGTAACGGACGATCTGCTCGAACTGCGCCTGGTCGAGGTTGAGCGAGCTCTCCACCTCCCAGCCCTTGTTGCCGAGCTGCTGCTCCTTCTGCTGGCGCAGGAGGGTGTAGTTGCTGGAGTTGGTGGTGTAGTCCCACACCAGCTCGTCGTCGGTGATGCGGAAGAAGGGGAAGTTCTGCGGCTCGTAGCGGCCGTCGCCCACCACCCACAGGGTGATGCCCACAGTGGCGCCGGTGCCCGCGGCGACCATGCGCAGCGGAAGCGTGGGCGAGGCGCCGGGGAGGGTCACGCGCACCGGGCGCATGGCGTCGATCCCGGCGCCGGGGACGAGCTTCATCGCCAGGAAGTCGAAGCCCTCGTTGACGTACTCGGCGATGACCGGCTCGATGTCGGAGGGGATGCTGAAGCTGTTCTGCTGGAGCCAGGTGTCGAGGGCCGTCGGGTCGGTCGCCTTGAGCTGCACCGTCTCGTACGGGCCGACGACCTCCTGCTTGGTGACCGTGACGCCGTCGCTGGGCGGGGCGGTCCCGGCGTCCACAGCGCCGAAGGCGCCGCTCTGCCCGTCGCAGAAGGGGGCGCTCGGGCAGAAGCGCGGCGGCGCCTGCACCTGCGTGCGGGTGAGGCTGTCGAGCGTGCCGAAGACCACGTCCGCCGAGAGGCCGACGGTGGCGGTGCCGTGGATGGGAAGCACCCACGCGAAGGAGTCCGGCGCGCCGGAGTAGCGGATCTGATCGTAGAGGGTGGTCTGCGTCTGCGAGATGCTGAGAATCATCCGGTGGTCGGTGACCACCGACGGATTCTCCGGCGGGGTGAAGCAGCCGCCGCACGCCGCCGCGTCGTGCGCGCGAAGAGCGACAAGGCCAAGAGCGCCGAGCCCGATCAGACCGAAGCGAAGAGAACGACCCATGTTTGCCTCCACCCTGCCCGTGTTTGCACAGCGTGTGCCACGAGGTAACTGCGCGAAATGGCACGATGTGCTGCCAGCCAGGCCCTGACGTCTGCGGCCCCGACGGCGCAGGTCGGCACAGGCTCGGGCGGGCTCCCCTCGATTTATTTGCGGTCTCGTGGGGGCAGTGGGTAAAACCGCTGACCCGACCACTTCGAGGGAGAATCCATGCGCATGCACGCCAAGCTTCTGCTGCTCCTCGCTCCCGCCGCCGCGGTCGCCGGTCTCGCCCTCGCGTGTGGTGGTGACAGCCCGCCGCCGGAGGCGCCCCCGATGCCGCCGCCGGAGCCGTCCGCCGCCGCGCCGGTGGACATGAGCATGTTCAACGAGGCGCCTTCCGCCTCCGCCACGGCCCCCGCGCCCTCGGCAGCCCCCAGCGCCGCGCCCTCCGCCGCCCCCGCCGCCGACGCCGGCGCCAAGGCCCCGTCCGCCGACGCGGGGAAGAAGCCCGCCAAGCCGGAGACCAAGGCCGGCGGCAAGGGCAAGCCGACCCCCAAGCCGAAGGCCAGGCACAAGTGATCCACCTCCCCGCGCGGCTCGGCGTGGCGCCGGGCCGGCGGGATCAGGTGACCTGACCTCCGCGCCGCCCGCGCCAAGCCGGCGCGCGGAACGCGCCCGCCGCCAGCATGCAGAGGATGGGGATCACCACCACGTGGTAGCGGTCCTCGCCGAAGAAGATGGCGTGCGTCACGACCGTCGTGGCGATGAGCCCGAGGCCCAGCGTGAGCGCCGGCGGTCTGGGTGGCGCACCGGGCAGCGGCAGCCACGGCACCACGCAGATCAGGAGCACCAGCGGCCAGAAGGCGGGCGAGCTCTCGCTCGCGCCCCACGCCGCGAGCGCCGCTGTCACGGCGAGCAGCGCGCCCTGCACCGCGCCCCCGCGCCCGCGGGTGGCGAACCCGATGACGCCCAGCGCCGCGATGCACACCAGCAGGCGGTGGACCATCGTCGTCAGATCGCGCCACGCCACGCGCCGCTGCTCTGGCCACATCGAAGGCCGCGCCTCGTGCAGGTACTCCACCTCGAAGGACTCGTGGTCGAAGGTGTACGAGAGCTTCTTCGGCACCAGCGCGAGCCAGTGCCACGGGTGCCGCCGGATCTGGTCGACGGCGTAGGCGCGCCAGCAGCGATCCTGGTGGACCTGACCGATGACGTCGCGGCACCCGTCGCTCGCGCGCAGCGTCTCGAAGCGGCCGGTCGCCCGCGGGAAGGCGCCGATGGCGAGGTTCCAGCCGGCGTTGGTGCTCACCAGCGCGCAGCCGTCCATCACCTCGCAGTTGCGCGCCGTCCACGGCAGCATCGGCGCGAGGGTCAGCGCGCACGCGAGCGCCGCCGCCGCCGGGCGCCCGAGGCGTCCCAGGCGCCGCAGCCGCTCCGGGAGCGGGAGCAGCCCGAAGAAGGGGGCGACGAGCAGGGTCTGCGGGCGCACCAGGCACGTCAGGCCGAGCACCAGCGCGCCGAGGACGAACGCGGGCATCGTTCGCCTGCGCACGGCGAGCCAGAAGGCGACGAGGGTCGTCAGCGCCGCGAGCGGCTCGGTCATCACCAGGCCGGCGTACAGGACGAGCCCCGGGTGGAGCGCCACCAGCGCCCCCGCCACGCGCGCCCGCGTCGCCGACATGGCGTGCCGCGCGAGCAGCCACGCGAAGACCGCGCAGAGCGCGCCCACCACCGCGTCGACGACCCCCGCGACGCGCAGGTCGGGCCCGAAGATCCGGTAGAAGAAGGAGAGGAAGCCGCTGTAGCCGACGGGGTAGTGGCACCACGGGTGCCACAGCAGATGATCGGCGACGAAGCGGTCGTCGGAGTAGCCGAGGCCGGCGGCGATGCGCCGCGCGCCGAAGTCGTAGTAGTGCCCGTCCCACACGGGCTCCGCGGCCCAGCGCAGCGCGACGAAGAGTCGCGGGGCGAGCGCCGCGAAGAAGAGCGCGAAGCCGAACGCGACGTCGTCGCGCTGCGCCGCGCGGCCGAGAGCCGTGGTCCGCGGCATCGCCCGTCAGGCGCCGCCCCGGCCGGACGCCCGGCGGTCGTCGTCCCCCTGCAGCTCGCGCATGCGCCGGACGTACGTCCGCTGCACCTGCGCGGGGTCCAGCCGCAGGTACTTGGCCAGCTCGGCGAGGAAGCCCCGCACGTAGACCAGCGCGGGGAGGTCGGCCCACTGCTCCTCCTCCAGCGCCGCCAGGTGCTGCCGGGCGATCTTGGTGCGGCCGCTGATGTCGCCCAGGTCCACCCCCTGCGACTCGCGCACCTTGCGCAGCAGCGCGCCGGAGAACTCGGTGTCCGGGCCGATCTCCCGCGCCAGCTCCGCCTGGAGCATGAGCTGCTCGGCCGCGACGGCGCGCTTGCGGGGCGCGGGCGCCGCCGCCGGCAGCGGGTCGTTGAAGGTGGAGAGGTCGTAGGCGCGCCGCCGCACCGGGTCGAGCAGCGTGTCGTACGCCTCGTCCAGCCGGCCCTGCTCCGCGCGCAGGCGCGCCTCGTCGAAGAGCGACGAGGCGGCGATGCTGCCGGAGGCGTACACCTCCCGCTGGCGCTTGTAGCCGCGGCGGATCTCCTCGTCGCTGGAGGAGCGCGTCACCCCGAGCACGTCGTAGAGCGTGGGCGGGCCGGGCGGCCCGAGCACCGGCGGGGCCGCCGCGCTCTCCGGCGTGGTGACGAGCGCGATGACGCGCCGGCCGATGCGCTCCAGGTTGCGGGCGGCCTTGCTGGTGGGGCTGTCCACGAGCAGCGCGCGGTTGCGGCGCACCGAGAGCCACACCGTGTCGTCCTGCTCGATGTGGCCGAGCTCCTCCAGCGCGATGCCGTAGTGGCGCGCGGAGAGGCCGCTCATCGCCGAGCCGACCTCCAGATCGGTGCGCACCCGCGTCTGGTTGACGACCAGCAGCATGCGCGTGCGCCGCGCCTCCGACCAGGCGAGGTCGGCGAGCGACTTGTCCATCTTCGCCAGCGTACGCACCAGCTCCAGCGGCGCGGGGAGCGAGCCGATCTGCGCCAGCGCGCGCTCGCAGAGGGCGAGGCGGAACTTGTCGCGCAGGAGGGCTCGCCGCAGGCGGCGGCGGAAGACCGCGCGCAAGAAGCGGTAGGTCGTCTCGACGGCGGGCGGCTCCGGGACCGTGACCACGATGGGCACGTCGGCGGCGAGCACCACGTCCACCGCGAAGGGGCCGTGACCGGGGCCGACGTCGATGACCAGATACTCCGCGGGGATGCCGCGCACGTTGGAGAGCCAGCGCGCCTTGCGGCCGGGGCGCAGCAGCCCCCCGCCATCCAGGGCGTCGTGCGCCGCGGGCAGGAGGGAGAGGCCGGGCACGCTGGTGGCGACCAGCGCCTTCTGCATCTCCCCGCTCGCGCCGCGCTCCAGCGCCGGCTCCTTGGTGCCCGCGGGCAGGCCGAAGTGCGCGTGCAGGTTGGCGCCCGTCGGGTCGGCGTCGACCAGCACCACCGACTTGCCGAGCTGCGCGAAGTAGATGGCGAGGTTGACCGCGATGAGGCTCTTGCCCACGCCGCCCCGACCGCCGCCCACCGCGATGATGCGCCGCGCCCCGCGCGCGCCGTGCGGCGGGCTCGCCCCATGGGCCTCATGGCCCGGGAATTCTGCGGGATCCGGCGACACGGGGGCGGGAGCCTAGCACCGGCCCGCCTCGAAGCCGAGCCGGCGCTCGTCGACGGCCGGGCGAACGCCGGGCTAGGCGCCGGTCGTCAGGCGGGCCCGGCGCAGCAGCCCGAAGATGCGCGCCCCGAGCTCGGGCGCGCGGAAGGGCTTCACCACGTAGTCGTCCGCCCCGCAGGCGAAGGCGTCCACCATGTCGCGCGAGGAGGCGTTGGCGGTGAGAAACAGCAGGGGCAGCGACGCGCTGGAGGTGCGCTGCCGGATGGTGCGGCACAGCTCGATGCCGGACATGCCCGGGAGCGTCCAGTCCAGCACGACCATGTCGAACGACTCGACCTCGATGCGCGCGAGGGCCTCCTCGCCGTTGGCCACCGAGCAGACGGTGAAGCCGACCGTCTCGAGCATGGCGCTGACGACATCGCGCAGGTCGGGGTCGTCGTCGACCAGGAGCACACGCGCCCCGGGCGGCTCGCCGAACTTGCCGATGAAGCTGGCGGAGGGCAGCGAGGGGCGTCTTGGCGCGATGCGCGGCGACGCGTCGGTGGGGGGCGCCTCGTCGGCGGCCCACTCCGTCCGGCCGGAGGCGCTGTGCGGCCCATCGTCAGGGTGCCCCGCCAGGGTGCGCAGCTTGCCCCAGTCGCGCGGCTCGAAGCACAGGAGCACGTCGCCGTCGTGCAGCACGCCCCGCGCCGCGGCCGCGGTCACCTTGCCGGTGGACTCCACCTCGACGATGGCGAGGAGCCACTCGCCGTCGACGATCGACTCGCCCTGGGGAAGAGGCAGCTCGCGGTCGTCCGACGCGAGCGCGTCCTCGAGCGCGCTCTCTGTGGCGTAGCGGCACACGATGCTTCGCACGGCGCGAGAACCGTAACGCGTCGGCTCCCCCCCTGCAAAGGCCCGTGCTATGGTCCCCGCGTCTCCATGGCCGGAATCAAGGCAACGCTCGCGCTCTTCCTCGTTGGCGCCGCGACCACGGGCTCGATGTGCCAGAAGTCCTCGGGTAGCGCGGATGCCACCAAGGACCCTACCCCCGTCGTCGACGTCAACCTCGCGCAGGTGGACACCACCTCCCTCACCCCGCGCGAGAAACGCGACTGGAGCAGCTACGTGAGCGAGCTGCTCGCGCCCTGCGCCGACACGCCCGTCCCCATCGCGCAGTGCGTCCAGGAGAAGCGCAACTGCAACAAGTGCCTCCCCGCCGCGAAGCTCATCGAGAAGTCGGTGCGGGACGGCTACTCGCGCGAGCAGATCGAGAAGTCGTTCCACAACCGCTTCGACGCCGACAAGATCAAGAACGTCACCATCGAGGGCTCGCCCTACCGCGGCCCGGCGAGCGCGCCCATCACGCTGGTGGAGTTCGCCGACTTCGAGTGCCCGCACTGCCAGATGATGGCCCCCATCCTGGACAAGCTCTGGAGCGAGCACCAAAACCAGATCCGCTTCGTCTACAAGTTCCTGCCGCTCAACGGGCACCTCCACGCCGAGCCGGCGGCGCGCGCCGCCTTCGCCGCCTTCCAGCAGGGCAAGTTCTGGGAGATGCACCACGCGCTCTTCGCGGCGCAGGGCAAGCTGGAGGCGACAGACCTGGACAACTACGCCCGGGAGATCGGCCTGGACATGGCGAAGTTCCACGCCGACATGCAGTCGAAGGCCGCCACCGACCGCATCGCCGCCGACCGCAAGCTCTCCGATGCGCTGGAGGTCCAGGGCACGCCCACCATCTACATCAACGGCCGCGAGTACGACGCCCGCTGCCAGTCGCTCGACGACTGGATCGATCTGGACCTCGAGCTCGCGGGCGTGCAGCAGACCAAGGGTCCGGTGGCGGCGCCGTCGGCGTCCGCCTCCGCGTCGGCCGCCCCGCACGCGTCGGCCGCCCCGCACGCGTCGGCCGCCCCGCACGCGTCGGCCGCCCCCACCAAGAAGTGATGCGATGAGGGCCGTCGCCGAGAGCTGCGGCTGCTTTCCCACCGGCCGCCACTACGCCGGCATCGCGCACCTGCTCCGCACCGTCGTGCGCGGCCTGGCGGAGGAGCTCTCCGCCGACGCCCCGTGGCAGGAGCTGGAGGTCGCCCTGCTGGACGTGGAGACCACCGGCCGCGACGCATCCATCGATCGCGTCGTGGAGGTCGGCATCGTCGTCGGCCTGCGCGGCGAGGTGGTCGCCCGCTACAACTGGCTCGTCAACCCGGGCGTGCCCATCCCCCAGCAGGCGAAGGACATCCACGGCATCGGCGACGACGACGTCAAGGACGCCCCACGCTTCGAGCAGGTGGCCGGGGAGATCGCCGCCGCGCTGGCAGGCCGCCTCCCCGCCGCCTACAACGCCGCCTTCGACAAGACCTTCCTCCTCGGGGAGTTCGCCCGCGCCTCCCTCTCGCTGGAGGGCGCGCCGCCGCCCGCGCTGCGCCGCGACGTGGAGTGGGTGGACCCGCTGGTCTGGGCCCGCGAGATCCAGTCGTCCGAGCGCTCGCGCGCCCTGGGGGACGTGGCGGCGCGTCTGGGCATCGAGCTGGACCACGCCCACCGCGCCGAGGCCGACGCCGAGGCCGCCCTCCGCGTGCTCTACGCCCTCGCCGGCGATGGCCGGGTGCCCCGGCCGTACGGAGCGCTCGTTCAGGAGCAGAGACGCCTCGGCTTCCTCCAGGCGGACGAGCGCCGGCGCTGGCAAAAGGGCTGAAGGCGCCCTACAAGTGCTGTGACGCGGCGCGTGTACCCTGGCCGCGCTTCGCGTATCATCCGGTCGCTCGTCGGGGGGCCCGCGTTCGCGCGGGAGGCCGCCCGGGACGAAGCAATCACGACCCAAGGGCGGCGTGCGCGACAAGTCGAAGCCCGAAACTGGAGGACCACGTGAGCGAGAAGGCCGAGATCAAAATCAGCGACACCGTGAAGGTAGAGGCGCCCATCGTCGTCGGGACCGAGGGCGAGAAGGGCATCGACATCGGCCAGCTCCGCGCCCAGACCGGCGGCATCGTGACGCTCGACCCGGCGTTCATGAACACCGCGTCCACCAAGAGCGCCATCACCTTCATCGACGGCAACAAGGGCATCCTGCGTTACCGCGGCATCCCCATCGAGCAGCTCGCCGAGCAGTCCACCTTCGTCGAGACGGCGTACCTCCTCATCAACGGCCACCTGCCGAACAAGGGCGAGCTCGCGCACTTCTCCGACCTGCTCACCCGCCACTCCCTCATCCACGAGGATATGAAGCGCTTCTTCGAGGGCTTCCCCACGACCTCGCACCCGATGGCGGTGCTCTCGTCGATGGTGCTCGCGCTCTCCAGCTTCTACCCGGAGGCGATCGACGTGAGCAACCACGAGGTCATCGACATGACCATCGCGCGGCTGCTCGCCAAGGTGCGCACCATCGCGGCGTTCGCCTACAAGAAGTCCATCGGCCAGCCGATGGTCTACCCGAAGAACTCGCTCTCCTACTGCGCGAACTTCCTCAACATGATGTTCAGCGTGCCGGCGGAGCCGTACGAGGTGGACGAGGAGCTGGTGAAGGTGATGAACCTCCTGCTCATCCTCCACGCCGACCACGAGCAGAACTGCTCCACGTCGACGGTGCGCCTCGTCGGCAGCTCGCGCGCCAACCTGTTCGCCTCCATCTCGGCCGGCATCTGCGCCCTCTGGGGCCCGCTCCACGGCGGCGCCAACCAGGAGGTCATCGGCATGCTGGAGATGATCCAGAAGGACGGCGGCGACGTGAAGAAGTACGTCGCCAAGGCGAAGGACAAGAACTCCGACTTCCGCCTGATGGGCTTCGGCCACCGCGTCTACAAGAACTTCGACCCGCGCGCGAAGATCATCAAGACCGCGGCGGACAAGGTCCTCTCCAAGCTGGGCGTGAAGGACCCGCTGCTCGACGTGGCCAAGGGCCTGGAGGAGGCGGCGCTGGCGGACAGCTACTTCGTCGAGCGCAAGCTCTACCCGAACGTCGACTTCTACTCCGGCATCATCTACCGGGCGATGGGCTTCCCCACCGACATGTTCACCGTCCTGTTCGCCCTCGGCCGCCTGCCCGGGTGGATCGCGCACTGGAAGGAGATGATGGAGGAGCCGTCGACCAAGATCGGCCGCCCCCGGCAGATCTACGTGGGGCCGGCGCTGCAGAACTACGTGCCGATCGAGAAGCGGTAGCCTCACCCCCCCCGGCCCCCCTCTCCCTATGAGGGAGAGGGGGGAGAAGAGAGCGCGGTCGGGCGGGCGTGCTACCCTCGATCGATGCTGCCGGAGCGCGAGGCCAGGTTCTGGGCTGGCGTGACGCGCGCCTCGGACTTCTTCATGGGAACCGCCGACGTCCAGAAGGCGCTGGTGAAGCTGGCGCGAACCCTCGAGGACCTGCACATCCCCTACGCCATCGCGGGTGCCATGGCGCTGAACGAGCTCGGCTACGAGCGCGTGACCTCGGACGTCGACGTGCTGCTCACCAGAGAAGGGCTCGCACGCCTGAAGGCGGCCGTGCTCGGCCGTGGCTACGTCGAGAAGTTTCCGAACAGCAAGGGCCTTCGCGACACCGAGCACAACGTACCGATCGACGTCCTCGTCGCCGGCGAATTCCCCGGAGACGGCAAACCCAAGCCGATCGCCTTCCCGGACCCGGGGACACTCCCGCACGGAGAGACCATCTCCATTCTTCCGGTGGAGAAGCTGATCGAGCTGAAGCTCGCGTCCGGGATGACGGCGCCGCATCGGTTGAAGGATCTCGCCGACGTGCAGGAGCTCATCAAGCACGCCGGGCTGCCGCGTGACCTGAGCCTCCACCCCTGGGTCCGCGCGAAGTACGTGGAGCTGTGGGACGCCGCGCAGGTCCACGATCCGGAGGAGTGGAATCGCTCACGGGCATCGACCAGCTCGGCCTTCTGGACGCGCTCTTCGACCAGCTCATCGTGGTCCCCGAGGTTTGGGGCGCTCAGCCGAGCGCGGGGCGCAGGACGTCCTCGAGCGGGACGGTGCCGCGCAGCGAGCGGTGGGTGCCCTCGAAGTGCGCCGTACCGCCGGCGAAGGCCTCGGTCATCTCGCGGAAGAGCTTCGCCATGTCCTCCGACATGCCCGCTCCCCGCAGCGCCGGCACCAGCGCGTCGATAGGAAGGGGCGTGGCCTTCACCGTCTTGCCGAGGATCCTGGAAGCCTCGGCCGCGGCGTCGGCGTAGCTGTACTCCTTCGGACCGGAGAGCTCGATGATGGACGTCGACGACGGCGGCGCCAGCAGCGCCTCGGCGGAGACGCGTCCGATGTCCTTCGTCGCGACCATCGGGAAGGGGTACGTCCCGTCGCTGCCGAAGACCGGCAACACGCCGTCGGCCTTCATCGGATGGGCGTACGCGAGCAGGTTCTCCATGAAGTACGCCGCGCGCACGAAGGTGAAGGCCGTCTTGGGCGCCGCCTCGGGCAGCGCGGTCTCGGCGTGGTGCGTGATGACGATGGGCCCGGTGCCCGACGGGACCTGCGCGGCCGTCGAGGAGAGGAAGACGGCGTGCGCGACGCCGCTCCCGGCGAGGGCGCCCGCGAAGTGGTCGATGATGCGCCGGCCGCGCGCGACGACCTCGTCCGACTGCAGCGCGGGGGGCACCAGCAGGTACGCGCCCTCCGCCCCGGCGAGCGCCTTTGACACGCTCGCGGCGTCCAGGACGTCGCCGGTGACCACCTCGGCGCCGCGCTCGGCGAGCCCGGCGACCCTCGAGGCGTCGCGGGCGACGACGCGGACCTTCTTGCCCCGATCGAGGAGCGTGGCGGCGACGACCGAACCCGTGTTTCCCGAAGCTCCGAAGATGACGAACATGAGCGCCTCCGTGGGTGCGTGGTTGGAACGCGGGACAACGTGCGGCCGGCTCGATCATCCGTCCAATGCATGTAAGATATGTCCAACATGCGCGTGTGCATGACATCGACCTCGCGTCGCTCCGCCTCTTCGACGTGCTCTACCGCGAGCGCAACGTCACGCGCGCCGCCCGCGCGGCGGGCCTGAGCCAGCCGGCGACGAGCCGCGCGCTGCAGCGCATGCGCGTGCAGCTCGGCGACGAGCTCTTCGTCCGGACGCCGCGCGCCATGCTCCCCACGCCGCGCGCCGACGAGCTCGCCCCGGAGGTGCGCGAGGTCATCGAGCGCGTGGACGCGCTGCGCCGGCCGAAGGCGCCCGACCCGAAGACCCTGGTGCGCGACTTCGTCATCGGCGCGACCGACATGCCCGACTCGGACCTCCTGCCCCGCCTCGCTCACGCGCTCGCCGGCGCGCCGGGCGTCAGCGTCGCGACGCGTCCCCTCGGGCGCGACACGGGGGACCAGCTCGCGCGCGGGCGCCTGGATCTCCTGGTGGGCCTGCGCCACGGCATGCCCGCCGAGGCCATCGCGCAGCACCTCTTCGACGAGGGGTTCCTCTGCGCGGTGCGCCGGGATCACCCGCGCGTGCGGCGCAAGCTCGGGCTCGCGACCTACGTCGAGCTCGCGCACCTGCTCATCGCGCCGCGAGGCGATCCGGGCAGCACCGTCGACGACGCGCTCGCCGCGAGGGGCCTGCGCCGGCGCATCGCGCTGCGGGTGCACACCTTCCACTCGGCGGCGCTCATCGTCGCGCGCAGCGACCTCGTGCTCACCGCCCCGCGCCGTCTGCTCGAGCCGGTGGCCGAGGCGTTCGGCCTGCGTCTCCTGCCGACCCCCGTGCCCCTCCGGCCGTTCTCCGTCTTCCAGGCGTGGCACCCGCGCGTCCACAACGACCCCGTGCACGCCTGGTTCCGCGGCGTCGTCGCCGTCGCCGCGCGCGCGTCGTCACGCTGACGGCAGCCCTCTCCTCGCCGGGCCGTCACGGTCAGGGCAAGCGTGGAGGAGACAGGCTTGCAGGATCGGCCGCCGCGCTCGCGCCGTTCTTCGCCGTGCACGCCGCGCGCGCGGAGTACCGGACCGCCGGAGCGTCGACCAGGGAGCCTTTCTCGTGGGAGTGGGACAATCCGCGGACGGTCGGAGAGTGTCTCCAGGCCGCATGGAACATGACGGGTCGCTGGCAAGCGCGCAGATCCGTCACCGTCACGCGGGCGCAGTTCGACCGCCGGGTCCTCGACGTCGTTCCCCGCCTCGCCCGGCGCCTCAACGCGCTCGGCGTCACCTGCCTGCGCGATCTCGCCCGTCTCGACGACCGGGGCTACCGCCGCCTCGCCCATGTTCTCCACGACGCCGTCGCGGACGTCTCCCGCATCCGCGCCACCCGGCGCGTCGAGCCCGTGCTCGGCACGAAGGTGCTCCACCACTACTTCCCGAGCATCGTCCCGGTCTTCGACACCGCCCTGATCCGCAAGGGCGTGATGCGCACCGCCCCGTTCCAGAACTTCGTCGACCACGACCCCGAGGGCTGGCTCGCCTACGCGGACGCGGCCGACGCGGGCGGCCCCGCGCTGCTCCAGTTCCACCGCTACTTCGCCTTCGCCGCCGCGCAGATCGCGAGCGCCCCGGCGAGCGCGCTCTCGAAGGTGCGCCAGACCTTCGGCAAGGCGTTCTCCCGCCTCGCCCCGACGGTCGACGTTCTGCGTCGCGATGGCCTCGTCTGGAGGATGGACGCGAAGATCGCGGAGTACTGCCTGCTCGGCCAGGCGCAGCGCGAGGGACACTTCCGCAAGCGCCGCCCGTTTCGGAGTGGCTGATCGCTCATCCCGCCCGCGAGGTACTCGTGCTTCGTCCCGCCCTTCGCCGGAAGAGCAGGGCCGATCATGGCGTACCGTGAGCCGCAACCTCCTCGTGGTGTGGGCGACGCGGTCGTGCTCGGCGACGGCGGGGAGATCGCCTGCCACGACGCCGCCACCGGCGCGCCGCGCTGGAGCGACGCCTTCCCGGCCCCACGCCACCTTCGACTACACGACGAGCCCCGCTACACTCTGGGTGGTGTGGCGCTACAAACGGTTGCAGCGGGCGAACGACGGGACGCCGCAGATCGCCACGCGCGGCGTCGTGGTGCAGTGAGATGGGGCGAGGGCGAGCCGCCGTCCTGACCGCGATGACCGTGGCGGCGGGGATCGCCGTCACGTGCGGCGGGCAGATCTTCGACGGCTACTTCGACCCGCAGGGCAACTACCACGACAAGGACGGCGCGGTGGTGTTCGGACCGGGGACGAGCTGCGAGGGCTACGACGCGTCGGCGCTCGCGTCGACGGCGGGGCAGTGGGAGAAGGGGTCGGTCTACCCGGACCTCGGGGCGTGTGACGCCGACGCCTATTGCAAGGCCGCGTTGCCCGCAGGCCTCACATTCCCCACACCCTTCTCCGCGACCAGCACCGACAAGTTCTACATCGTCGGGTGCGTACCCAACGGCTTCGCGGCTGACGCGGGTGGGATTTGTTCCGCTGGCGCAGACTCACCACCGGCGTGCCCGGGGGAGAACGAGGACGGCAACCACTACTGCCAGACGTTCTACCAGCAGTTCGTCGCCGCTCCGGGTGCACGCGCGCTGGCTTCGTGCAAACGCTGCCGTGACCTCCAGCCGAAGCGCGCCGTGTGTGCGGGCGACTACATCTGCGTGCCGGACTGTTGCAACGGTGCCGGATTCTGCGTGCAGCGCGGGAACGCGGCGGCGGGCTGCGAGTACCCCTGCAAGCCCTGAGGAGGAGAACATGAGGAAGCGAAGCTTGGTCGTGGTCGCCGGTGTCCTCCTCTCGGTGTTCATACACCGCCAACGACGGCGACGGGAACCCGGACATCATCGTCCGCGGCTACTGAGCCGCCGCGCGCAACGGCGCACCACACCGACCGCGGAGCTATCGAGCGCCTTGGCTCACGGACGGATGGCGTCCGCGCAGGTCGGGGTGCCGTGCAAGTCGCATAGGCGTCACGGCCCACCTCCGTCCCCTGCGCCCGCGTCGACGGCGCAGGGATCCGATGGCGGCGGGCGCGGACCGGCAACGCGCGTCGGATTGGCGATCTCCCGCGCGACGAACCCGATGCCGAAGGAGACGGCGTCGCACGGCTCGCCCGGTGCGTTGGTGCCGTCGCTGAGCATGTCGGAGGCGAGCGCGATCCTCTTCGCGTATGCGTCCCACGCGCTGCCGCACACGGACGGGGAGTAAAGGCCGACCATCGTCTTCAGAGCGCCGACCAGCTCGCTCGTCTTGATCACCCCCGCGAGGGTGCCGTTCCTCGCGTACGTGGGCGACGAGTGGTCGAAGGTGATCAACGCGTGGTGGATCGTGAGATCGACCGGTATCCCGGAGAAGAGCAGGCTGAGCGTGACGGTCATGCCGGGCGTCCCCGGCACGGTGTGGGCGCTCGCGAAGGTCCCACCGATGACGAAGCCGTCACTGAAGTGATCGAGCGACCCCGCATGGAGGTCGCTCGCGTCCACCAGCCGGTCGGGGAGGACGGCCCAGTCCGTCGTCGGGTCGAACGCCGGCCCGATGCCACCCTCCGCGTCGTAGGGACCCGCGGTGAAGAGATCGGCGGTCACTCCGAAGGAGGTCTGCCTGGGATCGCTCGACAGGCCGACGATCCGGAGCTGGAGGGTGAAGTCGCCCCTGAGCAGAAGGGTGTGCTCGATCAGCGGAGAGATCTCCTGCACGCCGAGCGCCTCCTCGAGGACCGGCAAGACGTTCTTGCCGAAGGCGTTGTCGACATCGGTGCTCGGATCGACGTTCGCGTCGGGCGGCGCGTCGGCGGGTGGCGTGCAGACGTCCGTCGAGGTCTTCGTGGTGTACTTGCCGTCCAGATCGTAGCCGTACGAGGCCCATCCTTCAGGGCTGAGCAGGCCGAAGCGCGATCGCTCTCCGAGAGAGACTTGCTGGATGGCGAACGTCATCGTGTCCGTGGTCGGCGGCGTCTCGTTTCCGGTGGGCACGCGGGCGTCCCACGTGCCGCCGTCCCCCCCGTCGTCTGGCTGTGTGCCGCACCCGATGCCCTGGCAGAGGACGCCCGACGCGAGCGCGATCAGCGTCCACGCCCACACTCCTCTCATGGAGAGCATGGGCACTCGTCGTTCTTGATCTCCGACAGCGGACAACACCCGAATCCCGGGGGAGCCTCCAATCCGCAGCCCTGACCCCACACGCAGCGCTGGCTCGCGGTGCACTTCTCCACATACCGGTAGCCGACGCCCCGACTGAGTGGGCCGTATTCCCGGTCGCAGTACTGTCCGGTGGAGGCGCCACCGCCGTCTGCCCCGACGCCGCCGGATCCCGCCGTGCCCGGGCTACCGCCGTCACCGCCCTCGAGCGGCGTCCGCCCGCCGCAAGCCGCAAGGACCACGAGGGCCGCTTTGATCGCGGTGGATGAAACGGGGCCGCGCATGGCAGAGCTGATTGTGGGCCAAGCAGCCCTGGGACGCCAGCTTCAAAGCCGCTACTTCGCGCGTCCGCACACATGCGGGCACACCCGAGCACGGTCTCCCACGAATCGACCGCGCCACATCGAACAAGCGCGAGTGGACTCTTGCGTTGCCGTGGCGCCACGCTCAGAGTGGGCTCTCCACCGAGGAGGGGCGGGCATGGCACTCGCAGGGCAGGGCAGGGCAGGCAGTAGTCTTCTCGACGCTCCTCGTCCGCATCTACGCGGCCGCGCGTAGCAGCGGCTCGGAGGGCGCGTCATGAGCGTCCTGAGAGGATGCGCGCTCGGCCTCGCGTGGCTGGGCACGACGGTGTGCGTCGCGGCGACGTTCGCGAGCTGCGCCGCGCATGACGACGTGGCCAGCAGCTCGGCGGCCACCACGGCGACGCTCCTCGATGGGGGCGCGATCAACCCGATGGAGCAGGAGCCGTCCGCGGTCTTCGCCGACCGCTCCCTGCTGGTCGTCGGCTACAACGACGAGCGCAGCGCGCTTGTCCCTGGTGGTTCCACCATGGGCTGGGCCCGATCCTTCAACAACGGCGTCACCTTCACCAAGTGCAACGCGAACGCCCCGTGCAACGGCTCAGGGGTGGACGTCTCGCGCGTCACCGGGTTCCGGAGCTTCCTCCGCCACCCGAGCCTCGCCACCGACGGCAAGGGCCATGTCGTCTACGTCACCCTCGCCGACACCGATGGCGACCCTTCGACGGCCGAGCGCGTGGTCGCCGTGCTCTCCAGCGACTACGGCCAGACCTTCACCACGGCGTTCCCCGTGAACCAGGATAGCTGCGCGAACGGCGTGCAGGACATGCC
Organism: uncultured delta proteobacterium; assembly: GCA_963782055.1. GTDB lineage: Bacteria > Myxococcota_A > Polyangia > Polyangiales > Polyangiaceae > DASXHD01. Next base: position 529,592 of record CAWAIF010000002.1, read on the forward strand.
CTACGCCACGTTCGACTACACCACCAGCCCCGCTACACTCTGGATCGTGTGGCGGCACAACGGCAGCGGAGGGTCCTTCGGCGGCTGCATCCGCCGCTTCTTCATCGACAAGTACACGGGCGAGCTGGTGGCGCTCGATCCATCGCAGGACGTGGTCGGCATGGAGCAGGACGATCCCTTCTTCGGGAGCCAGGGCGCGCTGGAGGTGCAGGCCGGCGACGGGATCGTCACGGTGGCCTACGTCGACAGCGACGACGATCACCCCTGCCCGAGCGGCAGCCATCACGGTCAGGCGTGGGGCTCGGTCTCCACGATCGACAACGCGCACAACTGGGTCGACAACGCTCGCATCTTCCACACGTCCGACTGGCGCTCGTGCCTGCTGCACGGTGGCGGCGGCCTCCACGTGCAGAACACCATCCGCTCCTTCGACTTCGTCCGGGCGCCCAGCGGCATCGAGTATGCTGTGCTCGCCGACACCAAACGCTCGGTGCGCTTCTTCATGAACGCCGGCGGCGGCGTCAAGGGCTGGCGCGATCCGACGGACACCCAGGATCCCTGGATGGAGTGGTGCCCCGGCACGCCGACCGGGACGGGCACGACCTCCAACTGGAAGCACCACGACGACGGTCCGTGCGGCCACGCGTTCCTCGAGCGCAAGCCGCCCGCGACGTTCACCACGACGCTGCTCCCCACCATCGCCGCCGACGGCAACGGCCGCGTCGCGATCGGCCTCTTCACCTTCGAGGCGAAGGGGAAGAAGCAGCGCCCCACCGTCCTCCTGCGGGTCAACCCCAACCCGCTGCTCCCGGGCTCGCAGTTCGTCGCGCCGCCGACGGCCGTCGCCTTCTCTCCAGAGCTGCCCGAGAGCCTGAGCATCCCTCAGGAGACCGTCTTCCAGCCCTTCGGGGCGTACTTCCAGATGCTCGCCCGGGAGCCCACGGGCGAGCTCGTCACCCCGGGCTGCTCCGCCAGCGGCGACTTCTACCCCTTCTGGGTGCAGCGTGCGAACGACGGGACGCCGCAGATCGCCACGCGCGGCGTCGTGGTGCAGTGAGATGGGGCGAGGGCGAGCCGCCATCCTGACCGCGATGACCGTTGCGGCGGGGATCGCCGTCACGTGCGGCGGGCAGCTCTTCGACGGGTACTTCGACCCGCAGGGCAACTACCACGATCAGGACGGCGCGGTGCTCTTCGGCCCGGGGACGAGCTGCGAGGGCTACGACGCGTCGGCGCTCGCGTCGACGGCGGGGCAGTGGGAGAAGGGGTCGGTCTACCCGGACCTCGGGGCGTGTGACGCCGACGCCTATTGCAAGGCCGCGTTGCCCGCAGGCCTCACATTCCCCACACCCTTCTCCGCGACCAGCACCGACAAGTTCTACATCGTCGAGTGCGTACCCAACGGCTTCGCGGCTGACGCGGGTGGGATTTGTTCCGCTGGCGCAGACTCACCACCGGCGTGCCCGGGGGAGAACGAGGACGGCAACCACTACTGCCAGACGTTCTACCAGCAGTTCGTCGCCGCTCCCGGTGCACGCGCGCTGGCTTCGTGCAAGCGCTGCAGCGACCTCCAGCCGAAGCGCGCCGTGTGTGCGGGCGACTACATCTGCGTGCCGGACTGCTGCAACGGTGCCGGATTCTGCGTGCAGCGCGGGAACGCGGCGGCGGGCTGCGAGTACCCCTGCAAGCCCTGAGGAGTAACGGATGAAGAAGCGAAGCTTGGTCGTGGTCGCCGGTGTCCTCCTCGTCGTCCTCATGGTCGTCGCGTCGATGAGCGCTTGCAGCAAGTCGCACGAAGGGGAGACCGTAGCCCGGTCGAGCGCCGCGATCACGCCGGAGAACGACGCGGGTGCGGGGACCACTGTCGCTGGACGGTCCACGCAAGAGCCGTCCGGCGCCTTCGCCAACGCGAGGGCTCTGGTCGTCGGGTTCAATACGAACATCAACAACGTTCAGAGTCAGGGCTGGGCCGTCTCCAACGACTTCGGGCTGAGCTTCCAGCGGCAGTGCGACTTCAACGGGACGAGTCTGTTGGCTGCGGATGCAGGCCCTTCCTGTGCTCCGGTGCCGATCCCCGTCAACTCGCACATCCCGACGGGAAGCGACGGCGGCGAGATCTGGAAGTGGGCGGGCGATCCGACGGTGGTCGCCGACGGTAGAGGCGACGTGGCCTACGTGTCCATGGGGAATCCATCGGTGGGCGCCAGCGGCGCGGACTTCGTCGCGGTCGCCGTGTCGCAGAACGGCGGGGGGAGCTGGGACTCCACGGTGATCGCCAACGACACCGGCTGCGGCAACGGCGTGCAGGATCAGCCCAACGCGGTCTTCGACTACACCACCGACCCGCCGACCCTCTGGGTGGTGTGGCGACACGCGGGCCTCGGAACGATCGGTACCAGCGGTGCCTGCGTCCGCCGCGGCGTGGTGGACAAGTCAGGCGGCCCGGCGAAGATCCGGTGGCTCGACGATCCCCACACCGTCACCGGGTTGGCCAACGTCTACCAGTACGGCATGGCCATCGCGGCGGGCGACGGCGTCGTCACGGTGATGTACTCGAACGGGTTCACCTTCCTGCCGAACCTGGGCTCGTGCACCACCTGCTGTCCGGACAACGGCGGGCTGTTCACGATGAGCTTCGGGACCGTCGACTCTTTTGACGACGGCGCCACCTGGGACGACAACGCGCAGATCTACTCCTCCCCCTCCTATCAGTGGTGCGTGATCGGGGGTGCCGCGGGCGTGCCGGGCAAGGGCAGCGTGCTGGCAGGTCTCAGGCCGTTCGGGCTGGTGCGCGCCCCCGGCGGCATGGAGTACGCCGTCATCCAGGACTCCCGCCACACCGCCCGCCTTTTCATGAGCCCCGCGGCGGGGCTGAAAGGCTACGAGGCGCCCACGACGACGATCCGCACCTGGTTCGAGTGGTGTCCGGGCACGCCCACGTCGAGCGTCGATGGTGGTCCGACGTCGAACTGGAAGAGCTCCGGCAGCGGAAGCGATCTTCCCCCGTGCGGCCGCCCCGCGATCGAGTCCGATCCGGGGAACACGGGACTCGATCTTGTGTTCCCCACCATCGCCGCCGACGGCCGCGGGAGCCTCGCGATCGGCAACGTGCAGCAGCTCACCAACGGCGTCGGGGCCCCGGTCACGGTGAACTACGCGATCCGCGGCATCGTCGACCCGCAGCGACCCGGCGCGGTGCTCCAGCCGCCCAGGTTTCTCAGCCCGGCGGGATTCCAGCTCCCCACGGGAGGCTTCTTCCGGCCGATCGGCGACTACGGCTGGATGGCGGTGCGCCCGAACGTGGCGTCTCCTCCGCTGAGCAAGCCGGGGTGCACGACCACCAACGACTTCTTCCCGCTGTACACCGCCAACGACGGCACGGGGGTCCCGGACATCATCACCCGCGGCTACTCCCTGACGCCATGAGACGCGCGCTCGCCGCAGGGCTCATCGCGAGCGTCGCCTTCCTCCCGCTGGCGAGCGGGTGCGGCGGGGGCTGCGGCGTCGTCGTCGACGTGGACCTGGACGTCCGCGGGGCGTCGAACACGCCCTGCACGGTCACCGTGGCGCACGGGGATCACACCGCGTCGTTCGATGTCGCCGCGCCGGATCCCCCCGTGGCGGACACCTCGCTCGCCCCCCGGCGCGCGATCAACGGCGGGACGTGCGGCGACACCGGCGTCGCGGTGACGCCGAACACGAACGGACACGTCACGGCGACGCGCAGCGCGACCGACCTGTGCCTGTCGGTCGGCGACGTCCGTGACCTGAGCGAAACGCTCGGCGTCGACTGCCCGTCCGGGGACTACACGATCACCCTGAGCTGCGCCGGCGCCGCGCTCTACGACCACGTCGCGTTGAACGTCTGCAGCTGCCAGGGCTGAAGACGCGCTCCAGCCGCGCGACGCCGGCCCGCCCACGCGGGACCTTCCACAAAAGCAGAAACGGGAGGGACCCTCTTGCGATCGAGGGGCCTCCCGTCTCCTGGTTTTCGGTTCGCGCGTGACGCTCAGTGGGACACGCCGTTCAGCGAGAGCAGGGCCGGCTGCGCAGACCCGTTCGTGCCGTTCGTGGTCGCCGCCGGCGGGGGCGCCGGTGTCGCCGCGGGCGCGGCCGCGGCCTCCGGTGCGGGGGCGAGGTCCACCACCACCCCGTGGACGCTCGCCTTCTGCCGCGGGCCCATCGTGTGGCGCGCGGCGCGCGTGGCCCGGGACGGACGTCAGAACCGACCCGCGACGCCGTTCACCGTCAGCCACACGGCCGCGTCGTCCTCGTGGTGCCGGTGCTTCGCCCCGAGGTACACGAGCGGGATGCCCGCCGCGATCGCCAGCGCGCCCGCCACCACGCCGGCGGTGAGCCCGGCGATCATGCCGGTGTTGTGCGTGGGGGGCGCGCAGCCCCATTGGGAGCAGGCGGGGCTGGGATTGGAGAACACGTAGAGGATGGGCGTGGTGATCGCGACCGTGACCGTGCCGACGGTCAGGAGTCCGATACCGCTGACGACCATCGCCGGGCTCCGCATCCCGTGGTCGTCCGCGTGCGCGAGGGTGGGGACGGTCAGCGCGCCGAGGAGGAGACAGGCCTGCAGGATCCGCCGCATGCAGAAAGCGTAGCACGGCTCTGGGAAGTAGCTGCCCATCGCCCGCGAGGAGAACCCGAAGGCGAGGCGACAGAGCGACGTCGCGCGCTCGGCTGGCCGGCACGCAGAAGCTGTTGGCCTGAGGGATGCGCGCAGGCCTATCGGGTGAACGCCGACCACGCGACAGCGCGGACCCAGTTCCCGACGCCCGTGTTGGAGAATGTGACGAGCGCGCCGCCGACGACCCAAAGAACCTTCCGGCTCGTCATCACGCGCTCGGCGACGCCCCTTGCCGACTCACCCGCGACATACCAGACGAGTGCGTTGGTCGCCAGGAGCACTACGGAGACGGCCATCGCTGCAACAAGCACCACCTCGATCGCGTTCGTGGGAAGCGCGAAAAGGAACACCTCGGCGAGCCACTGCACGTGCATCGTCTCCGCGATCATGGCGAAGGGCGCGACGATGATCGCGATGGCGGCAATGGTGAGTATGCCGAGCTTGAGCATCAGCCACGCCACGTCTCCCCCGCGGAGAGCCGCCCGAAGCACCGCGCGGACGACGGCTACCAGCGCCGAGTCGCACGCGATGCCGACGACGAGACCGGCCACGAGGAGTAGCAGCTGGTGGTTGCCGCCGATCCCAAGCTTGATGCACGTCCAGAGCATGCTCACCATGAGCCGGAGTGCTTTGCTCCCGAACACGACGAGCGCAATCGCCGTAATCCACCCGCGAGGCCGGTGCTGTCCCAGTAAGGACGGGACGAGCGCCAGCCCGAGGAAGGCGAGGGCAAGGTAGGAGAACACTGCGAACCCCATCCGCACCTTCGCAGGCGTCAAGCCCTTCGTGGCGACGTCGCTTGCCATCTTCGCGAGCGCGGCCTGCTTTGCCGGGTCGGCTGGGTGGTACACGTGTGGGAGCGCGACGACCACCGCGAGGAGGCAAAGCAGGGCAACGGCGCCGGATGCGCAAGAGAGCATCCATGCCCCCCAAAGGCTGCGCATCGACAGGACCTTCTTCATGCCGAAGACGTGGTCCAGGAAGAGGAGCGTCTGCCGACAGACGGCACGGCCCAGCACGCGAAGCTGCTTCGTGATGTGGCGTTCCCCCGCGCGCCTGACGTCTGCCCGGGCTTTGTCGACAGCGGCCTTGGCAGACGCGAGGTGGGCATCGGTTCCAAAGACTGTGAGCCAGAGAAGTAGCAGGCCGATCACGAGCTTGAAGTAGTGCCAAGCTGCAGCGAGATGGGGCATGGCCAGCAGGGACGTGGGGGGGCACCTGTTTCTGGTTTCTGACGCACGGCGCCGCTCTGTCGCGCGCCCAACCTGCAGGTTTCGTCCAACTGGGGTGCTCGCCTGCTGTACTCTGTTTGCCTGGGCGGACCCCGTCCGGCCCGCGCCCGCCGTGACCCCCACCCCGTCGCCCAACTTCGCCTACCTCGCGCATCACGACGCGCGGCTCGTCGCGCTCGCGACCCAGGCGGAGGAGCACTTCGCGGGGGACCCGACCGTCACCCTATTCAAGCTGCGCCAGTTCGGGGAGGTGCTCGCGCAGCGCGCGGCCGCGAAGACGGGCGTGTTCGTGCCGGACGAGGGGCAGCACCAGCTCATCGATCGGCTCTTCGAGCGCGGCGTGATCGGGGCCATGCAGCGGTCCCTGTTCCACGACCTGCGCCGCATCGGCAACGCCGCCGTGCACGACGGCGCCGGCGATCACCGCGAGGCGCTGCACCAGCTCCGGATGGCGCGCGAGCTGGCGGTCTGGTTTCAGCGCAGTTTCGGCAACAACCGCAGGTTCGATCCCGGCCCATTCGTGCCGCCGCCGGAGCCGAGGAAGGCGGAGTCGGGGCTGCACGAGGAGCTGACGCGGCTGCGCGGCGAGATGGACGCGCGCCACAAGGATCTGGAGGCGGCGCAGCAGGCCATCGAGGAGGCGCGGAAGGCAGCGGACGCCGAGGCCGCCGCCAAGCTGAGCGCGGAGGAGCGGGCGGCGAAGACGGCGGAGGAGCTGGCCATCTGGGAGAACCTGGCGAGCGAGGAGCTGCAGACGCATCGCGACACCGCGAAGGCCGCCGTGCAGCGGAGCGCCGCGCTGGAGGAGCAGAACCGGAAGCTCCTCGCCGAGCTCGCCGCGGCGCAGGCCGCCGCGCAGGCGATGCCCGCCCGGCAGCTCGCCGCCACCATCGCGCAGGCCTCCGCCGCCAGCGAGGCCACCCAGCTCGACGAGGCGGCCACCCGCAAGCTGATCGATCGCCAGCTCCGTGACGCCGGCTGGGAGGCGGACTCCGAGCTGCTCACCTACGAGCGGGGCGTGCGCCCCACCAAGGGGAAGAACCTCGCCATCGCCGAGTGGCCCACCTTCGCGGACGGCAAGGAGGGGTGGGCGGACTACGTGCTCTTCGCCGGCCTGCAGGCGGTCGCCGTCGTCGAGGCGAAGCGCAAGCACAAGGACGTGATGGGGGTCATCCCGCAGGCGAAGCGCTACTCCGCGGGCTACGTCGTGCGCGGCGCGGAGTTCCTCCCGGAGGGGAGCCCGTGGGGCGCGCTCAAGGTGCCCTTCCTCTTCGCCACCAACGGCCGCCCCTACCTCCGACAGTTCCGGCAGAAGAGCGGTATCTGGTTTCTGGACGCGCGCCGGTCGCAGAACCATCCCGTCCCGCTGGAGGGCTGGTACACGCCGGAGGGCCTGGTCGATCTGCTGCGCCAGGACGTCGACGCGGCGTACGCCAGGCTCAAGGTCGAGCCGATGCCGTACGTCGACCGCGACTACCAGCGCAACACCATCCTCGCGGTGGAGAAGGGCCTGGAGGAGGGCAAGCGCGAGCTGCTCGTCGCCATGGCGACCGGCACCGGCAAGACGCGCACCTGCATCGGCCTCTGCTACCGCCTCCTGAAGACCAAGCGCTTCCGCCGCGTGCTCTTCCTCGTCGACCGCAACGCCCTCGGCAAGCAGGCGGGCGACGCGCTCAAGGATCTGCGCCTGGAGAACCTGCAGACCTTCACCGACATCTTCAACGTGAAGGAGCTCGGCGATCTGAAGCCGGACCGGGAGACCAGGCTGCAGATCGCGACCATCCAGGCGATGGTCAAGCGCGTGCTCGGGCCGCACGAGGAGGGGAGCGAGCCGGAGATCCCGTCCGTCGACCAGTACGACTGCATCGTCGTGGACGAGTGCCACCGCGGCTACCTCCTCGACCGGGAGCTGTCCGACCGCGAGCTCCTCTTCCGCGACGAGGAGGACTACATCTCCAAGTACCGCCGCGTGCTCGACCACTTCGACGCCGTGAAGGTCGGCCTCACCGCCACCCCGGCCCTCCACACCAAGGAGATCTTCGGCGCCCCCGTCTTCTCGTACTCGTACCGCGAGGCGGTGGTGGACGGCTTCCTCGTCGATCACGAGCCGCCCATCCGGATCGTGACCAAGCTCGGGCAGGACGGCATCCACTACCAGGCGCACGAGGAGGTGCTGGTGCTGGACCGCTCCACGATGCAGACGAAGAAGGAGGAGCTGCCCGACGAGGTGCAGTTCGACGTCGACGCCTTCAACCGCCGCGTCATCACCGAGAACTTCAACCGTGCGGTGCTCGCGGAGCTGGTCAACCACATCGATCCGGAGCAGGACGAGAAGACCCTCGTCTTCTGCGCCACCGACGAGCACGCCGACATGGTGGTGGGCCTGCTCAAGGAGGCGCTCACCAAGAAGTTCGGGGAGGTGGACGACGAGGCGGTCGCCAAGATCACCGGCGCCACCGACCGGCCGCTCGAGGCCATCCGCCGCTACCGCAACGAGCGCTACCCCAACATCGCCGTCACCGTGGACCTGCTCACCACCGGCATCGACGTGCCGCGCATCGCCAACCTGGTGTTTTTGCGCCGGGTGCGCAGCCGCATCCTCTACGAGCAGATGATCGGCCGCGCGACCCGCCTCTGCGAGGACATCGGCAAGGAGCGCTTCCGCATCTTCGACGCCGTCGACCTCTACTCCGCCCTCAAGGACGTGACCGACATGAAGCCGGTCGTCGTCAACCCGACCGTCACCTTCGAGCAGCTGGTGAAGGAGATCGTGGAGGGCAAGGAGGACGAGTTCCGCCGCGCCGCGATCGGGGAGCTGCTCGCCAAGCTGCACGGCAAGCACCGCGCCTTCAAGGGCGAGGCGGAGGAGCGCTTCCAGACCGCCGCGGGCATGGGCCTCAAGGACCTGGCGCAGATGCTCAAGACCGCCACCGTGGGCGCCGCCGCCGACTACCTCGCCGCGCACGCGGAGCTCGCGCCCTTCCTGGACCGCACCACCGGCGCCGGCGGCTACAAGGTGATCGTCTCGGAGTCCGCCGACGAGCTGCGCGAGGTCACGCGCGGCTACGGCAAGCACGGCAGCCGCCGCCCCGGCGACTACCTCGAGGCGTTCCGCGCCTTCGTGGAGACCAACCTGAACAAGATGCCGGCGCTCCTGGTGGTGACGCAGCGCCCGCGCGAGCTGACGCGCGAGGATCTGCGCCAGCTCAAGCTCCTGCTCGATCAGGAGGGCTTCAACGAGAAGGCCGTCCAGACCGCGTGGCGCGAGCAGAAGAACGAGGACATCGCCGCCACCATCGTCGGCTACATCCGCCAGCTCGCCCTCGGCTCACCCCTCGTCCCCTACGCCGAGCGCGTGGACCACGCCCTGGCGCGCATCCGGAAGAAGCACAAGTTCACCGACATGCAGGCCAAGTGGCTGGAGCGCATCGCCAAGCAGGTGAAGCTGGAGACCGTGGTGGACCGCGCGTCACTGGACGCCGGCCAGTTCAAGGCGGACGGCGGGTTCGCCAGGTTGAACAAGGTGTTCGACGGCAAGCTGGAGGGACTCCTCGGCGAGCTGGCGGACGAGGTATGGAGGGATGCAGGATGAGGCGAGCTGACGACGAGCGGCTGGATGCCACGAAGCTGGTGCGTGAAGAGTGCGATCGCGTGCTCAGCGGCTACATGAAGGACCCGTGGCGATGGCCGCGCGAGTCGGATCTCGTCGCCGACATGGTCATGTCGATGCAGAAGGCCATGGGGGAGCACGCTCGTGTGACTGCCGAGCGGGAGACACCCGGGCTTCAGTCCGGCCGGTCGGCGGTTACGGTGCCACGCGTGCGCACCGAGGTTAAGCCGGGAGGGAACGCGAAGAAGGTGGACATCGGGGTGCTCGGGGCTCCCCAGGTGAAGGTGTACCTCCACGGCAACGGCGCCCGAGACGTGGTTCTTCAAGTTGACGAGGCTGATCTCTCGGCCATCGTCGAGGTGAAGCTGGAACCCGGGCTCACCCAGGATGGTTGGCTCGCGGATGTGCGGAAGCTAGTCGGCTTCCCGGCCGCAGGCTTCCGCGTGGCCCTGTGGATCGACACGAGTCTGCCGCTTCCGGCGGTAGACGTCTGGTACAAGCACTTGAAGAGGGTCTCGGGCCGCAACGAAGAGTTCCCCGTCTGGCCTTTGCGTTCCGAGGCATTCACCGTCCGAGTGCCCGGGACCGACCTATTGCGCTTCGAGCCGGTGACGCAGCCCGATGGGTACGGGGTCTACCTAGCGGGCCTCGGGCTGAAGAAGTCCGTCTTGGTAGAGCAATTCACGAGCGTGCTGCCACACGACGCAGTGTCGCCGTGCTGGTGGAGAGTGGAAGGGAGCGCGTAGCGTTCCGGAGTAGAGATGCCCAACACCCAAGACATCGTCCAGAAGCTCTGGAACCAGTGCCACATCCTCCGGGACGACGGCATCACCTACCACGAGTACGTGACCGAGCTGACGTACCTGCTCTTCCTCAAGATGGCGAAGGAGACGGGTATGGAGAAGCCGATCCCGCAGCGCTATCGCTGGGACGAGCTCGTCAAGCGAGAGGGCACGGACCTCCTCAAGTTCTACAAGGAGCTGCTGCTCGAGCTCGGTAGCGAGGGAGGTGGCCGCGTGCAGGCGATCTACGCCAACGCCTCCACCGCCTTCCGGCAGCCGCGCCACTTGCACACGGTGGTCCAGAACATCGACGCGCTCGACTGGTACAGCGCCAAGTCGGAGGGCCTCGGCGATCTCTACGAGGGCCTGCTCGAGAAGAACGCCGAGGAGACCAAGAGCGGCGCCGGCCAGTACTTCACCCCGCGCCCGCTCATCGAGTGCATGGTCGCCCTGATCAAGCCCCAGCCCGGAGAGCGCGTGCAGGATCCGGCGGTCGGCACCGGCGGCTTCCTCATCAACGCCGACCGCTACGTGCGGTCGATGACGGACGACTACCACGACCTCCCCGTCGCCAAGCAGAACTTCCAGCGCCACGAGGCCTTCTACGGCGTCGAGCTCGTCCCCGACGTCCAGCGCCTCGCCCTGATGAACGCGATGCTCCACGACATCCAGGGCAACATCCTCCTCGGCGACACCCTCGGCCCGACCGGCGCCAAGCTCCCGAAGGCCGACGTCATCCTCACCAACCCCCCCTTCGGCACCAAGAAGGGCGGCGGCGGCCCCACGCGCGACGACATCACCTTCCCCACGAGCAACAAGCAGCTCGTCTTCCTCCAGCACATCTACCGCGGCCTCAAGCCCGGCGGCCGCGCCGCGGTCGTCCTCCCCGACAACGTCCTCTTCGAGGAGGGCGTCGGCCAGCGCGTCCGCGCCGACCTGATGGACAAGGCCGATCTCCACACCATCCTGCGCCTCCCGACGGGCATCTTCTACGCCCAGGGCGTCAAGACCAACGTCCTCTTCTTCACCCGCGGCGAGAAGGACAAGGCCAACACCAAGGCCGTCTGGTTCTACGACATGCGGACCAACAGCCCCTCCTTCGGCAAGCGCACCCCCCTCACCCGCGCCCACTTCGCCGACTTCGAGAAGTCCTACGGCCCCGACCCCCTCGGCAAGAGCAAGCGCAAGGACCAGGGCGAAACCGGCCGCTTCCGCAAGTTCACCCGCGACGACATCGCCAAGCGCGGCGACAACCTGGACATCACCTGGCTGAAGGACGACAGCGTGACCGACCACGCCGACCTCCCGGAGCCGGAGGAGATCGCCGCGCAGATCGTGGCGCAGCTTCAGACCGCGCTGGAGGAGATGCAGGCGTTGCAGGAAGAGCTTGGGGGCGACGTTTGACCGAGCGGCTTCCCAACGGCTGGAAGCGTGTCGCGCTGAGCGAAGTCGCAGAGGTACGCCTCGGTCGCCAGCGATCTCCCGAGCGCGCGACGGGCCCGCACATGCGGCCCTACATGCGTGCCGCGAACGTCACCTGGGCCGGAATCAGCGTCCAGGATGTGAAGGAGATGGACTTCTCCCCGAAGGAGTTCGAAACCTATGAACTGAAGGAGGGCGATGTCCTGCTGTCCGAGGCGTCGGGAAGTGCGGCGGAGGTCGGAAAGCCCGCGATATGGCGCGGGCAGGTTGCCGGGTGCTGCTTTCAGAACACACTCATCCGCGTCCGATCGCGTGGGCCGTTGCCGGAGTATCTCCATCTGCATTTTCTCGCCGATGCGCGGCTTGGGCGATTCGCCGCCGTCGGCAAGGGTGTCGGTATCAATCACCTCGGGGCCGACAAGATGGCGTCATGGCCGATCGCGCTGCCGCCACCGGACGAGCAGCGCCGCATCGTCGCCAAGCTCGAAGCCCTGCAGGCCCGAAGCCGCCGCGCGCGCGAGGCGCTCGACGCCGTCCCGCCGCTGCTCGAGAAGCTGCGCCAGTCCATCCTCGCGGCGGCCTTCCGCGGGGACCTCACGAAGGACTGGCGCGCGAAGCACAAGGACGTGGAGCCCGCGAGCAAGCTCCTCGAGCGCATCCGCGCCGAGCGCCGGAAGAAGTGGGAGGAGGCCGAGCTCGCCAAGATGAAGGCGAAGGGCAAGCTCCCGAAGGGCGACGCCTGGAAGGCGAAGTACAAGGAGCCGGCGCCGGTGGATGCGACGGGGCTGCCGGAGCTGCCGGAGGGGTGGTGCTGGGCGAGCTTGGAGAGTCTGCTGCCGAGCACGGGGGACCTCTTCGATGGTCCGTTCGGCTCGGCGCTAAAGACGGATGACTACGTGTTGGAGGGAGTTCGCGTCATTCGTCTCGAGAACGTGGCGAACCTGGAATTTCGCGGCGAGAAGGAGACGTTCATCTCGCGAAGAAAGTACGACACGTTGACCCGTCACACCGTCGGAGCTGGTGACATCATCTTCGGCTCATTCGTCGAGGAGTCCACGCGCGTGTGCCTATTGCCCGACCTCGGCGGGCCTGCCATCGCGAAGGCCGACTGCTTCTGCGTTCGACCCGACGCCGCCGTCATCCGGGCCGACCTGCTCGTGTTGGCGCTCGGCAGTCATCACGCGCGCACAGAGCTTGCGCGTGGGATTCACGGCGCAACCCGGTCGCGTATCAACACAGGTCAGCTGCGCTCCCTCCGTGTGCCATTGCCACCGCGGAACGAACAAGAAATGGTTCTTGAGCGGGTCGAAGCGATGCTGGCGGTCGTGCGGAACCTGGCCAGGACCCAGCAACAATCGGGCGCGGCGTTCTCAACTCTCGACCGCGCGGTGCTCGCGAAGGGCTTCCGCGGGGACCTCGTCCGCCAGAATCCGAACGACGAGCCCGCCGAGGTGATCCTGGCGCGAGTGCCGAGCCTCGACGCGGCGAAGACCAACGGCGCGGGTGCGAGGGCATCCGAGCCGGGCAACCGCGCAAGAAAATCAATCGAGTCAGAGCGACGATGAGCGTCCCCACCTACGACCAGTTCATCGAGCCGCTGCTCCGCGTCCTCGCCGAGCACCCCGACGGCGTGAGGACCGCCGATGCCCACGAGGCCGTCGCCGAACGCCTCGGTCTCGACGATGACGCCCGCGCCGAGCGCGTCCCCAGCGGCGTGCAGCTCCTGTACAAGAGCCGCAACGGCTGTGCGCACGACCGGCTGAAGCGAGCGGGGTTCTCGACCAGGCCACCACGGGTTCTGGAAGGCGACGCCGCAGGGCTCAGCCACGGGGCGAGGCAGACGCGGCTCTCCGACGACGACGAGCGCCTCGCCAGCGTCGACCGCACCTCCAGGCTCAAGCCGAAGGAGGCCGATGCTGCCCATCGGCCTCCTCGAGATGCCGACGCCGTCGCCATCCTCCCCAGGTGCTACTTCGGGTCCGCCACCGGCGTCGGGAACAGCACGTCGCGGCTCGTTTACCTCCTCGTTCGTGCACATCGCGCCGAGCGTCCCCGCCACGACTACCTCACGATGGTCGCCGCGACCCACGACGCACGCATTGTCCGAGACCCACCGTATGTGGCCAGCTGGCGGTCGTCGGCTAACATCGTTTGCTGCAACGGCTTCGTCTTCACCGCCTCCGTCAGAGGGCGCCGTCAGGCAAAAACTGACCGCCGCCTCACAGAGAGCCCCCCCGGCATGAAACCTCGGAAATTCGCCACCGACGGCGATCATGCCACCATGCCGCGCCGAACTCCGGTGCTCCAGAGGTGGGGCCGGAGCCGCAAACCTGCTGGACGTCGCGCCCGGGGCGAGCTTAGCTCCATCGAGGCCGAAGACCCTGCGAACGAGCCGGCAAGAACCCGCCAGCCACCATCCTCTACCACGAGAACTGTTCATGCTCACTAACTGGGTACTGGAAAACTTCAAACCAATTTCTGGTCACCTCAACCTTGCGCTCGGTAAGACAACGGTTCTCGCGGGTCTAAACAGTACGGGAAAGAGCAGCGTACTCCAGTCGATATTGTTGCTCGCCCAGACGCTCGCGAATCCCAATCCAAACAAGCCCCTCATCCTCAACGGCCACATCGTACAGCTAGGAACGTATGAGGACATACTCAACGACAACACCAAGGACGCCCCGGTCGGCATCGGCGTGACGCTTGCGGTGGACGAAGCCCGCACGTGGGCCTCGCGGTCGCTGCGTGCTCGCAGCCGCTACGCCATTGACGAACGAATCCGGAGCATCACGGCGCTCATTCGGTACCGCGGTGCGCGAGAGCGTGGTGGCTCGGCGGACCGTGCCAGCCTCGAAGCGGTCCGGGTGAAGTTGGTATCGTCAGATCTCACGGCGCAAATATTACAGATGTCGCCTCCGGGCTCGGACGCCGAGCCGCAGAGCGAAGGGCTCACAGTTCGGGCGTCCGTTGCGCCGCTCGCCGCGGGCGAGTATGCGTCCTTCATAAAGGATGTGCGGGCAGAATATCTGCGTCTTGTACCGTATCCTCCTGACGATAACTATCTCGCGTCCCTTGGGGTTATGGGTACCGCAGAGACGCGCAAGGGGCTGACGAGACTTGCGCATTGCCTCCCGGATAGGCTCATCGTGCCGTTCAATCTTGCCGCACGTCGCCGCCGGGATGTCGCTCGAGCGATCGCATACCTCGCGAGACCGACCGACTGGCCTCCACCGCCACAGCTACAGGTTCTCGTCGCGGAATTACAGGACGCGGCACTGCCCGCTGTAGCGATTGCGGAGGCGAATGCGCTTGCCGATGCGAAGGGCGTCCCCGCGTTCACGGGTGCGGCGGTGGCCGAGTTTCTGGAATGGGCTGCACACGTGCCACTCAAGACACGAGCAAAAGGAAAGTTTGTAGCGGGGGCGCACGCGATCGCCGTGAAAAGTTTGTCTGACCGAAACGACACTGGAGAGTCACTTGGTCTGGAGAGTGCGGCCGACGACATTTTGGTCGCGGTCATCGAGGCCGCCACGCGGCGCCTTACTGCGCAACTGAGTTCGCTCGTGCGGTATATCGGGCCTTTGCGTGCAGATCCACAGGCAGCGCAGAAGTTTGCGCCGTCGAGCGAGCCAGACGATGTCGGCGTCAAAGGCGAGTTTGCTGCGGCGGTTTACGACGCGAACCGTAGAGAGAGCGTCCAATGGTGGGATCCCATCACGCGCACTGCGCGGGAGTCGATCCTCGAAGAGGCGGTGGACGTTTGGGCACGACATATTGGGGTTGCGCACCACGTGTCGACGCGAGAGGCTGGACTGTCGGGTGTGTCATGGGCGGTTCAGCCGTTGCCCGAATCGCGCGAGAGGCCACTCCCGTCGCTCGGTGTTGGCGTGAGCCAGATACTCCCGATTCTTGTGTCTGGCTTGCTGGCGCCGCGCGGCGCTATCCTACTGATTGAGCAGCCCGAGCTCCACCTACATCCGCGAGCCCAAGCGAAGCTGGGCGACTTTTTCTATGGCTTGTCGCGTTCGGGGAAGCAATGCATCATTGAAACCCATAGCGACTGCCTTGTTAACCAGCTGCGGCTACATATGGTGCGCGACGAATCGTGTCGATCTTGGATTAAGATGTACTTTGTCACTCAAGACCGAAATGGAATATCGAAGTTTGAGCCGGTGCAAATCTCGCGAAACGGCCACATAAAGAACTGGCCTGCCGGCTTCTTCGATGAGAGTGTCCGCCAGGAGGAGCAAATTGCTCGGGAAGCCCTTGAACGGAATGGTACACCGTGACGCACGTGGTCGTGGATCCGTATCTCGTAACAGTACCTACGGAGACCGCAGTCGACAGCGCGGCGAGCTGGCTGGTGTCATTGGCTGGCTGGCTTCAGGAGGTGGAGAGCGCGCCGTGCGAGTGGTGGCACTTTGGCCAGTGTGTGTTGGAGCTGATGGTGGCGGATCGGTACCCCAGGTTTGATCTCCTTGCGGAGATCGTTGACACGTACGATATACCCATTAGTGTCCCGCTCGTCGTTCGGCGGCTGAATTGGTTTTTTCAAGACGAGGCCCGGGATCTGCGTCACGTCGCGGGCGTGACGGACGCATTGTTGGCCGGTTCCGCAGTCGAACCAGAGGTAACGCCTCCTGAGTTCATGCTGCGTAACGAATTGGTCCGATCCTCGCTGGCCCAAGGTCTCACGGCGCTCGCCTGCGGCAAGGTAAGCCTGCGACTTCCGGAAGCGGAGGTGGGAATTGTTACTGCAGATCTTCCCGGAGGTGTGCGCGAGGTCAGGGTGGCCGGCACGGTAGAGTTGACGGAGCCGGAGCGGGCTGCCGCCGGCCTCAGCGGTGGCGGATTTGCCCACACATTTCCGGCTCTAGTAGCGCCCGAGCGACTGGCGGATATTGTCGACATCGGTCACGTCGCAGCTGAGTCGGCTGCGTCCTTCCGTTGGGCGGTGGAACGCAGCGCAGCTCGCATGGCGTTTGGGCGCGCGATTAGGGCTGTCCGTATCGGCCGCTCGTTTTGGGACTCTCTGGTTGTGGGCGGCATCCTCAGCGACCCCGCGTCCATTCGGAAGCTAGTAAAACTGGCGGCGGCTACCGCGGTGGACAAGCTTAGCGAGCGTGCGGGCTCCTTGAGGCCACTGCGAACGAGCCGAGCGGGAAACGCGCCGCAAAGTCGTCGGGCTTCGGATTCCGCGGCGGCGTGGCGAGCAACGGTCGCGCGTTCCGGTGTGGGGTGGCGCCTGCACTTCTGGCACGTATCGGCTGGTGACGGAAGTGAGACGATCGAATTTGCAAACGTGCTGAAGAAGGGCGATCCGCCCGACATTCCCGAGTAGTCCGGCCCGAGGAGCTTGATCCAAGCAAGCTCCGGAGCGACGTGGTGCCTCGGGAGGCCCCGCGGCTCGGTCGCATCCCCGGACTGACCCATCCCCTCAGTTTCCTGCCTCTCGCGGGGACTCAAACTTGAGGATTTCCGCGAGGAAGAGATGGCCCCGTACGATCTTCTCGTAGGCGGTGAGGAGGCGGTCGAGCCACTCCTCGCGCATGGTGTCGAGGCACGAGTACCAGTAGAGACCCTGGTTGAAGAGCGACATCGTTCGCTTGGGCGACGTATTCGTCTTGAGGGTCTTGTCGAGCTTCGATGCCTCACTCGCCGCGCCGAGGAGCGTCAGCAGAGTGTATGCGATCGCGATGAGAAACAGCAGACGGTCACGCCGGCCGGCGTCGCCGATGTGCGTCGCCCGGAGGCCAACGCCGAAGGTGATGTCTTTCTGGTCCCGAAACGTCTCTTCGATCGTGAACCTCTTCGAGTACGCCTGCACGATCTCGTTGGCGTCGGCCGTAGTGAGCGACGTCGCCAGACACCACGCTTCCTTCATGCCCTTTCGCTTGACCAGCACCACGGCCGGCACCTTGCTCTTCTTCCTCGTCACCGTGACGCCGACGAGCTTTCGCACCCGACCGTGCGCGGGCACGAGCTCCGCGGCCGGCAGGCCCTCCGCGTCCGACTCCGACACGATGATGTTCTCGCGGAACCGGATGATGTAGTCCCAGCCGTAGAGGCCGAGCAACTCGTAGAGCTCCGCGTACCCGAAGGCTCGATCCGCCATCAGCGTCACGCTCACCGCGGCGGGCAGCCACTCGTGCAGCTGCCGCACCATCTCCAGTTCATGGCCGGTGCGCTTCGTCTTGAGCGTCGACTTCTTGACCGTCTTCCACGCAAACGGGCTCGCCCGTCCGTGCGTCGTGACTAGGTACGCGCAGAGCGTCGTGTGGTCGTCGTCGTCGAAATCCGTCCAGTCCATCGCGAGCACGATGTTCGACGTCGTCCCGACGACGTGCTTCACCCACAGCGGCATCAGCACCTCGAGCTTCACTTCCTCGTTGCTCAGCAGCCGGTCCACCTGCTTCACGCCGCTCTTGCTCTCGATCCTCGCAAGCCGCGCGTACGCTCGACCGATTGCCGCGATCGACACAACGCTCGCGTTCAGGACCCCCGTCACTCCATTCGCGAGCGACCGCACCCGGGCAAGGTGGACGTCTCCGCCGAACAGCTTCTCCATCGATGTGCGCGTCTGCGACAACGTCCAGAGCCTACGTCGTCCGCCGCCGAGCGGCAGCAGCCATGTTGCGAGAGGGACGGTCTGCATGTCGCCGCAAACAGTTCGCTCCGCCCATGGATTCCCGCCTCGCAGGTCATCCCGGACCACCCCATCCAGGAACACAGCGGTTTCGATCACCTACGCGTCATCTTTCATCCGCAGAATGAGGGGATCCCT
Source organism: uncultured delta proteobacterium (assembly GCA_963782055.1). Lineage (GTDB taxonomy): Bacteria > Myxococcota_A > Polyangia > Polyangiales > Polyangiaceae > DASXHD01. The sequence continues at coordinate 548,061 of CAWAIF010000002.1, forward strand.
CAGGGCTGCATCATGAGCCCGCCTCCTCCGAACCGCCGCATCTCCCACATCAAGCACAGCGGAGGCATCAGCGATGTAGCGATGTGGCGGGAGATCGCGGAGCCGTGGGACGTGATCAAGACCCACGAGGTCGGCGCGCGGCGCCCTTCCCCGTACGGGTACACCTGTACGGCTAGACCTAGCCGGACGTTCGGCCGCGGGGTCGAGCACGCCGCAGGCGCACATCCGGGGGCCGCTGCACCAAATGAAGCTCGTACCCGCCGTCAGCGTTTCGCAGCAGGGTCATGGTGCCCTTGACGTACGAGTCGTTGCGCCGAAGGAACTCTAACATCGCGTGGTTCCAGTGGAGGCGCGTCGGTGGCTCGTCCTTGTTCCGGGCGCGAGTGGGGTCGTGCGACAGCACGAAGGACTGCGGACCGAGCTTGACGCCGCTGTCGATGATGACGTCCATCTCGACGGTCACACGTTCTTCGTGGCCGCTGGACCGCGCCCACCCATACTCTCCGAAGAACTCTTCGCGAAACCAGGTATGGACGTCCATAGCCTGCCCTGATCTTGAGAGCGGAACGTAGGTTCTCGTGGCACCGCTCGGGGCATGCTGCGCGTCGGTTGCGCTGAGAAGCTTCCGCCACGCCAAAGCGATCCCGGGCTTCGTCCGTTGTCGCCGCGGCGAAGGAGCTGCCACCGTATCATCTTGCGGCAGCGGCGGCGCATGCAGGTCTAGTTCGATCCGGGGGGTTGCACCAGGCACATCGACACGGGTCATCTCCGTGAGATCGAACGAGTAATGACCGCCGATCTTGAGGCCGGTGATGAACTTACGGCTAGAGAGGCTTACCCCGCCCTCAAGTCGCTCGCCCTTGTCGATCGCGAGTTCGAGCGTCCCCCTCGTCTTGCTCGCGGCAAGGACGTCCGCGAGGAACCTACGCTCGCGTCGCGCCTCTTGTGGTTGGGCTAATGCACGCCCTTGTGCTTCGGCGATCTTCGTGGGCAGGGTGAGGACGTCGAGCTTCTGTGATCGAGCGCTCGTTCCACGGGCGCTTGCGAGCTCTAGGTCGCACGCCTCTTCGGCGACAAAGTGAACGAGTTCGTAGTAGGCGGCGGCAACCCCCCGGGCCTTCGTCACCTGGTGGAGTCGGGGGATGTTCGCTCCGCAGTGGACCAGGTCTTCGTAGGTGTCGACGAGCTTCGACTGCATAACCGCAGGGGCGGCGAAAATGGCGCGCAGTGATCCAGGAGCCACAGACGCAACCCGCAGCGGCTGCTTGGGGAAGAGCGCGTGCCAAAAGCGATCCCACCTTCGAAGCAAGGCGGCAACAGTCTCCGGCAGCAGTACCTTTGTGACCTCCTTTTTGGTCGGCACAAGACGAGCCTCGTGTGCGCGCTCGCCGGACCGAGCCGCGTCTCGCAGCGCATCAAGCCGCCACTGGTCGAGCTCGGTCGTGAGAGCCAGAGGAAACCCCTTCCGTGGGAGATCCTCCTCGGGTACGTGGAGGCGCCGCACGCTCTCAGCCGTGTCGACACCCCTGCCATGCGGCGTCACGACCCGGAACAGGTATCCGTCGGGAGGTCGTTGGAATGGCTCCGCGACATCAAGTTCGCCCGCGCGTACGCGTTCGAGCATCTTCCGCGACACCGGCGCGTAGAGCCAGCGCGTCACGGAGTCGTCCTCGTCGGTTGCCACAGCGATGAAGTAATTGCCCGACTCGCTCACGGTCGAGAAGAGCTTGGGCCCGTCGTAATCGACGTACACTTCCACCAAGGAGAGCCGACCGAGAGACGTACCGTTGGGGAGCGTCATTTGCCTGCTCGAGCCAGCACCTTGAAGTTCGTCCAGGGGCTCGCCCCCTTTGGAATCCACCAGGTCATGTGGCCTGGCTTGCCGACGGCTGGCGTCACCTTCACGACTCCTGGGGTCGGGCGCCCTTCCGCAAGCATCCGCTTCCGAAACAACGGCAGGAGGCTCAGGGCACGCGCATTGGCGAGGGTGTCTGTCACGGAAATGCCGCAGGCTTGGCAGTGTTTCTGCGGGTCGCTCTTGGCCTTCTTCGAGAGCCCCCCGGCGTGGGAGCGAAAGTCATGGGCCGTCGGCGGGTTCGCGTCCACGAACCGGTAGACATTCTCGGTCCGGGTGACGGCGTCTACGGGCGGGCAGCTGCCGCCGGGGCAGTCGTCAGGCCACACCATCTGAGGAAGTCTCGCGGCAGCCAAAGGGGCTCGATTCTACAGCGGTAGGGGCCGCGGTGGGCGAGTTTGTGGGCACCACCGTAGTCGGCGGTTCCAGTGAGTCCGGACGCTCCCACTTGGCATCACGCGGATTGTGTTCCCTCTTCTCGGTCGATCGCGCTGCGATTCCCCGCGCGTCCGTGAGAACGCGCGGACCCACCGACCCTCTCCGCGAGCGCACGAGCGGGGGCCGACGTGCGCACGTGGTTCTTGGCGAGGGGAACCAGGTGATTCTTGGTCGTGTGGGACGCCCTCATCGCGCCGCCGGCTGCGACCGGGACGTCCTCCAATCCGCGGACCACCGCGGATTCGCCCAGTGCACCCACGGGCCGAGAGGGGGGGGCGCCACGGGCAACGGCGGCAGTTCTTGATTGTTCACGTCGTACGCGAGCAGGCCGTCGTTGTTGCCGCTGATGCAGGATCGCACGGCTGCCGAGAACGCTGCGCCGGTTGCTGCTCCGAGGCCTGTATCGCCGTCCATTGCGCGACGCGAAAAGAAGCCGCATACCAGCCCCGAGCGAAGGTCAGTCGCAGGGGCGATGACGAAGACCGGCGTACGACCAATCGCGGGTCCTACGGTCGCCCTGCCTGGGACCACCCTTCGAGGTCGCTGGTTCTCCCGGAGTGTGTGCAGGAGCACAGCCGAGCGGTAGTCGATGTAGTTGCCGGCCGGGGCCATGCTCGCCAGCGGCGTCGCGAGCACGCAGATCACGCAGTCGGCTCCCAGCGATCCTTGCGATAGGAGGGCGTTGATGGGAAGGTTCGAGTAGATGCCCCCGTCCGCGTACGATGAGGTCGAGTCACGCATCGGCCCGATAAAGGGTAGGCACGCGGACGTCGCAATGGCCGTTATCCGGTCGATACGGTGCCCGTCGGCGGCAAACTCCGCATCCGTGTCGCCGGGGGCTGACATGAAGGTGCAGAGGTTTTGATCGTCGAAGACCTCCGGAAGGTCCGGCGTCGTGATGTCGGTGGCGTAGAGGTAGGTATAGATCGCCGCGGGTACCAAGAGAGGATCGAGTAGTCGCAGAAAGACCTCTCGAAAGGCGTCGAACTCCACCAGCGGCGCGCACCGTTTGCATCGTCGCCCGCCCAGCGCAATTGAGAGGGCGTGGCTGGCGCAGGGCGCGGCCCCACGTCCCAGGCTGGGCCCGAGCATACGAAGGAGGCGCAGTCGACTTCGCGGGATCGCGCCCCAGAAGGCGTTGAACGGATCGTCGTGAGGTTTGGCCAGCTTCGCCGATGTGAGCCAGGCGTTGATCGCTCCTGCGCTCGTACCCATCGCGGCGATCGGCCTTACTAGGCCGCGCCCGATTGTCGCGTTGAGGACACCGCCCTGCCAGCCTCCCTTTGCTCCTCCACCCTGGATACAGACCAAGGCAGTAAGATGTCCCTGCTGCTGGAGCCTGTGCCGCAGTAGCGGGTACGCGCTAGGTTCGTCGAACTCAATCTCCACGTCGCTGTGGGCCATGCCGGGCACGCCCCCAACCGGAACGTACCGAAAATCGTACCGCGATCGAGCGAGAAGGGGAAATTGATCCCCTTATGCGAAGGCGCCGCGTCCGCCGCCACTGGAATGATGGACCAGGCCGGTCCGGCGCTAGGTTGACGCGCTCATCGGGCATCCCGGTGGGCCGGCGGTCGCGGGAGTCAGGCGGCGGGTGAGTCATCCGCGGCGAGGTCGAGCAGCTCGTCGCGTCGCGGGCCCGGGTGGCTGCGACGGCTTCGGCAGCGAGGTCGAGCGCGTGGAGGCCGCGGGCCACGGTCTGGTCGTCGGTGACGGAGGCGGTCGCCGCAGCTCGGGCGCGACAGCAAGTCGGTCATCCTGGCCCCCGGACCCCTCAGGCGCCGCGGGGCCCGCTTAGCATCGTGCGACCGGGCGGTGTTATCTCGGCTGCCGCAGCGCCTGCCTGACCATCCCCACCGCCCGCTTCACGTCCCCCTCCACCAGCCCCCGCCTCGATCCTCAGCACCCGAAACCCCATCGCCTCGATCGTCCGCTGCCGCCGCGCATCCGCCTCCGGATGCCCCGCCGCCCGGTGCACCCCGCCGTCCACCTCCACCACCAGCCGCTCGCTCAGCGCGACGAAGTCCACGATGCGCGTGCGCGTTCGCCCGGAGGGCGAACGGCAGGCCGATGCCGACCGACCGGAGGGAGGGAAGGCATGCACGTCCCACCCAGCACGTGCTGCCGCCTGGATTCGAGGCCGAGCCCGTGGCTCGGCCGAAGAACGAGACCGACCGAGGCCGCAGGCCGAGGGAAGGTCATGCCACTTCACCCCGCAGCACCGCCGCGCCTGCAGCTCCCGCCAACAGAGGCGCACGCCTCCGTGCCGCAGTGGCGCAACCGCGCGGGCGACAACCCTCACCAGCTCGGCTTCTCCCTCGCGACGGGGGTCGTGGGCGTCATGCACGCGGCGGCCGCGTCGATCCACGCGATCGGGCTGGGGCTCGCGGTTGCAACGGGCCGGGAGACGCGGCACGCCATCAACATCCGGAAGGCGGTCCGTGTCGCCGTCCGCGCCGACCGGCTGGAATCGCTGTTCTGAATCGTCCGTGGTGGTGGGGTACGGTCGGCCTTGGTCCCATTTTGGGATCGTGCTAGAGTTCAGCATGTGCGCGTCTTCAACCGCTCTACCGTCAGAGTGTTCGCCGATGCACACGCCGACGCGCGCCAAGCCCTCTTCGCCTGGTTCGCCGAGCTCGAGCAAGCAAGCTGGAGCGGGCCGGACGACATCAAGACGGCGTACCCATCGGCCAGCTTCGTTGCGGGCAACCGCATCGTGTTCAACATCAAGGGCAACAAGTACCGGGTCGTCGTCGCCATGAAGTACGAGTTCTTCGCCGTCTACATCCGCTTCATCGGCACGCACGCCGAGTACGACAAGATCGACGCCACCACCGTCTAGGGATCCGTCATGGACATCAAGCCGATTCATACCGCCGCCGACCACGCTGCAGCCCTGAAGGAGATCGAACGTCTCTGGGACAAGGCGCAGCCAGGCACGCCCAAGGGTGAGAAGTTCGAGGTGCTCTCGACCTTGGTGGACGCCTACGAACGCGAGCACATCGAGATCCCGACGCCCGATCCCATCGAGGCCATCCGCTTCCGCATGGATCAGGAGGGGCTTACGACGAAGGATCTCCTTCCCATCTTCAAGACGCGCGCTCGCGCCTCGGAGGTCATGGCGAAGAAGCGGAGGCTGAACCTGCCGATGATCCGGCGGCTGCATGCGCGGCTCTCCATCCCGATCGAGTGCCTCGTGAGCGACTACAAGCTCAAGAAGGCCGGCGCAGGGCGCTCGAAGAACCGCTGAAGCGCCCCGGATTTCCCGGAGGCTCCATTTCTTGAGAGGATGGAGCCATGGGAAGGAAGAGCAGGCCCGTCCCCCGTGCTCGCCGTCTCCCCTCGTGAAGTGGGGGCCGAAGCGTGCTCGTGATCGCGAGTCCACCGCCGCACAGAAACCCTCCCCGCCCACGAGCGAGCTTGCGAGCGAGGGGGCCGGGGGAGGGCGCTCACGCGCAGGGCCCGAAGGGCCCGAGCATGAGCGGGGCGGGGCCCCTCATCCCCCCCCGCCACGAGCATCTCGATATCCATCCTCGCGGCCGGGGGCTGCGGCGGCGAGGAGCTTCTCACCGACGGCGGGGCGGACGGCGGGCAGGACGTGGCGGTGGATGCCGGCGCGTGCCTCATCCCCGTGTGCGGCCAGGGCGATGGTGCTCCGCCCGGCTACGCGTGGTGCCCAGCCCACCAGTTCTGCCCCGTCGGCGATGGTTGCAACGGCTGCATCTGTGACGTGCAGCCAGATGGGAGCTTGCATGTGGGCTGCACAGGTCGGGCCTGTGACTGTGCCCATCCCTTTGATGCCGCGGTAGACCCGTGACCATGCGAAGTGGGGCCGTCCGGTCTCACCGGAGCGGCGGTGGAATGGAGTGTCGCACCTGGACCTCGCACCTCGTGACCGGCACCGTCGTGGTGGACAACCAAGGCGCGCTCGTCCGCGCGAACCTGAACCGCCGCGACGACGTCGCCGTCGCGTCGAGCAACCCGGAGTGCGGGCAGACGACGAGGTCGTCGGTCGCGATCACCGTCCACCGCGCTTGCAGCGCGAGCTGACTCCACCACCAGCAGCTCGCTCCTGCCCGGCGTGGCCGCGCACGAAGCTCCCTCGCTCGCCCCCCCAGGAGGCCGACCATGACCGGCGTCGGTGTGGACCCGGCGACTTACTGCGCGAGGCGGCCATCGCCGGCGCGCGCGACGGGGTGCTCCTGCCTCAGGACCTCGGCACTGACCGGACGACGCTGGGGCCGGGGTCATGCGCGGTGCCACAGGGTGGCGCGAGCAGTTACGAGCGGTCCTCAGCGCGCACACGCGGTCAAGACGGTCACGCTCGCACGAGCCCCAAACGCGAGATCCATGGAGCCGTCGCGGTTGAAGTCGGCGACACCCGCGGGCCAGCCCAGGCCCACGTCTTGCTCGGGCCGGAACGAACCATCACCGTTGCCAGCCGCGATGACGAGCCTGCCCGGTTGCCCCGGAGGGCCCGGCACTGACGCCACCACGTCGACCTTTCGGTCCCCGTCCATGTCCGCGAGCAGCAGCCCGTACGCCGGCCCGCTCAATGTCACGGGTCGAGGCGCAAAGGAGCCCTTTCCGTCGTTGAGCAAGACCGCGGCGCCGGCCGCAGCCGTGACCGCGATGTCGACGGCTCGGTCACCGTCCACGTCCCCGGTCACGAAGGCGATGGCGCTCTTCGATGGGTACACGTCGGCGACCTGGAAGCTCCCGTCCCCCGCCCCGCGCAGTATCGCGACGCTTGCGGTGCCGGAAGAGAGGACCGCGAGGTCGACGTCGCCGTCGCCATCGAAGTCTGCGCTGGCGACGGAGGTCGGGTTCACGACTCCGCTCGGGAAGCTGGTGGGAGGCCCGAACCCTCCATTCCCGGTGCCGAGGACCACGGACACCTGGTTCGCCATGTACTCGTATCGCGCCGCGTCCAGCCGACCGTCCCCGTTGAAGTCGGCGATGGTCAGCCCACCCGTGAACTGCGAGCCGGTCGCCGGCGTGATCGGCGGCTCGAGCGTCCCGTCGCCGTGGCCGAGGAGCACGCTGAGGTCCCCGTTGTGGTTCGACGTCACGAGGTCGAGCCTGCCGTCCTGGTTCAAGTCGACGAGGGCGGCGAACCCGGGCGAATCGTACCGATTCGGGCTCGTGGCGAAGAAGGAGGGGGCGCCGAACGTTCCGTTGCCTTGGTTGAGAATGACGCTCGCGTTGCCGGCGTCCTGCGAGGTCGTGACGATGTCCGGCCAGCCGTCGCCGTTCATGTCTCCGACGAGCGTCACCATGGGGCCGAGCGCGACGGGGTAGTCGGCAGCGCGAAAGCCTGCGCACGCTCCGCCATCGCCATGGCTCGCGCCGGCATCGCCGTCGACCTGGCCGCCGCACGCGAGCGCCGCAGCGAGCGACGCGGTGAGCCACCACCTCATCGTCGGAGCCTAGCAGCCCAGCCGGCGGACGTGCACTCCCGTGAGGCCGTCCTCACCACGGGCCGACGGTGACCCGCCCGCGAAGTGCAAGCGATGTCCTGTCCTGTTCCGCGAGGGAGCCGCCGCGTCACCTCCCGCCCCGTAGCGCCTCCCTCACCATCCCCACCGCCCGCTTCACGTCCCCCTCCACCACCCCCGCCTCAATCCGCACCACCCGAAACCCCATCGCCTCGATCGTCCGCTGCCGCCGCGCATCCGCCTCCGGATGCCCCGCCGCTCGGTGCACCCCGCCGTCCACCTCCACCACCAGCCGCTCGCTCAGCGCCACGAAGTCCACGATGTAGCTCCCCGCCAGCACGTGCTGCCGCCGGAACTTCACCCCGCAGCACCGCCGCGCCTGCAGCTCCTTCCACAACAGCGCCTCCGATCGCGTCGCCTCCTCCCCCCGCATCCGCCGCGCCCGCTGGTGAAGGAAGAACAGAGAGGGAGCTTCGTGCGGTGCCATGCCCTCCCGAGGCGGAAGAAGCATGACAGCCGCAGTCCCGCCGCCCCCCGCGCCCCGGGAAGGCTGGCGGGCTTCTTCCGCCCGCCCGGCATGGCACCGCACGAAGCTCCCTCGCTCGTCCCCTCCCACCCTGGGCGGAGGACCCTCGCGGGGGAGGGCCCGTCCCCCCCGTGCTCGCCGTCTCCCCTCGTGAAGTGGGGCCCGAAGCGTCCTCGCGATCGCGAGCCCACCGCCGCCCAGAAACCCTCCCCGCCCGAGCGAGCTTGCGAGCGATGGGCCGGGGGAGGGCGCTCACGCGCAGG
>CAWAIF010000003.1:4800000-6630000 GCA_963782055.1 uncultured delta proteobacterium
GATGGTCGAGGGCGGCGCCGAGCTGGCCGGCACGCTCCTCGCGGCGCGCCTGGCCGACGAGCTGCACGCCTTCGTCGCCCCGGTGCTGCTGGGCCCGCGAGGCCGCCCCGGCGCGGTCGACTGGGCCGGCCCCGACGTGCCCCAGCTCGCGCCGCGCATCGTGGAGCCCACCTGGGAGCTCTGCGGGGACGACGCCCACGTGTTCGGGCGCCTGGGCTACCCGCAGCAGGAGGAGACGTGATCGCGCGGGCGCGAGGGGGCCTGGCGGCAGGGCCGCGACGGCATTAGGATGGAGAGCGAGCATGATTCGCACCATCCTCCACTACCCCCACCCTCGCCTGCGCGACGTGGGCGCCAAGGTCGAGGCGGTCACGCCCGACGTCCAGGCCCTCGTCGACGACATGGCGGAGACGATGTACGCGGCCCCGGGCGTGGGCCTCGCCGCCACGCAGATCGGGGTGGCCCTGCAGGTCTTCGTCGTGGACTGCGCCGAGGCGGACGCCCCGAGCGATCTACGCGTCTTCATCAACCCGGAGATCCTCGAGCGCCACGACACCATCACCTGGAGCGAGGGCTGCCTCAGCTTTCCCGGGGTAAACGAGGACATCGAGCGCGCCGCCCGCGTGCGCGTGCGCGCGCAGGATCGCTCCGGCAGGACGTTCGAGCTGGAGGCGGAGGACCTGCTCGCGGTGGCGATCCAGCACGAGTACGATCACCTCCAGGGCGTGCTGATGATCGATCACATGGGCCCGCTCAAGAAGCGCATCGTGCACCGCAAGATGCAGAAGCGCGAAGCGGGTCACGCCTCGGCGGAGTGAGCGAGCCGGCCGCCGCGGCCGGCCGGTTCAGCGCGCCTTCTTGAAGAGGTTGGTGTCCACGCGCACGCCGCGCGCGGCGAACTCGTTGAGGATGCGCGGCACCACGCCGGTGGCCAGGTGGCCCTCGGCGCCGTCGGAGGCGACGAACACGTCGCGCGAGACGATGCCCTTGGCGTCGGCGCCGCCCAGCTCGGCGATGCGCACCACGCGGTAGCGCCCGTCGGGGAGCAGGTGCACCTCGACGGCGACGTCGAAGGCCTCACCCACCAGCTCGCGCGCCGCCTCGGCGGAGAGGCCCGGGCGGGCGAGCAGCAGCTGCCCGCACAGGCGCGAGACCGCCTGCCGGAGCGACGGCGCCGACACCGCGCCGAGCACACCCTCGGTGCCCTCGGCGATGGCCTCCAGCGTCGCCGCCACGAAGGGACCGGCGAGCGCGCCGACGATGAGCCGGTCCGGCCGGATGCGCGCGGCGGAGCGGACGGTTCCCTCCGCGCTGGACTGCGCCGCCACCGAGAGGCGGAGCACCTGCGCGTGCGAGATCCCGAAGTCCTCCTCGTCCTGGAGCACGGCGACGCGATCCCCCGGGGCGCCGCTCGAGGCGAGCGCGCCGAGGAAGGTCGTCGCGGCCACGCCGCTCGAGGCCGACACCAGCAGGTTGGCGCGCGCCTGCAGGCAGCCCTCCAGGAAGGTCGCCATCGCGCGCGACATGGCACCGAGGCGCACGAAGTCCTCGAGCGACATCTCCACCTTGCGGCGCTTGCGGATGACGAGCGCGTTCGCCGCCGAGGCCGGCGGGCGGAACGCCATCATGTGCGCGCCACGCGGCAGACGCCTGTCGACGAAGGTCTCGCCCTCGCGCACCGGGTGGCCCGATTGCGCGGCGAGGCGGAGGATGGCCGTACCGAGCGCGTCGTCGCTCGTGTAGGCGACGTCGGCGAGCGCCACGTTGCCGGCGCGCACGACCATGACCTGGTCGTGCCGCAGGCAGTGAATCTCGCTGACCTCGTCGTCCTCGAGCAGCGCGCCGGCGGCGCCCGCGCCGAGGAGCTCGCGCACGGCGTCGGCGCGGACTGCGTCGATGTCGACGCCGTCGGGCACCTCGCCCTCCGACTTCATCGCGGCAGCCTGCGCCGCCGCCGCCTTCTCCACCTTGGCCGTCCACGCGCCGTCCACCGTGGCGGACTTCTTCAGGTCGGTGAGGTCCACCTCGTCGGCGATGAGGTCGATGAGCGATCCGAGGGCGAGCCTGCGCCCGGCCTGGGCTGGCGTCTCGCGCGGGGGGATGCGCGACGGCGTCGAGCCCGGCTGCGAGGGTCGCGACGGCCGCGCGGCCCCCGCCCCGGTGTTGATGACCGGCGGGGCAGGCATCGACGGCGGGCGCGCCGGCGAGGGCGCCGGGCTCGTGTTCATGTTCATGGTGCCGCCGCCCACACGGCCCGCGCTGACCGAGGGCACGCGCGGCGGCGCGGGGACGCGCGCGGGCTCCGGCTCGTCGGGATCGCGCTCGAGCGGGTAGTGGCTCACCGCGTTGGGATCGGGCCGGCCGGTGGCCAAACCGGGATCGCTCCGCCGACCGCCGGGCAGCGGCGGCATGTTCGGCGGCATGGCGCCGCTGGACTTCATCGTGGTGTTCGGCACGGCTCCGGCAGCGGGCGCGGGCGGTACGGGCGCCGCCGGCGACGGCGGCGACGGAACGGGCTGCGCCGCGGCGATGGGCATCGGCACGGCCGGGGTGGGGGGCCGCGGCATCGGCGCCGGCGGCATGGGAGACATCCCCATCCCGGGGCTGGGCTGAGGCGGCAGTGGCGGCATCCCCGGCGGCATCGGCCCCGCCGGCGGCATCGGCCCCGCCGGCGGCATCGGCCCGGGCGGCCCCGTCAGTCCGGGCGGGCCGGGCGGCACGGCCATCTGCGGGGGCGCTGGCACGTTGCCGCCGCTCGCCTCGGCCGCGGCGCCGCCGAGGTCCAGCCGCAGGATGAAGTCGCCGATGTAGATCTTGTCGCCCTCGCGGACGATCGTCGCCTGCGCGATCTTGCGACCGTTGACGTAGGTGCCGTTGGTGCTCTTCAGGTCGGTGACGATGAAGCGTCCGTCCCGGTAGAGCAGGCGAGCGTGGTGCTTCGAGACGTTGCCCTTGGGGAGCATCAGGTCGTTGCCCTGCACGCGGCCGACGTTGATCTCGTTCTTGTCGAACGTCTCCTTGCGTTCGGCTCCCCCCTTCTCACTGATGATGATCGAGAACATTCGCCCCTCGAGGCAGGGTCAACGTCTGGGTCCGAAGCGTACCGGACGGCCGCGCAGGACCTGCGCGGCGAGCCACCCGCGCACCGTGCGCGTTACCACGGCGGATTGTCGGAGCTTTTGCTCGCAAGTGTCAACTTGAGAGCGAGGGAGGCCCCCCGACGGCCGTTGCAGCGCCACCACCACGGCCATTTCGCGAGCTTCCGCGTCCTCGGCCCGGCTGCGGCGCCGCTCGAGTTCCCGCCGCGCGACGCGGCGTCAGGGCTTGGCGCGCTTGCCCTTGACCTCGGACGTCACCATCCCGAGCAGCTCGCTCGCCAGCGCGACCACGTGCTCCTCGGTGTAGCCGTTCGCCCGGAGCTCCCGGTAGATGCTCTTGGCGAGGATGCCCAGCGTACGGGGATCACGGCTGGGGGGGGCGGCGTCGATCGGAAGAGCCATGGCACCTCGGGGGTCGCGGAGAGCCGCGACGGACCGTGAGCAATCAAGCGCCATGCCATACGGATGATCAGGGAAATGCTGCCTCCCGCGGGCCTCACGTGCGAAGGAGCGTGCTCGCCCCGGGCGTTTCCGCGCGAACCGTGGTTCGCATACACCGCAACCCTGAGCGGGCTCCTCCGGCGGCCTCCGGCCGGCCGCGCGCCCGGCGGCGTGTTACCGTGCGCGGCCCATGAGCTCCTGGCTCGAAAAGGGCTCCCGACGTCGGCGCCTGCTCATCGCCTTCGGGATCTACGTCGTGGTGGTGGCGGTGATGGCCATCGTCGCCGGCTCCGAGCGGCTGACGACCCACACCGCCTTCGACCACTACGCCTTGCTCGCCGATGCCTGGCTGCACGGCCGGCAGGACCTGGCGAACGGCCCGCCCGGCTACGCCGCGGGGAACGACTTCGCCCTGTTCGAGGGCCACTGGTACATCAGCTTCCCGCCCTTCCCGGCGATGCTGATGCTGCCCTTCGTGAAGCTCGCGGGGAGCGCGCAGAACTTCCAGGACGGGCAGTTCATCGTGTGGCTCTCCGGCATCGGGCCCGCGGTGCTCTTCCTGGTGCTGGAGAAGCTGCGGCGCGCCGAGCGCTCCGCGCGCACCGAGGCGCAGAACGCTGCGCTCGCGCTGCTCTTCGCCTTCGGCACGGTCTACTTCTTCACCGCGGTGCAGGGCACCGTCTGGTACGCGGCGCACGTCGTCGGCGTCGGGCTGATGTGCATCTACCTGCTCTACGCGCTGGACGCCGAGAACGCGTGGGCCGCGGGCTCCATGGCGGGGCTCATGTTCCTCACGCGCCCGCACACCCTGCTGGTGGGCGCGCTCTTCGTGCTGGAGCTCGCGCGCGTCACGGCGAAGGACGGCCTCGCGACCGAGGGCTCCCTGCTCGACCGCATCGAGAAGACGTGGATGCGCGTCGACAAGGCCGCCTTCTTCCGGCGGGCCGGCGCCTTCGCGGTGCCGGTGGCGATCGCCCTCGGCGTCGCGTCGTGGATGAACTACACGCGCTTCCACAACGCGAGCCCGGCGGCGTTCGGCCACGAGCACCTCACGGTGCAGTGGCACGGGCGCATGCAGAAGTGGGGGCTGTTCGGCTACCACTACCTCGCCAAGAACCTGGGCGTGGTGCTCACCAGCCTCCCCTACCGGCCGCCGCACGGGCAGCTGGGGCAGGGCATGCCCGCCGTGCAGATCAACGAGCACGGCCTCGCGCTCTGGTTCACCACCCCGCTCTACATCTGGCTGCTCTGGCCGAAGCGGAAGGGCTTCCTCCACGCGGCGCTCTGGCTGGCCGCGCTGGGCCCCATCCTCTTCGACCTGCTCTACCAGAACAGCGGGTGGCGGCAGTTCGGCTACCGCTTCTCCAACGACTACGCGCCGATCCTCTTCGTGCTGCTCGCCATCGGCGGCCGCCCCTTCGGCTGGATGTTCCGGACCGCCGCCGCGTGGGCCCTCGCGTGGAACCTCTTCGGCGCCGTCACCTTCAACCGCGCCAACTTCGACCGGTTCTACTGGCGTGAGTCCACGCAGCGGGTCCTTTACCAGGACGACTAGGAGCCTCGCCATGATCAAGCCCACGCTCGGAATGATTGCAGTCTGCATGCTTTGTTCCTGCAAGGGGTCGAGCGCACCGCCGGAGCCGCCGCCGGGCAAGACGGCCGCCACGATCACGGTCACCACCGCCTCCTTCCCCGCGGGCGGCGCCATCCCGGCGGAGTTCACCTGCGACGGGACGGACGTGTCGCCCGCGCTCGCGTGGAGCGGGGCGCCGGCGGCGGCCAGGTCGATCGCCGTGGTGGTGGACGACCCCGACGCGCCCGGCGGCACCTTCACCCACTGGATCGCGTGGAACGCGCGCGCCGACACGACCGCGCTGGCGCAGGGCGCGGCCATCACCACCCTGGGCGGCGTGTCCGGCCAGAACGACTTCGACAAGACCGGGTACTCGGGCCCCTGCCCGCCGAAGGGCCAGCTCCACCACTACCACTTCCGCGTCTACGCGCTGGACACGACCGTGACGCTCGGCCCCGGTGCCAGGCGCGGCGACCTCGACCACGCGCTCAACGGGCACGTCCTCGCGCAGGGGGAGCTCATCGGCACCTTCCGCCATTGAGCGGATGGTTTGAAAGGCCGGCGTTCTTTGGGTAGAAGCCCTCCCATGCGCCGCGCCTCCCTCCTCGTCCTCCCGATGCTCGTCCTCGCCTTCGCCGCGTGCCGGTCGGAGTCTCCGCCGGAGCCGGACGCCGTGCACGCCGACCCTGCCGCCGCCAAGGCCGTCGGCACCGCGGTCGCCGCCAAGCAAGGCGCCGCCGTCGGCCCGACACGCATGCAAGTGGCGCAGGTCCCGGTGTCTCCGGACGACCCCGTCCACGGCCAGTTCAATCTCGCCGACGCCGAGAAGGGGCTCAAGGGCAACGGAGACCTGAGCGCCACCATCGAGACCTCGCACGGGACGCTGACGTGCAAGCTCTTCGCGGACAAGGCGCCCATCACCGTCGCCAACTTCGTCGGGCTCGCGCGCGGCACGCGCCCCTGGAAGGACCCCGCGAACGGCCAGTGGGTGACGCGCCCCGCCTACGACGGCACCACCTTCCACCGCATCATCAAGGGCTTCATGATCCAGGGCGGCGACCCGAAGGGCGACGGCTCGGGCGAGCCCGGCTACGTCATCCCCGACGAGATCTGGCCCGGCGCGACGCACGACCACGCCGGCGAGCTCTGCATGGCCAACCGCGGGCCCAACACCAACGGCGCGCAGTTCTTCATCACCGACGCCGCCGCGCCGCACCTGGACAAGGGCTACACCATCCTGGGCGAGTGCGGCCCGGTGGCGGCGATCCACATGATCGCCAGCGTCGCCACGGGCCCGGGGGACAAGCCCGTCACGCCGGTGGAGATCCGCCACGTCACCATCACCCGCGGCGGGAAGTGATCGCGCCGCTCAGGGCGGCTTCGGCAGGATGACCTTCTGCCCGGGCTTGACGCCGTGGCGGCGCGTCCAGCCGGCGTTGACCTCCAGCACGTAGCGCGAGGGGCAGCCGACGCTGCGCGTCTCGTCGTTGAGCGTGGGCGCGTTCTCCACCACGCCGACGATGGTGCCGTCCTCGTCGATGAAGAGCATGTCCAGCGGGATGCAGGTGTTGTGCATCCAGAAGGTGTGATCGCTCCGGTCCTCGAGGAAAAAGAGCATGCCCCTCTCCTCCGCCATGTGCGTGCGGAACATGAGGCCGCGCTCCGTCTCCGCGGGGGTGCGCGCGAGCTCGGCGTCCACGGAGGCGCCGGTGTCGGGGAACTTCACGGGCATGACGGGCACGAAGGGCGGCCCTCCCTCGGGGTCTTTCGGACAGTGGGCGGCAGGCTTCGGCGCGGGCGAGGCGACCGGCGCCATCGGCACCACGCACGACGGCGTGGACGGCGCAGGGCCATGGGGCGAGGCGGCGGCGGCCGCGCCCGTCGCCGCGGGAAGCACGACCGCGCTCGCCGGCGGCGGTGGCGGCGGCTCGTCCGGCGCGCGGTTGCACCCGCAGAGCGCCAGCGAGCCCAACAGCAGCAGTCCGGCCCGACGCATGGCAGGGGCTTTAGCCGAAAACGCCGGGGGACAAAAGTAGAACGGCATCGCGCGGAGGCCCGGGGGGGGAGAGCCATCCTGCGCGATGCCGAACTTCCTCTTAGCGAGGACCGTGCCAATCCGAAGTGCTGGAAATCTGGTGCGTGTCGCCGCGTGGCGTTTCACCCCTGCAAGGGCGCAATTTCACGTTTGAACACCAGCACCACTTGCCCACAGGTTATGCCCGCAAGCTGCGGACGCCCGCCTGGTGCACTTTGCCCGGGAGCATTCGCCCCACGATGCTCTCGGCGGCCTTGCCCGCCTCCACCAGACGCTCCAGGTCGATGCCCGTCTGCACGCCCATGCCGTGGAGCATGTAGACGAGGTCTTCGGTGGCGACGTTGCCCGCGGCGCCCGGCGCGTAGGGGCACCCGCCCATCCCGCCCACCGACGCGTCGAAGTCGCGGATGCCCATCTCCAGCCCGACGAGGACGTTGGGCAGGGCGGTGCCGCGCGTGTCGTGCATGTGCATGGCCAGCTTGGGCGCGGGGATCTCCGCGAGCATCATCCCGATGATCCGGCGTGTCTGCAGGGGCGTACCGACGCCGATGGTGTCTCCCAGCGACACCTGGTAGCAGCCCATCTCCAGCAAGGTCCGGGCGATGGAGAGCGCGCGGCGCGGATCCACCTCGCCCTCGTACGGGCAGCCCCAGACTGTCGACACGTAGCCCCGGACGCGCAGGCCCGCCTCCCGCGCCGGGCCGATGGTCGCCTTGAAGGCTTCCAGCGTCTCGGCGATGGTCTTGTTGACGTTCTTGCGGTTGTGCGTCTCGCTGGCGCTGAGAAAGACGGCGATCTCGCTCAGGCCGGCGGCGCGCGCGCGCTCGAGGCCACGCGCGTTGGGGACGAGCGCGGAGTAGACCACCTTGCTCGAGTGCGGGAGCCGCTGCGCCTCGCGCGCGACGTCGTCGGCGTCGGCGAGCTGGGGAATCCACTTGGGCGAGACGAAGCTGGTGATCTCAATCCGCTCCAGCCCCGCGGCGGTCAGCGCCTCGATGAGGCGGAGCTTGTCGCCCAGGGGCACGGTGACCTTCTCGTTCTGGAGGCCGTCGCGGGGGGAGACCTCGTAGATGGACACGCGGTCGGGCAAGGTCTCCAGGAAGGCCATGAGCACAGGGTTCGCTCTCGGGCCTGGCCCGTCAACCCCGTCGCCGGCCGCACCATGCCGGGCTCTGCCGAGCCCTTCGCGACCAACACACCCAAATGTTTTCGCCGCGGCCCGCTCGCCGTATCCTACAGGTCATGCGGCACAACGACGAGGAGCGACCTCCGTCGAGCCTGAGGGGTCGGCTCTGCGACGTGTTCTTCCCCGCCCTGGCCAGCGAGTCGATCGAACCGCTGCTCATGCGGCTCGGTCCCAAGGCCACCCTCGACGACCCTCTCTTCGGCGCCTGCAGCGGCGTGGACGACCTGCGCGCCCGGCTGAAGCAGTGGGCCACCTGGCTCGGAGAGCACGCTGCCACCTTCGAGCGCACGCAGACCACGATCGGAGCCGACCGCGACGTGACGCAGGGACTGATGGAGATGCGCTCGGACGGGGACCACATCACGCTGCCCGTCGCGGTGCTGATGGAGCGCCTGCGGGAGCGGGAGGTGGTGCTCCGGGTCTACTTCGGCACCAGGCGCCTGGGCACCAGCGCGAAGGGCCCCTCGCTCCAGCGCGCCGAGACTCCGCCGGTGCTGCCGGACGTCATCGTGGAGCACCTCGACGCCATCGGCGCGGGGACGGTGCAGCGCATCGTCGCCGGCACCGAGGAGGACGCGGTGCTCCGCGACGCCGCGGGCCAGGAGCACCCGCGCGAGCAGATCGGCGCGCTGCTCGGCGCCGTGGAGCTCGAGCCCGCCGGCGTGGCGGACGACGGCCGCGTGTGCGCGGTGGAGGCGACAGGCAAGGCGGGAGGCCCGGCGTGGCTGCTCGTCTTCGTGCGCGGAGACAGCGGGCTCGTCCGGGCGATCCGCGTCTACTCCGACCTCCCCGGATGAGGTATCGTCGAGGGGCTCGGCCGGGGCACACCGGCCGCTCCGCTCGTTCGTTCGCGCGCGGCGCGGGGCGGCTCGAAAGGTACCAACATGACTCGCTCGACATGGATCCCCTTCATCGTCGGCCTCGTCGCGGCGGCGTGCGGAGGCTCTGGCAGCACCGACGTGACCCCCGACCAGGCCTGCACCGACGCCGCGACCACCCTGTGCAACAAGATCGACAGCTGCTCGCCGCTCTTCATCCAGCTCCAGTACGGTGACGCCGCCACGTGCATCGCCCGCGCGAAGCTGAGCTGCACGCAGAACCTGGCGACGCCCGGCACCAGTGACACGCCCGCCTTCATCGAGGGCTGCGGCAACGCGTACGGCAGCCTCTCGTGCGCCGACGTCTTCGGCATCGCGGCCAACCCGCCGGCGGCCTGCCAGGCCGCGCCAGGCACCGTGGCGAACGGGGGCGCCTGCGGCGTCAACGACCAGTGCCAGAGCACGGCGTGCAAGATCGACGGGACGACCGGGTGCGGCACATGCGCGGTGCGGGCCAACTCCGGTGAGTCGTGCGCCAACGGCGTCCCGTGCGCCGTGGGCCTGACGTGCGCCGGCAACCAGACGTGCGTCACGCCGGGCGCGCTGAACGACGCGTGCGACGCGGCGAGCAAGCCGTGCAAGGGCGGGCTCGTCTGCGACGGCGGCACGTGCAAGACGCCGCAGCCCGCGGGCGCGCCCTGCACCGGCGCCGGCACGGGCAACTGCGACGGCACGCAGGGGCTCTACTGCAGCAACAGTCAGTGCAAGCAGGCGCTCACCGCGAAGGCCGGCCAGACGTGCGGCATCGACCTGCAGGCGGGGACGTACACCGCGTGCACCGGAGGCTCGGTGTGCACCTCCAACAACGTGTGCAGCGCGGTCGCGGCCGACGGCGCGGCGTGCGACGACACCAAGGGCCCCACGTGCCTCGCCCCCGCGCGCTGCATGTCCGGCATCTGCACGGTGGTGAACCCGGCGAGCTGCAAGTAGGCCTCAGGGCCAAGGAGATCCCCCATGATGCGCGCCACCCTCACTGGACTCGCCCTCGTCGCCCTGGCCGCGGCGTGCAGCAGCGGCGACAGCACCGGGAACGACGCCGGCGCTTCGGTCACGCCGGACCAGGCGTGCACCGACGCCGCGACCGCGATCTGCAACAAGCTCTCCTCGTGCTCCCCGCTCTTGATCCAGGGCGTCTACGGGGACGTGGCCACGTGCATCACGCGCACCAAGGTGAGCTGCGGGCACAACCTCGCCGCGCCGGGCGCCGGCGACACCCCCGACTATGCCGAGGGGTGCGGCAAGGCGTACGCGACGCTCTCCTGCGCCGAGCTGCTGGCCGGGTCGTACGACCCGCCCGCGGCGTGCCGCCCGCCGGCGGGGACCGTCGCCAACGGGGGCGCGTGCGGCATCCCCGACCAGTGCCAGAGCGACGGTTGCAAGATCGACGGGACCACGGGCTGCGGCACCTGCGTCCCGCGGGCGAAGCCGGGCCAGTCCTGCGCCGGCGGCATCCCGTGCGACTACGGCGCAGTATGCGCCGGCACCGCGGGCAGCGAGATTCTGCGTGCCCCCCGCGACCTCCGGCGCGGCGTGCGACGCCAACAAGCCCTGTGTCGCCGGCCTGGTGTGCGACGCGGGCAAGTGCGCGACGCCGCAGCAGGAGCAGGCGGCCTGCACCGGCCCGGGCGTCGGCAACTGCGACGCCGCGCAGGGGCTCTTCTGCGACGCCGGGGGCAAGTGCCGGAAGGCGCTCACCGCCGGCGCCGGACAGAAGTGCGGCTACGATCAGCAGTCCGGCGACTTCACCGCGTGCCTCGGCGGCGCCACGTGCGACGCCACCGCCATGACGTGCACCGCGCCCGCGGCCGACGGCGCGGCGTGCGACCTGACGAAGGGGCCCGGGTGCATGGCCCCGGCGCAGTGCCTCTCCGGCACGTGCACCATCGTCGACCCGGCGACCTGCAAGTAGCCGATCCCGGCTACACGCCGATGAGACGCATCTGTCGCTTGTGGTGCGTGGGGGGGACGAAGGGGATGGCGTACTGCCCGGAGAAGCACGCGTGGCAATACCCGCAATCCGCGGGATCCCCCGCGGGTCTGCCCGCGACCGCGGCGATCATCCCCTCCAGCGAGAGGTAGCCGAGCGAGTCGGCTGTGACGTACCGCGCGATCTCGTCGACCGTGTGGCTGGAGGCGATGAGCTCGCGGCGGGTGGGCGTGTCGATGCCGTAGTAGCAGGGCCACTGCGTGGGCGGGCTGGAGATGCGCAGGTGCACCTCCCGCGCGCCGCAGTCGCGCACCATCTTGACGATCTTGCGGGAGGTGGTGCCGCGGACGATGAAGTCGTCGATGACGACCACGCGCTTGCCGCGCAGGACCGGCGCCACGGGGTTGAGCTTCAGGCGCACGCCGAAGTGGCGGATGGACTGTTGCGGCTCGATGAAGGTGCGCCCCACGTAGTGCGAGCGGATGAGCCCCATCTCGAAGGGGATGCTGAGCGCCTTGGCGTAGCCCACCGCGGCGGGGACGCCGGAGTCGGGGACAGGGATGACGACGTCGGCCTCGACCGGCAGCTCGCGCGCCAGCGCCTCGCCCAGCGACTTGCGCACCTCGTACACGCTGCGGCCGCCGATGTGGGAGTCGGGCCTCGCAAAGTACACGTACTCGAAGATGCACATGTGCGGCGACGCCGTCTCCGGGAGCCGCAGGGAGCGGATGCCGGAGGCGTCGATGATGAGCAGCTCGCCCGGCTCCACGTCACGCACGTACTCCGCGCCGATGAGGTCGAAGCTCGTCGGCTCGCTCGCGATGACGTGCGCGTCCCGCTGGCCGGGCAGGATGCCGAGGCACATGGGGCGGATGCCCATCGGGTCGCGGGCGGCGACGATGGTGTCCTCGGTGAGGAAGAGCAGGGAGTAGGCGCCCTTCACGCGCGCGAGCGCATCGACGATGCGGTCCTCGATGGCGACCTGGTGGCTCAGCGCGACGAGGTGGACGAGCACCTCGGTGTCGGAGGAGGACTGGAAGATGGACCCGCGCTCCTCCAGCTCGTCGCGCAGGGCGTCGGCGTTGGTGAGGTTGCCGTTGTGGCAGACGGCGAGCGACCCGCGCGCGTAGTCCACCGCGAAGGGCTGCGCGTTCTTGATGTGCGAGCCACCCGCGGTGGAGTAGCGCACGTGGCCGATGGCGATGCGGCCGGGCAGCCGCGCGAGGTGCGACTCGCTGAAGACGTCCTGCACCAGGCCCATGGCGCGGTGGAGGTAGAGCTGCTGCCCATCGCTCGAGACGATGCCGGCCGACTCCTGCCCGCGGTGCTGCAGGGCGTGCAGGCCGAGGTAGGCGAGGTTGGAGGCCTCGGTGTGGCCGTAGATGCCGAAGACACCGCACTCGTCATGGAAGTGGTCGTCCTCTTCCTCGTGCCTGAAGGGCGCGCGGGCGGGCGACGGGGAGTCGTCCAGGACGACGAGATGGCGGCGCATCAACGCCGTCGCTTTAGCACGTTCTCCAGGGCGACGGAGCCGACGCCCACCAGGACGCCAATGGACACGGCCGAGACGTACCCGCCGAAGGCGGAGCCGCAGCAGCCGGCGCAGGCGCCGGGGCACGCCAGCGCGGTGGCGGAGACGCCGAGGCCGGTGGCGAGTGTGGCGAGGCCGACGAACAGCTTCCTCATGCGTCCAATCTTGCTCCTCCCCGGGGTACGCGCAAGAGAAGAATTCGCGACCTCCCCCGGCCCTGCGGCCTCGGCCCGGAGCCGGGGACCGGACGCCGCCGCGGATGCACGGGGCTGGTTTTCGCTGGCTGCACGGCCGACGTCCGGCGGGAGCGGATCATCCCGGTGGCGCCACGAGCGCATGGCTGCGGTCGAGCTCGCGCCGGCGCTGCTCCTCGCGCGCCTGGGCGCGGCGGGCTCGGTCGAGGTCCCGTCGCACCCAGGCCCCGCACTCGGTCAGCCGGTCGAGCTCGGCCTGGTCGCCGAACCCGTGCCGGATGCGCATGCAGAGCGCCTCGAGGTGCCTGCGCGCGCTGGCGCACCGCCGCGCATCGGGCCAGCGCCGCTCACCCGGCGCAAGCGCGCCGTCCAGCGCGAACCCCACGTGCCCCACGAGCACGAGCCCGTAGTACGCCCGCCGGATACGCCGGCGCCCTTCCGGCGTGAGCGCGACGAGCACCTCGCGCCCGACCCTCCGCCGCGTCACGAGCCCGATCGTCTCGAGCGCCCGCATCATCTCGCTGATCGTCGCCCGCGCCACCCCGAGCCCTCGGCGCAGATCACTCTGGTAGTGCGCGCACCCGTTCCCGAGCCGGTAGAGCGCGTCGAGCACATCGAACCGAGCCGCCGTCAGCCCCATCGCCCGAAGCGCCCGCCGAGTGAGCCGGAGCGTCGCGTAGTACGCCCGCTTGATCGTGAAGAACACCGGATCCAGTCCCGCCATCATCCCCACCCCCAAAGCACCCCCCATGCCACCCCCCCCTCCCCACGGATCCCGGCAGAAACGTCGGAGTGAAAGGATCCTTGCACTTTGACGCTGGTGTCCGGGGACGGGGAGGGGGGACAGGGGGGACAGGGGATGGGGAACGCGCGGGGGCGAATTTTGTCACGGCGCCGCTGTGGGGTAGGTCGCGGTGATCTCCAGCTTGTAGCGGGCGTGGCCGTGGGTGGTGTCGAGGACGGCGCCGGAGAGGTTGTGCTTCACGGCCGTGGCGCACGCCGACACGGCCCGGCTGCCCCGCAGGGTGCGGCCCTCGTGCGGCAGGGTGAGGAAGATGGGCCGGCGCTTGCGCGCGTAGCTCACGTCGGCGACGTAGACGAGGTCGCCGCCCTCCTGCGCGGACGCCGCGCAGCTCGTGGCATCCAGGATGGCCTTGGCGAAGGCCTGCTCGAAGCCGGGCAGGTGGTCGCACTCGGAGGGGGGGGTGTGGTGCGGGCCGGGGTCGTGGCACTCCAGCACCTGGGCCGGGGAGAGCGTCACGCCATTCTTGGAGGCGACGCTGTCCTTGGCCGCGGAGGCGGAGGCGGCATCCGCTTCGGCCTGGGCGAGCGCGGCCGCGGCGGAGGCCGAGGCGGCAGCGGGGTCTTCGGCCACGGCGCGCGGGCGCCGCCAGAGGTAGAGCGGGATGACGACGAGCACGAGCAGGAGCAGCAGCGCGGCCACCACCTGCACGCGGCCCGGGCGGTCGACGGAGAGGTCCAGGCCGGGTCGGGAGAGGGGCCGCGGCTCGGACGGCGGGTGCGACGGGTTGGGCGAGTCGGCCATCGCAGCCGGTCAGGGGTCGACGAGCTGCCGCACTGAGGCGGTGGACTCGCAGCGCGCGATGGAAGCCATGAGCTCCAGCCCCTCCGGCAGCATGCCCTGCACCTGGCCCACCACCTGCTCGACCAGGTTGCGGGCTTCCTGCGGCCCGGGGCCCACCATCGCCACGGCGAAGCGCAGCGGGCCGGTCTTCCCCGCGACGACGGCGATGAGCGACAGCAGCAGCATGTCGGTGAGCTCGACGACGCGCGTGGCCGCGCGACGCAGGGCGAGCATCTCCAGGATGGTGGGACAATCGGAGACGAGGCGGTTGGGCCCGCGGATCTCGTAGCGGGCGACATGCAGCGGGGAGTCCACCCACTCGGCGAAGCCGGCCTCCTCGTCCAGGGCCTTGAGGAGCTGCTCGCGGGCGAGCAAACCGGTGAGGCCGTCGCGCTTGCCGAGGTAGCTGCGCGCGCGCTTGTGGTGGGGGCTCTCCCGCGCGAAGGAGACGAGCTTGAAGCGCAGCTCGCCGAACTGCACCTCGCCGCCGTGCATCACGTTGACCTGCTTGCGGCGCTCGTAGGTGTGCTCGGCGTAGGTGCCGTTGGTGGAGCCCTGGTCGTCGACGGCCCAGGTGCCGTTCTGCCAGCGCAGCTTGGCGTGCTGACCGCTGACGGTGGCCTCCGGCACCACGATGTCGTTGTCGGCCCGGCGGCCGACTGTGAACTCCGGCTTGTCCAGGCTGACCAGCTCCCCCACGAACTCCGGCGCGTTGGAGGCGAAGGTGGCCAGGAAGGCCTGCTGCGCCGGCGAGAACTGCGTCGCGGCGCTGCGGCCGGGCGGCGGCCCGGGGTCCAGCCGCTCGCGCGCGACCTGCACCGGGTTGGTCGTGAGTGTGGTGGGGTTGAAGAAGCGAAGGTGGCGCGCGGGCAGGCGCTGCTGCGCGTCGTCGGAGAGGCAGCGGAAGACCTGCTTCACCTCGTCGATGCTCAGCCCGGCGGGGACGTCGAACATGATCTGCGCGCGCATGGGCTTGGCGCGCGGCTTGTAGCCCGGCTCCGGGACGCGGCAGGTCCACATCTCCCAGAGGGTGAGGCCCAGCGCGTAGACGTCGTCCTCCATGGAGGCGCCGCCGGAGCGGATGCGCTCGGGGGCCATGTAGTTGGGGGTGCCGCCGTCGGGCGGGGCGCCGGGGCGGCGGGCGCTGACGCGGGCGCGCTCCTTGGCGAAGCCGAAGTCCAGCACGACCGCCTTGCCCAGCCCGCCGTCGGGCGTGGAGGTGACCATGACGTTGCCGGGCTTCAGGTCGCCGTGGACCAGACCCTGCGCGTGGATGGCGGCGACGCCGGCGGCGACCTCGCTCGCCAGGCGGCGGAACTCGTCGGAGGTGTAGCCGCCCTGGGCCTTCTTCCGGCGGATGTGCGTGTGGAGGGTCTGACCGGTGATGTACTCCATCACCAGGATGGGCCCGTACTTGGAGGGGGCCAGGTCGTGGACGCGGCAGACGTTGGGGTGGCTGACAGAGCGGGCGTGCAGCAGCTCCTGCCGCAGGGCCTCGTCGTCGCCGGGCATGCGCGACTCCTCCCGCACGATCTTCAGCGCGACCGGCTGCTGGGTGGCGCGGTCGTACGCGAGGAAGACCTCGCCCATCCCCCCCTTGCCGAGGCTCTGCCGGATCTCGTAGCGATCGTTGATCACCGTGCCCGGTGCGATGGCTGCGGTGCTTCGAGAGGGCTCGGACATCGGCTGGGAAACCTAAGCCACAACGCGGGACGGTGACAACGTGCGATCCCACGCCGGGCGGGCCGCGGGCTCGGTCAAGCGTCTACGATCCGCGACGCCGACGCAAGGCTTTGCGGCGCGTGCACCCTCACCGGCCGGGGTGGGGTGAGACGGGACCCGTCTCAGCCCAGCTCGACCTTGCTCCACATCTCGCGACGCATGCGCTCCTTGCGGCGGTCGGTCCGGGTGATGATGCGCGCGACGCCCCACGCGCTGAGGAGCTCGCCCTCCTGCCCCAGGGCGGGCATCGTCGTCTTGCCGACGACGAAGGCGTTGCCCAGCGGGGTGCGGCTCGGCTCGCCGGCGAGGCCGTAGAGGTGCGGCGGGTCCACCTCGTACTGCGCGTCCATCGCCTCGGCGTCGATGGAGCCGCCGCCGGCGCGCGTGCGCACACGGTCGACGAGCGTGCAATCCCCGCCGCGGTGATCCCAGAGCGGCTGGCCGTCGTGGGGGGAGTCGACCACCATCAGGTGGCGCTCCAGGAAGGGGAAGAAGCGCTGGAGCCGGGCGAGCACGCGGGTGCGCTGCTCGTCGACCGGGGGATCGTCGTCGGAGACCAGGGTCTCGGCCACGAGGAGGGAGGCCCCGAGCGCCGGATCGCCGGCGGGGTGGCGCTGGACGTGGATGGCGCCGTGGAGGCGGTGCGGGTCAGGCACGATGAAGGACTCGTGGGCGAGCGCGTCGGGGATGCCGTCGTCGCGCGCGACGACGGAGACGACGAACCGGCGCGCCCGCGGCCGGAGCTCGGGCAGCGCGGCGAGCGACCTGCGAGAGGGCTCGAAGCCATCCGCAAGCTCCACCAGGGACAGCGACGGCAGCGCGGCGATGACGAACTGCACGCCGGTGGGATCGACGTCGCCGTCCACGATCGCCCCGCGGACCTTGCCGCCGCGGACCACCAGGCGGTCCACCCGGGCGCTCAGCTCCACCTCGCCGCCCTGGGCGCGGATGCGGTCGAGGAGGAAGTCGGCGACCTCGTCCTCGCCGCGGGCCAGGCGCGAGACGCCGCGTGTCCACGCGCCGTGCAGGCGGGCCAGCGCGAAGGGCGGGAGCTCGCCGTAGAGGTCGCTCGACATGCGCGCCGTCACCTCCACCACCGCGCGGTACTCGTGGTCGCGAGGGAACTCCGCCAGGTAGTCGCGCGCGCCGTCGCGGACGTGGGGGAGCGCGCCGACGATGCGGCCGGTCTCGCGGCGCTCCCAGAAGCCGCCGGGGGGCCAGGTGACGTCGCGCTCGAAGGCGGCGTCCGCCGCGGCGTTGGTGCGGGCCAGCTCGGCGTAGAGGTCGTCCACCACGCGGCGCACCTCGGGGAACTCCCGATCGATCTCGCGAGCGAAGAGGGCGGTGTCGGGCGGCAGCTCGATGCGCCGGCCGGGCAGCAGCACCTGGGTCATGGGGTCGAGCGCGGTGATGCGCCGGCGGAAGGTCTGCGACTGCGCCAGCTCCACCAGGATGCGCGTCCAGGCCGGGGACGCCGCGCCCAGCAGGGTGAACGCGCGCCGGGCGAGCGTCAGACCTTCGAAGGAGTAAAAGCAGGGCTTCTGCCCCTGCCCCACCACGAGCACCCGCCACGAGCGCCGCGACAGGAGCGCGGCGGTGGCCAGCGCCCCGACGCTCGTCCCGAGGACGACGGCGTCGTAGTGCTTCGACATACGCCGTCAGTTAGCACACTCATGCCCGGGCGAGGCCCCTCAGGCCACGACGCCCGACGCGCCTCTCAGCTCCCCTGCGTCTTGCAGCCGACGACGATCTGGACCTGGTTCTGGTCGTCCGCCTTGATGTCGGTGCAGGCCTGCCCGTAGAGCTGGATGTGGGTCTGGTTGGAGATGTAGTCCCAGCCGTCCTGGTGCTTGGTGTCGCGGAGGACCTGCTGCGTGCCGTTCTTGGTCTGGATCTGGACGTTGACCTTGGACAAATCCGCCGTGCCGCCCTGCGGGGTGGGTACCTCGAAGGAGCAGTCGAACGCCTGGAGCGCGATCTGGTCGAAGGCCTGCTGGATGTCCTTCGCGAAGGTCTTGTTGTTGAGGGCGTAGAAGCAGTCGTCGTTGGCGGAGCAGCCGGCGTAGCGGTCGGTGCCGCCCGCCTGGGCGATCGGGGAGAGGTACTCCGGCCGGGCGCCCTTGGTGCCGTCGATGACGCCCAGGACGAAGGTGCGCACGCCCGCCTGCTCGCCCGCGGCGGCCGCGTCGACCACGCGCTGGATGTCGTTGGCGTTGGGGTCGTTGCTGTCGTCGCAGGAGGTGGGGTAGCCGTCGGTCAGCAGCACGACCGACTTGGTGCCGGCGGCCTTGGAGGCCTGCTGCTGATCGATGGCGGCGGTGAGGCCGGCGGCGAGCGGGGTGCCCCAGTAGAAGTCCTTGTCCGAGCTGGAGACATAGGCCTCGATGTCGCTCACCTGCTGCGGGTCCAGGTTGGCGACCGGGACAGGGAGCTGGTAGGTCGGCTCGTCGCAGCGGGGGTGGATGCCGGGCAGCTCGCCGTTGGCGCAGCTACAGGTGACGTCGTTGAGCGTGGAGCTGATCCAGCAGCAGCTGATGGGGGAGTCGCCCTGCGGGAACATCATGGCGCCGGCGCGCGTGCTCGGGGGCAGGGTGCCCAGCAGATCGAAGAGGCCCTTCTTCGTCGCGACCCAGCGCGTATCGCCGCTCGTCAGCTTGATCTGCATGCTGCCGGAGCGGTCCATCAGGAAGAGGACGTTGCCGGGGGCCTTCTCCGCGGCGTAGACGCCCTGCGCGTCGGCGCACCAGGGGGGCGGCGCGGCGTCGAGCGGCACGGTGGGCTCGTCCCCCTGACCGGCGTCCGGCGGGTCCGCCGGCTTGGCGGGGATGCTGGCATCCGGGTCGGCTGCGCAGCCGGCGGCGGGGGCCAGGCAGGCCAGCCCGAGGAGCGCGAGAACCACGAGGGATGTAGGAGCAGGTCGCATCATAGGCGCCGGCTATACAACATGTGTGCCTAGGTGCGCTAGGCAAATCGGGATCAGCGTGGACGGGAAATTCCGGCATCTCCGTGGGTGTGATCGTCCCACATGGTGTCCCATGTGGGACAAAGGGACACCAGGGACATGGACCGTCGGCGATCCAACCCCCCGAGCCGTCCGGGTCTTCACGGCGTGCGGCCGTCGTCGGACTGCGAGCATGCTAGCGGTCCGGCGGCGCAGCCCGGCTGCGGGGGCGGTGGTAGGGTGCCGGCGTGCCATCGTGGACGCCTCAGAGCTGGCTGGGCAAGCCCAACGCCCAGCCGATCGACTACGAGGACGGGCAGGCGCTCGGCAAGGTGCTCGCCACGCTCCGCACCTTGCCCCCCCTGGTGACGTCCTGGGAGGTGCTGCGCCTGCGCGCGCTGCTCGCCGACGCCGAGCGGGGCCGGCGCTTCGTGCTGCAGGGCGGCGACTGCGCCGAGACCTTCGACGACTGCAGCCCGGCGGGCGTCACCAGCAAGATGAAGATCCTCCTGCAGATGTCGCTGGTGCTGATCCACGGCTCCAAGAAGCCGGTGGTCCGCGTCGGGCGCTTCGCCGGGCAGTACGCCAAGCCGCGCTCCAGCCCCACCGAGCGTCAGGGCGGCGTGGAGCTGCCGAGCTACCGGGGGGATCTGGTCAACCGGCGCGCGTTCGAGCCGAGGGCGCGGGCGACCGACCCCTCCCTGCTGCTGGAGGGCTACAAGCACGCCGCGCTCACCCTCAACTTCGTCCGGTCGCTGGTCGACGGCGGCTTCGCCGACCTGCACCACCCGGAGTACTGGGACCTGTCCTTCCTGGAGCGCGCCGACGTGGGCGACGAGCTGCGCGCGGAGTACCGCACGATGAGCCGCGAGCTCGCCGAGGCCGTGCGCTTCACCGAAGCGCTCGGCGAAAAGACGCTCGGCGAGATGTCGCGCGTGGAGTTCTTCACCAGCCACGAGGGACTGAACCTGCACTACGAGTCGGCGCAGACGCGCACGGTTCCGCGCCGCGAGGGGTACTTCGATCTGACCACCCACCTGCCGTGGGTCGGGGAGCGCACGCGCGATCTGGACGGCGCCCACGTGGAGTTCTTCCGTGGGGTGCGCAACCCTGTGGGCGTGAAGGTGGGCCCCGGCGCGACAGGCGACGAGGTGCTGCGCCTGCTCGAGGCGATCAACCCCGACGACGAGGCGGGCAAGGTGGTGGTGATCACGCGCATGGGCGCAGGGCGCGCGGAGAAGGCGCTGCCCCCCATCGCCGAGGCCGTGAAGCGCGCGGGGCGCCGGGCGCTCTTCGTGTGCGATCCGATGCACGGCAACAGCCGGGTGACGCAGGGCGGGCTGAAGACCCGTGACTTCGGCGAGATCCTGCGCGAGCTGGAGCTCTCCTTCGACGTGCACCAGGCGGCGGGCACCGTCCTGGGCGGCGTCCACTTCGAGCTGACCGGCGACGACGTGACCGAGTGCATCGGCGCCGGCCTGACCGAGGCGGACCTGGACAGGAACTACGCGAGCCTCTGCGACCCGCGACTGAACTACGCCCAGGCGCTGGAGATGGCGTTCCGCGTGGCGAGGAAGATGGGACGCGCAGGCACCTCCATCCGGCCGCCGGTGTGACTGTACGGATAGTGGTTCTCCCGTATTTACCGGACGGACCGTCGGGGTCACAGATTGGGGGGGTCAGAATCATGCTCTCGAAGCGTTCGATCGCGTTGCCTCGGCACGTCTCTCTCGCCCAGGTGGCCGACGCCTCGCGAGACGCGGTGCGTGCATTCCTCGAACTGGACGCGACCAAGCCGACGCTGGCGGCGTGGCTGCGCGGCCCGTACCGGGAGGCGACGCGCTTCGGGCCGCGACGGATGGTGACGCCGCCCAGCGAGGGCAACACCGAGCCGCGCGGCGCCATCGTCGCCGCGGCGCAGGCGGAGGTGACCGCGGCGGTCCGCATGGCGCTCGCGGCGCGCGCGACCGAGGATTTGGTGCGCAAGCTCCCGCCGGTGGTGCACATCGTCCCCGCGCACGACACCTCCGGGGCCCGGGGGTTCGTCCCGATCGACGCGCAGGGCGGGCGCCTGGCGGACAGGGTGATCGCCCTGGTCCTCGCCGACTACCTCACGCGCCCCCGCGACTTCGTCGCGCGGCCGGTGCTGGCGGAGGACGTCCGTCCGCCGCACAAGCGGGCGGTCGCGCAGAACGCGCCGACGCAGCCGCAGATGCCGGCGGTGCGCCGCAAGTGAGCGGGGCGATCACTCGGGGATGTCGCGCGTGAAGCCGCGCTCGACCTCGGCGTAGTCGACGCTCACGTCCAGCCGGGCGAGCACCGAGTAGAAGCCGAAGTTGAGGCGGTTCATGAAGAAGACGTCCTCCGAGATGGGCGCGACCTGCGCGGCGGGGAGCTTGCGCGCCCTGGCGAGCGTCTCCTTGAAGACCTCGACGAGGCTGCCCGCGTAGGGGCGGGTGATCCGGAACGGCCGCTCGAAGAGCGGATCGAAGCACCGGCGGACGAAGTTCGCCATGAGGTCGTCGTAGGGGCCGGGCTCGAGCTCCAGCATGCGGCGCAGGCCCTCGCGGAAGGCGCGATCGTCGCCGGCGATGGCGGCGCGGTGCATCGCCGCGGCGCCGAGCTGCTGCGTCCGGGGGATGGGCTGGACGCAGCCGAAGTCCAGGAAGCTGATGCGCCCGTCCTCGTGGAAGAAGTAGTTGCCGGGGTGCGGGTCGGCGTTGAACCGGCCGCCCACCAGGTTGCCCTTGAAGACGAAGCGCCAGAGCGTCCGGGCCCACTCCTCGCGCTCGGCCTCGGCCGCGGCGCAGGCGTCGTCGAAGGAGCTGCCCCGCACCAGCTCGGTCGTCAGCACGCGCGCGGCGCTGCGCTCCGCCACCACGCGCGGGACGTGGATCTGCGGGTCGCCCGCGTGGACGCCGGCGAAGAACACCTGGTGCTCGGCCTCCAGGCGGTAGTCGAGCTCCTCGCGGAAGCGCGTGCGGATCACCTCCAGCACCGCCTTGGAGTTGAAGCGGCGCGCGCCCATCGCCCCCGCCATCTGCTCGACGATGCCCGCGTTCTGCAGGTCGGCCTCGATCGCCCTGGTGATGCCGGTGTGCTGCACCTTCACCGCGACCTCCACGCCGTCCGGGAGGCGCGCGCGGTGGACCTGGCCAATCGACGCGCTGGCGAGCGGCTCGTCGTCCCACTCGGCGTAGAGGCGATCGACGGGCGCGCCCAGCTCCTCCTCGACCGTGGCGCGGATCTCCTCGATGGAGGTGGTGGGCGCCGCGGCGCGGAGCTTCTTCATCGCCGCCTCGTAGGCCTCGCGGTGCTCCTCCGGGACGACGCCGTCCACGTACGACGCCATCTGCCCGACCTTCGCCGCGAGGCCGCGCAGGGTGCCGAGGATCTCCGCGGTGCCGTGGGCGGCGCCCTCGCTCCCGTGGGAGAGCAGCAGGCCCGCGCCGCTGCGGGCCCCGGCGGCGGCGAAGCGCGCCAGCCGACCCAGGCGACCCTGCGGGACGCGGCGGGAGCTCAATCGCCGCGCCCTTCGGGCCGTCGGCCAGCCTGCGGCCGCACCTGCCCGGTGCCGACCGCCTCACGGACCCGCGCGATGACGGGTGCGGCGACGGCGCGCGCGCGCTCCGCGCCCTCGCGCAGGATGCCCTCGACGTGCGCGGGGTCCGCCGCGAGCTCCGCCCGACGCGCGCGCGCCGGGGCGAAGGTCGCGTGGAAGAGATCGACGAGCTGCTGCTTGTAGTGGCCCCAGCCCTTGCCGCCCTCCCGGAAGGTGCGGTCGACCTCCGCCATCTCCGGCTCCGAGGCGAAGAGCTTCAGCAGGGCGTGGATGGGTGTGGCGGCGGGGTCCTTCGGCGCCTCCAGTGGGGTGGAGTCGCTCTTGATGCTCATGATCTGCTTCTTCGTCGTCTTGTCGTCGGAGAACAGATCGATGGTGTTCTTGTAGCTCTTGCTCATCTTCTGCCCATCCAGGCCGGGCACCACGGCGGTCTCTTGCTGGACGAGCGCGCTGGGGAGCTTGAGGATGCCCTCCACCTTCCGGGTCTCGTCGTGCTCGTCGCGCTTGGGGTCGTAGCCGGGGACGTAGGCGAGGTTGAACTTGGTCGCGATGTCGCGCGTCATCTCCAGGTGCTGCACCTGATCCTTGCCGACGGGCACGGCGTCCGCCCCGTAGAGCAGGATGTCGGCGGCCATGAGGACCGGATAGGTGAAGAGACCGGCGTCGGGCGAGATGCCCTTGGCGGTCTTGTCCTTGTAGGAGTGTGCGCGCTCGAGGAGGCCCATGGGGGTGATCACGGCGAGGTACCAGAAGAGCTCGGGGATCTCCGGGATGTCCGACTGCCGGAAGAGCACCGCCTTCGTAGGGTCGAGACCGAGCGCGAGGTAGTCCAGGGCGACGTCGGTGGCGAGCGCCCGCATGGCCGCCGGATCGCGGACGGTGGTCATGGCGTGGAGGTTGGCGATGAAGAAGAGCGCTTCGTTGTGCTCCTGCAGTCGGATGAACTGCCGGATGGCGCCGAAGTAGTTGCCGATGTGCAGCTTTCCAGAGGACTGAACGCCCGAGAGGATGCGCATTGGCGGCACCATAGCGCAAACGCGGAACTTGTCGGCGCGCCGGTCGTCTACCACCATGGTACGGACGTGCGACGCGCCTCCCCCCTGCTCTTCTTCGGCCTCTCCGCCGCCCTCCACGGGGCGGTGTTCACCGGGGTCTGGCTGAGGCCGCGGGCGAAGGCGGTCGCCGACCCGACGCCGGTGCTCACCGGAGACACCTTCGACGTCACCGAGGTGATCGAGCAGGCGCCTCCTCCCCCGCCCGCGCAGGTGGACCCGGAGCCGCAGGCCACCGCGCCCACCCGCGCGGTCGCGCCGCCGCGCCACGCCGCCGCGGTCGCCACCGCCGCTGGGTCCGGCACCGCCACCGCGCCCACCCCTCCCCCGCTCACCTACGGCGCCGTCGGGGAGCGGGCCGCCGTCGCCGTCGCGGTGGCCTTCACACGCGCCTTCCCGCAGGCGTCCAGCGGCGATGCGGTGTGGGCGAGCGTGCCCTTCGGGGACGCCGGCTCCGCCGACATCACCTTCCGGATCGAGGCGGACGGCAAGCTGGCGCACTACACCGTCTCCGGCGACGCGTCCCCCGCCCTCCGGCGCGCCATCGTGCGCACCATGGCGCTCATCGACGGGCGGAGCTTCGTCGCGACCGGGCCGGTGACGCACCTGCACGTGAGCAGCCGGGTCTCCCCCGACGCGGTGCACGACGGCCTGCACGGCGACGTCTTCGCCATCGGCGGCACCTTCACCAGCGGCGAGGGGAGCGCCTTCTTCGCGCTCTCCATCGGGCGGCGCGTCGACGTGACGGTGCGCGAGTCCGCCAGGTAGCCGTGATACCGTCCGCGCCGTGAGGCTGGAGTGGGCGCGGCGTTGGCTCGAGCGACCGGCCGCGCGGGCGCTCGTGGTCGCCGCGCTCGCCGCCCTCTTCCTCGGAGGAGCGCTGGCGCAGGCCACGCGCGTCAACCGCGACTGGCGCCGCCACGACCAGGACTCGTACATCGCGTATGCGCGGCTCGTCCACGACAGCCACGGCGCGGCGGTCGGCAACCGGCTCCAGATGCCCGCGCTCCCCGAGCTGCTGTCGCTCTTCTACCGCGACGGCGAGTCGCCCGGCGCCTTCTTCCCGCGCGCCAAGCTGGTGTGCATCGCGCTGGGCGCGCTCGCCGCGGCTTTCTCGGCGCTCATCCTGTGGCGCCGTCTGCCGCGCGCGCCGGCGATCGCGGTGGCGCTCGTCGCCGTCTTCTTCGTCTTCGCCTTCCGCGCGGGGTACGTGCAGGCGGAGCCGCTCTCCTACGCGGCGACCTTCGCGCTCTTCGTGGCGATGTGCGACGCGTGGGCGCGGCCCTCGTGGGCGCTCGCGGCGGGGATTGGCCTGCTTCTCGCGGCGGCGTTCATGGTCAAGGCCACCGCCCTCGTGGGCTTCTACGTGCTGGCGCTGGCGGTCGCGGTGCGCGCGGCGGTGCTGCTCGTACGGCGCCGGGATCCGCGCGCGCTGGTGCCGGCGGGCCAGGTCGCCCTCTCCTTCGCGATCTTCCTCGCGGCCATCTGGCCGTACGCGAAGAACAGCCGGCGCGTCTTCGGCCATTACCTCTACAACATGAGCTCCACCTATGTGATGTGGTGCGACTCGTGGGAGCAGTTCCTCGCGCTGCAGGCGCGGCTGGATCTGGTGCACGAGGGGCCCTCGCTGCCGCCCGCCGAGGTGCCGTCGATGGCCACCTACTGGCACACCCACACCCTCGGGCAGATGGCGTGGCGCGAGACGCGAGGCCTGGGCGAGGTGCTCGGCAACTGCCTCATCTCGCACGGCTACGCCCTCTTCGCGCTGCTGTACCTCGGCGTGCTCGTCGCCATGGTGCGCAAGTACCCGGAGGTGCGGCGCGGCCTCTTCCGTCGCGACGCGAGCGCGCAGGCGTGGTTCGTGGTGCCGTACCTGCTGCTCCACCTGGTGCTCTTCGGCTGGTATGGCCCCATCGCCGCGGGCAACCGCTTCATCCTCGGCATCTTCCTGCCCGGCATGTACGCCATCGCCGCCGGGCTCTCCGCCCACACGCGCCCCGAGCACACCCTGACGGTGCGCGGCACGCCGCTCGACTGGACGAAGATCAACGTCCTGGTCATCGTCCTCGTGGCGCTCCACCTCGTCGTGTACTTCCCCTACGCCGTCGCCACCCATTACTCCGGCGGCTGAGATCCCTTCCCTGGCGTCCGCCCGCGCCGGGCGCCCGGCGCGCGGCCCTTTACGCCGGGCACCTCCGCGGCCTATGCACCCCCATGGCCAAGACGCCCGCGGCCGGTGGGCCCTCCCTCCCCGCTCCCGGCACCGACAACGTCCTCTTCCTCATCGACCTGTCGGGCTACGTCTTCCGCGCGTACCACGCGCTGCCGCCGCTCTCCTCCACCAGGGGCGAGCCCACCCACGCGGTGATGGGCGCGGTGACGATGCTGCAGAAGATCGTCAACGAGAAGCGGCCGAGCATGCTCGCCGTCGCGATGGACTCGCGGCGCAGCTTCCGCAAGGACCTGGACGCCCGCTACAAGGCCACGCGCCCGCCGCCGCCGCCGGACCTGAGCCAGCAGATGGCGCGCTGCGAGCAGGTCGTGCGCGCGTACAACATCCCGGTCTACCAGCAGGAGGGCTTCGAGGCGGACGACGTCATCGCCGCCGTCGTGATGCGCGCGACGAAGGAGGGCGTGCGGGTCGTCATCGTCAGCGCCGACAAGGACCTGATGCAGCTCGTCCACGACGAGGACCAGCAGGTCCTGATGTGGGACTCGATGCGCGACCGCGTCTACGGCCCGCGGGAGGTGACCGAGAAGCTGGCGGTGCGCCCCAGCCAGGTGCGCGACTACCTCGCGCTCACCGGTGACAGCTCCGACAACGTGCCCGGCGTGCCCAGCGTGGGTCCCAAGACGGCCAGCGATCTCCTGCGTGACTACGGCACGCTCGAGGGCGTGTACGCTCACCTGGGCGACATCAAGCGCGCCAAGCTGCGCGAGGCGCTGCAGACGCACGAGGGCGACGCGCGCATCTCGCAGAGGCTGGTCACCCTGGAGGCGGACGTCCCCATCGCGTGGGACAAGGAGCACCTGCGCTACGGCGGCGCGGACCAGGACGCGCTGCGCGCCCTCTTCACCGAGCTGGAGTTCACCCGGCTGCTCGACAAGCTGCCGCCCCCCGCGCCGCAGAAGCGCGCCTTCGCGATGGTCGGCGACCGCGCGGCGCTGGAGCGCGTCGCCGCGGAGGCGAGGGCGACCAGGACACTCGCGCTGCACGTCCACATGACCGAGAGCGATCCCCACCGCGCGGCCATCGTGGGCGTCGGCCTCGCGACCGGCCCGGGCGTCGGCCTCTACGCGCCGGTGGGCCACCGCTACCTCGGCGCGCCCAAGCAGATCGGCCTCGGCGACCTGCGCGAGGTGCTCGGCCCGGTGCTCGTCGATCCCGCCGTCACCAAGCAGGCGCACGACATGAAGACCAACGAGGTGGTCCTCGCGCGCCACGAGATCCCGCTCGCCGGCCCCGTCTTCGACACGCTGCTGGCCGCCTACCTGCTCGATCCGGAGGCCCCCATCGGCCTCGTCGAGCTGGGGCGGCGCGAGCTCGGGGTGGACCTGCCCACCGCGCAGCCCGCGTCGAAGAAGGCGCTCTCCTTCGAGTCGCTGGACGTCGAGCACGCCACCGAACTGGCCGCGCCGGCGCCGGAGGCCTGCGCGGCGCTCGCCGCGCGCCTGGCGCCGCGGCTGGACAGCGAGGGGCTCGGCCCGCTCTACCGCGACGTGGAGGTCCCGCTCTCGCGCGTGCTCGCCGAGATGGAGCTCGCCGGCGTGCTGGTCGACACCGCGCAGCTCGGCGTCATCGGCGCGCGCGTGGGGGAGGAGCTGCGCCGCGTGGAGGCGCGCGCCAAGGAGATCGCCGGCCGCGAGTTCGCCATCCGGTCGCGCGATCAGCTGGAGACCATCCTGTTCGATCAGCTCAAGCTGCGCGTCGTCAAGCGCACGCCCAAGGGCGGCCGCTCCACCGACGCCGAGGTGCTGGAGGAGCTCGCCGGGGAGCACGAGCTCGCGCGCGTGGTGCTCGACTTCCGCGAGATCGACAAGCTGAAGGGCACCTACATCGACGCGCTCCCCCGCTTCGTCAACCCGAAGACCGGGCGCATCCACACCCGGTTCAACCAGGCCGTCGCGGCGACGGGCCGCCTCGCCTCGAGCGATCCCAACCTGCAGAACATCCCCGTCCGCAGCGAGCTCGGGCAGGAGATCCGCTCCGCCTTCGTCGCGCCGCCGGGGTGCGTGCTCGTCTCGGCGGACTACTCGCAGATCGAGCTACGCGTGCTCGCCCACCTCTCCCACGACCCGATGCTGGTGGAGACCTACCGCACCGCGCAGGACGTGCACGCGCTCACCGCGTCCATCGTCTTCGGCGTGGAGCGCTCGGCGGTCACCTCCGACATGCGACGCAAGGCCAAGACGATCAATTTCGGCGTCATCTACGGCATGGGCGAGGCGGCGCTCGCCCGGCAGCTGGACATCCCGCGCGCGGACGCGGCGCGCTTCATCGCGGCGTACTTCGAGCGCTACGAGGGTGTCGCGCGGTTCATGGAGGGCGCGGTGGAGAGCGCGCGGCGCGGGGAGGCGGTGCGCACGCTGCTCGGCCGGCGCCGCTTCCTGCCCAACCTGCACTCCGCCAACCGCGGCCTGCGCTTCGAGGCGGAGCGCATCGCGCGCAACACGCCCATCCAGGGCACGGCGGCGGACATCCTGAAGCTGGCGATGGTGCACCTCGGCAAGGGTGACGTCGTCCCCGGCGCGCGGATGGTGCTGACGGTGCACGACGAGCTCGTCTTCGAGGTGCCGGAGGAGCGCGCGAAGGAGGCGATGGGCCGCGTGAAGGAGGCGATGGAGGCGGCGATGAAGCTGGACGTCCCCCTCGTCGTCGACGTGGGCAGCGGGAAGAACTGGGCCGCCGCGCACTGATGGCGTCTCAGGGTACGACCTTGTGCACCACCACCGGCTGCGACGCGCCCGCGTCTCCGCTCGGGTCCTCCACCACGTACGTCACCATGTTGGCGTTCGGCTCGTTGCAGGCGAAGTGCACCGTGTGCTTGCCGGCGCCGTAGGGGCTGAGCACCCCCAGGCCGACAGCATCCTGCGGGGCGGCCACCAGCAGCGGCGTGCCGCTCTGCACCACGGTGTCGGAGGACACGTCCAGGATCTGCGCGCTCTTGATCAGCGCGGGCATCTGCGGGTCCTGCCCGCCCTGGCCGTCCAGCACGATCACCACCCCTCCGCTCTGCTCGAAGGTGGCGAGCGCCGAGGCCCACCCCGCGCCGATGCCCGCGAGCGTGCTGGCCGGCGCCTTCGACTGGTCGTAGACGACCAGCACGTCGGTGTTCTGGTTGGTCATCGCCGAGCTCACGTCGGACGGCTGCGAGGCGGTGGTGTAGGTCACCGTCCGGTTCTGCGCCTGCGCCGCGGCGGTGATGACCGACTTCACCGCGTTGACGGCGTTGGGCGCCGCGTACTGCTCGTAGGAGCGCACCTGGATGGTGTTGCCCGGCGGCAGCGTCGCCGCGTTGCCGAGCACCTTGGCCTGCGCGGCGGAGTACGCGCCGGCGAAGTCGTGTCCGATGACCACCGCGTGGCCTGCCACGCTGCCCTGGCACTTGCCCGCCGAGCAGAGCAAGGACTGGCAGACGTTGCCGCACCCGCCGCAGTTGAAGGGGTCGGTCATGGGGTCGACGCAGACCGCGTTGCAGACGATCTGGCCCTGCGGGCACCCGCCGCCGCCGTCGGCGTCGGTGACCGCGCCGTCGCCCGCGCCGCCGTCACCCACCGCGCCGTCGCCGGTGCCGCCGTCGCCCGTCGCGCCGTCGCCCGTCGCGCCGTCGCGGCTCGCGTCGATCCTGGAGCCGTCGGCGTCGCCGGAGTCCCCCTGGCCCCCGCCGTCACCGTTGACGTCCCCCGCGGGCACGCACGCCTCGCCGACGAGCACGTAGCCGGGCGCGCACTCGCCGCCGACGAGCGCGTTGTCCGCGCCGCACCCCGCCCCCGCCGCGAGGAGCGCGCCGGCCGTCAGCGCAGCGAGCGCCGCCACGAGCTTCATCGGTCCTCCTTGGGCATCGAGAGCGACTGCGTCTTGGTGATCTGGAACTCCACGCGCCGGTTCTTCCGCAGCGCCTGCACCGTCCTGCCGGTGGCCCGCGGCTTCTTGTCACCGTAACCGTGCGTCTTGATGCGCGAGTCCGCCACGCCGAACTTCACCAGCAGCCGCTTCACGCTCTGCGCGCGGGACCGCGAGAGCATCAGGTTGTGTTGCTCGGTGCCGCGCTCGTCGGCGTGCCCCTCGATGTCGACCTCCTCGATGTCGGGGTTGGCCAGCAGCAGCTCCGCCACCTTCTTGACGATGGGCCAGCTCTCGTGGCGCACCCGCGGGCTGTCGGTGCCGAAGAGGATGACCTCGTCGAGCTCGATCTCGTCACCGGCGACGCGCACCGAGCCGGCCGCGGGCGGGCACCCGTTGGTCTTCGGATCGTTGGTCGGCACTCCGACGACGTCGGGGCACGCGTCCTCCACGTCGGGGATGCCGTCGGCGTCGCGGTCGGCGGCGGGGCACCCGTTCGTCTTGGGGTCGGTGGTGCGCACGCCGGGCGTGTCCGGGCACGCGTCCTCGTCGTCGTAGACCGCGTCGCCGTCGCGGTCGGTGCGCGGGCAGCCGTTGGTCTTCGGGTCGGTGGTGCGGCGGCCGGGGACGGTCGGGCACGCGTCCTCGTCGTCGTAGACCGCGTCGCCGTCGCGGTCGGTGCGCGGGCAGCCGTTGGTCTTCGGGTCGGTGGTGCGGCGGCCGGTCACGTCCGGGCACGCGTCCTCGTCGTCGTAGACCGTGTCCTTGTCGCGATCGGTGCGCGGCGGCGGCTTGGGCGGCGGCGCGCCGAGCCCCACCTCGATCCCGAACGCCAGGATGTGCGCGTCCTCGGGGCGCGGCCCCTCCCCGAGCTGGAAGATGTGCGTGTAGCCGACGTAAGGGCCGAGATCGAAGCGGCCCTTGCCCACGCGGAAGTCCCAGCCCACGTGCGCGTCGAAGCCGGGCCGCGCGACGTTGCCGGTGGGCGCGAGCCCGCCGTTGGCGTCCAGCCACAGACCGCCGGGCTTCGCGGAGAAGGGGCGCACCCGCACGCCGAGCATCGCCCCGATGCCGATGCCGGTGCCCTTGGCCACCAGCGAGGGATCGTCGTTGCTGCCCGCCGAGAGCACGATGGTCGAGACCTCCGCCTGCACGCCGAACGGCCCCGCGACGGGGATCTCCACCGAGACCGCCCCCGCTCCGCCGAAGCCGAACTGCGTCTGTTGCGGCGCGCCGACGGCGTGAGCGAGCCCGCCGCCCACGTGCAGCCTCACCGGGTCCGCCTGCGCGCTGCGCGAGAGGGTCATCGCGCTCGCGGCGGCGAGGAGGACGAGGAGTGCGTGCCGGCCCATATGGCAGACATACGGCCGCTTCTCTCCCGACTTGCGGCAAGAGTCGTTGCGCACATGCGCGCACACGGACACCTGCGTCACGGGCTTCCTGACAACTGTGAATGGCCGGTCATGGGCGCCCTGATTTCCTGCGGGGAAGCCGCGCCCGCCGGCTGGCGTAGAGCTTGCTCGAGCTGGCAGCTGGCGCGCTGGACCCTGGGGGGTCTTTCGCGTTACGTTCAAGGAGATCGTCGTCGTCGTTCGCGCGTCGAATCGTTGGTGCGCACCCCTCGTCCTACCCACTGAGATGTCCAACGAAGCCCCTCCCAGCAACGGCCTGGTCGCCGGGAAGTACGAGCTGCTCCGCATGATCGGTCGGGGTGGCATGGGATCGGTGTGGGAGGGGCGTCACGTCTCGCTGAGCACGCGCGTCGCCATCAAGTTCATCGAGAGCGAGTACACGGACAACGAGGAGGCCCGCAAGCGCTTCGACAACGAGGCGCGCGCCGCCGCCGCCCTCCAGTCCAAGCACGCGATCCAGATCTTCGACCACGGCGTCACCGACGACGGCAAGCCCTACATCGTCATGGAGCTGCTCGTCGGCGAGCCGCTCGACAAGCGCCTGGAGCGCGCGCGTCGCCTCTCCCCGCAGGAGACGGCGGTCATCGTGCAGCAGGTCTGCCGCGCGCTGCAGAAGGCGCACGACCACGGCATCGTCCACCGCGACCTCAAGCCGGAGAACATCTTCCTCGTCCGTTCGGAGGAGGAGGAAGAGGTCGCCAAGGTCCTGGACTTTGGCATCGCCAAGATGAAAAACCCCACGCAGGAGCAGGGCGTCTCCTCCAGCACCAAGACCGGCGCGGTGCTCGGCACGCCCTATTACATGTCGCCGGAGCAGGCGCGTGGCCTGCGCAACGTCGACCACCGCACCGACCTCTGGTCGATGGGCGTCATCGTCTTCAAGTGCGTGACCGGCACCCTGCCCTTCGAGGGCGAGTCGCTGGGCAATCTGCTCGTCAAGATCTGCACCTCTCCCATCCCTGTGCCCTCGCAGCGGCTGCCCGGTCTGCCGCCTGCGTTCGACGCCTGGTTCGCCCGCGCGCTCGACCGCGATCCCAACCGTCGCTTCGGCAGCGCGCAGGAGCTCGCCGACGCCCTCGCCTACGCATGCGGCGTCAACCTGCGTCGCGGGCCGCAGATCAGCGCGTCGGCCGTCCCCGCGTACAACACCCCCGCGATGGTGCCCGCAGCGTCGGGGCCCGCCACGCCCTACGGCGTGCCGGCGCAGTCGCCCTCGCCTTACGCGTCGCCCCCGCCCTACGGTAGCGGCGGGACGCAGCCGGGCTACGGCGCGCCCGGCGGACCGAGCGCGACGTCCGCCCCCTTCGTCGCCACCCCCGCGCCGCCGCAGCGCTCCTCAGGACTCGTCGTGGCCGCGATCGGCGCGGCCATCCTGGGCGTCGGGCTGGGCGTCTTCGGCGTCATCAAGCTCTCCGGCGCGGGCGAGAGCCACACCGCCGGCGCCGCGCAGGTGGACACGGTCAACACCGCCGAGCCGCCCACCACGACGGTCACCGCGCTGGTGACGGCGCCGCCGCCTCCCACCGTCACCCCGCCGCCGGCGGACACCACCACCAAACCGGCCACGACGGCGAAGCCTGCGCACACCACGAAGGTGCAGCATCGCGTGAAGCCGCCTCCGCCCCCGGCGACGACCACCGTCAAGAAGCCCCCTCCGCCTCCGCCCCCCGCGCACACCACGAAGAAGCCCCCCGGCGGCGGCGATTTCGGCCCCGGCTTCTGACCGCTTTCTCGCCCAGCAGGGGCGGAAAAGAGAATTGGGGGACACCGGGGCTCGTCTTTCGGTAGGCTGCCTCTTACTCACGAGCTGACGCTCGTCCTGAGCTTCCCATGCACACACGCGCCCTCGTCTTCTCCCTCGCCACCCTCACCGCCACCGTCTGCCTCGCCCCCCGTCCCGCCGTCGCCCAGCAAGTGAGCGACGCCGACCGACAGGCCGCGCGCGACCTGTACAACGCCGGCTGGGCGTTGCAGCAGCAGGGCAAGTACGCCGACGCGGTGGACAAGTACCAGCGGTCCCTCTCGGTGTACCCGGCGCCAACGACGGCGCTGCGCATGGCGCAGTGCAAGGCCGCGCTGGGGCAGCTGGTGGAGGCGTCGGAGGAGTACCGCGCCATCGTCAACACGCAGCTCCCGGCGGGCTCTCCAGACGCGTTCCAGAAGGCGAAGGAGGCCGCGGCGGGGGAGCTGGGGAAGGTGGAGCCGCGCATCCCCAAGCTGAAGATCTTCGTGCAGCCGTCCAACGCGCCGGGGCTGACGGTCACCGTCGACAACCAGCAGGTGCCCAACGCGCTGCTGGGCGTGGGGCGTCCGGTGGACCCCGGGCACCACAAGGTGGTGGCGATCGCGCAGGGGTACGATCAGGCGGAGCAGTCGCTCGACGTGCGCGAGAAGCAGACGCAGGAGGTCCACCTGACGATGAAGGCGGGCAGCGGGGGGAGCGGGGTGACCTACGGGCCGCCTGGCGGCGGGGGCAACGGGGTGACCATCAGCGGCGGCGGTGGTGGGACGGCGACGGGCACCGGCACCGATACGGGAACGGGGGCCGGCACGGGCACGGGCACGGGCACGGGCACGGGCACGGGCGGCAAGTGGGTCCCCCCGTCGGCCCGGCCGAAGCCGAAGGTCTCCAGGACGGGCCTCCTGCTCGGCGGCGGCCTGGGCATCGCCTTCCCCAGCGGCGGCAACTTCACCGGCGACAGCAACAGCCCCAGCCTCGCCGACAACGTGGGGGCCGGCGCGGCGTTCAGCCTGGATGCCGGCCTGCGCTTCGCCAACATCTGGGTCGTGGCGGCCACGCTGGAGGGCGACGCCTACTCCGACGGCGGCAGCCAGACCATCGTGGTCGGGACCAACTCGGTCCTCAGCCGATTGAGCACAGGTTCGCTCGTTGGCGCCACCATCGGCGTGATCAGCAGCCCGGACCACTTCGGCTTCTACGGCAACCTCGGCTTCGGCTGGCGCACGACGAAGGTGAACTTCACCCTCGACGACCTCAGCACCGCGTACAACGTCTTCTCCGGCCCGGAGTTCCTGCTCACCCTCGGCCTCGCCATTCCCGCGGGCCCGCTCCGTATCCTGCCCAACGCCAGCTTCGGCATCGGCTCCTATTCCAATTTCGAGGCCGGCGACGGCACGTCCCAGAGCGTCAGCAACGCAAGCATCCACATGTGGGGCGTGCTCGGCGTGAAGGTCTTCTTCGACATCAACCTGCGTTGATGCGTCGCACGGCGCTCCTCTTCGCCCCGGCGCTCCTCGTCCCGGCGCTCGCCTTCGCGCAGGACGACGCCGGCGCGCCGGCGCCGGGGGACGCCACGGCCGACGGCGCCGACGCCGCCACGGCGACCACCACCGCGGACGCCGCGCCGACGATCGACCCGCACGAGCTGCCGCCCGAGTCGCCGAAGCTGGTGGTGAAGCAGCCCACCGAGTCCCTCTACAGCGCGATGGGCGGCTTCCGCGGCGGCTTCGCCCTCGCCGCGGGGGAGATGGGCGCCGACGTCGGCCCGGCGGGCGACTTTGGCCTGGAGGGCGGCGCGCGCTTCCTCCGCAACTTCTATGGCGGCCTCATCGGCTCGGGCACGCTCTTCGTCACGCCCAGCAAGACGATGGCGCAGAGCGTCTCCAGCTTCCTCTTCGGCTTCGAGGCAGGGTGGTTCTCCAACCCCAAGGGCTTCGGCTTCTTCGGCGCCGCGGGCGCCGCCTTGCGCTACGTCTCCATCGGCGACTCCAATGGCACGTCCATCGGCCGCGGCGGCGGGGACTTCCTGCTGACGGTGGCGATGCACTTCAAGATCGGCCACCACGTGCGGCTGCTCCCGCGCATCGACATGCAGGCGGGCGCCGCCGGCGGCTACGGGCACGCGATCTTCGTCTTCGGCCTGTCCGCCTGGTACAACCAGGACTTCGGCGGCTCGAAGAAGGAGACGGAGTAGCGCTACTCCGCGCGGCCCTTCGGGCCGACGCCGCTCACGTGCACCGCGCACACGCCCGCCGGTCGCGACGCCACGTCGAAGACCGGCGCGTCGCAGCGCTCGCACACGAACAGGGAGTGCTCGTAGCCCTCCGGGCGGAGCAGCGCGTCGACCGCGACGAGGGACAGCACGCGATCGACGAGGCTCATCCGGCCGCGCGCGCGGGGCACCAGCGCGAGGTTGCCGTCGGTATCGCGGGCGCGGCCGACCAGCTCGGTCATGGCGGCGTGGGCGGCGAAGGCGGTGAGGCCCTCCGGCGTCATGAGCTCGCGCAGGACGAAGACCACGTCGGTGCGCATGTCGGCGAGCAGGCGCGAGACGCGATCTTCCGGGACGGTCACGCCGCTCGCGGGGACGGGGGTGAGGTCCGACTCGGCGGGGGTGTCGGTCTCCAGCGTCAGCACCTGCGCGAAGACCGCGCTGCGCCGGAAGGAGGCGGAGTCGGGGACGCCGGCGCGCAGGCCGAGGGCGTGCTCGCCGGACATGGGCGCGTCACCGAAGGTGAGCGTGCGGTACGGGCCGCTCAGCCAGAGCGCGAGCTCGCGCTTGCCCCACCCGTCGCGGGCGCCGGCGAGGATCTGCAGCACCGCGCGGCGGCAGGTGTTGGCAAACTCGTGGGGCCCGACGTCACCCGGGAAGTCCCCGAAGTCGACAAGCCGCTCCTCGGCAATCCCTCGCTCCATGGCTCCTCATCGGCCGCCCCGCAGAGGCGGTTCCGCGGACAGCCTTATCGAAGAATTCGAGCCGGAGCGCAAGACCCGGGGACTCCCTGCCCCCCCTTTCATCGACACCGCGCCACGCGCCGGAGTGCAAG
Organism: uncultured delta proteobacterium; assembly: GCA_963782055.1. Classification (GTDB taxonomy): domain Bacteria; phylum Myxococcota_A; class Polyangia; order Polyangiales; family Polyangiaceae; genus DASXHD01. Next base: position 4,835,990 of record CAWAIF010000003.1, read on the forward strand.
CATGCTTGCACTCCGACGTTCGGGAGGGAAAAGCCGCGGGATGAGGGGGGGACCGCGGCGAGTGACCGAGCGACCGGTCTGCGGCCATTCCACCCGGCGTCGGGGTCATCACTCGCCGAGGGGGTCACTCGTAGAAGCGGGAATGGATGGCGATGGCGGCGAGGACGGCCACCTCCGGCGGCACGTCGCGCTCCTCGCGCAGGTCCACCTTGAAGCGGTCGCGGATGCCAGGCTCCTTCATGACGATCAACGCGATCTTGCCGTCGTTGTTCTTGCACTCGAAGACGTCCTTCACGACGCCGACGACGCCGGCGTTGGCGTGGTAGCCCTTGCCGTTGACCGACATGGTGAGCGTCTTGCGGAAGGCGATGGCGGAGAAGTTGAGGGTCGCCATCTCCTCGTTGCCGGGGCCGCGCACCTGGAATTTCGTCTTGAGAACGTTGCCCTTGAGGGTCGCCAGAGGCTTGCCCTCCTTGACGTCGCTCAGGTGCAGGTGGGGCGTGGTCGTGACGAGCTCGCCCTTGACCAGCATGCTCGGCTCGCCCTCGCCGTTCACCTTGACGTCGTACTGGGCCGACATGGACATCAGGCGTTGCACGATCTCGTAGCTCGGCATCGATCCTCCGATTGGCCATGGTAACCCCGCCCGCCCCCCAGAGAAAAAGAAAAGCCCGCGCCGAACGTGCCGGCGCGGGCTTTCCCTCGACCCCGGAGGGGCCTACTCGGCCGGCTCCTCGCGCGGCTCTGCCGCCGCGGCGCCGCCGGCGGCGTCGCTCTCGATGCGCATGCCGTAGAAGGACCGGTACACGAAGAAGAGCATCACGACGAAGAGCACCGCCGCGATGATGTGGCGGAGCTGCGCGCCCTGCTGCTTCTCCAGCTGCTCGGCCAGCTCGACCGCGAGCAAGCCGAACAGGGTCGTGAACTTGATGACCGGGTTCATGGCCACGCTCGAGGTGTCCTTGAACGGATCGCCGACGGTGTCGCCGACGACGGTCGCGTCGTGGAGCGCGGAGCCCTTCTCCTTGAGCTCCACCTCGACCACCTTCTTCGCGTTGTCCCAGGCGCCGCCGGCGTTGGCCATGAAGAGCGCCTGGAAGAGACCGAAGAGGGCGATGCCGATGAGGTAGCCGATGAAGAAGTAGCTCTCGTAGAAGGCGAAGGCGAGCGCGCCGAGGAAGACGGTCATGAAGATGTTGAACATCCCCTTCTGCGCGTAGATCGTGCAGATCTCGACCACCTTCTTGGAGTCGGTGATGCTCGCCTTCTCCACGCCCTCCAGCTTGATGTTCTTCTTGATGAACTCCACCGCGCGGTACGCGCCCGTGGACACGGCCTGGGTGGAGGCGCCGGTGAACCAGTAGATCACCGAGCCGCCCGCGATGAGGCCGAGCAGGAAGGGCGGGTGCAGCAGCGAGAGGTTCCCCATGTTCTGGGTGAAGCCCGCGGTGAGGCTCACGATGATGGAGAAGATCATCGTGGTGGCGCCGACGACGGCGGTGCCGATGAGCACCGGCTTGGCGGTCGCCTTGAAGGTGTTGCCGGCGCCGTCGTTCTCCTCGAGGAAGTGCTTGGCCTTCTCGAACATGACCTTGAAGCCGAAGTCCTTCTTGATCTCCTCCTCGATGTTCGGGATGCCCTCGATGACGCTCAGCTCGTAGACGCTCTGCGCGTTGTCGGTGACGGGACCGTAGGAGTCGACCGCGATGGTGACCGGGCCCATGCCGAGGAAGCCGAAGGCCACCAGGCCGAAGGCGAAGACCGGCGAGGCGTCGATGTGGTTGAGCACCATGCCGAGGTCCGTGCCCAGGCCGAGCATCGTGATGTAGTAGGCGGTGCCCATCAGCGCGATGAGGACCATGCCCAGCCAGAAGGCGCTGAAGTTACCCGCGGTGAGGCCGGCGAGGATGTTGAGCGAGGCGCCGCCCTCCTTGGAGGCGGTGACGACCTCGGCCACGTGACGGCTCTCCGTCGAGGTGAAGACCTTGACCAGCTCGGGGATGATCGCGCCGGCGAGGGTGCCGCACGTGATGATCGCCGAGAGCTGCCACCACGCCTGCCCGTGACCGAGGTCCGGCACCAGCAGCTTGGTGATGATGAAGGTCGCCGCGACGCTGACGAGGGAGGTGATCCAGACGAGCGTCGTCAGCGGCGACTCGAAGTTCATCTTGTCGACGTCCTTGTAGCGAGCCTTCGCCACGACGTCGTTGATGAAGTAGGAGAGCGAGCTCGCGATGATCATCACGATGCGCATGACGAAGATCCAGACGAGCAGCTCGACCTGCAGGGTGCGGTCGCTGACCGCGAGCAGGATGAAGACGATGAGCGCGACGCCGGTGACGCCGTAGGTCTCGAAGCCGTCCGCCGAGGGGCCGACGGAGTCGCCCGCGTTGTCGCCCGTGCAGTCGGCGATGACGCCCGGGTTGCGCGCGTCGTCTTCCTTGATCTTGAAGACGATCTTCATCAGGTCGGAGCCGATGTCGGCGATCTTGGTGAAGATGCCGCCCGCAATGCGGAGGGCCGAGGCGCCCAGCGACTCGCCGATGGCGAAGCCGATGAAGCAGGAGCCCGCGTACTCGCCCGGGATGAAGAGCAGGATGCCGAGCATCAGGATGAGCTCGGTGGAGATGAGCATCATGCCGATGCTCATGCCGGCCTTGAGCGGAATGGCGTAGCAGGGGAAGGGCTTACCCTCGAGCGCGGCGAAGGCGGTGCGCGAGTTGGCGAAGGTGTTGACCCGGATGCCGAACCAGGCGACCGCGGAGCTGCCGGCGATGCCGATGACGGAGAAGAGCAGGATGATGAAGACCTGCAGGGTCTTGCCGTCGGCGAAGTAGTGCTGGATGACGCCGAAGTAGACCAGCATGATGGAGCCGATGAAGAGCTCCAGGATCAGGATGAACTTCATCTGCGTCTGCAGGTACGTCTTGCACGTCTCGTAGATCAGCTCGCTGATCTCCAGCATCGACTTGTGGACGGGCGCGTTCTTCAGCTGCACGAAGATGGCGAGGCCGAAGGCCAGGCCGAGCACGCACACGGCGATGCCGCCGAGCAGGAGCGTCCGCCCCGGCACGCCCATGAACATGACCGTCCGGAACGCGTCGCTGGGGACGTGGAGACTCGCCTCGCCGCCGCCAACCTCGGGAGGGGTGGCGGTGCCTGCGGCGAGCGCCTTGGTGAACAGGAGGGGGACCAAGAACAGCGCGAGGCTGAACAGACCCAGCCACCGCGCCGCCGCATTCTTCCCTTGCAACTTCATCGAGAGACCTCTCTGAGTGAGGGCCTCTCGCGTCCGTGTGGCGGTGCCGAAGCCTCGGTGCCCCAGCGGAGAGATGCGAGAGACCCGCGATCTCGAGGGGTTGGCCGCCTGCGTTCGCGCAGGACGCTTCAGCACGCCTCGTGCCGGCCGGGCGTACCCGAGCGGCGGCGGCGATCTACCAGGATGGGGCGCCCCATGCAATGGATCGGAGGTAAAAGCGCGGAAACATTGGTCGAACCGGGATGGGCCCGCGGGGCGGGGCCGCCGGCCGCACGGACCGCGAGCATGCTGACAGTGGGGCCTCCGACGCCCCGGTCACCGCGTCCCGCTCACGGCGGGCCGAGCTCGTGCATCGGGATGTCGTAGACGAAGGCCCCCTCCACCCCGGACAGCTCCACCCGGGCCCGGTCGTTCGGCTTGGCCCCCGGCTTGGCGGTGACGCGCCCCTCCGCCATCCACTGAAGCACGGTGCGCAGCAGGGCGTGCTCCGCGCCGAGGACGCGCTCGCGGAGCGACTCGTCGTCGTCGGTCCCGAGCACCGGCACCACCGCCTGCGCGATGATCGGGCCGGTGTCGGTGCCCTGGTCGACGAAGTGCACGGTGCAGCCCGTCAGCTTCACCCCGTAGTGGAAGGCCTGCGACTGGGCGTTCAGCCCCGGGAAGGCGGGCAGCAGGGCCGGGTGGATGTTGACGACGCGCATGGGGAAGGCGTCGAGCAGCTCGGAGGTGACGACGCGCATGAAGCCGGCGAGCACCACGTAGTCCACCTCGTGGCCGACCAGCACCTCCACCACCGCGGCGTCGAAGGCGGTGCGGCTGCCGTAGCGGCGGTGGTCGATGACCACGGCGGGGATGCCGGCCTTCTTCGCCCGCGCGACGCCGCCCGCCGAGGCGACGTTGGAGATGACGACGGCGAGCCGCGCGTCGAGCTGGCCGGCGTCGATCCCGTCCAGGATGGCCTGAAGGTTGGTTCCCTCGCCGGAGAGCAGCACGCCGAGCTTGAGGGTCATGTGACGTCCCAGATGACGCGCGCCTCGAAGGGCGCTTCCTTGTCGACACGCACGACGCGGCCGAGATCGATCGGGGTCTCCCCGGCGTCGTGCAGGGCGCGGGCGGCGCCGGTCGCGGTGGACGCGGCGACCACGAAGACGAAGCCGACACCCAGGTTGAAGGTGGCGCGCATCTCCGGCTCCTCGACCGGGCCTCGCCGGGCGATGAGGTCGAACACCGGCGGACGCTGCCACGGCGCGCCCAGGCGCACCCCGAGCCCCTCCGGCAGCACGCGCGGCAGGTTGCCGGGGAGCCCGCCGCCGGTGACGTGGCTCATCGCCCGGACGTCCACGTCGCTGCGCGCGCAGAGCGTCCGGACGATGCGCGCGTAGAGGCGCGTCGGGCGGAGCAGCGCCTCCGCCACCGTGGCGCCGCCGAGCTCCTCCGGCCGCTCCTCGCTCGCGTCGCCCAGCACACGCCGCGCCAGGGAGTAGCCGTTGGAGTGCAGCCCGGAGGACGCGAGGCCCAGGACGTGATCGCCCTCGGCCACGCGCGAGCCGTCGACCAGGCGCGAGCGGGCGACGACGCCGACGCAGAAGCCGGCGAGGTCGTACTCGCCGGGCGCGTACATGCCGGGGAGCTCGGCCGTCTCGCCGCCGAGCAGCGCGCAGCCGGACTCCTCGCACCCGCGGGCGATGCCGGTGATGACCTTCTCCGCCACGGCGACGTCCAGCTTGCTGGTGGCGAAGTAGTCGAGGAAAAAGAGGGGGCGCGCGCCGGTCGTCACCACGTCGTTGACGCTCATCGCCACCAGGTCGATGCCGATGGTGTCGTGCACGCCCGTGGCGAAGGCCACCTTGAGCTTGGTGCCGACGCCGTCGGTGCCGCTGACGAGCACCGGCTCGTCCACGCCCTCCGGCACGCGGCAGAGTCCCGCGAAGCCGCCGACGTCGGCGAGGACCTCCGCGATGCGCGTCGCCCGCGCGAGGGGCTTGATGCGCTCGACCAGCTCGTCGCCCGCCTCGATGTCGACGCCCGCGTGCCGGTAGGTGACCGCCATGCCGCGACGCTAAATCACCACCGCAGATTCGGCTACGCAGATCGTGAGGCCGCGAGCCTCGCTGCCAGGCCTCGGAGCGGGAGCATGCGAGCGGTCGCACGGTCCACGACGACCTCGGCAGGGACGCGCCATCCCGGCCGGGTCGCCACAATCGAGCCGGCCCTTCGTCACTCATCGAAGAGTCACGAGGGGCTTGCCCCATCGCCCCACCTGTGCGATGGCGCGCCGATGGCGCATCGCCGGACCGCCGGGGTCACCTTACCGCTCTTCTCCATCCGCAGCGCCCGCGACTGGGGGGTGGGCGAGATCGGCGATCTGCCCGCGTGCGCGCGCTTCGTACGCAGCGCCGGCTTCGGGATCTTGCAGCTCTTGCCCGTCTACGAGCTGGCGCGCGGGGAGACCTCACCCTACGGGGCGCGCACCGGCTTCGGCCTGGACCCGCTGTACGCGTCCATCGAGGAGGTGCCCGAGCTGGACCCGGCCGCCATCGACGAGGCGCTCGGCGCGGAGGGAATGGCGGAGCGCGAGCGCCTGCACGCCGCGCCTCGCGTGGACTACGAGGCGGTGCGCACCCTGAAGATGCGCGCGCTGGAGGCGGCGTTCGCGCGCTTCGAGGAGCGGGAGTGGTCTCGCGGCACGCGACGCGCCAAGGAGCTCGAGATGTTCGCCGGCCGCGAGGCCGGGTGGGAGGACGACCTGGCCCTGTACGTGGCGCTGCGCGACGAGCATCACGAGCACGGCTGGCGCACGTGGCCGACCGCCGAGCGGCTGCGCGATCCGGCGAGCCTCGACGAGGCGCGCGGGCGGCTCGCCCGCCGGGTCCGCTTTCACCAGTACCTGCAGTGGGTGCTGCACGATCAGTGGACGCGCGCCCGCAAGGCGGTGGAGGCGGAGAGCGTCTCGCTCATGGGCGACCTGCCCTTCATCGTGGGGCGCGAGAGCGCCGACGTGTGGGCGAACGCGCGCATCTTCCGCGACGACCTGGATCTGGGCGCGCCGCCGGACGGGTTCTCGGCGGTCGGCCAGTCGTGGGGGCTTCCGCCGTACGACTGGCAGGCGCTCGCGCAGGAGGGCCACGCGTGGCTGCGCGCGCGCGTGGCGCACGCGGGGCGGCTCTACCACTCCTTCCGGCTGGACCACGTCGTCGGGTACTTCCGCCAGTACGTGCGGGCGGGCGAGGCGCTCGGCCGCTTCGACCCGGAGGAGGAGGCGGACCAGCTCGCGCACGGCAAGATGCTGCTGGGCGCCATCCTGGAGGCTGCCGGCGGCTCGGCGCTCATCGCCGAGGATCTCGGCGTGATCCCGGCGTTCGTGCGCGCGACGCTCGTGGAGATGGGCGTGCCCGGCTACAAGATCCTGCCCTGGGAGCGCGACGCCCAGGAGAAGCTGCGCGACCCGGCGGAGCTGCCTGCGCTGTCGGTCGCCTCGTACAGCACACACGACACCGCGCCCATCAACGCCTGGTGGCCAGAGCTGCCCGAGACGGACCGCGCGCGCCTCGCCGAGCTGGGCGGCTTCGAGCAGGACGCGCCGGCGGACGAGCGCGAGCGCGGCCTGTTCCGCCTGCTCTTCTCCGCGCCCTCCGAGCGGGCGCTGGTGCTCGCGCCGGAGCTCTTCGGCGAGACGACGCGCATCAACGTGCCGAGCACGGTGGGTAACGACAACTGGACGTACCGCATGCCCGCGCCCATGCAGCGGCTGGACGCCGACCCGGCGATGCGCGCGCGGCTGGACGCCTTCGCCGCGATGCTGCGCGCGACCGGACGGGTCTGAACGTCAGGCTTCGGAGGAGGCGGGAGGCGCTTCCTCGAGCTCCCACGCCACCTCGCCGAGCAGGCCCTCCAGGGTCTCGAGCGGCATGGGCTTCCAGGGCGTGCCCATGTCGACGAGATCGCCGCTGGCGTCCATCGGCAGGTTCGCCTCGATGGGGTAGTAGCGGTTGTGCGCCTCGATGAGCGCGTTCAGCTTCGTCAGGCGCTGGTGGACGCTGCGCATGAAGCGCTCGTCCGCGGAGGGCGCGCGCAGATCGCCGAGCAGCGACTCACGGAGGTCCTCGATGCGGCGGCGCCGGATCATGTAGGCGGGCGGCCCTGCGACGATGGCGCGCACGCGCTCGGCGGTGGTGAGGCTGAAGTTGCGCGCAGGCGCGGCGGTCTGGATGGGGCGGGGCTTCTTGGGCACGGCTCGCCCCCATCTTGTCAAAAGCCGGGCGTCGTCGCGACCGGCTTTGCCCCCCGCGGCGGCGCCGGCGCGGCGTGCGAGTGGCGGGAGGAGGCCGCGGGGCGGTGAGCCGTCACGCCCGCCTCTGCCACGGCGGAGGCGCTCGCCGGCGCGGCGGCGATTCGCGCGACGGCCGCGGTGGAGGCCGCCGCGGACGGCGCTGCGGGCGCGCTCGAGGTGGCGGGCGGGGTCCCCTCCGGCCCCCCGAGCGGCTCGGCCGCGGGCGAGGCGCGCCGGGCGGTGATCACCGCGGTGGCGGACGCGCCCAGCACGAAGGCCGCGACGATGAGCCACGGGGTGCGGGAGGGTCGCGGCGGGGGCGAGGAGGGCGCGACCATGGGCCGGAGCTCGCCGCGCGTCTCGAGCTTGGGCAGCGGCGGCTTCGCCTCGCGCAGCAGCGCGGAGAGCTCCTCGTCGGTCTTGCCGACAGCCTGGGCGATCGCGGACGCGAAGGCGGCCGCGCCTGGGTGGCGGGCGTAGGCCTGCTTGGAGAGGGCGCGATCGATCTCCAGCCACAGCCGCGGGGGGATCCGCTCGTGGGGGTCCACCGTGGTCTCGAGCACCCTGGCGATGGCGCCGGCGGCGTCGGGGGCGGCGAAGGGCGACTCGCCGGTGAGGGTCTCGTAGAGGACCACGGCGCAGGAGAAGACGTCGCTGCGGCCGTCGAGGGTCTCGCCGCGCACCTGCTCCGGCGACATGTAGCGCGCGGTGCCGAGCACGCGCCCGTCGATGGTCTTGACGGAAGAGACGGCGGCCTTCGCCACGCCGAAGTCGAGCAGCTTGGGCGTGACGCGACCATCGGGCTCGACCGCGAGCAGGACGTTGGCGGGCTTGACGTCGCGATGCACGACGCCGACCGCGTGCGCGTGCTCGAGCGCGACGAGGATGGGCGCGATGACGGCCACCGCCTCCGCGGGCTCGAGCGGCCCGCGCCGCAGCCGCTGCTCGACGGTCTCGCCGCGCAGGCGCTCCATCACCAGGGCGAGGGCGCCGTCCGGCTCCTCGAGCAGGTCGAAGACGCGCACGATGCTGCGATGGGAGAGCAGCGCGGACACGTGCGCCTCGTGGCGGAAGCGCAGGGCCACGTCCGGCTCGCCGGCGAGGCTCGGCTCGAGCAGCTTGACCGCGACGTCGGCCCCGGTGACCTCGTTGCGAGCGAGGTAGACGTCGCCCATGCCGCCGGAGGCGATCTTGGAGACGAGTCGGAGCTTGCCGCCGGACAGGGCCCGCACGCCCGCAGTATCCCACGGCGGGCGCGGACGCGCCTACTCTCGGTCGCCTCCGTACAGGCCGCGCTTCTTCAACAGATCGCGCAGGTGGTGGCGCGCGACGTCGGCCTCCCGCGACGCCTGGGAGAGGTTGCCGCCGGTGCGGCGCATGAGCGCGGCGAGGTACGCCGACTCGAAGCGCTCCACCGCGCGCAGCTTGGCCTCGCCGAAGGAGCCGGAGAGGTCCAGCGCCGCTCGCTCCTCGCGCGTGCCGCGGAAGCCGTCCCCCTCCCCCGCCACGTCGGCGCGGCGGATCACCGGGCCGGGCACCAGCGCTGCCGCGCGGGCGAGCACGTTCTTGAGCTCGCGCACGTTGCCCGGCCACGCGTGGGCGCGCATGTGCTCGAGCGCCTCGGCGTCGACGCTCAGCGCCCGGCCGTCCCCCAGCGACGCGAGGAGCTTGCGGCAGAGCGGTGCGAGGTCCTCCGGACGGTCGCGGAGCGGTGGCAGGCGCACGCGCACCTGCGCGAGGCGGAAGTAGAGATCCTCGCGGAAGCGCCCCGCTTCGATCTCGTGGCGCAGGTCGCGGTGGGTGGCCGAGACGATGCGGACGTCCACCTTGGTGGGCGTGTGGCCGCCGACGCGCACCACCTCGTGGCGCTCCAGAACGCGGAGGAACTTGGCCTGCAGCGCGGGGGCGAGCTCGCCGACCTCGTCGATGAAGACGGTCCCGCCGTCGGCGGCCTCGAAGAAGCCGGAGCGCCGCTCCACCGCGCCGGTGAAGGCGCCCTTCTCGTGGCCGAAGAGGAGCGACTCGGCGAGGGTGTCGGGCAGCGAGGTGGCGTCGATGACGATGAAGGGTCTCGACGCGCGCGGCGAGGCCGCGTGCACCGCGCGAGCCACCTCCTCCTTGCCCGTGCCCGTCTCCCCTTGCACCAGCAGCGCGAGGTTCTTCGGCGCGACGCGCTCGAGCGTGGCGAACACCTCCCGCATCACCGTCGAGTCACCCACCAGCTCCCCGAAAGACGCGCGCGCGCTGGGGGCCACTGGCCGGGCGCCGCGGTCGACGTCGAAGCGAAGCGTGGTCTCGCCGACGACGATCTCCGCGCCCGGCGCCACCTCCACCTCCACGACGCGGTGCGGGCCCAGCCACGTGCCGTTGGTGGTGCCGGCGTCGCGCACCCGTACGCGGTCACCGTCGCGCGCGAGCTCCAGGTGCACGCCGCTCACGCTCGGGTCGGCGATGACCAGATCGTTGGTCTCGTGGCGCCCGACGGTGGCCATGGCCGCCGTCATCGCGAAGGCGCGGCCTGCGCCGGGGCCAGAGACGGCCACGACGCGAGGCGCGCCCCCGCCCGGCTCGGCGCGCGCACCGGCGATCGACGCGGTGATGCCCTCGTCGGTGGTCATCGTACCCATGGTACTCCACCGGGTCTGACGGGACACCCCGGTCACGCAGCTTACCGGCGGTGGTCGCTCGGGGGACCGGGTGGCCGTCGTAGCTGCTCGACAAAGCACCACGTGGCGCGCGGCACGCGGCTTGCGACGGGCGTCGTCATGCGCTCGCTCCACGCTCGTGGCCTCCTCGTCGGGGTCGCGCTCGTCCTCGTCGCCGCTTGCAGCGGCGACGGCGTCTCCTCAAAGGACCAGGCCAAGACGGCGTACCTCAGCCTGGACACTTCCATCGACCGGGCCATCAACCTTGGCTTCGCCGGGTTCAACGCGGCGCAGAGCGCCAACATCCCCACCCAGAGCGCCAGCGGCGACGCCTCCGGGACGATGAGCATCGACGGGCAGGTGGACCAGGGCGCCTCGGCGAACAAGACGATGCGCCTCAAGGAGACGCTCACCGGCTACTCCGACGACGGCAAGATCGTCAACACGACGACGCAGCCGGCGGAGCTGGACATGGACCTCAAGGGCATCCCGAACGGGACGATGACCGGCACCCTCGCCGGCACCTACGCGATGGAGGGCGACCTGAAGGGGAACGTGACGCTCGACCTCACCCTCTCCAGCGCCCTGCAGCCGGATGCGCAGGACGCGAGCAAGGTGGTACGCAAGCCGGGAACCACGCGGATCCAGGGCAAGGCGACCTCCGGGTCCGCCGTCTTCGACATCGACATCACGCGCTGACCGCACACCACGGCGGGCGGGCACGTGCGCGGCGCACGCGCTCCTCCTCGCGGAGCACCCAGAACCCGCCTTCGGTGAGCCTGTCGAGTGTGGCCTCGTCGCCGAACCCGACGCGAATGCGCATGCACAGCGCCTCCAGGTGCCTGCGGGCGCGTACGCACGCGCGGGCGGCGGGCCAGCGGCGCTCTCCCGGCGCGAGCGCGCCATCGAGCGCGAGCCCCACGTGCCCGACGAGCACCAGCCCGAAGAACGCGCGACGCACGCTGCGGCGGCCGTCGGGCGTGAGCGCGACGATGCAGTCGCGCCCATCGCGCCGCCGCTTGACGAGGCCAAGCTGCTCGAGGGATCGCATCATGCGGCTGATGGTGGAGCGGGCGACGCCGAGTCCGCGGCGAAGCTGGCTTTGCAGGGTGACGGTGCGCGTGCCGAGCCGGTAGAGCGCGTCGAGCAGATCGAAGCGCGCCGCCGTCAGGCCCACCGCCCGGAGCGCCCGCCGCGTCAGCCTGAGCGTGGCGTAGTACGCCCGCTTGATGGTGAAGAAGAGAGGGTCCATTCCCCAGCCCAACGCACCCCCCATGCCACCCCCCCCTCCCCAGAATTCCCGCGAAACGTCGCATTGCAAGCGCGCTAGCAATTGGACGTTTGGTGTCCCCGGACAGGGAGGGGGGACAGAGGGGACAGGGGGGGACAGGGAGGCTGGGGGCGAGGAGAGAGGGTGTGGGGACAGGGGACACGGGCAACGGGGGGGCGAACGGCCACGAGGCGGGGTTGGGTGGCAGGCAGGGTGACCACCTCTTCGGGGCGAGGGTCGGCTCGTCCTTCGACGAATCCCGGGTTTCGTGAGCGGACGGCGGCGGCTTGGGGCCTGGTGCGGCGCTTGCGTGCATGGGGGGGGATGCGTGCTTCTACCCTCTTCGCGCTGCTGGCGGCGGGCGTCGGTCTGGTCGTCGCCTGCGGCTCCGACGGCACCGGGCCGGGCTCGGACTACTGCTCGCAGAATCCTTGCGGCAACAACCGGCAGTGTGATCCAAGCCTGGGTTGCGTCGAGTGCACCGGCGACTCCCAATGTCCCGCGAGCGCGAAGTTCTGTGTGCAGGGGAGCTGTGGAGCGTGCCGTACGTCCTCCGACTGCGGCGCGGGCGCCCCGGCCTGCTGGCCCTCCGACCACCAGTGCCACGCCGCATGCACGTCCAACGGCGACTGCCCACCGCAGGCAAAGATCTGCGACGCGCAGACGGGCATCTGTGTGGGGTGCAACGTCAACGCCGACTGCACCGACGGGCCGCGCGTCATCTGCGATCCGCAATCGTCACAGTGCGTGCAGTGCACGCAGAGCTCGGATTGCCCCGCCTCGGCGCCGAAGTGCTTCGCCGCGCGGGGCGATTGCGTCCAGTGCTTCTCCAACGGCGACTGCAGCGGCACCACGCCCGTCTGCGACACGCAGGAGTTCCGCTGCCGGTCCGGCTGCACCGGCGACGGCGACTGCCCCACGTCCGCGCCCAAGTGCGACACCGGGCGCCAGCGCTGCGTGCAGTGCCTGTCCGCCGGCGACTGCTCCGGCAGCACGCCGCTCTGCAACACCCAGGGCCAGTGCACGCCATGCCTCGCCGACACCGACTGCGCCGCCCCGACGCCCTTCTGCCGCAACGCCGAATCGTGCGTGGAGTGCCGCACGCCCAACGACTGCGCACAAGGGATGAAGTGCCAGAACGGCACGTGTAACTGACCCCCAGCCCTGGCAGGCGCCGGACCGCAGCGACCGGGCACGCCGGCAGCACCGCGGTGGTAAGGTCGCCGCCATGGCGTGCCGCGGTGGCCCCCTCTCGGCGAGCACATGGACACTCGTCGCGTGCCTGATCGCGCTGGCGCCGGGCGCGTCGGCGCAGACGCCGGAGCTGGACCGCGCCCGCGCCCTCTTCACCGCGGCGCTCCAGCAGCAGCAGGATGGCCACCCCGACCTCGCGCTCGGACAGTTTCGCCAGGTCGCCGCGGTACGGGATACTTCGCAGGTGGAGTACCGCATCGGGACGTGCCTGGAGTCACTCGGCAAGCGGCGCGACGCCGTCGTCGCCTACGACCGCGCCGCGCACCTCGGCCGCGGCGACCCGAAGGCAGCCGACGTGGTGGACGCCGCCAACGCGCGCATCGCGGCGCTCGCGCGCAGCATGGGGACGCTGGAGGTGACGGTGCAGGGCGCCGCCGCCAACCGGGCGGAGCTCGCCGTCGACGGCGAAGCGCTGACGCCCGACCAGCGGCGCGCGCCGCTCTTGCTGGAGCCGGGCAACCACGACGTGAGGGTGACCGCACCCGGGACGCTCCCCGCGTCCGCGAGCGTCGCCGTCGTCGCCGGCGGCCGCGCGGGGGTGACGGTGGTGCTCGCGCCGGTCCCGCCGCCCCCGCCGGCGGCGACCTGGAACGCGCGGCGCCTGGGCGGCGTCGTCACGATGGGCGCGGGCGTCGTCGCGCTCGGGGGGATGGGCGTGGCGCTTTGGGTGAGGCACGATCGCATCGCGCAGGTGCAGACCGACTGCCCGGGCAACGTGTGCCCGTCGTCGCTGCGCGGCGAGGTGGAGAGCGCGCGCAGCGACGCGCATGCCATGGAGCCCGTCGCGGCGATCCTGGGCGGGGTGGGCGCCGCCGCCCTGGCGCTGGGCATCGTGCTCGTCGCCTGGCCAAGCCACGGACGCGCGGCGGCCCCCTCCGCCTGGCTCACGCCGACCCCTGGGGGACTCGCCGCGGGAGGCACATTTTGACCTCCCGCGCCCCCCTCGTCGCGTGCCTCGCCGCCTCCCTGACGCTCGCCCTCGCTGCGCTCGCCGCGTGCGAGGCCGTACCCGACGTCGTCTACGTCGGCGACGACGCCGGCGACGCGGGGGGCGACTCCGCCACCATCCCCGACGGCGCCAACACCTGCCCCGGCCTGGTTCCGCCGTATGCCACCGCGTGCTGCGGGGCGATCCCCTGCAGCGGGGCCAACTGCGCGGCCACGTGCGCGGATTGCGCCAGGTGCTCGCTGCTCGACCTGTGCTGCCCCAACGCGCAGAACCGCGCCGTCTGCCGGCCCTCGCTCCGCTGCAACTGAGGGCCGAAACGTCGGATTGGGAGCATGCTAGCGGTCGGGTGAAGGCGGGACCCCGCCCGGATCGCGCGGGGGCGCCCGGCCCCGCCCGGCGCGCCGGCACCGGGGCGCCGACCAATCGCAGCCGATTCCACCGAGGGGAGACGGATGAGGCGTCGCGGGTTATAGAGTCGCCATGCGTCGCACGCTCCTTCTGGCCCTCGCCGGCGCCTCCGCGCTGGTCATCCCTTCCGCTTCCTCCCTCGTCGGGTGCAGCAGCGACAACGGCACCCCGCCCGTCGCGCGACCGCTCGGAGACACGCCGGGCATCGACGAGCACGTCCAGCTCGACCACCTGGAGGGCCCGGTCGACGTGGTGCGCGATCAGTACGGCATGGTCCACATCTACGCGACGACGGTGGGCGACGCGCTGCGCGTGGAGGGCTACCAGGTCGGCCGCGACCGCACCGCCCAGCTCGAGCTCATCCGGCGCACCGCCGAGGGCCGCACCGCGGAGGTGTTCGGCGCCGTGAGCCCCGGACTCGTCGACGACGACATCAGCGCGCGCACCATCGGCCTCACGCGCGTGGCCCAGAAGATGTACGACGCGCTCGACCCGGGCGGCGACGAGCGCAAGTGGCTGGACGCCTTCGCCGACGGCGTCTCGCAGTTCTACGCGCGCATCCAGTCCGGCGACGAGCAGCTCCCCCGCGCGATGGTGGGGCTCCCGCAGGCCATCTTCACGCCGTGGACGGGCGTCGATTCGCTCGCCGTCGCGCGCTACCAGTCGGAGGCTCTCTCCTTCGACGCCGGCTCCGACATCTCCCGGCAGAACTTCCTCGACGTGCTGCAGAGCGTCTTCGTCGGCACCTCGCCGGACGCCGAGCTCGCACGTCGCGCCGGCCTGGAGCGCGACCTCTTGCGCTTCGCCCCGCTCGACCCAACGACCACGCTGCCCGGCTTCCCGAACGACACGTCCATGACGCAGTCCTTCGTCCCGCCGAACAAGAAGGTCGCTCGCTCGCGCCTCCCGGAGAAGCTGCGGAGCGTCCACGTGCCGCAGGCGCTGATCGACACCACGAGCGGCTGGCTCGCCGCGCAGAAGGAGACCGAGCACTACTTCGGCGACCTGCTCACGCGCGGCTCCAACGACTGGATCGTCAACGCCGACAAGACGGCGTCGGGCAAGTCGCTGCTCGCCAACGACCCGCACCTCTCCCTCTCCTCGCCCCCCGTCTTCTGGACGGTGCAGCTGGACGTGCACGCCCCGCCCGGCGGGGATAGCTCCAAGGACATGGACATCGCCGGCATCGCCTTCCCGGGCATCCCCGGCATCATCCTCGGCATGAACGAGCACGTCGCCTGGGGCGCCACGACGACGGGCTACGACGTGACCGACGTCTACAAGGAGCAGCTCACCTCCGACGGGCAGAACGTGATCTTCAACGGGCAGAACGTCCCCATCCAGAAGGTCCACGAGACCATCCAGGTGCAGGGCGGCGCGCCCGTCGAGTACGACGTACTGGAGGTGCCGCACCACGGGCCGATCATCCCGGACATCGTCAACCACGCCGTCGTCCCGCCCGACCCGGCGAAGGGCGCCCTCTCCTACCGCTGGACAGGCCTGGAGGTGAGCGACGAGGTCAAGGCCGTCATCGGCTTCTCCTACGCGAAGAACGTGGAGGACGCGCGCACCGCCATCCGGTCGTTCGAGGTGGGCGCGCAGAACTGGGTGTTCGCCGACGACTCGGGCAACGTCTTTTACAGCTCGCAGTCGCGCATCCCCAAGCGCGACAAGCGCGCGTACACCTGGGACCCGGTCACCTACAAGGGCACGCTGCCCATGTTCGTGCTTCCAGGCGACGGCACCGCCGAGTGGACCGGCAACCTGGAGGAGGCCTACATCCCCCACGTCAAGAACCCGAGCTGGGGCTTCGTGGCGACGGCCAACGGCGACCCGGTGGGCGTCACGCTGGACAACGACCCCTCCAACGACAAGCTCCCCAACGGCGATCCGGTCTACATCGGCGGCGACTTCGACCTGGGCTCCCGCGTCGGCGAGATCACCAGGCGCCTGAAGAACCTGGGGCACCCCGCGACGCCGGAGGACATGGCCAGCATCCAGGCGGACGTCCACTGCCCCTTCGGCGAGATGCTCGCGCCCAAGCTCATCGCCGCGATCGACGCGGCGGAGGCGGAGAAGACGACGCCGGGGACGCACACCGACCTGACGGCGGTGGTGGCCGACCCGCGCTATGCCGCCGCCAACGTGGCGGAGCTGCGGCAGTGGCTCGACAGCTGGGGCAAGGACAGCGACTACGCGTCGGAGTCCGGCGTCAACCCCGACGACAACAAGCCGCTGCCCGGCGGCACGCCGGAGGTCACCGCCAGCCAGGCCACCCTCCTGTTCGACGCGTGGCTGGCGCGCATGGGCATGCTCACCTTCGACGACGAGATCGCGCAGATGCAGGGCCACGCCTCCTTCGAGGTTCCGCGCGCCCTGGCCTACATCTGGACGGCCAAGCCGGCCGACCTCGCCACCCTCGACCAGACGACGGGCGAGAGCTCCCTCTTCGACGACATGACCACCACCAACGTCACCGAGACGAGCGAGCAGCTCGCCATCGAGTCGCTGCTCGACGCGGTGGACTTCCTGAAGTCCAAGCTGGGGCCGGACCGCACCGAGTGGCGCTGGGGCACGCTCCACACCCTGCGCTTCGACTCGCTCGTCTCGCTCTGGAGCACCCTGTCGGTGCCGCCGGTGGGCGACGCCACCTTCCCGAACGGCTTCCCCCGCCACGGCGATCTGCACACCGTCGACGTGGGCAACTGGGGCTCGCACCCCGGCACCTACGACAGCCTGCACTTCGACTACGGCAGCGGCCCGACGCAGCGCTTCGTGGCGAGCATGGACCCCGCCGGGCCCATCGCGAAGAACGCGCAGCCCGGCGGCAACGTGTGGGACAACGCCAGCCCGCACTTCGCCGACGAGGCCGAGCGCTGGCGGCGCAACCAGAACCGGCCCGTCTACATCATGAAGGCGGACGTCATCGCCAACGCCGAAGAGCGCATCGCTTACGACAAGTGAGCGGAGCGGCCACCCAGCGGCGCTATGATGCGGGCCGATGACCCGCGTCCTCCCCGGAAAGGCCTATCCCCAGGGCGCGGTGTGGGACGGCGGGGGCGTCAACTTCGCCCTGTACTCCGAGCACGCCGAGCGGGTGGAGCTGTGCCTCTTCGACGACGAGGGCGTGGAGACGCGCCTCCCGCTGGAGGAGCGCACCGCCTTCGTCTGGCACGGCTACGTCCCGGACCTGTGGCCCGGCCAGCGCTACGGCTACCGCGTACACGGCCCGTACGATCCCGCGCGCGGCCACCGCTTCAACCCCAACAAGCTCGTCGTCGACCCGTACGCCCTCGCGATCGACGGTGACTTCGACTACGACGCCCCCATCTTCGGCTTCGACGAGGCCCACGAGGCCGCGCCGGATCTGCGTGACAGCGCCCGCGGGGTGCCCCGGAGCGTCGTCGTCGATACGCGCTTCGACTGGCACGACGACGCTCCCCCGGACATCGCGTGGTCGGAGACTGTGATCTACGAGCTGCACGTGAAGGGGATGACGCAGGCTCACTCTGCCATCCCGCCGAGCCTGCGCGGCAGCTACCTCGGCCTCGCCTCGCCGCAGGTGCTCGAGCACCTGCGAGCCCTCGGCGTGACGGCGATCGAGCTCATGCCCGTGCACCACCACATGGACGAGCCCGCGCTCGCGCGGCGCGGCATGCACAACTACTGGGGCTACTCGACGCTCGGATACTTCGCGCCGGACCAGCGCTTCGCCACCGGCCGCGGCCACCAGGTCCACGAGTTCAAGGAGATGGTGCGACGCATCCACGCCGCCGGCCTGGAGGTCCTACTGGATGTAGTCTACAATCATTCCTGCGAGGGCGACCACCTGGGCCCCACCGTCTCGCTGCGCGGGATCGACAACGCCGTCTACTACCACCTGAGGGCGAGCGACCCCTCGCGCTACGACGACTTCACCGGCTGCGGCAACACGCTGAACATGATGCACCCGCAGACGCTGAAGATGGTGATGGACAGCCTGCGCTACTGGGTCACCGAGATGCACGTCGACGGCTTCCGCTTCGACCTCGCCTCCGCCCTCGGCCGCGAGGGCGCGGCGATGAGCCGGATGGCCACCTTCTTCGACATCGTCTTCCAGGACCCGGTCCTGTCCCGCGTGAAGCTCATCGCCGAGCCGTGGGACGTGGGCGACGATGGCTACCAGGTCGGCAACTTCCCCGTGAGCTGGACGGAGTGGAACGGCCGCTACCGCGACACCGTCCGCCGCTTCTGGCGCGGCGAACCTGGCCACGTGGCCGACCTCGGCTACCGCCTCACCGGCTCCGCCGACCTCTTCGGCTCCGACGGCCGCCACCCGAGCGCGAGCATCAACTTCATCACCGCGCACGACGGCTTCACGCTGCGCGACCTGGTGAGCTACCGCCACAAGCACAACGAGCAGAACGGCGAGCAGAACCGCGACGGCACCAACGACAACGCGAGCGACAACTACGGCGTCGAGGGGGAGACCGACGACCAGGAGGTCCTCGCCGTGCGCGCCCGCCAGGTGCGGAACTTCTTCGCCACCCTGCTCTTCTCGCAGGGCGTTCCCATGATCACCGCGGGCGACGAGGTCGGCCGCAGCCAGCGAGGCAACAACAACGCCTACTGCCAGGACAACGAGCTCTCCTGGATGAACTGGGAGCTCACCCCCGGCAAGGAGGAGCTGCTCGCCTTCGTGAGCAAGCTGGTGCTGCTCCGCCGCTCGCACCCCATCTTCCAGCGCCACACCTTCTTCCGCGGGGAGCGCGCCGCGGGCACCGAGCTCAAGGACATCGCGTGGTTTACCCCGCGCGGCACCGAGATGACGGCGGGCGACTGGGCGGAGCCGGAGCACCACACCATCGGCCTGCTGCTCTCCGGCGACGGCGTGGGCGCGCGCAGCCCGCAGGGGCAGGTGCTGGAGGACGACACCTTCTTCCTCGCGCTGAACGCCGGCCTGCGCAGCGTGGACTTCGTGGTGCCGCCCATCGGCGGCGAGCCGTGGGAGGTGCTGGTGGACACCGCGAGCGCGAAGGTCCCCGCCATGCGCCGCATCTTCGGCGGCAGCCAGCTCCCGCTGGTCGGGCGCTCCGTCGCCCTGCTGCGACGGCCACGCGTCTGAGGGCCCTTCAGGCCGCCGGCGCGTGACGCGCCGCGACCCCCAGCGTCGCGGCCTGCTCCACCCACGCGCCCGCCGCCATCGCCAGCACGAAGAGGAGCGACGCGGGGTGGCCGTTGCCCAGGTCGACGATCCCCGGGCCGGGGCACACGCCCGCCAGGCCCCACCCCACGCCGAAGATCGCCGCGCCGCTCAGCAGTCGCGGGTCGATGCCCTGGCGCGTGGGCAGGTGGAAGCGACCGTCGAAGAGCGGGGCGGTGCGCGCGCGCAGGAGGGCGCGGCTGGTGACGCCGCACGCCGCGATGGCGCCCACCATCACCAGGGCGAGGCTGGGGTCCCAGTCGCCGGTGACGTCG
This sequence comes from uncultured delta proteobacterium, assembly GCA_963782055.1. GTDB lineage: Bacteria > Myxococcota_A > Polyangia > Polyangiales > Polyangiaceae > DASXHD01. Next base: position 4,855,502 of record CAWAIF010000003.1, read on the forward strand.
AGGAAGCCGATGACCTTCGCCGGGCTGGTCATCCCCGCGACGACCAGCCCGACGCCGAAGAGCAGGCCCGCGACGAGCGCCGCCACACGCGGGAGCACCCCGCCTCGCGTCTTCATGCGCCGCCCCAGAGATGACGGGTGAGGTACACGGTGAGAAATCCGGTCGCCATGAAGGTGCAGGTGGCGACGATGGACCGGGTCGACAGCCGGCTGATCCCGCAGACGCCGTGGCCGCTCGTGCAACCGGCGCCGCGACGCATCCCGAAGCCGACGAGCAGCCCGCCGGCCGCGACGAGGGGCAGCCGCACGCCCGCGCCGGCGAAGTGCGCGGGCCACGCCCCCGCCAGCAGCACGCCCGCGAGCAGCAGTCCCGCCAGGAAGTACGCGCGCACCGGCCGCCCGGCGTCGGCCCGCCACAGGTCACCGAACATGCCGCCGATGCCGGCGATGCGGCCGTGCGTGTACAGGAGCAGCCCGGCGGAGAGCCCCAGCATCGCCCCGCCGAGCAGGGCGGAGACCGGCGTGAAGTGCTGCATGACGCGTATCTTGTATATTGGATATTCGTCCGTCAAGACGAAATCCTCTCCCGGCGTCGGCACCCGGCCAGGATGTCCGGCGGCCCCGGGCGGGGCCTGCTCGCGAAGCCCGCAGGCCGGCGGGTTCAGCGACGGGTGGGGCGCGCGCGCTTGCGGCGAAGCAGGGCTAGCGCGAGGACACCGGCGCCGGCGCCGAGGCCCAGGCCGCCGCCGCGAGAGTCGCCCGCCGCGTCGCAGGCGCACCCGGTGTCCTGGGGCTGGTCGAAGAGGGGGCCGCCCTCCGGCACCGGGGTGCTCCCGTGCAGGGGCCGCAGCACGCAGCGGTGGTCGTCGCAGCGGCGGTCCGCCGGGCACTGCGTGTCGTTGTTGCAGGGCACGCACTGCCCCTCCAGCCCGTCCTTCGTCACGTCGCACACGGCCTCGGTGCACTCGTCGTCCTTGGCGCACGGGCGGCAAGCCTGCGAGGTCTGATCACACACCGGCCTGGTCGCGTCGGTGCAGTCGGCGCTGGTGAGGCACCCCACACACGTGTTCTTCGTGTCGTCGCAGACCGGCGTGTCGCCGGCGCACGCCTTGGCGTAGTCCTTGGTGCACGGCACGCACTGCCCCTGGCTCGGGCCGGCCGTCGCGCACGCCGGGTTCGGGCCCTCGCAGGCGTTGCCGCTGTCGTACGTGTTGCACGGCCTGCACGCCGGCGGCTGCAGCTTTCCATCGCAGATGGGGATCTCGGCGACGCACCCGGCGGCGTAGTTGGACCACACCTTCTGCACGGTGTAGCCCGCCACCTGCGCGCTGGTGCCCTGGCAGAGGTCCGCCGACTCGTAGGAGGCCCAGGCGGTGTTCGCGGCCGTCACCCACGCGAGCGGGCGCGCGCTCAGGTTGGTCTTGTTGTACTCGACGAGGCCCACGCCGGTGTCGGTCAGGGCCTCGGCCAGCTCGTGCGAGTGGATGAGAGTGGCCGTGTTGAAGCCGTAGCCGCAGTCCGGGTGGATGCCGTACGGGACGCTCTTGCCCTTGTAGGTGAAGGTGAAGTGGTACGCGCCGAACTGCTGGCACGACTTGATGTCCAGCAGGGTGATGTCGTAGCCCGCGGGGAAGTCGATCATGTAGAGGGAGTCGACGTTGCCGTTCTTGTCCACCTCCGGCGGCGGCAGGTTGGCGGCGTCGAGCTGCGCGACGAGCTCCGCCTGGATGTCGGCGTCGAGCAGTGACTTGCTCTGGTTCGCCGGCGTGAGCGTGAACGTCCCGACGTAGCTGCCGCGCCCGATGTGCTGCTCGGTGCCCGGCAGGTTGTCGGCGTAGCCGCTCTGGCCGATGCTGTCGTACTCCGTCAGCCAGTCGATGAAGGGACTCTTCACGATGGCGGTGTAGAAGCCGGCGAGGTTCTTGAGGTACGTGGCGTCGACCGCGCTCGTCCACGCCACCTCCACGATCTTCACGTTGGAGATGACCGGGCCGCCGTAGTACTTGAGCTTGTCGTTGGGGGCGATGGGGAACGTCGGCGGTCCGCTGGGGATGGCGCCGTGATCCAGCCGGAAGACGAAGCTGGGCAGCGGGTCCGCGGCGGCGCGCGGCGCGCCGGCGAGGAGCGCGGCGATCGCGAGCGCTGCGGCGATGCCGGCGCGGGCGTGTGCGTGTCGAGCCATCGGACCTCCTGCCGCGGAGGATTGTCGCAGCTCGCCTCCGGCCGGACCAGCGCGTCTGTCCGGCGCGGAAAGTTCCATCCGGGCGGCGCCGGTCGATTGGACTATGGTCGCGGCCCATGGACGGACTCGTCGTCGGCGCCGGCGTGCTGGGCCTCTCCGCCGCGCTGCACCTCGCGCGGCTGGGCGCGCGCGTCACGGTGCTGGAGCGCTTCGCCCTCGGCCACGCGCGCGGCAGCTCGCACGGCGAGATACGCATCATCCGCAGCGCGTACCCCGAGTCGCTCTGGGTACGGCTCGTGGGCGAGGCGCGCGCGGAGGACTGGCCGCGGCTGGAGCGCGATGGTGGCGCGACGCTGATCACGCCCGCCGCCGGCTGCTTCTTCGGCCCGCGCGGCGGCGACATCGACCGCGTCGAGGCGGCGGTCAGCGCGGCGGGCGCCGACGTGACGACGCTGGGGACGCACGAGGCGATGCGTGTATTTCCCGCGTTTCGTCTCTCCGCCGGAGACCTCGTCCTCTCCGATCGCACCGCGGGCGTCATCCGCGCGGCGGAGACGATGCGCGCGCTGGCTCGCCTGGCGCGCGCCGCGGGCGTCTCGCTGCGGGAGCACGCGCGCGTCGTCTCCTTCGAGTCCGCGCCGGCTCGCGTGCGCCTCGAGGACGGCGAGGCGGTGGAAGCCGACGTGATGGTGCTCGCGCCCGGCCCCTTCACCCCCGCGCTCCTCCCCGACGCGCCCCTCGTCCCCGCGCGCCAGCACGTCGCCTACTACGCGATGGAGGGCGGCGCGGCGCTGCCGGTGTGGGCGAGCTTCGACCAGGACCAGCACTACGGCCTGCCCGACGTCGGCGCGGGCGCGAAGGTCGCCCTCCATGGCGTGCACCCCGCGTCGCCCGACGACCCGGAGGTGGAGCTCGCGCCCGACCCTGCGGCGCTCGCCGCCGTGGACGCCTTCGTGCGCCGTCGCTTCACCGCACCGGCGCGCCGCGTCCACGCCGAGACGTGCTTTTACACGATGGCCCCGGGCGAAGACTTCGTCGCCGACGTGCTTCGTGAAGGCGTCGCCGCCGGCGCCGGCCTCTCTGGGCACGGATTCAAGCTGGCGCCGCTCTTCGGGCGGATCCTGGCCGAGCTCGCGGTGAGCGGGCGCTCGACGTCCGCCGCGTTCGAGGGTGCGCGGGCGCGCTTCGCGCTGCGACGCCCGGCGGCGTGACCCCTGGCGCGTCGGGCGGGGAGTGCGCACTTTCCCCTTCGATGATCCTCACGTGTCCCTCGTGCGGGCAGCAGAACCGTGTCCCCGCCGCCAGGCTCGGTGGCGGGCCGCGCTGCGGCCGCTGCAAGACGTCGCTCGCCGGCGCGCCTCTCCCCGTCGGCTCAGCCGCAGAGTTCGACGAGCTCGTCGCCGGCTCGCCCCTCCCCGTGCTCGTCGACTTCTGGGCGGCGTGGTGCGGGCCGTGCCGCATGGTCGCGCCGGAGCTCGAGCGCCTCGCCCGCGAGAAGAGCGGCCGCGTCGTCGTGGCCAAGGTGGACACCGAGGCCCTGCCCGACGTCGCCGGCCGCTTCGGCATCCGCAGCATCCCGACGATGGTCCTCTTCGCCGACGGCCACGAGTCGCGCCGCGTCAGCGGCGCGATGCCGGCCCCGCGTATCGCCCAGGAGTTCGGGCTCTAAGACGATCAGTTACAGCCGCAGCCGCTCTCGGCCATCGAGCCGCCGCCTGTCGCGCCCTCGTGGACGGCGCGGACGTGCGACGCCGCGGGGCCATCCAGAATCGCTGGTGGCCATCGTCGGCTGGGCGAGGGCGCCGCGCTCGTAGGGGGCGACGTGCGTGCACGCGCCGAGCGTGCCGAGAAGCAGGGCGAGGACCGCGAGCTTGGTGATGCGCATGACGTGATCTCCGTGTTCCTTCAGTTGTTCGCGGCGCCGGCCGCGGCCCAGGCGTCCATGTCCTTCTGGGCGGCGCTGTAAGAGCCCGGCCCGCTCGGCGGCATGTTGCCGCCGTACCAGGAGAGGCAAGACTGGTTGGAGTCGACGAGCGGCGAGTTCGCGCCGCTGATGTAGCCGCGGCCCTGCAGCCAGCTGTAGCTCTTGCTCGCGGAGGAGCACTGGCTATGGCACGAGTTGCACCGGCCGGTGGTGCCGCTCCCGAGGTACGCCTTGTAGATGGCCGACCAGGTGGGCGACTGCGGAGGAGGCGGCGGCGGGTTGCCGCCGGCGTCCTTCGTGCTCGGCGGCGGGTTGCCGCCAGCGTCCTTCGTGCTGGGCGGCGGGGGGTTGGTCCCGCTGTCGTCGCCGGTGTTGGTCACCGTGCCGCCATCGTCCCCGCCGCCGTTCCCGTTCCCGGTGCCGTCGTTGTTGCCCCCGTTGGGACCGGGCACCCCACCGGCGGACCCGCCGTAAGGGCCACCGAACGGATGGTCGGCTCCGCTGCATCCGGAAGCGCCGACCAGCGCCAGGGCACCAGCGAGGACCAGGGAGAGGTGGTGCGCGGAGATTACGTTTGCCTGCATGGTAGTTTTCCGCCCGAGGTGGGTGTCAGGGTGCGGGGCTGTGGCCGATGGCAGACATGCCCGTCGAACGTGCGCCCTTTCTGTACCGTCAGCTCCACGCGACGCGTCAGGGAAGACCAAAATAAATGCCGTCTGGTAGGCTCTCGTAGCATGTCGACCTACCTCTTCGAGACGGAGGAGCACGCCGCCCTCCGGGCGCAGGCCCGCCGCTTCGCCGAGCGCGAGATCGCCCCGCACGCCTTCGAGTGGGAGGAGGCGGAGGAGTTCCCTCGCGAGCTGTACGGGCGGGCCGCGGCGGCGGGGCTGCTCGGGGTCGGCTACCCGGAGACCGCGGGCGGCGCCGGGGGCGATGTCTCCCACGCGCTGGTCGCCAGCGAGGAGATGGTGCTGGCCGGCAAGTCGGTCGGCGTGGTGGTCGGGGTGGGCAGCCACGGCATCGCGCTACCCCCGATCGTGAGGTTCGGGACGCCGGAGCAGATCGAACGCTTCGCGAAGCCCGTGCTGCGCGGCGAGAAGATCGCCGCCCTCGCCATCACCGAGCCCGGCGGCGGCTCCGATGTGGCGTCGCTCCGCACGCGCGCGGTGCGCGACGGCGACAGCTACGTCGTCAACGGCTCCAAGACCTTCATCACCAGCGGCGTGCGGGCGGATCTCGTCACCACCGCGGTGCGCACGGGCGGGGAGAAGCACGGCGGCCTCTCCCTGCTCGTCATCGAGCGCGGCACGCCCGGGTTCACCGTCTCGCGAAAGCTGAAGAAGACCGGCTGGTGGGCGAGCGACACCGCCGAGCTCTCCTTCCAGGACTGCCGCGTGCCCGCCGCCAACCTGGTCGGCGCGGAGAACTCCGGCTTCCTGGCCATCATGGCCAACTTCGTCACCGAGCGGCTGTACCTGGCGGGGCAGTGCGTGGCGATCGCCGAGCTGGCGCACCGGGAATCCGTGCAGTATGCACGCGACCGCCGCGCCTTCGACAAGCCCATCATGGGATTCCAGGTCATCCGCCACAAGCTGGCGGACATGGCGACGCGCATCGCCGCGGCGCGGGCGCTCGCGGGCGAGGTCGCCGCGCGCTACGTGCGGGGAGAGCAGTCGCCGCAGCTCGCGGCGATGGCGAAGAACACCGCGACCGACATGTGCACGTTCGTGGTGGACCAGGCGGTGCAGATCCACGGGGGGTACGGGTACATGCGGGAGATGGTGGTGGAGCGGCTGTACCGTGACGCCCGGCTGTACCCGATCGGCGGGGGCACGCGGGAGATCATGAACGAGATCATCTCCAAGGCGGAGGGGTACTGAGCGCCATGGCCCATCCCCACGTCGGCACCTTCACCTGGCGCGAGCTGATGACCCCCGACGTCGACAAGAGCCGCCGCTTCTACGGCGAGCTGCTCGGCTGGACGACGAAGACCGTGCCGATGAGGGAGTCCAGCTACGACCTCGTCGAGAACGGCCCCGCCGGCGACCAGGTGGGCGGGATGATGCCCTTCTCGAAGGAGGGCGTGCCGCCGTGCTGGATGTCCTACGTGAGCGTGGAGGACGTCGACGCCTCGGCGAAGGTCGTCACGGGTGGTGGCGGCAACATGGTGGTGCCGCCGCAGGACATCCCCGACGTCGGGCGGTTCGGCGTGGCGATGGACCCGCAGGGCGCGGGGATGGTCCTCTTCCGCAGCGCGCACCCTGCGCCGCAGCCGGCGAAGGAGCGGCCGAGCATCGGGGAGTTCTGCTGGGAGCACCTGAGCACCACCGACACCGCCGCCGCCGCGGCGTTCTACGCCAGGCTCTGCGGCTGGACGAGGCGGCCGATGGACGGCGACGACGGGGGCCTGGTGTTGCTGAACGGCGGAGAGCCGGTCGCGTCGATGCGCAAGGCGCCGCCCGGCGTGCCGGCCCACTGGATGACCCACGTCGCGGTGGCGAAGCTGGGCGAAGCGTGCGATCGCGCGAGGCGCCTGGGCGGCAAGGTGCTGCTGGATCCCATGCCCGTGCCCGGGATGGGCTCGGTGGCGATCGTCCAGGACAACGTCGGCGCCGTCGTCGGCCTCTTCCAGTCCACCGGTTGAACGCGAGGCTCGCCGAGACGTCGTGAGAGGACGCCGCTAGGATGCCGGCAATGACCACGCCCGTCGTCCCGCCCAAGGCCCGCGAGCGGCTCGCTCCCCGCCGCGGGCTGCCGGGGTCCTTCGTCGTCCGTACCGAGAAGGACGTGGCGCGCGAGCTCGCCGCGATGGGCAAGGCCTACGCGAAGGAGAAGTACGGCGACAAGCTCAAGACCGCGCTCTTCGCGAAGGGGTCGACGCTGAAGAAGGACGCCCCGCTCCACGCCGCCCGCGCGGAGGCCACCGCGTTGATCGCGGCGCTGTCGCTGGACGCGGTGCGCGGCGCGTCGAAGGACGCCCTCGCCGCCGCGCAGCTGATGCTCCAGTGGGGCGACTGGAAGCTCAAGCAGCGCTCGCTCGTGAGCGCCATCGCGATGACGCGCGGGCTCCCCTTCGCGGTCGACGTTCAGCTGCGCACGCTCGGCATGGAGGTGACCAGCTCGGTCGGCTACACGACGGCCGTCCACGTCGCCGCCCTGCAGAAGCCACCCACCAACCAGGACCGCGACAGGACGCCGGAGTGGGCGCGGCTGCGCGCCGTGGTCTGCGCCGCGGACGAGGAGGCCTACCAGCGAGGCGCGGGCGCACGCCGCCGCGCTGCGCGAGAAGCTCCAGCCCCTGCCGTCGGCGCACCTGGCGTACGCGTTCCCCGACGAGCCGTGGTCCACCCAGGACCTGCGCGCCGTGCTCGCCGCCGCGGGCACGCCGCCCGACTGGCACAAGTGCCACCCGTTCACGCCGCTGCTCGGGGCCTGCACCGACGTGGCGCTCATCCGCGCGTTCCTCCAGTTCCCGACGGGCTTCGGGTACATGCCGCACGCGACGCTGGCGAGCCAGTTCGCCGTCGACTGGGCGTGCCTGTTCCCCGAGGAGGCGGCGCTGCCGCTCCTGCGCGACGCGCTCCCGGCGGCGCTGCAGAAGCCGAGCTACGGGCCGCTGCTCAAGACGCCGCCGCGCGAGATCGCCGAGGCGATCGCCTGCTTCCGCACGCCGGAGGCGGCGGCGATCCTCGCGCCCTACTTCGGCCACGCGGTGCTCGGGCCCATCGTCGCCGCGTACTTCAAGGACGCGCCGGAGCTGCAGGGCGCGCTGCAGCAGCAGGCGAAGGGCAAGTCGCGCGCGGCGGAGGCGGCGGCGCGCCTGCTCGAGACGGCGAAGGCGAAGCGGCCGCGCGGGCCGACGGCCGCGACGCGGGAGGTGCCCGCGATCCTGCGCGAGCGTCCGTGGAGGCCGCGCAAGGGCGACAAGCCGGTGGTGCTGCGCCTCGCCATCCCGGCCGGCGCGGAGGAGCGGGTGGAGCTCACCGACGCGGAGCGCAAGGCGACGTTCGACGCGCGCGGGATCCCCATCCGCGACATGACGGCGAAGGAGCTCGGCGACTGGCGCGAGGCGGTGAAGAAGAACGAGTACGCCCACGCTGACTTCGACCCGGACTGGCACCAGGGTGCGCAAATCTACCTGCGCGTCCCGGAGGAGGAGGGCCTGCGCGCCTGGAACGACGCCGGCGCGACGCTGCTGCGGGACGAGATGGCGTACCTCGCGCGGTACGGCGTCGCCGCCATCCCCGGCTTCCTGAAGCGCGACTGGGTCGGGTGGCTCAACTACACCGAGGTGGGCGACGACCCGATGGGGATCATGCACCACATCGTCTCGCCGCGGCTCGCGCCCCAGATGGCGCGGGTGATGGCGCGGCGGAAGAAGTTCCGCCGGGAGGGGCAGGCGTGGCTGCTCCGCCACCCGGCGGTCGCCGCGCAGGGCCTGATCCCCGACGCGTTCGGCCCGCCGGGGCAGGCGCGCGACGACGCCGCGCAGGCGCTCCTCTTCCTCGCGGCGAAGGGCGCGACGGAGACGCTGCGCGAGGGGGCGCGGGCGTACGGAGCGGCGGCGCGGGCGGCGCTCGACGCGCTCCTCGCGCGCGATCCGCTGGCGATCGAGGTCAAGCCGCCCAAGCTGCCGGACTTCCTGCGGCCAGACGACCTGCCGCCGGTGCTCACGCGCAGCGGCGCGCGCCTGCCCGACGACGCGATGGACGCGCTGGTGGAGCTGGCGAGCGTCGCGCCGCTCGACCCTCCGTACGCCGGCGTGACCGCGGCTCGTGATGCGCTCGACGCGACGTCCCTCGCCGCCTTCGCCCGCGAGCTGCTCGAGCAGTGGCTGCTGGCCGGCGCGCACGGGCGCTTCGAGTGGATGCTCTTCGCCAGCGCACACTTCCCCGGCGACGACGCCACGCGCCGCGTCGCCACCCTCGCGCGCGACTGGGCCCGGCGCGACCGCGAGAAGGCGCGCCGGGCGTGCGCGGCGCTCGCCGCCATCGGCAGCGATCTGGCGCTGCTGCACCTCGGTCACGTGGCCCAGACCTCGCGCTTCGAGGACCTGCGCAAGGACGCGCGCGGCCTGCTCGACGAGGCCGCCGCGGCGCGGGGCCTCTCACGCGACGCGCTGGAGGACCGCATCGTCCCCGATCTGGACCTGGACACCGGCGGCACGCTGCACCTCTCCTTTGGCCCTCGCGACTTCACCGTCGCGCTGGACGAACGGCTGCGCCCACGCGTACGCGACGCGAGCGGCGCGGTGCTCCCGTCCTTGCCGCGAGCGGTCAAGACGGACGACGCGGCGAAGGCGAAGGCGGCGCGGGCACGCTTCGATCTGCTCAAGCGCGACGCCTCGCACGTGGCCGACCGGCAGCTCCGCCGCCTCGAGGCGGCGATGGTGGCGGGGCGAGACTGGAGCTGGGAGGACTTCCAGGCGCGCGTCGCCACGCACCCGCTTCTGCTGCCGCTGGTGCGACGCCTGGTGTGGGAAGCGACCACGGCCAAGGGGACGCGGCTGCTACGCGTCGCGGAGGACGGCACGCTCGCCGGACAGGACGACACGCTCGTCGCGCCACCCGCCGGGGCACGCGTCCGCATCGCCCACCCGGCGCGCATGACCGAGCGCGCGCGCGCGGCGTGGGCGCGCATCCTCGGTGACTACGAGCTGCTGCAGCCCTTCGAGCAGCTCGGCCGGGCGGTGCTGCTCCCCACGGCCGAGGAGCGCGCGGCGAGACGCGTGGAGCGCACCGCCGGCGTGCGCGCGGCGGCGAAGAAGGTGCTCGGCACGCTGGAGGCGCGCGGCTGGCGGCGCGACGACCGCGGGCACGTGAGCGCGTACCTGCGCCCGGTCCGGACCGCCGCCTTCGAGGTGTGCCTGCCCATCACCCCGGGCATCCCGATGGACGACGTCGGCGACGCCCCCGAGCAGACGATCGGCGCCCTGGAGCTGCGGGGCGCCGGCGCGGAGGACGCCACCTTCGGGTCGCTGGACGTGGTGGACTTCTCCGAGGCGCTCCGGGACGCCCTCACGCTGGGGGGCTGACGCTTCCCTTCCCCCCGAGCCCGAGGCACGATCCGTCGCATGAGACTTCACCCTTTCTTGATGGCCGCCGCGGTGGCGTGCGCTTCGTGCTCCTCCGAGGACCCCGGCTCGACCTCCGACGCCGGGGCCGACGCCGCCGACGCGGCCCTCCCGGCTGTCACCGGCATCACCGTGTCCACCGGCGATTCTCGTCCCGGCCTTCGACCCGAGCATCTTCGACTACGAGGTGACGTCGCTGACCACCATGGTGCCCGTCGCGGTGACCGTCACCGGCCAGGACGTCACGGTCGACGGCAGCCAGGCGCACGACGGCGTGCCGATCGACGTGGCGGTCCCCTCGCTGGACGACGCCACCTCCATCACGATCCGGGCGGTGGACCCGGCCGGCCAGCCGCTCACCTACCGCGTCCACTCCGTCCCGCAGGCCCGCGCGCGCTACACCGTCGGGACGCTGAGCTCGCCGGTGAAGGGACAAATCCTCCTCGCGCCCAACCAGCTCGTGGGCGTGAAGGGCGGCCCGTCCTTCGTGTACATCGTGGACGAGACGGGGCGCCTCCTCTTCTACAAGGAGACCGCGCAGCTCTCCTTCGACTTCCAGCGCTACACGCTCCCCGACGGGACGGTGCGCTACGCATACATCACGCAGGACGGGCCGACCGATCCCGACCTCTGGCCCATCGTCCCATCGACGGTCTTCGTGCTCGACGACCACTTCCGGCAGGTGCGCGAGGTGCGGCTCGCCGCCGCCGGCGCGCACGCGGACTACGGGACCGACGTCCACGAGTTCCGGATGCTCGACGACGACCACTGGCTGCTCGAGGCGTACATGGGCGAGACGGTCACCAACGTCCCCGGCTACTCCAGCGCCGGCGTGGTCTCGGCGGTGGTCCAGGAGGTGCAGGCGGGCAAGGTCCTCTTCGACTGGGAGACGACGAGCGTCCCCACCCTGTACACGCAGAGCTCCGACGGGAACGACTTCACCAACGCCAAGACGATGTATGCAGACTACAACCACCTCAACTCGCTGGACATCGACCCGTCCAACGGCAACATCGTGGTCTCCCTGCGCCACGACGACGAGGTGCTGGAGCTGGACCGCAAGACAGGCGCCGTCCTCTGGACGCTGGGGGGCGAGGGCGACGAGTTCGGCCTGGCGGACGCCGACAAGAGCTCGCACCAGCACTACGTCCGCTTCCTCGGCCCGGGCGACCTCATGATGTTCGACAACGGCAACGCCGGGAAGCTGACGAAGATCCGCGAGTACCGGATCGACGAGGCCGCGCACACCGCGAAGGTGCTGACCGCGTTCTCCGTGGACGGCCACTTCAGCGCGGCGATGGGCTCGGTGCAGAAGCTCGACGGCCGTTACTTCGTCGGCTGGGGCTACCGCCAGGACACCGAGTCGGACGTCACCGAGATCGACGCCACGACGATGAAGAAGACCTTCGAGCTGAGCTTCCAGGACGGGTACTGCTCGTACCGCGCGCTCAAGTACCCGTAGGCGTCAGTTCGGCGGCTGCAGCGGGGCGCACGTCGAGACGCCCGCGCCGACGATGGTCATGCCCGTGTCCTGCACGACGACGGAGAAGGACTTGTCCGTCGCATACTTGTAGCGAGTGACGTGGCTGTTGCCGAATCCGGGCGCGGTGTAAAACCAGAAATCGCCGCCCCAGAAGGAGAACGCGTACGAAGAGGACGTGCCGACCTGGGTGAGGTCCACCGGGGAGGGCGTCGCGCCGCTGCTCTCGTTCATCTCGGCGAGCTTCGGCGGGTCGAGGATGGCGAAGAAGCCGAAGAGGCGTGCGTCGCCGGTGCCGGTGAGCTCGCACTCGTTGCCGCCCAGGCCGCTGGTGTAGTCGCCGAGGAGGCTCAGCTTGTAGCTGGGCAAGGAGATCTTGGCGAGGCCGCCTCCGGTGAAGTTGGCGTCGTCGGCGGTGCACGTGTAGAGCGTCTCGCTGGTGCCGCCGCCGGTGTCGGTGGCGAAGCCCATGCCACGGATGCGGCGACTGAGCTGGCCGACCTGGTAGCCGGTGGCGGTGCAGTGCGCGTTGGACGTGTCCACGGTGAAGAGGGAGCCGTCGCTCATGTTGACGTAGGCGCGCGCGTCACGGTCGACGGCCATCGAGTTGGGCGAGGAGAGCGTGGGGCAGTCCAGCGTGCCGATCTTGACGAAGGTGAGGCTCGCCGGGTTGAAGCTGTACAGATCGTTCTGCGCGCTGACGACGTAGACCAGCTTGGCCGCGTCGGAGCAGTTGTCCTGCGCGCCGCCGTCGCCCCCGCCGCCGCCGTCGGTCTTGAACCCGCCGCCATCGTCGCCGAAGGGGGAGCCGCCGTCGCCGGCGGGGCCGCCGTCACCCTCGCCGAACCCGGACCCCGACCCCGGCCCGCACGCGAGCAGCGTACAGGCGACGATGACGATCGCGCGTGTGGACATCGCGTCCCTCCAGCCCGTCATGATACGGCCGCGGCCCCCGCGGCGCACCCGTAACGGCCGCGGTGCGGGCTGATAGGCTGGGTGTCACACTTCGCGCCTCCCGCGCGAAGTACCGGCAAGCCCATGCCCACTGCCCGCGATCTGCTCTCCGATCCGCGCCTGCGCGCCGACCTGACGCGCCTCGTGCGCCGGCGGGTGCCGGAGAGCGACGTGGACGACATCGTGCAGGCGGCCCTCGTCGAGGCGCTCGCCGGGAAGGCGCCGGAGGAGCCGGAGCTGCTCCGCCGGTGGATCTTCGGCGTGGTCAAGCACAAGGTCGCCGACTTCTATCGCCGCGCGCGCCGGGAGCGGCCGGGCGGCGACGTCGCCGACACCGCCGCGGACTCCAGCCCCGGACGCGCCCGCGAGCTGCTCGACTGGGCCAGCAAGGAGCTGCCGGATCAGGAGGAGGCGGGGCAGACGCTGGAGTGGATGCTGCGCGAGGGCGAGGGCGAGAAGCTGCAGACCATCGCCCTCCAGGAGAAGGTGCCCGCGCCGCGCGTGCGCCAGCGTGTCTCCCGCCTGCGGCGCCATTACCGCGCGCGGTGGGCCGCCCGCATCGCCGCGCTCGCCGCGCTGGGCGTGGTGGCGTTTTTGTTTGTGTGGCTGCTCCGCCGCAAGAAGCACGAGGACGTCATCGTCCGCGAGGCGCCGGCGCCCAGCGCCTCCACGCCCGGGCCGTTGCAGAAGAAGGCGGAGGCGGACCGCGCCCTCGCCTTCGAGGCGTGCGACCACCAGCGGTGGCACGAGTGCGTGCGCCTGCTCGACGAGGCCGCGGCGCTCGATCCCGCAGGGGACACCGCACCGGCGGTCACCCGCGCCCGCGAGCGCGCCCAGCGCGCCCTCACCCCGGCGCCCCCGCCGTCCGTCGCGCCGACGCACGCGCCGACGCCCACCCCCACGGTGCGGCCGAGCGCGATACCCACCGCGGTCCCGACGCCCGCCTCCACGCTCCCGCCCCCGAGCCCGGCCGCGTCCTGAGGCGGCTCAGCCGCGGTCGCCGTCGGAGGCGCCCGCGCCGACGACGAAGTCGATCGCCTCGGCCATCAGCGCGTCGATGTCGGCCGAGTAGTTGTGCCCCGCCTTCTTCATCACCCAGAGCTTCGCCGGGAAGCCCTGCGCGCGCAGCCGCTTCACCGTGGCGCGCTCGCCGGCGATCTGCGTCCCCCACTCGCCCGCGAGCATCGCGACGGCGCGCACCCCCGCCTTGCGAAGCGACCCGGCGCTCAGCGTGACGTCCGCCTCGATCAGCACGAGGTAAGGCCAGCGGCCTGGGTGCTTCCGCGCCAGGTACGGCGCCATGTACGCGCCGCGGGAGAAGCCGGTGAGCACGGCGCCTTCGCGATCGATCTCGCCGGGGTAGCGCGCCTCGACGGCGGCGACCGCGCGCTCCAGGTCAGCGTCGGTCGCGTCGAAGGACTCGGTCCACGTCGGCGGGCCGCCCGCGCCGCAGGTCGCGTTGCCGGCGGGGCAGACGAGGAAGCCGCGCTCGGTGGCCGCGGGCACCCAGTAGCCGCACGCGTAGCCGGGCGGATTGCACAGTCCGTGCAGGTTGGCGATGAGGCGATGCTTGCCTCCGGCCTCCGGCGGGATTGCAAAGTAGACGTTCCGGTGCGTCGCGAAGGGGGCCTCGAAGGGCCCGACGGCGCGCGGCGGCGGCGGCTTCACCTCCGGCGGAGGCGGCGCGTGGGAGGCGACCGGTGCGGGGGCGCGGACGTCGGCCGCGGGGGGCGCGACGGTGACCGGCCCGCTGGAGGAGGTGCAGGCGGCGGAGAGGAGGGCACAGAGCAGCGCGGGAAGGTGGCGGTTCATATCCCCTCTTCGCGCGGGCCCCCGAAAGTGTGACGCGCAGCGTCCGATCTCTTTGCTGCCTCCCGCGACGCGCGGAGTCGATCGGAGCGAGCGCGAGGACGTCATCGACTGGTGACGGGGCGCAGGGCTAAGCTTGGCCGCATGACGCAGTCCGCCCCCACGCCCGAGAACGTGACCTTCGACGACTACGTCGCGATGAGCGGCGCGGCCAAGGCCATGGGGATGGACGCGATGCTCCGCCACTACGGCCTGGACATGGCGCGCTGGGCGCAGATCGCCGGCCGCTGGAACTCCACCATCCCGACCGACCTCCCGCGCTACGGGCAGTTCGGCATCCTGGTCGAGCAGGAGGGCGCGCGCATCGCCGCCGGCGGCGCGCCGCGGCCTCTCGGAGCGCCGGCGCCCGCCCCGCCCCCGGCCGGACCCCCGCAGGCTGGCGGGTACATCGCCACGCCCTACACCGCCACGCCCGCGGGTTATCCGCCGCCGCCGGGCCAGCCCTACCCGCAGCCGTCGCTGGACCAGCAGGCCCAGCATGCGGCGGGCGCCATCGGCAGCGCGGCGGTCGCCGGCTTCAACGTGCTCGGCTCGGCGCTGGGCGCGGTGGGCAAGGAGCTCGCCGGCATCGCCGTCGGCAGCCTGGTGCTGGTCACGTGGTCGGACGGGCAGCGCTACCCGGGCACCGTCCAGCAGATCGGCGCGGGGCAGTACCTGGTGCGGATGACCAACGGCCAGCAGCACTGGATCCCGCAGGCGTACGTCGCGCGATCGTGAGAGGGGCGGGCGGGGCCCCGCTCCACGCGGGCCCTCGGCGTTGCCCGTCGCCATGCGCGGCGGTACCGTGGGCGCAGCTGCCGTGAGACCTCACCTTGCGTGTCCCGTCTTCTTCTTGCTCGCCGGCTGCGCGGGCGCCGCGCAGACACCGGCCGACGCGCCGGGCCCCGGCGCCGCCGGCGAGGCGACGCCGTCCACCGCCACCGCGCCCGCCGGCCCCGCGAGTCCGGCCAAGGAGCTGCTGGTCCTCATGCCGGTGCGCCTGCGCGGGGCGGCCCTCTTCCCCGAGGAGACCGAGGTGCTGCGGCGCGCCGAGCGCGACTTCTTCGCCTCGCGACCGGAGGTGGGAAAAGACAAGATGGTCCCCCTCGATCAGGTGCGCGCGGTGGAAGCCGCGGCGCGGGGCGGACGCGCGCGCATCGGCGGGCCGGTCTGCGCGGCGGCGCCTGCGCTGGACGACGCCCTGTTCGACGCGTTCCCGGGCATGCCGGAGGCACGCGCGGTCGCCTCGTGCGACGCGGCCAATACGTGTAGTTTGCACGTTTCGGTGGTGCGCCCCTCCGGCGGGGCACGCGCCGACACGCTCGCGGTCTTCGAGGCGCCGGTGTCCGCGCCCGGGGCCGCGAGCGACTGGCAAGCCGCCGTCGCGCACCTCGCCTTCTCCAGGCAGCGCGGGGGCACCCTCGCCGCGGCGCCGGCGGCAGGCGGCGACGACCGGGTCACGGTGACGGCCGTCCACGCCTTCGGGCCCTGGGCTTCCGCGCCCGCGCCCGCCGTCTTCGCTCCGGCGCGGGACGCGCTGGACGCCTGCCACGATCCCGACGCCGCGCATCTGACGACGCCGGAGGCGGTGCTCGCGGTCGGCGCGGACGGGCACGTCGGGCGCTGCCAGAG
Organism: uncultured delta proteobacterium; assembly: GCA_963782055.1. Lineage (GTDB taxonomy): Bacteria > Myxococcota_A > Polyangia > Polyangiales > Polyangiaceae > DASXHD01. The sequence goes on from CAWAIF010000003.1 coordinate 4,871,594, forward strand.
CGACGCGCGTCTGGGCGCCGACTGCTTCTGCAAGGCGCTCGCGTCGGTGGCGCTGCCGGCGGGGCCGGACGGTCGCCGCCTGGCCGTCGACCTCTGGAGCGCACCCGCGCCGCTGCTGCGCACCGCGGCCGGCCTCACCATGAGCGCACGCCTGGAGGAGGTGCGCGCGGAGGACGGCACGACCATGACCGGCGCCATCGCGCCCTGGACGTCGCGGCTCGCGGTGTGCCGCGCGCTCGACCCGCAGGCGGGGACGATGACCGCGCGCCTTCACCTCTCCGTCGACGCGCAGGGCCACGTGCAGTCCGCGCGCGCCACCGGCCTGGGCGCGGCGATGAAGGCGTGCGTGGAGGTCAACGCGAAGCGCATCGCCCTCCCCTGCCCCCGCGGCGGCCTGCCGACGAGCGTCACGGCCACCCTGCTGCTCGACGCCTCCCGCTGAAGCGCAAAGCTTCGCTATGCTGGCCGGCATGTTCGCGTCCGCGCTGCTGGAGCACTCCATCGACAAGGCCACCTACCACCGGGAGGAGCCGCGCCTGCGCGAGGCCCTCCTCAACGCGCAGTACGACCTGAAGCAGACCGCGCGCTGTCCGGTCATCGTGGTCATCGCGGGCGTGGAGGGCGCCGGCAAGAGCGAGACGGTCAACGTCCTCAACGAGTGGATGGACCCTCGCTACCTCAAGACGGTCGCCTTCCCGGAGCCCACCGACGAGGAGCGCGAGCGGCCGCGCATGTGGCGCTACTGGCGCGCGCTCCCGCCGCGCGGGAGCATCGGCCTGCTCTTCGGCGCGTGGCACACGCAGCCCATCCTCGACCACGTGCTGAACGGCTCGACCAGCGACAATCTCGGCCGTCACACCGCCGAGATCCTCCGCTTCGAGAAGATGCTCTGCGACGAGGGCGCGCTCGTCCTCAAGTTCTGGTTCCACCTCTCCAAGGAGCAGCAGAAGAAGCGGCTCAAGTCGCTGGCGAGGGACCCGAAGACGCGCTGGCGGGTGACCGACCTGGACTGGAAGTACTTCAAGCTCTACGACCGCTTCTTCACCACCGCAGAGCGCTTCACCCGCGAGACGTCCACCGGGGAGGCGCCGTGGATCGTGGTCGCTGGCGCCGACCCGCACTTCCGCAACCTCACCGTCGGCAAGACCATCCTCGAGGCGATGCACGAGCGCCTGCGCGAGAAGCCGGTCAAGCGGCTACCCGACCGCAACCCGCCGCTCTTGCCGCCGGTCGACAAGCTCAACGTCATCCGCGCGCTGAAGCTGGACAAGCCGATGGCCAAGGCCCGCTACGAGAAGGAGATCGAGAAGTGGCAGGGCCGGCTGAACCTGCTCTCGCGCGACCGCAAGTTCAGGAGGTCGGCGGTCATCGCCGCCTTCGAGGGCAACGACGCCGCGGGCAAGGGCGGGGCCATCCGGCGCCTCACGCGCGCGCTCGACGCGCGCGTCTACACCGGCGTGCCGGTCGCCGCGCCCACCGAGGAGGAGCGCGCGCAGCCGTACCTGTGGCGCTTCTGGCGCCACGTCCCGACGCACGGGCGCTTCGTGCTGTTCGATCGCTCCTGGTACGGCCGCGTGCTCGTCGAGCGCGTGGAGCACTTCGCCAAGGAGCCCGACTGGATGCGCGCCTACGGCGAGATCAACGACTTCGAGCACGACCTCACGCACCACGGCATCGTGCTCACCAAGTTCTGGCTGGCGATCAGCAAGGCGGAGCAGCTCAAGCGCTTCAAGGCGCGCGAGAAGACCAGCTTCAAGCGCTTCAAGATCACCCCGGAGGACTGGCGCAACCGCGACAAGTGGGACGCCTACGAGGCGGCCGTGTGCGACATGATCGACCGCACCAGCACCGAGTACGCCCCCTGGACCATCGTCGAGGCGAACAACAAGTACTACGCGCGCATCAAGGTCCTGAAGACGATGTGCCGCGCGCTCGAGCAGCGCTTCGACTCCATGAAGTGAGGGTCACCACACCACCGCCTCCCCATCCCGAAACACGCCGCCCGTCGGCGCGCCCTCTCCGAGCGCCGCCGCCCACACCACCCCGCTCGCCCCCTCCTCCACCGTCCGCGGCGCCCCGCTGCCGCCCATGTCCGTCCGCACCCACCCGGGGCACACCGCGTTCACGCGCACCCCGTCCGCCGCCAGCTCCCGCGCGAGCACGCGCGTCATCGCGTTGAGCAGCGCCTTGGAGACGGCGTAGGGGTCCGGCCATCCGCGCTCGCCGGCGAGGAAGCGATCGGCCAGCGCGACCAGCCCCGCGCGATCCAGGTCCGGCGCGCCGATCTCCCGGCGCAGCGCCGCCGGGAAGCCGGAGAGCTCGCCCAGCCCGCTGGTGACCATCACCACGTTGGCCCCGCGCGCGAGGCGCCTGCGCAGCGTGTCGGTCACCCGGAGGGGGCCGTGGAAGTTGACGTCCATCGTCGCCCTCGCCGCGCCCGCCCCGCGCACGCGGTAGACGCCGGCGTTGTTGACCAGCGCGTCCAGCCGCACGTCCTCCGCCTCCAGGCGCCGCGCGAGGGCGGCGACGCTGCTCGCGTCGGTCACGTCCAGCGCGACCGCGCGCGCGCCCTCGGCCAGCCCGCGCGCCGCCGCCTCGCCCTCGGCCAGCTTGCGCGCGCCGAGGAGCACCGTCCACCCGCGCGCGGCCAGCTGCCGCCCGGTCTCCAGCCCGATGCCGCGGTTCCCTCCGGTGATGAGCGCCGTCGCCATGGTCACCCCTCGCGCCGGGCGCGGGCGAACCTCTTCCACTGCTCCGGGAGCGGGGCGCCGAGCATCTTCTCCGCGCCCGCCTCGTCCAGGATGACGAAGGAGAGCTCACCGGTGAAGACCTCGGCGCCGGACTGCACCAGACGCACCGCGACCTGCACCACCCGGGAGGTCTCGCGGGTGAGGCGGCTGCGCCCCTCCACCTCCACGCCGGTGCGCACCGGTCGCAGCAGCTTGCCGTTCACCGCCGCGGTGAAGCCGAACTTGCCGAGCAGCCCGATCACGGCCCACGCGCCGATCTCGTCGGCGAGGGTCATCACCAGCCCGCCGTGCATGATCCCTGGTGGCCCCTCGTAGCGGTCGTGCGGAAGGAAGGAGGTGACGATCTCCTCGTCCTGACGCGAGAAGCGCAGGTGGAAGCCGATCGGGTGGTGCGGCCCGCAGGCGAAGCAGGGGCTCTGGGGGCCGAAGTACTCGGCGGGGTCGAGCTCGGTCATGGGCCAGGGCGGGGATAGCGTCGGCTCGGAGTGACGGCAACCCGCAGGCTGGAATGCCGGGCGCCCTCCGCCCGTTGCGGGGCGTGACCCGCCGCGCCTCCCGCCTGCTCGTCATCCTGCTGGCCCTGATGACCGTCGGCTGCGATCACGTCACCAAGGTCGCCGCCGCCCGGCGCCTCGCCGCCCACCCGCTCCAGCTCTTCCACGGCATGCTGGACCTGCGCTACACCGAGAACCACGACGTGGCCTTCAGCGCGCTCTCGCGCCTCGCCTTCCCGGGCAAGGACGCGATCCTGCTCGCCCTCTCGGCGGTGCTGACGCTCGGCGTGGGGGTCGCCTGGTGGCGCGCGCGGAGCGCCCCGGTCGCCCGGCAGCTTGCCCTGGCGCTGGTCGCCGCCGGCGCGCTGGGCAACGTCCTCGACCGGGCGATGCGCGGGTACGTCGTCGACTTCATCCACCTGGCGCACTGGCCGGTCTTCAACGTGGCCGACACCGCCATCGTCGCCGGAGGCCTGCTCTGGGCCCTCTCCCGGCACCCGCCGAGGACGGCGGAGGCCTCGCCACAATTCCGTTGATCGCCTGTCACCCGGGTGTCACATTCACCGCTTGGCGGCGAATGCAGGCGCACTGAGCATCGAGCAGCAGAGGGCGGTCTCCCGGTGGGCCTCCATCTCGGTGTGGTTCTACGCCTTCGGCTACTTCGCCTGCTACGTGCCGTACAGCGCGCTCACCAAGGCCCTGTCCAGCGGCCTCATCCATGGCGTGCGCAACGTCCCCACCGGTCTGGAGATGCTCCCGGTCTCCATCGCCGCGTCGACGCTCTCCATGGTGGCCACCATCTCGGCGCTGGGGTGGTGGAAGTATCCCAACCGGGTGAAGGTGGGCGGCGTCGGCGTCCCCATCCCCGGGGTGTGGACCGGCCTCTCCGGGCTCGCCACCGCCGGCATCATCGCCACCACCACCCTGGCCTACACCTTCAACGGCGTCAGCATCCCCTTCGTGATGCTCCTGCTGCGCGGCGGCGTGCTCGCCATCGCCCCGGTGGTGGACCGCATCAGCGGGCGGAAGGTGTCCTGGTACTCGTACGTCGCGCTCAGCCTGAGCTTCCTCGCGCTGCTCGAGGCCGTCTCGGAGCGCGGCGGCTTCCGCATGCCCCTGCTCTGCGGGGTGGACATCGCCTTCTACCTGCTCGGCTACGTGGTGCGGCTGCGCTTCATGACCCGGCTCGCCAAGTCGGACGATCTGGACCAGCGCCGCCGCTACTTCGTCGAGGAGCAGATGGTGGCCACGCCCGTCTGCATGATCGTGCTCGGCGTGGCGGCGCTCGCGGGCGTGGAGCCCATCCGCCAGGGCTTCGTCGGCGTGTGGAACGGCCCCGCGGCCATCTACCTCGTGCTCATCGGCGTCTTCTCGCAGGGCACCGGCGTCTTCGGCGGGCTCATCCTGCTGGACGCGCGGGAGAACACCTTCTGCGTGCCGCTCAACCGCGCCTCCAGCATCCTGGGCGGCGTCTGCGCGGCCTTCGCCCTCTCCATGGTCTTCCCGCGGCCCTGGCCGGCGATGTCGGAGGTGCTCGGCGCCAGCGTGCTGGTCATGGCGATCCTCGTCTTGTGGGTCGGTCCGCGCCTGGGCAAGTGGACGTCGAAGGCGCAGGCCTGAGGTCCCGCGCAGGAGCTCAGCCGAAGGCGCGCGCGAAGATGCGCCGCTCCACCACGCGCACGAGCGCGAGGTACGTGATCGTCGCCCCGGCGAGGAAGGCGAAGTACCCCGCCGGGAGCGGCACGAAGCCGAGCGCCCCGGCGAGCGGCGTCCACGGCAGCACGAGCGCGACGGCCACCGAGACCGCGGTACTCACGATGAGCGCCCGGCTCGGCCTGCTGCGCCGCGGGCCACCCATCGTGCGGATGACGAAGATGACGAGCGTCTGCGTGGCGAGCGACTCGACGAACCACCCGGTGTGGAAGAGCCCCTCGCCGGCGTGGAAGACGCGCAGCAGGACCCAGAAGGTGAGGAAGTCGTAGAGGGAGCTCAGCGGACCGATGATCAGCATGAAGCGGCGGACCAGGCGGATGTCCCACCGGCGCGGCTTGCGCAGGAAGTCCTCGTCGACCTCGTCGCTGGGGATGGTGAGCTGCGCGGTGTCGTAGAGGAAGTTGTTGAGCAGCACCTGCGGCGGGAGCATCGGCAGGAAGGGCAGCACCGCGGACGCGCCCGCCATGCTGAAGACGTTGCCGAAGGCGGAGCTCGTGCCCATCAGCAGGTACTTGAGAACGTTGCCGAATGCGCGCCTGCCCTCCAGCACGCCGGCGTGCACCACGCCCAGGCCGCGCTCGAGCAGGATGATATCGGCGGCGTCCCTGGCCACGTCGACGGCGCCGTCGACCGAGATGCCGACGTCCGCGGCGCGCAGCGAGGGCGCGTCGTTGATCCCGTCGCCCACGTACCCGACGACGTGCCCGCGTGAGCGCAGCGCCCGGATGACGCGCGTCTTCTGGGTGGGGGTGACGCGGGCGAAGACGTCGGTCGTCTCGGCGCGTCGCGCGAGCGCGGCGTCCCCCAGCCGCTCGATCTCCGGGCCGAGCAGCACCGCGGGGTCAGCGAGTCCGACGCGCCCGCACACGTGCGCGGCGACGTTGCCGCTGTCGCCGGTGACGATCTTGACGCGCACGCCGTCCTGCGCGAGCACGCGCAGCAGCTCGGCGGCGTCCTCGCGCGGCGGGTCGGCGAAGGCGAGGAAGCCGGCGAGGCGCAGGTCGCGCTCGTCCGCCCGGGTGATGGCGGCGGCGTCGTGCGCACGAGACGCCACCGCGACGACGCGAAACCCCTGCGCCCCGAGGGCGTCGACGGTGGCGGCGCACCGCGCGCGGGCCTCGTCGTCCAGGGCGCGCGCGCGACCGCCCTCGTCCAGCCACGCGCAGGCCTCGAGCACGTTCTCCGGGGCGCCCTTGACCACCAGCAACCGCTCGCCGGCGCGCTCCGCGACCACGCTGACGCGCCGCCGCTCGAAGTCGAAGGGGATCTCGTCCACCTTGCGCCACCCGGAGAGGTCGGGGTGCTCGTGCGCGAGCACCGCGGAGTCGAGCGGATCGAGCTTGTGCGCGCGAAGCACCGCCTCGTCCATCGGGTTGTCGACGCCGGTCTCGAAGTAGCTGTTGATGCACGCCAGCAGCAGCGGCCGCTCGGAGGACGCGCCGAAGGCGTCGACGTGGTCCTCCAGCACCATCGCCCCGGTCGTGAGCGTGCCGGTCTTGTCGCTGCAGAGCACGTCGATGCTCCCCAGGTTCTGGATGGCGGCGAGGTTCTTGACGATCACCTTGCGCCGCGCCATCCGCACCGCGCCGCGGGCGAGCGTCACCGAGACGATCATCGGAAGGAACTCGGGGGTCATGCCCACCGCCAGCGCCACGGCGAAGAGCAGGCCCTCCAGCGCGTCGCGCCGCATCACGGCGTTGGCCACCACCACGAAGAGCACCAGGAAGAAGACCGTCTTGGTGATGAAGACGCCGAAGTCGTGGATGCCCCGCTCGAACTCGGTCTGGGCCGGCCGCCCGGAGAGGGCGCGGGCCACGTGCCCGAGCTCGGTCGCCATGCCGGTGCGCACCACCACCGCGGTCCCCTTCCCGCTCACCACCGAGGTGCCCATGAAGACGACGTGCGAGGTGTCCTCGGCGCCGGCGGCGTCGCGCGGATCCTTCTCCACCGGCAGCGACTCGCCGGTGAGGGCGCCCTCCTGCAGGTGCAGGTCGGCGCCCTCCAGCAGCCGCGCGTCGGCGGGGACCACGTCGCCCGCCTCCAGGCGCACCACGTCCCCGGGCACCACCTCGCGCCGCGGCACCTCGCGGTACGCGCCGCCGCGCAGGACGGTCGCCGTGGACGCCACGCGCTCGCGCAGGGCGCGGGCGGCGGAGTCGGAGCGGCGGGTCTGCACCAGGTCGATGGCCGCGCCGAGGACCACCATCAGGGCGATGATGGCGCTGCTCGTCGCCTCGCCGAGGAACGCCGACGCGGCCGCCGCGACGAGCAGGATGGCGACGAGCGGGTTGACGAAGCGCCGCAGTACGGTGACGAGCAGCGACACGTGGCGCACCGGGACCGGCTCGTTCGGGCCCAGCGCCTCGAGGCGGCGCGCGCCCTCCGCGTCGTCCAGCCCGGCCGGCGTGGCGGCGAGCGCCTCCAGCGTCCGCGCCCTCGTCCAGGCGAGCCAGTCGCGGCCCTCCGGCGGGCGCGGCCCGTCGCTCACGACGTGCCGGGGACCAGCACCGCTGCTCCCCGGACGTCGCCGGCGCGCAGCCGCGCGAGCGCCGTGTTCGCATCGTCCAGGGCGAAGGTGTCGTACGCCGTGGTCACCTGGGCGCGCGCCGCGATATCCATGAACTCCACGGCGTCGGCGTGCGTGGTGTTTGCCACGCTCACCAGGTTGCGCTCCCACCAGAGCAGGTCGTACGAAAACTCCGGGATGCGATCGAGGTGGATGGCGTTGATCGCCACGGTGCCGCCCTTGTCGACCGCGCGCAGCGCCGCCACCACCACGTCGCCAACAGGGGCGAACGTCACCGCAGCGTCCAGCGGCTCGGGCACCTTCTCGTCGTAGCCGCCCGCCCACTCCGCGCCGAGCTTGCGCGCCCGCTCCTGCTCCCCCTCCGAGCGCGTGCACACGAAGACGCGGCAGTCCCAGTAGCGTGCCACCTGGATGGCGAGCAGCGCGGAGGCGCCGAAGCCGAAGAGGCCCAGCTTCTGCCCCGGCTGGATGCCCGAGCGCCGCAGGGAGCGGTAGCCGATGACGCCGCCGCAGAGCAGCGGGGCGGCGTCGCGGTCGGTGAAGCGCTCGGGGATGGCGAAGGCGGCGTCGGCGCGGGCCACGACGCGCGTGGCGTAGCCGCCGTGGCGGTCCCAGCCGGTGAAGACGGCGTGGTCGCAGAGGTTCTCGCGGCCCGCCTTGCAGCGCGCGCAGGTGCCGTCGGCGCCGGCGAGCCAGCCGACGCCCACGCGGTCGCCCACCTTCCACTGGCGCACGCCTGCGCCGAGCGTGACGATGCGCCCGACGATCTGGTGGCCGGGGACGATGGGCAAGGCGTGCGCCTTCAGGTCCCCCTCGCAGATCTGAAGGTCGGTGCGGCACACGCCGCACGCGGCGACCTCCAGCGCCACCTCGCCCGGGCCGGGCGGAGCGTCCTCCAGCTCGGTCGCGTGCAGCGGCGCGCCGTCGATCGGGCCGGGGGAAGACAGGAGCATGGCTCGCATGGCGTCATCATGCGGGAGCAGGTCTCGTGCCGTCACCTCGCCGATCGGACGGCGCGTCGGCCCCGGGCCGGGGCTGGCGGCCCGGGGCCGGCGCCGCCCCCGGCGCGGGGAGCGCACCGGTTGCGGTCGCCACGAAGGCGCTGCGCCCTCAGCGGGCGCGTGCGGCCTTGCGCTTCACGGCGGCCTTGCGAGCCTTGACCTCGGGGGTGCCCCTCGCGCGCGCGTCGCGCGCCTCCAGGTTGGTGTCGAACTTCCCGCGGTTGTTCCCCTTGCGCGTGGACCGCCGGGAAGCCTTGTTGGCGGCGGAGCGGGGCTCCAGCTTCACCCCCATCTTCTTCGCGGCGCGCTTGTTCGGGTGCAGGGGGTTGCCCTCCTGATCAGTGCGCCGGTTCGTCGTGGGCTTCTTCGCCTTCCTGGGCTTGCCGGTCGGCTTGCGTTCCTGGTCGTGCCTGTACTGCTCGGCTCTCGTGGGCATACCCCCAGCCATGCACGCGCCACACCAGCCGGGACGATCTTGCTGCTAGAGTCGCGCCCGATGGCTTTGGCAACAGGCAGGAGGGGAGCGCTCTGGGCAATCGCGGCCCTCTTGGCGGTGCCGGCATGCGCGAAGGACATCGTGCTGCCGGACGAGGTGCGCGAGGACGTCTGCGGCGACGGCGTGCTCGGGCCGACCGAGGAGTGCGACACCTCCGGCCCGGGCTGCGCGGCGTGCAAGATCACCCCCGGCTACACCTGCGACGACGACGGGTGCTACGTGCCGTGCGGCGACGGCATCGTCGGCGACGGCGCGCGGTGCGACGGCGCGCACAAGGTCGACGACTGCGACATGACCGGCTACTGGGTGTCTCGCGAGACCGACTTCAGCCGCGACACCATCCTCAACGCGGTGCAGACCTCCAGCACCTGGTACGCCTACCACTTCACCCAGACGGGCGACGTCTTCCAGGTCGATCAGATGCTCCAGTGCGGCCTGCACGTCTCGGGCAGCGCCAACGTGGACTACACGCCGGGCTCGTATCGCGGCCTCATCTACGCCAACGATCAGAGCCCGAAGGGCGCTCACGGGCCGCGCAAGGGCACCTTCAAGGCGCAGGGCGGCGGGTGCGGCTTCACCTTCGACCGCTGGTACACCGTCTTCGGGGTCACCGCCGACTTCGTCCCCCCGGATTTCAGCCAGAAGCCCGACCTCTCCTCCCTCCCGCCGCTCCCGTACGAGGACGATCCCGTCAACCCCCACGGCGACCACCTGCAGGGCGCCGACGATCCGGACGGCGACGGGTTCGTCGGGTACGCGGTGCACATCGGCGGGATCACGCCGGGCACGCGTGAAGCGGCGCACCGTGACTTCAAGGAGTACTTCACCGGCGGCGACGCCCCCGTCCCCCAGCAGGCGATCCAGTTCTCGGTGAACGGCGCCTTCGACCTTCAGGAGAACGTGCTCTCGGTCCACGATTGCTCGTCCTGGTGCTCCCTCGTCAAGACGTCGGCGGTGCCTGACCACACGCTCACGCCGCGCGTCACCCTCCGCTTCCTGGGCAAGACGCTCACGAGCCCGAGCGTGCGCGCGGTGTTCGCCGGCAACCCCGGCGACGACCTCACCACCGACCTGGCCACGTGCGCCAACGCGCGGCTGGCCCTCCCCCACGATCCCTCCAAGTCATGAGCGCACGATGGACGGGCGCCGCCCTCGCGGCGGCGGTGATCACGGTGGCGGGGAGCGCGCGCGCCACGCCGGTGCTGGAGCTGCTCGGCGCGCCGGGCGGCACCGGCGGGCTGCAGGCGGGCTCCAGCGGCCCCTCGGCGGCGTCCGCCTACTTCAACCCGGCGATGCTCTCCGACGCCAGCGAGGACATGCTCATCGGCTTCGGCCTGCTGAGCGAGCAGGTCAGCCTGGAGCTAAACGGCCGGCGCGCCGGCGCGGACGTGCCGCTCTCGGTGGGATCCCGCGACGTGGTCGACAAGGACGGCAACCCGGTCCCCAACGACACCCTCCCCACGCAGTGGCTGCAGCAAGGCTGCACCGAGGGGCCCGCGCAGGGCCAGTGCCCGGCGCCGGCGATCGGCCCGCGTCCCCGCCAGGGCCAGGGCACGAGCAACAACACGCGCACCTACCTGCTGCTCGGCGGCGTCAAACACCTGGTGCGCGATCGCTTCTCGGTGGGGCTGTACATCGCGCTGCCACTCGGCAACCTGACGACGGCGCAGTCCTTCTACGCCGACGAGCGCGAGCAGCTCTTCTCCAACAGCCTGCACCCCGAGCTCTACGGGGACCGCCTCACCGCGGTCTCCATCGCCCTGGGCGGGAGCTTCCGCCTCTTCAAGTCGCTGTCGCTCGGGCTGGGCACCACCTTCGCGCTCGCCAACTCGGCGGTCTCCAGCACCTACATCCGCGACTCCACCAACTACGACACCCTGCTGCTCAACAACGACGTGCAGACCACCGCCGCCCTCTCGCCTCACGTCGGCGTCTACTGGACGCCCACGAGCTGGTTGCGGGTCGGCGGGAGCGTGCACGCGCCGCAGTCCTTCGAGATCGACGAGTCCATCTCGGCGACGCTCCCCGACGGCGTGCAGTCGGGCACCACCAAGAAGCAGGTGCACGACTTCATGCCCTGGCGCGCGCGTGTCGGCGCGGAGGTCGATCTGGTGCGCTCGTCCAGCTACACCTTCGGCGTGGCGGGTTCGCTCCTCTGGGCGAACTGGTCCAGCTACCAGGACCGCCACGGCGACTCGCCCGGCAGCTACTCGGGGCCCGGCACCGACCTCTCCTGGAGCGACACCGTCACCTACACGATCGGCGTCCGGCACCGTTACAAGCGCGTGCGCGGCTACGCGGACTTCCAGATCGCGCCGTCGCCCGTGCCGCTCCAGGTCGGGCGGAGCAACTACGTCGACTGCGATCGCTACGGCTTCGCGGTGGGGGCGGACCTGGAGATCCCGCTCGGCAACGTGCGCCTGCGACCGGGGCTGCAGCTCGTCGGCTACCGCCTCGCGTGGCGTCACCAGACCAAGGACGACCGCCTCATCACCGACGAGGTCCCCGACGGCTCGCGCTTCGGATCGACGGGCGAGGCGGTGGTGGGCTCGCGCGGCTTGCAGACCAACAACCCGGGCTGGCCGGGGTTCGGCGAGTCGGGGTGGGTGTACGGCGGCACGGCGACGATGGACGTGCTCTTCTAGCGCGCGGCGGTCGCGCGCAAGGCTGGGCAGCGGCGCTCGAGCGAGTATCCTCGCGCGTCATGGACTTCGAGACCCTCCTCTACGACGTCGACGGCCCCATCGCCTTCCTCACCCTCAACCGGCCGGAGCGACTCAACACCATCGTGCCGCCCATGCCCGACGAGGTGGAGGCGGCCATCCACGCCGCGACGATCGACGAGCAGGTGAAGGTCATCGTGCTGCAGGGCGCCGGCCGCGCCTTCTGCGCGGGCTACGACTTCGGCGGCGGCTTCCACCACTGGGACCGCCACATGACGACCGACGGCGCGTGGGATCCGGGCAAGGACTTCGCCTTCTCCACCTACCCCGGCCTCGCCCCCACGCAGAAGCTGATGAGCCTCTGGCGCACGCCCAAGCCGGTCATCGCGCAGGTTCACGGCTGGTGCCTGGGCGGCGGGTCGGACACCGCCCTCTGCGCCGACCTGATCATCGCCAGCGAGGACGCGCGCATCGGCACGCCCTACTCGCGCATGTGGGGCTGCTACCTCTCCGGCATGTGGCTGTATCGCCTGGGGCTGACGCGCGCGAAGGAGCACGCCCTGACGGGCAAGCCGCTCTCCGGCAGGCAGGCCGCCGACGTCGGCCTCATCAACCGCGCGGTGCCCTTCGCCGAGCTGCAGGCGGAGGTGCGGCGGACCGCCGAGCAGCTCGCCAGCATCCCTTCCTCGCAGCTCGCCGCGATGAAGCTGATCGTCAATCAGGCCTACGAGAACATGGGGCTGGCCTCCACGCAGGTGCTCGGCCCCATCCTGGACGGGCTGATGCGCAACACGCCCGACGCGCGCCGCTTCATCGAGCGCGCGGAGAAGGAGGGTGTCGGCAAGCTGGTACCCGAGCGCGATCGCGCCTTCGGCGACTACTCGGCCGCGCCGCCGGAGGAGCGGCCGGATCCGACGCACGTGATCCAGCCGCCCCACCGGTCCGCGTAGGCCAGGCGGAGAGTCGGACGCGACGCCCCACGGCACGCGTTGACGCCCCTCCCGCCGGGGCATACCGTCACCTCATGCGTAGGCTGGCGACTCTGGCAGTCATCGCGGCGGGTTCGGGGGCCCTGTTGGCAACGGCCTCCTGCGTCGGCGATTCCCCCGTCAACCCACCGCCGGGCGCGGACGGCGGGGACACGGACGCCCCGGTCACCCTGACCGACGTCACCGGCAAGGTCGTGGACGAGGTACTGCAACCCCTCGCGGGTGCGGCGGTGCAGATTGGCGGGGCCATCGCGACGACGGACGCCAACGGCACCTTCACCTTGCAGGCGCCGCCGAGCTACGTCGTCTCCATCGTCTACCCGTCGACCAGCACCAGCAGCGGCAAGCGAGTCGTCGTCTTCGAGGGGATCACGTCGCGGACGCCGACGCTGCAGGTCACCTACTCCAGACCCACCTTCTCCGCCAGCACGGTGCACGTCACCTTCACGACGCCCCAGGACACGCCGCTGGGGAGCGACGAGCGTTTCCTGATCAACGTCGCGGGGGACAAGAGCTCGAACACGCAGGGGTTCGTGAACGGCGGCGCCGTGCCACCGCTGGACATCCCCGGAAACTTTCTCACCTGGTTCGGAGCCAACCCCCTGACGGGAAAGGCGTACGCCCTGCGGTTCAAGATGCCCTCGAACGCGGGCAGCAAGGGGGTCGCGTTGCCCGCCTCGCTGGAGAGCTTCTCCAGCGCGCCGTCCGTCAGCCTCACCGACGGCGCGAGCGAGACCATCGACTTCGGCGCTCCGCTCACCATCGATCCCGCGACCATCAGCGGGACCATCGACTACGGAAGCTGGAAGCCCGGCTCGCTGCGCGTCACCTACCGCCCGCCGGGCGCCATCGCCGACGTCAACCTCCTGGGAGCGTGGTCGGACACCACCTTCAGCGTGCCCGCCATCAGCATCGCGAACCAGCCGAAGTTCACGACGGGCGTCGCCGTGCTGAGCGACTCTTCCGACCCGAAAGGGGCGAACGCGGTCGTGTGGAACGTCGGGCTCGCGGCCAACACAGCCAACGTCGCCCTCAAGCTGCCCGACCCGATCACGGCCACCGCGCCCGACGACGGCGCGACGGGCGTGGACTCGAGCAGCACGTTCTCCTGGTCACCGTCGACCCGCGGCGGCGGCTACATCCTGACGGTGAGCTGTGACACGCCGGTGAAGTACGAGGCGATGGTGCTGACGGGCAGCACGTCCGCCACGCTGCCCGACACGTCGGCGCTGGGCTCGGCTCTTCCTCCCGGCGACGCGAACTGTCACTGGTTCGCGGCGGCGTTCGAGGGGTTGAACGCGAGCACGGTCGTGGGGCCCTCCGGGTGGCGGCGCTTCACCGGATTGCTCCAGAGCGACGCCAACGGCAGCTACGTCTCCACGCCGGTCCGCGGCTTCACCGCGAAGTAGCGCCCGACGCCCGCCGGCCGGCGAGCGGCTTCGCGTGGCGGCGCATCGAGGCCACGAGCTCCCGCAGCTCGGCGCTCTCCGGCAATCCGACGCGGCGCACCAGCCAGAAGGCCGAGGGCGCGAAGGCGCGCGACACGTCGCGCAGCACCACGCCCGGCGCGGTCACGCGGTGGCGGGGCAGCAGGGAGAGGAAGGTGATGCCGAGCCCGCGGCGGACGTACTCGATCGCCGACGACTTGCCGTCCACCTCCACAGCGACCTCCGCGCCGTACGCGCCCAGCGTCGCGAGCACGCGCGCGCGCGTCTGCGAGGGGGAGGCGTAGAGGATCAGCCGCTCGCGCGCCATCCGCTCCGGCGAGGGCGCGCGTGACGCGAGGAGGGGGTGACGCCGCGGGAGGACGAGCCAGAGGCGGTCCTCGCAGAGTCGCACGGCGTCCAGACCTCTGGGCGATTCGCCGCCGCGCATCACGCCGAGGTCGATCTCGCCCTCGTCCAGCCACCGGCGGCACAAGGCGCTGCCCGCCCGGCGCACCGAGACGATGAGCGGGGGCTGTCGGCGGTCGAGCTCGGTGAGCACGGGCGGGAGCAGCTCGGTGGTGACGGTGCCGGTGCACCCGAGCCGCAGTCGCCGCGGCCCGCCCACCGCCAGCGCGGGCAAGCCGTCCACGTCGCGCAGCAGGCGGGTGGCCGCGTCGCGGAGGCGAAGCCCCGACGTGGTGGGCGCGAGGGAGGCTCCGCGCCCCTCCAGCAGCGGCGTGCCGACCCACTCCTGGAGCGTCTGCATGCGCCGGCGCAGCACGCTGCGGTCGACGTGCAGCTCGGCGGCGGCGCGCTCGAAGACGCCCTTGCGGCGCACCGCCATGTGCCGGAGCAGCGCGCAGTACGACTCCAGGTGCAGGAGCAGCTCACCGGGGTACGGACGCATTGATGCACAGCATGCACCAATATGGTTCGTAATGCGCGTGGAACACACCCTTGTCGGGTCGCATGCTGGGGGACGAAAGGAGGCGCCCGATGTTCGACGCCGCATGCTTCGTGCTGGGAGTGTTTCGAGACCGGGGGACGTACCTCGTCGTGCAGGAGCGCGACGGCACCTGGTATTTGCCCGCCGGGAAGGTGGAGGACGCCGAGAACCTGGTGGCCGCGCTCGTGCGAGAGACGATGGAGGAGGCCGCGCAGCTCGTCGGCGTGCAGGGCATCGTCGGCGTGGACCACGAGTGGCGCGTTCAGCCGCGCCCGCACGCGCGCCTTCGCTTCGTCTTCGCCGGCTACCGCGGGGTGATGCTCCCGCCCAAGGACCGGGCCGACGAGCACTCGCTGCGCGCGGAGTGGATGACGCGCGAGGCCATCGGCGCCCTCCCCTTGCGCCACCCGGAGGTGCTCGCCTGGATCGACAAGGTCGACGCGGGCGCCCCGCTGCTGCCCACCGGCGCCTACGACTGGATCGGCCCCCCCGGCCCCGCCCGCCGCGTGGTCGCCGTCACTGGCCGCGCCTAGCCATCGCGGCGCGCTGCTCCCGCGCTCGCTGGGTGGCGGACGTGGCTTCGGCGCGCGGGAGCTCACGTTGCCGCAATACGATCGGGGTTCACCAGGGTCCGCGGAGCGAGCGGGCATCTCGGAGTGATCACCCGGAGGGCTCCTCCCCGGCGTAGGCGCCGTCGATCCGCCGTTGCTGCCGTTCCCGCTGGTTCCGTGCGCGGCGCGCGCGGTCCTCCGCGCGCCAGAGCCAGAAGCCTCCCTCGCTGCGCCGGTCGAGGGTCGCTTCGTCCCCGAAACCAAGCCGGATACGCAAGCAGAGCGCCTCCAGGTGTCTGCGCGCGCGTGCGCAGGCGCGAGCCGCCGGCCACCGCCGCTCGCCCGGCGCAAGGGTGCCGTCGAGCGCGAGCCCGACGTGCCCCACGAGCACCAGCCCAAAGAACGCGCGACGGACGCGCCGGCGGCCCTCCGGCGTGAGAGCGACGGCGCACTCGCGCCCCACGCGGCGCCGCTCGACGAGCCCCAGTCGTTCCAGCGAGCGCATCATGACGCTGATGGTAGAGCGCGCGACGCCGAGCCCGCGCCGAAGCTGGCTCTGGAAGTGAACGACACCCGTCCCCAGACGGTAAAGGGCGTCGAGCAGATCGAACCGAGCCGCAGTGAGCCCCATCGCTGCGAGCGCCCGCCGCGTGAGGCGCAGCGTCGCGTAATAGGCCCGCTTGATCGTGAAGAACACAGGATCCATCCCACCCCCCACAGCACACCTCGTGCCACCCCCCCCTCCCTCCAGATTCCAGGCGAAACGTCGCCGTGAAAGCGTACTTGCGGTTCGACGCTGGGTGTCCGGGACGGGGAGAGGGGACAGGGGGGACAGGCGGGGAACGGGGGCCGGACAGGCGGGGAACGGCGGGGAACAGGGCCTGGACAGGCGGGTGAGGAGTGCGGGCGAGGACACCTGTTCATGGAGAGCGACGCTCGGCGGCGGGTGCCGCGCGCGCTGACTTCGACACCGGGCGGCGGGGTGTTATGAGAGGTCGCGATGCCTCCGCCAAAGTGGCGCGCCAATCCGACGCGCACCGCCCTCCTCGCCCTCTACCGCCAGGCCGACGCCCTGCTCCGCCCGTTCTCCTGCCCCGGCAGCACAGACTGCTGCCGCTTCGCCGTGACCGGCCGCGAGCCCTACCCCACCTCCGCCGAGCTCGCCGAGCTCCTGGACGCGGCCGCCGCCTCCGGCGCCCTGCGCGCGCAGCGCCGCCGTCTCCCCCTGGCCGACCGCCGCTGCCCGCTGCTGGGTGCCGACGACCGCTGCCGCGTCTACGCGAGCCGCCCCTTCGGCTGCCGCACCTTCTTCTGCGACCGTGTGACCGGTCCGGGGCGCCTCCCGCGCGCCGAGCTGGCCGAGCTCGGCCGCCGCATCGCCGACCTCTCCGCCCGCGCCTTCCCGCGCGACCCGCATCCGCGGCCGCTCGGCAAGGCGCTCGCCGATGTCCCGGGTGCGGCGCGGCGCCTCGCCGCCGCCCGCGGCTGAGCCCGGAAAGGCCACGCGCGTGTGGCCGCGCCACCGGATCCGCGCTATCGCCCAGGCGTGGCCAGACGGGCGCTCGCCGTTCGCAGAGCCGTGGGGGCAATCCTTGGGCGGCCGTCCGTCCTCGGCGCGGTGTACCTGCTCGCGCTGACGGCGTGGGCGTCCGCCGCGCCCATCGTCTCCGCCAACGATCGCGCGCTCGGCGCGCAGGCGCAGGAGGTGTCCACCTTCGTCGCGACGCGCTTCGCCGGGGAGATCCACCGCATCGCCCTGGCCATCGCCGCGTGCGCCATCGCCGTCGGCGCCGTGCTCGGGGTGCTCGCGGGCCTGCTCGTGCAGGCGCGCCAGGCGGCGTGCGGGCGCGCTCCGCTGCGCGGTACGAGGCGCGCCGTGCGCACCGTCGCCACGCTCGCCGTGCTCCACGCGTGGCTCGTGCTCCACGCCATGGCGCGGACGCCGGAGCTGTACGCGCCCTCCTTCTACGCGCGCGGCGGCCTGCGGCGCACCGTCGAGGTCCTCGTCACCGACACGCTCGGCACCGGCGGCGTGAACGCGCTCGGCGTCGTGCTCCTCGTCGCGTTCTTCGCCGGCCCGCCCTCCGCGTGGCGCCTCTGGCCGCTCCGGTTCGCGTCCCTCTTCCGGCGCGCGCGCGGCGTGCTCTGGGGCACGTCCCGCACCGCGGCGGCCGCGGCCGCCATCCTCGTGGGCCTCGCCGCCGGCCTGCCCGCCGTTCGCCCGGCGCGCGCGGCCGCGTCACACCCGAGCCGCCCCAACGTGGTGATCCTCGCGGCCGACTCGCTGCGCGCCGACCGCCTCACCCCGGCGATCATGCCGCACCTCTCCGCCTTCGCCGCGCGCGGCACGCGCTTCGACCGCGCCTACGTCTCGCTCCCGCGCACCTTCCCCTCGTGGGTCACGATCCTCACCGGGCGCCACGCCCACCACCACGGCATCCGCACCATGTTCCCGCGCTGGGAGGACAGGGCGAAGGACTTCGACGCCGTGCCCGAGCGCCTCGCCCGCGCGGGCTACGCGACAGGCGTCGTCAGCGACTACGCGGGCGACATCTTCTCCCGCATCAACCTGGGCTTCGGGTACGTCGACACCCCCAGCTTCGACTTCCGGCAGCTCATTCGCCAGCGCGCGCTCGAGCGGCAGACACCGCTCTTGCCCGTGCTCCACTCGCGCCTCGGGCGGGACGCCTTCCCGGTGCTGCGCGAGATGAACGTCGCCGCCGACCCGCAGATGCTCGCCGCCGACGCCGAGCGCGCGATCGACCGCCTCCAGGACCGGCCCTTCTTCCTCACCGTCTTCTTCTCCACCGCGCACTTCCCGTACGCCGCGCCCGCCCCCTACTACACCCGCTTCACCGACCCGGCGTACCGCGGTCCCTTCAAGTACGACAAGCCGGTCGGCCTGGGCGGTGACGACGAGGTCACCCCGCGCGACGTGCGGCAGGTCCGCGCCCTCTACGACGGCGCCGCCGCCGCCATCGACGACGCCGCGGCGCGCGTCCTCGCCAAGCTCGAGCGCGACGGCCTGGCGGACGACACCATCGTCCTCGTCACGGCCGACCACGGCGAGACCCTCTTCGACCACGGGCACGGCCAGGGACACGGCGACCACCTCTTCGGTGACGAGGGCACCCACGTGCCGCTCGTCATCGTCGACCCGCGGCACCGCACGCCGGAGCGCGACGCGCGCATCGTGCGCGACGTGGACATCGCCCCCACCCTCTACGCGCTCACCGGCGTCGCCGCGCCGAAGGACCTGGACGGCGTCTCCCTCGCCCCTGCGCTGGACGGCAAGCCCACCCCGCCAAGCCTGGCCTACGCCGAGACCGAGCTCTGGATGGGCGACGTCCCCGCGCTGCCCGAGTCGCTGCGCCTCCCTTACCCCGGCGTGGCGCGGCTCACCGAGCTGGACCCGGAGCACGGCGACGAGATCGTCCTGCGCCGCGACATGGAGCCCATCACCACCGTGGCGCGCCACCGCATGGTGCGTGACGAGCGCTACAAGCTCCTGTACGTGCCCACCCGCGCCCGCGTCGTCACCATGCTCTTCGACACCGTGGCCGACCCCGGGGAGGTGCACGACATCGCAGCGCAGCACCCCGACGTGGTGGCGCGCCTGCGCGGAGAGCTCTGGCGCTGGATGCTGCAGGACCCCAAGATGGCCGAGCGCGACGGCTATCTCCTGCCGCGCGACGTCGCCTCCCTCGCCGAGCTGTCGGCGCCCGACGGCGCCATGCGCATCGACGCGCCGCCCCCCGCGACCGGGGCGTCGCGCGGCGGGGGAGCACGCCCGTGAGCCTCCTCGGTCGCGCCCTGCTCGGAGGCCTCACCCTCGCCGCCGGGATGCTCGCCTACCGCCTCGGCGGCGGCGCCGACGCCCGCATCCCGCCCCCCGCGCCGAAGCCTGCGGCCATCACCGCGCCCGCCGCCCCCGGCGGCGACGGCGACGAGGTGCGCCTGCGACTGCTCGACGCGATGAAGGACGCGCGCGTCGACGCGCCCCAGCTCCGGAGCGGCCTTCTGCTGCTGCGCGCCCACTGGCGCAAGATGCAGGCGCCCTGGGCCAATCTCTCCGGCACCGCGCGCGAGCTGGGCCTCTCCATCGCCCTGCGCACCAGCCGCCACGAGGCGCAGTGGGTCGTTCCGACCGGCAGCGGCAAGGTGTGGGCGCCGAGCGCGCGGGTCTGGAACCTGAGCGAGGGAAGCTACGACCAGCGCGAGGCCATCTTCGCCCCCACGCCGGCGAGCATCACCTTCCACCTCACCGTCCCGCCCCAGGCGCGGCTCACCTTCGCGCCGGGCACCGTCAACGCGCGCGGCGACGCCACCGTCTTCTCGGTGAGCGTCGTGGACTCCCGCGGCACCCGCACGCGCGTCTACGAGAAGCGCTTCCTCCCCGAACAGACGGCGGCGTGGGGGGAGGAGCAGAGCGCCGACCTCTCCGCCTTCGCCGACCAAGACGTGGACCTGGTCCTGGAGACGCGCGCGGACCGCCGCGCTCCGGGCGAGCACCCGCCGCGCGAATCGCGGGACGCGGGCCCCCCCGACGCCGAAGGCCGACCGGGGCTGAGCCTGGCGCTCTGGGCCGACCCCACCGTCCTGTCGCACGGGCCGACGCGCCTGCCGTACAACGTGCTCTTCATCGTCATCGACGCCCTGCGCGCCGACGTGCTCTCCACCTTCCACGACGACGCCGAGGACCGCGCGAAGCGCGCCGCGCGTTACCCGCCCGGCGAGGCCCTCTTCCCGAAGGTGCCCGGCATCGTCCCCAACCTGGACGCCCTCGCCATGCGCGGCGTGCGCTTCACCCACGCCTACTCCGGCGGCGCGTGGACGCGGCCCGGCACCCTCGCGATGCTCAGCGGCGAGCGCTCCACGCAGCTCGGGATCGACCCGCTCTCCTGGGTGCTGGCCGACCCGATGGCCGACCGCTACTACCGCTCCGACCCGCCGCAGCTCGCCCTGCTCCTGCGGCGCGCGGGCGCCGAGACGCGCGCCTTCGTCAACAACTACTTCATGGTCGGCTACGCGCCCGTCGGCATCGACATGGGCTTCGAGCGCGTCGACGACCACCGCTACCGCACGCGCGACACGGCGATCATCACCTCGCGCGCCGTCGCGTGGCTGAAGGAGCACGCCGGGACGCGCTTCTTCGCCTTCGTCAACTACAACAGCCCGCACGCGCCGCTCGACCCGCCGCAGCGCCTGCTCGATCGCATCCCGCCCCCGCCCGTGGGCCCGAGCGACCCGATGGCGCGCCGGTACATGGCCGAGGCCTCCAAGGACGACGAGGCCGTCGGCGAGCTGATGCAGACGCTGGATGCCCTGAAGGTCCGCGACCGCACCATCGTCGTGGTGACCGCCGACCACGGCGAGACCTTCTCCGCGGCGCACTCCGGCATCCTCAAGCTGGACCACATGCCCATCCGCTACCACCACGCGGCGAGCAACTTCGAGGAGAGCACCCACGTCCCCATCCTGATGAGCCTGCCCGGCGTGCTGCCCGCCGGGAAGGTCGTCGCCGACCGCATCCGCAACACCGACATCGCCCCCACCCTCCTCGAGCTCCTCGGGCAGGACCCCAACCCGAAGATGACGGGCCGCTCCTTGATGCCGCTGGTGCGCGGCGACAAGGAGCAGGATCCCCGCCTGGTGGTCACCGAGGGCCGCGGCACCCGCGGCGTGCTCCACGGCCGCTACCGCGCCATCTTCCGGGAGGGCGCGGCGCGCACGACGATCCACGGCGACCACGAGGTCACCGTCGCGCAGCAGCTCTTCGACCTGGACGAGGACCCCGGCGAGCGCCACGACATCGCGAGGTCACACCCGGAGATTGTCGCCGAGCTCCGCGCGCGCCTCGCGGCCGACAAGGAGCGCGTCCCCGCCGCCGACGCGCACGCCGGCGTCGCGAAGGCCGACCCTTCGGCCACGCCGCGCGTCCGCTTTCGCTTCGCCGGGGCCGGCCAGGCGCACCGCATCTCCGGCAGCTTGACGTTCGAGAGCGGCGGGCCCGCGCCTGCCGTCGTCACCTTCGATCCGGTCGGCATCGACCGGAGCGCGCTGCGGCTGGAGGGCGCCAGCCTGGAGGTGGCCTTCTCCACCGCGCCGGACGCCCCCGTCGGCTTCGACGTGCGCGTCGACCCGCCGGCGGCCGCGATCGACTGGCGGCTCACCCTGGACGACGCCCCGTGGCCCGATCACGACGTCTTCGCGGGCCCCTTCGGCCTCTTCGACGGCAGCGTGCAGACCGGTCTCGCCGACGACATGGCGCGCGCCGCCGCGTACTCGCCGGTGCTGCCGGAGATCGATCCCGCGCGCGACCTCGGCATGTTCGTGACGCGGGAGAAGCGCGGCGAGCGCTCCGGCCCGGTGCGCGAGCAGACCGCGCAGGGCGCCGCGGAGATGAACCGCCTGCTCGAGGACTGGGGCTACGCGCACGGCAAGGGCGGCAAGTAGGCGCCCGCCGGGCCCGGCGTTCTCAGGAAGCGCGGCGCTCCGCGTCGTCGGTCGCCAGCGTGGTCCCACTGCGCGCGGGCAGCGGGAGGTTGAGCGCGGTGAAGATCTTCCGCCGCATCGCGTGGGCGGCGTCCTCGAACGCGTCGGCCATGCTGTCAGCGGCGCCCTTCGTCGCCAGCTCCGCGCCGGTCGTGAGCCGCACGCGCAGCTCGCACTGCTGCCGCGCGTCGTCGCGGCGCACGCCGAGCGTCGACCGGATGCGGAAGCGCACCGTCTCCAGGTGGGCGGACAGCGCGCCGAGCGCCTCGCGCACGACGACGTTGGCCAGGAGGCGACGCGCCTCCGAGACGGGACCGGTGCTCTCGATGACGACGGACATGATCGACCCCTAGCCAGGGCACCGGCGGAGGGCCAAGTTTCCACCCCCGCGGGGGCCAGGAAGAAGGAAGCGGCGTCGCGCACCTCGCGTACCATCGGCCCATGAGCCTCCGCGCCTTCGTCCTCGCGTCCACCTGCCTCGTCTCGACCCTCGCGATCCTCGCGTGCAGCGGCGGCGGCGACGGCGGCAACCCCGGCAGCGACGACGCCGGCGCGGGCAACGAGGGCGGCGGCGGCGACGCCGGGGGCGGGGGCGACACCGGGTCGAGCACCCCGAACAAGGGCGGCGGCGTCTACCTCACCAGCTACGACTACACCGTGGCCAGCACGCCGGTGGTTGGCATGACCGCGTCGGCGGCCTTCTCCGGCACGTACTCGACAGCCCCTGGCCCGTGCACCGTCGCCCCGGCGGGCGACGCGTGCACCATCACCCAGTGCACCGCCGGGAGCGGCGGCGACGCCGGCGCGCCCGTCGCGGTCAGCGCGGGCGCCATCACCATCACCGGCGGCACCACACCGGTGAACCTGACGCCCAACGGCTCCGGGTACGACGCCGTCAACGGCAAGACGACGCTGTGGAACGGCGGGGAGGAGCTGCACGCCGTCGCCGCCGGCGCGGACGTACCCGCGTTCGACGTGAAGCTGACGGCGCCGTCCTACGTCACCATCACCGCGCCCGTCTTTCCTTCGCAGGGAGGCTCGGTCGCCATCGTGCGCTCGCAGGGCCTGAACGTGGCGTGGACCGGCGGCGCCGCCGGCGACGTGCGGGTGACGGTCTACGGCGGCTCCGCCCAGCAGACGGTCACCGTGACCTGCAACTTCCCCGCCGCAGGCGGCTCCGGCACACTGTCCGCTTCGCTGCTCGGCAACCTGCCCGCGGGCGGCACCACCAACGGCATCACCATGCAGGTGGTCAGCGAGACCAACACCGTCGTCTCCAACTGGGGCGTGCGTTTCTTCGCCGAGACGCTCGCGAAGACGAGCTCCGGCATCGCCAGCGGCAACGCGACGATCCAGTAGCGGTTAGCTCTGCGCGAGACGCAGGCGCGTGCCGCTCTCCGGCGCCGGCATGGCCGAGGTCATCTCGCTCGCCGCCTCCCAGATCCGGCAACCCAGCCGCGCCAGCTCCTCGATGATCTGCTCGCCCACGAGGGAATCGCCCGCCGCGGCGCGATCCAGCTCGTCGAGGAGTGCGCGCACCACGGCCGCCTGGGACCGGACCTCACGCATGCGAGCGCGAGCCTCCGAAGAGGCGTTGGCGTTGGGCGTCCACTCGCCATCCAATCGTTCCTCAGGCTGGCTGGAGCTGACCATCGACATCGACATGGGAGAACCTCCAAAGTGCGCCAAGCGACCAAAGCAATGGTTACGCCAGCGCGATCGGCCGGGAATCCGCGAGGAGCCCGCCCATGAATCCCGAGCGATCTGCGCCGGCCGCGCAAGGCGTTCGCGCGCGGGAGGCTCCTGGAACCTGTGGCGATCCGCCACGTGGGTCCCACTTTGGCCACACGACCTCGGCCACCTTCCCGCCGGGAGCGTAAAGCTTCCTTGCCGCGCTGAATGGTTCGTACCGAGCCATGGTCCATCAGGGGTCCGAGGGGGAAATGGAGGGTCCGCCTATGCGCGTGCGCCAACTTGGCTTCGTCTTGCCTCTTGCCGTTCTTCTTCCTTCTTCCACGGCCGCCTGGGCTCAGGGCCCCGCGCCCGCGCCCACCGACACGGCGGGCACCTCACCTCCGCCGGCCACCGGCACCGCGGGCGTCACGGTCACCTCGCCGCCACCCTCCGGCACCGCGCAGCGGGGCGCCGCGCAGCCGGGCACCGCGCAGCCGGAGCGCCGCCTGGGGGTCCCTCCGGAGCCCAAGGAGCGCGCCCGGTTCCGCTGGGGCCTCTCCTTCTTCGGCGGCCCCTACTTCTTCAACGGGTCGATGGGCGGCGTCGGCGGCGCCTCCGTCCGCGCCGGCGCGCAGATCACCAACCTCTTCGGCGTCTACGCGCAGCCGGTCGCCTTGCTGGGCGGCGGCGCGAGCGTCTCGTCGACCAACACCTCCGCCAGCGCCCTGGTGCTCGGCGGCATCGGGGTGCTCGGCGACATCACGCTGGGCAACGTCTTCTTCGTCGGCGGCGGCCCGGAGTTCCTGGGCGGCGTGGCCGGCTCCTCCAGCGCCGGCACCTCCGGTACGGCGGTCAACGCGTCGGAGGGCGTCTTCTTCGGCCTCACCGCCCGCCTGGGCTTCGCCCTCGGCCACGTCGAGCCCCACCGGCGCCGCTGCTTCACCATCGGCGGCGACTTCCACCTGGTCATCACGCCGGGCGGGCCGGTGATCGTCCCGCTCGTGGCGATGGGCTACGACTTCTTCTGACCGCCGGCCGCGTCGCGGCGGTCGAGTTCGTTGCGCAGGATGGTGATGGCGTCGTCGGCGTGGAGGCTCACCGGCCCGACGCCCACCGGCGTCGCCCCGATGGCGTCGATCGCGGCCCGCGCCCGCGCGCCGAAGCCGAGGTGATCGCCGACGAAGAAGGCGGCGTCCGTGGTGACGGGTGCCCGCTCGCGCAGGTCCGGTCCCGCCTCGTCCAGCACGTAGGGCGTGGCCCCGCCCAGGTCGGCGATCGCCACCTCCAGGCCGCCGTCGGCGATGGCGAGCCCCTCGCGGATGGGGGAGAACCCCGGCACCAGCCGCGGCACGCGCCGCGCGAGGGCCTTCTGCACCAGCAGCGCCAGGCTGCGCTCATCCGGACGGACGAAGCGGACGTGCGCGCCCTCGACGCGCAGTACCCGGGGCATCCGCGGCTCGCCCAGGAAGGCGAGGTAGACGACGGTGTCGGCGCGGCAGCCGTGAGAGACGAGGAGCGCGGCGCGCAGGCAGCGCAGCAGCACGTCCAGCCGACCGCTGGTGCCCGGCATGTCGTCGAGCGAGAAGTCGGGCGAGGCGACCACCCTCTGCCCGATGACGACGAAGCGGCGCATGACGGGTCCGAGGCGGCTCAGCGACGCGCACCGCTCGCCGGCGCGGACGGGGCGGCGGCGTCCGCGCCCGAGGCCGACGGCGTCAGGGAGACCGCCTGCAGGGGGGCGGCGGCGGACGCGGGGCGCGACCAGGGCGCCATGAAGACCGTGGTGGCCGCGGCCCCCAGCAGCACCAGACCGATGCCGGCGAGCGTCAGTGTCCTCACGGAGGGGCCCTCGTCGTCGTCGGCGTCGGGCCCGGGCGCGGGCGGGCGCACCGTCGCCCCGACCGCCAGCGCACCGCTCGCAGACCCCGTGCCGGGCTCCGGCGCCGGCGGCGGGACGCTGGCGACGCCCGGGGACGCGACGCGCGGCAGCTCGTCGGGGCGGGTCGTGCGCTGCGGGCGCATCTGCTCCTCCACCAGGGCGGCGATCCGCGCGCGCTCCTCCGAGAAGGCCTGCGCGACCATCCCGCCGAAGGCGCGGGCCGTCGGCCGCTCCCGCAGGGCGGCGAGGTACGCCTCGAGGTCCTGCTTCATGGCGAGCGCGGTGGGGTAGCGATCCTCCGGGCGCTTGGCGAGCGCGCGCTCCACCACCGCCTGCAGGTTGCCGGGCGCGGGCGGCGCGCCGCCGTCGGTCACGCGCGGCAGATCGCCGGTGCTCAGGCGGTGGATGATGGCCGCCTCCGGCATGCCCTTCCACATGCGGCGGCCGGTGAGCGCCTCCCAGAGGATGACGCCCGCGGAGAAGACGTCCGCCCGGCGGTCCACCTTCTCGCCGAAGGCCTGCTCCGGGGCCATGTAGGCGACCTTGCCCTTGATGACGCCGGTCCGGGTCTGCGAGGAGCTGTCGGCGGTCTTGGCGATGCCGAAGTCCACCAGCTTCACCGCCCCGTTGTAGGTGACGAAGACGTTGTGCGGGCTCACGTCGCGGTGCACGACGTGGAGCGGCGTCCCGTCGTAGTCGCGGAGCTCGTGGGCGTGGTGCAGGCCCTCCAGCATGTCGACGAGGACGCGGAGCTGGTGCTCGCGAGTGAGCTGGCCGAGCCTGGAGAGGCGGGTGCGCACCGCGCTGAGCGCCTGCCCCTCCAGCCACTCCATCACGATGTAGAAGTGGCCTTCCTCCTCCACCACCTCGTTGGTCTGCACGATGTTCGGGTGGCTGAGGCGCGCGGCGAGGCGCGCCTCGTCGACGAACATGCCGCTGAACTCGGGGTCGTAGGCGAGGTCGTCCTTGAGCTCCTTGATGACCACCAGCTTGGTGAACCCGCGCGGCCCCCGCGACGCGGCGAGGTAGACCGTGGCCATGCCGCCGCGACCCAGCTCGGCGATGGGGTGGTACTTCCCCAGCGACCTCTGCGACATGGGCGCCATCGATGCCAGCTTAGCGGATCATGCGCGACAGGAAAGCACCCGTACGCGGCTCCCGTCGTGGAAGGGCGCTTGTCGCGTCAGAAGACGGGCGCCCAGGCGCGGAGCTTGTCGCAGTCGAGGACGGGCTTGCTGAGGGGGTTCTTCCACTCGGAGGTGCACAGCCCCACGAGCGCGCCCAGCGCGGTGAAGGCGATGCCGTCCCCCGCCGGCTGGTAGAGGTAGCTGCCGTCGGCCGGCGGCGAGTCGAAGAGGTGGTAGACGACGTCGTTCTGCGGGTCGAGGTAGGTCTGGTGGGCGAGGTCGAGCTGCTTCTGCAGGAAGGCCACCTCCCGCCAGGTGAGGGGCACGCCCACGTTGGCGGAGAAGAGGATGAGCTCGGAGGCGTCGGTGACCGTCACGAAGGGGGGCGGCGTGCCCGCGTCGAAGGCGTCCATCATGTCGTCCAGACGCTGGGCGAGCCCCTTCTCCAGCGCCAGGGCGATGGGGACGTTGTTGGACAGCAGCGCGTGGGCGGCGGCGGCCTCGTGGGAGGAGCGCAGGATCTGGCCGTTGGAGTGGCCGCCCGCGCTCGCCGCGGCGTCGACCGAGCTGATGCCGTTGCCGCAGTCCAGGTCGCCCGGCGTCACGCGCCCAAAGAGGCGCAGGGCCATCTTGGCGTCGCACTCGGCGTCGACGGTGCCGAACTGGATGAAGTGGGCGAGGCCATCGGGCGGGATGATGGTCTGGTCGTTCTTGTCCAGCGTGGCGATCGCCCAGCCGTCGTCCTCCACGCGACGCGCCCACGACTGGTACAGGCGGCGCATCTGGACGAGATCGTCCTGGGCCCCCGGCTCGGTGAAGGTGCCATCGCACGCGTCGACCTGGGCGATGGCGCGGAACATGTGGCCGATGTCGTCCTTGGAGCGCTTGTTCTTCACCCACTCGTCGCCCCAGCCCGGATTATTTGCAATATGCACATAATCGGTGGCGCCGTTGTCGGTGCCGGGGTGGTTCTGCGAGTAGTCGATGAAGTAGGAGATACCGTCGTCGTCGGACTGGACGGACGCCGGGTACGACGCGCGCGTGAGGAGGGTGTCCGGGTCGTCCGCCGAGCGCTGCATGGCGAGGATCCAGGAAGAGAAGCCGCGGATCAGCTTCCGTGTCAGGTGCTCCAGGCGGGCGTCCCCGGGCCACATCAGGTGGGCGTAGCAGGCGCCCTCGAGCACGGGGGAGGTGGAGATGCCGTCGTTGTCGGAGCCCTGCGCGCCGTGGAAGTAGGTGACCTTGCCGCCCTGCACGTGCATGTCCACCCCGCTCCACCACGTGCCGTACCAGAAGCGCTTCTGCGGATCGGACTCCGGCCAGCCGTGCACGCGCTCGCGCAGCATGCCGAAGTAGCGCGACCTCGTCAGCAGGTCGATGAGCTCGTCGGTCCTGGCCTCGATGTCCGCCTGGCTGACGGGCGTCCCCTTCTCGGGGCGGGTGTACGGGAAGGGCAGCGCCTTGGGGTGCGGCGGGACGGAGCCGTCGGGCGGGAGCTCCGGCGCGGCGTCGGCGCCGGCGTCGACCGACGCGCCGTCCCCCGGCGCCACGCACGCGACGAGCGCGACCGCGCAGACGACGCACGCCGGGCCGCGCACGGCTCACTCCCCCCGGATGGCGGCGGCGCGCTTCCGGCGCTCCGTCTCACGCGCGGTGTCGCCGGCGACGCGGGCGATCTCGGCCTCGCAGTCGAGCAGGCGCGCGGCCATGTCGCTCCGGGGGCCGAGCATCATGCGCGCCGAGCCGGCGTCGAGGCGCTCGAGCTGGGCGCGCGGGAAGCCCACGACCGAGGTGTAGGCCTGCTCCACCAGGCGCGAGGCCTCGTCCAGCTTTCCCTGGTCGGCGAGCTCCAGCGCGCGGGTGAGGACGCCCGCGAGCTGCTCCAGAATGCGCGTCAGGTATTCGCTGTGCATGGCTCACGCATAGCATGGGCGGGCGTCCCCGGGGATCCACGGGGCGGCGCACGTGAAGCGCGCGCGGGCGCGCCTCGGGTGGGGTAGAGTGGAGGGGTGAAGCGGACGTTGCGGTGGGTGCTTGCGGTGTCGCTCGTGGTCGTCACCACGTGGATGGCCTACGACAACGTGCTCTCCGACCTCGGGCCCATCCAGCAGCTCGCCGAGCAGACGGCGTGCACGGTGAAGAAGTGCTCGGAGCAGCACGGGATGACGAGCCTGTCCCGCACACCGATCGGGCAGACCTTCGGCTTCACGTGGCGCAGCGGCACCGTGCGTGTGTACTGCCACCGCGCGTACTGGGTGATCGGCGAGCGCAAGTGCGCGCTGGATTGAGCCCGCTCAGGAGAGTGAGCTGGCGCGGGCGGAGGCGTCGGCCAGCGTACGCATCACCAGGTCCTCGAGCTGCGCGATGGTGAACGGCTTCTCCAGCGCGGGGAGGCCGGAGCTCTCGTAGAAGGCCTGAGCGCGCGGCGAGAAGGGGCCCCCGGTCATCAGCGCGGTGTGCCGCGCCAGCTCCGGCCACCTGCGCGCGACCGCCTCGTGCAGGTCGATGCCGGCCATCTCGGGCATCATCAGGTCCACCAGCATGACGTCGAAGGATCGGCCGCTCTCCAGCAGCGCGAGCGCCTCCGCTCCGGAGCCGACGGTCTCGACGTCGAAGTGGTCTTCCAGCGCGCGCGCCACCACGACGCGCACCCGCGGCTCGTCGTCGACGACGAGCACGTGCGGCCTTCGCCCCAATCCCTGCACCGGCCGCACGCTCGAGGTCGGCGCCAGCGCCGGCTCCGCGACGGGGAGGCGCACGCGGAAGGTCGTGCCGTGCTCGGAGCTCTCGACGTCGATGGTGCCACCGAGCGAGGTGACGATGCCGTGTGCGATGGAGAGCCCCAGGCCGGTGCCCCCACCCTCCGACTTGGACGTGACGAAGGGCTCGAAGACGTGCGGCAACAGCGCCCTGGGGATGCCCGTGCCGGTGTCCGACACCTTCACCTCCACCACGTCCCCCTGACGCCGCGCCGCCACGTCGATGCGGTGGTGCGTCGCGTCGCCGACGCGGATGGCCTCCGCCGCGTTGACGAGGAGGTTGAGGAACACCTGCCCCACGCGCGTCTCGTTGGCGAGCACCGGCGGCACGCCCTTGACGTCCAGGTGGAGCTGCGCGCGGTGGCGGATCGCGTTGCGCGCGATGGCACATGCGAAGCCGATCGCGCGCTCCAGGTCCACCGGACGCAGCTCGTCCCCCGAGCCGCGGGCGAAGTCGCGCAGGTCGGCGACGATGCCCTTGACGCGCAGGGCGCCCTCGAGCGCCGAGTCGATCGCCGCGAGCGCGTTCGGCCGCGCGCGCTCCCAGGCGACCGGGTCGCCGGCGATCGCCCCGCGCACCAGCTCGATGTTGAGCAGGACGTACGCCAGCGGGTTG
This sequence comes from uncultured delta proteobacterium, assembly GCA_963782055.1. Taxonomy (GTDB): domain Bacteria; phylum Myxococcota_A; class Polyangia; order Polyangiales; family Polyangiaceae; genus DASXHD01. The sequence continues at coordinate 4,901,701 of CAWAIF010000003.1, forward strand.
TTGATCTCGTGCGCCACGCCCGCCGCCAGCGTGCCGATGGAGGCGAGCCTGTCGGCGAGGGCGAGGCGCGACTCCAGCCGCTTGCGCTCGGTGAGGTCGTGGACGGCGACCATCCGCACCGCCTCGCCGCGGTACACGATGGAGCGCGCGCGCACCTCCGCCGGGAAGGTGGTGCCGTCCGCCCGCCGGGCGAAGGCTTCGTACGGGCTGGGGTCATGCGTGTCGGCGTGGGCGCGCACCACCTCGCTCGACTGCGCGTCGATGAACTCGTACATGTCGTGGCCGACCATCCCGCCTGGCGAGACGCGGTACAGGCGATCGGTGGCGTCGTTGGTGAGGAGGATCTTGCCGGCCTTGTGGATGAAGACCGCCTCGAAGGTGGCCTCCGAGAGCGCGCGGAACTTCTCCTCGCTCTCGCGCAGCACGTCCAGCGCGCTGAGGTCGCGCATCGTGGTCCAGACCACCAGATCGCCGGTGGCGGGCTGCACGAGCAGCATCGACAACCACACCCGGAGCTTCTCCCCGCTCTTCCGCACGAGGGTGCGCTCTCCGAGGAAGGTCTCGTCGGGCGCCTCACCGGGGGCGAAGAGGTCGTCCCGCCCCTTGCCCACGAGCTCGTCGGCGGAGTAGCCGAGCATGCGGCACGCGGCGTCGTTCGCCGCGGCGACGGTGCCCCCGCGATCGGAGAGCAGCATCGCTTCTCGGCTCATGCGGAGTATGTCGAGCAGCCGCTGCATCGAAGGCCATCGTACGTTGAGCCGCGGGGAGCGCAACGCTCGGGAGGCGCGCCCGCGCCCTTCCGGGCGGGGGGCCGCGGGAATGGCGCCCGGGCCTTCTACCAGTGGTCAAGGGCGCCCAAAGGGGCTAAGGAGGAGCCGGAAGGATGGCGGCAGTCGATCCAGAATCGCAGGGCGCAGCCGAGGTGACCCCCAAGGACCTGTACTCCAAGCTGCGGCGCGTGCTGCGCGTCTGGCGTGCGGTGGCCCTCCGCGCCGAGCTGCGCATCGCCCCGACGGAGTCGCAGCGGCTCTTCATCCTCACCATCGTGCTCGGCCTGGTGTGCGGCTTCGCCGCCGTGGCCTTCCACCTCGCCATCTTCTTCGCCGACGATCACCTCATCAGCCGCGCGATGCGCGCCTCCGGCAAGTCGTGGATGGTCTGGACCATCATCACGCCCACGGTCGGCGGCCTCGTCTCCGGCGCGCTCCTCCAGTACGTCTTCCCCAAGTCGCGCGGCAGCGGCGTCCCCCAGGTGAAGGTGGCCTTCGCCTCGCGCGAGGGCGTCGTCACCGTGCGCGAGGCGATCGGGAAGTTCTTCGTCGGCGTGCTGCAGATCGGCACCGGGTCGTCGCTCGGCCTGGAGGGCCCCACGGTGCAGATCTGCGCGGGCGTCTCCAGCCTGCTCGGCAAGCTGATGCAGGTCTCCCCGCAGAGCCGGCGGCGGCTGATCCCGGTGGGCGCGGCGGCCGGCATCGCGGCGGCGTTCAACGCCCCCATCGCGGCGGTCACCTTCACCATCGAGGAGGTGGTCGGGCAGCTCGACCAGACCGTCCTCTCCGGCGTCATCATCGCCGCGGCGCTCTCCGCCGTGATCGAGCGCAGCGTCCTCGGCTCAAACCCGGTCCTGGGCGTGCCGGAGCACTTCAGCCTGAGCGACCCGCGGTCTCTGCTGCTGTACGCCGCGCTGGGCGTCGCGGCCGCGGGCGTCTCGGTCACCTTCACCGACGGCCTGCTCAAGCTGCGCCTCGCCTTCCGCAAGCTGAAGTTCGTCCCGGCCTGGGCGCACCCGGCGGTCGGCGCCGGCGCCACCGGCCTGCTCGCGGTGGTGGTCCTCGCGGTCTTCCACAAGGGCGGCGTGACGGGCGGCGGCTACGCGGTGCTGGAGGAGTCGCTCCGCGGCTCCCTCGGCTGGCGCGTGCTCTGCGTGCTCTGCGTCGCCAAGATCGCCTCCACCGTCTTCTCCTACTCCAGCGGCGGCGCCGGCGGCATCTTCGCCCCCGCGCTCTTCATGGGCGGCACGCTGGGCGGCGCCTTCGGCTACCTGGACAGCGCCATCTTCCACCACTCCGACGTCGGCGCCTTCGCCCTGGTGGGGATGGGCGCCGTCTTCAGCGCCACCATCCGCGCGCCGATGACGAGCGTCCTCATCATCGTGGAGATGACGTCCGGCTACGGGCTGATCCTGCCGCTGATGATCGCCAACATGAGCGCGTACATCCTGGCCCGCCAGTTCCGGCCGGAGCCGGTGTACGAGGCGCTCCTCGCGCAGGACGGCATCCACCTCGGCGGTCGGGCCATGCTGGACGCCCTGGAGTACCTGAAGCTGGACAAGCTCATCGCCCACGAGGGCACCTTCGTCACCTTCCGGCGAACGGCCCTGCCGAGCGAGCTGCTGCGCAAGATCGGCCAGAGCCCCCAGCAGGGCGTCTTCCCGGTGGTCAACGAGGACGGCAAGCTCCTCGGCCTCATCACGCCGGAGGACGTGGGCGTGCTGGAGGCGGAGCCGGAGCTGGAGCTGGTGGTCAACGCCTCCGACCTCATGCGCACGCCCCCCATCAGCGTGCGGCGCGAGGACGACCTGCGCACCGTCTACGAGCTGATGCAGGCCGAGAGCCTGAGGCAGGTCCCGGTGCTCGACGAGACCGATCACATCATCGGCCTGGTCGACGAGACGGAGATCGCCCAGGCGTACCTGCACGCCACCGGGGGCCCGGGCCATCATTAATGGGAGGGGCGGCACGCGCCGCCCCTCCCCGCCCAACGTGAAGTTGGGCGGGGCCCCTCCCCACGCGGGGCCTCCGCTACGCGTCGGCCTTTGCGCGCGCCGACCCCATGCGAGACTGCTGCCGCTCGCGCCGCCCCTCCACGCGGGGCCTCCGCTACGCGTCGGCCTTTGCGCGCGCCGACCCCATGCGAGACTGCTGCCGCTCGCGCCGCCCCTCCCCGCCCAACGTGAAGTTGGGCGGGGCCCCTCCCCACGCGGGGCCTCCGCTACGCGTCGGGGCGGGGCCGCTGCTACCACAACGCGTGGCCTGCTGCCGCTCGCGCCGCCCCTCCCCGCGCCGCCCCTCCGCACTCGCCGTTCGACGGGCGAATGCGCTCCCCACGGCGCACATGAAGGTCTAACCTCCGGCGGCTCGAGTCCGCCATGCGCCTGTCCAAACTGCTCGTCCCGGATCTGAAGGAGCTCCTCAAGGAGGATCCCGACCAGGTGCGCGAGCTGCTCGACGAGATCCACCCCGAGGATCTCGCCGACGTGGTGAGCGAGCTCGACCCGGACGAGGCCGGCGAGATCCTCTCCCGCCTCCCGGCCGAGGAGGCCGCGCCCATCTTCGAGCGCCTCGACGAGTTCGAGCAGGAGGAGCTCATCGAGACGATGCCGCCGGAGAGCGTGGCGCGCATCGCCAGCGAGATGGAGCCGGACGATCGCGCCGACCTCTTCTCCGCGCTCCCGGAGGACGTGGGCGATCGCCTGCTCGCCACCCTCGAGAAGGTGGACCCGGAGGCCGCGGAGGACGTCCGCGAGATCGAGAAGTACGCCGACACCGCCGCCGGCCACCTGATGACGACGAAGTACGTCTCGGTGCCGCCCACCGCGACGGTGGCCCAGGCGCTGGACGCGGTGCGCGCCTTCGTCAAGGAGAACGAGGACTCGCCGGTCTACAACGTCTACGTCATGGACGAGCGCGAGCAGCTGCTCGGCCTCATGTCGCTGCGCGAGCTCGTCGCCGCCGACCCCAACGACAAGCTGGAGGAGCTGGCGCGCACCAACATCATCACCGTGCCCCCCGACATGGACCAGGAGGAGGTCGCCCGCAGCATGGCGAAGTACGACCTCGCCGCCGTGCCCGTCGTCGGTCCGCACAACGTGCTCCTCGGCATGATCACCATCGACGACATCATCGACGTCCTCACGCAGGAGCAGACGGAGGACGTGCAGCGGATCGGCGGTGTCGAGCCGCTGGACGTGCCCTACTTCCAGACGAGCTTCTTCGAGTTCATCAAGAAGCGCGGCGTGTGGCTGCTCATCCTCTTCGTCGAGGAGTTCTTCACGCAGACCGCCCTGCGCTACTACGACCCCGTCTTCGAGGCGATCAAGGGCGCCAGCTACTACGTGCCGCTGCTCATCTCCACCGGCGGCAACTCCGGATCGCAGTCCTCCACCCTCATCATCCGTGGCCTGGCGGTCGGGGAGATCCGCCCGCGCGACTGGTGGCGCATCGTCTTCCGCGAGGCGGCGATGGGGCTGGTGCTCGGCGCGATGCTCGGCGCGATCGGCTTCGCGCGCGTGCTGATGTACCCCGACCAGCACGTCAACTTCGCCCTCACGGTGGCGATCACGCTGGTGGGCATCGTGATGACCGGGTGCACCATCGGGTCGATGCTGCCGCTCGGGCTCAAGCGCCTGGGCTTCGACCCGGCGACGAGCTCGACGCCCTTCATCGCGAGCGTGGTGGACGTGGTCGGGATCATCATCTTCGTGCACGTCGCGCAGATCGTGATGGCCGCGGTGATCGCCCGCGGAGGTCATTGACCTCACGTCCCGGCGCCATCCCCGTTGCCCGTTGGTTGAGGTTCACGACCACCGATCGGCGCGCAGAAAGGAGCGAGGTCACTTCTTCGGCTTCTTCGCCAGGCTGGCGGGGCACTCGACGGCGGCGACGGTGTAGTCGTCGGAGGTCGCGGGGATGATGTGGGTGGGGTGGGGGCCGGCGGTCTTCGGGCAGTAGGTGAAGTCCACCTCCGCCGAGGCGGGCGGCGTCGCCAGCTTGTCGCCGAAGGGGGTCTTCATCTCCAGCGTGAGGGTGTTGCCCGCGCCGGCGCTGATCGCCAGCACCCGCACGCAGCGGCCGTTGAGGACGAACTTGGTGTCCAGGGTCTGCTCGCCGGAGGTGGTCTGCGGCGGCATGAGCACGTCCTTGCATCCCTTCACGTAGAGCTCCTTGAGACGCGCCGTCATGCGCGCCTCGCCCAGCGCGCCGACCTCGCTCGCCCTGGCGGCCTTCGCCTCCTCGACGGCCTTCGACGTGGCCGCGGGGCCGCCTCCCCGCGTCTTCGGCGCGGCGGCGGCGGCGGCGGTGGTGGGGGCCGGCGCGGCGAGGTAGACGACCGCCAGCACCGCGCCGGTGATGAGCAGCGGCACCGCGATGACCAGCACCACCAGGATGCCCATCGCCCGGCTCGCGGATCGCCGCGTGGTCTCGGCGGTCTCCAGGGCGAGCTCGCGGGACTCGCGCTCCAGGCGCTCCCGGCGCTGCTCGGCGCGCGCCTCCAGGATCTCCGGCGGCAGCGTGGTCTCCTCGCCGCAGAACTCGCACCGCGCGACCACCGCGTCGACGTCGTCGGGCACCGCGAGCGCCGCACCGCAGCTATGGCAAACGAAGCCGTCCATGCGTCCGGAGCATAACCCGTCGCGGACACGAGGGCCCCCCGGCTCCTTCCTTCCTCGAGCCACGCCCGCCGCGACGCAACGCCCGACGTGTGAGGCTTGGCTAGCGATGCCGAAAAGACCAGCTACTTCTGGCAGATCGCCTCGCATCCCGCGGTGCCGTTGCGCTCGACGCAGAAGCAATCGTACGCCCCCGCGGGCTGGCCGCAGGACCACCGCAGGGCGCAGAAGCCAGTGTCCTTTCCCTTCGGCACGCCACAGAAGGAGAGGCCGCGACCGTCGCCGACCACGTACTGCGTGGCCCACGCGTCGCAGAAGGCGTCGCCGGAGGGGCCGGCGTTGCACGCCGGCGGACCGAGCACGTCCCCCACGCAGAAGTACGGCGGCGGCTGGAACTTGATGCCGCACGCCGCGGTCGCCATGCCGGCGGGCTCAGTGGTCCGTATCCACTGATCGCACACCGGATCCTCGGTCCCGGCCTCGGCCGTGCAGCTCGGTCCAGGGTACCGAGCGTCCACGCTCGCGTCGTAGTCGACGCACCCCCACCCGGCGTCATGGATCGCGGCCAGATCACCGCCCTGGGCAGGGTCGATCACCTTGCCGTTGCTGCACGCCGTGAGCGCCAGCGGGACGAGGACCACGGGGCTCGCGTCACGGATTGGTGATGGTAGCAGCCTGGCCGGTGCCGAGCTGGTTGTGGCTCTTGTCATAGGCCGTGTACACGGGGAACACGTCGAGGGTCGTGTTCTGCGACGCGCACACCGTGAGCGGAGCGGCGGCCATCTCGTTGTAGTTGCCCAGCCGGTAGTACGACCCGCCTGTCGAGAGCTGGAACACCGGCTGGAGGCGCAGGGACTGCCCCCCGGTGCCAGGCTCCCACGTGTTCGCCGTGACGCTGCGCGGATCGCGCGAGTCGTTCATGGTGACCTCGACTCGCTGGTCGTGCGCATCGGACTCATAGCGGACACGCCGTCTGCCCGGGCGCCATCGCCACGCCGCCGCACGGGCCCGCGCCGGCCGCGTCGCAGAGCGTCCACGGGATCGTCGTCGTCGGGGAGGGGTTGTCGATGAAGCCCCAGCCCATCGGCGAACCGTTGCTGTTGTTGAAGGCCGCCAGCAGGCGCCCGTTCTGGAACACCGTCGAGAAGGTGTTCTGGCTGGGGCTCATGGGATCCAGCCTGCCCACGTGGCCGCTCGCGGACGCGACCGAGCCGACCGGCTCGTGACGGGAGCAGCCCAGCCACGCCGCGAAGAGGAGCAGCGAGAACGCGACATTTCCCCGAAAAACCATGAGCACACCCTCCTTCATTTCACTGACACGGAGACTCGCAGGTCCAGCCGGCGTCGCGAGCCACACACAGCTGCCAGTCAGCGCAGTTCGAGAACTGACCATTGCACTCCCCTTGCGCCACGAGCCGGCACTCCGAAAAAACGTTAGCCTCGCATCGGGCAACAAAGGAAGCGCTACCACGAATGAACTGTCTGAAGAACTCATGGCAGTAGGCATCGCCCTGCGGACCTGGGATGCAGGCTGAGGGCGGAAGAAATGCCACGCAGTTGCTAGCATTGGGATCGTCCGAGGGGGCGCACGCAACAAACAGCGGCTCTGGGGCGGAGAGCGTCTTCCGACACTCCTGGTCTATCGCCGGCACGCCCGCGTCGCCGCATGCTGCGGGCGTGATCGGCGCGTGGAAATCGCCACAGGCCACCCCGTTGGGGGCGGTCAACGGTGCCAGAGCGTCCACGTCGCCGCCCGCGGTCAGGCCGTGCCAGCCGTCATCGACGGTGCCACCGCAAAACGCCGCCGTGGCGCCACAGGTTAGCGACAGCACGCCGAGGAGGAAGCGCCGGAGATGCATCGTGGGCCCCTCAGTTTGGGTCCACCCGGAGGTTCTGCGACTTCACCTGCGAGAGCGGCCCGCCGGTGATCGTCACCTGTCCCGTCCACATCGGCCGGAAATCGGCCGTGGCCGGGCAGGTCGAGCTGTCGCCCGACTGGCTGGCGATCATCGACTGATAGTCGCCCAGGCCACGCTGTCCCTGGCAAGTCGGCCCACCGCCGGTGGGGACGGAATCGAAGAAGCCCAGCGCCGGCTCTATCTGGTCGGGGCCCTGCCATGGCAATTCCACCGTTCCGAGGATCGAGCGGGCACGGAAGCGGACGGTATACTGGACATCGTTTTGGTCGGTCTCGTAGTAGAGAACACCGACAGCGCTCTTGGTTGCCGCGACCGTCGGGAAGAAGAGTGCGGCACCCCCAGAGTCAGGGAGGAAGGCGGCCACGCTACAGACGCCGGTCGTGTATTGCTGCGTGTCGCCGCAGAACTCGCTCCAGTGACTGCCGAGGTCCACGCTGCGAAAGAAACGGATGGACGAGAGCGTGTCGGCGATCGCAGCGTAGTACGTACCATTGGGCGCGCGAGCAAAGCCGAAGTTCCTGAAGGACGTGTCCAGCTGCGACATCGCGCACCAGGAGAAGTTGTTGCTGTGGTAGATGTAGGCGTTGGGTGTCCAGCTATCACCGCCGTCGAAGGACGTCACGGTGCCCCAACCCGCCGAGACCGTGCTCGTCGGGCAGCAGGGGTCGTCGGAGCGGTTGAGGTACACGACGGACACGGCGCCGCCACCGGCCTGCGCCAGGAACCCTCCCTGACCTCCCACGAACCCCGGACCTTCGTCATCGCTGCACGCCGCAAGGCCGCCGAGCCCCACGGCTAGCGCCGCGAGAGCCGCCCGGGCGCGGAAACGACCGCGAAGCTCACCCCTGCCTGCCTGCCTGCCTGCCTGCCTGCGCGAAGATCATGCCGGCGCCCTCCTGAAGTTCACGCTATCTCGTGAGACTGCGCATACAAGCACGAACGCGACATTATCCACGCGCCGAATCTGGAAGCATCTGCACCGGGCGTTCGGACTGACCGATTGGTCGCGTCGATCGACTCCCTAGGGTGTAGTTTCGTCCCGAGCCAGGCGGGATCAGCTCAGTACTGCACGGGCGTCGGGACGTTGCGCAGGTCCGTCGTGCGGTCGGCGATCTGCCCGTGATCGTTGGCGCCGAAGCAGCGCAGCCAGCCGTCCTCCATGCGCACGCAGGAGAAGCCGTCGCCGACGGCGACGTTCGCCGCCTCGTAGAGACCGGTGACGAAGGTGGGGACCGTGACCGCGTCGTTCGCCGACATGCTCGCCTGGTGGGCGTCGTTGCGGCCCCAGCAGTGGACCGTGCTGTCGCCCATGCGCGCGCACGTGTGGTGCCCGCCCGCCGCGATGTCCTTCACGATGTTCTCGCCGGAGACGGGCCGCGGCACCGCGCGGTCGTGCGTCGTGCCGTCGCCCAGCTCGCCGTCCGCTCCCCTGCCCCAGCACTGCGCCGTCTCGTTCTGCATCACCGCGCAGGCGTGGGTGGCGCCCACGGCGACGGAGCGGATGCCCACGGCTTCCACTCGCACCGGGACGGGCGAGCCGTCCGTCTTGCCGTCGCCGAGCTGGCCGACATCGCCGGCGCCCCAGCACTTCGCCATGCCGTCGAGCATCACCGCGCAGGTGGTGTCGCCGCCCGCCGCCACGTGCGTGGCCGCCGCCGTGCCGGCCACCAGCACCGGCGACGCGTGGTCGGCCTTCGCGCCGTCGCCGAGCTGCCCGGTCGCCCCGGCGCCCCAGCAGAAGACGCCCTGCCCGGTGACGACCGCGCAGGTGTGCGCGGCCCCGCACGCGACCTGGGTGGCGTGCGCGACCGCCGGCACCGTCACCGGCGCGGAGCTGGCCGCCACCTTGCCGTCGCCGAGCTGCCCGTGGTCGTCCTTGCCCCAGCACGTCACCGCGCCCGACTTGCCGATCGCGCACGCGTGCCCGCCCCCCACGCACACCGACGCGGCGCCGGAGACGCCGGGCACCACCGTGGGCGTGAGCAGGCGCGCGGCGGCGCCTGGTACCAGCCCCCCGCGGTTGTCTCCCCAGCAGCGCACCGAGCCGTCGTGCATGACCCCGCACACGCTGGTGCCCTGCGCGGCGACGGCGTCCAGCTTGTACGCGTCGCCGTGCTTGCGGTGGCACCCCGCGAGGGTCAGGAGCGCGAACGGGACGACGACGGCGCGATGCACGCGGCAACGTCTAGCACGCGCGGCGCCCGCGGGGGGCTCTGCCATGCGTGGCAGACACTCCGCCTCACTTCGGGACGGGCGGGACGACCACCGTGTTGATCGGCTGCACGCTCGCGCCGGCCGGGTACCCGTAGCTCACCGCCTGCGAGTAGAAGCCGCCGCAGTTGTTGCACCGGTACTGCCCGCCCGTCTCCGCGGAGCCCCAGCCCCATACGGTGAGACCGAAGGGCGCCTTGCTGGAGATCTCGTGGCGGCCGTTGTCGCAGTTGCCCTGCTTCTGGAAGTTGTGACGCACCAGATCGGTGCGCGTGTACTCGTAGTTGCCGCTCGACCCGACCGGCTGCCAGCCCGTCAGCGTGCCCGCGCAGTCCAGGTTGACGTCCTCGAATCCGTTCTGTCCCTTCTCCCGCACGACGACCAGGTTCGTCTCGGGGTAGGTGGGATCGGTGAAGAACACGTACGAGGGCAGGTACTGCTGCGGCGGGATCATGTTCACGAACTCGGGATCACCGCGGCAGTCGCCGCCCGTCCAGTACAGGGTGCAGCCCGTCATGTACTGCGCCATGTAGAAGGGGTGCTTGGCGTCCTGGCTGCTGACGACGAAGGGCCCCGGCGCCTGGAACTCCGCCGTCTGCCCCGCCGCGAGCGTCGTCGGCGCGCCCGCCGGGGTGGAGGGCTCCCACTTGAGGGTCGTGCCGTCCACCGCGCCGACGAGGCGCCACGGCGGGCTCTCCGCGGTGCCGTAGCGGTCGCGGTACTTCACGCCGACGTACTCGTGGCCAAGCGCCTTCACCGGCGGGAGCTGCTGGTGCGCGGCATCGCACGCGCCGGCGTTGCTGGGTACGTCCATGCAGGTGGCCCCGCCGAAGACGGCGACGGGCTTGGTCGCCTGGATGGGGCTGCCGATGAGCTCCGCCGACTGGACGAACTGCAGGTACTGCCCGGCCTTCAGGTTGTAGGTGATGGGCGTGCCCTGCGGGTCCGCCGAGACCCCGCCGCCCCCGACGATGGCCGCCGTCGGGCTGATGGTGACCGCCGTGTCCTCCGCCGCGACGACGCTCACCCACGGGCTGCCCGCGGTGTTCTTGTAGGCGTCCACCGCGACGTAGTTGTCGTCCCAGGCGGGCGTGGGCAAGAGGAGGGTGGCGCTGGTGATGGCGCTGTTGCCGCCGCCGTAGGGGTAGATCTGGTAGCCCACGACAGGCGCCGAGGTGATGATGTGGAACGCGTCGCCGATGCCGGTGCCGTGCAGGGCGGGGTCGGTCGTCAGCGCCGGGGTGATGCCCGCCGGACACCCGACGGGCGCGTTCGCCGTGGCGGCGAGGAAGAGGATCGCCACCTGGTTGGCGGGGATCTTTCCGCTCGGAAGCGGGCTGTAGGTGATCGACTGCCCGCTGCCCGAGGGGATGCGCTCGGCGCTGGCGATGTTGGGCAGCGCGACGCCGTTGCGCTCCACGCTCACCGAGACGGGCGAGCCCCAGGTGTTGGCGATGTAGACCGCCCAGCAGTCGCCGTAGTCGCCGGGGTACATGTCCGGGTAGAAGGTCCAGTAGTCGCAGCCGATGGTCGTCTTGCCGGCCTTCGCCGCCTCGCAGGCGTCCACGCACGCGCCGCCCGCGCAGCCCTGGTTGTCCGGGCACGTGCTGACGATGTTGTTGTTGCAGTCGAGGACCTGGTGCAGGTCGCTCGAGCAGTGCACCGCGCAGGCCGCGCCGTCCTTGCCGCCGCCGTCGCCGAAGGGGTTGCCGCCGTCGTCGAGGGGCGTGGTGGAGTCTCCCCCCAGCCCGCCGTCGGGGTTCTGGAAGGTAACGGGCGGCGTGCTGCCACACGCCGACAGCCAGAGGGACGCAGCCGCGACCGTCGCCGCGACCGCCACGCACCACGAGCGCGCGGTCTTCGTCATGGGGTCTCCAGCGCCGCGGGGTTGCACCGGGCGCGTGGCCCCCATTGTGCCACGGAAGAGCCAGCACCGCACGGCACGCCGCCGCGGAAAGCAGCGCCCTCGACGCGCGCGTGGTGCCGTATCCCCGTCGGAACAGAGCTTGCGTGAGGCGGCCGGTTGGCGGATTCTGACCTCATGCATTCCCGGCTTCGTCTGGCCCTCGCCGCCGGTGCCCTGAGCGCCAGCGCGCTGCTCTGGGCTGCGTGCGGACTGGACGCGTCGGGGCTACTCGGGGTCGACGCCGGGCAGCCCGACGGCACGGTGGAAGCGGGACCGGATGGCCCGGATCTGGACGCCGAGCTGGACGTCGCCGTGGACACCTACGTCCCGCCGCCCTGCTCGACGCTGGATGCCTCGTGCCTGCCGCCCTACGACCAGGACGCGTGGGTGCCCATCGCCCTGGCGGCGAAACCGAACAACCCCTGCCCCGACCCGCCCGACGGCAGCGACGCGGGCTTCAACACGCTCGATTACATCGCCAACCCGAAGGCGCAGGCCGGCGCGTGCTTGTGCGGCTGCACCAACGCGGGCTCGCCCAACTGCGGCGGAAACGTGACCGTGGCGACCTCCGACGCCGGCAACTGCTCCAACGCGGCCACGACGACGATGGCGGCCAACGCCGGCTGCGTCGCCTTCGGCATCCCGGCCGACCCCGACGCCGGGCTGGACGGGGGAGGCAGCGTGAAGGTCACCGCGCCGCCCATGGATGGCGTCACCTGCAACACCAGCCGCACCGGCGACGCGGGCTGGACTGCCACGCGTGTGCGCGCGTGCGAGCCGGCCTCCTGCGACACCGATTTCTGCGGGTTGAAGGGCTACACGCTCTGCATCGCCCACCTGGACCCGACCGACGGCGGCTGCCCGAGCGGCTTCAAGCCGCACGCGGCGTACGGCGCGGGAGCCGGCGTGAATTGCCCCAACTGCGCTGGCTGCACCCTGACCAACGCCAAGTGCAGCGGCGCGCTCGTCGGCTCCGACATGAGCGACTGCTCGGGCAACCCCGACTTCACCGCCCCCGGCAACGGGGTCACGTGCACCCCCTTCTCCGGGGCGACGCAGGCGGTGTACTGGGACGCTGGCCCCTTGCCGAGCGTCGGGTGCGACATGAACGCCCAGTCCCTCGGCCTGGCGAAGCTCGCGGGCACCTTTACAGTGTGCTGTCAGCCTTGACCTGCGGCCCTGGTCGCGAGATGCCTTGACCCTGAAGATGATTTCTCACGGAGGCCGGTGATGCACAGGTGGCGATTGGCGGTGGCGGTGGGGGTCCTGTCCGTGGGGGCAGCGGCCATCGTGGCGTGCGGGCTGGACCAGAACGGCCTGCTGAGTGACGCGGGCGGCATCGACGGCGGCCAGGACGTCGTCACCCAGGACGTCGTGCTCGACGTGGTCGTGGACGTGCCCACGCCGCCCCCGTGCGGGGATGGCGGGCCGTCTTGCAAGACCACGGCCGTCGGCCGCGACCCGGGGCTCTTCGCGCTGGACCAGAAGACCGCCTGCCCCCCCGGCTTCAACACGCAGGATCTCGTCATGAACCCCACGGCGCACGACAAGTGCACCTGCCAGTGCGACGATGGCGGCGCGCCCTCGTGCGATCCGAGCACCGTCGCGATGCACGTCAGCGACGCGGGCGGGTGCACCGGAACCTTCGACCTCACCGCCGACGCGGGGGATGGCGGCGCGTGCGGGGCCACGAGCGTCAACCTCCCGGACAACGGCTCGGTCAGCTTCGACAAGCCCGCGATGGTGGGCGGCTGCAGCGGCGGCAAGGGCGTCCCCTCCTCGACGAAGGTCGACGGGACCCCCGCCCGCCTCTGCATTCCGGCCGACTGCACCGAGGCCGTATGCCAGCAGCAGGCCGGCTTCAAGAACTGCCAGTACCTGCAGGGCAACGTCCTCACCTGCCCGGACGGCTACGACGGCGGCTTCTACCAGGCGATCGTCCCCTCCGGCACGCAGGTGACATGCGAGGGCTGCTCGTGCAGCGCGAGCGGCGACTGCAACGGCGCCCAGGTCAGCCTCTACAACGACGGCACCTGCCAGGCCGGCGCGGTCAACTTCGGCGCCGACGGCAAGTGCCACGACATCGACACCGCCCACTCCGGCGCGTTCGGCAGCGTGTCCACCTCGGTCAAGGCGCCGACCAATGTGGCGTGCACGCCGTCCAACGCCACGCCCGAGGCGGGCGTCGCCTACCCGCAGAACGCCGTCTTCACCGTCTGCTGCAAGCCCTGAGAGGATGCTCGTCGTCATCACCGGCGCCGCGGGCGCCCTGGGCTCGGCCGTCGTCCGCCGCCTGACGGGGGACGGCCACAAGGTCGCCGGCGTCGACCGGCCGCACGGCAAGGCGCGGCTCGAGGCCCTCGCCGCCGAGATCGGCCCCGCGCTCCTGCCCCGCGTCGTGGACGAATCGCAGGTCGAGGCGATGAAGGCGGCGATCGCCGAGGTGGAGCGCGCCGCGGGCGAGCCGGTGGCGGGCGCCGCGCTGGTGGCCGGCGGCTGGCAAGGCGGCCACCCCCTCCACGAGAGCGAGGACAACGTCCTCGACGCGATGATCGACGCCAACCTGGCGACGGTCTACCGCGCCCTGCGCGCGCTCCTGCCGGGCATGGTGGCGCGCAAGGCGGGGAGCGTCGTGGTCATCGGGTCGCGCAACGCCGAGCGCCCGTGGACGGGCTCGCGCGCCGCGGCCTACACCGCGAGCAAGGCGGGCGCGGTGGCGCTCGCGCAGGCGGCCGCGGCGGAGGTGCTGGAGCACGGGGTGCGCATCAACGCCATCCTGCCGAGCACCATGGACACCCCGTCCAACCGCGCGGCGATGCCCAAGGCGGACCCGGCGCGCTGGGTGGCGACGAGCTCCGCCGCCGCCCTCGTCGCCTTCCTGCTCTCCGACGAGGCGCGCGACGTCTCGGGCGCGGCCATCCCGATCTACGGCCGGGCCTGAGCGAGAGCACCAGGCCGCGCTCGCCGGTGGACGGGCGGCGCGCGAGGGCGTAATCGGACGGGATGCGCATCGTCAGCGTGGGCGGCGGGCCCGCCGCACTTTACTTCGCCATCCTCCGCAAGAAGGCCCACCCGGAGGACGACATCGTCCTCTACGAGCGCAACCTCCCCTACCAGACCTTCGGCTGGGGCGTCGTCTTCTCCGACGAGACCCTCTCCAACTTCGAGGAGGCGGACGAGCCGACCTTCGCCGACATCACCCGGCGCTTCGCGCACTGGACGGACATCGACGTCTTCGTCAAGGGCGAGCGCATCCGCTCGGTGGGCCACGGCTTCGCCGGCCTGTCGCGCAAGGAGCTGCTGAACATCCTGCAGCACCGCTGCGAGGAGCTCGGCGTACGCCTGGTGTTCGAGAGGGAGATCGACGACGTCGAGGCCCTGCGCAAGGACGCCGACCTGCTCCTGGGCGCCGACGGGGTGAACAGCAAGGTCCGTGCACTCTACAAAGATCACTTCCGCCCCTCGGTGGACGTCCGCGAGTGCAAGTACATCTGGCTGGGGACCGATCTGCACTTCGACGCCTTCACCTTCGTCTTCGAGAAGAACGAGCACGGCATCTTCCAGGTCCACGGCTACCCCTTCGACGACGCGCGCTCCACCTTCATCGTGGAGTGCGACGAGGCCTCGTGGCGCGCCGCGGGCCTGGACCGCGCCAGCACCGAGGAGAGCGTCGCCTACCTGCAGAAGCTCTACGCCCCCTACCTGAAGGGGCACGCGCTGCTCACCAACAAGTCGACGTGGATCAACTTCCCCACGGTCAAGAACGAGCGGTGGCACCACCAGAACGTGGTGCTCATGGGCGACGCGGTGCGCACCGCGCACTTCTCCATCGGCTCGGGCACCAAGCTGGCGATGGAGGACGCCATCGCGCTGGCGCAGGCGATGGAGGAGCACCCGGAGCTCCCGGACGCCCTCGAGGCCTACGAGGCGGTGCGCAAGGACATCTCGGCGCGCACGCAGAAGGCGGCGCAGGACAGCCTGCTCTTCTTCGAGAACGTGAAGCGCTACCACGACGTGCAGACCCCGCTGGAGTTCTCCTTCAACCTGCTCACCCGGAGCAAGCGCATCACCTGGGACAACCTGAAGGAGCGCGATCCGGAGCTGGTGGCGCGCGTCGCGGCCGAGTGGAACGCGAAGCAGGGCGTGGCCGACCCGACGAGGCCCCCCATGTTCGCGCCGTACCGCCTGCGGGAGCTGGAGCTGCCCAACCGCGTCGTCGTCTCCCCCATGTGCATGTATTCTGCAAAGGACGGCCTCCCCGACGACTTCCACCTGGTGCACCTGGGGTCGCGCGCGCTGGGCGGCGCGGGCCTGGTCTTCACCGAGATGACCGACGTCTCCGCCGACGCGCGCATCACCCCCGGCTGCGCGGGCATGTACACCGAGGAGCACCAGCGCGCGTGGGAGCGCATCGTGCGCTTCGTCCACGAGCGCAGCCCGGCCAGGATCGGGATGCAGCTCGGGCACGCCGGGCGCAAGGGGGCCACCAGGCTGATGTGGGACGGCATGGACCAGCCGCTGGAGTCGGGTGGGTGGCCTCTGCTCTCGGCGTCGGCCATTCCCTACTACCCCCACTCGCAGGTGCCGAAGGCGATGGACCGGGCGGACATGGACCGCGTGACGGCCGACTACGTCGCCGCCGCGAGGCGCGCGATCGCCGCCGGGTTCGACATGCTGGAGATCCACATGGCGCACGGCTACCTGCTGGCGAGCTTCCTCTCGCCGCTCACCAACCTGCGCACCGACGAGTACGGCGGCGACCTGACCAGGCGCGCGCGCTGGCCGCTGGAGGTCTTCGACGCGGTGCGCGCGGTGTGGCCGGCGGAGCGGCCTATGAGCGTGCGCCTCTCGGCGGTGGACTGGCAGGACGGCGGCATGAGCGAACAGGACTCGGTGGAGGTGGCGCGGCTGCTGAAGGCGCGCGGCTGCGACGTCATCAACGTGTCGTCCGGGCAGACGACGCCGATGGCGCAGCCCATCTTCGGGCGCATGTGGCAGACGCGCTTCGCCGACCGGATCCGGCACGAGGCGGAGATGCCGGTGATCGCGGTGGGCAACATCGTGGGGGCGGACCACTGCAACACCATCCTCGCCGCGGGCCGGGCGGACCTCTGCGCGCTGGCGCGGCCGCACCTGTTCGACCCGGCGTTCACGCTGCACGCGGCGGCGGCGCAGGAAGTGGACGTGTGGTGGCCCACGCCGTACGCGCCGGGCAAGCCGATCTTGAAGCCGAAGACCTGAATCCAGACGCGGGAAGGCCATCCGGCCGGGCGCCGTACGAGGGGTGTGCCCTGCCGGTTCCCCGCCGAAGACGCGTGCGCACGCCTCGGTCTCCTCCTCGCCCTGGCGCTGGTGTCATGTCGGCCCGGGCAGGGCGGCGCTCTGCACTCGGGCCCGGAGCCTGACCCCGCGGCGAGCGGGAGCGCTCACGCACCGGTGGCGGCATCGGGGCCTGTCGACGCCTCCGCGGCCGAGGGGTCGGACGCCGCGCGCGCCATCAATCCGTGCTCGAGGGACTCCGGCGTGACAGGCGAGAAGGTCTTCGTGGGTGTGCTCCTCGGGACAAGGGACCAGCGTCACGAGCGGACGTACCGTTTTCGGCCGATCGTCGGTCTGCGCGGGGTCACCTCGGGCGACGAGGTCCGCGTCGTCGCCCACATCGGGGCCCCTCGAGACCTCGCGCGACATCGCGTGGTACGGAGCGCCGTGCTGGCGCGACGCGGACGCCTCGAGCGCCTTGCTCGCGAGGCGCGTCTCCTCCGTCAACGAGCGGCCGTCTTCCATGGTCACCACGAACACACGGTCCCCCACGCCGAAGTCGAGTAGCGCAGGTCCGAACCGTACCGCCCGAAGACGACGCGCCGCGGCCTTCACCGCGTCCCGGCGGCGCTCTCCTCGGTCGAGAGCATCATGGCCAGCAGCGTCTCGTCGCACGCGGGCGCCCCTTCGATGTGGAGCACCCGCCACCCGACGCCGGGATCGTTGCGGTACCCGCGGAAGCTGCACCCCCTGTCACGCATGCCGTGCGGCCCGGGCCACCACGACACGATGTAGCCGTCGTAGCCGGCGATGGAGACGCGCGCCACCGGGTCCTGCGTCCAGAGCTCGGAGACGCCCTCCTCCTGGTCGCTCGGGTTGCACGTGTCGGTGCGCGGGGTGCGCGCCCACATCGCTCCTGGCCCGGCCACCCTGCAGACGCTCCAGGTGATGCGGTGGACGTCGTCCGAGCACGCGGTGCCGAAGCCATCGCGACACGAGAGGCTCGCAGGGACGCGCGCGGTGAGGCCGGCGGGGCCCAGCGCCGCCACCTTCGGCAGCGATCGGGCGGCGCTCCGGGCGCGCCACAGCGTGGGGCTAGGCTGCAGTCCGTACCGGAGCAGCACCCCGGACCACCAGGCCGCCCCCAGCCCGACCAGGGCCGCGGCGACGCCGGCGACGACGACGACGCGCCTCCACCTCACCCCGCCTCGAAGCAAAACCCCCGCGCCTCGCCGGTGAAGGCGCGCCGTGACGCGGCGTGCGTGTAGAACATGTGGCCGCCGGCGAAGTGGCGCGTGCGGATCTGCCCGGCCTGCGACGGCGCCAGCTTCATCAGCCGGACCAGGCGCTCCGCCGACGAGTACGGCGTGACCAGATCGTAGAAGCCGTGGCTGATGAGCACCCGCATGGCAGGGTTGAGCGCCATGCCGTAGCGCAGGTCGTCCAGCGATCCCGGCGCCTGGCTGAGCATGTGCTCGAGGCCGTCGTCCCGCCACGCCTGGTTGGCCTCCATGTTGAGCAGGACGTACTCGAGGTCCGTCTTCACGCCGAGGTGCTCGCGCAGGTGGGCGTTGATGCCGGCGGTGAAGAGACGTGTCGAGCCCTGCAGCGTCGGGTCGGGCCCGGCGTACGCCTGCCGGTCGGGGAAGGGGTCGACCGCGGTGATGGACGCGTCGTACATGCCGACGTAGCGGCGGCTGGATCGCAGCAGCGCGCGGCAGAACTGCTCGCGCGTGATGCGGCCGAGGGCGGCGTGGATCATGGCGTCGGGCAGGCCGATGAGCGCGGCGGCGCGCTCGCAGACCTGGTGGCGGCGCGCCTCCGGCATGCGGTCGCCCTGGGCGAGCATGCTGACCCACTCCCCGACGGCGAACGCCTCGGCGGCGGCCAGGTGATCGGCGAGGGCGGTGCCGCCCCCGGCGAGCCCGTGGACGTGGGCGGCCGCCGCGAAGGCGGGCAGCATCTCCACCCAGTGCTCCATGTCGTAGTCGGTGCCGTCCAGGGCCGCGAGCTCGATGCCCGGGGAGATGAGGATCGCCGCGTTGAGCCCCACGCCGAAGTCCTCCTGCAGCGCGCGGGCGAGGCGGCCGACGCGGAAGCCGCCGTAGCTCTCCCCGGCGATCGCGACGGGGGAGCGCCACCGCCCGTGCGTGGTGAGGACGCGGCAGATGAACTGCCCGACCGACTCGATGTCGCGCTTGACCCGCCAGAACTCGCTCGGCTTCGGCTTCTCCTCCCCCTTGCCCTTCTTGTCGGCGCGCTCGTCGTCGTGCTCGTGCGAGCGCGAGAAGCCGGTGCCGACGGGATCGACGCAGACGATGTCGGTGAAGGCGAGCCAGCTCTCCGGGTTGTCGGCCAGGCGCACTGGCGGCGCGGGCGTCGCGCCGTCGTCGCCGACGACCACGCGCGTCGGGCCGATGGCGCCCATGTGCAGGTACGCCGACGCGGCCCCGGGGCCGCCGTTGAAGACGAAGGTGAGCGGCCGCCGCGCGGGGTCGGCGTCGGCGGCGAAGTAGCCGGTGTAGAACATGCTCGCGATCGGCTCGTCGTGCTTCTGCAGGACGATCCAGTCGGCGACCGCGCGGTAGCGGAGCGTGCCGCCGGCGAGCGCGAGCTCCCGCTCGACCTGGGCGCCGGTCCCCAGGGAGCGGACGGACTTGGTGTCGGGGGTCTTGGTGGGCTCCGGGGTGGGCTCGCTCATCGCCGAAGGCATACCACGCGACGGCGGCGCGGCCGCCGTCATCGGCGGGCAGACCGCGCACCGCGCCCCGCGGCCGGCGCGTACGCGCTCACCTCATTGCGAGCCGCGCGTCGTATCCGACGCCTCGCACACGGCGATGATGAGACTCACGAGCGCGTAGATGATGGTGACGCCTACCACGAGGTTGCAGACAGCGAGCACGACGTACCCGATGACGCCGTTCAACCGCCCGCTCAGCACAATCGGCAGCACGATCATCGCCAGGAGCGTCAGGATGTCCCCGACGCCGTGGCCGAACGCTCCCCGAACCGTACGGTGCGGCAGAGCCCCCTCCTCCTTCGCGCGCGGGGCGGGCTGACGGTAGGGA
Source organism: uncultured delta proteobacterium (assembly GCA_963782055.1). GTDB lineage: Bacteria > Myxococcota_A > Polyangia > Polyangiales > Polyangiaceae > DASXHD01. The sequence continues at coordinate 4,921,453 of CAWAIF010000003.1, forward strand.
CTCATCGCGCCACCCCCGAGTCATCCGCGGCCTTCGAAGTCAGAGGTGGTGCGGCAGGGGCGTTCGCCGCGGGCGCCGCGCACCCGCCGAACTCGAACGGCCCGAGGCCGAAACGATCGCAGAACTGGCCATCCGGCGTGATCCCCAGCGAGACGTCCACGCCCGCTCCGACGCCGACCCCTCCGGTGACGCTCCCGTTCCCCTCCTCCCGCTTGGTCGCCTCGCCGGACGCGGCGGTGACCTGGACCGCGAGGTGCACCCCCCTGCTGCCATCGTCGTTGACGTACCCCAGCGATGCCTTGGCGCCCCCCACCTCCAGGGAGCTCCCACCCGACGGATCGGAGGACTTCATGCGAAACGCGCGGATGGCGATCTCGTTGTTGCCGCCGGCGCTCGCGCTCACCGCGCCAATCTCCAGCGAGCCGTCCTTCGCGCCCAGCGCGACCGCCTTCGCGTGTGCGGAGCCGTTCTCCACGCCGGCGGATGCCCGCGGCGCGAGCGTGTCCGGCTTGGGTGCGGGCGGCGCCGGCGGTCGCTGCGGCGCCATGTCCTTGCGCCGCTGGTACTCGGCCTCCAGCTTGCCGAGCATCGCCTGGTCGACGTCCTTGCCCGAGTAGTCGCCGGAGTGAAGCAGCTTCTTCTGCAGGGTGTCCACCCGCCTCCCGAGCTCCCTCCAGCTCAGGGCGTCGAGCGCCGGGCCATCCCCCCCGCTGCGGGCTCCCATGTTCTTGGCGAGCTCGCGGTAGGAGAGGTCGGGGATGATGCACGGCGCGTGGGACGGATCCCGCTCGCAGTCACCCTCCTTCTCGGTCGAGACGAGAGGTTGCGCGCCGCACACGCCGGTCTTCTCGTCGCACGTGGGATCTTCGTAGGTGGTCTGGGCGGTGCGGGCGCCGCGGATGGGGTCGGGCATGCGCGCCCATCGGCTCGGGCGCCCGGCGGGTTGCGACCTGACGAATCGGCACGATGCGCTGGATCACGCTGCCACCGTGTCGCTCACCCGCCGCGCGCACCACCCATCGCGCGCGATCTCGCCAGCCTCTGCCCGGGCACGCCCCTTGCGATGAGCCGCGCCCACACCATTCAAAGGAGGCACTTGCCATGATCTCGACTCGCATCGTCCCCCTCGCCGCGCTCGGTTTCTTCCTGCTCGGTCCGAGCTGCGCGCCATCGGTGAGGAGCGCCCTCGCCGCCGCGCCGCACCCGGCGCAGTCACCTCGGGTCCCCGCCGTGGCGCGGAGCGTGGAGGTGGAGATCACCGACACGCCGCACGGCGGCGCCGCGAGGACCTCCCACTACGCCATGGCGATGGTGGACGACACCGGCTGGTCGCGCATCAGCGCGCGCCTCGGGACGGAGCGCCTCCTTCTTCAGGCGCGCTCCGACCGCGGGACCAGGTCCGGCGCCGTCGTCCGCGTGGAGGTGCATCGCTCCGACATGAACGGCTCCGACCTGGACCTGGAGGAGTCCACCGTCTTCTTCGCCGGGCGCCGCTCCGTCCTGGGGCACCTGGACCGCCCCGACGGCAGCGCGACGGAGGTCGCCATCGTGACGCGCTAGGACGTGGTTGACGAAGCGCCCGCCGTCCCTCAACGTGGAAGTCAGCCACGGAGGGTTCGATGGGCAGGTCTTCGCTTTTCACGGTGGGCGCCGCTGGCGCCGCGCTCCTCTCGGCCGCCGCGCTCGGCCTCACGCTCGCCGGGTGCGGCTCCTCGCCGGAGTGCGACAGCTTCAACTGCGGCAACCCCGACGGGGGTGACGGCGGTCTCCCTCCGGACGACGGCTCCCCCGGCTTCGACGTGGACAACTTCCCCGACGCCGCGCAGCACACCTACGGCTGTAGCCCCGACCTGCAGAGCGTCATCGACGAGAAGGGCAACGTGGTCTCCACCTGCCCGCCCGATGAGGGCTGCAACGGCGGCAAGTGCGTCGCCGCCTGCGACGCGGCCGCCGCCGCCCACGGCAGCGTGGGGTGCGATTTCGTCATCGCCACGCCGTCCTTCGAGCAGGGCCACAAGTCCCCCTGCTTCGTCGTCTTCCTCGCCAACAACTGGTCGAAGGACGTGGGCATCACCGTCTCGCGCGGCGGCACGACCTACGACGTCACCAAGTTCGGCAAGATCCCCAGCGTCGGCACCGCGACGACCTCCTGGCCGGCAGTCCCCTCCACCGGCCTGCCGCCGGGCCAGGTGGCGGTCCTCTTCATGTCGAGCGACCCCAACGCCACCAACCTGAACTCCATCGCCTGCCCGGTGCCCGACGCCATCAACGCATCCACCGCGGTGTGGAACAACACCGCCATCACCGGCCGCGGCGAGGCCTTCCACGTCACCACCGACGTGCCCGTCAACGGCTACGACGTCATCCCCTACGGTGGCGCGCGGTCGTACCTGCCCAGCGCCGAGCTCCTGCTCCCGACCACCGCCTGGGGGACCAACTACATCACCGCGACGCCGCCCGCCTCCACCGGCCAGCACTGGGGGCAGATCGTCGCCGCGAAGGACAACACGCAGGTGACCATCCTGCCGACGATCGACCTGCCCGCGGGCACCAACGTGATCGCCGCCCCGAAGAACACCGCCACCAAGTACACGCTCAACGCGGGCGAGTACATCCAGTGGCAGACCAACGCCGACATCTCCGGCAGCATCATCTCCAGCACCAACCCGGTGATGTTCTCTGGCGGCCACGGCATCTTCTGCCTCACCTCCGCCACCAGCACCGGCGGCGGCTGCGACTCCGACCACGACATCGTCCCGCCCGTCTCCGCGCTGGGCGACGAGTACGTCGGCGCGCCGTACGTGACGCGCCGCAAGGACCTGAAGGAGGAGTCCATCCGCTACCGCCTCGTCGGCGCGGTGGATGGCACCACCCTCACCTACGACCCGGCCGTGAGCGGCGCGCCCACCTCGGCGAGCAGCGGGCAGGTGCTGGACTTCGAGGCTGTCGGCGGCTTCACCGTCAAGAGCCAGGACGACAAGCACCCCTTCTTCCTCGCGCAGATGCAGCCTGGCTGCAACGTGACCGGCGGCAGCCGCCCCGGCGTGGACCCGCAGGCCCCCTTCGCCTCCAACAACTGCCTCGGCGACGAGGAGTGGAACATGATGGTGCCGCCCGCGCAGTTCCTCTCCAAGTACGTCTTCTTCACCGACCCGACCTACCCCACCACCACGCTCGCCATCACCCGCAAGAAGACCTCGCAGGGCTTCGCCGACGTGACCGTGGACTGCCTGGGCACCGTCACCGGGTGGAAGCCCGTCGGCTCAGGCGGCGACTACGAGGTCGCCGGCGTGGATCTCATCCGCGCCTTCCAGCCGAACGGCAAGTGCAACAACGGCCCGCACGTCGCGTCGAGCACGGGCCCCTTCGGCCTGGTCGTGTGGGGCAACGACTCCTACTCGTCGTACGGCTACGCGGCCGGTGGCAACTTCTCCACCATCAACACCGTCGTCGTGCCGCCCGTGCCGAAGTGAGCCGAGGTCAAGGGCACAGCGCGTCCGAGTCCTGCGGGGCGGGCACGCGCGGTGCGCCCTTGGCGTACGTGGAGAGGAAGCACCGGTACTGGTACTTCGGCCCGCGGGTCTGGAAGACGACCTCGTGGCCGTCCTCCACGCCGTCGCCGGGCGCCTGCGTCACCACCGCGGTGACCTTCCCCCCGCCGTCCACCGTGACGTTGCCCTGCGCCGGGTAGTCGATCGCCGAGCGCCCGGAGAAGGGCAGCACGCTCTTCACCGACGCGAACGGCGCCAGCTCCGGCGTCTGGTCGTCCAGCGTGGGGCCGAGCACGTCCAGGCCGAAGGAGAGCGAGGAGGAGTTGGCCATCGGCGGCATGATGTAGTGGTCGACAATCCCCTGCACCATCAGCACCGAGTGCGGCGCCCCGCTCCCCCCGAGGATGCGCGAGCCGTACACCACCGGGTCGGCCGCCTCCGCCGCCCACTGCACCAGCGAGAGCGCGGGGTCGGCCTCGGTGAGATCGCGGTGCAGCGGCGCGTAGCCGATGAGCACCTCCGCCAGCGGCGCCGTCGGCACCGGGAGCTGCTTGTAGACGACGTTGTCGATGAAGCTGCCGCCGCACCCGCTGAGGATCACCGCGCCGAAGCGCGGCTCGAACGCCGCGGCGAGCGGGGAGATGGTGGCGCCCATGGAGTGACCCATCAGCGCCAGCTTGCTGGTGTCGAAGCGCACCGTGGGCTCGGCGAGGCCTGTACACGCCGTGGCGTCGACGGTGAGGTCGTCCAGCACGTGCGCCGCCAGCACCAGCTCCAGCGCCGACTGCCGGATGTTGTCGCGGATGGCGCCGGGGTTGGAGATGTTGAAGATGAGGAAGTCCTCGTCGCCGTGGGTGGTGTTGCGCAGGCCCTCCAGCGGCCCGTCGATGGTGATCGCCGCGAACCCGGCGCGCGCGAACTCCTGCGCCGGCCCGGTCCCCGGCGTGATGGCGGGGCCGCCCGTCTGCGCCTGCACGCCGCGGTCGACCAGCGGCCAATCCCCGCCGGCGCCGGTGCTGGAGAACACCACCGTGGGGAAGCCGGCCGGCGGCATCGGCGCGCGCGGCAGGGTGACGACGACGTTCGCCGTCTCCATCCGCTGCACCACAGGGTTGCCCTGCCCGTCGAACGCCCACTGCCCGCCGGTGGTGGTGAAGGGAGGATCGCCCGCCTGGTAGTCGGGCATCTTGATCGTTGAAGAATACACGCAGTAGTCGGGGTACACGTCGGCGGGAGCGAGCGGCGTGTCCGGCTGCGGCGCGGGGCGGGAGAGCACGTCCTTGGTGAGCGTCTCCATCCCGGCGAGCGGGGTGTCGGTGCGGAAGACCGCCATCGCCGCGACGGCGGAGAGGTCGGTCAGCGGGCGGAGCACGTCGAGCGCCCCGCGCATCTCGGCGAGGGCGGCGTCCCCCACGCCCGCGGGGGCGCGACCGGCGGCCAGGTCGGCCATCGCCGGGGCGATGCCGATGGACGCGCCGCTCGCGTCGCGCACCGCGGTGGTGACCACCGCCGCGTAGCGCGTGCCCGGCCGGAGCGGCCTCCCCTGGTAGGGGAGCACCGTGAGCAGGTGCGGGGCGCCGTACGGCCCACCGTCGTCGTCGAAGCTCACCTTCACCGGCGTGCGCTTGCCGGCGTCGGGCGACGCCGGGTCGGCGTCCACCAGGAACACCGGGGAGGACGCCGCGAGGCTGGCGAAGGCGTCGGACGGCAGCGACGTCGGGTCCAGGGCCGCCGTCGCCGTCATGAAGATGCCCGCCGTCGTGGAGAAGCCGCGCGCGTCCTTGGCCAGCAGCTCGCGCGCCGCGTCCATCACCGGCGCCGCGCCCTGGTTGGGGAAGAGCGAGAGATCGACGTGACCGTCGGCGGTGCGTAGAATCCTCCGAGGGAGCCGGCGCGGAGTAGAAGCCGCCCGCGCGGGTGAAGTCCATCTGGATGGTCGTCGCCGACGCAGTCTGGTCGGAGCTGCAACCCGGGGCAGCGAGGCAGAGGGTGGCGAGGGCGACGAGCAGTACTTGACTCGCCCCGCGCATGCCTACGGCCCAATCTCCTTGGAGATGCCGTCCTTGCCGGCGGACGTCGCCCCGGAGCTCGTGCCGCCGAAGCCGGAGGGCCCGAGGGTGTAGGCGGCCTGCTTGACCTCCGGGGAGAGACCCTCCACCCACACGCCGACGCTCGGACCGCCGCCGCCGCCGCCGCCCGCGCCGCCGCGGCCGCCCTTGCGACCGTCCCCGCCAGGGCCGCCGACGCCAATCTCGCTGCTGCCGCCGCTGCCGCCGGCCGCGCCGTTGCCGGGGAGGCCGCCGTCGCCGCCGGTGCCGCCGGAGCCGCCCGCGCCGCCGCCGAGGGTGACGAGCTGCGCGCCGTCCAGCGTCAGGGTGCTGCGGATGGAGACCAGCGCGATGGAGCCGCCGCCGCCGCTGCCGGCCACGCCCTTGGTGCCGCCGCACCCGCCTGCGCCGCCGCCGCCGCCGCCGTTGCCCGAACCGTCGATGCACGAGAAGCTCGTCTGGCCCGAGGACCCGCCGCCACCGCCGCCGCCGGGGCCGAAGGTGCCATCGGTCCCGTCGGTGCCGTTCGCCGGCACGTACAGGTAGCTCTGCGGGTCGAAGGCGCCGAAGGCCGCGCCGCCCTTGCCGTCGACGCCGGGATCGCCATCGTTGGCGCCCACGTCGCCCTTGGTGCCGTTCTGCGGGGTGCAGCTCCCCGTGGCACCGCCTGCGCCGCCCAGCACGCCGGCGGCGCTGGGACCTCCGGCGGAGCCCTTGAAGTCCGGGTCCTGGCCGCCCTTGCCCCCCACGCCGCCGTTGGCGTCGGTGCAGTCGGCGTTCTGCCCGGCGTCGCCGCCGGTGCCGGGCTGGCTCTGGTTGTCGACGTTGCCGCCACCGCCGGTCGTGCCGCCGGAGCCGTCGCTGCCCTTGGCTCCCGCCGTCCCCGCCGCGCCCGCCGCGCCGTGGCCTGCGGCCAGGACGGTCTGGTCCTCGATGGACAGGGCGGTGGAGTCGGCGGCGAGCAGGGCGATGGATGCTCCGCCGGGCGCCACGCCGTCCGCGGCGTTGACGGTGATGCGGCCGAGGGTCGTGGGGAGCTTGAGGCCGCGCGCCGTCATGGCGAGCGCGGCGCCGGTGATGACGCTCGGATCGCTGGTGCGCGCCCAGCCGTTGGCGGCGTCGTAGCCGCCGTAGATGCCGACGCCGTCGGCCAGGGCGATGGTCTTCGGCTCGTCGTAGCTGCCGACGGCGACGAGGATCTGCGTCTTCTGCGACGACTGCGCGAGAGACACCGCCGCCGAGATGGTGCGCAGCGGCTTGTCCATCGTCCCCGGGTTGAGATCGTTGCCGGTGGGCGCGACGAAGAGGGCGGCGTTCTTCTGGCCGTCGATGCCGTCGCAGTCGGCGTCCTGGTTCAGCCTGTCGGGCAGGTCCACGCCCTCGCAGACGTTGCCGCCGCCGAGGGCGCAGGCCGCCAGGACGAAGCCGAAGAGTCCCGCGCCAAGGAAGACCGAGGTCAAGCCGGATCGCACGAGACTAGGGTTTCATCGAGCCGCCCCGCGCGCAAGCGATTGCGGCGGGTGCTGTCAGGGGGCGAGGGTGAGCCGAAGTGGGCCCGTATCCCCCGTCTTCATGGCGGCCGTGGAGGCCGACGCGTCGTCACGGCGCACCGAGACCTCGACGTGGCCCTCCTTCTCCGCGCCAATCGACGCGAGGGGGATCGCCATCTCGGCGAGCCACTCCTCGTCGTCGTCGCCCTCCTTGTCGAGCGTGCCGTCCATGTCGCACCCGACGCGCACGCCGAGCCCCTCGGCGCCGTGGAGACGACACGCCGGGTCGACCGCGAAGCGGACCGTCTTGCCTCCTGCCGACAGGGAGACGGAGAACCGGTCGCGATCGCTGCGCAGGTCCGCGTCCGCCGCGTAGAGGCCCACGTAGAGCACCCCTGGCCCCCACAGGAAGCGCGCGTCGGAGTAAGGCACGAGCTCCGCGCCCGACGGGTCGTGGAAGGCGCCGGAGCGCGCCGCCGCGTGCCAGTCCTTCTGGTCGAGCTCCCCGTCGATCTTCACCGGAGTGGCCACCTCGGGCACGACGAGCTCCCCCTCCACGGTGACCGGCGAGGAGGGAACCGCGGTCGGACGCGCCTGCGCGTCCTTCACGTGGAGGTACGCGAACACCCCGACCACGGCCGCCACCGCCACCGCAACCCCACCCGCAGCCACGAGGGCGTCAGGGTGCGGGGCTGCCATCAGGGTGCACCGCGAAGCGGTAGCTCGTGTCCGACTTGAGGGTCTGGGAGTTGATCATGTCCACCTGGATCGCGCCGTCGTTCCGCTGGGTGACCAGGGCGAAGCCGTAGCTCGTGCTGGTGAGCGGCGCGCCCCCGTTGCCCACGATGATGCAGTGCTGGCTCGGGTAGTGGTCGTACTTGTGCGTGTGGCCGTTGATCTCCAGCGTGAGCGGGTACTTGGCGATGATCGTCTCGCTGGGCGGCACGCCCGGCGCGGTGTTCGCGTAGTAGGCCTCGTGGCGCACGACGAAGGTGTAGGTCGTCTTCTGCGCGAGGGTCTGCGACAGCCAGCTCGACTGCGCGGAGTCCCACGCGTTGGCGGCGATGAAGACGAACTTCGCCGTCCATGCGTTGTTCGGCTCGTGGACGTTGACCGAGTAGTACGGCGTGCTCTTGCCGAGCGGCTGGAGGAAGGTGCTCAAGAACGCCGAGTAGTTCTTGGTGACGCCGTCCTTGTTGCCCGAGCCGCAGTTGGAGGCGGTGGCGCCGGTGCACTCGTGGTTGCCCATCGCCGGGAACTCGACGCCCTGGAAGGGGGAGCGCGCCTTGACGTACAGGTCGAGCTGCGGCTGGGCCTCGGCGCCGTAGGTGGACGCGAACATGTAGTCGCCCGTCGCGACGGCGAAGGGCGGCGGGGTGGTGAGTCCGGCGATGTCGGAGAAGATCTTGCCGATGACGCTCGACGGATAGCCGCTCGTGTCGTCGATGGTGGGTGGCCGCGTGTCGCCGACGACGGCGAAGTAGAGGCTCGTCTCGGTCCCGCCGTTGCCGTCGATGCTGCCGGTGACCTGGCCGGCGTCGGGCAGCCCGCCGTCGCCCGCGGCGGAGCCGCAGTTCTGCGGCGGCGCCTGGCACTTGCTCGTGTTGGTGTCGCACCACCAGCCGCCGTAGCACCCGTTGGGCTGGCAGTTCTTCCCGGAGCACGACGAGCACCCGGCGGGGGTGTTGGGGTCGGCGAGGCCAGGGCAGCTGCCTGGGCCGGCGTCCGGCGTGGGGGGCGCCGAGCCGCAGTTGTCGCTCGGGACGCACGCGTTCGAGGGCTGTCCCTCCGCGGTCGTCACGCCCGTGCAGGAGGTGCCGGCGCCACACTCGTTGCCGTTCGGGCAGCTGGTGGCGCAGTAGCTGTCGCCGCCGATCTGCGCGCACACGCCGCCCTGGCAATCGGTGTCGACGACGCACGGCTGGCAGGTGACGCCCGCGTCGCTTGCGTCGGCGCCGCCATCGCCCGGACCAAAGCCGTCGTCTCTTGCGCACGAAGCCGCTGCGAGCAGGAGGAGCCCGGCGACTCCCGCCCCCATCACGCTACTTAGTTCCAAAGGAAGACTCCTTGCCGTCGGTGTGCGTGAATTCAGCGGGACGGCGCGTGCCGCCGCGGCGACCAGTCCAAGGAGGGATGGGACTTCATTCCCACCCTCTCAGTTCGGCGGAAGGACGGTGATGGTCGCGCTCGTCGTCACGCCGGCGCCGGACCAGCCGACGGTGATCTGCGCGAACTGCTGCAGCGAGGTGCCGGTGCCGTTGGCGCCGATCTCGATGAGCTGCGCCGGCTTGCCCGAACCGAGTCGCGAGAAGGCGTAGACCTTGTCGTTCCACGCACCCACACCGTACAGGCGCCCGAAGCCAGAGCCCGACCCGAGGAACTGCTTCTTCAGGTCCCCTGGCGTCTTGCTCTGGTAGGCCGTCTGCATCGCGGGCACGTCCACCTCGGCGAGGATGTCGCTGGTGGTGGAGCAGGAGCCACCGCCCTTCTGGCAGGTACGGACGGTGGCGAGCCCGCGCGGCTTGCCGTTCTGCGTGTAGAAGACGACGTCGCCGGAGAGCTCGTACGGGTTGCCGGAGCCGTCGACGCCGAAGGAGCCGAGGTCGGTGGTGGTGCCGTTGGTGGCGACGGCGTAGAGCTCGCCCTGGTTGTCGCCGGCGACGAGCGTCTCGCTGGCGTCGAGAACGCCGGCAGGGGCGAAGCCGAGGGCGTAGAACTTCTGGCTGTTCTTGGTGGCGATGCTGGTCACCTTCTGCAGCTTCACCGCGCCCGTGCCGTTCGGGAGCGTGGCGCGGAAGATGGCCGTCTCGGTGTTGACCCACACGTCGCCGGCAGCGTTCACCGCGAGGTCGGTCACCGGGGCCAGCGATCCGCTCCCGTCGTCGAAGGGCCCGATGTCGGTCACGGCATGAGACGCCGGGTCCATCGAGTACAGCTCCGTGTCGGTGTTGGCGTAGATGACCGGCGGGCCGGCGGCGTCGCCGCCCGTGGCGCCGTCGCCGCCCTTGAAGCCGGAGTCGTCCACCGCGCCCGCGTCGCCCGCGTCGGGGCCGCCGAAGGGGTTGCCGGCGTCGCCGCCGAACCCGTTGCCCCCGGTCGAGCAGGCGGCGAGCAGGCACGCGCCCGCCGCCAGCCTCGCTACCCCCGACGTGATGTCCGTTCGCATGGAGCCCTCTTTTATGCGCGTGAAGTCTCCGCCGATCAAGAACCCGCCCGGCGGACGGACGAGAGGCGGCTCTGTCAGAGTACCTGCTTCCCCCGCCGGGCAGGCGGTGGTGAGCACCGGCCACCGATCTTTCGCTGCCGGCACGCCCGACGCGGCAATCCGCCCTTCCTGACGGAGGCGGATCGCCCAGCTGGAGGCAGGGGGGACACGGGGGAGCGGGCTCCGCCGTCCCGCCCGACACGCCCGGAGGTGGTAGAGTCCCGCGCCGTGCGCTTCGTAGACACGTGCGAGCTCCGCGTCGTGGCGGGCAACGGCGGCAACGGGTGCGTGGCCTTCCGGCGGGAGAAGTACCTCCCGCACGGCGGCCCGTCCGGTGGGGACGGCGGCAAGGGCGGCGACGTCGTCTTCGTGGTGGACCCGGGCATGTCCACCCTGCTCGACCTGACCTACCAGCACACCCTCGAGGCGAAGCGGGGCGAGCACGGCCGGGGCAAGGATCAGTACGGCGCGGCGGGCGCCGACCGCATCGTGCGCGTCCCCCTCGGCACGCAGGTGTTCGAGGTGGAGAGCGGGGACGTGCTCTTCGACCTGAAGCAACCCGGCGAGCGCGTCGTCATCGCGCGCGGCGGGGCCGGCGGCCGGGGCAACATCCACTTCGCCACGCCGCAGGACCGCGCACCCCGGCGGGCGGAGCCGGGGGAGGCGGGCGAAGAGCGGCGCATCCGGCTGGAGCTCAAGGTCATGGCCGACGTGGGCCTGCTCGGCTTCCCCAACGTCGGCAAGTCCACCTTCATCCGCGCCGTCTCGCGCGCCAAGCCGAAGGTCGCCGACTACCCCTTCACGACCCTGACGCCGCACCTGGGCGTGGTGTCGCTCGGCGAGGAGCATGGCTTCGTCCTCGCCGACATCCCCGGCCTCATCCCCGGCGCCGCCGAGGGCGCGGGCCTGGGCATCCAGTTCCTCAAGCACGTCGAGCGCACGCGCGCGCTCCTCCACCTGATCACCCTCGATCCCGGTGAGGGGCGCGATCCGGTGAAGGACTTCGCCGCGCTCACGAAGGAGCTCGACAAGTTCTCCCCCGAGCTCGCCGGGCGCCCCACCATCGTGGCCATGTCCAAGGCGGACCTGCCCGACGTGCGCGACGCCTACAAGCGCGTCCGGACGGCGTTCAAGCGCAAGGGCATCGAGGTGCGGCTGGTCTCCGCCGCCACGGGCGAGGGCGTGCGCGATCTGCTATTTGCACTCTACACGCTTCTCTCCGCGCCCCCCGCCGCGCCGGAGGCGAAGCCCGAGGCGAAGAAGACGAAGAAGACGAACAAGACGAACAAGACCGCGGGCCGATGAGCGACAAGACCGAGGAGCCCACCCCGAAGAGACTCCGCAAGGCTCGCGAGGAGGGCGACAGCGGGCAGAGCGCCTTCGCGGCGCAGGCGCTGTCCTTCCTCGTGGCGGTGGTGCTCGTGCCCTCGGCGGCGCTGGCGCTCTTCTCCCGGACACGCGAGCTCTTGCTCTCTTCCATCGCTCGGGCCGCGGACGCAACTCCGGGCGCCCCCGACCCGACGGGCGTCGCATGGACCGTCGTGGCCATCGTGACACCGCTCCTGCTCGCGGCGGGGCTCACCGCCGGGGCCGCGCAGCTCGTGCAGACCGGCGGGTTCGTCGCGACCAAGAAGCTGACGCCCAAGCTGGATCACCTCAACCCGATCAGCGGCTTCAAGAACCTCTTCTCGACGGCGCGCCTCTTCGCAGTGCTGCGCGCATTCTTGGGCGGCGGTGCGGTGGCGTACCTGGCCTACCGCGGCCTGCGCGAGCACGCCGCGGACATCGCGCGGCTCTCCGGCCGGCTGGGCTACGTGGGACGCGTGTCCGGAGAGGTGGCCTACCGCATGTGCCGTGACGCCGCCCTGCTCGGCCTCGCCATCGGCGCCGCGGACCTGGTCGTCGTGCGCCGCGGCTGGATGAAGCGCCTGCGCATGAGCAAGGACGAGGTGAAGCGCGAGTACAAGGAGAGCGAGGGCGACCCGCAGACCAAGGCGGCGCGGGAGCGCGCGCGCCACGAGATGCTCTCCGCCGCCGCCGTCCGCAACGTGAAGAACGCAACTGTCGTCGTCGTCAACCCGACGCACATCGCGTGCGCGCTGCGCTACGACGAGGAAGAGGGCGACGAGGCGCCGGTGGTGCTCGCCGTCGGCGAGGGCGATCTCGCGCGGCAGATCGTGCAGGCCGCGCACGCGTACGGCGTGCCCGTCCTGCAGGACGTCCCGCTGGCCCGCGCGCTGGTGGAGCTGCAGCCCGGCGATCAGATCCCGGAGGAGCTCTACGAGGCGGTCGCCGAGATCCTGCGGGAGGCCTGGAGCGCGCCGGGGTGACTCATCCCTTCCCCATCGGCGAAGGGAACTGCGAGAAGCTCGGCGTGCGCGGGTACGAGACCAGCATGGAGCTGATGCGCGCCGCGCCCTCGGCGTGGCCGACGCGCGCGTAGAGCTTGGCGAGGAAGGCGAGACACGCGGCCTGCGCCTTCTTGTCGTCGCCGTCACGCGCGCGGGCGAGGGCGTCCATCCCCTCCACCAGCGCCTCGTCCGGGCGGCCGGCGGTCGCCAGCGCGAAGGCGAGGGCGAGGGAGGACTGGCAGCGCACCGTCGGCGGCTCGTCCGCCGCGAGCATCTGGCTCTGTCGCAGCGCGCGCACCGCGTCACCGATCTGCCCGCGCGAGAGGCGCGCGATGGCGCGCATGCGGTCCGCCAGCGCGTCGTGTTCTCCCGTCGCGCGGAGCCCCTCGCTCAGCCGCGCCAGCGACTGCGCGTTGCCGGAGAGCAGCGCCTGGCGCGTGAGCTCCACCATCCGCTCGGCGAAGCGCTCCGGCTCCTCGCCCGGGGGGACCGACCCGGGCGCCGGCTCCGGCGCCTGCTCGCTCGGCGGCGGGGTCTCGCTCACCGCGCCCCACGGCGACTGGACGTCCAGCCGCACGCCCTCCACCTCGCGCCCGGTGTCCATCCCGCGGCGCATGCCCGCGCCGCGCAGCTCCCCGCGCGCGAGCGCGGTCACGCTGGCGTCGACCAGGACCTCGCCGGGCTCGGCGATCCGCGCCAGCGCCACCAATCGCACCAGCGGCTCGCCCCACGCCAGGCCCGCGCGCTGGCCGGCGGGCGCCAGCGGCTCCATCGGCCCCTCGGCGATGCCGCACGTCCACGCGCCCTCGGCGGGCACGGCGTCCTCGCGCAGGCTGACCGCAAGGGTGACGGCCTCCTCCACGGAGTCCAGGTCCCACGCGAAGGCGACCGTCGTCGCGCCCCACCCCACCAGCTGCGCCCCGAGCGCCTCCGCGCGACGAGTCAGCGCCCGGGCCTCGTCGAGGTAACGCCGCGCGCCGCGCACCGCGACGCCCCAGCTGGGCATCCTGCAGCACACGACGACCTGACGCGGCAACAATCCTTCCCTTCCGGGCCTAGACGCGGATGCGCTTCTTCAGCGCCGCGAGGTCCTCGTCCACCTGGTTTTCCCCCTTCGGCCCGGACTTGCCGCCCATGCCCGCCTCCAGATCGCGGAACTTGGCTTCCAGGTCTCGCTTCTCGGTGGTGCCGAGGGCGTCCTCGACCTCCGCCATCGCCGAGTTCTCCGCCTCGCGGCCCTCGATCTTCTCCTCCAGCTCGCGGAAGCTGTCGAAGGCGCTGGAGCCGCCCTTCGCGCCGAGGCCCTCCGCGCCACCGCCGCCCTTCGCCTGCTGCGCGCGCGCGGCGATGGTGTTCTTGCGCATCTTGATGTCCTCGAGCTTCGTCTCCATGCGGTCGAGCTCTTCCTTCATCGTGAGCGCCTGGTTGCGCGCCTCCATGCGGGCCTTGTCGGTGGCCCCGACCTCCGTCATGACGCGGCGCTTCTGCTTGAGCGCCTCCCGCGCGAGGGCCTCGTCCCCGCTCTTGAGGGCGAGCTCCGCGCGCTTGTCCCAGCGCTCGACGTCGGCGTTCATGTCGTCGACCTTCTTGCGGAGCTGCTTCTCGGCGGCGACGGCGGCGATCACCTCCTGCCGGGCCTGCTTGAGCTGCGAGCCCATCTCGTCCACGTTGAGCTCGAGCAGCTTCTTGTCGTCCTCTGCCTTGTCCAGCAGGGAGTTCAGGTTGCTGCTGATGACCTTGCCCATGCGGTCGAAGATTCCCATCGCGGTCTCCTTACTCGAACGATACCCACGTTGGCCTCAAATGCCAGGCTTGGCGAGCTCGACCTCCACGACGGAGGCGTTCTCGAGCAGGAGGCGGGCGCGGCCGCCGGCGGCCCAGACGGCGGCGATGGGCGCGGAGATGGAGCCGCCGGAGGCCACGCGGGAGAGGGCCGCTCCGCGCCCGCAGAAGAGGCAGGTGCGCGCCGCCACCCACGTCGTACCGTCGGGCGCGGTGGCGGAGGCGACCAGGTCCTCCTGCGTCCATGGCCCCAGGCTGACCGCCGTCGCCGCCGCGAGGGCCTGCGGCGTGGCCTGGTCGAGCACCACCACCGTGCCGGCGCGGCCGACCGCGACGACGCCGCCGTCCGGACGCGGCGCGACGTGGGTGAGCGACGCATGCGCGACGGTTCGCGCGTGCACGGCGCCCGACGCGTCCAGGAGGTAGAGCGAGCCGCGCTCACCGCACGCCACGAGCGGACCCCGCCCCTGGGCCGACGCGGTGCGCGTGACGCCCAGGACCGTCATGTTGCGCGTGAGCGGGTGCGCGCGCATCGCGTCGGGCGTCCAGCTCACGAGCACCGAGTCGCCGCTCTGGAGGCCGGCGTGCGCGATGGATCGCGACACCGTCTTGCTGCCGGGCATCACGACCGCCGCGAAGGTGACGCTGGTGAGGTCGTCGACCCAGGCGTCCATGAGCGCCAGGTCCGCGCCCACGGCGAGCAGGGTGTACTGCCGCGGGTCGCGCCAGTAGGCGTTGCCATCGATGCCGACGATGAGCGTCTCGCCGGACGGCGCGAAGCCGAAGGTGCGCACCAGCTCCGGCTTCCAGCCGGGGATGAGCGGGCGCCCCGCCCAGGCGCCGTTGGCCCACTTGGCGAGGCCGGTCGGGCCCACCGCCATGGCGCCGTTGCCGCTCGGAGAGAAGCGGCCGACGCGCACGATGCCGTCACCGATGCGCGGGGAGAGCACGCGGAGGGTGATGCCGGGCGCCAGCTCCGCCGGGGCGGAAGCGGGCGGGACCGAGGCCAGCTCCCCGCTCTGGCGGCGCCTGCCCGCCTGCCTTCCCTGCGGCGCCGTCTCCACGCGGGGCGGGGGCGCCGGCTGACCGGAGGAGGGCGGCGCGGAGAGGCGCCCCTGCGCGAAGGGCCGCAGCGCCTCGATGAAGTCGCGCGCGCTGGCGAAGCGCTCCTCCGGGTGCTTGGCGAGCGACCGCTCCACCACCCGCACCAGGTTCAGGTCCAGGTCGGGGCACGCGCTCGCGAGCGGGATGGGCGGCATCTTGCGGATGGCCGCCATCAGCGCGCTCGTCGTGGGCCCCTCGAAGGGTCGCCGACCGGCGAGCGCGTAATACAGGCACGCCCCCGCGGCAAAGAGGTCCATGCGGGCGTCGGCCTGCCCGCCGCGCGCCTGCTCCGGCGACATGTACGCGGGCGTCCCCACCACGAAGCCCGCGGCCGTCTGCGCCCACTTGCGCTGCTCGTCCAGCGGCCGGGCGAGGCCGAAGTCCAGCACCTTCACCAGCTCGAAGAGGGGCGAGGTGTTGCACACGAAGACGTTCTCCGGCTTCACGTCGCGGTGGATGATGCGCGCGTCGTGCGCAGCGCCGAGCGCGGAGAGGAGCTGCACCCCGATGGAAACCGCGCGATTGGGGACGAGCCGCCTGTGCTGGCGCACGAGCGCGCCGAGGGAGGTGCCCTTGAGCAGCTCCATGACCATGAAGGGCGGCTCGCCCTCGTTGGCCTCGAAGTCGATGATGTGCACGATGTTGGGGTGCCCCAGGCTCGCCGCCGCCTCCGCCTCGTGGCGAAAGCGGGCGAAGTCGGTGGAGTCCGCCTTCCACTCATGCATCACCTTCACCGCGACGCGCCGCTTCAGGTCGAGCTGCATCGCCTCGTAGACGGCGCCCATCCCGCCGGTGCCGAGCACGCCGACGAGCTGGTAGCGACCCCCGAGGGTGGTGCCGACGAGGGACATGAGAGGCTAGCGGCGGCCCTTGAAGCCCATCATGCCCTGCACGACCGACTCGCTCGCCTCGGCGATCTCCTCCGCCTCCCGCATGCGGTCGGCGCAGTCCTCGCACATCTTCTTCGGCTTCCCTCCGACCTTCACCGTGACCAGCGCGTCGACCTCGTCGTCACACTCTTTGCAGGTGGGCATCGGGGATCAGCTTACCATTTCACCTTCACCGGCGGGCTGGCCAGGGCGAACGTGCCGCCCCCGAGCTGGCCGTCCGAGTCCTCGCCCCAGCACCAGAGCGACTTGGCGGTGAGCGCGCAGGCGTGCGCGAGTCCCGCGGCGATGGCGCGCGCCGACGCGGCGCGTCGTCAGTGCCCGCCCGCCAGCCGTACCAGCGTGCCGAGCACGTGATCGAAGCGCCCGCGCACCTCCGGCTCCAGCTCCTTCACGTACCCGAGCGCCACGCCCACCTCGAAGCAGGCCTGCACCTCCCGCAGCGATCCCAGCGCCGTGTGATACCGCGCCGCCCTGTTCCGCCCCCGCGAGTACATCCCCTCCGCCACGTTCAGCGGCGCGCTCGCCAGCGCCCGCCGGCACTGCCGCGCGAGATCCGCGTCACGCCGCTCGAGCTCACGCACCATGGGCGCCAGCACCCGAACCAGCTCCAGAAGGACAGGGTAGATCTTCAGCATCGTGCAGCTCCGCGTTCGCGCCCGCGCACCGCGCGCGGGGCAACCGCCCCGACCCGCCGCGCGCAGGAGCTGTCGAGGCTGCGCGCGAAGCGCGCACCGCGCGCAGCCGCCCGGAGCCGCGCGCAGGGCGCAAAGCGCCCGAGTACGGCGAGGACGGCGAGCACGGCCCGGCCTCGACAGCTCCGAGCACGGCGGGAGAATCGACCTCCCCGAGCGAGCCCTCCCCTCCCCTCTCACGCTCGCTCCCTCCCTCTCGCGCTCGCTCCCCCTCTCCCTCTCGCGCTCGCTCCCCCTCTCCCTCTCGCGCTCGCTCTCGCTGAGGCGCGGGCGCGAGGCGCGGGCGCGAGGCGCGGGCGCGGGCGCGAGGCGCGAGGCGCGAGGCGCGAGCGGAGACCTGCGCGCCTACGATCGGTTCAGGATGTGAATCGCGTGCCCCAGCGCGTTCATGTGCGCCTCCATCATCCCCTCCCCCAGCGTCGGGTGCGGGTGGATGGTCATGCCCACGTCCTCCAGGAAGGCGTGCATCTCCAGGGCCAGGGCGCCCTCGCTGATGAGATCGCTCGCGGAGGTGCCGACGATGTGGATGCCCAGCACCTCGTGCGTCTTGGCGTCGGAGACCACCTTGAAGAAGCCCTCCGTCTCGTTGTTCGCCATGGCGCGGCCGAGGGCGGCGTACGGGAACTTGCCGACGCGCACCTCGATGCCCTTCTCCTTCGCCTGCGCCTCGGAGAGGCCGGCGATGGCGATCTCCGGGTCGGTGAAGATGGCGGCGGGGATGGACACCCAGTCCTTCGCCGCCTTGTGGCCGGCGATGACCTCGGCGATGACCTCGCCCTCCTTCGTCGCCTTGTGGGCGAGCATGGGCATGCCGCTCACGTCGCCGATGGCGTAGATGCCGGGCACCGCGGTGCGACCCATCGGGTCGGTCGGCACGAAGCCGCGCTCCACCTTCACGCCGAGCGCCTCCAGGCCGAGGCCGGCGCCGTTGGGGCGCATGCCGACCGCGACGAGCACCACGTCGCACACCGCCGTGTCGAACTTGCCGTCGCCCAGGTCGAGGCGCACCGCGAGCGAGCCGTCGCTGTTGCGCTCGTAGCCCATGGCCTTGGCGCCCTTGAAGATCTTGGCGCCGTGCTTGACCAGCTTCTTCTCCACCACCGCGGTGAGGTCCGGGTCGACGCCGGGGAGCAGGCCCGGCGTGGCCTCGACCACCGTGAGCTCCGCGCCCAGCTTCTGGTAGACGCTGCCCAGCTCCAGGCCGATGACGCCGCCGCCGATGACGAGCAGCCGCTTCGGCACCTCGCGGATGCTCACCGCCTCGCGCGCCCCGATGATCTGCTTGCCGTCGAACTTGAAGCTCGGCAGCTCGATGGTGGAGGAGCCCGTCGCGATGACGATGGCCTTGGTGGCGTCGATGATCTCGGTGCCACCCTCGCGCGCCTTGACCTCGACCTGGTTGGCCTTGGTCATGCGGGCCTCGCCGTAGAGCAGCTCGACGCCATTGCCGCGGAAGAGGCCGCGGATGCCGCCGGTGAGCTTCTTGACGATGCCCTCCTTCCAGTCCTGCATCTTGTTGGAGTCGACGCGGACGTTGTCGGCCAGCAGCCCCATCGTGGCGCCGTCCTTCACCTTCTCGTAGGTGTGGCTCGCCGCGATGAGGGCCTTGCTCGGCACGCACCCCCAGTTGAGGCACACGCCGCCGACCTCCTCCTTCTCCACGCAGAGGACCTTCTGCTTGAGCTGCCCGAGGCGAATCGCGCAGCCGTAGCCGCCAGGTCCGCCGCCGATCACCACCACGTCGTAGGTCTTGTTCGCCATGCGTATCTCCAGAGCCGCCGTCCGGGCGACTCAGTGTTTAGGGGCGGGCGCCAGCTTTTCCAGCTCCGCCCGCTGCTCGGCCAGATGCCAGGGCATCTCGGCGTAGACGTCCTCGAACATGGATCCGCGCGGGGGCGGCGGCAGCTCTTCCACCGCCTTCACCGCCTCGCCGATCTCCCGGGTGAGCTCCTCCTCCAGCGCGGCGTCCTGCGCGTCGTCCACCATCCCCTGCCCCACCAGGTACTTGCGGAGGCGGTCCAGCGGGTCCTTCTTCTTCCACGCCTCCACCTCCGCGTCGCTGCGGTAGCGCGACGGGTCGTCGCTCGTGGAGTGCGCGCCGATGCGGTAGGTGAGCGCCTCGATGAAGGTGGGGCCGCCGCCCTCGCGCGCGCGCTCCACCGCCTCGGAGAGCACCTTGTGGACGGCGAGCACGTCGTTGCCGTCCACGCGCACGCCGGGCATGCCGTACGCGCGCGCCTTGATGGCGATGGTGCGCGACGCGGTCTGCCGCGAGGTGGGCACGCTGATGGACCAGTGGTTGTTCTGGCAGAGGATGACCGCGGGCGCCTTGAAGACGGCGGCGAAGTTCATCGCGGAGTGGAAGTCGGGCTGGCTGGTGGCGCCGTCGCCGCAGAAGCCGATCGCCACGCTCTTCTTCTTGCGCATCTTCATGGCCCACGCGCAGCCGACGGCCTGGGGGATCTGCGGGCCGATGTTGGAGGACCACGAGACCTGGTTGACGCTGCGCCCGGAGTGGTGGCTCGGCATCTGCCGGCCCTTGTTGACGTCCCCCGAGTTGCCGAACACCTGCGCGATGAACTGCGTCAGCGGGAAGCCGCGCACCAGCATGACGCTCTGCTCGCGCAGCGCGGGGAAGACCCAGTCGTCCTTCTGGAGCACCAGGCCCGTCGTGATGGGGACCGCCTCCTGGCCCGTGGCCGCGCCGTAGAAGCCGACGCGGCCCTGCCGCTGCAGCACGATCATCCGGGCGTCGATGAGACGCAGGCGGCGCATCTCGCGGTAGGCGCGCAGCAGCGTCTCGCGCGGGAGCACAGGGTCGGTCGCCGGATCGGCGGTGCCGTCGTCCCGCAGGACGCGCAGCAGCGCGACGTCGGGATCGGTGTCGGCGATCGGGGGCTCGGGGGGGGGCGCCATCGTGCCGGCGCACTCTAGATCGGCGTCCACCCCAGGTGAACGCCGATCTGGAGGGTCACTTGCCGCAGAGACCCAGCCAGGTGGGCAGCGTGCCGCCCTGCCAGTTGATGCTCTTGCACGTCTCCTGCGAGGGGCAGCCGCCCTTGCCGGCGCCGTTCTGCTGGATGCCGGCGTCGTAGGGACCACCGCCGGAGTAGCAGGTCCACTGGCAGTTGTCGGCGCCGCCGTCGAGCGCGCCGACGCACATCATCCCGTCCTTGCAGTCGTTCGCGGAGCCGCAGGCCTGGCCCTCGTCCTTGCCCGGGGGCTGGAAGATGTTGACGCACTTGGCGGTGCCCGCGCTGTCCTGCACCAGGCAGGTGTAGTCGCTGGGGCAACCCTTGATGCCGAAGGGCTTGCACGAGGCCGAGTACGTGCAGACCGCGTACATGGGGTTGTTGTTGCTGTCGACGACGTTGATGTCGCAGGCGCCGGAGTAGCCCTCCGGTACGCTGTTGCCGCAGGGGGTGTCGTCGCCGTAGCAGCAGCGCGCGCCACAGCGGCCGGAGACGCACTCCAGGCCCTTCACGCACGGGTTGTTCTGCGAGGGGGTGCACGCGCCGCCCTTGGGGATGGAGCCGGTGCTCGCCGGACCGCACACGGTGACGAAGGTCCCCGCATCGTCCTGCGCGACCAGGCACTCCTTGCCGCCGGTGCAGTCCTGCTTGACGATGTCGCACTCGCCCTTGATGTTCGTCGTGGTGCACGGGCCGCTGGAGCCGTCGGTGCCACCGCCGTCGTTGCCGCCGCCGCTGTCGTTGCCGCCGCCGCCGTCGGTCTTGCCGGTGTCGGTGGTGGCATCGCCGTTGCCGGCGTCGTCGCCGGGGAAGCCGGTGGTCTTGGGCGAACAAGCCACCCCGAGCACGCCCGCGCCAAAGAGCCCCGCACCCGCCAGAAGCAAGAAGAACCTGTGCCGCATGCCCGAAGCATACACCACGGCTGAGGAGTCAACCACGGCGAAGCATGGGCGCGCGGACGCCCGACCGACCGCTCTTGCGGGCTACTTGCTGGCGTCCACCGCCTCGGCCGCGGCGGCCTCGTCCATGATCTGGACGATGGGCGCGTTGTGACGCTGCCCGATGGCTCGCGCGATGCCCACCGGCCCCGCGTCCAGCGTCCCCGCCGACCTGGAGCGCTCGCGGACGGGCTCACTGCAGCCGTCATCGTCCCCGCTGCAGGCGATGGCGCTCAGCGCGAGGCTGAGGGCCACCACCGCCGCAGCGCCCGACCGGCGCGGGCGTGCGAAGGGGATGCGAGGGCGGACGGAGGACGACGCAGATCGGTCAAGAGTCATGGGAGCCCATTAAACGGCAGCGGGCGAGACCTGCAAGGGTCTCGCCCGCAAAACCGTGGCCTTCGTGAGGCCGTGGGGCGATCAGCCGCCGCTGGAGCAGAAGAGCGGGGCGACCGACTTGAAGAGGCCCTCGAAGCCGAGGCCCTGGTCGTCCAGGCAGTTCGCCCAGGTCTGACCCTCGGGGTCGCACACGGCGTCCTCGTAGGTCTTGCAGCCGCCGGCGGCCGCCGCCTGCGCGCACTGCTCGTAGAGCTGGAAGGACGGCTGGTCGGTGACCGGGCAGACCGCGTCACAGGCCGCGCCCTCGCAGTCGGAGGCTGCCTGGTACTTGTACGCGCAGTCACCCGTCGTCGGAGGGTTGCCACCCGTCACCAGGGCGATGCAGCCCTCGATGTTCACGCTGACGAGGCCCGTCTTGGACACCAGGGCGCTCCAGGTCGCGTCCGTCTGCTTGCTGTTCAGACAGTTGCTGCAGGTCTGGTTGGCCGCGGTCTTGAGCCAGTTGTTGCAGGTCGTCGTCGTCGCGGCCGTGTCGAGGCAGTTGGTGTAGAAGTCGTCGATCTGCGTCGACGAGCACACGTCCTGCGGAGCCTTCGCGCCCTTGGCGTCGCTCGGGGCGAAGCCGGACACGTCCTCCGGGGTCGGGCAGCCGCCGGTGTTGCCGCTGTCGTTGTTGTTCCCGCCGGAGTCCTTGGTGCTGCCGCCATCCTTCTTGGTGACGCCGCTGTCGCTCCCGGCGTCGCCGCCGTTGTTGTTGTTGTTGTTGCTGGAGCAGCCGTACGCCATCGCCGCAACGAGAGCCGAGACCGAGACCACCGCAATGCTCTTGACCAACTGCATAACCGCCTCCTCGAATTCGCGGCGCGTGCGCCGCAAGCGTCCCGCCGAAACCGCTAGGCAGTTTTCAGCGACCCAACATTTCGCGGGTAAAAAAGAAAGCCCGCGACCTCCAACCTTGCCGAACGGGCAAACCCACCGGACACACCAGGGTGGGACCGGAACGGACGCGGGAGTATACGGAGAGAGCCTACCTCGTCAACGGGAACGTGATGTCTTCGTGACGCATTTCTCTCTCGACGGAAAACTCCGCCGAGCGCGCCAGGCGCCGATCACGGGTCAGGCGGGGCCGCGGCGGTGGCCTCGCCGCGAGGGAAGCCCAGGGCGGCGGCGATGACCAGGTACCCCACGAGGAGCAGCGACTCCGTCTTGCCGCACGTCTCCGACCAGCCGTGGTAGCGGTTCAGGGCCTCGCCCAGCGGCCCCAGCCCGCGGATGGCGCCAGCGAGGTGGAGCGCCGCGATGTGCGGGGAGAGCCAGGCGCCCTGCACGACCGCGAGCAGCGCGGCGGCGGACCCGACGAGCAGGCGCGCCGTGCCCGCGCGACTGGCGGCGACTCCCTGGCGGTGCTCGAGCCAGCGGCGCGCCACCTCGGCGAGGGCGACGACGGCGGCGGCGCTCATCGCGAGCTTGTCGAAGCGCAGGAAGACGAGCGTCATGGCGTCCGCGCTGGAGGGCGCGGGCACCTCGTGGAAGACGGTGGGCGCGACAATCGCCCCCAGCACCACCAGGCCGCCCAGCCAGAGCGCGGCCGCGAGGGTGGCGACCGCGGCGGCGACGCGCGCCCCCCGCGGCGACCCCGCGGTCGCGGCGGGCGCGGGGGTGGCCTGCTCCGACTCCGACGTGGCGCCGGTCATCAGAGCACCATCCGGGTGCCGTGCTCCGGCGAGCGGGTGCCGATCTCCAGCGCCGCGCGGCGGGAGTGGGCCGTCATGG
Source organism: uncultured delta proteobacterium (assembly GCA_963782055.1). Taxonomy (GTDB): domain Bacteria; phylum Myxococcota_A; class Polyangia; order Polyangiales; family Polyangiaceae; genus DASXHD01. Next base: position 4,944,528 of record CAWAIF010000003.1, read on the forward strand.
GGGCGCGACCGCGCAGGCGCACCTCCAGCCGGGCGGAGGCGAGCTTGCTGTTCAGGCAGTAGGTCATGGCGCCGCTGGGGTTCTCGTAGTGGAGGCCGACCATGTCCTCGGTGGTGGACCAGAGCTCGCCGGCGATCTCGACGGTGGGGCCGGCGCCGTGGAACTTCCAGTGGCGGAATGTCATCTCGCCGCGGCTGCGCACCACCTCCGCCGGGGCGGTGAGCTCGTAGCGCACGCCGCGGTGGCGCAGCGCGAGCAGGGTGATCGTCGGCGCGCGGCGGGTGATGCGCCCGCTGAGGCCCTCGAAGATCAGGTCCTCCGCGTCCTCCCAGGCGTTGCAGTGGCCCCACGCGTAGGCGTGGCCGTGGCCCCGGCCCCAGTTGTGGCCAAGCATGCCGGGCCAGGCGTCGAGCTCCCACCGCTCGCCAGCGACGTCCACCGTGCCGGACGCGCGCAGGTCGGGCACCGGGGAGCAGACCTTGGAGCTGGGCACGCGCGAGGTGTACAGGCGCTCGGCGCCGAGGAGCAGCAGCGGCGCGGCCTCCTCCTCCAGCTTCACGTCGAAGGCGATGCGGTTGCCGTCCGGGCCGCCGGCCACGTCGCCGCGCACGGCGTCGCGCGTCATGGTGAGGCAGGGCAGCGCGACGTCCAGCGCGTCGCGGGAGAAGCGTGCATCCTGCACGGAGAAGCTCTGCTTGGCGGCGACGTGGCCGGTGCGGCGGTCGAAGGCGATGGCCCACGCCTGCGCGACGGCCGCGCCGCTGCGCCACGCCAGGATCGTCCCCTTGATCCAGACGGCGCGGTGGCCCTCGTGGTCGTTGGCCTTGAAGAACCAGCTCTCCACGTGGTTGCGCGTGGGGAGCGACGGGTCGTAGGCCGCGCCGGCGAAGTCGCGCACTCAGCCCTCCCGCACGGTGGCGCCCGCGAGATCGCGCAGCGCCGCCTCCCGCAGGGCGGGGCTCACCTCGTCCTCGCCGAGGCGCTCGATGCGCTCGCGCGCGACCTCCAGCCCGGCGCGCCCGGCGGCGATGACGGCGGCCTCCCGCCTGGTCTTGTCGCGAGAGCCGAGGTCGCGGGTGATGCGCCGGATGGCGCGGGCGTCGCCCAGCCGGGCGAGGGCGATCACCGCGGAGAAGCTCGCCGTGTCCCTCATGTAGCGCAGCAGCCCGAAGGCGCGACGCTCCAGCGCGGGGACGGCCTCGCGAAGGCCGATCTGCCCGGCGAGCTCCACCGCCTCGCGCTCGTCCTCCGGCTGCGCGGGCACGCGCGACTCCACGATGCCCAGCACCAGCGGGTGCCCGCGCGAGTCGCCGCACTTGGCGAGGTAGATGGCGGCGGCGATAGCCACGTCCGGCGCGTCGTCGTCCAGCAGCACGGCGGCGCGCGTGACGAGGCGCGCGGGCGGCGGGTCGGAGGCGTGCTCCTCCGCCAGGCGGAGGGCGATGTAGCGCACGTTGAAGTCGTCGTCGTTGGTGGCGGCGAGCAGGGACTTGGCCACCGGCTCGGGGTGGGCGGCGAGTCGCACGTGCGCGATGACAGCCTGATAGCGCATCTCCGGGCGGCGATCGCGCAATGCCTTCTCCACGCGCGGCAGCGCCTTGACGTCGCCGATCTCCCCCAGCGCGAGCAGGACCATCTGCCGGACGTGGTCGTCGTCGTCCTCCACGCGGTCGAGCAGCGCGTCCACCGCCTCCGCCGCCTCCAGGTCGGCGAGGGCCACCGCGGCGGCGGAGCGGGCCGGCGGCGCGTCGTCCTCCAGCGCCTTGATCAGCAGCGCGACGGCCTCGTCGCGGGTCGTCTCGTCGCGCCCGTGACGGACGAGGTCGCGCGCGGCCGAGGCCCGCACGTCCATCTTGGCCGACGAGAGGTCGCGGACGCACGCCGCGAAGGTGCGCGGGAGGGGCGACGGGAGCCACATGCGCAAGGGGGTAGCAGGTTGGTGGGGGCGGCGCGAGTCGGAGCGTGGGCCTACTTCGCCCCCTGCGGCTCCGCCGCCCGGCCGGCCAGCAGGAGCGACGCGCTGGTGACCGCCACCGCGATCGACCCGACCGCCAGCACGTGCGGCGCCCGCAGCATGCACGCCACCCCCTGGTCGAGCACGCTGCCCAGCGAGACGCCCCCGCGCGGCCCCAGCCCCACGAACGCCAGGGCCGCCTCGCTCACCACGATCGCCGCGGCGGTCGAGCCGAACTGCACGGCCATCATCCCCTGCAGGTTGGGCAGCAGGTGCCGCCACACCACCCGCGCGCGCCCCAGCCCCAGGGCGAACGCCGCCTCGACGAAGCCTGCGCTGCGCAGCACCCGCGCCTCCGCCAGCGCCAGCCGCGCGAAGGGGGCCCACGCGGTGAGGGCGAAGACCACGCCGATGTGCCAGCGGCTGGGCGTGCGCACCGCCGAGAGGACAGCGAGGGCGAGCAGGAAGGACGGGAAGGACTGCACCAGATCGCACGCGCGCTCCACGAAGCGCTCGAAGCGGCCGCGGAGCAGCGCGGCGCCCGCCCCCAGCGGCGCGCCGATGGCAAGCCCCACCACGCCGACCGCCACCGCCAGGACGATCCCGCGCAGCGCCGCGCTGGCCACCAGGGAGAGCAGGTCCACCCCCGCCTCCCCGCACCCCAGCAGGTGCACGGCGGAGGGCGCCTGGTACGTCATGCGTGGGTCCAGGCGCTCCGGGCCGAAGGGGGTGAGCCACGCGACGGCGGCGGCGAGGCCGACCAGCGCCGCGAGCGGGGCGAGCAGCGCGCGACGGCTCATCGGCGCACCCGCGGGTCCAGGGCCGCGTGCAGCGCGGCCGCGCTGGCCTGCACGGCCACGAACAGCGCCCCCGCCGCGATGACCGCCGCCTCCAGCACGGGGAAGTCGCGCGAGGCGTAGGCCTCCAGGATGAGGGTGCCCAGGCCGGGTCGCTCGAAGAGGCGCTCGAGCACCACCGCACCGCCGAGCAGCGCGCCGAGCTGGGAGGCGACCACCGTCAGGATGGGACCGAGCGACGCCGGCAGCGCGTGCAGGACCCACACGCGCGGCGCGCTCGCCCCCTTCGCGCGGGCCACGGAGAGGAACTGCCCGCGCGCCGTCTCGCCCAGCGCGACGCGACCGACGCGCGCCACCTGGGCGCCCAGCGGCAGGCCGAGCAGCGAGGAGGCGAACAGCAGCCCGGCGAAGCCGGCGTCAGGGTCCCCGGGCAACGGGACCATGCGCCAGCGCGCCGCGAGCAGGTAGGTGAGCAGCGGCGCGAAGGAGAGCAGCGGCGTGGCCGCCACCGCGTCGACCGCGCGCGCCGCCCACACGCGGCGGCGGCCGAGCCACGGACCCACCGCCAGCAGCGCCGCCGCCACGCCCAGCAGCGCGCCCAGGACCACCGCGAGGCCGGCGAGCGCGGACGTGGGCCCGAGCGCCGACTCCACCAGCGACGCGGCGGTCACGCCCGGGTGGCGCAGCGACTCGCCGAAGTCGAGCGTGAAGAGCCCCCGCAAGAAACGTGCATACTGCACGTGAAGAGACGCGTCGAGCCCGAGCCGCGCGCGCAGCGCGGCGACCTCCGCGCCGGTGGCCTGGTCGCCGAGCAGCAGGCGCGCGGGATCGCCCGGGAGCAGGCGCAGCGCCAGAAAGACGAGGGTGGCCATGGCCACCAGCACCGCCAGGGCCTCCACCCCGCGCTCCACGAAGGCGCGCAGGAGCGACGCCGCCGCGAGCCATCGCCGGCCGCGCGGAGGAGCGAGCGCCTCGGGCCCCGCCGCCACGGTAATCAGTCCAGCGCGGCGTCGGAGGAGGCGTCGGAGGAGGCGTCGGCTCCCGCGTCGCCAGCGTCGCCGGCTCCCGCGTCACCGGCGTCACCGGCGTCACCGGCGGAGGCGTCGGGCTGCGCGGGCGAGGCCGCGTCGATGTCGGGCACGGCGGGACCGCTCGGGCCGCAGACCGGCGCGGTGGAGGCGTCGGGGACGCTCGCGGCCGAGCTGGCGCGGACCATGCACACCCTGGTCGCCCTGTCGGCGAGGACGCGCGCGCCGTACTCCGGCGCGCCCGGGTCGACGCAGGCGTACCCGGCGCGGCAGTCGCCGTCGGAAGCGCACGACGCGAGGCACAGCGTGCGCGAGCTCCGCGAGGGGGAATGGCGGTCGTCGTAGGCGCAGCCCGGGATCGCGGCGTTGATCTGCACGCAGACGGCGTCGCCAGGGCAGCTGTCGCCCGCGCAGTTGAAGATGGTGCAGTAGCCGTTGGGCTGGGAGGTGTCGCAGAGGCGATCCCCCTGCGTCGAGCAGTCGGTCGACAGGGTGCACTGGTCCCCGATGGAGGGCTGGCAGCCCAGGACCGCCAGCAAGGCGACAGGCAGCAAGCTGAGCCAGGGGATGCCGCGAGGACCGGACAGGCGCATGGAGACCGCGGGGTCTTCGTAGCCGCACCGGGCCCCGGATTCCACCCCGATGTTCGGCGGGACGCCGTCGACCCGCAGCATTTGACAAGCCGCGCGCTCCTTCCTACGTTCCCGCCGCCCCGGGGCGCGCGTGTGCGGCCGCGCCGGACCCAACGCAGGCAGCATCATCCATGACGACCTACATCACTTCCGATTGCATCAACTGCGGCGCGTGCGAGCCCGAGTGCCCGAACGAGGCCATCAGCGAGGGCGACGAGATCTACATCATCGATCCCGAGCTCTGCACCGAGTGCGTCGGCTTCTACGATCACGAGGCGTGTCAGGCCGTGTGTCCGGTGGAGTGCTGCATCCCGGACCCGAACCATCGCGAAGACGAGAAGGACCTGATCGCGCGCGCGCTCCGCCTCCACCCGGACGACAGCGAGCTGGTGACACGCGCCTCCGAGAACGACTACCCCTCGCGCTTCCGCAAGTGAAGGGCGTCCAGAACTGCGTTCTGGATCGCTCTTCAGCCGCGACGGAGTCGCGCCCGCGTGGGGTGGGGGCCCGATGAGCTCGCTTCATCGGGGCGGGGCGGCGCGCGCCGCCCTGGTGGCCCCCTTGCTGCTCGCCGGCTGCGCGGGCGGCGCGCCGCTGCTTCATCCGGCGCAGGCGCTCGCCAGCGGGGAGGTGCGCGCGATGGGGGGGCTCGCCGGGCAGACGGCGATCGGCGGCGTCGCCGACAGCCTGCGCGACGCGACGAACGAGGCCGCGCAGAGCAACGGCGTCGTGCCGACCGACGCGACCTACGCCGAGGGCGCGCTCGTGGCGGCGGCCGTCGCGCCCGGGATCTCGCCGGTCGTGGGCGCGCGCGTCGGCGTGGGCTCGCGCGTCGAGGGCGGCGTCGTCTACACCGGCCGGGGGGTGCGCGTGGACATGCGCAAGGCGTTCGGCTCCGGGTCGGTGGCGGTGTCGGTCGGCGCCGGCCTGGACGCCACCTTCGCCGGCCGCACCGGCGAGCCGCTCGCCGGCGTGAGCGACGAGAACCTCTACGGCTTCGGCGCCAACGTTCCGGTCGTGGTCGGCTGGGAGTCGACGGGCGGGCTCTACTACGTGTGGGCGGGCGCGCGCGGCGGCTACGAGCACGACACCGTCCAGCCACGCGCGAGCGAGACGCCCTCCGGTCAGGTGCTCTCCGCGGACCGCTTCTGGGTCGGGGGGCTGGCGGGCGTCGCCGTGGGCTTCCGGCACATCCACGTGGCCCTGGAGATGGACGCGGCGTACGTGAACCTCTCCGGCTCCTTCCAGGGGACGAGCGCCGGCGTCGACGGCCTGGTGCTGTCTCCCGGAAGCGCCGTCTGGTGGGATTTCTGAGCCGTGGTGCTCGTGCTCGCCGCCTTCGGCCCGGAGCTCGACGCGCTGCGCGCGGCGCGGCCGGAGCTGCCGTCGGCGGCGGTGGGCGTGGGGCTGGCGGCGGCGGCGCTCGGCGCCGAAGCGGCGCTGCGCGACGCGGCGGCCGAGGCCGTCGTGCTCATCGGCACATGCGGCGCCTACGAGGGGTCCGGCCTGCGCGCCGGAGACGTGGTGGTCCCCGCGCGCGTGCACCTGGTCTCCACCGCGGTGGCGGAGGCGCGCGCCGCGCTCCCTGACGCAGTGACGCGCGCGCTGCCCGCCGACGAGTCGCTGGCCGCCGCGCTCCGCCGGGCCGGAGGCGTCGCGGGCGACGTCGCCACTACCCTGGCGATCACCACCGACGACGCGCTCGCCGGGCGCGTGCACGTCGCGACGGGGTGCGCGGCGGAGCACCTGGAGGCGTTCGCGGTCGCCCTGGCGTGCAAGCGGCGCGGCGTTGCCTTCGCCGCCGCCCTCGGGGTCGCCAACGCGGTGGGGAGCCGCGGGCGGGCGGAGTGGCACGCGCAGCACCTGCAGGCCTCGGCCGCGGCCGCCCGCGTGGTGGTGGCGGCGCTCCGCTGATCCCCAACCGAAGGGTTGCCCCGGAGAGCCGGGGAGACTACCCTTTCAGGGCGATGCGGCGAATCGCCTTTGGCACGGTACCTTACGTCCTGTGTGCCCTGCCGGTGCTGGCGGGGTGCTCCGCCCAGCTGAGCGCCTCGGCGGACGGGGCGGACGCCGAGAGCGCCTCAGTGACCGGGGTCGTCATCGTCGAGCGGACGGTCAGCGGGGAGGATGCTCCCCGCAGCGACGTCTCCGCCCGCTTCGTCCGCGTGCGCGAGGGCGCCGAGGACGAGGCGCTCCGCCTCGTGGGCGCCAACCTGGACCTGCCGGTGCTGGGCACGTGCGCGCCCACCCAGGTCGCCGCCGAGGCCGCTCCCAAGACGGTGCGCCTCATGGATGTGGGCGCCGTGAGCATCGAGGCGGACGGCCAGACGACGCCGCTGCTCGCCCGCCGCGTCCCCGACGTCGTCGACCTCATCTCCGGAAGCGTGTACTCTGCACGCACCGACGTGGCGGGGGAGACGGCCATCACCGTCCGCGTCGGCGGCGGCAACGATGTGGCCCCCTTCGCCGTCTCCGGCGATGCGCCCGACGCCGTCTCCGGCCTGCAGATCTCCGGCCTGGATCCCTCCGGCGAGGTGCCGCTGCCCGCCGCCACGCCGGTGGACCTCACCTGGGACGCCGGGACGGACCTCATCTACGTGGACGTCTCCGGCGCAACCGGCATCACGCGCTGCGCCTTCGGCGACGATGGCCACGCCGTGCTCCCCTCCAGCGTGCTGCAGGACGACCGCGGCACCCTCGTCGTCCACCGCGTCCGCAGCCAGGACGCGCAGGCCGCCGGCCTCGCCGGCGTGGAGCTGCGCTTCGACTTCGCGCGCGCCGTCGCCTACCGGCGCCTCTGACCCTCCACCATGCGCGCGGCACGTCTGGCAGCCCTGGCGCTCGTCTTCTTCGCGTCGTCGTCGCTCGCGAAGGGCCCGGCGAAGACGCACGCCAAGAAGCGCGTCGCGCCCCGGCACGTCGCGCGCGCGGCAAAGCACTACGGCTCGTACGTGCGCAACTGGCACACGCCGGACCCCGACCGCGCCCCGCTCACTGACCCGGCAGGCAGGCCGCTCCTGGTGCTCTACGCGATCAACACGCGCGAGCGGGTGACGCTGCACCCGCTGGGCGCCGAGGGCGGCTTCTCGGCGGAGGAGCTGGACCGCGCGGCTCACCTGCTGCGCGATCCGCGCGCCGGCAACGAGCACCCGGTGGAGCCGCGCCTGCTCGACGCGATCTACCGCATCCAGGTGCACTTCCACGCGCAGGAGATCCGCGTCATCTCCGGCTACCGCACGCCGCACGGCGGCCACTCCAACCACGGCAAGGGCCGGGCGATGGACGTGGTGGTCCCCGGCACGCACGACGCGGACGTCGCCAGGTTCGCCCGGGGGATGGGCTTCATGGGCGTGGGCCTCTACCCGGTGAGCGGCTTCGTGCACGTCGACGTCCGCGACCGCAGCTACTTCTGGGTCGACTACAGCGGCCCGGGGCGCCGCAACCGCGAGCGGGGGATCCTCGGCAAGGTGGCGGCGGCCGCCGACGAGCGCGCCCGCGCGCGCGGCGAGCGCGGCGTGCCGCCCTTCGGCGTCGCGACCGACGTGGACGAGATCCTGCGCGTCGCGCGCCCCGCGCCCGCGACGACGACCCCGACAGGCCCGCCGCCGGACGAGGACGAAGACACGCCCTGAGGAGCGCCATGGACGCCGACGTCGCGGAGCTGGTCCGGAGGGAGCGCATCGCGGAGGCGGCGGAGCTGGCGAGCAGCCGCGGCGACGCGATGACGGCGGCGGACCTCTTCGAGCGCGCGTGCGACTTCGGCCGCGCCTCGCGCGAGGCCATGCGGGCGGGGAGGCCGGACCGCGCGCTGTGCCTCGCGGTCGTGGCCGCGGACGCGGAGTCGGCGCAGCGCGCGCTCGACGCCGTCCGCGCGAAGGGCGAGGCGGCGCTCGCGAGGGTGGCGGCGGAGCTGGAGCAGCGCGGGGACCACGCGTGGGCGGCGCGCGCCTTCGAGGCAGCGCTCCGCTCGCTCGACGCGGCGCGGGCGTGGGAGCACGCCGGCGAGGCGGTGCGCAGCGCGTCGCTCTACGAGCGGGGCAACGATCCGGTCGCGGCCTCCAAGGTGCTCGAGGCGGCGCTCCGCCGCGAGCCTTCGCGCCACGACTGCCAGGTGGCGCTCGGCAAGCTGCTCCTGCGCTACGGCAAGCACGAGGCGGGCGTGCGCGCGCTGCAGCAGGTGCCGGCGGGCGCGCCGGAGCGACGAGCCGCCCTCGCCGGGCTGGTCACCGGGCTGGGCGCGCTCGGGCTCTCGCAGGCCGCCGACGCGGCCGCGCGCGAGCTGGAGTCGCTGGGCGGCGCGCCGCCGGAGGCCACGCCCGCGCCGCAGGGCGAGGTGAAGCGCCGCATGTACGGTCGCTACGACGTGGTGCGCGACGTCGCCTCCACCGCCACCGCGCGCGTCATCGAGTGCGTGGACTCGGTGCGCGGCGAGCGCGTGGCGGTGAAGGTGTTCGCCGGCTACGACGTGCGCGGCGCGGGGCGCGACGCGCTCATGCGCTTCGAGCGGGAGGTGCGCGTGCTCGCCGCCATCGACCACCCGAACGTCGTGCCCCTGCGCGACTTCTTCCCCGACGGCCCCGCGCTGGTGCTCGCGTGGATGAGCGGCGGCACGCTCGAGCACATGATGCAGTCGCCCATCGCCCCCGCGCGCGCGGTGGAGATCGCCGAGGCGGTGCTCAGCGCGCTGGGCGAGGCGCACCGGCACGGCGTGCTGCACCGCGACATCAAGCCGGCCAACGTGCTCTTCGACGACGCCGGCGTCGCGCGGCTCGCCGACTTCGGCGTCGCGCACCTGGGCGACCTCACCGCGACGGCGACGGCCGGCGTCATCGGCACGCTGGCGTACATGAGCCCGGAGCAGCGGGAGGGCAAGCCGGCCACCGTGCAGAGCGACCTCTACGGCGTGGGCGCCATCCTCTTCGAGATGCTGACCGGCGAGCGCCTCGTCCTCGGCGAGGAGCCGCGCACACGTCCGAGCGGCGTGCACCGCGATCTCGACGTGCGCCACGACGAGGTGGTCCTCGGCATGCTCGCGGTGGAGCGGGAGCAGCGGCCCCCGGACGCCTTCTCGGCGCGCCGCAGACTGTCCGCCCTCCACTGGCCCTCCACGGTGGAGCGCGCCGCGCCGCAGGCCCCGCGCGAGCGCGAGCGGAGCGAGCGACCGGGGGCGGTGCGGCTCGTCACCGGACCGGACGGCGTCACCACCGACACCCTCGCCGGGCGGCGCCTGCAGCGCGTCCCGCTCACCGATCGCACCCTCGGCCGCGCGGGGGCGTTCGCGCGGGCGGGGGAACCGGTGCTCCAGACCGTGCTCCGGGCGGACCGCGCGGCGGGGGAGATCTGGCTGGACGAGCCGAGGGGCAAGCCGATCGACCGCCCGCTGCACCCGCAGGAGCAGGCGGCGCTCACCCGCGCGCTGGACGCGCTGCACGGGCAAGGCGTGGTGCACGGTCACGTGGACCGCGCGCACGTGCTCGTCGCCGAGACCGGCGGCGTGCTCCTGCGGTTCGAGCCGGCGAGCGATCCCACCGCCACCGCCGACACCGACTGGGCGCAGCTCAGGCGGCTGGGCGCGCCCTAGCGGGCAGCGCGGCGGCCAGCACGGCGCCGAGGACACGCTCGCACGCGGGGAGGTGCTGCTCGCCCAGGCCGCTCGGCCAGTGCAGGAAGGTCCAGACGATGCCGCGCGGGACGCCCATCCCTCGACGGGGCGAGAGCCCGCGGGTCACCACGTGCGTCGTGTCGTTGCAGACGTACGCGTTGTCCTCACGCGGGGCGACCAGCCGCGCGGACGGCATCACCGCGCCGAGGGTCCCCGCCTCCCGCGCGATGGCGGCGCGCGCGGCGCGCAGGAGGGCGTGGGCGGGCATGTGTACTCTACATGTTCTTCGCGGCGTCGCGAGCTCCGCGGGCAGGGCGCCGCGGGCGTCCACCTTCCGGACGCGGGAGGCTCCCGCCCCCCGCTCGATCCAGAGCGGCTGCGCCGGGCCGGCGACGCCGTTCATGATCACCACGTGAGGCCGGAGCGCGCGGATCTCCCGCAGCACCAGGGTCCCCGCCTCCTCCCACGCGACCGGAAGCACCATCCCCGTGACGCGCACGCACCGGCGGCCGAGGCGCAGCTCGCCGCGCGCGGAGGCGAGCGCGCCCGGGGCGTCCGCGTAAGCGAGGCCGGGCACCAGCCGCGAGACGAGCAGGCCGGTGGCGTTGCGCGCGACGCCCGGGAAGGCACCGAAGCCGGTCAGAAGGACGCGCGGAGAGGAGAGGCGCATCGACGCCGGCCGGCGGTCACCGCCGGGAGAGCGCGACGGGCAGCAAGAGCAGGAAGCGGGTGCCCTCGTCGCGCGCGCTCTCCACCTCGATGCTGCCGCCGTGGGCGGCGACGATGTCCTTCACGATGGACAGGCCAAGGCCGTTGCCGCGCCCCTCACCCTTGGTGGTGAAGAAGGCGTCGAAGAGGTGCGGGAGGTGGTCGTCCTCGATGCCGTGACCGTTGTCCCCCACCACGACGCGCACCGCCGTGTCGTCCGCCCAGAGGTCGGTGGAGACGAGCAGCTTGCCGCCACGTGGGGGCATCGCGTGGCAGGCGTTGGTGAACAGGTTGACGAAGACCTGCGCGAGCTGCTCGGGCATGCCCCAGATCGGCAGCACGCCGTCGCCGAAGCGCCGCTCCACCGCGACGCCGTGTTCCTCGAGGATGTGGTCGCAGAAGGTGAGCGCCTGCTCGATGACCGCGCTGACGACGATGGGCTGCGGCTTGCCTGTCGAGGGGCGCGCGTAGGTCACCAGATCGCGCGAGAGGCGGAGCATGCGCTGCGCGGAGTCAGCGATGCGCCGCAGCCGCTCGAGGTCGTCCTCGTCGCCGCGCGCGGTCGCCCGCTTGGCGAGGTAGTCGGTGTACGCGACGATGGAGGTGAGCGGGTTGTTGAGCTCGTGCACCATCCCGGCGGCGAGCTGCCCGAGCGAGGCGAGCTTCTCGGTGTGCACGAGCTGGTTCTCGCGCTCCTTGAGGACGCGCTCGCTCCGCGACAGCCTCTCGGCCATGCGCGCGTGGCGGAGCACGGACGGCAGCGCGAAGCGCGCGCGGTGGGCCAGCTGCATGGGCACCGACGTCTCCTCGGCGAGCGTGGGGTCGTTGCCCGCCACCCAGAGCTCCAGGCCGGACTCGTCGGTGGTGCGCGCCGGGAGCTCCACGGCGAAGGTCCCGAACATGGGCGCGCCGGGCGTCGACCCGCCGGAGAAGGCGCCGCTCGGCCGGTCGGTACCCTTCGCGTTGGGGACGGCACGAAAGGACCGGCAGCTCCCCTCCCCCTGGACGCGGAGGCCGACCGCGCACCCCGGCAGGACGGCCGCGAGCCGGTCCACCACCGACTGCGCGACGGCGTCCTCGCCCTGCGCGAAGGGCAGCTCGGAGAGCACGGCGATGAGGCGGTCGAGCGCGCGCGAGGGGATGTCGGCGAGGGGCACGCTGCGGCTGGTGGAGACGGCCTCCTCCGCCATCACCATCCCGGACACGCTCGCGCGCGGGTGCGGCTCGTTCTCGGGGGCCTCCGCGGCCTTGCTCATGGGGTCCCTTTCCCGGGGCATGCCCGATCACCCGCCTGTCGGCGGGTGCCCCCCTTCTTCGCTGGCCTTGTCCAGGTCGAGGATCTTCGCCTGGCCCACGTAGCTCTTGGTCTCGTACTTGGTGATCTTGCCGATCTTCCGGACGATCTCCGCCATGCGCTCCGCCTCGGCGCGGATCACCTCCGCCACCTCGTGGGCGGGCGCGGAGGGATCCAGCTTGCGCTTGAGCAGCTCGGCGGACATCACGACGGAGGTGAGCGGCTGGTTGAGCTCGTGCGCGGCGGCGCCGGCCAGCTCGGCGATGACGGCCTGCCGCTCCTGCGCGAGGAGCTGCTCCTGCGCCTGCTGCAGGCGCGCCTCCATGCGGATCTTCTCGCGCAGGTCGGTGAAGATGCCCACCGACCCGACGACCGCGGTGCCGTCGTAGAGCAGCGCCGCGGAGAGGCTCACCGGCACGTGCTCGCCCTGCGAGGTCAGGATGTCGGCGCGCATGCCCTCCACCCTGCCCTGCCCCTCCCGGATCAGGCGCATGACGCGGAGGGCGCCATCGTCGGGGTAGAGCGCGCGGACGTCGGTCCCGATCACCTGGGCGGCGGGCACGCCGTAGATGCGCTCCGCCGCGCGGTTGAACAGCAGCACGCTCCCCTTGAGATCGGCGCTGATGATGGCGTCGACGCTGGAGTCGATGACGCGCTCGAGGAAGTTCTTGGTCTTCAGCAGCTCCGCCGCGACCTCGCGATCGCGGGTGACGTCTCGGAAGTTGCAGAGGACCACGCCTTCTTCCCGGAGCACCGAGCTGAAGGAGAGGCTGAGGATCAGCGGCGCGCCGTTCTTGTGGCGCACGCGCACGTCCAGGTCGCGCGGATACAGGCCCCTCGCGAAGCCCTCGCGCAGCTCGTGCCCGCGGTTCGCCTCCTCGCGCGAGAGCAGGTCACCCAGGCGGCGGCCGCGCAGGTCCTCCTCGCCGTAGCCGGTGATCTCCCGCGCCTTCGGGTTGGAGAAGAGCAGGCGGCCCTCCTGGTCCAGCACGACGATGCCGTCGGCGGCGCTCTCGAAGAAGTCGGCGTAGCGCTGCAGCGAGCGCAGGCGCCGCTCCGCCTCGAAGCGCGCGACGGTGACCTGCTGGGTCTGGTCGCGCAGCGACTGGAGGACCCGCGCGTTGCGCAGGGCGATGGCCATCGCGTTGGAGACGGTGCGGCAGAGCGCCAGCTCCCGCTCGCCGAAGGCGACCTGGTGCTTGGCGCGCAGGAAGAGCACGCCCATCGGCCGCTCCTCGTAGAGGATGGGCAGGATGGCGAGCGAGTTGAAGGCGCGCGCCTGCGTGTCGTGGCGGACGATCTCCAGCAGCGGGTGGGTCGCCGCGTCGCGGATGACCAGCGCCTCGCCGCTCTGGAGCACCTGCTTGATCTCCGGGTACTTCTCCAGGTCGATGGGCAGGTCGCGCAGGGACTCGTCGTCGCTCGCGGCGACGACGTAACCCACGTCGCCCTGCTCGCGCACGAGCACGATGCTCACGCGGTCGACCTTGGCGACCTCCGCGATGCGCTGCACGACGGTGAAGAGGATGCCGCGAAAATCCAGGTTGGACGCGAGCGCCTGGGTGAGCTCCAGGACGACCTGGGCGTCGCGCTCCTTGCGCTCCAGCTCGTCCATCACGCGCCGCAGGCGGAGCTGGCCGCGGATGCGCGCCACGAGCTCGACGGGGCGGAAGGGCTTGCGGACGAAGTCGTCGGCGCCCGACTCGAAGGCGCGCGCGACCTCGGCGTCGGCGTCGAGCGCGGTGAGCACGACGACCGGGACGTCCTGCGTCTCCGGCCGCGAACGCAGGATGCGCAGCACCTGGTAGCCGTCGGGCGGGGGCATCACCAGATCGAGCAACACCAGCGAGGGCCGGACCTGATCCACCTTCTGCAGGGCCTCTGTGCCGGACGACACCGCCACGTAGGGCAGGTCGGCTGTGGACAACGCCTGGCAGAGCACGTGGCGGCTCACCGCGTCGTCGTCCACAACAAGGACAGGACCTACCACCACGTACAAAAGTCTACGCTGCGCGGGAAGCCACGTCTACTCGTCGGATTCTTCACCCTTTTGCGTGTCGAACAGGCCGGTTTGGGCCGGCGTGCCCCGCGTGGGCGAGACGCCCATGTGCTCGTAGGCCTTGCGCGTGGCGATGCGGCCGCGGGGCGTGCGGCCCAAAAAACCCTGCTGCAGGAGGAACGGCTCGTAGACGTCCTCGACGGTGTCGCGCGGCTCGCCGAGCGCGGCGGCGAGCGTCTCCACGCCGACCGGGCCGCCGTCGTAGTCCTCGATGATGATGCGCAGCAGCCGGCGGTCCATCTCGTCGAAGCCGGCCTCGTCGATCTCCAGGCGGCGTGCGGCCTCCTTGACGGCGGCCGCGTCGATGTCGCCGGTGCCGAGCACCTCGGCGAAGTCGCGCACGCGGCGCAGCAGGCGGTTGGCCACGCGCGGGGTGCCGCGGGCGCGCCGGGCGATCTCGGTGCAGGCGGCGTCGTCGATGGTCGCGCCGAGCAGCCGCGCGCTCCGATCCACGATGCGCGCGAGCTCCGGGACCGGATAGAAGTCCAGCCGCACGATGTGCCCGAAGCGGGAGAAGAGCGGCGCGGTGAGCAGTCCGGTGCGCGTCGTCGCGCCGACGAGGGTGAAGGGCTTGAGGTCGATCTGGATGGAGGACGCGAAGGCCCCCTCCCCCGTCATGACGTCGATGCGGAAGTCCTCCATCGCCGGGTAGAGGCTCTCCTCCACCACCGGGTTGAGGCGGTGGATCTCGTCGATGAAGAGGATGTCGCCCGGGCCGAGCTTGGTGAGCAGGCCGGCGAGGGCGCCCTTGTGCTCGACCACCGGGCCGTTGGTCATGTGCAGCTCGACGCCCATCTCGTGGGCGAGGATCTGCGCGAGGGTCGTCTTGCCCAGGCCGGGCGGGCCGCACAGCAGGAGGTGATCCAGCGGCTCGCCGCGGCGCTTCGCCGCCTCGACGAAGACGCGCAGGTTGTCCTTGTGCTTCTCCTGGCCGACGTAGTCGTCGAACGTCCGCGGCCGCAGGGTGCGGTCGTAGCGCGAGTCGTCGCCCTGCGCCGACCCGTCGAGCGGGTGCGCGACCGGCTCGGCGACGGCGGACCTCGGCGCTTTCCCGTTCGGCACGCCGCCGCTCACATGTGCGCGATCAGGTTGTCCCCGAACTCGCTGCACTTCACCTCCGTCGCGCCCTCCATCAGGCGGGCGAAGTCGTAGGTGACGCGCTTGGAGGCGATGGCGCCGTCCATGGCCTTGATGACGCGGTCGGCCGCCTCGGTCCAGCCCATGTAGCGGAGCATCATCTCGCCGGAGAGGATGACCGAGCCGGGGTTGACCTTGTCCAGGTCGGCGTACTTGGGCGCCGTGCCGTGGGTCGCCTCGAAGATGGCGTGGCCGGTGACGTAGTTGACGTTGCCGCCCGGCGCGATGCCGATGCCGCCGACCTGCGCGGCCAGCGCGTCGGAGAGGTAGTCGCCGTTGAGGTTGAGCGTGGCGATGACCTCGAACTCCTTCGGCCGGGTGAGCACCTGCTGGAGGGTGATGTCGGCGATGGCGTCCTTCACCAGCAGCTTGCCGCCGTCCAGCGCCGCCTTCTGCTCCGCGTTCGCCGCGGGCTCGCCCTTGTCCGCCTTGGTCTTCTCCCACTGCTGCCAGGTGTAGACCTTGCTGGCGAACTCGCGCTCGGCGAGGGCGTAGCCCCACTTCATGAAGGCACCCTCGGTGAACTTCATGATGTTGCCCTTGTGGACGAAGGTGACGCTCTTGCGGCCGTTCTTCAGGGCGTACTCGATCGCCGCGCGGACCAGGCGCTCGGTGCCCTCGCGGCTCACCGGCTTGATCCCGATGCCGGCGGTGCCGGGGAAGCGGATCTTCTTGAAGTCCTTCGGGAACTCCTTCTCGATGAAGGCTATGATCTTCTTCGCCTGCTCGCTCTCCGCCTCGAACTCGATGCCGGCGTAGATGTCCTCGGTGTTCTCGCGGAAGATCACCATGTCCACCCACTCGGGGTGCTTGACCGGGCTGGGCACGCCCTTGAACCAGCGCACCGGGCGCAGGCACACGTAGAGGTCGAGCATCTGCCGCAGGGCCACGTTGAGGGAGCGGATGCCGCCGCCGATCGGCGTGGTGAGCGGTCCCTTGATGCCGACGAGGTACTTGCGGAAGGCCGCGATGGTCTCGTCGGGGAGCCAGTTGTTGAAGGCCTTGAAGGCCTTCTCGCCGGCGAACACCTCGTACCAGGCGATCTTCTTCTTGCCGCCGTAGGTCTTCTCCACGGCCGCGTCGAGCACGCGCACGCTGGCGCGCCAGATGTCGCGGCCGGTGCCGTCGCCCTCGATGAAGGGGAGGATGGGGTTGTCGGGGACGCTGAGCTTGCCGTCGGCGCCCATGGTGATGGGCTGACCGGAGGTGGGGGGGGCGAAATCGGCCATGGGACTCTCCGCGTAGGGGCGGCGGCGCAACACGCAAGTCGCCGGGTGCTTGCACTTAGCAAGGACCGGCAGGCGCGTCCACGGCATTGCCGAGCCGGCGGCTCGCGTCGCCGAGACGCTCAGCCGGCTTGGGGCCTCGGCCATGGGCTTTCGGGCGTGCGCCCGCGCGGCACGCTTGGTAGGAACGGGCGATGCCTCGCGCCCTCTCGCTCCTCGGCCTGAGCTCTCTCCTTCTGGTCGCGCTCGCGCCGTCCCTCTCGGCCGCGACGCCCCACAAGGCGGGCAAGGCGGCCAGGGCGCTCGCCGCCGCCCCCACGGCGGGCAGCGCCGACGCCCGCTACACCGACGTCACCCCCGACGCGATGATCGACGCGGCCCGCGCGCGCGCCATCGCCGGCAAGACGGACCACGCGGCGGTGGGCGCCATCGCCACCATCCTGACCCTCGCCGACCGCGCGGAGGAGGGCGTGGCGGACAGGGCGCTCGCCGCCATCGCCGCCGACGAGGCGCTCGCCGCCGACGTGCGCGACGAGGCGCGCCTCGCCGTGCGCGCGCTCGCCGCCGACGAGGGCGAGCCCGCGGGCGTCCACGCCGACGAGGCCCTCGGCGTGGTGACGCACCTGGCGCTCGCCGGGCCCTTCCGCGACACCGGCGGCGGCGTCACCCGCAAGGAAGGTCCGGAGGCGCCCGGCGGCGTCGCGATGGACCCGAAGGCGGACTACTCGTGGGGCACGGTGCTGGTGCGCTGGCGCGCGCTGCCCCCGCCCTTCGCTCAGGCCGCCGGTGTCCCGGAGGACGTCTTCGTCTCGCCGCGGCGGGAGAGCTGCTCGTACGTGGCCACGCGTTTGGTGCTGGAGCACGCAGAGCCCATCGTCGTGCGCCTCGCGTCCACCGGGCAGGCCCGCCTGACCTTCGACGGCGCCGACGTCGGGTCGAGCCAGGACGTGCACCAGAGCGCGCTCTTCGATCGCATCGCCGGGCGCGTCGACGCCGCGGCGGGCGAGCATGTGCTGGAGGCCAAGGTGTGCACCTCCGCGCTCAGCGACGACGGTCGCTTCCGCCTGCGCGTGACCGACCCGAAGGGCCACGCGACGGACGCGCGCATGGAGGTCGGCCCGCCGAAGGGGCACATCGCGATCGGCAAGCAGAAGATCACCCGGCTGCCCACGCCGCTCGAGCGCACGCTGGAGACGAAGCGCGGCGCGGACATGGACACGCTGCTCGACGCGATCCTGGCGCGCACGCTGGCCGGCGCCGACGACGCCAAGAGCCCGCGGGCGCCCGGACTCCTCGACGCCTTCACCCACGCGTCTGGCCTGGACCCCGACCGCCTCGCGATGGCGGGCTGGGTGGCGCCGAGCGGGTCCAACCGCAGCGGGTGGCTCAACCTCGCCCGCGAGCAGGCGGCCAAGGCGCACGACGGGCGTGCGGAGGCGTTCGCCTCACGGCGGCTCATCGCGCAGCGCCTCAACGCGCGGATGCCCGACTGGGCGCGGGCGACGGCCAACGGCTCCATCGCCGGGGCGAAGGACGACGAGGCCGCGCTGCTGGACGCCATGGTGAACGAGGCGCTCGGCACCGACGCGCTGCGCCTGCGGGCCTACCAGCGCCTCTCGGCGGTGGCCCTCGCGCGGGGCAAGGCGGCGCCGACGTCGCTGCTGGAGGAGCTCGCCTCCCTCGCCTCCTCCTACGATCCCGGCCTGGAGAAGAAGGTGCGGGTGCTGCTGCGCGACCGCGGCGAGCGCGGCGCCGGATACGTGAGCAGCGTCGCGCGCTCCGGCTCGGCCGACGCGCTCAAGACCGCCGCGGTGGGCGCGCTGCAGACCGGCGCCGTCGACGACGCCGACGACGCGATCGGGATCGCGCACGTGCTGGGCAACGCCGGCATCCACGACGAGGCGCTGGTGCTCTTCTCGTCGATCGCCGCGTGGGCGCCCAACCGGGCGGGCTCCTGGTCGGGGATGTCGGAGGAGGCGCGAGGCGCGAGGCCTCAGGTGGCGGAGGCCGCGGCGCACCTCATCGGCGCGCACACCGCCGCGCAGCTCGTCGAGGGGAGCCTGCGCCGCGCGCGCGAGCTGGAGCCGAGCGAGGCGAAGTACCGCGCGCTGCTCGCCCTGCGCGCCAAGGATCACAACGAGTCGCCGGAGGCGCACGAGGACGAGAAGTACCTGGTGCCCGCGTCGGTCATCCTGGCGCGCCGGCAGGGCGTCCCCAAGCACCCCGACGTGGCCGACCGCGAGCTGCACTGGGTGCGCGCGGTGGTGATGCACAAGGACCGCCGCGTCTCGCAGCTCATCCAGTACGCCCGGGAGATCGTCATCCCGCCGCGCAGCCAGGAGGAGCTCTACGAGGACATCCCCGCGGAGGGCGACCTCACCGAGATCCTGCACGCGCGCGTGTACCGCAAGGACGGCGGCACCGCCTTCCCGCTCGAGGAAGTGAGCGAGGGCGCGCGGCCGCGCATCCGCTGGCCGGAGCTCGAGCCGGGGGACACGGTGGAGGTGGCCATCCGCACCTGGACCGATCACGCCGTGGGCGGCCGTGGCGATCCGCCGTACTACTTCCTGGACTACGCCGGCTCCACCTCGTCGCACCCCATCGTCTACAACGAGGTGGACGTGGAGGCGCCGACGCGGACGCCCATCTACGTCGACGTCGTGCACGCCGCGCCGGGCAGCTTCCGGCGCACCGAGAAGGACGAGAACGGGCGCCACGTCACGCGCCTGATCTGGACCAAACCGCCGTCGGTCCCGGAGGAGCCCATGGCCCCGGCCCTGAGCGAGATCATCCCGGTGATCGCCGGCTCCACCTTCAAGAACTGGAAGGACTTCCGCGCCTGGTACGAGGAGGCGGTGCAGGGCTTCACCGTGCCCGACGAGCAGGTCAAGCGCCTCGCCGCCGAGCTGACGAAGGGCAAGACGACCCGCGAGGCGAAGCTCAAGGCCCTCTTCGACTTCGTCGCCGACGACATCCGCTACGTCAACTACGTGAGCGGCGAGTTCTGGCTGCCCAACCGCCCGCAGCAGCTCCTCGCGCGGCGCGAGGGCGACTGCGACGACAAGGCCATCCTGCTCATCACGCTGCTGCGCGCGGTCGGCATCCAGGCGCAGGAGGTCATGGTGCAGACGCGCCTGACCGGCCAGCCGACGGTGGTCCTCGCCAAGAACGTGGCGGTCCCCCTCTTCGATCACGGCATCGCCTTCCTGCCGGGGCCGGGCGGCGGCACCTACCTCGACGCGACGAGCCCCCAGTCCCGGCTCGGCCCGCTGCCCTCGATGGACGCGCGCGCGGTCGCCCTGCGCCTGGACAACGGCCCGGCGGAGATCGTCCACCTGCCGGCCAGCTCGCCCGACGATCACGGCTCGGAGGTCGTCTGGAAGGTCACGCTGAAGAAGGACGGCTCCGGCGACCTCGCCGGCGAGGAGCACCACACCGGCGACGGCGCCTTCTTCCTGCGCAGCTTCCTCAAGGAGCCCGACGGCCGCGCGCAGTACGTCGAGGACAACCTGATCGGCGGGTGGTTCCCCACCGTGCACGTCGACAAGGACGTGCAGTTCGACGGCGAGCTGCCGCACGGCGCGGCTGTGGTGAAGTACAAGGCCCACTCCGACGGCCTGGCGCGCAAGGAGCACGGCGACCTCGTGGTCCCCCTCTCGCCGAGCTGGACGCTCACCTCCTCGCTCGCCCCGCTGGTGAAGCGCACCCTGCCGGTCTCGCTGCCCCCCAACCTGGCGCCGAGCCACCAGGCGCGCACCATGCGGGTGACCGCGCCGGCGGGCTACGTGTGGGGCGATCTCCCGCCCGGCGGCACCGTCGACGGCGGCGAGTTCGGCCGGGCCACGCTGGAGGTGACGCGCGACCCGCACAACCCGCGCGTGGCGATCGTCAAGCGGTCGGTGATCTTCGACCTGCACCTCGTCCCCGTGGACAAGTACCTGGCGTGGCGCGCCTTCCTGCAGCACATCGACGGCCTGATGCACCGGACCCTGCGTGCGGTGCTGGCGGGAGGTGCGAAGTGAGCCCCCGCGTGACACGCGCGCTCGCGCTGCTGGGCATCTCGGCGGCGGTGGCTTGCGGCGGTCCGGGCGCGAAGGCGCCGCACGGGTCGGCCGCCGGCCTCGCCTCCAGCTTCGGCGTCGCGCTGCGCACCGAGGCGCTGGGCGATCAGGTCCAGGCCGAGGCGCAGTACGCCCGCACGGTGGACGCGGCCGCCGCGGCGGGCGGGGACCCGCGCGCGCTGCTGGCCGTGCTCGCCTCGCTCGACGCCCTGGCCGAGCGGGACGTCACCGCCCTCTCCGACGCGACGGTCGGCGGCGCGCTGTTCGACCGGACCGCCCCCACCCCGCGCGGCGCCGCCGAGGCGCACCTGGCGACGAGCGCCGGCATGGCCGACGACCCCTTCACCAAGGGGCTGCTCGCACGCACCCTCGCCGGCCTCGCCGCGCGCCGCGGCGACGCGCAGGCCGCGGAGCGCTGGCGGCAGGCGAGCGGGTGCGCGCGCGAGGCGACCGTCATCGGCCCCGTCGACTGGGCGGTCATCACCGGCGTCGCCGACGCCGACCCGCTGGCGCGCTTCGACGCGCCGATCGCGGCGTCGTACGCGTCACCCGGTCCCTTCGCGCGGCCGCTGCCACCCGTCGTGGTGCGCGGGCGCGGCTGCGCCATCCCGATGGCCGCGGCCAGCCCGCTGAACGGGGTGCGCGACGTCGTCGTGGACGTCACCGTGCCGAAGGAGCAGGACATCGGCGTCGCGCTGCGCACCGACAGCGCCGCCACCTTGCGGGTGGGCGGCGCGGTGGCGGTGCGCCGCGGCTACGACCTCGGCGGCGACGACGTGGTGCGCTTCGCGCGCGTGCACGTCGGCGCCGGCCGCGTGCGGCTCGTCGCGCGCATCGGCGCGACCGGCAGCTCCGACCTGCAGATGGCCGCCTGGGACGAGCACGGCGACGCGCTCGCCATGCACGCGCCCGGCCCCGGCGAGCGGGCGAACGCGCGGGCGACGCGCGTCGCGCCGGTGACGTTCCCCGCCCCCGTCAGCGACGACGACCGCGTCCTGTACGCGGCGGGCATGCTCGCCTCGGGCGACGGCCACGCGGCCGAGCGCGCGCTCCACGCGGCCGCCGCCCGACCCGACGCCTCGCCCGCGCTGCTCCTCGTCTACGGCCGCGCCCTGGAGACGGCCCAGGACGTGAGCCTGGTGCACCGCATCGAGCGCGAGCGAACGGTCTACGACCGCCTGCTCGAGAAGTGGCCTGGCGCCTGGGAGGCCATCCTCATGCACGCGCGGCTCGCCGCCGACCGCAAGGGGATGAGCGAGGCGCGCGTGGAGGCGCTCAAGGACCTGGAGACGCACCGCGCGAAGGCGCCGGCGACCGCCCGCCCCCTGCTCGCCGCCTTCGAGGCCGCGATCGCCGGGCGCGAGGGCCTGCACGGGCGCGCGCACAGAGCCTTCGAGGAAGCCAGGAAGACGCTCGACGGCACCTCCCTCCTCCACGACGTCAGCCGCATCGCCTTCGGCCGGACGGCCGCGGAGTCGCTGTCGTTCGAGTGCGCCGCCACGCCGGGCAACGACCGCTCGGGGCTCGGCTGCTACGCCGCGCTCCGCGGCATGGGCCGGCACGCCGAGGCGGCGCGCGAGCTCGACCGGCTCCGCCAGGTGCTCGGGCAGCCCCGCGGCTTCATGGCCATCACCCTGCGCGACGCGCTCGGCCTGGGGGACCTGCAGGCCGCGCGGCGCGCCTACGACGCCCTGCTTCCGGGGGAGCACTCCCTCGGGACGCTGGCCGCCCTGCGCGCCGCCCCGGACGCCGGCCCGCCGGCCATCACCCCCGCGCAGGTGCTGGCGCTCGCGCCGGTCTCGCGCGACGCCCCCGGCGCCATCCCCTCCCTGATGCGCGCGCTGGGCCGCGATCCCGCGGCGCAGTTCGACGGCGTGGCGGAGAAGCTCGCCGCTGAAGACCGCGTCAAGCGGAAGCTCGCCGACGCGGCGACGGCGCTCCTGCAGCACACCGAGAAGTACGAGATCTACCCCGGGGGCGTCGTGCACTACGTCATGTTCGACGTGCGGCGCGTGAGCGGCACGACGGACGTCGAGCAGAACGCCGCGGCGCTGCCGCCGGCGCTGACAGGCCGGAGCACCGCCCGCATCCTGCGCCGCCGCATCTACAAGAAGGACGGCCGCGTGCTCGAGCCCGATCGCACGCCCAACGCGGCCCAGAGCCACGCCGACCTCGCCCAGCTCGAGGAGGGGGACGTGGTGGAGGTGATCTACGAGGGCTGGGCGGTACCTGGCGAGACGGGCGACGTCGGCATCGACACCCCCGACCTGCTCCCCGAGCGCACGGCCATCGCGCAGGCCGACATCGAGATCCGCATGCCCCGCTCCCTGCACGGGTCGATGTGGGTCCACCCGTTGCTCGGCAAGGCCGCCGAGACGACCGAGGGCGACCAGCGCGTGCTGCGCTGGCACATGGCCGACCACCCGACGCGCCGCCTCGAGTACGGCGTGCCCAAGATGGACCGCGACGTGAGCGTCAGCTTCTCCACGAGCACGTGGAAGACGGTGGCGCGCTCGCTGCGCGAGACGATCGCCGGCCTGGACGACGACGACGCCGAGGTCGCCGCGTGGGCGGCCGCGGCCGCCGCCGGCAAGGCGCCGCGCTCGCGCGAGCTCGTCTCCGCGGTGGTGGCGCGGGCCGGCGAGACGGTGCGAGAGGCGGAGGGCGGCGTGCTCTCCGACATCGGCATCGGCCGCTCGCAGGGTCCGCAGACGACGACCGCGCGATCCATCCTGGTGGACCGCGAGGGTTCGCGCACCTGGCTGATCGTCAAGGCCCTGCGCGACCTGGGCGTGCCCGTCGACGTCGTCGTCGCCGAGAACGATCCGTACAGCGCCGACCCCAACTTCCCCGCGCACTACGGGCGCTTCCAGCACCCGCTGGCGGTGGCGCACGTGCCGTCGGCCGCCGACCCGAAGAAGACCGAGGACGTGTGGATCGACGCCGACGTCTCCGGGCCTCCCCTGCCCGCCGGCCGCATCTCGCCGGAGCTGCGCGGCCGCATCGCCCTCTACCCGGACGGCGGCATGCGTCCGGTCCCCGATCTGGGCGGCGCCAAGGAGCGCGACGAGGTGGACGTGCGCCTCGCCATCGACGCCGAGGGCAACGCCCGCGGCGATCTCACCGTGCTGCTCCGTGGCCGCGCGGCGCAGCAGATCTCGGAGGCGCTCTTCCGCCTGGTGGGCTTCCAGCGCGAGCGTGCGCTGCGCGGCATCGCCCTGGGCTGGGTGCCCTTCGCCAACGTGGAGGACGTGCAGCTCTCCTCGAGCGAGGGGAGCTGGCAGGTCGCCCTGCGCGCGCACATCACGGTGCAGGACTACGCGCAGCCGGAGGGGCAGAAGACGCGCACGTGGCTGCTGCCGGGCATCGACCCGGTGCACTACGTCTTCCCGCGGCCGCAGGTGGCGACGCTGGGCGCCACCTACGCGAGCGAGGGCGCGCGGGAGAACGCGCTCTCGGTGAGCCGCGCGGTGCAGTACCACGTGCACCGCCGCATCGAGCTGCCCAAGGGCGCGCAGGTCGTCCGCGCGCCCGGCCCGCTGGACGTGCGCTCGCCCAACCTGGTCGCCTCGCGCGCCATCACCGTGGACGGCTCGGCGATCGACGACGAGTTCATCCTCGCCGTCAACACCGGCACCGTCGCGGCGAACCGGTACGCCGGCTTCGTGAGCGACGCGCACCGCATCGACGACGGCTTCCTCGCGAGCACCAGCGTGAAGCCGCCCGCGAAGCCCTGAGCCGGCCTACGCCCCTCGCGGGCCGAACACGCGGCGCTCGCGCGCGATCGCGAGCCCCTCGACCGCCAGCCGCACGAGCAGCGGTCCGAGGACGAGACCCCAGCCTCCGAAGAGACGCAGCCCGCCGACCACGGAGAGGAAGACGACCACGATCGGCAGGCGCAGCTTGCCGGCCCGCGCGAGCCACGGACGAACGACGCCGTCCACGGTGCCGATCACGCCGAGCCCGAGCCCGGCGAGGATGACCGCGCGCCCCGGGTGCCCGGTCACCGCGAACCCGACGGCGATGGGCGCCCACACCAGCGCCGTCCCCACGGCCGGCACGAAGGAGAAGGCGCCGGTGAGGAAGCCCAGCGTCAATGGGTTGCGCACGCCGAGGCTCGCGTACACGACCGCGGCGACCGAGCCCTGCACCGCCGCCGTCCCTACCCCGCCCACCAGCAGGCCGCGCCCCGTCTCGCGGAACGCGCCGACGAGACGGTGCAGCGCGCGCAGGTCCAGCGGGATGCGACGCGCCAGCCACGCGTACAGGTGGCGTCCGTGGACGCTGAAGGCGTAGAGCCCGACCACGAAGACCGCCGCCCCGACCACCGCCGACACCGAGGCGCTCGCGATCCCCCCCGCGAGGCGCCACGCCGTCGTCCCGTGCTCGCGGAGCAGGTCGTTCAGGTCGCTCAGGTCGAACGAGAGCGGACCGCCGGGCGGGGCGATGCCGAGCGTCGCGGCGACCGGACCGCCCGCCGCCGCCGAGTGCAACGTCGCGACGACCAGCTCGCGCGCGCGGACGACGACGGCGACCGTCGCCGCGACGAGCGGCGTGGCGATGGCGAGGACGAGCGCGACGGTGATCGCGCCCGCGGCGGCACGCCGGCCGCGCAGCACGCGCTCGAGGAGCTTCACGAGGGGACGAACCAGGTCCGCCGTCCACGCCGCGAGGACGAGCGGCGCCCAGAGCGGCAGGAAGACCGCGAGCGCGGCGGCGCTCAGCACGAGCACGACCAGACGGAGTGGGGTGTTGGATCGGGTCACCTGTTCCGCTCCTGGGTGTCACGCGGCTTGCGTGCGGGCATCGTGCCAGCCCTTCTCGCGCGTACGGCGCCGGTGTGGACCGCGCGAGGCGTGCACCGCGCGCCGCAGGTCGTGCGCGGGGGTCGTGGCGCGGGGCCCGGACCGGGCGCTGCTCTCGCTCGGCTTCCGCCATCGCTTCGGGTATCCTCGCCCCCCTCTCGAAAGGAGCCCCCCGTGAACCTCGCCGAGCTGGAGAAGCACGCCGCGGACATCCGCAAAGAGCTCAACGTCCCCAAGCAAAACGAAGTCTTCGAGGTCGCGACCGAGGCGGGCTACCTCGCCGCGGCGAGCGACGGCAAGGTGGACGACGCCGAGCGCGCCACCATGATCAAGGCCATCGAGGTGCTCTCGGTCGGCGCGATCATCGAGTGGGAGGTCGAGACGCTCCTCGACGCGTGCGCCGAGCACGCCGAGAAGGAGGGCGTCAAGGCGCGCGCCGCGCACGTGGGCCAGAAGCTCAAGGCGCTGGGCCAGCCGGAGGCCGCCCTGCTCTTCGCCGCCTTCGTGGCCCAGGGCAGCGGCGGCATCGACAAGAAGGAGTCGGAGATCCTGCACGCCATCGGGAAGGCGGCGGGGCTGGCCAAGAACAAGGTGACGGGCATCCTCAAGCGCGTGGGCGCCGCCGCCACGGAGTGACGCGTTCGCCCGCGTGGCGGACGTGTTGCGATGCGCGGGCCCGATCGGCGTACCATGGACCGGTGATTGAAGGGGACGACCCGGGTCCGGGGAATCACCAGACGTGCGGGGCGGAGTTCATCCCCGGGTATTTCTTTCCCGCGTGGATCGGCGGCGGAGCCCTGCTCGGCCTGGCGCTGATCCTCATGGCGCGTCTGGCGCCGGCGCACGCCCCGCAGGTCCTGCTCGCCGCGGGCGTCTTCGCGATCCTGAGTCCCCTCCTCGTCATGCGTAGCGATCCGAAGGCGAGCATCCTCGTCGACCGAGCCGGCGTCTGGATGAACGGGAAGCTGCGGGTGGCGCGTCCGCTCGCGGCGCACCGCGTCGACTCCGCGGGGAAGGTCTCGGTCCGGGTGGACGGGGTCGGGGGGAGGATCACGCTACGCGGCGTCGGCGAGAAGAGCGCCGCCTCCCTCCTCCACGCGGCGAACGGCGCCGCGGTGACCGTCCTGCGCTCCGTGCCTCACCACCACGGCGCGTTCAAGATGGCGGGGGTCGTCGCGCTGGTGTCGCTGGCGGGTGCCGCGATGCTGAGCGTGAAGCACCTGTCCATCTTCCTGATCCTGCCCGTGGCGCTCGGCGTCGCCGCGGCGCTCGGGGCGCGCCGCCTGCACCGCAACCGGACCGTGCTTCGGATCGGCGACGATGGCGTGGTCGTCACCACCGAGGACGAGCGGCGCTTCCTCCCCATCGCCGACATCGTGAAGTGCGATCTGGAGATGGACTACGCCACGGCCGAGGGGCTGCGGATCCTGATGCGCGACGGGAGGGTCGAGGAGGTGGTGTTCCCGTCCATCCCCGCCGGCAAGTATTCGCGACCCGAGCAGCCGGCGCGCGGCGCCAAAGACGCGATCGAGCGCAGGCTGAAGGAGTTCCGGCGTGCTCCACGCGCGCGCCACGGGTCGATCGCGGCGATGCTGCCGGAGCGCGGGGAGTCCACGCTCGAGTGGGTGCGCGCGCTGCGCGCGCTGAGAGATCGCAGGCCGGACTACCGTGAGGGCGCCGCGCCCGACGTCTCCGAGGTGCTCGAGCTCGTCGACGACCCCACCGCCGACCCGATGCTCCGCGTCGCCGCGGCGCTGGAGGCGGAGGCGTCGCCCCAGGTGCGCGTCCGCATCCGGGAAGCCGCGGGTCGGTCGGCACAAGGGCTGAGCGAGGTGCTCCGTCTCGCGGCGGAGGAAGGCTCGTCGGAGGAGGAGCTGGCCGCGGCGATCGAGGCGATGCAGGAGTGAACGGCAGGCTCACCGGCCGGCTTGCAGGCGCGGCTGGCGCCGACTACCTTCCGGATCCCTTTTTCGGCCCACCCCGGGCCACGCAGACGAGAGGCATCATGAGCGGCCACTCCAAATGGGCCACCATCAAGCACAAGAAGGGCGCGGTCGACGCCAAGCGCGGCAAGCTCTTCACCAAGCTCATCAAGGAGCTGACGGTCGCCGCGCGCATGGGCGGGGGCGATCCTTCGGGCAACCCACGCCTGCGCAAGGCGATCGCCGACGCCAAGGGCGAGAGCATGCCCAACGACACCATCCAGCGCGCGGTCAAGCGCGGCACGGGTGAGATCGAGGGCGCCTCGTACGATGAGGTCCTCTACGAGGGCACCGGCCCTGGCGGCACCCTCTTCCTCGTCGAGGGCATGACCGACAACCGCAACCGCACCGTCGCCGAGATCCGCAAGATCTTCGAGAAGCACAACGGCGTGCTGGGCGGCGCCGGCACCGCCGGCTGGGCCTTCGATCGCAAGGGCGTCATCCAGCTCGCGAAGGAGGCCGCGACGGAGGACCAGCTCATGGAGATCGCCGTGGGGGCGGGCGCGGAGGACTACTCCGACGCCGGCGACGAGTGGCAGGTCACCACGCCGTCGGATGCGCTCAACGTGGTGCTCGAGGCGCTGGACGCCGCCAAGATCGCCGCGAAGGGCTCCGGGCTGCAGTACCTGCCCAAGACCAAGAAGCC
This sequence comes from uncultured delta proteobacterium, assembly GCA_963782055.1. GTDB lineage: Bacteria > Myxococcota_A > Polyangia > Polyangiales > Polyangiaceae > DASXHD01. The sequence continues at coordinate 4,972,459 of CAWAIF010000003.1, forward strand.
CATCGCCGGCCGCGACGCCGAGGTGGCGCTCAACCTCGCCGAGACGCTGGACGACCACGACGACGTGCAGAACGTCTTCGCCGACTTCGACATCTCCGACGAGGAGATGGCCAAGCTGGCCAAGGAGTGATCATCCTCGGGCTGGACCCGGGTACGCGCCGCTTCGGCTGGGGCGTGGTCTCGCGCGCCGGGACGCGACTCTCGCACGTGGCGCACGGGGTCATCGCGCTGGGCGACGGGCCGCTGGCCGGTCGGCTGGTCGAGCTGGAGTCTCGCCTGGACGAGGTCGTCCGCGCCTACCGCCCCGCGCAGGCGAGCGTGGAGACACTCTTCTTCCACAAGGACCCGCAGGCGGCGGCGAAGCTCGGCCACGCGCGCGGGGTGGCGCTGCTGGTGTGCGGCCGCGCCGGCCTCCCGGTGGGCGAGTACGCGCCCGCCCGGGTGAAGCGCACCGTCGCCGCGTACGGCCTGGCCGACAAGGCGCAGGTCGCGCAGATGGTCCGGGTCATCCTGGCGCTGGACGCGGCCCCGCCATCGGACGCCGCCGACGCCCTCGCGCTCGCCATCACCCACCTGCAGAACGCGGCGACCTGGCGGCCGCCGGCCCCCGCCGCCCGCCGACGCCGTTGACAGTCGGCCCCGCCGGGGCCAAAACGGCCAGGCTTTCGTCGGGCGTCCCGCAATGTTTCGGGGGCCTCCCACGTCTAACGCCGTAGAAAGGCGATCATGGCGATGCGTTCGGTACGTCAATTCCTCGGTGCAGCTGGGCTTTCTCTGGTGCTCGGCATGGCGTGGGCCCCCACGGCCGCGCAGGCTCAGCCGGCGGCGGCGGCCGCCCCCTCCTCGGTGAACGCGGCGGTGGCCAACGTGCAGGCGTTCTACAACCACACCAGCACCTTCAGCGCGGACTTCACGCAGAGCTTCCTCGCCAAGGCCTACAACACCACCAAGACCTCCAGCGGCCACGTCACCTTCGCCAAGCCCGGCAAGATGGACTGGGTGTACAGCTCCCCCGCCGGCAACCGCGTGGTATCCGACGGCCAGAACCTGCGCGTGTACGAGGCCGCCAACAAGCAGATGTACCAGGCGAAGGTGAACCAGTCGCAGTACCCCGCGGCGCTCTCCTTCCTCACCGGGCAGGGCAACCTGGCGCAGCTCTTCGATTTCCAGCTCATCCCGGGGGACCAGCTCCGGTTCCACGGGGGCTACGTGCTCGTCGGCACGCCCAAGAAGCCCACGCCCGCGTACACGAAGGTCCTCTTCTTCGTCGACACGGCCACCTCGCAGGTGCGCAGCGTGCTCATCCTCGACGGCCAGGGCAACCGCAACCGCTTCGACTTCAAGAGCCCCAAGGCGAACGTCGCCGTCCCGGCGTCGCAGTTCCAGTTCGTCCCGCCGCCCGGCACCACCATCGTGCATCCTTGAGAAGGGGCGGCACGCGCTGCCCCTCCCCGCCCGGGCCCTCCGCTACGCGTCGGGGCGAGGAGACGGCACACGCCGCGGGGTGGGGCATGTAAGGTGTGGATGGGCGGCGCGTTGAGGGACAGAGGACGCATGCGAGGCGTACGGACAGCAGCGGCGGTGGTCTTGGCGTGCACGGTCGTCGCCTGCGCCGCGGCCGGCAAGTCGGGCGAGGCGCCCCCCGCTGCCATGCCCTCCGGCGGCGCCCCCATGAACGACACCCAGCAGAAGGGCGTCGCCCCCAGCGGCACCGGCGCGGAGGCGCCGCCGCGCGAGATCGGCGTCGCTCGCGCCGACGTGGACCGGACCGCGCGCGACGTGGAGGCCTCCCTCTCCGACTGCGCGACGGCATGCCGCGCCCTCGCCTCCTTCGCGCGCGCCACCGAGCACCTGTGCGCGCTCTCCGAGCCGGCCGAGTGCGACGACGCGAAGGCGCGCCTGGAGCGCGCCCGGGGTCGCGTGCTGTCGTCGTGCGGGGCGTGCAAGTAACCGCGCGCCCTTCGCGCTACCATGCCCGGCGCATGACGTCGCCCTTCGACCACGACCACCACGTGGCCAACCTCTACGGAGAGCACAACCGCTGCCCCACCTGCGGGGCCGTGTCGCGCATCGTCCCCAGCGACACCCTGCGCTGGGCGTGCGGCGTGTGCGGCAGCCCGCGCGTCCCGTGGCGCGACACCGACCACCCGCCCGAGGAGGCGATGGACGCGCTGCGCGCCGCGGGCAACGCCAAGCGGCAAGGCTTCGCGTGGCGCGCGGGGGCGTGGGCGGCGGGCATCCCGGCGGCGGTCGCCTTCGTGCTGGCGGTGCTGCTCGGTCCGGCTTCGTACGTGGCGGGCGGCGTCCTGGTCGCGATCGGCGTGGTGCTGGCGGTCCTCGCGTCGAAGGCCTCGCGCAGCGCTTCCACCGCGCGCAAGCGGATGCGCTCCGAGCTCGATCGCGGCTGGGAGGCGGCCATGGAGGGCATGCTCGCCCAGAGCGCCGGCACGATGACCGCCCGCGAGATCGCGCGCGCCCTGCGGATCTCGGAGGCGGACGTGGAGGCGACGCTGACGACGCTCTCGGTGCACGAGCGCATCCGCGTCGCCGTGCAGGACAACGCGGACCTCGCCTACTCGCACGCCGAGGCCGAGCAGGCGGCCGTCGAGCAAGCCGAGCAAGAGGCGCAGGCGGAAGCGCCGGCGCAGGCCAAGAAGGTCCCATGACCAATCCGCCGGAGCGGGCGCAGGGTCCGCGGGTGCGGCGGCGCGGCCTGGTCAACCTGGGCGGCGCGATCGACAGGACGGGCGCGGCGAGCGAGAGCGCCGCGCTCGCCCGCGCGCTGGACGTGCCGCCGGCGCCGCGCGAGGGCTCCGGCAACGACGACCCCGATCGCGCCCACGTCCACGGCTTCCACCCCTACCCGGCGCGGATGCATCCTCGGACCGCCGAGCGACTGGTGCGCGCCTTCGCGCCGCCCGACGGCCCCCTGCTCGATCCCTTCGCCGGCTCGGGCACCGTGCTCGTCGAGGCGGCGATCGCCGGGCGCGACGTGCTCGGCACCGATCTCAACCCCCTCGCGGTGATGCTCGCCTCGCGCAAGCTCGCCCCGCGCGACGCCGCCGACCTGGAGCGCCTGCGCGCGCGCGCGGAGGAGCTGCGCGCCTTCGCCGACGATCGCCGCAAGCGCCGCGCGGGCGCGACCCGCCGCTACGCCGACGAGGACGTGCGCGCCTTCGACCCGCACGTGCTGCTGGAGCTGGACTCGCTGCGCGCCGGCATCGCCGCCGAGCGCGACGCCGCGCTGCGGGCGGACCTCTCGCTCGTGCTGAGCGCCATCCTGGTGAAGTTCTCTCGCAAGAAGGGCGACACCTCGGAGGGCCTCGCGCCCAAGCGGATCGGCGCGGGGTACGCCGCCAAGTTCTTCGCGCGCAAGGCCGACGACTTCGCGCGCCGGCTGGGGGAGCTCGCCGCGCTCTTGCCGCGCCCGCGGCCGCGCGCGCGCGTCACGCAGGACGACGCGACGGCGCTGCGAACGGTCCGGGCGGGGAGCGTCGCGTGCGTGGTCACCTCCCCGCCGTACGCGGCGACCTACGACTACCTCGCGCATCACGCCCTGCGCCTGCGCTGGCTCGGCCTGGACGCGCGCCCCTTCGCCCGCGGCGAGCTGGGCGCGCGGCGCACCTACGCGACGCTCTCCGCCGCGGAGGCGGAGCGAGCGTGGGGGGCGGAGCTCGAGCGCTTCCTCGCCGCGGCGCGGCGTACCTTGCGCCGTCGCGGCACGCTGGTGCTGCTCCTGGCCGACTCCGAGGTGCGTGGCCACGCGCTGCGCGCCGACGAGGCGCTCGTGGCCGTCGCGCCGCGCGCGGGCCTGCGGGTGGTGGCGGCCGCGTCGCAGCCCCGCCCCCACTTCCACGACTCGCGCACCTTCGCCCGGGTGCCCCGCAAGGAGCATGCGGTGCTGCTCGAATGCGTGTAAGAACACGGCGGATGCCGCGCGTGGTCTTCATCAGCGAGGATTCGGCCGAGCTGGGCGTGGACGTCCCGGCGGGCGGCTGCCTGGTCGATGTCTGCGACGCCAAGGACGCGCCCGTCCCCTTCTCCTGCCGGAGCGCGAGCTGCGGCACGTGCCGCGTGGTGGTGCTGGAGGGCGCGGAGCTCTTGCTGGAAGCCGAGGACGAGGAGCTCGATGTCCTCGACGCCTTCGGTGCGCGGCCGCCCCGGCAACGCCTCGCCTGCCAGGCCAGGCTGGTCCCCGGCGCGGGCATGCTGCGGGTGCGCCCGGCTCGCGACGACGAGTAGCAGTTTTCGCACCGCGCACGCGTTTTCGCGGCGAAAAGCCCATGGCGAAATGCTCACGGCGAGGCGAGACTAGCAACCCGTCCTCGCGCGTTGCCCGTCTCCCCGGCGCGGCACGCGTGTCGCATTGGAACGAGTCATGTTGGAGCCGGCAGTCAACCGTCACGAACGCTCAGCCGCGCTGCGCCGCGGGATGAGCACCACGGCGGACGCCGCGCGCCTCGAGCGCGCCGCGTCGCCGGACGTGGTCGTCGACGAGAACGCGCTGTCGCTCCCGCGCCGCATGGTCCGCAACATGGCGGTGCAGGACTGGTTCGTCCTCGGCTACTTCCTGGTGCTCATCGCGGCCGTCATCGGCGGCAGCGGACCCAACCGCGCGGGCAACCTGCGCACGCTGCTGCACGACACGGCGATCATCACGGTCGCGCTGGTGCTGGTGCGCGGCGAGCTGCTCAAGGGCGTCGCGGCCGCCACCCTCTACCGGCTCGGCCTCATCGTCTCCATCCTGCTCTCGTACTTCCAGCTCCGGTGGATCCTGCCGGCCGTCACCTCGCGCGCGGTGGACGCCCAGATCTTCGCGTTCGACATGCGGGTGTTCGGGGTCGAGCCCTCGGTCGCGTGGGACAAGTTCGTCGCCCCCGCGACCACCGAGTGGTTCGCCTTCTTCTACTTCGGCTACTTCGCCATCATGGCGGCGCACATCGTGCCCTTCGTCACCCTCTCGAAGGACTCGCGCCTGCTGCGGCACTTCGGCATCGGCCTGGTCGCGCAGTTCTGCATCACCCACGTGCTGTACCTGGTGGTGCCGGGGTACGGGCCGTACCACGAGCTGCACTTCCAGCACGAGCTGCAGGGCGGCGTCTTCTGGCGGCTGGTGCAGGAGTCGGTGCACTCCGCCGGCGCGCTGAAGGACATCTTCCCGAGCCTCCACACCGGGGCGCCCACCTTCATCGCCATCTTCTCCTTCGTCCACCGCAAGCACGCCCCCTTCAAGTACACCTGGCCGGTGATCGCCTTCTGCGCCCTGCAGATCATCGGCGCGACGATGTTCCTGCGCTGGCACTACCTGATCGACATCATCGCCGGCTTCTCCCTCGCCGCGGTGAACGTGTACGTCGGCGGGAAGGTGGTCCGCTGGGAAGAAGGGCGCCGCGCCCGTGCGGGGTCGATGCCCCTGTTCGGGGAGGCCCCGCTGCCCTGGCTGGTCAAGCGGGTGATGGCCGGCAAGGCGGACTGACTGCCCCGCAGGCCGGGATGCGGAGGGGCGGCCGGGCGGGCAGGCTCACGCCCTCCCGCGCGACGACTGGATCGCGCGTGCCCCAGCACCCGTCACGCAATTGTGCGGGGCAGGACGTTGACGGAAGGCCAAACGTGTGAGTAATTGCGCACACGCCGTCCTTGGGGTGGCGAGGACTTTGGCGAGGAGCAGCGTGATGAAGAACATTCGATTGGCTTTGGTGCTCGGCAGCGCGGCTTCTCTGGCGCTGGCGGCGATCGGCATGTCGGCCTGCAGCGGCGACGACATCGTCAACAACACGAACGACGCCGGCAAGAAGGACAGCAGCGTCAACGACAGCGGCGGCGGCAACGACAGCGGTGGCGGCAACGACAGCGGCGGCAACGACAGCGGCGCAGCCGACTGCGGCAAGCCGAACTCGATCTTCAACACGCCCGACGCCGGTCCGTACTGCCCCTTCCAGGTCGGGCCGGACGGCGGCACGGTGTTCAGCGCCTGCGACATGGGCCAGCACTGCTGCGTGTACGGGAGCACGGACGCCGGCTCCACCTGCAACGACTCCAACACCGCGTGCGCCGACGGCGGCTTCCCCGCCGACTTCGAGTGCAACGAGAACAGCGACTGCCCGAACAACGGCGACGTCTGCTGCCTCGTCGGCTCGGTGAAGCAGGACCAGGTCTGCACCGACACCTACTACGGCAGCCTGGTGAAGGGCACCAAGTGCGAGGCGACCCAGTGCGCCAACGGCGAGGTCCCGCTCTGCAATGCGCCCGATGCCGGCTGTGGCCAGGGCCTGACCTGCCGTCCGTTCAAGACCAAGGCGATCTCGCTCGGCGGCTGCGTCCCCTGACCTCACCCCCCGGCCTCACCCCCCGGCCCCCTCTCCACTTCGTGGAGAGGGGGAGAGGAGAGGTGATGCTCAGGGGCGGGCGTGGGAGAGGATCCACTCCGCCATGGCGTCCGCGATGGGGCGCCACTCCGGCTCGTTGAGGACCTCGTGGAAGAGGCCCTCCTTCTCGTCCTTCGTCTTGTCGGCGCTGCCGGCGCGGTCGTAGAAGGTGCGCCCGCCCTCGGGTGAGGCGACGTGGTCGGCGGTGCCGACGACGAGGTACAGCGGCATGGTCAGCTCCGGCGCGCGCGCGAGGCAGCGCTCCTGCGCCTTGGTGGCCTCCACGAACCAGCGCGCGTTCGCCTTCGGGAAGACCAGCGGGTCCTCGTCGTAGGCGCGGGCCTTGTCCGGATCGTGCGTGACGTCCTTGCCGGAGAGGCCGGAGGGGATGCTCAGGCTCGGGATGATGCGCGCCGCGATCTTCCCGGCCAGGAGCTTGAGCGGGGGCACCGGGAGCGCGAGGCGGAAGTACGGACCGGAGAGCATCAGGCCCTTCCACTCGCCGGGCCGCGTCAGCGCGCGCGAGGCCGCGACCAGACCGCCGAAGCTGTGGCCGAAGAGGAAGGCGGGGAGGCCGGGTGCCTTCTTCGCGACGAGGCGCTCCAGCTCGGTCATGTCGTGCATGTACTCGTCGAAGGAGCGGCAGGCGCCGCGTGGACCCTCGGCGCGGCCGTGGCCGCGCAGGTCGATGGCCACGCTGACGATGCCGCGCTCGGCCCACGCCGCCTGCACGTGCGCGTAGCGGCCGGAGTGCTCGGCGTAGCCGTGCACGATGCCCACCGCGGCCACCGCGCCGGTGTCCGGGCCGACGGTCACCTGGTACAGGCGAGGGCCGGGGGTGACCTCGCGCTCCAGCGGTCCCTTGTCTTCGGTCGTCATCGGGGTCCTCGCAGCTTGGATGTCACTGCCCGGATCAGGAGCTGCTCGGCTCCTGGTCCGCGGCGAGCAGGGCCTCGCGCAGCGCGGCGATGGCCCGCGCCGCCCGCGACTTCACGGTGCCGAGGGGCACGCCCTCCCGCTCGGCGATCTCGGGGTAGCTGAGGCCCTCGTAGAAGGCGACCTCCAGCGTCTTGCGCTGCGCCTCCGGGAGCGAGGCCAGCGCCTGGCGCACCTGCGCGCGGCGGCCGGCGTCGTTGCTGAGCACCTCCGGGTCGCGGGACTCGAACGCGGGGCGCTCCAGGGCATCCTTGCGCGCCAGCGCGCCGCGGCGATCGCGCCGGCGCTTCCGATCGATGCTCAGGTTGCGCACCAGGGTGACCAGCCACGCCGCCACGCTCCCGCGCTCGGCGGAGTACTGGGCGGCGCGCTCGCTGACGGTGACGAAGGCGTCATGAAGCACGTCCTCGGCCTCGGCGCGGTCGCGCACGATGCGCAGGGCGAGCGGAAAGAGCTGGGCGATGTACGCGTCATACAGCTCACCCACCGCCGCGGCCTCGCCGCGGGCGATCCGGGCGAGCAGGTCGGCGTCGGCGGGGCCCATCTGGCGGAGCCTCCTAGGACCCCCGCGAAAGGTCAACACGAAAACCGGCGCGGCTCGAGGGGGCGGAGCGCCGGACGCGGCGGCGCGCTACACTGCAAACCCGTGATCGCCGTTCGCGTGCTCGCCGCGTGCCTGGGCGCTCTCTTCGTGGCCGCGCCGCTCGCCGCCGACGGCTTCGTGCCGCACGGGCAGGGGCTCGATCGCCCGCCGCGCACCCTGGCGCCGGCGGGGCCAGACCCCGCCCCCATCCTGGCGACGCTGGCGCAGACGCACACCGGCGAGCGCGTCGTGCTCGACGAGCGATCGCCGTCGGAGGCGCGCTTCGACGTGCTCCTGGAGGACCGGGTGTGCGGGGAGCTCCACGCCATCGATCCGCGACTTCTCGGGCTGCTTCGCGCGCTGGCGACGCGCCATCCGGGCTCGCGCATCGAGATTGTCAGCGGCTACCGGAGCGCCAAGCTGAACGAGATGCGCCGCAAGAAGGGGCACCACGTGGCGCGCCACAGCCAGCACTCGCTCGGGCACGCGGTCGACTTCCGGCTGGTGCCGCCGGGGGCCGACAAGGGGGAGGACCCGCGGCTGCTGCGGGCGGAGGTGCGGTCCCTCGGCTGGGAGGGCGGCGTGGGGGTCTACACACTCCAGACCGATTGGTTCGTTCATGCCGACGTGGGCCCGCTCCGCGGCTGGAACGGGTAACCGGCAGATCGTTAGCGTGCACATGAAGGGGCCCCGAACCGTCCGGCCGGGGAGGGGCTGGGGTGGGGGGGAGGCGGCCTGTGCACCCCTCCCAGGGCGTGTCAGCGGAGGGCGGCCGCGCTCGGGGGGAAGTCCAGCGTCGCCTGCAGGTAGACGTAGTGCGAGAAATCCGGCGCCGCGAGGGCGCCGGAGGCGTCGACCGTCCCGCGCTGGCGCGCCAGGAGCACCGCCTTCGCACCGTCGCCGAGGAGCATGCCGGCGTAGCCCGCGGCGAGCGTCAACGCCGGCCAGGGCCGCCAGGACGCGGTCACGTCCAGCTCGTGGCCGAGGTCCAGGCTGCCCGTCCCCGCCGGCAGCGAGCCGACGGTGAAGAGGTAGCCGTCCAGCCAGTCCCCCGTGTGCGTGGCGAGCCGGGTGTAGTGGTACTCCAGCGCCACGTGCACGTCCGGCGTGGGGGCGATGCGCACCGCCGCGTGGCCATCGATGACGTTGGAGAGCGCCGTCGCGTCGAGCAGGCCGTAATGGGTGGCCACGTCGGGGTAGAGCGGGTCGAACTGTGCGTAGGTGCCGCCCTCCTGACCACCGCTGGCGAAGGCGCCGCCGACGCGCACCGAGGGCATGAGGGCCACGCCGCTGAAGGTGTGCGAGGCGTCCCCGGCGAAGGCGTAGGCGAGGCGATCCAGCGACGCGCCGCCCACCGTCACCGATCCGAGCTGCGCGGCGCCCGTCACGCCGTACTTCCACCCGCGGTGGTCCCCCGCCACGCGCGCCCCGACCGTGTACACGTCGTGCTGGCGTGCCTCCTGGAAGCCCTGGATGAGTCCGGTCCCGGCGGCGCCGGTGCGCGCCAGACCGAAGACCTCGGCGTGAAAGAGGGGGTCGAGGGTGAGGCCGACCATCGCCCCGTACAGGATTGAGCCGCCGCTCGTGGTGCCGGAGAAGTCGTCGAAGGAGGTGCCGAGCGGCAGCGCTGCGTCGAGCACCGCGCCGAAGGCCTCGAAGTCCCAGGCTTTGTAGGTGGCGTGGCCGCGCGCGGCGTCGAAGGTCCGCGCGACCGGCGAGAAATCGGCGTTGCCCAGCAGGCGGCCGTCCCCCCAGGTGATCGCCTGCCGCCCGAGGCGCAGGTACACGGGGTTGTCCGGCGACGTGGTGTGGATCTCCACGTAGCCCTCGTACAGCCCGGTGGCGCCGCGCGGGACGACCGGGTCGGCGGGCAGCACCGCCGTCGGCGCGGAGATGCCGGCGAGGTGTGTGTCCTGCAAGGTCACCTGCGCGGCGAGCGCACCGCGCTCCACGCCCAGGCCGAGGCGGGTCCGCTCGAAGACATCCCAGGCGTTCTCGGCGTAGGCGCCGCCGCCGCCGGCGTCGACCGGATCGTGCCGCCACTCGCCGCGCGCGCGCACCTGCAGCAGCGGGTGGAGGGTGAAGTCGTAGAGCTTCAGCGGGGGCGGGGCGGCCTCCGCCGGCGCGTCGACGTGCTGCTCACCCTCCTTCGGCGCGGGGGTCGTCTGCGCGCGGGAGGGCACCGACACGGAGAGGCCGCACAGCGCGAAGGCGACGGAGAGTACGGTGCCACGAGGGCGCACGGCCACGACGCTAGCACAGGCGCCCGCCCCTGGGCGTCACCCTTCCGCAGGCTGCGTCTCCAGGAAGTGACGCGCCCTGGAGAGCAGGGTCTCGCGCTCGTTCAGCGCAGGGTCGTTGGTGACGTCCTCGAGCAGCGCGGCGAGGATCTTCCCGAGCACCGGGCCCGGCGGCAGGCCGAGCTCCTTCATGAGGTCGTGGCCCCCGATGGCGAGATCGCGGGTGTTGAGCGCGGCGCCCCGGGCGATGACCCGGGCCACGTGCTCCTTCAGCGCGGCGAGCGCGGCGAGGTCCGCCTCGAAGTCGCGCCCCTTCGCGCGCACGTCCGCCTCGTTCAGCGTGTAGAGGTCCTGCACCCGGTCCTTGCCCACGCGCCGGATCCACCGCCGCACCGTCGCGTCGCTCCACTCGGCCGTGTAGTGGAAGAGGTGGTGGCGCACGAGCAGGACGATCCGCTCGCGCTCCTCGTTGGAGAAGCGCAGCCGCCGGCAGATGGGATCCGCCATCTCCGCGCCGACGCGATCGTGGTCGTAGAAGGTCCAGTCCCTGGTCTTGTCGCTGAAGGCGCGCGTGCGCGGCTTGCCCACGTCGTGCAGCAGGGCGGCGATGCGCAGGAAGGCGTCGCCCTGGCAGGCGTCCATGCACTCCATCGCGTGGCGCCAGACGTCGTAGGCGTGCCATTTGTTCTGCTCCATCTCGACGCCCTCGAGCATCTCCGGGCAGGTGACGCCCAGGATGCCCGTGCGGCGCATCACCTCGAAGGCGCGGGACGGACGCCGCGCCTTCATCGTCTTGACCCACTCGTCGCGCACGCGCTCCGCCGAGACCTTGCGGTACGTGTCCAGCGTCGGGGCGATGGCGCGCTCGGTGTCGGCGTCCAGCTCCACCTCCAGCGTGGCGACGAAGCGAGCGGCTCGCAGCACGCGCAGCCCGTCCTCCCGGAAGCGCTCGAGCGGATCGCCCACCGCCCGGAGAAGACGCCGGCCGAGGTCCTTCTGGCCCTCGAAGGGGTCGATGACGTGGCCGTCGTTGGGGTCGAGGGCGATGGCGTTGACGGTGAAGTCCCGCCTGGCGAGGTCCGCGACGATGTCCTCGACGAACTCGACGGTGTCCGGCCGGCGCCCGTCGCTGTAGGCGCCCTCCCCGCGGAGGGTCGTCACCTCGTACGGGTGGTTCTTGAGCAGGACCGTCACCGTGCCGTGCTGGATGCCGGTGGGAATGACGCGCGGGAAGATGCGCATGACCTCCTCCGGCCGGGCGTCGGTCGCGACGTCCCAGTCGGAGATCTCCTTGCCGAGCAGCAGGTCCCGCACACACCCCCCGACCACCCAGCCGCGCTTGCCGTGCTCGGCCAGCCTCTTGCAGAGCGCCCGGACCTCCTCGGGGACTGCGTCGAGCCAGTCGTCCCTGGGGACGGCGTCCTGAGAACCCGGCCGTGTCACGCCAGCAGCGTACCGGCTTTTTCAGGCACGCGCCGCGCGCATGCAGTACGATTCTTCGGTTACGGCATGGAACCCGCTTCCCAGCTAGGTCGCTACCGCCTCATCGCCGAGCTCGCGCACGGGGGGATGGGGGACGTGTACCTGGGCGTGGCCCAGGGTCCCGGCGGCTTCAACAAGCTGATGGTCATCAAGCAGCTGCGCCCGGCGCTGGCCGAGGACGAGCAGTTCCTCGCCATGTTCCTGGAGGAGGCGCGCCTGGCCGCCCGGCTGAACCACCCCAACGTGGTGCAGACGGTGGAGGTCGGGTCGGAGGGCCGCGATCACTTCCTGGCGATGGAGTACCTGGAGGGCCAGTCGCTCCAGCGGCTCCGCACCCGCATCGCCAAGGATCGCCCCTTCCCCCTCGGCCCCCACCTGCGCATCCTCGTCGAGGTGTGCGCCGGCCTGCACTACGCCCACGAGCTGGTGGACATCGACAACACGCCGCTCGGCATCGTCCACCGCGACGTCACCCCCCACAACCTCTTCGTCACCTACGAGGGGCGCGTCAAGGTGGTGGACTTCGGCATCGCCAAGGCGATGGACTCCTCGCTGGAGACGCGCACCGGCGAGCTGAAGGGCAAGATCGCCTACATGCCGCCGGAGCAGGCCTCCGCGCAGCGCGTGGACCGGCGGGCGGACGTCTTCGCGGTGGGCGTGATGATCTGGGAGGCCGCCGTCGGCCGCCGCCTCTGGAAGGGCATGAACGAGCTGGCGATCATGCACCAGCTGATGAACGGGGCGATCCCCTCCCCTCGCTCCGTCGACCCGCGCGTGCCGCCGGAGCTGGACCGCATCTGCCAGAAGGCGATGGCCACGTCACCCGACGACCGCTACGCCACGGCGGCGGACCTCTCGGCCGACCTGGAGCGCTTCCTCGTCAGCATCGGCGACCGCACGACGCACCGCGAGATCGCCAAGCTGGTCGGCGACGCCTTCGAGACCGACCGCAAGGAGATGCGCGAGATCATCGACGCGCAGCTCCGCGGGCTGCGGGCGGAGCCCGGGAGCAGCGGCCCGGTGCCCGTGCCGCGCATCGACCTGACCGGCACGCGCACGCCGTCGGTCTCCGGCGTGCCTCGCCCGTCGGCCACGCAGATGGACACCGGCGCGGCGCCCTCCTTCACCGCCGGAGGTACCGCGGCGAGCACCCAGCCTTCCACGCCTCGCCGCACCTCGCTGGTGATCGGCGCGGTGATGACCGTCGCCGCGGTCGGCCTGCTCGCCGTCGCGGTGGCGGTGGGCCTGCATCGCTCCTCCGACACGCCCGCCGCGGGGGCCGCGAGCGCGGCGACCTCGACACCTCCGACGACGACCGACACCGACACGACCGCGCCCCCGCACGTGGACGTCACCTTCACCGCCAACCCCGCGGACGCGAAGCTCACCCTGGACGACGCCCCGCTGGAGGGTAACCCCTTCACCGGCGCCTTCCCGCGTGACGGGCTCGCGCACCGCGTCCGCGCCGAGGCGAAGGGCTACCTTCCCCGCACCGAGATCGTGGTCTTCGACAAGGACGCCGCGAGCGTCTCCCTCACCCTGCCGAAGGCCACCGTCATCGGCGGGCCGATCCCCGGGTGGAAGGGCCCGCACCACGGGGCGCTCGCCAGGACGCCGGCCACCAGCACCAAGCCGGCGGCGAGCGTCGACCCTCTCGACGCGAACAAGAAGCCGCCGAAGCGCCAGATCGACACCAACCCGTTCGGCAAGCCCTGAGAAGGGGCGGGCGCCCGGGTGTACGGCTGAGGCGAATCGCGTTACGGTCGAGGTGAGTTCGGGGGCTCGCTGTCACGGGGGGCGTCCGGCCAACGGATCAGGGTGCGGACTCTCGTCACGACCGACGAGTACGGGCCCTCTCGCTGCGGAGGCGACCCATGCGCAAGGCTCTCATCCTCTTGGTTCAGGTCCCGCTCATCGCCCTGGTGTACGGAGCGTGCGGCGGCGACGACAGCGCCACCGACGACGCCGGCGCCGACGCCGCCAGCGACGTGCGCATCGACAAGAAGGCGCCACCCGACACCGGGGTGCAGGACAGCGGCGGCGCCTGCTCGCCGACGGACAACTCGGGGAGCTTCACGCCCAAGTGGACGCCCCCGCGCCAGCCCAACCCCAGCGCCTGCAGCGACCAGCAGATCGCCGACTACTTTGCCTTCTGCTACGACCCGAACACCAGCAACACCACCAAGTGCAGCCAGTTCACCAGCCAGTCGCCGAACAAGGCGTGCGTCTCGTGCATCAGCTCCAAGCAGACTGACGCCGCCTACGGCGTGCTCATCAGCACCGGCGGCGTGGCCTACGCCAACGTGGCCGGCTGCATCGCGCTGCTCACCGGCGACACCAGCGACACCGGGTGCGGCGCCAAGGAGTGGGCGTCGACCGACTGCGTCGACGACGCCTGCAAGGCCAACTGCCCGGTCACCGACCAGGCGTCCTTCCAGCTCTACGACCAGTGCACCAAGCAGGCCGGGGCGGCGTCGTGCAAGCAGTACGCGGACGCGCAGTGCGACCTGAGCGATGCCGGGTCGGTCTACGACATCTGCGTGAACCACCAGGCCTTCGCCGACTACTACACGGCGATCGCGCCGGTGTTCTGCGGCGGCTACTCGGCGGACGCGGGTCCGCCCGACGGGGGGAGCGACGCGTCCGGCGACGCGAGCGACGACGCGAGCGACGCGGCCTCCGAATGACCCGATACGCCATGGTGTAGACTCCCCGCGTGCACGAAGCCGAACACCTCGACGTGATCGTCGTCGGCGCCGGGCTCTCCGGCATCGCGGCGGGCTACCACCTGCAGACGCGGTGCCCCGGCAAGCGGTACGCCATCCTGGAGGGGCGCGACGCCATCGGCGGCACGTGGGACCTGTTCCGCTATCCGGGCATCCGCTCCGACTCCGACATGTACACGCTCGGGTACTCCTTCCGGCCGTGGAGGGGCGCCAAGTCCATCGCCGACGGCCCGTCCATCCTCGCGTACATCCGCGACACGGCGCACGAATACGGCATCGACCGCGAGATCCGCTTCGACCACCGCGTCGTGAAGGCGTCGTGGTCCAGCGAGCAGGCACGCTGGACCGTGGAGGCGAGGCGCGAGGACGGCGCCGTCGCGCGCTTCACCTGCGGCTTCCTCCTCGTGTGCAGCGGGTACTACGACTACGAGCGCGGCTACACGCCGGACTTCCCCGGCGTCGATCGCTTCGCCGGCCGTCTGGTGCACCCCCAGCACTGGCCCGCGGACCTCGACTACGAGGGCAAGCGCGTCGTCGTGATCGGCAGCGGCGCGACGGCGGTCACGCTCGTCCCGGAGCTGGCGAAGCGCGCGGCGCACGTCACCATGCTGCAGCGCTCGCCGACGTACATCCTCTCGCTCCCCGCCGTCGACCCGGCGGCGGCGTGGCTCCGCCGCAAGCTGCCGGAGGGCACCGCCTACGGGGCGACGCGCTGGAAGAACGTCCTCGTCAGCATGGCGATGTACAACTTCTGCCGCCGCTTCCCCGACCGCGCGAAGAAGCTCCTGGTGGGCGGCGTGAAGAAGAGCCTCGGCGACGACTTCGACGTCGCCACCCACTTCACCCCGAGCTACGGCCCCTGGGACCAGCGCCTCTGTCTCGTCCCCGACGGCGATCTCTTCGAGGCCATCAAGACCGGCCGCGCCGACGTCGTCACCGATCACGTCGAGACCTTCACCGAGACCGGCCTGCGCTTGCGCTCCGGCAGGACGCTCGACGCCGACGTCGTCGTGACCGCGACCGGCCTGCGCGTGCAGCTCCTCGGCCACATGGAGGTCGACGTCGACGGGCGCCACGTCGACGTGGGCAAGACGCTCACCTACAAGGGCGCGATGCTCAGCGACGTGCCCAACCTCGCGGTGACGCTCGGCTACACCAACGCGTCGTGGACGCTCAAGTGCGATCTCACCTGCCAGTGGGTGTGCCGCCTCCTCGGCGAGATGGACCGCGGCGGGTATCGGATGGTGGTGCCCCGGCGGACCGACCCCGACATGCAGGAGGAGCCCGTCATCAACTTCAGCTCCGGCTACATCCGGCGCGCCCTCTCCGAGCTGCCGCGGCAGGGCTCGAAGGTGCCGTGGCGCCTGCACCAGAACTACGCCCTCGACCTGCTGGGCCTGCGCTTCGGCAGGATGAAGGACGCGGCGCTCCAGCTCACTGGTCGCGGGGGCGGCACGCGCCGCCCCTCCCCGCCCGAGTGAGTGCCGAGCGGCGGGGGCGCGATCAGCTCGAGGTGGCCTTCGTCAGCGCCTCCAGGCCGGAGCGCACGTGGACGTCGCGCTGCGGGAAGGGGATCTCGATGCCCGCCGCGCGGAAGCCGGCGTCGATGGCGAAGCGCAGGCGCGAGGCCGCGCGCAGATCTTCCCGCGGGTTGGGGATCCAGACCAGGAGGGCGAAGTCCAGGCTGGACTCGCCGAAGTCGTCGAAGCGCACCTCCGGCTCGGGGTGCTGCAGCAGGCCGGTGTCCTCCCGCGCGACCGCGAGCAGCACCTCCTTCACCATCGCGGTGTCCGAGCCGTAGGCCACCCCCACCTTCACCGTGATGCGCAGGTTGGTGGTGGGGACCGAGTGGTTGACCACCTGCCCGGTGACGAGCTGGCTGTTGGGCACGATGATGGTGACCTCGTCGCGGGTGATGACCTTCGTCGCGCGCATGCCGATGTCCACGATCGACCCGAACGTCTGACCGATCTGCACGAAGTCGCCGCGCGCGACGGGCCGCTCGATGAGGAGGATGAGCCCCGACACGAAGTTCTGCGCGATGGTCTGCAGGCCGAAGCCGATGCCGACGAGAAGCACCGCCGACGCGGCGAGCAGCGCGTCCAGCCGGATCCCGAGCGACATGATCGCCACGAGGGTGCCGAGCAGCACGATGACGTAGCGCGCGATCTTCGCCAGGGCGAAGCGCGCGCCGTGCGCCACCTCGTGCCGCCCGAGCACGCGCATGATGGCGCGGTGGACCACCGCGCCGAGAACGTACGACACGACGACGATGAGCAGCGCCGTGAGGAGCCCGGCGAGGGTGATCGGGCCGCCGGCCAGGTGGACCAGCGGCTCGTGCACGACGGCATTGATCCGGTCGAAGGTGGGCATGCTCACGTCGGCGCTCGGGAGGGGGACATCTTGGACCCGGCGCGCGGCGTGTCAACGATCCGCAGGCTCCTCGCGGTAATCGATGCGCACGATCTCGACGTCGTCCTGGCCGCCCGGGGTCCGCACGCGGGCCTCCTCCCCGACGCCCTTGCCGGAGAGGGCCCGCGCGAGCGGCGAGGTGAAGGCGATGGCGCCCCGGGCCGGATCGGCCTCGTCCACGCCGACGATGCGGTAGCGCCTCTCGGCGCCCGAAGACCCGCGCAGGGTGACCGTCGCGCCGAAGCGCACCTCGTCCTGCGGCTGCTTCGCCGGGTCGACCAGCTCCGCGCCGGCGATGCGCTCCTCCAGCAGCGCCACGCGCTCGTTGAGCACCGCCAGCGCGCCCGGCTCTCCCGCGGCCTCCGCGCGGGCGCGCTCGGCGGCGAGGCGCGCGTGCTCCTCGCGCAGGGCGGCGAGGCCGCGCGGCGTGACGTAGTTGGGGACGCCCTGCGGCAGCGGCGCTCGGGGGGGACCACCGCGTCGCCCGCGGCGTCGTCCTTGGTGAAGGCCTTGCTCACCGGGCGGAGCGTAGCAGCGACGCCCGCCTCGGGGAGGGCGCTGGGACGCAAGGGTGCGGTGTGCGATGCTCGCGGCGTGCCGATCGCCGCCAGCCTGCTCGTTTGCCTCGTCGCCCTCCTTCACGTCTACTTCCTCGTCCTGGAGATGTTCCTCTGGGCGACCCCGTTCGGTCAGCGGACCTTCGGCCGCTCGCGCGAGGAGCAGGAGCAGACGAAGTCGCTCGCGCAGAACCAGGGCCTGTACAACGGCTTTCTCGCCGCGGGCCTCGCCTGGTCCTTCTTCGCGCCCGGCGCGATGGTCTTCCCGCTCCGCGCCTTCTTCCTCGGGTGCGTGCTGGTGGCGGGCGTGGTGGGCGCCGTCACGGCCTCCCCCAAGATCCTCTTCGTGCAGGCGCTCCCCGCGGCCGTGGCGCTCGCGCTGGTGATCGCCGCGCGCTGAAGGCCGCCAGGCCCCTGGCTACTGCCAGGGCGGACGCTCGTCCAGCGTCGCGCGCAGCGCCTTGAGCCGCGCGACGGCCTCCGAGCGCTTGTCGGCGTCGCCGGAGAGATCGTGCTCCTCGCCCGGGTCGGAGGCGAGGTCGTAGAGCTCGTAGCGCTCGTCCCGGTAGGAGATGAGCTTCATGCCGGGCGTCGGCCCGTAGACGAGGGCGCGCCGCAGCTCGTTGTAGGGGCCCTTGGGCATGTCGACGTACACGTCGCGCTCCTCGTAGTCGGCCCCGGGCGGCGCGAGGACGTCGGCCATCAGGCTCTTGCCGCGCAGGGCGCCCTCGGGCACGGGCACGTCGAGCAGGTCGAGGATCGTCGGCGCGATGTCGATCGCCGAGCGCTTCACCGGGACCCGGCGCGCAGGCTGCCCCGGCACGTAGACGATGAGCGGCACCCGGATGAGCGGCTGCCACAGCTCGTGGCCGTGCTTGTAGAAGCCGTGCTCGCCGAAGGCCTCGCCATGATCGGCGGTGACGATGATCGCCGTCTCCTCCGCCCACGGCTGCTCGGCCACGTAGTCGAGCACCTCGCCGATCTGCTGGTCGGTGAACCACACGTCCTCGTCGTAGAGATCGCGCCGGGCGGGCACGCCGGCGTCGATCGCCGAGAAGTCCGGCGCGCCCTCGTGGTGCACGTACTGCCAGTGCGGGTCGTAGTAGTGGAACCACGCCAGGAAGCGCCGCGGGCGGGTGGTGTCGGCGTCGGCGGGGACGCCCGCGTCGTCGTCCCAGCTCGGCGCGGTGTTCTGCGGGCGGCCGAGCAGGTCGAGCGCCACACGCGTGAGCCGGTCGCTGGTGATGCTGTCGCCGTCGTCCTCCATGTTGGGCGCGATGGCGGAGGTGTCCCAGACGTCGAAGCCCTCCGAGAGCCCGGTCGGCCACTTGAAGTAGCGCTGGCACATCCCGCCGAGCGTCCGCACCCCCGCCGCCTGCGCCCGCTCGGCCATGAACACGTTGGCCGGGTAGTACGTCGTGTAGTGCGCGGGATCGCGCATCGTCTCGTCGCAGTAGCGGCCGATGATCATCGAGCCGATGCTCTTGGAGGTGTACGAGGCGAGGGAGTACGCGGTCTCGAAGACGGTGGAGCGCGCGGCGAGCTCGTCCAGGTTGGGCGTGACCGGCCGCGGGTACCCGGCGAAGCCCTGGTCGGCGCGGAGCGTGTCGATCGTGATGAAGATGACGTTGTAGCTCTCCAGTCGCGGCGGCGGCTCCGGCGGCGCGGCAGACGCGCTCGGGACCGACGCGACCGGATCCGAAGGCGCCGTCGCCGAGAGCGCCGTCGACGCGGCGGCTCGCGCCGGCGAGGGCGAGTGCGAACGCGAGGCGAGCGCAAAGACCGTGACCGCCACGACCCCCGCGCCCGCGCCGGCCACCGCATGGAGGCGAGCGCGCATGGCGACCACCGTGGACCCATGCGCCGGATGACGCAAGCACGTCGTGACCGCGCGCCTCAGCGGTACGGCCGCGTGGACGACACGCGCGCCAGCAAGGTCTCCACACGCGCGCGCAGCGGGTGTGCCGCGCCGAGGCAGCGAGTGCCGTCGTCGGCGAGCTCCACCATGGTCCGCGCCTCCTCCGGGCGCCCGCCGGCCTCCGCGCAGGCGGCGAGGGCGAGCGCCGCCTCCACGCGCGCCTGCCCCTCGTCCAGCATGCCGAGCACCGCGCGCAGCTCCGGCGCGGCGCGCGCCGTGTCTCCTCGCTCCAGCCACGCCTGACCACGGAGCCACCTCCCGCGCGCCTCCGCGCCGCCGCCGAGCGCGGGGCCGTGCGCGCACAGCCAGGCGGCGATGGCCTCCGCCTCGGCGTGAGCGCCCGACGCGAGGCTCGCGCGGCCCATCTCGAACCGGAAGAACGCGTCGAGCAGGCCGGGCGCGCCAAAGAGCACCGCGAGCGTCTCGCACGCCTCCCGCGCCCTCGCCCCGGCGGCGGCGTGCTGGCCCATGTCGTTGCATGCGCACACGGCGTCGTAGCGCGCGAGCAGCGCCTCGAAGTCCGCGCCGCCGCGACAGGCGGCTGCCTCGTCCAGGGTCGCGAGCGCCTCCTCCAGGCGCCCCTCACGGCGCAGCGCCGAGCCGCGGAGCGCGAGCACCTTGGCCGCGAGCGCGCCGCGCGGACCGTCGACGCGGATCGCCTCCGCGTGCGCCGCGCCGAGCTCGGCGTTGGCGGCCGCGAGGCGCCCCTGGTCCAGGAGCTCCCCGGCGCGCCGGAGCGCGTCGAGCAACGCGGCGTCGTCCTCGCCGAACGCCCGGACGCCCGACCGCGCGACGAGGACCGTCGGGCCGCGTGAGGTCGACTCGATCACCACGTCGAAGAAGACGTTGCGCCCACCGTGCCACGCGGTGCCCGCGCGCAGCGCGATCAGACCCCACGCGGGCTGGCTCACCCCCGGGATGGACGCCATCTCGGCGTAGCGCTCGGCGAC
The DNA here is from genome assembly GCA_963782055.1 of uncultured delta proteobacterium. Lineage (GTDB taxonomy): Bacteria > Myxococcota_A > Polyangia > Polyangiales > Polyangiaceae > DASXHD01. The sequence goes on from CAWAIF010000003.1 coordinate 4,992,628, forward strand.
GGCGGGGAGGAGCTTCGGCGGGATCGCGGCGATGGCGTCGGCGGCCTCCACCCACCGCGCCCCGTCCCACGCCCGGAGCTCCGGCGCGTCGCCGAGCGCGATGCGCATCCGCGTCCACCGACCCCGGGTGAGCGTGAGCAGCAACATGTTCGCGAGGCGCACCACCGGCGGGTCCGGCGACTGTCCCCCGTCCGGCGCGGGTGCGGCCGCAGGGGGCGCCGCCTCGCCGTGGGCGAAGACGGTGATCAGGGCTCCCACGATGGACTGCTCCGAGGCCACCTCCACCTCCAGGTCGGCCTGCGCGGCGAACTGCACCGCCGCGAGGGCGTCGTGGTCGGTCGGGTCCGCCGCCGCGACGCGGAGCACGCGGCCGCGCCTCGCCACCGGCGCCATCCGCGTGCGAAAGAGGAGCTTCGCGCCGAGCGCGTGGCACGCCTCACCGTCCAACTCCCCACCCCAGACAGGGAGGCCGTACGCGCACGACCGGGCCTCCACGATCGCATCCTCCGAGAGCGCGCCGCGCACCACCAGCGCCGCCGCCACGCTCGTGTCCAGTGCCCTGGCGGTGTGACGCGCCCATTCCAGCTCCTGCGGGTCGAGGCCGCCGTCGAGCAGGACCCGCTCGAGCGGCGACGGCACCGGGGACGCCATCACCCGATGGTACCGCGTTGTGCGACCGGCGCGCGCTTCGCATGGTGTACGCTCGGGGCCGATGCTCGGCCCCCTCGGCGTCCGCGGGTGGACCCGGTGCGGGCCGCTGGTCGCGGTCGCCGCGCTCCCGCTCCTCTGCGCGTGCACCCGCGTCGCGCGCGTGCACGTGTCGGCCGCGGAGGTCGCGGCCGCACGCGACCGGGTCGCCCACAGCCAGCGGCTGGACCTCCTGACTGGCGACGGCCTGTTGCCGGGCGGGCCCTCCGACGTGCTGCGCGTCGACAACGACGACGGCACGCACGTCACCTTCCCTCACCGCGTGACGCTGGCCGAGGCGCTGCGCTCCGTCCACGGCGGTGCGACGCTCTCCGTCCGGCAGAGCGACCGGACCGACGCCTCGTGGACCGCGAGCACCCTCACCCTGACGTCGCTCGTCCTGTTCGGCAGCACCACGCCGGCGACGATCGCGGGGGAGGCATACCAGCTGCTGCACGACGAGTCGCTGGACAACGCCATCCCCACCCCCAAGCTGGGCTGGTACCGATCCATCCTGGTGTTCGAGGGCGTCACGCTCGCCGCCACCGTCATCGGCGCGACGTTCTGGCTGATCAGCGGGCTGGTCTTTTGCCACCACACCGACCTCGGCGAGGGCCACTTCCTCCACTGAATCAGCTCGGGGTCCGCGCGCGGCGCTTGCGACCCAGGCCGCGACGCTCCAGCAGGCGGTAGAGGGTGACGGCGTCGACCCCCGCCAGGGCGGCGGCCCGGCGCACGTCGCCCGACGTCTCGGCGAGCAGGTCCTCCAGGTAGCGCCGCTCCAGCGGGGCCAGCCACTCCTCGCGCAGCTCCCGCAGACCGCGTCGCGCTGCGGGGGCGGGGGCGGGCGCCGGGGCGACGATGGACCGCGGCAGGTGCTCCGGCCGGATCTCCTGCCCTGCGCTCAGGATCACCGCGTGCTCCAGCGCGTTCTTCAGCTCGCGCACGTTGCCGGGAAAGTCGTAGCTCGCCAGCGCGGCGAGCGCCGCCGGCGAGACGGGGCCCGCGGGCAGCGCGTGCCGCTCCGCCGCGAGCTTCACGAAGACGTGCGTCAGCACCTCCAGGTTGTCCTTGTAGCGGCGCAGCGGCGGCAGCTCGAAGGTGATGACCCCCAGCCGGTAGTACAGGTCGTCGCGGAAGCGCCCCTCCTTCACCATCGCCGCGAGGTCGCGGTTGGTGGCGCAGACGAGGCGCACGTCCACGCGCTCCGGCGCGCCGTCGCTACCGAGCGGCTGCACCTCGCCGTACTCCACCGCGCGCAGCACCTTGGCCTGGAGCATCAGCGGGAGCTCGCCGATCTCGTCCAGGAAGAGCGTGCCGCCGTGGGCCTTCTGCATCTCCCCGATCTTGTGCGCGGTGGCCCCGGTGAAGGCGCCGCGGCGATGACCGAAGAGGGTGCTCTCCAGCAGCGTGTCCGGCACCGCCGCCGCGTTGACGATGACGAACGGCCGATCGGCGCGCCGGCTGTTGAAGTGGATGGCGTGCGCCACCAGCTCCTTGCCCGTCCCGCTCTCCCCCTGGACGAGGACCGGCGCGCTGGTGGGCGCCGCGTACTCGATGCGCCGCTCCACCTCCGTCCACTCCGGCGAGAGGCCCTTGATGAGGAAGGGGCGTCCCGTCGCCGCGCGGGTCGCGCGCTCCAGCGCGGCGCGTCGAAGGAAGCGCGCCGACGACGCCGCGAGCGCCTCCAGCTCCTCGACGTGCTGCTCGCTGAAGGCGCCCGGCTCGCGCGCCGAGACGGTCAGCACCCCGATCACGCGGCGCTGGTAGCGAATGGGCACCGCGACGATGGACCGGACCTCGAGGAAATACCGCGCGTAGTTGGGGTCCCCGCGCGTGTCGGCGGCGAGGTAGGGCGCGTCGTGCTCCAGCACCCAGAAGGCGATGCCGTTGGGGCGGCCGTCGCGGCGCCGCTCGAGCACCGCGCCCGGGAGGTTCACCACCAGCCCCTCGACGACGTGGAAGTGCACCACGAGCGCGTCGCGCTTCGCGTCCCGGAGAAAGAGCGCGCCGTTGCGCGCCCCGGTCCGCGCGAGGGCCTCCTCCATCAGCCGCTGCTCGATGGTCTCCGCCTCCGCGGCGTGCAGTCGGTGCTCCGAGCCTCGCGCCATGGGATTGCGATGATTCCACTGGACTTGCATTTCTGCAACAGTTGCTATCATTCGCACAACTACGGGCGCGCCGACTCCGCGGTTTCCCGCGGGGAGCAGGAGGCGGAGGCGTGGCACGCGTCTTGTAAAAGGCCGCGCATCATGAAGGTGCCCGTCGTCCTCGAGCCCAGCGTCCGCACCGGACGCGTCCGCGCCTACTGCCCCGACCTGCCCGGCTGCTCCGCCGTCGCCGGGTCGGAGCCGGACGCCCTCGCCCTGCTCCGTCGGCGCATCGAGGACTACTTCGCCCGCTCCCCCCTGCGCGCCGCACCCGGCACGCGCACCACCACCGTCGAAGTCTGAAAGCACCGCACAGGAAGCTCGCCATGAACCACCGCCTCGCCCTCGCCCTGCTCGCCTCGTCGCTCTTCTTCCCGGCCTGCGCCATGAACACCGGTGATCCCACGGCGTCCAGCTCCGGGGCCGCGCTCAGCATGTCGGCGGACGACGCCGCGCGTGTGCTCGCGCTGGTCAACTACCCCGGCACCGACCGCACGACGCTGGACGACGCCGTGGGCCTGGACGCCCGCGCGGCGCAGAACATCGCGGCGTACCGCGCCGGCGACGACGGCGTCGTGCCGTCGGCGGACGACCGCTACTTCGGCGACCTCGGCGAGCTCGACGCCGTCCCGTACGTCGGCGACTCGGCCTTCCAGAAGCTCCAGGCCTACGCAGCCAACCACGCGGTGCCCGCGGCGGAGTCGGTGGAGGGCGTCTACTTCCGCGGCTGGCAGTCACAGACGGTGGTGTGGGCGGTCGATCACCTGGACGAGGCGTCGCTCGACGCGGTGCTCGACTCCCGCGCCGCCAAGAATCTGGTGGCGGCCCGCCCCTTCTCCACGGTGACGGCCATGGGCCCGGTCTCGTACGTGGGCGGCAGCGCGCTCGCCAGCCTGCGTGACGCCGCGACCACGTGGTGGCCGCTGATGCAGTCCAACGCCACCGAGAGCCTGGCCGGGACCTTCGACGGCGTCGCCTTCGACGAGCCGACGGCGGAGACGGCCCTGGAGATCGCCAACCAGGCGAGCGCGGCGCGGCTCACCGCGCATGGCGTGGCGACGCACCCCGCCGACCTGATGGTCGCCGGCCGCGCCTACACCACGCTCGCCGCGGTGGCGGGCGTCTCCGGCGTGGGCACGGCGACGATGGCCGCCCTCCACGACTACGCGACGAGCGGCGACTGGGGCCAGGACCCCAACGCGTGCGTCGACGCCTTCCAGGCCGCGGTCTCGCCGCACCTGGGCGATCTCTTGCTGATGAGCGAGAGCGATCGCCCGCTCGACCTCGTCTCGTACCCCGGCGCGGGCACGCAGGCGCCCACCGCCGACTCGGTGCTCGCCCTCGTCGGCGCGGAGGCGGGGAGCACCGCGGAGGTTCGCACCCTCGACTACTTCAAGATGGTGCTCGAGCCCTCCAGCGACAACGCCGACCCCAACGCCGCGGCGGACGTGGTGGCGGCGATCGGGGCGCAGCTCACCGACGTCATCGTGGTGAAGGTGCACAAGCCCCAGAACGACCCCTACAGCGCCGAGGTGGACATGTACGTGCTCGGCCGCACCTCCTGCGGCGATCTGGTGGGCCTCCACGCCATCGCGATCGAGACCTGAACCGGTCGCAGGCGCCGCGGCCCTCCGCGCGTCGGGCTTCCCGGCCTGGAATGGATCTCCGCACCGACCCCGCGCGGGCAGTTGCCGCGCGGCGCCGGCGCATCGACCGCCCCTGCTACTGGATGGTGGCCATGCCCGAGGGCGCGGCGGGCCCGGCGCTTATGTCCTGCATGGTCGGCGCCCGCGGTGCTGTGGCCGTCGGTGCGCGCGCTGCGCAAGCGACACCCGCGCCTGCTGCCTCGCCTCCTCGTCCTCGACCCCACCCACCTTCAGGAGTCGCTGCTGCGCGGCGAGGTGGACGTCGCGCTGCTCGACCGGCCGCCGCCACCCAGCGCGGAGCTCTTCGTCGAGCGGCTCGGGCGGCTGGGTCACGGCATCTTCGCGCCGCCCGGTCACCCCCTGGCGGGCCGGCGCAACCTCGATCTGCGGGAGGTCGCGACGTACGCGTTCGCCGTCGCCGCACCGCGCGCCGACGATCCCGTGCCGCCCGACCGCTGGCCCGCGGAGATCCCGCGCGAGGAGCTGCTGCGCGTGGCGGACGTCGCCATGGCCGCCGACGCGTGCGCGGAGGTCGGCGTGCTGGCGGTCCTGCCCGATCTGGTGGGACGAGGTCACGCCGGCGGGCTCCGCCGCCTCCCGGTGGCGCTGCCGTCTGGCGCGGAGGCCGATCTCTATGCGGTGGCCCGGGCGCCGGCGGGCGGCGCGCACCATGCCCGCACCGACGCCGCGCTGGAGGTGCTGCGCGCGCGGGCGGGTACGCTCTCGACCTGACGTCGCGCGCCGAGGCCGAACATCGGTATGCTGGGCGGATGAGCCGCTGGCGTGTCGCGTGGGGCCTTTGGATCGCCTTGCTGGTGGGCTGCGAGAACGCGCAGCCGGCGCAGCCGCCACCCGCCGCGCCGCCTGCGGTCACCACCACCGCGACGGCGACCGCCTCGGCGCCGCCGGCCGCGAGCGACGCCGCCGCCGCACCGCCGCCCTCCGCTTCGAGCACGGCCGGCTCCCCGCTGCTGCAGCCCATGCCGGACGGCAGGAGCACGCCGGACCCGAAGGCCATGCTCGCCTCCGGACAGGCCGCGTCCCCGCTGGCGCTGGAGATCGCGCGCATGCTCGGGTCGGCGGCGCGCCACGCGACGCGCTCCGGCGTCTGCTACGACGGCTCCGGCTGGGTGGTGGCGATCGATGAGGTCGCGCTCGATGGCGCGCCCCACGCCACCGCCGGCCAGACGTCCGTCGGGGTGCGCTACCGTGTCTCGCGCGTGGCAGAGCACGACACGCGCGGCTGCGGCGCCGACCCCGACTGCGCCTCGCCGAAGCCGATCGTTGCAGCTGAGCAGATGACCGTCGACTTCGCGCGAGCGGGGAAGAGGTTGCGCATGCGCGTGCCCGCGGAGGTGCCGGGCGTCCTCGGCGGCAAGGCTGGCCTGCCCGGCGCCACCCCGCTCTCCCGGGACCACGACACCGCCTGCTACGGTCACGAGCCACCCTTCGTCCCGGAGCCGATCTCCCCCTGACCGTCTCGCCCTGACGCAGCCGCCGTCGGCTATGCTGGAGCGCGATGCGCTCCTTCTTCCTCCTCCTCGCGATCCCGGCGCTCGTGGCGTGCAGCACGCAGGACACGGGCTCCGCCCCGGACGACGCGGGGGAGCCCGACGTCGACACGCGCCCGCCCACGCCGACGGAGTGGGACCGGCCGGTCACTCGCCCGGACGACTCGCAGGCGGACGCCGACCGCGCGGCGTGCAAGTTCGCGCGCGGGGCGCTGGCGGGGGAGACGCTCGGCAAGAGCACGCCCATCGAGGACGACATCCCCATCCAGAACATCGTGTTTTTGGTGATGGAGAACCACTCCTTCGACAACTACTACTCGAAGCTTGCAGAGTACACGCATCGCACCAACATCGAGGTCGCGCCGGCCGACGCGTCCAACCCCGACCTCGTCGACGGCGGCACCAAGACCATCCTGCGGCAGCACGCGCCCCACAAGTGCACGCTGGACACCGGGCACGGCTGGCGCGCCTCCCACCAGGAGTACGACGACGGCAAGAACGACGGCTTCGTCCAGGTCAACGAGGAGGGCACGCCCCTCGGCGCCGGGGAGCAATCGCTCTACTACTGGGACCAGAGCGACATCCCCTTCTACTACCAGCTCTCCAGCACCTTCGCGATCGCCGACCACTACCACTGCTCGCTGCTCGGCCCCACCTGGCCGAACCGCATGTTCACCTACGCGGCGACGAGCTTCGGCCGCACCAGCAACGACCTGCCGGACCTCTCCGGGTACCCCTTCCCCGACAAGGACGCGACGATCCTGGACGAGCTGGAGAAGCGCCACGTGGACTGGGGCGTCTACTCCGATGGCCCGTCCGGCGCGCTCACGGTCTACGGCGCGGCCGTCCTCTCGCGCTGGGGCCGGCGCGTGACGCACTTCGACTCCGACTTCTTCACCGATGCCGCCGCCGGCACCCTGCCGCAGGTGGCGTACCTCGACGCCAACTCGCTCTCGGAGGGTCCGGCGGGCAACGACGAGCACCCCCCCGCGGACGTGCAGATCGGGCAGAAGTTCGTGAGCGACGTGGTGCACGCCCTCTTCGCCAGCCCGCAGTGGCCGCACCTGGCGCTGTTCATCACCTACGACGAGCACGGCGGCTACTACGATCACGTCCCGCCGCCAAAGGCGTGCCTGCCCGGCGATCACGCCCCCATCCTCTCCGACAAGGACCCGCCGGGCGACTTCGACCGCTACGGGTTCCGGGTGCCGTTCATCGTCGTCTCTCCGTACGCGAAGAAGGCGTACGTCTCGCACACGACCTACGACCACACGAGCATCCTGCGCTTCATCGAGGCCAAATTCCGCGTGCCCGCGCTGACCGGCCGCGACGCCAACGCCAACGTGATGACCGACATGTTCGACTTCGCCAACCCGCCGTTCCTCACGCCGCCGGACATCCCCGCGCCGACGATCGACCAGACCGAGGCGGACTACTGCGTGGCGACGTACTCCAAGTGAGCGCCTCGGGCGCGGCGCGGGCTACATGCCCACCATGCGCATCAGGACACGCACGGTGGCCTCCACCTTCGCCGGCTCGGCGATCGCGGTGATGATGATGCCGTAGACGGCGCCCGCCAGGTGCGCGTCGTGGTTGACGTTGTCCTTCGCGCGGCGGGAGCTCCAGACGCTGTAGATCATGTACAGCACGCCGAAGACGATGCCCGGGACGCGCACCGGGATGAACGGCACGCCGACCTGCAGGTGGCCGTCGAGCAGGATGGCGCTGAGCATCACCGCCGCCACCGCGCCGGAGGCGCCGAGGGAGCTGTAGCGCGGCTGCTTCCAGTAGCGGATCAGCGTCGGCACGTGCGCGGCGACGACGGCGCTCACGTAGAAGGCGAGGAAGGGCAGGTCCCCGAAGGTGATCCGGACCCGGGCGGCGAAGCCGTACAGGACGTAGAGGTTCAGCGCGAGGTGCGTCAGGTCGGCGTGAAGCCAGCCGGCGGTGAGCATCCGGTAGACCTCGCCCCGGCGCACGCGGTCGGCGTTGAAGATGAGCGCGCGCTTCACCGGCTCGCTCGCGAACCCGATGACGCTGACGATCGCCACCGAGATCATGATGAGGTGGGTGACTGTCAGCCCGTGGACGGCGGCGGAGGCATTCATTCCGCGGACGAGGGTAGCCGATCACGCTCCGCCCGGGAGCGTGCCCAGCCCGGCCGTGGTAGCGTCCGGGGATGGACCGCGGGATCCGTCCAGCCACGCTGGCGATGCGCGCGCTGATCGGGGGTGCGATCGGGGGCGCCCTGGTCGCCTGCGTGGGCGGCGCGTCGTCGCCACCGAAGCGCAAGAGCCAGCTGCTGGAGTCCGCCGGCGCGCTGCCGGACGGGAGGACCTTCCCGTGGACGGTCAGCACCAACACCTCCCGCACCGCGTGGGTGTACGGCGCGCCTTCGGCACAGATCGAGATCCACGATGGCAGCGGGCTCGTCGCGTCCACGCCGGACGAGGGCCTGGGAAACCTCGACGTGGTGCCCTTCGACGTGGCGCCGGACCGCTCCGCCGCCCTCTGCGCCGCCACCGAGCTGCGCGCCTTCGACGGCGCGAGCTGGTCGGCCACGAGCTACGCTGCGATCACCGCGGGCGGGGGCGCCTACCAGTGCGCCGCGCTGGCGACCCGCGCCCGGGGCGACGTCTGGATGATCCTGCAGCCCGACGCGTCGGTGGGCGTCCCGCCGCCGGATCGCCTCTGTCACCTTCAGACGGGGGCCTGGACGTGCGCCGACCTGCCGAGCCCTGCCCTCCTCGACACGCTGGTGCTCACCGCGCAGCACGTGTGGTGGCTCTCCGGCGCCGGCGACGTCCTCGCGGTCGATACCAGCCTCCCCGTCGCGCCGCTCGCCGCGACGACCGTCGCCACCGGCACCTCGGCGTCGTGGCTGCAGGCGGACCCGACGGCGGAGGCCGTCCTCGTCACCTACCAGACCACCCGCTTCCCCGCGCACATGTCCGCCGACACCCCGCCGGAGCACGTCGCCCTGGACGGCACACGCACGCCGTACGCGATGCACTCCCAGTTCGGTGGCTACGCCGACGTGTGGCTCGCGCCGGACGGGCGCGCCCTGGCGCTGGACGTGGGCCAGGGCACGAGCTGCTCGGGCGGCGGCGTGTACGGCTACACCACAGGCGGCGGCGGATGCAGCGTGGACTGGACACAGCTCGTCCTGTACCGGCTCGGCACCGGCGCGCCGGTGGAGGTCGCGCACGCGGACTACAGCGGCGGCGGCGGGGACCAGATCGTGGTCGACGTGGAGCGACCGGACGGCACGTACCTCTCGGTCACCGGCGATCCCTGGTACCGCTGGCCCTGATCCGCACGCCCTGCTGCGAGTAAGATCCAGCCGTGGCCAGGCGATCGCGCTTCTTCTACGTCCGCGTCACCATCCTGCTGGCCACTCTGGTCGTCACCATAGGCTGGGCGGCGAAGGACCGGGCAGACCGCCGGGCGCGCAAGGACTGGGATCACACCCTCGCCATCGCGGTCGTCGTCCTGCGTGACGGCGCGGTCGACCCGGCGGCGATCGACGCCCTGCGGCAGCGGCTGCCGGCGCTGGGCGACCGGATGCAGCAGGAGCTGCACCGCTACCGGCCGGGCGCGCCGCGCCCCTTCGAGTTCACGCTGTTCGGCCCGATCGACGTGACCGCGCCGCCGCCCGCGGCGAAGGGCGACGGCGTGCTGGACCTCGCGGGCCACGCGTGGGACTCCTGGCGCTACGTGCGCGGGGTGGATGCGCGCGCCGGCGTGACGGGCGGAGACTGGGACTCGCGCATCTACTTGACGGTGACCGCGCCGGCCAGCGACAGGCAGCAGTTCGTGGAGGGGTCGAGCGAGCAGAACGGCCGCATCGGCGCGGTGATTGTCGAGCTCGCCGACGGCATGGTGGACTTCGCGCTGGCGGTCACGGCGCACGAGCTGCTCCACACGCTGGGCGCGACCGACAAGTACGACGACGCCGGCCGCACGCGCGCGCCCGACGGGCTGGTCGAGCCGGACGCGAGCCCGCTCTACCCGCAGCGGTTCGCCGAGATCATGGCGCACGGCCGGCCCGTCTCGCCGACCGAGACCGAGCCCATCGACACCCTGGACAATCTGGCGGTGGGCCCGGCGACGGCGGCCGAGATCGGCTGGCGGTGACTACGCCAGGTTGCGCGCGAAGAGGGCGAAGAGGCGCTCGAAGTGGCGCTCGGAGGCCGCACGGTCGTAGCGCGCGCCGCCCGGGGGCGCGAAGCCGTGCAGCGCGCCGGGGTAGCGCTCGATGCGGTGGCGGACGCCGGCCTTCGTCAGGGCGGCCTCCATCGCCTCGCGGTCGGAGGGAGGCGCGGTGGGGTCGTCGTCCGCCCAGCCGAGGTAGACCTCCGCCTTCACGCCCGACACGTTGAGGTGCGAGGAGTCCGGCTCGTCGGTCACGAACCACGCGCCGTGGAAGCTCGCCGCGGCGGCGACGCGATCCGGGAAGGCGCTGGCGACGGCCAGCGCGAAGGGCCCGCTCATGCAGTAGCCGACCACCCCGACCTTCCCCGCGGTGACGGGCTCCTTCGCGGCGTGCGCGAAGAGCGCCCGGGCGTCGTCGACGACGCGCGCCCTGGTGAGCTTCTGTCGCAGCTCGGTGCGGCGGTGCATCTCCTCGTCGCTCGCGCCGAACTCGCGGTACGGCTCGTCGGCGTAATACAGGTAGGGCAGGAAGACGGTGTAACCGACGCTCGCGATGCGCGACGCCATGTCGCGGAGCGACTGCCGCACGCTGGGCGCGTCCATCAGGAAGAGCACCAGCGGGAACGGGCCGCCCTCCTCCGGGTGGAAGACGAAGGTGGGCATCGTCCCGTGGGGCGTGGTGACGTCGACGCGCTTCTCAATCATGCGGGCGACCGTAGATCCACCCGCGCGCGCCGGCTACGCCGAAGGCGACGGGCGAGGCTCGTCGGTGGGCGACGGCGCCTGGAGCGCGCGAGGGCGAGGCCCGGGCGCGCCGTGCGCACGCGCCAGCACGCGACGCATCGCCGCGACGAAGCGGGTGAAGAGGCGCCGCAGCGGTCGGCGACGCGGTGGAGCCCGGAAGGCGACGCGTACGCGCGCGGGCTCCCGCTCCTCGGCGAGGAAGCGCTCCACGTCGCCGGTGAACCGCTCGGCGGCCTCCAGGTGCGGGAAGTGCCCCACCCGCGGGTAGCGCGCCAGGCTCGCGCCGGCGAGGAGCTCGCGCGCGCGGACGCCCTGCCTGACGGGGAGGATGGGATCACGGTCTCCCCAGACCAGGGCCAGGGGCGGCAGGTCGACCTCCCCGATGCGATCCCACGTCTGCACGCGCTGCCCGAAGAGATCGATGCACCCGATCACCGTCCGGTGGAACGCCATGCCCGTGCCGGGCGCGCGGTTCATCCACGCCGCGCGCGCAATCTCCTCCGGCGAGCCGTTGCCGGCGACGCGCATCATCACGTGGGTGCCCGGGCCCATGAGCGGCTGCGCGAGAAGGCGGCCGAGCACCGGCATCGACGCCAGGCGCAGCCCCAGGCTCACCTCCGGCCCGAGGCCGCCCGGCGCGACCAGCACCATGCGCTCGACGCGCGCCCGTGCGTCCAGCACCAGCCACTGCGCGATCCCGCCGCCGAAGGAGTGGCCGACGACGTGCGCGCGCTCCACGCCGGCGGCGTCCAGCCAGCCGACCAGCGTGCGCGCGTACCAGTCCAGCGTGTACGGCGCGTCCGGCCTGCCGGACAGGCCATGGCCGGGCAGGTCGGGCATCAGCACGCGGAAGCGCGACGCGAGGCGCGGCGCGGCGAGCCGCCACGTGCGATGCGAGTCGGCGAGGCCGTGGAGCAGGACCAGCGGCGGTCCGCTCCCCATCTCCGACCAGGCGATCGACGTATCCGAGACGCGCGTGACCCTGGGGGTGCCGAGCATGTCCATGTGATACATACGTGATACATCGTGACACACCAGAGCGCAAGGGCTCTCGGGTGCGCGGCGTCGGTGAAGATCACGAGCGCATCAGGTCCACGCCTTCTCCTCGAGCGCTCGCTCCGTCTTCGACGTGTCCACCCCGAAGTGCTCGAAGCCTGGCAGGACCACCTCGCGCACCGTGCTCCGGTAGATGGCGGCGACCGCCTGCGGTCCGAGGTAGCCCCAGCGCTCCAGCGAAGGCTCGTCGTCCCCGCTCGTCTCGGCCGGCTTCATGCCCGGGTTCATCGCACGCAGCACGGCGCCCGGGAGCGCGTCCGCGAGGCCCTGCAGGCTCCCGGCCCTCGCGCGCTCGGCGACGTACGCCCAGCCGACGCGCCCGTGGTCGAGCTCGTCGCGAAGGAGCGACTGCACCACGGCGCGGGCGACCGGGTGCGTCGTGCGCGAGAGCATCTCGGTGAAGGCGACGCCGGTGACGGTCTCGCTCACGCAGCACGTCTCCACGACGTGGAGCAGCACGCGCATGGCCGGCGGCAGCGCCTCGTACGCCGGCATCGTCGGCGTACCGCGGTAACGCGCGACGACGAAGGGCTGTCCCCGGAGAGCAGACCACATGCGGGCGCAGATCTCGGCGTGGCGGACCTCGTCGTTGGCCGCGCGCGTGACGAGAGAGAGCACGACGGGCTCGCAGCCTTCCTCGGCGAGCTGGTGCGCGATGCGCGAGAACCCGCCCACGGCGAGGTGCTCCTGCTTGCTGCGGTGGTTCCACGACTCCGCGACCCTCAGGCAGCCCGCGCGGTCGGCCCCGGCATCGCGCGCCAGATCGTCCCAGGCGAAGTCCGCCGCCGCTCCTCGACCCTCCCGCATTCGGACAGCGTACCGGACGGCGTGTGGTCGCGCACGGCCCCGGCGCTGCTACGCTGCAGTCATGGGGAAGAGGGGGATGTACCGGGCCATCGTCCTTCGCGGGGCTTCGCTCGTCGGTCGCACGTCACTGGCGGTGATATGCGGCGCGTGCGGCAGCAGCGAATTGCCGGGGCCGGTCTGCAACCCGTTCGTTCTCCTTCAGTCGCCGTGTGGCTTCCGGAGCGTCACCACGACGTGCTCCGCCGGCCCGGCGCAGTGCGACGGCAACACGACCGCCTCGGACCTCTGCGAGATCGGCTCTCCCGCCGACCCGATCAAGGACGACTGCAGCGTCTCCGTGATCCTCCGGGACGGGAGCCGCCACGACTTCTCCGTCACGATCGATCACAGCGCCGGAGCGGCTTGCGTCAACGCACTGGTCTCCCCATCCGACAACAGGTCGCTCACGTGCACGGAGGAGGCAGGGACCGACGCCGCGAGCAACCCCGGCGACGGCGGTCAGGACAGCTCCGTCGACGCGGCAACCGTCGACGCCGGCGCAGACGCCCAGGGCCCCACCGACGCGGGGACCGACTGAGATGGCGCGATCGCAGCGACGCGCAGCCAGGCTGTTTCGGGCCATCGTCCTCGGCGGTGCCTCGCTCGTCGGAGGGACCGCCCTGGCGGTCATCTGCGACGCCTCCTGCAGTGGAGAGACCGCCGGCCCCACATGCAGTCCCTACGTCCACCTCCAGTCGCCCTGCGGGTTCCGCAGCATCACGACGACGTGCACCGGCGCGCCCGCGCGCTGCGACGAGAGCATCGACGCTGGCGCCTCCGCGTGGTGTCAGATCGGCTCCTTCGACGACCCGGTGACGAAGGACTGCACGGTCTCGGTGGTGCTGGGCGACGGCACGCGACACGACATGAACGTGAACGTGGCGCCCAGCGGAGTGCCCGACTGCTCGACCGCGTTCTACACGCCCGCGAGCTTCTACTCGACGACGTGCAGGCCGCCCGAGCCGAGCGCCGATGCGGGGAGTGACGCCTCAGGCGACGCCGGAGCGACGGACGCCGGCGAGGCGGGCGACGCACACGGCGAGATGGACGCGAGCGGCGACTGAGGCCTCAGCCCCTGGCGGTGCAGTCGCGCACGAAGTCCTCGAGCAGGCGGTTGAACATGTCCGGCGCGTCCCACTGGACCGCGTGGCCAGCCTCCGGGACGTCGTGCACCTTGCCGCGCCACAGCGTCGGCATCGTGAGCCCGTCGAAGTAGTTCCGCTGCACGAGGCGGTCGGCGCCCGCCAGGATGGCGAGCGGGCGCTTCAGCGCGCCCACCGCGGCGACCTCGTCGCGGATCTCGCCGCGGTTGAGGGCCGCCATGACCGCCGCCCGCGCGCGCCCGTCGCTGCGCGCGAAGTCCTCCAGGAAGATCTCCGGGATGGGCTCACCGGGCCGGAAGTAGAGCGCCAGGAGCGCGCGCACCTGCTCCGGCGTCGGGGACTCCTCGAACGCGGCACCCAGCGCCGGCTCGCTGGCGAAGGCGCGCGGGAAGTCGGCGCTGCTCGCGAGCGGCGGCGCCCCGGAGATCATCAGCCCGGCTGCCGCGCCCAGACGATCGCTCGCCTCGAGCACGACGTGGCCACCCAGGCTCCACCCCACGACCACGCCGCCGTCCAGCGCGCCGACCTCGCGCGCCACGCCCACGAGCGCCTCCGCGTACCCGCGCGGGGTGTACGTCCGCGCCGGATCGGCGGCGCGGCTGGAGTCGCCGTGCCCGGGCAGGTCCATCGCGACGAGGCGCAGTCGCTCCCCGAGCGGCGCGAGCTGCCGCTCGAAGCACCGGCCGGAGCACGAGTTGCCGTGGCAGAGAAGCACAGTGGGGCCCTCGCCCTCGGTCGTGCGCAATGCGATGTCGAGCTCCCCCACCCGGACGAAGGTCTTCTTCATGAGAGGGGGATACACGAGGCCGTACCCTAAATCGGCGTTCGTGATCCTCGAACGCCGATTTTCGCGAGCAAGGCGAGCGCCGCGTGGGGTGGGGCCCCGAAAAACCGCGTTTTTCGGGGCGGGGCGGGGCGGCGCGTGCCGCCCCGTGAGACAAGACCTGAATCGGACGAGCGCGATTCCGAATCGCGCTCGTTCATTTGAATCAGCGTGCACGATTCGGCTGCACCGAATCGTGCCGGGGGATGCTCATCCCCGCGCCGCCGAAGTGAATCAGTCGCCAGTCACGAAGGCCCGGAGGGCTCGGGACTGCCCGCTCCGTCCGCCTTGACCTCGGCGACCGCCGCCCCACCGGCGACCGCGGGCGCAGGATCCGGCGGCTCCTTCTCGAACGCCTTCTTGCCGTACACGAGGAAGCGCACCGGATGCGCTGCCGCCCGCTCCGTGGTTCCCGACCGCGCGTTCAGGACGCGAACACCAGTGCTCCAGCGCCGGGCGAGTCCACGCTCGACACGCCGGCGCGATGGTCCGACAATCCTCCCCGATGCGCCTCGCCTGGATGCTCCTGGTGCTCGCCGGATGTCATCACGCGTCGACCGCCGCGGCGCCCGACGCCGGCGCGCCGCCGACCGCAGCGCCGTCCAACGCCCCCAAGGCGCTGCGCAAGGCCGACTCGGCCATCCTGGTGGAGGTGCGCGAGACGAGCGACGCCGACGGCCGGCGCGGCGACGTGGCCTTCAAGCTCACGCGCGCCCGGGAGCGCTTCGGCTGGGACGGCAAGGGCGTTCCCTACCCCGACTCGCTGGGCGAGCGCGTGCCCGACCCCGACGACAGGCGGACGTGCAGCTGCGACGTCACCGCCGTCTGCCCCCGCTGCGACGGCTTCCAGTCCAGCCAGCTACAGCGACGCAACGGCGTCGTGAGCGCGGCGGTGGTGGACGCCTTCATCGCCGAGGTGATGCGCCATGGCTGGGCCCCCGGCGCCGACGCCGGCGCGCCGCGCTTCAGCAGGCACCTCGAGAAGGTGCACGTCGCCATCGCCGTGCCCGGCGTGCCCGACCCGATCCACGTCTCCATCATGGACTCGCGCCATCGCTGGTTGCTCGACGACCGTCCCATCGGGGGCGACACGACGAAGCTGGACGCCGCCTACCAGGCGCTCAGCAAGGCGCTGGGCATCGGCGACTGGCTCGCCGCGATGAGCCCGCCGGTCGAGACCTCCCTGCCGCCGGACTTCGCCGACCTGGCGAAGGCGGCGATCGTGGAGGTCCACGACTCCTGGAACGGCCTGGGGTCGACGCACGACGACGTCGTGCGGCTGAAGCGGCAGGGGAAGGCCTTCGCGTGGCGCGCCAAGATCGCGTCCTACCCCGGCTCGCTCGGGGAGAGCACGCCGAACCCCTTCACGCCCAAGGAACGCGACAACCCGACGTGCACGTGCGACGTCGACGCCACGTGCCCGTGCGAGCATCCCGGCGGCGCCATCACTCGCAAGAAGGGGACCGTCCCCGCCGCGGCGGTGGAGGCGTTCCTTCGGACGGTGGCGGCGCACACCATCGACCCGGCGCCGCCCACGGCGCGCGCGCACTGGACCGACGACTACCCGAAGGCCCACGTGGTGGTGTGGGTGACGCCCACCAGCACGCCGATCCACCTCGGCTTCCCGGATCAGCAGCGGCAGTGGCACGCCAACGGCCTCGTCCTCTCGCCGGACCCCGCGCCTCCCGCGGCCGAGCAGCAAAGAGGCGTGCCCCAGACGCAGCACCAGGTGATCAACGCCTCCTACCAGGTGATGCTCACCGCCCTGGGTGAGCCGCATTGGGTCGACGAGTCCAGGCGCTGACGCGCGACGCCCGGATGGCCTGCGAGCCGGGGTGTACTCCTGCCAAGCGACGCGGGATCCTGCGCGAGTGACAGTGGCCCACGCGGCCGGCCTTGGTGTAAATGTGGGCGATGCTCCCCGACAGCTCGCTGCACCACGCCGCACGCCACGCCGTCGCGATCCTCATCGCGGCGACCGCGATGGGTTGTTCCAAGGACCAGCCCGAGACCACCGCCGCCTCGGCCAGCGCGAGCGCCCCCGCGGCGCCGGCGCCCACGCCGTCGGCGAGCGCCGCCCCCAGCGCCACCGCCAGCGCGGCGCCGGAGCCGCACCATGACTGCCCCGCGCACTCGGAGGGCATCGGCTCCTTCGCCAAGCCCTGCGAGGCCAAGGGCAAGGAGCGGCTGATGACCGTGAAGTGGAAGAAGACCGACGACAAGGGGCCCAGCTTCTGGGTGAAGAACACCGGCAAGCTGACGATCCTCTACGGCAAGATCGCCGTCTACTTCTACGACAAGAAGGGCAAGCAGCTCGACGTCAAGGACGACGCCCAGACGCCCCCGGTGGTCAAGTCTTTCCTCACCTGCTCGGGCAACATCTTCTCCGGCGTGATGCACCCGAAGGAGAGCGCCGTGCTCACCTTCTCCTGCGTGCCCAAGTCCCTCATCCCCGACGGCACGGCGTCGATCGAGGGCGAGATGGAGGAGGTCGGCTTCGCCGACGCGGGCGGCAAGAAGAACGACTTCTTCTGGAGCAACCACGACCTCGCGCCGGAGCAGCGCCCGAAGGGCGGCATCAAGAAGTAGGCGGCGAGCCCTCGTCGGGCGCGCTCGCGTCTTCGGGAGCCTGCGACGCCGGGCCGCCAGGGGGAGACTCGACCCCCGACGCCGCGGCCCTTCACCGGGTCGCGAGCGTGTCGCTCTTGAGCACGTGGCCGTCGGCGTCCTGCACCTCGACCTCCATCTCGTGCGCGCCGGCCACCGGACACGCGCCCCACGTCTGCCAGCGAGGCGACTGACCGATGGAGAGGTGCTGCTTGACGACCTCGCGGCCGTCGCGCTTCCACACCAGGACGACGTCCTGCGTGTCGCTCGTGTTCTTGATCGCGAGCCAGTAGGTGACCACCGGCGCGTGCGCGGCCGCCGACGCGTCGCCGACCGGCTTGCCCCCGTCCACCTTGTCGGTGAACGCGCTGGAGACGACCGAGACGGTGCTGGCGGCGGCGGTCGCGGCGGGATCGTCGGCGTGGGCGGTGGCGCCCGCGAAGAGGGTGACGCCGGCGGCGGCGGCGGCTGCGAAGAGGGACCGGAGGGTGACGATGTTCATGCGGCGGGTGAAGAGCACGCCGCGTGCCGCCCGCAAGTGCGCGAAACCGGGTATCGGCGCGTGTCCACGCGCCCGCGGTGTGTGCGTTCGCCGCGCCCGCGCCCCAACCCGCAGGCTCACCCTCCCCGTGTGGCGCGCGGAGCGCGACACCGTGGGGAGGGGCGACACGCGCAGGGCTCGCGCGCAAGCTCTCGTGCGTGCCGAACATGTGCATCCTGCACACATCGACCGGCACGCGCGAAAGCGAGCACGAGCCCGAGCATGTCGCGGGAGGGGCCCCCTACTTCTTCACCCTCCTCTCGCGGTCACTCCGCCGCGCTCGCCAGCTCCTCCGCCGGCGCCCCGCTCTTCTTCGCCGCCTTCGCGCGGCGCCGCTCCTCCGCGATGATGCGCACGTCTTCCTTCACCTTGGCGGCGAGCACGGGCGCCTCGGCGACCGCGCGCTGCACCAGCTCCACCGCCACGTGCGGGGTCTTCTTCGCCGCCGCCGCGCTCTTCTTCGCCGCGCCGGTCAGCCGGTCACGCCAGCGCTCCGCGCGCGTCTTGGTGATGTGAGGCGCCACCTCGGCGACCAGGTCCGCGCAGACGCCGGCGTAGAGGTGCGGCGCCTTGTGCAGCGGGCTGGCGAAGCGCGGGTGCGCCTCCAAAAAGGCGCGCATCTGCTCGCGCGTGACGCCGTGGGTCTCGAGGGCCCGGTCGTACTCGGCGATCGCCGCCTGCTTCGCCTTGAAGAGGTACATCTGCACGCGGGAGTAGAAGTTGACCTTGCCGTCGCCGCTCGTCTCCACCGGGCAGAAGATGGTGCCGGGGAACTTCTCGGTGATGGCGCTCTGCACGCCGTCGGAGACGCCCGCGCTCGGCATGCAGCCGAAGGGCTTCACGCTGAGCGTCATGTGGCACTTGCTCTCCAGCACGTTGATGATGAGCTTGCCGACCTCCATGTGGCCTTCGCCGCCGCGGAGCTCGTTGTTGTAGTACTCGTGCGAGATGTTCGCGACCTTGTCCATGTCGGGCAGGTGGTAGCCGTACAGGCCGCCCGCGTGCGCGAAGACCTGGAACGCCGCGCGCACGATCCACTCCGCGCCGGTGACCGAGAGCACGCGCTTGGCGGCGCCGAACGGACCGAGATCGCCCAGACCGTACTTGGAGGAGTCCGCGCCGCGCAGGGCCTCGCGGTCCAGCGTGTCGTGCTTGGCCTCCCAGATGTTGTAGAGCAGCCACGCCGTCACCAGCTGGATGTCGCACTCCGCGCCCTCCTGCTCCAGGAAGCGCTGCAGGCCGTAGTTGCCGTCGCCCTCCGTCGTCATCGCCCAGAACTCGCCGATGATGCCCACCTTCGGCTTGGGGATGGTGCGGTCCACCTTCACCGCCTCGAAGAGGGGCTTGGCCTGCCAGAGCGCCTTCAGGATGCTGCCCTGCTTCTCCATGGCCTTGAAGCAGATGTCCTTGGCCGCCTGCACCGCGCGATCGGTCGCGCCCGCCTCGACCTCGTACGGACGCAGGCGGTAGGCGATGGCGTTGAGCACGTCGCCGGCGATGACGCCCTTGACGATGGCCGCGAAGAACTTGGGGTTCATCTCCAGGCCGCTCTCCTCGCCCGTCGCCTGCTTCAGGCCGCCGGTCTGCTGGAAGAGCATGACGCGGAAGCCGTCGAAGCCGGCGTCGCGCAGCGCCTTGCGGTACTCGGTGACGTACATGCCGAAGCGGCACGGGCCGCACGCGCCCGCGGTGAGGAAGACGTACTTCTTGATGATCTCGTCGCTGGACATGCCGTGCTTGTCGCGCAGCGTGACGAGAAACTTCACCAGGTTGCCGACGGTGAAGTACGTCGGGTTGCACTGCCCGCGGTTGCCGTACTCCTTGCCCGCCTGGAAGGCGTTGGTGTCGGGCACGTCCAGCTGCTGCACGTTGTAGCCGACGCCCTTCAGGCCGCCCTCGATGAGGTAGTCGTGCGCCATCGTCAGCCCGCCGATGAGCAGGGTGATGTGCGCCTTCTCGCTCTTGGTGAAGGTGAGGTTCGCCATCTCCTCGAGCCACTGCTCCGTCTTCGTGTCGAGGCCCAGGCGCTTGCGCTCCTCCTCCTCGAAGCGGCGCAGCTCCGCGTCGATGTCGAGGACCGGGAGAGACTTCTTGTTCGGGACGTCGATGGTGTTCATGGTCACTCCGCTTCCTGGGCAAGGGGCAGCGCGTCGTTGGCTGCGTGAACTGGCTGGATGGGCACCACGGCGCCCTCTTTGGTCTTCTTTCCGAGCGTGACGAGCCCCTTCGGGAGCTCCGCGGCGCGCTGCGGCGCGCTGTACGCCGCCACCTTGGCGCGCAGCTCCTCGAGCTGGCGCTCCAGCGCCGGGTCCTGCGCCTGCCGCGCGACGAGCTGCTTGCGGCGCATCTCCAGGAGCTCGATGCGCTTGTTGTCGATGGCGTGCTCCAGCTCGCGCTTCTTCTTGCCCACGTCCTGGAGGCGCTCCTCGTGCAGCTTGAGCGCGTGCGCGTAGGTCTTGACGCGGATCTTGATGGAGCCGCCCGGCTTGTTGGCGTCGATGTCGTGGAGCGCGGCGTAGGGCGTCTTGCTCGTCTCGATGATGGAGTCGATCATCCCGTAGACCGGCGCGTCGTGACCGCACTTGAAGCTGGAGAGGTCCAGCACCACCACGTTGGGGTGGTGCGCCGCGAAGGCCGCGCCCCACACCTTCTGCGCGCTGTTGGCGGAGTAGTTCTCCGGCCAGACGTGGTTGAGCTCGAGCGGCGTCTTGATGACGCCGCGCTCCAGCTCGTCCTTGTAGTAGCGCTTGAGGTAGTCCACGTCCTTGGGGATGGATCGGACGCTCAGCACCGGGTAGCCGAGCACCTGGAACTCCTCCGGGATGCCGTGGTTGAGGCCCGGGTCGGAGTGGTAGGGCCGGCCGATCATCAGGATGGCGACGCGATCCTCCGCCTCCACGGTCTCCAGGATCGCCCTGCCCTTCTCCTCCACGTCCTTGTCGAAGGCGTTGAGCGCCTTCCACGCCTCGCGGCAGGCATGGTCGTTCTCGTCCTCGGTGATGCCGAGGCGCGGGCCCCACGTCTCGAACATGCGCCGCGCGGTGAGTGTGGGCTCCATGAAGGAGAGCGCCGGGTCGACGTACTCGATGCCGCGGGAGGCGAAGAAGTCGACCTCCTTGGTGAAGGCGGCCTTCATCACGTCCGGCGCGCCGGCGACGATGGGACAGCTCGCGTTGTCCATCGTGTCGGCGACGAAGTTGGGGACGTGCGTCAGGATGGGGAAGAAGATGTACTTGAGCGGCCGCTTCGCCGTGTGCTTCTCGAAGAGCAGGTTGTGGATGTGCGCCTGCGAGACCTTGCTCGGGAAGCACGGGTCGATCGACCCGTACTTGCCACCGGCGACCCAGAGCTCCTCGGTCGTCTCCTCGGAGAAGACGACGTTCTGCTTCTGCAGGCCGATCGCCTCGAAGTAGGTCCGGAAGAAGGGACCGGTGGAGTAGACGTTGAGCACGCGCGGGATGCCGACGCGGACGCTGCGGCGCTTGTCCCACGCCTCCTTGCTGGAGCGCTTGAAGGGCCGCTTGACGGGCACGCGGCGGATGCCGAGCAGGCCGCGGCGCACCTCCACGTCCTCGACGGGGGCGCCGTCCTCCGGCATGGGCTCGAACTTGTAGAAGTGGGCGAAGGCGCGGTTGGCCTCGTACGAGACCATGTTGGGGTACTGCTGCGCGATCTCCTTGCGCTCGGCGACGAGGGAGAGCATCGCCTCCTTGCTCTCGACGGTGCCCTTCTCGCAGGAGAAGCCGGCGATGTAGCGGGAGGTGGAGCCGTCGGGCCGCCGGGTGTCGATGAAGGTGCGCTTGCACTCGTTCGGACAGAAGTGGCAGACGGTCTCGTCGTCGTTCTTGCTCGTGTACTCGAGGTCGATCGCCGCATCGAGGCCGATGAAGGTCGACGACCCGCGGCGCTTGACCACGCGCAGGGTCTCCATGGCCGCGCCGATGGCGCCCGCCTCGCCGGTGTGCGGGTGGACGAACACCTCGCCGTCGGGCACGCGCTCCTTGATGTAGTCGACCTGCGCCTTGACCGCGGCGAGGTTGTACTGCGTGCCGCCCTGCAGCACGAACTTGCGCCCGAGCGAGGCGAGGCGGGGGATCTGCACGACGTACTGCCAGACGTTCTTGGGCAGCACGTGGGCGAGGCCCGCGAGCATCTCCTCCTTGGAGTAGCCCTCCTTCTGGAAGTTGACGCGGTCGGTGTCGAGGAAGACGGCGCAGCCGTAGCTGAACTTCGGCGAGAGCTCCGCCTTGAAGGCGACGTCGGCGAACTGCTGCACCGGGACGCCGAAGGAGTCGGAGGTGGCCTGCAGGAGCATGCCGTTGCCGGCGGAGCAGGAGTTGGAGAGGCGGAAGTTGGCGATGTCGCCGTTCTTCATGAACAGGACCTTGATGTCCTGCCCGCCGATGTCGCAGATGACGTCCACGTCACCGAAGAAGTGCACCGCGCTCATCATGTGGGCGACGGTCTCGACGATGTTGACGTCGCTCTTGACGCACTCCTCCAGCACGTCGGCCGCATAGCCGGTCGCTCCGAAGCCCATGACCTCGAGCGTCGCGCCCTGGCTGGTGACGTACTCCTTGAGCTGCGCGAGCAGCTCCTTGGTGTCCTGGATGGGGTTGCCCTTGGAGAGCTGGTAGCCCTTCGCCAGGATCTTGCCGTCCTCGTAGGAGACGAGCACCGCCTTGCTGGAGGTGGAGCCGCCGTCCAGGCCGATGATGCCGCGCACCGTCTCGCCTGGCTGGAACTTCGCCTGCTGGAACTTGGGGATGGCGTAGAGCTCGCGGAAGGCGGCGAGCTCGTCGCCCGTCTTGACGAGCGGCGGGCCGGCGGTCTCGCCGAGGCGCGCCTTGCGGCCCGTCGTGATGTACTCGGAGAGGCCCGCGGTGCCGGTGAACCAGCCGACGGTCTCCTCCTCGTGCATGCCGTACATCACCGCGCCGAACGCGGCGTAGTACTGCGCGTTCTTCGGGATGAAGATGAGCTCCTCGATGGGGATGTCCTGGGGGTACTGGTGGCCGCGCTCCTTCCACGTCTGCGGGATGCGCAGGCGCCAGCAGTCCTGGAGGAAGGGCAGATAGGTGTTCGGCCCGCCGAGGAGCAGAACCTTGTGGCGCAGGGTGTTGCCGCGGGTGAGCACGCTCAGGTTCTGCAGGACGATGGCGTCGGCCAGCGAGTTGAGCACCTCGTTGGCGGGGATGCCGCTCTTGATCAGGTTGACGATGTCGGTCTCGGCGAAGACGCCGCACTTGGCCGCCACGTGGTGCAGCTTGGTGTCGTCGAAGCGCAGGGTGGTGACGAGCTCCGGCGGGGCGTTCACCTTGAGGAAGCACTTGTCGATCGTCGCGCCGGTGCCGGAGGCGCACTTGTCGTTCATCGAGGCGATGGCGACCTTGCCCTTCTTGGCGGTCGCCACGTCCTTGGTGTCCTGCTCGAGGATGTCCTTCTCGACGGCCTTGCCGCCGGACTCCTTGAACATGATGATCTTGGCGTCCTGACCGCCCAGCTCGATGACCGAGCCGACGTCGGGGTGCAGCTCCTCGACGGCGAGGGTGACCGCGTTCACTTCCTGCACGAACTTGCCGCCCGTGGGCGCGCAGAGCGGGCTCGACCCCGAGCCCGTCAAGAACATGCGGAAGGACTCCGGCTTGCGATCGGGGAAGGCGGCGAGGATGGCCTCGAGCAGCTCCAGCATCTTCTCCGGCTGCTTGGTGTGGTGGCGCTGGTAGTCGCTCCAGAGGATCTCCTTGGTCGCCGGGTCCACGACGACCGCCTTCACCGTCGTGCTGCCGACGTCCATGCCGATCGCGAGGTAACGCTCCGTCATCGACTCCTCCGCGGGGCCGGTTGCTCCCCTGCTGGGCGCGCGAGGGCGCCCGTGACTGACGTGTCAGTCAGGGAGGCTATAGGTCTTCGGGCCCGGCGGGAAGGACTTCCTGATAGCGCGAGAAACGCGCCCTTTGCGCCCATTCTGCCTTCCGATCGGCCGAGTCCCGTCGTCCCTGCGGGCGCTGGAGGGTGGCGGACTGACTGACGCCGGCGTCAGCCCACCGGTCGCGCTCGCCGCGTGTCGGGCGACGGCTCCGCGCAGGCGCGGGGTGATATAGAGGTCGCGCGATGGACCGCGAGAAGAGACGCCAGCAGATCCTCGCCCACGCGCGGCAGGTCTTCGCCAAGCACGGCTACCACGCGGCCAAGGTGGACGACATCGTGGCGGCCGCCGGGGTCGCGCGGGGCACCTTCTACCTGTACTTCGAGGACAAGCGCGCCATCTTCGAGGAGATCGTCGACCGGCTGCTGGTGCGCTTCGGCATGGCCATCGTGCGGGTGGACGTCGGGGGCGACGTGGGCGACCAGGTCAAGGGCACCATCCGCCGCATCGTGAAACTGCTCCTGGAGGAGCGGGTCACGACGAAGCTGCTGCTCTCCGACGCGCAGGGCGTCGACCCGGCCTTCGATCGCAAGATCCACTCCTTCTTCGAGCAGATGCGCACGCTGCTGGAGGAGTCGCTGGAGGAGGGCCAGCAGCTCGGCATCGTGGTCAAGGGCGACGCGCGGATGCAGACCGCCTTCGTCATCGGCGCGCTGCGCGAGGTGATGAGCCAGGTGGTGGTGCGCGGGTGGGACGACACCGAGGAGGAGATCGTCGACGCGCTCTTCGCGTTCCTCCAGGGCGGGTTGCTGGGGAAGAAGTAGGTCGGATGGGGTCGGGGACAGCGCTGGGGCTGGTGGGGCTGGGGCTCCTGCTCGGGGGATGCCGGACGTCGCCGCCCGCCGAGGTGCATGGGGCGCCTGCTCGGCTCCTGGCAGGGGTGGTCGCGAAGAGCGCGGTGGGGGTCGTGGACGCGGGCGAGGCCGGAACGTCGGATTGCACGCATGCTTGCAATGGCGACGGTGGGCCCGGAATCATGCGGGAACAGCGGGCGGACGTCGGGCCGCACGAGCTGACGATGCTGCCCGGCCGGTCGGTCTGGTATGCCCTTCCCCGCTACGAGGACGCGCACCGCCTCATAGCCCACCTTCACGGGCAGTGCGCGCCGCCCGTCTACTCCTGCGGCGAGTGGATCGACGCAGGCACCGAGCGGGGCCTCATGGTGTGCCCGACGGGCAACGCCCACTGCAACGACTCGGGCATGGGGCCGGCGATGTGGGACGAGTCCTTCCGGCTGATGGACCAGGATCTGGAGAAGGGGATCGCGGTGGTGACGCGCAAGCTGGACGGCGGCGTCGCGCGGGACGACGAGGTGCTCACCGGCTTCTCCCGCGGCGGCTGGGCGGCGATCCAGATCGTGCGCCGGCACCCGGGGCGCTGGCCGCACCTCGTCATCGTGGAGGCGGACGTGACGATCACGCGCGCCATCCTCGACGCGGCCAAGGTGAGATCGGTGGCGATGGTCGCCGGCGAGTGGGGCACCGAGCGCGCGGGCGAGGAGAAGAGCGTGGAGGCGCTGAAGGCGACGGGCTACCCCGCCGAGCTGTTCGTCATGCCGAAGACCGCGCACCTGTACTCGGAGGACATCGACGAGGTCATGGGCCGGGCGCTCGACTTCGTCTTGCGCGAGGGCCGCGCTCGATGATCGACCTCCTCTACGGCGACCCGCACCTCGTCGTCGCGGACAAGCCGTCCGGGCTGCTGGTGCATCGCGGCTGGGACAACGACGACGACGTCGCGATGTTTCGCGTGCGCGACGCGCTGGGGCAGCGCGTGTTTCCCGTGCACCGGCTCGACCGCGGGACGAGCGGCGCGCTCCTCTTCGCGCGGACGCCAGAGGTCGCCGCCGCCCTGACGAGCGCGTTCACCGGCGGGCGCGTCGAGAAGTCGTACCTCGCGCTCGTCCGCGGACGTCCGCCGGACGAAGGGACGATCGACTACCCGCTCCCGAGGCGCGAGGGCGGGCCGAAGGTCCCGGCGGTGACGCGCTTCCGCGTGGTCCGGCGGTCGCCCGTCGACCGATGCTCGCTCGTCCTCGCGGCGCCCGAGACGGGGCGCCTGCATCAGGTGCGGCTTCACCTGCGTCACATCGACCACCCGCTCGTCGGGGACGTGAACCACGGGTCGGGTGCCATCAATCGCCACTACCGCGCCGAGTACGCGCTGCATCGCCTCGCGCTCCACGCGCTCCGCATCGCGTTCGTGCACCCGGTCACCGGCGCGCGCGTCGACGTCACGGCCCCGGTGCCCGACGACCTCGGGCGCCCGCTGCGAATGCTCGGCCTCGCGTGGCCTCCCGAAGACTCGCACGAGGTCGCGTGAGCCGCCGCGACAACGCCCACCTCCGCTGCCCCCGCTGCCGGATGCACGGCAGCCTCTGCATCTGCGCGCTCATCCCGCGCATCGAGACGCGCACGCGCCTGGTCCTCTTGATCCATCGCCTCGAGCTGCGGAAGCCGACGAACACCGGGCGCCTCGCGGCCTTGTGCCTGCCCAACAGCGAGGTCCTCGTGCGCGGTCACGCCGACGCGGCCGCCGCGCCCTTCAAGCCCCGGCCCGGCGTGCGCAGCGTGCTCCTCTTCCCCGCCGGAGACGCCATACCACTCGACGCGCTGCCCCCCTCGCGGCTGCCCACCGCGCTCCTCGTGCCGGACGGGACGTGGCGACAGGCCTCGAAGGTGCGAAACCGGGTCGACGGACTTCGTGACCTGCCGTGCGTCTCGCCGCCGCCGGAGGCGCCGTCGACGTATCGCCTCCGCGCCGAGGCGCACGCGCACGGGCTCGCGACGATCGAGGCCATCGCCCGCGCGATGGGCGTCCTCGAGGGGATGCACGTGCGGCGCGCGCTGGAGCTCGTGTTCCGGGCGATGGTCGAACGAACGCTGTGGGCGCGCGGGGAGATCGCGGCGACCGACGTGACCGGCGGCATCCCGGCGGGCGCCTTGCGGCACGACCTGCGAAGCGGACTGCGGGCCGTCTAATCCAGGCGGAGCGCGGCGGGACGGAGGTCCCTCACCGGCGCACCGCGCCGCGGCGGCGGAGCGCGCGCTCGACGCGCTCCGGCAGCGACGGGCCGATCGCGAAGACGCACCACGCCTCGCACTCGTCCACGCGGGGGCGCACCGGACGCGCGGCGTCCAGGAAGAACTCGATGGCCTCCTCCAGCGATTCGTTGGCGTGCGAGGAGGTCCACACCACGTCGGCGGATCGCTCGGCGCCGTCGCGTCGCGAGACGGCCTCCGCGACGACGTCGTCGAAGCCCTCCTCGGTGAGCGCGCAGCCCGGTCCCCACGCGCACGCGAAGGCGAGACCCTGGTCGAGCGCGCGACGGGCGAGCGGCTCGACGTCCTCGGCGTGCTCGGCGGCCACGAGCAGCCCGAAGGTCGTGCACGACCATGGAAGCGCGTCCGGCCACTCGTCGACGTCCCGTGCGGCGATGACCCAGACGCGCCGACCGGAGTGTGGGTCGGTCCAGCGCTGCATGGGAGTGAGAAACACTTCGCAGAAGGAGGCGCGTTCGTCGAGGGGAACTCTGCACGCCGCGCCAGGATGCCCCGCCCCCCCCCAACCGTCGCCCGCGCGCGGTCTACCGCTGAGCGGCGGCCCGCGCGAAGGCCTGCATGAGCGCGGTGGCGTGCGGCGCGTCGGCCACGCCGGCGCGGATGCGCTCGAACGGCAGGCCCTCGGCCTCGACGAGGTGGCGACGCGCGTCCATGTAACCGCGCATCACGTCGGCGTCGATCTCCGGGTGAGGCTGCACCGCCCAGGCGCGCCCCACGCGGAAGGCGGCGTTGGGATCCAGATCGGTCCGGGCGAGGCGCGTGGCGCCGGAGGGGAGGCGATCCACCGCGTCGACGTGCGTGGCGTTGACATCGAAGCGCGGCGGCAGCGCGCCGAAGACGGCGTCGCCCCGCGCGTCCTCGGTGGTGTGCAACGTCACCGTGCCGATCTCGCGGCCGCGTGCGTTGCGGGTCACGCTTCCGCCGAGCGCCTGGGCCAGGAGCTGGTGGCCGAAGCAGATGGCGAGCACGGGGACATCGGCGGCCATCACCTCCCGCAGCCAGGCCTCGGTGCGGACCATCCACCCGGCGCGCTCGGTCACGCTGCTGGCCGAGCCCGTGAGGACGAAGGCTCCGGCCGACCGCGGGGAGGGCAGCGGGGCCTCCCCGCGGGCATCGTGCTCGGCCCACGGGCCGGCCCACGCCCGGCCCACGCCGCCGCGGATCCAGCCGAAGAACTCGCCACGGCGGGCGGCCACCTCCGGCACGGCGTCCCCCATCCGAATGACCCATAGGGGGGTGTCCATCACAAGGAAGCTTAACACCGCGCGAGGACCGCGGGGACGTGCCACCGCGCGGCCGCCGTGATAAAGAGACGAGCTTGCGGGGCGCCAGGCCCCGCGCCTTGGCCATGAGCATCGACCGTCCGACGTCCTTCTGGCTGCGCCTGCTCAGGCAACGACGCGAGCGCATGTACGAGGACAAGCTGGACCTCGCCCGGCCCGTCGAGTGGGACAGCCCGGAGGAGAGGGAGTCCGCCGTCGCCTTCTTCAACGCGGCGTTCCGTGCGGAGGAGTCCGGGCTGCGCCAGGCCCACGACCTCGCGGACGAGGTGGCCTCGTGGGACCCCGACCTCGCCGAGTGCCTGCGCCTCTACGGCGACGAGGAGGGCTGGCACAGGCAGCTTCTGACGGAGTTCCTCGGCTACATCGGCGGCACGGTCCGGCCGATGGGCCCCACCACCCGCACCTTCTACAAGCTGTACGGGCGGGCCGAGCGCATGGAGACGATCGTCCTCACCAACCTCATGTTCGAGACCATCGGCTCCACCACCTACCGGCTCGCCCTGCGCACGGCCAAGGCGCGGCCGGCCGTCCGGCAGATGCTCACCATCCTGACGCGCGACGAGTCCTTCCACGTCCCGCTCAACGTCCACTTCCTGAGGCGCATCCTGGAGCGCACGCCCCGCACCGCGCGCCCCCGCATGCGCGCGATCTACCACCTGCTGGGCGCGAGCCTGGTCGCCTCCGCCGCCGCCAGCCGGCGCCGCGCCAAGCACTTCGACCACATCCCCTTCCGCACGCTCTCGCGTGCGTACGCCGAGCAGCTCGGCAAGCTCTTCGTTCACGCCGACGATCTCGGCCTCTCGCCCTCGCGCCTGCTGCTCGCCAGCGTGGGGCTGCGCCGGCGCGATCTCCAGGACACCAGCGACATCATCAGCGCCGATGCGGCGGAGGCGGCGGCTGACCGGACACGGGTCGTCGTGAAAGCCCTCTGACGAGAATGTTGCTCCGGCGCTCCGCCCGCCTGCTCGCCGCCGCGATGGCCGCCTCTTCGGCACTCGCCAACGCCCGTTGCAGCAGCGAGCCTCCACCCGGGCCGGGCACCACCCGGGCGAGCGTGCTGGCTCACGACATTCCCGGCTACGACGCCCGCCCGCACACCACCTGCGTCGCCTTCCCCGCGCCGGCCGCGCCGGTGAAGATCGAGCCGGCGTTCGGGAGCTCGACGTTCACGTACCCCACGCGCGTGGTGCACCCCTCGTGGGGCGGCGCGCCGTTCTACGTCCTGGAGAAGAACGGCCTCATCAAGCGCGTGGAGGGCAAGGGCGACTCCGCGGTCGTCACCGTCTTCGCCGACCTCACCCCCCTGATCCCGATCGACGTCGACCCGAACGAGAGCGGCGTGCTCGGCATGGCCTTCGACCCCAACTTCCAGCAGAACGGCCAGGTCTTCCTCTCGTACAGCCGCAAGTACACCGGCCCCGACCCCAACGTGCTCCTGCTGGGCGTCATCACGCGCGCCATCAGCAAGGACGGCGGCCTCACCCTCGACATGTCCACCCAGCAAGACGTGCTCGCCATCGACCGTCTCGCCATCGGCCACAACGGCGGCAACATCGCCTTCGGTCCGGACGGTTACCTGTACGCCGGCTTCGGCGACGGCAACTTCGGCGACTGGATGGGCAACGCCCAGAACGACGGCGCGCTGCTCGGCAAGGTGCTGCGCCTGGATGTGAGCGCCCAGCCCTACGCCATCCCCCCGGACAACCCCTTCGCGCAGGGAGGCGGTGCCCCGGAGATCTATGCCAAGGGCTTCCGCAACCCGTGGTGCTTCTCCTTCGACCCGCCCACAGGCGACCTGTGGCTCGGCGACGTCGGCCACGACAACTGGGAGGAGGTGGACGTCATCCACAACGGCGGCAACTACGGCTGGAACGTGACGGAGGGTGACCACTGCTTCGGCGAGGAGGACGACGAGTGCGACCAGGACGGCCTGACCAAGCCGCTCTTCGAGTACTCGCACCTCGATGGCGCCGCCATCACCGGCGGCTACGTCTACCGCGGCAAGGCGCTGCCCTCCCTCGCGGGCAAGTACGTCTTCGGCGACTTCGGCTTCGGCACCATCTGGGAGCTCGACCAGGACGCGCTGACGCAGACGTACTTCAGCAAGGAGCTGCTCCCGACCGGCAAGTCCATCACCTCCTTCGCGACCGACGACGACGGCGAGCTCTACTTCACCGACATCGCCGGCGGCGTGGTCTACGAGCTGGTAGCCAACGACGTGACCGGCTCACCGCCGCCCGGCCTGCTCAGCCAGACCGGCTGCGTCGACTCGGACGACCCGACGAAGGTCCCGCCCGGCGTCATCCCCTATGACGTCAACGTCTCCTTCTGGTCGGACGGCGCCGGCAAGGAGCGCTACCTCTCCGTCCCGGACGACGAGCACGCCACGGTGCTGCAGGACGGCGAGCTGGACCTCCCGGCCGGCTCGGTGCTGATGAAGACCTTCCTGCTCGGCGGCAAGCGCATCGAGACACGCCTGATGGTCCACCACGGGGACGTCGGCTGGGCCGGCTACACCTACGAGTGGAACGACCAGCAGACCGACGCCACCCTCCTCGACGACGGCAAGGTGGCGCAGAAGAACGGGCAGGACTGGCTCTACCCCGGCCGCGCGCAGTGCATGTTCTGCCACACCTCGGCCGCGAACCGGACGCTCGGCATGGAGCTAGACCAGCTCGACCGGGACCACACCTACCCCAACGGCCGCGTCGCCAACCAGCTCACCACCCTCTACGCCATCGGGGTGATCGCGCAGCCGCCGGACCCGCAGCTCGTGGTTCCCCTCGCGCCCATCGACTCCGACGCGCCGCTCAATCTGCGCGTGCGGAGCTGGCTCCACGTCAACTGCTCCAACTGTCACCGGCCCTCCGGTCCCGGCGGAGGCAGCGCGGACTTCCGCATCGACGGCCCGAGCACGCACCTCTGCAACGTGAGCCCCGTCGCCGGCGACCAGGGCGTCGCGGGCGCCAAGCTCGTGGTGCCGGGCGAGCCGGACCACTCGCTCGTGCTGCTGCGCGCGGGCACGCGCGAGTCGGGCAAGATGCCGCCGCTCGGCTCCTTCCGCGTCGACGACGAGGCGATGAGCGCGCTGGCCGGGTGGATCGCCGGCACGAGCGATTGCGAGTGACCGGCCGCAGGTGACGCGGGAATCCGCGGGGAGGTTCGTGTGTTGGAGACACGAATCCCAGCCCACACGGAAACATCGCCCATGCTGTATCGCAGTCTCGTCCTGTCCACCCTCGCCTTCGTTCTCGCCACCGGGTGCAACCACGCCGCTGCCGCCGCGTCACCCGGCGCCGTACCCTCCACGCCCGCGCCTTTCGCGTCGCCGCCGGTGCTCGCCGGCACGCCGGACATCGCCACGCTCGTGTCGCGCGTGCGCCCGGGCGTCGTGACGATCACCACCACGAAGGCCGTCAAGCTCTCCAGCGCGCCGATGCCCTTCCCCGGCGGCTTCGGCAACTTCTTCGGCGGGCACGGCTTCATGATCCCGCGGCAGGGCAACGGCGGAAACGGCGGCACCATGGAGCAGCACGCCGCCGGCTCCGGCTTCATCGTCGACGCCGCGGGCCACGTCATCACCAACGCGCACGTCGTGGAGGGGGCGGATGTCGTGAAGGTCAAACTCGAGGATGGACGCGAGCTCGACGCCAAGGTCGTAGGCCGCGACAAGCGGATGGACGTGGCGCTGCTGCAGCTCCAGGGCGCGAAGGGCCTTCCGGCGGTCTCGCTGGGCTCGAGCAAGGAGATGCGCGTCGGCGACTACGTCGTCGCGATGGGCAACCCCTTCGGCCTGGGCGACACGGTGACGATGGGCATCATCAGCGCCAAGAGCCGGGAGATCGGCGCGGGCCCCTACGACGACTTCATCCAGACCGACGCCTCCATCAACCCCGGCAACAGCGGCGGGCCGCTCTTCAACCTGCGCGGTCAGGTCATCGGCATCAACACCGCGATCAACCCCAACGGCCAGGGCATCGGCTTCGCCATCCCGGTCGACGCGGTGAAGGAGATCCTGCCGCAGCTCATGACCAAGGGGCACGTCGACCGCGGCCGGCTCGGCGTGGTGGTGCAGCCGGTGGACCAGCCGATGGCGCAGGCGCTCGGCCTGAGCAAGCCGGCGGGCGCGCTCGTCGCGCAGGTGCAGAAGGGCAGCCCCGGCGAGAAGGCGGGCATCCAGGCGGGCGACCTGATCCTCGCGGTGGACGGCACGCCCATCGCGCGGGAGCAGGACCTTCCGCGCATCGTGGCCCGGCACGCGCCCGGCGCGCACGTGTCGGTCAAGGTGCTGCGCGACGGCAAGACTGTGACGCTCGGCGCGACGCTCGACGAGCTGAAGGAGACCGCGACGACCGGCGACTCGCAGGACGACGACGGCTCGACGGCGCCCGCGCCCGGCAGCCTGGGCATCGCCACGCGCGACGCCCCGGACGGAAGCGGCGCGCTGGTCGGCGGCGTGCGGCCGGAGTCGCCGGCGGACGGGCGGCTGCGCCCGGGCGACGTCATCGTGCAGGTGAACCACCACCCGGTAACCAGCGCGAGCGATCTGGAGGCGCAGGTGAAGGCCGCCCCGAAGGACCGGCCGGTGGTGCTGGAGGTGCGCCGCGGGAGCGACACGCACTTCGTGGCGATCCCGCACGAGCCCTGACCCCGCGCGGGGACAAAAGACGAGCGCCGCGCCCTCGCGAGGAGGACGCGGCGTTCGTGTTTCGTGCGCGCGAGCGTCAGGGGGTGCCGGGTGTGCCGCCGCCACCCGCGGGGCTACCCAGCATCGTGGTGGCGAGCTGGTTGATGTTGCTCGAGAGCTTGACGATGTTGTTGAGCGCGTCGACCTGCGCCGGCTGGTCCGGCGGGCCCGGCGGCTTCTGGCCGTTGACCCGCTCGAGCGCGGCGTGGGCCAGACGCAGCGTGCCGACGATGGCCTGAAGCTCGAGGGTGATGACTTGATCGCTTGCCATTGAAGAGACCTCCATTGAGCGAGCCCCGAGGCCGCGCGCTGCCCTGCCCCGCAAGCTGCGGTGGTACTGCTGGTGGCTCGCCCGCCCCTGCGTCGACGACCCTGCGAGCCGGCCAACAGCGCCGGCCCGGCGAGCTCAGCCGATGCTAGCATCGCCGCCATGGGGGACGGCAAGCCCTACGAGAAGGATGCGCGAACCCTGGGGCCGGAGGAGGTCGTGGAGACCTTCAAGGCCAAGGAGCGTCCCTCCGGTCTCGCCCCCCGGTCCAGCCGCGACGCCGCGCCTGGCCCTGACACCCGGGCACGGCTGGGCAACGCCGAGACCCTCCCGCCCCCGCGGGGCGAGCCGTCCGGCCCGCGCTACGTCCTCGTCAAGGAGCTGGGACGCGGCGGCATGGGCCGCGTCGACGAGGTCTTCGACGCCGCCCTGGGCCGCCCGGTAGCGCAGAAGACCGTCCTCGCCTCGTCGCACGCCACCCTGCTCGTCGCCGAGGCGCAGACGTGCGCGCAGCTCGAGCACCCGTCCATCGTGCCGGTCTACGATCTGGGCGCCGGGCCGGAGGGGCAGCCGTACTACACCATGCGGCAGATCCGCGGCCGCACCCTGCGGGAGGTGCTGAGAGACAACGCCGACCCGGCCAAGCAACGCAGGACGCTGGTGCAGATGCTCAACGTCTTGCGGCAGGTGTGCCTCGCCGTCGACTACGCCCACAGCCGCGGCGTGGTGCACCGCGACCTCAAGCCGGAGAACGTCATCGTCGGCGAGTTCGGCGAGGTGTACGTGCTCGACTGGGGCATCGCCCACCTGATGGAGGGGAGCGACGTGAAGCGTCCGGAGCTCGCCGAGTACGTGGCGGGGAGCCCGGGCTACATGGCGCCGGAGCAGGAGGCGGGCGGGCCCATCGACAGCCGCACCGACGTCTACGCGCTGGGCGCCATCCTCTACGAGATGCTGACCGGCCGCGTGCCCTTCGAGGACCCCGGCTTCAAGGTCCCCCAGCACCCCGGGCTGGACGCGCCCCCGAGCGCGCGCAACCCCAACGTCTCCTCGTCCTTCGACAGCCTGGTCGCCTCCTGCCTGCAGCCCGACCCCGACGACCGCCTGCCCACCGCGCGCTTCGTCGCCGACGCCATCGACGTCTACCTGGACGGCGAGCGGGAGCGCACTCAGCGCGAGACCGAGGCGGAGCGCTACGCGTCGGAGGGCGAGGCCTCGCGCGATGCGTTCGTCGCCCTCCAGGACGAGAGCAAGCGCCTCGCGCGCGAGGCCGACGCCGCGCTGGCGGAGGTCCCGCGGTGGGAGAGCGCGGGGGTGAAGACGCCGGCGTGGGAGAAGCAGGCGCGCGCGCGCGAGCTCGCCGGGGAGGCGGCCCGCGCTCTCGCCCGGGCGGAGACGGCGTTCATGCGCGCGCTCGGCCGCGTGGAGAACCACCGCCGCGCGCGAAGAGGGCTCGCCGGGGTCTCCTTCCGCCAGTTCGAGGACGCCGAGACGGCCGGCGAGGCCGAGCGCATGGCCCACTACCTGGACGTGGCGCGCGCGTACGACGACGGCGATCTGGCGCTAGAGCTCGCCGACGAGGGCGAGGTGACGGTGGTCTGCGAGGAGGAGACGGCGCGCGTCGTCCTGGCGCGCTACGAGCCACGCGGACCTCTGCTGGAGCTGGGCCGGGAGAAGGAGCTGGGGTGGACGCCGACGCTGCGGCTGCGGCTGCCATCGGGATCGTACCTGATCGTCGCCAGCGCCCCGGGCGGCCGGCAGGTGAGATACCCACTCCTGTTGCGGCGCGCGCGACGCCACACGGTCCGCCTCCGGATGCCGCGGCCCGACGAGCTGCCGGAGGGGATGGTGCTGATCCCGGGCGGTCCCACGGCAGGAGCCCTGCAAGACGAGCGGCTCCGCGACTTCGCGATCGGACGCTTCCCCGTGACCTTTGCCCAGTACGCCGCGTTTCTCGACACGCTCCCGGACGCCGCGCGTGCTGCACGCATGCCGCCCGTGGAGAGCGCGAGCATCCTTCGAGGGCCGGACGGGGCGTGGCACGTGACCGAGTACTGCGTGGAAGGCGAAGGCCGGAAGCGCATCGCAGGCCGGGAGCTGGACGTGCCGGCGGACACCGTCTCCTGGTACGACGCCCAGGCGTACGTGCAGTGGCTCGCCGCCAAGACGGGCTTGCCGTACCGGCTCCCCACCGACGCGGAGTGGGAGAAGGCGATGCGCGGCGCCGACGCCCGCCCCTTCCCGATGGGCACGCGCATGGACCCGAGCTTTGCCAAGCTGCGCGAGTCGCGCCCGGAGGCCTCGCAGCCGGAGCCGGTGGGCGCCTTCCCGCTCGACGAGTCGCCCTACGGCGTGCGCGACATGGCCGGCGGCGTGGGCGACTGGACCTCGACGATGACCGACGGAGCGCGTCCACCGCGCCGCGAGGAGGAAGGCACGGCGGCGGACAACCGCGAGGCGGTGTGGCGCGGCGGAAGCTGGAGCTCCACTCGTCCCGGCACCGAGATGCGCTACACGCAGATGCTCCATCACCGCGTCGGCTGGGTCGGCTTCCGACTCGCGCTCTCCCTCCGCCAGCACGGCAGCTCTGACCTCGTCGTCGAGCCCATGAAGCGTGGCTAGCCTCGCGAGCCCGGCGCGCCCGCGCCCGCGCGGCATCCTGCTCGCCCTCACCCTGCTCTACGCGGCGCAGGGCGTGCCCTACGGCTTCGCCAGCGAGTACCTGCCCGTCGTGCTGCGGCAGGCTCACTACTCCCTCGGGCAGATCGCCGCCGCCGGGTGGCTGCAGCTCCCGTGGCTGCTCAAGATCTTCTGGTCCACCGCCGCAGACCGGCGCGCCATCCGCGCGCGCAGCCGCGGGATCCTGCTCACGTTGCAGGTCTGCCTCTTCGCGTCGCTCGCCCTCTTCGCGCTCGCCCCGCTCACCGCCGCGCCGCGCATGTGGTTCGGTCTGACGTTCGTCGCCGCGCTCCTCGCCTCCACGCAGGACATCTTCGTCGACGCGCTCGCGGTGCGCTCGCTCCTGCCCTCCGAGCGCGGCTTCGGCAACACCGCGCAGGTGGCGGGTTACCGCCTGGGCATGCTCGCCGGCGGCGCGGGCCTGCTGCTCCTGGTGGCGCCCGTCGGCTACCGCGCCGCCGTGCTCTGCTGCGCGGCGCTCGTCCTGTTCGCCAGCGTGAGCGCCTTCTTCCTGCGTGACGAGGACGCCGCGGCGCCGTCCGGAGACGGGAGCGCGGGGCGCGAGCGGCTGCCCGTCCTCCGGCTGCTCCGCCACATGTTCTCGCCGCGGGTGTGGCCGATCGCGGTGATCGCCCTCACCTACAAGCTCGGCCTGCACATGGCGGCGGTCCTCATCAAGCCCATCGTCGTCGACGCGCACTGGAGCGATCGCGAGATCGGCCTGGCGGTCGTGACGCTGGGGACGACCGCCGGCCTCACCGGCGCCGCGCTGGGCGGCCTGGTCCACCGGCTCGTGCAAGAGCGGCGCGCGATGATCCTCGGCGCGCTGGTTCAGGCGGTGGTGTGCCTGCCGCTCCTCGTCGCGCTCCACTACGGCCTGCCGAAGGCGTGGACCACCGCCGCCATCGCCACCGAGCACTTCGTGAGCGGCCTGGGCACCACCATCCTCTTCGCCGCGCTGATGAGCGCGACGCGCCGGGAGGACGCCGGCCTGCACTACACCCTGCTCACCAGCGCCAACGCGCTGGCCATCGGCGTCGGCGGACAGGTCGGCGGCCTGCTCGCCGATCGGCTCGGCTACACGCACACCCTGGAGATCGCCGTCCTCGTCTGCGTGGCGCCGCTCGCCCTGCTCGGCAGGTGGGACGAGGCGGCGAGCGCCTCCGCGGACCGGCCTTCGCTCAGCCCCCGATGACGCACGCGGCGAAGAAGGCGCGGTGCTCGTGCCGCACGGCATCGACGAGCTTCTGCGCCATCACGTCGGGGTGACGGCTCGTCGCCGACGCGACGGTCGCCTCGGGGACCTCGTGGCTGACGAGCACGAGGTGGTCGCCGGCGTGCAGCGACCACGTCGCGCGCCCCGAGGGCGACGCGGCGTCCTCGAAGGCGGCGATGACGCGTGTCTGCACGTTGGCGACGCCGCCCGTCGGCCAGCTCTCCTCCCGCGCCTTCTGCAAGAGCGTGTGCGGCGCGGTCCGCGCGATGACCGCGCCGTGGCGCAGGAGCAGCGCCTGATGCTCGCCGATCCACTCCGCCACCGCACACGCGCCGTCCGTCGCGACGCACAGCAGGCTCGCGGCGGGGCCGCCTCCGATGTTCTCCACGTCCAGCGGGAGCGCCGCCGCCTGCGCCGGGAAGGACTCGCGCACCGCGGCGAACGCGGCGGCGAGGCGCTCCGGCAAGGCGAGGCCGCGAGCGGCGTCGGCGCGCCACGCGCGCTCCAGGATCTCCAGAACGAGGCGCGACCCGGGCGCCCAGCACACCGACAGGCCGTTCTCGTACCCGTTGGCGATCGCCACGAGGAGCGGGCCGTCCTCTTCCTCCACCACCCTCACCACGTCGTCGGCGACGAGGCGCACGATGGGGCGGACGTGGAAGCATGACGCGGCACGGGCGAGCATTCCCTCTGATCCTAGATCAGCGGTCGCGATTCGCGAACGCGAACCAAGGGGGGCCCGCCGAACTCGGGTTTCTCCCGCTCGAGGCGCGCCAGGCGTCGCCCCTCTCGGCGGCGAGTGGTACAAAGGTCGCGGCGCGATGACCTACGACGACTTCGTCCACTCGCTCGACCGCCCCTCCCCGCCCCCCGGGCTGGACGCCGCGCTGCGCGCGCTGTGGCTGGCGCGCAAGGGGGACTGGGGCGGCGCGCACGGCGTGGCGGGCGACATGCCCGGCGCGGTCGGCGCGCGCATCCACGCCTACCTCCATCGCGTGGAGGGCGACCTCTCCAACGCCCGCTACTGGTACCGCCAGGCGGGCGTGGCGCCGGCCACCGGCACGCTGGACGAGGAGTGGGAGGCGCTCGCTCGCGACTTCGCCGGCGGCGGCTGATCTCGACCGGCGCATCGCGCTCTAAATCGGCGTTCGTGATCCTCGAACGCCGATCTTCGCGAGCAGAGCGAGCGCCGCGTGGGGTGGGGCCCCGAGGAACCGCGTTTTTCGGGGCGGGGCCGCGCGTGCGCCCCGTGAGACAAGACCTAGATCGGACGAGCGCGATTCCGAATCGCGCTCGTTCATCTAGAAGGGACGACCGCGCCCGTCTCCCTCGGCGAGCTGCAGGAGGCCGCCGCACGCGCCCGCGCCGAGATCGTGCGTCTCTCCCGGATCGGCCGCGACGTCGAAGCAGCTCCACGCGCTGTCGCCCTGGTGCGCGAGGAGCTTGCGGGTGCCGCGCATCGCGCCCCAGTTGCGGAACCCGCACGTCCACAGCGCGGTGCAGTTGGTCAGCACCACCGGAGTGTTCACCGGGGAGCCGCCGCGCAGGAGGCTGTGGCCGGGCATCGGCCGCTCGAGCGGCGCGAGCGCAGGATCGTCGTACACGCCCATGAGATCCAGGAGCGTCGGCAGCACGTCCAGGGTGGTCAGCGGGGTGTCGTGCAGGGCGGCGAGGTGCGCGCGCTCGGCGCCCGTCAGCGTGCCGGGAGGCGCGTCGATCCACGCCGGGATGCGGATCTCCTCGTCGAAGACGGTGAGGGTGTGGCCCTGCTGCCCGTGCTCGAGCAGCTGCTCGCCGTGGTCGGACACGAAGAAGGTGACGGTGCGCGCGCCCTCCGCCCGGGCGTGGAGGCCGCGCAGCAGCCGGCCGACCGCGATGTCCTGCAGGTAGACGGCGTCCTGGTAGCGATTGCGCAGCGGCGTGTCGTGGATGAAGGGAGACCGCGCGAGATCGATCTTGTAGGGCTGGTGCGTGTTGGACAGGTGCACCACCGCGACGAAGGGCTCGGGCAGGTTGTCGAGATCGCCGAGGACGTAGTCGACCAGCTGCCCGTCGTCCGAGCCGACCTCCATCGTCGCCGCCGGGTCCAGCTCGGTCGCGTTGATCGTGCGGTCCAGCGGGAGGCCGGCGAGCCACAGCCCGGAGTTGGCGAAGAGGAGGTTCTGCGAGGTCCAGTACGCCGTGTGGAGCCCGGCCGCCTTCGCGTACTCCCAGAGGAGCGGCATGGAGTGCAGCTCGGCGCGGGTGGCGGTGGGCACGCGCCCGCCCCACATGATGCCGAGCGAGATGGCGGTGGTGGAGTCCAGCGCGCGCATCTGCGTGAACGGCAGGCGGTCCTTCGCGGCCTCGTTCGAAAAGGGGGTAAAGACGCAGTGCGGATCGTAGGCGACGCACGTGGACTGCGCGCGCACGCTCTCGGTCACGATGAAGAGCACGTTGCGCTTCACCGGAGGGCGGGCGACGAGCGGCGGCACGGGGGTGGGGGTGCGTGGCCCGGGATGCGTCTGGTCGACGAGCTTGTCGTGGTCCCAGCGCGCGAGGGAGAGCCGTCCCATGGCCGACACGTACAGGACGTCCGGGGGCGCGTCCTGGGCGGCGCCGACCCTGCCGAAGAGGGTGAGCACGAGCATCACGGTGGAGAGGTCCAGCGCGAAGAGCGGAGCCCTGCGGCGCCGCCGCGCGACCTTGCGGCCGACAATGGGCAGCGCGAGCGCCAGGAGCACGGGAGGCAGGAGCGTCTCGCCGAAGTGGTACCGGTCGCTCCAGAGCTGCTGGCCGACGCTGGGCAACATGCTGGTGCCCACGAGCGCCGCGCGGCCGTCGAGGTACGCCCGGTAATGGGCGAAGGCGTACGCCTGACCCCCCACCGCGATCGCCGCGCCGGTGAGCAGCAGCAGGCGCGCCCACCAGCGCATCGCGCCCGCGCGCACCATGGCGACGTAGACGAGCGCGCCCCAGAGCGTGGCGCCGCACGCGGCCCACTCGACGTAGGAGATCGCCTGGCTCGCGTTGAAGTGGTCGATCTGGGCCCACCGCCGCGCGAGGTCGAAGAGGACGATGGCCACGCCCGGCGCCAGCATCACGGCCCACACGGCCACCCGCCTCGCCCACCGGAGCGCGCGCCTGCGGCGGGAGGACGCCGCCGGGCCGCGGGAGCCGGCGAGCCCGGTCGCCCCGGTACGGCGAAGCGGGGACATCATCAGAAACCACCAAATTACCACGGCGCCACGCGGGAGGACGCGAAAGGTCGCGGCGATGGCGCGTGGCTGGCGCACGAGTACGCTACGCGCGTGACAGGCGCTCTCCAGCACGCGGACGGCGACTCCGTCGCGCGGTGCATCCACTGCGGCGCGAAGGCCGCGGGGCCGTGCGCGTCTTGCCGTCAGCCCGTCTGCGGGGACTGCTCGACGCTGACCGAGGGCGGCGTGCGCGTGTGGGCCATATGCCTCGAGTGCGACCGCCGCAAGGGCCGGAAGCTCGGGGGCGCGTGGCTCGGCTTCCTTCTCTGGCTCGGCGCGATCCTCGTCGGGCTCGGGGTCGTCACGTGGGCCCTGGCGCGGTTCGTCGGGTGATCGCCTCGAGAGACGGCGCGCCGTGACGGGTGCGGGGGACGCCTTCCCTCCCGTGCTCGCTCCGGGCCGCTCCGCGCCATGGTTCTCATGAGACCCATGGCTCGGTAGTATCAGTCGGCCCCATGCCGTCGGTGCGCTGCGAAGCCTGTGGTCTTTGCTACTTCGACCACAAGGGACAATGCCCCCGCTGCGGGTCGACCGCCTCGTCTCCGTCCGATCCTTCCAGGCCGGAGCGCGCGCCGGACGCGCACCCGAAGAGGCGGCTCGTCGTGCCGATCCTCGTCGGCGTCCTGGTGGCGGCCGCAGGGCCCGTGTCGATCGCCACGATCCGCACGACCTCCTACTCCACGCTGGGATCCCAGGCGCGCGCGATGGGCGTGTGCCTCGGTGTGGGCGCGCTCGTCGCCGCGGCGCTCGTGGTCTGGTTCACGCGTGCGAGCCGCCGGGGGCTGTTCGTCGCGCCCGCGATCCCGACTGCGCCATACCGGAGCCGGCCCGGTGAAGCGCTCGAGCGCACCCTCCAGGCGGCCACGCCGGCGCCGCAGGCGGCAGGCGGACTCGCGTTCGAGACGAGCCTCGGCGGGACGCCCACCAGCATGCGCCTCGGACCACGGGTCTTTCTCTTCTGTCTGCTGTGCGCATCGGTGACGGCGACCTGCTGGTGTAGCTGGTTCGCGTGGAACGAGCGCGGCGCGAGCCCACGGCACCTCGACTGCGAGGTCTCGCACATCGGCCCGATCCAGTCCGCCCAGGGCGGGTCCTACGCCGATGTCCGGTTCTCGTGCCCGCTGCCGGACGGCACGACGCTGGCGGACGAAGCGCCGGCGAACGTGCCGGACGACATCGAGTCGCTCGACTCTCGCGGGGCCACGGTATCCATCGAGGCCATGCAGGGGGCGCACGGCCTCTGGTACATGAAGGTCGGCCAGTCGCTCCCCGGCGTCCTCGTGTCCGACGCCAAGAAGAAGCGCTCGCTGGAGAGCGTCCTCCACGGCTCGCCGTCGGCGAAGCTGATCCCGCTGACTCCCGAGCAGCGCCAGGACATGGACAAGGTCTTCGAGAGGGCGCGCGAGCAGCGGGACCGGCAGGGCACCGCGCGCTGAGGACGAGCGCGGCGAGCTCGCCCGTCCGGGAATGGTTCGGGCTTGCGAGGCGTCTTCGGAGCAGGGACGGCCGGAGCGGCCGGGAGGGCGATGGGCAAGGTCGGACTTCAGCACATCGCGGGCCGGACGCTGAGTGGCCTCGGGATCGTCGCGCTCGTCGTCTTCGTCGCGCTCGCCGCGTTCGGCGCGCTCGTCGTCTTCCAGATCGCGCACGTCGTCGCGCACGGCGACGACGAGACACGCCTGAAGGCCGCGGCCGAAGCCCTGGCCTGTCCGTCCGACGAGATCACGGTCGAGGGATCGCGCGCGAAGGGCTGCGGCAAGGAGTGCACGCTGGAGACGTACGGCTCCTCCGCGACCTGGTTCAGCTCGTATGTCTGTCGTCGGTGAAGTCGGCACGCACGCGCCATGGCGCGCCGGAAGCTACTCGTTCGCGCAGCAGTAGACGACGTAGGTCCGGAAGGGTGAGGGATCCGACAGCTCGGTGCACGCGTGGGAGAGCTCGTCGGCGCGCTTCGCGCCGGTATTCTCGTCCACCTTGAAGGCGTACGGCTTGCCCTGGACCGTCTTGCATCGGTAGTCGAGATCGCGCGCCCTCGCGGTCGAGCAACCTGCCGCGAAGAGGGCGGCACACGTCACGGCGAGGCACGTCACGACACCGCGCATTCGCGGAAGATACCACCACGAGCCACGATGCTGTCGCCCGCGACCCGGGCGTGACCCCGGCGCGGTCCGCCTGCTGGGGCCGTGCACCGAGTCCGCGCGTGGCTGCCACTGCTGTCGGCGGCAAACCGCGGGGCGAAAAAGGTCGACGAAGAGCAGCGGGCCTGGGTATGCAAGGCCATGTCCAAGGCCGCCACCAAGAGCAAGCCCGCGAAGAAGACGTCGAAGGCGACGGCAGGCAAGCGTGGGTCGACCGCGAAGTCGAAGCCCGCGAAGTCGAAGCCTGCCTCGAAGACGAGGCCTGCGCGCGACCCGAAGGTGACGTCCAGCAAGAGCGACCCCAGGGCGGACACCTCCAGGCTCGCCGCGGCGCTCGTGGCCCTCGGCTACGACGAGCACGTTGCGAGGCGAGAAGCCAGGGGTCCTGACGCGCGCCGGACCGCGGTGCGCGGCGCGGTGCTGCGCCTGCTCTGGAAGCTCGTGATCGACGAGGACGCCAGGGTCGGCGGCGAGCCGCGCTGGATCGAGAGCTGGATGCGCTGGCCAAGATCGCAAGACGAGCCGCTCGATGGCGTCGCGGCGGCGATCGAGCGCGTGCTCGCGTCCGGCGCCGACCCCGACGACCTCACCGACATCGTGCGCGCGATGCAGTACGACGTGGTTTGGAACTTCTGCGACCTGCTCGATGGCGAGGGCGTCGCGGAGCTTCGCGAGCGTGTCCCTGGACTGCCGGAGATGAGCTGGCGCCTGTACGCCGTCGACGAGGACGACGATGGGGAGGCCGCGCCCCTGTGGCCCATCGAGTCCCTTCACGAATCGATCGGCAGCTTCGACCCTGCCGGACGCGAAGGCGAGCCGCGCAAGAGGACGTGACCTGGCGTCCGCAGGTCGCCGGCGGCGACGCCGAGTGGCACCGAACGCTCGAGATACCGTTCGGCTTGTGATGACTGCGGCCACTCCGGCCGCACCCTCCGCGTGCCGTATCGCGCGGCGGTCGGACCCCGGCCGCGCTCCACGTCGTGTGCTCGCGTCGTCGCGACGCCGGTGGCGCGCGACGCCTCGGGGGCTCACGACGCGTCGCTCAAAAACTTTCGCATCAGTGTCTTGCGCTCGCCGGAGTCGAAGACAATCTCGACTTTGTCGCCATCGGCTCTCACCACGGTGCCCGCGCCGAACTTCGGGTGACGAAGGCGCACGACGGGCGCGGCGCGCGGGCGATCGTCGACGACACGCACGACGAACGACTCGTCGATGGCCCGCGCGTCGTTCGCCGCCGCGTCGAGCGCGCGAAGCCAGCGCTCGCTGCGACCGTAGCGCCGGGCGAGCCGCTCGCGGACGAACGCGGACAGCTTCGTCGGCGGCGACGCGCTCGACGCGTCGACGGCGCGCACGTCCGGGTCGCCTTCGCGCATCGCCTTGCGCGACGTGCAGAGGAGCGTGTCGAAGCCGAGCATCGCGCCCGGCGCCATCGCCTCTTCTGCGAACGAGCCGACCGCCAGCCACCCGCGCGGCGCGCCGAACTCGCCGGCGCAGTCGCGCGTGGGCGCCGCGAGCGACGCGATGTGGAGCCCGGTCGCGCGAACCAGCAGCGGGACGCGCAGCACCGCGAGCGTCACGACGTCGAACGGCAGCACCACGTCCACATCGCGCTCGATGCCCTGGAGGTACACGAGGCTCGCCTCGCGCGCTTCGGGTGCGAGCTCCGCGCGGCTCTCGGGCACGTGCTCCGAGAGCGCGCGAAGGAGCCGGAGGACGAGCGCCAGCCCGTCGCTCGGGGGCAGCGGTCCCTCGCGCAGTGGCTCGGCGCTCACGCACCCGAGCATACCGCGGGTCGGTTCACCCGCGAAGCCAGCGCATCACCGCGCGATCGCGCTGGCGTGTCCCGTGCTCATCCTCCTACGACTGGAGCCGATCTCGAGGCGTCCACACGTCTGGGGGATACCGGTCGTCGTCAGCATCGGCGTCGCCGGGTCTGGCCTCGGGAGCCCGCGTTCAGAGCGCGAGCGGGTGCGGGTAGACGAACGGGACGTATCCAGGCTTCGGCACGCCGTTGTAGAAGTCTCGATTCTCGACGATGTGGAGCGTCGTGCGATCGGCGCCGCCGTCCGGGACCGTCCCGTACCCCCCGACCACCAGAAAGCCGCCGACCGTCCCGAGAAAATCGTTACCCCAGGAGTACGTCGGCGAAAGCTCCTGGTTCGTCGTCCTGCCCGTCTGGTCCTTGCACGGGTAGCCCTGCATCCCCTGAAAGTCACCGTCCACGGCGCCGTCGACGTGCGGCAGGCCATTGCAGAACGAGGCGTTGGCGGTGTCGGCGCCGGCGCCGAAGAAGCCATCGCTGCTGCGGTAGTTTCTCAGCTGCAGGAACGCGTTGTACGTGCCGTATTGCTGTGTCGCCCCGGGGCCGTTGGAGATCTTGTTGTCGAACACCACGCCCGACCCGGAGCGCGACTCGCACAGGAGACCGTGCGGATAGTCGGGCTCCGTCTCGCCCGTGGGCGAGCTGTTGACCATCGTGTTGTCGTAGATCTCGTACTGCATGGTCCCGCGGATGCTGCTGTCGAAGCCATGCCACCCGAGGTTTTGCCCGAACACCTTGCTGTGGCGCAGCACGAGG
The DNA here is from genome assembly GCA_963782055.1 of uncultured delta proteobacterium. Classification (GTDB taxonomy): domain Bacteria; phylum Myxococcota_A; class Polyangia; order Polyangiales; family Polyangiaceae; genus DASXHD01. The sequence goes on from CAWAIF010000003.1 coordinate 5,037,576, forward strand.
CGCGCGCCTTCGTAGGCGTCCTCGGGGCCGTTCGCGGTGTTCGGCATGTCGAACGTGTCGTCCTCGAGGAAGAGAGCGCCCGCCGTTCCGAGGCTCGGCGGCCTCGCCCACGAGTCGTTCGGGTCGCTCGTGCGCTGCGTCGTGTCTCCGACGATCGCGACCTCGGTCACGGACCCGGCGGTCTTGGACTTGCTGAAGTAGTCGTGATCGATCAGGCCGTACACGGCGTAGACGTGCATCCCGTAGGTCTGGAGGTTGACGAAGTTCGCGTGATCGACGCGCACGATCGCGCCGACGTCGCCGCCGACCTGCACGGCGCCGGTGCCGGACTTGGTGTTCTGCGCGCCGTCGAAGGTGAACCCGGTCACGCGGACGGACTTGCCGGCGGGTATCGCGACGGCCAGGGCGTACCCGCCGCTCAGCGTGTACTGGATCGTCGTGACGTCGACGCCGGCGCCGGCGAGGGTGACGGCCTTGCCCGTCGCCGGCTTGGTGGTCGAGGGTTGCGCCCCGATGGTGACGGCCTTCGTCCAGGTGCACGTGCCGGCGGGTACCTGGACGGTGTCCCCGTCCTTGGCCTGGTCGAGCGCCGACTGCACGTCGGCCGAGGAGCAGCTCGCCGCCTGGATGGTGTTGCCCGCGACGAGCCCGGAGAGATCGTAGCCGGATTCGATCCGGGCGGCACTTGAGCGTGCCGGACGCGTATCCCGGGACCATGAGCGTGGTCATCGAGCCGAGATCCGCGCCGTCGCAGGCCTCGCCCGCCTCCATCACCCCGTTGGCCGACGGGCCGGCCATGGCGGCCTTCGTCTGGAAGAGCGCGTCGACGACCGTGTCGGCGGCGACGGTGATCGTGCACGTCGGCGACGATCCCGAGCACGCGCCGCCCCAGTTCAAGAAGACCGAGTCGCTGCTCGGCGTGGCGGTGAGGGTGATCGAGTCGCCGACGGCGAGGCCCGACTGGCTCGCGCGCTTGCAGGTCGTGTCGCAGGAGATCGACCCACCGGTGACGAGGCCGGAGCCCTCGTACGATTTCTCGAGGGTGACCGTGAGGCCCGATACGCCGCCGTCAGGCGGCGTTGACGAGCCGGAGTTGCCGCAAGCCGCGAGGAGCAGGACCACGAGGCAGGCCGTTCGCCGCATTCTCCCTCCGTATCACGGTCCCCCGGCGGCCTCTGGTTACTTGTGGTTACATGCCCCAGCGCGCGGGAGGGGTGCACGACCGAAGCGCAGCGGTCGTGGTGTAGTGAACCCGGGGGGGCACAGCCGATGGAGGTCCGAGGTGGCGCAACGGTTCGAGCTGGTCGACGGGAAGTCGTCGAAGTTCTGGGAGGTGGAGCTCGTGGGGAGCGAGCTGCACGTGGCGTGGGGACGCATCGGCACCCGCGGCCAGTCTCAGGTGAAGCCTTTCGCCGACGAGGCAACGGCGAGGGCGGCGCGAGACAAGCTGATCGCGACGAAGAAGGACAAGGGGTACGCGGCGGTGGGGGCCGACACGAAGGACGCCCCCGCGAAGAGCCCCGCAGCGAAGAGCCCCGCAGCGAAGAGCCCCCCCGCGAAGAGCCCCGCAGCGAAGGGCCCCGCAGCGAAGACCGGGCGTGCCGCTCCGACGAGCCCGGCGCCCGGGAGTGCCACCAGCGCCGGGCCCATCCCGCAGACGCCAGCAGACGACGCGCGCCCGGCACTGCCGGACGAGGACACGTTCGTCCTGCCGGATGCCTGGGCCAGACGTGTCCACCCGTGGCGCGGGCGCCGGAGCGACGGCGGCGCGACGACTCTGAACGGCAGCAGTTGCTACCGCAAGCTCCACACGCAATACGTGAAGATGCAGCCCAAGGTGCAGGCGGCCTTCGGCAGGAAGACCGGCCGCCCCGACCTGCTCCGACGCATCGACGCGCTGCTCGGCACCACCGAGACGCACGTGCCGGACGACGTGGAGCTCGAAGCGGCTGCCGCCGTCGTCGTCGCGTACCCGGAGGCCGACAGGCGGAACAAGCCGGCCCACATCGTCGACTACTGGGTCGCCGCCGCCGGATACGTCTTCGCCACCGACGCGGCGCTCGAAGCGCTCGGCTTCGCGATGAACATCGTCTACGAGCTCGGCCGACCTCCGGAGGTCACCGGCCCGAAGTGGCGCAAGGAGGATGTCACGGTCCTCGCGCGGCTGCGCGAGCTCCTCGCCCAGGCGGACGAGGCCGACTACCTCGCGGCGCGTGACGCCGCAGCCGCGCGACGCGCGGGCGGCGACCGCATCGTGCGCGTCGCCACCTCGTACCTCTTTCCCACCGAGCAGGGCTGGGTGGAGGCCGACGTGGACCTGCTCTCCCAGGGCCGGACGACCGATTCCCGGGAGGTGGCCCTGGTCGCGTCGGTGATGCGCTTCGATCAGCTCGAGCGGCTCGGCGTCATCGCGCAGCCGCGCGGCATCGTCGTCCAGACCTACGGTCTGCCCGACTGGCTGCCCTCCGTCGCCGCGGGGCTGGGGGCCGAGGCGGCCCGGGCGTGCAACGTCTGGCTCGACACGGCGTACGTCGACGCCGCCACGAAGCGTCGTCTGCTCGAATGCCTCGCCTTCATCCCGAGCGACGAGGCGATGGCCTGCCTCATCGATCGGCTCGACGAGCAATACGTCCTGCCCGCCCTCACCGAGGCGACCGACCGCTTCCCCCGCCGCGCCCTCCGGCTGCTCGGCGCGCGCACGACCGACGGTGGCAAGGTCCACGACAAGGCGCGCTCGCTCCTCGAGGCGGTGGCCCGGAGGTGGCCGCAGGCATTCGACGCCGTCCGCCCGGAGCTGCCCGAGACCGCGATCGCGGCCGTCGACGCCGCCGCCGAAGCGCACGCGCGAAGGCCCGACGCGCCCGCCGAGCTCCTTCCGAAGGTCCTGGTCTCGCCCGCCTGGACGTCCGGCAAGAAGGCGCCGAAGGCCGCGACCGTCACGGGCCTCCACGTGCTGCCCTACGAGGCCCGCATGACGTGGGAGGAGGGCGAGGAGGCGGCCTGGGCCAAGCGGCGCGCCTACTACATCCCGCCGGGCATCAAGGAGTGGACCCCGGCGAAGTGGAAGGACATGCACCAGGCGATCCGGACGGGCAAGATGCGGCCCTTCGAGGCGGGCCAGCTCCTCGTGCTCGGCCCGGAGGACGTGGCGCGCGCAGCGCTGGGCGACTGGGTGCCGGGCGACCCCTGGCACACGAGGCAGTGGATGGCGTCTATCGTGGCGCGGCACGGGATCGACGCGCTCGCGCCGCTCACGGCCTTCGCCGCAAGCTCGCTCAAGGACGCCGTCCAGTTCTTCGGGCCCTTCGACGCGCCGGCGCTCGCGCCCTGGGCCGCTCAGGCCCACGCAGGTCTCAAGTCGGCCCGGGCAGACGCCCAGGCGTGGCTCGTTCGCCACCCGGAGGCGGCGACGGTCGGCCTCTTGCCCGACGCCGTCGGCGGCTGGCCGAGCAAGGCGCGCGACACGGCCGAAGCCGCGCTCCGCTTCCTCGCCCAGCACGGACATCACGACGTGGTGATGGCCGTCGCCCGGCGCTACGGCGAGCCGGCGGCCGCGGCCGTCGAGCAAACGCTGTCGATGGACCCGCTCGACCTCCTGCCGGCGAAGATGCCCACGATGCCGGCGTTCTGGAACCCGAGCGCCCTGCCCCCTCCCCTGCTCCACGATCGCTCGCACCAGCTGCCGAACGCGGCCATCGAGCACCTCGGGACGATGCTCGCGATCTCTCCACCGGGCGAGGCCTATGCGGGCCTCGAGATCGTGAAAGAGGCGTGCGACGGGCCCTCCCTCGCGCGGTTCGCCTGGGCTCTGTTCGAGGCATGGCGAGCGGCGGGCACGCCGTCCAAGGAGAGCTGGGCCTTCACCGCGCTGGGCGTCCTGGGCGACGACGAGACCGCCCGCTCCCTCGCACCCATCATCCGCAAGTGGCCCGGCGAAGGAGGGCACGCGCGCGCCGTCATGGGGCTCGACGTGCTCGCCGCCATCGGCTCCGACGTGGCGCTGATGCACCTCTTCGGCATCGCGCAGCGCGTGAAGTTCAAGGCGCTCAAGGAGCGGGCGCGCGACAAGATCCAGGAGATCGCGCGGGCCCGCGACCTGACGCCGGAGGAGCTCGCCGATCGGCTGGTGCCGGACCTGGGCCTCGACGAAGGCGGCTCGATGGTCCTCGACTACGGCGAGCGCGCCTTCACGGTGGGCTTCGACGAGCACCTCAAGCCCTTCGTCCTGGACGCTTCGGGCAAGCCCCTCAAGGTGCTGCCCAAGCCCGGCAAGCAGGACGACCCGGACAAGGCACCCGCCGCGTACGACGCCTTCGGCGCGTTGAAGAAGGACGCCCGGACCGTGGCGAAGGACCAGCTCTTGCGTCTCGAGCTGGCGATGTGCGGGCAGCGCCGGTGGCCGGCCTCCCTGTTCCGGCAGTTCTTCGTCGCCCATCCGCTCCTCATCCACCTCGTGCGGCGTCTCGTGTGGGCGACCTACGACGGCGACGGGCGGGTCGAGGCGACGTTCCGGGTCGTCGAGGACAGCTCCTTCGCCGACGCGAACGACGAAGCCTTCACCCTCGACGAGAGCGCGACGGTCGGCATCCCCCACAGGCTCGACCTCGACGGGGCGGTCGCTGCGCGGTGGGGGGACGTCTTCGGCGACTACGAGATCCTGCAGCCCTTCGTCCAGCTCGGTCGCGACATCCACGCGCCGACGAGCGACGAGAAGAAGGCGACCAGCATCGCGCGGGTCAGCGGCACCACGATCCCCACCGGCAAGGTCCTCGGCCTCGAGACGCGGGGCTGGCGACGCGGCACGCCGCAGGACGCCGGCATCGTCGGCTGGGTCGAGAAGGAGCTGCGGGGAGGTCACCGGGCCTACCTCGCGCTCGAGCCGGGCATCTTCACCGGCTACATCGAGGAGTCCCCGGAGCAGAAGCTGGGCGAGGTGTACGTGGGCTCGGGCGACCATGTGGTCTGGAACCATGAGGGCACGGTGCCGATCGGCGACCTCGACCCGGTCGTCTTCAGCGAGCTGGTGCGTGACCTGGCGCAGCTCACGGAGTGATCGCGGCGCCACGGTTGTTCGCGCCCGATCGCGCTGGCGTCCCGCCGGTGACGGATAGGCGGCGCGCTTGGTTAAGCGGGCCCGCCGGCGAGCCGTAGTCCATGCAGGAGGCCACGGCGATGCGGCTCGAGACGCGGATGTACACAAGGGCGGCAGGCTGGTCCGCGCCGCTGCCCGCCGAGCTGGACTCGGAGGCCACGGTGGTCCTGGCCTTCGGCGCCCCCTCCTTCCGCGACGCCCCGGCGGCCCTGGGCGAGCTGCGCCGCGCGCTGCCGCGCTCCCGCGCGCTCGGATGCTCCACGGCGGGGGAGATCCTCCAGGACCGCATCCACGACGAGTCGCTGGTGGTCGCGATCGCGCGCTTCGACGCGGTGCGCGCCCGTACGGCGTCCGCACCCATCGCGCCCGGGAAGGCCTCCTTCGCGGCGGGGCAGGCACTCGCCGGGCAGCTCGCCGCACCTGGCCTGCGCGCCGTCTTCGTGCTGAGCGAAGGACTTGCAGTCAACGGGAGCGAGCTGGTGCGCGGCCTCCAGGTGGGTCTCCCCGCGGGCACCAGCGTCACCGGGGGTCTCGCGGCGGACGGGACGAGCTTCGGCCGGACGTGGGTGCTGGACGGAGAGGGTCCCGCGTCTCACCGCGCGGTGGCGCTCGGCCTGTACGGCGACCGCCTGCTCACCACCCACGGGTCGAAGGGCGGCTGGGACATCTTCGGGCTGGAGCGGCGGGTCACTCGCTCCGCGGGCAACGTGCTCTACGAGCTGGACGGCAAGCCGGCGCTGGCGCTCTACAAGGACTACCTCGGAGATCGTGCCACGGGCCTGCCCGCCACGGCGTTGCTCTTCCCGCTGGCCGTGCGGGCGCGGACCGGCGACGAGAAACATCTCGTGCGCACGGTGCTCGCGGTGGACGAGGAGGAGCAGTCGCTCACCTTCGCCGGGGACATCCCCGAAGGGTGCCTCGCGCAGCTCATGCGAGCGAACTTCGACCGGCTGATCGACGGGGCGCACGGGGCCGCGAAGCTCGCGCAGGTGCAGGAGGGCGACGGCCCGGTGCTCCTGGTCGCCATCAGCTGCGTCGGCCGGCGCCTGGTGCTGGGGGAGCGCACCGAAGAAGAGGTGGAGGCCACCCTGGACGTGCTGCCGCGGCCCGCGACGCGGCAGGTCGGCTTCTACTCGTACGGGGAGATCTCCCCCTTCGCCGCCGGTGGCTGCGACCTGCACAATCAGACGATGACCCTCACCACCTTCTCGGAGCGCTGATGCTCCTGGCCCGCCAGCTTCGCCGCCTCGGGCTCTCCGCCGAGAGTCCGCCGGATGCCACGCAGTGGCAGGCGTTCTTGAGCGCGGTGGAGCAGGCGCACGCGCAGGCGGAGCAGGACCGCTACACGCTCGAGCGCTCGCTCATGATCTCGTCGCGGGAGATGCAGGAGCTCTACGACGTACTGCGGCGCTCGGAGGCGAACTTCCGCACGCTGGTCGAGAGCTCGCCGGAGATGGTCTTCGTCTTCCGGGACTCGGACGCGCGCCTCGCCTACGTCAATCCGACGATGGCCCGCACGCTGGGCTACGCGGCGAGCGAGCTCGTCGGCCGCACGACGTTCGAGGCGTTCGTGCACCCGGACGATCACGCCAGGCTTCGCGAGCACCGCGCGCGCCGGGCCACCCCGGCGTCTCACGAGCTGTTTCAGATCCGCTGGCGGCACCGGGACGGGACCGTCATGGTGGTGGAGTCGCGCTCGGCGCCTATCAGCTTCGATGGCGCCCCCGGCGTGCTGGTGATGGTGCGGGACGTGACCGAGCTCCGACAGTCGGAGGAGCGCTACCGGACGCTGTTCGACGGCAGCCCCCTGCCCATCATGCTCTTCGACGCGGAGACGCTGCGCATCCTCGCGGTCAACGAGGCCACCGTCCTCGCCTACGGCTACTCCCGAGAGGAGCTGCTCGCGCTCACCCTGCTCGACATCAAGGTCCCCGAGGACGAGCCGGAGCTCCGCGCCGGGATGAAGGAGCCTCGGGCGGACGTGGTGAAGATCGGGGTGAAGCGCCACCGCCGGAAGGACGGCACGATCGTCGAGATGGACATCTGCGCGCACCAGGTCGACGTGGGCGGGCGGCGCGCGAGCCTGTGCATCAGCCAGGACGTGACGGAGACGCGGCGACTGGAGGAGCAGCTCCGCCAGGCGCAGAAGATGGAGGCCGTCGGCCTGCTCGCCGGCGGCATCGCGCACGACTTCAACAACATCCTGGCGGTCATCCTCGCGGGGAGCGACGCCGCGCTCTACGAGCTCCCCGAAGACGATCCGGTGCGGGAGGACCTGCAGGAGATCGCCGCCGCGGCTGGGCGCGCCGCCACGCTGACCCGCCAGCTCCTCACCTTCAGCCGCAAGCAGAGCTGGCGGCCGAGGCCGATCGCGCTCAACACGCTCCTCGCGCAGCTCGAGAAGATGCTCTGCCGCATCATCGGGGAGGACATCCGGATGTCCTCGGTGCTCGCGGCAGGCCTCTGGAGCGTCGAGGCCGACCCCGGGCAGCTCGAGCAGGTGGTCCTCAACCTGGCAGTCAACGCGCGAGACGCGATGCCGGGGGGCGGTCGGCTCACGGTCGAGACGAGCAACGTGACGCTCGGGCGGGTGGAGGCGGCGCGCGCCGGCGTGCCTGCGGGCCCCTATGTCCTGATGTCGGTCTCCGACACCGGCCACGGGATGGACGCCGCCACACGCGCGCGCATCTTCGAGCCCTTCTTCACCACCAAGGACGTGGGCAAGGGGACGGGCCTGGGGCTCTCCACGGTGTTCGGCATCGTGCAGCAGTGCGGCGGCGCGGTACAGGTGGAGTCGGAGCCCGGCCGCGGGGCGACCTTCCTGCTCTACTTCCCGCGGGCGGCGGCGCAGCAGGACGCGGCGGCGCCGTCGCGCCACAGCGCGGCGCCCGGCGGTACCGAGACGATCCTTCTCGTGGAAGACGACCCGCAGCTGCGCCATGTCGCGGTTCGCCTGCTGTCGGCGCGCGGCTACCACGTGATCGAGTCGGCGGGCGCCCCCGCGGCGCTCGACCTGCTCGCGCTGCACGATGGGCCGCTCGATCTGGTGGTCACCGATCTGGTCATGCCGGACATGGACGGCCAGACGATGGCGCGGCACATGTTGCGCATGCGCCCGGGCACCAGGGTACTCTTCATGTCGGGGTACGCGGAGCACGCGGCGCTCAAGGGGGCGGCGCTCGGGCCGGGCGACGACTTCCTGCCCAAGCCCTTCACCGCACGAGACCTGCTCGGTGCGGTGCGGCGTGCGCTCCAGCGCGCGGCGTGAAGGCGCTTGCACGCGGGTGGAAGCCGCGCCGCCCCCTTTCCCTGCCGGCGGGGCTCAGGCTAGGCTCCGCCAATGCCCCGAGCGACGCTCCTCTTCGCCGCCGCCGTCCTCACCGTCGCCGCGTGCGCGAAGGACCCGCCCGGGACGGTCGCGCCGCCGGCGTCGACCACCACCAGCCCGCCTCCGAGCGCTGGCGGCGGCGGGTGCGGCGAGCTCGGCGGCGCGTGCTCGCCGGAGGGCGCGTCGTGCTCGCCGCAGCCGATCGGTGGCGGATGGTCGCACGCGCTCCGTTGCAGCGGCGGCCGGTGGACCGAGCTCGAGATCGCGCCGCTGCCGCCGCCCCACCCGTCCACGACGTCGCCGCTCTCGCGGAGCGCGTCCGGCTCCGCGCACGCAACCCGCTCGCTCCCGAAGCTCGACGCCTCGTGCAACGCGGACGCCGATTGTGTGGTCTTCGACGAGGAGCTCGCGGACGCCCCTCCGACGACGTACGCGTGCTGCGGGGGCTGTACGCAACGCGCCGCGAGCAAGACGTGGCACGAGCGGTTTCGGGCGGCGTGCGCGGCCGCGCCGCCGCCGATGTGCCCGCCGATGGGTTGCGCGCAGCTGCCCGTGCGCGCGGCGTGCGTCGCGCACCGCTGCAAGGTCGTTCCCGCGGGGAAGTGATTTCGGTCGACGGAGGCCGCTCGGACGACCCGGGCGCGGGCGCGGGTCCAGCGGCTACGGCCGAGGTGCCCCGGACGCCCCACCAGCCCCACTGGAGGGCGACGTTTTTCGTAACCCGGCCGCGCTGCCTCCCCACTGCGACCGGGAGAAACCATGCGACGCCTCATCTACCTGTGCGCCTTCGGCGTGACTCTGCTGGGCTGCTACCTCGGCAACAGCGCTACGACGGGGGATCCTCGAGGGGGCGGGACGACGCCATACGACGGCGGAGGCGGCTCCTCCCTGCCCGGGGACGTGCCCTGCGACGTGGCGAGCGCGGTGGAGCTCTGCCAGGCGTGCCACGGCCCGACGCCGGCCGGGGGCGCGGCGATCTCCCTCGCTTCGTACGCGGACCTCACGGCTGACTCCCCGCAGTACCCTGGCCAGACGGAGGCGCAGCGCGCCGTCGCCCGCATGCAAGGCAACCCGTCGGCGATGCCGCCGGCGCCGGCCTCCCCCCCGCCGCAGGCGAACATCGACGCGCTCAACACCTGGATCGCCGCGGGGTACCCCAAGGGCACCTGCGGGGGAGCGCAGTCGGTGTGCACGAGCGGCAGGACCGTGACCCTCAACGAGGGCCGGGACATGCAACCGGGAGCGGCGTGCATCACCTGCCACCAGGGCTCGGGGGGCGAGGCGCGGATCTACACGTTCATGGGCACGGTCTATCCCACCCTGCACGAGCCGGACAACTGCGCCGGCGCGTCCTCCTCGTCGTACGCCGGCGCGCAGGTCACGGTCATCGACGCGCACGGCAACACCTTCTCCATGACGCCAAACAGCAGCGGCAACTTCATGGGCTCGCCGACCTCCTTCACGATGCCCTTCACCGCGAAGGTCACCTACCAGGGCCGCGAGATCGACATGACGACGCCGCAGACCAGCGGCGACTGCAACGCGTGCCACACCGAGCAAGGCGCGAGCAGCGCCCCGGGGCGGGTCGTGCTGCCGTGAGCTGAGGCCAGGGCTCCGCGGCTCGTTCGGGGGCGCTCTGCTAGTGCTTCTTCTCGAACTTGTCGGTGTAGATGCTGACGTAGATCCCCTTGTGCGGGACCGCCGGCGGGATCTCCACCGCGACGAGCACCTTGCCGACCTTGCGCACCTCGGTCGTCGACGGACCGCCGATACGCCAGCCGTTCGTGGCCAAGGAGAGCGGGTACTTCGCCTTCGCGCTCAGGCCGCGCACGTAGTCGTAGAGTCCCCCTTCGATCTGCGCCTCGTCGCCGTCGTTCTTCAGCAAGCTGGCGAGCTCGATCGTCGCCGCGAGCATCGCGGGCTTGTCCCCCGGATCGGTCGGCTTGATCGTCGAGATCCAGGCGAAGCGATCGCCGCCGCGCTTGCCCACCGCGAGCGCGGAGAGCTCGACGTTCTTCTGCAGCGACTGCGCCGCCGGAAAATCGTCGGAGAGGCCGATGCTGAAGCCGAGGTAGCTGCCGGCGTCGTCGAGCGAGCCGTCGCGCTCGCCCTTGTCGAAGCCATCGGCGAGGCACCACAGGCGGTTCGGGCCCGTCTTCGTGGGGCAGCCGGCGGCCTTCGAGAGGGCGCTCATCAGACGGGGGACGATGGCCTGATCGGTGATCGGGGCGACGGTCGCGGTCGCGGTCGCCGTCGCCGCCGTCGCGGTCGCGATGCTGGTCGTGCCGCCGCCGTCGCTTGCGTGCTTGTGGCCCTTGCAGGCGAGCACGCCGGCGAGCAGGAGGGTGGCGGCAGCCGTGACCGACAGGCGCTCGGGAATGCTCATTGGGTCCTTCGTCTGCGGACCGTGAGGGCGAGCAGGCCGGCCATCGTCAAGATCAGCCCCGCGCCGTCGTGCGCCCCGCCGGCGCCGCCGGCGTCGCAGCCGCTCGAGGGGGGTGGAGCCGGCGGCGGCGTGCTGTCCTGGTCGGTATACTCGATCTTGGTCGTGTCGAAGCCGTCGTCGCTGGCGAACTTCAGCGCCGCGTCGATGTCGCTCTGCGCCATGTGCTTGTCGCGGGCGAGGATCCACAGGTACTGCCGGGACGGGTGGCCGACGACGAACCAGCTCTGGTCGGGGGCCATGTACAGGACGTCGTAGTCCCCGAGGAAGCCGCCCAGGTCGATCTTCAGCCGGCCCTGCTCCGAGGGGTTGGAGGCGTAGAGCGCCGCGGTGGACGTCAGGTGCTCGCCGTTGGCCAGCACGCAGTCGTGCACGACCCCCATCTTGGACGAGTCGATGGCCTTGTACGTCGCCACCGTGTGGCTGCAACCCTGCTCGGTGGGCCGCGGCAGGTGGGCGATCTCGTACCAGGTGCCCTGGAGCTGAGCGAGCTTCACGTCGGGCGCCACGTCGAGCGGCGGATCGCACGCCGCCGTCGCGAGCGCCACGCAGAGGAGAGCCACCTTCACGACGTTCATGCTCGCCTCCTCCTTCGCCGAAGGATCACGCCGCCCACGAGCAGCGCCGCGATCGCCGGCACCATCGGGCCGGTGCCGCCCGGCGACGCGCCGCAGCCGTAGATCACGACGTCGCCCGTGTTGCCGCCGCCGGCGGTGCCCCCGTCGCACTGGACGTTCGCGTTCGGGTCGTTGCACGCCTTGAGCTCGTCGGTGTCGATCAGGCCGTCGCAGTTGGTGTCGATCTTGTTCGACGTCATCTGGGTGAGGGCGGCCTGCAGCGACGCCTGGTCGTACTTCACCAGGCCGTAGATCTGCATCTGCCGGCCGAACGGCTTGGTGATGGTGCCCGCACCGCCTGCGTTGTTGGTGTGGCACACGTTGCACTGGGGCACGCACGAGACGCCCAGGTCCGACGCGATCGCCGCGGGGAAGTCGGGCGTGGCCCGCGCGACCGCCGGCGTCAGCAGGAGCGCCGCCGCGATCGACGCGAGCACGAGGGCGTGGCGGGTCGGGGAGGCGGACATCAGAGGTACCCGTGGAGCTGGAAGAGGAAGGACGTCACGTCGGAGCGGGAGGACACGCCGGCGATGGACTGCTGCACCCAGTCGAAGCGGAAGTCGAAGTGGGGCGCGAAGAACCACCAGACCCCGAGCCAGCCACCCACCGACGTGGACACCTGATCGAAGGACGGGTTGTAGAACTCACCGGTGGCGAGGATGTGGATGCCCTGGAACACCTGCACGTCCGCCTGGAGGTAGCCCACCGTGCCGAAGTGGTTCTCCGCCTGGCCGGAGACGAGCTCCGAGTTGAAGAGCAGGTCCGCCTCCGCGAGCAGGACGAGCGGCTCCACGGGCGAGACCCGGGCGAACAAGCCGTGGGCCTGGCGCCACGCCGGTCCCGGCTGCACCGCGGGGTTCATCTCCTTGCCGATGAGATCCGTTCGCGACTCGTCCGCGTGCGTGATCTCGGAGCTCACGCCGAAGCCCATCTTCTCCGCGGCGAGCCACTCGAGGTAGGCGGAGCCACCGCGCTCGTGCGGGCCGTCCCAGCTGCTGGCCCCGTGGATCTGGTAGTTGCCGAGGATGGCCATCGCCTCCCCGCGGAAGTGCTCCCCGGTGTACGCGAGGGAGAGGCCGTGCTCCTGCGCGGCGTTGATGTCACTGCGCGTGGCGACGCGCGCCCAGAGCGTGTGCTCCACCGATCTCAGCCCGAAGGGCACGTTCATCCTGCCGAGGCGCAGCAGGAACTGGTTGTCCGCGCCCAGATCGACGCCCATCCAGTACTGCCGCGCGACGATGGCGCCCCAGTCGGCTGGCTGGTTGGTCACCGAGGCGGCGAGCGCGCCGCTGTCGCGATTGTAGCCGATGCTCCCGTTCAGGCGGAACCGGCCGAACTTGAGCTGCGCGGACTGGTCGGCCTGCATCAGCACGACGCGCGGGGTCGCGTACCCGGACGAGCTCGTCCCGTTGACGTACAGGAGCGTGCGCACGTCCGTCTGCAGCAGCAGCTGATCGGGCAGCGTCACGCCGCCGAACAGGAAGTTGCCGAGGGTCCCGGGGTCCTCAATCTTCCCCTTGTAAGGCGTGCGGAGGACCACCTCCTCCATCCCGCGGCCGTACTGCGTGAGGATCCCCGAACCGGATGGGTCCGCGTGGCACGTGTTGCACGTGTTGTAGCCCTCGCGGATCATCCACGGGAACGCGTGGGCGGTGCGGCTGGACAGCACCACGTACAGCATCACCGCGAGCGCACCGAGGGCGCGCAGCACCAGTTGGGTCGACCGAGTCATGCGTGCGTCGAAGGCTTTGGAGGGGCCTCTCCCGCTACTCCGTGGCGTTGAACTCCACCTGCACGTCCACCCCGGGCTTCACCGTGATGCCAAGAGACGAAGGGGTCGGGGTGCCGCAGTCGCGGATGTCGAGGCGAACCGTCCCGAGCTCGCGCAGCGTACTCCGAGTCCTGCCGAGGGTGTAGTGAAACGTTCTCGCCTTGGACTTGCCGTGGAGTCTTCGCCATCCTTCCATCGCGTGGGCGCGAACCGGGTGCGCCCTTCGTGCAACGGTCGCCCAAGACGGAAGACCCCGCACAAGTCCAACACGCGGAGGGAGCGGATGATGTCCAGGACGATTTCGGTGTTCATTGCAGGACTCGTCACCTTCGCGCTCGGGTGCGGAGCGGAGACCGCCGCGGGCAAGATCGGCCCTGTCCCGGTGCCCCCCACGCCGCCCCCCCCTGTCGTCCACGGTGTTGCGGCCACGCAGTTTCGCGCGGCCATGGCCGCCTTCATCGCGCACGACACCGCGAGCCCGCCGTCGTGGGACGCCGCGAGCTGCGCCGAGGTCGCCCGGATGTTCGACGCCTCGGCCTCCTCGCACGGCAAGTTCCCCGAGGCCACCTTCGACGCCGGCCTCGCCTACCAGCGCTGTCACGACTCCAGCGCGGCGCTCGAGCACTTCCAGAAGGCGCTCGCCCAGGACGCGAAGTTCCACCCCGCGCGCGTGCAGGTCGCCCTCTACCGCTACAGGGCGGATGGCAACATCGACACGGCGATCGCCCAGCTCCACCGAGCCGTCCTCGACGCCCAGTTCCGCGACGTCGCCGCCCTCGTCAACCTCGCGATGCTCCAGATGCAGCGCGGCGCCCCCACCGCCGGCATCCGCTGCAGCGACGACATGGAGTGTGCGAAGACGAACCTCCAGCGCGCGCTCGCGATCGACGACAGCTACATGCCTGCGTTCAATCAGCTCGCCCTCTTCTACCTTCAGCAGGCGAAGGCCCGCGCCGGGGAGAGCACCCATCGCGGCGGCCGCAGCGTCGCCACCAGCGTGTCGACGACGAAGCGCGCCGACGTCCAGCAGCTCGAGCTCGCCGCGCTCGTCTGCTCGCAGGCCATCCGCAAGAGTCCCGACTACGCGCCCATCCACAACACCGCAGGCCTGATCCAGAACGAGCTCGGCTCCATCAACGGCGCCGTCGCCGAGTTCGCCACGGCCGCCCGCCTCGACCCGGGCTTCTTCGAGGCGCGGATGAACTACGCCGCGGTCAACCTCTCCTTCCGCGGCTTCGGTCAGGCCGAGAGCGCCTACAAGCGCGCGCTCGCGCTGCCCGGGCACGAGAAGGACTACGACGCGCACCTCGGCCTGGCGCTGGCGCTGCGCGGCCAGATCACCGACGCCAACTACGAGGCGCAGGTCGCCGCAGTGCAGTCGCAGCTCGACACGTGCAAGTCGGTCGACCCGAGCCGCCCCGACGCCTACTTCAACGAGGGCATCCTCACGCAGGAGTACAAGGCGAAGGCAGGGACCAGCGCGGACGCGACCATCGCGTCCCTCGAGGCGGCCATCGCCAGCCTGACCGACTTCGTGGCGAAGGCCGCGGGGAAGCCGGCGTACGACGGCGCGGTGAAGCGGGCGGAGGAGCGGATCCAGGACGCGAGGGACACCATCAGCTTCCTCCGGGTGCCGAAGCTCACGCCCCAGGCCGGTGCGGCGCCCGGGAGTGGATCGGCTCCCACGCGCGCCGGCGAGTGAGCTGCATCGAGAACGGAGGGCGATCGCGCGTGCCACCAGGTTCCGAGACACGTAGCCTGGACGCGCGACGAGGACCTCCGTCGCACGGAGGTCCTCCGCATGTCGAGCAACGCGTACACGACCCAGCTACGCGCCCTGATGTGTCCTACCTGCGGCGCGCCGGTCACGATGTCACCGCAGGGCGGCACCTACCAGTGCGGCTACTGCCGCGCCGTGGGCAGCGTCGGCGCGCGCAACGACGCGCCCCAGCAGCGGCCGCCGCCCTCGCCCGCCGAGGAGCAAGCGCGGATCGCCAAGCTGCGCTTCCAGTACGAGCAAGGCCCCCAGGCGAGCCCCTACACCACCTTCTCTGCGCCCACCGACGTCACGCACCTCGCCAAGCTCCGGCCGCCGCATAGCTGGGGTCCGTGGTTCGAGGCGTGGAAGTACGCCGTCGCGCTGCTCGCGCAGGACCCGAGCGCGCACAACCAGAAGCGCGTGGCCTGGCTGGCGCAGCTCACGACGACGGGCATCCTCGATCTGTCGACGAGCGACCCGGTGCGGGCCCGCGCCATCCGCGAGACCGCGCTCGAGCTTTTGTCCGACCCGGGCCACAAGCACCTGATCCGCTGCGCCCTCAGCCGCGCCGCGTGCCTGCAGAGCGACCTGCCCTCCGCGGAGCAGTGGCTCGCGGCGTGCGACCCGTACCCCGGCAACATCACGCTCGACACCGACTATCGTCTCTCGGCTTCGTACCTTCACGTCGCTCACGGTCGCGCGGGCGCGATCTTGGAGACCCTCGGCAACCAGCCGGGCGCCGTACCGATCGACTACGGGCGCGACATGCTCGCCGGACTGCTGCGGGTGCACGCGTGCGAGGAGCTGGGCTACCCGCAGGCGGCGGACGGCCAGCTCGGCTGGCTGTACGAGCAGGAGAAGCAGCTCGATGGGCCCATCATCCTGTCGATCCTCAAGGCCAACGCGGCCCTCAACCTGTGCCGGCGCACGTGCGCGCGACTCCGGATCCGAGATCCCGCAGTGAGCGTCGGGTGAGCCCCGGCGAGCCCGATGTGCCTCACGACGCGGCGACGAAGACGTCGACCCATTCAGCGCGCCAGCACCGTCCCGAAGCGCGGCGCGGGGCTGATCACGCCGCCGGCGGGCACCTCGGTCTTGCCGCTGCGCGAGTGGAGGACGACGCGGCCCACCGCCCCTCCCCCGCCGCATGCGTACCGGGAGGAGAGACCGCCCGGAGCATCGTCACCCTGACCGGCGGGGCCCTCCAGCAATCCGCCGCGACCGCCGTCGGTCCCGGCAGTGGTCGCCTGCGCCGCGCCGAGAATGCCGTCCGCTCCCCCGGCGCCGCACCCGCCGGCACCCCCATTGGCCGCGGCCGCGGCGGCCGGGGTCACGTCGATCACCGGCGCCTCCAGCAGCGCCATGCCGCCGGCGCCGCCACCGCCCTTGCCTCCGGTCGTGCCCACGCCGCCGCACCCGCACGCGTCGATGGACGCGCCCAGCTCCAGCGTGTCGCCCGCCACGAGCTGGACGGCCCCGCCGCCGGCGCCACCCGCTCCCTTGCCCTGCGAGCCTCCGCCGCTGCCGCCGAAGATGGCGAGCAAGCCGCCGTCGAGCGACGGAAGCGGCGCGCCGCCCTCGCCTCCGGCGAACTTGAGGATGGATCCGCCCGCGCCGCCGGCCGCCCCGTGACCGGCGCCGCCTCCGCCCGCGTAGCACGAGACCCCCATCGAGTCGCAGAATCCCACCCGCGCCGTGCCCGCCCGGAGACGGGCCTTGCTCCGCGCCGTATCCGCCCGGGCCCGGCGCACCGGCCTCGCAGTCACCGCGCACCGTCAGCGGCCCCTCCAGCAGCATCTTCGTCGCGGCGAGGATGGCCGCGGCGCGGCTCCCGATCACGGTCACGTGGGTCGTCTTCGCGATGAGGAGCGAGCGGAAGCCGAAGATGCCCAGCTTCGGCGAGGGCACCGTGAGCCGCGAGTCGTCGAGCTGATCGGCCAGGCGGAAGGTGATGCCGCTCGCGGCGTCCACGCCGACGCCCGGCGCGCGCACCACCGTGGCGCCGCTGGAGATGGCGCCGTCGTCGGTGTCGATGACATAGCCGTCCGGCGAGGTCCACGTCGCCTCCGCGGTGGCCGGCTCGTAATCGGTGGGGTCCGCGACGCCCGCGGGGTCGATCTCCCTGCACCGCGGCGAAGGGTCCGCCACGCAGCCGAGGGGGCACGGCTGCACGCCGCCGTCACACGCCTTCAGCCCCGTGGCGTCGGCGGTGCACGCGACGCCGCACGGCGTCCCGCCGTCCTCGCCCCGGCCCAGGTCGTCCAGCGAGGTGATCAGGCTGCACCCGACCAGGCCCGCGGCGACCGCGCTCAGAAGGAGCCCCCAGCGCATCCCGCGAAGGTAGACCCGCCGTGGGGTGGCGTCGAGGGCGGCCGAGCGTCCACCTTCGCCGCGGTTGGCGCGCCGTCCGGCGCGTTGGTATCGTCGGGGGATGAAGGGCGTGTCTCTGCTCGCGACCGCGCTGCTCGCCGGCTGCAACGCGTACGCCTCACGGCCCCCCGTGAACGCGGTGAAGGACGCGCCCATTGCCCACTTCGCGCGGGTGCGCGACGGACTGTATCGCGGCGGGCACCCGTCGGCGGCGGGGCTGGACTACCTGAAGGCGCACGGCGTGCGGACCATCGTCGACCTGGAGGTCGCCGACCTCGTCGAGGCCTCTCCCGGCGCCATCCACGACGAGGAGCGCGGCGCGAAGGTGCGCGGCATCCGGTGGGTGCACGCGCCGATGAGCGCCTTCGAGCCCGCGCTCAGCGGTCGCTTCGACGCGCAGGTGGACCGCCTGATGACCGTGCTGGCCGACCCGCACGCCGGACCGGTCTACGTCCACTGCCTGCACGGCCAGGACCGGACGGGCCTGGTCATCGGGCTGGAGCGGGTGATCGTCGAGGGCTGGACACCCGGCCGCGCGCACGCCGAGATGGTCCGCGACGGCTTCCACACGGCGTTCGCCGGGCTGGATGGCTACTTCGAGCGCAAGACCCACTCCGAAGCGGACCGGTGACGCTTCGCGATCAGGGCCGCTCGACGCGGCCTCGATCGGTGCGGAGGCCCGGGCTACGGGGGCAGCGCCGAGAAGTCATCGTAGGTGTAGACGCCGGTGGCGCCGTTCCCGCCCGAGAACCCGACCGCGCCCGGGGTGTCGATCCGCTCCGGGTCGGAATCGGACCACGACTGCTCGGCGATGAGCGTCCACTGGCTGTTCGCGTCGAGCGCTTCGATGGTCGCGCTCAGCTGGACGGGGTCGGTGCCGGCGGCGCCGAGCGACAGGCGATAGGAACCTCCTTCGTGCAGCACGGGTGAGATGGCGACCGCCGCCAGCTGGGTCTCCGCGGCCGCCCCGGTCTGCCGGGCGATCCAGGCCAGCGCGGGATCGTCCTCGATGTAGAAGATGTAGCCGTCGAATGCGTCCGGGGTCGCGGCCGTGGCGCTCTGGACGCGAACGTCGAGTTGCGGGTACGAGGGCCCCGGAAACCCGACTCCGAAGGTGACAGTCATCTGCGCCTTCACGTCGAGTCGATCCTCGGTCGCCGGTCGACGGACGAGGTGGTCGCGGTAGCTCAGGGCGTCGCCGACCCACTGCACCATCCCCGACGCGAGCGCGTAGCTCGGCGGGTCCTTGACGAGCCAACCGTTGCCGATGACCGAACCGTCGGGGCGGTCGAAATCGTCCGTGAAGTAGACGGTCGGTCCGGCGTCGGACGCGCCGTCGCCTGCCTCGCTCGCGACGTCCGGAGACGCGTCGCCGCCGGCATCGCTCCCGGAGCGGCCTCCGCCTTCGAGGTCACCCAGGCCGGGGAACAAGCAGGCGGCAGAGAGCAGGGGCCCGACGGTCGCCACGAGAATCCATCTCCCCATCCAAGGAGCGTATCAAGGAAGGCTTCCCCCGCCCAGCGATGGTCCAGGTGGACCGAAACTCGCCACGCGAACGCAAATACTTTCGGAGGGCGGCCGGTCCGGTCTCGTGATGGAATGAGTGCGTCACTGCGGCCGGGCCACCGCATGATGGAGACGTGAAGATGTCGAACGCTCGAGCAGCCCTCTTCCTACTGGGAGCGGTCGGGGTGGCCTGCGGCCCCAACGCCACCACCACCCCGGATGACGCGTCGACGCCGGACGCTTCGTGGGTCGACGGCAGCGCCGACGCCGCCACCGACGCCGGCGCCGACACCGGCGGCCCGGCGACGCCGGGGATCCTGCAGCTTGGCCCCGGGGGCGACGCCTTCACGAACGAGGTGGTCATCGACCCGACGAACCCGCAGTACGTCTACATCTCCTCGGACAACGGCGGGTTCATGCGGTCCGAAGACGGCGGCGATACGTGGGAGCGGATCATCGGGGAGCACGGCGGCCTCCTGAGCCAGAAGATCGTCGGTATCGAGCTCGACCCGACCGACCCCTCCACCCTGTACGTCTCGACCATGGGTGGGATCTGGAAGTCCACGGATCGCGGCAAGACGTTCGTCGATCTGCACAATGGCTTGCCCGCCTACGGATACGCGAGCGGAGCTGCGCTTCACGCGAACGCGTTTTCGGCGATCAAGATCAGTCCGTTCGACAGAAACGTCATCTACATCGGCGCGGGCTCGAACACCAAGTGGCGAACCAAGCCCGACTACCTCGTCATGGGATACAGGTCCCTCGACGGCGGCAAGTCGTGGTCGCCGCTCGGCCTGACGGGAGGCCCCGTCCTCTCCAAGGGTTATTCGACGGCGGAGATCGCCGTCGGTTCGAAGGACGGCAACACCGTCTACTACGCGGGCATGAACGGGATCTTCAAGTCGGTCGACGGGGGCGGTTCGTGGAGCAAGATCGCCGATTCGAGGCTCCAGGACCACGTCATGGCGATCGACGCGGTGAAGGACAATCCGTCCATCGTCTACGCCGCGAAGGGCATGAATTCAGGCTCGGACGCGACATACGGCCTCTACAAGTCCATCGACGCCGGGAACAGCTGGACGAAGATGAACCCCGGGGGCGCGGCCAACGCACGTGTCATGGAGTTCCGGATCACGGACGACAGCGGCCAGACCATCTACGCGATGTTCGGAAGCACGATCTACAAGACCGCCGACGGTGGCACCACATGGTCGTGCTACTCCTATCCGTACAACACCGGGTGGGCGACGTATTTCGGTGTCTCCGCCGGCCTGAGCTTCGACGTCTCGAGGTCGAATCCGCTCATCCTCTTCGCGGGGGCGAACGTCTACATCAAGACCAACGGGCAGCCACTGTCTTGCGACACGACGCTGACCAAGAAGTCGTGGGTGCCGACGTACTCGACACCCGCGAACGTCGCCGGATTCTACAAGAACACCGGGCAGATCATGATCACGGGCGGGTGGGACGTGTTCGTCGACCCCGACGACACCCAGAACGTGATGGTCGGCGGGTTCGACCAGGGCTTTTCCATCAGCAAGGACGGCGGCCTCAGCTGGAAGAATTTTCAGCAAATCGGCACGAAGACCCAGACGGACGGTCACGACGCGGGCGGCTTCGCCAAGGACGATCATGGCAACTTCTATGTCACGTACGGCGGAGACAACGTGCCGAACGCCAAGATCGGCTTGTTCACGAGCACCGACATGGAGACATGGTCCCTGGTGCACACGTTCCTGGCGACCTCGACGGTCCAGGTCCAGTTCCTGAAGTCCGGAGCGACCAGGAAGCTGTTCGCGATCGTGCGCGGGGCCGGCAACACGTCCAATACGTGGGACACGGGCATCTGGTCGTCCTCCAACGACGGGGCCACGTGGGCCCGGCTCCCGGGGCTTCCCGTGTACAAGGGGAACCAATATCCGACGGGGCTCGCGCAGGATCCCACGAATCCGGAGAACCTGTACGCGACGTTCGCGGTCGCCGGCAGCGGAGGGGTCTGGAAGTCGACCGACTTCGGAGGCTCGTGGTCGCAGGTGGCCGGGAGCAGTGCGACCAGCGCCATGTCCGACGCGCGAGGCGTCACCGTGGGGCCCAAAGGTCAATGCGTCGTGGGCGTTCGCGGGTCGAGCGGTGGCGTCTGGATGTCCGCCACCGGGGACTCGAGCTGGACGAAGATCGATACCAAGCTCGTGACGGCCAGCTCGACGTTCCCGAAGATGGCGTCCGCGCTGACGTACACGAAGGACGGGAAGCTGGTCGTGGGCTACACCTCCTACGCGAGCTCGGAGAGTCCGACCAACGTCAATCCGCTGGCGATCACGCCGGACGACGGCGCGACGTGGACCGAGCTCCCGACGGGGAGCATGGTGTCCGAGTTCGGGCACATCGTCGCCGACCCGGTCGACGCCAAGGTGCTCTGGATCGCCACCGACGGCGGTGGCAGTTTCAAGTACACGATGCCCTGATCCAGACGAGCGGTCGCGATTCGCGAACGCGGACCGATTGCTTTTCGTGCGCGCGTCACTACCGTCGCGCGTCATGGTCCCGCTCTCGATCCTCGATCTCGCACCCATCACGCAGGGCAGTGACGCCTCGCGCTCCTTCCGCAACACGCTGGACCTCGCACGGCACGCCGAGCGCTGGGGCTACAACCGCTTCTGGCTCGCCGAGCACCACGGGATGCCCGGAATCGCGAGCGCCGCGACCGCGGTGCTGCTCGCCCACGTGGCGGACGGGACGACGACGCTGCGCGTGGGCGCGGGCGGCATCATGCTGCCCAACCACGCGCCGCTCGTCATCGCGGAGCAGTTCGGCACGCTGGAGTCGCTCTTCCCCGGCCGCATCGACCTGGGCCTCGGGCGGGCGCCCGGCTCCGATGCCGCCACCGCCCGCGCCCTGCGCCGCAACCTCGCCGCGACACCCGACGACTTCCCGCAGGACGTTCTGGAGCTGATGGACTACTTCTCGCCCGCGCCGGAGCAGCCTGTGCGCGCGGTCCCCGGCACCGGCCTCCAGGTGCCCATCTGGATCCTCGGGTCCAGCCTCTTCGGCGCCCAGCTCGCCGCGGCGCTCGGCCTGCCCTACGCCTTCGCCTCGCACTTCGCGCCGGCGCAGATGCACGACGCCGTCCGCGTCTACCGCGCGCGCTACCGGCCGTCGGAGCGCCACCCGCGCCCCTACGTCATGCTCGGCTTCAACGTCTTCGCCGCCGACACCGACGAGGAGGCCGCGGTGCTCGCGACCTCCGCGCAGCAGGCGTTCGTCAACCTGCGCAGCGGGAGGCCTTCGCAGCTGCCGCCTCCGCGGCCCGGGTACATGGACCAGATCGGAGCGCCGGAGCGCGCGCTGCTCGCCGGCGTGCTCTCGTGCTCGGCCATCGGCTCGCCGGCGACCGTGCGACGCGAGGTCGCGGCCTTCGTGGAGCAGACCGGCGCCGACGAGCTCATCTTCGCCTCGATGATCCACGACCACTCCGCGCGATTGCGTAGCTACGAGATCGCGGCGGACCTCCTCGACGCGTGACTCGGCACGAGCCTTGCTGCCCCGGGTGCCCATGGTCCCCAAGCTCCTTCTCTGTGCTGCCGCACTCCTGCTCTTTGCCGCGAGCTGCAACAAGAAGGAGGAGTCCGGGGGCGCACCGACAGCGTCCGCCTCCGCAGCTCCTGCGCCCAAGCCGGCGTTCGACCCGAGCGTGATGGCGGTCTTCCAGCCGCTGCCCAGGAGCGCCGACCTCCCGGGCACCAACCCCGACCGCGTCGCGCTCGGCAAGATGCTCTACTTCGACGCCCGGCTTTCCAAGAACCACGATGTCTCGTGCAACAGCTGCCACAAGCTGGACGCCTTCGGCGTGGACGGAACGCCCACGAGCGTGGGGCACAAGCAGCAGCACGGCACACGCAACTCGCCCACCGTGCTGAACGCCGCCATCGAGTTCCGGCAGTTCTGGGACGGCCGCGCAGCGACGGTCGAAGATCAGGCGACCGGTCCGATGCAGAACCCGGTGGAGATGGCCTCCGACGACAAGCTGGTGGTGGCGACGGTCTCCTCCATGCCGGAGTACGTGACGCGGTTCGCCAAGGCCTTCCCGGACGAGAAGGCGCCGATCACCATGAAGAACGTGGGGATCGCCATCGGCGCCTTCGAGCGCAAGCTGCTGACGCCCGGCCGCCTGGACAAGTACCTGGAGGGCGACCACTCGGCGATGACGGAGCCGGAGCTCCTGGGCGCGCAGAAGTTCGTGCAGACCGGGTGCACCACGTGCCACATGGGCCCTGGCGTCGGAGGCAGCATGTACCAGAAGGCGGGCCTCGTGCACCCGTGGCCGAACCAGAAGGATCAGGGCCGCTACGAGGACACCAAGAACGACGCCGACCGCATGATGTTCAAGGTGCCCAGCTTGCGGAACGTCGCGAAGACGGCACCCTACTTCAGTGACGGGTCCGTCGCGTCGCTGGACGAGGCGGTGCACATGATGGCGCACTACCAGCTCGGCAAGGAGCTATCGCCAAAGGACGTGAAGAGCATCGTCACCTTCCTGGACGTGCTGACGGCTGCGCCCCCTCCCGACCTCGTCGCGCCCCCGACGTTGCCCAAGAGCACGGCGAAGACGCCGAAGCCCAATCCCAACTGACCGGTCCGCGGAGGTGGCGTCGGCTCAGTGGCACTGGAAGACGGCGTCGCCGCCTTCGAAGACATAGAGCGAGCCCACGTCGCCGAGGTTCAGCTCGGGGACGAGGCCGTCGTTGATCTGGATGAGCAGGCCGTCGTCATCGCCGTCGAACTCCTGGATCCAGAACGGCTTGCCGAAGATGTGGGCGCCCGCAGACCAGATGGCCTTGCGCAGCGTCTCGACGGCGGCGGCTCGTTCGCCGTCGCCAAAGACCTCGAAGTCCTTGGTCTTGGATTGTCCGGCGGTACCCAGCTTGCCCCACCGTGTCGTCAGCGAGGTGCCGGCGACCGCGCCCGCCCAGAACTTGGCGTGCCCATCCTTGGTGCATTCGAAGCGTCGCATGCCGCCATGTACGTCGTAAACCCAGGACCCTTCCCTGGCCTCCGGGCTCGCTCGGCCAACGAGCCGGGGACGGAAGCTGCTATCGTCGCGCTCTCTATGACGGACCAGGCGACGGGCTTCGATCCCTTCGATGGGCGCCGCGACCGCCTCGGTCCTCTCGACGACTTCCCGTGCAAGGCGCACTGGCAGGCGGCGCGCCATCGCTACGTGCTCGACGAGTACGGCGAGCGCGGCGTGAGCGACGTGCTCTCGCGGCTCACGCCTGCGCTGCGCGAAGCCTTCCTCCGGCCGGCGGTGACGATGGCGTGGAGCACGGTGGCCACGGTCGTCGGCATCGATCGCGCGATCTACGAGGGCCCGATGGGCTCGAGCCTGAATCGCATGCGTCACTTCGGCTCGGAGATCGCCAAGTACGACGTGCCGGGGATCTACCGCGCCTTCTTCCGGCTCGGCACGCCCGGCTTCATCCTCGGAAAGATCCCGCTGGTGTACCGGCAGTACTTCAAGAAGGGCGCGGTGAAGTGTCACGTCGAACAGGCGCGGGCGGAGATCCACCTGGAGGGCGTCGCCTTTCCCCACTACCTGTGCGCGTACGGCATCACCGGGTGGTTCGACGCCATGCTGGAGCTCGTCGGAACGCGGGGCTCGAGCCTGGAGCACACCGCCTGCGTCCACCGCGATGATCCTGGATGCACGTGGACGGCTACCTGGCGCCGCTGAGCCGCGGCGGGGGGATGCGTCAGCACCCGTCAGGGAGGGCCACGCAGTGGGTCGTGACGGTGTCGCAGTAGTAGCCGCCGAAGCACCCGTTGGGCTGGCAGGCGTTGCTCGAACCGTTGCAGGCGTGGCACGTGGCGGCGGTGTCGGGGGCGACGTAGTCGGCGCACAGGCCCCCGTCGGGGGCCGCGTCGTCGTCGCTCGATTCGTCGCTCGAGGCATCGGCGTCGATGGCGGGCAGCTCGGTCACGTCCGGTCGCACCGCGGCGTCGCCATCACCCGCCGGGTCGTCTTGCGGCGCGGCGGGGTCCTGGAGCGTGGTGGGCGCGGCGCCGCTGCACGCGGCGAGCAAGAGAAGGAGCGGCACGGTCAGGCGATGCATGGGCGGTCGTACGACGCGGCGCCCAAAATCTTCCTTTCCTGCTGGACCGCGGGGCGCCGCATCGCGCGGGGGCCCGCGCGTGCCGGTGGGTCAGGTCACCGGCACTGACTCGTCGACGTCAGCTTCTGGCACTGGTTGGAGCAGCAGTCGCTCCCGTACCGGCAGTACGCGCCCGACTGGCCGCAGTTGGTGCCGCCGTCGCCGCCGCCGGTCGGCGTCGCGCACACACCCTGCGGCAGACAGAGGCCGAAGCAGCAGTCGCTCGCCTGCCCGCACGCCTGCCCGCCGAGCGCGCAGCCGAGCCCGCCGTCACCGACCGGGGGGAAGGCGCACCCGCCGAAGCCGTTGTCGTTGAGACAGTAGCCAGTGCAGCAGGAGTTGGAGTCGGTGCAGGCCGACCCCAGCTCCAGACACTGGTTGCCGTTGCCGAAGCAGAGGTTGTTGTCGCAGAGGCCGCTGCAGCAGTTGCGGTTCTGCGTGCAGAAGTTCTGGTCGGTCACGCACGCCTGCTCGACCGCCGGCTTGGCCTGGCAGTACGCCGCGTCCTCGTAGAGCAGGCAGTAGCCCGTGCAGCAATCGGAGTCCTGCGTGCACTCGTGACCGACGCCGGTGAGGCTGCACTGCGTGTCCCCCGGACCCGCCGAGCCGCAACGCACCAAAAGCACGAGCCCGATCGGCAAGAGCACGGCGGCGGTGCGTCGCATCGAGGAACCCTACGGGTGGGACGCTCCCCGCGCAAGGCTGTGCTAGGACCCGGCCATGGAGAAGAGCATCTTCGTCACCGGCGCGGCCTCGGGCATCGGCAAGGCGGCGGCGCTGCGCTTCGCCCGGGAGGGGTGGTTCGTCGGCCTCTACGACGTGGACGAGCGGGGCCTCTCCGCCGTCCGCGCGGAGGTGGGGCCGGAGCGCTCCAGCCAGGGTGTCCTGGACGTGACCGATCTCGACGCCTACCGCCGCGCGGTCACCGCCTTCGGCTCCGCCACCCGCGGGAGGATGGACGTGCTCTTCGGCTGCGCCGGGATCCTGCGCCTCGGCCGCTTCGAGGACGTGCCCCCGGCCGAGGCGCAGAAGGAGATCGCCGTCAACGTGGGCGGGGTGGTCAACGGCGTCTACGCCGCGCTGCCGCTGCTGGAGAAGACGGAGCGCAGCCTCGTCCTGAGCATGTCCAGCGCGTCGGCCATCTATGGCGTGCCCGAGCACGCGGTCTACTCTGCGACCAAGTTCGCGGTGCGCGGCCTGACGGAGGCGCTGGACCTCGAGCTTCGCTCCAAGGGCATCCGCGTCGCGGACCTCATGCCCGGCTACGTCGACACGCCCATGGTCCAGTCGCAGACGCACCGCGCGGGGACGCTGCGGTCGATGGGGGTGAAGCTCACCGCCGAGGACGTGGCAGAGCTGGCGTGGGAGGCGGCGCACGGCGACAAGGTCCACTGGATGCCTCGGCTGGACATCAAGATCATGGCGCGGTTCGCCGGCTTCGGCAGCCTGGCCCGGCCGCTGATGCGTCGCTTCTCCGGGATGTAGCGCCCCCGGAACGTTGCCCGGACGCGGGCGGCGTGGGATGCTGATCTTCCGAGCGTGTCCGTGAGCCAAGCCACGAATCAGCTCATCCTTCCTCTCGACGAATTCAGCGCGCACCCCAGCGCGACGATTCCGAAGACGAAGCGTGTATTCTGCAACCGCAACCTGCGCATGACGGGCATCGCGTGGGTCGGCTTCGACATGGACTACACGCTGGCCATCTACGACCAGCCGGAGATGGACCGCCTCTCCATCGACGCCACCAAGCAGAAGCTGGTGGGTCGCGGGTACCCGGAGTTCATCGTCGACGTGCCGGTCTCCATCGACTTCCCGGTGCGCGGCCTGCTCATCGACAAGCGCTTCGGCCACGTGCTGAAGATGGACCGCTACAAGCAGGTGGCGAAGGGCTACCACGGCACCCGCCAGCTCTCCCGCGACGAGCTGCGCTCCCTCTACCAGGCGAAGAAGCTCCGCCCGGCGACGCCGCGCTACCACTGGATCGACACCCTGTACGCGCTCTCGGAGGTGGCGCTCTACACGGCGCTGGTGGACGCGCTGGAGCAGCGCGGCCAGGCGGTGGACTACGCGCGACTCTTCTCCGACATCCGCGAGAGCATCGACGAGGCGCACCGCGACGGCACCATCCTGGACGCGGTGCTCGGCGACCTGCCGCGCTTCATCCGGCGGGATCCCGACCTCGCGCCGACGCTGCACAAGCTCCGCAGCGCGGGCAAGAAGCTCTTCCTCCTGACCAACTCGCGCTGGCCTTACACCGAGAAGATGATGCAGTACCTGCTCGGGGGGGCGATGGCGGAGTATCCGGCGTGGCGCAACTACTTCGACGTCGTGGTGGTCGCCGCCACCAAGCCCGCCTTCTTCACCGAGCGCCGCCCGCTGATGGAGCGCGAGGGCGAGACGGTGCGGCCGGCGACCTTCCCGCTGGAGCGCGGCCGCATCTACGAAGGCGGCAACCTGCACGAGCTGGAGCGCGCGCTGGGCACCCCGGGCGACCGCGTGCTCTACGTGGGCGATCACATCTACGGCGACATCCTGCGGTCCAAGAAGGACAGCGTGTGGCGCACCGCGATGATCATCCAGGAGCTGGAGACCGAGGTCGCCGCGAGCGAGCAGTGCCGGGAGGACTACGCGCGCACCCTGGAGCTGGAGGACATGCGCGAGCACCTGGAGGACGAGCTGCGCTTCCTGCAGGCGCGCTTCAAGGAGCTCTCCCGCGCGACGGGCAAGCAGAACGGCAACGGCAACGGGCACTCCGGCGGCAACGGCCACGGCGACCTGACAGCCGAGGCGGAGCGCGGGCGCGTCAAGCGCGCCGTGGAGCGGGTGCGCGGAATGCTGCGCGAGTGCGACGCCGAGATGATGGCCATCGAGAAGCGCATCGACGCGCGCTTCCATCCGTACTGGGGCTCGCTGCTGAAGGAGGCGAGCGACCAGTCCAGCTTCGGCGCGCAGGTGGAGGAGTACGCGTGCCTTTACACCTCGCGCGTCTCCAACCTGATGCTCTACTCCCCGCAGCAGCACTTCCGGAGCCCGCGGGACTTCATGGCACACGAAGAGGGCTGACGCGCGACGACCCCCTGCCGCGAACGAGGGTCGTTCTTCGGGGCGGGGCGGCGCGTGCCGCCCCGTGAGACAAGACCTGAATCGGACGAGCGCGACTCCGAATCGCGCTCGTCCATTTAGAGTGATCGCAGGTACGCCACCAGCGCCGCGGCGTCGTCCGCCGAGAGCTTCGTCGCGTCGCCCACGTGCGCCGCCGGTCCCTTCAGCACGTCCTGCAGCGTCGCCGCGCTCCCGTCGTGCAGGTACGGCGCGCTGTCGGACAGACCGCGCAGCGAGGGCGTGTCGAAGGCGCACGCGCCGCGCGGGTGGCCCTCCTCGTCGTCGACCGCGACGTCCACCCACGGGCCGGAGGTCACGCAGGTGCCGACGTCGTGCAGGAGCACCGGGCCGGAGAGGTCGAGCGTGGCGTTGCCCGCGCCGGAGTCGGTGAAGGCCGCGCCGGAGTGACAGCTCGCGCACCCGAGCGAGCCGAACAGGTCCTTGCCGTGCGCGACCTGCCCGGGGTCGAGGCCGCGCGGCGGGGACGGGTAGGGCAGCGCGTAGTCCACGAATTTCTCCAGCGCGTCCAGGTCCGCCGAGAGCGCCGGCACGTTCGGGTCGAAGTGGCCGCCCTGCTCCACGTTGATGGTCTGCCAGTAGTCCTGCACCTTGTTGCGCGCGCCGGTTCGGAAGAGGAAGCCCGTCTGCTTGGTGCCGCCGGCGTTGGACGGCGTGTCGCGCGGCCCCTGGCCGAAGCGCCAGGTGACCGCGTCGCTGCGGCCCTCCAGGTGGCAGCTCGCGCAGGAGACCCAGTGATCGGTCGTGACCGGCAGCTCGTCGCTCTGGGCGGAGAAGAAGACGTGCTGGCCGAGGCGCAGGTCGGCGGGCATCGGGTCCTTCGCCAGGCGCGGGATGGCGGCGCCGTCGACGGTCACCGTGACCGGACCCGCCTCGCCACCGGAGACGGCGAGCACCGCGACGTCGCTGGTGTTGCGCTCGTCGACGTACACGTGACCGTCGGCGGAGACCGCCACGCCCTCCGGCTGGTGGCCGGGCAGCGGCCGCACCAGGGCGACCTCGACGCGCTTGTCGGCGTCGACGACCAGCACGTCCTCGCTGCCGGTGTCGGCGACGAAGGCGAGCTTGCCGTCGGCGGAGAAGGCGATGGCCCGCGGGCCGGACACCACGTCACCGAAGGCGCCGCCATCCTTCGGCGCGGTGCTCACCGTCAGCCGCGCGAGCGGCGCGCCGCCGGCATCGAACAGGGAGATGGCCGGGAAGACGGTGCGCTGGAAGTCCAGCGTGGGCTGCGGCGTGTCGGTACCGAGCATCATGTGGAGCGCCCAGGTCTCCGTCGTGCCCGGGCGCGCCAGCACGTCGTAGAGGCCGCGCGACTCGCCGTGCGGCACGGTGGGATCGGCGCCCGGGGGGCCGTCGGCCACCGCCCATGTCGTCTGCAGGGCGAGCGGCGAGGGCGCGAGCACGCTCACGCCGGGCCCGAGCAGGTGCGTGACGTAGATCTGCGAGCGGTCGGCGCTCCAGGCGAGCGTCCACGGCTTGCGCGGCGTGTCCACGCGAGCGGTGACCGCGAGCGTCGTCGCGTCCAGGGCGAGCACCGCGTCGTCCTGCGAGCACGCGACGTACACGCTCTTGCCGTCCGGCGCGGCGAGCACGCCGATGGGCTCGGAGCAGGTGTCGGCGTCGGCGGTGATCGCGCCGGAGGCGGTGTCCAGTGCGTAGACGTGCCCGTTGCGCTCGCCGGTGACGTAGAGCGTCTTGCCCCCGGGGCCGAGGGCGAGGGCGCGCGGCCCGACCGCCGGCTCGTAGCGGCCGGCGCCGTCCACCGCGGGGGGCGCGCTCGAGAGCGGCGTCTCCCGGATGAGCGTCCGCGCGCGCGCGTCGACGAAGGAGACCGAGTCGGCGTCGGCGTTGACGACGTAGACCGTGGCGCCGTCGGTGCTCACCGCGATGCTCGACGAGTGATCCGACTCGCCCTGCGGGCCGCCGGCCGGCGGCGGCGTGACGTCGGACGACGAGCAGGCGAGCGAGCCGGCGACCCCGAGGAGGGCGAGGCGTGCGAGGAGGCGCGCGCTCACGGCCCCACCTTGGTGATCTTGAGGACGATGGAGTCGGCCAGCGCGGAGGGCCTGCCCGCCGCCGAGATCTCCGGTACGCAATCCGGCTCGCGGTCGGTGGCGATCTTGCGAGGCCCGGCGTCGCTCTTGTCAGCCACCGTACCCGTCTCGCCGGTGAGGGTGCGCTCCGCCATCTGCAGGCCGCCGCGCGGCAGGCCATCCACCACCTGGATGCACTCCGCCGGCCAGTCGACCCCCTTGTTGCCGTTGCGGTCGTCCCAGCCGTTGAGCAGGAGCTTGTCCAGCCGCCCGACGCGGTCCTCGATCTGCGCGGCGAGGTCCTCCTGGCCCGCGCGCACGCCGATGAGCTCGTAGGTGTCGCGCAGCATCGCTTGCAGGAGCGCGAAGCGCATCACCCCGAACTCCACGGTGTCCGACGTGTCGCCGGGCGTCGGCCGGTAGAGCCGCGCCGAGGGGTCGTAGAACTTCGCCTCCACGCGCTGGTAGACGGCGAGCGCGCGGTCGCGCAGCCGCGTGTCGCCTGTCGCCAGGTAGCCGAGCAGCAGGCCGCGCACCGCGGCGGTGTGGGCGTCGAGCACGTCGTCGTCGCTGGTGACGGCGCCCTTCGCCACGTCCCAGCCCGGCCACGCGCGGCCGGAGGCGTCGGTCAGGTGGTCGTAGAAGAGGTTGGCGAGGGCGGCGACCATGGAGTTCAGCTCCTCGGTCACCACCTCCGGCTTCGGTGTGGTCGCGATGGGCGGCGCGTCCAGGGGCGTGGTGACCGTCGCGGTGTCCGGCTTGTT
Organism: uncultured delta proteobacterium; assembly: GCA_963782055.1. Lineage (GTDB taxonomy): Bacteria > Myxococcota_A > Polyangia > Polyangiales > Polyangiaceae > DASXHD01. The sequence goes on from CAWAIF010000003.1 coordinate 5,068,531, forward strand.
GTTGCCGTAGAGGCTGAGCTGGTCGGAGAGCGCCCGGCGCGTGGTGCGCAGGGCGAGCAGCGCGTAGGCCGCGGTCACCGCCGAGAGCGTCGTGCCGCGCGTGACCTGGCCGCCGCTCACCGAAGCGTCGTCGACGGGAAGGCCGGAGGCGGGGTCGCGGTGCATGCGCGCCAGGTCCACCAGCGCCACGCGGATCATGGCGAGCGCGCGGTCGTGCAGGGTGGGCTCGCCGTCCGCGATCTGATCGTCGGCGGGGAACGGGTCGCCGTCGAAGTAGGCGCGCACGGCCTGCGAGCCGCCGACCTCGGCGTTGGCCTGATCGGTGAGGGCGTAGAGCGACGCGTACGCGCCGAGCAGACCGGACAGATCGAGCAGGCGGCTGCCCGGCGTGCGGACGGCGTAGGCGCTGGGCCGCGGGAACTCGCAGTCGGGGTCGGTCGCCTCGGTGACGGCAATCTCCGCCGGGAAGTAGAGCAGCGGCGCGTTCGCGTCGTAGGCGAGCGCGCCCGCGAGGTCCTTGAAGCCGCCCAGCGCGGTGCCGTCGCCCGTCAACCTCTCGGTGAGCCAGTCCTGCGCCTCGTTGTCCAGCTCGCTGAGCATCAGCCCCGCCTGGAAGCCCTCGATGTCGCTCGAGCCGAGGTAGGTCCCGGCGACCGCGCCGTCGTCCTTGGCGAGCACCGCGTTGCCCGGCGCGCCCACCTGCGCGAGATCCGCCTCGTCGACCTGCGTGACGGCGGTCTCCGCGGCGTCGTGCATCGACTGCAGGTAGTTGATGATCCACAGCGCCGACTTCCAGCCCGCCCAGCCGCTGGAGCCGGGGGAGATGGCCGCGTCCACCTGGTTGGCGCGATCGACCAGGTGCAGGGTGGTGGCGTCGCACTCGTAGTCGTCGCTGAGCAGCCCGCCGCTCGCGCCGGGGTCGTCGTCGGAGGTGATGGAGCACGCGAGCGAGACCGAGTTGGTGGGCGCGATGGTGGGATCGAAGGAGACGAAGGGCTCCATCGTCGGCCAGATGCCCGGCCACCCGAGCGGGTTCTCCGGCGTCGCCTGCGCGTGCACGAAGCGGGAGGTCGCGTTGCTCGCCGCGCCGAGCGACTGCACCACGTCGCGCAGCGCGGAGCACGCCGCGGTGCCTCCCGCCTGCGCGGTGTCGATGAGGGGCGCGTACGCCAGCGAGATCCCTGCGCCGGACTCGAACGCCAGCTCGTTCATCGGCTGCTTGGAGTACTCGTACGACTCGATCGCGCTGGCGAAGCCCGCCGGATCCAGGAACGGACCGAAGCCGTCGAGCGAGGGGTCGAAGTAGATGTCCGGCGGGCGGAAGTCGCGGCTGTAGCGCGTGAGGTCCCGGCCCATCGCCTCGGCGAAGGGCTCGCCGGAGAGCTGCATCTCCAGCCCGGCGAGCATGTGCTCGCGCACCACGAAGCGATCGTCGCGCGAGACGACCGAGATGATGGGCGGCGAGGCCACGGGGCCGTCGGCGCCGGCGTCTCCCGCCGGCGGCGTGGTGTCGTCGCCGCCGGAGCACGCGGCGGCGATGGCGACGGCGACGAGGGTTCCGCCTGCGGCGAGCGCGCGCCTCACGAGCGCGCGTCCTCGCCCCTGGGCGTCCAGAGGTCCGACTCCAGGGTGTCGAGCAGCGCGCGCTGCGCCTCCGGCGGCGGCAAGCCGGCGTCACGCACCAGCGAGGCCGGGAGGTCGCGCGCCGCCTGGCGGCGGAGCGTGGCGACGGCCGCCAGGCGTGCATCGCGCACGCGCGCGCGCGCCCCGGCGTCCAGCCGCGCCTCCGCCCAGCGCGCCACCTGCCACGCGAAGGCGGCGTGGCGCGTCTCGTCGGCGGCGATCGTCCGCATCGCCGCGGCGATGGCGCCGTCCCCCGCGTGCGCCGCCTGCCACCAGGCCACGAGCGCGGCGAACGTCTCGCCGACGCAGCCCTCCGCGGCGTTCTCCGCGGCGAAGGTCTCCAGGTCGCGACGCCGTTCGCGCGCGGCGTGCACGCGCGGCGGTCGTGCGCCGTGGCGCGCGGCGAGATCGCGCACCGCGCGCGCGTGGCGGCGCTCGTCGCGGGCGCTCCGCGCCGCGAGCGCGGTGAGATCGGCCGGCGCACCGAAGGCGGCCAGCTCCGCCTCCATCCGCCGGAAGGCGACGACCGCGGCGGCCTCCATGTGCGCCGAGCCGGCCAGGTACGCGCCGAGCGCCGACGCCGCAGGCGAGGCCTCAGGCGGGCGCAGCCCCTCCGGGCGTCGCCCCGGCCCGCCCAGGCACGTCGCGCAGTCGACGAGGAGCGGTGAGGCGTCGGTGATGCCGCCGTCGACGCAGGAGTCGCCGGTGGCGGAGCAGTAGAAGACGATGCCGTTGCAGATGTTCTCGCAGTCGCCGAGGGTGAGCGAGCAGCCGGAGGTCGACGTGCCCGGCGGGAGCCCGCACGGCACCTTCACGGTGAAGCCGCAAAGCTCCGCGGCGGCGTCGATGTCCTGCTCGATCGCGCACGGGTCCACCCCGCCGTCACCCGGCGGCTCCTGCGCATCGACGCCCGTGTCGGCGAGCGGCATGGCGTCCTGCCCGGAGATCGCGTCGGCCCCGCTGTCCGCGCCCGCGGGTCCGTCGGACGATCCGCACGCGCAGAGGGTGGTGGCGGCGGTCGCGAGGATCGCCCGTCGGAACAAGGACCGGAGCCGCATCTCTTCTCGTCTCATCGCCAACCTCACCTGCAACGAGTGTAGCCCGTCTTATTGAACTTGAAAATGACTTTCATATCCCTTAAGACAGAGCCATGCAGGATGGCCTTGCTGGCGCTCGGCGACAGGTGCTGGCGATGAAGCCGGTCTTCGCGGTGGTGATCGCAGCTACGCTCTCGTGTGCGTCGGCGGACGCCACCTCGCGAGACGAGGGGCAGACCTTCGTCGCCTACACGGCCAGCTTCGCCGACTACCGCACGTGGGAGCCCTTCCAGGTGGGCACGCCGGTCGACGGCGCCGACGCTGGCTGCGCGGCGCACGATCCCTCGGCGTCGCGTGTCGCCTACCTGAACCACCGCCCCCCGCCGGGCTCCACGCGCTTCCCGGTCGGCACCGTCATCGTCAAGGAGACGCAGAAGGGGGCCGAGGCGGACTGGAAGGTGTTCGCGATGGTCAAGCGCGGCGGGGGCTACAACGCCGGCGGCGCCAGGGACTGGGAGTGGTTCGAGCTCACGCCGCCCACCTCCGGACCGCCCACCATCATCTGGCGTGGCGTCGCGCCGCCGACAGGCGAGGGCTACGGCACCGGCTGCGGTGGCTGCAACGAGTGCCACGCGGCGGCGGCGGGCAACGACTTCGTCCAGTCCCCGCTGCTCGACCTGTCCTCCTTCTGACCATCAGCCAGACCGATGTGTGACTGCTAAGGTCCATGCACCATGTCGATGGACCCCGTCACGCTGGACCAGCTCCACGTCTTCGTCACCGTGGTCGAGCAGGGCAGCTTCTCCGCCGCCGCCCGCCACCTGCGCCGCGCGCAGTCGGCGGTCAGCTATGCCATCGCCAACCTGGAGCGCCTGCTCGACGTCCCCCTCTTCGATCGCCGCAGCAAGACGCCGGAGCTCACCGACGCCGGCCGCGCGTTGCTCAGCGACGCGCACGCGATCCTCTACCGCACCGCGGAGCTGCAGGCGCGCGCGCGGGCGATGCACCAGGGCGTCGAGCCGCGGCTGACGCTGGCGGTGGACGTCCTCTTCCCGATGGCCACCCTCGTGGAGGCCGTGGAGGCGTTCCAGCGAGAGTTCGCCGCGGTGGAGCTGCTCCTCCGCTCGGAGGCGCTCGGCGGCGTCGCCCAGCTCGTGCGCGACGGCGTGTGTCAGGTGGGGCTGAGCGCGGAGCTTCCGCGCTTCCCCGAAGGGCTCCACCGCTGGCCGATGGGGAGCATCGAGATGGTGACGGTCGTCGCGCGCGAGCACGAGCTTGCCCGGCACCGCGGCTTCATCCCCGCGCAAGTCATGCGCGAGCACGTCCACCTCGTTTTGTCCGACCGCAGCGATCTGACGGCAGGCGTCGACTTCGGCGTGCTCGGCGGGCGCGTCTGGCGCCTGATGGACCTGCGCACGCGCCACGCGCTGCTGCGCGCCGGCCTCGGCTGGGCGCGCATGCCCAAGCCCCTGGTGGCGGAGGACCTGCGTCGCGGGCGTCTGGTGCGCATTCGCCCAGCCGATTATGGCCCTTCGCCCTTCCACCTGAACCTGTTCGCCGTCTACCGAACCGCCGACCCGCCCGGTCCGGCCGCCCGCTGGCTGCTGGGCCGGCTGGGTGCGTGTCCGGACGACATGGAGACTCCCGCGCGGAGGCCCCCCCGACCCCGGCCCGCGGCTCGTCCCCCACGCCGCCCGCGAGGACCAGCCCGACGGCCCGGCTCGTGGTAAGAACCCCCCCGATGGGCCGTGTACCCGGGGTCATCAAGTCGGTACCCGAAGACTTCGTCGTGGAGGAGATCCCCGCCTACGCGCCGAGCGGCGAGGGCGATCACGTCTTCATCCGCTTCCGCAAGCGGGGGATGACGACCGACGCCGCCGCGCGCGTCATCGCCGCGGCGCTGGGGGCCGACGCGCGCGCCGCCGGCATCGCCGGGATGAAGGATCGCGTCGCCGTCACCACGCAGACGATCTCCCTGGCCCCGCCGCGCGGCCAGACCGCGGAGGAGATGGCCCGCCGCGCCGCCGCGCTGTCCCTCGACGGCATCACCATCCTCGACGTGGCGCGCCACCCGCACAAGCTCCGCACCGGCCACCTCGCGGGCAACCGCTTCACCATCCGCATCCGGCACGTCCCGCGGGAGCGGGCGCCCGAGCTCGACCACGCCTTCCGCGCTCTCGCCGCGCGCGGCGTGCCCAACGCCTTCGGCGCTCAGCGATTCGGCCGGGAAGGCGACAACGCCGACCAGGCGAAGGCGTGGCTCGCCGGCACCAAGCAGCCCCCGCGCGACAAGCGGCTTCGTCGCCTCCAGTTCTCCGCGCTGCAGTCGGCCGTCTTCAACGCGGTGCTGGCCCGCCGGCTGGAGCGCGGGGACTGGGACGCGCCCATCGAGGGCGACGTGCTCAAGCGACACGACTCCGGCGGTCTCTTCGTCTGCACGGACGTTCAGGCCGACAGGGAGCGCGCGGCGCGGGGCGAGCTCTCCCCCACCGGCCCGCTCTTCGGCCCCAAGATGATGCGACCCGTCGGCGACGCCGGACGGCTCGAACAAATCGTGACCGACGCCATCGTGGGAGACATCGCGGACCTGGAGGCCCGGTCAGCCGGCCTCGGGGACGGCACCCGGCGGCCGCTGCGCCTCTGGGTGACGGATCTGACGGTCGACGTAGATTCGACCGAGTTGCAGGAACATCCGAGCTGCGTGGTTTGCTTCGTGCTATCGAAGGGAGCCTTCGCGACCACCGTGCTCGACCAAGTCGTGGCCCCGCCCGAAGCCGAAGTCAGGGACGCCACATCGACGTGACGTCGGCCAGACGGCCGCACGAGAGGACGAAGAAGACGAATGCTGGAACGAGTCAAGAGCGCGTTGGTTGGACTGGGGGCCGGGTGGGTCCTCATCTTGATGTTCATCCTGAGCATCATCTCGGTCGCCGTGATGCTGGAGCGCGCGTGGCTCTTCCTCTCCCTGCGCGACGATGTCCCCCGGCTCATGCGCGACCTGGCGCAGCTGCTCCGCCGGGGCGACCTTGAGGGCGCGCGGCGCCGTCTGGAGTCCTCGCCCAGCGCGGAGGCGGCGGTCGTCGTCGCCGGCCTCGTGGAGGCGGAGCTCGGCGCGCTGGCGGCCGAGGAGGCGATGGCCGGCGCGGCGGCGCTGCAGCGCACCCGGCTGGAGAAGCGCCTCGCATTCCTCGGCACGGTCGGCAACAACGCCCCCTTCATCGGCCTGCTCGGGACCGTCATCGGCATCGTGGCGGCGTTCGACGAGCTCGCGCGCGAGTCCGGCGCGGTGACGACGACAGGCGGCGCCACCGGCACCGGAGCGACGGTCAGCGCCGCCCTGCAGGCCCACATCTCGGAGGCGCTCGTCGCCACCGCGGTCGGCCTGTTCGTCGCCATCCCGGCGGTGGCCGCGTACAACTACTTCCAGCGCATCGTGAAGGGCACTGTGGCCAACACCGACGCGCTCGCCCACGTGCTGCTCGCTCACCTGAAGTCGGTTCCCGTCGGCGCGCTCGCGGGGGCTCCGGTGGAGGCGGCGCCCCGCCCCGCGAAGGAGGGGAAGGAGCAACCTCCGCCCTCCAGGCGAGAGCCGAAGGAGAAGGAGCCCGCGGCCGAAGAGGCGGAGTCCTGAGCCATGGCGGGCGGACAGGTCGCAGAGGAAGACGCCATCGTCGGGATCAACGTGACGCCGCTCGTCGACGTCACCCTGGTGCTCGCCATCGTGCTGATGGTGACGGCGAAGATGGTCGTGCAGCCGTCGGCGGTGCCCCTCGACCTCCCGCGCGCCGCCACCGGCTCCAGCCAGGTGCAGACGGTCTTCAGCATCGAGCTCGCGGCGGACGGCACCACCTACGTGGACAAGAAGAAGCAGCCCAACGACGACGCCATCTACAATCTGGCCAGGGCCGCCCACCTCCGCGACCCCGAGCTGCGCGCCGTCATCAAGGCGGACACCACCGTCCAGCACGGGCGCGTCATCCACGTGCTGGATCTCCTCAAGCAATCCGGCGTCACCAAGATCGCCTTCGGCGTCGCCCCCACAGCGCCGGTCCACCCGGACGAGCCGAAGAAGTGAGGTGAGGTGAACGGCACCGCCCACGGCCCGCGCGCCCGGCACGTCGCCACGATGACGCCGGCGTTCTCGCAGGACCCGATGCATCGCATCGACGCCCTGGGGGAGCACGGCCTGCGCGCGATGGTGGTGGGGATCCTGGTGGCGCTGGCCGTCCACGGCGTCGCGGCCATCCGCACGGCGTACATCCACGCCGAGCTCATCGCGTGGGTCCAGCAGCTCGCCGGCTCGCTCGACGGTGACCTGACGCAGACGATCGACATCGTGCCGGAGAAGGTGGACCCCCCTCCCCCGCCGCCGCCGGAGCAGAAGGACGACTCCCCGCCCCCGCCCCCGCCGCCGACCCCGGAGGCGAAGGACACGCCCCCGCCCCCGCCGGCCCCCGCGGAGGCCGGGAAGATCCTCGCGGCCAACCCCGACAATCAGGCGCCGCTCGACCTCACCAACACCTTCGTGCAGGGCACCGGGGACAGCTACGCCGGCGGCGTGACGCAGGCGACCGGCACCAGCAAGGTGGCGGTGCACACGCAGGCGGTGAGCCCGCGCGGCGTGCCCGGTGGCCGCGGCCCGGTGCGACCGCAGCAGGCCGTCGCGGCCGCCAATCTCTCTCGCCCCATCCAGCTCGCCGGCTCCAGCGAGTGGCACTGCCCCTTCCCGCCGGAGGCCGACGCCGACCAGATCGACGAGGCCGCGGCCGTCGTGTCGGTCACGGTGGGGCCCAGCGGGCGCCCGCAGCGCGTCACCATTGTGCAGGATCCCGGGCACGGCTTCGGCCGCGAGGCCCGCGCCTGCGCCCTGCGCGAGTCCTACAGCCCCGCGCTCGACCGCGCCGGCAACGCCGTCGTCGCGGCCAAGAGCTTCCGCGTGCGCTTCGAGCGCTGAACCCCTTTCCACGGAGAGCCATGAGCCTGCCGGAGCCCGTTCGCAAGCAAATCGACGACCTCGTCCGCGCGCACCGCGTGGTGCTCTTCATGAAGGGGAGCCGCCACTTCCCGCAGTGCGGCTTCTCCGCCACGGTGGTCGGCATCCTGGACGAGTACATCGGCGCGTACGAGACGGTGAACGTCCTCGGCTCACCGGAGATGCGCGATGGCATCAAGGTCTACTCCGACTGGCCGACCATCCCGCAGCTCTACGTCGACGGGAAGTTCGTCGGCGGCTGCGACATCGTCCGCGAGATGCACTCGGAGGGCGACCTGGCGAAGTTGCTCGGCGCGGAGCCGAAGAAGAAGCCCGCGGCGGCGCCCCCGGCCGTCACCCTGACCGACGTCGCGCGCAGGGAGATCCTCGCCGCGGCCGAGGAGGCGGGGGCGGACCCGCTGCGCGTGGAGGTGGGCCCGCGCTTCGAGCACGACCTGTACTTCGACGCACGCAAGCCGGACGACCTCGTGGTGGAGACCGGCGGCGTGACGCTGCTCTTCGACCCCGACAGCGCGGCGCGCGCCGGCGGCATGCACATCGACTTCCTCGCGGGCAAGGGCTTCAAGATCGAGAACCCCAACCGGCCGGCGGCGGCCGCCGCGGCGCCGGCGCGCGTCGGGGCGATGTCGGTGACGGAGCTCGAGGCGATGCTCGCGGCGAAGGAGCAGCTCCTGCTCATCGACGTGCGCACCGACGCCGAGCGCGAGATCGCGGCGATCGTGGCGGCGCGCAAGCTGGACGAAGCGCTGATGGAGGAGCTGGAGGAGCTGCCGCGGGAGACGCGCATCGTGGTGCACTGCCACCACGGCGTGCGCAGCCGGGCGGCCGCCGAGCAGCTCGCCGGCGCCGGCTTCCTCCGCGTGTTCAACCTGGAGGGCGGCATCGACGCCTGGAGCCAGCAGGTGGACCCGAGCATCCCCCGGTACTGAGCCCTTCAGTCGCCGGTCCAGACCATCGGGCCCTCGCACGGGCCCCACTCGCCGGTGTCCAGGCACGTCATGTAGCCCTTGGAGCAGTCGATGATGTCGCCTGCCCTGCGGTAGATGAGGCCGCAGTAGAGCTGATCGCCCGCGTCGGCGCAGGGGCAGCCCTCCTTGGGCGGGCTGCAGGGCGAGGGTGGGACGGGCGTGCCGGCGTCGTAGGGCTCGGAGACGCCGGCGTCCTTGTACGACTGCACGAGAGGCGGAGGCGCGGCATCGGAGCACGCGACCACCAGCGCACCGCTGGCAGCGGCGAGCAGCACCAATCCCATCGCCAGGCGCCCGACTCGCATCATGACGAGAGTAGCGCCGAACCGCCGCGAGCGACAAGGAGCCCCCGGACCCGGATCTCCGCGGCCGCCGGAGAGCCCGACGCGCAGCGGAGGGCCCGCGTGGGGAGGAGGGCCCGTGCCGCCCCTCCCGGGACATCACATCCTCTCAGAACGCGACGCTCAGGCCGGCGCGCAGATCCTTCTCGCCGAGCGCGGAGGTGTCCACGTCCAGCGCCACCCGGCCGCCGAACAGGGCGAGCGCGAGCCCGGGGCCGATCTCGTACTTGTACGCGTCCGTCCCGAGGACCGACTCGCCCAGGTACGTCCAGAGCACCGGCCCACCGAAGACGCGCGCCGCGAGATACGGCGTCAGCACCCCGCCGAGCGTCGTGCCGAGCACCGCGCCGAAGCGAAAGTCGGACGCGAAGTAGCTCGTGGCCTGGGCGTCGCCCGACTTCGACGTGGTGGCGTACACGGCGGAGAGGGTGAAGGTGGTGAGCAGGAAGGGCGCCGCCCAGCCGCGCCCCTGGAAGACGCGGTCGGAGAGGGAGACCGAGCCGATGACGCCGGGGAGGAATGGCGACGTGCCCGTGGGCGTGTACAGGCCGCCGCCGACCAGCGCCCCCGCGCCGACCTGCAATGTCCATCGAGGGCCCAGCCGGTGCTCCCACGAGGCGACCACCACGTGCCGCTCCGTCTCCGCGCGCAGGTCGCCGGAGAAGAAGAGGATGCTGTGGGTGAAGCCGTAGCTCGCGCCGATGCGATCGGCCGCGGCGATGCGCTTGGCGTCGATGGCCGCCGACGCGTCGCACACGCCCGCCGGTCCGCCGGCCGCGCCCACGCCACACGCGCGCGCCGGGCGCGCGAAGGCGGCCGCGCCCGCCGCGAAGGCGACGCACGCCGCGAGGCGCGCACCCCCGCGGCGCCGGCTCACTTGCGGCGGCGGCGAGTGCGCCCGACGAGCAGGCCCGCCGCGACGAGCCCGAACATCCCGAGGCCCGCCGCAGGATCCGACGGCGCCGCGGAGCAGCCACCCCCCGAGTCGTCCCCCGAGCCGCCGCCGGCGTCGGGCTCGTCGGTGCCGGTGTCCGCGCGGACGGTGCTCACCCCGCTGTCGTCGGAGGTGCTGGCGTCGTCGCTCGCGTCCGGCGTCGCGGCCGCGTCCCCCGCGTCCCCCGCGTCCCCGGCGTCGTCGCCCGCGTCCAGCGCGGCGTCGTCGCCCGCGTCGGCCGGGCCGCCGTCCGCGGCGCGCGCGCTCGCCGTCCATGCCGTGGCGGCGAGGACCATCGCCAGTACGTGTATTCTACAATCAAGCATCGTCACCCACTGTTAGCACGCCGTGCTATGAGCCCCAAGCCGCATGGACCGGGCCCCCGAACGACGCGCCACCGCACGGGTGCTCCTCGCGGCGATGCTCTGGTCGACGGGCGGGCTCGGCGTCAAGAGCGTCACCGCGAGCCCGCTCTCCCTCGCCGGCTGGCGCAGCCTCTTCGCCGTGCCGGTGCTCCTCCTCGCGGCGGTGGTGGAGTCCCGGCGTCGGGGCCTCCGGCTCCTCGCGACGCTCCGGCGGCCGTACGTGTGGGGGGCGGCGGCGAGCTACGCGGTGATGGTCATCTGCTTCGTCGTCTCGGCCAAGCTGACGACCGCGGCCAACGCCATCCTGCTGCAGTACACCGGCCCCATCTACGTGGCGCTCTTCTCCTGGCCCCTGCTGCGCGAGCGCGTGCGGCCCGTCGACTGGGTCGCGACGGTGGGCTGCGTGCTCGGCATGGTGCTCTTCTTCCTCGACAAGGTCTCCGCCGAGGGACGCCTGGGGAACCTGGTCGCCATCCTCTCCGGGCTGGGCTTCGCCGGCGTGCCGCTGCTCATGCGGATGGAGCAGCGCGTCCAGGGGCCGGGGTGGAAGGGCGAGGCGGCCTCCCCCTTCGTCGCGATGGCGCTGGGCAACCTGATGGCGGTGGTCGTCTGCGGCCGGTCGATGCTCGGCGGGCCGATGCACGGCGCCGCCGCGTGGGTCATCGTCGTGCTGCTCGGCACGGTGCAGATGGGCGCCGCGTACTGGCTCTACGGCGCCGCGGTCGGCCGCCTGCCCGCCATCCGCTCCACGCTGCTCGCCACCATCGAGCCCATCCTCAACCCGGTGTGGGTCGTGCTCGTCAACGGCGAGAGGCCCTCGACCTACGCGATCGCCGGGGGCGCGGTCATCCTCGCGTCGGTGACCGCCTCGGCCCTGGCACGCGCCGAGCGCGCCGCGGGGGCCGAAAGCGCCGTGCGCTGAGCGGCATGCCGGTTCGGTTCGTGCGGGGCGCCGGACTCGACTACAATCATCGCCGCCATGATGACCTTCAGCGACGACCCGACCCTCGCCGAGCAGCAGATGCACGCCATCATCTTTTACCTGACGACGTTCGGGTACATCGATGGTGACTTCGACGCCTCGGAGAAGGCGTTCGTGCGCGACTACATCGGCAAGCTCGTCGCGGAGCGCGCGGACACCGCGATGCGCGGCGCCGACACGGCCATGAAGACGGACGTGGTGAAGAAGTTCACCACGCACTTCCACGAGGTGTTCGAGGGCATCGACCAGAGCGTCAAGGAGCTCTTCACCGAGTCGGTCGCCGACAGCGAGGACCCGACGGCCTTCGTGCACTCCAAGCTCAAGGTGCGCTGCTTCGAGATCTTCCAGGGCTTCGACCGCGCTGGCCAGGAGCAGCTCATGTCCACGATCGACGAGCTGATCATGGCCGACGGGCAGGTGCACCCGGCGGAGGCGCAGTTCCGCGCGGAGATCGCGCAGCTCCTCGACGCCGACACCGGCATCGAGCTGGAAGAGGACGAGAGCGACGCCGCCGTGGTGCAGGTGGAGAGCGCGCGGAGCCTGCCGCAGGTCGTGCAGAACCACCCCTTCTTCACGCCCACCGAGTTCCACTACTCGCGCGACCCGCAGCGCATCGCGCAGCAGATCTCGGCGGACCGCGCCCTGCTCGACCGGGTGGCGGAGCTCTGGGACGAGCAGCGCGCCAAGGGCAACGGCAAGCTCGCCGGGAAGAAGACGGTGGGCGATTTCGCCGGGCAGGAGTCCTTCCTGGACGGCCACGTCTACGTGGTGCCCGCGAAGCCGGACCACCAGTACGAGCTCACCGTCCTGGGCGATCTGCACGGCTGCTACAGCATCCTGAAGGCGACCCTCATGCAGTCGCGCTTCTTCGAGCGGGTGGACGCCTTCCGGCGCGACCCGAAGAACGCCCCGGAGCCGCGCCTCATCCTGCTCGGTGACTACATCGATCGCGGGCTCTTCTCTCTCAACGGCGTGCTGCGCGTGGTGCTCCAGCTCTTCGCCACCGCGCCGGAGTTCGTCTACGTCCTGCGCGGCAACCACGAGTACTACGTGGAGTTCAAGGGCAACATCTACGGCGGCGTGAAGCCGGCCGAGGCGATCAACTCGCTCAAGCCGCACCTGCCGGTGGACGTGTTCCGCCACTACCAGGCCACCTTCGAGAAGATGCCCAACATGCTCTTCTTCGATCGCGTGCTCTTCGTGCACGGCGGCATCCCGCGCGACCGGCTGCTCAAGGAGCGCTACAAGGACCTCTCCTCCCTCAACGACCCGGACATCCGCTTCCAGATGATGTGGAGCGATCCGAGCACCGCCGACGTCATCCCGGCGGACCTGCAGGAGAAGTCGGCGCGCTTCGCCTTCGGCAAGCTGCAGTTCAAGGCCTTCATGCAGCGCGTCGGCTGCCACACGATGGTGCGCGGCCACGAGAAGGTGAACGACGGCTTCCACACCGCCTACGACGACCCGCAGGCGCGCCTCTTCACCCTCTTCTCCGCCGGCGGCGGCGACAACGAGGACCTGCCGGTGGACTCCAGCTACCGGCAGGTGAAGCCGATGGCGCTGACGGTGAAGCACGGCCCGGACGGGACGACCTTCACGCCGTGGGTGCCCGACTACAAGAGCTACAACGACCCCGAGCACAACGCGTTCTTCAAGGTGCCCCCGGAGATCGAGCACAAGAAGGAGTGAGGCGCGAGGGCGAGGGATCCGCGATCACGCGGTGCGGGGCCAGGTGATGCTCAGCACGATGCGGTGCGATCCGCGGAGCAGCTCCACGATCACGTGACCCGCGCGCTCCAGGTGCGCGGGGTCGAGGTCGAAGAAGGTGCCGTCGTCGAGGCGGAAGCCGTTGATGCCGACGACGATGTCGCCCGTCTCCAGGCCGCACGCCCGCAGCGGCGAGCCCGGCGTGAGACCGCGGATCTGGATGCCGCTCACCCGCTCGCCGGAGTAGACGGGGACCGTCTCGGCGGGCAGCCCGCGGCCGCGCGACAGATCGTCCACCACGTCGGGGGAGAGCGCGACGCGAAGGATGGTGAGGTCGACGACCTCGGCGATGGCGTGCGCGCGCTTCAGCAGCACGACTGGGTCGTGGCCCGCGCGGTCATCCAGCAAGGCGAACGCCCCGGCGAGGTGGATGGCGGCGGGCGCCGGCGTGGCGGCGACGGGCAGCGCGGCGCGCGAAGGCGGCGCCTTCCCCACCGCGCGCTCCAGGACGCGCGGCTCGATGTCGACGTGCCTCGCGAGCGAAGCGTGCGCCGTCGCGCCCACCGCTGCGGCCGCGCCCAGCAACGCCACCGCGCCCGCGGCCCGCAGCGACGAGCGCGCCGAGCCCTCCACGCGCGGCGGCGGACACGTGCCGGCGTCGACGCAGCGGACGGGAGGACCGGGGAAGGGCGGCAGGGGGCGATAGGGGTGCATGCGAGCGACCTTTCAAGGTCGGTGCCAGCTCTCCCATCGTCGCAACTGCGCGATCTCTCGTGCGCGCGTCACACGGCCGGACGAAACGCTGGCAACGGCAGGGCCGAGCGTCGCCATAATGACAATTCGGTTTCGGGTGTACAGCCCACCGCGGCCGTGCTTGCTTGCGTCGCCCATGGCCGAGGCGGCTGGCGCACCATCCTCCTCGCGGGCGTTCGCCTCGGCGGACTTCCGCAAGCTGCAGACCGCGCGCTTCACGTCGATCGTGGGCATCCAGGCGCAGGGCGTGGCGATCGCGTGGGAGGTCTTCTCGCGCACGCACCACGCGATCGATCTCGGCTACGTCGGGCTCGCGCAGTTCGTGCCGATCGCCGGGCTGTCGCTGATCGCCGGCCACGCGGCCGACCGCCTCGACCGACGCCGCGTGCTCACGGCCGTGCACGCCGCGAGCGCCGTGCTCTCCCTGGTGCTCTTCGCCTACGTCCGGACCGGGCGCGCCGCGCTCTGGCCCATCTACGCCGTGCTCTTCTGCCTTGGCGTGGCGCGCGCCTTCGGTCAGCCGGCGGGCGCCGCGCTGCTGCCCGACGTCGTCCCGGCGGCGGCGTTCGAGAACGCCGTGGCGTGGAGCTCGTCACTCTGGCAAGTGGCCGCGATCGCCGGCCCGGCCCTCGGCGGGGTGCTCTTCACCGCCGTCGGCGGGCGCGCGGTGTACGTCATGTGCGCGGTCCTCTGCGCCATGGCCGGCGCCAGCGTCGCGCGCATCCGCAGCACGCCGGCGCGCATGTCCGGCCGCGGGGCCTCCGGCGAGGCGGTGCTCGCCGGCGTTCGCTACGTGTGGGCGCACCCCATCATCCTGGGGTCCATCTCTCTCGATCTGTTCGCGGTGCTCCTGGGGGGTGCGGTGGCGCTCCTGCCCATGTTCGCGGACCTCCTGCACGTCGGCGCGTGGGGCCTCGGGTTGCTGCGCAGCGCCCCGGGGCTGGGCGCTGCGGTCACCGGCGCGTGGATGGCCGCGCGGCCGCTGCGCCGCCGCGCCGGCGCCTGGATGTACGCATGCGTCCTGGGCTTCGGCCTCGCCACCGTCGGCTTCGCGCTCAGCAACCAGTTCGCCCTCTCCATCATCCTGCTCTTCCTCTCCGGCGTGACGGACATGGTGAGCGTCGTCATCCGCCAGACGCTGCTTCAGGCGCGTACACCACCGGAGATGCGCGGGCGCGTCTCGGCGGTGAACCTGGTGTTCGTGGGGGCGTCGAACGAGCTGGGCGAGTTCGAGTCGGGGGTGACCGGTCAATGGCTGGGACCGCGGCTCGCCGTGCTGGTCGGCGGGGTGGGCACGTGCCTGGTGGTCGGGGTCTGGGCGTTCCTCTTCCCCGAGCTGCGCAAGGTGGACAGGCTGATGGACGACGGGTGAGGTCGGACCGCCAGGCTACTTGCAGGGGCAGATCGACCGCCTCGAGCTGCCGCCGCGCGCCGTACCAGCGGAGACCTGGGGGACGGTCAGGGCTTGTGGCCGGCCGCGGCGGCGGCGTCCGGCGCGCGCCATACGAGGACCGCGTTGAGCAGCAGGATCAGGTCGGTGACGGTGCTCGCCACGAAGCACATGTCGCGGTCGACGACGGCGACGAAGAACCCCGCGAGCATGGCGATCGCTGCGGGCCACACCCCTCGAACGAGGGTGACCGAGATCATCCCGAGGATCGCGAACCACAGGAACATGAGGGAGGCCCGCGTGTCGGCGACGGAGAGCCCCGCGACGTCGGCCCCGACGTGCGCGGCGACCTCCGCGACCATGGCGAACATGACGCTCGCCGCGAGCTGCCGGTTGAGCCGCGAGCTCCTCAGGTACGTCCAGTACGCGCGGAAGAGCACGCCACACACCAGCGCGTGGAGGACGCCCTGAAGCACGAAGTACCCATGGGTCTCGTGCGGCGTCCCGATGATGAAGATCTGGTCGAACACGCCGCTGGCGGCGAAGACGGCGAGGATGATCGCGGCGATCTGCATGCGGATGCGCCGTCCCGTGCCGGGGTCGAGCTCCGTCCCGAGCTGCCGGAGCGCCGCGACCTTCCGCTCGTCGGCGCGCACGAGCGACAGCGCCTCCACCACGCGCTTCGCCAGCGCCTCGTCGGGCGCGGGGAGGTCGGCGAGGTGCATCTCGGCGGTGCGCGCGAGCCCGCGCGCGAGATCGTGCTCGATCATCGCGCGGGCGGCCCGCCCCAGCCCGGCCCGCGCGGCGGCGTTCTCCGGCCAGGCTTCGAGCGCGGCGCGGAACGCGAAGACGCACTCCCCGTAGAGCGCAGGCGCCTCGCTCCGCGCCGGGTCGTTCGGCGCGACCAGCGAGTCACGGCTCGTCAGCGCGTGCTCGAGATCGCGAACCTTCGCCTCCGCGTGCCCGGCGAGCGCCGCGGAGTCGCGATGGCGCAAGAAGGCGACGAGCGCGCGCCGGACCGCCTCCGCCGTCTGCGGTCGCTCCTCCGGCTCGCGGCTCATGCACGCGCGCGCCAGCGCCGCGAGCTCCTCCGGCGCGACGACCGGCATGGGCGGCGGACCCCGGAGCGCGCTCTCGATGACGCGTCGCACCTCGGCGTGCTGGTGCGGCGGCTTGCCGCTCAGGATCTCGTACAGGATGGCGCCGAGGAGGTACACGTCGGTGCGCGCGTCGAGCGTCCCTCCGAGCAGCATCTCCGGCGCCATGTAGGCGGGCGTCCCGACGATGCCGTCCTTCGCGTCGAACGTCTCGCCCGCCTGCGTCGCGATCCCCCAGTCGACGACGTAGACCTCGCCGAAGTTCCCCACCATCACGTTGTCCGGCTTGAGGTCGCGATGCACCACCCCGCGGCTGTGTGCGAAGTGCACCGCCTGGCAGACCTGCGCGAGCGTCTCGAGGTTCCACTCGAGCAGGTCGCTGGCGCCGAAGAGCCGCTCGACGCCCTCCTCGTCGTTCATCCGGTCCAGCCACGTCGTGCCCTCGATGCGCTTGAGCACGAGCTGCGGCAGCCCCTCGGCGTTCGTGACGAGGTCGTGGACGGGCACGATGTTCGGGTGCTCGAGCGCCCCCGTGAGCATCCCCTCCCGGACGAGTCGCTCGACGGCGTCGGCGTCGTGGCGGCGCACCGTCTTGACCGCGACCTTGCGGCCGAGCGAGCGCTGGGTCGCCAGGGCGACGATGCCCATCCCGCCCTCGCCGAGCGTGCCCTCGAGCTCGAGCCCGCTCTCGGCGCTGCGCGGGATGATCGACGCGGTGGTCTTCGGACGGAGCGTGGCCCGCATCGACGCCGTCGTTCCGACGCCCAACGTCACGAGGCTCGCCTCGATGGTGTCGAGCAGATCGCTGGAGGTCACGCGCGATCACCTCACCACATGCGGGCGGGCGCGACAAGCCGTCCCGCCGCGCCTCACCTGGTGGGCAACCAGGGCACGGGCAACATCCGGTGCAGGATGAGGTTCACCTGCGTCGCCGTCAGGCGCAGCAGCTTGCGCAGGACGCTCATCTTCTCGTCGCCCTCTCCGAGGTCGACCTCGAAGGCGATGGTCTCGTCGCCTGTCCCCTTCTCCTCGGCGCCGGCCTCGCGCAGCGCCTTGACGACGTGCTCGTTGGCGGCGAGCACCTCGCCACGGAAGCGATGGATGCCACGCTCGCGCGCGGCGCGCACGGCGGTGAGAGTGAGCAGGGTGCCGAGGCCCCGGTTCTGCATGTCGTCCACGACCGTCACGGCGAGCTCGGCGACCTCGGGGTCGTCCTTGAACCGCACGAAGCGCACCACGCCCACGCCGCGCTCGCTCTTGAGGTCGAGCGACTCCACGAGCGCGACGAGCGCGAAGTGGTCGAAGCCATCGACGCAGGTGAGGTAATCCACCGTGCGATCGTCGAGGGTCGAGACCGGACCGAAGAAGCGCCGGTAGCGCGACTCCGGCGAGAGGGCGTCGAAGCCGCGCCGGAGCTCCGCCCCGTCCTCCGGGCGGATGCGCCGGAGCACCACGCGCGTGCCGTCGGGCAGCGTGTGCGTCTCGCGGAAGCTCGGCCCGAACTCCACTGCGACTCTCTCAGCGGAAGCGATCGGTGGCGGTGACCAGCTGGTGCAGGGTGCCCGGCTCCAGCGCGGCGTGGCCCGCGTCGGGCACCAGGTGCAGCTCCGCCTCCGGCCAGGCGCGGTGCAGCGCCCAGGCGCTCTGCGCCGGGCACACCACGTCGTAGCGGCCCTGCACGATGACGCCGGGGATGTGGCGGATGCGATCCACGTTGGCGAGGAGCTCGTCGTCGCGCTCGAAGAAGCCGCGGTGGACGAAGTAGTGGCACTCGATCCGCGCGAAGGCGAGCGCGTACTCGCTGTCGGCGTTCTTCGCGACCAGCTCCGCGCTGGGGAGCAGGCAGCTCGTGCGCCCCTCCCACACGCTCCACGCGCGCGCCGCGCGCACCCGCACGTGCTCTTCCTCGCTGGTGAGGCGCTCGTAGTAGGCGTGGAGCAGGTCGCCGTGCTCCGCCTCCGGGATGGCCTGGAGGTACTCCTCCCAGGCGTCGGGGAAGATGGCGCTCGCGCCGCTCTGGTAGAACCAGTCGATCTCCCGCTTGCGCAAAAGGAAGATGCCGCGCAGCACCAGCTCGGTCACGCGCTCGGGGTACTTCTCGGCGTACGTCAGGGCGAGGGTGCTGCCCCACGAGCCGCCGAAGACCTGCCAGCGCTCCACCCCGAGGTGCGCGCGCAGCGCCTCCATGTCGGCGACGAGGTGCCAGGTGGTGTTGTCCACCAGCGACGCGTGCGGCGTGCTCTTGCCGCACCCGCGCTGGTCGAACAGGACGATGCGGTACGCCGCCGGGTCGAAGAAGCGGCGCTGCTTCGCGTCGGTCCCGCCGCCGGGGCCGCCGTGCACGAAGACGACCGGCTTGCCGCGCGGGTTGCCCGACTGTTCGTAGTAGATGCTGTGGATGTCGGAGACGCGGAGGGTCCCGCGCTCGTAGGGCTCGATCTCGGGGTAGAGGCCGCGTCGCGTCATCGCGCGTCTTGGCTACCACGCCCGCGCCCTCCCCTCCAGTCTGGTGCATCTTGACTGCGGGCCGCGGTGCGGCGACCGTTCGGTCATGTCCACCGACCTCAAGATCGACGCCCTGCGTGAAGGAAATGGCCAGGAGGCCAAGTCCGGCGACAAGGTGACCGTGCACTACGTCGGCACCCTCACCGACGGCAAGAAGTTCGACTCCTCGCGCGACCGCGGCAAGGGTTTCAGCTTCACCCTCGGCGCAGGCCAGGTGATCAAGGGCTGGGACCAGGGCGTGGCCGGGATGAAGGTGGGCGAGATGCGCAAGCTCACCATCCCGCCGCACCTCGCCTACGGGGAGAAGGGCTTCCCCGGCGCCATCCCCCCCGACGCCACCCTGGTGTTCGAGGTCGAGCTGCTCGGCATCGGCTGAGCGAGCACGCCGCCCGTGCGTCCTCTCCGGCGCCTCCTCTTCGCGCTCTCGGCGCTCGTCGCCGGGCTCGCTGCGTGGGCGTCCTGCGCCGTCTACGACGCCTCGCTCCTGGTGCCCGCGGAGGCAGGCGCCGAGACCGGGACGCCACCCGACGCCGGCGACGGCGGGACCGGCTGCGACCACGCGAGCTACCCCCCGCGCCCGGACCATGACGACGACGGCGGCGTGGACGCCGGCGACATCGTCCTCGCCATCGATCACTTCGACTTCAACCTGGACGCGGGGGCGCCGGGCACCCTGCGCGGCTACGACCTGGACCACACGTGCACGTGCCCCGGGGCCCCCTCGTGCATCCCGCCGGAGGCCGGCACGGTCTGCGACGATCCCAACGGCCGCGACGACAGCGCCGGCGTGCTGCTCATCAACTTCACCACCTACGCCGATGTCTTCAAGACCGAGAAGCTGAACCAGAACCTCGCCAACGGGACGTTCAACTTCGTCATTCGCCTTCGCAACTACAACGGGACCGCCAACGACACGAGCGTGGAGGCCGCCGTCTTCGTGTCCGACGGCACCAACAACGGCGACGGCGGCATCGTCCCGGCGAGCTTCGACGGCGGCGACTCGTGGGCGATAGACCAGGGGTCGTTGCTGGGGGGCGTCGGCCCGCCGTACATCCCCCTCCCCAACTCGGTCGACACCTCGGCCTACGTCACCGACGGCGTGCTGGTGGCGTCGCTGGCGAGCGCGGAGCTGCAGTTCGCCTCGGGCGCCGGCCTCGGGTCGCTGCACGTCAAGCTCTCCAGCGCGGTGATCACCGGGAAGATCGTCCCCTCGGGGTCGAGCTACCGCATCGACGAGGGGACCATCGCCGGCCGCTGGCCGTCGCGGGACTTCCTCACCACGCTGGAGGCCGTGCGCGATCCCATCACGCAGGGCGCGCTCTGCGGCACCAACCCAACCTACCAGGCCATTCGCAAGCTCGTCTGCGACGCGCAGGACATCACCGCGAGCGTGCAGAACGACAACACCAACGCCCCCTGCGACGCCCTGAGCGTCGCGATAGGTTATGGCGCCGGCCCGGCGAAGTTCGGCGGGGTACGCGAGGGCGGCGTGCCGGACCACCCGTGCGGCCCCCAGTGGGTCGATCAGTGCCAGTGAGGGCCCGACCACCCCGCGTGGGATGGGCCCCCGCCCGTCCCGGCTGTTGACCGCAGCCCCGTCCGTACGCATCTTGGGGGCGTCGTGTGCCCCTACTGCCGCAAGAACGCCCCCATCGTTTACCGCGGCGTCGCGGCGTACTGCACGGCATGCGGAGGTCCGCGCTGGCCGCTGGCCGCCAAGTCCACCAACCTCGCCGGGCAGACCTCCATCGTGGGCGGCACCGTGGCGCGCGTCTTCGGGTGGATCGTCCTCGGCCTCGGCCTGACGCTCGGGCTGATGCTCATGGGCCTGCTGCAGGCCATCTTCCCTGCGGGGTTCGCCGGGTACGCCGTGGGCATCCCCATCGCGCTGCTCGGCCTCGGCTTCGGCATCGCGCTGCTCCGGGGTGGCAAGTCCCTCGCCAAGACCGGCATGGACGAGCAGAAGGAGACGCGCGTGCAGGCCATCTTCTCCCTCTCCGAGCACCGCGGCGGCATCGTGACCGCGCAGGAGGTGGCGAGCGCGGTCGGCATGCCCGTCGCGGAGGCGGACGCCCTGCTGACCGAGCTGGCGAAGACGCACCCGGATCATGCGGGCGTCGAGATCGACGACCAGGGCGGCGTCTATTACCGCGTGAGCGCGCGCGGCCTGGTGCGCGTGCAGGCCTTCGACGATCGGGTGCGGGTGTCGAGCACCGCGACCCGCCCGCCGGCGGAGGAGCCGGCGGAGGTGGAGGGCGCGCAGCCGCCTCGCAGGCGCGCCCAGCGCTGAGCGCGACGCCCCTCCCAGGACACTCACTGAGAGGGATGTGAACGAAGTTCACATCCTCTCAGACGCGCGCTGCGACTCCGGCACGCGACCGAGATCGCCCTCGGCGTCCGCCAGGCGCAGCGCGACGTAGGCGTACGCCGCCGCCGCCTTCGCCAGCGCGTCGCGGTCGACGGCCTCCATGGTGTCACCCGCGGTGTGGTGCACGTCGAAGTAGCGCGACGCGTCCTGGCTCACGTCGAGCACAGGCACGCCGAGCGCCCGGAGGCCGTTGACGTCCGCCCCGCCCCACGCCGGCTTCTTCGGGGCGGCGATGCCGAAGGGCGCCAGCCCGCGCGCGATGGAGTCGAAGAGCGGGGCGCGGTCGGGCGCGCCCACCCAGCGCACGGCGTAAGGCGCGCCCGCGCCCAGATCGGCCTCCATCGCCGCCACGTGCGGCTCCTCGCCGTGCGCCGCGTCGTAGGCCTTCGCCCCGTTGCCGCTGTTCTCCTCGGAGGCGAAGAGCACGACGCGCACCGTACGCCTCGGCACGCCGCGCCGCCGGATGAGGCGCGCTGCCTCCAGCACGATGCCCACACCGGCGCCGTCGTCCACCGCGCCGCGCCCCAGGTCCCACGCGTCCAGGTGCGCGCCGAGCAGCACCAGCTCCTTGGTGCGCCCGGGCACCTCGCCGATGACGTTGGCGCTCGTGGCGTCGGGGAGCTTCTTCGGCGTCAGCCGCAGCGTGATCTCGGTGGCGGGATCGCGCGCCACCGCGCGGGTGAGCACGTCGGCGTCGGCGATGGAGAGCGCCGCCGCCGGGATGGCCTTCACCTTGGGATCGTAGCGCAGGAACCCGGTGTGCGGCAGGCGCGAGTGATCGGTGCCGATGGAGCGGATGACGACGGCGAGCGCGCCGTGCGCGGCGGCGATGCTCGGCCCGGCGACGCGCACGCCGATCCCCTGCCCGTACCCGTGGCCGTCGCGCGCGCGAGGGATGGATACGTCGAAGAAGAGGATCTTGCCCTTGTAGGCGTCCGCCGCCGCGTGCTTCGCCGCGTCGAGGGAGGTCACGCGGACCACCGGCGCGCGGACGCCCGCGGCGGGCGTGGCCACGCTCATCCCGATGGCCGTCACGACGAGCGGGCTCGGCGGGTCGACGATGGCGCACGACGCATCCCCGCGCTCCCAGTGCGGCACCTTCACCGGCTCGGACCGGACGTTCCGCAGACCCAGCCGGCGCATCGCAGCGAGCGCCCACGCCACCGCGCGGGCGTCCCCGGGGCTGCCGGCGAGGCGCGGCCCCACCTCGTCGGAGAGCGACTCCGCGAGCTTGAATGCGCCGTCGTCCAGGGCCTCCTCGCTGAAGAGGCGACCGGCCTCGGCGGCCTCGTTCGGCGCCGCGGACGCCGCGGGCGGCGCGCTCGCCGCCGGAGGCACCTCGGCGCGCGTCGGGTCCGCGTGGGCGACGCCCGGCGACGGGACCGCGCGGGGCGGCG
Organism: uncultured delta proteobacterium; assembly: GCA_963782055.1. Lineage (GTDB taxonomy): Bacteria > Myxococcota_A > Polyangia > Polyangiales > Polyangiaceae > DASXHD01. Next base: position 5,090,991 of record CAWAIF010000003.1, read on the forward strand.
GCGGGCTCGCCGCCGGGGCGCAAGCCGCGACCATCGCCACCGCCACCATCCACCGGGTTCGCATCGCGCGCGATGCTACGCCGCGAGCCGCCGGCGCGCGCCGTGTTTTTGGAAACCTGCTGGGCGCGACGTCGGCGCGATGGCTATATATGAGCCCGTGCCCCTGCCCCGCTCCAGCGGTCTGTACGACCCCACGCACGAGCACGACGCCTGCGGGCTGGGCTTCGTGGCTCAGCTGGGCGGCGCCCCCTCGCACGATCTGGTCGACAAGGGCCTCCAGATCCTGCGGCGCCTCGCCCACCGCGGCGCCGCCGGCTCCGACCCCAAGACCGGCGACGGCGCCGGCATCCTCTTGCAGATCCCCCACGCCTTCTACCAGCACCAGCTGGAGCGCCGGGAGATCGAGCTCCCCAACCCGGGCGACTACGGCGTGCTGCAGGGCTTCTTCTCGCGCGACCGTGCGCGCTGCGCCGCGCAGATGCGCGTGGTCGACTCCGTCGTCCGCTACCACAACCAGATCGTCATCGGCTGGCGCGACGTCCCGGTGAACCCGCGCGTGCTCGGCCCCACGGCCGAGGCCAGCCGCCCGGCCATGAAGCAGCTCTTCATCGCGCGCGTGGCGCCCATGGAGAGCTTCGAGCGCGTGCTCTTCATGATCCGCAAGCGCGCCGGTCGGCTCGTCAGCCAGCTCGGCGGCGCGGACGACTTCTACGTCGCGAGCTGCTCGTCGAAGACCGTCGTCTACAAGGGGCTCGCCCTGCCGGAGCGGCTCGCCGACTTCTACCAGGACCTCGCCGACCCGACGGTGCGCACCTCCCTGGCGGTGGTGCACTCGCGCTTCAGCACCAACACCTTTCCGACCTGGGAGCGCGCGCACCCCTACCGCCGCATCGCTCACAACGGCGAGATCAACACCCTGCGCGGCAACCAGGCGTGGATGGCGGGCCGCGAGCCGCTGCTGGAGAGCCCCGCCTTCGCCGAGCACCTGGCCGACTTCAAGCCCATCATCCGGCAGGGCGGCAGCGACTCGGCCTCGCTCGACAACGTGGTGGACTTCCTGGTCGCCGGCGGCCGCCCCCTCCCGCACGTGATGATGATGCTGGTGCCGGAGGCGTGGTCCACGCAGGAAGACATGCCGCCGGAGCGGCGCGCCTTTTACGAGTACCACGCGTCCCTGGTCGAGCCATGGGACGGCCCCGCCGCGCTCGCCTTCACCGACGGCGACCTCGTCGGCGCCACGCTCGACCGCAACGGCCTGCGGCCGGCGAAGTACGTCGTCACGCGCAGCGGGCTCGTGGTCATGGCGAGCGAGGTGGGCGTCCTGGACTTCGCGGCCGAGGACGTGGTCGAGAAGGGCCGCCTCACGCCGGGCAAGATGCTGCTCGTCGACGTGCGCCGCGGGCGCATCGTCAGCGACGACGAGATCAAGCGCGAGGTGGCCGCGCGGCAGCCCTACCAGGCGTGGCTCGACGAGAACAAGATCGAGCTCTCCGCGCTGGGGAGCGTCTCCACGCTGCGCACCCTCACGGCCGAGGAGCGCGAGCGCCTGCAGCGCGCCTTCGGCTACTCCCGCGAGGAGCTGCGCGCCGTCCTCACGCCGATGGCGAAGAGCGGCCAGGAGCCGACGGGCAGCATGGGCAACGACACGCCGCTTGCGGTGCTGAGCGATCACCCGCAGCTCCTCTTCCGCTACTTCAAGCAGCAGTTCGCGCAGGTCACCAACCCTCCCATCGATCCCATCCGCGAGGAGCTCGTCATGTCGCTGACGAGCTGCGTCGGCGGGGAGGGCAACCTGCTCGCCGAGACGCCGCGGCAGTGCCGGCTGCTGGAGCTGCCCCACCCCGTCCTGACGAACGACGACGCCGCGCGGCTCAAGGCGGGCGCGCTGGAGGACTTCCGCGTCGCCACGGTCGACGCCGTCTTCGATCCCGCCGCCGGACCTCCGGGCGAGGCGCTCTCCGCCGCGCTCGACCGCCTGTGCGCCGAGGCGATCGCCGCGGTGGGCGACGGTGCCGGCGTCGTCGTCGTGAGCGATCGCGCCATCGGGCCCGACCGCGCGGCGATCCCCAGCCTGCTCGCCTGCTCTGCGGTCCACCACGCGCTGCTGCGCGCCGGCCGACGCATGCGGTGCGGCGTGGTGGTGGAGTCCGCCGAGCCGCGGGAGGTCACCGACGTGGCGCTGCTCGTCGGCTACGGCGCCAGCGCGGTCAACCCGTACCTGGCGATGGAGATCGCCACCGAGCTGGGCGGCGCGGAGGGGCAGAAGAACTACGTCAAGGCGCTGCGCAAGGGCCTGCTCAAGGTGCTCGCCAAGATGGGCATCTCCACCCTCTCCAGCTACCACGGCGCGCAGATCTTCGAGGCCATCGGCCTCGGCGAGGGCGTCGTCGAGCGCTACTTCCCGGGGACGGCGGCGCGCACCGGCGGCATCGGCGTCGAGGAGATCGCCCGCGAGGCCCTGGCCCGCCACGCCGCCGGCTTCGGTCCCAGACCCGCGGCGCCGGATGCTCGCGACGAGGACGGCGGCGTCTACGCCTGGCGCGCCCGGGGCGAGCGCCACGCCTGGTCGCCCGACGCCGTCGCCCGGCTGCAGCGCGCCGTGCGCGTCGAGGACGCCGCCTCCTACGAGGAGTTCGCCCGCGCGCTCAACGACGTCGGCGATCAGCCCATCACCCTGCGCCACCTGTGGGACCTCGCGCCGGCCGGCCCGGAGGTACCTCTCGAGGAGGTGGAGCCGGCGAGCGCCATCGTGCGCCGCTTCGCGACCGGCGCGATGTCCTTCGGCAGCATCAGCAAGGAAGCGCACGAGAATCTCGCCATCGCGATGAACCGCATCGGCGGCCGCTCCAACAGCGGCGAGGGCGGCGAGGACCCCGAGCGCTTCCTGCCGCTTGCCAGCGGCGACTCTCGGCGCAGCGCCATCAAGCAGGTGGCCAGCGCGCGCTTCGGCGTCACCACGCACTACCTGGTCAACGCCGACGAGCTGCAGATCAAGATCGCCCAGGGCGCCAAGCCGGGCGAGGGCGGCCAGCTCCCCGGGCACAAGGTGGACGCGGTGATCGCCCGCGTGCGCCACTCCACCCCGGGCGTGACGCTCATCTCCCCTCCGCCGCACCACGACATCTACTCCATCGAGGACCTGGCGCAGCTCGTCTTCGACCTGAAGTGCGTCAACCCGCGCGCCAGCGTGAGCGTCAAGCTCGTCAGCGAGGCGGGCGTGGGCACCATCGCCGCGGGCGTCGCCAAGGCGCACGCCGACGCGGTGCACATCGCCGGGCACGACGGCGGCACCGGCGCCTCCCCGCTCTCGTCCATCCACCGCGCCGGCGCGCCGTGGGAGATCGGCCTCGCCGAGACGCAGCAGGTGCTGGTGAAGAACCGGCTGCGCGGGCGCATCCGCGTGCAGGTGGACGGTCAGCTCAAGACCGGGCGGGACGTGGCGTTCGCCGCGCTCCTCGGCGCCGACGAGTTCGGCTTCGCCACCGCGCCCCTCGTCGCCAGCGGCTGCATCCTGATGCGCAAGTGCCACCTCAACACCTGCCCCGTCGGCATCGCCACGCAGGACCCGGTGCTTCGCGCGCGCTTCCGCGGCACGCCGGAGCACGTCATCCGCTACTTCTTCTTCGTCGCGGAGGAGCTGCGCGGCATCATGGCGCACCTCGGCTTCCGCAAGCTGGACGAGATGATCGGACGCGTCGACTGCGTGCTCGCGCGCGCGCCGAGCGCGGCCGGACGCGCCCGCCGCGACGTCGCCCCCGGCGAGGCGGGCTGGGGCGCGGCGAAGGCGCGGATGCTCGACTTCGGGGCGGTGCTGCAGCCGCCCGACGAGGACCACGGCCCGCTGCGGTGCACGGTCCGCCACGAGGCGGAGCCGCTCCCCGCGCTGGAGGCCTCCCTCCTGGACGGCGCGCGGGTGTCGCTCAAGTACGGCGAGCCGACGACGATGCGCGCGACCGTCACCAACGCCGATCGCGCCTTCGGCGCGGCGCTCGCCGGGGAGATCGCGCGGCGCCACGGCGCCGCGGGCCTCCCGGAGGGCACCGTCACCGTGGAGGCGAGCGGCACCGGGGGCCAGAGCTTCGGCGCCTTCGCGGTGCGCGGGATGCTGCTGGTGCTGGAGGGCGACGCCAACGACTACGTCGGCAAGGGCCTCTCCGGCGGCACCCTCGCCGTCTTCCCGCCGCGCCGCGCGCGCTTCCGCGCGTGCGAGAACGTGGTGGTGGGCAACACCGTCCTGTACGGCGCCACCGGCGGCCGCGCCTTCTTCGCCGGGCGCGCGGGCGAGCGCTTCGCCGTGCGAAACAGCGGCGCCTCGGTGGTCGTCGAGGGCGTGGGCGATCACGCGTGCGAGTACATGACCGGCGGCACCGTCGTGGTGCTCGGCACCACCGGCCGCAACTTCGGCGCGGGCATGAGCGGCGGCGTCGCCTTCGTCTTCGACCAGGATGGCGCCTTCGCCGGGCGCGTCAACGCCGCCTCCGGGCTGGAGCTCGCCCCGCCCGATCGCGAAGAGACGGAGACGCTCCGCGCCCTCGTCGAGGAGCACGTGACCCACACGCGCAGCGAGCGCGGCGCCGCCCTGCTGGCGGACTGGTCCGCCGCGAGCCGCCGCTTCGTGCGCGTCATCCCCACCGAGTACAAGCGCCTGGTCGCCGCGGGCGGCTCGGCGCGGGAGGTCTCGTGAGCGATCCGCGCGGCTTCCTCCGCATCCGCAAGAAGAAGGAGGGCGAGCGCCCGACCGGCGAGCGCACCCACGACTGGCGGGAGATCGTCGTGCCCGCGCCGCTCTCGCAGGTGCGCGAGCAGGCGACGCGCTGCATGGACTGCGGCATCCCCTTCTGCCACCGCGGCTGCCCGCTGGGGAACCTCATCCCCGACTTCAACGAGCTGGTGGCCGACGGCCGCCTGGACGACGCGGCGGCGCGCCTGGCCCTCACCAACAACTTCCCGGAGGTGACCGGCCGCGTCTGCCCGGCGCCGTGCGAGGCGTCGTGCGTCCTGGAGCTGGAAGGGCAGAGCGTCACCATCAAGACGGTGGAGCGGACCATCGCCGATCACGAGCGCGCCGGCGGCCTTCGCCCGGTGATCGCCGCGACGCGGAGCGGGCGGCGGGTGGCGGTGGTCGGCTCCGGGCCGGCGGGGCTCGCGGCGGCGCAGCAGCTCGCGCGGGCCGGGCACGAGGTCACCGTCCTCGAGCGCGCGGATCGCCTGGGCGGGCTGCTGCGGTACGGGATCCCCGATTTCAAGATGGAAAAGGGCGTGATCGACGCGCGCCTGGCCCAGATGCAGGCCGAGGGCGTGCGCTTCGTCACCGGGACGTCGCCCTCGCCGGCCGAGCTGGCGGCGTACGACGCGACGGTGCTGGCCATCGGCGCCGGGCGCCCGCGTGATCTCGGCGTGCCCGGCCGGGAGCTCGGCGGCGTGCACTTCGCCATGGAGTTTCTGGAGCAGCAGAACCGCCGCGTCGCGGGCGACGCCGTCCCGGAGGAGAGCGCCATCTCGGCGGCGGGCAAGCGCGTCGTCGTCATCGGCGGCGGCGACACCGGCTCCGACTGCGTGGGCACGTCGATCCGCCAGGGCGCGGCGAGCGTGCTGCAGCTGGAGATCATGCCGCGGCCGCCGGAGGCGCGCGCGCCGTCCAACCCGTGGCCGGAGTGGCCGCTGGTGCTGCGCACCTCCTCGTCGCAGGAGGAGGGCGCGGAGCGCGACTGGGCGGTGATGACGCGCGCGCTGCGCGGCGAGGACGGCGCGGTGCGCGCGCTCGAGGCGGTGCGCGTCGAGCTGCACGAGGGCGCGCTGCGCCCGGTCGCCGGCGGGGAGCTGGAGATCCCCTGCGAGCTCGTCCTGCTCGCGATGGGCTTCCTCGGCCCGGAGACGGACCTGGTGCGCGCCCTGGGCGCGGAGCTGGACGCGCGGGGCAACGTCCGCATCGGGGACGACATGTCCACGAGCGTGCCGGGGGTGTTCGCCGCCGGCGACGCCTCGCGCGGGCAGTCGCTGGTCGTCTGGGCCATCGCCGATGGCCGCGCGGCGGCGGAGGGCGTGGAGAGGTACCTGCGCGAACGGGCGCGCGTGGTGGCCTGAGCCCCGCTCACGCGCGTGGTGCGGCGGCGCGGTCCGCGTTACCTTCGGCGCATGGCGCACAAGATCGAGCCTTCCCCCTCCGGGCGCGCGTCGTGCCGCGCGTGCAAGGAGCGCATCGCCAAGGACGTCCTGCGCTTCGGCGAGGAGTTCGCCAACCAGTTCTCCGACGACGGCGGCATGGCGTTCCGCTACTACCACCTCGCGTGCGCGGCGAAGACGCACGCCAACGAGCTGAAGGCGGCGCTGGCGGAGTACGACGGCGAGGTCCCCGACCGCGAGGCGCTCGACGCGCTCATCGCGACGCACCTGCGGCCGGACTTCCCCTACGCGGAGCGCGCCCCCTCCGGCCGCGCCCGGTGCCGCGGGTGCGAGGTCACCATCAAGAAGGACGAGCTGCGCGTCGCCTTCGAGCGCGTGTTCGACACCGGCATGGGCACGCAGAAGAGCGCGGCCTACGTCCACCCCGCGTGCCTGAAGACCTACCTGGAGAAGGAGGCCTCCCTCGGGCGGGACGAGGGCGGGGTGGACTCGGTGCTGGAGCGCGTCGCCGCCCACAGCACGAAGCTGTCGGCGGAGGACCTGGCGGCGGTGCGCGAAGCCGCAGCGGGGTGACGACGCGTCGCGCGCGGATCGGCGACGGCGTCCGGTGTCTTGCGCCGTGCGCCTCGAGCCGGAGACGCTGAAGCACGATGCTCATCGGGACGGAACAACGCGCAGGAGCGGGGTCGGCCCTTTCAGTCAGTTCTCGAAGGGTCGCGTGAGGATGGCTGACGCGTCCGCCCTTCAAGTGGACACGGGCTCGTCCTCGCGCGTCACCCCTTGTACGCGCGCGGCCCGAGCACGGGGCCGAGCCGCATCGCGCCAGCGGGAACGCCCATGCCGCTCGGCGGCATCCCCTGCAGGGCGGCGGGAGGCACGTCGTCCTTGAAGTGCAGCTCGATCGTGCCGCTGCCCTTGGGAATCGCGGCGGCGACCTGGATGGTCACGTGCAGGCCGTCGGGCGCGAGGCGCACGGTGCCGGCAGGCTCGCCCGCGGCATCGGCCAGGCGCGCCTCGAGGACGCACTCCTTGTGCACGGCTGCGACGACCCGTGTCGCCGTGATGGCGAAGGCGCCGTCGACCGTCTGATGCTCGGCGGCGGCGGAGCGGCCCGGCGACTGCCAGGTACCGGCGAGCCGGACGAAGATGCCGGGCGACTGGTGGACGATGGGCTCCCCACCGAGGATGGAGGTCAACGCCTCCGGGAGCTTCGGAACCCCGAAGAGCGCGTCGCGAACCTTCTTGCCGAGGCTCATGCCGCCAAGGTTCGCCGTGGCGCAGATGCAAGTCAACGGCCATGGCGCGGCGAGGGCGCGCGCCGACTCACTCGCATTGGTCCAGTCCACGCATCGAGCGCCACCCGCGCCCCGACGACTCCGTCGCGCGCCACGCGTCGCGCGCGGCGGCGCGGTCCGCCGGGTGCGCGCGCAGGTACGGGTGGTCGAGCGCCGTGCACGCGCCGCTGCCGAGCGACTCGAGATAAGGCAGGTCCAGCACCGCGCCCCGCTGCGCGCGATCCAGGTTGCGCCGTGCGACGTAGCCGTCGGCGTCGAAGGAGGCTGCCGCCACACCCACCGCCGCCACGCCCACGAGCAGCGCGCTCGCGTAGCCCGTCCACCCGCGCCGCAACGACTTCACCACCGTCAGCACCAGCACGACGCCCACCGCGAGATCGACGAAGGCGACGCCCAGCCGCAGGTAGGTCGCGCCGTAGGCCTGCTCGTAGAGGGCGAGGCGCTCCACGCACGACGCGAGCGTCACGCCGGTCAGACCGAGCAGGGTGCACTCCACCGCCTTCAGCTTCGCGCCGCCGGGGACCGGCCCCGTCCGCTCGCCAGTGGAGGGCCTCACCAGGAAGTGCCCGGCGAGCACCAGGCAGACGCTCAGCGTCGCGGCGCAGAGGAGCTGGAAGAAGCCCGCGTGCAGGTAGCCGGAGTAGGTCTCACCCGCGGCGCGCAGCAGCTCGTGCGTGCGGAAGAAGCGCGGCACGCTCACCCCGACGTAGACGGCGAAGACCGCCGCCACCTGCGCGAGCACCATCGCCCAGGTGACCTGCGAGACCCAGGGCGCGGGGGCGGCAGGCGCCTCCGGCGTCGCACGCGCGTGGCGGTACGGCCCCACGGACGGCTGCTCGGCCGCGGCCCGCGTACGCGCCACCACGAGCTGGGCGCGGGCGAAGGCGAGCGCGATCCCGGCACCGAGCAGCACGTAGGCACCGACCAGTGCGGCGGTCCCGAAGCGGTCGTAGGCCGCGTCGAGCGCCGCGACGAAGGCGGGGTCGAAGGAGAGGAGCATCACGAAGACGATCGCGACGGGCACGCCGAGCAGCAGGCCCAGCCCGACGGGCCCGGCCAGCCGCCTCGTCGTCCCGCCGAGCGCGGCGCCGGTCACCTTCCCCGCGTCGACGGCGCCGAGCGGGAGGCGGAGCACCGCGCGCAGGGCCCGGGAGGCCGCGCCGCTCACGTCCGGCGCCTCGCCGCGCGCCAGCGCGGGCATCAGGAGCAGGAGGGTCAGCCCCTCCGGAACGGCCAGCGCGCCGGTCCACTCGCTGGCGTGCGCGAGGTACGCGAAGCCGAGCCCCACGCACGCCGCGAGGGCCGTCCAGGCGGCGACCGGCACGCGACCGCGGCGGAACACGGCGAGGAGGGCGGCGGCGGCGGCGCTCTCCCACAGCCACGCGTTGAGGCCCCAGCGGGCGTCGTAGAAGAGCGCCTGGGTGACGGCGCCGGCGACCAGGGCGCCGGCGAGCCAGAGGCGCGCGTCCTGGCGCGCGGCGGAAGGAGCGTGTGGGGCGAGAGGGCGGTCGAGGGTGCTGGAGCTCGTGGTGGTGGCTGTCATGGTCCTGTCCTCCTCCTACGCCGCGCACCACACGCTCACCCGCGCCACCGCGGCGAGCGGCTCCAAGTCGGCCGCGAACGGTCGCGCCGCGGGGCTGGCCGGACCGGGACGTGTCCCGGGACGGTCCCAGGGCGATCGGCGCTCGTCCCACGCACGCCCCCGCAAGAAGCCGCCACTTCGGCGCGCTCGGGCGCCGGCATCGTCGTTGCTCTAGCTCCGGGGACCACCCCCCCTGAAGGAGGCTTCCCATGATTCGCCCGTCGCTTTCGCATCCACTCCGCGCCGCCCACTCCGTCATCTTCGCCCTGCTCGCCCTCGCCGCCGGCGCCGGCTGCGGTCCGGCCGATGGAGGCGTCGCAGGAGGAGGCGACTGCGGCTCATGCCCGGTCGGGCAACAGTGCGTGGCGGGTCAGTGCCAGGCGCCGAAGCCCCCGCCGCCGACGAGCTGCGACGCCTGCGGTCTCGGACAGGTGTGCAGCGACCAGGTCTGCGTGGCGTGCACGCCGGACACCGCCACGCCGCTCGACGACATCAACTACGACAAGGACGTGGAGCTGCCCGCCGGCTGCTACGTCGCCCACAACCTGGTGCGCATCGAGAACGGCGCCACCATGACGATGGATCCCGGCGTCACCGTCTTCTTCGCCACCGGCACCCGGCTGGAGGTCGACGCCGAGAGCGGGCTCCACGCCGCCGGCACCGATGCGAACCCCATCCTGCTCACCGGCACCCAGCAGGTGCGCGGCCACTGGGACGGCGTGCAGTTCCAGTCGGACCTGCCCGCCAACCTGCTCGACCACGTGGTGGTGGAGTACGCCGGGAGCGACGATCGCGCCACCGGGGAGGGCAGCGCGACCGTGATGCTCGCGGACTCCGCCGCGGCGTCCATCACGCACTCGACGCTCCGGGAGAGCAACGGCTACGGCCTCTTCCTGTTCAAGGACGCCGAGCTGCCCGCCTTCGACGGCAACACCCTCACCAGGAACGCGCTGGGGCCCGCGTCGGCGGGCGCCGACGGCGTCGACCAGCTCACCCCCGGCTCCAGCTACACAGGCAACGACGACGACGAGGTGACCATCACCTCGGTCTCCTACCAGGGCAACACCGTCTCGCACGACGAGACGTGGCCCAGCCTCGGCGTGCCCTACCTGCTCGCCTTCTCGCGCACCTTCGTGGACAGCCGCCTGACGCTCGCGGCGGGCGTGACCGCGCGCTTCCAGCAGAACGGATCGCTGGAGATCAGCAGCTCCGGCGCCCTCACCGCCATCGGGACCTCGGCCGCCCCCATCCAGCTCCTCGGCACCCAGGACGTCCCCGGCTGGTGGGCGGGCGTGACCGTCAACAGCTCGAGCAGCCCGGACAACCAGTTCGACTACGTCACCATCGCCGACGCCGGCAACGGCTCGTACAACTCGTACGACTACCAGGCAGATCTGGCGCTCGGGTACACCGGCGGCGCGCCGGTGCGCTTCTCGGCGAAGCACAGCACCTTCCGCACGAGCGCCGGCTGGGGCATCGCCGTCGGGTCGAGCCACGCCCTGAACGCCGACATCGACACCTCCAACCAGTTCACCGACGACGCGCTCGGCAGCATCGAGTACGCCAACTGACGCGGCGGCTCAGTCGCTGGCTGCGCCGATGCCGAAGCGGCGCAGCCAGCGGCGGATCTGCGTCCTGTCCTTGCCCATGGCCCGCGCGACGGCGCTCACGTTGCCCTCGTGCTCTCGCATCAACCGCTCCAGGCGTTCCTGGAGCTGCGCCTCGTCGCCGGACTCGCCGCCGGCGGGGGGGCCGGAGCGCACCGACTCCGGGAGGTGCTCGGCGGCGATGGGGCCATCGCCCGCCAGCGCGAGCGCCGCGGCGAGCGCCTGCTCCAGCTCGCGCACGTTGAGGGGCCAGTCGTGGGCGACGAGCGCCGCGGCGGCCTCCGCCTCCAGCCGCACCGAGGCCGCGCGCGGGCCGGCGAGGCGCGTCAGCAGGCGCGCGAGCAGCAGCCCCAGATCGGCGGGGCGCTGGCGCAGCGGCGGGAGCTCGACGCGGTAGCCATCGAGGCGGCCGAGCAGGTCGGCGCGCAGCCGGCCGCCGGCCTCGAGGGATCGATGGGTGGCGGCGACCACCCGCACGTCCACCTTCTGCGGGCGCGCGGCGCCCACCGGCGCCACCTCCCCTTCCTGGAGCAAGCGCAGCAGCGCGACCTGGGCCGGCTCGGCCAGCTCGCCCACCTCGTCCAGGAAGAGCGTGCCGCGGTCGGCGCGCCGCGCCAGGCCGTCCTGATCGTGCGTGGCGCCGGAGAACGCCCCGCGCCGGTGCCCGAAGAGGGTGCTCACCACCAGGTTCTCCGGGAGGGCGCCGCAGTTGACGGCGACGAGCTCCCCCGCGCGGCCGGACAGCTCGTGGATCGCCCGGGCGGCGAGCTCCTTGCCGGTGCCGGTCTCGCCGTGCACCAGCACCGGCACCGGGCTCCCGGCGACGGACTCCAGCCGGTCGAACGCCGCCTCCAGCTCCGGGTGCCACGAGGCGAGCGCGTCGTGCGCGGGCGCGCCGGGGTGCCGGGGCTCGGCGTCGGACTCCAGCAGGGTGACGAAGCTCCCCCCCAGCCGCACCACCACCCCCGGCTCCAGCGGCTCGCGCTGCACGCGGCGCTCGCCGACGAAGATCCCGTTCTTGGAGCCGAGATCCTCGATAACCCACCGCCCGCCGAGCCGCGCGATGCGCGCGTGCTCCTGCGACATCGCCGGGTCGGCGACGCGCACCTCCAGGACCCTGCCGCGGGCGTCGGGCGTGCTGCCGCGGCCCAGCCGGATCTGCTCCACGCCCTCCAGCGTGTGCCGTCGCCCGCCGGCGAGCGGCCGCTGCGACTCCAGCACGATCACCAGCCAGGACCGGCTCGGTCGCGCGCCGCGCTTGCCGAGCTGCAGGGTGCGCGTGTCGGGCGGATCGGGCGGGGGCACGAGGTGGAGCGTAGATCAGTCGGCGGGGCCGAGCCATTGGTCGGCGAGGGCCAGGATGCGCACGTTCTCGCGCGTGGCGAGGAAGGACTTCTGCCGCTCCGGATCGCCGATGAGCTCGTTTCGCCGCAACAGGTCGTCGCGGGCAGCCACGATGGCCCGGCGCGCGGCCACGCCTTCGCGTCGCGCCAGCAGCACCTCCGCGTAGACCAGGCGCGCGAGCGACGTGCCCAGCTCGGCCGAGCCCTTGCTGGCGAGGAGCGTCGTCGCGCGCTCGGCGGGCGCGAGCGCGTCGTCGAGACGTCCGCGGTGGAGCATCACCGTGGCGAGCGCGGCGAGCGCGTAGGAGAGCGTGGGCGGGTAGTGCTCGAGCATCTCCACCGCGCGCCGCGCCTGCGCCTCCGCCGGGTCCAGGTGACCTCCGGCGTCGTGCACCAGCGCGAGGCAGGCTCGCGCGGTGCCCTGCTGCCGGCGGTCGCCCACGTCGGTGGCGATCGTGATGCAGGCCTCCAGCCACTTGCGCGCGGCGTCCAGCCGACCCGTCTGCTGCGCGATGTGGCCGAGGTTGCCGAGCACCGCGATGGAGGCCGCGGGCAGGATGTGCTCGGAGAAGTACGCCTTCGCGCGCACGAGCTTCCTCTCCGCTTCCTCGTACGCGCCCAGCTTGGCGAGGGCGAAGCCGACGTTGACGCGCGCGATGTTGGCGCTGCGTGCGTCGCCCGCCAGCTCCGCCTGCTCGATCACCTGCAGGGCGTTCTGGTAGTAGCCGGCGACGTCGCCCTGGCAGCTCGCTCCGGAGCCGCGCGCGGAGAGGATGCGCGCGCGCAGCGCCGGGTCGTTCTTGTCCTGATCGGTGGAGTGCGCCTCCACGAGCGGGAGCAGCACGCCCGGCAGGACCGCCCGGCCGCTGCCCATCAAGAGCTGGTCGATGCGCGCGGCGGAGACGAGCACGCTCCGCGCGACCGGACCGCGCTCCAGCAGGCCGCGCACCTCCACGCAGAGACGCTCCGCCATGTCCCAGTCGTTCTTCTGACCGGCGCCCACCACCGCCTGCTCCACGGCGCGCCCCCACTCCAGCGAGCCGGGCTCGAAGAGCTCCCGGGCCGCCATGGCGCGCCGGATCATCGCCCCGGACTCGCCGAGCGAGCCCAGCGCGATCGCCTCCAGGATCAGCATCAGGCCGAGCTCACGCCCGCCGGCCCCGGCCTCCTTTCCGCGGCGCGTCGCCTCCACCACGCCGCGCCAGTCGTTCGCGTCGGCGGCGCGCTCGGCGGCGCGGCGCCACCAGGGGACGGCCGCGAGCGGCGCCTGGCCGCGCTCGAAGTGCATGGCGATCGTGGCGGCGTCGTCCACCCCCGCCTGCGCGAGCCACTCGGCGGCGAGCCTGTGCGCGAGCACGTGGTCCTCGTCGGTCAGCATGCGGTAGGCAGCCTCGCGCACCAGCGCGTGACGGAAGACCAGCTCCCGGCTGAAGGCCACGCGTGACACCGGCTGCTCCGCGACCACCTCCAGCCGCGCGAGGGAGGCGAGCGCCTCCGTCACGTCGCCCGCCTGCTCCGCGCCGCCCAGAAGGTGCGCGACCGCGCCGTCCCAGAAGACGTTGCCGAAGACGCTCGCCGCGCGCAGGACGCGGCGCGCCTCGCTGGGCAGCGACGCGAGGCGGCGGTCGAGCATGGCCAGCACGCTCTCCGGAGCGCTCGTGAGGCCGTGCTCCGCCGCGTTGCGCACCAGCTCCTCGAGGAAGAAGGCGTTGCCACCCGCCTGCGCCACCAGCCGCTCGGCGGCCTCGGTCTCGACCGACGACCCGAGCACCGCGTCCACCAGCTCGCGGCTCGCCTTGCGCGAGAGGCGCGAGAGGCTGATGCGCGTCACGGCGTGCGACGCCCACACGTCGGGGAAGCGCTCGGTCAGCTCCGGCCGGGCGAGGGCGAGCACCATCAGCGGCAGCTCGGCCGACCGCGAGAGCGCCGCGTCGACGAGCTCCACCGTCTGCGCGTCCACCCAGTGCAGGTCCTCGATGACCAGCAGCACCGGCCGGGCCGTGCACTCCGCGACGACCCACTCCGTCCAGGCGTCGCGCACGCGCTCCTTCATCAGCACCGGGTCGGCGCGCGCGGCCGTGAGGTGCGGGCTGGTGTCGTCGTCGTCCACGCCCGCCCCGATGAGCTCGGCGAGGAACTCCCTCACCGGGGCGACGCGCTCGCCGCCCATGACCTGGGCCAGGCGGGCCTCCAGCTTCTCGCGGCGGACGGCGGACGGCTCGCCCGCGCGCGCGCCCGCCGCCGAGGCGACCAGACCGGCCGCCACGCCGTAGGGCGCCTGTTGCACCGGGTCGGCCACCGCCGAGAGCACGCCGGGCGCGCCCACCTCCGCGAGGCGCTGCAGCTCGTGCCGCAGGCGCGACTTGCCGATGCCCGCCTCGCCCAGCACCAGCGCGACGCGGGCCGCGCGGTCGGAGAAGCACTCCTCCATCATCGCCGCGAGCAAGCTCAGCTCGTGCTGCCGCCCGACGTACGGCGTGGACTTGCCGAGCAGCGTGCGCACCGCCGGCCCGGGCCGCGCGCGCACCAGGCGGACGTGAGGCGGCGCGTCGGCGACCTCGAAGCGTGCGCCGAGCAGGTCGGCGCTCGTCGGATCGACCAGGATGTCGCCCGGCCGCGCGGCGCTCACCAGGTCGACCGCGCGCTCCACCATCGGCCGCGGCCCGCCCTCGTCCGCCGCGCTGCGGTCGATCACCACCGCCATGCGCGCCTCCGGCATGCTCCGCTGCAGCGCCAGCGCGCAGCGCGCCGCGCGCGCCGCCAGCTCCGTCGCCAGCTCGCCGGTGTCCAGCGTGACGAGCACCGAGCCGTCCGCCAGCACGTCCAGGTGACCGCCGAGCGGATCGCATGCGGTGCGGATGCTCGCCACGCTCCGCACGCTCGCCGGTGCGCCCCCGGCCGCGCGCACCCGCGCGAGCACCAGCGCCGCGACTCGCCGCTCCTCGTAGGTCAAGGAGGGCTGCGAGGGCTGCGTCGCCGAGAGCGACCCCAGGCGGCGCATCAGGTCGGCGCCGTCGAGCGGGCGCGCGGCGCGCTCCTTGGCGAGCAGCGCGTGCACCAGGCGGCGCAGGTCCTCCGGCACCTCGGCGCCGAGCGGCTCCGGCTCGTCCAGGACGATCTTGAGCAGCACCCCCAGCGAGTCCTCCGCGCGGAAGGGCCGTCGCCCGGTCAGGCCCTCGTAGAGCACGGCGCCCAGGGCGAAGACGTCCACGCGCGCGTCCAGATCCCGCTCCCCGCGCGCCTGCTCCGGCGCCATGTAGTGCGGCGTGCCGACGAGCACGCCGGTGGCGGTGAGCGGCTCCACCGAGCGCACCGGCATCGCCACGCCGAAGTCGATGAGCGTGGCGCGCGCCGTGTCCCCGCCGGGCAGGAGCACGTTGGTGGGCTTGAGGTCGCGGTGGACGATGCCGCGCTCGTGCGCCGCCGCCAGCCCGCGGGCCAGCGCCCACGCGAGCTTCACGCCGTCCTCGGCGGGGAGGCGGCCCCCTTCCTTCAGGCGCTTGCGCAGGGTCGGGCCCTCCAGCCAGTCCATGGCGAGGTAGGCACCGTCCTCGCCTGCGCTCCCGTGCGCGATGTAGCGCACCACGTTGGGGTGGCGCAGCTCGGCGAGGATCTCCACCTCGCGACGGAAGCGCAGCGCCTCCGGCCCCTCGACGTGCGGCACCACCTTCAGCGCGCAGATCTCTCCGCTCTGCCGGTCACGCGCGCGGTAGACGGTGCCCATCCCGCCCGCGCCGGCGCGCTCGAGGAGCTCGAACCGGCCGTCCAGCACGGCGCCCGGCTCGAGCTCGAGACGGTCGGGGGAGCGGCTCATCGGTAGGGACCCCGCCCCTGCCGCGCGATCCAGAGCGCCAGCACGTGCGCGTTCTCGTCCAGCGCGCGACTCGCCAGCTTGTCGCCCTGCGAGAGTCGCAGCCGGAGCAGCCGCTCGTCGTACGCGGCGTCCGGCGCGCGCCGCTGCAGCTCGCGCGCGGTCCGCATGAAGTTCTCCATCTGGCTGAGGGCGCGCTCGCCCTCGAGCCTCGGGTACTGCGCGCCGTGCTCCTCCAGCAACCACGGCGTCATGCCGCTCCGGCGAAAGAGGTACAGGAGCTGCTCGCGCTCGTCACGCGTGTGCACCACCTCCCGCGTCGTCTTCTTGGTCATCACCAGCCCGCCGGTGGCGAGCGCCGTCCCGATGCGGAGCTTGCGCTCCTCGATCTTCTCCACCGAGCGCGTGCGCGTGTTGCGGGTCGCGCGCAGCACGGCGAGGATGTCGTCGTAGGGCAGCTCGGCGGCGGGCTCCCCTCGCCACGCGTGACGGACCAGGGCGCTCTCGCCCAGCGCGAAGGAGCCCAGCGTCGTCATCCGCTCCTGCGTCACCACGGCGTCCGCGTCGCAGGCCACCGCGTCGTGCCTGCGGCCGCGCAGCCGCGCCAGCAGCTCGGTCGCCTGCTCCTTGTCCCGCGCGCGCAGCACGATGGCGGGCAGCACGCCGGCCAGGAGCATCCGCGCCTCGTAGCCGGTCATCCCGAGGTCCGCGCCGAGCTTCGGCGCCTCCTCCTCCAGCGACGTCGCCAGCGTCGCGACGGCGACGAGATACATCCCCCGATCATACCCGACCGGGCCGACGGAGGTCCCGCGCTTGCGAGGGCCGAGGGCCCGGAGGCGCAAAGCGGCAGGAGCGATCCTGGGCCTCGAGCGGGCGACGCCGAATCGTGCACGCCGATCGCGATTGTTGGTACAGTAGCGGCCTCTGGCGCCGATGCCGTCTCGGCAGGCGGCTGGGGACCCTTACGGAGGGGGGTTGGCCTCCGGGCACGGCATGCAGAAGCTCGACTTCTTCAAGCTCCCTCGGGACAAGCAAGAGCGCTTCCTGGCCAGCGCCAAGGGGAGCGCGCCGCCGGCACCCATCGTCCAGCTCCGCGGGGACGGCGGCAAGGCGCGCAACGGCGCCATCGCCGCCGGCGTCTCGGTCCTCCTGCTCCTCGTGCTCTTCGTCATCGGCTTCGGCGTGCTCGGGGGCAAGCTCGCGGTGCAGGGTCCGGCGTGGCTCGCCGCCTACTTCGTGCTCGCCTTCCTGGTCCCGTACGGCGTGCTGCGCGTGCTCGGCTCCCGGAGCGAGCGCAAGACGCTCCCCTACCAGCCCGGCATCTACGTCTTCCCCATGTGCCTGGTGGACGCGCGCACCAAGGACCTGCGCGTCGTGCCCATGGCCAACCTCTCGCGCGTCGAGAACGCGACCGCCGGCGGCGCGCTGCGCCTCTCCTTCAAGGGCGCCGGCACCTACGCCTTCCCCGCCGGCGACAAGCACGACGCCGACCAGAAGAACTACCAGATCGACCTCGCCCAGAAGCAGGTCAAGCACGCCACCCAGAACCAGGACGACGCCGAGCTCACCACGCTCGACCCCTTCTACGAGTCGCGCAAGAGCTGGACGAGTCCCATCGGCCCGAAGCAGGCGCTGGTGGACCGCGCGCCCATCACCAAGCGCTTCGACTGGGCGTTCGCCCTGGTGATCGCGGTGGTGCTGGCGCCGACGCTGTGGCTGACGCGCAACACCCTCTCCGACAACTCCATGCTGCGCAAGGCCACCGCGGCGAACACGCCGGACGCCTACCGCGCGTACCTGGACGTCGGGAAGAAGCACACGGGCGAGGTCTCCGGCGTGCTCCTGCCGCGGGCCGAGCTGGCCGACGCCAAGGCCAAGGGCACGGTGGAGGCGATCTCCGACTTCATCGCCTCCCACCCCAAGTCGGCCATCGACGCCGAGGCGCAGGCCGCCCTCCACGACGCGCTGGTGACCGAGCTGGACAAGGCGGCCAAGAAGGGCTCGCTCGCCGCGCTGGAGGCGTTCGCCAGGAAGTACCCCGACAGCCACCTGCAGGCGCAGATCGCCAAGGACCGCCACGCCCTGTACGACGCGGCGCTGGCGCGGTTCCGCAAGCAAGCATCCACGCGCGATACGCCCGAGCTCGTGGATTTCGCCAGGCGCCTCTGCGCCTACCTGGAGGCGCACGGGACCGCCATCACCGTGGCGCTGCACCGGGAGGTCTCCCCCGCGGTGGCGCAGGCGGACAAGCTCATCGGCCGCGCGCCCACCAACCGCCGCTTCGGCCCGCACCAGGTCACGCAGTACCTGGAGACCGATCCCAAGCAGGCCGACGACGCCGCGGCCGTGAAGAACGCCGTGGCGAGCGCGCTCGCGCCCATCTTCGCGCCGGACCTGGCCACCTTCACCGTGGTGCCGGAGGCCGACGACGCCGCGGCCGCCGCCCTCGCCGCGAAGACACCGCTGCTGCGCGTGAGCTACCGCTTCGGGTGGCTGGGCGTCGCCTACGGGAGCGCCTCGCTCAAGCGCGCCTTCGCCGGCATCCACACCAGCGGCGAGGCGGTCTTCAGCCTGCCCGGTGACGCCAAGCCGCTGCGCATGAAGCTGGAGGTCCCCTCCCCCCGCACGCTGCTGCTCGAGTACAGCTCGGTCCACCCGGGCCTGAGCTCGGAGGGCCCGCCCGACGAGGACAAGCCGGAGCCTCGCGTCTACCGGGCGACGGAGCTGCACGCCCTCGACCGGATCACCACGACCGTGGTGACCTCGCTGGTCAGGCCGCTGAAGTGAGACGACACCCCCAAAATAGCGGCACGGGGAACGCGGCAGAGTGATATACGGCGTAAGTATGCGGCGAGCAGCCTGGGCAGCCCTCTTCGCGGCGCTGTGGCCGTGCGTGGCCCAGGCGCAGGAGCCGTGGACCGACCAGGACCCCAAGACGCCGCCGGTCCACTACACCCGGGGCGACTTCGGCATCCGCACCGGCGCCGAGTATCGCGCGCAGTGGCTCTACGTCCACGCGCTCTCGCTCAACACCGAGAGCGCGCGCAACCTGAGCGTCATCCAGAACCGTCTGCGGCTCGACCTCACCGGCGACTTCCGCGACAAGGTCCGCATCGTCGGGTCCGCCGACGTGCTCGACGGCGATCTCTGGGGGGACAACGGCACCTACGGCGGCACGCCTTCGTCCAACTCCGGCGCCAACGTCAACGCCAAGAACCCCAACAACACCGCGCCCTGCACGCAGCTCCGCTTCCCGCAGCTCGATCCGCTCGACCCCCAGTCGTACGGCGTCGGCCTCTGCCCGCTGTCGATCATGAACGTGCGCCGCCTCTACGGCGAGGTGGTCCTGCCCTTCGGCCTGATCCGCGTCGGCCGGCAGGCGGTGATCCAGGGCATGGGCGTGCAGAGCACCGACGGCGACGGCCGCCACAACCGCTTCGGCATCGCGGGGAGCGGCAACTACGTCGACCGCATCGCCTTCGCCACCAAGCCGCTGGAGGCCTTCAAGCCGAAGGGCAAGCGCGACACCTCGGCGAAGCGCGGGCTCATCACCGGCATCGCCTACGACCGGCTGGTCAGCGACAGCCCGCAGGCCTTCGGCGACGACGTCCACCAGATGGGCGGCGTCATCCGCTACCTGCGGCCGCAGATGGGCCCCATCCACGACGCGTACTTCAACCTCTATTACATTCACCGCTGGGACCCCCTCTCCGACGTCAACGGCGCCGGGCTGCGCATCTACGCCAAGGCGGGCGACTTCTCCGCCGGCTTCGACGCCGCGATGAACTTCGGCACCACGCGCGAGGTGTCGGAGGCCTACCAGAAGATCACCAACGACCCGGTGGTGGACCAGACCGTCCTGCAGGGCGGCGCGCGCGTGGTGGCGCGCTACGACCGCCCCCGGTGGACGGCGTACCTGGAGGGCGACTACGCCTCGGGCAGCGACAACCCGCTGGCGCGCGCGACGCTCTCGCAGTTCACCTGGTCGCCCGACTCCAACGTGGGCCTGCTGCTCTTCAAGCAGACCCTCGCCCTGCAGACGGCGCGCTCCTCCGCGGCGGCGACCGAGCTGCTGCGCCGGCTGGGCGCCACCACCTTCCCCACCGAGGCCATCGCGACCTACGGCGCGGTCACCAACGCCATGGTCCTCTTCCCCCAGGCGGACTTCCGCCCGGTGCCCGACTTCCTCATCCGCCCCGGCGTCATGTTCGCGTGGACCGCGGTGCCGCTGATCGATCCGGTGCAGTCGCTGCAGAACCGCAAGAGCGTGGACATCAAGGACGACCTGGTGAACTTCGCCGGCGGCAAGCCCGGACGCTACTACGGCACCGAGCTCGACCTGCGACTGGAGTACCGCTACCTCGAGCACTTCATCCTGGACGTGGAGGGCGCCGTGCTCTTCCCCGGCGACGCGCTACAGAACGTGGACGGCTACGCCGTCACCAGCACGCTGCTGCAGACGCGCGCGACCTTCTTCCTGTGACCGCCATGAACCGCGCCGCCCTCGCCATCGCCCTCGCCGCCTCCGCCGTCGTGATCGCGCCGGCGTGCGAGGTGTACCGCGCGCCGCCGGAGCCGAGCCTGCCGCAGGCGAACAGCGATCTGCTCAGCGACCCCGCCGCGCCGGTGGTGGTGGCCTTCTCCAAGCCCATCGACCCGGACTCGCTCGACCTGAAGATCGCCCGCGACATCGTCGACGATCACGGGCGCCTGGCGGACGAGGCGGACCCGGCGGGCGGCGAGCTCTCCCTGCTCTTCACCCACGACAGGTACGACGGCGACCGGATGGGCACGAGCGAGCTGTCCGCGGACGGGATGACGCTGACCATCCACCCGTCGGCGCCCTTGCCGATCAACCCGCGGCTGGTGCTCATCGCCGAGCCGGGCCTGAAGGACCGCGACACCGGCGCCGTCACCGTGGCGAGGCGCAAGATCGTCTTCGGCTACCAGCTCAATCTCACGTGCTCCAAGCCCTCCACCGTGCTGCCGGAGGACGGGAGCTACTTCTTCATCATCAACGTGACGCAGCCGCTGGGAACGCAGGTGCGCCTCTTCGCCAAGATCCACGTGGACCCCACCGGGAAGTTCACCAGCGAGTTCATCCACGCGGTGCGCAACCCCGATCCCAGCCGCTGCAGCCCGCCGTGCGCGACGACGGATGCGTGCCGCACGCTGCCCGGCCCGCCCAAGTGCGTCGCGCCGTCGGAGCGCTCCGACAGCGACGACGAGTACCCCGACCTGATCGTGGACCAGAACCCGGCGACGGTCTTCTCCTTCGTCGCGGAGGGGTGCGTGGTGGACCAGCCCGACGGCACCGCGCAGTTCGTCAACCTGCCCATCGACGTCTTCGTCAGCAGCCCGGCGGTCACCCTGCGCAACACGCGGCTGACCGCGACGTTCCAGAAGGACGATCAGGGCGTGCTGCGCGGGTCCGGCGCGCTGAGCGCGGACGACGTCGCGCTGGGGTCCATCTCCAGCGGCAAGGGCGCCGGCGAGCTGGAGGGGCGGCAGGTGCCGGACGATCCCAACATCCCCAACCCGCCGTGATGTCATCCTCGCGCCGCCGCGGGCGCGCCGCCCTCTCCCTCACGCGGGCGCGCCCCCTCTCCCTAAGGGCTTCGGCTTCACCGGCATCGCCTTCTGGCGCGATCAGACTGGTGCGCGTCCCGCAGGAGGCACCGGCGCCGATCGCGTGACGGCGACTACCAGCAGGGATCGGGTAGCAGCACGCGTCAGAAGAGCCACGAGCCCATGATCTCCCCGTGATGCCGTTGGAGGAGTAGTTTCGCGCGTCTCCAGTGCAGACGGCGCGCAATCAGGGATGGCAGGACCCAGGATCGTAGGGCTCGTCCTCCACCCCGCAGACCGGGCAGATACCGAAACGCAACCCGCGTCCCGCGCAGTTGTAGCAGTCGTCCGTCAGATCGGCACCTGGACAGCATATGCTCAGGTTTTCTCGATGCTCGTAGTGGATGGAGCACTGCCAGCCTGGGGGGCACCTGCGCAGGCCGCCCGCGTCGCGATAGGCGAGCTGGCACACCACCCCGCCCCCGTCGACGTCGACCTCCGGCGCGATCAGCCCGCTGCGCGTCCCGCAGGAGGCAACGGCGCCAACCCCGCAGGCACCAACGGCGACTGCCACGAGCGATCTCGCGGCGGACCGCGTCAGAAGAGCCACGAGGCCATGATCTCCCCGTGGTTGCCGTTCGAGGAGTAGTTGCGCGTGTCCCCGGCCCACACCGCGAGGAACCTGGCGCCGGCGTAGTCGGCCGCGAGCTGCTGGTAGTCCCACGTCAGCGTGGGGCCGGTCTTGGCCGTCTCGTCCATGTAGTTGGGGTCGCCGAAGGGCAGCGTGGCCGTCCACGGCACCGTCTCCATGGCGTTGCGCGGCATCCCCACCGCGATGGGTGACGTGAACACGTTGTTGTTCTCCGAGTACGCCATGTAGACATTGGCGAGCTGGTTGCCGGGGTCGTCGCGCGTACCGTACCACTGGACCGCCACGCGCCTCGTCGTCCCGTCGTTGCCGAAGGCGATGGAAGGCATCCACTCGTCGTGGACCTGCCCGTCCGGCGGCTTCGACGGCTCCCACGAGCCCGCGAACCGGAGCGTGACCGGGTCCTGTCCGCCACCGCCGCCACCTCCCGCGCAGACGAGATTTTGCCAGACCACCTGCGGCGTCGTACCGAACGAGGAAGCTACCGCGTGGGTGATCCAGACCCTGTTCGCCGTAGGGTCCGACGTGATGAACGGTACGTTCGAGGAGTCCTTGGTCCGCAGGGCCGTGATGCAGGTCGGGAAGCCGAACTCCTGCGCGACGAGCCTGTCGTTCACGACCCACGTGTCCGCGTAGACGTCGTAGACCGAGAGGTACAGGTTGTAGTCGGCGGTGACCGGGTACTCCCCGTCCTGCGCGCAGCGCCCGCCGTCGTACTGCGGGGGCGGCGTCTGCGCAGCGCGGCGCACGATCACCGCCACGCCCTCGCCGCCGGAGGTGCACCCGGCGGGCAAGGTCACGAAGCTGAGGTGCGGCTCCTGCGGCCCGTTGGTCCACGAGCGGGCGTTCGGAACGGCGCGGTAGGGCTGCTCGTTGTGCAGATTCCCGACCCCGTCGAACCAGATCTGGTGGAGCCACACCGCGTCGTGCTTTTCGTCTTCCCACGTCACGAAGGTGTCGCCGAGGCCAGCCTGTCCGATCGGGTTGGAGGCCGCGAAGGGGAGATCGACTACCTTGCCGCTCGCGAGGTCCGTCCCGCCCGTCGCGCCATCGTTGACGTACGACAGGTCACCCCATGTCTGCCCGCCGTCCCGCGTCAGCGCCGCCACCACGTCGCCCACATATGCCGAGAGAGAGACGAGGATGGCGCGGGCGCCTGGCGGATCCGTACCGTTGTTCCGGAGGTCGGTCACGGGTGCGAGCGAGACATCGCCTCCGAGGCCCACGAAGGCGCCGCCACCCGTGGGGGAGTCGCCAGGGTCGCCGAAGGTCGTGCCATCGGCCTCGTGAGGGTAGAAGGCAGGGACGTTCTGCCCGCTGGGGAGTCCCACGCCTGTGTCGGAGTAGGACGAGCCTATCTTCATCGCCGACCCGCCGGAGACCGAGTGCACTGGCCCGTTCCACGCGACCAGCCAGGACCGGACATCGTGGCCAGAGGCGGCGTAGTCGAGGTGGATGGCCGTCGTCTCGTGGCGGTCCGGGTAGTCGACGCCGCTCGTGGGGTCCATGGAGACCTCCTCGTTGTAACCCGCCTGCAGCGCCTGCGTCGAGATCCCGAGCGGCTCCGGCGCATAGCTGCTGCAGCCGGTGCCTGCGACGACGACCGCCAGGCACGTCGTCAAGAGTCCGTGATGCTTACCCCCCCCCCGAGATCTCCGTCCATCATGGCCCACCTCCTGCCCGTACGCACGAGCGTGAGATCGAAGTCACCACAAGGCGGAGCGGTGCGCAAGCGGAATGCACACTTGTCAAAACGATGGAGCTAATCAGAAGTCGTTCGACGCGTTCCGCTCACTTCACACCCCGCTCCACCCGACACGGCCCGTCGCCGTGGCTCGGACGGCGTCGCCGAAGGTGCGGACCTGCGCGAGGCGCTCCGCGTCCAGCGGTCCCGCCGCGACGCCCGCGGCGTCCTTCGCCAGCTCCTCGTAGCTGCGCGGCCCGCACAAAACGACATCCACGTTCGGGTTGGAGAGCGGGAAGCGGTAGCACTCCTCCGGCGTCATCGGCCCGAGCCCGCCCACCGGCGCCAGCAGCTTGCCCCAGCGCGTCGCGGTGTAGGCGACGATCGCCGGCCGCTTCTCGGGCAGCGTCGCGAAGATCTCCCGCTCCGCCCCGCGGTGCGCGGCGTTGTAGCGGATCATCAAGAGGTCCACGCCGATCTCGTCGACCAGGCTGCGCGCCATCACCCGGTCGTGGATGGACATGCCGAGGAGCTTCACCTGCCCCTCCTCCTTCAGCTTGCGCATGGCCGGCCACGTGTTGCCGGTGACGTACCAGTGGTACTGCACCCAGAGGAGCTGGAAGACATCGAGGTGATCGGTGCCCAGCGCCTTGCACGCCTTCTGGAAGGCGCCGCGGACGCCGAAGCCGGTGGGGACGTTGGCGCCGCAGGCGAGGACGATCTCGTCGCGGTGGCCGGCCTCGATGAGGCGGCGCAGGCCCTCCACCATCCCGGTCATGCGGGGGGTCACGAAGAAGTAGTTGATGCCCAGCTCGTGGAAGGCGCGCTCGACACCGTCGGCGTCGATGCCATAGGAGCCCGCGAGGCCGAGGGGGGCGATCTGCGCGGAGGTACCGGGGAGCGGACGATGGGGGAGGTTCACGGGGGGGAAGGTTGCCATCGGGGGGAGCAGGTGCCGTTAAGAATTGTTGAGGCGCGGGCGTCGCTGGAGGGGCTTCATTTCCGGCAGGTTTGGACTACCTTGCGCGGCCATGGATCTCCGCGCTGACGCCCACATTCCCTTTCCTCGGCCCGTCGTGTTCGCCGCCTACCGCGACAAGCTCACCGACATGCTGGAGTACCTGCCCAACGTCCGGAAGATCGAGGTCCGCAAGCGAGAGGACGACGGCAAGGTCTCCAAGCTGCTGAACATGTGGCACGGGGGTGGGGACATCCCGGCGGCGGCGCGCGCCTTCGTCAGCGAGGCGATGCTCTCCTGGCTGGACTACGCCACCTGGGACGAGGACGCGTTCACCTGCGAGTGGCGCATCGAGCCGCAGGCCTTCACCGAGGCGATCACCTGCGTCGGGAAGAACCGCTTCCTGGAAGAAGACGGCAAGACGCTGCTGGAGATCCGCGGCGAGATCTCCATCGACCCGAAGAAGCTGAAGGGCGTCCCCGGCTTCCTGGGCAACAAGGTGGCCAAGGCGGTGGAGGAGCTGCTCGTCTCCAAGATCAAGCCGAACCTGGTGAGCACCGCCGACGGCCTGACGAAGTACCTGCAAGCGAACGCGTGACGCCGTCGCGAACCTGACCGGCTCCCTCGCGCGCGCGACTCGCGCGCGGTCACGTCCGGCTCGCGACCGCCCGCGGGTGGTGCCCCGGCGCACCACGCGAATTCTCGCGGGATCTCGGCTCCGGCCGGGGGCATGGGCCTTGCTGAAGGGACGGCATGCGCCGATGGCTTGGCCTCCTCCTGCTCGCGTGCGCGCTCACCTGCACTGCCTTCGGGTGCAGCGGCGGCGAGCCGGTCGGGGAGAGCGAGTGGGGGCTCAACACCAACGACAAGCCGGCGTTCCAGTTCTTCGTCGCCAAGGGCCTCACCAGCTTCCAGGCCGCGGGGATCGTGGGCAACCTGGATCAGGAGTCCAACGTCATCCCGACGGCGGTGCAGCAGGGCGGGCCCGGTCGTGGGATCGCGCAGTGGTCGGCCGGCGGGCGCTGGGACACCTCCACCAGCGACAACGCCCAGTGGTACGCGAGCAAGAAGGGCGAGAGCGTCTGGTCGCTGCAGCTCCAGCTGGAGTTCATCTGGTACGAGCTGACGACCTTCTCCGGCTACGGCCTCTCGGCGCTGAAGAAGACGACGAACGTCGGCGACGCGACCGTCGTCTTCCAGACCGACTTCGAGGGCTGCGGCAACTGCCAGCAGTCGACGCGCATCGCCTACGCGAAGGCGGTGCTCAACGCCTACGGCGCGATCCCCTACGCGGCGAAGTTCGTGAGCCAGAGCTTCCCGCTCGCCACGACGACGATGAAGATGACGGCGGGCCAGGTCATCCCGGCGACCATCGAGCTGAAGAACACCGGGACCAAGGCGTGGGACTCCAAGACGCGCATCGGCACCACGCAGCCGCGCGATCGCACGAGCGCGTTCGCCGACTCCACGTGGATCTCCGCCGACCGCCCCGCCGGCGTGAAGGGCACCGTGGCGCCCGGCGCGACCTACAAGTTCCAGTTCGACCTCGCCGCGCCGGACAAGCCGGGCACCTACGACGAGTTCTTCGGTGTCGTGGAGGAGGGCGTCACCTGGTTCAGCGCGGCGGGTCAGGGCGGGCCGCAGGACGACCAGCTGGAGGTGAAGATCAAGGTGGTGGCGGCCGATGGGGGCACCCCGGCGGACGACGCGGGCACGACCACCGGCGGCGACAGCGACGCAGGCGACGCAGGCGCCCCCGACGGCGCGGACGACCAGGCCCCCGCGATCGAGTGGAACACCCAGGCGGGCGCGGGGTGCAGCGTCGGCGGCGCGCCCGACCGCCGCACCTCCCGCGCGAGCGGGCTGGGCCTGCTGCTGCTCGGGGGGCTCGCGGTGAGCCTGCGCCGGCGCCGCACGCGCCGGGTGTGAGTTACGGGGCCCGCGTCCCGCGGGGCGACCGCTTCGGGATCTTGCGCTTGGAGGCGGGCGAGAAGGGATCGACGCCGGGCGCGTACTCGTAGTCGAACGGCCTCGGATCCCGCCGCGGCCACAGGTTGGTGAAGGTGTCCTCGCGCGCCGGACGGTACGCGATGCGCATCCGCCGCTCCATCGCGCGGGTCGTGCGCCTGCGGACCGCCCTGTAGGCGGCCACGGGGAAGTCGGTCAGGATGAAGAAGTTGGTCGTGCCTGATCCGATGTCGTGCCCGTCGACGACGTGCGACGTCGGCAGGGTGGCGATCAGGTCGTCCTCGAAGGCGACCATGGCGTCGAAGGACGGGAAGAAGTCCCCGGCGAACTGTACGACGAGCTGGTACTTCCTGGCGGCCACTGCGCCGAGCATACCGCGGCGCCGCACGATCAGCGGGCTTTCGGTGCGATCTCCAGCGCGACGTCGCGCACGCGCACGTCGCGCAGACTACCCGAGACGCTCTGCGGCGAGAGGTTGCCGAACCGCAGCCCCGCGCTGGCGGCCCCGACGTCCAGCCCGGCGCGCAGGAGCCGCACCGCACCCAGCGACAGGCGATCCACCCCGGCGTGGACGCCCGTGACGGCGACGTCCAGGTGGCCAGGGACCGGCTCGCCCTCGAACGCCATGTGGACGTCGCCGCTGACGGTCACCGACTCGATCGACTTCTTGCCCGTCTCGCCGAGGCGCACCACGCCGCCGCCCAGCGCAACCTCCGCCGGCGCGGGCACCGAGACGGCGATGGCGATCGGCGCGAAGTCCAGGCGGAGCAGGCGGACCTTCTTCTTCTTGCCCGGCTCGGCCTCCTTGCGGGGCCTGGGCGGCGGGAGGTGGTACTGCAGCAGACGTCGCAGGCTCACCCGCCCCTGCTTCGCCAGCTCACGGTCGGCGGGATCGACGAGCGACCACGACACCAGCGTGACGTTGTCGAAGTGGACGATGGGGATCACGTCCAGCTCCAGGATGAGCTCGTCCTTCTCCACCTCGAAGTCCAGGACGGCGTCCTCCAGGGAGGAGAGGCTGTGCTCGAGGTTCTTGAAGCTGACGGATCCGGCCTCGATCGGGATGCGAAGGGGGTGATGGACCTCCCGGTTCTCCAGGATGGCCAGCGCCGCGGTGACCTTGGCGTCGACTGCGAGGCTGCCCTCGAGCTGATCGAGCGCGGGGATGTCGGGCATGGCGCGCGGACCGGGCGCGGCCTCGGCCGGCTTCCGCGGCGAGAAGGTGTGGTCGACCTTCGCCTCGGACAGGGCGACCTCGGCGAGCTCCAGGTGCTGCCCGGCGAAGGACAGACCGCGTGCCTCGACGCCGCCGATCTCCACGGGAGTGCCCCCCGACGCGAGCGCCACCCCGGTGAGCTGCACGCGCTCCGCGATGACGCGCGGCGGCCCGCCCACCACCTCCACGCGCACCTTCTCGACACGCATCTCGACGGCCGTGAGCTTCAGCTTCGGGTGGCTCACGCTCATCGCGCGCGCGATCAGCGTCCCCACGGCGACCGCGAGCCTCCCGTCCGCCGCGCGCTCGACCACCAGGTCATGGACGGTGACGCCACCTGTCACCACCAGCTCCCCCGCCGCGTATTCGATGCCCGCGAGCGCCGCGCTCTTCACGTCCAGGTGCATCGTGGTGGCCGCTCCGCCCGGAGGCACCGCGAGCTCGAACCGCACGCCCTCGAGGCGCGAGGATTGCCGCAGCGCGACCTGCCCCGCGCCGATCTGCCAGAGCGCCTCCGTCACCTCGAGGAGGGCGGAGGCCGCGTCGACGACGTGCCGCCCGGCCTCCAGCGCATAGTAGCCGGTGACCCCGCCCGAGCGCCCGAGGGCGATCCGGTTCTTGCGACCGTCCGCCACCGCGTTCTCGAAGCGAAACGCGTCAGCGAGCAGAGCCTGGGCGTCGATCCTCATGACGATCGAACATACCGGATCCACTCCATGGCGCCCGAGCGGCGCACCATTTGCCGGCATGTCCCGGAGCACGCACGCGAGGAGCGCGCGCTTCGCCGTGGCGTATCCCTTGCAACTCTACCGGGCGCCGCTTCCGAACGATGAGGATCGCCACCGCCACCCTGACGCTCTTGCTGACCTCGCTCGCCGCTTCCGCGCGCGCAGAGGCGCCCGCCGACACGCAGAAGGTGCCGCCCGAACCGAAAGCTGCGTCGACCGCGGCCGCCCCTGCCACCACGCGGGCCTCGACGCCGCACGCCACGGGGAGCCTCCACTGGGATCCGGCCCACCCGCGCTTCCGGCCGTGGGAGTACGCGCTCACCGGGGCGGTCGGGCCGGTGGCCTTCGCCGAGTACTTCTTCGTGCGCCCCCAGAGCACGCCGAGCTGGCAGGGCGGGATCCTCTTCGACGACGCCGCGCGCGACGCCCTCCGCCTCCGCTCGCCCGTCGGACAGCGCGCCTCGTGGACGATGGCCGACGGCCTCGGGGTGTCGCTCATCATCATGACGATGGGGCTCGACTCCATCGTCGTTCCGCTCGCCAACGGGAGCGTCGACGTCGCCGTCCAGCTCACGCTGATGGACATGGAGTCCTTCGCGCTGAGCTCGCTCCTCGCCATCACGCTCTACGATACCGTCGGCCGCGCGCGCCCGTCCTACGAGGACTGCCAGAAGGACCCCACCTACCAGGGCTGCCACACCAGCCCCACCGCCTCCTTCCCCAGCGGCCACATCAACGAGGCCTTCACCGCCGCCGGCCTCTCCTGCGCGCACCACACCTTCATGCACCTTTACGGCAGCCGCCTCGCCGACGCCTTTGCCTGCGGGCGCGACGTCACCCTCGCCACCATGGAAGGCGTGCTGCGCGTGATGGGCGATCGCCACTACGTCAGCGACGTCATCGTGGGGAGCGCCATCGGCTTCGCCTTCGGCTTCGGGCTGCCCACGCTGCTGCACTACGTGAAGTGGGGCCCGAACAACGCGACCGCGCCGGTGATGATCGCTCCGATGTTCGGTCCGGCGACGGGCCTCGTCGCCGGAGGCGCGTTCTGAGGCGCATCCCTACCGGCGACGACGGCGGCGGAGCCCGACGAGGCCCAGCGCGACCAGCGCCGCATAGCCGCCCGCGGCGCCGCCGGTCGTGGTCGCGTGGCACCCGCAGCCACCGCTCTCCGAGGCGCCCCCGCCCCCGCCGTCGGGCTGCTCCCCGGCGTCAGCCCCGCCGTCCGCCCCCGCGCCGGCGTCGCCCGCGGGGGCCGACGTGCAGCCGACCGGCTCGTTCGTCTCGTCGACGCCCTCGGGCCGGACGCCGTAGATCGGCGCCGGGCACCCGGTCTCCTGCGCGCCCAGGTCCGGCGCGGCACCGGCGAAGCCGTCGGTGACGTTCGGCAGGATGGTGCCGTGATCGATCGCGTCGGAGCCGGGCGCGAGCTTCCCGTCGAACGGCGTCACGGCCGTCTTGTAGCTCGCCGGCGTGACGAGGCCACTCGCGAAGATGTCGCTCCCGACGACGCGGCCGTGCGCCTCGTACTTCCCGCCCGCGGCGAGCGCGGCGAAGCTCGCGTAGTTCGCGCCCGTCGCGCCGTAGCCCATGTGGAACTGCCCGTCGGGGTACCAGCCGTTCCAGTCGAGCAGATCGGTGGCGGGGTCGACGGGCTGGTCCCAGTTCACCGCGCGCCCGCCCTGCGGCGTGGCGGGGCCGATCCACAGGTTGTTCTCCATGATCAGCCCGTGCGCGGTGGTGCTGTCCAGCACCTGAAACGCGTACGCGGAGCTCATGAAGGTGTTGTTCAGCAGGACGACGCCCACCGTCTCGTTGTGCAGCTTGACCTGCTCGACCACCGCGTTGACGACCAGGTTGCGGATGGCGTACGCCGGCCCGCCGAAGATGGGCTGCATGCTGATGGGCATGTACGCGTTGGTGAAGCGGTTGCGGAAGCAGCGGCTGTTGCCCGACGTCTGGTCCAGCTCGATCGCGTTGTCGTAGGCGTCGTTCACGTCGTTGCCGTAGAAGTCCACGGCGCGGGCGCCCACCTGCTCCACCTTCAGCGCGTCGCCGAAGCCGTCCACCTCGTTGTGGCAGACCACGTGCCCGTCGCCCTCGACGTGGATGCCGTCGTCGTTGGCGTGCGCGCCGCCGTCGTCGCTGTAGACGAGCGGCCAGCTCAGGCGCCCCTCCAGCAGGTTGTCGCAGATGTAGAAGTCCTGCTGGTCCGGGTTGGACCCGAAGCCCAGCACCACGTCCCTGGCGTGGACGCGTCGGACGACGTTGTCGGTCGCGGGCGAACCGTGAAAGCGCAGCGCGCGGTTGTCGTGCTGGAGGGTGAGTCGCTCGACGTGCGTGTAGCTCCCCTCGACGGAGAGCACGTTGCCGCCGGCGTCGCCGCCGTCCAGGATGACCGTGTCGCGATCCACGCCGCGGATGACGATGGGATCGGGCGCGGTGCCGCTCGCGTCGAGCGTGAACTCGCCGGCGTAGGTCCCGGCGGCGAGCGTGATGACGTCGCCCGGCTTCGCGGCGTTCAGCGCCGACTCGAGCTCCGCCGCGGTGGCCACGTTCACCACGTGCGGCGTCGCCGGCTCCTCAGCGGGCACCGGCCGCGTCGTGCCGGAGGTGGTCACAGTCTGGTCGCCGCCGTCCGGATCGTGCGCGGTGAGCTCGATGTCGTACGCCGTCGCCGGCCGGAGATCGAAGATGGAGCCCGCGAACTCGGGCGTCGCCGCGGCGCCGCTCACCAGCTCCGCATGCACGCGATAGAGCGGGAGCGCGTCGCGCCACGCGGTGGACCCCTTCACGCGCACGCGCACCGTCACCGTCGCGTTGAAGTTGTCGTCGCCGGTGAGCGGCCAGCGCACGCCCAGCGCCACGACCGTCGGCCGGTCCAGCGTCGGCGTCCCGAGGTGCAGCACGTCGTCGGCCCAGGCGCTCGCGGGCACGAGCACCCCGGCCATCGCCACGCACGCGCCCGCCCAGCCTCGCCAGCCCATCCGGGGAGCGTAGCAAGAGTCGGTCCCGGTGGACTCGCCTTCCGCGGAGTCGGCGGGGGAAGGGAAAATAGGGAGGGAACCCGTGGGGGGGGAGAGGCGGAGGTCGGCTGGCGAGAAAGCCTGTCAGCCGCGGACGGCTGGCGCGTCCGTGCGGGCTGGATGTCTTCCAGGGTCGTGCGCTACATTCGCCCGGGCGCTCGTTCGCCCTCCCGCAGGCCGGGCGCCACGCCATGGCCGCATACGAAAAACTCACCGACGCCGAACTCTTCCAGCTCGTGCTCGACGCGCGGGCCAAGGGCCAGGATCCCAGCCGCGCCCTGGGCGCCCTCGTCGAGCGCTGGCGCCGCGCCGCCGCCGTCGTGGTGCGCCGCGTGCAAGCCAGCTACCGCGCCGGCACCCCCGACGACGAGGCCGAGCTCTACCAGGAGGCCGTGCGCAAGTTCATCGAGCGCGGCCTCGACCAGTTCCGCGGCGTCTCGGAGGTCCGCCCCGGGCAGGCCGCTTCCCCGAAGACCTTCTTCCTTCGCATCGTCAAGCACGCCACCATCGACGCCTACCGCAGGCAGCGCGAGCTGCTCGAGGGCGGCCCGAAGGGCGACGAGGAGGACAACCACGAGTCGCCGCGCGAGATCGCGCACGCCATCGCCCTGTCCAAGCGCGCCTCCCAGCGCGACGAGGCCGCGGGCCTCTACTGGGCCGCGTTCGCGCGGCTCCAGAAGGAGCACCCCAACGAGGCCGCCGCCTGGGACGCCTATCACCACCAGGATCTCGAGGATCACGAAACATGCGCCAAGCACCTGAGCATCACCGTCGCGAACTCCTACAAGCGTGTCAGCCGCGCCCAGGCGTACATGCGCCTGTACCTGCAGGAGCTGATGGACGACTCGGAGGCTTGAGGTGAGCGCGCCGGACACGGCGCCCGCCCGCCTCGCCGGCCTCCGGGCCGAGCTGCGGGAGGCGTCGGCGAAGGTGCGCGATCACGATGGGTCGGCCACGCAGCAGGCGGGCCACATCCTCGCGCTCGCGGGGGATCTCCTCCGCCGCTCGCAGGCGCTGGGCGACGCCTCCCACGACGTGGACGAGGCCCTCGCCAAGATCGGCAAGGACGCGGCGGCGGCGTTCGTCGCGTCGCTCGACCCGGCGCGCGAGCGCCGGTCCCTCGAGGCCGCGATGAACGCCGCGTTCGAGTGCCTGCTCGCCGACGAGGGCGAGGCCGAGGCGCTCGCCCGCGCGGCGATGGAAGGGCTCGTCGCGCGGGATCGCCTCGCCTCGGTCGACGCGGCCATGGCCCACGCCGGCCTGGACCCCTCCCCCATCCAGGGCGTCACGCGCGCCGTCGACGCCGGCCTGGTCAAGAAGGCGCGCATGCTCGTCGCCCTCAACGCCGTCCGGCGCGACGAGCTCGGCGTGCTGAATACGGGCGATCAGGAGGGCGCGTGGTGGTTCTCGGCGAGAGCGCGGTGCGATGAGCTCCGCGCTTTTTATTTGGGCGAAGATCCCTCCGGCGCCGCCCACCTGGCCTCCTGTCCCGACTGCCGGCGCGACGTCCGCGCGGCGGCGTCAACACGCGCGCACAAGCCGGACCACATCGGCCCGGAGGCGCTCTGGCGGCGCGACAGCGGCGACGCCACGCCGGCCGAGCTCCGCTGGATGGACGGACACCTGAAGGAGTGCCGCGCCTGCGCGCAGGCAGTGCGCGCCCTGCACGACGCCGAAGAAGAGTGACTGGCCCAAGGCGCCTCCTCTTCCTGCTCGCGCGGACGCTCCGCGCGCTCGCCGCCGCGCCGCTCCGCTGGAGGGCGCGCGGGTGGGCGGCGTTTCTGGTGGTCGCCGCGGGGACGCTCGGCGCGTTCGCATGGAAGCGCCCGATCCAGCAGGCCCTGCACTCCCATGGCCAGCACGCGCTGGACGCGACGGCGCGCGTCGCCAGCGCCGTCGGCGGCGGCTGGCCCCTCGTCGCCTTCATCGCCGCGCTGCACCTGCTCGGGTGGCTCACCCGCCGCCGATCCATCGTGGACGCGGCGATGGTGCTCACCGTCGCCGGCATCGCGTGCTGGCTGCTCACCGCCTTTGGCCAGCTCTCGCTCGCGGAGGCCCGCCCACGCCACGGCGGCGCGATGACCTTCTTCCACCTGCACGGCCACGGCGTCTCCGGTCACGCGTCGGCCGCCGCGGTCCTCTACGGCCCGATGTCCGGTGTCCTGGCGCGCGGGTGGCCGGCGGTGGCGCGCCGCGCCCTCGCCGCCGCGCTCGCCGGCTGGATCGTGCTGGTCGCCTGGTCGCGGGTGTGGCTGGACGAGCACTTCCTCTGGAACGTCCTGCTCGGCGCCGCGGTCGGCGTGTGGACGGGCCTCGCGGCGGTGCGCGCGTGGGAGAGCTCGCAGCCCGCGTGAGCCGCGCGCGTCACGCGGCCCCACCGGACGGCCGGCTCGCGTCCCTTCGCCGTCTCCTCGGCATCGCGCCCACCTCACGGCGTACGGGTGCTAACGTGATCGCATGAGGGTGCGTAACTTCTGGGCGGTCTTGCTTCCACTCGCGATCGTCGTGGCGTGCGGCAGCAACGACAACAACCGGTTCGGCAACGACGGCGGCACCGACGGCGACCTGAACGGCGACGCGCCGCAGTTCGGCGGGGACGGCGGGGACAGCGGCCTGACCGAGGCGACGTGCGCGAGCGCCGCCGCCGCCAAGTCGTATGTCGGCTGTGACTACTGGCCGACCATCGTCGCCAACACGGTGTGGGACATCTTCGACTACGCCGTCGTCGTGGCGAACGCGAGCACCAAGACCGCCAGCATCACCATCACCGGGCCCAACGGCACCAACCAGACCGCCACCGTCAGCCCCGGCTCGCTGCAGAAGTTCTACCTGCCGTGGGTGAAGTCGCTCAAGGGCAAGGACTTCGACCCCGACACGAGCGTCGCGGGCGACGAGCTCACCGCCTCCGTCCTGGCGCACGCGGGTGCCTTCCACCTGGTGAGCAGCGTCCCGGTGAGCGTCTATCAGTTCAACGCGATCGAGTACAAGCCGTCGGGCGGCCCCGGCGGCAAGAACTGGAGCGCGTGCCCGGCGGACACCGGGCTGGGGGTCAACTGCTACTCCTACTCCAACGACGCGTCCCTGCTCTTGCCCAGCACCGCCATGACGGGCAACTACCGGGTCATGGGCCAGAAGGGCTGGTCGGAGGGCGGGCAGTCCGTGCTCGGCCCGTACTTCGCCATCACCGCCACGGCGAACGGCACGAAGGTGACCGTCAAGACGAGCGCCGGCGCCAAGGTGCTCGCCGGCGGCGGCGTGCCCGCCATCAACGGCGCCGGGACCTTCACCGTCAGCCTGAACCAGGGCGACGTGCTGGAGGTCGCGGGCCAGAAGGGCGACCAGACCGACTTCAGCGGCTCGCTGGTGCAGGCGTCGGCCCCGGTGCAGGTGATCACCGGCGTGCAGTGCATCTACCAGCCGGAGGGCACCTCGGCCTGCGACCACATCGAGGAGTCGGTCTTCCCCGCCGAGACGCTCGGCCAGCACTACGTCGTCACCGTCCCCACGAGCCCCACGGGCAACGTGGTCGGCCACATCGTGCGCGTCTTCGGCAACGTGGACGGCACCAAGCTCACCTATGCCCCGTCCAAGCCGGCCGGCTGCCCCGCCGCGATCAACGCCGGCCAGGTGGTTGACTGCGGCGTCGTGAAGAACGACTTCGAGGTCAAGGGCGACAACGCCTTCGGCGTGGGCAGCTACGCGCTCGGCGGGTCGATGGTCGATCCCTCCGGCGGCGACGGCGATCCCGCGCAGAGCTTCGCCGTCGCGGTCGAGCAGTACCGCACCGCGTACATCTTCCTCGCGCCCAGCGACTACGACATCAGCTACGTCGACATCGTCGGCCCCACCGGCGTCAACGTCACCGTGGACGGCACCGCCGTCGGCTCCTTCAAGGCGGTGGGATTCGAGCGGCTTCGGCGTGGCGCGCTTCAAGCTGGGCCCGGGCAACGGCGGGGCGCACACGCTGCAGGCGTCCGCCCCGGTCGGCATCCAGGTCATGGGCTACGGCCTGTACACCAGCTACCAGTACCCCGGCGGCTCCGATCTCACCGCCATCGCCCCGCCGCCGGTGAAGTAGCCTACCGCCGGGCTCGTAGCCGCGGCGCGCGCCGTCCGGCGTGGCGGCCGGCGCGGTGTACACTCGTACCCCGAGGAGCATGCCATGGCAGAGAGCCCCGACGCCTTCGCCCACACAGTCGCGGCGGACGACACCCCCGCGAGCGCGGCGACAGCGCAGACCGTCGATGTCGGCGGCGCCACCCTCGCCACGGACGCGCCCTCCGGCCACACGTCGACGGACACCGTCCGCACCACCGGCCGCGCCGCCGTCCTGCCGCTGGCGACGGAGCAGGGGACGCTCGTGCACGACGACCGCGACCGCTACGCCCGCAAGCGGGTGCTCGGCGCGGGCGGCATGGGGGAGGTCGTGCTCGCCGAGGACCAGGACATCGGCCGCGACGTGGCGGTGAAGTACCTGCTCGCACCCCACGACCCGACGGGGCTCGCGCGCTTCATCGACGAGATCCGCACGGTGGGATTGCTGGAGCACCCGAACATCGTGCCCATCCACGACGTCGGGGTCGACGACGCCGAGCGCTACTTCTTCGTGATGAAGCACGTCGAGGGCGAGACGCTGGAGCAGATCATCGAGCGCCTCGCCGCCGGCGACCCCGACTACCATGCGCGCTACACCTTCACGGCGCGCGTGGCCCTCTTCATGGGCCTGCTCCGCGCGCTGGACTTCGCCCACGCGCGCGGCTACGTCCACCGCGACCTGAAGCCCGCCAACGTGATGGTCGGCCGGTACGGTGAGGTCGTGCTGATGGACTGGGGTGTCGCCAAGCGGTGCGGCTCGCAGGCGCATGCGCAGCCGCAGCCGACGGCAGACGCCGCGCGCGCCGAGGCCGAAGCCGACGCGAGCAGGAACGTCACCGCGCGCGAGCGCTTCTTCACCACCCGCCGCGGCGCCCTCGTCGGCACGCCCGCGTACATGTCGCCGGAGCAGGCCCGCGGGGAGGTCGAGACGATCGACGAGCGGAGCGACATCTACAGCGCGTGCGCCCTCTTCTACGAGCTGCTCAGCCTGCGCCACTACCTGGGCGAGCGCGAGAACCTCACGGCGATGCTCCTCGCCGTGCAGAGCGAGATGCCCAGCTTCACGTTCGCCGGCACGACCCACGCGGCGCAGGGCTCGCCGCCCGCCGAGCTCTTGCACTTCGCGCACCGCGGCCTGGAGAAGGACCCGGCCGCGCGCTTCGCCTCGGTCCGCGAGATGATCGACCAGCTCGAGGCAACCCTGGACGGCCGCGTGAAGGTCCAGTGCCCCGTCACCTTCACCAAGCGACTCACCCGCGAGCTGGGGCGCTTCGTCGATCGCAGGCCGCTCGTGGCGATGAACCTCCTCTTCGGCGGCGCGGCCGCCGTGCTCCTGCTGGTCGTCCTCTGCGCGGTGCTCCTCGTACGTGCCGTATGAGCGCGAGCCTCGCCGGCACCAACCACGCGGAAGCAGGCGCAGCCGCAGCCCGCGCCCCCGCGCCCGACAGCGCGTCCGCTCAGTTGCAGGTCCCCGGACAGGCCTTGTCCTCGCAGTCGAGCAGGACGATGCCGGCGTTCACCCCGTTGGGGAACTGCTTCATGCAGCCCTTGGCGCAGGCGAACGCGCTGCCCTCGCCCCCACCATCCGCCGCCACCACCGCGTCCGGGCCGGCGTCGAGGATGGGGGTGGGGCACTTCCGGATGCAGGCGGCGTAGCCCTCGCAGTCGGCGTTGCCCAGGCACCCGTTCGCCGCCTCGCAGCACGAGGCCTGCACGCACGAGGCGCACGCCTGGTCGGACGGCGGCTTGTTCACCGTGCACGGCGTGCCGGTGTCCGCGCCGGAGTCGCCGGCGGCCTGCACGTCGGGCCCCCCGGCGTCGGTCACCTGCCCCCTGTCGGCCGACGCGTCCTGCGCCCCGAGGAGCGGTGGGTTGTCCTGACACGCGACGCTGCCCACGGCGGCCACGACGAGCGCCGCGACCGCCAGCCCGAGACCGGCCTTCGTCATAGGGAGTCCACGCAGTCGAAGGTCTGCTGCCACGCGAGCAGCGTGGGCGCCTGGAGGTGATCGGACGAGGGGTTGAGCGTCATGTTCACGCGCAGCACGGCCTGCGAGGACTGACCGGCGGCGACGAGCTTGGGGTTCACGTCCACGCCCGTCCACACCAGGTTGGGCGCGCCGGACACCGTGGCCAGCGCCACGTTCGCCCCGAGCGAGCTGACGTTCGGTCCCGTCTGCGCGTCGAAGACGATGTTGGAGTCGCTCGGCGTCTCGTCCTGCCAGTTGAACCAGCGCCACTTCACCACCTTGCCCGCGGGGCACTGCGCGGTGAAGTCGCGGGAGAAGGTGGCGGGGTTGAACCAGATGGGCGGGGGCGGCGGCAGCGCCTGCAGGCACGCGCCCAGGTCGAAGAGCAAGAACTCCGCCGCCTTCTCCTGCGGCGTCAGCCCGCCGGAGGGGCACTCGCTCGGGAAGGAGTAGGAGTCGAACCCGGAGGCGAGGTGCATGTCGGTGAACATGACCCTGCCGTACTGGCTGGCGGGCGGCGTGTTCACCGGCGTGTTGAAGGTGATGTCCGCGGGGTAGTCCGGCCTGCCCGAATAGTAGTTGACGCCGTCCCACGTGTAGCGGCCGGTGAAATCGACCCACGACTGCGTCGGCGAGACCACCGAGTAGGTGTCGTAGCGCGAGGGGTTGATGAGCAGCTTGCCGAAGGTCGTCGAGGCGCCCACCGTCTGCATCCAGTTGGCGAAATCCAGGCCCTTCTGGAAGGAGGTGTTGACCTGACCCTCATACCAGGGCGAGTCGTAACCGCCGCTGCTCCAGTACGGGATGAAGCTGGCCACGCCCGGGAAGGGGTTGGGCGCGCCGCCGCCCTCGATCCACTGCCGGCCCCAGTGGGAGGAGAAGAGGCGCCCCCCGTCGGCGGTGTAGCTCCCGATGTTGTTCATGAAGGTGGTGTAGTTGCCGGACCAGCGGCCCGAGCTGTACCGGTACGGGTAGTACTCCTCGCCGCAGTCGCACGGCAGCATCACCAGGTCCTCCGTCATCATCGTGCTCAGGTTGGAGAGCAGATTGGTGGGCTTGGGGTTGCTCCCGCCGTTGAGCGGCTCGCCGTAGGCCTGGTAGTAATCGACGTGACCGCCGGCGCCTGGGTCCTTGAACTCGCTCGTGGAGACGCCGATGCGCTTGATGAGGCACTCCATCGGGTCGCAGCTGCCGCTGACGAGGGCGATGTGCGGCAGGTCCGCCTGGCTGTTGTAGCCATCGGTCGCGTTCT
Source organism: uncultured delta proteobacterium (assembly GCA_963782055.1). Classification (GTDB taxonomy): domain Bacteria; phylum Myxococcota_A; class Polyangia; order Polyangiales; family Polyangiaceae; genus DASXHD01. Next base: position 5,129,866 of record CAWAIF010000003.1, read on the forward strand.
GCGGCAGGCGTGTCTTCGAGGCGGGCAGCGCGGTGGTGGTGCACTGGTTGACGGTGGAGAGCATCACCATGCGACGCCACTTGCCCGCCTGCACCACCAGCGGGATGTTGCTGCCCGAGGGCACGCCGGTGAGGGTGAACTTGCCGTCCGGCCCGGTGAGCGCGTAGGAGACCGCCGGCGGGAGGTTGCCGCCGCCGCCACACGGGTCCTTCTGGGCGCCCTGCGGGATCGCCGGGAGCGGGAGCTGCGCGGGGACATAGACGTTGGCGTGATAGACGGGGTCGAGCCCCGCCGGATCGTAGACGGTGCCGGTCAGCGTCGTCCCCGCGCCGCCATCGCACTTGGCCACCTGGCACTGCAGGCCGACGCAGCTCACGCCGCCCTCGCCCTGCAACAGCGTCAGCCCGCCGCCATCCGCCTGGGTGAGGCCGTTGCCCGCGTCCAGACCGCCTGCGTCGTCGGTGACCATCTGGCAGTCCGGATCGCAGGGGTTGTTCTGGCAGGTCTGCTGCGAGCCCAGCCCCAGCGTCACCAGATCGCCGATGGGCCCGGCGCTCCGGTACACGATGTGATCGCCGATGCACTGCCCCCACGTACCGTCGCTGCCGCAGGTGATGTGGCCCATCGAGCAGGTCACGCCGTCCTGATCCTTGACCTCGACCTCGCCGCACTCCACCTGCTGGCCGGCAGTGCCGCACGGACATCCCGCGGCCGGCGTGGCGCACATGGTGCCGCCGTCGGTGCCGTTGTTCGGGTTGATGCCATCACCCAGTCCCGGCGGACCGCCGGAGCTGCAGGCGGCGACGAGGAAGCTGACGAGCACTGCCAGTGCGCTCACCAGCAGGAACACGCCGGCCTTGCTGCGAAGGGTGGGGGCGGAGGGAGGAGGGCGCATGGATTTGTGCTCGCGAGCCAACCGAAACCATCGTGCAACGCACGTGCCCGCGGCCCGCACCGCGGGTTTGCCCTGAAAACTCCTGGGGGGAGCGGCCCGGTGGATGAAAAAAGTTGCCGGACCGGAAAAAAGGTACGTCGCTCTTCGAAGCCGACGGGCCCAGAGGAAGTCTAGAGCCCCAGGCTGGCCGGGCATCAAGAAAATGGAGGCGCCGCAGTGCGGGCAGGTGGTTCTGTGTGGGTGAGGAGAACTTTCGGCCGACGCTTGCGTATATGCTCGGCAACCATGTGTTCCCATGCGCCCCTCTCGGCGCTCGCGTTCGCGGTGGCCGCTCTCTCCGTCTCCATCGGAGCGTGTGGTGGCCATCCGCCCCCCAAGGCCGTCGCCGCCGGACCGGCCGCGGCGAAGCTCTCCACCTCCGCCCAGCGCGAGTCGGTCGCCGTCACCGTCTACAACGGCGGGTTCGGCGTCGTGCGGGAGGTGCGCGACGTCGACCTCGGACGCGGCCTCGTGTCGCTCGAGTTCCGCGACGTCTCGACGAAGATCGAGCCGAAGACGGTGCAGGTGCGCGCGCTCGACGCGGCCCCCTCGGCGCTCTCGGTGCTGGAGCAGAACTACCGCTACGACCTCCTCAGCCCCCAGAAGCTGCTGGAGAAGTACGAGGGCAAGAAGGTCAAGGTTTACCGCTGGAACAAGGTGACCGGCAAGGACGAGGAGCTCGACGCGGAGGTCATCGCCGCCAACGGCGGTTCCCCGGTGATGCGCATCAACGGCGAGATCACCTATGGCTTCCCCGGGCGCATCGCCTTCCCCGGCATCCCCAAGAACCTCATCGCCAAGCCGAGCCTGGTCTGGCTGCTGGACAGCGCCAAGCCGAAGCAGAAGGTGGAGGTCACCTACCTCACCCAGGGCATCCGGTGGAACGCCGACTACGTCCTCTCCCTCGGCGACGAGACCGCCGGGACGGGCATGTCCAAGGGTGATCTCGTGGGCTGGGTGACGCTCGCCAACGACACCGGCACGACGTTCAAGAACGCGCGGCTGAAGCTCGTCGCGGGGGACGTCCAGCGCGTGATGGCGCAGGGCCAGATCGCCGAGCGCTCCAGGATGGCGAAGGACGAGGGCGGGGAGAGACAGTTCAACGAGGAGAGCTTCTTCGAGTACCACCTCTACAGCCTGGACCGGCCGACCGACCTGCTGAACAGCGAGAGCAAGCAGGTCACGCTGCTGCAGGCCAGCGGCGTCGCGGTGCGGCGGCGCCTCATCTTCCACGGCGCCTCCTACTACTACCGGAACCGGTACGGCGCCGTGCAGTCGAACCAGAAGGTGGGCGTCTACGTGGAGATCGACAACCGCGAGGACAACCACCTGGGCATCCCGCTGCCGAAGGGCACCGTGCGCGTCTACAAGACGGACAAGAGCGGGCAGAAGGAGTTCGTCGGCGAGGACAACATCGACCACACCCCGCGCGACGAGAAGGTGCGCATCAAGATGGGCGAGTCCTTCGACGTGGTGGGGGACCGCAAGCAGACCGACTACAAGGTCATCTCCTCCTGCGTCGACGAGAGCGCCTGGGAGATCGACCTGCGCAACCACAAGGACGTGGCCGACGAGGTCCTCGTCTACGAGCCAGTGGGCGGCGACTGGACGCTGCTCACCTCCTCCATGCCCTACGAAAAGAAGGACGCCCACACCTTCACCTTCACGGCGAAGGTGCCGGCGCGCGGCGCGACGAAGATCACTTACCGGGTGAGGGTGAAATGGTGCTGACCTCCTCCGCCAGGAGGCGAGCCGCCGCGCTCGCCGTCCTCGCCACGATCACCGCCGCCGGCTTCGCGAGCTCCGCCATGGCGCAGCCGCCGCCGGCGCCCGCGACGCTCAAGTCCACGTCCGCGCAGCGCGACGAGGTGTCCATCACCGTCTACAACCAGAACTTCGGCCTGGTGCGGGAGGTGCGCACGCTGAACAACCTGCCGCGCGGCCGCACGTCGCTGGAGTTCGCCGACGTCTCGCGGTCCATCCAGCCGGAGACCGTGGCGATCAAGTCGCTCGGCGGCCAGCTGAACGTCCTGGAGCAGAACTACCGCTACGACCTGCTCAGCCCGCAGAAGCTGCTGGAGAAGTACGTCGGCGGGAAGGTGAAGGTGTACCGCTACAACGAGAAGACCGGGCGCGACGACGTCTACGACGCCGAGGTCCTCTCCGTCGCGCAGGGCACCGTGCTCAAGATCAACGGGGAGATCACCTACGACTTCCCCGGGCGCATCGCCTTCCCCTCGGTGCCGAAGAACCTCATCGCCAAGCCCACGCTGGTGTGGCTCCTCGACTCCGGCGGGCCGCAGAAGGTGGAGGTCACCTACCTGACGCAGAACCTGAGCTGGGTGGCCGACTACGTCTTCGTCCTCAACGCCGCCGACAACGCCGGCGACCTCACCGGGTGGGTCACCCTCAACAACACCACCGGCACCACCTACGACAACGCCAAGCTGAAGCTCGTCGCCGGGGACGTGCAGCGCCTGAGGCCGAACTACGGGATGCCGATGGGCGGGGCGATGTCGGCGCCCGCGGCCAAGGCGGCGCAGTTCGGGGAGGAGAGCTTCTTCGAGTACCACCTTTACACGCTCAACCGGCCGACGACGCTGCTCACCAACGAGCAGAAGCAGGTCACCCTGCTGGAGGCCCACGGCATCCACGTCGACAAGAAGCTCATCTTCTACGGGCAGCAGTACTACTACCGCGGCCGCTACGGCCAGGTGATGTCCAACCAGAAGGTGGGCGTCTACCTGGACTTCCAGAACACCGAGCAGAACCACATGGGCATGCCCCTGCCCAAGGGCACGGTGCGCGTCTACAAGGCCGACAAGAGCGGCGCCAAGCAGTTCATCGGCGAGGACAGCATCGACCACACCCCGCGCGACGAGCGCGTCCGCATCAAGATGGGCGAGGCCTTCGACGTCGTCGGCGACCGCAAGCAGACCGACTACAAGATCATCAGCTCCTGCGTCGTCGACACCTCCTGGGAGATCGACCTGCGCAACCACAAGGACACCGCCACCGCCGTCGAGGTCTACGAGCCCGTCGGCGGCGACTGGACCATCGAGTCGTCCAGCATGCCCTTCGTGAAGAAGGACGCCCACACCTTCACCTTCACCCCGCACGTGCCGGCCCGCGGCAAGGCCAAGATCACCTACCGCGTCCGCGTGAGGTGGTGCTGATGCAACGCGCGCGCGTCCTCTCGTCGCTCTTCGCGTGCGCCGTGGTCGCCGCGGCCACCGCCCGGGCGATCGCCGCGCCCGCGGCGCCGCCGGCCAAGGTGCTGTCCACCGCGCGCGACCGGCAGGAGGTGAGCATCACCGTCTACAACCAGAACTTCGGCCTGGTGCGGGAGGTGCGCGACCTGAACGTCCCTTCCGGGCGCGTCTCGCTGGACTTCCAGGACGTCTCGCAGTCCATCCAGCCGGAGACGGTGGCGATCAAGTCGCTGGGCGGCAAGCTGAACGTCCTGGAGCAGAACTACCGCTACGACCTGCTCAGCCCGCAGAAGCTCCTGGAGAAGTACGTCGGCCGCAAGGTGAAGGTCTACCGGTGGAACGAGAAGACCGGCCGCGACGATGTCTATGACGCCGAGGTCCTCTCCGTCGACCAGGGCACGGTGCTCAAGATCAACGGGGAGATCACCTACAACTTCCCCGGCCGCATCGCCTTTCCCTCCGTCCCGCCCAACCTCATCGCCAAGCCGTCGCTGGTGTGGCTGCTCGACTCCGGCGGCCGGCAGAAGGTGGAGGTCACCTACCTGACGCAGAACCTGAGCTGGGTGGCCGACTACGTCTTCGTCCTCAACGCCGCCGACAACGCGGGGGACCTCACGGGGTGGGTCACCCTCAACAACACCACCGGCACCACCTACGACAACGCCAAGCTGAAGCTCGTCGCGGGGGACGTGCAGCGGGTGACCGCCACCGCCACCGGCAGAGACGAGGAGGCGATGGACGACGAGGTGGCGGAGCAGAAGCAGTTCAACGAGGAGAGCTTCTTCGAGTACCACCTGTACACGCTCAACCGGCCGACGACGCTGCTCACCAACGAGCAGAAGCAGGTCACCCTGCTGGAGGCCCACGGCATCCACGTCGACAAGAAGCTCATCTTCTACGGGCAGCAGTACTACTACCGCGGCCGCTACGGTCAGGTGATGTCCAACCAGAAGGTGGGCGTCTACCTGGACTTCCAGAACACCGAGCAGAACCACATGGGCATGCCCCTGCCCAAGGGCACGGTGCGCGTCTACAAGGCCGACAAGAGCGGCGCCAAGCAGTTCATCGGCGAGGACAGCATCGACCACACCCCGCGCGACGAGCGCGTGCGCATCAAGATGGGCGAGGCCTTCGACGTCGTCGGCGACCGCAAGCAGACCGACTACAAGATCATCAGCTCCTGCGTCGTCGACACCTCCTGGGAGATCGACCTGCGCAACCACAAGGACACCGCCACCGCCGTCGAGGTCTACGAGCCCGTCGGCGGCGACTGGACCATCGAGTCGTCCAGCATGCCCTTCGTGAAGAAGGACGCCCACACCTTCACCTTCACCCCGCACGTGCCGGCCCGCGGCAAGGCCAAGATCACCTACCGCGTCCGCGTGAGGTGGTGCTGAGCCTCCCTGAGAGGGAGAGGGGGGAGCGCGGGCGCGGGGGCGCGAGGGGGGGCGCGGAACGCGGGCGCGAGGGCGGGGGCGACGGACGATCTGCCGATCGCGCGCGGCACGATCTGGCACTCTCGCAGCGCGCCATCTCCCGCGATTCCCGCCCTGGCCCGCCTCCTGCTAGGCGGGCCCCCATGCACGCCGGAACCCTTCGTCTTCGCCTTCGCAAGGTCATGCTCCTCGCCGCGGCCGCGCCCGCCATCGCCGCGTGCGGTGGCGCGGTGATCGACGACACCACCGGCGGCGACGGGGGCAACCCGCCCGACGCCGCGACGGGCTGCACCGCCACCCGGATCGACGGCAGCAGCGGCTCGTGCGGCGGCTTCCAGGTGGAGCTGAGCAGCGCCGCCGCCTGCGGCGTCCCCCCGTCCACCGCCATCCCCCACTCCGTGTGCCAGAAGCTGTGCGGCGACCCGAACGACTCCTACTGCACCTTCGACACCGCCACCGACGTCCTGGACTGCAGCGGCATCTGCATGGGCCGCTTCCCCGCGGGCCTGCGCGTCGCGCCCGGCGCCGCGCACGAGCAGGCCGGCGAGCTCCTGGCGCGCGTCGCGTACCTGGAGGCCGCGTCGGTGGGGGCGTTCGACATCCTCGCCGCCGAGCTGCGCGCGCACGGGGCGCCGGAGTCGCTGGAGCGCGCCGCCCGCCGCGCCGCCGCCGACGAGGTGCGCCACGCGCGCGTCACCGGCGCGCTCGCCCGCGCCTACGGCGGGGAGCCGCGGACGCCGCACGTGGACCGCGCGCCGGTGCGCCATCTCGCCGCCATCGCGATGGAGAACGCGGTGGAGGGCTGCGTGCGTGAGACCTTCGGCGCGCTCGTCGCCGCGTGGCAGGCGGAGCGCGCGGCCGACCCGCGCGTGCGCGACGCCATGCGAGGCATCGCCCGCGACGAGACGCGGCACGCCGCGCTCGGCTGGCGCGTCGCAGCCTGGGCGGAGGCGCGCCTCTCCCCGGAGGATCGCGCCCGCGTGGAGGAGGCCCGCCGGCGCGCGATCGACGAGCTGGAGTCCTCGGAGGAGCAGCCGACCGCCGAGACCGCCGGCGTGCTCGGACTGCCCAGCGCGTCCGAGCGCATCGCGATGGTGAGGGCGATGCGCGCCGAAGTGTGGAGTTGAGGCGCCCGCCGGTGCGCGTATGCTCTCCGCGTGACCATGTGGGACCGCGACAGGCCGCACGACGCGCGTGAGGCGCTCTTCGGGGGCCAAGGGACCGTCCGCGTGTGGAGCCTCGCTCCCACGCCGATGCGCCCCTTCACCGCGCTGCTGGCGTGCGAGCTGGATCCGCTCGGCACGGTGGGCGCCCACGTGCAGCAGGAGCACGACGAGACCGTCATCATCGTCGAGGGCCGGGGCGAAGCGACGGTCGCCGGCGAGCGCAGGCCGCTCTCTCCCGGCACCGCCGTCTTCCTTCGCCTCGGCGAGACCCTCGCCCTGCAGAACCGCTCCGACACCGAGCCCCTGCGCTACGTCATCGTGAAGGCGCAGCACCTCGGGCCGTGACCAGGCATCGTCGATGCTGACGTGGTCGCCACCGTGACGTCCGCGGCGTCTCCTCGTCGGCCGCGCGGCGCGGCCGACCGCCCCGCCCCGGAGCGAGCTCGCCGCGTCGCTGGACGGCGCGGCCACGGCGTAGACTCGCCGGATGCGAACGTCGCTGCTCTGGATCGTCGCGCTCGGGCCCTTCGCATCGGCGTGCACGCCGCCGGAGAGCCCGAGTCGTGCCATGCCGCCGGATGGGGGCTCGAGCGCGGCGACCGCGAACCACGACGCGACGACGGATGCCGGACCCGCAACGTGCGCGCAAGGCATCTCCCTCGGAGGCGACAAGGCAGCCAGGCCGCTCGACGCGGCCGCAGTCGCGCGGCTCGTGAAGATCAAAGACGACGCCAGCGCACCCGCGCTGGCGCGCACGCGGGCGACCCTCGAGCTCGCCGACCTGTATCGCAAGGCGAACCACTTCGACGAGGCGATCGCGCTCCTCGGCCCCATCGCGCTGGCCGACCCGCAGCTGGACGTGGGTGAAGCGGCCGTCGAGCCCTACCTCGATTCGCTACGCCAGATGAAGGAGGGCTGCGCGCCCGAGCTCGAACGCGACGCCATCGCCATACGAGCGCGCTACTGCCCACCCAGTCGAAGAGATCGCTTCTGCGACGGCATGGCGTTGATCTCCCTCCAGCTGCGCAGGGACAGCGCGCTCCACCTCGCCCAGAGCGATCCTGCGGCGGCGGCCGCCGCATACGAATCGCTCTTCATGGACTCCTGCCTCGGTGGCGGGCACGAGGACTGGCGCTGCGACGAGATCGCCTACAACGCCGCGATCTCCTACGCCGGCACGGGCGAGCCCGCGAAGGCGCGCTCTGTATTGCTGCTTCTGGAGGACCCGAAGAACGGGCTCACGAAGAGCCCGCTCGTGCCGCGGTTGGAGTGTCTGCTCGCCGCGACGGATGCCGGGGCCTGCCGCTGAGGGTCACCCTGTCGCCCGGCGTTCACCCGCTCGCGAACACCACGGCCGGCGGTCGCGACATTCATTGACCCTCGTCGTCCGCCGCGGCATCGAACCTGATATGGGCGGCCAGTTCACCCAGCGCATCGACTCCACCGCGATACCTGGCGTACGTCACGGCATGTAGCACGATCGCGGGAGGCTTCGTCAGCAGCCGGCGAAGCTCGTCGAGCCCCATCGGGAGGGCGAGCTCCTTCCTGATTCTCGCAAGATCGCGCACTCCACCCGGAGGCATGGCGGTCACGAGAATCTCGCCCCGCCGCGACCAGTCCTCTCCCCATGCCCGATCTCTTAAGCACCGATCGCCCCAAGTTTGAGGGCGATTCGTTTCCTGGAGCGTGAAGGTTGTCGTTCGCGTGCCAGAGCGACGAGTGCCGCGCCCACGGTGGTCACGACGGCAGTCCACGCGGCGGTGCTCAGGGAGACGAGGGCGTCGACCAGGTCCCGCGCGTAGGCGCGCACGACGTGCAACGTCGCCAGGGGGCGCAGTTGCTCGAGAGGGACGTCGCGCGCGAGTGCAGCCTGGATCCTGACCGAGCGCACGAGCGCGTGGGCGAGCATCGCGCCGTAGGTGAGCGCCTTGATCGCGTGGGGATCGGCGGTGAAGGAGCGGCCGAGGTCGGCGGTCTGCTTCAGCTCGCGAAAGAGCAGCTCGATCAGCCAGCGGAGTCGGTAGGTCTGGATGATCTGCCGTGGCGAGAGCACGCTGCGCGGCACGGTGGTCAGGTACCAGCGGATGACGGTCGACTTGTGCGCGAGTCCCACGAGCCGCAATGCGACGGTGTCCTTGCCCTTGCCCCACGTCACGTCGAGGTCGAAGATCGTCCCGCGCTTGCGCGACACGCTCTGCAGGTAGTAGCCAAGCGACCAGTTGTGGAGCGGGGTGTGGCCGTTCTCCGAGATGTGCGCGGTCACGCGTACCTTCGCCGTGGTCTTGAGGCGCATCAGCACGTGCGCGCCGGCAGCCTTCGCCTGCGTGAACAGAGCGCGCTCGAAAAAGCCGAGGTCGAAGAGGTAGAGCACCCCGCGCGTGAAGCTCGGGACCAGCTTCCGCCACAGCGGCGTCTCCGACGCGGTCTCCGCGTCGGAGACGCCGTGCTCGAGCAGGCCGGTCTTGATGCTGTAGCCCATCACCCACTTGGTGCCGGCCTTGCCCTTGGTGCATCCCGGCAGCAGCTCGCGCCCGCGCGGTGGCACGCGCTGCCCCGTACCGTCGTAGACCCGCACGTCCTCGAAGCGGGCGAGCGGCCCGCTCAGCTCCAGGCCCGCCGCCTTCGTCACCGACGCCACGAGGTGCTCGAGCGCCGCGCGGAAGAACGCCGCCGCCGACTCCTGCTTGAACCGCTTCTGGAACGGGCACGGGCGCATGAAGCCGAAGCGCCTCACGAAGATCGCCCGCAGCGACTCGAACGACAGCGTCTGGCCCGCGAGGAACCCCTCGACGACCGTGAGCACCAGGCGGAACGCGGTGGCGCGCCGCTGCCGCGGGTTGTAGCCGGTGCGGCCCCGAAGCTCGTCGATGACCGCCGGCGTGAAGGTCCGCTGCAGCTGCTCCTCCACCGCGCTCGCCTCTTCGCTCGGGTCTGGACGGCTGCTCGTGGCTCGGGTAGCTCTCGTCGTCATCGGGCGTCCTCTCCTTGTTGGTGTCGCAACCGAACAACGAGAAAGGCGCCCGATTTATTTCCATCATTCCGCCACGTTATGTCCAAAGGATTGGCCATGGTCCTCTCCCTCGTCCTCCGGCAGCGGACAGCCCTCGATCAGCCAACTCACATAGCTCGCTGCCAGGACCGAGCGCGCGTCGAGAGAACTGTCGTCGGCCTGGTACAGCATCTCCGCGTCCGCGCGCGCTTCCATCAGGAACAAGCGGCCGCCGCTGTCATCACCAACGGCGACGAACTCGGGGGCATACGCGGACACGCCCAGAGTATCGTTGCGCTCGGCCATCCACTTCGTCGAGTACAGCAGGACGCCCGAGTCCGAATGGAGGCCGTCCGTCAGCCGCCAGAGGCGCTTCACGACATCGGGGACGACTCTGTCGAGGTCACGTGCTGCGCGCAAGATGGCCTCCTCAGACGCCGGCTCGGTCAGATGGAGGGCGGCGTCTTCGCCCAGCTTGCTTCCCAAGTGTGCGTTCCGGAAATTCTGAGGACTGTTTTCCAGAAAATCTGACAGCCCCTGTGTCTCGGTCATCGAGCCGGAGTTCGTCCTCGGGAAGGTGCTTCGTCCTGAGCGATGGCCCGTCGAGACGTAGCAGCCGACCGTGCTCGAGGATTCGATCGACGATGGCCTTGGCGAGGTCATCGTCGTGCAGGACGGCCCCCCAGCGCTTCGGGTGCTTGTTGGTGGTGAAGACCATGGCGCGGCGGCGGATGTGTCGGTCGTTGACGACGTGGTAGAGCACGTTGGCGGCATCGTCGCCGTAGCCAAGGTAACCGACCTCGTCGACCACCAGGACGTGAGGCTTGACGTAGCGCCCGAGCGTGTCGCGCATGGTGCCGTCACGACTGGCGGCGGACAGGTCGTCGATGAGCTCCGCCGCGGTCGTGAAGAGCGCATCGAAGCCGTTCTGCATCGCGCGGTACGCGATGGCGACGGCGAGGTGCGTCTTGCCGCGGCCAGGCTTGCCCTCGAGGATGACCGAATGACCTTCGGTGACGAAGTCCGGGGTGAGCAGCGAGCCGATGGTCGTGAGGCGCAGGCTCGACTGGTAGGTGAAGTCGAACTCCTCGATGGTGCGCAGGAAGGGAAAGCCGGCGGCGCGGACGGCGCGAGCGAGCCGCGTGCCGCGGCGATGCGCGACCTCCTCCGAGAAGAGCGTGAGGAGCAGCGCGTCGTACGACCAGTCTTCCTTCTCGGCGCGCTGGACGAGGTCGCGCCAGGTGCGGCGCGCGTTGGCGAGGTGCAGGCGCTTGAGCAGCGGGTCGAGGTCGGAGCTCACGAGGCACCTCCCTTCGAGCCCGCGCGGCCCAAGGGCAAGCCGAGCTGGTGAGGCTGTCGCCCGCGCGGTTGCGCCACTGCGGCACGGAGGCGTGCGCCTCCGCGCCTCCGGGCGCTCAACGCCTGCAGAGCGTGCTTGACGCCGGCGACGGACAAGGTGCCGGAGCGGACCGCGCGCCCCATCGCGTCGCGCAAGACGTCGTCACCGTACTGCTCGAGCAGCGCGTAGAGGTCCTCGACGCGACGGCTGGCGAGCTTCGGCTCGCGGTGGGTGATCTCGGTGAGCAGCGCGAGGGCATCGGAGCCGAGGTTGAGCAGCTGCTGGCGCTTCTCGTAGAGCTTGGCGCGCTTGCCGTGGACGGCGGCGATCTTGGCGGCGCGATGCTCTGGCAGCGGCGCGGGTGGCTCGCCCTTGCGCCTTCGGCGGTGCCACGCCTCGAAGCGGCCGGCGACGATGTGCAGGCGCTCCTCGTAGAGGAAGAGGGTGCCGGCGACATGCGTCGCCTGCGGCGGCATCGAGTACGGCACGCCCTCGAACATCACCTCGGCGGTGGGGCCCACGAAGACGGGGACGCGCAGGGCGAGCTTTTCCGGAAAGACCTTGACGGGGCGCAGGCGCGCGAGCTCCTCCTGGCGCCGTGTTTCCGGAATCTCGCCGGTGGCGCGCGAAGGCGTCCTGGTGTTGATCTCGACCTGCCACGCGGCGAGCTGCGCCTCGAGATCGGCTTCGTCCTGGAACTTGCGGTGCTTGAAGAAGGAGCTCTTCACCCAGCCGACGAGCCGCTCGACCGAGCCCTTCTGGTTGCCGCTGCGCGGCGCGCACATCTCCACGCCGACGCCGATGTCCACGATGGCCTGCGCGAAGGTGGCGTTGAACTCCTCGACGTCGCGCCCCTTGCCGGACTTCTTCACGATGGTCCTGGGGCGGTCGAAGACGGCCATCAGGGGCAACCCGCCGAAGGCGACGAAGTGGCGCGCCAGGCAGCGCACAACCGTCTCGACGCGCTCGTTGTCGACGAGGGAGACGGCGACGAAGCGCGAGTACTTCAGGCGCGAGGCGAAGAAGTGGAACCGCTTCTTGCGGCCGCCCACGAACGTGACGTCGACGTGGCCGAAGTCGTGCTGCGAGAACTCGCCGGGCAGGCCCTCGAAGCGCACGACGGGGGCGGCGCGGGGTGGGCGGACGCCGGCGACCAGGGCGTAGAAGGCCGACTTGTGTCCCGCGTACCCCGCCTGCGTCGCGCGACGCAGCAGCTCCTGGGTCGGAAGCTCGGGCTCCTCGGCGAGCCACGTGCGAACGCGCTCGGCGAAGGGCGTGGCTTTCGACGGCCGGCCGATGCCACGACCCACACGCGCCGCGGCGTCATCGACGACCGCCACCTCCTCCTCGCGCCTGACGCGGTCAACAGTCGCGACCGACGTACCCGTGCGCTCGGCAACGTCCTTGCGGGTGTGCCCCGCGTGAAGCAAGACCTGGATTTCGTGGCGCTTGAGCAGAGGCAGCATCTCCTCCGCATGCACCCGCCTGTGAGCCATCACCGGGGATTCCATCATGAGGTGCCTCTCTTCCGGGAGCCCTAGATTTTCCGGAATGGGTGCCCTCAGATTCGGAACCATCACCAAGTGCTCCCAGTTCATCGCAGTGCCTGTAGCTCCTCTTCGTGACCTTTCGCGCGACTGGAAGGCGCTGGGGCCTGATCGAGCTCACTCATTTCGTCGATCACGCCTGCACGCTGAAGTTCACCGGCTGCGTCCCGCTCCCGGTCGAAGACCATCTGCGGCCCCGTGATGGGGCGATCGTCCCGTCACGCGCGCGCGGACTGCGGGGCGACGCAAGTCAGAAGCGCCGCCGCGATGCGATGTCGCGGTCTTGCCCCCGTTCGCACGATGGCACCTTGGATGCAACGGCAGACCAGTCCCGGCCGCGCATCCGGTGCAGCCACAGGTCAGAGGGAGCCCTCCTATCATGTCGACCAAACGAGCGTTTCTCCAGTCCACTGCGCCGGCAGGCGCCGCCGTCACCACTGCGCCGGTCTCCGTGCCCGCCCGGGTGCCGAGCGGCGGAGCAAGAGCGCCTGACATGAAGTTCTCGACGCCGATACCGCGAGGCCTCGCATCTCCCGCCACGGTACAGACGCGCCTGGGGGAGCTGAAGCTGACCGATGGCTTCCCGGAGAAGGCCACGGCCGCATTGCTGCTCGACAACCTGGACTTCCAGCGCGCCGTGCAAGCGTATCTTCTGGCAATTCCCGCCGCCAGCCAGGTCGCCGACCGGAACGCGTGCTTGGCCCTGGGACCGGTGAACCGGACCATCCCGATCTGGGCGCACCTCGTCGACTCGCGAACCGTCGGCCTGACGTTCAACGACAACACCGTCTACAGCTGGGGCTGGGTCAACCTGAAGGACGGCCCGCTCGTGCTCGAAGTCCCCCCCATGGTGCTGGGTGGGATCAACGACATCTGGTTCCGCTGGGTGATCGACCTGGGCATCACCGGACCGGACAAGGGTAAGGGAGGCAAGTACCTGCTGCTGCCGCCCGGCTACGACGGCGACGTGCCCGAGGGCTACCATGTCGTCCGCTCCCAAACCTACAACCTGTGGGTCCCGTGGAGGAGCTTCCTCGTGGACGGCGACCCCGCGCCGGGTGTCGAGTCGGTCAAGAAGTACACGAAGATCCATCCGCTTGCCGAGAAGGACGAGCCGGCTCCGGATCTCACCTTCGTCGATGTGTCGGGCAAGCCCTTCAACATCATCAACGCGGCCGACTACACGTTCTGGGATCTGCTCAACCAGGCCGTCCAGGAGGAGCCGCCCGAATCGCTCGACCAGATCCGGATGGGCTACTACGCCTCCATCGGGATCGAACATGGCAAGCCGTTCGCGCCCGACGCGCGGATGAAGAAGATCCTGACGGAGGCCGCCGCCGTCGGTGACGCGACCGCCCGCGCGCTGACGTTCCACTGGCGCCAGAAGGACGGCTATTACTACGAGAACAGCAACTGGCAACGGCCGTTCGTCGGTGGCTACCTGTTTCAGTCGCAGCCGGGCGTCCTGAACCTCGATGCCTACTCGTACTATTACTTCCTCGCGACCGGGGTCACGCCGGCGATGGAGGAGAAGCTCGTCGGACGCGGGTCGCAGTACGCATGGGCCTGTCGTGACGCGGGCGGCAACGCCCTCGACGGCGGCAAGTCGTACACGCTGCATCTGCCACCGAACGTCCCGGTGAAGGACTTCTGGTCGGTCATCCTCTACAGCAACCAGACGCGTTCGATGCTCCAGACCGACAAGCGGTTCCCCAGTGTCAGCAGCCAGGACAAGGGCCTTCAGGTGAACCCGGACGGATCGATTGACGTCTATTTCGGGCCGCGGGCACCGGACGGCAAGGAGGCCAACTGGGTTCAGACGGTCCCCGGGAAAGGGTGGAACACGCTTCTGCGCCTCTATGGTCCGCTGGAACCCTGGTATGACCGGTCGTGGCGTCCGGGGGAAATAGAGCTGCAGGGGTAAGCCGCCAGATCGCTGCGAGGACACTGGCCGGGAAGCTCACCCGCCAGGCGCCCCGGCGGTGACTCGCTCGTGCGCGGCGCGCGCGAAGGCGACCACGCGGCGAGCCACGTCGTTCACGTCGTCGAGCTGCGGGCTGTGTCCCATGCCGTGCGGCTGGTCGATGGTCGCTCCAAGCAAATGCGCGCGGAAGAACTCCAGATTGGACGCGGGCAAGAGGCGGTCGCTGCGGCCCCAGAGGAGATGCACCGGCATGGTCAAACCCCGGAGGTCGGCCGCGGCCAGCGAGTGCCTGCCACGCACGTCGTGCACGAGCGCGCGAAGCGAGCGGGCGCGGTAGCGGCGGCGCAGGTTCCACGCGATGACGTGCCGGAGCGGGCCGGGCTCCTCGTGGAAGACGGTCTGGATGAAGCGCAGCGCGGCGGCGTGGGTGTCGAAGTGCAACCGGTGTCCGAGCGCCTCGAGCTCGTGGGGCGCCATCGGCGCCCCGGCCGGCGACGCGAGGAACAGCCCGCGCACGTGGCGAGGGCGCGCGAGCGCGAAGCGGATCGCCGCGAGACCTCCGAGCGAGTTGCCGAAGACGACCGCGGGCTCGTCGAGCGTCTCGTCGAGCGCTTCGCCGAGTCCGTCGAGGCACTCGCCGACGTCGAGATCCGCGGGGGCCTCGCTCGCGCCGTGCCCGGGCAGGTCGGGCGCGATGACGCGGCGAACATGCGGGCGCAATCGCTGCAGGAGGGGCAAATAGTCTGCGCCCCGGGAGCCGAGGCCGTGCAGGAGAACGAGCGTCGGGCCCTCGCCGCGACCTCTCCCATCCAGGATGCGCACGTCCCCCGTGCGTGTCCGGACGCTGCGGATCCTGTAGCCCAGCGCCGAGAGCGTCGCGGAGACTGCGGCGTGACCGAGGTCGAATCGAGGCATCTGGTCAAGCCAACGTAACCTGCTGCTCCGAGGGATGCAGCTCAGCCCATGGCGAAGCACGATTATTGCTGTGCTCCTGGTCACGATGCGGATCCTCGTCACCAGCTCCCGCATGCCGCACGCGCTCGACGTGATCCGCAAGCTCGGCCGCGAAGGGCACGAGGTCTACGCGACCGACACGTTCCACACGGCGCCCGGGAGCCACTCGCGATTCGTGAGGGAGTCCTTCATCACCGCGGCGCCCGCGTTCGAGGGCGCCCGCTTTCTCGCCGACGTCGAGCGGATCGTCCGCGCGCGCGACATCGAGCTGATCGTGCCGGGCTTCGAGGAGGTGTTCCTCCTGGCGAGGCACGTCGATTCGTTCGCGCCTCGAGCGAAGGTCTTCTGCTCCTCGTTCGAGACGCTGACGCGGCTGCACGACAAGTCGGCGTTCGTCGAGCTGGCGCGGTCGCTCGCGCTCCCCGTCCCCGACACGGCCCTCGCGACGAGCCGCGACGCTCTCGCGCGCGCCACGGCTGCCTTTCCGGAGTATCTCGCGCGCCCGGCGTTCTCACGCGGCGGCGTCGACCTGCTCACCAACGTCGGCCCGCTCGCGGGCAACCTCTCCCCCGACGCGTGCGAAGTGACCGCCGCGCGGCCGTGGATCGTGCAGCGCTTCGTGCACGGCGAGGACGTCTGCACCTTCAGCGTGGCGCACCGTGGCCGCGTCGTCGCGCACTCCGCGTACGTTCACCCGAAGACGATCGAGCACGCGGGTGGGATCTCCTTCGAGTCCGTCGTCGAGCCCGAGTCCCTCGCGATCACGCAGCGGATCGTCGCGCACCTCGGCTACGAGGGCCACATCTCGCTCGACTTCATCCGCACGGCCGGCGGCCTCGTCCTCGTCGAGTGCAACCCGCGACCGACGGCGGGGGTGTTCATGATGGGGGCGAAGCCCTACGTCGACGCCCTGCTCACTCCTTCCGACGGCCCGCCGTACGTCCCCCCCGGCGGGGTTCGCATGCAGATCACCTCGGCGATCCTGCGCGACATGCTCCGCGACTGGCACCAGATCCCGTCCGACGTGAAGGCGCTGTTCTCGGGGGCCGCGGAGGTCTACGCGCAGCCGGACGACCTCGCGCCGGGCCTCTTCCAGATCCTCTCGTACAGCCACGTGTTCGCGTTTCGCCATCGGCTTCACGTGAAGCGACATCAACACACGGACCTCATCGCCGCGCAGTTCTACGACATCGAGTGGAACGGAGGCGAGCTGCCGTGAAAGGAGCGCCATGACCCCCGACCTCTCACGGGTCGTCTTCGACGACCTCGGGCCCGAGCGGATCCACTGCTTGTACGACCCGCGAACCAACCTGCGCGCGGTGGTCGTGATCGACACGACGCGCTTCATGATCTCGGGTGGCGGTGTGCGCATGGCGCCCGACGTGTCGGTGAGCGAGGTGGCGCGGCTCTCGCGCGCGATGACGCTGAAGTACGCGATGCTCGAGATGCCCTGCGGCGGCGCGAAGGCAGGGATCTCCCTGGACCCGGCCGACCCGTCACGACCGGCCGTGATGGCCGCCTTCGTGCGCGCCATCAAGCCGCTCGTCGAGACGGGGGCGTTCATGCCCGGCGCCGACATGGGAACCTCGGGCGCGGACTTCGCAGCGCTCTGGGGCGAGCGCGCCGGCATGAACCTCGCCTCGGAGACGTTCGAGGGGATGCCGCTGGAGGCGCAGCTCACCGGCGCCGGCGTCGTCGCGGCGACAAGGGCGGCGTGCGAGGCGCTCTCGCGACCGCTGCGCGGCGCGACGGTGGCCATCGAGGGCTTCGGCAAGGTGGGCGCGGGCGCGGCGAAGTTCTTCGTGCGAGAGGGGGCGCGCGTCGTGGCGATCTCGACCGTGCACGGCGGGCTCTACGACCCCGAAGGGCTCGACGTGACGGCGCTCCTCGCGCTGCGCGCGGAGCACGGTGACGACGTCATTTCACGCGCGACGCGAGGCCGGCGCGTCGCGCGCGAGGCCCTCTTCACCCTCCCCGTCGACGTGCTCGTCCCCGGTGCGCGTCCCGACGTGATCGACGCCGACAACGTCGAGCGCATCGAGGCGAAGCTGGTCGTCCCCGCCGCGAACATCCCCTACGCCGAGGGGACGCTCCGGCGCCTGCACGCGCGTGGCGTCGTCGCGCTGCCGGACTTCGTCACCAACGCGGGCGGCGTGCTCGCGGCGATGGCCAGCATCGAGGGACGGAGCGCGACGGGCACGTTCGAGCTCGTCGCGGACCGCGTCGCGAAGAACGTGAAGCTGGTGATGGAGACGGCGCGCTCGCGCGGCGTCTCCCCGTTCGATGCGGCCGTCTGGCTCGCCCGCTCACGCCTGGCTCAATAGCGGAGCTTGATGTGCGACGTGACGATGGTGCCGGCCTTCACGTCGAACTTCGACTCGTCCCACGTGGGCCGGCTGAACGCGTGGGTGTGGTTGTTCGAGATGCCGTAGCCCTCGGTCGGCATGCCGAGGAAGTTCTTGTCGAGCTTGCCGTTCGAGTTCTCGTCGTGAATCACGGCGGCGGCGTACGTGCCGGGTGGCATGTCCGCGAACGAGCACGAGGTCGTGGTGCCCGTCACCGGAACGTGCTTGCGCATGTCGGTGTGCCGCTTCCAGTTGTCGGGGAAGTCCTTGCCGTTCGGGTAAAGCTGGCACCCGAGGAACCCCTTGAGGTTGCGGAAGGTCGACACCTCGAGGACGATCGTGGCGGTCGTGGCGGTCGTGGCGCGCGTGGCGGGCGCGGCCGCGCGAACCGTGTGGGGGGAACTCGCCGCGAGCGCGATCAACGCACCGAGCACGAGGTTTCGAGACTGCGACATCACACGGCAATCATGATCACGGGACGGGCCGCGCGCACGCGCGCCGGCCGAGAAATTGCGCGCACGGCGCGGGCGGGCTCGGCCGTACGGGACGCAGGCTCCCACGTCTCGCCGTGTTCCCGGTCACACGCTTTCGTGATCAGCTTCCAGCTTCGCCCTCGCGGCGCAGAGCGCGACGGCCAGCATGCCGTCGGCGGCGCAACTTCCTCCGTCACGCGCGCCTTCTTTGCGGGGCGACGCAAGCTATTGGCGGGGTGGGATGCGATATCGCGGCCTTGCCCTCGTCCCGACGATGGCACTCCGCGTGCACTGGCGGACGACGCGCACGATCTCGCGAGGGGTCCGAGGCGCTGAGGAAGGGGACGGCGCGGGTGGTCCCCGCCGCGCATCCGGTGCACCACGGGGTTCATCGATGCGCAGCAACCCAAGGAGCGAGACCATGAACAGAATCCAGACGCTCTCGAGGTGGCTGATCGCCACGACGTGCGCGTTGACGCTGGTCCCCGTGACCGCGACGTCGGCGAGGGCACAGGCGCCGGCGGCGACGCCCCAGCAGGCCAGTCCAAAGATACCGAACGATCAGCTGGACTCGCTGGTTGCGCCCATTGCCCTCTATCCGGACCCGCTCCTCGCGCAGGTCCTCGCGGCCTCCACCTATCCGCTGGAGCTCGTGCAACTCCAGCAGTGGCTGGGACAGCACACGGGTCTGAAGGATCAGGCCCTGGTGGATGCCGTCGGAAAGGAGGGCTGGGATCCGAGCGTCCAGTCGATGGCCGCGCTCCCGGACGTGCTCAAGATGCTGGCGAACGACATCAAGTGGACCACCGACCTGGGGAACGCGTTCCTTGCGCAGGAATCCGACGTGATGAGCGCGGTGCAGCGGATGCGCACGAAGGCGAAGGAGAAGGGCGCTCTGAAGTCCACCTCCGAGATGAAGGTGGTAACGCAGGTCGTGGACAGCCAGACCGTCGTGGTGATCCAGCAGGCCAACCCGAGCGTCATCTATGTCCCGAGCTACAACCCGACCATCGTCTACGGCCCGCCGCCCTATCCGTATCCGCCCGTCGCCTATCCGGCCTACCACGCCGCCGCGGGAATGGCCGTCGCCTTCGGCGTAGGCGTGGCCATGGGCGCCGCCTTCCACGGAGGCTGGGGCTACCACGCAGGCTGGGGCGGGCACGGGAACGTCACCGTCAACCGCAACAACATCTTCGTCAGGAACTCCTCCACCCATGTGGGTGGCGGGAACAGCTGGCAGCACAATCCACAGCACCGTGGCGGTGCGCCGTACGGCAACGCGGCCACCGCGCAGAGGTTCGGGGGCCAGACACGTGGCGCGGCGGCGCGGCGTCCGGCAGGCGCCGGACAGCAACGTGGCGCAGGCGCGGGGCAGCAACATCCGGCGGGCGCGGGACAGCAACGTCCGGCGGGCGCGGGACAGCAACGTCCGGCGGGCGCGGGACAGCAACGTCCGGCGGGCGCGGGGCAGCAACGTGGCGCCGGCGGGGACCGCGTCGGCAATCGCAGCGTTCCGTCCGGTGGCGGCCGCGGCGGTGCGTTCGGCGGCGGGTCCGGCAGCTACAGCGGGAACCAGGCCAGGGCGAACAGCTCGCGCGGGGCGGCGAGCACCGGCGGGCGCAGTGGTGGTCGCAGTGGTGGCGGCGGGCGCCGCAGGTGAGGAGGCGAGTCATGATGAACGGAACATCCAGCCATATTGCGTGGGTCGCGCTCCTCGCCGTGGCGTCCGCCCTGGTCACGGTCGGTTGCGAGAACGCACCACCGCGATCGGTGACGTCCGCGGCGGTGTCGCAGGCGACGTACGCGACCCCGTCCGCAGCGGCCGACGCGCTCGTCCAGGCGGCCGGGAGCTGGAACGTGCCGGCGTTGATGGAAATCCTGGGGCCGGACGGCAAGGATATCGTCGCCTCCCGGGACCAGGTGCAGGACAGGAGCCGCGCCGCGACGTTCGCCGCGAAGGCCAGGGAACGGAAGCACGTGGTCCTCGACCCGACCCACGCCGGCCACGCCACCCTCGTCGTGGGTGACGAGGACTGGCCGGTCCCCATTCCCATCGTGCAGGACCACGGACGCTGGCGCTTCGACACCGCCGCGGGTCGCCAGGAGATCCTGCGGCGACGCGTCGGGGCCAACGAGCTCGACGCCATCACCGTGTGCCGCGGCTACGTCGAGGCCCAGGAGGAGTACGCCTCCAGGATTCATGATCAAGCGATGGTGAATCAGTACGCCCAGCGCATCATCAGCGATCCGGGGAAGCATGACGGGCTGGCGTGGCAGAGCCCGGACGGGACCTGGGGCGGCCCGGTGGGCGAGACGGTGGCGAAGGCCATCGCGCAGGGCTTCAGTCGAGGCGAGCCCTTCCACGGCTACTACTTCAAGGTCCTGAAGGGGCAGGGCCCCGCGGCTCGCCTCGGCAAGCTGAACTACGTCATGGACGGGGCGATGATCGGCGGCTTCGCGCTGGCGGCGTGGCCGGCGGAGTACGGCGTCACCGGGGTGCAGACCTTCATCGTCAGCTACGACGGCGTCGTCTACCAGAAGGACCTCGGCCCGCAGACGAGCAAGACCGCCGCGAGCATGGAGCTCTACGACCCCGACGCGAGCTGGACGCCCACCGAGGACGCGTGGCAGTGAGCGTCCCGCGCCGGCACGCCACCCCACCCGTGAGCGGCGAAGGCGGCGGGCAGAGCGGCGTCGTCACGCCTCGGTCTCCACGCGACTCCGACCGTTCCTCTTGGCGCGGTACATCGCGGCGTCGCACTCTGCGCCGTGGACGCGCGCGGCGCAACGGGCGGCACACGTCCCGGCGCCTGGCCTGCGCCGAAGCCCCGCTCGAGCCGCGCGCCCGCTACACCTCCAGCCGGTCGCCGACCTTCGACACCCAGCGGTAGAGCACCGGCAGGAGGAAGATGGACAGCGCGATACGCGACAGCAGGCCGCCCACGACGACCTGAGCGAACGGCCGCTGGCTGTCGCTCCCGATGGCGTGGGAGAACGCCGCCGGCATCAGCCCGACGCACGCCACCAGCGCCGTCATGAGGATGGGGCGCAGCCGAACGGCGGCGCTCTGGCGGGTCGCCTCCTCGATCGAGAAGCCCTCGCGTCGGAGCTTGTTGGCGTGGCTGATGAAGATGACGCCGGTCTGCACCGAGATGCCGAACAGCGCGAGGAAGCCGAGCCCGGAGCTCACGCTCAGGTTGGTCCTGAGCATCCACAGCGCGAGGAGGCCGCCTTCGGGCATCGTGAGCGCGACGCTGAGCGCGAGCATCAGCGGGTACTTGAGGTTCCCGTAGAGCCCGAAGATGATGAAGAAGATGAGCAGCACCGTCAGCGGCACGATGACCAGCATCTCCTTCTTGGCGTGCAGCAGGTCGCGGTACTCGCCGGCCCAGGTCAACTCGTAGCCCGTCGGGACGTGGACGCTGGCGTGGACCGCCTTGCGAGCGGCAGCGACCGCCGAACCGAGATCCCGCCCCTCGACCGAGTACTGGACGCCGATGTAGCGAGAGCCGTGCTCTCGGTAGATGAACGATGCGCCCTGCCCCACCTCCAGGGTCGCGAACGTCGACAGCGGCAGGCGCTGTCCGCTCGGGGTCGTGACCAGGAGCCGCCCGATCGCCTGCGGGTTGTCGCGATAGCGCTTGTTCATGCGGACGACCAGGTCGAACTGCCGCTCTCCCTGGATCACCTGCGTGGCTGGAACGCCCCCGACGGCGGACTCGATCAGGTTGTTGATCGTCGCCACGTCGATGCCGTAGCGCGCCACCTTCTTCCGATCGATCTTCACGTCGAGGCTGGGCTGACCCAGCTCGCGGACGACCGTCACGTGCTTGATGCCCGGCACCTTGGTGATCGTGCGCTTGATCTGCCCGGCCATCTTCTCCAGCTCGTGGAGATCCGGGCCGTACACCTTGACGGCCAGCGAGCTCTTGAGGCCCGTGGACGCCTCGTCCACCGCGTCCTCCGCCGGCTGCGAGTAGTTGAAGATGACGCCAGGGAACGACTTGAGCTTTTCGTCGATGGCCGCGATGAGCTGCGGCTTGGTCTTGATGGGGCCTCTCCAGGTATCGTACGGCTTGAGACCGACGTAGAATTCGCAGTTGAAGAAGCCGGTGGGATCCGTGCCGTCATCCGGACGCCCGTGCTCGTCGGCGACCGTGGAGACCTCGGGGAAGCTCATCAGGAGCTTGCGCACCTTGGGCGCGAGCTTCCGCGATTCGTCGAAGCTGATGGTATGGGGCATGGTGGCCCGCACCCAGAGCGCGCCTTCGTCCAGCTTCGGCATGAACTCCGAGCCGATGCCGAGCAGGGTGAGGGCGGAGACGCCGAACGCGATGACGCACGCGATCAGGGTCATCTTGGGACGCGCCAGCGCGCGATCCAGCGTCCTGAGATACCAAGCCTTGAAGGCGCCGTAGATACGCCCCTCCCGATCGGTCACGCCCTTCTTCATGAACAGACTACACAGCACGGGTAGCAGCGTCAGCGTGAAGAGGAGTGTCCCGAGGAGCGCAAACACGACGGTGTCTGCCATGGGCGAGAACAGCCGCGCCTCCGGCCCAGTCAGCGCGTAGATCGGCAGATAGGCGGCGATGATGACGGCCGTGGAGTAGAAGATGGGCCGGCCCACGTCCTTGGCTGCGCCCAGCACCGCTTCGCGGATCGGCACGCTCTCCTCGCTCTCGCGCCGCTCGCCCAGCACGCGGAAGATGTTCTCGACCATGATCACGCCGGCATCGACCAGGATCCCGAAGTCGACCGCGCCCAGCGACAGCAGGTTCACCGGGACGTGCCGGAGCGTGAGCAGCAAGAACGCCGTGGCCAGCGCGAGCGGTATCGTCGAAGCGACGATGAGGCCCGTGCGGAAGTTGTGGAGGAACAGGACGAGGATCAGCGTCACGAGCAGCACGCCCAGCAACAGGTTGTGCTCGACCGTCCTCGTCGTCAGCGTGATGAGGTCCGTCTGGTCGTAGTACGGATGGATCTTCACGTCGCGCGGCAAGATGCGGTCGTTGAGGTAGTTCGTCTCCTGCTGCACGCGCTTGAGCACGGTCTGGGCGGGATCGCCCGTACGCAGGAAGATCACGCCCTCGACGGCGTCGTCGCGATCCATGTAGCCGAACTGGCCGAGGCGCGGCGCGTGTCCGATGCGCACCTTGCCGAGGTCGCCGACGTGGATGGGCACTCCGTCGTGCGTGGCGACGACCACGTCCCGGATGTCCTCGAGGTCCGTCAGGCGGCCGAGCCCGCGAACGTAGAAGAACTGGCCACCCTGCTGGTAGAACCCGCCGCCCGCGTTCTGGTTGTTGTTGCCCAGCGTGCCGAGCACGTCGGCCACGGACACGCGGTAGGTGCTGAGCAGGTTCGGGTCGAGGACGACCTGGTACTGGCGCGTGGTCCCGCCGAGCGCCGAATCGTCGGCGACGCCGGGGATGGCCTTGTACCGGCGGTAGATCGTCCAGTCCTGCAGGACCTTCAGCTCCTGCGGGGAGCGATCCGGACTATCCAGCACGTAGCGGTAGATGAGACCCGACGGCGAGAAGAGCGGCGTCATCGAAGGGGCCACGCCGTCCGGAAGCGAGGCGTCTCCCATGCGCTGGAAGATCTGCTCGCGGTTGAAGTACGGGTCCGTCTTGTATTTGAAGATCAGATTGATGTCGGACAGGCCGTAGAGCGAGACGGAACGCTGGACGTGCAACCCTGGCGCCCCGTTGGAGGCGACCTCGAGTGGAATGGTGATCAGCCGCTCGACCTCCTCGGCCGCGTGCCCAGGCCATTGCGTGACCAGCTCGACCTTCGGCGGAGACAGGTCGGGGTAGGCGTCGACCGGCGCCCGGCGGAAGGCCCAGCTGCCCGCGACCAGAGTGGCGAGCGCAGCGGCGATGACGACGAATCTCTGACGCAGCGCAGTCGCGATCAGCTTGTGGACCATGAGGCGCGCTCCTATCGCTCGAGGCTGTCGGCGAACTGGACGAACAACGCCCCGTCGGCCAGCACCTTGTCGCCGTCCGCGAGACCGCTCTCGAGGATGGTCTCGTCGTCCACCCCGGCGCCGAGCGTGACGTGCCGCCGCGCGAACTTGCCCTCGGCCACCTCCACGTACACGAAGGGCAGGTTGTCCGCGTCGCGCAGCACGGCGGCATCGGGGACGAGGGTCGCGACGACCGTCTTGGCCGGGATGATCTGGGCGTCGACGTACATCCCCTGCTTCAGCAGGCCGTCTTCGTTGTCCGCTGCGATGCGCACCGGGACCGTCAAGGTGTTGGGGTCGATCGAAGCTCCGATGTACGTGATCTTGCCGTCGATGGGCTTCTTCAGAACCGGGGAGCGAATGACTGCGGTGTCGCCGAGTTGCACGTCGCGCAGGTCCTGCTGGTACAGCTGCGCGATCACCCACGCCGCGGTCGGGTCGGTGATCGTGAAGCACGGCGTGCTGCCCGCCGAGACCGCCTCGCCGACCGAGATGTTGCGGGCGACGACGGTCCCCGAGATGGGGGATCGCAACACGGCCTGGCTGCTGCTCCCGCCGGTGATGGCGGCCTGGGAGACGTCATTGGCGACGGTCGCCTCCGCGGCCTTCACGTCGAGCTCCGCCTGCTGCAGCTCCTCGAGCGAGATGGCCTTGTGCTGGTAGAGATCCTGGTCGCGCGCGAGGATGACCTTCTTGGTCGCCAGGGCGGACCGGTCGCGCGAGATGTTGGCTGCCATCGCGGAAGAGTCCGGGCTCGCGATCGTCAGCAGGATCTGCCCCGACTTCACCTGGTCCCCTTCATGGACCTTGATGGTGGCGACCTTGCCGCTCACCAGCGGGACCACGCGACTCGTCTTGAGCTCGTTGAAGTTGACGAGCGCGGGGACCGTCACCGGCAGCGTGACGGGCTTCTTCTTCACCGCGACGACCTGGAGGTGGGCGCGCTGGTCCTTGGGTACGGAGAAGAGGACCGCTCTGGAAGAAGCGGCCGCCGCCGCCTCGCTGTGGCCTCCGGGCCGCGAACAGCCGCAGAGCGCAGGGACGAGGAGCAGCCCGACGGCAAGGCCGAATGCGCGATGAGGGGTCATTGCAGGTCATCTCCGGAAACGAACCTGATGTTGGCGGCGGCGAGCACGGCGTTGGCCTCGGCGGTCCGGTAGGCACGCTGCACGTCGCGGTAGCTGGACTCGGCGTCGAGGAAGTCGAGCAGCGTGCCGCGGCCCGTCTCGTAGGAATGCCGGCTGATGTCGAGCGACTCCCTCGCTTGCTTGACGAACTCGTCGTTGTAGTCGCGCAGCCGGTCTTCCACGGTCCGCCAGGCCTGGACGGCGCGGGCCGCGTCGGCGCGGATCTGCGTGCGCAGGCCCTGGATGGCGAGCGCCGACCTCTCGTAGGCGGCCCGCGCGGTCCGCACGTTGCCCTGGTTCTGGTCGAACAGCGGCACGGTCGCGGTGAGCTGCAGATCGTAGCTGCCCGCGGTCCCCGGTACGTAGTTGTAGTCGGCGAGCACGCCGACATCGGGGATGGGCTGCCGGCGCGCCTGGGTCAGGGCGGCGTGTGAGGCATCCTCCTGTGCGCGCAGCGCCTGGTAGTCGCCACGGCTCGCCAGAGCCCGCCGGACGATGGTGCTCACGACGGGCTCGCCGGGCATGCTCGGAGGCGTGAGGCTCCCGACGACCTGGTAGTTCGGCGCGAGGACCCCCTCGCCGACCAGTCGAGCCAGCTCCTCCCGGTCGTCGACCAGGTTCTGCCGTGCGTCGCGCACCGCGTCGTCCACCTGCCGGGCCTGGATGCGCAGCTTGAGCACGTCGCCGTAGGAGATCTTGCCGTCCTTGTAGCGGAGCTCGTTGATCTGCACCGACTGCTGGAAGGTCTGCTGGTCCTCCTTCGCGAAGTCGAGCAGGGACTTGTCGAGCATCACGCTCACGAACGCAGTCTCGACCGAGAGCGCCAGCTGACGGCGCGTGGCCACGCGCGTCGCCCGCGCCGCGCTGACTCCGGCTCTGGCGCTGGCGATCCCCGCGGCCCGCTTGCCGCCGAGCGGGATCGTCCAGGCGATGCCGAACTGGTTGGGGATGGGGGCGTCGGCGGGACTGATCTGGGTGCCCAGCGCGCCCACGAAGATGTCGGGGTTCGGCAGCGCGCGCGCCTGTTCCTCGACGCCCTGCGCCGCGGACACGTCCTGCTCCGCCGCGCGGCTGTCCGGGTTGTGGGCGAGCGCGAGGTGGATGGCCATCGCGGACGTGAGCCGGTCCACCCCCTCCGCGCGCGCCGGGCGAGCGGACGAGAGGCCTGCGGCGAGAAGAGCCAGAACGGCGAGTGATCGTGTCGAAACGGCACGTGCGGACGGAGAACGGTGTTTCTTCCACATGGCGTGGTGACGTTCCTTGGGAAACAGGCACGCCGCGCCGGAAGCGCGGACGGCGGGGACTGGACGAAGAAATGGTCGGCGTCGCCTCCAGCGCGACGCCCGGACGGGTCACACGAGGCGGAGTCAGCGGGAAACGGCGCGGGAGGGCGCCGTCACGTCACGCCGGTGGACCGATCTTCGGAGCGAAGGCGATCTCCCGCCGGCCGGGCAGAAGTCCTTCATCGCGCGCAGGATGAACCAGACGCGTACTGGCAGGCCCTGCGATCTCGACGCCGCGCGCCGACGGGAGGCACGCCAGCCGCTCGTGAACGAGCATCGCGAGAGCGCAGCGCTCGTGCGAGACGACGTCGGCCGGGGCGTGCGCCGTCGGCCGCTTGTCCCGCGGAGCTTGCGCCGCCGTCGTGTGAAGCGCGGCGCCATCGAGGACATGCACGTCCTCCAGCCCATGGACGAGGCAGAATCGGTGCGGCACCAGGACGAAGTGCAGAAGCGCCGAAGCCTGACCCAGGATCAGGAGCACGGTGACGAGGCAGCTCAAGCATGCGACGAGGCCAGGGCGGCCGCGACCACGTCGCGGAACCTGAAGGCGGGGGGCCTCGTCAGTCACGCGGGAAGAAGAGCACCGGACCGGAGGCGAGACAAGGCAATCTACACGCGAACGACGCCGCCCGTGCCGTCCCGTGCGCGAGAAGGTCGGCCTCGGCGTGGCGCGGCGCGTGCTGCGGGAGGTGGCGAGCGCGTGGTGCGGAGGCTCACTCGCGTGGACGAGGTCGGGTGGACGGCGGCCAATCCCCGCGTCGCCGTTTGGCGGGTACAATGAGCCCATGACGCGCCGGGTCGCCGTTCGATGGTTGGGCTTGCTCGGGGCCGCGTCGCTCGCGCTCGCCTGCGCGCAGCGCTCCGGCGCGAAGCCCGAGAGCGTCGCGCTCGCGCCGCCGCCGGACGCCTCGGCGGCAGCCGCGCGCTCGCCCCTCGTCACGCCTGGGGCCGCGTCTCCGGAGGAGGCGTGGCGCGAGCTGTGCGCCGCCATGCGCGACGGGAGGCCGGTCGAGCCCTTCGCCACGAGCGCGGGCATCGAGTCGCTGGAGGCGCAGGTGCGGGGCGAGCCGCGCGCGACGGCATTCGCGCGCTGGGGCGCGAGCTGGAGCTCTCCTCAATGGGAAGTCCGGTGGCGAAGCCGCGGCGGCAGCCGCGCCGAGGCCGTCGCCGGCCCCGAGTCCAAGGAGCATGGACTGGTGTTCGTGCGCACGCCCGACGGGTGGAAGCTCAATCGATGGGTCCCCGGCGAGTGACGCGGTCTCGACTCCTCGCGACGCTCGCGCTCGCCACCGGCCTCGCCGCGGCTCGGTGCGGTGGCGGGCTCGGGGCGAGGGACGGCGCGGCCCAGAGGTCACCGAGGTCGGGCGCGCCGAGCGGTGATGCGAGCGAGACCGCCGCTCCGGCGGAGTCGGCGCGTGCAATCGTCAGAACGCCCGACGACGCGGGGATCGCGGACCCGCCGACCGTCGACGAGCAAGCCGAGGCGAACGCGCGGTGGCTCGCGGCCTGCGCTCCGACCGTGGCCGGCCAGCCGCCGGTCGTGCACGTGGACGCGCCCGGGCAGGGTCTGGCGTTCGAGCCGATTCGCCGCGTGCTGCGTCGCGACGCCGCCGGGCAAGTCGCGCAGTGCGTGGACGACGCACGCAAGGGGGCGCCCCGGCTGAAGGGCGCCGTCCTCGTGCGCTTCGTCGCGACACCCGACGGGACGCTCACCGGAGCCCGCGTGCTCGTCGGTCCCGGGGATGACGCCTTTCACGCGTGCCTGGTCGACGCCCTTCGGAAGCCGAAGGTCCCGAAGGTTGGCGAGGCAAACGTGACGGTCTCGGGAGTGCCGGTGGTGCTCTGCGCGGACGGACGCACGCTGCTCTGGCCCGCGCGGCCCTGACGCAGACGGTGTCTGGGCTCGGGAGCCGTGAGCTCACTGGCGTGGAGTCCCCCGGCACCGGCCTGCCGCCGTGCACGCGGGCGAGCACGAGCCCGAGCATGGGGCCCGGAGGGCCCCCCAGGAAATCACCCCAGCTGAAACGCCTTCTGAAACGTCTGCAAGAGCCCCACGTCGTTGCTCTTCACCGCCCCGCTCATGAACTCCGCCACGCCCGGCACGTACGCCTCCCGCACGATGCGCGTGAAGATCTCCGGCGTCGTCTTGAGCACGCAGTCGGCCACGCCGCCCTCCGGCTTGCCGCTCGCGACCTCGCACTTGTGCGGGTCCACCCGCAGCGTCCACTTGGAGTGCTCGTCTGCGCCAAGGGTGAAGTAGAAGCTCACCGCCTTGTCCACCGCGCCAGGCTTGAACTTGGTCTCCAGCTCCTGGAAGAGCGCCACCAGCGGGTGGGGGCCCTTGTCGCGCCCCGCCTCCTCCGCGCTGCCCATCTTGGACAGGTCGAGCACTCCGCCCTCTTTCAGAGCGAGCACCGCTTCGCGCGCCAGGCGCGCCACCTCCCGGGCCGCCTCGGCGGGCGTCTTGCCGGCGGTGAGGCGGCGCAGGTCGGACACGCGCAGCGGCATGCCGATGCGCGCGTTGATGCGCCGGCGCATCGGAACCACGGCGCCACGGGGCATCGCCTCGTAGGTGCCGCCCAGGAAGACCGGCAGGATGTCCACGCCGTGGGCGAGCGCCAGGTGCCCCACCATCGGCTTGAACTCCTGCACGTCGCCGGTCGGCGTGCGGGTGCCCTCCGGGAAGAGGAGCACCGTCTTGCCGCCGGCGATGACCTCGCTCGCCTGCCGCAGGCTCTGGCGCACGCCGCCCTTGCGGTCGATGGCCTTGAGGTTGGTGAAGTTCTCGAAGAAGGCGCGCTTGAGGCCCTGGTCGAAGAAGTAGTCCTGCGCGGCCAGGGAGATGACGTCCTCGCCGTAGGTGCCGAGCGCGTGCCGCACGAACCCCATGTCCAGGTGGCTGGTGTGGTTGGCCACCACGATGGTGTTGCGGTTGTGCGGGATGAAGGCGCGGCCGGAGACCTTCGGCTTCATCACCTGGCCGTAGAAGGCGTCCTGCAGCTTGCCGATGAAGCCCTTGGCGGCGTCCTGGACCTGCTCGGGCAGCACGAGGGGCGCCTTCGCGGTCTCGCGGCCCTCGATCCGGGCGCCGGCGGCCCGCTCGGTCTTGTGGAACCTGGAGCGCGCCGCCTCGAAGAGGCGCTCCACGTCCTCCACGCTGCGGCAGGCCTGCAGCTGCGCCGGGTCGATCACGCGGCCGCGCGCCTCGAGGGCGTCGAGCAGCTCGGTGAGCATCAACGAGTCGAAGCCGAGCTCGCCCTGCATCGTGGTGTGGGCGCCCAGCTCGCGCGCCGGGCGGCCGGAGACCGCGGCGATCGCCACGCGCACCGGGCCGAGCTCGGCGCTTGCGTCGTCGGGGGCGGCGGTGGCGGCGATGAGGCGCTCCAGGATGGACCGCACCTCCGGCCGCTTCGCCTTGCGCGTGGCGGTGCGCGGGAGCGGCGCGTCGTACAGGTGCACGATCGCGGGCTGCTGCCCGTACGGGAGCTTGGCGATCGCCGCGCGCAGGCTCGCCATCGCCCGCGCGTTGCGATCGGCCCGCGCGGCGAGGCTGTCCGGCGCGGCG
The DNA here is from genome assembly GCA_963782055.1 of uncultured delta proteobacterium. GTDB lineage: Bacteria > Myxococcota_A > Polyangia > Polyangiales > Polyangiaceae > DASXHD01. The sequence goes on from CAWAIF010000003.1 coordinate 5,160,131, forward strand.
GGGTCCGGCGACGGCGCCGGCGGCAGCGACTCGCCTGTCGACGGGCGCACGCCCTCCGGCACCGCGAGGCACCCGACGCGCTCGCCGCCCGCCGGCGCGGCCACGCCCACGACGGCCAGCTCGGCGATGCCGGTCACCTCGCCCAGGGCGCGCTCCACGTCGTCGGGGTAGACGTTCTCGCCGGTGGTGGTGACGATGACGTCCTTGATGCGGCCGACGATGTGCAGCCGCCCGCGCTTGTCCAGCTTGCCGAGATCGCCGGTCTTCAGCCAGCCGTCCTCGGTCAGCACCTGGCGCGTCGCCTCCTCGTCGGTGTAGCCGGCCATCACGTTGGGGCCGCGCGCCATCACCTCGCCGACGCCGGTCTCGTCGGCGTTCTCGATCGTCACCTCCACGCCGGGGATGGGCTTGCCCACCTGCCCCGACAGCGCGCGCGGCGAAGGCTGCGAGACGGTGAGGACCGGCGCGGCCTCCGTCAGGCCGTAGCCCTCGGTGAGCGGCAGGCCCAGGCCGGCGAAGAGCTGGTGCGTCTCCTTCGGCAGAGCGGCGCCGCCGGAGATGAGGATGCGCAGGCTGCCGCCGAGCGCCTGGTGGACCGGCCCGAAGAGGAGCTTGCCGGCGTCGACGCCCGTCGCCCTGCCCAGCTTGCGGTTCATGTCGGTCGCCAGGTCGAAGAGCGTGCCGGCGAGCTTGCCGCGGCCCTCCACCTGCGACCGGATGCGCCGCTCCAGGAGCTGCCAGAGCGCGGGGACTCCCACCATCGCCGTGGCGCGTCCGAGCTCCAGGCCGTGAGCCAGCCGCTCGCCGGAGAGCTCGTCCAGGTACTGCACGCGCGCGCCGCGCGAGAAGGGCAGCAGCAGCCCGCAGGTGAACTCGAAGGTGTGGTGCAGCGGCAGGACGCTGAGCACGCGGTCGCGCTCGCCCAGCGGGAAGATTGGCGCGAGCGCGGCGATGAGCGAGGCGAAGTTCTTGTGGGTGAGCCGCACGCCCTTGGGCTTGCCGGTGGTGCCGCTGGTGAAGATGACGCTGGCGACGTCGTCCTCCTCCACCTCCACGGCCGGCGGGACCAGGCTCGCGTCCTCGGCCGTCGTCTGGTGCAGGTCGAGCGGGCGCAGGCCCGGGAGCAGACCGGCGAGCTCCTCGCCGCTGCGCTCGCGCACGTGCGCGTCGAAGAGCGCCACCTCCGCGCCGGACTCGCGCGCGACGTTGGCGAGCGCTCGCGCCTCCATCTCCGGGTCCACGGGCACCGCCGTCGCGCCGGCGCGCAGGATGCCGAAGTACGCGATGGCCCAGTCGGGGTGGTTGCGGGCGGAGAGCAGGACGAGGTCGCCCTTCTTCACCCCGGCGGCGGCGAGGCGCGCGGCCGTCGCGTCGCGCCGCGCGAGCACGTCACGGAAGGTCACCCGCGTGAAGCCATCGTCCTCCAGGCGCGAGAGGGCGAGCGCGTGCTCGCGGCGCTCCGCCATCTCCTCCACCAGCGAGACCAGCGTGCGGTGCCGGCGGAGCGGACGGAGCTCGCGCTTCATGCGCTTGTCCATCTCCGGCAGGATCCACTTCTCCAGCGCCGGCATGTGGACCTTCATGTACCAGTCGGCCCAGTCGATGGAGTCCGGCGTCCAGGCGAGCTTTTGCTTGTATTGTGCAGGCAATCGCGCGTAGGCGCGGCGGGTGTTCTCGCAGGAGAACGGCCCCAGCGTGCGGCCGGAGAAGGGCGCGAAGAGGTGCAGGAGCTCGCCGATGCGCTTCTGCGACTGCGAGACGCCCTCCAGCGCCTTCGCCGCCGGGCGGGCGAGCGGGCCCATCGGCGCGGGCGTCTGCTTGAGCGCCACCGCCATCGCGTGCGTCGCGCGGGCGATGGCCGGCGCGCCGAAGCGGTCGATCGTCTCGATGGAGGTGATGGCCGGCTCGACGTGCGCCTGCAAGAAGTTGACGAGCGGGTTGCCCCCCTTCTGGCGGAAGGCCTTGCGCTTGTAGAGGCCGGCGAGCTCGCCGTACCGCCCGGAGGTGCAGGGGTTGGAGTCGGACGCGCCGAGCTGATAGACGGGCTTCGGGTCGCCCTCCAGCAGCTCGGCGAGGGCGAGGATCATCCCGGCGACGACCATGTCGGTGGGGATGAGATCGAGCAGGGTGTCGCCGCCCGGCAGGTGGGTGTGCCCCTTCATGGTGAGGAACATGAAGGGCACGGTGGTGGAGATGCCCTCGTTCCACCCGGTGAAGGGGAAGGCCTGCGTCGTCTCGCAGCAGGCGGGCCGCGCGATGGTGAAGGAGAGGCCGGAGCGGGCGATGATCTGCTCACCGATGCTCTTGGTGTACGTGTACGTGTTGGGCCAGCCCCAGTGCTCCGCGCGCTCCCTGCCCGCCTCTACCAGGCGATCGCTCACCCAGCGGCGGCGCACCTTGGCGAGCTCCTGCTCCAGCGGTTCGCCAGCGGTGGGCTCGCCGCGCGCGAGCAGGTTCTTGCGCGCCTTCTCCAGGAACTCGCTCTGCCGGAAGGCGTCGTCGCAGCGGTGCTTGGCCTGCGCGATGACGTCCAGGCAATCGCTCACCTCCCGCTCGGGATCCCACAGCTCCTTGCCCAGCTCCTCGCAGCGCGGGAAGGGGTGGGTGAAGGGGTCCTCCTCCAGGATGGGTCCCTTGCGGAAGCCGGCGACGTAGCAGGTGCTGGTGTGCAGCAGCGGGGCGTCGCCCACCGCGCGCGCCAGGGCGACGAGGTTCTGCGCGCCGAAGGCGTTGGCGTCGAGGGCCTCGTCCAGCGGGGGGTTGAAGTCGACGACGCCGGCCACGTTGACCACCGCGTCGAGGGTGCCCTTCAGCTCGGCGATGAGCGCCGGATCGATGCCGCACAGGGGCCGCCCGACGTCGCCGTCCATGGGCACCACCTTCTCGGCGAAGAAGGCGCGCAGACCATCCTCGCCCAGCCGCTCGCGCAGGGAGCGAAAGGCGTCGCTGGGGATGATCTTCTCCGCGAGGCGCTCGGCGCTGGTGTGCTTCTCACCGGAGCGGACCAGGAGGTAGACCTTCCCGATCTGCGGGAAGCGGTCGAGGAGCATGGCCAGGAAGACCTTGCCGACGAAGCCGGTGCCACCCAAAACGAGCAGGCGCGCGCCGTCGAAGATCCCGGCGACGTCCAGCGGGGTGAGCGCTTCGGGGACATCGCCCGAGGCGTGGGGGCCCGCCACGCCGTTGGTCTTGGGGACTTCTCGAGGCACCGGCAGGTGTTTCGTACGGGGCGCAACCCTTGTCAATGCGGACGGATTTACGCAGTCACCCGATAGACGACGCCCACCTTCCGCCCCTTGCCCTCCACCTCGACCGAGGTGGGCATGGGGTAGCGCGCCAGCTCCGTCAGGCCGCGCCCGGGCGTGTATTTCCGGCCGGGATCGCCCGTCAAGACGGGTTTTTGCCGGGCCAGGCGAGAAAGCCACGCGGTGATGCCCTGGGTCATGGTCGCGTCGTAGAAGACGTCGCCGGCGGTGATCAGGTCGAAGTCCCCTGCGTCCAGATCCATGGCAGAGCCGACGCGCGGCTCGACCGTGACCCCGTTCTCCTCGGCGTTCAGGGCGCAGGTGGCGGCCGCCAGCATGTCCACGTCCACCGCCAGCACGCGCGCCGCCCCCGCCCGCGCCGCGGCGACCGCGACGACGCCGCCACCCGACGCCACGTCCAGCACCGCCTTGCCGCGCACGCGCGCCGGATCGTCCATGAGGTAGCGTGCGAGCGCCTGACCGCCCGCCCAGGCGTAGGCCCAGAAGGGAATGGGCGCGAGCTCCGCTCCGGGCTCGGGGGACCGCGGTGCGCCGGCGCGGGCGAAGAAGGCCTGTGTGGCGTGCCACAGCGCGGTGACATCGCCCCCCAGGTGGAAGCGAAGCTCCGGCAGCAGCGGCAGGGTGCGAAGGCGCGTGCCCTCCTTCACGAAGGCGCGGCACGCCTCCATCGACGGCGCGGGCATGGAGCGGGGCTCTGGCTCAGGCCGTGCTCACCAGCGCGCCGGCGCGGCGGTCCACCAGGGCGCGCAGGCTCTCGGTGTCGAAGGGCTTGGCGATCCAGGTGTTGGGGATGCTCTCGAGGAATGCGCGGACGGGCGGTTCGTCCGGCGCGCCGGTCATGAAGATCATCCGCCGGGCGACGGCGGGGGCGCGGGAGAGCAGCTCGGCGTGGACCGCCTCGCCCCCCATCTTCGGCATCTGGATGTCGCAGAGGACGACGTCGAACGTGCGAACCGAGACGAGGCGCTCGATGGCGACGCGAGGGTCCGTCTCCCACTCGACGTAGTGATCGTCGCCGAGGAAGCGGGCGACCGCGAGGGCGAGGAGCCGCTCGTCGTCCAGAACGAAGACTCGACCGATGCGCCTGCGTGTTCCGCTGCTGTGAGCCATGTGGATCCTCCCCCCTCTCCTGGAGTCGGCCCGCGAAGTTTCAATTATGGATCAGCCGGCGGCGGTTGCAAGACGACCTCCGACTTTGCAAACTCGCGGGGGGCGCGGCTCATTCCCGGCGGCAGCGCAGGTGATCTCTCACCCACGTCCCGCGCGCCCCCGCGGCCGCGCGCGAGCGAGACTGCGGCACCTTCATCCCACACCCGGTGCACTCCAGCGACAGGGGGCTGGCGAGGAAGAGCGTCGTCCCCTCCCGCACCACCTTCGCCGTCGTCCGCGGCGCCAGACCCCCGTCGTAGAGGGCGTCGACCTCCCCCACCAGCCCGTCGGCATCGATCGCGCTCATCTCCCGAGTCTACTCCTCCTCTTCGCCCCCTGCCCCCCATCGGGGAACCCCCGCCCCTCCGCGCTGTCCCTCCCCCGTGCCTCGCCGCCCCACCCTGCTCTTCTTCCTCCTCTCCGCCGCCTGCTCCGCGCCGTCCTCCGTCGAGCAGGTCCGCGTCGTCCTCGCGCGGTCCGCCCCGCTCCCCGCCTCCGTCGCGGCCGTCCAGAGGGCCCCGCGCTCCACCTGCGTCATCGTGGGCGACGGCGAGCGGCTGAGCGGCGCAGAGGATCCGCCGCCCTTCGATCTCTTCACCGCCGCGGACGCCAGGGCGCCCGCGCTGGTGGTGGAAGGGAGCTCCAGTGTGGCCATCGCGTGGTCGGAGCTCCCGCGCTACCCGGGCTCGAACCACCGCGCACGCGTCGCCCTCGGCGGGCAGAGGCTGGTGCGCTTCACCGGCTGGGCGAGCCTGAGCGGCCGCGGCTTCCAGATCCGGCTGCGCGCCTTCGACCGGACCGGCCACCTCTGGGCGACCGGCGGCTCGCGCGCGGAGGTGCTCGGCGCCGCCGGCAAGGAGATCGTGCTGCGCGTCGCGACCGGCTTCGCCGAGCCGTCACGCCTGGAGGTCACCACCGGCTGCGCCAACGTCGCCTATCACCCCTTCAACCTCCCCGTGACGCACGACGTCGACGCGCCGTCCACCGGCCTTGTCGTGGAGAACCGCGCGGCGCGCATCGCGCTCGCCGACGCGCCGAAGGGGCCAGCCGTCGCGTCCTTCGTGCTGCCGGCGGACACCACGCTACGCCTCCCGGTGCTGGAGGCGCGGAGCGGCTGGATCCGCATCGCCGCGGAGTACCAGGGCATCGGCTTCGACGGCTGGGTGCCGGGCGCCTCGATGGACCAGCCGATGGGCATCGGCCTCGGCGGGATCAGCACGAGCAGCCACTGCGGCGGCGTGAGCTCGAGCACCAACCCGCCGCTCCGCGTGACCGCGGACACGCCGCTCTACACGGGGGCGGAGCCCGCGCCGCTGGAGGGTGCCGTCGTGGAGAGCGGGGCGCTCGTCCGGTTCGACGGCGAGCAGCGCGGGCACCTGCGCTCCTTCCACTTCGAGACGGGGGAGATCGCCGCGCCGGATGGGCAGCACCTCTGGGTGGACGAGCAGGCGGTCGGGAGGTGAGGCGCGCCGTGACAGTCCTGCTCCCGCGCCCCGCCAACCTGGTTGTCTGACCGGCAAAGGCAATTCCAACAAACGGTTTCTTCGCCTGACGGCCATGGCATCATCGTAAGATGACGAAGGCGGGAGCGGGGCAGAGGGGCGCTGGTTGTGGCAAGAGGTGGGCGCGCGCCCTGCTCGGCGCGCTGGCGGTGATCGCGGCGGCGAGCTGCGGGAAGGTCGTGCCGGTGGCGGCGCCTCCGACGACGCAGTGCCTCCTCGGCTGCGACGGCACCGACCTCCGGCACGAGTCGATCGACAAGGTCGACATCCTCTTCGCGATCGACAACTCGGCGTCGATGGGCGACAAGCAGGCGCTCCTCGCGGCGTCGGTGCCGGACCTCATCGACCGCCTCCTCCTGCCCGACTGCCTGACCGACCCGGCCGATCCCAGCTCGGTCGTCGCGCGGGTCAACGGCGCCTGCCCCAACGGATCGAAGGAAGAGTTCCCCGCCGTCTACGACATGCACGTCGGCATCGTCACCTCCTCCCTCGGCGGCGGCGGTGCGCCGGACGTCTGCCAGGACGGCGACCTCAATCCCATCGCCCAGCTCTCCAAGTTCAACCGCCACAACAACGACAAGGGGCACCTGATCAACCGCAAGAAGCCGGACCTCGCCAACCCGCCGGCCAGCGGCATCGAGGACCCGGTCGGCAACGCCAAGCCGGTGGACGGCACCGGCGGCGACTTCCTCGCGTGGCTCCCCTCCGACAACCCCAAGAACCAGGGCAAGCTCCCGCCGAACGTCACTCCCTACACCACGGCGGCGGACGAGCAGACGCTCGTCACCGACTTCCAGAGCCTGGTCGCCGGCACGCAGGAGTACGGCTGCGGCCTCGAGGCGCAGCTGGAGTCCTTTTACCACTTCCTCGTCCAGCCAGACCCGTGGGAAGACATCACGCTGGCCCCCAACACCGGCAACCCTGCCAAGGCGCAGCTCGTCGGCGTGGACGCCACGATCCTGAAGCAGCGCCACGACTTCCTCCGCGAGGACTCGCTGGTCGCCGTCATCCTGGTCACCGACGAGGAAGACTCCTGGAGCGATCCGCTCGCCATCGGGGGGCGCGGCTGGGTCGCCCGCACGGTCACCTACCCGGGTTCGCCCACCGGACAGCAAGCCCCGCTGCCGACCCACGAGTGCGGCACCTTCCAGAACGGCGCCTTCGTGCCCTCGGTGCCGGTGGCGGGCCAGGAGACGACGACCGGCCCGAACGATCCCAACTGCACGTCGTGCGGCTTCGCCGGCAACAAGGCGGACGGCACGTCCATCGCGCAGGACCCCAACTGCCAGACCGCCTGCGGCGCCGGCTGCATCGGCTTCTACACCGCGAAGCAAGACGGACTGAACGTCCGCTACACCGACAACATGAAGGCGCGCTACGGGTTTGACCCGCAGTTTCACATCCAGCGCTACATCGACGGCCTGCAGTCGCTCAAGGTGCCCGATCGCGATCACGAGACGCACCTGGGCGCCTCGGCGCCCTACGACGCCGTGAGGAACTGCACCAACCCCCTCTTCGCGAAGGGGCCGCTCCCCACCGACCCGAACGACGTGGGGGCGCTGTGCAACATGCCGCTCGGCCCGCGCACGCCGGACCTGGTGTACTTCGCCGTCATCGGCGGCGTCCCCAACCAGCTCGTCGACGACGCCCAGGGGAACGTGAAGACGCTCGCCGACACCGACTGGAACAAGATCGTCGGCAAGGATCCGCAGAACTTCGACCTCACCGGCATCGACCCGCACATGATCGAGTCGGTCGCCCCGCGGCCGGGTCTCCCCTCGCCGAACGGCGCCGCCACCGACCCCGTCCACGGCCGCGAGTGGAACACGACCAAGTCGGTCGTCGGCCAGGACCTGCAGTACGCCTGCACCTTCGACCTGCCGGCGCCCAGGGACTGCACCGACCCGGTGAACGCGAACGCCTGCGACTGCGAGGGCATCGCGTCGAGCTCCGTCGACGGCCCGCCTCTCTGCGGCAGCCCGCCCAGCACGATGCAGGTCAAGGGCAAGGCCTACCCGAGCATCCGCGAGCTTCGCGTCGCGCGCGCCATGGGCGCCCGCGGGATCGCCGCGTCCATCTGCGCACGGAACACCACCGACGAGAGCAAACCAGACTTCGGCTACCGGCCGGCGATGAAGGCGATCGTGGACCGTCTGCGCGGCGCCTTCGGCGGGCAGTGCCTGCCGCAGCCGCTGGCGCGCGGGACGGACGGCGCGGTGGCGTGCACGCTCCTGGTGGTGTTCCAGGCGGGCGTGGACCAGGCCACCATTTGCAATCCGGCCAGGGGGCTCGCCCAGGTCGACAAGAGCATCAAGGACCCGTTCGACGCGAAGCGGCTGGCCGACCTCCGCAAGGTGACGCCGCAGGCGACGGCAGCGGATCTCGGCCCGGTGTGTCAGCTCACACAGCTCGTACCCCCCGCCGACTTCGCCGCCGGAGGCTCGTGTGCGTCGTCGCAGACGCCGGGGTGGTGCTACGTCACCGCGCCGGCCGCGAACGGCTGCCCTCAGGGCGTGGCATTCTCCTCCGGCGGCGAGCCCGCCGCCGGGACGCAGGTCACCCTCCAGTGCTTCGGGCCTGCCGGCGACGGCGGCACCTGACGGACGCGGGCGCGGGGCGGCGCGCCCCGCGGCGATCCGATCGCCCACCGCGTGGAATATATGCCGTAATCTCCCGTCCAACGGCATCGGGGGGACACGCGGAGGATCAAGGACGATGCGCACTCGCGACTGGACACTCGGCGCCCTGGGCGTGATGGGACTGTGGGCTCTGGGAGCTGGCATCACTCCGGCGTACGGCGCAACGAGCCGCAGCTACGCCGGCGGAACAACCGGGATGGAGCTGGATGGTCGGCAGGCGGGGTCCCCGAAGTCGGCGACCGGAGGCGACCCGGTCTCCCCGGGCCACTACGGCGACATCACGCTGGAGGCCGGCGCCGGGATGTCCGGGCCCTTCTACGACTGGATCGCGACCGCCATCAACGGCACGCAGGTCAGGCACCGCGGCAGCGTGGTCTCGCTGAACTACGACTACCACGCCACGTCGCAGCTCCAGTTCACCGACGCGTTCATCCGCGAGGTGGACCTGCCCAAGCTCATTCCGTTCACAAAGGATGCGGGCTACTTCACGATCAAGATCGCTCCGGGGACCACCACGCACGCCACCGCATCCGGCACGTGGCCCCATCCTTCCGCCACCAGCGACAAGGAATGGTTGGAGAGCAACTTCCGCCTCGTCGTCTCCGGCTTGCCCTGCAACGGCGCGCAGCTCGATCCCATCGCCATCCGCCCCTCCCCCCCCGGGCAGCGGGACCGGCTGCGCGCTCGGGGCCGCACCGCCGTCGACATCTCCCTCAGCGTCCCCGCCACCGACGCCCGGCCGTGGCAGGCGTGGGCCAACACCTTCATCGGTCAGGGGAAGAACGGACCCGAAAACAAGAAGACGGGGCAGCTCACCATCCTGGCGGCGGACAGGCACACCACGCTCTTCGCGCTCAGCTTCAGCGGGATCGGCATCACCCACCTGACGTCCGGGTCCACCACGTCGATCGCCCTGCACGCCGACAGGGTCACCTTCCGCCGGGGCAGCCTCTGAGCGACCCGCGCGACTGTCATCAGAGCGAGACGTCCGCCATCATGAGGGGCGCGAAGTGGAAGCAGGTGATCTCCGGCGAGGCCGGCGCGGTGCTCTTGGCCATGTCCAGCGCCTCCTGCATGTTCTTCGCCGTCTCGTAGCCGAAGAGCTTGGGCACGTACTCGTTGTCGGCCCCGACGACGATGACCCGGCCGAGGTGCTGCCGCCCGGCCTCGCCCCAGTACCACATGAAGAAGGGGTGGGTCGGGTGGTAGGCGTAGCCCGTCCGGTACATCTGGATGTAGGCGGGGTTCTTCGCGAAGACCGGCTCGAACTCCTTGTGCATCCGCATCGCGTCGCGCGTCTGCGGCAGCACGTCGTGCACGAACTCGATGTACGGGGCGTGGTGCTCCTTGTCGAAGTGGTCGGTCATCGGGTGCAGCACGATGAGCGTGCCGCCCTTCTTCACCAGCGGGTGCCCGCGGTAGCAGTTGAACATGTACCCCTCCGCCATCACCTGCACGAGCAGCGGGTTGAGGAAGGAGTTCACGTTGTACGGCGAGATGTACGGGATCCCGGCGATGAGGATGTCCGCCTGCCCCTTCACCGGCACCATGTACTGCTCGAAGCTCCTGGCGATGGTGTGCTCGTGCACGGCCTCCGTCTCCCCGGCGAAGACGCCGGTCACGCCGTAGGGGGAGGGCACGCGCTGGAAGACGGCCTGCCGCGCGGGCTGCGGGAGCTTGGAGAGGGTGAAGTTCAGCGCCTTGAGGGCGGTCTTCTCGGTGCTCGTGAGGTCGTCCTCGTTCTTGGAGAGGAAGGCGAGCGGCGAGTCGAACATCTTGTTGTTGATCGTCGTCTCGATGGTGAAGACGTTGAGCGCCTTGTTGGTGACGCGGCCCATGCGGACGACCGAGTCGTTGAGCGCGCTCTTCTTCGGGTCCATGTACGAGTGGCACTCGCGCATGACGCTCGGGTTGTGGTGCGCGCGCAGGCTTCGGTAGCCGCAGAGCCCCACCGTGACCGACTTGTGGCCGCCGTCCATCGGCACCAGGTTCAGGTTCACGTAGATGACCAGATCGCTCTCCACGGCGACGCGGTTGAGCTCCACCTCCTCGCCCTGATCCGTCGTGCCCACGAGCTTCATCCCCTTGGGGTCCTCGGCGTCGTGGTTGTAGAGGCGGTCCGGCCAGTACGACTCGAAGATCTTGTCGCCGACGATGTGGCGCACCTCCGCCGCGGTCATGCGGCGGTGCACGCTGGTGGCGATGATCATGGTGACGTCGTCGACGCCGTAGTCGGCGAGCAGGCCGAGCACGATGGTGAGCACCCGCTCGCGCACGTCCGGCCGGCGCATCGGCGGGAGCGGCAGGGAGATGTCGTCGATGGCGATGCACACCTTCATCCCCGGCTTGAGCTTCGCCCACAGCGGCTCGGCGTTGTGCGGGTGGTTGATCGCGTAGCGGATCGCCGCGTCCACGTCCTTGAGCGGCTCCAGCGGCGGGCGCGGGTAGATGACGCGCGTGCCGGCGGGCAGGTCCACCTCCATCAGCCGGTCGCCGTAGAACAGCGTGCGCGGCGCGCTCTTCTTGTCCAGCGTGACCACCAGGGGATGCGTCATGTCCTGTTCTCCATCGTCGTGCTCTCCGGGCTCTCGGCCGGCCTCACCGCGCGCTGCGCCGTCACGCGTCGAGCGTCAGCACCGGCCAGCCGTACGCGTGCGCGAGGCGCCGCAGCCGGAGATCGGGGTTGACCGCGGCGGGGTGTCCGACGACCGAGAGCATGGGCACGTCGGAGTAGCTGTCGGAGTAGGCGTGGCAGTGGTCCAGGTCATGGCCGTGCTCGCGCGCGTGCTCGCGGATGAGGCGCGCCTTCTCCGGCCCGGCCACCACCGGCCGCAGCAGGCGCCCGGTGGCGTAGTTGCGCTTGAACTCCAGCCGGTTGGCGATGAGAATCGCCCGCGCCCAGGTACTCGCAGAGGTGCTGCATCACGAAGTCCAGCGCGCCGGAGACGAGCACCACCTCGTGCCCCTCGTCGCGGCAGCGCTGCACGAGCGAGCGCGCGTTGGGGAAGAGCGCCGGCTTGACCACCTGATCGAAGCACTCGTCGGCGAGCAAGAGCAGCCGGTCGCGGGAGATCCCCTCGTAGGCGGAGTAGAGCAGCTCGTTGAACAGGCGGCGATCGCGCGTCTCGGCGAGCGCCATCTGCGGGGCCTTGAGCGCGGCGCGCAGGAACCGGCCCGCCGACTGGAGGGGCGTCTGCTGGTTCAGGAGGTAGAAGACGGTCGGCTGGATGAGGCTGGTGCGGACCAGCGTCCCGTCGACGTCGAAATAGCTCGCGGCCACGGCAGACTTGTCGCGGAAAGGCGGGTGGGTGTCAACCGGGGCGGGCGGCGCGGTACGATGACCCGGTGAAGGAGGGCGCGCCGAGGAAGGTGGGGATCTGGAGCCGCGTGCGGCCCTGGCTCATCCGCGCGCTGCTCGCCGTGGCGGCGCTGGTGGTGGCGCGGGTGGCCTGGCACCTGGTCTACACCGAGAGCGCGCGGGCGGTGATCGACGGCCGCGCCGAGGCGCCGATGGTTGCCAGGCGGAACTACCTGGCCGCCCACCTGGACGACTTCGGCGCGAGCGGGGCGCCCGGAGGCGCCCAGTTCTCCGGGGAGTGGGGGCTGGTCACCCTCTCCATGACGGCGGCCGCGTGCGGCAACCTGGGGTTCGAGTACCCGGGCACCCTGAAGGACGATCTGCGCCTGGCGCGCCGGGCGGAAGAGCTGGCGCGCAAGAAGGAGGCGCGCGCCTTCGACACCGACCGGTGGAAGGAGGACGCGCTGGAGGGCCTGGACGGCGACGAGGCGCACATCGGCTACCTCGGCCACCTGGCGATCATCCTGGAGGCGTACCGACTGCTCGGCGGCGACGACGCCGGCGCGCTCGCCCTGGAGGAGCGGGTGAGCCGGGCGCTCCTGCGACGCGTCCAGAACGCAAAGAACCCGATGCTCCCCACTTATCCCGGCGAGACCTACGTCGCGGACAACGCGGTGGTGTGGGCGGCGCTCGCGCTGGCGGACGTGGGACGCCCGCCGCGGAGCAAGGCGGTGCTCGAGCGGGTCGTCCGCTGGGCGCGGGTGCACCTGGTCGACTCGAGCACCGGGCTGCTCCAGTTCGCGTCCGACGACGCGGGGGACGGCACGGGCGGGGCGCGCGCGTCCGGCGCGGCGTGGAGCACCTTCTACCTGTACTTCGTCGACGAGACCTTCGCGAAGGAGCAGGCGCAGGCGCTCCACGATCACTACGTGAAGCACCTCTTCCCCGGCGCGCTCGCCATCTGCGAGACGCCGGCGTGCGCCGGCTCCGGCGACGTGGACTCCGGTCCGCTGGTGATGGGCGCGAGCCCCGCGGCGAGCGGGTTCGCGCTGGCCGCGGCGAAGCGGCTGGGAGACGAGAACTTCCTCGGCGGGCTCCTGTCGACGGCGGAGTGGGCGGGGCTCACCCTTCAGTGGGACGGCGAGCGGAGGTACGTGCTCGCGCCGCTCGTGGGGAACGCCGTCGTGCTGGCGATGGAGACCTCGCGGGCGTGGGACGCGAGGTATTTGCCGGGGCACTGAGATGGGGGCCCGGGGCCCCGCCTCCTTCAGCGAGCGAGCTTCTTCTCGAGTCGCGCCACGACCGGATCGAGTTTCGCCAGCCGTTCGACCGTGCCGCCCTCGGAAGGATACAGGCACCACAGCGAGTACCCATCGGACGGGTCCATGAACAGGACGTCCTCGTTTTCGCTGCCGATGCTGATCCCCGCGGCCAGCCTCTTGAACGCGAACTCGTGCCCGGCTTCGTCCTGGGTTTCCTCGGCTCCGTCGAACACCCTGCGGAGCGTCTTGGCCCAGACCTCGAGCTCGCGAATCTGCAGCACCCGGTGTCGGTCGATCTGGGTCTTCCTGTCGAGCTCGTCCACCGTCCGCAGTTGCCAGTCGCGGCCCTTGAGCCTCAGGGTCGTCCCCTTCGGCATCTTCAGCAGCAGCGCCGCGTAGCTCTCTGGAAGCCTCATTCCGAGCTTCGCCCACACCTTCAGTGCCGCGCGCTTCTCCTTCAGAGTCAGCGCGGGCTCGACCGTCTTCGCCTTCTTCATCGTCTTCGCCTTCCCGGCACCCCGCGGGATCGAGGCCACCAGATAGATCAAACCCTGCCGCCGTTGCACCACCGCGCGCAAGTTGTACTCGGGATCACCGAGGCGAACCCGTACGTCTCCCGATCTGCGACAAAGTCACCATACACCGGCTCCCTCAGCACGTCCTGCAACTCCTCGAGTGTCATCCCTTTCCTCAGCGGCAGCTCGAGGGCAGCCGCAAGGCGGCGAGCAGTCACCGTCCGCCGCCAGACCCGGGCCACGGCCTGCCGGCGACCTTCTGGGCTCATCGTCCCGGTGGCGGGTCAGGCGATGCGTCTCGCGAACGACGAGTTGGTGGTTGCCCCACGGCGCTCTCCCCGCCTCTCGCGCGCAGTCTACGGCACGGTCCGCCCCGGCGGAAGGCGCTTCGGCGCGCCAGGGTGAGCCGCGCCGCTCGCGTCGCAGCGCCGCGCTGCTACGATCGGAGGGTGACCCCGGCCGATGATGAAGAGGCCGCGTTCCGCGCGAAGCTCGAAGAGCAGCTCGCCAAGGACCGGCGGGCGCGGGCCTTGTCCTGTGAGGTCGAGCTGCCCCAGACGGTCGACGGCACCTGGGGGCTCACCCTGAACACCTACCGCCTGCCGATCGCCGCGGGGCTCGCGCTCCTGCTCGTGGGCGGCATCGTCGCCCTGATCTACTGGCTCTGTTGAACCTGGATTTCGCTCGCACCGGTCCTCGGAGCGGGCGCGGGCGTCGCACGGGTCGGCGCGTCCCGGATCGGTGCCCGGCACGGCTGCCGCGCACGATAAGCGCGTAGCGTGAGCACACGTCCCCCTTTCCCCCGCCTCGCAAACCAAGTTGTGTGCCGGTCAATTCAGCATCGGGCGAGGAGCGAGTCGCAGCTGCCAGCGACCCCCGACGCGCAGCAGGCGAGCGGGCACCAGGACGCAGGCGCGACGCATCCAGGTCGCGCGCCAGTGTGCCACGGCGGTCCCCGGGCACAGCGACAGCACCCAGCGACGCATCAGGTTGTAGGCCAGCAGCTTGAGCAGCAACGCGGCCTCGTTGGCGTCGAAGGTGTTCGTCGGGGCGTAGCCGATGCCGAAGGCGTTCTTGAGCTCGGCGAAGAGCGGCTCGATCCCCGCCCGGCCGTCGTAGAAGCGCGCCACGTCGTCGGCGTCGCGGTCGTGATCGTTGGTCAGGTAGACCTGCGCCGAGTAGTCGAGGTCCTCCCAGAGGTGGACCTGCTTGCCGGTGTCGCGCTCGCTGGTCCGCACCGCCACCACGCGCCAGCCGGGAGGCCAGTCGTCGCGGCGGAAGTCCACCACGGCGACCTGTCGCGTCGGCTCGCCGAAGGCATCGCGATCGGTCGTGCGCCAGCGCGTCGTGCGCGCGACGGCGCTCATCAGGTTGGCGGTCTGCCGCATCTTCGCCACGAAGTACGCCCCGCCGCGCTCGACCGCAGAAAGCAGCGCTGCAGACTCTCCGCCGGAGTCGATCCGCATCGTCACCACGGCTTTCGGCGCGGCGCGATGCAGCCGTCCGATCCACTGCGCGATGTCCTCGACGTCGTCCTCGCCGATGCCCGTGTCGCCCGGCCGCAGCCGCGCTCCGAGCATCGTATCGGTCTCGGCGATGCGCGCCAGGATCGGGTGATAGCTCACGCGGCCGTGGTAGCGCGGGTTGTAGCCGACGTGCGCTCCCTCTTGCTCGCCGAACAGCGGCGTCACCGTCGTGTCCACGTCGATGGTCAGCTCCTTGGCGCGGAGCTTGGTGAGCGGCTCGAGCCCCTGCTCGGCCATCAGCTCTTCCAGCCTCTCGAGCTCGCGGCCCCTGAAGCGCCGCAGATCGTCGTAGAGCACGTCGATGCTCGGCACGATGCCGCCGGCGAGGTGCCGGAACACCGGGTCCGTCGCGAGCACCTCGAAGTCGAAGATGCGCCGCGCTCCCGCCACCGACGCGTCGAGCAGAAGCTGAATCTGCGCCGCCATCGGATAGACCACCTGCGCTCCGGTCTTGAGGTGCCCGAAGTCCCGCCGAAGCCGACGCCCGAGTCCAATCCCCTGCACGAACGCGTTGAAGGACGCGAGGCCCCCGAGTCCCGACAACCTCGGGTCCGGCCGCCCCACCTCCAGCCCGCTCGCGCGTGCTCGCCGCACCCGGCGATTCGCCCGCTGCCACTCCCACCCCTCGGGACGCTTGCTTCCGAGCTGCTCTCGTCGCACCTTCTGGGTGCTCGGCGTGTCGCTTGCTGTTGTCTTCATCAACTCCATCAACCGGCGCGCCGAGCGCTAAATTCCAGGGCGCGCGTCGATTTTCAGGAGCGTGCATCATGCAACCGTCGCCGGAATGGAGCGAAATCTAGGTTGAATGAACGCCTTCCTCGCGCGCTCTTCAGGGCGTGAAGCCGAGCACATCGTCCACTCGCCCCGAGCCGTCGAGGGTCATCGTGCCCGTGGCCGCGTTCTGGTAGCTGTCGGGATCGACGATGGCCGTGACAAGATGCGAGCGCGACACACTCGCTCACTTCGACGGCGCGGCGACCGCACACTGCGAGAACGTGACCTCGCCATTCACGTGGCCTTTGTCGGCCGTCGTGCAGTCGAACTTCACGTGGCCGTTGAGGTGTCGGACCTTGCCCTTCGGTGTCCAGGTCGAGACGTTCGTCTTCTCCAGCTTGCCCTCGAGGAGCGTGCACGCCCCCTTCTCGTTGCTGAGGACGAGCCAGTCCTTCATCTTCGGCGGGATCGGGATCTTGACGATGTCGCCCTTGGCTTCGTCGTGGACGTAACGGAGGCGCAGATCGTCGCTGCCCGAAGCGTAAAAGTCGACGCCATAGAAACCGTCAAGCTCGCCAGACTCACAGTCGGCCAGCGTCGTGTCCCACGTGCCCGCCGCGCCGCCGACCGAGTGCACCGTCCCGCTCACGGCGCCGTGACTCTGTGCTTGCGCGCTCATCGCCACCGAGACGGCCGAGCCGATCCCTTGGGTATCCAGGAAGGCTTGCCGGTGTCGCTTGCATCCGGGGGCTGCGATGGCGGGGACGAAAACGAACGCCATGCCAAGGAGACGGAGTGGCCGCATGGCCAGAGAATAGGGCCCATGCGGTCCGGAGCATAGGAAATGCTGGCGCGATCGGGCGCGACACTTCACGAAATCCCTCTTATCCCTCTTCCGGCGGTCAGGGTCGCGGCGAGGGTGTTCGCCAGCTCGTCGGGCCTGCCCGACGACACCGATGCGATACGCGGATGCCCGTGGGACGCACCGCCGAGATCGCACAGGTGACCGCACTGCGCAGGAATCGATCAGCGCCGTCGGGTCAACGCCGACACGCGCTCGCGCCAGAGGGGCTCGCCGTGCTTGCTCGTGACCGCGAGATGGCCTCGGTCGAGGACGATGTCCTTGAAGCGGTATCCGAACACGATCTCGTTGGGCTCGGCCTTCAGGATCTGCCGGTCCAGCACGGGCCCGCCGGCGTCGCTCACGATCAAGCGGAGCGTGAAGACCTCCTGCGTCATGCGGCAGTCGAGCTCCGCGCGCAGGCCCAGCGCGCGGAACGTTCGCTTCTTGTGAACCCACTCGTTCTTCATCCCGCCGGCGACGAACGCGTCCAGCCCCTCGACAATCTCGTGCTCGGGAACGCTGACGGAACGCGCGCACTTCGCGACGCCCTCGCGCAGGCGCTCGACGTAGTAAGTCCCGAGGGTTTCGAGCCCTTCGCCCGACCGGCGCTCGTAGGCGGCACGGTCGAACGGGATGTCCACCGTCGCCGCGCCCTCTGTGTTCACGAACACCCCTTTCCGCGGCGCCGAGCGCGCCGAGAGGACGATCCGATTGAAGCGCTCGGTCCGGTAGCGGAGCCTCGCGAGCACCTCGCGCTCCAGGTAGTTGCACACGGACCGCGAGCGCAGCAGGAACGCATACGTGTACGGTACGGGAAGGTCGGGCTCGTCCCCGAGGTACAAGTAGATCTGTCTCAGGATCACGTTGGCGAATCCTCGTCCGGGGCTCTCGACCAATCCCCTCGTCGTCCGTCGCTCTCCGCGGGGCCACGTCGAGCCGCGGAAATGCTAGCGCGATCGGGCGCGTCGTCGAAGTCCCTCCTGGACGAGGCCGCCGCGCGGCAGCGCGATCTCCGACCGCGAGCCTTCGTGAATGGGCATCATGCGCTTTGCATCCAAGACCGCCATGCACCGCCCCGGCGTCGTCACGGTCTTCGCGTTCTTGGCGCTCGTCACTGCGGCTTGCTCGGCGAGCGACCCCATCACGGGTCCGGCGGACGCAGCCCCCGACACCAACGCGACCGACGACTCCGGAGTGGTTGGGGACACGGCCGCGCCCACACCGGACGCGGCCATCGCCGACGCCGCGGTCGACGCAGCGATCGAGGATGGCGGGGCTGCCGCGGCGACGCCCCCCGCAGGCTACAAGCGTTGCGGGCACGGGACGGCAACGCAGGCGGACGCGGCGGCGGCGTGTGACTTTCAAGGCGATCCCTTCTTCGAGCAGAACCTGCCGCAACGTTCATGCGACGGCGCGACCATCGCGTCCGCATCGTGGGAGGTCTGGTGCGGGAGCGGTCCGATCTACGTGTGGGTCCGGCTCGACGGGCTTCGAGCGACCGGCAAGTACAAGGGCTGCTTCGACGCCGAGGAGATCGGTCTGAGCTCCGGCTGGATCGAGACGAACACGGCGGCGAGCGGCGCCACGCCCACCCCGTCGAACGGGACGTTCTCGACCACGACCACGCTCGACGCCTCGCTACAGTCGCTGGGAAACACGACGAACGAGGCGACCGGAACCGGCAACGTCTTCGTCACGGGGAACTTTCCCGCGCCGTGCAACTCGCCAGCTCCGATGAGGGTGATGAGCGGCGTCTCGATTTCCTGGGATGCGGTGAACGGCAACTGACGGGCCGGGCCAGACCGCCCAACGCGCTTTGAATGACTTGCGCGCCGGGCAGGTCATCGCTGCATCGCTGAGCCCTGCGGCGCCTTCTTCGCGTACGCGCGGCGCGGTTCCGCCATGGCCTCGCGGTGCTGCGTCGACCAGTCGAGGAGACCGCGGAGCGGCTTGACGAGCGTGCGGCCCATGGGCGTCAGCTCGTAGTCGACGCGCGGCGGGACGGTCGGGAAGATCGTGCGCTTCACGAGGCCGTTCTGTTCCAGGCGCTCAGGCTCAAGGTGAGCATGCGCTGCGAGATGCCGTCGACCGCGCGCTGGAGCTCGTTGTAGCGGAGCGAGGGGCGCCGCCTCAGCGCGCCGAGGCAGGATCGTCCACTCGACTCGACGCGGCCCTGGTGATACCGTTACCAAATGCTGATCGGAGGTGGCTTTTGGCGAGCAAGTGTGCTGGTCGCCGTCGTCGCGCCTCTGGGCGGGTGCCACGGCTTCGACCCGGTTGGGAGCTATCACGGAGACGCCACCCGCTCGGGCGAGGTGACCCGCATGAGCTCCGATCTCGGAGCGGACGGCAGCGCCAAGGGCCACAGCGACCGCTTCCTGACGAAGGTCGGCACGACCGTCACGGTGACGCGCGTGGATGACAGCCATCTCAACGTCGATATCGGCGATTCCTGCCGCCTGCGCGTTGCGCGGTCGCCCACGCCGAAAGATCACTACAGCATCGTCGACGACCCCCAGAGCTGCCAGATCGCGGTGAAGGACTTCTCCGGCTCGGTCGTGTTCGTGGGCACGGTGCAGTTCGATCGCAAGCCGCCCGGCGTGCACATCGATTTCGACGGGGACGCCCGAATCGGTGACCCCAACCGTGCCGGCTTCACCACGCTGCAGTACGGATACGTGTTCGACGGCCATCGCTGAACGTCGACGCCGAGGCTCCGGCGAAGACGCCGCGAGCGCGCTGACCCTGGCGCCGTCGGTCGGCGCGCCTGCGCTGCCGAGCGGCGCGCTCGTGATCCAAGCGACTGACGCAGGCTTTTTCCCGACGGTCGCGCTAACACTTCCTATGCGCTCGAGATGTGAGTAGGTAGACGGAATGTCGGCAAGGTCGGTGGTGGCGGTGGCGGTGCTCGGGGCGACGGCGGCGGGGCTCGGCCTCGGGGCCTGCGACGGGGACGCGACGTCCCCGGGCGACGGCGGGCCCGACGTGATTGCCTTGGACGCCGCCGGTCCCGAGGCCGGCGTGGACGCGGCCCCCGACGCCCCGACCGACGCCGCCACCGGGTGCGACACGAGCGCCGCGTTCGGCGCGCCCGTGCTCGTGACCGAGCTCGACGGCCCCGCGGACGACATCGGCGCGCGCCTCTCGGCCGACGGGCTCACGGTGTACTTCACGAGCAACCGGGCGCTTGGCGACGCGGCCACGCAGGGGCCTCCTGTCACCTTCGGCACCTCGGTCACCATCTACCGCGCGACGCGGACCGCGGTCGATCAACCCTTCGGCGCGCCGGCGCTCGCCACCGACCTCGACGTGGGCGACAGCACCGGCTTCGCGTCGCTCACGACCGACGGCCTGACGGCGTACTTCGCCGCGCAGTGGGACGGCGGCGCGGCCCGGCTGCTCTCGGCGACGCGCGCGACGACGACCGACCCGTTCGGCGGCGCCACCGCCATCCCCGGCATCGCGGGGAACCTCTCCGACAATCAGCCGTACGTGCTCGGCGACGGCTCGGCGCTCTACTTCGTTTCGGCCCGCACGATCGACGCCGGCTTCAGCGGCATCCACCTCTTCCGCTCGGGCATCGACGCCGGCGCCGTGGGCGCGCCCGAGCTCGTCCTCGCGAGAACGAACGACGCCGGCCTCGCGATAGTCGTCTTCTCGCCCGTGGTCAGCGCCGACGAGCTCACCCTCTACTTCGGGTCGCCGGGACCCGGCTTTGGGAGCCACGATGTCTGGCGCGCGACGCGCGCGAGCACGTCCGACCCGTTCTCGAACCCCGCGCCCGTCGCCGAGCTGGACTCGACGTCCGACGACATGCCGTCCTACCTCACGCCCGACGGGTGCGCGATCTACCTCTTCAGCGATCGCCCCGGCGGCGCCGGGCAGTGGGACATCTACCGGGCGAGCAAACCGGCGAAGTGACGGCTCGCCGCGTCCCGGTCCCCACTCCTCACGCGCCGCGCTTGAGGACCGACACCGCGTCCACGAGCGCGTCCTGCTCCTCGGCGGCGACTGCGTCGAGGACCGCGCGCAGCTCCGGGTCGGCGACGGCGCCGGCAATCACCCGGAGGCGTGTCCGGGCTTCCGGCGTGCCCACGACGGCGATCGCCGCGGCGGCCCGCCGCTCCGCCGAGGCGGTCGCATCCTCGGCGATGCGCCAGCGGACCGCCTCCTCCACCGGGGCCGTGCGGTACGACGCCTCCGCCGTCTGGCGGCGTAGCGCGTCGATCCACTTCGCCGGCTCGACGGTCGCGAGCGGCCCTGGCTCCGCCTCGGTGGCGGCCTGGTCCTTCGAGCGGACCGGCATCCTCTGGAGGGCGCGCCAGAGCGCGCGGCGCCGGCCGCCCGAGGAGCGGAGTTCGAGGATCTCGTCGCTGCCGAGGACCAGGGTGAGACCCTCCCTGATCTCGGTGATCGCCCTCCGCGGGAGGAACCTGGAGACGGCGCCGTTGCGGAGCAGCACGCCGTCGTTGCCCACTGTCACCTGCGTGCGCGCGAGGGTGCCCCGCGCGAGGAGGAAGGCGAGCACGAGCGTGGCGACCGCCGAGAGCGGCGCGGCGACGATGGCCGTCGCCAGGTCGACGCCGAGCCCGACGCCCGCCGCGATCGCCATCGCGGCGCAGACGGAGGCCGTCGCGGCCACCGCCGTGCGCCCGGGCGAGACGAGCGACCAGCACGCGACGGTGAAGGTCCGGCAGACGGTCAGGGGCCGCCGCGCGGGGACGAGGACCGTCCGGATGCGCGTCGCGGCCTCGAGCGGGACGTCGAGGGTGAGGGTCTCGCCCGGGAGCGCGATCTGGAGGACGGGCGCGCCTGGGGTGATCGCCACCGCGTCGACGTCCTGGGCGGTGAGCCGGCGATCGCCGATCAGGACCGCGACGTCGGTCGTCTGGACGGTGAGCGTCCGTGCGCCTGGGGAGAAGAGCCAGTAGACGAGCGCATCCAGGAGCAGGAACGGCAGCAGCAGCAGGTCCCCGTACGGCACCAAGAAGAAGACGAGCAAGCTGACGGCGAGCAACGCGAGGCCGATCGGGACGCGCGTCCGCCAGACCGCGGAGCTCATCACGGTCACGTCCTGCCGGAACTGCTTCGTCGCCCCCGCCACCGACACCAGATTACGCCACGGGCCCTCACGGTGCCCGGGCGATGGGCATGGGCGCGAGCGGCCCGGCGCGAACGACGCGGCGCCACGCTCCGCTCATCGGACGTGAACCGAGCGTCACGCTTGCTCGAGGCGGCGGCGCAGGCGGGACAAACCATCGAAGCTTCCAGATGAGGCACCGGGCGAACCGGCGCCGTCGGGCTGCGCCCACGAAGAAGCGCATTGCGCTCCATCGCGGGCTGTGCGTTCCTGCGCGGCATGAGAAAGCTGGTGATGCTGTTGGCGTGCCTCGCCGTTCTTGGCGCCTGCAAGAAGGCGAAGGAGGGCGGCAAGTGCGACGCGAAGGGGCAGATGCCGGGGCACGGTCCCGGTGAGTGCATCGACAAGGGCAACGCGCTGGTGTGCGTGGCCGGCACGTTCCAGAAAGTGAAGTGCCAGTCGTCCCCGATCGGTTGCCAGAAGATCGCCGGCTCCGTGAGCTGCAACGTGATCACCGACGACGGCGAGCCCTGCAACGGCGACAAGAAGGTCGCATGCTCCACGGACGGCAAGAAGATGCTCGACTGCGCGGACGGCAAGTGGAAGTTGCGCATGTCGTGTAGCCGGCTCTGCGTGGACAACGTGCAGGGCGTGCGCTGCGAGAGCGCGGAGGGCAGCGAGGGCGATCCGTGCACCGCGAAGCAGAAGGATCAGGGCGTGTGCTCCAAGGACAAGAGCAAGCTCCTGGTGTGCGACGGCTCGAAGATGGTCGTCACCAGCACCTGCCGCGGCCAGAACCACTGCCGCGCCGTCGGCTCGAAGCTCGATTGCGACACCTCGATGGCGGAGGTGGACGACCCGTGCGAAGACAAGGACACCCTCTCCTGCGACACGGCGAGGAAGACGCTGCTCGAGTGCGACGGCAAGAAGTTCGTGAAGAAGCAGGCGTGCAAGAAGCGCTGCGACAACGCCTTCGGCAAGTACTCGTGTAACTGACTCTTCTCTCCCATGACCGTGCGAGACCCGCGACCAAGGTCGTTGGACCGGAAGAGCTAGTCTCGCTCTTCCGGCTCGGCGGCTTCGTCCAGCCATTCGAGCATTCGAGCAGCGCGGCGGCTGGGTTCAGTCGCTTGGCCCCCTACCGCCCGGAACGTGCGCGGAACGTGCGCGCCATGAGCTCGGCCCACGGCCAGTAGCGACACCCTCGGCCGAAGATCATCCCCAAGCCCGCAGCGACGGCCGCAGCACGGCGAGGCTCTTGCCCGTCTGGTGCACGCGTCGCAACGAAACCCGGTGCCCACGGGCGCGCCGAGCGCCTGAAGCGACGACGTATCCCCTGAGAGGGAGGATCAGCAGGTCAGGGGCGCGTCCGCCCAACACGCCTTGAATGACCTGCGACCTGAATCGCCGAGTCGACGTTCAGAGCGGCTTCTTCGCGTACGCGCGGCGCGCTTCCGCCATGGCCTCGCGGTGCTGCGTCGACCAGTCGAGGAGACCGCGGAGGGGCTTGACGAGCGTGCGGCCCATGGGCGTCAGCTCGTAGTCGACGCGCGGCGGGACGGTCGGGAAGACCGTGCGCTTCACGAGGCCGTTCTGTTCCAGGCGCTTCAGGCTCAGGGTGAGCATGCGCTGCGAGATGCCGTCGACCGCACGCTGGAGCTCGTTGTAGCGGACCGAGGGGCGCCGCCTCAGCGCGCCGAGGACCAGGATCGTCCACTTGTCTCGGAGGAGCGCGATCGCTTCGCTCGCCGCGACGCACTGGGTTTGCGCAGGCTCGTCCATGCGAACGAATTTGTTCGTGGCGCTCACGAATGTGCCTCCTTGTGCTCGTTCGCGCGCACGGGAACCATGGCGCCCATGACGGACCAGTTGCGGATCGGGGTCGTTCTCGGCAGCACGCGTACCGGGCGCTTCTCGGACAGGCCGGCGGAGTGGCTACGCTCGCTCGCCGCGAAGCGGGAAGGCTTGGCGGTCGAGCTCGTCGACCTGCGCGACTTTCCGCTGCCGTTCTTCGACGAGCCGAAGTCGCCGTTTCGTGCGCCGTCGAAGAACGAGGTGGCGGTGCGCTGGGGGCGGAAGGTCGCCGATCTCGACGCGTTCGTGTTCGTCACGGGCGAGTACAACCATAGCATCGCCGCGGCGCTGAAGAACGCGCTCGACTATCTCTATGCGGAGTGGAACCGCAAGCCGGCGGCGTTCGTCGGCTATGGAAACGCGGGCGGGGCGCGGGGCATCGAGCAGCTACGGCTGATGCTGGTGGAGCTGCAGATGGCGCCGCTCCGGTCGGCGGTGCACCTCGGGCGGGAGGACTACATGGGGTTGCTCATGCACGGCAAGACCTTCGCCGACTTCCCGCACCTCGCGCAGGCGGCGGAGCTGATGCTCGACGACTTGACGTGGTGGGGCCGCACGCTCCGCGCGGGACGGGAGGGCGCCCGCGCTCTGCTTCCGCTCGACTCTCGCTAGCGCGCGCCGTACGCGCGCGCTAGCGAGGTACCTGGTGCGCTCGACGACGCCGCCGCGATCCTCCGGGCGTTCGCGGAGCCGGACGAGGACTCCCAGGACGAGGCGTTCCACGGCGTGATGGGGACGCTGCATCACCAGGGCGATCTCCACGAGGCGACGGCCTACGCCCTCCCCTTTCTGTGCGCGCTGGCGGCCGATCCGCCTTTCACGTCCGAGCCGCGCCTGCTCTGCGGGTTGATCACCATCGCGGGGTGCACGACGTACGAGAAGAACGCGGCGGTCGCGCCGGCCTCCAGCGACGCGCGAGCAGCTCGGCCACACGTGCCGTGCGGCTTGGAGGAGCGCGGACACCGCACCCGTCACGGCATGGCGAGGGTCGCGCCCAGCGGGAGGTGGTCCGACGGCTCCTGCTCCGACGGCAGCGGCGTCGCGTCGGCGATCGCGCGCGGCGTCTGCGGCGTCGGACGCAGCGGGCCGCGCCACAGGACGTAGTCGATCCGCTTCGCCACGCCATTGGCATTGGAGGTGCTGGCCGGGGCGCGCTCGTGCGCGTCCAGGAGGCCGCCGCCGCGGAGCGCGCGCATCACGACGGCCTCCGGCGTCACGTTCAGATCGCCGCACAGGATCTGCGCCGGGGTGGGCTCGCGGCGCAGGAGGTCGAGCGCCTCGGTCGCCTGGCGCAGCCCCCAGCTCTCGTCCTCCGACGTGTCCGGGGGGTCCCACTTCAGGTGCGTGTTGAGGACGGCGATGTGCGCGTCGCCCTGCGCGACGACGACGAGCTGCGCGAGGTGGCCCGACGGCGCGCCGCCGGCGCCGTCGCGGTAGGGATGGCGACGGCTGTCGGCGAGGGTCCACGGGGCGCGCACGAAGGTGGCGCACCCGTCGGGCCTGCCCTCCTTGAGGGCGTGCGCGGCGGCGTACCCCGCGGGCTCCAGCGTCGCCGCCAGCGCGGCGAAGACGGCGGCGTCGACCTCCTGCAAGCAGAGGACGTCGGCGTCGAGCTCGCGCGCGCGGCGGACGATGGCCGGGTGACGCCATTGCGGGTCGAGGAACCGCTCGGCGACGCGCGGGTAGAAGGCGCGCCGGATGTAGCCCGTCGCGAGGACGTTCCAGGTGAAGAAGACGAGCGGTCTCACCCGGACCTCGCTCAGCAGGACGAGCCGGGCTCGCGCAGGAAGGCTCGCTCCGCGTCCGTGCTCCCCGAGGGTCCCATGGCCACCGGAGAGGCTACACCGATTTCCGTCGGGGCGAGTCGATCGCCGGTGACGCGGAGACCTTCACGCACGCCGCGCCAGCTGCAGCCGCGCCGTGGAGTGGCGCTCCACCTGCCCGCCGAACTGGCGGTCGATGATCTCGCCGATGGCGTCGAAGAGGCGCGCGCGCCGGTCGGCGGGCAGCGTGGCGTGGTCGGAGAAGGTGGCCAGGGTGTCCAGGTAGCGCTGCCGATCGAAGCGGTGCGCCTGGGGGAAATGCCGCTCGGCGAAGTCACGCAGCTCCGGCGTGTCGCGGATGGCCTGGCCGATCGCGTCCACCTCGCCGCCCATGCGGTCCACCGTCTCGCGCGAGATCTCCGGCGCATGCGCGCGGTACGCGGGCTGGAGCGCCGCGTCGACGCGCTCGTCCTCCGCGGTGCGCCGCGGCGCGCCCCAGATCAACGCCAGCGCGCCGCTGGGTTTGAGCACCTTCACCACCTGGCGCAGGGCGCGCTCGCGATCGAGCCAGTGGAACGCCGAGCTGCACACGACCAGGTCCACGCTCGCGGGCTGCAGCGCCACGTCCTCCAGCTTGCCCACCTCCACGGTGAAGGGGAACGCCGCCAGTCGCTCCCGCGCGAAGGCGGCCAGGTTCTCGCCGAGCTCCACCGCGTGGATCCGGAAGCCGCGCTCGAGCAGCGGCAGCGAGGCGTTGCCCGGCCCGCAGCCGATCTCCAGCGCGTCGGCGGGCGGCGGCATGATGGCGACGAGGGCGTCGAGGAGCTCGGGTGGCGGGGACGGGCGCGCGCGGGCGTAGAGCTCGGCCATCTGGTCGAAGCTGCGGCGGCGTGCGTCGGCGGTGGCGGCGGACATCGGTCGATCCTACTCCCTTCCCGCCGCACGACCGGCGCTTCGCCGTATGCGAAATGGGGCCGTCCGGCCTCACTGGAAGGACGGACCAGGGTGCGTAGAGTGGGCTGCTCAAAGACAGCTGCGTGGCTGCAAGATCAGCCCAGGCGCGGGGCTCTGGTGAAAGTCGAACGCGCCGAGGAGGTCACCGGCGGTTCCGTCCCGCGCGGTGGGCGACTCGCTCGACATGCGCGGCAGTCCGAAGAGATCCTCGATGAGACGTGGGATGGAGGCCTGCTCGGTCGGCGTGTGGTAGACGCCGCCCTTCGCCGTCCACGGCGAGATCAGCAGCGTGGGCACGCGAAACCCCGCGTTGAAGGGACCGGCGTCGCCCTGGCAAGGCGCCACGGTCGGCGCGACGTGATCGTAGAAGCCGCCCCAGTCGTCGTAGGTGACGATGAGCAGCGACTCGTTCCAGTGCGGGCCCTGCATGATCGCGTTCGCGATGGCGACCGTGTCGTTCTCTCCGAGGCAGATGTTCTGGGGCGGGTGCTCGCTGTGATTGCCGCCCCAGACGTAGGTGATGTTCGCCATGTCGCCGGCCTTCAGGTCGCCGAGCAGGGCGCTGTTCAGCTTCGTCATGCCGCTCGTGCCCGCCGCGTGGACGCCCTGGATCGCGTCGAACGGCGAGGCCAGCGGCACCGTCGGCACGTACCGATCGGTGTAGCTGCGCCAGGTCACGCCGTCGGGCAAGTGGTCCACGATCGAGGGGATCGAGAAGCAGGGCTTCCGCGCGCCGTTCTCCGCGCACGTCGACGGATCGTAGGTGGGGGCCACCGCTTGATCCGTGTCGGCGCAGCTCCAGTCGACCCCGCTGGGATTCTCGTACGCCGGAGACTGCGCCGAGATGAGGGCCAGATAGCCGGGGAAGCTTCCGCCGAGGGTCGTGCTGAAGAAGGCATCACACAGCACGTACTGGTCGGCGTACGCGTAGTAGTTCGGGATCGTCGCCTTCGTGTACTGCTCGAACGGCAAGAGCGGATCGGTGGGCTGCGGTACGAGATCGAAGCCGTCCATCGCGCCGTGGTCGTAGCTGGTCACGGCGGCCGGGTGTTCGTGCGCGGGGTTACCGTCCAGCGTGCCCTGCGGCATCGGCGTGAGCGGACGCGTACCGCCATCGGACAGCCTGGCTGCCGACGCGCCGTCGACGCCCGGGTACGCGCCGAAGAGGCTGTCGAAGGTGTGGTTCTCCTTCACGAGCACCACCACGTAGCGGATCGGAGACGCGATCCCCGCGTCGGCATCCGGCCCGGCGTCCGGGGGTGGCGCCGTCGAGTCGGGGCTGTCACAGGCCGCCGCCGCGAGCGTCGCGATCACGACGAGGCCACTCGCCCACCGCACCAAGCTTCGCATCCGTCACCGTCCCTCATGTCACTCGCGCGTCCGTTGGGAGAAGAGGCCGTCCAGAGGGGATCGTACGTCAAAGGGGGCTCGCACGGTGGCGTCTGCCGGGCTACGACGGGGGCGCGAAAAGAATCGTGCGGGGGCGTGTCGATCCGGCGGCGGCTCCTTCGTCGCGAGATCGGAACCCCGAGGAGGATCCCATGAAGTACCTGACATTCATCCGCCACTCCGAGTCCTACCGCGCCACCCCGCCACCGTCCGCGCTGATGGACGCCATGCGCGAGTTCGTGGAGCGTTCGTTGAAGGAGGGCACGCTCCTCGACACCGGTGGCCTCTTGCCGAGCAAGGACGGCGTGCGCGTCCGGCTCGCGGCCGGCAAGATCACCGTGACCGACGGGCCGTTCAGCGAGGGCAAGGAGATCATCGGTGGCTGGGCCATCCTGAAGACCGACTCCAAGGCCGAGGCCGTCCGCGTCGCGACCGAGTTCATGGAGCTGCATCGAAAGCACTGGCCCGGCTTCGAGGGCGAGTCGGAGGTGAGGCCGATGTTCGACCCCGGCATGGGGCCGTAGCGCGTCGACATCGGGAGCTGGCGCGCGCGCTCGCCGCGACGTTCGTGGTGACGCCCGGAGACGTGTGTGAGAGCATGGCCGATCGTGGGTCACGCCTATTTCGACCGGGGCGCCGCCAGCCGGCGGTTCGAGGCCGAACGAGCGACGACCCTGCGCTCGCGTGTCCGGACGCTCGTCGTCGTCCTGTCGGTCTTCTGGCTGCTCCAGCTCGCCTTCGGTGACGCGAAGGTCTTCGCCGCGGCCTGGGCGATCGTCGTCCTTCGCGTGGTCGAGGCCGTCGCGAACGTGGCGCTCCTCGTCGCGCTTCGAACGCCGAGCGCGTCCCTGCCCGGGCTCGAGCGCCGCACGCTGGCGTGGTTGAGCGCCGTCGTCGTGAGCATGGGTGTGGCGGTGTTCGGCGCGAGGCCCGAGTTCGTCCCGATGATGATTGGCAGCTACTTCGTCGGGATGCTCGCGTTCACCGGCTTCGGCTTCCGGTGGCGAACGATGGCGGCGATGCACGCGCTGTGCGTCCTGACGTTCCTCCCCGTGGGGCTGGTGCTGATGCCGGCCTGGCGGTTGGTCTACGTCGTGGTGGTCTCCATCTTCGCGCTGCCGTTCACGCTCCTCGCGGTCTCCGGGGCGTTCCGCGACCGGAGCGAGCTCGCGGCCATCGACGCCCAGCTCGCCCTCACCGCGACGAACGAGCGGCTGCGTGCCACCGAGGAGGCGCGGTCCCGTCTCTTCGTGAACCTGAGTCACGACCTCCGGACGCCGCTCGCGATCATCCGCGGGGACGCCGAGCACCTGCTCGCTGCCGCGCCAAACGCCGACGGCGCACGGTCGCTGCAGCGCATCACCCGCAACGCGGAAACGCTCGTCGAGCTCACGGCGCAGCTCCTCGAGCTGGCGCGCATCGACGAGGGGCGCCTGCCGCAGCAGCTCGCCAACGTGGACGTCGTGTCGCTGGCTCGCGACATCTGCGCGCAGCTCGCGCCGCCGAAGGGGGTCCGCTTCGTGTTCGACGGCCACGACGTGGTGGCGCGCGCCGACCCGCGGCACGCCCACCGCGTACTGGCGAACCTCGTGGGGAACGCCGTCCGCGAGCTGCGCCGCGGCGGCAGGGACGGCACGGTCGAGATCCGCGCGAGCCGCGACGAGCGACGTGGTGCCGTCGTGGTCGACGTGATCGACGACGGGCCCGGCGTGCCCACCGACCGCCGAGCCCACCTCTTCGAGCGCTTCGCCCATTTCGACCGGGCCGGCGACACCGGCTCGGGTATCGGCCTGGCGCTCGCTCGCGAGCTCGCCGAGTTCGACGGCGGCTCGCTCGAGTACGTCGACTCCGCCGCGAGGACGACCTTTCGCCTGACGCTCCCGGAGGCGACGGGAACGGCCGACCCGTTCCCCTGGAGCTCGCGGGCGCCGAGCGCGCCGGCGCGACCCGTCGACACGACCGGCGTGCGCCCGGAGCACGCGCCGCGCATCCTGGTGGTCGAGGACTGGCCCGACATGAGCGACGTGCTCGTCCGCCTTCTCTCGCCCGCATTCGACGTCGAGACGGCCGCGACCGTGGCCGACGCCGTGGCGACCGCGCGCGCGGTCATGCCGACGGCGGTGCTGGCCGACGTGATGTTGCCCGACGGCAACGCGTACGACCTGCTCCAGCGCCTGCGCGCCGACCCCGAGCTGGACGCCGTTCCGGTCGTGCTCCTCTCGGCGCTCGGCGAGCCCGCGGACCAGGCGCGCGGCCTGGCCGCAGGCGCCGACGACTACGTCGCGAAGCCGTTCTCGCCGCAGGAGCTCCTCGCGCGGCTGCGCGCCTGCATCGAGCGAGCGGCGACGCGAAGGCGCGCGCTCGCCGAGCAGCGTCGCGAGCTCGCGCTGGAGCTGCACGATGGCGTGGCGGGCGATCTCGCGCGCGCCGTGGTGCTGCTCGGCGACGACGCGACGAACGCGCCGGCCCTCGAGGGCGCCCGCGCCGCCGTTCGCGAGGGTCTGCACGAGATCCGCTCCCTGATGTGGACGACCACGCATGCGCCCGAGTGGCGGGGGCTCGTGGCGAACGTCCGTCGCGGCCTCGCCGAGACATGCGAGGGGGCGGGCCTCGAGCTCTCGTTCGCCTCTAGCTCCGACGACGACGAGACGCGCGTCCCACCGACCGTCGCCCACGCGCTTCGCCGGATCACGCAGGAGTGGGTGACCAACGTCATCCGCCACTCGGGCGCGAAGAAGGTGTCGTGCGTCCTGGTGCACGGCGACGGCTTCGTGCACGCGCACATGGAAGACGACGGCCGCGGGCTGGACGTCGCGCGTCCGGCCGGTCATGGGCTCGCCGGCATCGCGCGCCGCGCGCGGGCGCTCGACGGCCACGCGTCCTTCTCCAACGGCGACTCGGGCGGCGCGGTGATCGAAGTGGCGCTCCGGCTGATGCGGCGTCCGCGCGCCACGGGTCATCCGGAGCGCGCATCCGGCGATTGAGGCCGGCTCGCCTGACGACGAGGGAGGAGGCCCCTCGCACGGCCGACCGGGCTCCCGGTTGATCCCCTTAACCCGTGATCGGCTAACACTGACCATTAGACCAGGATTGCAAGCTGTCCGAGCTGTGCGCGCACGGGCAGAGGAAGCCGGCGACGGTTCGGGTCGGGCGCCTCGCGCAGCAGCAGGCGTCGCAGACGCGCGGCGATGGAGGCTAGCCGGCGCCCCGGGCGCGCCCGGCGACCGGCCGACCGCGCCCCCCGGACGCGACCTTGCGGGCGAAGGCACCCGGCCTGCCGGCGTTCCTGCGGTGCTCCGCCGGGCTGACGTTTGGGGATCGGCCCCGCGAGGCGCCTGGCCAGGCGCGCGAGCGTGACGTCGTCGACGGGCGCGCGCGCGTCGTGGATGACGCGGCCGCCGAAGACGGCGAGGTGGTGATCCGCGAGGAGCTTCGCGTCCGAAGCGGCGGTCGTGCGAGGCATCTGCAGTCCTTTCCTGGAGACCGGCGGCCCGGGACCCGCCCGAGCGTACCATCGCGGGCACGCCGGCCGGGACCACGCCGCCTCGTCTGCGCCGGGATCGGAAGCTGTCTCGGCCTGCCCACGCGACGCCCCGCGTCGAGGCGCCTGCCGAGGCAGGTGGAGAACCGCACTCGAAATCGTGTGCGCACGATGCCCGCGCGCGAGGGAGGCCCGCTCGAGCGCGCGCGTGTGCTTGTCGTTGTCGGGTTGGCCTCCTCCTGCGTCGCGCCGGCGGCGGTCGTGCGCTGCGCGGCCTCGGCGGCTGCGAGCCCGCCCTCGAGGTGCGCGACGGGCGCGGCGTGCAGATCGGCCTTGTTCATGCGGCGATAGTCTGGTGAGTTCGCGATCATGTCGAGTGTCCTCGCCGTGGTCTCCAAGGCCATTTTCGACAAGCAAGCCAAGGGCCTCGCGCCGGGCGCCGTGTGGGACACCGCCCGCTACGCGAGCCACAACCCGAACCTCGACGCGCTCGCGAGCGGCGGCGGCGACCTGTTCCTCGTCACGGTCCGCCCGAACGACGTCCTCTGGCTCGTCGCGATTCTCCGCGCGCCCAAGGCGGACGCCGACGGCTGGAAGAGCGCCCCGAACACGACCCCCGTCCGTGACGTCACCGAGCTCCTCCCGAACCTGAAGTTCTCGACCGGCAAGGGCGTGAAGGCCGACAAGGGCAAGCTCGGCATGTCCCTCCAGACCCCGCGCCAGCTCACCCCCGCCGACGTCACCCTCCTCGACGGCGCTCCCACGCCCCTGCCCACGCGCACGCCCACGCCCACGCGCACGCCCACGCGCACGCCCACGCCCACGCCCACGCCCCCGCCGACGACCACGCCCCGCGTCGTCCTCACAGAGACCGTGCGCAAGTGGCTCACGCCCAGCCCACCCAAGCCCCCCGCGCGCTACGTCCGCGCGGCGCGCGACAAGGCCGCCCAGGACGCGGCGCTCGCGAACGCCAAGCCCGAGGTCACCGCGCTCGCGGCGAAGATCCGCGCGTGGCTCGACGACGGAGCGCGCTTCACCGCGAAATACGACGACGAGACCCAGGTGGCGGCCGCGAATTTCCTCCAGCGCTTCTTCGGCGTGCCGGATTTCGCCGCGCATTGGGCTCACGAGCTCGGCGTCGCGCACGCCGCGCGGCTCCTTCTCCACGATCGCCTCGTCGATCTCGGGACCGGGGCCAAGCGAGAGCTCGTGCGCAGCAAGCAACGCCACGACGCCTACGACCACCAATTCGCGCTCTCGCGTCTGGTCCCCCACGCGCGCGGCCTCTCGCCCGACGAGCTCGCGGAGGTGAAGCGCGAGCTCGAGCCGATCGTCGCGCCGCTCCATCCGACGGTGCACCTGGCGCTCGCGCGCGTCGTCCGGGACCAGGAGACCATCGACGCCATCGCGCGTCGCGCGGCCAGCGACGCGGCGTTCTTCCAGAAGGCCGAGGAGATCGCTTCGATCTCGCGCGTCATCGTCGCCGAGTCGCACGACGCGGACGCGGTCGAGGCGATCCTCGTGAAGAAGCCTTCGTGCGTCCAATTCGGCGGCGCGCGGGGCCTCGCGCGCGCGCTCCAGAACATCCCCGTCGCGACGCTCGAGCGCGCGCTCCTCGCGATCTTGCCCGCCATCGAGAAGAAGGCGACGCCCGGAGACTACAAGGAGATCTTGCGCGTGCTCGCGTGCATCGACGACGCGCCCGTCGCCGACTACCTCGCGCAGCGCGCGCACGCGAAGCCGGTGCAGCCCGTCGCGCTCGAGTACTTCACGCTGCACCCCCACCACCTCGGCGCGCTCGAGGCGGTGTCGAAGCAGAAGGGCAAAGCGGGCGCGGCCGCCGCGACGATCCTCGACTCGGCGCGTCGCCACGCGCGTACGCCCGCGCCCACGCCCGCGCCCACGCCCACACCCACGGGCACCGCGGAACCGCGCGTGGCGATCACCGAGACCGTCCGCAAGTGGCTCACGCGCGACACGTTCAAGCGTCCCGAGCGCTTCGTCCGCGCGAACCAACCGAAGGACGTGCTGAAGCGGATCGACGACGCGCTCGGGCGCGCGGCCCCCGAGGTCGCGCCCATCGCCGCGAAGATCCGCGCCTGGCTCGCCGACGACGACGGGCGCTTCTCGGCCGCTCACGACGACGAGACCCAGGTCGCCGCGTCGAACTTGCTCCTGCGGTTCTGCCACGGCCTGCGCTTCCACACGCCGGACTTCGTCGGAAACTGGGTCGAGGCGTTCGGGGTCGAGCACGCCGCGCGCCTCCTCCTCCGCGACCCGATCGTCGATCTCGACTCCACGTCGCGCGTGGTCGACGAGCGGCTCGTGCGCGCAGCGGATGCCGGCGGCCGGGCCATCCGACTGGAGTTCGCGCTCCGTACGCTGCTCCCGTACGTGCGCGATTGCGCTCCGGAGGAGCTCGCCCGGCTGAAACGCGAGATCGAGCCGCTCGTCGCGGACCTTCCCCCGGTGGTCCACCTCGCCGTCGCGCGCCTCGTGCGCGACCAGGAGACCATCGACGCGATCGCGCGACGCGCGGCCGAGGACGTGGCGCTCCAGCTGGACCTCGTGCGGTCCGGCGTCTTGAGTGTGCTCGTCGCCGAGTCGCGCGACGCCGATGCCGTCGAGAAGCTCATCGTGATGGGGGGCAACGCCGCGCCGAGCCTCGCGTGCGCCCTCGAGCACCTCCCGGTCGCGACCATGAAGCGCGCCATGCTCGCGATCTCGCCGCAGAGCGAGAAGGCTACGCCGGGCCGTTACAAGGCGTTTCTCGAGGTGCTCGCGTGCATCGTCGACGCCGACGTGGCCGACTACCTGGCGCGCCACGCTCACGCGAGGCCGGCGCAACCCGTCGCGCTCGAGTACTTCACGCTCCACCCCCACCACCTCGGCGCGCTCGAGGCGGTGTCGAAGCAGAAGGGCAAAGCGGGCGCGGCCGCCGCGACCGTCCTCGAGTCCGTGCGCCGACGCGCGCCGGCCGGGGCTCCCGTGGCCGCCGCCGCGGCGACCGCGTCCACCGACGGCGTGCCCGTCGTGCTCCGCGCGCCTCCTTGGAAGAAGAAGGGCGACGGCGACGATCTCGTCCTCGATCTGCCCATCCCGATCGAACCGGTCACCCAGCTCCGCCCCGACGAGTACGTCAAGTGGGTGCAAGGCCCGCTCTGGACGCGATTCCGGGACGTCGCGAAGCTGAAGGCGCACCTCGAGTCGGGTCACTACCCCCAGATCCGCAACGAGTACCTCGAGGGGCTCTTGACCGACCTCGGCCCGGAGGCGGCGCCGGTCGTGATCGAAGCGGCCGCGCGCGAGCCGGCGGCGAACATCGGCTTCCTCACGCACGTCCTGTCGCCGCGCGGCGCGGTCGCGCTCGCGTCCCTGCTCGCTCGGACGAAGGAGGCTCCGGAGGTCCGGGCGTTCTTGATCGATCACGCCGACCTCGCCGCGCGCGGGCTCGTGCCCGCCGCTGTCGCCAGGGACGCCAAGCTCCGGCGCGCGGGGCGCGCGGGGATCGCGGTGCTGGCCGACGCCGGCAAGCTCGACGCCGTCGCGGCCGTCGCGAAGACGCTCGGCGTCGACCCGAAGGCCCTCGAGCCCGATGACGCGCTCCCCGCGCCACGGAAGATGCCGCCGTTCGCCGACGCGCGCGCCCTGCCCGCGCCGGTCCTCGCCGAGAGCGGCGCGCCGCTGCCCGAGGCGGCCGTCGCCAACCTGCTCGCCATCCTCTCGGTGCTCCCGAAGGACCACGGCCACCCGAGCGTCGACGCGATCAAGGCGGCCTGCACGCAGGAGTCGCTCGACGCGTTCGCCTGGGCGCTCCTCTCGGACTACGTGCTCGCGGGCGCGCCGGCGCGCCACGACTGGGCGCTCTTCGCCGCCGGCCACCTCGGCTCGGACGACGTCGCGCGCAAGGTGGACGCCGCGGCGCGCAAGTGGGTGCAAGTCAGCGTCCCGCTCATGCAGAAGTCGCTCGACGTGCTCGCGCTCATCGGCACCGACGTCGCGCTGTCGCTCTGCTACGAGCGCGGGCTCGCGGCGAAGTTCGCCGACACGCAGGAGCGCGCGCGCCGGATCCTCGAGCAGGTCGCCGCGCAGCGCGGAATCGACTACGCCGAGCTCGAGGACCGCCTCGTGCCCGAGCTCGGCCTCGACCGCGGCCCGATCGTGCTCGACTACGGCGCGCGAACCTTCGAGGTGAAGCTGGACGAGCACCTCGCGCCCTACGTCGCGGTCGACGGCGTGCGCCGTGAGGCGCCTCCCAGGCCGGCGAAGTCGGACGACGCGGCGAAGGCCAAGGTCGCGGCCGCGCGCTACGCGACGCTCGCGGAGGACCTCTCGCACGTCGCGCGGACGCAGATCCTCCGCCTCGAGCGCGCGATGCGCGAGGGGCGCGTCTGGCCGCGCGACGCGTGGCTGCGCGAGGTGGCCGAGCACCCGCTCCTTCGCCACCTCGCGCCGCGCATCGTCTGGCGCGCGGGCGACGCCCTCGTGCGCATCGCGGAGGACGGCACCTTCTCCGACCCGAACGACGAGCTCGTCACCCTCGACGGCGCGGTCGAGGTCCGCGTCGCCCACCGGCTCGACGAGGATCCCACGCAGTGGGCGAAGATGTCGCAGGTCTTCGGCGACTACGAGATCCTCCAGCCGTTCGACCAGCTCGGGCGCGAGACGTTTCGGCCGACAGGTGCAAAATACACGGATTCGGTCGGGCGCAAGGCGCCGTGGGCGGCGGTCGACGAGCTGCTCACCGGGCGCGGCTGGATCCGCACGCCGCCGGACGACGGCACGGTCAAGACGCTCGCCTTCCCGCTCGACCGCGTCGGCGTGGCGGGGGCGCGCGCGACGCTCGGGATCACGCCGGGCCTCACGATCGGCCCGGTCAAGGCGCGCCCCGAGCAGACGGTGGGCGAGCTCGTGCTGCACGGCGTCACGTTCGAGGAGCTCCAGCCGCGCGTCGCGAGCGAGCTCACGCGCGACGCCGCCACGCTCTAGGTTCACCCCGGAGGCCGCATAGGAAATGCTGGCGCGGTCGGGCGCGAAAGCTTGCGAAATCCGTGATATGCGAAGCTACCGTACGGCGCTGGCTGCGCACGGATCCACGCGCATCGGGCGACGCAGATCGTGTATGAAGCCTCCATGACAATCTCCGTCGTCACGGGCGCCAACAGGGGTATTGGGCTCGCACTCGTCGCCGAGCTCACGAAGCGCGGCCACACGGTGCTCGCCGCGTGTCGCAAGGCCTCGCCCGAGCTCGAGAAGCTCGGCGCCGAGGTCGTCGTTGGCGTGGACGTCTCGACCGACGAGGGCATCGCCGCGCTCGTCGCCGCGGTCGGCGCGCGCTCGGTCGACCTGCTCGTGAACAACGCGGGCATCCTCGTATGGGGCGACCGCCTGGGAGCGCTGAACGTGGAGGGCATCCGCAAGCAGTTCGAGGTGAACGCACTCGGGCCGCTCCGCCTCACCGATGCGCTGCGCGACAGGTTCCCCCGCGGGGCGAAGGTCGCGCTCGTCACCAGCCGCATGGGCTCGATCGACGACAACTCGTCGGGCGGCGCGTACGGCTACCGCATGAGCAAGGCCGCGCTCAACATGGCGGGGAAGTCGCTCGCCGTGGACCTTCGCGAGCGAGACGTCGCCGTGGCGATCCTCCACCCCGGCATGGTCAAGACCGACATGGTCGGCGCGCACGGTGGCCAGGTGGAGCCCGCGGACGCCGCGCGCGACCTGCTCGCGCGCGTGGACGAGCTCACCATGGAGACCTCGGGCGGCTTCTGGCACGCGAACGGGCAGCGCCTGCCCTGGTAGCTCCCCGCCTCGACCTCGACGAGCGGCGGGTGCGTCCGTCGTCGATCGCGGGGCTCGTCGCGCTCGCGGTCCTGATGGTGGCGTGCCGCTCGTGACGACGCGAAGCGCGGGGCCCGAGAAGCCTCGCGCGGCCGCTGCGCCGGAGCCGCGCGACTCGAGCGACATCGACTGCGACCCGCCGCTCGGTCCGGCCTCGGGCCTTGCCGAGCCGCTGCGGATGCCTCATCGTCGCCCGCGTGAGATCGATCGACGAGCTGCTACGCCACGGCGCGAGACACCTGCAGTTGGACCGCGGCTTCCCGAACGGCTCGCTGCCCGCCGAAGACAAATCCATGACGTCGTCGCCCACGTGAACGCCGCGCTCGAACGAGACGCGAGCCGGTATCGTCTGTACGGCTTCGCCGAGGACGTCGCCGGGTGGGAGAGTGACGAGCCGGTGATCATGCTCCTCACGGGGAGCGAGCGCGGCCGGCTCGTGGAGAGCGGAGTCGTGCGGGCCTAGCTCACCACGGGATCGTGGCGTTCTCCCGGCGCGTGAACGTCCCGGTCGGCCCGTCCGGACCCAGCAACGCCACGCGCACGGCCTCGCGCGAGCCCACCTCGATGGATTCGGTGCCCTCGAAGCCGTTGAGGTTCGTACTCGTGAACCGTGATGCCACGCGCTGCGAGCCGCTTCGCGACCTCGAGCCCGACGCCTTGGTTTGCCCCGGTGACGAGGGCGACGCGTTTGTCCCGCGCACGCGCGCGAACTTCAAGGCGTCGTCTGGTGTGGCCGCGGTGATCGTCCGCGTCGAACCAGGTTGGTCGACGACGCGAACAATCCCAGGGTCGTCGCGCAGGTCGAGCCGCAGTGCGCCGACCGGAAGGCCGCCAGCGTCGTGACGTGGTCGTGCCGCTGCCAGAACGCCGCCGGTCGCACCGAAGACGGCGCGAGCTACTGCTCGTGGCCGGAGGGCACGCAGTGCGTTCAGCTGTTCAGCTGGTGGCCCCCATCGGACCGCCGCCGCCGGGCAGAGCGACTTGGCGGGCGCTTACTGCATCCCCGCCGGCCCGCGCTCACTGGAGCAGGCGGTCCTTGACCGCGATGTTGAGCGTCATCACCGCCGAGGCCTCGCTCGCGACCGACGAGAAGCCGGCGTTGGGCTCGTTGCATGCAAAGTACACAGAACGGACCCCGGCGCCGTAGGCGGCTGAGCACGCCGAGCCCGGCTCGGGGCGCGTTCTACGTGCGTCGCGCGCACCGCGGCCCCGGGTCCGCCGCTCAGGCGACCTCGTCGTAGCCGGAGACTCTGCGCAGCACGCGGCTCTGCCAGAACGGAGGCCCTCGCGCCGGAGCGCGGGGCGGGAGCGACGTGGGCTCGCCCAGCGTGCGCAGGAACCGGGCGATGCTCTTGTCCTCCAGGACCATCGCGACGAGGCGCATCCGACCCTGGACTCAACTCTCCCGTCCCCGAGCCCCTTTCCATGCCTCCCGGTTTCCGCTGAGGACCGCCGGAAGGCCCATGCCGTTACCGAGACATGCTCCTAGTAGAAGCGGAAACCAGATTCGTACGCTATTAACCACTTTGGAGGCATAGGGCCAGATCCGGCGAACATTGTCCGAGCGCACGGACCATTCCAGGATTCGACCACCTGGATTGCGGCCTTCTGCCAGTCGGTCTCTTCTTTGTCCGCGAGTCTCTCCCCCTCATCGCCTTTACTACAGCTGCCTGCCATTTGTGCGACATAGAGTGCCGATCCCAACGCCCGAGCGGTCGCGACAACGGCCTCATTCTCATTCGAGGTGATGGCCTCGACGATTCGGAGTGAAACCGTTGCCGAGGAGGCGAGGATTGTGATTCCTTCTTCGTTGAGGTACGCCACGACATCCTTGAGGCTGATAAGCAATCCAGTTCTTGCTGCGGTGTCGATCTCCTCGCTTCCAGATGCATGCTTCCATCCAAATTCAACCGCCTCCTTGACGGCCGGATAGTGGTTGCCGACCCAATGTTTGTCATAGACTTGGTGCGCGCGTTCTCCACACGCACTGGCCAAAGCAACGCGCGCGCGGAGTGCGACTGGTGCCAATCTCTTTTTCCTGAGGGAGTGCGTGGGAGTGCGTTCAGAACGATTGTGTGGCCGCATAGGAAATGCTAGCGCGGTCGGGCGCGAAAGTTTGCGAAATCCATGGGGCCGTCCGGTCTCACTGGAAGGACGGACCAGGGTGGCGAGGTCGACGGCGTCATCGACCAGACGATGCCGTCCGGATCGACCCCTTCGTAGCTGCCGCCAGGCTCGGGCGCCGCCGTCGCGAGATCGACGACGCCGTTCGCGTCGGCGTCGAACGTCGCGCTCGCGCCCCAACCCGTGAAGCGCGCGGTGACGGTGATCTGGGCGACCGGATCGAGACCGGTGACGCGGACGTCGAGCGCGTTCGCCCAGAGCATGCGCGTCACCGCGACGGGCGTCGTGCCCGAGACGTCGAAGAAGGTGACGGCCGGCGACGGCGGCGTCCCGGCGTCGGGGCTGCCCGCGTCCGGCGCGTCGGGCGCGGACCCGCCGCACGCGAGCGCGGCGAGCGCGACGAGCGCGACGAGCGCGACGACCGGCGGAAAACGAGGCGGAGGCGGAAGCGCATCCTCGCGCTGCAAACAAGTTTCGTGCCGCCAGCGATGCCTGGCGCTTCGCGCGGCCACGCCTCGGACCGACAGTTTGCTAACGGATCGCACGTCACCGGCGAGGCGACGCTCTCGCACTGCGCGGTGATCGAGTAGGAGTCAGGAGGGCGTCGTTCGCGGTGCGCTCGTGATAGGTGGGCGCGACCGCGCGCAGGACGTCCGTCACGTCGGCGCGCGTCGCCAGGAGCCGCCGAAGCGCGAGCCTCCGCACACGGTCGTCCGCGCGCTGGTACCAGGTGACGAAGCTCTTTTCGACGATACGACGAACCACGTTCTTCACGCGCGAAAGCTGGCACGCCCGCGCGGATCGCGGACGTTACATCGCGTTACGCGGCCGTCAGAGCCCGGTGACCTTGCCGTCGCGCGCGATGCGGAAGGCCTTGACGCCCGCGTTGCTGTTGATGGTCTCCACAAAGAGCACGGCCGCGTCTCGACGCGCCACCAGCTCGAAGTCGTCTTGGATGACGCTCGACATGAACGGCTCGCCGCCGCTCGTGGTGTCGTCGTAGATCGGGCGGTCTTCCGTCTTGTCGATGTCGCCCGGCTTCGCGACCACGTACCTCACGCCGCGACGGCTCGACCGCCACACGACGACGACGGCGTCGCCGAGGCCGACCGCTCGCACGTCCGAAGGCGCGCGCGGTCGCGCCGGCTCGGCGAGACGCGAGAATGCCTTGCGCAGATCGACCGTGTCGACCGGAGCGCACCCGCGGGCCGTGCATCGCGCGACGTGAAGCGTGAGCCCGTCCGCCGATGCGTCGACCAAGCTCGTGAAGGTCACCGCATCCACGCCGCACGACGCGGCGCTGTGCCTTTCGGCGCTGCCGATCGATCGCGGAATCGTGAACGTGTGAACGGGCGAGTGCTCGTCGTCATGAAAGAACACCACGTAGCCCGGTCCGTAGATCGTCAGCGCGTCACGCACGAAGCAGCCGGCGAAATACGACGGCTTCGGGACGACGCCGATGTCTTCGATCCCCGACGCCGTCGTGCCGACGAAGCGCCTGGCGAACAGATGCCGGGTGCCGTCCTTGGCGTCTTCGAGCCAAACCGCGCGGTCGCCGAGGAGGGTCACGTCGGCGTTGGCCTCGGTGGTCCACTTGGCGTCGACGAGCGGCCCGTTCCCGCGGGACGCCGCATACGAGAACGTGGAGTCGCTGCCGGGGTTGCTCGATTGTCGCGAGAGCACGAGCACGCTGCCGTCGCTCTCGCCAAACGCGGTGCACGCGCGACCCGTGCAGAACGGACGGGCGTCGTCCGCGCGGTGGACGGAGTCGCCGGACGAGTGCCAATCTTGTTGCCCCGTCGGCGCGACGAGAAGCGGCGCTCCGTCGGCGCTGCCGGCGAGGACCGACTTCGGGACGAGCGCACCCGGACGGCACGCGATCTTCCCGATGGGCGCGCGCGACTCGCACAACGTGGTGCCGCCGAGGATGAAGTGGAGGTCCGCGCCCGGCACGGGATCGAAGCTCGCGCCGATCAAGCTCGCACGAAGAGCGAGCGGTGTCGTGCGCTCGTCCGCGACGTCCGCATAGGGAGGCGCGGCCGGTACGTCGTCAGGAGGCGGGCGCGTGCTCGGGCGCACGCCGAAATACGCGTCGAACGCGTAGGGCGAGCTCTCCACCGTGTCGACGTCGATGACGGGCGACGGTGCCTGCAGGTCGATGCCTTCGAGCGCCTCGTCGACCTCCTCGTAGTCGCGAACGTACTTCTCGCATCGCGCAGGCCAGCCCTTGGGCGGATGGCCGAGCATGATGCGATGAAGCCGAGCCGATGCTTCCTCCTTCGGTAGAAGCGGCGCGCCGAACAGGCATTTGTGCACCGACGCCAGCGATGCAGCGGCGCGGCGAACCCGGTAAACCCGCGTGGCGTAGGTGACGGCGAAATAGGCCGCGACGCACCCCGCGGCGAGCCCGCCGAGCTTGACCCATCTTCGGCCGTTCACGGTGGGCACGTAGGAAATCCTAGCGCGGTCGGGCGCGAAAGTTTACGAAATCCATCTTGGACGAAGCCGCTGCGCGGCAGCGTGGCTCCGCATCAAGCTCGCTCGCGACCCGGGAGCCCCGCGAGCCGTGTGCGCGCTGACGAGCCCGCCTCGTAGCCCTCGCGTGCCGTGATGCGGGCGATCCTGCGGCGCGCGCCGCCCGCTCGTGGGCGCGCGCGGAGCCGAAGGAGGCCGCGATGGGTGCGAAGCGAAGACTGCGGGACACGATGAGCGAGGACCTCGCGCTGCGAGGGATGAGCGCCAACACGATCGCCACGTACGTGGGGTGCGTGCGGCGGTTCGCGCAGTACCACGGGCGGTCGCCGTGCGCGCTGGGGGCGGCGGAGATCCGGACGTTCCTTTTGCACCTGGTGGCGGAGCGCAGGCTGGCGGCGCTGACGGTCAACGTGCACGCGGCCGCGCTGAGGTTTCTCTACGAGGTGACGCTGGAGCGGCCGGAGGCGACGCTGGGGATGGCGCGCATGCGGGTGCCGATGCACGTGCCGGTGGTGCTGACGAGCGCGGAGGTGGCGCGGCTGCTCGCGTCGCTCACGAGCCACAAGCACCGGGCCCTGGTGATGCTCGCCTACGGGGCGGGGCTGCGCGTGAGCGAGGTGTGCAAGCTCCGGGTGGACGACATCGATCCGAAGCGGATGCTCCTGCACGTGCGGCACACCAAGCGCGGGCGTGAGCGCTACGTGATGCTCAGCGCGAGGCTGCTGGCGACGCTGCGCGCGTACTGGAAGGCGTCACGACCCGCAGGACCGCAACTGTTTCCGGGGCGCGTGCCCGGGACGCTCCTCACGCGCGCGGCCGTCCACCGGGCGATCCTCAAGGCGGCGCGGCGCGCGGGCATCACCCGGCGCGTGTCGCCGCACACGCTGCGCCACAGCTTCGCCACGCACCTGCTCGACGCAGGGACCGACCTTCGCACGTTGCAGGTCTTGCTCGGGCACGCGTCGCTCAGGAGCACGATGGCCTACCTGCACGTGAGCACCGCCCGCGTGCAGTCGATTCAGAGCCCCCTCGACGCGCTGCCCTGAGCCCCGATGCACCCGTCGTGTGCGCCCGCGCGCACGCGCGCGGCGCCCATCGAGCTCGCGGACGTGGTGCGCGCCCACGGCGAGGCCTTCGCCGGCGGCCGCGTGCTGCGTCCCGAGGAGCGGTCGGCGCTGCGGGCGATCGAGCGATGCCGGACCGCCGCGCTGGGCGGACATCTGGACGTGTGCACCGCGTGCGGGCTCGAGCGACCGTCGTACAACTCGTGCCGCAACCGGCACTGTCCCAAGTGCCAGTCGCTCGCGCAGGCGCGGTGGGTCGCCACGCGGCTCGAGCGCATTCTGCCCGTGCACTACTTCCACGTCGTCTTCACGCTCCCCGCCGAGCTGCGCGCCGTCGCGCGGCGCTCGCGCGCGCGGGTCTTCGACATGCTCTTCGCGAGCGCGGCCGACACGCTGGCCACCCTCGCGCGGGATCCGAAGTGGCTCGGCGCCGAGCTCGGCGTCACGATGGTCCTGCACACCTGGACGCGCGCGCTGCTCTTCCACCCCCACGTGCACGCCATCGTCACCGGCGGCGGACTCACCGGCGACGCCGCGCGCTGGGTGCGCGCGCGCCGTCGCTTCCTCTTCCCCGTGCGCGTGATGGGCGTCTCGATGGGCGAGCGCGGCGTCACCTTCCGCACCAGAGACGGCAAGTCGGTCACCGTCCCGGCCGAGGAGCTGCTCGCGCGCTTCGTCCAGCACGTGCTGCCGCGCGGCTTCGTCAAGATCCGCCACTACGGCCTGCACTCCGCCAGCCACGCCACCACGCGCCTCGAGACCGCACGCCGCAGACTGGGTCCGCACGCGCCCGCTGCGCGACCGGAGCGCCGTGCCGTCGCCGCCGACCTGCTGCTGCGAATCGCGGGCATCGACCTGCGCCGCTGCCCCGCTTGCCACACGCCTGCCCTCGTGCGCACCGCGCTGCCCGAGCCCCGAGCTCGCGCCCCGCCGAGGGCCGCATGATCTCCCCGCGTCGTGCTCCACTGCGCTCGCTCCACGAGTGCGGCCCAGGCCCCTGTCCATCCGCGCCACCAAAAACCGCCCTCCGAGCACGCACGGCTGCCCGCTGCGCGCTCCGGGACGCCCGCGTCGAGCGCCGTCCCGCCGCCCGCTCGGCACCTCGCGCACCCGCACACGTGACCCACACGCCGCCAACTTCCCCATAGGGCTCCGAGGCCACCGCCTCGCCGCTGCCGCGCACCGGCTTCGTCCAACCGTCGATTTCGCGACCGCGCACCCGCGCCACGCG
The DNA here is from genome assembly GCA_963782055.1 of uncultured delta proteobacterium. Classification (GTDB taxonomy): domain Bacteria; phylum Myxococcota_A; class Polyangia; order Polyangiales; family Polyangiaceae; genus DASXHD01. The sequence continues at coordinate 5,204,102 of CAWAIF010000003.1, forward strand.
ACCGCCGCCGCGACCCGGCGCGCTCACGCAATCGACTCTTACTTATGCGAAATGGCCGTCCGGTCTCACTGGAAGGACGGACCAGGGTGAGCGGTGAGAGAGGGGCGGTGAGGCGCCGGGCCCGTCACTTCGGGACGCCACCTCATCGCTTCACGGTTCGAGCGACGCCAGGTAGACGCTGCTCGGAAAGCGCGTCTCCAGGGTGCGCAGACCACGCTCGGCGCCGGCGCGATCCCCGGTCAGCCGCAGCGCACGAACTCGCAGCGCGAGCGCCTCTTCCTCGAAGGTTCCCCGTGGGTGCGACGCCGCGTAGGCATCGAGGGCGTCGAGCGCCCCCTTTCCGTCGCCAGCCACGACGAGCGAGCGCACGTGTCGGATCTCGTTGAGCTCGCCGACGATCGAGGGCGTCGCACTCGCCGCGACGGTGGGGCGTGGAGCGGCCGTCGACCGAGCGGCGGTGGTCGACGCGGGCGGGGGCGGGATGATCTCGACGGCTCGCGCGACCACGCGAGCTCGCTGCGGCGCGACAACCTGCACCGGGTCCGCGCTCCCGGCGGTCGCGCTCGACGGTTGCCCGCCGTCGACGGCGCGCTCGTGCATCCCGCGGATGACGTACGCGCCGCCGCTTGCTGCCGCCACCGCCACGATCGCGACGCCGAGCTTCGAGAACGCCGCGTGCCGGATCGCCACGGCGAGCCTGCCGACCGATGGCCCTGCCGTCACGACGCCGAGCGATACCATCAACCCCGGAACGAGCGACGCGGGTGCGGCGTCGCGCTCTGCTCCCCGGAGCAGCGACCGCGCAGCGGGCGATCCGGCGGTGGCGAGTCGTTTCGGATCCATCACGCTCCTCCCTGGCGCAGCGCGGCGCAAAGCTCCTCGAAGCGGGCGCGGGCTCGCCGCAAGCGCGACGCGACCGTGCCGGGGGCGAGCTCCAGCGTCTCGGCGATCTGCGCCATGGTCTGCTCCTCGATCTCGTAGAGCACGAACACCGCGCGGAGCGACCCGTCCATCGCATCGAGCAATCGATCGAGCTGATCGACGGCCTCGCGGCGGGCGTACGCCTCGTCGGGCGGCGCGCCATCGACCAGCCGCTCCGGCACGGAGCCGGGGCTCTCGTGTCGCCGTCGGATGGCCCGGCGCGTCTCCGACGCGACGAGCGTGGCTGTCCGGAGCAAGAAGGGAAGCTCGCCTCCCTCGTCGACCGACGACAGGCGCCTCGACAGGATCACGAAGACACGCTGCACGGCGTCCTCCGCCTCCGACGCGGGGACGCCGTTGCGGCGGAGCACGCGCCACACGGCGGGCGAGTGAGCTTCGATGCACGCGCGCAGCCGTCCGTTGTCGGCTGCAGCGAGCGGCATCTCGGGCGCGATCGCAGCCACCGCGCTCAGAACGTCACCGTGACGGTGGCGCCGGTGGAGCCGATGGGTCCCGCCTCGACGGAGACGTGCTTGCGCCGGAGCCCCAGCACCGACACGACCAGACCGCCCACGGCGAGCCCTGCGCCGGCGCCGATGATGGCGATCCCGGTGCCGTCGGCGCTCTGACCCCGGCAGCTCGGGGCAGCCGGACAGGCCGCGGTGGCGGCGTCCGCGGTGACGATGTGCAGCACGCCGAAGGGAATGGCGGCGATCCCGACGGTCGCGATCGCGATGCCCACGCCGAGGAGCGTCGGGCTCGCCATCCGGGTCTCGTCGCGGCGCGTCGCAGTCGTCGGAGCGGAAGGTACCTGCACCACCGAGGGCACGACGGCCACCGCGACGGGCGTTCGCGGCGCGGGCGGTGGTGGCGCGGGCGGTGGTGGCGCGGGCGGTGGTGGTGCGGCGCGGAGCGGCGGCTGCGCCATCGCGATGATGGTGGCGAGGGCGGCGGTGACCTCGTCGCAGCTCGAGGCACGAAGCTCGCGCGTTCCACCCTCAATCTCGAGCGTCCCGATGTAATCGCGCTCGTGTCGAATGGTGACCGCGAAGCGCCACGGCCGGTCCGGATTGCGCTCGCGCGCGACCTGCGTCGCGACGAGCTGCTGAAAGGCGTCGGCGGTCGCGCACTCTGCCGGCGCCGCGTAGCTCACGATGACGGGGAGCTCGTCCGTCTGCGCGCGCGCGCGGCCGGCGACGGTGAGGGTCGCGCCGCACACCAAGAGAGCCAGCGTCGAGCTCCATCTCCTTGCCATGGTCTAAACGGTTATATGGCCACCTCCGGGTGGTTTGATCACCGAAGCCGCAGAAAACAGCTCGGGATGCTCGACGGCGTCGCCTTCCGCAGGGTTGCAAGCCTACGGGGTGGCCACCGAGAAGCCGTCCACCCCGTTGCCGGTCACGTCTCCGGCGCGCACGTCACCCTGCGCGTAGTAGAGAGGGTGGTCATCGTAGGTGGCCTGGAGGCTGCCGTCGGGCCGCGCGAGGATGCCGAACGTCCCGTTCACGCCAGGCGCGCCGACGGCCTGCTGGCCTTTGGGCACGGTCAGCGGCGGCCACGTCGTCGCGCACGAGCCGGTGCACGTGGAGAGCGTCGCGCTGTCGCCGGCTCTCGTGTAGAGCGACATCCCGTTCGTCCCCACGAGGATCGTGCCGAGCGGCGTCTTCGTCGTGCCGATCGGGACGGGCGCGCCGGAATCCGAGCTCGGGTTGGGGATGCCGGCGTCCACCCCGCACGCCGCCGCAGACAGGACCAGCAGTACACCCAGGGATTGCAGAAAGCGCATACCTTGAAATGGCCACCGGCGCGGTGATTGATCACGCGGGCCCCCTGTGTCAGAGGAGTTGTCCGGTCCGCAGGCCTCGCGATGAGGCGGCGGAGGGCATCAACGCTGGGGGCGGCTGAGGTTGGATCGTGACGGAGTACAGCGCGGCCTTCAAGGCCAACATGGTGAAGAAGCTGATTGTGCCCGGGGGCCCGACGGCGTCGGTGCTCTCGATTCGATCGGGAGTCTCGCAACCAACATTGTCCCGGTGGCTTCGGGATGCGAAAGAGGAGGGCATGTCCCACCGCAATCCCTCCGCGAGAGTCCCCCGTCGTCCCAGTGAATGGAAGCCCGAGGAGAAGCTCCGAGTCCTCGCGCAGGCTGACGGCCTCGCGGGTGACGCGCTCGGGGAGCTTCTGCGTCGGGAGGGACTTCACGAGGCCGACCTCGCCGGGTGGCGGCGTGCGGCACTCGGGGCTCTGGGGCCGAGCTCGAAGACGACGAGCTCCGCGGAGGCGAAGCGGGTGCGGGAGCTCGAGCGGGAGCTTTTGCGCAAGGACAAGGCGCTGGCGGAGACCGCCGCGCTGCTCGTTCTGAAAAAAAAAGTCCAGGAGTACTGGGGGGACGAGGACGACAGCACGAAGAAGGAGACCGACAAGTGATCGTGGACCTGGTGGAGGAGGCCGTCAGGGCGGGGGCGCGACGCGACAGGGCCTGCGCGATCATCGGCCTGTGCCCACGCACCCTCGCCCGGTGGCGCGCCGACGGCGGCGGCAAGGACAGGCGCGGACAGAGCGCCGTGTCCCCCGTGCACAAGCTCACCGAGGCGGAGAGGGCCCAGATCGTCGCGCACGCCACGTCGCCCGAGTACCGCGACCTGTCGCCGCGCCAGATCGTGCCCCTGCTCGCGGACAAGGGGGTCTACGTCGCGTCCGAGTCGAGCTTCTACCGCGTGCTGCATGAGCACGGCCTGATGAGCCACCGGGAGCCGTCTCGCCCACGTACGCACCGGCGTCCGCCGGAGCACGTGGCCATCGCGCCGAACACGGTCTGGGCGTGGGACATTACGTACCTGCGGAGCCCGGTGCGGGGGATCTTCTTCTACCTGTACCTCGTCCTGGACATCTTCAGCCGCAAGGTCGTCGCCTACGAGGTCCACGAAGTCGAGTCGGCGGACCTCGCCTCGAGCTTGGTGGAGTGGGCCTGCGAGCGCGAGGGAGTGGCGCGGGACGCGCTCGTGCTGCACGCCGACAACGGGGCCCCGATGAAGGGCTCGACCATGCTCACGACGCTGCAGCGCCTCGGCGTCGTCGCCTCCTTCAGCCGTCCGAGCGTGAGCGACGACAACCCTTTCGCCGAGGCCATCTTCCGGACGCTGAAGTACCGCCCGGGCTACCCCAAGAAGCCCTTCGCCAATCTCGCCGAGGCCACGGCCTGGGTCGACGGCTTCGTCGCCTGGTACAACGGCGAGCACCTCCACAGTGGCATCCGCTTCGTCCGCCCCATCGACCGCCACGAAGGCCGCGACAAGGCCATCCTCGCCGCCAGGCACCGGCTCTACACCAGGGCCAAGGCCCGCACCCCGCGCCGGTGGACCCGAGGCACCCGCAACTGGACACCAGTCGGCGCCGTCCGACTGAACCCGGAGAAGTCGGACGCGTGCATCATGCACTGACCGTTCCATTGGACAACTCCCTTGACACTCACCGCCGGTGGCCCCTTCATGCTGCGAAAGGGGTGGCCCCATCATCCTGCGAAAACTGCCTCGGAGTGCCCCATGAGGCTGCGAACTGGCAGCCAGCACCTCCCGCAGTGATCCCAGCGCGGTGTGATAGCGAGCCTGCTTGTTCTTCCCCCGCCCATAAGCGCCTTCCGCGACGTTGAGCGGCACGCTCGTCAACGCCCGCCGACACTGCCGGGCAAGATCGGAGTCATGCCGCTCCAGCACCCGCACCAGCGGCCCAACCTCCCGCACCAGCTCCAGCACCACCGCATAGATTCGAAGGTTCATCGACAGCTCCTTGCCCGCGCCCCGCGCACCTCGCACGGGGGCAGCCGCCCCAACCCGCCGCGCGCAGGAGCTGTCGAGGCTGCGAGCGCAGCGAGCACCGCCCGGAGCCACGCGCAGGGCGCGAAGCGCCCGAGCATGGCGAGGACGGCCCGGCCTCGACAGCTCCGAGCACGGCGGGACAATCCCCTCCCCCGAGCGAGCCCCCTCCCCCTTTCCCCTCCCCCTTTCCCCTCCCCCTTTCCCCTCCCCCTTTCCCCTCCCCCTTTCCCATTCCCCTTCCCCGTTCCCCTTTCCCATCTCCCCTACCCATGGAGCGCCGGGACGCGCTGGTGATCGTAGAGCATCACCCGGATGTGCTCGCGTCGGCGGACTGCCTGGGTTGTGGAGCCGGGCCCGGAGGGCGGCGCAGGAGGCGGGCGTGTGGTGCACGAGGGGAGCCGAGGGCGATCGGGAAGGCGAAGACGGCGACCGGCAGGTGCTTCCTGGGGGCGGCGCGAGCCTGACCCTGCACTTCCGCCCTCGTGCTCCACGGCTCGAGCGCAGCCCCATGGTGGCGGACCACCGGCATTGCTCAACGTCGGGTTTCGGACCGTGCGCCAGCGTTCAGGGTCCCGTCCAGTTGTGGCAGGAGGCGTTCACGCCGAGGTGAATGCACACGCCGTTGCCCGCGTCGTCCGTGCAGCAGGTGTGGAGCAGATCGCACTCCGCCGCGTCACCGCAGTAGCAACTCACTCCGTCGAAGTACCCGTCGCAGCAGTACCCCTTCTGGCAGTCCCCTCCGTACACGCAGTCCTCGACGCTCTGGCAGCGGAGCCGGCCGGCGTCGTGACCAGCATCCGGCCCGTGCTCTTGGCCGGCGTCCGCCGCGCCGTCCATCCCGGCGTCGAGCGCGCCGCCCGGCTCGGTCCTGGTCCCGCAGTAGAGGAGCCCCACGCCGCACAGCGAGGTCAGGGCGACGGACGCGAACCAGCGTCTCATCACCCGGCGTCCCCTCCGCACAGATCCGGATCGGCGAGGCACTCCGGGACGTAGTCGCCGTTGCGCGCGCAGCAACGCATCGGCGGGATGCAGTAGACGTCGCCGCAGACGCACCGGCCGTGAAGCTCGACGGCCGCGCAGCACCAGCCGGTCATGGTGTCGCACCACGCGTAGTCGTTCTTCCCGCAGTTCGGGCCGAGAGGGGCGCAGAGCTTGCCGCCCGGGGGTGGATACTCGCCCGGACGCGGCGGCGCCTCCGGCCGGTAGCTGGCATCCGGAAAGTTCGTGTACCACGGCGCGTCCGCGCCGGCGTCTTCCGCCGAGGCGCTTGCGTCGAGTGTTGCACCGGTCGGCGCCACTTCCCCGCCGCAGCCCGCTGCCAGAACCAGCAGCAGCACGCTGCCCAGCCTCACCATACGACGCTCTCCAGATGCTGGTCGAACACCACGGGCACGTTGGCGGTCGTGCAGCCGAGGCGCGAATCCGTGTGCGTCGTGACGATCCACGGGTACGGGACGTTGTTCAGGACGTTCTGCGAACCGCCGGGGAAGCCGAGCGTCCCGTGAAAGACGCGCCCGGGGATGACCACCGAGCCGAAGTAGTCTCCCCAGTAACCATTCGCCGTCGTGCACGGCAAGTACGGGTCGGTCTCGAGGATGTCGAAAGGCCCCACGGGGCCGGAGGCGAGGCCGTCGTTGGAGAAGATCCCGTAGACGGCCAGGCGACGATCGTCTGCCTGCGGTACTGTCCCGCTGAAGCCGTCACTCTGCTGCCCGTACCACGTCAGCACCACGCCCTCGCTGCTGCGGGACGCGGAGACGCTGGGCTGAAGCTGGTCGCCCGAGGGCACAAGGTTGTTCTGCTCGCTCACGAAGGGCGAGTAGAAGTCCCAGTGCCGCCACCCGAATGTCGTCCCGTCGGAGCCGACGCCGCAGATGCCCCCGTTGCCGAAGTGCGGGCAGTCATCGAGCTGCGCCGAACTCACCATCGTGTCGTCGTCGGGCCGATTGCGAAGCCCGGTGTACGCGATGTAGAGGTGGTCCCCGTTCGTTCCCACGGCGAAGCTCATCGGGATCCCGTCGCGCCACGTTCCGTTCCCACCGTTCGGATTTGCCCGGTGCAAAGGGTGGATCTGAACGTTGTCCCGTTCGTAGACGAGGACCGAGCTCCACGGCGTGAAGCCGCCGGGATCGGCGAGGTTGATGCTGCGCGTGAGGCGAAGGATCTTCAGATCGACGAGGTCGTCGCCGGAATTCATGATCGGCTTCAACACCATGTACGCGAGGAAGCCGGTGGTCGGCGAGGTGAGCCGGATGACGGGGTTCTGGAGCGAGCACCCCGCGCAGAGGCTCTCGTGGACGACCTCCTCCGAGAACCAGCCCGGCGGGAACGGCGCGATGAACGTGGACGCGACGAGCCGGATGCGGCTGAAGTTCTGATCCGCGACATTCGTCGCTGCGGTGTCTTGCACGAACGCCGCCACGGCCGTCTCCCCGATGGCGGAGATGGAGGGCTTGTCCATGGTGTCGGTGAGCGGCACCTTGTAGGCGACCGTGAAGGGCGTCCAGTCGATACCGTCCGCCGAGGTGGCCACGGCGAGCGCCAGCTCGGAGTATCTGAAGTCCTGGAAGCCAACGTGCTCTACCTTCTTCGTCCAGCCGATCATCGAGTAGAACGCGGTGGTCCCGTCGAAGGCGAGCCACGGATCGCTGTCGAGCCCCACGATGCAGTTGCCGGACGACGCGCCGCAGCCCGTGTCCGGCGGCAGCGGACCGCGGCGAAGCCAGTGCAGACCCCCATCCGTCGAGTACGAGAGGCCCGCGGCGGTGGCGTTGTCCCGCAGGACCGTCGTGCTCCCGGACAAGAAGAAGGCGGAGAGGTCGTTGTACGCGGCGAGCGTCACGCCCTCGGGGAAGCGGACGGTGCCTGGTAAGAAGAGCATGCTGGGCTCGGAGGCCGGGTAGCCCTGCACCGTGCCCTGCGGGTCCGACGCGTTACTCTCCACCGCGCTGTTGGTGCAGGCGGAGGCCGTCGCCATGGCGACGATCGTCAGCGCTCCCAGACCTAGCGGAAGCTTCCCCCCCCCCCCCCAACTTCCCCACGTGACGAGCTGCACGACCCATCGGCTCACCCCCCCGCTGCCCGTGATGCTACCGCGTCCATGCCCAAGGTCAACGCGTACGGCGAAGTCGCGAGCACTCACAAGTGCGCACATCGCGGTCCACGTGTCGTTCCACGCCCGTCCCGCTTCGTACCCTTTGCGGCGATCGCGTCGGTGGCCGTCGACCCGTACGACGTCGTGGTCCAGCTCCACGACGGGAGCACGATCGCGTGGCACCGGACGCGAGGGCAGCTCAAGGGCCTTCGCGAGCACTTCCGCGGCTTCGGCGCGCGGATCGAGCGAGGGCTCGCCGCGCACCGCGTCCAGGCCGCGGCGCAGGGCGTCGTCCAGCTTGCACGCGGCGCGCGCTGGGTGGAGGTGTGGGTGCGCGATCACCGCGTCGCCGGCGATCCCGGCCGCAGCACCTAACCGGATCGCCGCGGTGCCGCCCGACGAGATCTGGAAGACCCTGGAGAGCGCGACCGGCGGCACCCACCGCGCGCGCCGGCGCGGCCGTCGCCCTGCAGCGCGGCCTCGACGGTCCAGGCCGGAAGCGCGTCCGCCACATTGCCGCGACCTGCGCGTCCGACGACCTGCGCCGCGTACTCATGGCGGCGGCGAGCGACGATCCCGAGCTCGAACGCCGCCTCCAGGCGCTCCACGACAGCGCCCGCTGAGTGGCGTCCCCTCAGTGCGCGCCGACCAGCCGCACCAGCGTGCCCATCACGTGCCGGAACCGCCCGCGCAGCACCTCGTCCAGCTCCGGCATGTAGCGCATAGGAACTGCTAGCGCGGTCGGGCGCGAAAGTTTACGAAATCCATCTATCGGCATAGGGGCCCCGGGTTTCCCCGGGGACCCCTGCCACACCACCGGACAGGCGGGTCCGCATCCGGCGGTTCGGAGAGTTGAGGTCACGTGTCGAGCCGGGGAAGCCCCAGCTCGTCGAAGAGCTTGTTCGGCAGAGCCACGCTGAGGACGCGCATTCCCGAGGTTCGCCACCAGCGCGTCGTATTTGCTGCCGCGCGGCGAGCGTCGACGGGAGGGATCCCCCGTCGGCGCAGTTCTCGGAAGACGGTGACTCCTCGCACCCACTGCTTCAACTGCAGTGCGCGGAGTCGGTGCCGGATCCAAGAGTCCAGCTCGCGAAAGAGCGTGCGGAGCTCGACAAGCTGGAAGTAGTTCTTCCAGCCTGGCAAGTACCCTCGCAGATCTCGGCAGACCTGGGCCAGGCTCCGACCGCGCATGCGGCTCGTCATGTGCCGCACGCGGTCCTTCATCGTGTCGAGGGCCTTGCGCGCGATCGTGCAGCGGACCTCGTTCTTCGACGACAACCAAAAGGTGTAGCCGAGGAACTTCCGGTCTTGCACGGGTGCCACCGCGCCATGCCCGATCTCTTAAGCACCGATCGCCCCAAGTTTGAGGGCGATTCGTTTCCTGGAGCGTGAAGGTTGTCGTTCGCGTGCCAGAGCGACGAGTGCCGCGCCCACGGTGGTCACGACGGCAGTCCACGCGGCGGTGCTCAGGGAGACGAGGGCGTCGACCAGGTCCCGCGCGTAGGCGCGCACGACGTGCAACGTCGCCAGGGGGCGCAGTTGCTCGAGAGGGACGTCGCGCGCGAGTGCAGCCTGGATCCTGACCGAGCGCACGAGCGCGTGGGCGAGCATCGCGCCGTAGGTGAGCGCCTTGATCGCGTGGGGATCGGCGGTGAAGGAGCGGCCGAGGTCGGCGGTCTGCTTCAGCTCGCGAAAGAGCAGCTCGATCAGCCAGCGGAGTCGGTAGGTCTGGATGATCTGCCGTGGCGAGAGCACGCTGCGCGGCACGGTGGTCAGGTACCAGCGGATGACGGTCGACTTGTGCGCGAGTCCCACGAGCCGCAATGCGACGGTGTCCTTGCCCTTGCCCCACGTCACGTCGAGGTCGAAGATCGTCCCGCGCTTGCGCGACACGCTCTGCAGGTAGTAGCCAAGCGACCAGTTGTGGAGCGGGGTGTGGCCGTTCTCCGAGATGTGCGCGGTCACGCGTACCTTCGCCGTGGTCTTGAGGCGCATCAGCACGTGCGCGCCGGCAGCCTTCGCCTGGGTGAACAGAGCGCGCTCGAAAAAGCCGAGGTCGAAGAGGTAGAGCACCCCGCGCGTGAAGCTCGGGACCAGCTTCCGCCACAGCGGCGTCTCCGACGCGGTCTCCGCGTCGGAGACGCCGTGCTCGAGCAGGCCGGTCTTGATGCTGTAGCCCATCACCCACTTGGTGCCGGCCTTGCCCTTGGTGCATCCCGGCAGCAGCTCGCGCCCGCGCGGTGGCACGCGCTGCCCCGTACCGTCGTAGACCCGCACGTCCTCGAAGCGGGCGAGCGGCCCGCTCAGCTCCAGGCCCGCCGCCTTCGTCACCGACGCCACGAGGTGCTCGAGCGCCGCGCGGAAGAACGCCGCCGCCGACTCCTGCTTGAACCGCTTCTGGAACGGGCACGGGCGCATGAAGCCGAAGCGCCTCACGAAGATCGCCCGCAGCGACTCGAACGACAGCGTCTGGCCCGCGAGGAACCCCTCGACGACCGTGAGCACCAGGCGGAACGCGGTGGCGCGCCGCTGCCGCGGGTTGTAGCCGGTGCGGCCCCGAAGCTCGTCGATGACCGCCGGCGTGAAGGTCCGCTGCAGCTGCTCCTCCACCGCGCTCGCCTCTTCGCTCGGGTCTGGACGGCTGCTCGTGGCTCGGGTAGCTCTCGTCGTCATCGGGCGTCCTCTCCTTGTTGGTGTCGCAACCGAACAACGAGAAAGGCGCCCGATTTATTTCCATCATTCCGCCACGTTATGTCCAAAGGATCTGGCCATGGCCACCGCGCTCTTCGACTCGTTGATCTGGAGATGGAGCTTCGCGTAGAGACGCCGCAGCGCCTGCATGACCCGCTCGCCCGCTCGCCGTGACCGCACGTAAACGTTGCTGTCATCGGCGTAGCGCACGAAGGCGTGTCCGCGCTTCTCCAGCTCCTTGTCGACTTCGTCGAGGAGCACGTTCGCAAGCATTGGCGAGAGAGGACCGCCCTGGGGCGTTCCCTCGTCGCGATCCATCACGACGCCGTTCGCCATGATGCCGGCGTTCAGGTAGCGACGGATGAGTCCCAGCACGCGCCGATCCTCGATTCGTTTGGCCAGTCTCCCCATGAGCACGTCGTGGTTGACGCGGTCGAAGAAAGCTTCGAGATCCACGTCGACCACCCATCGTCTTCCTTGCTGCACATACCGCTTCGCCTCGCGCACGGCGTCGTGCGCGCTGCGCCGCGGCCGGAAGCCGTGGCTGTGCTCCGAGAAGGTCGGATCGAATCGAGGCTGCAGGACCTGCAAGAGGGCCTGCTGGATGAGTCGGTCGAGCACCGTCGGGATGCCGAGCTGTCGCTCGCCGCCGCCGCTCTTCGGAATCACGTGCCGTCGCACCGGCTGCGGCTGGTACGTCCCCGCGAGCAGCTGCTCGCGGAGGGACGGCCAGTGCACGCGAAGGTGGTCCGGTAGCTCCTCCACCGTCATCCCGTCGATGCCGGGACTGCCCTTGTTCCGCTTCACTCGCTTCAGCGCGGCCTGAAGGTTCTTGCGCGTGAGCGCCGCCTCCATCAGCCCGCTCGTTCCTGAGCGCTCGGTTCCATGGGTCGCCGAATCCGCTTCCACGCGTCGGTCGTCGCTCGGGGCTTCACCATCCGCGGCGGTCGGCGTCTCGCTCTTGGACTTCTGTGGCTGCGCGTTCTCGAGATCCATGGGCGTTTCGCCCTCCTCTCCGTTTGGCCCTTCGCAGCGATAGAGACTTCCGGGGTTCGGGGGGGGTCCCTGCCCGGCTCCTTCGCCGCTACTACGGCCTCTGCTGACTTCTCGCTCCGTCCGACGTTGTCGCCGGCCGTCGCCCTTTCAGGCGCGAGGCGAGATCTCCCCAGGTAAGAGCATCAACCTTCACCGCACGACCGCCGGATATACGCCGCCGAGCTTCGGTCACGAGAGCTTCGCGGGTTCCAGTCCGCTCGCCCTGCTCGGCCACGCCTCCGATCCGATTTCTGTACGTCGGCCCGCGGCTTCGCTCCCCACTTCCTCCAGACGGTCCCTCACGGTTCCGCCCTTGTGGTTCGCTTCTGTCATTGTGACCAATTTCAGGAAGGACTTTCACCTCCGGGTTGATGCCCATGCTGGGCGCACTGGACGAAGCCGCTGCGCGGCAGCGTGGCTCCGCATCAAGCTCGCTCGCGACCCGGGAGCCCCGCGAGCCGTGTGCGCGCTGACGAGCCCGCCTCGTAGCCCTCGCGTGCCGTGATGCGGGCGATCCTGCGGCGCGCGCCGCCCGCTCGTGGGCGCGCGCGGAGCCGAAGGAGGCCGCGATGGGTGCGAAGCGAAGACTGCGGGACACGATGAGCGAGGACCTCGCGCTGCGAGGGATGAGCGCCAACACGATCGCCACGTACGTGGGGTGCGTGCGGCGGTTCGCGCAGTACCACGGGCGGTCGCCGTGCGCGCTGGGGGCGGCGGAGATCCGGACGTTCCTCTTGCACCTGGTGGCGGAGCGCAGGCTGGCGGCGCTGACGGTCAACGTGCACGCGGCCGCGCTGAGGTTTCTCTACGAGGTGACGCTGGAGCGGCCGGAGGCGACGCTGGGGATGGCGCGCATGCGGGTGCCGATGCACGTGCCGGTGGTGCTGACGAGCGCGGAGGTGGCGCGGCTGCTCGCGTCGCTCACGAGCCACAAGCACCGGGCCCTGGTGATGCTCGCCTACGGGGCGGGGCTGCGCGTGAGCGAGGTGTGCAAGCTCCGGGTGGACGACATCGATCCGAAGCGGATGCTCCTGCACGTGCGGCACACCAAGCGCGGGCGTGAGCGCTACGTGATGCTCAGCGCGAGGCTGCTGGCGACGCTGCGCGCGTACTGGAAGGCGTCACGACCCGCAGGACCGCAGCTGTTTCCGGGGCGCGTGCCCGGGACGCTCCTCACGCGCGCGGCCGTCCACCGGGCGATCCTCAAGGCGGCGCGGCGCGCGGGCATCACCCGGCGCGTGTCGCCGCACACGCTGCGCCACAGCTTCGCCACGCACCTGCTCGACGCAGGGACCGACCTTCGCACGTTGCAGGTCTTGCTCGGGCACGCGTCGCTCAGGAGCACGATGGCCTACCTGCACGTGAGCACCGCCCGCGTGCAGTCGATTCAGAGCCCCCTCGACGCGCTGCCCTGAGCCCCGATGCACCCGTCGTGTGCGCCCGCGCGCACGCGCGCGGCGCCCATCGAGCTCGCGGACGTGGTGCGCGCCCACGGCGAGGCCTTCGCCGGCGGCCGCGTGCTGCGTCCCGAGGAGCGGTCGGCGCTGCGGGCGATCGAGCGATGCCGGACCGCCGCGCTGGGCGGACATCTGGACGTGTGCACCGCGTGCGGGCTCGAGCGACCGTCGTACAACTCGTGCCGCAACCGGCACTGTCCCAAGTGCCAGTCGCTCGCGCAGGCGCGGTGGGTCGCCACGCGGCTCGAGCGCATTCTGCCCGTGCACTACTTCCACGTCGTCTTCACGCTCCCCGCCGAGCTGCGCGCCGTCGCGCGGCGCTCGCGCGCGCGGGTCTTCGACATGCTCTTCGCGAGCGCGGCCGACACGCTGGCCACCCTCGCGCGGGATCCGAAGTGGCTCGGCGCCGAGCTCGGCGTCACGATGGTCCTGCACACCTGGACGCGCGCGCTGCTCTTCCACCCCCACGTGCACGCCATCGTCACCGGCGGCGGACTCACCGGCGACGCCGCGCGCTGGGTGCGCGCGCGCCGTCGCTTCCTCTTCCCCGTGCGCGTGATGGGCGTCTCGATGGGCGAGCGCGGCGTCACCTTCCGCACCAGAGACGGCAAGTCGGTCACCGTCCCGGCCGAGGAGCTGCTCGCGCGCTTCGTCCAGCACGTGCTGCCGCGCGGCTTCGTCAAGATCCGCCACTACGGCCTGCACTCCGCCAGCCACGCCACCACGCGCCTCGAGACCGCACGCCGCAGACTGGGTCCGCACGCGGCGCCCGCTGCGCGACCGGTGCGCCGTGCCGTCGCCGCCGACCTGCTGCTGCGAATCGCGGGCATCGACCTGCGCCGCTGCCCCGCTTGCCACACGCCTGCCCTCGTGCGCACCGCGCTGCCGGAGCCCCGAGCTCGCGACCCGCCGGGGGCCGCATGATCTCCCCGCGTCGTGTTCCACTGCGCTCGCTCCACGAGTGCGGCGCAGGCCCCTGTCCATCCGCGCCACGAAAACCCGCCCTCCGAGCACGCACGGCTGCCCGCTGCGCGCTCCGGGACGCCCGCGTCGAGCGCCGTCCCGCCGCCCGCTCCGCACCTCGCGCACCCGCACGCGTGACCCACACGCCGCCAACTTCCCCATAGGGCTCCGAGGCCACCGCCTCGCCGCTGCCGCGCACCGGCTTCGTCCAACCGTCGATTTCGCGACCGCGCACCCGCGCCACGCGACCGCCGCCGCGACCCGGCGCGCTCACGCAATCGACTCTTACTTATGCGAAGTGGGGCCGTCCGGTGTCACTGGAAGGACGGACCAGGGTGAGGAGCGCGAACAAGTTCTGCGCGCAGCAGTGCGTGAACGACTCGAACTGCGGGGCCGCGCACTGCCACGGGGACTTCAGCTTCGCGTCGTCGAGCTGCAACGGGCCGAAGGCGTGTGGGCCGTGAGCCGCTTCCCCGTTAGAGACACGCCCCCACCAGATTTCCGTCGATCGACACGGTCGTGCACGTCTTCCCGAGCGCCGGGCAGACGTCGTCCCAGGGGCACAGCGTGAGCCCGGTGCAGGTCGCCGCGCAGTCGTAGTTGGTGCCGCTCTGGCGCGTGAACGTCGGTGGGCACGTCGTCGAGTCCGGCGTGGGTACGATCGTCTGGACGCAGCACACCTGCCCGCTCGGACAGAAGAAGTCGTAGTGCGTGTCTCCGCAGCCCCACGATGCCTCTCCGGGCGCGCAGGCGTTGAGTTCGCAGCCACCCGGCACGCAGCACGCCGACATCGGGCAGTTGCCGCAGGGATCTTCGTAGATCGGCCGCGCGCCGGCGTCGCACGTGGAGGTGCCTGCGTCGGACGTCTGCTTCAGGTCCGCGAAACCCCACACGTCGGCGCAGCCCGCGACGAGGACCAGCAGGATCACGGAGGCACGCGCGCTCACCAGCTCACCCTCAGGTCGACGCCACCATAGTTCGTGCCCACGGAGGGATGAATCGCCACGCCGCTCCTGGGGGCGGTGATGAACAGCACGGCGCCGGCCGCGAGCGACGCGGCTCCGACGACGAACGCCACGGTCGCGGCGGTCGCCTGATCATGCGCCGACGCCCCGCCCTGGACACCGGCCGCGTCACACGCGGCTGGATTGCCGCCGCAGTGATCCCGGAGCGCGCCGTCGTAGGTCGACTTCGCCACGAGCGCCAGGACGCCTCCGATGATGACGATGCCGACTCCGGCGCCACCGACGATGAGCCCGACGGTACGCTGCGTGACGCCGCCGGTGCCCGCCGCGGCGCGTGCGCCGAGGACGACGGTCTCCTGGCGCCCCTTCTCCGCCTCGCGGAGTACGAGCGTCTTCTCGACCGCGCCGAGTCCGGCCGCCTCGAAGCGAAAGGTGTGCTCGCCCGGGTCGACGCTGATCGGCGTGCCGTCGACGCGGTCGGAGACGGGCGCACCGTCCACGCTCACGCGGACGGCGGTCAGCGCCGCGCCGCCGGCGTCGTTCACCGCGAAGATGATCGACGGTGTGGCTCTCTCGACGTCAGCGAGCCGCTTCCTGCAGTCATCGCGCACCGGTCCCGGACAGCTCTCGGCGACGCAGGCGAGGAGCTTGCTCCGGGCTTCGCGCGGCTTGCCGGCGTGCTGCAGACCCTGCGCGCTCTCGTTGCTGTCGATGCACTCCTGCTTCGTCGGTGCCGCATGGGCCTGCGCGCTCGCGGCGAGCGTCGCGAGCACGGCGAAGGCGGCCACCGCCGTCCTGACTCGAGCTACAGACATTCGACCTTCCACCTTCGGGTTCCCTGGGAGTCGACGACATAGGGCGGATTGCAGTTCAACCGCGCCGGCGCCGCTGTTCGCTTCTTCACCGCGGACGAAGCCGGTCGCGCCGGCGTGGCCGCGGCGACCGGAGGAGGGGCCACCGAGCTGACCGCAGCCGCCGGAGGGAGATTGGTCGCGGCGATGACCGGTGGCGTCGAGACGGATGGCGGTGGCGTGAGTGCCGTCACGTCCGGTGGCGAGAGCACGCTCGGCGTCGAGACCGCACCCGCCGGGACCGACGTCCGGGAGTGGGAGGCCATCCTGCCGGCGACGATCGCCGCTCCGACGGCGAGCGACGTGACGAGGGCCGCGGCGAGCGTCAACGCCACGACGACGCGACGCCCGGACAGAAATGGAGCCGGGAACACCTCCGCGCCCGATCGTGTCACGGGCTGCCCCGTCGTCGCCGGTGCCCCCTCCCCTGCCGCCACGCCGGCCATCGTGCGGCCCGGAGCACGCTCCGGCACCGTCAGCCTTGGCGCCGTCCTGATCGGCGTCCCCTGGCGGTCGTGGTAGGCGCTGCGAACCGCCGCCTGCATGGCGGCGGCGTCAGGCCACCGGTCCGCCCGATCGAAGGCGAGCGCGCGGTCCACCACCGCCGCCACGGTCGGGGCGACGGCGGGGACCATCGACGCGAGCGGCGGCGCGGCCTTCGTCATCGCACTCAGGAGCGCCTCGTTCGTGGTGCGACCGCTGTGGACAGGTTGCCCTCCGAGCAAGGTGAACATGGTGGCGCCAACGGCCCAGAGGTCGGTGCGTCCGTCCACCTCGTCCCACAGGCCGCGTGCCTGCTCCGGCGCCATGTACGCCGGCGTGCCCATCGAGGTGCCGGTCTTGGTCGCGGAGCTCGCCGTCGAGAGCTCGCGCAGGCGCGCGATGCCGAAGTCGAGCACCTTCACGCGACCGTCGTGCGTGAGGAACACGTTCTCGGGCTTGATGTCGCGATGAACGATCCCCCTGGCGTGCGCCGCCGCGAGCGTGTCCAGGAGCTGGTTGACCACGGCGAGCACCTCGCCCTCCTCGAGGCGCCCGCCGAGGCGGACACGGCGCTCTTCGAGGGTCTCGCCGTCGAGCAGCTCGGTCACCAGGAACAGCGCGCCGTCGTCCGTCGCGTCATCGTCGATGACCTTGACCGCGCCGTCGTGGCCGACCGCGTTCGCGACGTAGCCCTCGCGGAGAAAGCGGCTTTTCGCCTCCGGGTTGAGCGCGAGCTCGGCGTGCAGGATCTTGACCGCGGCGCGACTCCCATTCCGGTGGGTCGCGGCGTACACGCTTGCCATCCCGCCCACGCCCAGCAAGGCATCGAGGTGCCACTTGCCCCGGAGCACGGTCCCCACGCGTGCCTGCGCTCGCGTGGCTAGCTCGTCTTCATGGCCTGGCATCACACGGACCCCGGATCGCAGATGTTACACCGCTTCCGGTTCCGGCATGTGGGTACCGGTGTCTCCCCGGACCGGCGACGCAGGAGAGCTCCGAGCGGTCATGGTTCGAGCGCATAGGAAATGCTAGCGCGGTCGGGCGCGAAAGTTTACGAAATCCATCTTGGACGAAGCCGCTGCGCGGCAGCGTGGCTCCGCATCAAGCTCGCTCGCGACCCGGGAGCCCCGCGAGCCGTGTGCGCGCTGACGAGCCCGCCTCGTAGCCCTCGCGTGCCGTGATGCGGGCGATCCTGCGGCGCGCGCCGCCCGCTCGTGGGCGCGCGCGGAGCCGAAGGAGGCCGCGATGGGTGCGAAGCGAAGACTGCGGGACACGATGAGCGAGGACCTCGCGCTGCGAGGGATGAGCGCCAACACGATCGCCACGTACGTGGGGTGCGTGCGGCGGTTCGCGCAGTACCACGGGCGGTCGCCGTGCGCGCTGGGGGCGGCGGAGATCCGGACGTTCCTCTTGCACCTGGTGGCGGAGCGCAGGCTGGCGGCGCTGACGGTCAACGTGCACGCGGCCGCGCTGAGGTTTCTCTACGAGGTGACGCTGGAGCGGCCGGAGGCGACGCTGGGGATGGCGCGCATGCGGGTGCCGATGCACGTGCCGGTGGTGCTGACGAGCGCGGAGGTGGCGCGGCTGCTCGCGTCGCTCACGAGCCACAAGCACCGGGCCCTGGTGATGCTCGCCTACGGGGCGGGGCTGCGCGTGAGCGAGGTGTGCAAGCTCCGGGTGGACGACATCGATCCGAAGCGGATGCTCCTGCACGTGCGGCACACCAAGCGCGGGCGTGAGCGCTACGTGATGCTCAGCGCGAGGCTGCTGGCGACGCTGCGCGCGTACTGGAAGGCGTCACGACCCGCAGGACCGCAGCTGTTTCCGGGGCGCGTGCCCGGGACGCTCCTCACGCGCGCGGCCGTCCACCGGGCGATCCTCAAGGCGGCGCGGCGCGCGGGCATCACCCGGCGCGTGTCGCCGCACACGCTGCGCCACAGCTTCGCCACGCACCTGCTCGACGCAGGGACCGACCTTCGCACGTTGCAGGTCTTGCTCGGGCACGCGTCGCTCAGGAGCACGATGGCCTACCTGCACGTGAGCACCGCCCGCGTGCAGTCGATTCAGAGCCCCCTCGACGCGCTGCCCTGAGCCCCGATGCACCCGTCGTGTGCGCCCGCGCGCACGCGCGCGGCGCCCATCGAGCTCGCGGACGTGGTGCGCGCCCACGGCGAGGCCTTCGCCGGCGGCCGCGTGCTGCGTCCCGAGGAGCGGTCGGCGCTGCGGGCGATCGAGCGATGCCGGACCGCCGCGCTGGGCGGACATCTGGACGTGTGCACCGCGTGCGGGCTCGAGCGACCGTCGTACAACTCGTGCCGCAACCGGCACTGTCCCAAGTGCCAGTCGCTCGCGCAGGCGCGGTGGGTCGCCACGCGGCTCGAGCGCATTCTGCCCGTGCACTACTTCCACGTCGTCTTCACGCTCCCCGCCGAGCTGCGCGCCGTCGCGCGGCGCTCGCGCGCGCGGGTCTTCGACATGCTCTTCGCGAGCGCGGCCGACACGCTGGCCACCCTCGCGCGGGATCCGAAGTGGCTCGGCGCCGAGCTCGGCGTCACGATGGTCCTGCACACCTGGACGCGCGCGCTGCTCTTCCACCCCCACGTGCACGCCATCGTCACCGGCGGCGGACTCACCGGCGACGCCGCGCGCTGGGTGCGCGCGCGCCGTCGCTTCCTCTTCCCCGTGCGCGTGATGGGCGTCTCGATGGGCGAGCGCGGCGTCACCTTCCGCACCAGAGACGGCAAGTCGGTCACCGTCCCGGCCGAGGAGCTGCTCGCGCGCTTCGTCCAGCACGTGCTGCCGCGCGGCTTCGTCAAGATCCGCCACTACGGCCTGCACTCCGCCAGCCACGCCACCACGCGCCTCGAGACCGCACGCCGCAGACTGGGTCCGCACGCGGCGCCCGCTGCGCGACCGGTGCGCCGTGCCGACGCCGCCGACCTGCTGCTGCGAATCGCGGGCATCGACCTGCGCCGCTGCCCCGCTTGCCACACGCCTGCCCTCGTGCGCACCGCGCTGCCGGAGCCCCGAGCTCGCGACCCGCCGGGGGCCGCATGATCTCCCCGCGTCGTGTTCCACTGCGCTCGCTCCACGAGTGCGGCGCAGGCCCCTGTCCATCCGCGCCACGAAAACCCGCCCTCCGAGCACGCACGGCTGCCCGCTGCGCGCTCCGGGACGCCCGCGTCGAGCGCCGTCCCGCCGCCCGCTCCGCACCTCGCGCACCCGCACGCGTGACCCACACGCCGCCAACTTCCCCATAGGGCTCCGGGCTCCGAGGCCACCGCCTCGCCGCTGCCGCGCACCGGCTTCGTCCAACCGTCGATTTCGCGACCGCGCACCCGCGCCACGCGACCGCCGCCGCGACCCGGCGCGCTCACGCAATCGACTCTTACTTATGCGAAGTGGGGCCGTCCGGTGTCACTGGAAGGACGGACCAGGGTGGCTCGAAGCGCTCGCCCGCGCCGCTGGGATGCCTCGCGATCATGTGGCGCACGGCTGCCGCCAACGGGATCCGGATGGGCTTCGCCGAGCAAGGGTCGCCGGCTACGTCAGGACGGGGCAGCGCGAGACCTTGCCCTCAGCAGGGTCAGTGCTCGATGTCGCTGTGCTTCGCCCTGCCGGAGAAGAGCTGCACCCTTCGACAATCGCCGCGCAGAACATCACATCGTTGTAGATCAACAGGAGCCTTCCGCGTGACGACCCAGTCGGACCGCAACACCGCGCAGAACGTGAGTCAATTGCGGAGCGATTCCCAGCACCCGACGCCATGGGAGACCGCGGTTCAGTCACCGCCAAACGGCGGGTGTGACGCGACCCAGATGTCATACTTTCCGCCGCTCCCCGAGCGCTGACTGGTGAAGTAGAGGCTGCAGGAGTCCGGCGAGATCCATCCTGGGATGTCCACACCCTGGTTGGAGGCAAGCTCCGTGACGACGGCGGCGTTCGCGAACAGGGAGCTCGTCGTGGCACGGTTCGCTACCCAGACGTCGCCTCCTTGATAGTAGTACAGCGTCAGCCCGTCGCCCGTCACCACGGGATGCGGGACATCCGCGACGCCCGACACGAACACTTGCACCGGCTTGGAGCATGTCCCCTTGCCAGTGCAGTCCGCCTCGAAGAGAGGCAAGTCAGCGTTGTTGCCCTGCATGGTCAAGTACAACTTACTACCGTCCTCGGTCACATATGGCCACCGATGGAAGACGTTCGGCTGGCTGACGCCTGTCACCACCGACGGGGTGCCGAATGGCATCGCGGTGCTCGTGCGCTGGCTCACGAAGATGTCGAAGAATGACGCAGCGTCGAAGTCGTTCGACTCGAAGTACATCGTGAGCCCATCCGCCGTAACAGCCGGGGCGTCGTCTATGAGGGAGCCGTTGACGTTGCCGACAGGCGCGACGTTGCCGAAGGCATCGCTCCTTGTCGCGCGGGTGGCCTGGTAGATGTCCACGCTCTGGTTGGCGTTCGCGCCGCGCGCGAAGTAGATCGTCAGCTCGTCGGGGCTGAGGGAGCCGACCAGCTCGTAGTCCGCCGTGTTGATGTTCCCGCCCAGCGGCGTCGGTGGCATGAAGGGCTTGCCCAGATCGCACGGCGGCTGGCCCGAGTCGGTCGGCGCGGCGTGGTCACTTCCGTCCCCACTGGCGTCGAGGTCTGCATCGACCCCCGCGTCGAGGCCCGAGCAGTCGCATGCCGAGTATGCCGTCCCCGCCGCGTTGCAGACCTGGTACCCGGTGCAGCTCCCGGCGCCGACGCAACTGACCGACTGGTTCGGGATGCATGCCGGGGACGACGACACGGGGGGATCGCCTCCGCCGCACTGGAACGCGAGGGCCGCGCCGACCGCCGCGGCGGTGAATAGGACAAGGTACTGTCTCGACATGATGCCCTCCATCGACCGGCCGCGATGATGGCTCGTCGCCACAACAACACAGAGCACGATCCCACTCGTGGCGCAAGGCGCGGGCCTGCGCTGCCGGCTGCCGGGGACCTGGTCGTTCCCGGTCCGGCAGCGTTCTCATGGCTGGAGGCGCGCCACCAAGGCCTCCCCACTGACCGCGACCGCGCGCGTGACGGTGCCGGACGGCAAGGTCATCGTGTCGGCGCGTGTCCGCGCAGCATCCGACCACCACGGAGTCCGGCCACGTGGGGAACGCAAGCCTCAGAAGATGTTCGCGCTGCTCTGCGACGAGCCGGAGCCGAAGCTCGCCAAGTTCTTCCCACCGGAATCGAACTGCGCGTCGCCTCACACCGTTAACGTTGAGTCTCACACGCGCGCGTGCAGGCATTGTGCACGGCATCGGCTCCGTCAAGGCAGCGTTGCAGAGCGCCTCCGCCATTCGCACACCACGCCCGTCGGCAGGTCCGACGAACCGTGCGAATGCACGTGTTGCGATCAGCGTTGTCCGCGGCAACGTCGGCTCTACAGTCCTCGAGAATCTGGGGTAGGTCTCCAAGGCACACATTCTCGCAG
Organism: uncultured delta proteobacterium; assembly: GCA_963782055.1. Taxonomy (GTDB): domain Bacteria; phylum Myxococcota_A; class Polyangia; order Polyangiales; family Polyangiaceae; genus DASXHD01. The sequence goes on from CAWAIF010000003.1 coordinate 5,225,844, forward strand.
AACGCACGCGCCGCGAAACCACGGCACACTACATGACATTTTTGCGTACGCTCGGTAGCGACGCTCGTACAACTCCCCACATCTTCGGGCGAACCGCATACGGCGTCACCGACCCGGCAGTATGCGTCGCAGGCGGTACACTCCATGCTCCTGACGAGCACCGGGCGTGCGCAGGCGTCGAGGCAACCAGCGCGACGCTTCCGCGCCACCAGCGCGTCCCGCTCGGCCATCGGCCTGCAGCCCCATAGACCGAGGGCGACGACGATAAGCAGCGCCGGAAAGGAGGTGACGCGACGCATCCCAGTTAGCCGCGACATCATCATGCGTCATGGATCGGTGTTGTCCGTGGCGCGCCGGCACCCGATGGTGAGCCCTTGATCACACGCCTTCGCATACAGCCGTTGAGCAGCTACCGCATCCGGTCGCGTTCCGACGCCGACCGCCGTGAGCCGCGCCAAAGTCAAGCACGCAGTCGACTCGCCCTCATTGCAGGCCAGATCGTCAAATGATACCGCGATGCTGGCGTCTCGTGAAGTTCCGATGCCAGCTTCGTAGACGCGGCCCACGTTGGCGCAAGCTTGCCCGAGTCCCTCCTGGCACGCCTTGATGTAGAGCTCTACGGCGCGTGCAGCGAACCCGCATCCTGGTGTCCTCTCGTAGACTTGCGCCAAGTCGTTGCAGCCTCCCGCTCCGTCGCGGCCGCCATTCAAGCAGGCTCGTTTGTAGAGGCGAAGCGCCGTTGCCTCATCCCGCTCGACGCCGAACCCAACTTGGTAGAGCTGCGCAAGGTCCTCGCATCCTACCGGATCGTCATGAGCGCACGCGTGTCGATATAGCTCCGCGGCGCGGACTGGATTGAAGCTCACCGTAATGCCATGCTGGTAGGCAACGCCCAGGTTGACGCAGGCGCTCTCACCGCCCCCATGACCACACGCTCGCCGGTATAACTTGACTGCGCGCGCCGTGTCGACGGGTACACCGCGGCCGCTGTCATACAGCCACCCTAGATTGCCACATCCAACCATGTCACCCCCCGCGCATCCTCGCCAATAGCTCGTCGCCGCGCGAGCGTAATCCTGGATACCACCGCGCCCGCGTTCGAAGAGGGCGCCCAGGTTGCTGCAGGCGCGAGCCAGACCCCTGCCGCAAAGCGAATCGTAGAGGAGTGCCGCTTGCGGCACATCGCGACTGTCATCGTCGTAGAGCCACGCGAGTTGGAGGCAGGCCTCGACGTCGCCGGCGTTGCATGTAGCCTGCTGGATGGTGATGGCGTGATCAACGTCTCGCGGGACACCAAGCCCCCCCGCATAATCAATTCCCAAACGCCTACATCCAACGATCTGTCCCCCGTAGCAAGCACGTTGATTGAGGCGCGCGGCGCGTTTGAGATCGGTGCTCACACCAATGCCGTTCGCGCAGAGCCACCCCAGGTCCAGACAGCCTTCGGCGTCGCCAAGCTGGCACCCCCGCTCGTCGAGTTCGGCCGCCTGCTTATCGTCTCGACTGACGACAATACCTTGTAGATAAAGCGATCCCGCCGCCGTACAACTCCCTGCGACGCCGCGGGAGCATTCCAACTGGAGAATGGTGAGGGAAGGGGCGCGCGGGCCGCGCGCCGCGGTGCTAGCAGTTCCCCTGCAGCATCCAGACGCATCGGGGTTCTCGCCGGACCGACAGAGCGAGCTACATGTCACCGCCTGTCCCTGAGCGGCTGAAGCACCGAGCAACGGAAGGAGAAATGCCAGGGGCCAAAGGGGAGGGGAACAGCGCATTCTCACATGATAGCTCAGGCGCGCTCACGGGCAAAGGGCGTCCGGTGGCCTCCGTAGGGCTCGTTAGGCTCCCAGTCGCGGTTGACACCCGCTCCAGTCGGAGCCCACGGAAGGCTGCAGGCTCCGCCCGCACGCAGATGTCGGCAGATGTTCACTGCTGTCGCACCGGGCGGCCTCGCGAAGGGGGTGCGTGGTGGCGGGGCGGGCCACTCGAACGCTCGAACGCCTGAACTTCCGGCACGTTGGCGCATAGGAAATCCTAGCGCGGTCGGGCGCGAAAGTTTACGGAATCCATCTTATGCGAAGTGGGGCCGTCCGGTGTCACTGGAAGGACGGACCAGGGTGGACTATGGCATTGCTCCCTACGTGAAGACTGCCCCGCTCCAGATGCTAGGCGCCATGCTCATGCTGGCGTGCACGTCGTCTCCGTCGTCGGCTCCTCCTGGCGACGGCGGCGGTGACGGCGGGGCGGACGTTGGGGCAGCGTGTGATCCGACGGCCCTCGGCGGCGTCCGCCAAGACCAGTTGGAGATGGTCCCCGAGAGAGCGTAGCGTCCTTCGACATCGCCGAGTCCGCTGCGGCGGACGGGACCGGGCATCGGTCTAGCAGACAATCTAGACCTCATCCTGGGTGAGGCACTTCCGCTTCACGACCTCGGCGAGGTCGGGCATCTTCTTGATCTCCCCCACGTTCGAGCGATGCCTACCCTCTTGCCAAGTGGCAGGGGTACGCTTCTTCCCTTCGAGGCTCGTCTGCTCCTTGCAGCAGCCGTCCTCTTTGACGCGGAAGGTCCACCCCTGGGGAAGAGGTGGCGTCGGTTCGATGCTCAAGCCTTAGCTCGGCGATCGACGGTTCATGCGGACCACCTACAACGGGCGTCTTCTCCGTGCCGAGGGGTAGCGTTTGCGCCATGTCGATGCTAACTTTCGCACCAGGATGACGATGCGGTTCCGGTTCAACGAGAAGAAGGCAGCTCAGGCCGCCGCCCACTTGCTCAAGCGCAAGGGCGGCACGTTGGACAAGCTCGTCCTGCTGAAGACGCTCTACATGGCGGACCGCCGCACGTTGCTGGAGCATGGCCAGCCCATCACCGGCGACCGAATGGTGGCGATGGACCATGGGCCGGTGCTGAGCGTGGTGCTGAACCTCATGAACCGGACGCCAGGCACCGGCTCGATGTGGGCCAAGTTCATCGACCCGCCGGACAGCGATGACGATGTGCGGCTGAAGGCGGACGCGAACGCAGACACGGACGAGCTTTCGCGGTACGAGCTGCGCGTTCTCGATGAGGAGCTGGCCAAGTACGGCGACATGAAGCCGTACGACCTAGCCGACCTCCTTCACAAGATCTGTCCTGAGTGGCGTCTCCCCCACGGCGCGGTTGCGGACATCGAGTACGTGGACATCCTCCGCAAGACCGGCAAATCCGATGCGGAGATCAAAAGCATCGAGGTCGAGGCTGAGCTTGCGTACGCGCAGGCGACACTCGGCGAATGAAAATCGGCGAGACGTACGTCTTCCGCGGGCACCAGCACATCATCATCACAGATCCCAAGGATGACGACGCGCAAGCCGTGGCCGTGGTGAACTTCACGGGCCACGAGGTCAACAAGGACAACACCTGCGTCGTTGAGGCGGGCGAGCATCCACGGGTCACCAAGAAGACGGTGGTCGCCTACAAGTACGCCTTCATTCTGCCGCTCGGAGAGCAAGAGGATTTCGTCAAGCAGTCTACGCAGTGGGAGGACGTGAGCCCCGACCTGCTAGTCAAGATCCAGGAAGGTACCGACTCTGACTACATCCCCGAGAAGGTCAGAAGGTTCGTTGACGCCGCGTGTCGGCGGTACCGCCTCAGGAACCGTCCCGTGCCCAAGTAGTACCCCCGCCCTTGCCCAAGGGTGTGTGGGCCGAGGGTCTGGCAGGCTACGCGGCCGAGGAGCAGATCCTCGATGTGCCCGCCGTGTGGCAGCTCCACGAGCACCAGGGTGGGGATCTGCGGGACGCGCTCGGGATCCTCAAGGACCGGCACGGGCGGTCCATCACCGTGGACGACGCCGAGTTCGCCGAGCAGTGGTCACTGGTTCGCCGTCCGCGCGGCGTCATGCCGCATCCGAGCCGTTGCCCGTCAGCTCCTCGATGTGCGCGGCGTCGAATGGGTGATCGAAGGGCGAGGGTCGGTCTGGTACGGGCGGACGCTCAAGGTGATCCACGGGAGGTGACGTGACGCCGACCCACGTGGTCACGGCGTGGGCCGGCAGCTACCACCACGTGCCAGCGTGCCCGCCAGCGAGGGGTGCGACAGTCGAGCACCAGAGCCGCGCCACCTACTTCGCGGGCTTCGTCGGCCCTTTGGGCACGCTACGTGTCGGTCGCACCTTCGGGGCCGACCGTGAGGCGCCTAGTCGCCGGAACATCGGACCCATGAGCGGGGGCACGACCAACCCGTCGCGGAAGAACATCACTTCGGAACCCGCCCGGGACTCCCTGGCGCTGTAGCCGAGACCGTAGGCAATCCCAGGGCAGTCCGAATACATGTCTCGAATGGCCTTCACGTTGTCGTAGGAGACGATCCACTGCTGCCGTCGCACCCGCCCCTTGACGAGCCTAGCGATGGCCTCGTGATCGGCGTGCTCGTAGAAGTCGTAGTACAGGTCCTTCCCCTTCTCGTAGTACGGCGGATCCAAGTAGATCAGGGTCCGCTTGGGCAAGGTACCGAGCCGCTCGCGAAGGAAAACGCTGGCGTCTTCACGGCTGATCTCGATCTTCTTCCGTAGTCGTGCGATTGCCTCGATCCTGATCGCGAGGTCAGACGCGTTGTACCGCGCCCCGATCTTCCACGGGCCCGTTTGAGCGCGACCCCCGATGACTCCGGCGTTCAAGATTCCCGAGCGGTTTGTACGATTGAGAAAGAACATCGCGAAGCCGAGCGACACGTCATCGTGGTCGCTCTGATTCGCGAGGATCCTCTTCTGGCGGTCCCACGAGCGGACCGTCAGCCGCGTGTCGCGCACAAGTTGAAGCAGCCTATCGGTGTGATTCAGTACCGTGGTCCAGAAGGCGAATACCGGACGGCTTATGTCGTTGATGTGGATACGCGACACGTAGTCATGTAGCAGTAGTTCAAACGCGATTGCTGCTCCACCCGCGTACGGCTCTACGTATTCCCCGTCGAGGAGGTCATTGTCCTTCATGAGCCGCATGATGAACGGGGCCAGCTTGCCCTTGCCGCCCGGGTATCGCAGCGGCGTGAAGTGACGAAGTTTCGTACTGGTTTGCCTCGCTGCCACCATGTTCACGCCCATAGACCCTCGAAGAGCTGATGTGCGTCGTCCCACGACGCCAATAGGTCGGCGACCTTGGGAGTCGTGAAGCGGTTGTGAACGTAGTCGTTGAGTAGCTCCGTGGAGAGGGGGCTGTGCGTAGTGCTCAAGGCTCGTTCGACGCTCCTGTAGTCCTTTCGGTTCTGGCCTTGAGCGACAAGATGTTCGATCACCTCACCGACCTTCGTTCTCAGATTCTTGTCTCTTTCGTGGCCCCCCTTGTCCTTGACCGTCAGCGGGACCTTCTGCTTCACCATGTAGTGGTCCACCGAGAGTTCCAGGAACACGCGGAACAGGACGGCGATGGCGTTCGGCGCGTCCGCAACCTTGAGCCTGCCAAGCTCCTCAAAGATAAGCGCAATCCTACGTTGGCTGATCGATAGCTCGACGCCCTTCGGTATCAAGGTCCGGCGCTCGGAGGGTTCGCGTTTGCGTTTGGGCTTGCTGCGCGACCTACTAGGCTCTTGTGGCTTGGCCTTGAAGTCGCCTTGGCCGATCTCCTCGATGGGCCGGACGGAGCCGGTCTTGGAGAGATCCGGGCGACTCGCCTTCGCGAAGTCCTTCTCGATGTACTCGACCTGCTGCGCTTTGTTCTTCAGCTGGCTGACGTTCTTCCGCCCCTCAGCGAGATCGAGAACCATTTGTCGCAGAGGTTTCATCAACTCCTCGGGAGGCAAGCCCGAGACAAGTTTGCCGTTCTTCACGTCGAACCCGAGGCGGCTTCGCACGTCGCGGCTGGAGAGGAGGCGGTCCAGCGTCGTGATCGGGAACTGTTGCTCCAGGAGTTCCTTCTGCTGCTCGCTGAGAGCGCCGTGTGTGCTAACAAATGCGAGCGCCTGCAAGGCTGGGTCTTGCCCTCGGAATCGAGATGCCGCAATGCCGGACCATCCAACGACGCCCTTCCCGCCGTTCTCGCCCGTGTGGCGCTGATGAATCCACTTCACGCCCTCGTCACGGTTTGCGATCTCATAGCCCGCCAGTGGCTCCACCGTGCCACGGTCGAAGCGCTCAGCGAGCTTGTCGAAAGCCCGCCGCAGAGCCGTCGAGATCGGAACATCGTTGAGTACGCTGGGGGTAGCCAGGATCTTGAGCGCGACGAGTCGCCGGTTGCCCTCAAGAACGACGAACTCCTTTCCTTGCTTGAGCACCAAGAAACGGTCCATGGGGTTCATCCCCTCGTCCTCGATGATGCTTCGGGCAAGGACAAGGAGCTTCTCCTTCTGGTCCTCGACAATTTTCTGAAGCGCATCGCGCTGGTTCTTCGCACCCACGATGCGCGGGTTATCCAGATCCAACAACAGGTCGGCGATCTCAAGACTTACAGAACCCACCTTCATCTCCTCGGCAAACGGGGACGGAACGCTGCCCGACCCTCTACCAGCTGCAACCCTACCGCCGCAAAGGACGCCCATCTCGTGGACGCACGCGCGGTGGGGCCCACGGCCGCCCGCGCGAGTTCGATTCCCGTCGCCATGTCTACGCCACCAGCTCCTGGACGACGGCCTCGACGAGCTTGGCCGCTCGGCCCTCGGCTCGACGGAGCTTCACTTCGAGGTCGTCGCAGACCTTCATGAGCTGCTCGACCTTGGCGACAATCCGACGCTGCTCGGCGACGGGCGGGAGCGGGAACGGCACGCGCCGGAGGTCCACAAGGTGGAGATGGGTGACCCCCACCCCCTTCTGGTTGTCCTTGCCGAATTGGCCGGAGGCCCCGAGGTAGGCGACGTGAGCGACGAAGCGTGGATGAACCGATGGAACGACCGGGACGAGCGCGACGCTCTCGAACAGGGTGAACTTCCGGTCGGTGTCCACGATCGCAACTTCGCCGATCGATCCGCTTTTCGTCACGAGTACGTCGCCACGCTTGGGGCAGCAGCGTCCTGCCAGCTCCTCGAACTCCTCGGCCGAAATGTACCTGCACCTGTCGAACACAAGCTTGCCGCCCTTGATGTCCTTGGCTGAGATGAACGCGACCCCCTGTTCTTGGTACTTTGGCGTGTGGTGCGTGCCATCGACGATGTGCCCGGCCACATCCCCAAGTTGGCACCACATCCATCCTCGCGGGACCGAGTAGGGCGCGGAAGCGGGTTCCGCCACGGCGCCGCCGTGGCCACGGCCTCCCCGCCGCTTGCCCCCGAGGAGCGCCGCCCGTTCCTGATGGATGCGAGTCCACAGCTTCTCGACGGGCTCGTCGGACACCACCTGTGGTTCCAGCCAGCCTCGGACGGCACCTTCGAGGAGTGCCCTGCGCAGCACCCCAACCTTCTCCGCCCTGTCGATCAGCACATCGAAGTTCTCGACGACCCGCTTCCAGGCGGCGTCGAACTCCTTGGGCCCCTCGGCGGCCGTGAGGGCTTCGAGGGCCGACTTGGTGAGCCGGGTCCCAGTCTCCCGCTTCTTGGTCTGCCGGGCTTCCAGGTCGTCGCAGAGGGCCATGAGCTGGTCCACCTTGGCGACAATCCGCCGCTGGTCGGCGAGCGGTGGGAGAGCAATCGGAAGCATCTCGACGGTCTCGGAATCCAGGCGACACGTCCCGTGGGAGGAATGCTCCACCTTCGCAAGAACTCGCGTTCGAGCCGCCTGGCAGCTCCGAAGAATGAACTCCGAAAGCTCCGGCATCGCCAGGACGAGGGCCTTCATGTCCTGGTTGATCGCCACCTCCCGCATGGTGACGGCGACCGGAAACGAGTGCGCGAGAATCATCCCTCTGACAACGCAGAGAACGCTCCGAGCTGGAATCAGCTTTGCAGCGGAGCCCTCCACTGCGGCCATCGAGATGTGGTCCTCAGCGTCCTCGATGTAGGGACGCTTCATGTCCTTGGGGGAAACCCACGGCAACGGTCCCGCCCAGAACGTCGCGTTCGACTTCGAGGGCGTCCCACCGCCGAGAAACCCACCAAACTCACCGAGTCGAACCCACCGCCAACCGGGTGGCAGACGGTACGGAGCTTCATCGTCAGCAACGGGAAGCGACACGTCCCCGATGCGAATCCCAGCCTTCGCGAGCTTGGCGCGGGCACGCTGCAACTCGGCGACCAGTGAGTCGGCCGTCTCGGCGGTCGGACCGGACAATCGCCCCCTGACGGCAAGCTGGAGCACCAGCTCCTTCAAATGCTTGGTGCTCCCGGCGACGTTGACCAGCACCTCGAAGTTCTCGACGAACTTCTTCACATCGAATCCGCTGCCGACAATCTCCTCGACGCGAGCCGCGAGCTTCGGGGGCTTTGCGCCCGCCTTCTCGAACATGGGGGTCTGGACGGTCATCCCCTGGCTCCTTCGAGCGCGGCCTTCAGCTCGTCACGGAGCTGGTCGCGGATCTTCGCTGCCTCCAGGGCGGCCTGCCGGTACTGCTGGAGCAATTCGTCGGCGTCCCCGGGACCGTCATCGACGGCGCGCGGGTTCTTGATGTCGAGGTTGTAGCCGCGCGCCTTGATGTCCTCGATGGACACCTTCCACGCGTGGTCGTTCTCCTTGCGCTTGCTCCACCACTTCTTCTCGGGCTCGAACTCCTTGATCGTAAGGGGCTTGGTCTTCGAGTAGCTCTTCGCGCCCTCGGGGTAGGGGTGCTCGTAGAACCAGACGTTCTTGGTCGGCTCGCCCTTGGTGAAGAACAGCAGGTTCGTCTTGATGCTCGTGTAGGGCGCGAAGACGCCTTTCGGGAGTCGGACGATCGTGTGGAGGTTGCACTCGGCGAGGAGCGCTTCCTTGATGCGCGTCTTGATGCCCTCGCCGAAGAGCGTGCCATCGGGAAGGACGAGCGCCGCACGGCCGCCGTTCTTGAGGAGCGTCATCAACAGGACGAGGAACAGGTCGGCCGTCTCCCGCGTCCGGTACTGCGTCGGGAAGTTCGTCTCAATCCCGTCCTCCTCCATTCCGCCGAACGGTGGGTTCGTGATGATCACGTCCACGCGGTCGGCGGGGCCGTAGTCACGCAAGGGGCGGGCGAGCGTGTTGTCGTGGCGGATCTGCGACGGCACGTCGATGCCGTGGAACATCATGTTGGTCACGCAGAGGAGGTGAGGGAGCGGCTTCTTCTCCACGCCGTGGATGCTCGCCTGGAGCTTCTCCTCGCCCTTCGCGCTCTTCACGTAGCTTGCGCGGATGTGCTCGATCGCGCAGACGAGGAAGCCGCCAGTCCCGCACGCGGGGTCGAGGATCTTCTCCCCGAGCTGGGGATCGACCTGATCGACGATGAACTGGGTGACGGCTCGCGGCGTGTAGTACTCGCCCGCGTTCCCCGCGTTCTGAAGGTCACCGAGGAGCTTCTCGTAGATGTCGCCGAACTCGTGCCGGTCGGCCGCCTTGTTGAAGTCAACCTCGTTGAGCTTGTTGACGACCTGCCGGAGCAGGGTGCCCGACTTCATGTACTGGTAGGCGTCCTCGAAGACACCGCGAACGACACCGGCAACGGGGGCGTTCTTGCCCGTGGTGGGCAGCTCCTTCAACTTGGGGAACAGCTCGTTGTTCACGAAGTTGAGCAACTCCTCGCCCGTGATGCCCTCGGGGTTCGCCGCCCACGCGCGCCACCGGAACTTGGACGGGATGGGCGACTTGTACCCGTCGTCCATCATCTCCTTCTCGGACTCGCGGTCGTCGAAGACCTTGAGGAAGATCATCCAGACGAGCTGACTGATGCGCTGGGCGTCCCCATCGACCCCCGAGTCCTTGCGCATGATGTCCTGGATGGTCTTGATGGTCGTGCCGATGGCCATGGCGTCGCTGTCCTTCAGGAGGCTCGGTAGATTTCGTCTTCAAGCGAGCGAACGGCCGCAACGTAGGCGTCTTTGCCACCGAACGTCTTCACGATCTCGACCGGCGTGCCGAACGTCGTGAGCGGTTGGACCCTCAGCACGTTCATGTCCTCGATGTCGTCCACGCCTTCGTCGGCGTACTTCGCCAGCAGGGCTTCGAGGACGGCTCGTGCCTGCTCGCCGTACTTGGTGAAGTAGTCGCGCTTCTTGACGTTGTTCGCCCGCTCCTTGCGGGTGAGCGGCGGCTGCCCGAACGCAACGTGGCAGACGAGAATCGAAGGCGGAAAAGTCCTTCCCGACCTCCTCGGCGACCGCATCGAGCAGGAGGCCGTGCGTCTCAAGTTCCTCTACGACGGCCTGCTTTCGGTCGGCCGCCTTCCATCGCCGGAGAAAGGCATCGAGCGACGTGAACTCCTCGCACATGGCCTTCTTCACGTAGTCCCGAAGCGACTCGGTGACGAGCTTGCCGTCGCTGCCGTAGTACTGCACGCGCTCTTTGAGCACATAGACCGGAACGTCACCGACGACGTACTTCACCCGCTTGCCGCCCTTGTGCTCGTGGATGATGGTGTCGCCCGCATCGCCGCCTTCGTCGGGATCGATCTCGGGCGGGAAGCCGTCGTCCCTTGGCGGAGCTTCGGTACCCGTGTCGTCGTCCGGGGGAGCGGGGGGATCGTCGCCCTTGGGTTCGTAGACGCGGACGGGGAGGCCGTCGAAGTCGGGATCGGCGAACAGCTCGGTCGCCTTCTTGAAGTCGAGGATCGTGAAGTAGAGCTTCCCGTAGTCCTCGCGGATGCGCGTCCCTCGGCCGATGATCTGCTTGAACTCGGAGAGCGACTTGATGGTCTGGTCGAGGACGACCACTTTGCACGTCTGCGCATCGACGCCCGTGCTCATCAACTTCGAGGTGGTGACGACGACGGGGTACTTCTTCTCGGGGTCGATGAAGTTGTCCAGCTCCGCCTTCCCCTCGGCGTTGTCCCCCGTGATCTGCATCACGTAGCGACGGTCGGCGGCGCAGAGGTCGGCGTTCTCGTTGACGAGCAACTGCCGCATCTCGCTCGCGTGCTCCACGTCCTCGCAGAAGACGATGGTCTTCGCCATCCGGTCGGTGGCCTTGAGGAAGTCGCTCACCTTCTTGGCGACCAAGCCCCTGCGTTGCTCAAGGACCAGCTTTCGGTCGAAGTCCCCCTGGTTGTAGACGCAATCCTCAATCTCTTCGCCGTGCTTGTCGAGCTTCCCCTTCGGCGGGCGCCACCCTTCGAGATCCTTGTCGAGGTCGAACCGCACGACCTTGTAGGGTGCGAGGAAGCCATCCTCGATCCCTTGCTTCAAGGAGTAGGTGTAGACCGGCTCGCCGAAGTAGTGCGTCGTCGAGATGTCGGTCGTCTCTTTGGGGGTCGCGGTCAGGCCGATCTGCGTGGCAGCCGAGAAGTAGTCGAGGATGTCGCGCCAAGCGGAGTTCTCGGCCGCGCTGCCCCGGTGGCACTCATCGACGATGATGAGGTCGAAGAAGTCGGGACTGAACTCCTTGAAGATGTCCTTCGTCTCGTCGGTGCCCGTGATCGCCTGGTAGAGCGCGAGGTAAATCTCGTACGACTTGTCTACCTTGCGGTTCGTGATCTTCGTCATCGCCTTGCCGAACGGCTTGAAGTCGTTCGTCTTGGTCTGATCGACGAGGATGTTGCGGTCCGCAAGGAAGAGGATCCGCTTCTTCGCCTTCGCCTTCCACAGGCGCCAGATGATCTGGAAGGCCGTGAACGTCTTTCCTGTCCCGGTCGCGAGGACGATGAGGATGCGGTTGTCGCCGCGTGCGATGGCCTCGATGGTCCGGTTGATGGCGTTGAGCTGGTAGTAGCGGGGCGGCTTGCTGGTGGCCTCGCTGTAGTAGTCTTGGGTGACCACGGGTTCGGCCTCCGCCGTGATCCCCTTCCACACGCAGTAGCGGCGCCACAGCTCGTCGGGAGACGGGAACTCGTCGAGCGTGAGGTTGCGCTCCATGGGCTTCGTGTTGCCCGTGCGGTCATGGACGACGAAGCCGTCGCCGTTCGAGGAGAAGACGAACGGGACGGCGAGCATCTCGGCGTATTCCAACGCCTGCTGCATCCCGTCTCCGACGCGGTGGTTGTTGTCCTTCGCCTCCATGACGGCGACCGGGAGCCCCGGCTTGAAGTAGAGGACGTAATCGGCCCGCTTCGACTTGCCCCGCGTGATGAGCTTGCCCCGAACAATCACGCGACCGTTGGTGAAGGAGAGTTCCTCGCGCACTTGCACCTGAAGGTCCCAGCCCGCCTGCTCGATGGCGGGGTTGATGAACTTCGTGCAGATGTCCCGCTCGCTCAGGGACTTCTTGTCGATGGAGTCGGCCATGTCGATGGGGATCCCAGGGTACCCGAACTTGGGGTGTCGGGAGCTTCAAGGGACGACCTCTGGCCCAAGCCGCCGACCCCACGATCTGCGCTTCCGGCATGGTCCGCCGGGGCAGTTGGCCTGACCCCCGATGGTACCCCCAACGCAGGCCGTTTTGATCGAAGCGTCCCCTCCCGTGTATTCACCCCATGGGAAGCGCACGAAACACCATCCAGGCGTCCCAAGCCGATGAAACGGGAGGTAGCGACCCGGCCCGTACCTGCCTCGTCTGCGGCAGGGCGCATAGGAAATCCTAGCGCGGTCGGGCGCGAAAGTTTACGGAATCCATCTTGGACGAAGCCGCTGCGCGGCAGCGTGGCTCCGCATCAAGCTCGCTCGCGACCCGGGAGCCCCGCGAGCCGTGTGCGCGCTGACGAGCCCGCCTCGTAGCCCTCGCGTGCCGTGATGCGGGCGATCCTGCGGCGCGCGCCGCCCGCTCGTGGGCGCGCGCGGAGCCGAAGGAGGCCGCGATGGGTGCGAAGCGAAGACTGCGGGACACGATGAGCGAGGACCTCGCGCTGCGAGGGATGAGCGCCAACACGATCGCCACGTACGTGGGGTGCGTGCGGCGGTTCGCGCAGTACCACGGGCGGTCGCCGTGCGCGCTGGGGGCGGCGGAGATCCGGACGTTCCTTTTGCACCTGGTGGCGGAGCGCAGGCTGGCGGCGCTGACGGTCAACGTGCACGCGGCCGCGCTGAGGTTTCTCTACGAGGTGACGCTGGAGCGGCCGGAGGCGACGCTGGGGATGGCGCGCATGCGGGTGCCGATGCACGTGCCGGTGGTGCTGACGAGCGCGGAGGTGGCGCGGCTGCTCGCGTCGCTCACGAGCCACAAGCACCGGGCCCTGGTGATGCTCGCCTACGGGGCGGGGCTGCGCGTGAGCGAGGTGTGCAAGCTCCGGGTGGACGACATCGATCCGAAGCGGATGCTCCTGCACGTGCGGCACACCAAGCGCGGGCGTGAGCGCTACGTGATGCTCAGCGCGAGGCTGCTGGCGACGCTGCGCGCGTACTGGAAGGCGTCACGACCCGCAGGACCGCAGCTGTTTCCGGGGCGCGTGCCCGGGACGCTCCTCACGCGCGCGGCCGTCCACCGGGCGATCCTCAAGGCGGCGCGGCGCGCGGGCATCACCCGGCGCGTGTCGCCGCACACGCTGCGCCACAGCTTCGCCACGCACCTGCTCGACGCAGGGACCGACCTTCGCACGTTGCAGGTCTTGCTCGGGCACGCGTCGCTCAGGAGCACGATGGCCTACCTGCACGTGAGCACCGCCCGCGTGCAGTCGATTCAGAGCCCCCTCGACGCGCTGCCCTGAGCCCCCGATGCACCCGTCGTGTGCGCCCGCGCGCACGTGCGCGGCGCCCATCGAGCTCGCGGACGTGGTGCGCGCCCACGGCGAGGCCTTCGCCGGCGGCCGCGTGCTGCGTCCCGAGGAGCGGTCGGCGCTGCGGGCAATCGAGCGATGCCGGACCGCCGCGCTGGGCGGACATCTGGACGTGTGCACCGCGTGCGGGCTCGAGCGACCGTCGTACAACTCGTGCCGCAACCGGCACTGTCCCAAGTGCCAGTCGCTCGCGCAGGCGCGGTGGGTCGCCACGCGGCTCGAGCGCATTCTGCCCGTGCACTACTTCCACGTCGTCTTCACGCTCCCCGCCGAGCTGCGCGCCGTCGCGCGGCGCTCGCGCGCGAGGGTCTTCGACATGCTCTTCGCGAGCGCGGCCGACACGCTGGCCACCCTCGCGCGGGATCCGAAGTGGCTCGGCGCCGAGCTCGGCGTCACGATGGTCCTGCACACCTGGACGCGCGCGCTGCTCTTCCACCCCCACGTGCACGCCATCGTCACCGGCGGCGGACTCACCGGCGACGCCGCGCGCTGGGTGCGCGCGCGCCGTCGCTTCCTCTTCCCCGTGCGCGTGATGGGCGCCCTCTTTCGCGGCAAGATGCTCGCCGCTCTCGAGCGCGCCCACGCGCGCGGCCTCGTCGACCTGGGCGGCGTCGACCTGCTGGCGCTCCGACGCAAGGCCTGGGTCGTCTACGCCAAGCGACCCTTCGGCGGCCCCGCTCAGGTCATCCGCTACCTCGGTCGCTACACTCACCGCGTCGGCATCTCCAACCACCGCTTCGTCTCGATGGGCGAGCGCGGCGTCACCTTCCGCACCAGAGACGGCAAGTCGGTCACCGTCCCGGCCGAGGAGCTGCTCGCGCGCTTCGTCCAGCACGTGCTGCCGCGCGGCTTCGTCAAGATCCGCCACTACGGCCTGCACTCCGCCAGCCACGCCACCACGCGCCTCGAGACCGCACGCCGCAGACTGGATCCGCACGCGCCCGCTGCGCGACCGGAGCGCCGTGCCGTCGCCGCCGACCTGCTGCTGCGAATCGCGGGCATCGACCTGCGCCGCTGCCCCGCTTGCCACACGCCTGCCCTCGTGCGCACCGCGCTGCCCGAGCCCCGAGCTCGCGCCCCGCCGAGGGCCGCATGATCTCCCCGCGTCGTGCTCCACTGCGTTCGCTCCACGAGTGCGGCCCAGGCCCCGGTCCATCCGCGCCACCAAAAACCGCCCCCCGAGCACGCACGGCTGCCCGCTGCGCGCTCCGGGACGCCCGCGTCGAGCGCCGTCCCGCCGCCCGCTCCGCACCTCGCGCACCCGCACGCGTGACCCACACGCCGCCAACTTCCCCATAGGGCTCCGAGGCCACCGCCTCGCCGCTGCCGCGCACCGGCTTCGTCCAACCGTCGATTTCGCGACCGCGCACCCGCGCCACGCGACCGCCGCCGCGACCCGGCGCGCTCACGCAATCGACTCTTACTTATGCGAAGTGGGGCCGTCCGGTGTCACTGGAAGGACGGACCAGGGTGGCTGCCGGATGGAACCACGATTACGACGGTACCATCCGCTGATCCACGCTACGGGTTCGGCTCGGCCTACGTGTCGTCGTCGACGGCATCGATCGGTGGTCACTCGGTGGCCACCAGTACCTCAATTCAGGAGCAGTTGAGCGATGCGTCGGACCCGCGCACCCTGACGGGACAGACGACGTACGGCACGGTCCTGATCAATTCGACGCCGTACACCGTGTCACAGGTGTTTAGCGCGGGCCCCCCTGCTACTGTCACCTACACCACGCCCGCAGGTCGTACCGCCACGCTGACGCTGGATGCCAACGACCGCGTGACGCAAGTCCAGGTGGGTGGCGACGTGCCCGGCCACCCTGGCTCGAGCCTAAATGCGACCAATATCGGCTACGACTCCGGCCGCCTCGGAACAATCAGCCAGGGTTCTACGCCAACGACACTAACCACGACGTACCACTACAATTCGTCGACGGGCTTCCTCGATTCGGTCGATGGCCCCTTCGGATCCCACGTGTTCAACAATCCAACCCAGGACGCGCTCGGGCGGCCCTCGCATGTGTCGCTCCCGGGAGGAAACGTCGTGGGCCTGACGTATGACACCGCGGGCCACGTGAATTCGGTGACGGTGCCCCAGGGCTACGTCCATGGGTACGGGTTCAACGCCGACGACCTCCTGGGCTCGCACGCCCCACCGAGCGCCTCGCCCGGCGGGCCGACCAACTATGGCTACTCCCCGGAGCGCCTCCTGTCTTACGTCGAACCACCGGGCACGGTGGTCAGCTACGATCACGACGCTGACGGCCGCATCTCCAGCATCTCCTACCCGAGTCCGGTTGACGGGACGATGCGGCAGACCTCGTTCGGCTACTATGCCGACAACGACCCGCAGACTGGACACGCCAAGGGACACGTCTCCACGATCGACGACACCGACGTGAACCTGACCTACAAGTACAACGGCCCTCTCCTGACCTCCGAGGAGTTCCAGGTCCCGAACTACGGCGCGACCTTCGACCACACCGTCCACTACGGCTACGGCGACCACCTCCCCCGCGTCACCTCGCGCGACATCGACGGTGCCGCCGGCTTCACCTTCACCTACGACGACCTGAACGGCGCCGCCAACAACGGAGGCGTCGGAGACGCCGACGGCTACCTCTGGCGGATCACGGGCGGCGGACAGGACTACACCGTCACGCGCGCCGCAAACGGGATGATCGCCAGCCCGACGGTCGGGGCACTGAGCGAGGGCTACGAGTACGACCTGAACGGCGCGCTCACCAGGTACTGGATGAAGCACGGCCAGACCACGCTCTACGAGGCAGACTACACGCGCAACCACGCGGGCAGCGAGCGGGTCCAGAGCGAGACGGAGATCGTGAACGGCATCTCGTGCGCGATCGGCTACGACTACTACCCGGACAACCGCCTGCACACCGTCACCAACTCCTGCGGCGGCGGCGGGTCCTACAGCTACAACCCCGACGGCACGATGTCCGGGCCGACGCACGACGCGCAGGACCGGACCATCGACGACGGCCCCACCCACTTCGCCTACGCGGCCGACGGATCGACCTACAGCCAGTCCGGATCGAACTACCTCGTCAACTACCGCTACGATCCCGCCGGCAACCTGCTGCACTTCGACCGCAACGACGGCGGCAACGCGCGCACCTACGACTACCGGGTCGACGGCCTGAACCGGCGGATCGCCCGGACGACGCAGGACCAGCGCGGATGGCTCTACGACGGCGACCGCATCATCGGGGAGGTGGACGGCACGGGCCGCGTGGTCGCCCACTTCGCCTACTTCACCCACGCCAACGTCCCCGACCTGATGCTGCGCCTGGACTGGGACAACAACTGGATCCTCTACCGCATCGTGACCGACCAGCTCGGCACCGTGAAGGCGGTGATCCGCACCTCCGACGGCGCGGTGATGGAGCTGTACTCCTACAGCGACGCCTGGGGTGCGATGAGCGCCGTCTACGACGGCAACCTCCAGTGGCTCAACGGGGGCTCCCCGACCTTCCAGCCGTTCGGGTTTGCAGGCGGGCTGGTGGACTACTATGCTGGTACCCTGCGCTACGGCGCGCGAGACTACAACCCCTGGCAGAGGAGGTGGCTGACGCAGGATCCGATCGGGCAGGCTGGCGGGCTGTACGTGTATGGGTACTGCCATGACGATCCGGTGAACTGCGCAGATCCCTCTGGGCGTTTCGGCGTGGGTGGCCTTTTGGATCTGTACAACGCCACGGTCGGCTCGTTTCTTGGAAAGATCAATGCCGCGGAGGCAACGGCGGTCGGGCTCGCGTTCGGTGCGGCAGGCGTCGCCACCAATGTTGTTGACGGAAAGGAGTACGGCGTTGACTACTCCGTGGACATAGGAAATAACGCAATCGAATTTAAGGGGCATCCGGTGGTTGGCGCATTTACGCCGGCCGTCACACTCGGAAACGTAATCTGCTACGAGAATGCCTCGCCTGGCCCATACACGCAAGCTCACGAGAGACAGCACACCTATCAGGCTGAAACGCTCGGGGATCTCTACTTGCCGGCGCAAGCCGACTCTCAGGTGCTAGGATTTGTTAGTAGTTTTTTTGATAGCAGCCACACGTACAGCGGCTTAAACGACAGAGTTCACGGGCCCGGAAATCTCTTGGAGACGGGGCCGTCGATGGTTGATCCGCAACCGTGGCCGTGGTGAACGATTAGTCGCATGAGGTTGCTCGCCATGGGTGGTACCAATTGGCAGTGGATACACTCCTCACTGGCAAGGGTGGTGGCGACTGTGATGGTGGCGGGTGTTGGTGTGCTCGCCCTTCAGCTCGTACTGGCCTTGGGTGTGATGGCTGGACATGGCCACCGACACTCCTTCGTCACGACTCTGACCCCTCCAGCTGGGATGACTGTGAACGAACGCTGTGTGCGCACCGGCCTAGTTCGGGGCTTTGGCCGAAACCGAGTGGGTGAAAGTCATGCTGATGGTCGCACGACTTTTCATGTTCGGGTATATGGTCCACCGTCCAAAGATCGACGTAATGGTATCGTTTTCTACGCGGCCATCGCGCGACACGGAGGCGCAGCCAAAGATATCGTCGAACTCGAGGGCGAATGGTTTCAGCAAGAACCGATGAGCAAGTTTGACGCAATGGCGTCGACGGGCATGTCGCGAATTGTATCCGCTATCTCCGCTTCATGCGGCTCAGGCGCTGGACCTACTGCAGCCTGGAAGGCCGCTTGTAGGTACGGAGACCTCACGGATGGCCCATGCCCGACCCCCAAGTTATGACGGACGGACTGAAACGGGTCCACAGCGAGACGGAGATCGTGAGAAATAGCGCATGCGGCATGCTTGTTGAACAACGCTCTTGCCGGCGGCTCGCCACTGGACCGGGTCCTTGTCCCGGAGGTCTACCGTGACATTGGGTAACGTTCTCGGTCGGCTGCACGGGAGGAGCTCTTCTTGGTGTCGTCGGGCCTGTACATGCCTGATAGCGGTTGCGCTGACCGCGCCCGCCTGCGGCGTGCGGAGCAACCTGGACGCCTGCCCCACCTCCGAGACGGCCTGCGGCTTCACCTGCGCCGATCTCAGCGGTGACCCGGCCAACTGCGGGCGCATAGGAAATGCTAGCGCGGTCGGGCGCGAAAGTTTACGAAATCCATCTTATGCGAAGTGGGGCCGTCCGGTGTCACTGGAAGGACGGACCAGGGTGGCGTACCGCCTGAGGATGCGGGCCGCAATCGAGCGAGTGAGTCGCATTTGCGGCGACGTCTTCTGGGGGCGGCCGCACGGGGCGTACGGCGGGAGGACGCCGGAGGAGGTGTATGCCGGGCGCGAGGCCGCCGCCGGGCATCTCGAACGCCTCGTGCTCTTCGACAACCGGCTTCGCTGGTGGTGCTTCTCGTAGCGACAGGCGCCGGAGAGGAAGTCGGTCGGGCGCCTCGGTCTTTGACATGGCGGTCTCGCGGGTGAGGGAGGGCGGGAGACGTGTGGGCGGAGAGGGCGCGATGGCGCGATTTCGACGTGACGGCTCGATGAGGAGGCTCGGTAGGCTTGGTGGGGTACTACACTCGCTGAGATACTACGCATGTCGTGGCGCTAACCAACCACTAACCCTTTGCGCGAAGCCATTGCGCCCCGACATGGTCAAGATCGACAGTCCACGTGGCACCAGCAAATATCATCGGAATCGCGTGAGCCTCGCCGGGCACTTGCACGTCACCAACTATGCCGTTTTCGTCGCGCAAGTCGACCTCACACCCGACACGCTTCAGCATTGCGACGACAGGATCAGACGAGATGGCGGCGCAGTGCTGGACCTGAAACACCCGGTGCAGCACTCTGTTTGAAGATATCATGCGTAGGATGACAGAGAACTGAACCTTAAACGCATCGATCGCGGACTCGAACGTGCTGATGCGCCCTGGAAACGTCGCGCGGAATAGTCGACCCGCGTCGGTGTCATCGACACTGGCGCTTAGCATCGCCTCAGCCTTCTGCGTCTCGCCAAACCTCAGGAGCAACTGGCACAGGCGGAGAACATCTGCATCTGAGTCCGTCCCTGCAGCAAGCTTCGCGCCTATGCGTTCAATCTCTTTCGCAGCCGAGGGGTCCACCGCTCGAATTGCGGTTACGTTGATGCCGCCGATTGACGCGGCCGGGATGGGTGAAAACCTGCGGCTATCGTCTTGAGACATGCTCACCTCCGACCTGGTATGTGAAGTCTCGCGACGGGATTATCCCGCCCCATTGCACCGACGTACCCCCGATTGTTCAGTTCGCTCCATTGACCGTGAACGTCGCGAACATACTTGTGCCAATGCCCTCCGCCTCCGGCTTCAGGATCGAAGTCTACCTCGTAAAGCCGCGTCCTACCTCCAGAGAGACGCTCCAATCGCTCGAACCCAACTCTACCTGTCGCTGTTTTTGGAAGTTCGGCAAACCCCGCTTCGGTGAGCTTCGGCCGAACCGAGCGCAGGCTTTGGTTGAATAGGTCGAGGTCTATCCCGGGTGCCCGTACACGTACGCCAACGGGGAATTCGTCTCCGACGGGCGGAGGCCTCCGGCCGATGGCTCCTTCTGTATCACCTGCTAGTTCACCGAGGTCCCCTACCTCTCCTTGGCCCGAGACGAAGACAAGCGCAAGATTGAAAACTCCTGACGCGGCCTTGCCGGCGCCTTCACCCCTTTCGCCTTGGGTAGCGGCGCCGGTAGCGGTGGCCAGCCCACTCTGAATCGTGTCTGCAATGGATCCAATAACTGCGAATAGCTCACGTCCAGGGTTGTAGGTTATGAATGCGGCCTTGAGGTATGACTTCAGTGCGCCGCCCAGGTCACCTGCCGTGAGCTTGTCCAGTACCTCAGTACCAGGCCGGGCTTGCGTCTTGAGGGTCCTTGTGGAGATCCATCCGGTTTGATGCTCGATGAAGCCGCTGATAACGGACCCTCCCCAGGACTCCCATTGCCCGTGAACCGTCGCGCCGCGTAACTGATCGGTTCGTGGTGCGGATTGCTCCATCTTGATGGCCGCGGCAACATGTGCGGGATCGAGCTTCGGTTGGTGTAATGAAGTGTGTTTCGGTATCGGCTTCGGCCTCGCCTTACGTGCCGTGAATGGTATGTATGCTTGAAGGAACGCGGCCGCCGTGGCAAGATGTGCCGCTTGACCAAACTGTGCTGCGAGCCTCTTTCGGAGACCCTGCACGTTTGGATCCGTGTCCTGGCGCCCGTCTGGATCGACGAGAGTGGTAGGCCGGTTTCGCACGTAAGCGTAGGCGTTGTCGACGCCGCGGCCCGACGGATCTACCGCCGTCCACCTGCCGAGCCACGCCGCATAGTACCTCGCCCCGTAGTAATGCAGCGCGGTCTCCTCGTCCCTCTCCTTGCCATTGTACCGGTACCTCCGCTTGCTCACCTCCCCGGTCTCCGACCGGAACGACGTCGCCCCGAAGGCGAAGTACTCTTCGTACGAGATGATGCTGCCGTCCTCCTTGACCTCGACGCAGGTGGACTCGAGCTGGTCGGCGAGCTGGTAGCGCTGCCGCGAGGTGGGCGAGGTCACGGTGCTCCCGCCCGTCACCGTGAGCGTCTCGACCATCGCGATGCGCCGCACGTCGTCCATGACGTGCAGGGTCTGTCGCTCCTCCTGCACCGTGGCGGTCCCGCCGGAGACGGTCGACTCCCGCCAGATCTCGTACCCGCCGAGGTAGATGCGCTCGTCGCGCAGGGCGCTCGTCTTGTCCCAGACCTTGCGCACGCGCTGGCCGGCGGAGTCGTACACGAAGTAGACCGTACCACCTCCGCCGAGGTCGGCACTCTGCATGCGGTCCGCCCAGTCCCACGCGATGGTGGACAGGTGGGGCATGGCCGTCATGTTGCCGCGCTCGTCGTGGTCGTAGGTGCCGGAGTAGGGGCCGCCGGAGGGGTCGCCGGGCATCTCGGTCGTGGCGAGCTTGTTGGAGGAGGAGTCGTAGGTGTAGTGGCGGTTCCAGTTGGCGCTGGTGGCGGTGTGGAACATCCCGAGGATGTTGCCGACCTCGTCGTAGTCGTAGGTCTGGGTGTACGAGCGCATGGAGGAGGGATGCCCCTCCGGGCGCCATGCTCGGGCTCGTGCTCGCCGTCGCGCGTGCCGTCCGTGGGTGCATGATCACGGACTACGGCACGCACGACGGCTTGCGCGCGAGCCCTGCGCGTGGCGCCCCTCCCCTCGATGTCGCGCTCGCGCGCGCCATCGGGGAGGCTGGTCGGCTGCACGGTGCGGACCTCGGCGCGGGGAACAGGCAATCGCCAGCTGGTGCCGGGGGAGGCTTGCTCCTAGGCCACTATCGAGGTACGCCTACGGCGTACCGCCTGAGGATGCGGGCCGCAATCGAGCGAGTGAGTCGCATTTGCGGCGACGTCTTCTGGGCGCGGCCGCACGGGGCGTACGGCGGACGGACGCCGGAGGAGGTGCATGCCGGGCGAGACGCCGTTGCCGGGCACCTAAAACAACTCGTGCTCTTCGATGGCCGGCTGCGGCGGTGGCGCTTCTCGTGGCGCCCATCGCTGGAGAGGAAGTCGGTCCGGCGCCTCGGTTCCTTGACATGGCGGTCTCGGGCGTGAGGGGAGGACGGGAGACGTGTGGGCGCGCAGGGGGCGCGAGTTCGACGTGATGGATTGACGAGGAGGCTCCGTAGGCTTGGTGGGGTATTACACGGGGCGGACCTCGGCGCCGGAGGGCTTGCTCCTAGGCGACTATCGCGGTACGCATATGGCGTACCGCCTGAGTACTGCAGGGAGAGGATCCTTCATTCGGGCGCGACGAATTCCGAATAGCGCTCACTGGAGTACTTCCCACGCCAGCCCTCCGAAGGCCCGATGTACCAGCCGGCCAGCTCTCCCATGCCGTCAGAGGTAAGGTCGACAATGTCGCCCTCAGTGGTCTTCAACTGGAGATGGAGTGTACCATTATCAATGGCATCGAGTAGATAATATATGGCGTAATCAATGCAGTCTGGCGCCACGACTTTGGCACATTCACTGTCCGGACCAATGCCCTTAGACTGCCAGCGTTTCCCGATCGCCGAGTGCCGGCCTGGATCACGGTTGTGATCACAGTCATGGACGGCGCGATCCCGAACCTCTGCGACCAAGATTCGGCCGAATTCCTCGATCGACTTATTTGACATCATGAACCCCAGGGTATACGAGTCGGGCCTTTAACGCCAGACGCTTTCAAGGCACTAATGGCACGCGAGACAGTCTGTCCAGCAAGGTCCCGATTCAGGCCGCCCTTGACGAGCGCAGTCGTCTCGATATCTTGGACTGCTGCCCACGTCAACGGCCTGCCTGTCGCCGCGAACGCGCGATAGCCTTGCTGTTGCGCGGCCGTAACAAGTGGGTGTTCAACGCCAAGCCGGGCTAGCTCAGCGTTTGGGATCGCCAAGGCTTGCACCGGGTCATACGCCGGATCGCCCACGAAGGCACTCTTGGCGGGGACGTGGTGCCCACCGCCCGGTCCGCCGTACGGCTGAAGCTTGACGGGACGCTTCCCGATGGCTCCCTCCGTATCTCCCGCCAGCTCCGAGAGCGGACGCACATTCGGTTCGCCAGCGCGCAGCCCAAGGAAGAACAGCGCCAGACTTCCGAAGGCCACCACTTCGCGAGCGGCCGAACGTGCGGCGTCAACGTCTGATTGACCCGTGCCGGCGGTCGCCGCCTCGCGGTTTACCGTCTTCACGTTCTCCACGAGTCCGCGGGCAACCGTGCGTGCAGTCGCAATTGGATTGTAATGATGGTACCAGGCGCTGCCGTAAGCCTGGAGCGCTCCTCCAAGATCGCCCTCGCCGACGCGAAGGTAGACTTGGCGGAGGGGTTCCGCTTGTTGCTCAAGCCCGCCCCCAACGACGCGTACTGCCTCATTCACGAAGGCTTGTGCCGGCGTCTCTGGCTTTGGTGTTGGAGCCTTTGGTGTGACGCGTACTGTCGCCTGTCTAAATTCCTCCGCCTTGAGGGCGGTCGCAACCTGCGTGCGGTCGAGCTTCGGCTCGGGCCGTGAAGGCTGACCTTGTGTTGGTGTTGTCGCGGCCCGGTGCGCTGTGAGCGGGATGTACGCCTGAAGGAACTGAGCTGCCTTCGCGAGCTCCGTGTCGTGTTTGAACTGCGCTGCGAGGCGCTGCTTAAGGTTCGGATCCGTGTCCTGGCGCCCGTCTGGATCGACGAGAGTGGTAGGTCGGTTTCGTACGTAGGCGTAGGCGTTGTCGACACCGCGTCCGGACGGATCTACCGCCGTCCACCTCCCGAGCCAAGCCGCGTAGTACCTCGCGCCGTAGTAATGCAGCGCGGTCTCCTCGTCCCTCTCCTTGCCGTTGTACCGGTACCTGCGCTTGCTCACCTCCCCGGTCTCCGACCGGAATGACGTCGCCCCGAAGGGGAAGTACTCCTCGTAGGAGATGATGCTCCCGTCCTCGGTGAGCTCGACGCACGTGGACTCAAGCTGGTCGGCGAGCTGGTAGCGCTGCCGTGACGTCGGCGAGGTCACGGTGCTCCCGCCCGTCACCGTGAGCGTCTCGACCATCGCGATGCGGCGCACGTCGTCCATGACGTGCAAGGTCTGGCGCTCCTCCTGCACCGTGGCGGTCCCGCCCGAGACCGAGGACTCCCGCCAGATCTCGTAGCCCCCGAGGTAGATGCGCTCGTCCCGGAGCGAGGAGGTCTTGTCCCAGACCTTGCGCACGCGGTTCCCCGCCGCGTCGTAGACGAAGTAGACCGTACCACCTCCGCCGAGGTCGGCACTCTGCATGCGGTCCGCCCAGTCCCACGCGATGGTGGACAGGTGCGGCATGGCCGTCATGTTGCCGCGCTCGTCGTGGGAGTAGGTGCCGGAGTAGGGGCCGCCGGAGGGATCGCCGGGCATCTCCGTCGTCGCGAGCTTGTTGGAGGAGGAGTCGTAGGTGTAGTGGCGGTTCCAGTTGGCGCTGGTGGCCGTGTGGAACATCCCGAGGATGTTGCCGACCTCGTCGTAGTCGTAGGTCTGGGTGTACGAGCGCATGGAGGAGGGATGCCCCTCCGGGCGCCATGCTCGGGCTCGTGCTCGCCGTCGCGCGTGCCGGCGGTGGGTGCATGATCACGGACTACGGCACGCACGACGGCTTGCGCGCGAGCCCTGCGCGTGGCGCCCCTCCCCTTGATGTCGCGCTCCCGCGCGCCATCGGGGAGGCTGGGTGCTGCATGCGGCGGACCTCGGCGCGGGGAACAGGCAGTCGCCAGCGGGTGCCGGGGAGGCTTGCTCCTAGGCCACTACCGAGGTACGCCTCCGGCGTACCGCCTGAGGCTGCGGGCCGCAGTCGAGCGAGTGAGTCGCGTTTGCGGCGACGTCTTCCGGGACCGGCACGGGGCGTGCGGCGGCAGGACGCCGGAGGAGGTCCACGCCGGGCGCGAGGTCGCCGCCGGGCACCTGGGACGGCTCGTGCTCTTCGACGGCCGGCTGCGGTGGTGGCGCTTCTCGTAGCGATAGGCGCCGGAGAGGAAGTCGGTCCGGCGCCTCGGCCCTTGACATTGCGGTCTCGCGCGTGATGGGGGGGACGGGAGACGTGTGGGCGCAGGGGGTGCGATCTTCGACGTGACGGATCGATGAGAGGCTCCGTAGGCTTGGTGGGGTATTTACACCCTCCTGCGCGCCCTGCTCCTGGAGCATCCCCCGCTCGCCGACGGCCCCGACCCCCCGGGCGAGTCCGACGTCTCCCGCCGCGCTCGCGCCCTCGTCCGCGGCGCCCTGCACCTGCGTCGCGCGCTGGTCGCTTACCGTCACGCTGTCGACCGCGCCCTCGATGACCCCCACCACGACCTGCCCTTCTGACTGCGCCCCTCGATTCTCGTGCTCGACGCTCCCTCCATCTTCGTGACCACGCTCACCACGTCGAGCAGGGGGAGGCAATCAATCATCATCACCGTATGCTCCGGGCCCCTCGACATGCTCACCGGCAGCCAGAAGTTCGCGCGCTGAGTCTTCGGCTGCCTCCAAGGAAGGGAACTCAAATGTGAGTACCACCGGCCCCTCGACCCCTTCGTCTGGGCCTTCATGATACGTCATCTTGCCACCGTGCTTCGCGACGGCCTGCGAGAGTCTCGCTTCCCGTTCATGGTCAATCGGTGGCTTATAGTACAACTCAAACATAAAACTCATCGGCCTTCGCCCGCATCTGGAACGCCCGCCGCCAATGGTTTATCAATGACGGAAATAGATGTGCCCAAAACTTCCTCCTGTGCCCTTCTTTCCAGTTGTCCAGTCAGCGTATTTGATGTGCGGGAGAGTGTTCCCGACCTCGGGTTCGGCGGGCTGAACCTGGAACCAGTTCTTCTCGCCGCCGGGCTTCGGGTACTCCATTCCCGCCTTGGCCTCGGGCAATTCCGTTGCGCCCGGCATTGCCTCTGCGATTAAGCGACGAGCATCTGCGAGACTGTCAACGATAACATTGAAACGTCCGGGGCCCTTCACGCGCTTGACAGCCTCGCTCCAACTGATTGCGTTCTTTGGGATGCCCGCAGTCTCATCTCCCAGTACCGTCGGTCCCCGTGGACGCTTCCCAATGGCTCCCTCCGTATCACCCGCCAGCTCCGACATGGGACGCACGCCCGGCTCGCCCGCGCGCAGCCCAAGGAAGAACAGCGCCAGACTTCCGAAGGCCACCACTTCGCGAGCACCTGAACGCGCGGCGTCTACGTCCGATTGGCCCGTGCCGGCGGTGGCGGCCTCGCGGTTCACCGTCTTCACGTTCTCCACGAGTCCGCGCGCAACGGTGCGCGCAGCCGCAATGGGATTGTAATCATGGTACCAGGCGCTGCCGTAAGCTTCGAGCGCTCCGCCCGGATCGCCCTCGCCGATGCGAAGGTAGACTTGGCGGAGGGGTTCCGCTTGTTGCTCAAGCCCGCCCCCAACGACGCGTACTGCCTCATTCACGAAGGCTTGTGCCGGCGTCTCTGGCTTTGGTGTTGGAGCCTTTGGTGTGACGCGTACTGTCGCCTGTCTAAATTCCTCCGCCTTGAGGGCGGTCGCAACCTGCGTGCGGTCGAGCTTCGGCTCGGGCCGTGAAGGCTGACCTTGTGTTGGTGTTGTCGCGGCCCGGTGCGCTGTGAGCGGGATGTACGCCTGAAGGAACTGAGCTGCCTTCGCGAGCTCCGTGTCGTGTTTGAACTGCGCTGCGAGGCGCTGCTTAAGGTTCGGATTCGTGTCTTGCCGTCCGTCCGGATCGACGAGCGTGGTAGGTCGGTTTCGTACGTAGGCGTAGGCGTTGTCGACACCGCGTCCGGACGGATCTACCGCTGTCCATCTTCCGAGCCACGCGGCGTAATACCGCGCCCCGTAGTAATGCAGCGCGGTCTCCTCGTCCCTCTCCTTGCCGTTGTAGCGATACCTGCGCGCACTGACGTCGATGCTCCCGCTTGCTGACCGGAACGACGTCGCGCCAAACGGGAAGTACTCTTCGTAGGAGATGATGCTCCCGTCCTCGGTGAGCTCGACGCAGGTGGACTCGAGCTGATCGGCGAGCTGGTAGCGCTGCCGTGACGTCGGCGAGGTCACGGTGCTCCCGCCCGTCACCGTGAGGGTCTCGACCATGGCGATGCGCCGCACGTCGTCCATGACGTGCAAGGTCTGGCGCTCTTCCTGCACCGTGGTAGTCCCGCCCGAGACCGAGGACTCCCGCCAGATTTCGTAGCCGCCCAGGTAGATCCGCTCGTCCCGGAGCGAGGAGGTCTTGTCCCAGACCTTGCGCACGCGCTGGCCGGCGGAGTCGTACACGAAGTAGACCGTACCACCTCCGCCGAGGTCCGCGCTCTGCATGCGGTCCGCCCAGTCCCACGCGATGGTGGACAGGTGCGGCATGGCCGTCATGTTGCCGCGCTCGTCGTGGGAGTAGGTGCCGGAGTAGGGGCCGCCGGAGGGATCGCCGGGCATCTCCGTCGTGGCGAGCTTGTTGGAGGAGGAGTCGTAGGTGTAGTGGCGGTTCCAGTTGGCGCTGGTGGCGGTGTGGAACATGCCCAGGATGTTGCCGACCTCGTCGTAGTCGTAGGTCTGCGTGTAGGCCCGCATGGCCTGGGTGTCGTTGGGGTGAGGCACCGTCGACAGGGGGCTGTCGAGGTCGGTCATGGTCTCGGGCTGGGTCTGGCTCGGGTGCTCCCGGCCGCTCGCCGACGTGAGGCGGTAGATGGGATCGTACTCGTACTGGCGGTCGCCGGTGACGGGGCTCGAGCCGGAGAAGTAGAGGGTCTGGTCGGCGCCGTCGTCGATCTCCACGATCTTGCCGACGGGATCGTAGGTGAGCGTCGCGTCCTGGAGGGTGGCGCTGTCGCTGGCGCGGGTGGTGGTCTGCTCGGTGAGGCGGAAGGTTTCTGCCTCGTAGGAGTACGTGGTCGTGAATGCGGCGCTGGAGGAGCCGGCGTAGTCGATCTGGGTGCGCTGTCCGCGTGCGTTGTAGTCGATGTTTCTCACGAACGCCGTGGCGGTGCTCGCCCCGAGGATCTTGACGTCGACGGCCTCGAGGAGGTTGGCCTCGTTGTAGGTGGGGAGGTAGACGCTGGAGTCTGGTGTGGTGATGGAGGTGACGCGGTCGAGGGCGTCGAAGGTGCTCGACGTGGTGAAGGTCTCGCTGGCGAGGTAGGTGGCGGCGGCGGACTCGATGGCGGAGAGGGTGGAGATGCCGTCGAGATCGTCCCAGCTGGCGGTGGTGGTGTAGTCGGCGATGAGGACGCGGCTGTGCTGGAGGAGGTTTCCCTTGAAGTCGAACGCGTCGTGGGTGGCGGCGCCGGCGCCGTCGTAGACGCGGTAGACGCGGCCGGCCATGTTGACGCTGGTGGGATCGGAGAGGATCTCTCCGTAGAGGGTGAGCTCGGCGAGGAACTCGCTGCCCGCGCCGAGGGTGACGTAGAGCTTGGTGGGTCTTCGGAGGGCGTCGAAGTCGTGGCGGACCATGACGCTGCGGCTGTTCCACGCTCGGAGCGCCTCGCCTGATGTCGTGAAGAGGGCGGAGCTGGTGCCGGCCTCGGCGCTGACGCTCTGGATGGCGTGGCCGCCGGGGCAGTAGGTGTGCGCGAGGGTGGTGTTGCCGCGGGCGTCGGTGAGGGAGAGGGTGTTGCCCTCGATGTCGAGCTCCAGCGTCGTGTCGTAGTAGTCGTGGGTGGAGCTCGAGCCGTTGTCTTGCTGGGTGAGGAAGGTCCTGCCGAGGGTGTCGGCGTGGGCGAGGGTCGGGGTGCCGTCGCACGCGGCTGCAAGGGTGGCAGCGCGGTGGAGTGGATCGCCGCTGGAGAGGGCGATGTTGGTGGCGTACCACTGGGAGTCGGTGACGGTGTCGTTGGGGTCCCAGGTCTCCTGGTACCAGGGGGTGAAGACGACCTTGGAGTAGGTGCCGTTGGGGAAGTCGGTGCGTACGAGGCGGCTGAGGGCGTCGTAGCGCATGATGGGGGTGACGCCGCTCGAGGCCAGAATCGCTCTCGAGGTCGTAGCCGCCGTCGGAGGCGAAGTAGGGCTCGTACTGCTTGATGGGGTTGCCCTTGTTGTCCCAGACGGTGCGGCCGTTGCCGACCCAGCGCGGGTTGTCCTCGGCGTCGGGCTCGGCTTGCACCTTGCGCAGGACCTCCTTGCCGTTGCCCGCGGTGTACGAGTAGCTCTCCTGCCAGACGGCGGTGCCACCGTGGTCGATGCGGTGGTAGGCGTGGCCGTAGACGGGGGTGGGGGTGGAGCCGCCCTCGGTGTCGTGCCAGGAGGAGAGATCGTATTCGAAGTAGGCGGTGGGGTCGGTGAGGGTGTCGCCGTCGGAGCCGCCGCTCTTGCCCATCTCGGCCATCTTGACGACCATGCCGAGCTCGTCGAAGGCGACGGCGACGCGGTTGCCGTTGGGGTCGGTGGTCTGGTAGGGGCCGAGGACGCGGTAGTCGTTGTCGAAGGTGGTGACGAGGTCGAGGGCGGCGGTGGTGTCGGAGGTGTGGGCCTCGGTGGGGAGCAGATCGTAGGAGTCGAAGACGACCTTGGAGCGGTTGCCGAAGGGCTCGGTGATCTTGGTGACGAGGTAGAAGTGGTCGGGGTCGTAGGTGGGGACGCTGGAGATGGCCCAGTAGTCGGAACCGACCGCGACGTAGCCGGCGTCGGTGCTGAGGATGGTGCTGGTGACGGTGCTGCCGTAGACGCTGGTGACGAGGCCCCCGGTGAGGGCGAGCGAGAGGGTGTGGTCGAGCAGGGCCTTGGACTCGATGGAGCCGAGGGAGAGAGTGGCGGAGAGATCGTCCTTGATGTAGATGGCCTGCGACTTGTGTAGGAGGCGCTTCTGGAGGCCGGAGGTGGGGGCAGTGTCGTAGGCGATCTCGCTGGCGGATGACGCGGCGGTGGCGACGGTGTCGAAGTCGAGGAGGCCGCTCGAGTAGCTGATGCCGGTGAGCTCGAAGCTGCGCGCTTCCTTGGGCACGGCGATGCGGCGCCAGGTGTCCTGATC
Source organism: uncultured delta proteobacterium (assembly GCA_963782055.1). Taxonomy (GTDB): domain Bacteria; phylum Myxococcota_A; class Polyangia; order Polyangiales; family Polyangiaceae; genus DASXHD01. Next base: position 5,255,916 of record CAWAIF010000003.1, read on the forward strand.
GTCGACGTGGATGACGTCGTGCTCGGCGAGGGAGACCCAGAGCTTGTTCTGCTCGTCGTAGCTGGAGCTGGTGCGGCGGGGGTAGCCAACGGCGGCGGCCTGGGTGACGACGCCGTAGTCGTCGACGGCGAGGGTGAAGGCGTGCTGGACGCGGGGGTCGGTGGCGTCGCGCTCGTAGTGGTAGCTCACGGCCTCGCGGGGGTGGGTGAGGTAGACGCCGTGGCGCGTACCGGCGGCGGGGGGCTGGAGCTGGCGGACCTCGTAGCGGTGCTCGGCGACGGAGTAGGGCTTGTCGGCGTCGGAGGTGCCGTCGTCGGCGTAGAGCTCCTGGCGCAGGACGCTGCCCTTGAGGGCGCGGGCGGCCTCGCGGGCCTGCTGCGGGCTGTCCGGCGTGAAGTTGGTGAGCAGGGTGCGGTCGAGGACCGTGGCGGAGGAGTCGCCGCTGAAGTACTCGCCGGAGAAGGCGGCGGCGATGTCGGCGGCGTCCTTCCAGGCGCCGGTGTGGAACCAGGTCCTGGTGAGGACGGGCGGGAGCTGGTACTCGCCGCTCTGGTCGGGCAGGAGGTTGGAGGGGAAGGTGCCGCTGCCGACGTCGTCGCTGAAGGACTCGGCGTCGCTTTGCTCGACGTAGCCGAAGCCCCTGAACTCGCGCTCGGGGCCGTCGTAGTAGCCGTGGCGGTAGCTGTAGGTGGCGCATAGGAAATCCTAGCGCGGTCGGGCGCGAAAGTTTACGGAATCCATCTTATGCGAAGTGGGGCCGTCCGGTGTCACTGGAAGGACGGACCAGGGTGGCTCGATGTCGCTGTGCTTCGCCCTGCCGGAGAAGAGCTGCACCCTTCGACAATCGCCGCGCAGAACATCACATCGTTGTAGATCAACAGGAGCCTTCCGCGTGACGACCCAGTCGGACCGCAACACCGCGCAGAACGTGAGTCAATTGCGGAGCGATTCCCAGCACCCGACGCCATGGGAGACCGCGGTTCAGTCACCGCCAAACGGCGGGTGTGACGCGACCCAGATGTCATACTTTCCGCCGCTCCCCGAGCGCTGACTGGTGAAGTAGAGGCTGCAGGAGTCCGGCGAGATCCATCCTGGGATGTCCACACCCTGGTTGGAGGCAAGCTCCGTGACGACGGCGGCGTTCGCGAACAGGGAGCTCGTCGTGGCACGGTTCGCTACCCAGACGTCGCCTCCTTGATAGTAGTACAGCGTCAGCCCGTCGCCCGTCACCACGGGATGCGGGACATCCGCGACGCCCGACACGAACACTTGCACCGGCTTGGAGCATGTCCCCTTGCCAGTGCAGTCCGCCTCGAAGAGAGGCAAGTCAGCGTTGTTGCCCTGCATGGTCAAGTACAACTTACTACCGTCCTCGGTCACATATGGCCACCGATGGAAGACGTTCGGCTGGCTGACGCCTGTCACCACCGACGGGGTGCCGAATGGCATCGCGGTGCTCGTGCGCTGGCTCACGAAGATGTCGAAGAATGACGCAGCGTCGAAGTCGTTCGACTCGAAGTACATCGTGAGCCCATCCGCCGTAACAGCCGGGGCGTCGTCTATGAGGGAGCCGTTGACGTTGCCGACAGGCGCGACGTTGCCGAAGGCATCGCTCCTTGTCGCGCGGGTGGCCTGGTAGATGTCCACGCTCTGGTTGGCGTTCGCGCCGCGCGCGAAGTAGATCGTCAGCTCGTCGGGGCTGAGGGAGCCGACCAGCTCGTAGTCCGCCGTGTTGATGTTCCCGCCCAGCGGCGTCGGTGGCATGAAGGGCTTGCCCAGATCGCACGGCGGCTGGCCCGAGTCGGTCGGCGCGGCGTGGTCACTTCCGTCCCCACTGGCGTCGAGGTCTGCATCGACCCCCGCGTCGAGGCCCGAGCAGTCGCATGCCGAGTATGCCGTCCCCGCCGCGTTGCAGACCTGGTACCCGGTGCAGCTCCCGGCGCCGACGCAACTGACCGACTGGTTCGGGATGCATGCCGGGGACGACGACACGGGGGGATCGCCTCCGCCGCACTGGAACGCGAGGGCCGCGCCGACCGCCGCGGCGGTGAATAGGACAAGGTACTGTCTCGACATGATGCCCTCCATCGACCGGCCGCGATGATGGCTCGTCGCCACAACAACACAGAGCACGATCCCACTCGTGGCGCAAGGCGCGGGCCTGCGCTGCCGGCTGCCGGGGACCTGGTCGTTCCCGGTCCGGCAGCGTTCTCATGGCTGGAGGCGCGCCACCAAGGCCTCCCCACTGACCGCGACCGCGCGCGTGACGGTGCCGGACGGCAAGGTCATCGTGTCGGCGCGTGTCCGCGCAGCATCCGACCACCACGGAGTCCGGCCACGTGGGGAACGCAAGCCTCAGAAGATGTTCGCGCTGCTCTGCGACGAGCCGGAGCCGAAGCTCGCCAAGTTCTTCCCACCGGAATCGAACTGCGCGTCGCCTCACACCGTTAACGTTGAGTCTCACACGCGCGCGTGCAGGCATTGTGCACGGCATCGGCTCCGTCAAGGCAGCGTTGCAGAGCGCCTCCGCCATTCGCACACCACGCCCGTCGGCAGGTCCGACGAACCGTGCGAATGCACGTGTTGCGATCAGCGTTGTCCGCGGCAACGTCGGCTCTACAGTCCTCGAGAATCTGGGGTAGGTCTCCAAGGCACACATTCTCGCAGAACGCACGCGCCGCGAAACCACGGCACACTACATGACATTTTTGCGTACGCTCGGTAGCGACGCTCGTACAACTCCCCACATCTTCGGGCGAACCGCATACGGCGTCACCGACCCGGCAGTATGCGTCGCAGGCGGTACACTCCATGCTCCTGACGAGCACCGGGCGTGCGCAGGCGTCGAGGCAACCAGCGCGACGCTTCCGCGCCACCAGCGCGTCCCGCTCGGCCATCGGCCTGCAGCCCCATAGACCGAGGGCGACGACGATAAGCAGCGCCGGAAAGGAGGTGACGCGACGCATCCCAGTTAGCCGCGACATCATCATGCGTCATGGATCGGTGTTGTCCGTGGCGCGCCGGCACCCGATGGTGAGCCCTTGATCACACGCCTTCGCATACAGCCGTTGAGCAGCTACCGCATCCGGTCGCGTTCCGACGCCGACCGCCGTGAGCCGCGCCAAAGTCAAGCACGCAGTCGACTCGCCCTCATTGCAGGCCAGATCGTCAAATGATACCGCGATGCTGGCGTCTCGTGAAGTTCCGATGCCAGCTTCGTAGACGCGGCCCACGTTGGCGCAAGCTTGCCCGAGTCCCTCCTGGCACGCCTTGATGTAGAGCTCTACGGCGCGTGCAGCGAACCCGCATCCTGGTGTCCTCTCGTAGACTTGCGCCAAGTCGTTGCAGCCTCCCGCTCCGTCGCGGCCGCCATTCAAGCAGGCTCGTTTGTAGAGGCGAAGCGCCGTTGCCTCATCCCGCTCGACGCCGAACCCAACTTGGTAGAGCTGCGCAAGGTCCTCGCATCCTACCGGATCGTCATGAGCGCACGCGTGTCGATATAGCTCCGCGGCGCGGACTGGATTGAAGCTCACCGTAATGCCATGCTGGTAGGCAACGCCCAGGTTGACGCAGGCGCTCTCACCGCCCCCATGACCACACGCTCGCCGGTATAACTTGACTGCGCGCGCCGTGTCGACGGGTACACCGCGGCCGCTGTCATACAGCCACCCTAGATTGCCACATCCAACCATGTCACCCCCCGCGCATCCTCGCCAATAGCTCGTCGCCGCGCGAGCGTAATCCTGGATACCACCGCGCCCGCGTTCGAAGAGGGCGCCCAGGTTGCTGCAGGCGCGAGCCAGACCCCTGCCGCAAAGCGAATCGTAGAGGAGTGCCGCTTGCGGCACATCGCGACTGTCATCGTCGTAGAGCCACGCGAGTTGGAGGCAGGCCTCGACGTCGCCGGCGTTGCATGTAGCCTGCTGGATGGTGATGGCGTGATCAACGTCTCGCGGGACACCAAGCCCCCCCGCATAATCAATTCCCAAACGCCTACATCCAACGATCTGTCCCCCGTAGCAAGCACGTTGATTGAGGCGCGCGGCGCGTTTGAGATCGGTGCTCACACCAATGCCGTTCGCGCAGAGCCACCCCAGGTCCAGACAGCCTTCGGCGTCGCCAAGCTGGCACCCCCGCTCGCATGCCCGATCTCTTAAGCACCGATCGCCCCAAGTTTGAGGGCGATTCGTTTCCTGGAGCGTGAAGGTTGTCGTTCGCGTGCCAGAGCGACGAGTGCCGCGCCCACGGTGGTCACGACGGCAGTCCACGCGGCGGTGCTCAGGGAGACGAGGGCGTCGACCAGGTCCCGCGCGTAGGCGCGCACGACGTGCAACGTCGCCAGGGGGCGCAGTTGCTCGAGAGGGACGTCGCGCGCGAGTGCAGCCTGGATCCTGACCGAGCGCACGAGCGCGTGGGCGAGCATCGCGCCGTAGGTGAGCGCCTTGATCGCGTGGGGATCGGCGGTGAAGGAGCGGCCGAGGTCGGCGGTCTGCTTCAGCTCGCGAAAGAGCAGCTCGATCAGCCAGCGGAGTCGGTAGGTCTGGATGATCTGCCGTGGCGAGAGCACGCTGCGCGGCACGGTGGTCAGGTACCAGCGGATGACGGTCGACTTGTGCGCGAGTCCCACGAGCCGCAATGCGACGGTGTCCTTGCCCTTGCCCCACGTCACGTCGAGGTCGAAGATCGTCCCGCGCTTGCGCGACACGCTCTGCAGGTAGTAGCCAAGCGACCAGTTGTGGAGCGGGGTGTGGCCGTTCTCCGAGATGTGCGCGGTCACGCGTACCTTCGCCGTGGTCTTGAGGCGCATCAGCACGTGCGCGCCGGCAGCCTTCGCCTGGGTGAACAGAGCGCGCTCGAAAAAGCCGAGGTCGAAGAGGTAGAGCACCCCGCGCGTGAAGCTCGGGACCAGCTTCCGCCACAGCGGCGTCTCCGACGCGGTCTCCGCGTCGGAGACGCCGTGCTCGAGCAGGCCGGTCTTGATGCTGTAGCCCATCACCCACTTGGTGCCGGCCTTGCCCTTGGTGCATCCCGGCAGCAGCTCGCGCCCGCGCGGTGGCACGCGCTGCCCCGTACCGTCGTAGACCCGCACGTCCTCGAAGCGGGCGAGCGGCCCGCTCAGCTCCAGGCCCGCCGCCTTCGTCACCGACGCCACGAGGTGCTCGAGCGCCGCGCGGAAGAACGCCGCCGCCGACTCCTGCTTGAACCGCTTCTGGAACGGGCACGGGCGCATGAAGCCGAAGCGCCTCACGAAGATCGCCCGCAGCGACTCGAACGACAGCGTCTGGCCCGCGAGGAACCCCTCGACGACCGTGAGCACCAGGCGGAACGCGGTGGCGCGCCGCTGCCGCGGGTTGTAGCCGGTGCGGCCCCGAAGCTCGTCGATGACCGCCGGCGTGAAGGTCCGCTGCAGCTGCTCCTCCACCGCGCTCGCCTCTTCGCTCGGGTCTGGACGGCTGCTCGTGGCTCGGGTAGCTCTCGTCGTCATCGGGCGTCCTCTCCTTGTTGGTGTCGCAACCGAACAACGAGAAAGGCGCCCGATTTATTTCCATCATTCCGCCACGTTATGTCCAAAGGATCTGGCCATGCCCCCGCTCGTCGAGTTCGGCCGCCTGCTTATCGTCTCGACTGACGACAATACCTTGTAGATAAAGCGATCCCGCCGCCGTACAACTCCCTGCGACGCCGCGGGAGCATTCCAACTGGAGAATGGTGAGGGAAGGGGCGCGCGGGCCGCGCGCCGCGGTGCTAGCAGTTCCCCTGCAGCATCCAGACGCATCGGGGTTCTCGCCGGACCGACAGAGCGAGCTACATGTCACCGCCTGTCCCTGAGCGGCTGAAGCACCGAGCAACGGAAGGAGAAATGCCAGGGGCCAAAGGGGAGGGGAACAGCGCATTCTCACATGATAGCTCAGGCGCGCTCACGGGCAAAGGGCGTCCGGTGGCCTCCGTAGGGCTCGTTAGGCTCCCAGTCGCGGTTGACACCCGCTCCAGTCGGAGCCCACGGAAGGCTGCAGGCTCCGCCCGCACGCAGATGTCGGCAGATGTTCACTGCTGTCGCACCGGGCGGCCTCGCGAAGGGGGTGCGTGGTGGCGGGGCGGGCCACTCGAACGCTCGAACGCCTGAACTTCCGGCACGTTGCGAGTTTGCGAGGTCGCGACGCCCATCGATCAGCTCCTCCTGGTTATTGGTCCGATCCTAGACACGTAGCCAACCCTCATGGTTTCCGCGGCTCCGTAGGAGCGGCGTGCCCCGTACGAGTGAGGATTTCCGGGAGCGCTCCCCTCGGGGTTCGGCTTGTACCCGCCGCTCCGTAGGCCCCTGCTTTCCGGGTTGGCGAGCTCCGCGGGACGGTAGTGTGGGTTGTTCCCCCCCCACTCGGAGTCTCCATCGCCACCCGTCCCAAGGAGTCTCGCGATTGGATCCAGGCCCTGGAAGCCTCCCCATCTCACGGCCGGTGGGTCGGGGACACCAGACGGCGTGGTGCTGCCACCGTGGGGGCTGAAACGGAAACCGGGCGTGAACGCTGGGCTCTCGCCGCCTCCATCGTCCGCGGGGTTTGGTGTGGAACCGCCACTGTCATGGTGGGGGACGCGATCTCCAGCCTCGTGCCCGTTCTCTGTGATGGTACCCGTGTCGCCGACCGTCCCGCCCGGGAATAGATCGCGGTAGTTGTTGTCCTCCGGATCCGTGGACCCCTGTCCGCCAATGCCTTGGTACGTTTCGGGGTCACTATTATCGCCCGATGGTCCCGGCGGTTCGGGGCTTGGGCTGACGGCGCCCGCGCTGGAGGCTCCAGAATCGCCGGGCTCCGGAGCCCCGCCGGTCGGCCCCTTGCCGGCCCCACTGGTGCCACCTCCACCACCTCCCCCCCCCGCCCGAGTATCACCTTCGTCGTGGCCGTGGAGGCCCCAAGTGTCGCCTGGATCGCTGCCACCCGGCTGCCCGCCTTGACTGCCGCCTCCCGACCCTGGCGACCCGCGGGGAGCGCCTCCACTCGTAGGAGATGTTCGTTGGTGGGTCGTCCCTCCCGGCGCGCCCACTCCGAACGAGGTCCCTAGGTCGGGCAGTCCGGGAGCCCCAAGCCCCTTGAGGCCTGGTTCGCCTTGGCTCGTGACCCCGCCGCCGAGAATGTCGCCCAGTTGTGGACCGCCGCCGTGAAGGCCGCCCCAGCCCGGCTGTGGGCCCCCGCCGTGGAGGTCGCCCCAGCCAACACCGCCAACGTCGACGCCCTGCCGCGGCCGGGGCTTCATCACGCTCGGGCCGATCACCTGACCCACAAGACCAAGCCGCGGAGTGATCTCCGCCTGAGAGTGCGTCTGGCTTGGCGTCTGGCCACCATTGTTGGTTGGGCTCACACCGGGGTTAGGCTGATTCGGCTGCTTGCTACCCGGTGGTTTCGTGGGCGCGGGCAGATGCGGCGCTTGGCCGCCTCCGCCCGGGTTCGGTTGGCCCGTCACCCGCCCAAAGACGTCCTGAATCTCCTTAAGTACCTCAAATAGTCGTCCCGCTCCGTCTTCCACGTGGGCGACAAGAGTCTTCATCCTTCGGCGCAATGACTGCTCGGCCTTCAAGCGCGCGGGAGACATGTGGTGCACGTAACCTGGTAGCCCCGGTGCCTCCAGATTATTAAGCCAACCAACAACAACGTCAGGCCCGCCACCATAGCGCCGCCACAGATCTTCGGGCGTCGGTGTATACCATGATGGAAGGTCCCTCGCGGCGGCGTCGCGTTGGGCATCCGCCACAAGCTGACTTTGGTCCTGGTCGGCAGTGTGGAGCACCCCGACAACGGCTTCCAGATCCTCTCCCAGGTCAATCTCGGCAACCCCATCGAGCCACTTGATCACCTCCGGAAGGTCCGGGTTCTGCAGGCCAGGCACCGTCTTGAGCGTGCTCAGCAGATCTATGGCCAACACGTAGCGCACGACAAGACTTTTCCCTTGCGATGCCCGCAGAGCTACCAGCGCGTTCCAGAGTCGCTGGAGCGGCGCATAGGAAATCCTAGCGCGGTCGGGCGCGAAAGTTTACGGAATCCATCTTATGCGAAGTGGGGCCGTCCGGTGTCACTGGAAGGACGGACCAGGGTGGACCCGGAGCATGCGGGCGCCGCCGAGGTGGGCAGGCAGCTTGCCATCAACCTGGCGTTCGAAGGCGGTGGCAAAGCCCTTGAACCAGTGTTCGGCGGCATCGTCGGCGCGTTCGGCTGGGTCAAGAGGCTGATAACGGCCGGTGATGAGTTCGGCACGGCGGCCGGGCAGGGCCTGACACAAGGCGCAACGGAAGCCGCAGGGGGATTGAGCCTCAACAGCTCGAATGCTCTCGGTGGCGTCGAACGAGCTTCTCCGGAGCTGCTCGATGCCGTTGCGTCCAGGCGAACAGTACAAATCGCTACGAAAGGGAGCGAGGAGCTCCGCTATCTGAACGCGATCGGCGCCGAAGCCAACGTCGGCGGGCCAACGATGACTGATGTCCTGCTCAGGCCAAACCCTAGCAAGGCAGCTGTTCTCGAAGAGTTTCTTCACGGTACTCAGTATCGCCTCGGCATCATTCAGCGACTCGGAACCGCGGGCGCTGAGGCTCACGTAAAGAGCTTTATGATACGGCACGCTGTCATGCTAGGACTGGGAGCCGAGGATGTTGCGCGCCTTCGGGCGCTTATGGAGATGGGGCTATGAGAAGCCGATTCACTATGCTCGTGCATGACTTCTTCCGCTTCGCTGACGGCAGTACGGTGTTCCTTGGGACCGTTGAACCGGAGCTACCGATTCTCGTGCCAGCAACTGCGGAGGTCTTCGTGGCCGGCCGCAGCATCGGTCACATCCACCTGGCCGAAGAGCGGATGCCTGGCCCGGCGTCCGGAGGGCGGAGATCGCTTGTCACACGAGACCCCATCGATCACGACAACTTGCGGATGGGAGTCTGCACTTTGATCTGCGAGACGTAGTGCCGCAGAGGCGACAGCAACAGCGCCAGGGCCGGTTGTAATACCCCAGCGAGACTCCGGAGCCTCCTCGTCGATCCGTTAGGTCCAAAATCGCGCCCCCTGCGCCCACACGTCTCCCGTCCTCCCCTCACCCACACACCGCCATGTCAAGGACCGAGGCGCCGGACCGACTTCTTCTCCGGCGCCTGTCGCTACGAGAAGCGCCACCAGCGAAGCCGGCCGTCGAAGAGCACGAGCCGTCCGACGTGCCCGATGGCGACCTCGCGCCCGGCATGCACCTCCTCCGGCGTCCTGCCGCCGTAGCGCATAGGAAATCCTAGCGCGGTCGGGCGCGAAAGTTTACGGAATCCATCTTATGCGAAGTGGGGCCGTCCGGTGTCACTGGAAGGACGGACCAGGGTGAGCACGCGCTAGTCGGACGGGCGCGCTGCCGCGTGGTCAGGCGGCGGGGGGGTCGTCTGCGGCGAGGTCGAGGAGGTCGGTCGGATCGCGGGCGCGGGCAGGTGCGGGGGCTTCGGCGGGGAGGTCGAGAGCGCGGAGGATGCGGACCACGGCGGCGTCGTCGGTGATGACGGCGAGGGGACGGAGGCGGCCCCCGCAGGTCGGGCACTGGAGCACGTCGATCTCGAAGGTGCGGCGGAGCAGGCGCGGCCAGTCGATGCGGGATGTCGCTGCGTAGAGAAGGCCGCGGCGAAGGCGCTCCCAGTGGCCCACGGCGACGACGTTGGGTGCGAGACGGCGCACGTGGAGGTCTGCGGCGGCCGCGGGTGCGGCGGGCTCGGGCGCCGGTGGCGGGACCGGGAGAGGGAGGGCGAGCTGGCCCGCGGGCGGCGCGCTCGTGGTGCTGGCCGCCCCCGCGGGATCGCGGCGCACGGGGTCGGGCCTCTCTGCCGCATGTGTGGTGTCGCGATGCTCCCGCCTCTCGATGGGCTGCCCGGGTTTCGCGGGGACGAGGGGTCGCGGAGGACGCGGACGCCCGCAGGACGGGGCGGACGGCTCACGCGGCCTGGGGACCACGAGCTTCCGCCACGACAATCGGGGGGCGAGGACACCGTGGTAGCGGACAAGTGGGTAGCGCGGCGGCGGGACGAGCGCGGCGACGCGGGCGAGGAGCTCCACCGGAGTGAGGATCATGTGCTTCGCCTTGCCCGCGCGCGGCTGCTTGACGCGGTAGGCGACGCGGCCGTCGCGCAGGAGGCGTAGGCGCGAGAGGGCGAGCGCGGGGCGCAGGGCGTAGCGGCAGAGGCGCTCGCGGGCGAGGTCGTCCCGGACGCGGACGCCGGCGTGGAGGTTGAAGCCGGTGTCCTCCACCGCGCGGTGAGCCATGGCGGGGGCGGCTGCGTCGTCGTCGTCGTCGTCGCCGGGGTCGATCGCGAGCTTCAGCACCTTCGGACGCTGCATCGCGAGAGCCACGCAGGCGTCGAGGGCGCTCGGCTCGACGTCGAGGTCCACCGGATCCTCGGAGAGGTGACCGTGGCGGCGGAGCCACGCGATGGCGCGACGGCTGACGGCGGTGACGAGCTGCTGCAGCTCGGCGCGGGTGGGCATCGGCAAGGGCACGAAGCCGAGGGAGCCGTCCGGCTCGCGCAGGAAGACGCCGTCCATGACGATGGTGTGGAAGTGGACGTTGAGGTTGAGGCTTCCCCCGAAGCGCTGGACGCAGGTGACCGCGCCGCTGGCGACCTGATCGAACCCCGCTGCGCGGGCGCGGCGGCGGTGGCTGGCGAAGATGGCGTCCGCGAAGATGCGCGCGAGCGCGCGGAGCACCACGGGGTCGAAGGCGGCGAGGCGGCGGAGCTCGTACGGAAGGGACAGGACGTACTGGCGGAGGGGGACGTCCGGGAGGACGCGGTCGACCAGGTGGGCGGCGGTGTTCGCCATGCGGCGTCCCGCGCAGCTCGGGCAGACGCCGCGGCCCTTGCAGGAGAACGCGACGAGCAGATCGTGGCCGCAGGCGTCGCAATGCGCGCGCAGGAAGCCGTGGCGAAAGACGCCGCACTTCAGGTAGCCGCGGAGATCCTGCTCGACGTAGCGGGGGACGGGCTTGCTGTAGCTCTCGCGCGCCCAGCGGAGGAAGGTCTGCAGGCCGGCGCGGACGAGGCGGTAGAGCGGCGTCTCGGTAGGCTGCCGAGGCGCGTACGGCGCGGCGAGGGACGACACCCGCCGTCCGTTGCGCGCCCCGTGCCAGCGCGCGCGGCCGCAAATTCGCCGCGCTCGAGGCGGGAGGGGGTGGCCCCGGACAGTCAGGCCGGACACCCCGGACACCCGAGCCAAGCGAGGGGGCCCCTGAAGGGCGGCTCGGAGATCCGGACGAGCGCGGGTGCCTTCGAGCGGAGCCGTCGGTGCCGGCGGCGTGCTCCCCGCTCGCGGGCGGGTTAAGACTCCATCGATGCCTCCTCCCAAGCGCCCTGCCCTTCGACCGGTCGAGACCATCGTCGTGCCCGACGAGAAGCACGGCAGAGTCCTGGTGCTGCGCGACACGCAAGGGGTCGCGAAGGGGCACGCGGTCCTGCCGCCGCAGCTCATCCCCATCGTCGCGCGCTTCACCGGGAGCCGCACCTGCGCCCAGATCGCGAAGGAGGCGGAGGGCGATCTGGGGATGGAGGTGCCCGTCGACGCCGTCGAGGACCTGGTGCGGCAGCTCGACGAGGCCCTCTTCCTGGTGGGCGACACCTTCGAGCGCGCGCTGGAGCAGGTGCGCGACGCCTTCGGGCGCGCGCCCGTGCGGGAGGCGTCGCACGCCGGGGCCGCCTATCCCGGCGATCGCGTGGAGCTTGCAGAGTACATCGATCGCCGGTGCGTCGAGCGCGCCGCGCCGGACGCGCCGGCGGGGCGGATGGTGGGGCTGGTCTCCCCGCACATCGACCCGTGGCGCGGGGCGGTGGGCTACGGGCACGCGTACGGATCGCTCGCGGCCGCGCTCCCCGCGGACGTGGACACCTTCGTCGTGCTGGGGACGTCGCACGCGCCCATGCAGGAGCCCTTCGCGCTGTGCCGCAAGGCGTACGACACGCCCTTCGGCCCGATGCCCGTGGACGAGGCGATGGTGGACGCCCTCGCCGGCGCGGCGGACTTCGACCCCTACCGCGACGTGCTCAACCACAAGCGCGAGCACTCCATCGAGTTCCAGGCGGTCTTCCTCAAGCACGTGCTGGGCGATCGCGAGGCGCGGGTGGTGCCCATCCTGGCGGGTCTCGGCGAGGAGCAGTCGCGCCGGAAAGATCCCCGCAAGACGAAGGCCGTGGCGAAGTTCCTGGACGCCCTGCGCGAGCTCGTCGCCAAGCGCGGTGACCGCGTCGTGGTGGTCGCCGGCGCGGATCTGGCGCACGTCGGGCCGCGCTTCGGCGACGCGAAGCCGCACGACGCCGAGCAGCGCCGCGCGCTGGAGAAGCGCGACCGCGCGTCACTCGATCTGGCGCTGGGCCGCGACGCGCGCGCCTTCTGGGAGCACGTCGCCGAAGACCTCGACCAGCGCCGCGTGTGCGGCCTCGCCCCCGTCTTCAGCCTGCTCGACGTCCTGCCCGAGGCGAAGCGCGGGTCGCTGCTGCACTACGAGCAGACGGTGGACGACGAGGACGGCTCGATCGTCAGCCACGCCGCCGTCGGCTTCTACCGCTGATCGTCACTCCACCGCGAAGGTCATCCCCGCCTCGCGCAGGCGCTCCACCAGGCGCATGCCCATCGCCGACGCGGGGGTGAGCACGCCGCCGCGCAGGCCGAGGCCCTCGTCCTGCGCCAGGCACACCGCCGACTCCCCGAGCATCTTGGCGGTCTCGCCGTAGCCGGGATCCTTCTGGCCCCGCACGACGCCGCGCACCTTCTTGCCGCCGGCCGTCTCGCCAAAGAAATGGACGGTGAAGTGGCCGCGCTCCCGCCGCTCGCGTGACGGCCCCTCCCCCGGCTCGGGCAGGACGGTGCGCGCGAGGAGCTTGCGCACCGCGCCGACCTGCAGACTCGCCATCGCGGCGCCGTAGCCCGCGGCGAAGGCCGTCGCCCTCACCCTCCCCCGGGTGCCGCGCCCGAAGCCCATCACCTCCGAGTAACGGAAGGACTTGCCGTAGGGGTAGCCGAGGATGGCGTTGGTGCGGCGCACCACACGCGTGTTGATGAGCGCCATGATGAACGGCCCCGTCCAGACCCCCGCGTCTTCGTCGAGGCGCACGGTGGCGTGGTCCGGTCCGTCCGCCCCCTCGTGCTCCCCCTCCGGGTTGAAGGCGTACGGGTCGGCGAGGACGCGGCGCACCGACGGGTCGTGCGACGCCTGCTCCATCAGGTAGAGCATGCTGGCGACGGTGCCGCCGCTCATGCCGCCGGTCATGTCGGTGAGGACGAAGCGCACGGTCTCCAGTGGCTCCCCCAGCTCCGCCCGCGCGTGCTCCTCCATCATGAGCGTGCCCAGGTCGGACGGGATGGAGTCGAAGCCGCAGCAGTGCACGATGCGCGCGCCCGTCTCCTTCGCCCGCTCGTGGTGCGCGGCGATGCTGTCGTGGATGAAGGTGGGCTCGCCGGTCAGATCGCAGTAGGCGCGGCCGTGACGGACGCACGCGGCGACGAGCGGGTGGCCGTACTTCGCGTACGGCCCGACCGTCGTGCACACCACGCGCGCCCGCGGGACCATCGCGTCGAGGGAGGCCTCGTCCGCGGCGTCGCCCACCACCAGCGGGATCTGCCCCGCGTGGGAGTCGATGGCCTCCAGATCGGCACGCAGGCGCTCCAGCTTGGCGCGGTTGCGCCCGCCCAGCGCGAGGCGCATCTCCCCGTGACGCGGGACCAGGTACTCGGCGACGAGGCGACCGGTGAAGCCGGTGGCGCCCCAGAGCAGGACGTCGAACTCCGGCGAGGCGGTCACTTCCCCGCCCCCGCCGCCGGCTTGACGAACTTGAGCGTCATGCGGTCGCTCTCGCCGATGGCCAGGTACTTCGCGCGGTCCGCCTGCCCGCGCCGCAGGACCGGCGGCAGCGTCCAGACGCCGTCCGGCCAGTCCCTGGTATCCTTCGGGTTGGCGTTGATCTCGGAGGAGGCGGCGAGCACGAAGCCGGCCGCCTTCGCCATCTGGACGATGAAGTCCTGCGGCACGTAGCCGGTCTTGCCCGCGGTGGCCGGGTCGGTGCCCGGCGCCGCCCGGTGCTCGACGACGCCGAAGACGCCGCCAGGCTTGAGCACGGCGAAGGCCGCGGCGACGACCTTCTGCGCGATGCCGTCCCGCTCCCAGTTGTGGAAGTTGCGGAAGGTCAGGACCATGTCGGCGGAGGCGTCGGGCCCGAGCGACAGATCGTCCGGCGGGTGCAGCGGGTGCAGCTCCACCTTCCCGAACGCCTCCGGGTGCGCGGCGAGGCGGTCGTGGAAAGCCTTGCCCATCTGCGCCTCGTTCGGCGGCGGGGCGGGGCTGGCGCTGACCAGCTTGCCGTGCGCCGCGAGCACCGGCGCGAGGATCGCGGTGTACCAGCCGCCGCCCGACCAGAGCTCGACGACGTGCATGTCGCTCTTGATGCCGAAAAACTCCAGCGTCGCCAGCGGGTGGCGGTAGCGATCGCGCGCGCGCTCGGCGGCGGGGCGCACGTCCGACTTCAGCGCGGCGACGAGGGCGTCGTGGGTCGCCTGGTCGACGCCCGGGTAGAGCGGCGCGGCGGGGTACGACGCGACCGGCGGCGTGGCGGCCGGCGGCGTCGCGGGTGGGGGCGAGGAGGGCCCACACGCGGCGAGCAGACCTGCGACGAGGGCGGGGACGAGGAGGGAGGTGCGCATGGCGTTGTTGGATGCCGGTCGTACCACGCCGGCTTCGCCGCGGGGCGCAAGGAAGGGCTTGGCGCGGCGTCGGGCCTCGCCGATGATGAGCGCCGGCCCGACATGATCGTCGTCGTCAGCGATCTCCACCTGCAGGACACCCGCCTGGACGGCCTGCGCCGGCGAGAGGGCGAGCAGGTGCTCCTGACCGAGGTGCGGCGCAACGTGACCGCGCCGGCGCTCACCCTGCTCGGCGCGCAGATCGCCGACAACGCGCGGCGGTGCGGGGCGAAGGAGGTGGACGTTGTCTTCGCCGGCGACATCTTCGAGCTGCACCGCACGCCGCTCTGGTTCCTCCGGGAGGGCGGGCTGCGGCCCACCTCCCCGCGCAGCCCCGCCCTGCGTGACGCCGTGCTCGCCATCCTGGACGCCGTCGCCGAGGAGAACGCCGACTTCTTCGCGATGGCGCGGTCCATCGTGCGGGGCGAGCCCGGCTCCTACCGCGGCGTGAAGCACGACTTCGGCGGCGTCACGCTGCGCGGGCATTACATGCCCGGCAACCACGATCGCCTCGTCAACCTGTGGCCGGAGACGCGGGCGCGGGCGCGCGCGCTGCTGGGCATCGCCGGTGCGGGCGGCGACGACGGGGCGCCCTTCCCGCACGTCTTCGAGCGCGATCGCGCCGCCGGCTACGGCGTGCGCGTGCGACACGGGCACGAGTACGACCGGCAGAACTTCGCGGTCGTCTTCGACCCGAAGCACCCGCCCCCGGACGCCACGTACGACGAGCCCGTCTTCGGCGACTACGTCACCGTCGACCTGGCGACGCGCGTCGCCCTCGCCTTCCGCGCCTTCCACGCGCGGGAGCTGCGCGCCGCCGGCCCGGAGGGCGACAGGCTGCGGCGCATCTACACCGCCATCCTGGAGTTCGACGACGTCCGCCCGCCGACCACGGTGGTGCGCTACCTCGCCGAGGCGCTCGGCGCGGGCGATGCCGCGACCTTCGACCTGCTGCGGCCGGTGCTCGTCGACGCCTTCGAGACCGCGCGCGCCAGCGCCTACTTCGCCGAGAAGGCCGGGGAGCTCGGCTTCGCGAAGTACTTCGACGGTCCCGTGGGCGCGATCGTCGACGCCGCCATCCGCAAGCTCTCCGGCCAGACGCTCGCGCGGATCGTCCAGGCCATGGACCGGCTGGAGGGGGACGGCAACGGCCCCGCGGTGGGCGCCTCGGCCGAGCCCGGCCTGCTCGAGGGCACGATCGACCTGGTGGTGGCGGGGCACACGCACGAGCCCGCCCACGTGGGGCTCCGCGGCCGGAACGGCGCGACGTCCGGCGCCGCCTACTACCTCGACTCCGGCACCTGGCGCACCCGCATCGACGCCGGCGAGGCGGGCGCCTTCGGCCGCCTGCGCGCCTACACGATGATCTGTTGCTACCGCGACGACGAGCTGCGCCGCGGGGAGAGCCGGCGCTTCGAGTCGTGGACGGGCCACCTGCGCAGCGAGGAGTACGGCCCCGTCGTCGACCGCCCGGAGGCGGAGCCGCCGCACGCGCGCGCGACGTTGCGCTTCGTCGAGTGCGCGGTGGAGCGGGTGCCCGACGGCGCCTCGGACGAGGGCGCGAAGCTGGTGCTCACGCTCGGCGTGGACGCCGCCGGCGCGCAGGTGACGCTGGAGGGGGTGCACGACGGCGACCGCCTGCCGCTGCGGATCGCGCCGATGGAGGCCGATCCGGCCCTGGACGGCGAGGTGTGGTGCGCGGGCGTCGAGCAGCACGAGGGGTGGTTCGTGCACCACGAGTCGCCGGTGCCCTGGGCGGTCGGCTTCGTGCCGCGCGACGCGCCGCGTGGCGCCTTCGTGCCCGGCCGCTACCTGCTCCGCGCCGGCGACGGCCGCGGGCACGGCTACGTCCTGGTCTACGAGGTCAGCGCGGGGCCTTCATCGGCACCGCGCCGTTGAGCCAGTAGACCGCGGTGGCGTCGATGGCGACGCAGTCCGGCGACTGCTGCCCGCTGGCGACCGTCGTGACGATCCCGTTGTCGTAGCGCCTGACCTGGCCGTCCTGCTGGGTGCCCGGGTTCGTCCAGTATGCCTGCTGCTTGACGGTGTCGAACGCCACGCCGGTCGGGGATGTCTCCTTGGTCGACAGCGGCTGCGTGAGGTTGCCGTTCTGCCAGAGGAGGTCGCCCCCGCCCGACTCGGCGACGGCGAACGACTTGGTGCCTATGCCGGCGATCCCGCTGGGCGTGCTCAACCCGGTGAGCAGCGGTGTCGGGGACGTACCGCCGCCCACGTCCGCCTGCACCACCTCGCCCTTGGCCGGCAGCGTGGCGATCAGCGCACCGCTGGCGACGAACAGGCCCTTGACCTGGCCCGTGTTGATGGCGCGCGCCGGCGTCCCGCCCTTGCTCGCCACGCACCAGGCACCTATCCGGCTGGTTTCGTCGTCGGCCCAGCAGACGAAGTTTCCGTCGGTCGCGACGAAGCCGAACGTGCCCGGCGCGGCGTTGAAGAGAGGCGAGCCGCCGACCTTGCGGATCGTCCCGTCGGTCGCCACGTACACCGTGCCGTTGGGGTCGCTGGCGATGCCGGTCGCGAGAGTGTACGGACCGCCCGCCGCCACCGCGGTGCCGCCGTTCAGCGGCACCTTGTAGACACCGCCACTGGTGCCCGTCGTGTAGTAGAGGGCCCCCGTGTTCACCGTGAGGCACTTGCCCTTGTCACCCATCACCGGCGGGTTGGTGGGAACGAGGTAGCACAGACCTCCGCTGCACTTGCCACCGCTGCAGTCCAAACCGCACGCGCCGCAGTTGGTCGGGCTGGTCTGCGTATCCACGCAGACGTTGCCGCACAGGGTGTGGTCGCAGGAACCGGACCCGTCCACCGAGGCGATAGCGTCCTTCGAGGCATCGGCGCTCCCGCCGTCGTCGGTCGCGCCGGCGTCGGCCCCGAGCGTGCCGTCGCCGCAGACGCCGGACGCACACTTGCTGGTGTCCACCGCGGCGCCGATGCACGTGCCGTGCACGCAGGTCTGACCGTCGTTGCAGGTGACGCCGAGGCAATCGGAGGTGAGCTCGACCGGCAGGGTGAGCATGCGGTGCGACACGTACCGGAGGGTGCGGCGCGCGACGATGCAGCCGTCGGGCTTGGCGAGATCGCACTGCTGCGTGTCGCGGTCGACGCCCAGCACGACTGTGACGGCCACGGTGTCGTCGCTGGAGCCGCTCGGGACGACGGTGAGCGACCCGACGCGGTTGAGGGGCGTGGAAGCGGTGCACCCGCTCGCCGCGATCACCTGGGCGGAGTCTGTCTCCACCGTCGCCGGCGTGCCGACGCGGACGAGGGTGGAGTCCTTGGTCACCTGCGGGCACCCGACGTCGGTGGAGATCTGCAGGTTGATCTCCGTCGGATCCAGGCAGCTCATCGCCCCGAGCAGGCTCAGGCCAAGGCAAGCCCCGACAAGTCTACGCATTGGTAGATCCTTACACCTTGGCCGCCCTACGGCGGCGGTTGGAGTCAAGACCCCCTCTCAAACCGTGCGTGCGGATTTCCCGCACACGGCTTACCGGTGGTCTCTCGTGACGCGGCATTACGCGGCCTCCGGGTAGCGGATGGTCCCGCGCAGGCGGTGGAGCCCGAAGCCTTCGACGAAGTAGTCGCGGGTCCAGCGCTCGGCTTGTCCGGCCTTGAGCTTCGAGCCGGCCCGTTTCAGGCGCAGCGCTCGAAGCCGTTCGTACACGTACTCGTCGAGTCGGTTGAACTTCACGTCGGCGTTCCCGGTGCGAAAGTACTCGCCCCAGCCACGCAGCACGGGGTTGAGCTGCGCGACGACGTCGCGCAGGTCCGCGTGGCAGCGTGATCGCGGGGTGAGGTCCCTCACGCGCTGCCGGATCCGCTTCATCGCGCGAGCCGATGGCCAGCGCTGGAGGAAGTACACGCGTTTGCGCGACCTCTCCCAGATGGACCCGCTCAAGCGTTTCCGCAGGTGGCAGCCGAGGAAGTCGAACCCCTTCTTACCCCAGGAGAGGTCCAGCTTCCTCGTCTTGTCCGGGTGCAGCTCGAGCCCGAGTCGCGTCATCACGTGCTTCACGCGAAGCTCGGCCTCGTCGACGTCACGCTTCGTCCTGCACATCACGACGAAGTCGTCCGCATAACGAACCAGCTCGCCAAGATGCGCGCACCGCTTCGTCCACACGTCGTCGAGCACGGCGAGGTAGATGTTCGAGAGCAGCGGCGAGATCACCCCGCCCTGCGGCGTGCCGCTGGAGGGGTTGGTCACCGTGCCTTCGTCCATCACCCCCGCCGTGAGCCACTGCCGCAGCAGCTTGAGCACCCTCCGGTCCGAGATGCGCCGCTCGACGAGCTTCATCAGCTTGTCGTGATCGATGCTCCCGAAGTAGTCACGGATGTCGGCGTCGAGCACGTGGTTGTACCCCTTCGCGCCGAGCTTCCTCAGCGTCTCCAGGGCGTCCGTCGCGCTCCGCCCGATACGGAAGCCGTACGAGCACGAGCGAAAGCTCGCCTCGAAGATCGGCTCCAGCACGAGCTTCGTCGCCATCTGCACCACCCGGTCTCGGACCGTCGGGATCCCAAGCGGCCGCTTCTTCCCATCGGCCTTCGGGATGTACCGGCGCAGCACCGCTGCCGGCCGGTACCTGCCTGCACGGAGCACGTCATGGATCTCTCCGAGGAGTCGATCCACTCCGTACACCTCGAGCGCCGCGATCGTCTGGGCATCGACGCCCGCGGCTCCCTTGTTCCTCCTTACCCGCTTCCACGCTTCCGCGAGGACGTCACGCCTCGCGATGCGGTCATACAGCGCGTGGAATCGGCGCTCCGGATGCCGCTTGGCCGCGGCACACAGCCGGCGTTGCAGTTGTCGCACTTTGTCCATGGGCTGTCGCCGATGGGGGTGGTTGGGACCGGTCTCGCCGGCCATGCCCTCGCGCTTACCTGCTCCGCCGACACGACCACTGCAGGGGTCTTTCCCTCCTGCCGCGTTGTTCTTCACGGCGTTCGTTCGCGAAGCTCGCGCCTCGCTCTTCGGTACAGTGACCCCCTCGGACTCCCGCTGCGCAGCGGCCGACTTCGCCTCTGGCTTATACGACGCGCCTTGCCCCGACGAGGGCGACGCAGACGGGCCTCCCGAGTTCCGCACTCCTCCTTGCACGCGTGCTGCGCTCCCTACCCCGCCGGGACCGACGGCGCGTTTCGGATCTGGCGCCGCCGATATTGCCTTCGCCGCGACATGATCGGCTCGGCTCCCGGTTTGTAGATCTGACGAGGCTGCAAGCTTCACTTCATGTTGCGGCCCGCGTGCTCGCTCGGTCCGTGGACCCTTTCGACGCCCCGCTCGGCCGACGGGATCTCTCCCGCTCGGCTGGGGCCTGCTACCCGGCGCTCCGACGCTTACCGGTGCGGGACTCTCACCCGCTGGAGAAGCGCAGCTTGAGGCAGGTCGTTCGTCGGGCATGCCCGACGGACGACCTGCTTCTTCACGGCGCACCATGACCTCGATCCTAGCCGAAGCCCAGCACGTGCGCTCGCATGCCGGACGGAGCGTCTCAGTGCGTACCTTGTGCGCCGGCGTGCGCGGGCATCTCCAGCTTGGTGTAGTCGCTCGGGATGGCGAACTTGGCGGCGTCGAACTTCTCGTGCTCCACCTTCGTCACCTCCATGCGGCTGATCTCCTTGCCGCTCGCGTCGTACTCCACGCTGCGCATGGGGAAGAGCTTCTGCTCTCGCAGGTCCTTGGCGAGACCGGAGCCGGAGCCCCCGCCGCGCAGGGAGGCGATGTCGAAGAAGGCGATGCCCTTCGCGATGCACACCTCCGAGCGCTTGCCGCTCGGGTCCTTGGCGGTCCAGTCCTCGCAGTCCACCCCGGCGATGGTCTCGTGCTTGCCGCTCTTGACCACCGAGCTGGTGTCCGGGCTGGTGTTGGTCGCCGCGCTCGGCTTGTTGAAATCGAGGTCCATGTAGGACTTCTTGGAGTCGAAGACCATGCTGACCTTGTTCGTCTCCGGATCGAAGATGGCGTGGCCGTCCTCCCCGCCGGGCGCGGGCATCTCGAAGCGGAGCTTGTCGCCCTTCACCAGCACGGTCATGTCGGTGCCCGCCTGGCCGGGCTTGGTCGTGTGCATCGTGATCGCGCCCTCGAAGTCGGAGCCGAACCCCTTCTTGGAGCAGCCAGTGGCGAGCGGTGCGATCAACGAAAGGGCGAAGAGCGCGGGACGGGCCCGGAGGAGCAGCGTACGCATGGGGCTAGCTTCGCACGAAGGTCGGCGTCCGGGATCGTGGCTTTTGCGTCGGGTCGCAGGCTTTGCGGCTCAGCCGCCGCCCGGCCCCTCCCGGAGGCGCATTGCCCGGCCCCCCCGCGCTGGAACGCAGGATGCATCGAATGCCGTCACCATGAACTCCTCTACCGAAAAGGTCCGACAGGACATGCAGGCCAACCTCACCCAGCTCCGCCAGCTCCGCGACGAGCTCCGGGTGCGCATCCACCTCGCCGGGATGGACGCGCGGGACGAGTGGAACAAGCTCGAGCCCAAGATCGAGGAGGCGGAGAAGATCGCCAAGGATGCGACGACAGGCGCGGCCGACATGGTCCGCGACGTGGTCAAGCGGCTGCAACGGCTCAACCAGCAGGTCTGAGCCCGGCCATGGCCTCGAAGCCGCTCACCGGATGGCGTCGCATCGCGACGGGTACCTGGCGCGATCCCGACGATCCGCAGATCTACGGTCTGCTGGAGGTGGACGCCTCCCGGCTGGTGGCGTTCCAGAAGGCGTGTCGTGAGGCCACCGGCCTCCACGTGACACCGACGCACCTCGTCGGTCGAGCCCTCGCGCGCGCCATCCACGCGGTCCCCGACCTCAACGTGCGCATCGTCGGCGGCCGGGCAATCCAGCGGCCCAGCATCGACGTCTTCTTCATCACCGCGATCGCCGGCGGGCACGATCTCTCCGGGACCAAGGTGGAGCGGACCGACGAGAAGTCGGTGCTCGAGGTGGCGCGCGACCTCGACCCCCGCACCCGCGTGCTCAAGGCCGGCAAGGATCCCGGCTTCGTGCGCACCAAGAAGACGATGGACTGGCTGCCGATGCCGCTGTTGCGGCTGGCGCTGCGGATCACCGCCTTCTTCGTCGGCAAGCACGCGCGGACGGTGCGCGCGCTCGCCCTGGCCGCCAGCCCCTTCGGCAGCGCGATGATCTCCAACATCGGATCGCTCGGGCTGCCGATCGGGTTCGCCCCGATCGCGTGGCTGTACCACGTGCCCATCCTGCTGCTCGTCGGCGCGATCGAGGACAAGCCGGTGGCGGTGGACGGCCACGTCGAGGTGCGCCCGGTGCTGCCCATCACCGCCACCATCGATCACCGCTACGCCGACGGGTGGCACATCAGCCAGCTCATGCGCGTCTTCCGCGAGTACCTCGACGCACCGGACCTCTTCGAGGAGCTCCCGGCGGCGGAGGCTCGCACGACGCCGGAGCCAGTCGCGACGGCGCCCGCGGCGTGATCAGCCGACGATGCGGTAGTCGGAGAGGGTGGCCTCCCCGACGAAGTGCTTGTGGAAGAAGAGCACGCCGCCCTTGCCCTCCACCGTCACCTTGGAGATGGCCGGGCCGAGCGACGTCTTCGCCCCGAACACCACGGTGACGTGCACGTAGTCGACGAACGCCGGCGTGCGCGAGAGCTTGAAGCCGGCGGAGAGCACCGTCCCGGCGCGCGTGTCCACCCAGGCGGAGCCCTCGATGGTGTCGTCCTCGCGGATCTTCGGGACGAAGGAGACGAGCACGCGGGTGGGGTCCGCAGGGTCGACCTTCACCACGTCGAACACGTAACGCGGCTGCTCGCCGGCGTGGAAGGGCATGCGGATGGGCCGCTTGTCTTGGTCCTTCGGCTTCTTCGCGCCGTCGCGCACCTTCTCCCGGGCCTCCGCGGTCTCGTCCTTGCCGTCCTCGACGTAGCGCAGGACGTCCACGTGCGCGGCCTTGCCGTCGGCCTGGACGCGCGCCTTGCCCTCCTTCAACGACGCCACCGTGCCGTCGCCGTCCAGGCTCTCCAGCCGCCCCTCCACCGTGAAGCTCGCGTGGGTGCGCATGCGCTCCAGCTGGGCGGCCTGCACCGCGAGGCGCGCCAAGAGGGCGGCGGAGGGCGGCTGCGCGAGGGCCGTGCGCTCCCCGGGGAGCAGGGCGAGCGCGAAGGCGACCAGCAGGGTGACCAGCGCGAGGCGGCGCGAACCGGACATGGCGACAGTCTGGGCCGGCCGCCGGAGGTGCGCCAGCGAGGGATCGCGCCGGGGACGAGGCGAGCGTAGAGTCGGGCTCATGCAGGCCTGGGAACCGCTGGGCGCCGCCGGGCCGAAGTCCCTCGTCCCCGCGCCGCCCGCCCCCCGCTGGCCGGCGCTGCTCGCCTCCCGGGCGCCCCTGGGGCGAGCGGGATGAGACGGCGTCACTGGGCCGGCGTCGTCGTCGCGGCCGCGCTCGCGGCCGGCGCGGTCGCGGTGGTGCGGCTGGTGCACCGCCCGCGGCACCGCGAGCCGCGGCCCTCGGTCGGGGCCGAGATCACCTTCGCCGGCGCGTCGGCGACCGACGTGGAGACAGCGATCGCCGAGCCGATGGAGCGCGCCGCGCGAGGCGTCCCGCACGTCGCTCACGTCGAGGTTCGCTCCACCGTGGGCCGCGCCACCCTCTCGCTCACCCTCGAGCCCGGCGCGAGCGCGGAGCAGGCGTTCGGCGATCTCGTGTCCGCGCTCGCCCACGCGTCGACCAGCTTCCCTGACGCCGCCGGCTTCCCGACGGTCGCGCGGAGCCTGGCACCCGACGGCCCGCGCTTCGTCGTCACCTCCGACACGCTCGGCCCGACCGACCTGCGCGCCCTGCTCGACGATCACCTCGCGCCCGCCCTGCAGACGGTCCCGGGCGTGGCCGGGGTCACGACGTGCGGCGGCATGGTGGACACGATCCACGTGGACCTCGACGCCGTCCGGCTTCGCGCACTCGGTCTGGGCGTGGTGCAGGCCGCGCGCGATCTGGAGATGGCTCTGGGGACGTCCTCGGTGTCCACCGCCGCCGACCTGGCGACGCTCGTCCTCGAGGACGGGAGCCACCGCGTCCTCCTGCGCGACGTCGCGGTCGTACGGGAGGGCGGCGAGCCCGCGGCGTGCCAGGCGTTCGGCAAGGGCGGTCCGCTCGTGGTGGGCCGGGTGTCGTGGCAGGCGGACGCGCTCGCGCCGCCGGCGAAGCGCGTCACCGAGGCGCTCGCGAAGCAAGGCGGGGCCCTGCCCGCCGGCGCCCACGTCGCGCCCTTCGACTTCCCGCCGGCCGCCCGCGTCCGCGCGTACGTGCAGCTCGCGGTCGCTCCCACCGAGGAGCGCCTGGCGCGGATCGCTTCGCAGCTGGTCGCGCGGATCGGCAAGGTGCCCGGCGTCGCCGACGTGCTCGTCACCCACACGCAGGGCGCGAGCGCGGGCATCGACTACGAGGTGGAGATGACCCTCGCGGACGGCAAGGACACCGCCGAGCGGGCCGCCTCGGTGCGCCAGGATGTCGTGCGCGCACTGGCCGAGATGCCCGACCTCCGCGTGATCACCGCCACCGACGACGCCCCGCCGGCCGTGGTGCGGGTCCTCGGACCGGACCTCGACGGCCTCGCCAGGACCGCGGCCAGCCTCGAGGCGGTGCTCTCGCGCCAGCCCGGCGTCCGCGGCGTGCTCGTCCTCGACGGGCGCGAGGCGCCGGAGCTGAGCGCCACCGTGGACCGCGCCGCGGCCGCGCGCCTCGGCGTGCTGCCGGCCGACGCGGACACGCTCGTGCGGATCGCGATGCATGGCCGCGACGTCGGCGACGTGGTCTCCGGCGCGCGACGGCGCCCGGTGCGCGTGCGGACAATCGCGCCGCGGTGATGCGCGCGCTGCGGGCGGTGGCGGTCCCGGTCGGCCAGAGGGTGGCGTGGGCGGACGGTTCCTGAGTACCCTCAATGGCGATGACCGACATCCGCCTCGTCGAGCCCAGGGACACCGGCGTCGTCGCCGGCGTGCTGGGCCGCGCCTTCGTCGACAACCCGGGCTACCTCGCGTTGCTGGGACACCTCGGCGCCGGGCGGCTGCGCGGCGTCGAGCGCGTGAAGCGCGGCTTCACCGAGGCCGCCGCCCGCCACCAGGAGGCGCACGCCGCGTGGCAGGACGGCAAGATCGTCGGCGCCTCCCTCGTCTCGGGGCCCGGCCACTACCCGCCGGGCGTGCGCGCCAAGGTCTGGCAGGCGACGGGCTGCGTCGCGTGCGGGCCGCGCGCCGTGCGCAACTTTCTCTTCATGGATGCCGCCATGGCGAAGTCGCACGCGCGCATCGCCGGGCGCGGCCCGCACTACTACCTCTTCGTCCTGGGCGTCGCGCCGGAGCGGCAGGGGCGCGGCATCGGCAAGTCGATGCTCCACCACCTCTCCGCGCGGGCCGACGCGCGAGGCCTCCCCTGCTACCTGGAGACCGACAAGCCCTCCAGCGTGCGGCTCTACGAGAGCGTCGGCTACGAGGTCGTGGAGGAGAACACGATGGCGCGCTTCGGCGGCCTCAAGATGTGGATGATGCTCCGGCCCCCGAAGGGCTAGCGCACGGTCACCGCCCGCCGGTCTTGGTGGACCACAGCGCCTTCCCGCTGTCGTAGACGACCACGTTCCCGTCGCTCTGCACGTTCAGGTGCGCGCCGGAGTGGCCGCTGGTGCCGGACGCCCACACCGCGTTGCCGGTCTTGGAGTACACGACCGCGTTGCCGTCCTTCTGCATCCACATGACGTACCCGCGGCCGTAGGTGTTGCTCGCCCAGATGGCGCCGTGGCCCTTCTGGTAGAGCACCAGGTTGCCGTCGGTCTGCATGTCGAGGTGGAAGCGCCCATCGCACGAGGCCATGCCCTTGCCCGCGGCGAGGCCGTGGCCGCCGGTGATGGAGTCGCAGCTCGCGGTCGGCGCGGGCGGCACCGGCTCCGGCTTCGGCTGGGCGTTGGTGATGCCCTTGAAGCGGATCGCCGTGAAGCTCATCCCGTTGTAGTAGACGTGGATCGAGCTCCCCGAGATGGATACGTCGGAGGTGATCTCGTGCGCGTACGGCGTGGCCGAGCTGCAGCCGGGCTCCTCGATGAACACCGCGCGCTTGTTCTTGACCGTCCACTTCTTGAACAGCATCACGTGGTCGCTGTTGTTCACCGCGTCGCCTGCCTGCAGCGAGGACGCCTGGATCGCGTGCGTGATGTCCGTCTGGTACGGCGCGAAGCCGTAGGTCGTGCGGCCGGGCGCGGGCAGCTTCCACGCCCAGGACACCAGGCCGGAGCAGTCGGACCGGTACGGGTCCCACGCCTTGTTGTTCTGCCGCGAGCAGTACATCGAGCAGGCGCTGTCGTAGTCGCGCTGGTGGTTGGGCGCCTGGCAGTAGTGCAGCTTCGCCCCGACCCACTGCTCGGCGCGCGAGACCGCCGCCGCGCGCGCGAGCTCTCCGTCGGCGTCGGTCGCGGTGTCCTCGGTGGCCACCGTGCACCCGGCGCCCGCGACGGAGCAGAGGGCCCCACCCAGCACCACGCCCAGGATCGTCTTGCGGAGAGCGACTGTGATCATGTCCCCCCCCCTACGCAAGCGATGTGCCGCGAGGTAGGATACGCCGTATCGGGCTGAAATCCGCCACTTCGTGGGGACGCGGGCGACGCGGAGGTGGATCCGCGACGGACCAACTCGGATCCGCGAAGGGCCATCGCGACGCAGCGCGATCGACCTTCGGTCGCCGTGCGCTTCGTAGTAAGCCACCACTCGTGATCCTCGCCGGCGACATCGGAGGCACGCACGCGCGACTGGCCCTGTTCAGCCCGGACGGCACGCGCTGCGTCGAAGAGACGAGCTACTCCAGCCGCCGGCGGCCCGGCCTGGAGCCCATCGTGAAGGAGTTCCTCGCCGGCAAGCGCGCGCGCATCCACGCCGCGTGCTTCGGCGTGGCGGGTCCGGTGATCGACGGCCGCTGCATCACCACCAACCTGCCGTGGGTGGTCGACTCGCGCCGCCTCGCGCGCGTGCTCGACCTGCCGCGCGTCGGGCTGCTCAACGATCTGGTCGCGCTCGCGCTCGGCGCGGTTCGCGCCCCCGCGTCGAAGCTGCGCCCCCTGCGCGGCAAGGCGCGCCCCCGACGCCGCGGCGCGAACGTCGCGGTGATCGCCGCGGGCACCGGCCTCGGCGAGGCCGCGCTGGTCTGGGACGGCGAGCGCCACGTCCCGCTCGCGACCGAGGGCAGCCACGTCGACTTCGCCCCGCGCGATGCCCTGGAGACCGAGCTGCTGGACTACGCACGGCGGCGCATCGGCGGCCGCGTCAGCTACGAGCGCTTCGCCTCCGGCCCGGGCCTCGGCCTGCTCTACGATTTCCTGCGCGAGGCCCGCGGCGCGCGCGAGCGGAAGCGCATGGCGGACGCCATCGACGCCGCCAAGGATCGCAACGCCGAGATCGCCCGCCTCGGCACCAGCGGCGAGAGCGCGGTCGCCTCGCGCGCGCTGGACCTCTTCGCGAGCATCTACGGCGCGGAGGCCGGCAACCTCGCGCTGAAGACGCTGAGCGTCGGCGGCGTGTTCGTGGCCGGCAACGTCGCCAACCAGCTCTTCGAGAGGCTCGCCGCTGGCGGCTTCATGGCCGCCTTCCTGGACAAGGGCCGCATGCGCAAGCTGCTCGCCGGCGTACCGGTGGCCGTCGTGCGCGGCACCGAGCTCGGGCTGCAGGGCAGCGCGGCGTGGGCCGCGCGCTCACGCCGCGTCAGGTAGATTTCTTGAACAGCCCGAGGAACCGCGCGATGAGCCCGGGGGAGAAGTTCACCTCGCCCATCTTGGCGAGCTCCTCCTGGGCCTTGGCCTTCTCCGCGTCGCCCACGGCCTGCATGCGGGTGCCGATGGCCATGATGGTCTCCACCTCGCCCTTGTCGAGCCAGATGCCGCCGCACTTGCCGCAGCGGTCGATCTCCACCTTGTCGCTCCCCTCGCTGATGTCCTGAAGGAGCATCTTCGCGCCGCAGCGCGCGCACTGGATGGTGCTCTCGCGCACCGGCCCGGCGGTCTCGTCGCGGTCCCAGTTGGACGGGTCGGCCTTGATACCGAACGCGCCGAACATCTCGCCGGCGTCGAAGAACTGCCCGCCGCACTTGCCGCACACGTCGAGGACGGCGTCACCCTCGTGGTGCTCCTTCATGACCGTGCCGTCGCGCGGACAGTCCAGGACCTTGTTGTGCAGGTGCATGTTGCCGATCGCGCTGCGTGCCATGCGATGCCTCCGGGTGAGTGGAGCTCCAGAGCATCGCGGCGCGAACGGATGAGGTCAACAGGCAGCCTCGGCATCGCGCCGGCCCTGCGACTTTCTCCAGTGGAGGGGGATGGGACGGCTAGTGCGCGTGGCGTTCGCGGGCGATGGTGCGAAGCTCCATCCAGCCGCTGATGACGATCACGGCGACGAAGAACATTCCGAATCCGATGGCGGCGAGTGGTGCAGAAATCATGGATGGGTCTCCTCGGGAGATCCCATGTGCAAGGCGAGTGCCGCCGGCGTCGCCCGCGATTTCGGGGAAATCACGGCAAACCCGCGGGGCTCGAGATGCACATCCTGCACGGGCGGCGAAAGACCTTCGGCTCGTGCGCGGCCGCGCGCACGCCGTTCATCGCAGTATTCTGCGGGTCCGGCTCACGTCCTCTCGCCCCCGTCTTCTCACGTCCCCTGCGCGAAGTGGTGGGGCAGCGGGCAGGAGTGGCGGCCGGTCTTCTCGTCGTACTGCTGGTGGTAGCCCTCCGCCTTCCAGAAGACGCCGATGGGGGCGATGGCGGTGGTGATGGGGCGGTCGTAGTGCTTCTGCTCGGCCGCCATCGACGTGCGTGCCTCGGCCGCCTGCCCGGCGGAGAACGTCCAGATGGCGCTGCGGTACTGGTCGCCCACGTCCGGTCCTTGCCGGTCGAGCGTCGTCGGATCGTGGGTGTCCCAGAAGGTGGACAGGAGCTTGGCGTAGGTGACCTTCTTCGGGTCGAACTCGACGAGGACCGTCTCGGCGTGGCCGGTCGTGTGGGTGCAGACGTCCTCGTAGCTCGGGTCGCGGGTGTGGCCGCCGGTGTAGCCGACGGCGGTGGCGACCACGCCGGGCACGTGACGGAAGGTGTCCTCCGAGCCCCAGAAGCAGCCCTCCGAGAAGGCGGCGAGCTCGTCGCCGGGCGCGGGCGTGAGCGGCGTGCCGCGCCCGACGTGGCCGGGCTCGGTGCCGACATGCGCCAGCGCCGCCGGCGCGGAGGGCGCGGGCGGCGGGGGCGAGGCGGACGGCGCGACCGTATCGGCGACGGCGGTCGAGCCCTGGTGGCAGCCGAACAGCAGGAGGGCGAGGGCGGGGAGCAGGGTGGCGCGGAGCATCTCGAGGGAGGGTACGCCGCGCCCCCTGTCCTGGTTTCGCGCTACTTGGCGGTCGGGTCCATCACCCGGCCGACGAAGAGCACGGTGTTCGTGGGGATGTCGCGGATGGCGAAGAGGAAGGGACGGTTGACGTCCACCGTGACCTCCTTCGCCGGCGCCGCCGTGCCCAGCCCGATGACCGCGGTCGCCGCGGCGGCCTCGGTGCCCTTCTCGTCCACGCTGACGAAGGCCTGGTGCAGCACGTCGCCGAGCCAGAAGTTGCCCTGGTCGGAGGAGAGCATCGAGGTGAAGTCCGCCTTGCCGGCGTCGAAGGCATCCACCATCCCCAGGGCGATGAGCTGCTTGCGCAGGCTGATGGTCGGGCCGTGCACCTGGAACTTGGGCAGGCTCAGGTTGACGCCCGCGGTCTGCAGCCCGCCGAACACCGACATCAGGAAGTCGCCGGAGAGCTCGCCCTCCACCTTCTGCATCTGACCGTCCTTCGGCAGGATCACCACCATCGAGGTCTCGTTGCCCGCGTAGGGGATCTCGACGGCCTGGTAGTCGGTGCCCTCGGCGTAGTTGCCCTCGAGGTACTCGCCCATCTCGTCGGCCTGCACCGTGGTGCCGTCACCGCGGGTGAAGGTCGCCGGGTGCGTGCTCTGGGCGTCGAAGGGCGTCGACCAGCCGGCGCTGAAGTAGATGGCGTTCACCAGCACGAAGCGCGTGTCTGCGGTGATGGTGCCGGAGGGGAGCAGCTCGGGGATCTTCTGGCTGGTGGCGTCGTTCACCCAGCCGTTGATGGCCTGGCGCGACTTGTCCGGCGTCGCCTGGAAGTCGGTCACGCGCACGCCCGCGCCGTAGTCGACCGCGAGGGTGTCGAGGAAGGGGTTCTGGAAGGTGATGGAGCGATCGCCCCACAGGGAGTCCGCCACGTCGAGGTGGAAGGCCTTGTCGCCGTCGCCGGCCTGGCCGTGCGCGCGGCTCGCCAGGGCGAGGTCGACGGCGTCGAAGGCGGCGTGCAGCCGGTCGGCCGGCAGCGTGAAGTGCATCGCCTGGGCGATCTGGTCGGCGGTCTTGCCGTGCGCGCCCGCGTACGTCATCGCCAGCGCGAGCGACACGCTGTAGGGCGAGTAGAAGACGTTGCTCGTCTCGTCCTGGACCACGCCCTTGTAGAGGTCGGTGGCGAAGCTGGCGTCGTCGGTGGCGAGCTGCGCCGCGTCCTGCGACGTCACCTGCGGGGCGGTGTCGCGTGGCATGTCCGACTGCACGAGGTCGAAGTCCTGCGAGCCGGTGGCGCTCCCACCGCACGCGACGGCGAGCAGGGAGGCGAGGGCGGCGACGGGGAGGGCGGGAAGAACGAGTGAGCGCATCATCATCTCCGGACGGAAGGGGTTCTCGTGGTGTGCCAGGACCCTTTGCACACACAGTGCCACCCGCCGCAGGCCCATGTTTCAGCCAGAACTTGCGGCGATACCCCGCGGACCACGCCACCTACGCCCCATGTGGCACACATTGGGCCATTCAGTGACGAAGGAAACGTCCTTCGGCCTGGATTGAAGACCTTCAACCTCACTGCGAAGGCATGAAACAGCCTGGATCGTCGCAACTCGGCCGTGCCACCGGCGGCCGTTGTTGGTAGGGTCCTCGCGCTTTCGGAGGCCCTCATGAGCGCGAACGACCAGGACAAGTGGCACATCCGGCTCCCCAGCGGGGAGAGCCGCACCGGAACGCTGGAGCAGCTGGACCAGGCTTTCCAGAGCGGAGCGATCGACGAGAGCACCGAGGTGCGCGCGGACGGCGACGTGGCCTGGACGCGGCTCGGCGTGCTGCTCGGGCTGGAGCCTGCGAGCACGGCAACGGCCGGCGCGCCTCCAGCGAGCGCCCCGCCGGTGAGCGCCCCGCCGCCGTCGGCGCCGGTGAGCGCGCCGCCGCCCCCGGTGGTCGCCGACCTGGACGATCTGGACCTGGCGCCGCCCGCCTTCAAGTCCTCCAGGGGCAAGGTGCTCGCGGCGATCGTCGCCGCCGGCGCGGTCGGCGCGATCGCCATCTCGGTGGCGGTGCTCGGGGCGACGCGCGCGGCAGCTCCTGCGGCCAACGTGGCCGCCGCCGCGGGCGCCGCGCTTCCACCGAACGCCAACGCCGCCATCCACGACACCCTCCCGGCGACCGACGACGGGCGGCCCCGCCTCACCGAGGCGCAGAAGAAGGCGCTGCTCGAGGCGGACAAGGAGCGCGAGCAGAAGGCGGCCGAGCGCCACGCCGCCGCCGCGCCCCATCACTTCAAGTCGAAGAACCCCTTCCACAAGGGCGGCAGCGCGTACAATCCCCTCAACGGCAAGCTCTGAGGGGAGGAGGAACTTCCACGACCGTGATGCGTACCAAGGAGAGGACGCTGTCGTCCCTCCAAGCCGCATGCGCCGCGCCCTGCTCGTCCTCCTCTGCGCGGGCACCGTCTGCTGTCTCGAGCCGCAACCCGGGCCGGCGGCGGTGACCCCTCCCCCACCGCCCGCCACGGTCGCGGCGGCTGCGCCGGCCGCGCCCAAGCCGCCCGGCGCCAGCTACCCGCTGCCGCCCAGGCAAGGAGCGCCGTGGGTCGCGCCGGCGACGTCGGTTCCCGCGCCGGTGGTCGCGGCGACGAAGGCCCTCTTCGGCGAAGGGATGGCCGACCCGCGCGGGTGCGCCTACCGCGAGATCGAGATCGCCGTGGGGGACGTGTGGAGCGGCGGCGGCAAGCCGATCGCCACGCACGGCTGGGTGCTGCCGGGGGAGGCGTTCGCCGTGGCGTGGAACGGGCTGGTCTACCGCGTCGCCTCGGCCGGCGCGCCCGCCGACGTCGGCGTGGACGTGAAGGCCGCGCTGGACGCCGACGCGGAGGCGCGCGCGAAGGAGCAGCGCGACAACCCCGGCTCC
The DNA here is from genome assembly GCA_963782055.1 of uncultured delta proteobacterium. Classification (GTDB taxonomy): domain Bacteria; phylum Myxococcota_A; class Polyangia; order Polyangiales; family Polyangiaceae; genus DASXHD01. The sequence goes on from CAWAIF010000003.1 coordinate 5,287,879, forward strand.
GAGTTTCACCGCTTCCCTTCCATCGGCGAGGCCGGGAGCGTCTCGGCGACCTCGATGAACATGCTCAAGGTGCCGATGCTGCTGCGCCTCGGAGAAGGTGCCCTGGCCGCCCGCTTCTTGAAGGCGTACGGCGACGAGCAGCTGGAGAAGCATCCCTACGTCAGCCTCGCGACGCGGTGGGTCTGGGCGCGCTACGACCGCGCGGTGACGGCGCACATGCGCGGCGACGACGGGCTGGCGCTGGAGAGCCTCCGACCGCTGCCGCGGATCGCGCGCGCCGTCGAGGAGGAGCTCGCGGCGCTGCACGAGGCCCCCGCGCGCCAGCGCGCAGCCGGCCCCTACCCGCACCTCTCCTTCCTCGCTCACGTGGACGTGCTGCTCGCCGACCAGGAGCGCCGCGCGCGCGCGCCGGAGGCGAAGGTGGACCTCGCGGCGGTCCAGAAGCTGCCTGAGCCGCAGCGCATCGCCGCGCTGGTCGCGGCGCTCGATCAGGTGAGCGCGCGGCAGTGGGGCCAGCCGGGCGGCGTGAGCCTGGCGGAGGACCCGATCGTCCGCGCGCTCGTCGCGGAGGGCGAGCCCGCGGTGGAGCCGCTGCTCGCCGTCCTGGAGAAGGACACGCGGCTCACCCGCTCGGTGCACTTCTGGCGAGACTTCGCGATGCAGCGCTCGGTGCTCGGCGTGCACGAGGCGGCGTACACCGCGCTCGCCACCATCCTGCAGACCTCCGCCTTCGAGCCTGCGGCGACGGGCGACGACCTGAGCGCGCGCGGCATGGAAGGCCGCCGGGAGGTCGCCCGCAAGCTGCGCGCCCTCTACGAGAAGTGGAAGGGCGTGCCGGTGGAGCAGCGGTGGTACCGCACGCTCGCCGACGACTCGGCGAAGCCGGAGGCCTGGCTGGACGCGGCGGAGCGGATCACGCAGCCGACCAACGTGACGGTGTACCCCTCGAGCATGGTCTTCACGACCAGCGTCACCACGGCCCCCTCGCCGGGCAAGGCTCCGGCGCTGCGCGGCGAGACCCTCCGCAAGGAGACCGCCCCGAGCGTCTCGTCGCTCATGGCCCGGCGCGCGGCCTCCATGAAGGACGTGGGCCGCTCCTGCGCGATGGCGCTCGACCTCGCCCGCTGGGACGCACACGCCGCGCTGCCCACCCTCGCGCGGGAGACGCGGCGGGCGGTGGCCGCCTCCAGGGGTCCGGGCAAGATCGACTTCGGCGCGTGCATCGCCGCGCTCTCCGACGCGCGCGCCGACGCGAAGGACGCCTCCGCCCTCGCCGACTACGCGCGGTGGGTGGTGACCACCACGCCGAGGGGCGATCTCGGCGGCGTGACGCGCTTCTTCGAGCCGATGTGGCTCCACCCGAGCGATCCCGCCATCGTGCGCGCCGCCGGTGTCGTCTTCGGCCCGCACTCCGCCTGGCTGCCGATCGTCCCGACGCACGCGGTGACGCAGGGCGACGCGTACGAGAAGGTCGACCTCCTGGAGTCGCGCCTGCTGGAGGTGCCCGCCTTCCGCCGCTACGTGCTGGGCGAGCTGGGCAACAGGACGCAGGCGGGGACGGTGCGCATGAAGTCGGGCGGGGGCATCTCGGTGGACATGATCGCGGGGTGGTCGACGGGCACGAGCGCCGAGAAGGGCGACCCGCTCACTCCGCCGGAGGGCACCGAGTATCCGGTCCGCGTGTGCGACTACGTCGCGTGGATCCTCTCGTCCCGCCAGGGCGCGCCGCGCTTCCAGCTCTACTGGCCGAAGGACGCGCGCGACGCCGCGCTCGGGGCGACCGCCGGCTACCTGCGGGCCATCAAGTGACGCGTCACGCCGGCCGGACGCGCAGCGCGCGCCCGCGTCACGGGAAGCTGGTGAAGAACTCGGAGAGGTCGGTGGCGTTCTTCGCGTCGCGAAGCAAGGGGACGCCGAAGATCTCCTCCACCGTCCGGAGCATGGAGCTGTGGGTGAACTTGGTGCTGCTCTTGTAGTTGGCCTTCGCCTTGGGCGAGAGCACCACCAGCGGGATGGGGCCGTCGCTCGCGTTGCCGACGAGGGGCTCGTCGCCCTCGTCCCAGAGGATGAAGAGCACGCCGTTGTTCTTGTACGCGTCGGACGCGAGGATCTTCGGCACCTCCGCCTTGAGCCACGCGTCCCCCGCGCCGATCTCGTCGAAGTTCTGCGTGCCGCACGAGAGGTTGAGGCCGTGCATGTCGTCGCAGAGGTTGGGCGAGATGAAGTTGTAGCGGGCGACGGTGTGGTTCGCGAGGTCGGTCGCGAGCTTGGTGTAGGGCACGACGTGCGCGATGCAGTCGGCCGACTTGGGGTCGTTGGTGCCGGTGACGTCGTCGAAGAAGAGCTGGGGCGTGTGCTTGGCCGCGTAGGTGCCGCTGCTGGTGATGGGACAGTCGGTGCCGGAGATGTCCTCGGCGTACGCCTTCCACGAGATGCCCGCGGTGGTGAGCTGGGTGACGAGGTGGTCGGTGGTCGACTGGTGGTTCTTCGCCGGATCGTCGTCGGTGGTGATGCCCAGGTTGTCGCCGGCCTCGAGCCAGATGTAGTTCGGCTCGCTGGGGTGATTGCCCGCCGGCGTGAAGTAGCTCTCGGCGTGACCGCCCATCGGGACGAGCGTGCCGTCGATGTAGCCCGCCGACTTGCTCTTGGAGATCGTCGACCAGCTGTGGTTCTCCAGCAGGATGATGAAGACGGTCTGCAGCTTGTCCCCCGGCGACGCGTCGGCCCCGGCCTCCTGCTGGGGCGCGCCGTCGGTCCCGCCGGAGTCGGTCCCGCCGCCGTCGGCCGTCACCGCGCTGTCACCCTTGCTGCCGGCGTCGCTGTCGTTGACGTAGCCTCCGCCATCGCCGCAGGCAGTCAGAAGCAAGGCGAGCACCGAAAAAGGGACGAGACCGTTGCGCATTCGGCGCATATTCCCACCGTCCCGCCACAGATCAAGCCCATTGTCCGCGCTGCCCCCCACCAGCCGGGAGGTCAGTCTGCCGCTTCGGGCTTGTCGTCGCCCGGGGGCTTCGGCACGGTCCGGCCCTCCTCGTAGGCGTCCAGCAGCTCGGATCGCGCGTCGACGTCTCGCAGCAGCTTCTCCACCGCGTGGGCGCCCAGCCGCCCCAGGCGCTGCTCCTCCAGCAGAGCGTCCTTCTCCACCAGCAAGAGGGACCGGCGCAGCGCGCGCGTCTCCTCCCCGGCGAGCTCGGCCGAGTCCACGTGCAGCGCCTGGAGTTTCTCCTCCACCTCCCGCGCCGTCGCCTCGTAGTCGGCGCGCACCGTCGTCGCGGCGTCCGGCCGGACGGTGCCCTTCTGGACCATGTCCGCCAGGGCGCTCAGCGCGGCGGTGATCGTGCGCCGCTGCCCGCGGAGCCACTCGTAGGCCTCGTGGTCGGCGCCCTCGCCGACAATCCCCAGGCGGCGCAGCAGGGTGGACATGGTGAGCCCCTGCAGGAGCAGCGAAAGGATGACGACGCCGAAGGTCATCCGGATGAGGGTCTCGCGGTAGGGGAAGGACTGCGGCGTCGCGAGCGCGAGGACCATGGAGAGCGCGCCGCGCAGCCCGCCCCACGTCATGACTGCACCCCAGCGCCACGGCATGCGCTCCTTCGACCGGGAGAGCATGGCGGTGACCGCGCCGACGACGGTGGCCCGCGCGAGGGTCACCGCGAGGTACGCGATGACGATGATCTTCCAGGAGGCGAGCAGCGCGTCCAGGCGCTCCTCGAAGCCGATGAGGAGGAAGACCACCGAGTTGAGCGCGAAGGCTATGTATTCCCAGAAGGACTCCACCGCGACGCGTGACGCCGGTGTCATCGCCTTCGTGCGCGCGTAGTTGCCCAGCACCAGGCCGGCGACGACCGTCGCGATGACGCCGGAGAAGTGGAACTGCTCGGCGGCGACGAAGGAGCCGTAGGCGGCGATGGTGGTGAGGGTGATCTCGATCATCGCGTCGTCGACGCGGAAGATCACCGCGGACGCGGCGAAGGCGATGAGCGCGCCGATCAAGGCGCCCATGCCGACGATGCGCACGAAGTCGAGCGCGGCGCCCGCCGCGGAGACCTGCTTGCCGTTGGCCCAGGCCATGACCATCGTGAAGAAGACGACGGCGGTGCCGTCGTTGAGGAGGCTCTCCGCCTCCACCAGCACGCCGAGTCGCTTCGGCGCGCCGAAGCTCTTGAACATCGCCACGACGGCGATGGGGTCGGTCGCCGCGATGAGCGCCCCGAAGACCAGCGCGTGGATGAAGCCGAAGCCGGGCTGCAGGCCGAAGGCGTTGACCGTCGGCGCGACGGCGAGGCCGGTGAGCACCATGGCCACCGCCACGCCCGGGACCGCCAGCGTGATGATCGCGAGCTTGTTGGTCCGGACCTTCACCACCTCCAGGTGGAACGCCGCCTCGAAGAGCAGGCCGGGAAGGAAGACCGCGTACAGCATCTCCTTGGTGAGGTGCGGCGGCTCGAAGACGTGCACCGACGCCAGCACGACGCCGCTCACGACGAGGGCGACCGTGTACGGCGTCTTGGTCCACCTCGCGACCATCGCGACCGCGGTCGCGATGCCGAAGAGGATGATGAAGACCGTCTCGAAGGTCATCGGCGCTCCAACCTAACACGCGCGCGCCGTGAGTTTGGCGACTCCCGGCGAGGCCCCCGCCGCTGCGATCAGTGCACCGCCGCCACGCCCGGCACCACCGGAGGCGAGCCGACGCCATCGCGCATCCGGTGGAGCACGGCGGGGGGCAGGATGGAGGCGGCGTGGAACGCCTCGAGCACCCGCTCCGTCACGTCGGTCTCGAACTCCTTCTCGTACTTCACGTCCAGCACGTACGCCTTCGCCCGCAGGCGGACGGCGAAGTAATCCTTCTCGATGACCTGGTTGACGAGCACCACCCACGTCTTCTTCAGGTAGACGTAGCGGTTGCTCGTCAGGCACTCCTCCACCAGACGCTTGGCCAGCGCCACGTCCTGGTCGGCGCCGATGAAGAAGTCCATCTGGATCATCATGTCCAGCGCGCCCCAGTTTCCGGAGGAGACGACGTCGGTCAAGAACTTGTTGTTCGGGATGGTCACGACGTTGTCGTCGAGCGTCACCAGCCGCACCGACCGCAGGCCGATCGCCGAGATCTCCCCGTAAATGCCGCCGAAGGTCACGCGATCGCCCACCTGGAAGGGCCGATCGACGATGATGATCATCCCCGCGAGCACCGAGGCGGCCAGGTCCTTGAGCGCGAAGCCGATGGTGACCGCGGCGGTCCCGGTGAGGGCGAGCACCACCTCGTGCGAGAGCGTGATGGTGAGGCTCACCGCCAGGAAGATGCCCAGCAGGTAGAGCACGAAGCGGCTGAGGGTCGCGACCTGGTTGAGGAGCAGGCGCTTGTCGGTGAAGCGGTTGCCGAGCCGCCCCAGGGTGCCGGTGAGCACGCGCACCGCGAACCACGTGATAAAGATGACGACGACCGCGGAGAGCAGGCCGGTCACGCGGACCATGCTGAGGACGTCGACGTCCGGCGAATTGCCGACTGGGTTCATGCGGGTCTCCTTTTGAGGACGTGACTCATGTACGTCCTCACGTCTCGACGAGGTGCTTGCGGCGCAGGTAGCGGATGACACCCGGCCACCACCCCACGCTCAGACGGTAGCGGCCCTGCTCGACAACGAGCACGCCCTGCTCGCGCAGGTACGCGAGGGCGTCTGCGCAGACCTGGGAGGGATAGCGCAGGGCGACGGTCGCCTCCTCCACCGACAGGTTCTCGTGCCACGCGACGGCGGCCAGCACGAAGCGGCGCTCGTCGGAGAGCTCGTCGAGCGGCCCGAAGTTGGGGCGGTGGAAGAGGCGCACGCGGACGCGCTTGCCGTCGTCGGGCACCAGAGAGCGCAGCCAGCAGTGCAGCGCCACGCGCGGGGACCCCTCGGCGTAGTCCCAGATGAGCCGCGTGTACTCCTGGGCGGTGCTCACGAGCTGCGCGGAGGCGTCGACGCCCTCCATCCTGTCGACGACCAAATCCTCGTACACCGCCTCCCAGCCGCTCGCGTGCATGCGGCTGCCGAGCAGGTCTTCAATCTCCTTCTCCGACCACGGCGGGATGTCGACCACCGTACGCCACGCGTCCACCCCGCGACGCGCCCACGTGAGGTACTCGTGTGCGTAGTGCGCCATCGACCCGAGCCAGAGCACGCGGTCGCCCGCCTCCTCCATCAGCTCGGTCAGGGCGAGCCACGGCTCCAGCGTCCCGACGCCGCGCAGGATGAGGTTCTGGGCGTCGTCGATCAGGACGACGCGCCGCCCCGACTCGCGCAGCGCGTGGCCAATCGCGGCCGGACTCGCCTTCGCGTCCTTGGTCAGCCCGGCCGCCGCGAGCCTCGCGGCGAGATCCTCCGCGGTGCGCATGCGCGCCCGGAGCTCGATGCGCGTGATGGACAGGCTCTCGCCCTCCACGTCCGCCTTCACGCGGCGCAACGCCTCGTTCATCCACGAGGTCTTGCCGAAGCCGGTCCGGCCCACCGTCAGCACCGAGCTGATCGAGCCGCCCTCCTTCCAGATGCGCAGCGCGCGGGACAGCACCTCCGGCCCATCGAACCGCTCGGCGCGGAAGGGCTCGTCGGTGGTCGGCTCGTCCTCGAAGTACGCGCGGAACTCGGCGGGGAGCGCGGCGACATCGGGCGCCGCGCCGCCCTCCGCGGCCGTCTTCTCCAGGCGGCGCCGGAAGAGATACGCCAGCGCCTTGCGCGAGTGCTCGAAGCCGAGGACGAAGCGGCGCCCGGTGCGCACCGTCCACGCGGCGAAGACGAAGACCACCGCGACCACGGTGATGAAGAAGCCGTACCACCGGCCGCGCGTGGCGCGGACAATCGGCGCCAGCCCGCCCTTGGGCGAGCGCAGGAGGTACGCCTCGGCGATGTCGTTGCGCCACCACCGCACCAGGAGCGCGACAATCGGGATCGCCACCAGCCAGGCGAGGCGAATGACGACGTGGTACAGGTTGCCGCGCCCCAGCGCCGCCTGCGAGAGCACCAGCACGATCGCCACGACGAGCAGGAAGCGGCCGGCGAGTCGCAGGGAGCGCAGGACCTTGCGGCTCGTCTCGGGGACCGCGCCCATGGGCGTCGTGCTCATCCAGTCGATCGCCTCGTGCGTCACCACGATGGCGAGCCGGTACAGGGCGTAGGCGAGCAGGACCTCGTAGGTCGTCCCGGCGATGGAGTCGTCCGCGGCGAAGTCGAGCAGCCGGGGCGCGAGCAGGATGCCCACGACGAGCACCGTCTCCGGCGCGATCGAGGCGAGGACGGAGAGCACCCGGCGGTACGCGCGGATCCAGAGCGGCCGCCGGAACAGCCGGAGGGCGGCGAGCCGCTCGAGCCACTTCCGGGCGCGGCGGCGCACGAAGATCGTCCCGATGAGCAAGGCCAGCAGGCCCAGCACGCGCACTGTGAGCGTGGCCACGGTGCGCGCGTCCCGCAGGGCGGTGAGCGACTCCGCCAGCGGCCGGCGCGTGACGCGGATCCACCGCCACATGAGCTGCAGGTGGCGCAGCTCCCGCTTGAAGGCGGTGACGCCCTCCGGGCCGAAGCCGAGCACGGCGTCGCGCTTGTCCGGGGTGAGCTGGTCGATGAGCGCGAGGCGGGCGCCGCTCAGGTCACGCTCGCGGGCGACCGCCTCGTCCAGCGCGTCGGCGTCCAGCGACTTGCGCTGCGCGTCCAGCGCCGCCGCGTCCTTCTGCAGCGTCGTCTGGAGGCCCTTCAGCTTCGCGCGCTCGTCCGCGAAGGACTCGTCCGGCGCGCTCATCAGCGTGGGGTCCGGAGTGAAGCTGGGCGCCGCCTTCTCCGCGGTGTAGGAGTCGAGCACGGCCTCGAAGGCGACGCGGTCGAAGTCGAGCTCCTTGACCAGGCGGTCGTAGAGGGCGTCGGCGTCCGCGCCGCTCGGCTTCGCCTTCACCGACTGCACCAGCTCGTAGTCTTGCGCGTCGCGCCGCTGCAGGGCCTTGGCCTGGTCGGCCGCACGGTCGGCGAGCTGGCGGCGCAGGACCGACTGCTTGGCGCGGATGCCCTCGGCGCGGGCGCGCTCGTTGGCGTAGGCGCGCAGCCGCGCGTCCTTCGCGCGCTTCGCCTCCTCCAGCGCGCTCTGCTGGGCGGCCTCCGCGTTCTTCTGATCTTGCTCCGCCTCCTCGCGCGCGGCCTGGCGCTTCGCGTCCTCGGCGGCGGCGGCGCCGCGGTCGTGCTCCTTCTTGACCAGCGCCTCCCTGTCGGCGCGCGGCTCTTGCAGGAACGCCAGACGCTCCTGGGCGAGCTGCAGGTTCAGCCAGCGGCGCTGCTCCTGCGGCGCGAGCCCCTCGATCGACGCGTCGGCGCCCGCGTCCAGGTCGACCAGGTGGCCCAGCGCACCCGCGTTGGCCCGCATGGAACCGGATCGCCATCTTGAGCTCGGAGCGCCGGTTGTTGACGGCGACCTCGTCGACGACGTTGATGTCGAAGGCGTCGCTGGTGCTCGCCCCCGCGGGGAGCGTGCCGGCGCGCATGGCGCGCACGTCGGCGAGCTCATGCTCCAGCTCGGCGATGGCGGCGCCGAGATCGGGCTTCGGCGGAGCGGGAGCCGCGTCCGCCGCCACGTCCGCCGCCGCGTCGGCCGCCCCCGCGTCGGCTGACGGCGGCGGGGCGGCGCGCGCTCGGCCCCGCCACGCGACCAGCACGACGAGCAGCGTCGCGAGCGCGAAGCCCCATCGCCATGGCAGGGCCGCGGCGCGCGCGCCTGAGGCGGAGGTGGGCCGCGCTTCCCGCATGCCCGGAACGGTACACCGACCGCGCCATTCGACGAAACGCTCGTGATCTCGGGGCCGTCGTGGACGCGGGACGACACGGCCCGGGCGGCCGGGCCACGCGGGCGGCGCTCACGGCACCGACGCCGCGCGGCGGGCGTGCAGCGGCCGGGCCACCGTTCGCGGTTGACCACCGGGTGGAACGGCGCGATGACATCCGTCGGAAAGGACCGGACATGAGCAAGACGATCGCGATCATCCTCGGCACGATCTTCGTGGCAGCCCTCTCGGCATGCGGAAACGACCCGCCGCCGCCTGCCCAGGCGCCCGTCGCGACGAACGGCGACACCGCGAAGCCGGCGGCCAAGCCGCGCAAGTCGGATCAGGACGTCTCCCTCTCCAAGAACATCAAGGACGTCTGCAAGATCGACGACTCGGATCGGGCGCCCAAGTTCGACTTCGACTCGTCCGACCTCTCCTCCGACGACCGCGAGGTCCTCAAGCAGGTGGCGGTCTGCATGACCACCGGCCCGCTCAAGGGCAAGTCGGTGGAGCTGGTAGGCCGCGCCGACAACCGCGGCGAGCAGGAGTACAACATGACGCTCGGCGAGTCGCGCGCGACCAAGGCGATCAAGTTCCTGGTCTCGCTCGGCGTGGAGCAGGGCCGCATGAAGGAGACCTCGCGCGGCGCCCTCGACGCGACCGGCAACGACGAGGAGGGCTGGGCGAAGGACCGCCGCGTCGACGTGCGGATCATGCCCTGAGAGGCCCCTCCGCCGCGCGTCGGGCTCGTTGACCAGTAGGCACGTTTGCTTCAACCCGCGGCGTCGAGCCCGTCTTGTTGCACCGCAACATCGCCGCCGGAGGGCCCACGGGGCAGCCCCCTGCCCTGCCACACCGCGAAGATCGCCGGGTAGACGAGCAGCTCCAGCGCGAAGGAGGTGACCAGGCCGCCCACCATCGGCGCGGCGATGCGCTTCATGACGTCGGCGCCCGCGCCGGTGCTCCAGAGCACCGGCGTGAGGCCGATGATCATCGTCGCCACGGTCATCAGCTTGGGCCGAAGCCGCTTGGCCGCCCCCTCGACGATGGACTCGCGCAGATCGCCGAGGGTCTTCAGCCGGCCGTCGCCCGTCCACCGCCGGTGCGCGAGCTTCAGGTACAGCAGCATGACCACGCCGGTCTCGGCGTCCAGCCCGGCGAGGGCGATGACGCCGACCCACACGGCGACGCTCAGGTTGTAGTGCAGGAGGTAGAGCAGCCACACCGCGCCCACCAGCGAGAAGGGCACCGCCAGCAGCACGATGAACGTCTCGGTCACCGATCGCGTGTTGAGCAAGAGCAGCACGAAGACGATGCCCAGCGTCAGCGGCACCACCCACTTCAGCCGCGCCTTCGCGCGCTCGAAGTACTTGAACTGCCCGACCCAGGCGAGGCGCGTGCCCGGCGGGAGCTTCACGTCGCGATCGACCACCTGCCGGGCGTCGTGCACGTAGTCGGCGATGGGCCGGCCGGTGTCGACGAAGACGAAGCCCACCAGCTTGCCGTCCTCGCTGCGGATCATCGGCGGGCCGAGCACGCCGCGGATGGTCGCCACCTGGGAGATGGGCACCTGCGCGCCGGTCGGCGTCGCGACCAGCGTGCGGCCGAGGAGGTCCGGCGCGTCGCGGAACTCGCGCGCGTAGCGCACGTCGATGGCGTAGCGCTCGCGCCCCTCCACCGTCTCCGAGACGTCCTTGCCGCCAATGGCGGAGGCCACCATCGCGTCCACGTCGGCGACGGTGAGTCCGAGCCGCGCCGCCTCCTCGCGCTTGACGTCGAAGTCCAGGTAGAAGCCACCGGTGGAGCGCTCGGCGAAGGCGCTGCGGGTGCCCGGGACCTTGCTCACCGCCTTCTCGATCTGGATGCCGGTGCGCTCGATGGTCGCCAGGTCGTCGCCGAAGACCTCGATGCCCAGCGGGCTGCGCACGCCGGTGGCCAGCATCTCGGTGCGCGTCTGGATGGGCATCCACCACACGTTGGGCATGCCCGGGAACTGGAGCTTCTCGTCCATCTGCTTGATGAGGCCGTCCCAGGTGACGCCCGCCGGCCACTCGGAGCGGGGGCGCAGCACCACGATGACCTCCGCCATGCCCAGCGGCGCGGGGTCGGTGGCGGTGCGCGCCCGGCCCATCTTGCCGAAGACGCTCTTCACCTCCGGGAACTTCTCCAGCTCGGCGTCCATCCGCTGGAGCAGGCGCGCTGACTCGGCCTCCGACATCCCGGGCGGCGCGGTGGGCATGTACAGGATGACGCCCTCGTTGAGCGGCGGCATGAACTCGCTCCCCAGGCGCAAGAACGCCGGCACGGTGAACGCGATGACGGCCACCGCCGCGGCGATGACGGCGTAGCGGCGATCCACGACGAAGCGCACGACCGGCGCGTAGATCGCGGTGAGCCAGCGCTGCACCGGGTGGTGCTCCTCCCCGCGCATCTTGCCGCGGACGACCAGCGCGGCGAGCGCCGGGGTGAGCGTGACGGCGAGCACCGCCGAGAAGCCGATGGAGTAGGTCTTGGTGAAGGCGAGGGGTTTGAAGAGGCGGCCCTCCGTCGCCTCCAGGGTGAAGACGGGGAGGAAGGAGGCGGTGATGACGAGCAGGGAGAAGAAGACGGAGGGCCCCACCTCCTGCATGGCGTGGATGATCACGTCCAGGCGCGCGCCCGGCTCGCCCGCCGTCTCCCAGTCGGCGAGCTTCTTGTGGATGTTCTCGATGATGATGATGGAGGCGTCCACCATCGCGCCTATCGCCACGACGATGCCGCCGAGCGACATGATGTTGGCGGTGAGCCCCTGGTAGTACATCGGGATGAACGCGAGCAGCACGCCGACGGGCAGCGCGACGATGGGCACCAGGGCGCTGCGCGCGTGCAGGAGGAAGAGGAAGATGACGATGCTGACGACGATCATCTCCTCGATCAGGGTGTGCTCCAGCGTGCGCGTGGAGGCCTCGATGAGCCCGGAGCGGTCGTAGGTGACGACGATCTTCACGCCGTCGGGGAGGCCCCGCTGCACCTCGGCCAGGCGCTGCTTGACGCCGTCGATCACGGTGACGGCGTTCTCGCCGTAGCGCATGACGACGATGCCGCCGGCCACCTCACCCTGCCCGTCCAGCTCGGCGACGCCGCGCCGCTGCGCCGGCCCGAGGCTCACCACCGCGACGTCCTTCACGCGGATGGGTACGCCCCCCGGCCCGACCTTGATCGGCGAGCCGCCGATGTCGTCGGGCGTCTTGACGTACCCGCGCCCGCGGATGAAGTGCTCGTGCCCGGCGATCTCGATGACGCGCCCGCCCACCTCCTCGTTGGAGGCGCGCACCGCGCGGGTGACCTCCTGCATCGTGACGCCGCGGGCGAGCAGCTTGTTGGGGTCGACGTCCACCTGGTACTGCTTCACGTACCCGCCGACGCTCGCGACCTCGGCCACGCCGGGCACGGCTTCCAGGGCGTAGCGCACGTTGTAGTCCTGCAGGGCGCGGAGCTCCTGCAGGTCGTGCTTGCCGCTCTTGTCGACGAGCGCGTACTCGAACACCCAGCCGACGCCCGTCGCGTCGGGGCCGAGCGTGGGGGAGACGCCCTGCGGGAGCTTGGCCTGGATGGCGCTCAGGTACTCCATCACGCGGCTGCGGGCCCAGTAGATGTCGGTGCCGTCCTCGAAGATGACGTTGACGAAGGACATCCCGAACATGGACTGCCCGCGCACGTACTTGACGTGCGGCGCCGAGATCAGGGCGCTGGAGATGGGGTAGGTGATCTGGTCCTCCACGAGGTCCGGGCTCTGGCCCGTCCACTCGGTGAAGACGATGACCTGCACGTCGGACAGGTCCGGGATGGCGTCGAGCGGGGCCCGGCGCAGGGAGAGCCACCCCCACGCGGCGAAGGCGGCGACCACGACCAGGGTGACCAGCGGGCGCCGCGCGCACGCGGCGATGACGCGGTCGATGATCCACGTGACGCCGGCGCCTCGCGGGGCGTCGCCCGGGGCGGTCATCGGTCGCGCTCCGTCCCGCTCTCCCAGAAGGGCGCGGAGGTGTTGATGCGCGCGTCGGCGGCGATGAGGAAGACGCCGGAGACGGCGATGGCGGCGCCGGGACGTAGGCCATCCAGCACCTCGTAGCGGCCGCCGGCCCGGGCGCCGACCGTCACCTCCGTCGGTCGAAAGCGGCCGTCACCCAGGTCCAGGAAGACCAGGCGCCGCGGGCCGGTGTAGACGACCGCGGAGACCGGCACCTGCAGCCGCGGGCCGAGATCGGTCTGGAGCATGACCGTCGCGTACATGCCGGGGCGCAGGTCCATGTCGGCGTTCTTCAGCACGACGCGCACGCGCCCGGTCCGCGTCGTGGTGTCGAGGTACGGGTAGACGTAGGCCACGCGCGCGTCCCAGGTGCGGCCGGGCACGTAGTCGAGCGTCACGGTGGCCTTCTCGCCCACCGTGACGTGGGGCAGGTCCTGCTCGTAGACCTCCGCCTCCACCCACACCTTGTCCAGGGAGGCGATGCGGTACAGCCGCTGCCCGGGCGTGACCGAGGCCCCCTCCACCACGTTCTTCTCGATCACGTAACCGCTCGCCGGCGCGTAGAAGGTCACGTGCTCCTGGGGCTCCGTCTTGCCGGCGAGCGCGGCGAGCTGGCCGTCGCTCATGCCGAGCAGGCGCAGCCGCTCGCGCGCCGCGCCGGCGAGGTAGGGCACGCGGGCCGCGCCGCCGTCCACCGGGCCGCTCTGCCCGTGGAGGGAGAGCAGGTAGTCCTGCTCGGCGGCGTAGAGCTCCGGGCTGTAAAGAGAGAAGAGCGGCTGCCCGCGCCGGACGCGCTGGCCGGTCTCGGTGACGTACAGGTGGTCGATCCACCCGCGCACCTTGAGGTTGACGTCGGTGAGGCCGGACTCGTCGTAGCCGAGCTTGCCGACGGCGCGAATGGAGTCGGTCATGGGGGCGACCTCCGCGCGGCCGGTGCGCACGCCGATGAGCTGGCGCCGCGTCTGGTCGACCGTCACGTCATAGTCGGAGGGTGCCATCTGCGACGTCGCCTGCGCGACCTCGCTCCAGGCGTTCTCGTCGCCGCAGGTGAGCATCTTGGTGCCCATGTACGGGTTGTCGGCGGTCTCCTTGCGCTGCATCCAGCGCGGGTGGCCGTCGGCCATCGGGCACTGGAAGACGCGCCAGCCAGCCTGCAGGCCCGGCGCGCGCGCGATGACGGCGAGGAGGTCGCGGCTCGCCGCGCCGAACGCCGTGCGCGCGTCCTCGAGCGAGGAGGTCCGCGCGAGGGCGTCGCTGGAGGTCACGGCGCGCGCGATCATCTCCCGCGCCTCGGAGGGCCCCTTGGGGAGGGTCTCCAGCGCCGCGCGGAGCGCCTCCGAGAGCGTGCGGGCATCGGCGACGACCCCGTCGGTGCGGTCCGACGCGAGCGTCTCGCGGATGCGGGCGTAGGCGTCCATCCCGCCGCGCAGCGAGTCCACCCCGGCCGGCGGCAGCGCGAGCGTCTGCGGGGCCCCGGCGTCCATCGGCATGGTCATCGCCATCGCGCCGCCGGTCGTGGCGGTGAGCCCCGACGAGCCGACGGTCATGCTGAAGTCCTGCGAGGAGCTCCCGGCCTTCGAGTCCACCGTGGTCTTCAGCGTCCACGTCCCGCCCATCGGCAGGTCGAACGTCGCGCGGTAGCGGCCGGCGCCCTCGTGCGAGACCGTGGCGGGGCCCTTCATCTCCGCCATCGCCCCCATCGCGGGCATGTCGTAGAGGACGTCCACCTTCGCGTCGTCGACGGGCTTGCCCTCCGCGTCGCTCACCGTGACGAGCAGCGTCTGCCCCTGCGCGCGCGGCGGGTCGGGGTCGAGCGCGGCCGAGAGGCCCAGCCCGCCCGCCTTCACGACGACAGCCTTGCCCTCGGCGCCTCCCACTCGGCCGCCGGTGAACCACGCGACGAGGGCGTGGCGAAAGACCAGCCCCGCGACCAGGGCCGCCGCCAGGAGCGCGAGGCCCACCAGCCACGATCGATGCTTGCCGAACCTCGTGAGGAAGCTCATCGCCCGGCTCCTTCCTCGCCGCCGGGGACGTGCCCCAGCGTGCGGTCCAGCTCGGCGGCGCGCCGGTCCAGGTCGGCGCGCGCCATCTCCAGCTCCAGCTCCGCCTGCCGGAGCCCCTTCTCGGCGTCCATCACCGCCACGAAGCCGTTCTGCGAGGCGACGAAGCCGGCGCGCGCGGCGGACACCTCGTCGCGCGCCACGGGGACGAGGCGCTTCTCGTAGAGGTCGACCACCTCGCGCGCCTCGCGCAGGCGGCGCAGCGCCACCGCGACGTCGGTGCGCGCGCGGTCGGTGAGGCTGACGATCTGGTCCTCGTAGCGCCGCCGCGAGGCGTCCGCCTCCTCCACCGCCGCGCCTCGTCGCCCGAGCTGCAGGGGCACGTTCAGCCCGACCCCCACCGTCCAGCGGTGCTCCGAGAGCACGACCATGGTGTTGTAGGCGGTCGTCACCTCCAGGTCCGGCCAGTACTCTTCCCGGGCGACGTCCGCGCGCGCCTGCGCCGCCCGCGCGTGCGCCCTCGCCGCGGCGAGGTCGGGCCGGTCGCGCAGCGCCGTGCCCGCGAGCTCCGCCACGCTCCGCCCCGCGACGCGCGGCGGGGGCAGAGCCTGCGGCGGCGGGGGGAGCGGCGCGGTGGGGTCGCGGTGCAGCAGCTCGTCCATCTGCGCCACCGTCACGTCGCGGCTGCTCGAGAGCGTGAGCGCCTCCCGCTGCAGCCGCACCTGCTCCACCTCCGCCTGCAAGGCGTCCTGTGCGGAGCCACGCCCCGCCTGGTACGCGGCGAGGGCGCTGGTCTTCAGGTCGCCGAGCAGCGCCTGGTGATGCGCGTTCACCTGCAGCGACCGCGTGACGACGTAGTAGTCGTCGAAGAGGAGGGAGGTCATCAGCGCGAGCTGGAGCCGCACGGCCTGGTAGTCCTCCTTCGCCGCCTCTGCCTCTGCCTCCGCCGCTGCCTTCTGCATGCCGATCTTGCCCGGGAAGGGGAAGCGCTGGCTGATGCCCACCTGCAACCCCACGCGCACGTCCGAGCCGACGGAGAGCGGCGCCAGGGCGAAGCTCACGCGAGGGTCGTCGTAGCGCCCTGCCTGCGGGTAGCGCGCGAGCGCGGCGCGCCACGCCTGCCGCGCCCCGGCGACGCTCGGGTTGCGGTCGAGCACGGCGCGCACCAGGGCGTCGCGCGTGAGCACCGGCCCGGGGAGGGCGCCCTCACCCGCACCGGCGTCGGCGGCGCGGCGCTCGTCGCGCTGGAGGTCGGTCTGCATGGCCTCGTAGGACATGCGGCCGGTGGTGGCGCACCCGGCGGCCGCGAGCGACAGCACGGCGCAGCCGATGAAGAACGTTCTGAACATGCGGTCTCCTCCGTCGGTCCGCCCGAAGGGCGGGATGGACGGCGCACACGCGGCGGACGGCCCGGAGGCCGCCCGTCACGCGAGGCGGGGTGCACGCGCGCGCCTGCGAGGCGCGGGCACCCGGGAGATCAGATCAGGAAGACGCCGAGCGCGGCACGCGGTGGACAGGAGGAGCGCGGCGGCCCGACGGCGAAGCGCGACGACACTCGGTCCGGCGCGACGCACGACGCGGAGAGGACACCCGGCGTGGGGAGCGTCGCGACATGTGGCGCGGCCGGCAGACCGGCGGCGACGACCGACTGCCCGGCAGGCAGCTTCGCCACGTCGAGGGCCCCGCAGCAGGGCGGGTCGGGGGCGCGCGCGTCGGGCTGGCGAGAGGCGTGCTGCTCGCCACAGCAGGGGGCGGCGAGCAGCTCCCCCATCGCCGCGCAGTAGAAATACCGGTGGCCGGCCTGCAGCAACCCCGCGAGAAGCATCAGGGCGGCGAGCGCCGGCACGAGTCGCCTCACCGCGCGGACGGCCGCGGGGCGCCACGAGACTCGAAGCCGGCCGACCCTCATCACTCCAATGTAGAGGCGCGCCAGGGCGCCGGCAAGCTGGGGCGCAAAAGGCGCAGCGCGTGCGGCTGCTGCGGGCGTTGAAAAGAGAGTAGGCTCACTGTCCGATGAGCGACAAGCCCAGCGACCCTCGTCACGACACGCTCGCCATTTCTGCGGTCACGCCGCCCAAAGCGGGCGCCACCTCGGTGCTCGTCGTCGACGACGACGCGCAGCTCCGCCGCGCGCTCACGCGCCTGCTCACCGCCGCCGGCCACGACGTCGTGGGGGCGGAGGACGGCACCACCGCCGTCGAGCTCATCATGGCGCGGCGCTTCGACGTCATCCTCAGCGACATCCAGATGCCCAACATGTCCGGCGTGGACCTGCTGAGCATCGTGCGCGCCTACGACCTGGACGTGCCGGTCATCCTGATGACAGGCGCGCCCACGCTGGAGACCGCGATGGAGGCCGTCTCCCTCGGCGCGCTGCAGTATCTGACGAAGCCCATCCCCAACGACACGCTCGTGAAGGCGATCGAGCGGGCCGCGCAGCTGCATCGCATGGCACGGATGAAGCGCGACGCGCAGAAGCTGCTCGGCGGCGAGGGGGTGGAGGCGGGCGACCGCGCCGGCCTCCAGGCGGGCTTCGATCGCGCGCTGGACAGCCTCTGGATGGCCTTCCAGCCCATCGTCGACACGACGACGAAGAAGGTGTTTGCCTACGAGGCGCTGATGCGCAGCAAGGAGCCTTCCCTCCCCCACCCCGGCGCGGTGCTGGACGCGGCCGAGCGCCTGGACAGGCTTCCGGATCTCGGCCGGCGGGTCCGTGCGCTCAGCGCGGCAGCCTTCGAGGGCGCGCCGGACGACGCGCTGCTCTTCGTCAACCTGCACACGCGCGACCTGCTCGACCCTTCCCTCTTCGAGGCGTCCAGCCCGCTCACCAAGCTGGCCGAGCGCGTCGTGCTGGAGATCACCGAGCGCGCCGCCATCGACGACGTGAAGGACATCCAGGGTCGCGTGAGCGTGCTGCGCTTCCACGGCTTCCGCATCGCCATCGACGACCTGGGCGCCGGCTACGCCGGGCTCTCCAGCTTCGTCGCGCTGGAGCCGGACTTCGTGAAGCTGGACATGTCCCTGGTGCGCAACGTGCACGAGTCACCCATCCGGCAACGCCTCGTCGGGTCGATGGCGTCGCTGTGCCGGGACATGGGGATGAGCGTCATCGCCGAGGGCGTGGAGGTTCCGGCGGAGTACGAGTGCATCAAGGGCTTCGGCTGCAAGCTGCACCAGGGCTACCTGTTCGCCAAGCCGGGCCCCCCGTTCCCCGAACCGGTGTTCTGAAGCGAGATCGCCGCGCACGGTGTGCCCTCCGCGCTGGCCGATGCACGAGTGCGGGAGGACGAAGGGCATGCGCAACAGAAGCCACGCCCTGCCGGTCGCCATGCCTGTCGGAGCGGGAGAAGGGATTCGAATCCGAGTGCACGAGTGCATCGGCCGCCGCCCACCGTGTGCCCTCCGCGCTGGCCGATGCACGAGTGCGGGAGGACGAAGGGCATGCGCAACAGAAGCCACGCCCTGCCGGTCGCCATGCCTGTCGGAGCGGGAGAAGGGCCCCGAAACCGGCGGAACCAACAGGGCGGCGATCACGTACGACGGCGCGTTTTCCGCGGGTTTCGGGGCTGGTCCTGCGACGGCAGGCGACGGCACATGACTGGGGGGGACGTGGAGTGCGGCAACCAGCAGGAAACGAAGACGTGCAGGGGTGCACCCGAACGGCCCCGACGAGTCTCCCCTGCCGGCGGAGCTACCGCGGGCGGGTGCGCTCCGCGCCGCAGTTCGGGCACCGGAGCGGTCCGTCCCGATGCGGGCTGTCGGTGGAAACCTCAACCTGCCCAACCGCATCCTAGTACTAGAATGTCGGCTTGCTCTTTCGCACGAGGAGCGTGGCGCCCGAGGCGGTCAACAACTCCACGTCGTCGGGATTGATGGTTCCGGAAAATCTGAGGGCACCCATTCCGGAAAATCTGAGGGCTCCCGGAAGAGAGGCACCTCATGATGGAATCCCCGGTGATGGCTCACAGGCGGGTGCATGCGGAGGAGATGCTGCCTCTGCTCAAGCGCCACGAAATCCAGGTCTTGCTTCACGCGGGGCACACCCGCAAGGACGTTGCCGAGCGCACGGGTACGTCGGTCGCGACTGTTGACCGCGTCAGGCGCGAGGAGGAGGTGGCGGTCGTCGATGACGCCGCGGCGCGTGTGGGTCGTGGCATCGGCCGGCCGTCGAAAGCCACGCCCTTCGCCGAGCGCGTTCGCACGTGGCTCGCCGAGGAGCCCGAGCTCCCGACCCAGGAGCTGCTGCGTCGCGCGACGCAGGCGGGGTACGCGGGACACAAGTCGGCCTTCTACGCCCTGGTCGCCGGCGTCCGCCCACCCCGCGCCGCCCCCGTCGTGCGCTTCGAGGGCCTGCCCGGCGAGTTCTCGCAGCACGACTTCGGCCACGTCGACGTCACGTTCGTGGGCGGCCGCAAGAAGCGGTTCCACTTCTTCGCCTCGCGCCTGAAGTACTCGCGCTTCGTCGCCGTCTCCCTCGTCGACAACGAGCGCGTCGAGACGGTTGTGCGCTGCCTGGCGCGCCACTTCGTCGCCTTCGGCGGGTTGCCCCTGATGGCCGTCTTCGACCGCCCCAGGACCATCGTGAAGAAGTCCGGCAAGGGGCGCGACGTCGAGGAGTTCAACGCCACCTTCGCGCAGGCCATCGTGGACATCGGCGTCGGCGTGGAGATGTGCGCGCCGCGCAGCGGCAACCAGAAGGGCTCGGTCGAGCGGCTCGTCGGCTGGGTGAAGAGCTCCTTCTTCAAGCACCGCAAGTTCCAGGACGAAGCCGATCTCGAGGCGCAGCTCGCCGCGTGGCAGGTCGAGATCAACACCAGGACGCCTTCGCGCGCCACCGGCGAGATTCCGGAAACACGGCGCCAGGAGGAGCTCGCGCGCCTGCGCCCCGTCAAGGTCTTTCCGGAAAAGCTCGCCCTGCGCGTCCCCGTCTTCGTGGGCCCCACCGCCGAGGTGATGTTCGAGGGCGTGCCGTACTCGATGCCGCCGCAGGCGACGCATGTCGCCGGCACCCTCTTCCTCTACGAGGAGCGCCTGCACATCGTCGCCGGCCGCTTCGAGGCGTGGCACCGCCGAAGGCGCAAGGGCGAGCCACCCGCGCCGCTGCCAGAGCATCGCGCCGCCAAGATCGCCGCCGTCCACGGCAAGCGCGCCAAGCTCTACGAGAAGCGCCAGCAGCTGCTCAACCTCGGCTCCGATGCCCTCGCGCTGCTCACCGAGATCACCCACCGCGAGCCGAAGCTCGCCAGCCGTCGCGTCGAGGACCTCTACGCGCTGCTCGAGCAGTACGGTGACGACGTCTTGCGCGACGCGATGGGGCGCGCGGTCCGCTCCGGCACCTTGTCCGTCGCCGGCGTCAAGCACGCTCTGCAGGCGTTGAGCGCCCGGAGGCGCGGAGGCGCACGCCTCCGTGCCGCAGTGGCGCAACCGCGCGGGCGACAGCCTCACCAGCTCGGCTTGCCCTTGGGCCGCGCGGGCTCGAAGGGAGGTGCCTCGTGAGCTCCGACCTCGACCCGCTGCTCAAGCGCCTGCACCTCGCCAACGCGCGCCGCACCTGGCGCGACCTCGTCCAGCGCGCCGAGAAGGAAGACTGGTCGTACGACGCGCTGCTCCTCACGCTCTTCTCGGAGGAGGTCGCGCATCGCCGCGGCACGCGGCTCGCTCGCGCCGTCCGCGCCGCCGGCTTTCCCTTCCTGCGCACCATCGAGGAGTTCGACTTCACCTACCAGTCGAGCCTGCGCCTCACGACCATCGGCTCGCTGCTCACCCCGGACTTCGTCACCGAAGGTCATTCGGTCATCCTCGAGGGCAAGCCTGGCCGCGGCAAGACGCACCTCGCCGTCGCCATCGCGTACCGCGCGATGCAGAACGGCTTCGATGCGCTCTTCACGACCGCGGCGGAGCTCATCGACGACCTGTCCGCCGCCAGTCGTGACGGCACCATGCGCGACACGCTCGGGCGCTACGTCAAGCCTCACGTCCTGGTGGTCGACGAGGTCGGTTACCTTGGCTACGGCGACGATGCCGCCAACGTGCTCTACCACGTCGTCAACGACCGACACATCCGCCGCCGCGCCATGGTCTTCACCACCAACAAGCACCCGAAGCGCTGGGGGGCCGTCCTGCACGACGATGACCTCGCCGAGGCCATCGTCGATCGAATCCTCGAGCACGGTCGGCTGCTACGTCTCGACGGGCCATCGCTCAGGACGAAGCACCTTCCCGAGGACGAACTCCGGCTCGATGACCGAGACACAGGGGCTGTCAGATTTTCTGGAAAACAGTCCTCAGAATTTCCGGAACGCACAGGGATGCAGGCGCCCGAGTGATACCTCCTCGTTGCTCACCTGCACGCGAACGTCCGTGACCGATTGCTCTCGAACGACAAGGCAGACGCGGATGCCGCTCGCGACTACGAGATCGAGTAGCTGCTGCGGGACCGGACAGGTCAGGCGGAAACGCCGTCGCGGTCCCCAACCGGGGCGGTCGGTGTCGAGGATCTCCACGTTGACGGTCGGCGGCTCGTAAGAGTGGATGAGCGCTTCGTGGCGAGCAATCCCGAGCTTCGGAAGACGTTTCGCCAGGCGCTCCTCGACCTTGCGGAGCATGTCGACATAGTCGCCGTCGTTCGTCTGCTCGACCTCGACGGCGGCTAGGACAATGCGCTCGACGTGCTCCCACTTCGGGCACCAATCGCCGATGGGTTGGTTCATCTGGTCCGTGAAGTCCACGAGCAGCTTGTCGCGCCCGTCGCCGAAGCTGCCGGTGCGCACGCGGTGAAACTGGAGCCACATGCCCGAGGGCTACCGGACTGGGCGAGCGGGTGTCAATCCGCCCCCTCCACTGTCGCCACCTCCAGAACCCGACCACCCGGCGGCCACCAGGGCGATGAACCAAGCGCGGTAGACCATGGCGGCAAGCGACATGGCGCCGCGCGCTAGCTTCGGCGTTGCGCGGTCACGGTGGTGGTCCGGCACCGGGCTGGAAGGCACGCAGCAGGATGTGCGCCGCGAGTGCCGCGAGTTCGGTTTGCGGTGGTACGCGTGCTCCTGTCCCAAGTGTCGCCGCTACCTCGTGACCGCGCCCACCCCGGACCAGGTCGTGGATCGTGGGCTGCTCGGCGACGAGCTTCTCGTGCAGGCGCTGGTGGATCACTACCAGGACGCGGTGCCGTGGGAGCGGATGGAGCGCAACGCGCGACAACAGGACGTGCCGCTCGCCGCCAACACGGTGGCGTCCTCCGTCGGGAAGGTGATCGACCTGTTCGACCCCGTCGTGCGCCACATCCGCGAGGCGTGCCTGTCGTCGAGCTTCACCGCGCTCGACGCGACGCGCATGCCCGTGCTCGACCCGACGCATCCGCTCGGCATCAAGAGCGGCGCGCTCTGGCTCATCGAGGGGGATCATCGCCATGCGTGCTTCCTCTACGCGCCGAGCGGCCACGCCGAGCACCTGAAGAAGTTCTTCGAGCGCCGCACGCTCCGCAGCGTGATGTGCGACGGGTCGCCCACCAACAACTGCGTCGAGCACGCCGGCGGCCATCGTGGCGGCTGCAACGCCCACGGCTCCGTCGCGGCGACGCGCGCGCCGTGCCCGGGCTGGAACTCTACGCCAAGATCTTCCACGTCGACGCCCAGTCCAAGCGCGCAGGCGAGAGCATCGACCGGCGCTTCGAGCGGCGCCTCGAGGACAGCGCGCCCATCGTGGCCGAGCTTCGCGCCTGGCTTTCCCTGCGCCTCGTCGACGTCGAGCCCAGGAGCGTGCTCGGCCAGGCGCTCCGCTACCTCGATCGCCAGTGGTCGCGCCTCACGGCCTTCCTTCGCGATCCGCGCATGGAGCTCACCAACAACGAGGTCGAGGCCGGACTTCGGACCTGGGTCCTCGATCGCAAGACGTGGCTCTTCGTCGGCCACGAGCAGAGCGCACGCCGCGCCGCCGACGCCCTCACCCTCCTCACCACGTGCCAGAAGATGGCGATCGACCCGCGCGCCTACTTGCGCGACACCCTCGCGAGGATCCTCGCCGGTGACAAGAGCCTGGCGGCGCTGCTGCCGGAGACCTACGCGGCCTCGCGCGCCGAGCGGGCGCCACCCCGCGCCGCGTAGCCCTCGCGGTCATGCGCTCCGGGGGCTGACGCGCCGCCGGGGCCGTGCTTTCGTGCACGTCATGTTGCCGCTCGAAGGCTCGTTGCTGGAGAAGTTGCGCAAGATCGAGGCGCTCCACGCGGGCACGCGCGTGGATGGCGAGCGCGAGGCCGCGCGGCGCGCCGCCGAGCGCATTCGTGCCCGGCTCGCCGAGCTTCGCGGCCGCGAGCAGGACACCCTGCTCAACTACACCCTGCCCGATCCCTGGACACGCAGGCTCTTCGTCGCGCTGTGTCGCCGCTACGGTCTCGTCCCCTTTCGCGAGAGCGGCCGCCGGTACACCACCGTCCAGGTGCGCGCACCCAAGGCCTTCCACGACCACACGCTCTGGCCGCAGTTCCTCGCGCTCTCCGAGGAGCTGACCGCGCACCTCGACGAGCTCACCACCCGCGTCATCCGCGAGGCGATCAACGACGACGTGAGCGAACCGCAAGACGGCGCTCCGCCCAAGGCGCTGCCCGAACCGACTCGCGGCGCCTGACGCCGTCATGGTCCCCAGCGACGGGGGGGGTGGACAGCACGCGCAGGGCGCCAGATCAACCCGCTCGGTGGACGTCGATCGCCGATGGGTTACGGTGAAGTCACCCCCGCCCACGCCTCCGCCCAGGCCCCCGAGAGGGTCGCGGCGACGCCGGCGGCGCGCGTGCGAGACCCACTCGAGTTCGTAGAGCGCCGTCTGCTCGCCGAAGATCGCGAAGGTGTCGCGGTAGAGCGTGGTCGAGCACGAGCTCGTCGACGACTCGTCCGCAACGAGCACAGCGCGGACCTTGGTGCCCTGCCAGAGCGCCAGCGCTTCGAGCAACGTCGTCGCATCGCTTCTCGAAGCCCTGCACGCAGCGAGCGCATCGGGGGGTTACTTTCTGGACCAGCCGCCGAAGATCATCGATGCTCGCGTCGTCGGTGACGCGCGCTCCCTATGCCGTGCGAGCCGACCTGAGGGACCGGAGGTGGTGCTCCGGGCCCTCTCCTTAACGGATGTCCCTATGCGCTCGGCGATCATCGCCCCCGATCGCCGCCCGACGCCCCTTTTCGGCGACGTGGACCGGGGCCCGGTGATCGTGGTGGAAGCGGATCACCTCACGGCCGGTGCTGACACAGTCAGGTCGCGCCGAACTCTGGCGCGCGGCCAGCGCCTGCGGTCCGTCGTGCAAAGCGTGAAGCGAGCCGACCAAACCGAAGGAGTGGGCAATGCGGGCCGTACGGGACAAGTTGTCATACTCCCTAGGGAGTATTGCCAGGCGCCTACACATCTGCTGCCATCTAGGCACGGGGCGGTCATCGGACGGGCGCAGGGTCTCGACGTCGACAACGCGGCGCAACCTTCCCAATGCGGGGGCAAATCATGGAAGCTCGAACGGCGTGGCGGGAGTGGATCAAGCGGACGAACGTGCGACGGTGGGTGCTCTTCGGCACGCTCGTGTTCCTCGGCGGGTGCGTCGCCACCTTTCAGGCGTGCAGCTCGAACGACGAGGCTGCGGTGACCTCGTCACAGGGCCAGCCGCTCACCGACGACGGCGGCGCGACGGTTCTGGGTGCGAATCCGAGCCGCACGGGCGAGTACTACGACGAGAGTAACACGCTGACCGTCGCGCACGTCGGCAGCGGCAGCTTCAAGCGGTACAAGTCATACATCGTGGACGGTCCCGTGTACGCCCAACCGCTGGTCATCCCCGGCGTGAACACCGCGCAGTACGGGCTACGAAACATCCTGCTCGTCGCGACGACGAGGAACAACCTGTATGCGTTCGATGCGGACCGGCCCGACGCACCAGTGCTGTGGTCCGTCGGCCCCGCGCAATTCGGAACGCCGCCCCAGATTGGCGTGGTGAAGCTGGCGGGCGACGCCGGCAACGGCCTCATCGACCCGAACACGCCTCTCGCCCCGGACGGGTGCGGGAACGTGGGGCAGCTCGGCATCCTCTCCACGCCGACCATCGTCGGAAACACGGCCTTCGTCGTCGCCGGGAAGATCGCGACCACCGGTCCGGAGACGTACGTCTACCAAGTCTGGGCCATCAATCTCACGACCGGCTACGTCGTCGGTGGCCCCACGGCCATCACGGCGAGTACGGGTGGCGTCAGCTTCACCGGCGAGGGCGGCACGCTGACCTACACCCACCAGCCGCACTCGTACTACATCCAGCGTCCGGGACTGACGACAGTGACCGTTGGGGGGAACACCTTCCTGCTCGTCGGTTTCTCCAGCAGCTGCGACGCTCCGAGTCCTTACTACGGGTGGCTCGTCTCGATGAACGTGACCAACCCCGCGAGCATGACCCAGGCCGGGGTGTACTGTCCCACCTGCTCGGCGCAGACGAACGGTAACGTCCATGGGTATCCGGGAGGGACAATCTGGCAATCCGGAGCAGCGCCGGCGGTCGACGGCGCGAACGTCTTCGTCGAGACCGCGAACGGGAACTACGAGGCGGGCACCGCCCTGTCGGACTCACTGGTGCGGCTTACGGTCCAATCCGACGGCTCCCTTGCGGTCGCGGACTACTTCACTCCGTGGAACGAAACGACGCTCGCCCAGCACAACTACGATCTCGGCTCGGCCGGCCCAATGATCCTTCCGGGGAGCATGGTCCTCGCCGGGAGCAAGGCCGGCACACTCTACCTGACGAACGAGCTCGGGCTCGGCGGCTACCAGCAAGGACCGGACGGCGGCGACAACGTCCTCAGCGAGGTGCAGGGCTCCTGCCCGCAGAACAACAACGCGACGCCGTCGGCCAACTGCTTCGGGACCCAGGTTCCATTCGATGCGGACGACGGCGACTGGGCCCAGATGCACGGGTCGGGCGTGTACTGGTCGGAGAACCACTGGGTCTACTTCAACGGCCAGTGGGATACCTTGCGGCGCCTGCAGGTCGACCCTGTCGGCAAGACCATCCTCACGACCCAGGGAGTCGGCGATCTCGCTTACCAGCCTTTCGTGAACGACGCGGGACAGACGATCTACCCGGGCGTCGGGATGGCGTCGTTGTCCGTGCCCGCGAGCAATCCCAGCGCGAACGGCATCCTCTGGGGAAACCGTCTCTATCGCAACATCCTGGGCCAGCAGGACTACGGCTTCAACCGGACCGACATGGCGAACGCCGGCGCGCCGGACGCGGGAGACTATCGCACGCCCGAAGGTCTGACCGCCGGTGAGACCTGGTACGGCTACTTCGTCGCGGTGGACGCCACCAACATGACAAAGCTCTACGAGGACAAGGATCAATTCATCGGCGCGAAGTTCACGGCGCCGGAGATCTACAACGGGCGGATCTACCTCGCCACGTTCTCCGACGAGGTCCGGACCTACGGGTGGGACTCGGACGGGGACGGCGTCCCGGACACGATGGACAACTGTCCGACGGTGCCGAACGCGGACCAGGCGGACAGCAACGAGGACGCCGAGCGGCTCAAGAGCATGCCCCTGCTGGGCGACGCGTGCGATCCCAACGCCACCACCTCGCTCGCCCCGCTCCCGGTCAACGGGCAGCACAACGACATCGCGACCGACGACGTCCACGTTCCCTGCACGGACGAGTACATCGGCTGCGGCTCGTCGAGCACCACGTCGGACACGTGCCCGAGGCTCTTCAACACCAACCTCACCTTCAGCGCGCACATCGGAAACGACGCAGGCACGGCGCCGGCAGCGTTCGGCACCACGGGCCCCGCGTTTTGCAAGTGCCCTTTCGCGAACCAGTACAAGTGCCTGCAACAGGCTGGCGGCGGCTGCGATGGCGCGGACGACAGTCTATTTCCGGCTCTGGATAGTGGCGTGCCGGCAACATGGAACGCCATCAGCAACCTTCCCACGCCCGACGCGTCCGCGCAGTGGTTCTCGCCGATCGGGCTAACCCACGAGGAGCCGTGGAACGCCGACCACGCGAGCACGACCCAGCAGGTGTGGGACTACCCGAACGACCTCGCGCGCTTCGGCGCCAACTCCGACGCGGGGGCCTGCGACGCGAGCCAGTGTGGTCTGCAAGGCGAGCTCTGGTCTCACGTGATGGGCTTCACGCCAAACGGGTCGACCGAGAACGCGTACAGCGACGCCAGCATCAACAACAGCTATGTGAACGCCACGGCTCAGTTCGTCCCCATGCCGTACCGCTTCTTCCCGCTTCCGTGCCTGCAGCCGGCCTACTTCCCGTGGTGGATCTGGGTCGAGGGCTCGCAGATCTGGTCGCCGGATCCCACGTGGCTCTTCCCCCTCAGCTCCGGCGCAGGCATGCAGACGGCGTCGTTCGGGTTCGACGCGACCCCCGGCTTCACGTCCAGCGCGCTCTCGGTCCTCGAGCCGCTCACCGGCGGCGGTTCGACCAGCTTCCTCGTTCAGAGCGACGGCGCACGCACCCTCGGCACCTCCAAGGTGCTGGCGGCCGTCGCCACTCCGCTCGTCGGCACGTCCGGCGTGCAGATCGCCAGCGCGCTCCTGTCGAGCGCGGGCCAGGTGGACGCCCGGATCGCCATCAGCGGGGACAGCCACAACACCCTCTCGTACGCGGTCGCCGAGGCGCTCGATCCGGAGGCCGGCAAGCTCTATGCGCTGACGCAGAACGGTCCGACGGAGACCCTGGTGACGGCGGACGTGGTCGGCGCGCTGGGCAACTACCCCTACGCGCAGAGCTCGGTCAGCATCACCGGGACGACCTTCTCGACGGCGCTCGCGCTCCAGTACTCCGACGCCAACGGCAAGCTGTACCTGCTCGATCGCGTCGCGTCCGGGGACGTCTACGAGCTCCGCCTGTCCGCGATCACCACGGGCGGCGTGATGACCGAGCTGTGGCACACCACCACCATGCCGCTCAGCACGTTCCCAGCGGCCTTCCTCTCGGCCACGGCGCAGGGATCCGTCGTGGTGTCGATCCAGGCGGGCTCGACCACCGCGGAGGCCATGGTCGTCGACGGCAGCGGGACGCCGGCCGGCTCGTACGACGAGGCCGGAAGCATGCGCACGCGCGCGCTCATCGGGACGGGCGGCGGCGTGTGGTTCCCGCTGGAGGTCCCCGACACGGGCGGGCACGTGCTGCTGGCTCCGGTCTTCCAGCAGCGGCTGGTCACCGGCATCTGCGGCGCGGCGTGGTTCAAGAGCCACGCCGGCGCGAGCGGGGCGCTCGCGACCGCGGTCTCCGCGTGCAACCCCATCACCAACGGTGGCTTCGAGACGGGCACGCTCTTGGACTGGGCCGCGTCCGGCCAGTCGGAGAGCATCTCCTCGACGGCGCACTCCGGCTCCTTCAGCGCGATGCTCGGGAGCACGTCCCCCACCAACGGCGACAGCACAGTGCAGCAGACGTTCACCGTGCCCTCGAGCGGCGGCACGCTCAACGTGTGGTACTCCAACGTCTGCCCCGACACCGTCTACTACGACTGGTTCACGGCCACCTTGCAGGATACGCTGGGTAGGACGCTCGCGACCATCGTGAGCAAGACGTGCGCGAGCTCGAGCGCGTGGACGCACGCGACGCTCAACCTCAGCTCGTGGGAGAACCAGTCCGTCGTCGTCGTGCTCACGAGCCACGACGACGGGTACTACTACGACCCCACCTACACCTTCGTCGACGACGTGAGCGTGAACTGAGGCCGCCGTGGACGTTCGGGCGCCTTCGTGGCACGGTGAGCAGAGATGAGCGCGCGGGCGGTCGTGGTCGTCGGCGTGGTGGTCGCCGTGGTCGGAGCGGCGGCGGTGCTCGTCCAATGCACGGGGGACGACGCAGCCGGTGGCGCGGACGCGGCCGGCGACGTGCGGTACGGCGTGTGGCCGCCGCGTGACGCCGGTGGCGACGGCGCTGCGGGCGACGCCAACGCCGACGGGAGTGGAGCTTGCAGCGTGACGAGCGACTGGCCGGGGTTCCGGCGGCTGACGGAGTTCGACCCGTGCGCGCCGGCGGACGTGCTCGTGGATCCGGACGCCGGGTACACCATGAGCTGGACGGATTGCGGGGACGCGGGGATAGCGGGATGCGAACAGATCACGCGCGTCGTCCCGCAGCAATTCATGTACGCGTACGCGACACACGACGGGTCTGGATCTGGCAAGGCTCTTTATCTCGTCCAGGGCTTCAACCAGTCTTCGACCGTGCGACAATTTGACATCGTCGACATCGCAACATCATCAAGATTGGGTGAATGGCGCATCGACGAAGATCCTGTCGATATCGAGGTGGTGCTCGCGAACGCACCCGACTACACCACCGCGTTCCTCGGATGGCACTCGGGCAACATGTATGCGGACTTCGCCCCTGCGCAGACACTCTTCAACGCCAACCCCATGACGCTCAAGCAGTACCCGGCGCCAGGCCAGGACATCAACTGGGCCGTCTCCCCCCAGGTCATGGCGTTTCAGCCATTCTCCGCACAGGACACCATCTGCAAGGTCGAGGCGGGCACCTGCGCGCCGCTCGACATCAAGAGCATGCCCGGCACGCCTTACTACGCCTTCGCGTGGCACGACGTGGTGTTCGCGGTGGACGAGCACGGCTCCGCGGGCTGGGCGCAGGAGTACGTGATCCACGCCGACGGATCCATCGCCTTGCTGCGCAGCAACCCGAACGCCCACATCTGGGGCATGACCACCGACGGCACGACGCTCGTCTGGGAGGAGACCTACGGCACGACCGATCTCAACGGCACGCAGACGAGGACGGAGATCTGGAAGGCGCCCTTCACCACCGACAAGGCGACGCTGGACGCGACCGCCACGAAGGTCACCACGCTCCCGACGGCAGGGCTGGGCGGCGTCGGAATCTCCGGGCTCGACTTCTTCAACGGTCTCTACGCCACATACTTGAAGGCGCCCGCCGACGTCATCTACGTCGTTGACGTCGCCACGGGCAAGACGCAGTCGGTACCAAAGGGTCCGGGCGGGACCTTGGTCGGGATCGTTGGCCTTCCCTACGTCGACAGGAACGAATTGTGGGAGATCACGATCGGACTGAAGTACGTCTACTACCTCACGCGCATCCCGTTCGCGCAGCCGTGGAAGTGACGCCGACGGGTTACAGTGCCGCTGACCCCGGCGCGCACGCAAGCCGCCAGCGCGTCGCTCTCGAGCGCGTGCCCTGTGGGGCCGTGTGGGTCAACTGGACGCGCAGCGGAGCGCGCTCGGCGGCGACAGCCACAACACCCTCGCCTACGCGGTCGCCGAGGCGCTCGATCCGGAGACCGGTAGACTCTACGCGCTCACGCAGAACGGTCCGACGGAGACCCTGGTGACGGCCGACGTGGTCGGCGCGCTGGGCAACTACCCCTACGCGCAGAGCTCGGTCAGCATCACCGGGACGACCTTCTCGACGGCGCTCGCGCTCCAGTACTCCGACGCCAACGGCAAGCTGTACCTGCTCGATCGCGTCGCGTCCGGAGACGTCTACGAGCTCCGCCTGTCCGCGATCACCACGGGCGGCGTGATGACCGAGCTGTGGCACACCACCACCATGCCGCTCAGCACGTTCCCAGCGGCCTTCCTCTCGGCCACGACGCAGGGAGCCGTCGTCGTGTCGATCCAGGCGGGCTCGACCACCGCGGAGGCCATGGTCGTCGACGGCAGCGGGACTCCGGCCGGCTCGTACGACGAGGCCGGGAGCATGCGCACGCGCGCGCTCATCGGGACGGGCGGCGGCGTGTGGTTCCCGCTCGAGACCCCCGACACGGGCGGGCACGTGCTGCTGGCTCCGGTCTTCCAGCAGCGGCTGGTCACCGGCATCTGCGGCGCGGCGTGGTTCAAGAGCCACGCCGGCGCGAGCGGGGCGCTCGCGACCGCGGTCTCCGCGTGCAACCCCATCACCAACGGTGGCTTCGAGACGGGCACGCTCTTGGACTGGGCCGCATCCGGCCAGTCGGAGAGCATCTTGACGACGGCGCACTCCGGCTCCTTCAGCGCGATGCTCGGGAGCACGTCCCCCACCAACGGCGACAGCACAGTGCAGCAGACGTTCACCGTGCCCTCGAGCGGCGGCACGCTCAACGTGTGGTACTCGAACGTCTGCCCCGACACCGTCTACTACGACTGGTTCACGGCCACCTTGCAGGATACGCTGGGTAGGACGCTCGCGACCATCGTGAGCAAGACGTGCGCCTCGTCGAGCGCGTGGACGCACGCGACGCTCAACCTCAGCTCGTGGGAGAACCAGTCCGTCGTCGTCGTGCTCACGAGCCACGACGACGGGTACTACTACGACCCCACCTACACCTTCGTCGACGACGTGAGCGTGAACTGAGGCCGCCGTGGACGTTGGGGCGCCTTCGTGGCACGGTGAGCAGAGATGAGCGCGCGGGCGGTCGTGGTCGTCGGCGTGGTGGTCGCCGTGGTCGGAGCGGCGGCGGTGCTCGTCCAATGCACGGGGGACGACGCAGCCGGTGGCGCGGACGCGGCCGGCGACGTGCGGTACGGCGTGTGGCCGCCGCGTGACGCCGGTGGCGACGGCGCTGCGGGCGACGCCAACGCCGACGGGAGTGGAGCTTGCAGCGTGACGAGCGACTGGCCGGGGTTCCGGCGGCTGACGGAGTTCGACCCGTGCGCGCCGGCGGACGTGCTCGTGGATCCGGACGCCGGGTACACCATGAGCTGGACGGATTGCGGGGACGCGGGGATAGCGGGATGCGAACAGATCACGCGCGTCGTCCCGCAGCAATTCATGTACGCGTACGCGACACACGACGGGTCTGGATCTGGCAAGGCTCTTTATCTCGTCCAGGGCTTCAACCAGTCTTCGACCGTGCGACAATTTGACATCGTCGACATCGCAACATCATCAAGATTGGGTGAATGGCGCATCGACGAAGATCCTGTCGATATCGAGGTGGTGCTCGCGAACGCACCCGACTACACCACCGCGTTCCTCGGATGGCACTCGGGCAACATGTATGCGGACTTCGCCCCTGCGCAGACACTCTTCAACGCCAACCCCATGACGCTCAAGCAGTACCCGGCGCCAGGCCAGGACATCAACTGGGCCGTCTCCCCCCAGGTCATGGCGTTTCAGCCATTCTCCGCACAGGACACCATCTGCCAGGTCGAGGCGGGCACCTGCGCGCCGCTCGACATCAAGAGCATGCCCGGCACGCCTTACTACGCCTTCGCGTGGCACGACGTGGTGTTCGCGGTGGACGAGCACGGCTCGGCGGGCTGGGCGCAGGAGTACGTGATCCACGCCGACGGATCCATCGCCTTGCTGCGCAGCAACCCGAACGCACACATCTGGGGCATGACCACGGACGGCACCACGCTCGTCTGGGAAGAGACCTACGGCACGACCGATCTCAACGGCACGCAGACGAGGACGGAGATCTGGAAGGCGCCCTTCACCACCGACAAGGCGACGCTGGACGCGACCGCCACGAAGGTCACCACGCTCCCGACCGCAGGGCTGGGCGGCGTCGAAATCTCCGAGCTCGACTTCTTCAACGGTCTCTACTCGACATTCTTTGGCGGCTACCCGTATCAGTACAAGATCTACACGGTCGACATTGCGACTGGACAGGTTCAAAGCTCACCGACGGGCCCCGGTGGCATCGTCCTCGGCCTTCCGTACGTTGACCGGAACGAGCTCTGGGAGGTCACGAGCACACTGAACTATCACGACTACCTCACGCGCATCCCGTTCGCGCAGCCGTGGAAGTGACGCCGACGGGTTACAGTGCCGCTGACCCCGGCGCGCACGCAAGCCGCCAGCGCGTCGCTCTCGAGCGCGTGCCCTGTGGGGCCGTGTGGGTCAACTGGACGCGCAGCGGAGCGCGCTCGGCGGCGACAGCCACAACACGCATTCCCATCGCCCATCGCGGCGGGTGCAAAGGCGCGTCCGCGACGGGGCAAGCGGGCGACGGGCCCGAAGCGGCCGTCGACGGACATCGCGGCGCTCGGCGAGCGCTTCCACCGGGCGGTGTGCGCGAAGCCCGGCGAGACGATGAGTGTGCTTGCCGCCGTGTACGCCTCCTGGGCGTCCTTCGCCATCTGGCCGACGTTGTTGGTCGCCTCCGCCGTCTTCGACGTCTTGAGGTAGGTGTCGATGCCAGCGATGCCCATGACCGCGAGGAGACCGACAAGACCGACCGCTACGAGCACGATGATGATCACCACCGCCATCATGAATCCGCCCCCCTTCTTGCCTTCTTGGGGGCTTGACGTTGAGGGTACGACTGCTGGGGCGGCTGCGCGTAGCTCATGCCATCGATGATGGCAGGAAGGCGCCGAGCCCGGCAAGCGCAACCGAGACTGCTCGTCTTCGTCGCCCCGCAAATCCGAAGGGCGAACGCCGTCGACTCCAGGAGCTTCGCCACCGTGGCGTAGACGTGGTCGCGAAAACGCCGGCCCGTTCCCTCTGCTTGTCGGCCAGCAGCGCAGCACAGATCGCTCGGAGCGAGTGACCGTCGCTTCGGAGCTGCCGGATTCGGGTGACGGCGCGCTCCTCATCGGGGTCGCCCATCAACATCGAGGGGTCGTCGTCGGCGCGGCGTCGACCGTAGCGAGGCTCCCTGCTGTAGATCCGGTTCCCCGAAGAAGCGGAGCGCCGGGTACGCATCGGCACGGTGATGATGCCGAGCAGGGTCACTTCTTCGACAGAAGCTTGATGCTGACGACCGTGCCCACGCCGATGACGACGGCCGCGAAGCCGTACGCGCGGCCGAGCGCGCGCGCCTTCCGCGACCACTCGTCGGCAACGACGTAGGTGCCTTGGGCGTCCGCGAGCGAACGCGGCTCCGTCACCGGAGGCAACGCCAAGCCGGTGATCGCGGGCGGCGCCATGGTCTCGCCCAGCGCGCGGACACCTCCGCCGACCGAGGGAAGGGAGAGCTTCACGACTTCACCGCCTGCACGACCAGGGCGACGCCGCCGACGACCACCAGGCCGACGAGCGCGCCTTGGACCATGCCCATCATGAAGTCGTAGTTGCCGCGGCTGCGCTTGATGCCGGCGTGCACGTCGTAGGCGTTCGTCGCCTGCGCGACGAGCTCCTGGCGCTGCTGGTTGTCCTCCTCGAGCTGGTGCTGGTGCTCCCTAGCCCGTCGCTCGTCGGCGAGCTCCGCATCGCGTCCGCGCGCGTCCTTGGCGGCTGCGAGCAAGAGCTCGTCGGTGGAGGACGAACGCTCGCCCGGCCGCGACGCGGGCGGTCCATCGAAGGGGAGTCGAGTGAGATCGTGGTCGTTCATGATGCCTTCTCCGCCTTCTCTTCTGCCACCAATCTATCCCGGAAGCTCGGCCTGGTTGCGGTCTGCTCGTCTCCGTCGCTGCGCTCCGTGCTTGGCGTCAGGACGGCGATGAGTTCCCGGCGGAACGTCTCGATCGTGCGGTCCTGCTCGGCCTTGTACTCGGGCCTCGTGTCTCTCCACTCCAGCATCTTCGCGGTGAGCGCGGGCAGCACCGCAGCCCCGCGCAGCGCGCGCGCCGTGGCGTAGAAGGTTTTTGTGGAGCAAATTTCGCATGTACTATACAATTTTTGGCGCTTGTCGAGTCGGTAGACCATCCCGTCTGGGGCGAAGCAGTGCGGGCATGGTTGCGGCGCGAAGATCCTAGGTACCATCGGGCTGCTCCTTCGCGGCATCGGGAACGATGCTGAGCGGTTGCGGCGTCCGTGTCGGCGCCGGCGTCGTGTCGGCCGCCTGCGGAGGCTGCGGAGGCTGCGGGAGCACGGGACGCCACGAGGTGATCGCCTCGTAGCGCGACTTGTTCACGCGCCACCGCAGATCCTCGACCTCGATCTCCACATCGCACTCGTGGAGGAGCGCGGTCGGTCCTGCGGGTGCGCCCGTCGCGTTCACTTGGCTGGTCACGAACAACACGCGCAGGTGCGGGAGCACGCTCAGGATGTGCCGGAGCTCGCCCGAGGTCCACGCGCTCTGCTGCGCCGAATCGATGCAGGCGCCGACGCACTTCCAGTCGTGCAGCAGCCTGCACACATCGTCGACCGACGCGCCGCGCCCGACGACGTAGAAGTCCTCGCGCTTCACGGCGGTGCGGACCAGCAGCTCGCGGACGGCTGGCCCCACGCCGCTCTCCGTTGCGACGAGGGCGACGGCGCCGCCCTGCAGCGTGTCGAGAGAACGGCAGGCCATCGTGCTCTTCCCCATCCCGGGGCGACCCCACAACAGCACCATCGCCTTCTGCACGAGGCGCAGCATCGGGTACGCCGCGACGTGTAGCTCTTGCCACGACTGGCCGACGAGCTCCCTCGCTGACGCGGCCTCGACGACGGAATCGATCCGGGCCGTCGGCCGATGGCCACGTAGCACACAGAGCCCGGCCTCCTGACATCCGCCGCAAAACCGCACGTGCGACGGGTACCTCCTTGCGCAGCCGAGGCACACCCAGGGCCAAGTACGCGGGTCGCCGGCGCCAGTCGCGCTCATCCTGCGCGCCCGGCGGATCTGGCCGGCACCTGCGGCCTGCCCCTCGGGGATGAATTCATCGCATTCATCACGTTCATCTATTGGGGAAGCTACCCGAACGCCGCGGTCGTCGCCACTAAATTAACAGTATTATCATAGCGTTATGGTCACACGCGGAAAGTCATATACAGGCGCCTACGGGAGTGGTATGCTACGCGCTAGTTAGCGGGACGGGCTGAATGACGAACGACGAATTCCAGTACGAGTACGCGCGGTTCCTCGCGGAGCCGCCGGCCCCGCCCATCTGCGAGGAGGACTGGGACCTCTACCTGCGGATCGCGGACGGGTGGCTGCCGCATCCCACGCTGCTGTTGGCCATGCTCCGCGACGGGCGCCTCCGATCGCAGGGCTTCGAGAGCGCGTTCCGCGTCCAGAAGGCCCGGCGGTCAGCTCGTCGCCGACTCCGTCCTCGCCTCTGCTCTCTCGCGCGCGATCGCGCGGCGGCGAGGCGGCCCAGTGCGGTGCGGCGCGCGCGCCAGCCCGGGCGTGCGCGTGCTCGCCGCGTAAGCCGATGTCGGGTGCGGACTGCGCCTGACGACCCAGCGCCACCCGCATCACACCGAGGTGGGGCACCCGTCCGTCCTCGTGGGGGCCCGGCGTGAGGCCCGCGTACGAGGCTCTGTGCGGCGCGGTCGACGATGCGCTGTGTGCCTGCTCTGCGCGACCGCCGCTGCATGAGTCTCCGGCTGGCAGGCGCCGGGCTGCACTGTGGCTCCTCGCGCGCCGCCTCGACGCGCTGCGTGCCGCTCATCGGATGCTCGGCATCTACGCGCGCGCCGGAAACGTCGGGGCGGCACTGCGCGCTCTGCGTGTGCTCGGCCAGCGCCTCCGCCGTGCCCTCCGTGCTGCCGAGCGCGTCCGGGAGCTGCACGCTCCGGCCCGCCCCTGGACACATGCGGATCAGGAGGCGGCATGAGCACCGACCACCTCGCACGAGAGAGCCATGCCGAGTCCGACATCCGCAACGCGGAGCGTCTCGTCGAGCTGCGCGGCGATGACCTGCGCTACATCCCGGAGCAGAAGCGGTGGCTCGTATGGGACGGGCGGCGATGGCGGACCGGTGCCACGGAGCAGGCCTATGCCCTCGCGGTGGACACCGCGCGGGTCTTGCTGGCGTCAGCAAAGCAGGAGCTGGTGAGGCGGACGGAGGATCACGCGGTCGCGTCCGCGCACGGCAGCAACGACGCAAGGAAGAACATCAAGGAGGCGGAGCGCACGCTTCGCTGGGCGGCGAGGAGCCAGCTAGCGCCCCGCCTGCACGCGATGCTGGACGTAGCCAGGTCCCACGCCCACCTCATCGTCGCTCCGACCAATCTCGACAGCGACCCGTTCCTGCTCAACGTTCTGAACGGCACGGTGGACCTGCGCACCGGCAGTCTGCTGCCCCATCGGCGGGAGGAGCTCCTCACCAAGCTCGCGCCGGTGCCGTACGATCCGGACGCCACGTGCCCCCGCTTCGACGCGTTCGTTCGACGCGTCCAGAACGGCGACGTCGAACGCATCGCCTTCCTGCGCCAGTTCCTCGGCTACTGCCTTTCGGGCGATGTTCGCGAGCACATCCTCACGTTCTGGTTCGGTCCCGGCGGCAATGGGAAGAGCGTGCTGGCGAAGCTGATCATGCACGCGATGGGCGACTACGCCGTGAAGGCGGCGCCGGACCTGCTCTTCCGTGGCCGGACCGAGCGGCACCCGACCGAGCTCGCGGACCTCCACGGAGCGCGACTGGTCGTGTGCAACGAGACGCAACGTCTCAAGCAGTGGGATGAGGCGACGGTCAAGGACATCACCGGCGGCGACACGATCAAGGCGAGGCGCATGCGGGAGGACTGGTGGTCATACGATCCTACCTTCAAGCTGGCGGTCCTCGGCAATCACAAGCCCCACTTCATCGGGCCTCCGGACGGCGGGATCCAACGGCGCCTTCGACTCATCCCGTTCGACGTGACGATCCCGCAGGACGAGATCGACCGCGAGCTGGACAGGAAGCTCTGGGCCGAGGCAGGCGGCGTGCTCGCCTGGCTCGTGCGCGGCTGCCTCGAGTGGCAGCAGCACGGTCTCCGGGAACCGCATGCCCGATCTCTTAAGCACCGATCGCCCCAAGTTTGAGGGCGATTCGTTTCCTGGAGCGTGAAGGTTGTCGTTCGCGTGCCAGAGCGACGAGTGCCGCGCCCACGGTGGTCACGACGGCAGTCCACGCGGCGGTGCTCAGGGAGACGAGGGCGTCGACCAGGTCCCGCGCGTAGGCGCGCACGACGTGCAACGTCGCCAGGGGGCGCAGTTGCTCGAGAGGGACGTCGCGCGCGAGTGCAGCCTGGATCCTGACCGAGCGCACGAGCGCGTGGGCGAGCATCGCGCCGTAGGTGAGCGCCTTGATCGCGTGGGGATCGGCGGTGAAGGAGCGGCCGAGGTCGGCGGTCTGCTTCAGCTCGCGAAAGAGCAGCTCGATCAGCCAGCGGAGTCGGTAGGTCTGGATGATCTGCCGTGGCGAGAGCACGCTGCGCGGCACGGTGGTCAGGTACCAGCGGATGACGGTCGACTTGTGCGCGAGTCCCACGAGCCGCAATGCGACGGTGTCCTTGCCCTTGCCCCACGTCACGTCGAGGTCGAAGATCGTCCCGCGCTTGCGCGACACGCTCTGCAGGTAGTAGCCAAGCGACCAGTTGTGGAGCGGGGTGTGGCCGTTCTCCGAGATGTGCGCGGTCACGCGTACCTTCGCCGTGGTCTTGAGGCGCATCAGCACGTGCGCGCCGGCAGCCTTCGCCTGCGTGAACAGAGCGCGCTCGAAAAAGCCGAGGTCGAAGAGGTAGAGCACCCCGCGCGTGAAGCTCGGGACCAGCTTCCGCCACAGCGGCGTCTCCGACGCGGTCTCCGCGTCGGAGACGCCGTGCTCGAGCAGGCCGGTCTTGATGCTGTAGCCCATCACCCACTTGGTGCCGGCCTTGCCCTTGGTGCATCCCGGCAGCAGCTCGCGCCCGCGCGGTGGCACGCGCTGCCCCGTACCGTCGTAGACCCGCACGTCCTCGAAGCGGGCGAGCGGCCCGCTCAGCTCCAGGCCCGCCGCCTTCGTCACTGACGCCACGAGGTGCTCGAGCGCCGCGCGGAAGAACGCCGCCGCCGACTCCTGCTTGAACCGCTTCTGGAACGGGCACGGGCGCATGAAGCCGAAGCGCCTCACGAAGATCGCCCGCAGCGACTCGAACGACAGCGTCTGGCCCGCGAGGAACCCCTCGACGACCGTGAGCACCAGGCGGAACGCGGTGGCGCGCCGCTGCCGCGGGTTGTAGCCGGTGCGGCCCCGAAGCTCGTCGATGACCGCCGGCGTGAAGGTCCGCTGCAGCTGCTCCTCCACCGCGCTCGCCTCTTCGCTCGGGTCTGGACGGCTGCTCGTGGCTCGGGTAGCTCTCGTCGTCATCGGGCGTCCTCTCCTTGTTGGTGTCGCAACCGAACAACGAGAAAGGCGCCCGATTTATTTCCATCATTCCGCCACGTTATGTCCAAAGGATCTGGCCATGCCGGGAACCGTCGGCGGTGGCCGCGGCGACGCAAGCGTACTTCGCCGACGAGGACGTCATCGGGGCGTACCTCGCGGCGCGATGCGTCCTCGACGAGGGAGGCCGCGTCGGCCGGACAGTGCTGCGGGACGACTATGAGGAGTGGTGTGCGGATCGAGGCGAGGCTCCTCGAGACGCGCGCGCACTCAGCGAGGCCGTTCGGGACCGCGGCGTGCGTCCGGCAAAGGTCAAGGTGGACGGGGTGTCTCGCGAGGGCTGGCGCGGCCTGCGACTCCGGACACAAGCGGAGTCCGAGGTGCATGACGCGGTGGTGGCGAGCGGTGGTGGTGGTGGTGTTTCTACGGCATCGATCGATCCGCGACGCACGCACGATCCCGCCGATCCGGAAGTCGACCGCCACGACCACCACACCACCACCCGCGACGAGCGCCCCGCGGCGTCTTGGCCACGACGCGAGGCGGGGCAGAGCTAGCGCAGACGATCCAGCAAGCAGAACAACGCGAAACGAGGAACCCATCATGACCAACGACAACGACGAGACCAACGAGACCCGGCCGGAGGCCATCGCGGCCAAGGCCACGCCTCCGCGCAAGCCCAAGGCGCACCACGCCCCTCCCCGGCTTCCGCCCAGCCGCACACCGAGTCCGCTTCTCAGCGTCGAGGAGGCCGCCGTCGTCCTGCGCATGACGCCCGAGGGCCTTCGCGCGCGCCTGCGCCGCGCGGCGGAGAAGCGGGGCGACACGGTGATCGCCAGGCTGGGCGCGGCCGCCGTCGGGATGCGGATCGGGAGGCACTGGAGGATCCGCGTGACGGCGCAAGACGTGAAGTGAGGCGGCGGCAAGTCACGGCGTGCTACGCTTCGTAGCGTCACGTCGTACGTGTCGCCGCCCACGATGGAGTTCATCATCATGGGCAAGAGAAACGACGGCGGCGTCCGCACCGAGACTCGGCGCGGCGTCCACACCCTGGTCATTGACTTTACCTTTCGTGATTCGGACGGTCGCGCGCAGCGCTACCGGCGCGATGCGACCGTCCAGCAACGCGGCTCCGCGCTCGCGGAGGCCGCGCGGTTGCGACGGCTGGCCGTTGCGAACGGCACGCTCGACATCGCTCCGCAGGTGCAGACCTTTGCGGCGTTCGTCGCGACCGACTTCCGTCCGCTGGCCATGGCGAGGTACTCGCCGGCCACACGAGAGCGCTACGAGCGCGTTCTCACAGCGCCCGGCGGCCTGATCGAGCTTCTCGGCTCGGTGCGCATCGACGCCATCGGCGCTCGCGAGCTGAGGCTGGTCGAGGCAGAGCACCATCGGCGTGGCACGAGCCCACGTCAGGCGCTCATCCTGGCGCACGGCATCATCCGGGTCGCCGTCGAGCACGGCAAGCTCACGCAGATGCCGGTGCTGCCCAAGCATCCGAAGGCACCGCGCAAGCTCCCTGCGTGCCCGAGTGTTGGCGATGTCCGTCGCCTTCTGGAGTCGGCGACCGGATGGCTTCGCGTTGCCGTCGCCGTCGCGGCACTTGGCGGGCTGCGCAACGGAGAGGCGCGGGCGCTGCGTGCCGGCGACGTCGACATCCAGACGGGCTTGCTCTGCGTGAGGCGGGCCTACTCGCACCACGAGATCCGCAGCCCGAAGAGCAAGCTGGAGCGCGTGATCCCGATGGGCGACCTCCTCCGCGGCATCCTCGCGGAGGCGGTGCGCGGCAAGCGCCCGACGGACACGCTGGTGGTGACGGAGGACGGGCGCACGCCGAGCAGGCAAGCGCTGTACAAGTCCTTCACGTCGCTCTGCCGTCGCGCGGGCCTCGCGAGGACGTGGTCCTTCCACTCGCTGCGCCACGCCTTCGGCACGCACGCGCTCCGCGCCGGCGCCAACGTCGAGGCGGTGCGCGAGCTCCTCGGCCACCGCGACCTCGCGACCACGAGCGGTTACCTGCACGCTCTCGCTGCGGACAAACCGTCCGCTACCGAGGCGCTCAACAGGCAACTGGTCGGAAACGCCACCGAGCCGAATCACGTAACCGCTTAGAATTACGTTTCTTTCTTGGCTTCGAGAGCGGGAGAAGGGATTCGAATCCGAGTGCACGAGTGCATCGGCCGCCGCCCACCGTGTGCCCTCCGCGCTGGCCGATGCACGAGTGCGGGAGGACGAAGGGCATGCGCAACAGAAGCCACGCCCTGCCGGTCGCCATGCCTGTCGGAGCGGGAGAAGGGATTCGAACCCTCGACGTCCACCTTGGCAAGAGGGCTCCCCTGCGTTTTCCCGCGTGTCAGGCCGTTACAAGTATCGAGAAACACACACACGGGCGTGACTCAGGCGGTCCAGCCGTGACGCTCAAGTGGTGCTCCAGGTGGTGCTCCGGAAGCTGGAGCACCACCTGTGGCCCAACGTGTGGAACTGCCAGCCGAATTCGGAGTGAAGCGCGCGGCGATGCGACAAATCGTGGGGCATCACCGAATCATCGCTTCCACGCGGGTCCCTTCGGCGCCCATTCCGCCGCGAGCTCGCGTCCATCTCGTGCGGCCTCGAGCGGAGGCCAGAGGAACGGCGCGATGAAGTCCACGACGTGCGCCAGTGGGAGGTTGGCCGGCGCCAGCCTCCCACGCGTCATGAACGCCTTCCACTGCGTCGCTTTGGTTGCGTCGGCCGAGAAGGCCGGCGTCAGGGCCGTCGGCATCGCGTCGGGGATGGCGGTCCCGCGACGCGCGAACGTGGCGCGCATCGCGCCGCTCAGCACGGTGCCCTCGAACGCGAACGTCTGCGCCAGGAACCAGACGTCGAAGAAGTCCTTCATCCGGCTGTTCGCGATGCCCAGATTGACCATCGCCTCGAGCTTCTCGGCGATGACGGACTCGCGCGGGTAGGCGCACAGCCTGGGCGGTGGCGCACCGAGCAGCGTCGGGAACTCGACCTCGACGACGGCGGGCGTGACGGCGTCGCCAAAGCCGACGTCGACCTGGAGCTCGAGCCGCGCGCTGCCGATGCGAGCGGTCACGTTGACACGGACCCCCTCATACTCGGCGTCCTCCTTGATGCGCGCCGCGTGGACGCTCTTCGGGTCGAACGTGACGCCGTCGTCGTCCACCGCGACCGCGCACAGGTCTCGAAAGATGCCCTCGAGGCGGGGTATGTCGGGGGCACCCGTGCCGAGCAGGTCGAGGTCCTTCGTCGGTCGATGCAGTGCCGGCGACCAGACGCGGAAGAGCATCGCCCCCTTCAGCGTGAACGCCTTGCGGTACGTCGACCGCTCGAGCCGCGCGAGCAGACGCTCCAGGGCGTAGCGCGTGAGCACGTACGTGAAGTCCTCGCCGCTCGCCTTCGACACGTTGAGCAGGCGCGCCCGAACCGACGCGGCCATGTTCGTCGGCTTGCCGGTCTTCACGCGAGCGACTCGAGGTAGGGGCGCATCACGTTCGTGACGCGCGAAGCCGCGGCGGCCTTCATGAGCGCGTCCACGGAGCGGCGCTTCGAGCGGAGGTAGTCCCGCAGCGCCTCGAGCGCGACGTCGAGGCCAATCTTGTTGCGGTACTTGAAGCAGTCGGCGACCGTCTTCTCCTTCGAGGTGACGCGGACCGTCACCCCCTCGAGCTCGTGCTCCTCGACGCCAAACCGGAGGGCGACGCCCGAGAAGCGCACGATACGGAGGGGAGGCCAGTCGGTCTTGGGCTTGCGCGCCTTCACGTCGATGGCCAGCCAGACCTCGTGCGGACTCTGCGTCGTCAGGCCATGGAAGCGCAGCGCCGACAGCAGGCACACGACGCCGTGCGGGACGCGCGTGGCGGCCTCGACGAGCGTGTGGTGCTCGGTCGCCTTCACCTTCGCCGGGACGTAGAGCCCGCGCCCAACCCGCTCGAGCTGGCCCTGCTCCACGAGGCGCCCGAGTGCCGTGCGCGAGACGCCGCCGGCTACGTCGCGCGGACGCAGAGCGCCGTGGCCATGGAGGGCAGCGGCGGCGCCGTTTGCTCGTTTGCGCTTCGTCGGCACAAATCGATATATACCAACGTTTTGTAACGCGCGCCTCTCCTTCCGCCTGGCCGCCTACCTCCGCCACCGCGCGACCCGCTTCGAGAACGTCGCGAGCTTCCTATTCACCGCGGACAGGTCGAACTTCGCGGCGTCGAACCCGCGTGGTGCCCACTGCTTCATCTCCACGTGCT
The DNA here is from genome assembly GCA_963782055.1 of uncultured delta proteobacterium. Lineage (GTDB taxonomy): Bacteria > Myxococcota_A > Polyangia > Polyangiales > Polyangiaceae > DASXHD01. The sequence continues at coordinate 5,330,851 of CAWAIF010000003.1, forward strand.
CGTCGTCCTTGGGGTTCGCGAGCACGTCGACCAGGTGCGCGTAGCCGGGCGGGCCGCCGCAGTCCTCGGGTGGGCACGCGCGCGCGCCGCCGGTGCATCGGATGGTCGTTCGACATGGCGACGCCCGGGACGAGCGACATCACCGAAGTGCAGGTGGACGCCATCACCTGCGCGGTCGTATCGGTCGACAGGGAGACGCCGGCCCAGCAGCAGGCCGAGAAGAAGTAGGGGTCACCAGTAGCGTCCGTTCTGGCCCCCCGGGCACCACCTGAGTACGTTCTCCCGTGTGATTCGCCTCCGCTTCGTCCAGGAGTACCGCGGCCGGCGCATCGTCACCAACGGCAAGCTCTACGGCATCCAGGGCGAGCTCGTGACCGACTGCCGGTACTTGGACGTCGAGGGCGCGAGGGCCGCCATCAACTCCGAGGCGGGCGTCGCGGAACGCCGGAAGTACTTCGCGGCGCAGCGGCGGCACTTCGCGGCGCTCAGCGTGCAGGAGGGCGAGAAGTACGCCTTCGCCTGCGACTGCGGATGGCGCGGTCAGTACAACCAGCCGGCGAAGGAGGGGCGCGATGTCGTCGTCGTGCGATGCCCGAAGTGCGCGAGCGACGACATCTACCTGGCCGTCCACGACGCTGCGGCCGAGCAGTGAGCGCTCGTGGTAGACAGCCGCCATGCTCGTCGTCGACCCCTGGCACTGGCTCACCGAGGACGGTCACTTCCTCGTCGACAACCCACGCCTCTACCGCCAGATGCTGCGCATCGCGCGGTTCATCGAGTACGGCGGCGAGGTCCGGAAGAACGAGACGCGCGAGACCCTCATCGAGTGCAAGCGCCGGCCGAAGAGCAAGGCGTGCACCGGACTCATGTGGGTGGTGAAGACCGCCGACGACGGCATCCTCGCGCACTGCATGGTCTGCAAGACCCAGGAGGTGTTCATCCACAACTGGCAGGAGACCGAGTGGGCTGCCGGCATGATGGAGCCGGTGCCGGTAGCTCTGGGCCTGCGGGACAAGACGTTGAATTGACCCCACACCACCAGAACAATCTCGAGCACGTTGTAGTAATTCAACCGAGGCAGACTTGCCGCCGACCCTCTACACATGCCCGATTTGTTGGACCGCGCGCGCCGGCCGTGAATACAATCGCGCCCACCATGCCCACCCTCCAGCAGCAGCTCCAAGCCCTCGCCAGCTCCTTCGCCCACGATGTTCTCGCCGCCATGCGCGGGGCGTCGCTCGAGGACCTGGTCGCCGAGTCCAGTCATGGGGGAACAGCAACGTCGCGGGCTCCTGGCGCGGCGAAGCGGTCGGCCAGGACGAAGGCCGCCGCCACGCAAGTTCCGGTTGCCACCACGAGGGCTCCGCGCACGGGCAAGGGTGGTCGCCTCTGGCGCCGGTCGCCCGAGGAGATTGAAGCCGTCGTCGGCAAGATTGCCGCCCTTCTGAAGACGAAGAAGGATGGTCTTCGCGCGGAGCAGATTCAGGCCGCCCTGGGCCTGACGCGCAAGGAGCTGCCCAAGCCTCTCGCCGCCGGTCTGGCGGAGAAGACGCTGAAGAAGAAGGGCAAGAAGCGGGCGACGATCTACTACGCGGCGTAGAGCGGGTTCGCCGTCAGTTCGCAGCCTGCCGACCGAAGTAGTCCTCCAGCGCCGTCTTCACCGCGGTGACGCCGTAGCCGAGACGCACCCGGATGACCGGGACGGGAGCGCTCTCCAGCATGCGCGTCTCCTTGTGGTTGACGAACATGTTCACCAGGATGCTGCTTTCCGAGGAGCTGCGGCCTTCAATGGCGGGGTAGTGCCCGGCCAAAAAAGTGCACCACGAGGCCTGCGCCCTCCGGTGCTAGGGTAGAAGCGTGGAGTCCGGAACGCATACCAGCATGGGCCCTGGCGGCGTCCTCGGAGCCGGCATCTACCCGGCTGGGGAGGCTGCGCGCCTGGCCCAGCTTGAGCCGCAGCGCCTACGCCGATGGGTTGCCGGCTACACGTTCCGCGCCCGCACGGGCGAGCGGCGGGCCTCCGGCCCCGTCTTCAAGGGCGACACGAGACGTGACGGCCAACACCTCGTGTTGTCGTTCCTCGACCTCATCGAGGCATGCTTTGTGAAGGTGTTCCTCGACCATGGGGTCAGTCTGCACACCATCCGTCTCGTCGCCGAAGAGGCCGAGGTGATGTTCAAGACGACGCATCCCTTCTGTGTGAGGAAGTTCGAGACAGATGGGGAAACCATCCTGGCCCGGCTCCGTGACGACCGCGTCGACGGAGAGCGCCTGCTCGATTTGAAGCGCAAGCACTTCGTCTTCCCCGTCGTGTTCAACCCCCTTTTGAAAACACTCGACTACGACGCCTCGGGCAACGCCATCCGCTGGTGGCCCCGCGGCAAGGGCACGCCCGTGGTCCTCGACCCGAACCGCGCGTTCGGCGCCGCCATCGTCGAGCGCTCCTGCGTCCCAACGCGTGCCTTGTTCGACGCACACCTTGCAGGTGAAACCCCCGAGAGTATCGCGAAGTGGTTTCGCGTCGAGCTCGACGAGGTACGGGCCGCCATCGCCTTCGAGAAGTTGCTCCGGCGCACTACGTCGCGCGCGTGAGCCACTACTTCTTCGACAACAACATCGCGCCGGCCATCCCGGAGGCGCTCCGAGCTCTGAACCAAAGGGCCATCCACATCTGCGACTGCGCTGGACACGACATCGCACGCGATGCCATGGACATCGACTGGATGCCGAAGGTCGCGAAACTCGGGTGGGTCGCGGTCACGGTCGACAACAACATCCAGCGGCGCCGCGAGGAGAGGAACGTGCGCCAGGGCTGCGCGCTGCGCGTTGTCTACTTACCGGGCAAGTTTGGGCGGAATTTACGGTTCTTTCAACAAGCGGTCTTTATCATCCGCGCCTGGGAGAATATCATCGAGGCGACGAACGACGCGCGGTCGGGGCAGTGCTTCTCCGTGAGCGAGAAGAATCACAGGGTCAGCTTGATGAGGTGAAGGACCCGATAGCCGTAGTCTCGGCTGTCGACGTTTACGGGTCCAGCGCTGCCGGGAAGTCACCGAACCCGTTCGCCGTCGCATTCCACGCGCGAATGTCGCTCCCAAACGTCGCGACGTAGGCCGCGACCATTTGTGCGAGTTCCTCTCCGGATTGGCGACCGACGACGCAGATGTCTGTCTCCTCATGTCGTTCGCGGCGACAGCGAAGGCTGTCGCGCAGGAGCTCGCGCAGGTGGACGTCTGCGGGAGGCAGGCTGTACCCAATGAAGACCCAACGCGAGGCCCGAACGAACTCCTCGGCGGCCCGGCCCCAAACAAGTTGAAGGGCCGGGTCGTTGTAACTGCGCAGAAACGACGGGTACACCATCACGTACCCGAGTCGCTCCCGTGCGCACGCCCAGCACCGCGCCGCCTCTGCGACGTTCGCGTGTCTGTCCACGGTGGTGAAGACACTGTGGCATGCAAGACAACGGACCCAGTTAAGGGCCCCATGCAAGCGGAGAAGCAATATTGCTCGGTCGGGTCGTGGTTGTGCAAACTGAGGGGCCTCTGGGCACCGGCCGTTGGAGAGAGTGATGCCATAGTCGAGGTCAACGTCTGCGACGCCGCCTCTCATATTCAAAAGGCACCGGTCAAGATTGATGTCGTAGTTCATCGTCACCAGTACATGCTGCCGTGCCGTACCGGCTCGAGCATCGGGCAGTAGCTTTTCCAACAACTCGGCGTATGGCGAGCGGGTCCGTGTGGGCTCTCACGAGCATGGGACCCCCGCTTCTCAGAAGCATTCCCCCCGGGGTCCTTGCGTGACTGCCCTATCTCCTTCTCCTAATTCGGGTCCTTCTGTCCAGCCCTACCGCCCTTCTTCAGCGAGGGCTTGAGGCGGCGGCGGTACGACTCGCCTTCGATGACGAGGTCGTAGGCGTTGCTGGTGAAGCGATCGATCGCGGCCTGGGCGCGGATGGGATCGGTGAACGTGGCGAGCCATTCGTCAGGTCCGCGGTTGGAGGTCACGATCATCGAGCCGCTCCGATGTCGTTCGGTCATGATCTCGTAGGCGTCGCGGCTCTCGGTCGCGTCCATCGCATCGAGACCGAAGTCGTCGACGATGAGGAGGTCGACGGCGATGAGGCGACGGAGCTCGGTCTCGTAGCTGTTGTCGAGGCGCGCGTGGCGCAGGGTCTTGAGCATGCGGTCTGCGCGCAGGACGAGAACGGAGTGGCCACGGCGACACGCCGCGTGGCCGAGCGCGTGCGCGAGGAACGTCTTTCCGACGCCGACGGGGCCGACGAGCGCGACGTGCGCGTGGGCCTCGACGAAGCGGAGCGAGATGAGCTCGTTGAGCAGCGCTTGGTCGTAGGTCACCTTCGAGCTCGGATCCCACTGCTCGATCTGCATCTGCGGATCGAGCTGGGCGCGAGCGGCGCGCATCGTGACCGACGCGCTGTCGCGACGCGACACCTCGTCGGAGAGCAGGAGAAGGAGGAAGTCCTGGTGCGCCATCTTCTGCTGGCGCGCGAGCGTCAGCCTCTCGGGCAGCGTGTCGATGAGGCGCCCCAATTTCAGGCGCTTCAGCGTGGTCGTGAGGTCGGGGCCGATCACATCGATGGTCATGCGGTATCTCCTTCTTTCTTCGGTTGCACGGCGTAGGTTTCGGCCGGGCGCAGGTAGCGTCCGAGCGGGATCACATTGGTGGGCGTCGGCGCGCTCGCAGGCGTCGTACCGAGCTCGAGCATCCGCGCGAGGCGATGCACGCTGACCATGTCGGCCGCGAGGGCACGCGCGCACGCGTCGTCGACGCGCGTAGCGCCGAAGCGACGCACGAGGCCGAGCAGCGCGCGGACGCCGCGCATCTTGGTCCAGGGGAGCGGCGCCTCGAGCAAGCGGCCGGCGAACAGGCAGATGGACTCGCCGTGCTTGCGCGCTTGCTCGTGGAGGAACGTCACGTCGCGCATCGCATAGGGGCGACGGTCCTCGGGGAAGTCGCTCGGATCGGTCGAGCGCCCGCCACGCTGTTGCCGCGGGTGAGTCTTGACCAGGACGCCGGCGTCGTAGAAGCGCACGAGCTGCGAGTCGGCGCGGGAGCGCAGGCGCTTGCCGATCAGGCGCGTGGGCAACGAGTAGAGCGCACACTCCACCTGGGCGAAGTGGTCGCGCGCCACTTTGGGATCGCCCCAGGAGGGCACGTCGAAGGGAGCCGTCGGGGCGGGCAGGAGCGCGGGCTTCTCGACGGCTTCGAAGTGCTCGCGTGGAAGACGGTACGTCGTCGAATGCCTGCGCATCCCGTACTCGCGCTCGCACCAGCGGAGCGCGTGCACGCGGGTCATCTCGAGGTCGAGCATCCGCTCGCCGCCGAAGCAGTCGTCGCGGACATCTCGCACGCTCCGCTCGACGCGGCCCTTGTCCGTCGGCGTGCGCACCCGCGCGGGGTCGATGTGGAAGCCGCGTGCCTGGGCGTACTCGAGGAACGCCGTGGTGATCGTCGGCTCGAGCGGGTCCGCCGTCTGCACGATCGCCTTGGTGTTGTCGGGCAGCAGGACGCGGAAGACGCCGCCGTAGAACTCCCACGCGGCCTCGCACGCCTCGATCGCCGTCGCGGTGGACTCCGACCAGCAGGGGTAGACGAATCGGTAGCGCGAGACGTTGGGCGTGAAGATCCACGCGCGGAAGCGGTGGCGACGGCCCGAGCCATCGGGCTCGAGCAACGTCATCCAGCCGGTGTCGACCTGGAGCTCCTCACCGGGCTGCCCGTCGACGACGGGCAGCGTCACGGTCTTGCGGCCGAAGCCGAGCTCGACGGCGGCAAAGCGATGCAGCGTCGAGTACGGAATGTCCACGCCGTCGCGGAGCAACAGGCGCCGCACCTTCGACAGCCGGACGCGACCGTCGAGCTTCTCCTCGATGAATGGGCGATGCTCCTGGCATCGCTTCCACGCCTCGCCGTGCAGCCGCGTGGGCGCGCCGCAGAGCGTCGCGAGGATCGCGTTGAGGACCTCGTCCGTCAGCGCGCTCTCGCCCTGTCCGGCGGCAAGCCCGCACTGCTCGGCGGCCCGCGCGTAGCGCCGCACGGTCTTCGGGTCGAGCCCTACGCGTGCCGCCACTCGCTTCTTCCCGACCCCGGCCAGCCACTGCCGGAGCACCTCCTTGACCTCGATCATCGTGACCTCGCGGAATGCCATCGACGCCTCCCGGAACGGCCACCCGTGCCGGTCCTTCTGCGTCGTTACGAGCAATCACGCGAGGGGGGGGAATGCTTCTGAGAAACTCGCCTCCCGAGGGGGGGAAAGGTCCTGAGAAACTTTCAGCCCCGAGGGGGGAATCCTTCTGAGAAAAACGTCATGCCGGGGTCCCTAGGTCGTGAGAACTGACAGTCCGCTCGCGAGCGTGCGGTTTCCATTTCAACGAGTCGCCTCGACCGTAGCTCATTGTTGCTCGTCGCAAGGCCTCGCGAAGCCTGTCCAGTGCTACTTCGGCAGCGCGACGGCTCTCGGGCGACGTCCGCGTTTCGAAAAGTGCCAGCTCGTACGCCGAGAAGACCTCCTCCAGACTCAGACGAGGGTCGTCCATTGCCAGGCCTGGCTGCACGCGCGCGCAGAGCTGGCGAACGGTCTCCTGTAGTTCCGCGAGACCGCCGGGCTCGTCCGCAGGTCGACCCGCGGGCTGCATCCCCGCGAGCCGCTTGAGCATGTGAACCTGCGCGGGAATGGTGTAGGGCGGTGGTGCGGACGCGCCCGCACCAAAGACCCATACCGTTCGAGCATGACCCAGCGCGAGCCGGTCAAAGGTCGCCATCGTCTCCCGCCCATCCTTTGCGTGGCCCGAAGGTGCCGACGCGGGTGTCACGCGCCGACCCACTCCGCAAGCGGGGCGAGGAAGCTCTGCCAAATGTGGTCCGACGTCCACACGTTCTCCGTTCGGCGTCGCTCCGAGCATTGGAACGTGGCGCCGACGTAGGCATCGACCCACGTGAAGCCGTCGACGTCCTGAAGTGCAGACGCGAGCGCTGCGTCGCTTGCTACCGACCCGAACAGCTTGTGATATCGGGAGCGCTTGGGCTCGAGTTGAACGGCGAGCTGTCCACCGTTCCCAAGTGCCACGGACAAGACCTCGCGGTCGCCGCGGGGTGAGCCCGGCGAAAGAATCGGCCCGAGAACGAAGCAAAGCGTCACGTCGAGCCCAGTGGTGCGCCCGACATCGCGAATCCTCTCCGTGACGCGCCCCGAACGGAGGTCCCTCAAGAAGCGCGACCACATCCAGTCGCCGGTTACAACTACGCTCTGCCCGGCGTCGAGTGCGGCGGCAGCGTCCTTCGACAAGCCCTTCTCAACGTAGAGCGCAACGTCGAGCGTGTCCGGCTCGTCGCCGAACTCGAACGCGTACTTGCCGAGGTGGTAGGCCGGCCAGTCGCCACGCTCGTCCTGCGGAACGAGCCACCAGAGCGTCTCCCGCGGCTCGTATTGGTTCCACAGCCGCGCGGAGAGCTTGCCGAGGCGCTCACGAAGCGCCGGGACTCCCTGCAACTCCTTGCAGGCATCCTCCGGACAGGCGAACGACACCCACGGTTCCATCGACCACCTCTTCGTTGACGGCCCTGACCATGCTGCTCTCACGTCCGGCCCGAGACAAGGGCAAGGAGCCAAGCAGCCCGCGTCCATGCACCGGTGGCATCGGTCGGACTTCCCCGGACAAGCGAAGGCGGGGCAATCAGCTCGCCGCCGCCTTGATGCGGCCGACCTCGTGGACAAACCCCGCCACGTCCCGCGGGAACTCCGGCGAGCCCACCCTTCCGACCACCACCACCCGGCTCGGCTCCTCCCGGTCGGGCTCCCGCATCTTCACGCCGCCGCGGAAACGCTTCCAGAACAGGTCCGGACCGATGCCCTTCTGGCCGCCGCCGATGCGACCGCGGTGGACGAGGTAGATGTCTCCGGTGTGCGGGTCGCGGGCGAAGGCGCCGCCCATCTTCCGGTCCACGCCCTCCAGCGGCGGGTTCACCTCCACCGTGATTTGCAGCGACCTGGCCGGGTCCGGCCGCGAGATGCCGAAGGCGTTCCAGTAGCGGTTGTCGAGCTTCTTGAAGAGCGCCCACATCTTGAGGGGCGGGGACCAGTGGATGGTGTAGATGCCGCTGCCCCCGTGGTAGCCCACCTTCTGCTGGCGCTTCCCGGCTGCGACGCCTGCGAGCTGGTCCTGGACGTCCTTCATCGCCTTGCGCACCGTCTTGCCGTCGACGATGAGCTCGAGCTCCGGCATGTCCGCGTCGGGTGCCGTCGACCGGATGAACGGCGCGCCCAGCTCCATGAGCTCGTCCCAGAGCTCCACGCCGTCGTAGAACGCCGTCGCGTAGTACTCGAGCTCCGAGGCGGACGGGACGTGGGCCCTCGCGCGCGCCTTCCTGAGGAGCGCTTCGACGGATGCGGCGAAGGGGTCGAGGGCGGCGCCCTGCCAGTGGACCATCCCGTCGAGCGGAGCCATCAGGCCGGCGGGGGCGAGCCGCCCCGCGCCCATCAGCACCCGCGCCTCGTTCCCACGCTGGAAGCGATAGACGTTTGCGCGGAAGGAGCCGTCGGCGGCGGGCACGAAGCGCAGGCAGTCGTGGTCCTGCAGCCACTCCAGCGCGGCGGGCTCCGACCGCAGGCCGTCGACCGCGACGAAGGCGGCCTCAATCTTCGTGGCGTTCCTCTCCAGGGCGGCCCAGAGCGACCACTTGCCGGCGCTCGAGGCCGCCGCCGGCGTGGCGAACGACATCCTCTCGCACCAGTCGCACGCCTCCTCGAACGCCGTGTGCACCGCGGCCGGGGTGGTGAGAACGCGCAGCTCGCTCATGGTTACAGGTCCATTCCCGTGCCCGGCTTCTTGTGGGCGTAGTAGCGGGTGAAGGTGTCGAAGAACATGTCCGCCCGCACGCGCCAGAAGTCCGGGCTGGCGTTGGGGCCCGGCTTGACGCCCCGCCGCTGGGCGTCCTCGAGCGCATCCAGCGACGGCGCGTAGGCGCGCTCCCGCTGCCGGAAGTCACGGTTGTGCCCGGCGCTCGGCATGTCGGCGTGGAGCATCTCGTGGAACATCAGAAACTCCACGACGAAGAGCGGGACGTCCGGCGAGTTCAGGACGCAGTTGAGGGTGATGCTCTTGTCGGAGTAGCGGCAGAATCCCCAGAGGCTGGTGGTCACCCGCGTGGACCACCGCATGTCGCCGATGAGCGGCGAGCCGTTCGGGAAGTGCTTCTTCACGCTGAGCACGCCGTCACGGAGCGCCGTCAGGGAGTAGCCCCGCTCACCCTCCGGCCACCCGCGCGGCGCATCGGTCGGCACCACCTTCACCACCTCCGGCGCGGCCGGCGGCTTGGGCGGGCTCAGGATGTTGTTCAGCTCCCGGCTGACGTCTTCGATGAACGCGTGCTGGTCGTCCCGGTAGACGCCCCGGCACGCCGGTTTGGCGTCCCAGATGTCCTGCATGAACTTCTGCTGCGCCAGCAGGGCGAGGTTCTGGTCGACCATGGCGCGCGCCACCGTGCGGGGGTCGAACGCCTTCTTCTCCTCGAAGGTGTAGCTGTGGATGGTGCAGCCCTTCCGCCGCGCGTCGAGCAGGCCCTTGATATCGGCCCAGCGGGGGAGCGGGTCGGGTACGTCGGCGAAGTACTTGCGGAGCAGGTCGCGCGCGATGTCTTCGGTCACGTCCTCGGGGACGGACTCGGGCGTGGGGAAGGCGGCGAGGAGCGCGGCGAGCTGCTCGTGCTGGTTGTCGAAGACCATCACCGACCGGCGCTGCAGGTCGTCCTCGAAGGTCTCCTCCCACGTGTACCAGCTGTGCGGAAGGCACTGAAAGACGCCCTCCAGCTGGCCGCGGACGTTGCTCTGCAGCAGCCGGTACGCCTCGCGCACCAGCTCCACGGGGATGGGGATGCGCTGGGTGTCCGTCGGTGCCGCGGTCTCCTTCGAGACATCGAGCGGCTCGCTCAGCACGTACTCGGCGTCGAGCACGTTGAACTGCTCCCAGGTGTCGAGGAAGGTGACCAGGTACGCCGTCTCGTTGCCGCTCGACTCCTTGCCGCGCAGCGCCCGGCCGACCATCTGCGCCAGCAGCCCCTCCGAGTGTGTCGGCCGGGCGATGAAGACGGTGCGCGTGTGCGGGGCGTCGAAGCCCTCGGTCAGCATCTCGACATTGACCAGCACGTCGGGCTTCTTCTTCTCCTGGTACCTGACGATGATGTCCTGCGCGTCGTCGCGGCTATAGTCGACGTAGTCCGCGTCCACGCCCTTCTTCTGGAACTCGCCGGCGAGGGTCTGCGCGTGCAGCGTGTCCGCGGCGAAGACGATGGTCGGCCCGTACGTCCCGCGCTTCTTCAGGTAGTGCTCGACGATGAGCTGGTTGCGCGAGGCGTTCTTGGCGAGCCGGCCGAGCACGTTGGGGGCCAGCTCCCCGAAGCGCTCCAGGTGCTTGTAGTCCTCCGGCGTGAAGTCCTTCTCCAGATTCACGTTGGTCTTCACCGTCTCGAAGCTGGGGGCCGCGAGGATGCCGCGCTCGGTGAGCTCCCGGCGGGTGACCTGGTAGACGACAGTCTTGTCGAAGAGCGCGCTCAGGCGCTTCTCGTCCTCCTCGTCCGAGCGCACCGGCGTCGCGGTGAGGCCGAGCAGGGGCGCGCCGGCCTTCTTCAGCTTCTTGAGCAGGTCGTAGGAGCGGGGGGCTGGCGCGTGGTGCGCCTCGTCCAGCACGACGAAGAGGCCGCCGGGCGAGCCGTCCTGGAGCTCCGCGAGGAAGCCGGTGTTGAGCACCGCGCTCTGCATCGACGAGAAGACGACCTCGTGCTCCGGGCTCACCGCCGACCACTTGCCGAAGACGGAGGAGATGGCGATGAAGTTCAGCGACTCCTTGCGCGGGTGGGCGACGTTGGCGATGCGCCGGAAGGCGTTGAAGGCCTGGCGGAGGAGACTGCGCCGGTGGGCGAGCCAGAGCACCCGCCCGCCGTTGGCGATGTGGTTGCTGAGGAGCCAGTGCGCGGCGAGCAGGGTCTTGCCGCCGCCGGTGGGGACGACGACGAGGCCCGCCTGCTTCCTGTTGTTCAAGAAGTGGGCGCTGAGGCGGTCCTGCGCCGCGAGCTGGTGGTGATGCAGCGTCACGGGGCTCGGCTGCGCGCGCAGCTTCAGGCGGACGTCGTGCTCCCAGGTGGAGGAATCAGTGGTCGTGATCATCGTCTTGCCTCCTGAGGACGATGCCAGCGCCGTGCCAACAAGTGACCCCCTGATTTCCCGCCAACAAGGGCTCGCTGCCGTAAGGAACCTACCGAGATCGGAAGCTTCCTTCTCCCCCAGTACATGTCGGCCAAACAGCTACCTGAGGCCCGACAGCGACACGCCTCGCAGCGCCGCGGCAAACTCGGAGCACGTGTCGAAACGCTCGTCAAAGTCCGGGCTCAGCGCTCGGAGGAGCGCATCGTTCTGCGGCTCGCTCAATCGCGCGAACGTCCGCGGTCGGTAGGGCGCCGTGAAGACCCGGCCCTCGAGCATCGAGGAGAAGACGAGCGCCAGGGAATACTGGTCGGACTTCTTGTGAGCCTGGGCGCCCTCCCGCTGCTCGGGTGCGGCGTAGGCCGGGGTGTATCCGCGTGGGTGCGTCGCCAGGACGGTGTGCTTCCCGACCGTGTTCTTCCCAGCGGTGCCCTTCAGCGCGATCCCGAAGTCCGTCACCCGCACGTTCCAGGTGGCTCCCCGCGTCTCCACGAGAATGTTCCCCGGCTTCACGTCCTGGTGGATCACGCTGCAGCGGTGCGCGAAGTCGAGCCCGGCCGCCACCTGCGTGACCACGTCCACCGCACGCCCGATGCTCAGCTCCCCGATCTCCGTGAGCACGTCCTCGAGGGACCGGCCTCCATGCTGCAGGACGAGGTAGGTCCCGTGGATCGGGTCACGGCCGTAGTCCTTGTAGGCACAGATGTTCTGGTGGCTCAGATCGTACGCCACGCCAATCTCCTCCCGCAGTGACTCGTGGGCCTCGGGCAGCCCCAGCTTGACCACCACACGGTGCTCGGGCAGGTCTACGCGCGTCGCTTCGAAGACTCTCCCAAACCCTCCTGCGCCAAGCTCACGCCCGAGCTTGTACTTACCGCCGAGGAGCGGCGCCGGCGGGTTGGTTGGTGCGGGGGATGCGGGGGCCGCCGCCGGCGCACTCGGTGGCGCGGCAGGGGGCCGTTCCGGACGCCTCCCCCTCGGCCGTAGCTCCGGCACGAGCGTATCCACGCGCGTGTTGCCCTGAGCGTCGGCAAGGCGCTGCCACACTTCACTCGGGGGTAGCTCCACGACATCGGCGATCAGCCGCACCAGCGATGGCGAGCGTCTCGCCCCCGCCGAGGTAAGTGATCCCAGCACGTCCCGAGGCACGTCCCCCAGCTCGTCCGGTGGCCACCTGGCATCGAATACGTTCCGCAACAGGGTTCGGCCATGCGCGACACGCAGTCGCTTGCCGGCCGAGGCGGGCGTGATGCCCAGCAGCTCCGCGAGCCAGCCGATGAACGCTCCGGATCCTCGAACGGACACGGCGCGTACAGCCGCGAGAAGCTCCACAGCGGAGAATCGCCTCCGGCCGTCACGGAACGCGGCGTCGTCGTGGACCACTGGCCTGTCGCGCTCTTCCCCCTCGTCCTCGTCGTCGTCCTCGTCGTCGTCCTCGTCGTCGTCCTCGTCGTCGTCGTACTCCACCAGCTCGGGGAACGTGTTTCCAACGAGCGCGTTGCCGTGGGTGTGGTTCAGGCGCTGCCGGACGGTCCGCATGCTGAGACCCGCTGCAACAGCTATCTCCCGGTCGAGCGCCGCCTCGCGCGCCAAGGCCACCGTGAGCGGCCCGAGGGTGTCCACGTCCGTCGGCCAATCGTCCCACAGCGCGTTGCGCACCAGCATGTTGCCGCGTGCGCTACGAATCCGGCTACGGATAGCGCGCTGGGACAGACCGGTGACCGCCGCTAGGAGAGGGGCATAGTCTTCGTCCAGATCCTCCACCTCGGAGCAGCGCAGGTCGCCGATTCCGGTACCCATGGCACCACAACATACAACAGACCGTGGCGGGAGTGGTGCACCCGGAGGCGGGAAACCGAGCGGCGAGCCGGACGCTACCGCCAGCCCGCACCCCGACGAAGCCGCTCCACCAGCTTCTTGAGCCGGATGGTCACCTCCGCACCCGTCCTGGGGTCGCCGTCTTCCTTCGCGATGTCGTTCCGTGCACGCACGAAGGAAAGGACCGCGGAGTCCGCGCTGAGGAGATCATCGACCAGTGGTTTCAGCTCAGCCGGGACCGGGCGCGCAGTGGGCCCAGAGAAGGCTGCCCGCAGACCGTGAGCCAGCGCCCCGGCCATAGCCTTCCGGAAGCTCGGCTTCCCTCCGCCGCGAGCCGGCGCGAGATAGTACTCTGGACCTCGGCCCTCCCTGGTGGCGAGCTCGAGCACGACAGCGCGAAGGAACTTCTCCAGCGCCGTGCTCGCCTTCACCATCCGACCAACGAGATGGCTTCCCGTTTTCGCTGGTGGGCCGTCCTCCCCGCGGGAAAGACGCTCGAGAAGGACACGCGACGACTCCTCTATTTTCGTTCCACGTGCATCCGGCATGGCTCCCTCGAGCAGCTCACGGCGTGGTGGTCGTGGTTTGCGTCATTTCCACGAACGAGGTTGGGTCAATCACGGGCCCGGTGACCGCGTAAAAGTCGAGAGTACTCGGGGCCGTGCCGATCAGCGAGCAGTTGTTGCCGGACTTGATATACCAGTTCGTCGGAGAGAGCTTGCTCCCCACGAGCATCAAGTCGTTCTGCGAACAGCCCGCGACAACGGTCGCCTGGGATGCGTACTTCGGCACGTAGGAAGCAGCCCCGCAGGAGGGCGCCGACGAGACGTCAACGACCGGGTTGGCGCACTGCGCGTCAACGAAGTACAATCCTGTCGGTGACGCGCCGGGTAGACACCGTGTCTTGCCATCCCCGGCAAGCGCTGGGCTGCACGCCTCCTTCCTCTGCGAGTCCCACCAGCCGGCGAAGTACTTCGTGACCTGCTTTGAGCCGTCGACCCCGGTGGTCATCGTGGTGGTGTACCGAGCCTTCAGCCGCGTCCCATCCGTCTCCCCGACCCCCGACGCCCCAGAGTCGCCAGAGGAGCCCGCGTCGGGGCTCAGGCCGGCCTCACCGTTCAGCCCGTTCGCCCCCGGCGGGCCCTCCGGTCCAGCCGGACCTGCCGGTCCAGTCGGCCCCTCAGGACCGCTGCACGCCACGAGCGCTACCATCACGAAACCCCACCTATTCATATTCCCACCTCCGCCAGCGCCCAACTCATGCCGGTGCGCCATTCGTCGCCGAGCGACTCTCCGCTACTCGCCGTCATGAGGAGGCGCCAGACGCCCGGCGCGACGTCGGTGCATGGATGCGCGACACGCAGAAGAACAGCTGGTCGAGCGTCAGGAACAATCGCAAGGCGTACGCCGGCTTCTTGAGCTCTTCGTCCGGGCCGACTCCGTGGAGGAAGGCGTGACGGCTCGGCGGCACATCGCCCGCGCCGAGCTCGAAGCTCGCGTAGTAGTAAGCCTCGAGGTACTGCGCGAACGCCTCGGGCAGCAGGGCGGTGTACCCGCCCACGCTTGCGCGTACCCGGCCGACAAGATTCCGGCGGAGCTCCGGCGCTCGCGGGCTTGCGCTCTGGCCGTTGTAGAGGTGGCGGAGGACCCCCTCCACCTTCGGCATGATGGTGCTCGCGGCGGCCACGTACTCCCCGGCCGCGAACAAGCGGGCGCCCGTCCGCAACACGTCGAGGTGCGGCGCAAACGCAGGCCTCGATGCCCAACCGTCCACGATTGCCGGCAGCTGGGGCCCCACCTCGTCGACAATGCGCTGCTCAGTCTTGTCGTAGTCCCAGTCATTGACGAAGTCTTGATAGAGGGCCATCGCCAGTGCCTGCGTAAGGCGAGTGAACGGGAACCAGCCCGCGCGGGCCATCTTCCCAAGCATGTCCGGCGTCATGCGGACACGGTCGCGGAGCATGAGCGCCGCGTGAAGAGAGCCAAGCAGCACGCCGATGTCACCCAACGGCTTGAACTGGTCGGCGCCGGGAGCGTGCGCGGTGAGGTCGAAATAGAAGCCCCTGCGCCAGCCGTGCTGGAAGATGTAGGCAAAAGCGCCGCGGTCGGGGAACGAAAAACCTGGGATACTGGCCTTGGCGATGTCAGCGACGTCGTCGAGGCCCACAGTACGTCCGGCCTGTATCGCGACCTTCCCAATCACGTCGAGCTGCACGGGTGGGTTCAGTATAAGGGTCGCTGACGTACCATCCAAGATGCTGACAAAGGCCGTCTGAATGTCCTCGGGCCGAACGAGGCCAGCGTGACCGATGACGGCGTCGAAGAACGAGTCGAGGAAGGTGTAGAGGATGGCGCCGTCGTCGGAGGTGAAGAACCCCCGACCCAAGACGCCAAGCTGCTCCCCCGGCCGCGCAGCCGTCAGGGCCATGCCGGCCGGCGCTCCCGGCAGCGTGAAGCCGCGGCGTACGAGATTCATCCGGCCGCCTCGGACATCCCGAGCTGCCGCTTGCCGACCGACGCAGTCAGCTCACCCCGAAACGCCAGCTGCACCAGCGTCCCAAACAAGTCGTCGCTCGCGCCGCGTGCATCGGCAAATCGTTCCCTGACCTGGTAGGTCTGCCAGACAAGCACCGAAAAGCGCTTCTGCAGCACGATGGGCGGGACGGGCATCTCCATCGAGCGCACCTTCTCCATCGAGATATTGAGCATCGACCCGCTCGTCCCCGTGGCGCGCTTCGTAAATTCGCCACGAAAGCGCCCATGCCCAAGGAGGAACTTCAGGTACTCCGGCGTCGCAAGGCGCCCATCGGCGACGATGCGCCAGAGCTTGTCCGGCAAGAACAGCCTCGGCTCATCTTGCTCGACGAGGCAGCATGCGGCGACCAGTTCGCGCGTGTTCGCTCGGCTAAAGAGGAGGTCACCGCGGCGGGGCGTGACGAGCTCGCGGTCGACGTCCGTCGCTGCGACGGCCTTGTGCTCCTGGGGCCGGAAGTACCCCGACGTCACCGCGCTCACCTTGAGCACACCGTATTCGTCGCCCGCTCGCTCCCGAGCCTCCCCGTTCGCGCTCCAGCCGGCCTCAAAGCGGTCGACTGCCTGCCCCAACGCCTTCACCGGCCACCCCTTCGGGTTCGTCACCGGGTCCCCGAACATCTCCAAAAACGCCGACCGCAGCAGCTCCTCGGTGAGCGCGATGGCCTCCTTGCGCTTGCGCCGAACCGCGTCGGCCTTGTCGAGGATGTCGGCGATGCGGCGCTGCTCGGGGAGCGGGGGTGTTGGCACCTCCAGCGCAAGTAACGCCTCCTTTCGTACGGACGCCTGGTTCACCCATTGATTGCACAGGAGCGCGAAGCGACCCTGCTTCCATTGCCAGTTCAACCAACGCGCGAGGAACCTCGGCTCGAGAGCGCGGGGCTTTACGCGGACGCGGGTGAAGTGATTGCTGAAGACGACCGGCTCTTGGTGCCCACCAAAGACCGCCGACTTGCCGACCAGCTCGGGACTGTTCGTGTTGTTAAACATCACGTCGTCCGCCCTCAGTCCGAAGCGGTCAAGGTCCGCCAACGACCGCGGTACACGACGTGGCGTTCCGAGGTCAATATGTCCCTCGGTGTCGACGTTGTTCATGCGGAGCTGAATGACACCATCCGCAGCCTTCTCGCCACAGGCAAAGCCCGTCTGCAGGTCGTCGATTAGCTCAGCGAGCGGGCGAGCGGAGGACGTTGTCACAGCATCCCCTCCAGCGCCTTCAGGTCCTTCGCAATCTCCGCCTCGAGCTCGCGCAGCTTCCCGAGGATGACCTTCGGCGGCTCGTACTTCACCTCCTCGTGCACGGCCTCCTTGTAGCGGTTGATGGAGAGGTCGAAGTTCTTCTCCCGAATCTCGGCAACCGGGACCATGAAGTGCTTCGCGGTCCGGTCGGCGTCCTTCTTCGGGTTCTTCTTCCGCCAGCGTTCGAGCGCCCCGGGCAGGTCGTTGTCCTGGACCGGGTCGCGCTTGTCGTCGAGGGAGAAGCCGTCGGCCTGCACGTCGTAGAAGAAGACGTGGTCGGTCTCGCCGCCCTTCGTGAACACGAGAATCGCCGTCGACACGCCGGCGTACGGCCGGAACACGCCCGACGGCAGCGAGATGACCGCCTCGAGCTGATTGTCGTCGACGAGCATCTCGCGCAGCGCCACGTGCGCCTTCGATGAGCCGAAGAGCACGCCGTCGGGGACGATGGTCGCGCTCCGCCCACCCTTCTTCAGCATCCGCAGGATGAGCGCGACGAAGAGGAGCTCGGTCTTCTTTGTCTTCACCTTGTGCGTGAGCGAGGGGTGGACGTCCTCGGCGTCCAGGCTGCCCTTGAAGGGCGGGTTGGCCAGCACGACGTCGAAGTGGCGCTCCGCCTGCTGCGGGAACTTCTCCGGGAAGGAGTTGGAGAGAGTGTCCTGGTAGTGGATGTCCGGGTTGTCGACGCCGTGGAGCATCAGGTTCATCGACGCGATGCGGAGCATCGTGCTGTCGAAGTCGAACCCGTGGAACATCTCCTTCTGGATGTGCTTGCGGTAGGGCTCCAGCTTGTCGCCGGTGTAGACCTTGTCGCCGGTGTCCGTCGTGTAGATGCCCTTGGGCGAGCTGTACTTCTCCAGGAGGTACTGCATGACGCCGACCAGGAAGCCGGCGGTGCCGCAGGCGGGGTCGCCCACGGTCTCGGTGGGCTTGGGGTCGAGCATCTCCACCATGAAGCGGATGATGTGGCGGGGCGTGCGGAACTGGCCGTTGATGCCCGCCGTCGTCAGCTTGCTGAGCAGGTACTCGTAGAGGTCCCCCTTGGCGTCGCCCTCGGTGATGGGGAGGGCGTCAATCATGTTCACGGCGGAGACGAGCAGGCTCGGCTTCTGAATCATGAGCTGCGCGTCGGCCATGTACTCGCCGAAGGTGGTGCCCCCGTTCAGCTTCCGGAAATGCGGGAAGACGCCGTCGCGCACCACCTTGAGCATCTCCTCGGCCTTGAGGTGCTTGAAGTGCGACCACCGGAGCTGCTGCTCCCGCTTGCCGAAGACGGGCGTGAAGGGCTTCTTGGTGCGCGCGGCGCGTGCCTCGTTCGTCGTCTCCTTCACGTCGAGCAGGCGCGCGAACATGAGGAAGGAGATTTGCTCGATGACCGTGAGCGGGTTGGTGATGCCGCCGGTCCAGAACTCTTCCCAGAGTTTGTCGATGTCGCTTCTCAGCTTGCCGGTAATCATGCGTGCTTGCTCTCAGGGGGCGGCGTCGAGGGCGACGCCTTGCGTGGCTGGAAGGCCTGAAGGATGACGAGGAGCTCGTCGACCTGGCCCTTCTCGGTGAACAGGCCGTCGATACTGCTGGCGCTGAGGGTTGTAAACGGCGGCTCGTAGAGGCGGTCGATGTCGATGCCGCCGTTCTGGGCGATGTGGTGCTTGAGCAGCTGCAGGAAGCGGAGCTGCTGCGCCGAGAGGTGCGGGTGCTTGTGCACGAAGCCGGTGAAGGCCGCGTTCACCGCCTCCGGGTCCAGCCCCACGAGGCCGCGGAGCACGTCGGCGAGCGACTGCTTGGTCTCCGGCTGGACGAGGTGCCGGAGGTTTGCCTTGTCGTCCACCTCGAGGACCAGCTTCGCGAGCCCGTCGAGGTCCTCGTCGCGCACCGCCTTGCCGGCGCGGATGCGTTGCAGGGTGGGGTCGCTCATGAAGTGCTCGCGGAGCACCTTCTCGACGCGTTGCCGGTAAGCGACCTCGTCGAGCCCCTCCAGCTTGGGTATGTGGTCGGCGCCGAAGGCGCCCTCGTCGGCCACGTCGTAGACGCTCGGGAGGAGCCGGCCGCCAGACGGCTGCTGCTGGTACTTCATGATGCCGCGCAGCTCGGTGCGGACCCATTCGAGCTTGGGCACGGTGACGGTGGCCCAGAAGTCCTTGCTCTCGACGGCCTTGATGGCCTCGGTCTTCGCCTTGACCGGGTTCTGGTTTCTCATGAGCAGGGCGACGGCCGCTTCCACGCCAGCCTTCAGGTCGGCGGCGCTCGACGACCCCTTGAGGACGGCGCCCTCGAGCCGGGTCACCAGAAGGTCGAAGCGGTAGGCGTCCTCCTCGCCCCGGATGTTGCGCCACTGCATGAGCGGCGCCGCGATGGAGAGGAGGTCCGCCTTGGTGGCCGCGGCGAACTGCGCGACCGTATCGCGGTTGGACAGCAGCTCCAGCTCCTTGCGCCTGTCGCGCACGTCGATGGCGTTGGAGTCCATCGCGCCGCGGATGTCTCCGACGAGCAGGTCGACCGTTTCCTGAAAGACGGGCTCCTCCATCTTGTCGAGGGCGGCCTCGGCGACGGCGATGCGTGTCTCGAACAGCTGCTGCAGGAGAGACTTCTGCGGCGACGGTTGCTTCTCCTTGTACTTCTCCTCGAAGAACTCGAAGTTCTTGCCGTGGTCGAAGATGACGAACTCCGTCTTGTTCTTCCCGGGCTCGAAGAGGTCTCGGCATAGCCGGGTGCCGCGGCCAATCATCTGCCAGAACTTCGTCGGGGTCTTGACCGCCTTGGCGAAGACGAGGTTGACCACCTCGGGGACGTCGATGCCGGTGTCGAGCATGTCGACCGAGATGGCGATGACCGGGTCGGAGTCCTTGCTCTTGAAGTCGTCGATGAGCTGGTCCGCGCGCGGCTCCCGGTTGTCGATGACCCGGCAGAAGCTGCCGCCGTACTGCGGGTACATCTCGTCGAAGAGGCCGGCGAGGTGCACGGCGTGCAGGTGGCTCTTGGCGAAGAGGATGGTCTTGCCCAGGCGGCTGCCCGTGGCGTCCCGGATGCCCTCGTCCATGAGGCTCCGCAGGACGATGCGGCTCGTGTCCTTGTTGAAGACCTCGCGGTCGAGCTGCCCTGCGTCGTATTCGACGTCCTCCGGCGTGTCCTCCTGCTCCTCCAGCTCGGCGCGCTGCGCGCCGGACATCTCGGAGTACTTGAAGCCGCCCTCCCGGAACTTGGAGGTGAACTTCCGCACCCGGAAGGGCACGAGGAAACTTTCGCGCACGGCCTCGTCGTAGCTGTAGTTGGAGGTGGGGTCGTTGTGCTCGCAGCCGAAGAGCTTGAAGGTGTCGCGGTCGGCGTACTTGAGGGGCGTGGCGGTGAGGCCTACCTGCAGCGCGTCGAAGTACATCGAGAGCTGCCGGTACTTCTTGTAGATGCTGCGGTGCGACTCGTCGAAGATGACCAGGTCGAAGAAGCCGACGTCGAAGGTCTCGTAGCACGCCAGCATCGCCGGGTAGGTGGCGAGGTAGATGCGCTTGTCGCGCTCGGAGGAGGTGGTGCTGCCGACGATGACGCGTGGCTCGCCCGGCAGGAACTCCTTGAAGACGTTGTTGGCTTGCTTGCGTAGCTCCCGCCGGTCGCAGAGAAAGAGGATGCGCTTCGCCCACCCGGCGCGCATCAGCAGGTCGCAGAGGGAGATGGCGACGCGCGTCTTGCCAGTGCCCGTGGCCTGCACCAGCAGCGCTCGCCGGAACTTCTGCTCGAAGCGCTCGCTCACGCGGGTGATGGCCTCGAGCTGGTAGATGCGGTCGGCGATGGCGAGGTCGGGGGCGACGGTGGCGAGGGGCTTCTTGTTCTTCCGCTGGTGCAGCAGGTACTCGAGGCTGTCCTTGGAGTAGAAGCCGTAGACCTTGCGGGGCGTGTAGCCCTGCGCGTCGTCCCAGACGTGAATCTCGATGCCGTTGGTGTAGAAGATGACCGGGCGCTGGCCGGTCTCCTTCTCGAGGCAGGTGGCGTAGATGCGCGCTTGCTCTTGCCCCTCGCGCGCGTCCTTGGAGGTTCTCTTCGCCTCCACCACCGCGAGCGGCTTGCCGTCGTCGCCGTAGAGAACGTAGTCGGCGTAGCCCTCGCGTGACTCGGTGGGCATCGTCGAGAGCTCCACCTCCTGCTTCACCAGGGCGGTGTCCGCGCCGTTGGGGCCGACGTCCCACCCCGCCTGGGTGAGCTGCTCGTCGATGAGCCGGTGGCGCGTCGCCTCCTCGCTCAGCTGCAGGATGTTGGCGGCTCGCTGGCCTTCGAGACGCAGGGCCGCGAGCTGCTCCTTCGACTGCGCGACGAACTGCTCCGCGGCTTCCCGCTGGCGGCGCTCCTGCTCCAGGTCGGCGAGCACCTTCGCGAGCTGCGCCTCGTGCCGGGCCGCCTTCTCGAGCGCGGCCTTCTTCTCCTTCTCGAGCGCCGCGGCGTCGGGAGGCGCCGGCGGCTCCTTGTAGGTGGGGCAGTCGGCGCGCTGCCCGCCATCGACGCGAAGGAAGACCCACTGCGCGATGTCGAAGGTCTCGCGCAGGCACCGGAGCGCGTCGTGCGCGCTCACGGGCTTGCCGTGGGCGGCCTTGTTGCCCGTGATGCGCACGAGATGGAGCTTGTCGAGCACGACGGCGGGCACCGCGCTCATGAACGGCTGCTCGTTGAGCAGGTCGTAGATGTTGTCGCTGTACGGGCGCGGCAGTCGGTAGGTCTCGTAGATGATGGCGACGACGGTCTCGGCGAACCTCCGGAGGTTGAAGAGCGCACTCCCCGGGTCCGGCCGGGCGTACGCCTCCGCGAACCCGCCCAGGTCGGCGAGCTCGGCGTGTCTGCGTCGCAGGAACTCGAAGTTCTGCGACTTCATGAGCGCGTCCACCGGGGCCATGCGCAGCCCTTGAGCACGTCCCGTTCCATCAGCTCTCCACCTCGTACTTCTGGAGCCAGTTCTTGAGGGTCTGGTAGCTCGGCAGGCCGACGAGAGACGCGGCTTTGGTCATGTTGTCCGGCGCCTCCTTCACGGCGCGCGAGAGGTAGTGGCGGGCGACATCTCCGAGCAGGTCCGCGAGCTTGAAGCCGTCGCCGAGCGGGCGGCCAAGCACCTCGTCGTCCGCGCCGCCTGGGACGGTGCGCAGGGCATCGCGAGCCTCGGCCTCGTCGACGATGGGCCCCTTCGACCAGATGAAGGCGCGGCGCAGCGACGCGTCCAGCTCCCGGACGTTGCCCGGCCAGCGGTACCGGAGAAGAAGATTCCTCGCCCCGACAGAAAGCTTCTTCTGCACCGCGCCAGGCCGCTTGCCGAGCTCGGTGTTGAGCTTGTCGAGGAGGCGGTCGATGAGGAAGCCCACGTCCCCTTCGCGCGCGCGGAGCGGCGGGACCTGCAGCGGCAGGATGCTCAGGCGGTAGTAGAGGTCCTCGCGGAAGCGACCTGCACCCACTTCCTCGAGGAGGTTGCGGTTGGTCGCGGCGATGACGCGGACGTTCACCGAGATGTCCATCTTGCCGCCCACCTGGCGCACCTTCTTCTCCTGCAGCGCGCGGAGCAGCTTCACTTGATGCTGCGGCGCGAGCTCGCCGACCTCGTCCAGGAAGAGCGTGCCGCCGTCCGCCTGCTGGAAGTAGCCGGTGTGGGGCGCGGTGGCGCCGGTGAAGGAGCCCTTGGTGTGGCCGAAGAACTGCGACTCGAAGAGCTCACTGGGGATGGCGCCGCAGTTCACCTCGGTGAAGGGGCCGGCCCTGCGCGGGCTCTCCGCGTGTATCGCCGCGGCGAGCAGCTGCTTGCCGGTGCCCGACTCTCCCTCGATGAGGATGGCCTCCGAGAACGGCGCGGCCTGGCGGGCGCGCCGTACCAGGCCCTTCATCACCTCGCTCCGGTGCAGGATGTCGCCGAACCTCGGCTCCTCCGGGCGCTGCTCCTCGGCGAGGCGGGCGAGGTCCTCGCTCGTCTGCTGCACCGCCGCCGGGATGAACTCCGCCGCCAGCTCGAAGGGCACCTCCACGGTGGCGACCCCCTTCTGCCTGGACGACTCGATGAGCTCCGCCTCGAAGCGGGTCTTGGCGACGATGATCCAGATGGCCGCCATCGCCGGCGTGCCGGGGCTCAGGTGGAAGGTGAGCCGGGTCTTCTGCCCGTACTTCGCGAGCGTCCACGCGACCGCCGCGGTGACCGCGCCGTAGATGTCCCTGTAGTGGGTGGGAGAAGAGAGCGGGTACTTGCGGACGACCACGCTCGCCTTGGTCTTCTTCTTCACCCAGCGCTCGAAGCCGCCGAGCTTGTCCGCCGGCATGTCGTTCAGGAGCACGACGTGGTCGAAGGTCCGCGCGGCGAGGGCCTGCCCGATGGGCCCGAGCTCGCCGGGCGCGTCGCTCTTGGCCGCGTTGACGTCCGCCGTTCCTATCCACGCCAGAAGAACGCCCGCCATGGTCCACCGGGCAGAGTAACAAGTGTTCTGGCAGTAGAAGTGTTCTTCTTCTACTTTCCGCGCGTTCTGTCAGAACAACCGGGCAAACCGCTACTTCTCACCGCGCGGCGCGCTGGCACGGGACGTGAAATAGGGGTCGGCATGAACACGCAAGCCCCTCTCACCGTCCTGGTCGATGTCGACGCCGACGCCGTCGAAGCCCACATCCGCGACCACCGCGCCGACGCCCTCGCGGTGTTCGCCCCGCTCAACGAGTCGCAGCGCACCGGCCTGGTCACCGACGCGTGGTCCATCGGCCTGCGCGCGCTCACCAACGCCTACAAACAGGCGGAGGAGTCGCGCCTCTCCGACATCAGCAGGACGCTGAAGGAGGACCTGGACAAGCAGCTCGACGCCTACATCGAGCGGCAGCAGGACGGCTTCGTCCAGGTGCTCGCCCGCTACTTCGACCCGCAGGACGGCCAGGTGGTCGCGCGGCTCGAGGGCTTCCTGCGCGACGAGGGCGAGCTCTCCCGGACCATGGCCCGCTTCCTCGCGCCGGAGCACGGCGCCCTCGCGCAGACGCTCGCCCGCGAGGTGGGCCAGAACAGCCTGCTAGTGAAACGGCTCAGTCCGACCGACAGCGAGGGAGTGGTCTTCCTGCTGGAGACCAAGCTGCGCGAGGCGCTCGCCGAGAACAAGCGGCAGGTCTCCCACGCGCTCGACCCCGTCGCCGAGGATGGCGCGGTCGCCCGGTTCCTGCGCGCGCTCCGGCAGGAGCTGGAGAAGGCGGACAACGACCGGAGCAAGCAGCTGGCGCTCGCGACCAAGGCGCTCGACGCCAACGACGAGAGCTCTCTCCTCAGCCGGCTGATGCGGGAGACGGCGGAGGCGAAGAACGCGTTCGTCGCCGCGATGAACCCGGAGCTCCCGAGCTCGCCGATGGCGGTGCTCAAGACCACCCTCTCCACGCTGCTCCAGGACCACGTGAAGTCGCAGCACGAGGTGATGGTGCTCATGCAGGAGCGGCAGACGAAGTTCGAGCAGGACGTGCGCGAGTCGCTCGTGCGGCTCGAGGAGCGCAAGCGCGGGGACGCCAAGTCCACCCGTGGCGGCTTCACCTACGAGGAGGCGGTCTTGCGCTTCGTCCAGCACACCGTCCAGGGGGCGCCTGTCACCGTCGACACGACGGGCAGCACCGTCGGCGCCAAGCCCGGCTGCAAGGTGGGCGACCAGGTCGTCCGCTTCACGCCGGAGAGTATCTACGCCGGCGGCGCGCTCGTCATCGAGGCGAAGCACGATTCCAGCTACTCGGTCACCAAGGCCCTGCAGGAGCTGGAGGTGGCGCGCGGCAACCGCACCGCCGGCGCGGGACTGTTCGTGATGGCCCGGAGCCACGCCCCGGCGGCGTTCCCCGCGTTCGCGCGGTACGGCAACGACATCCTGGTCGTGTGGGACGAGGAGGACGAGGCGACCGACCCCTACCTGCAGGCCGCGGTCTTCCTGGGCGTGGCTCTCGCCAGCCGGCAGCGCCGGCCCGACGACGCCGGCGATATCGAGGCGCTCGCGGACATCGAGCATCGCATCCAGAAGCAGCTCGAGCGGCTCGACCGGATGCGCAAGCTGGTCGAGTCCATCCAGGGCGACGCCAAGAAGCTGGGCGACGAGGTCGACAAGGGCGGCAAGGCGCTGGGGGTCCTGCTCAAGAACGCGAAGTCGACCCTCAAGGCGCTGAACGTCGAGCTGACCGAGGCGGAGGAGGCGAAGTCGGAGCCGGTGATGCTCCCCGTGGCGTCCCTCGCCGAGGCGCGGACTGCGCTTGCCAGCGCCGGGGAGTGACGCGCCAGCGGCGCCGTCTCGGCGAGCGCCGCGTCAACATTTGCACCGCCACCACGTCTACAATCAGACCATGCCGCTACAACTACTTCCTACCCTCACGACCTGGACGGCTCGATGCGACCCCCAACCAGGGCTCGACCTCGAATTGCGAATGGAGGCCCTTGCCCCGGACCGTACGAACAGCTGGGCGTTCGGCGGCTGCTTTCCATCGGTGACCTTCGGTGGCAGCTCCGGGGAGGCGGTGGGATTCCCAGTGTGGCTCTCTCGCGCCATTCCGGCAGTCATCGACCCCGCGCAGGACGCGGCGTTCGCGCTGAGCTTCCACATCGACACCCCCTACGAGCTGCTTGAGCGGTTCGAACGCGTCCGCGCGGGCAAGGGCGACGTGGTGGTACGCCTCTCGCTGCACGTGCAACTCTTCCCCGTGCTACCGCCCCTGAATGGCCACCCCGTCCTCGGGGTACCGCGGGACTTCTACGAGAACCACGTCTTGTCGCCCAATCTCAACCTGTCAGCCGACCAGTGGCGGGAGCTTCTCTCGAAGCTTCGCTTCGTCGATGTGCTCATCGCCGAATTTCCATTGCTCCAGTTTGGGCGTCCACCCTCTGCGCGCCTGGTGGCCGCTCGCCAGGAGCTGGACGTTGCGCGCAAGGCCTACCACGACCACCGCTACGACGACGCGGCGGTCCATTCGCGCAAGGCTCTGGATGCTCTCGTCGAGAATGGGCGCGCCGCACTCGCGGACCGCATCGTCGACGGTTACTTCGGCCGCGCGCACGACGAGGTTCGCACCCGTGCCCGCGCCGCCATCAACGGCATCCTGCGGGTGTTCCAATTGGGGCCCCACGCCGTCGGCGACGACGCCTTCCCGACCGTGCCGGTTACGCGGCAGCTTGCTGCCTTCGTCTTTGGCACCGCGCAGCTCATCGTCGGCTGGTGCGGCGACGGTGCCGTCTGAGTCACCGCTACCAGCGAAACGCTGAAGCGTTCCAGTTTCCGTCTTTGTCGTAGCAGAGGTTATGCGCATCGCCCGCGGTACGTCCGCGTCGAGCTGCTCCCAGCAGAACGTTCGGAAGAATGAGAGTGTCGCGCCCGACCTGCTCGACCGCGCGCTCCTCGTCACGCTCCGTGAACGCACGAAGCGCATCACGGAGGAGGAGCTGATGGGCAAGTTCGACGAGCTCCCCCCCCCCCCGCGTCTGTGTCTGCTTAGCGGTGTCGCACACTGTGGGTCCATTCTTCGTTCCTGATGCGAGAAGTTCTTTCCATGGGACCTGATCGGGAGCATCCCGGATCACGTGACGCCCGAGCAGCGGATCCAGGAGCTGGAGCAGGAGAACGCCGCGCTTCGCGAAGAGCTGGCGAAGCTGCGCAAGGAGATCGAGGAGTGGAAGCGCGGGTTCCGGGAGCGCGGGAAGCGGCGGACGTCGCGTTCCGAGGGTCGGCGGGCGGCCTCGGGCAAGCCACGCGGCCGCAAGGCGGGGCATGTCGGATCGCGGCCCGCCGCACCGGCCCACGTCGACGACGAAGTCGTGCACGAGATGCCGGCGACGTGCAGCTGTGGCGGGGCAGTCGTGGCGACGGGCGAGACGGACAGCACAGTCGTCACCGACATCCCAGTGGTGCAGCCGCGGCAGACGCATCACGTGGCGCACGTCGGCAGCTGCGAGGTGTGCCACAAGCGCGTGGTCGCGAAGCTGCCGGGCGCGCCGGCGGCGGGCAAGAGCGTCGCCGCGGTGTCGTTCGGCCCCAACGTGCAGGCGATGGCGCTGGACCTGCGCTTCGAGCGGGACATGCCGCTGGGCAAGATCCGTGCGTTCCTCGGACAGTGGCTCGGCATCTCGATCACGACGGGCGGCCTGGCGCAGATGTTCGACCGATTGCGACGCCGCTCGGCGCCGAGCTACGACGAGCTGGTCGACGCGGTGCGCGCATCGCCCGTGGCGGGCCTCGACGAGAGCGGCCATCGACAGGACGGCGTGCCGGGTTGGATGTGGCTGATGCGCACCGACCGCGTCTCGGTCTTCCGCGCCGAGCTGTCGCGCGGCGCGTGGGTCGCCGAGTCGATGCTCGGCGCGGGCTTCAAAGGCGTCCTGTGCACCGACTTCTACGGCGTGTACACGAGTCACGACGGTTGGACCCACGCCTACTGCGGTGCGCACACCATCCGCGAGGCCAAGAAGATCGCCGAGCTCACCCCGTGCGCCGCGACCGAGGAGTTCCGCGACCGACTCATCGGCTTCTACGTCGCGGGCAAGCAGGCCGCGGCGAGCGGCGATCCCGAGCAGCGCCGAGGCGCGCGCATCCGCCTCGGCCATCTCATCAGCAGCACCAACTTCGTGGAGTTCCCGGACATCGTCCGGCTGCAGGAGCGCCTCGACGAGCACAAGGTGGGGGTGACGCTCTTCATCGACCGCCCCGACGTCCCGGCCACGAACAACGCGACCGAACGCGACATCCGCGCCCACGGGCGGCACCGCGCGATGACCGGCGGCACGCGCTCGGCCGCCGGCAGCGCCACCCTGGCGCACTGGATGAGCATCACGCAGACGCGGCGCAAGTGCCGGCTCCCGCTTCGGGGCTTCGTCATCGGGCTGTACGAAAGTCACCTCCACGGCAAGCCGCCTCCGTCTGTCTTTGCCCACTAGCCGGCGAGTCCTCCGACGGTCGACGTCACGCCCGGGCCGCGGGCCGTCTTCCGGCCGCTAAGCAGAGACCCGCGTCTGATGGGCTCGCTGACGCCCTAGTTCAACGCGACGACTTCGTCCACGGGCCCGCGCGCCGCCGTGCAACTTCCATTGGATTCCGGGGATAAGAACTACGAGCGACGCCGCATCCGGCAATCCCGCCGGGTGCGGCGTTCTTCTTTCCGGAGGAATCCCATCATGACCGAGCCCACCGTCCCCCCGTCCTTCTTCCGCCGCGTCGCCGGCAACGACTCCGCCCGCAAGGGCTTCGCCGCCGCGATCGCCGGCGTGCTCGTGGCCGCCATCAGCGAGGTGCTTTGGCCGCACGCGGGGTGAGCCTGCACGTCGGCGACGCGCTCGTCGCCCTGCTCGACTGGGCCTGGCCCCACATCGAGCCCAGGGTGGAGGCCGCCGCCGAGTTCATCGCCGACGCAGTACGGCCCGAGCCACCGATGAGCATCCGCACCCTGGACGGCGAGACCGTCACCGGGCTGCTCGTCGCGGACCGCGGCCGGGTGCTCGCCTTCATCGGCATCCGTCAGCCGCCGCCGGCGACGGCGCCCATGCGGCACGAGCGGTTCGAGGAGCCGCTCTGGCCGCGCGACGTGCAAGTCGACCCGTACCGCCGGCCGCCCTGAGGGCGCCGGACTTCCACAACAAGAGCTCCCAACCCGAAGAAGGGCACCTGCGCCGCAGCCAGCGTGGGTGCCCTTCTTCATTTTCCAGAGAGGTTCACACCATGCGCGTTCAAGGTCGTCTTCTTCGCCCCGCCACCCTCGCCGAGCGGCGCCTGTTGAAGTCCATCGGCATCGACTTCATCCGCGTGCCCCGGAAGTACAACCCCTTCGCCGTCGCCCGCCTGGTGCGGCGCATGTCGTTCGGCGGCGCCGACATGCCCAAGCTCCGCACGATGGTCATGAAGCGGCCGGAGCCCAGGCCCGTGCCCGCCGAGCTGCCCGACTCCACGCCGGAGCCGCGGGATGCGGAGCGCGCGGCCTGAGCTTCGCGAGCTCGCGCTGCTTGCCCGGACGCCAGAAGAAGGGGGCTACAACCTCGGCGCCTACCTGTCCGAGCACGCGGCCGAGCTCGCGCCGCTTCTTCTGACCACGCCGGCGGACCTCGAGGCGGGCGCCGCGCTGACCGACGACCAGGTCGTCGTGCGGCTGCGGCCTCGCCTGGAGCGCGCCCTCGCAGGGCAGCAGCAAGGGCAAGCGCAACGGCGAGAACAAGAAGCCCGCGCCGCTGCCGAGCGGCTCGCGCTCTCGGTCCGGTGGGACGAGGGGCGCGCCGTGCTGGACGAGAGCATCTTGCTCTCGCGCGAGCTCTGGGCCGGCAGGAACAAGTACGCGGTCTTCGTCGCCGACGACTTCGAGACGGCGGTGCGGCGAGACCTCGTCACCGGCGCGCGCGCCGCGCTGCGCACCTTCATCGACACGGCCGCGTGGGTGGACCGGGAGGGACTCCACCTCGCGTGGCGCGCCGGCCGCGGGAGGCTCAACTTCTTCCCGCAAGGGTTGTCCCCCGCCGACCGCGGCAAGGCACTGGTCATCGCGCTGCCGGGCCCCGCGCGCGTGGCCACCGTGCGCCATGCCCGCCGTCCCATTCCCATCGGCGATGGGCTCGCCGACCTCGCCTAGTTCTGACCGCGGACGTCTGCACGTCGCGCGGCACCACCACGACGGGCTGCGCCTCCGACGAGAGCGCGCCCGCTGGAATGTCCATGGCCAACGTGCACACCATCAAGGACAGCGCCGGGTCTTCGTCCCGGCTGCGCTCCGCCCCGACACCCGCCCATCGCGCCGCCGTCGAGGGCGCCCACGTGCTGGGCGACGCCGACCTGCTCGGCATCCTCCTCGGGACCGGAGGAGGCGGCGCACCTCTCTCGGCCCTCGCTGCAGGTCTGCTCGACGACCATGGCGGTGTCGGCGGCCTGTTGCGCGCCGGCGTGGACGAGCTTGCTCAGCGCCGCGGCATGGGACCGGCCAAGGCCGCGAGGCTCGTGGCCGCCATCGAGCTCGGACGGCGGGCCGTGCAGGCTGCGTCCCTCGAGGCCGCGCCCATCCTGTCCGACTTCACCGCCGTCGCCGCGTGGGCCCGCCCCAGGCTCGCCACCCTCGACCACGAGGAGCTCTGGGTGCTCGGGCTCGACGGACGCAACGGCCTGCGAGCCGCACGGCGTGTCGCCTCCGGCGGCATCCACGGCCTGCACGTCGGCGTGCGCGATGTGCTTCGCGCCGCCCTCCGCGAGGCGGCGAGCGCCATCGTGCTGGTGCACAACCACCCGAGCGGCGATCCGCAGCCGAGCGAGCAGGACGTGACCTTCACGAGGGCGGTGGCGGAGGGCGCCGCCGCCGTGGGCACCCCGCTCGTCGACCACGTGATCATCGCCCGCGAGAGGGCGAGCTCGCTGCTGGAGCTCGGGCTGCTCGCTGCCGGCAGCGACCGACGCTGACCGATGCGCCCGCGGACGGCCCTCGCCGTCGCCGGGTCTCTCCCACCGCTTGCGCGGGCGTGACGACGGCCCCGCGTCTGCACGCCCCGCCCCCAGCAACCATGCTCATCATCCGAAACCCGCAGCACTTCGACGCCGTCGTGGACTTCGCCAGGTCCCACGCCCTCTACGAGCCCGACCCTTCCAGGCCCGACCTGCACTGCCTGCGCCGGTCTCTCGGCCGCCTCGAGTCCTTCTGCCGCACGGGCCCCGACGGTGAGCCCACCGTGCGCGTCGTCCTGGTCCCGGACAGCGCTCCCCACTCCTTCGGCTTCTCGGTGGAGGTGGCCGTGGACGGCGGCTGGGAGGCGACCCTCATCGGGGGCCTGCTCTTCCACGGTCCCGCCGACGGCTTCGGCAGCGGCTCCGCGCCGAGCTTCGCCTGCACCCTCACCCCGACCCTCGGCTGGTCGCTCCACACCTGACGACGCCTCCCGCGTCCGCAGGGTTGCTCTCGCCCGGGCTGCGCTGCAGCGCGCCCCACCACTCCAGAAAGAACATCATGACCAACGGAACCACCGTGATGGGCGGACGGACTCTCCCGCCGCCGCTACGCACCGCGCCCGACATGCCCGCGCGCTGGGAGGACGTCGAGCTCAGCTTCGACGAAGCCGCCGAGCGCATCATCGCCGCCCACAAGAAGGATGGCGACGCCGAGGACCTGCCCATCGGCGACCTCAAGACCTGGGTGGTCGCGCCCGAGGACGGGCACTTCGCGCTCGTACCGCTCGCCCGCCACCACGCGCCCAAACCGCTGCGCACCAACGCCTTCTCCAATCTGATGGCGCGCATCGGCGCACCGGCCGACTTCATCCGGCGGCTGCCCGCGCCGCTGCAGCTCGCCAACATCAACTACATGATGAGCGAGCACGCCGAGACGTCCGCCGCCACCCTGCGCCTGCGCGGGCACGAGGTGGCCGCCGTCGTCAGCGGCCGGTACGCGCCGCTCGACCCGGAGGAGCTCCTGTCGTCGGTGCGCGATGCGCTGGTGCGCTTCGACCTGGTGCGCCAGGTGCGCGTCCGGGGCGTCGCCACCGGCCTCATCGACAACATGCGCCTCATCCTGCCGGGCGAGTCGGTCGCGGTGAAGCCCGGCGACGTCTCCAACGTCGGCCTCGACATCTCGACCTCCAGCTTCGGCCGGAGCGCCATCCACCTGTCGCCCGTGGTGTGGCGCCTGGTCTGCACCAACGGCCTGCGCTCCCCCGAGCGCCGCGGGCAGCTGTCCTTCCGCCACATCGGCGACACGGACAGGCTGCGTGCCGGCATCGCCGAGGCCATCCCGTCCGCCCTCGCCCATGCGCGCGGGCTCATGACCCAGTGGCAGCGCGCGGTCACCTTCATGGTGGAGGACGTGGCGCGCCAGGTGGAGGAGATGCGCGAACTCACCAATCCCGAGCGCAACGCGCTCGCGGCGGAGGTGAAGCGCGAGGCGCAGACGCCGGAGCTGCCCGAGCACATGCCGCTCTACTCGCTGGTCAACGCGCTCACCTCGACGGCCAGGAGCGCGCAGCCGGCGCGAAGGCTGGAGCTCGAGGGCCTGGCCGGCGAGCTGCTCACCCGGCACGTGGGGAGGTCGTCATGAAGAAGGAGCTACTCACGAAGCCGTTCCCGCCCGAGGCCATCCGCCAGCGTCAGGGTCAGGGCGGCAAGACCCTGAACTACGTCGAGGCCCACGCCGTCGTCGCCCGGCTCAATGAAGCGAGTGACTTCGGCTGGAGCTTCGAGGTGGTGCGGCACGAGGTCCTGGCCGACGAGGTCATCGTGCTCGGCAAGCTCACCATCGACGGCGTCACCAAGATGGCGTTCGGGGGCAGCGGCGTCACCCGCGACCAGTCCGGCAAGGACGTGTCGCTGGCGGACGACCTGAAGGCCGCAGCGAGCGATTGCATCAAGAAGTGCGCGTCCCTCTTCGGCATCGGCCTGGAGCTCTACGGCGGCGCGGCAGCTGCACCGGCGCAGGCGCACACCGCCATGACGCGCGGTGGTCCGCCCGAGCCGCTCGACCGCCTCACCAGCCGGCAGCTCGCGGCGATTCATGCGGCCGCGCGCCGGCGGGGCATCGCGCTGCCTGCGCTGGGCGCGGCGCTCATCGAGCGGACGGGCAAGGACGCGCCGCAGCACCTGACCCGGCGGGAGGCGAGCGCCCTGCTCGACGAGTGGTCGGGCGCGAACGGGACGCGGTCGTAGAAGAGAGCGGCGGAGGGCGGCGGGGGTCTCCGATGGACGCCTCCGCCGTGGCTCCAGCCGGCGGTCTCCGGCGCCGAGTCTACGCAAGAGGGCCGTTTGATGTGTTTCAGACGCCCTTCAGCGCGATGCGCTTGTTGTCGAACACTGCGACGACCTCGAGCTCTCCACCGAGGGCCGTCACGTAGCGTCGTAGCGTCGAGATGAGGTGGTCTTCCCGGCGCTCGAACTTCGACAGCTCGGCCTGCGTCATCTCGGCGATCTCGCCGACTTCCGCCTGGGTCTTGCCGGCCTCCTCGCGCAGCTCGCGCAGCTCCATCGTGAGAAGCTCTCGGCGGACAGCCGCGTCCACCCGCGCCCTGCGCGCGGGCGCCATCTTGCCCTTCAACTCGCTCCACTTGTGCGTGGCCATAATGCTGCTCCTAAAAATACGTCCGCCGTCTCGGCGGGTCATGGGTCACTTCTTCTTGGGCTTGTTCTGGTCGGTCTCCTCCAGGTATTCGGTCCAGAGCCGTTCGGCGAGGGGGATCATCCTCGCGTAGAAGCGGTCATCTCCGGTCTTGTCGCCGCCGATGAGCAGGACGGCGTGCCTCGACGGGTCGAAGGCGTACAGGGTTCGCAGAGGGTCACCTTCCGCCTGCGTGCGCAGCTCTCGAAGGGCGAACGACGCGCCCTTGATGGAGCTGGAGTAGGGGTGCGGCAACGTCACGCCGCGCTCCTCGAGCAGCCCAATCGTGAAGGCCACACGGTCCTGTTCCGACTCGGAGAGGCCCTCGTACCAGGCCGCAAACGCGTCCGTGACGACCACCTCTACGCCCATCGCCTACCTCTCCAATCCAAGCGCTCCTGCTTCGGCACCGTCGCCTCGGCGCACAATATGTGCCTGATGGCATAGTCTGTCAAGTGACTGCGCTTCGCGCTTCATCCATTCAACCCCGCGCTGCGGCCCAGGCCGCGCGCTCCACGAACGAGGTCCCCTCATGGATTCATCGCTCGCCGAGCTGCGCGCTCGGCCGCACACGTCCGTCTCCCAGGTGAAGTGCTACCTGCAGTGCCCGCGGAAGTACTTCTACCAGTACATCCAGCGGGCCACGCCCGCGTTCCGGCCGCTCGCCCTGGTGTTCGGCACGGCGTGGCACGCCACCATCGGCGAGCACCTGCTCCGGTCGCGTCCCGGGTCTCCCGTCCCCGTCGACGAGCTGCGCGCCCACCTGCGCGACGACATCGTCCGCGGCATCGAGGGTGACGGCGTGCCCGTCCTGTTCGAGGAAGAAGAACAAGACGCCGCCACGGTCGTCGACGTCGCCCTCTCGATGCTGGATGTATTTCTCGCCCGCGTCCCGCTCCCGGAGAAGGTGCACGGGGTGGAAGTACCTTTCAGCCTCGAGCTCGCACACCCCGTCACGGGGGAGATACATCCGCTGCCGCTCGTCGGCGCGATGGACGCGGTTGTAGAAATACAACACCACCCCGTCGTCTGGGAGCTCAAGACGGGGAAGAAGAAGTGGTCGGCGGACCAGCTGGACTGGGACCTGCAGCCGACGGCGTACGGGATGGCGGCGCGGGCGCTCGGCTACGGCGACGCGGGCGTGACGCTGGTTGTTACAACCAAGACGAGGAAGCCCGACGTGCAGGTAGAACAACTGGTCCGGCACCGGCGCGACGAGAGGGAGCTCGCGGAGGTGGCGCTCGCCGTGCATCACGCGGTGGAGGCCGGGGTGGAGTACCCGCTGCGGGGCTGGCAGTGCCGCACGTGCGGCTATGCGGACGTGTGCGGATCATGAGCTGGCCGAAGGAGGACATCTTCGCGGTCACGCTGGACGGCAAGGTGTTGCTCAACGCCCGCGCGCTCGACGGCGTGGACCTCGGCGAGCTCGCGAAGAAGAAGAACATCTTCGTCGGCGTTGTTCTGACCAAGCGGGAGGTGCGGAGCCTCAGCGAGTCCTTCTACGACGCCTCGTCGGAGGCGGCGGCGGTCATCGTGGGCGCGCGGCGGAAGAAGAAGCTCAACAAGAAGAAGAAGTAGAACCCCTACTTCTTCCGCGCCGCCGTCAGCTCCTTCACCAGCTTGCGCAGCGCGCCCGGCGGCAGTCCGCGCGTGAGCTCCAGGAGCTTCGCACGGTCACCTTCCCTTGGGTCGGCGACGAGGTCTGCGACAAGGACGCCGAGCCCATCGGCGATGACCTTCAGGGTCGCGACCGTCGGCATGACCAGGCCCGCCTCGATGTTCGAGAGGTGGCCCTTCGAGCCCAGCTCCGAGGTGTACGCGAGCGCCTCCTGGGTCAGGCCCGCCTCCTCGCGCAGCGCCCGGATGCGCCGCCCGATGGTGAGGGCGAGAGCGTCCGGCTTGGTG
Organism: uncultured delta proteobacterium; assembly: GCA_963782055.1. GTDB lineage: Bacteria > Myxococcota_A > Polyangia > Polyangiales > Polyangiaceae > DASXHD01. The sequence continues at coordinate 5,365,598 of CAWAIF010000003.1, forward strand.
CGGCGCGGCATGACGGTCGACCGTACGAGGGCAGGCACACGCCGTAGTTTGTCGTGACAAACCACTCCCAGCTGGCGACAATGAAAGGGACAACATCATGGTGAATCTCCCGCTCGGCATCCGCGCACTCGTACTAGTCCGACGCCACTCCGCGACCGCGACGGCCATGGGTCTGGCCACGCTCGTGCTCGTGACTCTCCCGGCCACGGGCTGCAAGAAGCTCCTTTCGAGGTTGTCGGAAGGGCACGCAGACGCCGGAGACGCGGGGCCGGTCGGGCCCGTCGTCGACTTCGTGGGAAGGTGCGCGAACGAGACTGCAGGCACCCCGGACACACTCGTCGCGGCGGCTCCCAGCTTGAAGTCGTGAATCACGGTCGCCGGACGGCCGAGGTGAGCCGGCGCTGCGCGCGGCCGCCGACGGCGCCACAAATCAATGCGAATCGCAGGACACCGAAAGGTTGCTTAGGAGGTGACACGTGACGAGAAGTACGCCGATAGCACGAGCGCTGGTGGCTGCCGCCACTGGCCTACTCCTTCTGCCCGGCTGCGGAAAGTTGTCGAAAGCGGACGCGACGAGAACGCTGCAGGCTGGCGAGTATGACCACGTCTACTGCTACATGCCGGACATGTCAGTGCACAGCGAGCCCGACGCACATGGCAGCGCCCGGTACTCGTTCGACACGAAGAACGTGAAGTGCCTGAACGAACTCACGCGCGCTGGCCTGCTCAAGCAGGACGAATGTCTAAAGCATCACGACAGCGAGGCGGACCTCGCCCGCCTCAGAAGCCGCGGACTCCTGGATGCAAACAACAAGCCGACCGTGGATGGGAATGCGACGCTGGACGAGGCCACGAGGGCTTACGTGAAAGAGGCAATAGAGCTTGCCGTGTCGTGCCTCTCGTACGCATACATCCCCGGCGGCGGTGCGCGCGTTCACGAGCAAACCTTCGAGGTCGAGTGTGGCAGTGGAAAGGTCGACACCGTGAGCTCGGTAACGACCGCAGGGAGTACCGCGACCGCCAACTTCACCCTCACGGTGACGCGAAACGAGGCGCTATCGAGGTCGCTGCCGGATTGTTCGCTACACGACAAATATCACGACGCCCAGCGCCGGCAGTTTCGTCGAGGCGCAGACGGCAAGTGGGAACTGGCCCCCGAGTAGACGAGCGAACGCGTCCATGACTGAAGGAGAACGCCCATGGCTTGTTGGTACGTTCAATATCCAGGTGCCGCGCCGGTTGGGCCCATCGATGCCGCCGAGCTTCGGGCGGCGTGGGGTCGGCAGGCCGCCCCGGCCGGTACGATGGTGGCCGCCGAGGGGACTTCCCAGTGGGTGCCGTTTCACTCGGTCGCGGAACTTGTAGGAGCGGCCCCTGTAGTGGCAACGGCGGGCGTTTGCGGCCCGCCGAGAAAGCGCAACGCGGCAGTCCGCGCCGCGGGCGTCACCGCCGTCATCGGAGTCGCCGTGCTACTTATCGGCGGCGGCGCCTACTGGCTGTTTGTCGCCTCAACAATTGAGTTCGAGCGCGCCCAGACTCATGACTAGGACTGCCGCAAGCTTCGGGAGAGCCTGCGAGGCTTCAAGCTCACGGGGCCGTTGAGTGTCGCGGACGACTGCAGAGTCATGGGCGAGAACTGTGCGTTCACGAGCCCAGCGTCCTCTGCGGACGTGGTGAAGAAGTTTGCGTGCACGGACATCACCGCGAGCGATGGCTACTATTGCTGCACCGCAACGGAGAGCAAGTCGCGGCCAGATCGAGTAAGGGAAGAGTAGCCGCCGCCGACCAGGCGGCGCCAAACTCTTTGTCGTCCCGAACCGCGATTCGCCCGCGAGAATTCGGGCCGCGCCAACCCCACGTGCTGAGCGACAATTACGTCTCCCCAGCGACGACGATTAGATCGCCCCATCCCGAGAGGCGTGGTTGGTCGGCCAGGCGCCGGCCCTCTCCGGGATGGAGAGGCGGTAGCCGTGCGGCCGGTGAGCGACGCGCAAGTGAGGAAGCTGATGGAGGAAATGAGCAAGCACGGGCAGGTCGGCCGTGCCGCCTTGAAGGCGGACATGGACCGAAAGACGGCCCGCAAGTACGTGTCGGCGGGCAAGCTGCCCTCCGAGATGGCGGCGCCGCATGACTGGCGCACGAGGCCCGATCCTTTCGAGGAGCACTGGCCGGAGGTCGAGCAGCGGCTGGTCGAGACACCCGAGCTCGAGGCCAAGACGCTCTTCGAGTGGCTGACGGACAGCTACCCCGGTCGCTACGAGCCGGGGCAGCTACGGACGATGCAGCGGCACGTGCGGGCATGGCGGGCGGAGCGCGGGCCCGACAAGCTCGTGGTGCTCGCGCAGGCGCACCGGCCGGGCGAGGCGGCGCAGACCGACTTCACGTGGGCGAAGGAGCTGTCGATCACGATCGCCGGCGAGGTCTTCGCGCACATGCTCTGCGACTTCGTGCTGCCGTACTCCAACTGGCAGTGGGCCACCGTGTGCCAGAGCGAGTCGATGCTGGCGCTGCGCCGCGGGGTGCAGCGGGCGCTGTTCCAGCTCGGGCGCGTGCCGCGCTACCACCAGACGGACAACTCCACGGCGGCGACGCACGACGTGCCCCCGGGGACGCCGGGGGAGAGGCGGCGGTTCAACGACGAGTACCTCGCGTTGATGCGCCACTTCGGCATGACGCCCAGGACGATCGAGGTCGGCGAGAAGGAGCAAAACGGCGACGTCGAGGCGAGCAACGGCGCGCTCAAGCGGCGGCTCGAGCAAGCTCTGCTCGTGCGCGCGAGCCGCGACTTCGAGAGCGTCGAGGCGTACCAGGCCTTCATCGACGGCGTCGTGCACAAGGCCAACCAGGCGCGCGGCCGGCGCGTCGCCGAGGACCTCGAGGCGATGCGCGAGCTGTCGGCGACCAAGCTCCCCGAGTTCCGCGAGGAGCCGGTCAAGGTCAGCGAGTGGAGCACCGTGCGCGTCAAGGGCTGCGCCTACTCGGTGCCGTCGAGGCTCATCGGCGAGCTCGTCCGTGTCCGCATCTTCGAGGAGCGCATCGAGGTGAGGTACGCTGGCAAACTCGAGCTCGCTTGCGAGCGTCTTCGCGGCGACCATCGCCATCGCATCGACTACCGGCACGTCATCTGGTCGCTCGTGCAGAAGCCCGGCGGCTTCGCCAGGTACGTCTACCGCGAGGAGATGTTCCCGTCGCTCGTCTTCCGCAAGGCGTACGACGCCATCCAGTCGCACGACGCCGGCACGCGCGGCGACCTCGAGTACCTGCGCATCCTGCACGTGGCCGCGAGCACGATGGAGGCCGATGTCCAGGCGGCGCTCGAGCTGCTGCTCGCCGGTGGGCTCGCCGTGACCGCCGACGCCGTCAAGGCGGTCGTCGGCCCGGCCCGCATCGAGGTGCCCGCGCTCGCTCCGCACGTGGTGGACCTCGCGAGCTACGACACGCTGTTCGAGGAGGTGGGGACGTGAGCGCCGTCGCCACCCCCGCATCGCCCGCCTCCTCACTCGCCATGATGCTGCGCGCGCTCAAGCTGCCCGCGTTCCAGCGCTACGGCGAGGAGGTGGCGCACAAGGCCGAGCGCGAGGGCTGGTCCTTCGGACAGTACCTGCTCCACCTCTCCGAGCTCGAGCTCCAGGAGCGTCGCCGCCGCCGCATCGAGCGCAACCAGAAGCACTCGGAGCTGCCGCTCGAGAAGACCCTCGCGACGCTCGATCGCGGGCGTCTGTCGCCCAAGGTCCAGAAGCTGCTCCCCGTCCTCTGCCAGGGCGGCTTCCTCGAGCGCGGCGACAACGTCCTCGCCTTCGGGCTGCCCGGCCGAGGCAAGACGCACCTGGTCTGCGCCATCGGCCACGAGCTGGTGCAGCGCGGCTACCGCGTGCTCTTCACCGCCACCTTCGCCCTCGTGCAGCGCCTGCTCGCCGCCAAGCGCGACCTGCGCCTCGAGCGCGAGCTGGACTCCCTCGACGGCTTCGATGCCGTCATCCTCGATGACCTCGGCTACGTGCAACAGAGCCGCGAGGAGATGGAGGTCCTCTTCACCTTCCTCGCTCAGCGCTACGAGAGAAAGAGCGTGGTCATCACCAGCAACCTGGTCTTCAGCGAGTGGGACCGCATCTTCAAGGACCCCATGACCACCGCCGCCGCCATCGACCGCCTCGTGCATCACTCGGTCATCCTGGAGATGACCGGCGGGAGCGTGAGGGCGGATCAAGCGAAGAAGAGAGGAGCACCGACAGCCTCGACGACGACAACTACCCCAGCGACAACTACGAACGGAACGCAGTCAGGTAAGGACCTGGATGGGGAGATGTAATTGTCGTTGAGGGGAGAACGTAGTTGACGTCAGCCACCCACGCTGCCGTACGCTGGGCTCGTGGACCCCATCGGCATCTTCCCGTTCGGCCGCCCCGTCCTGCCTCGGCCTCCCTCCGCGGCGACGAAGCGGCGAAGCGGCGGGTGTTTCTCCTGGGCGCCTACCCAAGCGCGCTGCACGTCGCGTGGCGCCCGCCTGCGCGCAAGCCCGTCAGGGCGATGGCGGTCGACAACGAGCCCACGCCGTTCTGGAACGGCGCGGATGAGGATGAGCGCATCGCCCAGTGGAAGGCTGCCGTCGGGTCCCGGGACGGAGAGTGGGGCGAGGTCACCGGCGTGGGCGACCTGAACGGCTCTTCGGGCACCTGGGTCGATGACAACGTGCTCGCTCCGCTCGGGGTGGGTCGGGACGCGGCGTGCATCACCGATTGCATCGACACGTACTTCGCCAGCGAGGGCGGCGCCGCCCGCGTGGCCGACACCTGCGTGCCGTTCGTGAAGACCGTCGGGCTACCGGTGCCGCGCCTCGCGCCGCACCCCTCGGAGGGCGCCATCGTCGACGGGGCGCCGCACGCGCTCCGGCTCCTCGACCTTGAGCTCGCGCAAGGGCACGTCGCCGTGCCAGAACGGGACCGAGGACTCCGCGGTGCCGCGCGCGTTCACGGCTTCCTCTGGTAGTGCCCCTGCTGGGGACCGCCCCCGTGAGGAAACCACGTGTCCAGGAAGCCGGAGACGCCCATGTACCACTCGACGCCGCCCGAATCGTCGCGCCATACCGCCTGCACGTCGTCCAGCGGAACACAGAGGTTGAGGCCGCTCCTCAGCCGGAAGTGAACGGCGTTGGCTTTCGCGCTGAAGTCGAGCAGCGTGACCGGTTCCGGCAACGTGCGCACACCCGGCGCTTGGTGGACCACGCACACCTTGCTGTAGTGCTCGCCCGGGATGCTCTCCAAGAGGACGAGCACCCTCCGAACGTGGGCGTTCATATACATCGGCATGACCTCCGGCGTCAGGGGAACGTTGTCGTCATCCACGCGCACGTAGAACTGCCACGCGTTCGCGCCCTCGGGCTCGCCACTCCCATTGAGGGTGTAGAACTGCGCGCCGACGAGCGCGTTGGGGTAAGCCTCCACGTTCACAGCGAGCATCTCGCGCCCGTCCTTCCACGGGATGACGTGCGGCACGGCAACGGGGGACGGCCTGCAACGGTCACGCGCAATGTGCTCGTATGCGCGCCGAATGTCCGCGATGCGGTCCGGGGCGAGCCCGGCGAGGTTGGGGCAGCGCGTGGCCGGATTCTCGAACGCGCCGACGAGTAGGACGCCGCCGACGTGATTGGCCAGCGCGGCGACGTCCTTCGCCAGCTCCCACCAGTGCTGCGGTTTGACGTCGCCCTTGTAGTCGAGCGTCGGCCCCTCGCGCTCGTCGTGCGTCGCTTCGACCTGTGCGCGCGTCGTGATGCGCCGGTTGATGACGCCGGTTGTCACGCGCGGGCTCACGGCTCGGGCTCCGCGTGGGCGCGGCGCTTCGGGCCGAGGTCCGTCACGACCCCCACAAGGTCGTCTTGGTTTGGCGAGTCGTCGAGCCCTTCGGCGAAGGTGAGGAACATCTCCCCCACCTCCCCGCACGCCTGCGGGGTCGTACTGCTCGCGAGAGTCCTGAAGTAGCAGGCGTTCGCGTCGGTACCGGCGGCGACGGGTGCCGGGTTCGAACGCGTTGCAGGTCGTGCGGCCGGGCCGCTCGGCCGCGTCGTGCGGAGCTTGAAGGGTCGCGGTTGGTTGTTGCTGCTCATGGTGTCGGCGTTCCTCCGTCTGTCGGCTTCCTCTCGAGTCTTCTCCCATCAATGTCAGGCGTCGGGGCTTGGTGCACAGCTGCCGACACCGCAACGCCGACCTGAAGCAGCGGGATGACGACGAGCGCAAGCGTGTAGATTTTGAGCCACTTGGTGTGGTCGTTGAGCGCCTTCGCGGCCGCGACCTGCTCGCTCGCGAGCGCAGTGGCGCGGTCGGCGATCTCCTTGCTGGCCTTCGCGATGGCCACTTGGTCTCGCGCGAGCCGCGCGGACTCTGCGTCGTTCGCGGCGCGGCGCGCCTCGAAGTACTCCTCGCGCGCGTCCTCGTACTCCGCTCGCGCTTCCTCCTCGGCTAGCCTCGCCTGCTCGCGACGATGCGGGAGCGCGGGCCCGTTCTCGTCGCTTGCGACGAGCGTCCTACCGCCCGCTGTTCGGAACCTCCCCGAGATAGGCTCGAAGCGGCTCGCGGCCAAATGCTCGCCCGCGGGCTGCGTGCGTGTACTCGTAACCCATCGGGCAAGCACGGCCCTCTCGTGTGCCGCTCGCGCATCGCGGAGCTTCCTCCGTGCCGCTTCATGGGCTTCGCGCGCCGTGCGCACGTCGCTCGTTGCCAGCTCCGGTTCCTTCGCCTCGAGCTCTTCGCTCATGGGCGCGCCTCGGGCGGCGTCGCCAGCGCGTCTACGGTGGCGGCGGCGAGCAGTGCGGCGCGGCGTTGGCGCTCGCCGTGAGGCTCCCACGCGTAGGCGTTGCTCGCGTCGAGCACGTCGGCCAGGAGCCGGCGCGCGGCGGTGCGGCGGTCGGCGTACGTGTGGGTCGGGGTCGTGTGCATTGCGCAAGTATCCTAGTCCTCCTGCTGCGACTGAAAAAGCGACGCCAGTCCGCCGCACGAGGTCGGCGCGCCACTCCGTCGGCACGTCGCCGGCTGCGGGCCAATGGAGGTTCCGCTGGCCCGCCCCTCCGCAAGTGCTAATGAGGAGCCGCCCCGCGTCGACGGTAATCGACCCGGGCGGGCTCTCAAGGGAGAGCGCCGGACCCAGGTACATGAGCAAGACCACGAAACTTCGCGCACGTGCGCTGCGCCTGCGGCCAGAGGTCGCGCGCTTGCGCGCCGCGGGCGGGCTCACTCCCCAGGTCCTGGTCGACGGCGCGTCCCTCGGGGTGTGGTCTGCCCGCGTCGGGGCCGACGTCCAGGCGGTTCTCGAGGTGCTTCGGGAGGCTGCTGACGTGGGCCGCCGTCAGCTCGTCCTCGTCGTCTCCGCACGCCTCGCGCCGGCAAGCTGGCCCGCACCGCACGCGCAAGTGCTGTCAGCTCCGGGTATCGCCGGCCTGCTTCGGGGGCACGCGTTTGGAGATGTAGACCTGCCTGCTCTTCCCAGCGTGGTCGTCGCGGGCGTGGAGCACGACCGGCAGCTGCTGGACTGCCTGGAGGCCGGCGCGACCAGCGTTTTGGACATCGCCACCGGTCGCCTATGGACCGGCAGCCAGCGCGAGCACTACGACGCCGACTTCGCTGCCGCCGCGGGCAACGCCGCCGTCGACCAGGCACCCGCGGCCAGCAGGGCGCTCGCGGCCATGGTGACGGCTTCACCCGCAGCGCTGCGAACTGGTCGCGTGCACGTAGTGTCCGCATTGCACCGTGAGGAGGGCCACGTGGTCCTGGACAGCGTCACTGTCGACGACGGCGCACGGCATCGCGCCGACGGCCACGTCGCAGGGCTACGACTCCTGCGCGGTGTTCTCGCCCGCGGTGCGTTGCCCGTGATGACGTCCTCGATGGACGTGCTCGACGCGCTCTACGACGCCGGAGAGCCGCTGCCTTTCCGTGTGGAGGACCCGGCACTCGCGTGCGCCGTGCTGGACCCCGACCTCCGCTCCCTGCCTCCCGGCGTCGGCTCGGCGTGGCACGCGGTACTCTCTGGCCGGCGAAGTGAGCGCCCAGTCAAGCCGGCCGCGGACCTGCTGCTCGATGAACTGCCCACGCTTCACGACGAGCTCCGCGATGCGCTGCGAGCGGCCTCGCTCCTGCCGCTCTACGAGGAGGACGTCTGCGCGACGGCGCCGCTCTTCGCCGCGCTCGAGTCGGAAGGGTTTCGCGTCGACAAGGCGGGGCTGAGCACAGACCTCGCTGCCGTCGAAGCGGAGATGGTCCTGGCCCGCGCCGTCGTCCTGAAGGGCGTAGGGGACCACGCACTCCGCAACGCGGACCTCGTCGGCGGGTCGAGGGTCCATATCGGTCAGCTCATCCGGATGGCCGACAGTTCGCTCCCCAGTGCATGGCGCAACGAAGACCAGCTGCTCGAGCGCTACGCGCTCTACCGCAATCCACGCGCGATGGCCGTCCTCCGACTCCGCGCGCTGGATGCGGTCTACTCGTGGATGAAGAAGCTGGAGGGGCTCGACCGGCTCCGCAGCACGCTCGACCCTTCCGCCACCGGCCGCTGGTACCCTCATGGAGAGGCGCTCTTCACCATCTCCAAGCGGGAGTCCGAGGCCATGAGACTCCGCGCGCACCTGGTTCCCGAGCCGGGCCACGTGCTTGTCGCAGGTGACTTCGCCGCGTTCGAGCCGCGCTTGCTCGCCCACCAGTCCGGCGACACCACGCTCGTTGCCGGCTGCCAGCCCGGCCGCGACATCTACACCCATCTGATGCCCCTGCTCGGCGTCACCGACCGCGACATCGCCAAGCAGGCCCTCCTCGCCTTCATGTATGGGCGGTCCGCTCGGTCGTTCGCCGTGTCGCTGCCCCTCCCACTGCCGGAAGGGCATGCCGTGTTCAACAAGCTCGAGAGCCAGTTGACTGGCTCGCTCGCGTTCCGCAAATCGGTGCAAGAGAGCGACACCACGTCGGCCCGGTCGCTCCTCGGCTGGCGACGCCTGCGGAGCACCCAATCGCCCGCCAAGTTCGCGCGGCAGGCGTTCAACCTGCGGATGCAGGGGTCGGCCGCAGACCTTCTTCGCAAACTGCTGCGGGACCTGCATGCCGCGCTGCCCGCCTCGGTACGCGTCGTGCACCAGGAGTTCGACGCCGTGATTCTGACATGCCCGGCTCCGCAGGCGGTCGCCGTCGAGGCGTTGCTCAAGAACACGATGGAGAATGTCGCGAAGCTCACGGTGCCGCTCGTTGCCAAGACCAAGCATGGAGCTACTCTCGCCGCCGTATCGTGAGGTTGTACACCCCGTGGAGCAACTGCCAGCGCTGTGAGCGCGCGGAGTATCGATGGGGCATCTTCGCGCCGGCGACGACGAGGCCCAAGGTTCTGGTTCTAACCGCGGGCGCCTCGCGGGCGAGCCAGTGCATCGGGAAGCCCGACCCGCTCCCGGCGCTCATCGCGCGAGGCATCGCCTTCCTCTACCGGCTCCGGCCCGCGGACATCCATGTCGACACGCTCCTCGCGTGCGGGGCCTCCGGCGATGCTCACGCTCACGACGCGGCCGCGTGCGCGCAGCGGATCGAGGACCAGGCAGTACTTGGTGCCTGGCCGGTTGTTCTTGTTGTTCTGGTCGGTGAACGTGCCGCCAGGCTCGCTCGGTACGCCGGCTTGCTCACCACGTCAGGCTTTCGGCTCGCCGGTCAGCCTCGGCCGTTCGTCGTCGTGCACGAGCCCTGGGAGGTGGGGGTCGACGCTCCGTGGTCCGCCCTGGGCACTCGCCGCAGGCTACCCGAGTCGCTCCAGCTGTACCCTTCGGCGGAGGGCGTGCTTCTGGACGTGGTTGCCGGGCGCTGCGACGGACACGCTTGGCGTCCCATCGGCGGCGAGTGGCGCCGCTCCTATGAGCGACCGTCGGCCGAGCTCGTGGCGGCTCACGTCGGAGGGTACGGCTGGCTGTCTCCGTATCGCCCGGTCGGCGCCTGGCCCTACGTCGTCATCGACGTGGACCTGCACAACGCCATCCAGTACGCGCGCTACGACAGCGTGCTGAGGAAGCTCGACAAGCTCTTCAAGACGAGCCTGGTCTTCCAGAGCAGCCCCACCGGCGGCGCGCACATCTACGTGCGCCTGCCGCCCGATACGACGTACGCAGCCGGCGCGGTCTGGCTGACCGAGTTCCTTCTTGTCCACGGTCTACTCTTTGAGGGCACGGCACCCGGGCCGTCTGCGACCGTGCGTGGCAACGTTGCCACCCGGCTTGTCGATGTGCCGCTACATCCCCCGCGCCTTCCCTTCGGTATTGGCTCTTGGCTGCGCGGATTCCCTGACCCCGTCAAAGCCGTGGAGAGATTCAAGCGGTGGCTGGCGGCGCAGGACTTCGGCGACTTCGAAGGCGCGCGTAGCGCCGTCGAGGCGAAGCGGAAAGGGAGGGTACGCTGGACTGCGCGCGCGCGGTGGGCGCGCACCTACGTGCACGACCTCGAGCTCGAGGCGCTCGGGAGCCCGGGCAGGAAGAAGCCGTTGGCCGCAGGCGACCCCTGGTTGCCGTACTTGCCCCGCCTTGCACCGAGCGTCGCCGTGCTGGCCACCAACGGCTGCCTCGCCTTCGGTACAAGAACCGGGACGATGATGCGGCTCGCCGAAGCCCTCGCCGAGATGGTCGAGCCAGCGACCGCTCGAGAACTACTCCGGTACTGGGTGGAAGAAAGAGAACACCGCTCGGAGGACATTCACGTCGCAAAGGAGGATGTATTGGCCTTCGCCGACCATCTCATCGATGAGTGCTTCGCCGGGCGCGGAATCCCGGTACGCACCTGGGCGCTCGCCGAAGCCGCGGTGAAGAAGCTGTATATCGCCATCGGCGCCGGGCGGGCGGCGCCGATGGCCCTGACGGAGGAAGAATGCCGTCGCGCAGCCTTTCACGTCCTGCGCCTCTTCTACGAGGCTCGCCACGGCTGCATCGTCATCACGGCCGAGCAATTCGGTCTGGCGCTCAAGCGCGACGACATCGGCGGGCTACCGGTACGCCGCCCGAACCAGGCCCGTGTGGAGAGCGTTCGGAAGGCGATGAAGCGACTGCTTCTCACCCAGACCAGGGAGCCCAACTACACGAGCGGCAAGGCTGGCGAGTACGAGCTCGGCGCCCCCTATTGGCCCCCACCCCCAAACGGCGAGCCGCTCCTCTACCAGCCGACTTAGACATTGGACCCCCTCTTTTCCCGAAGTATTTCGACGAGACCGCGTCGAAACGACGCCAGTAAATAGAAAGGCCCGTGTGGTCCCGGTGGGGTGTCACCGGTGTCACCGACATCTGCCCCCCCCTCCTCTGCAGGATTGTAGTCCGCTACCGGAGAGTGTCCCTCCTGAGTTCGGGAGACCCAGGAGGGCTCACCGCCTTGGGGGATGACTAGGCGGGGCGCACCCACGCCTTTCTATTTACTGGCGTCGTCTGTGGAGCAACCCGCGAGGAAACGCCGAGAAAACGAGGGGCCCAACTCCGAAGTCGATTCGTCAGGGGAGGTGGGCTTGGCACCCTTGGTTCCTCAAGAGCCCCCCTTCACGTTCGCCGGCTTCACCGGCCGGAGCGGGAAGAACACCGACGACCGTGCCGTGGTTATCGGGCACGGCCACATTCTTGTACTCGTCGTCGTCAACACGGGAGAACGCGCGGCCGGAGCTAAGGCCTGGCCGTGTTCGGAAAGAAACGCTCGTTCCTATTCGAGGCGAAGAACTGGAGCTACTACTCACCGACAGTAATCGGCAAGGCGCTGCAGCACGACGCCCAGAAGCTGCGTGAGCTGGACACACGGAGGTCTCGCACGGGCTTCGCATTCCTGAAGAAGCCCTCGAGGTACTTGCTGCTCTTCGGGTACGAGGGCCGCGACGGGACGCATGACGAGCAGCTTTGCTCTGCCGCCGACGTCGAACTCGTCGGAAGTGCGCGATTTCGTGCGGCTGCCGGTCCGAGCCGGGAGATGACCATTTCATCATCACCGTGTTCGGGGTCACGTAGTGGTCGCATTGGTAGATCCTTACACCTTGGCCGCCCTACGGCGGCGGGTCTCTGCTTAGCGGCCGGAAGACGGCCCGCGGCCCGGGCGTGACGTCGACCGTCGGAGGACTCGCCGGCTAGTGGGCAAAGACAGACGGAGGCGGCTTGCCGTGGAGGTGACTTTCGTACAGCCCGATGACGAAGCCCCGAAGCGGGAGCCGGCACTTGCGCCGCGTCTGCGTGATGCTCATCCAGTGCGCCAGGGTGGCGCTGCCGGCGGCCGAGCGCGTGCCGCCGGTCATCGCGCGGTGCCGCCCGTGGGCGCGGATGTCGCGTTCGGTCGCGTTGTTCGTGGCCGGGACGTCGGGGCGGTCGATGAAGAGCGTCACCCCCACCTTGTGCTCGTCGAGGCGCTCCTGCAGCCGGACGATGTCCGGGAACTCCACGAAGTTGGTGCTGCTGATGAGATGGCCGAGGCGGATGCGCGCGCCTCGGCGCTGCTCGGGATCGCCGCTCGCCGCGGCCTGCTTGCCCGCGACGTAGAAGCCGATGAGTCGGTCGCGGAACTCCTCGGTCGCGGCGCACGGGGTGAGCTCGGCGATCTTCTTGGCCTCGCGGATGGTGTGCGCACCGCAGTAGGCGTGGGTCCAACCGTCGTGACTCGTGTACACGCCGTAGAAGTCGGTGCACAGGACGCCTTTGAAGCCCGCGCCGAGCATCGACTCGGCGACCCACGCGCCGCGCGACAGCTCGGCGCGGAAGACCGAGACGCGGTCGGTGCGCATCAGCCACATCCAACCCGGCACGCCGTCCTGTCGATGGCCGCTCTCGTCGAGGCCCGCCACGGGCGATGCGCGCACCGCGTCGACCAGCTCGTCGTAGCTCGGCGCCGAGCGGCGTCGCAATCGGTCGAACATCTGCGCCAGGCCGCCCGTCGTGATCGAGATGCCGAGCCACTGTCCGAGGAACGCACGGATCTTGCCCAGCGGCATGTCCCGCTCGAAGCGCAGGTCCAGCGCCATCGCCTGCACGTTGGGGCCGAACGACACCGCGGCGACGCTCTTGCCCGCCGCCGGCGCGCCCGGCAGCTTCGCGACCACGCGCTTGTGGCACACCTCGCAGCTGCCGACGTGCGCCACGTGATGCGTCTGCCGCGGCTGCACCACTGGGATGTCGGTGACGACTGTGCTGTCCGTCTCGCCCGTCGCCACGACTGCCCCGCCACAGCTGCACGTCGCCGGCATCTCGTGCACGACTTCGTCGTCGACGTGGGCCGGTGCGGCGGGCCGCGATCCGACATGCCCCGCCTTGCGGCCGCGTGGCTTGCCCGAGGCCGCCCGCCGACCCTCGGAACGCGACGTCCGCCGCTTCCCGCGCTCCCGGAACCCGCGCTTCCACTCCTCGATCTCCTTGCGCAGCTTCGCCAGCTCTTCGCGAAGCGCGGCGTTCTCCTGCTCCAGCTCCTGGATCCGCTGCTCGGGCGTCACGTGATCCGGGATGCTCCCGATCAGGTCCCATGGAAAGAACTTCTCGCATCAGGAACGAAGAATGGACCCACAGTGTGCGACACCGCTAAGCAGACACGGCGGCGGTTGGAGTCAAGACCCCCTCTCAAACCGTGCGTGCGGATTTCCCGCACACGGCTTACCGGTGGTCTCTCGTGACGCGGCATTACGCGGCCTCCGGGTAGCGGATGGTCCCGCGCAGGCGGTGGAGCCCGAAGCCTTCGACGAAGTAGTCGCGGGTCCAGCGCTCGGCTTGTCCGGCCTTGAGCTTCGAGCCGGCCCGTTTCAGGCGCAGCGCTCGAAGCCGTTCGTACACGTACTCGTCGAGTCGGTTGAACTTCACGTCGGCGTTCCCGGTGCGAAAGTACTCGCCCCAGCCACGCAGCACGGGGTTGAGCTGCGCGACGACGTCGCGCAGGTCCGCGTGGCAGCATGATCGCGGGGTGAGGTCCCTCACGCGCTGCCGGATCCGCTTCATCGCGCGAGCCGATGGCCAGCGCTGGAGGAAGTACACGCGTTTGCGCGACCTCTCCCAGATGGACCCGCTCAAGCGTTTCCGCAGGTGGCAGCCGAGGAAGTCGAACCCCTTCTTACCCCAGGAGAGGTCCAGCTTCCTCGTCTTGTCCGGGTGCAGCTCGAGCCCGAGTCGCGTCATCACGTGCTTCACGCGAAGCTCGGCCTCGTCGACGTCACGCTTCGTCCTGCACATCACGACGAAGTCGTCCGCATAACGAACCAGCTCGCCAAGATGCGCGCACCGCTTCGTCCACACGTCGTCGAGCACGGCGAGGTAGATGTTCGAGAGCAGCGGCGAGATCACCCCGCCCTGCGGCGTGCCGCTGGAGGGGTTGGTCACCGTGCCTTCGTCCATCACCCCCGCCGTGAGCCACTGCCGCAGCAGCTTGAGCACCCTCCGGTCCGAGATGCGCCGCTCGACGAGCTTCATCAGCTTGTCGTGATCGATGCTCCCGAAGTAGTCACGGATGTCGGCGTCGAGCACGTGGTTGTACCCCTTCGCGCCGAGCTTCCTCAGCGTCTCCAGGGCGTCCGTCGCGCTCCGCCCGATACGGAAGCCGTACGAGCACGAGCGAAAGCTCGCCTCGAAGATCGGCTCCAGCACGAGCTTCGTCGCCATCTGCACCACCCGGTCTCGGACCGTCGGGATCCCAAGCGGCCGCTTCTTCCCATCGGCCTTCGGGATGTACCGGCGCAGCACCGCTGCCGGCCGGTACCTGCCTGCACGGAGCACGTCATGGATCTCTCCGAGGAGTCGATCCACTCCGTACACCTCGAGCGCCGCGATCGTCTGGGCATCGACGCCCGCGGCTCCCTTGTTCCTCCTTACCCGCTTCCACGCTTCCGCGAGGACGTCACGCCTCGCGATGCGGTCATACAGCGCGTGGAATCGGCGCTCCGGATGCCGCTTGGCCGCGGCACACAGCCGGCGTTGCAGTTGTCGCACTTTGTCCATGGGCTGTCGCCGATGGGGGTGGTTGGGACCGGTCTCGCCGGCCATGCCCTCGCGCTTACCTGCTCCGCCGACACGACCACTGCAGGGGTCTTTCCCTCCTGCCGCGTTGTTCTTCACGGCGTTCGTTCGCGAAGCTCGCGCCTCGCTCTTCGGTACAGTGACCCCCTCGGACTCCCGCTGCGCAGCGGCCGACTTCGCCTCTGGCTTATACGACGCGCCTTGCCCCGACGAGGGCGACGCAGACGGGCCTCCCGAGTTCCGCACTCCTCCTTGCACGCGTGCTGCGCTCCCTACCCCGCCGGGACCGACGGCGCGTTTCGGATCTGGCGCCGCCGATATTGCCTTCGCCGCGACATGATCGGCTCGGCTCCCGGTTTGTAGATCTGACGAGGCTGCAAGCTTCACTTCATGTTGCGGCCCGCGTGCTCGCTCGGTCCGTGGACCCTTTCGACGCCCCGCTCGGCCAACGGGATCTCTCCCGCTCGGCTGGGGCCTGCTACCCGGCGCTCCGACGCTTACCGGTGCGGGACTCTCACCCGCTGGAGAAGCGCAGCTTGAGGCAGGTCGTTCGTCGGGCATGCCCGACGGACGACCTGCTTCTTCACGGCGCACCATGCGCGCAGCCCTACTCCGTCGGCGTCGGCTTCGACCTGTCCCTCGGTGAGGCTGCGGGGTTGGTCGCTACGCCCTCCCCGCGGGGCGGCTCCACCGATGGGGCCGGCGCGCTGACCTCACGGTCCATCGCGGCCGGGTCGACCACAACACCCGCGTTCTTGAGCTTGTTCATGGCGACGCGCGCGGCGTAGGCCAGCCGGCGAAGTTCCGCTTCAACTTCTACAACGTCTTCTACTTCCGCCCGGCAGCGTGTGCCGTTCGGCATCGCGAGCAGCTTCGAGGGCGGGCGCGCTTCATCGCCGCGGAACATCGTCGCGGTGAGCTCGGCCAGGTGCTCGTAGATCAACGCTCGGGTCTGAGAGCGAACGAGCGCGCGCAGGACGGCGCTCAGAGGCTGCGGTGCCGATGGCGCCGCGGCCGGCGAAGGCGCCGTGGGCTTGGGGCGTGGCTTCGCCTTCTTCTTCTTCTTCTTCACCCGGTCACGGCGGCGGCCCGCAGCGCCTCCAGCTGCTCCCTCAGCAGGGCGACGCGCGCGCGGTCCATCTGCAGCAGCGTGCTCACCAGGCGGCGGGCTTGCCGTCGCCGGCTCTCTTGCCTCCGCGACGGAACCAGAAGAAGGCGGAGCACTTGGTCTTCCTCGAGGCCGCCTCTGCGCCGGAAGTCGGCGCGATGCCGCTCCGTCTGCCGGCGGGTCTTGTAGCGGTGACAATGTCGGCATTTCAGGTGGCCCTTCCGAGCGAGGAGTAGATGGCACGGCAGGCGGCACGCCGGACACAGGATGGCGCGGCGGTGCCCGTGGCCGGCTGCAACATCGACGAGCTCTAGCCGGGCAGTCACCGGGGCGCCCGCGTCCGCCACGACAACGACGTCGACGTACTCTAGGTGTCCAAGCCGCGCACCGTAGGCGGCGCGAAGGTCCCGTGACCGCACCTCGCCCTTGCGGGGGACGACAGCCTCAACCACGAAGCCCGCCACGCGGAGCCGCCAAGAGAACGCGCTGGGCGCGTAGCCCGGCGATGGCGGACAAGCTGTTCTCGGTCCTGCGGCGCACCGCCGTCGACAGCCCGAACACTTCCCGGGCCACCTTGGCCACATGCATGGCGAGCGCAGGGTTGTCCATCGTGCGCGCCAGCAGCGCGGTTGCCATCCCCTCGAGATTTTGCAGCTCGTGGCCCAGACCGACCTCGCCGGCGACAAGGTCCTCGAGGATGCGCTCGGCGGGGTCGCCGTCCGATTGGGCTTCGAGCGTCTCGCGCGCCCGCCGGGCCAACGTCAGGCTCGCGTCCGAGATGGTGAGATGCGCGAGGCTCACGGCGCGGTTGGAGCTGGCCGCACGCCGCTGCCGCTCCAGCTCGTTCGCCTCCTCGTGGGTCATCAGCTCCTGCGCGACCTCCGGCTCCGACGCGGTGGCGTCCACCAGCGTCACCTCTTCGGTGGCTGATGAGTTCACCACCCGGAGTCCGGCGGTCCGTCGGATGCTCATGGGCGCCCCGCCGGGGAGGGGACCATGGGCCCCTCGTCGAGGAGGGTGGAGTAGGTGGCGAACTCGCGCGCCGCAGCACGTTCGGCCCCCTCCGCGCGGGCCTCCGCATCGTCAAGCGAGCGCCCCATGCCGGCCTTGTCGTCGGCCCGGCCCAAGAGCACCGGACGGCGGCGCCTCAAGCTGGCGCGGACGTGAGCGTGGTGCTCCTGACTTTGAGCGGCCAGGTCGCGGAGCTCGAGGATGTCATCGTCGGTAACCACCACCACCTTCGGGGCGACGGAACGCGCGCCCCGGCGCCACGCCAATGCATCCTCCAGCGTCGCCCCCGCCGCAAGCGCGAGCAGTACTTGTTCCACGCGCGCAAGTGCGCGAGCGGCGGCTTGCGGGTCGCGGACGTCGGGGAGCCATTCGGGGCCATGTTCACGCAGCTGCGTGAGCAGCCAGTGATGGATTGCCTCATCCGGAGAGGCCTTGGCGGGTGTGACCGATGTAACGTTTGTCATGTGATTCTCCCGTGAGTGTATTGTCCGCCGTGCACCACCCCGAAGGGAAGACGTGCTCTCTTCATCTGGAAAGTAGAGTCAACGCTTCATCAAGGTGGCGCACGGCGTCTGCCCATCGGGCGGGCGCGCCCGCGCGGACCGACGCGGGGGGGTGACGCTCGTTCTCCTCGGCGAGTCGCTGGATGTCCTCCCGTACTGAGCGCAGCCGAGACAGCACGCGCCGCGTCCGTGGCCCATCCGGTCCTGCAGCCACCCTCGTAGGCGTCGTCGCTGGCTGGGCCTTGCCTAGGAGCGTGAGCGCCCCGCGCGCCGTGGGACTCCTGCCCTGCGCTTTCGTCGTCCTGAGGTAGTCCTCGAAGATGCGGGCCGGCACGCTCGCGAGCTGCTCGAACCTCGAGCACTCTTGCTTGGAAATGCCGAGGTCCGATAGTGCCGTCGCCTTCGGCGTCGTGAAATGGGTCGCAACGTGCGACCTATTCCCCTTGCGCCCCGCCGGAGCCTGCGGGAGCTCCCGCGTGAGCTCGCCCAGTCGACGGCGAGCGCGCAGGAAAATCTCGTCGGCCGCCACACGCGCGGCCTCGGCGGCGAGTGCGGAGCGTAGGTAGGCGCGCACCGCGGCTGCGCGGTCCACGAGGTCTTTCGCCTCGGCCACATGGTGGCAGCGGACCAGTACGTCACGCGCCTGCTCGACGTGGGCGGCCAGCTCCTCTGGGCCCATGAGCACGAGCGCCGTGCTGGGCTGAGGCTGCGTATCGGCTTGGGCGGGCGGTGGCGATGCCGGCGTAGCCTGCGGCTCGGGGGAGGCCGCGGCCTCCCTGGCCGTGACGCTGGCGTGGAGTCGGGCAATCGCATCGCTCAGGGCGGGGGTCAGCATGATCTCTCGCATGTGCTCCGGGGTGTCGAGTCGCCGCCGCACTCCCTCGAGTACGCTGGGGTAGAGGGCGAGCAGGAGTGCATCGAGCTCGGCGCGGCGAGCTTGGCCGCCGCCGCCGCCGCGCTCAAGACCAACCCGTTCGTGCGTCAAGCTAACGAACCGCGCCATGTCCGGCGTGCGCTCGGCCACCGGGACCGCCCACTGAGTCAGCGGCGCCAGCTGGATGCCTTCAAGTCCATCGCGGACCGCGGCAGGAAGCCGGGGAGCGGGAGTCACGGTCGTGATGCTCTTGCCGTTCACCGTCATGGTGAACGTCTGGCGCGCCCATTGCGACGGGGGCGGACGCTCTGGGCCAACCGGCATCAGCCCAAGTGGAGGGGCCGAGCGGCGGGCGGCGGATGCTCGCAGCAGTTCCACGAGCGCCCGACGGGCACCGGGGTACGCGTCGACCACCTGCAGCCCAAACAGGTTCGCTGCGGCTACGTTACCGGCGCGCGTGTACGTCTCGAAGCGCTTGAACAAAGCGGGCAGGCCCAGAGGATAGTCGCCCGTCAGGTCCGCGGAGTCTTGGACGCGCGCGCGAATGAGGCGGACGAGCGGCTCCGCCTCCGCGGCGGCCGCGATGGTCTCGGCGACGCCCGTCAGCGCCGCGTCGGAGTCGCCGAGCGCGCCCCCTGGCGATGGGATGTTGTCGCGCATCATTGGCTGGAGTATGTATCACAATCTCCAACATGAAGCCATACACGTTCACGGCCGGGCAGGTGGTCGACCTCACCGGGATGAGCAAGCCGGTGCTCTCGGACCTCATCCGGCGCGGCATTCTTGCCCCGACCAGACATCGCGGGGCGGGCACGGGCGACAACCACCTCTTCGACACGGCGGACCTCCTCGGCATCGCGAGCGTCCAACGTCTTCGTCCGAAGGGCGAGACCACGAGCCTACTCAGAACCCTCTTCGAGTTCTGGCATTCCGACGAGGGCCTGCGTTTGGTCGACGGCCCGCGTCCCATCGCCGGGGTGGTCGTCATCGACGGCAAGGGAGTCTCCTTCCTGGCGGAGACGGACGTTGTGAGGCTGAGCGCATTGGTGAAGTCGGCGGCCTTCTACGTCATCGAGCCAAACAGTTTGGCGGAGGACTTGTTTGGCGACGTCGCGCACTTCCGCATGACCCACGAGCACATGGAGCCCTTGCCATCCGGACGTGAGCCGCGCCTCCGGCCGGCGGCGACGAAGAAGCCCCGCAAGGGCGGCGACACCAAGCCCGGGAAGAACAAGAAAAAGCTGCCCGCGCTGCTGCGTGAGTCCCGCGCGAAGTTGGAGACGAAGAAGCCCGGGAAGAAGAACGGGGGGAACAATTGAGCCAACAGTACGACGACGACTTCCCGATGCCGCCCGACCTGGTCGCCGAGCACGAGTACATCCTCACGCACGGCGAGCCGTACAACCCCCGTCCCATCCGCCTCCGGTCGCGTGGAGCGCCGGCATCGACCCGGGAAGAAGTAGCGCGCTTCCAGCGGCGCTGTCGCATGCGTGCTCGCCGGGCGAGTGTGCGCGGCCGTACTCCTCCCACCCGCCGGGCTCCGCGGTCACGTGGCCCCCGCGCCCGCGTCGGCCACGTCCACACCACGGCGACACCGCCGGCGCCGAGCTCCGACCCACCACCACCGCCCAGGCCGCCACCGCCGCCCTCGTTGCCGGGAGCGGCGCGATGACCCGCAGGTCCTTCCCGCCGTTCGTCACGACCACGGTCGCCGCGGCGTACTGCGGCTACAAGGACGCGAGCGCCATCCGCAAAGCGCATCGCGAGGGACGCCTGCGGCCGGTGGGTCGCCGCGGCGGGACCGGCCCGTGGATGTGGGCGCTCGACGAGCTCGACCGATACCTGCGGGGGGAGCCACCGGCTGATACAATCGCGTCGGACCGCCTGAGTGCGCCCTCCGACCCTGGAGAAGTGCATGAAGGACAAGAAGCAGTGGTTGTACCGATGGAAGAACTGGCTCAGGGCCAGCGCCGTTCCGGGCGTCTGGCAGAGAAAGGAGGGCGGCCACTTCGTGCGGGTCCGCGTGATGGACCCGACGTCGGGGCACATGAAGGAAATCAAGAGGTCGCTCCCGGAAGCGGACGAGGCCACGGCCTACAAGTGGCTGAGCGAGGAGAAGAAGCGCATCCGCGCCGGGCTCGCCTCGGCGCCGCCTCAGCAGACGCGCTTCGCCGACTTCGTGACGTCCTTGGTGGAGCAAAAGGTGGCGAACAGGGACATCAGTAGCGCCAAGGGTCGCGAGCGTTGGCGACACACGCTGACGCATCTCATCGCGGGCACGAAGGGCGAGAAGTCCGGCACCTTCGTTCCGGGGTTCGGGGAGTACTACATCGACCGGTTGCACGTGACGCACGTCGAAGCCTGGCGGACGGGAATCGCCACGCTCATCGTGGCGGGGGACTACTCCCCGAACACGTGCAACAGCTGGCTCGCGATTCTGCGGGTCATCATGCGAGCCGCGAAGAAGACCTTCGGGCTCGCCCACCTGGCCACCGAGGACGTGAAGGACTTCGACACGTCGGAGTTCGACACGTACACGGAGGAGGAGCCCAACGCGCTGCTCCCCGAGGAGGTGGGCCTCTTCTTCGAGGCCATGCGCACGCGGTACCCACAGTACTATGCCATGGCCTACCTCGGCCTCGTCACGGGCCTGCGACCGTCGTCGCTTCGCCCGCTGCGCCGCCGAGGACCGGAGGCTGACTTGCTCTGGGAGGAGGGGCGACTGCGGGTGCGTCGCTCGCAGACGCTCGGCAACGAGGTGATGAACACCACCAAGCAGAAGCGCAAGTACACCATCGACCTTCCGGAGGAGGTGATGGGGGTGCTGCGCTGGCACGTCGAGACGCAGCTCTCGACGCCGGAGCAGAAGGCGTCCGAGCTGCTCTTCCCCTCGGTCAGCGGGGGCTTCCGTTCGCCTTCCGTCCTCAACAAGCCGTTCGCCGAGGTGGCGGAGGAAATCGGGCTGGGCAAGAAGTTCACCCAGCGCGGGCTCCGCCGCACGTTCAACGACCTCGCCCGCATCGCGCAGGTGAGCGACGTGGTGACCCGGAGCATCTCCGGTCACCTCACCCAGAAGATGCAGGACCACTACTCGACGCCGAGCGCGGACGAGAAGCGGCAGAGCATCGCGCGCGTCATCGAGCTGGCCAGCCGCCGGCCGGCTCCCGCCCCCTCCCCTCCGGGAGGTGGTGCTCCAGGTGGTGCTCCGAACGCCGGAGGTGGTGCTCCCAACGACAAAGCCGGCTGAGGGACACCCTCAACCGGCCAATTTTCAGCGCTTTTTTCGAGCGGGAGAAGGGATTCGAACCCTCGACGTCCACCTTGGCAAGGTGGCACTCTACCACTGAGTTACTCCCGCAGTGGGGACGCGGTTTCTACCACGCCGGGTGCCCGTGTCAACGGCGATACCGACGGCACCCTCCGGCAATTCTGACGGAAAAACGCGGCCGTGCGATAACGGCACCGGATGATCGACCGGGCGACCTACGTCACCCTCGCCGTGGCGATGCTCGGCCTCGCCGTGGTGACCTTCCTCGCCCTGCGCTTCGTGGTCGCACCCTACGGGCGCCACGCGCGGCCCGGGTGGGGTCCCACCCTCCCCGAGCGGCTGGGGTGGATGGTGATGGAGAGCCCCTCCCTCGTGCTCTTCGCCGCGATCTTCGCCGTCGGAGCGCATCGCGCCCAGGCCGCGCCCATCGCCCTCGCCGCGATGTGGCTCACGCACTACGGGCACCGCACCCTGGTCTATCCCTTCCGCCTGCGCGGTCACAAGCACATGCCCGCGATGGTGGTCGTGCTCGGCTTCGGCTTCAACCTCCTCAACGCCACCATCAACGCCAGCTGGATCTCCGGGCTGGGCACCTACCCGGCCGGGTGGATCACCGGCGGGCGCTTCCTCGCGGGCGCCGCCCTCTTCGTCGCGGGCATGGCCGTCAACCTGGACGCCGACCGGCGCCTCTTCGCGCTGCGCCGCGAGGCGCAGGGCTACGCCATCCCGCGCGGCGGCCTGTACACCTGGGTCAGCTGCCCCAACTACCTCGGCGAGATCGTGGAGTGGTCCGGGTGGGCGCTGGCGAGCTGGTCGCTCGGCGGCGCGGCCTTCGCCGTCTACACGATCGCCAACCTGGCGCCACGCGCGGCGTCACACCACGCGTGGTACCTGCAGCGGTTTTCGGAGTACCCGCGCGAGCGCCGGGCGCTCGTGCCGTTCGTCTGGTGATCAGCCGGGACCGGCGTCCTTCGGCGGGGGGAAGCCGCCGTCGAACGAGGGCGCGCAGACCATCAGCCCGCCGAAGGCCGGCCGGCAGGTGTCCGGCGGCGTGCACTCGGAGGAGTCCTCGCAGAGCTGCGGGTTCTGGTAGCCACCCTTGCACGCCTGCTGGCAGGTGGCGGTGATCTTCTGGTTCTGGAAGGCGCCGCAGCACACCTCCCCGTTGGGGCAGCTCTTGGCGCTGGAGCAGTCGAGCTGGGCGCCCTGACACTGGCCGCCCTTGGCGACGCACGTCGTGCCCTGCTGGGTCGCGCAGCAGAACTCGGTGTCGGCGTTGCACGTGGCCTTGCCGCAGGTGATGGTGCCGCCTGTCGTCGTGCCGGAGTCGGTGCCGATGACCCCACCATCGACGCCCGTGGAGCCGTCGGGGTTGGTGGTGCCGGTGTCGGTACCGGTGCTCGCGTCGTTGCCTGTCGAGGCGTCTCCCTGTCCATCGTCCACCGTGCTGCCGCCGCACGCGCCGGCGACGACGGCGAGGATGGCGAGAGAGGTCACGGCAACGAACCCACGTCGGAAAGTAAGCATGCGTCTTCTCCTCGGGCGTGCAGTGTAAAGCAACCTGCAGCGCCGCACACGGGTGCAGTGTGCCGCGCGGCGGTGTCGAAAAATTCCAGCGGTGCGGGCGCTCGGTCCACGCCCTGCGGGTCGTCGGCCGGCGCTCGGCCAGACCTCACTCGAAGCGCAGGGCGTCGATGGGCTCGAGCTGCGACGCCTTGTGCGCCGGGTAGAGGCCGAACACCACGCCGACGAATGCGCTGAAGCCGAAGGAGACGGCGATGACCTGCGGCTGCACCAGCATCGGCCAGCGGAAGCGGGCGGCGAGCAGGATGGCGGTCCCCAGACCCAGCGTGACGCCGATGAGGCCGCCGGCCATGGAGAGGACGAGCGCCTCGATGAGGAACTGCGCGCGGATCTGGCCGGGCTTGGCGCCGATGGCCATGCGAATGCCGATCTCGCGGGTGCGCTCGGTCACGCTCACCAGCATGATGTTCATGATGCCGATGCCGCCCACGAGCAGCGACACGGCGGCGACGCTGGCGAGCAGGGTGGTCATGGTCTCGGTGCCCTGCGCGCGGGCGCCGGCGATCTCGCTCAGGTTGCGGATGGAGAAGTCGTCGTCCTGGCCGGACAGAATGTGGTGCCTGTCGCGGAGCAGCTCGCTGATGCCCTTCTCCGCGCGCGCCGTCGACTCCGAGTCGACGGCCTCCACCATGATGGCGCCCTGCACGTACTTGGAGAGCCCGCCCTGGACCTTCTGCGCGAAGGTCGTGTAGGGGATGAACGCCGCGTCGTCGTAGTCCTGACCGTTGGCCGACTGCCCCTTCGCCGCCGCGACGCCGACGACCTGGAACGGGGTCGTGCCGATGCGCACCGTCTGACCCACCGGGTTGGCGTTGGCGCCGAAGAGCTTGTCGGAGACCGTCTTGCCCAGCACCACCACCTTGGTGCCGCCCTCGACGTCGATGCTGGTGAAGCTCGCGCCGAGCGCGATGGGCCAGTTGCGGATCTGGAAGTACTCCGGGCTGGTGCCGGTGATGCTCGTCGTCCAGTTCTGGTCCTCGCTCACCACCGGGAGGTTGGCGCGCATCGAAGGGGCGACCGCCTTGACGCTCGGCACCTCCGTCCCCATGGCCCGCACGTCGTCCCACGTGAGCGTCGGCATGGTGCCGAAGCCGCCGTGGACGCCGCCGGCGGTGGTGGACCCCGGCAGCACGATGAGCATGTTGGTGCCCATGGAGGCGAAGGCCTGCTCGACCTGCGCCTTGGCGCCCGCGCCGATGGCCATCATGGCGATGACCGCGCCGACGCCGATGATGATGCCCAGCGTCGTGAGGAACGCGCGCATCTTGTTGCGGAGGATGGCGCGGAGGGCGACGCGCAGCGTCTGGAAGGCGTTCATGCCTTCCCTCCCTGCGGGCGGTCGGCATGGTCATGCCGCTCGCCCTGCGGGCTCGCTTGCATGGTCATGCGGCGGCCCCGGGGGTGGGTGGCACGGCGACGCGCGGCTCCTGGCGCTCATCGGTCTGCACCTTGCCGTCCAGCATGACGATGACGCGCGAGGCGAACGCGGCGATGTCGGCCTCGTGGGTGACCAGCACCACCGTCATCCCCCCGCGCCAGAGCTGCTGGAAGAGGGCCATCACCTCCACGCTGGTGTGCGAGTCGAGCGCGCCCGTCGGCTCGTCGGCGAGCAGGATCTTCGGCCGGTTCACGATCGCGCGGGCGATCGCCACGCGCTGCTGCTGCCCGCCGGAGAGCTGGTTGGGGTGGTGGTGCAGGCGGTCGCCGAGGCCGACGCGCTGGAGGGCCTCCACGGCGCGCTCGTCGCGCTCGCGGCCACCGACGCCGGCGTAGAGCAGCGGCAGCTCCACGTTCTCCACCGCGCTGGTGCGCGTGAGGAGGTTGAACTGCTGGAAGACGAAGCCGAGGTAGTGGTTGCGCGTCTCCGCGAGCTCGGCGCGGCTCAACCCGGAGACCCTGCGTCCGGCGAGGAGGTAGGTGCCGCTGGTGGGGCGGTCCAGGCAGCCGATGACGTTCATCAGGGTGCTCTTGCCCGACCCGGAGGCCCCCATGATGGCGATGAACTCGCCTTCCTCGACGCGCACCGAGACATCGTCCAGGGCGCGCAGCGAGACGTCGCCCGTGCGGTAGATCTTGACCACGTGGGCGATGTCGATGACGGGGCCGCCGGGGCTCATCGCGCGCTCAGAGCCTGAAGTGCATGCCGCCGCCGCCGGAGGGAGGAGGCGCCGACGAAGACGAGGTCGCGTCGGTGACGACCTTCTCCCCCGCCTTCAGATCGCCGCTGGTGATCTCGGTGTAGGTGCCGTCGGTGAGGCCGGTCTTCACCGAGACCTGCGCGGGCGCGCCGCCACGCATGACCCATAGGGGGCGCTCGGTGGAGGCGGCGGCGCCCGCGTTGCCATGGCCCCCGTGAGCCGCCGACCCCTCGGGCGAGGCGCTGCCCGCCGCACGACCGCCGCCGGCGCGCGCGCTGCCGGCCGGCCTCGCGCCGCCCGCCCCCTTCGTGCGAGCGGTGCTCGCCGCGCCCGGCATGCGGAAGCGCAGGGCGGCGTTGGGAACCGCGAGCGCGTTGTCGCGCTGGTCGTAGATGATGGTGACGTTCGCCGTCATGCCGGGGCGCAGCTTGAGGTCTGTGTTGTCCACCGCGATGACGGCGTCATAGGTGACCACGTTCTGCAGCGTCTGCGCGGCGTTGCGGATCTGCGCGATGGTGCCGCGGAAGGTGCGGCCGGGGAAGGCGTCGACCGTGAAGCGCGCCTGCTGGCCCGCCTCCAGGCGCCCCACGTCGCCCTCCGAGACGTTGGTGTCGACCTGCATCTTGCTCAGGTCGCCGGCGATGGTGAAGAGCACCGGCGCCTGCAGCGAGGCGGCGACGGTCTGGCCGACGTCCACGTTGCGCGAGATCACCGTGCCGTCGATCGGCGAGAAGATGCTGGTGTACGAGAGGTTGACCTGCGTCTGGTTGAGCGAGGCCCGCGCCTGCTGGAGCGAGGCGTTGGCGACGTCGATGCCCGCCTTGGCGAGGGTCAGGTTGGTCTCGGCCGTATCCACGTCTTGCTGGGCCGCCAGGCCCTGCGCGTGAAGCGCGCTGGTGCGATCGAAGACGCGCTTGGCGTCGGTGAGGCGCGCCTTCGCCTGCGTGAGGCTCGCCTGCGCCGAGAGGAAGTTCGCGCGCGACTGCGCGACGGCCGCCTCGATCAGCTGCGGGTCGATCTTCGCGATGAGCTCCCCCTTCTTCACGGGCGAGTTGAAATCGACGTAGAGCTTCTGCACGCGGCCGGAGACCTGGCTGCCCACCTGCACGGTCGTGACGGCCTGCAGCGTGCCCGACGCCGTGACCTTGCCGACGATGCGACGCATCTCCGCCGGGGCGGTCTTGTACTCCACCGCCGGGGCCGCGTGGGTCGTGCGGTAGTGCCAGTAGTAGAGCCCGCCCGCGATCCCGCACGCCAGCACCAGGAGCCAGACCAGGTTCTTGCGCCAGCGCGAGAACCACGCCGCGACCGGGCTGGCGGTCGTCTGGTGCTGCTCGCTGACGGAGGAGGTCTGCATGGTCACGGCACTGGATTGGACGACCGCGCTGGGGCGCGGCGCACGGGCCTTTGCAAAGCTTTACCCTTGCAGAACCCGGACCACCACTCTTGCTCAACCGGCAAGGGACGCCCACGCCGCGGCGAGCCGCTTGTCGCGCGCCGACTGCGCGACGGCCAGCAGACCGCGGTCGCGCTGCCATCGCTCCTGCACCTCCGCCGGCGCTTCCTTCCAGTGGGGGTCGGCCGCCTGGAGGAAGCGATGCACCGCGCGCAGCGCGCCGCCGAGCACCACCTGCACCGCGCGCGACGACGGGTCTTCCGCGGCGAGCGCGCGCAGCAAGGCCACCGCGGCGGCGCCGTCCTCCACGAGCTCGCGCGGCCACCCGAACGCGCGCGCCGCGCCGATCAGATGGGCGACGAGCGCGCCCATCACGTGCACGTCCTCCACGGTGCGAAAGGGCTTCACGTAGCGCTCCCAGCCGTCACCCTCGAGCACGTCCTCGTCGCGCACGCGCACCCCCTCCAGCCGCAGCTCCGCGTGAGGGATCTCCGGGGCGAAGGGCGTGGGCGGCATGGCGGTGAGCCGCACGCCCGGGTCGCCGGAGGCGACCTCCACGAGCGCCAGGCGCCTGCGCCCGTCGGCCTCGACGCCGCGCATGGCGAGGACGAGCAGCACGTCCGCCGAGGCGCCGAGCGTGACCCACCTCTTCGCGCCGTCCAGCACCAGGCCCCCCTCGGGCGAGGGTGCGAGGCGCGTGGCGATGGCGCGAGGATGGGCGCCGCCTTCCTCCGTCGCGCAGAGCGCGAGGCGCCGGGGCGCGCCGGGAGCGGCGAGCTCCGGGATCAACGCCTCCAGCGCTCCCTGGTAGCCCGCCGCGAAGGCGAGCCCCACCCGGTCGGCCTCGCAGCCCAGCCTCACGGCGCGGTCGAACGCCGAGCCTGGCGTGTTGGCCAGCTCCGCGCGGCGCGCGTCGAGCCGCTCGAGCGAGTCGATCGACCACGGGTGGCCACCCGCGAGGAGGAGACCGAGGAGGTGCACGGCTCGAGTCTACGCCCGCTCACGAGGGCTTGGTGATGGCGCGCACGGTCAGCACCGGGATGGGCGAGAGGCGCACCACCTTCTCCGCCACGCTGCCGAGCAGCAGGTGCCCCATGCCGCTGCGGCCGTGGGTGCCCATGACGATCAGGTCGGCGCCGGCGTCCTCCGCCGCGCTCAGGATCTCCTGCCACGCCACGCCGGTGCGCACGATGGCCTCGGCGGGCGCGTAGAGCTTGCGCACCTCGGGCAGCTTGATGCTCATCTGCTCCTCGGCGGCGTCCTCGATGGGCGTCAGCAGGTCGACCGGAGCCTCGGCCATGCCGGAGTAGGCGTACGCCGGGATCTCGCAGACGTGCAGGAGGGTGAGGCGGGCCTCGAAGCGGCGAGCGAGCTCGACGGCCGTGGAGAGCGCGCGCTCGGAGGACTCTCCGAAGTCCACGGGCACCAGGATGTGACGGAAGAGCGCCATGCGTGAAGTCCTTGCACCGCGCGTGCCTTTCCGGGAGGGCGAGAAGTCTGGTCGCCACCGCGCGAGAGCACGCAATCTGCGCAGCGACGCGCAATGGGTGCGGGCACGGCGCCAGCTACAGCGCCGGCTGCTCGAACCCGGGCGTTGGGCGAGCGAAGACGTACCCCTGGCCGAAGTCGCACCCGAGGCGGCGGATCATCGCCAGCTCCTCCGGCGTCTCGATGCCCTCGGCGACGATGCGCATGCTCAGGCTTCGGCAGAGGCCCACGATGGACTCGATGAGCCGCTGCTTCACCGGCTGCGTGTGCACGTCACGCACGAGCGACATGTCCAGCTTCACCACCTCCGGCTCGAGCACCGCGAAGCTCGTCAGGCCCGCGTAGCCGGCGCCGAGGTCGTCCACGGCGAGCTGGAAGCCGAGGCGGCGCAGGTCGTTGATGCGCACCCGCACGTCGGTGACCTTCTCCAGCGTCGTCCGCTCGGTGATCTCCAGCACCACGCGCTCGGCGCGCGCGGAGAGCGGCGCGCGCTCTGCGAAGAGCATGGGGTCGACCAGATCGTCCACGTGCAGGTTGACGAACATGAGCTGGTCGGGGGCGGGCATGTGCGGCATCGCCTCGGCCACCATCGCGCGCACCCGGCGGCCGAGGTCGCGTGTGCGCCCTAGCTGCTCGGCGGCGGCGAGCACCTCCGGCGGCGTGGCGAGGGTGGCGTCGGAGGAGCGGAGCAGGGCCTCGTAGCCCATGACGCGCTTGCGCCGCAGCTCGATGATCGGCTGAAAGGCCATGTACATCCCGGAGAGCGCGCTCTCGAAGGCGAGGCCGAGGTCCACGTCGCCGGCGAGGTGCACGCCGCTGGTGTGCTTCTCCAGGCCGAGCGCCTCCTTCTTCGCCCGACCGAGCTGCCGCAGGTTCCAGGCGCGGTCGACGCTGCGGAGCAGCGTGTCGCGGCTGACCGGCTTCTGCAGGTACTGAACCGCCCCCAGGTCCACCGCGTCGATCGCCGTCTCCAGGCTGGGCTGGCCGGTCACCAGCACGACGGGGACCTCGGGGTCGTAGGTCCGGATCGTGCGCATGAGGTCGGTGCCGAGGCCGTCGGGCAGGCTGATGTCGCTGACGATGACGGCGAAGTGCGTCTGCATCGCCATCTGCGCGGCGTCCGCCGCCGTGGCCGCCGCGGTCACCTTCCACCCTGCCGCCTCCAGCACGCGCTGCTCGGCCTTGGCGACGAGCAGGTCGTCCTCGACCAGCAGCAGGCGCCGCGGGTCGGCGGAGTCGGGCTCGGGGCCGGGCACCCTGGTGATTCGCGAATCCCTCATGCCTGTCCATACGGACACTGTCGCCGCCTGCTTGAGTGCGCGGAGGTGAGCCGAGGTGGGCGGGAGCGCCGCGACTTCACGCCTCCCGGGGGACGACGGCGAGCTGCTTGCGCGACGCGCCGCGCACCACCTCCACGTCCAGCCTCTCCGTCGGCGGCCACTGCGCGAGGAGGCGGAGCAGCGCCTCGATGCCGGGCACGCGCTTGCCCCCGGCGACGATGACGACGTCCCCCGCCTGCAGGCCGGCGCGCGCCGCGGGGCTGCCCTCCTCCACGCTCACCACCTCCACCCCCGACGCACCCTCCACGCCGAGAGCCCGCACCACCCGCGTCTCCAGCGGACGGCTCTGCCCCTGCACGCCGAGGTACGCGCGCCGCACGCGGCCGTCGGCCAGGAGCTTGGGGACGACCCAGTTCACCGTGTCGGCCGGGACGGCGAAGCTCATGCCCTGGGCGTACGGGATGATGGCGGTGTTGATGCCGACGAGGCGGCCGCGGAAGTCGACGAGCGGACCGCCGGAGTTGCCAGGGTTGAGCGGCGCGGTGTGCTGCAGCAGGTTGTCCACCGGCCGCCCGCGCGCGCCGCGCAGGGAGCGGCCCGTCGCGCTGACGACGCCCGTCGATACAGTGGACTGGAAGCCGAGCGGGTTGCCGATGGCGACGACGAGCTGACCGGGCCGCAGGGCGCGTGGCTCTCCGACGCGCACGTGCGGGAGGGCGGACGCCGTCACGCGAACGACGGCGAGGTCCGTCGGTGCGTCGGCGCCGACGACGCGTGCATCATGCACACGTCCGTCCACCAGCACGACCTGGATGCGCGACGCGCCGTCTACGACGTGCGCGTTGGTGAGCACGTAGCCATCCGGCGCGATGACGACGCCGGAGCCGGCGCCCTCCCCGTACCGCCGCCGGCCGACCGCGAGGCTGACGACGGAGGGGCCGACTGCATCCACTGCGTCGACGACCGCGCGGGAGTAGGCGTCCAGCGCCTCGCGCTCGATGTCGGTGGAAGAGCCCGAGGCCGACGCGTCACCCATGGTCGCACGGTAAGTCGGCGATCGGCCGCGGTCACCCTAGCCGAAGGGACGAGCGACTCCCCACCCTTCCGGCCCTCACCGGAACTGGATGCGCCCGAACCGGCTGGCCTTGTGGAAGTTGCCCTGGTGCCGGATGGGGGACCACGCGAGCGCCTGCCGCTGCCCGTCGCGGAAGCTGTAGAGGTTGACGCGCCAGACGTCGCCCGCCTTCGGCGGGATGGGCGTGCGCCCCGGGACCAGCGCCGACCACGGGATGGCGATCTCCACGCCGTAGAAGCCCGCGGGCGAGACCCACGCGCCGCGCTCCGCGTGACTCGACCACTCCATGTGACCGAAGCGCTTCGACTCCCCGCTGCCGGTGATGGGCACGTTGTAGTCGTCCCAGTGGGTGTCGAAGACCGCGCCGTGCACGCCCACCTGGATCTCGTAGTAGTCGCGGTTGTCGCCGTGATCGCCGGGCTGGAGCATGATCTCCACCGCCGAGGCCTTCTCCCAGAGGTGCGGGTCGTCCTGGTCGCGGGTGAAGGGCGAGGCGGCGCTGGCGTCGCGCACCACCACCGCGACGTAGAGCTTGCTCTGGTCCCAGCCCATCTTGGCGTAGGCCGGCACCAGGCTCCGACCCGCCGGACCACCCTCGCCGGGATCGACGAAGGGGCCCAGCACCGCCGCCGACCTCCACGCGGGATCGTCCAGCTTGCCGTCCAGCACCGGCGGCGTGGCAAAGGACCCCACCGTCGCGGGCGCGCCGCTCACCGTCGAGTCGCCGGAGGTGCCCGACGCCGGGAGCTTCGCCCAGTCCGGCTCGTCGCGGTGAGCGCAGGAGGCCGCGACGAGCAGGGCGAGCAGGGCGAGGACGGGAGCGCGCATCGCGTGGGAGCCTAGCGCCGACGCGCCGTCGCGAGAAGGGAACGCCTCCGGCCGGACCTCTTGACGCACCCCCCGAACGCCGGAATGGTGCGCGCCATGGAGCTCCGGTCTCTGGGCACTTCGGGGTTGAAGGTCAGCGCGCTCTCCCTCGGGGCGATGACCTTCGGCGAGTCGGCGACGTTCATGAAGGGCGTCACCTCCACCGACGCCGAGGCGCGCCGCGTCTTCGACCGCGCCGTGGAGCGCGGCGTCAACCTGGTGGACACCGCCAACGTCTACGGTGAGGGCCGCAGCGAGGAGCTCACCGGTCAGTGGATCAAGGGCAAGCGCGACCGCGTGCTGCTCGCGACCAAGTGCCGCTTCCCCATCGGCTTCGGCGTCACTCACACGCCCGGCCCGCACGACGCGGGGCTCTCGCGCCAGCACATCCTCGCCGCGTGCGAGGCCTCCCTGCGCCGGCTCGACACCGACGTCATCGACCTCTACCAGGTGCACATGCAGGACACCTCGGTGCGCGTGGACGAGACGCTGCGCGCGCTGGACGACCTCGTCACGCAGGGCAAGGTCCGCTACGTCGGCTGCTCCAACTACACCGGCTACCGCCTCGTCGAGTCGCTGTGGAGCGCGGAGAAGAACCGCACGCACCGCTACGAGAGCGCGCAGCTCCAGTGGAACCTGCTGGAGCGCGGCGCCGAGCGCGAGGTGATCCCCGCGTGCCGCGCCCACGGGGTGGGCGTGCTCGTGTGGTCGCCGCTCGCGAGCGGCTTCCTCAGCGGCAAGTACCGACGCGGCAAGCCCGCGCCGGAAGGCGCGCGCCTCGCCGAGTGGAAGGACACCATGGCGCGTGTGGGGGTGGACCGCGCCTACGACCTCATCGAGATCATGGACGACGTCGCGAAGCGCCACGAGACGAGCCACGCGGCGATCGCGCTGGCGTGGCTGCTCGCGCGCAAGGAGACGTCCAGCGTGATCGTCGGGGCGCGCACCGTCGCCCAGCTCGACGACAACCTGCGCGCGCTGGAGGTGAAGCTGGCGCCGGAGGACGTGGCGAAGCTGGACCTCGCCTCCGCGCCCGACTGGGCGTACCCGTACTCCTTCATCGGTCGCTCGCAGCCCTGGTGACGGGGGAGACCGGGCCCGCGTGAAGGCCGTGACCTTCGACATCCGCGTGGTGCGGCTCGCGCTCGCCAAGGTGCTCGGCGCCATCTCGCCGCGCGCGTACGTCTCGGGCCTCGGCCCGGTGCGCTGCGAGCGCGTGCCCGATCCGCAGCCGCACGGCGAGGACTGGGTGCTCGTGGAGCCCCGGCTCGCGGGCATCTGCGGCAGCGACGTCATGCAGGTGTTCCTGAAGGCGGCCGCGGACAACCCGCTCTCGGCGGTGGTCTCCGCGCCGCACGTGATGGGACACGAGGTGGTGGGCACCGTCCTGGAGTCGGGCAGGCGGGTGACGCGCTTCGCGAAGGGAGACCGCGTGGCGGTGTCGCCCTGGCTCCCGTGCGCGCCGCGCGGCCTCGCCCCCTGCGACGCCTGCGAGCGCGGTGACTACCCGCTGTGCGAGCACTTCTTCGACGGCAAGATCGCCCGCGGCATGCACCTCGGCAACTGCCGCGACGTGGGGGGCGGCTTCGCCGAGGCGATGTCGCTCCACGAGTCGATGCTCTTCCCCATCCCGGAGGGCGTCGCGTGGGACGCCGCGGTGCTCGCCGATCCCTTCGCCGTCGCGCTCCACGCGGTGCTGCGCGCGCCGCCGGAGGAGGGACAGACCGTCCTCGTCTTCGGGTGCGGCTCGCTCGGGCTGATGACCATCCACCTGCTGTCGGTGCTCTACCCCGACGTGACCGTCCTGGCGGTGGACCACAAGCCGCGGATGGCGCCGGTGGTCGAGCGGCTGGGCGGGCACGCCCTCTTCACCTCGCGCGGCGCCGCGCTCGTCGCCGAGCTGGGGGAGCGGACGAAGTCGCCGCTGCGCAAGCCCTTCTTCGGCCTGCCCTGGCTGCAGACCGGCGTCGACCGGATCTACGACACGGTGGGCGCGCCCGGCACGCTGGAGGTGGGCGTGCGCGTCGCCCGCCCGCGCGCGGCGATCGTGATGGTGGGCGTCGCCCAGCCGCGACGCTTCGAGTGGACGCCCCTCTACTTCAAGGAGATCGCCCTGTACGGCTCCAACGCCTACGGCGTGGAGACGCTGGAGGGCCGGCGCGATCACGCCATCGCCCTCTACCTCCATCTGCTCGCCGAGGAGCGGCTGCACCTCGACGGCCTGATCACCCACCGCTACCCGCTGGAGCGCTACGGCGACGCGTTCATGGCCATCCACGACAAGCGGCGCTCCGGCGCGGTGAAGGTGCTCTTCGACCCGAAGCTGAGCGCGCCCCAGGTGGAGAAGGGAGCGGGCGCGTGAAGGCGGTCTGCTTCGAGATGTCCTTCCCGCGGCTCGCCGCCGCCCGCGTGGCAGGCTTCTTCCACACCCGCGGCTTCGTCGCGCCCTTCGGCCCGGTGCGCCTGCGGGAGCTGCCCGACCCGCGCCCGCTCGGCGACGACTGGGTGGTGGTGCGGCCGCGCGTGACCGGCGTGTGCGGCAGCGACATCAAGGAGATCTTCCTGGACGCCGACATGGACAACCCGCTGCGCGCCCTCATCTCCTTCCCGCACGTGCTCGGGCACGAGGTGGCGGCGGAGGTGCTGGAGGTGGGGCCGGCGGTCGGCCGCGTGAAGGCCGGCGACCGCGTCGCCGTCTCGCCGTGGCTGCCGTGCGAGGTGCGCGGGCTGGCCGCGTGCGACTACTGCAAGTCGGGTGACATCTCCCTCTGCGACAACTTCACCGCCGGGGAGATCGCGCCGGGGATCCACGCGGGCAACTGCGCCGACGTGCCCGGGGGCTACGCCGAGCGGATGATCGCCCACGAGTCCATGTGCTTCCCCGTCCCGGAAGAGGTGACCGACGAGCAGGCCGCGCTCTCCGATCCCTTCGCGGTCGCGCTGCACGCCATCCGCAAGGCGCCGCCGCGGCCGGGGGAGACGGCCCTCGTCTACGGCTGCGGCCCGCTGGGGCTGCTCACCATCCACGCCCTCTCGCGCCTCTACCCCGAGACGCGCATCCTCGCCGTCGATCTGCACGAGTACCTGCGGCCCTTCGCGGAGCAGATGGGCGCGCACGACTTCTTCGCCGCGCAGGGCGCAGAGCTCATCGAGCGCGTGGCGGAGGCGACCTCGTCGAGGGTGCGCAAGGTGCGGATGGCCCTGCCCTGGGTGTTCGGCGGCGTCGACCGCGTCTACGACACCGTGGGCGTCGCGCGGACGCTGGAGACCGCGGTGCGCCTGATCAAGCCGCTCGGCACGGTGCTGCTGGTCGGCGTGGGCACCCCGCGCCGCTACGAGTGGACGCCCATCTTCTTCCGCGAGGTGACGGTCATCGGCTCCAACGCCTACGGCATCGAGACCTTCGACGGCGAGCGCCGCCACGGCTTCGAGCACTACCTGGGCCTCTGCGCCGCCGGCCAGGTGGACCCGACGCCCATGATCACCCACCGCTTCCCGCTTGCGCGCTACCGGGACGCCTTCGTGGCGGCGCGCGCGAAGCGGTCGCAGGAGGCAGTGAAGGTGGTGTTCGACCAGCGCGACGGGCCGGCGTGACCAGCGCTACTTTTGCTACCTTCTGCACGAGTAGAAGTACACTGGGACTTCGTATTCAGAAGTAGCATCCGGGGACTCCAGGAGGATTACCGACCTCACGCACCGGACTCCATAGTCGCTTCGTCGCATCAATCTGTACTGTCTCTGTGCGACCGTACGACTTGGCCAGCGCAACACTGCCTTGCATATTGTGGTCTTGCACGCGACAGATTCGACATGGAACATCGCCGACTTCGCGACATCCGCCAAGCCCCGGCTAATCCCCTCGGCAGCACCCGAAGCCCAAGACGGGTCCATGGCCTCCGCCTGAAACTGCTGCTCCAGACGCCTGGTTGATTGCTCGTAGCCGGACACGATCTGCGATTTTGGGCTCTTCGGCCGAATCGGGGCCGCACGGCGAGGCGACGCGTGCATAATGCAACAAACGGCTCACGCGGCCTCCTGCCCAGGCGCAGGCAGCCCGAGCGCGAGGAAGCGCAGGACGCCTTGTCGATTGCGGACGGGGTTGGCGGTGAGGAATCGCAGTTTGCGTAGAAGGTAATCATGGTTTCGATAGCCTCTGCCGCGACGGACGAGCGTCTCCCAGTTGCCGTTGAGCGCTTCGATGCGACCCGTCGGGGGGTGATGTTCGCCGAGAGCGACGATGGAGTCGTAGTGCCTGCGGAGCGAGTCGTGGAGCTTGCGCATGGGGACATTCGTTCGCTTTTCGGTGCGGTAGAGCACGTGCTGGAGCCCGGTCTCCATGGCGTCCTTGTCGGGCGCTTTGAGCACTTCGCGCAGCTCCTCGACCACCTGATAGGCGCGCGCGAGCTTGCCGTTGAACGAGAAGAGCCGACGAAGGCGAAGCTTGTCCGCCGCGCTCGTGCGATCCCAGGCGCGCAGCACGAGCCAGCGCGTACCGCGTCCGACCTCGCGCAGCTCGAGGCTCGCGCGGAAGAAGATGCTGCGACGCAGCTCGGTGATCGCCTCGCCAGCGCGCTTCGTGACGTGAAACGGATCGTGGACGACGGGCGCGTGCGCGAGCGACGGGTCGGCGCGGATCGCGGCGGCGAACGGCGCGTGCATGTCGGTCGCGAAGAGACGGAGCGCCGCCTTTTGTTCGGGCGAAAGCGACGCAATCCACTGCGCGAGCGTGGCCTCGCCGCGCCCGTAGCCGATCCAGACGGGCTCGCCGCTCTCGAGGTCGCTGACGATGGTGACGAACTTGTCGGCGCGCTTGTGGCGACGACCAAGCCACTTCTCGTCGACGCCGACCTGAACCAGCGGCTTCGACGGCCGCGAACCCTCCCAGCGCGCGAGCGCGTCGGCCTCGGCGCGCCGCACCGTGCGCCAGCTCAGCGCGTACTTCGTCGCGACGTGCGAGAGCGGCATCGAGTAGGCGTCGAGCGCGAGGTGATGTTGAAGCCGCCTGGTCTGACGCTGCTTCGGCTCCGCCCACGGGACCTTCTCGGTCGCGTGCGCCCCGCACCGCGGACACTTCACGCGAACGGGCGTGTACTCGAGGCGCACGCGATGCCCAGCCCACGGCAGATCTTCCCACCGCCGCGTCTTGCGATGCTCGTGGGTGCGGCCCGAAACGATCGTCAAGCACTGCCCGCACCGCGGCCGCCATCGGCGCACGAGCACGAGCACGAGCACGGCGCCGGCGGGCACGTCGAAGCCCACGATCGGCTCGATGCGCTCGCCCTGCCGTGTCTCCCACCTCGTGTCCTGCACGTTGAACCCTCGAAACCCGACAATCTGTGTGAGAATCTGTCCTCGCTGACCCATCGCGGCGTCCTCCCGGTTGTTTTCACCTCCAAGAGATCGCCACGGCAATTCGGCCGCGTCGATGGGTCAGCTCTCTTTCCTACGCGAGGCCTGAAATGCCGCCCCTTTCACGCCGCCGCTTCGCCGGCACGCCAGCCCCCATTTGGCCGAAGAGCCCGATTTTGAAGGCGCGTCCAGCCGACGCATTGCATCGTGAGTTGTACCGCTGTCTTGGATCGACGCAGATCCATCCGCGCGTGTGCGCTCGTGCCTTGGCACAACCTCGCCCAAGAGAAAGCCTGCGCCAAGTGCCACCGCGATGGCAATGATCAGTTGGTGGTGCCGGCGTCTCACTGCAGATACGATACGAATATGCCGACAACCTCCGAGGGCGTAGGAGACGTGTATACCGGCAGATACACAGCGGCAAACGGGTAGTCGTATGGATAGTTGGCGAGAAAGTTCAAGTACCCACCGGTATGTGTTAGGCCAATCTCGCCCCAGCCAAATCCAGAAGATGTCGGTTGTGTAACGCCGTAATCGTCTTCGCAATCCTCGCCGTAGCCCTGGTAGTGCTCCGCGCATATCTGCATAAAAACATGATTTCCGCCCGTCCCCTCAATTATGTCGGCATGAATCGAGTCGAGGTTGTTGATCCATGATGTCCCGTTCCAGCGAACTACTTGGAACGAACTATTGTATGGAATTGGACAGTCCACAAAACCCCCCGAACCGTAGTTCCGCCACGCAGCGTCTTCGCCGTCATAGCCGAGGCCGTTGTTTGGGTTGTTGAGTGTGTCAGCCTGACACTCGGCCGCCGACACTCGCGACCAAGGCGCGGCACTGGCATCCTCCTCCAAGAATCCCAAAGCTCCAACGAGCGCAAGGGCGATCATGCCAGACTTCATCGCGCACCTCTTCATCTTCATCTCGTTCCCCTTCTTTTGTAGTCTCGCTACCGTACTCAGTTTTGTCGTACTCGTATCTGTATCGGTGTCAACTGGGGGTTGATTCGTGTTCCCGCGACACGTACGCCGCAACTGCTCGCGCTACCACGTGCCCAGGGCATATCGCCCCAGCGCCGCCGACGCGCGACGCGCGCTGAGCACCACAGGTCCGCCGGAAGGAGGATCTGGCCCCGCATCGCGGCTGTGCGGCGATCGCCGCCTACGCCGCCTGTAAGCTCGGCAATCCACGTCATCGTGGGATCTCAGGGTGGTCGGGCGCCGCCAGGCTTGAATGTGCGGCACACACGCGCGCAGCCTTCCGCGAGGGGGATGTTCTCGGTTCCGCGCACGCTCGAAGTGATGGTGCGCCGCAAAAAGATGGGTTTGGGTCGCCAAGATCTCGGCGTGAAAGGGCCACGCGCACCGTGCGCTCGAGCGTGACACACGCCCCGGCAGCGGGTATCCCCTGCCCCGGGATGAAGGCGAGCGAGATCGCGAGGACGCGGTGGTTCGGCACTGTCGCGCTTGGCACGGCGTGCGTCGCCTGGGTCGCGGCGCTGATCGCGCCGCAGCACGACTCGCCTGGCTACGATCTGTCCGCGCTGGTGGTCGGCGCCAAGCTCGTCGCCGACGGCGACAAGGCCCAGCTCTACGCGCACCACGCGATCTTCTACAACCTCGCCGACTCGCCGGCCTTCCTCGACGCCGCGCGCGCCCTGGGCTTCACCGGCACGGTGCCGACGGCCTTCGTTCAGGCGCCGCTCGTGGCCTTCGTCGCGCAACCTCTCACCCACGTCTCCTTCCCGGTGCTGCTGCAGGCGTGGAACGTCTTCTCCGCCGCTGCGCTCGCGTGGGGGCTTTGGCTGGCGCTCGAGGCTTATGCACCGCGGTTGCGCACGCACCCCGTGATGGCGCTCCTCATGCTCGCCATGCTCCCCTTCGAGCCGGTCCGCTACATGTTCTGGCTCGGCCAGACGACACCGATGATCTTCGCCGCAGTGCTGGGAGCGATCGTCCTGCTGCGACGCGGCCGGCCGCTCTCGGCGGGCCTGCTCATGGCGCTGCCCGCGTTCGTCAAGCTCACGCCGCTCGTCTTCGGCCTGGTGTGGCTGTGGCAGAAACGCTGGCGTGCGCTCGCCGGGCTCTCCGGAGGCGTGGCGACCCTCGCGACCGCCAGCATCGCGACGATGGGCTGGGCGTGCAACGTGACCTACGTGCACCGCGTCCGCGAGATCGGCCGCATCGTGCTGGTGGCCTACAACAACCACTCCATCGGCGCGCTGCTCACGCGGCCGTTCGTCTCCCACGACGAACTGGACAAGTTCACCATGTTCACGCCGACGCCGGCCGTCCGCGCGGCCGTGGTCCTCTGCGCGCTGGCGCTCGTGGCGACGCCGGCCTGGCTGCTGCGCGCGCGGCGGCGCGACCCCCTCGCCGAGGCGTTCGCTCTCCTGCTCACGCTGCTGGTGCCGAGCATCTCGTGGACGCACTACTTCGTGCTCCTGGTTCCGCTCGCGCTGCTCGCCGTCCACCGCGCCACGGACCTCGCGCCACGCGCGCGCACCGCCGTGCTCGCGCTCACCGGCGCGGCCATGCTCGTGTGCATGCGGCCCTTCGCCCCGGACGAGTCCGCCTTCGCCTCCGCTCACGGGCTCCTCATCGTGGGCCCGACCCTCGCCGGGATCGTCGTGGCCGGCGTGCTAACCTTTCTCGCGGTCCGGACCCGAACCGCTTCATGACCGAGCCTTCCCTCGCGACCGCGGACGAGCCGCGCGCCAAGGGCGACCGCCTCCGGAGGGCGCTGCGCCTCGCGCCGGTGGTCGTCCCGCTGCTACTGGTGGTGCCTGCGCTCTGGCCGGAGCTGCGCATCGCGTGGCTCGCCGTGCACGAACCGTTCGGCCGCGACCAGGGCATCTTTCAGTACATCTCCTTCGCCTTGACGAAGGGGCAGCGCGACTACGCCGACTTCCACGAGATCAACGGCCCGCTCGTTCACCTGCTGCAGCTCGTCCTGTACTGGATCGGCGGGGAGAACGAGCTGGTGATCCGCGCCGTCGACTTCGCGGCCACTGCCGTCGTCTTCTTCGGCGCGGGCGCCGTCATTCCGGGCATCGGCTGGGCCAAGGGCGACGCGCCGAACCGCCCACCCTTCTCCTCGCGCATCCTGTGGGGCCTCGCCGGCTCGGTGGCGCTGTGGGGCAATCTCCTCCGGTACAACTGGTGGGACCACACCCAGCGGGAGAGCTTCTACGACCTCTTCATCGTGGCGGCGCTCGCCATCCAGCTCTACGCGCACATCCCCTCGCGCCTGTCCGACCGACGGCGCCTCCTGCTCTTCGGCGTGGCCGGCGCGCTCTCCCTCTTGCCGAGCTTCGGCAAGCCGACGTGTGGACTCTACTTCCTCGGGCAGATCGCCGGCCTGTGGCTGGACGGGGAGGCTCCGCTCGATCGACGACGCCGGCTGCGTGCGTTCCTCCTCGGCGCGGCGGCGGGCTGCATCCCTGTGGCGATCTTCGTGGCGATCTACGCCGACCCGGCCGCCATGGTGCGCGACGTGCTGCTCGACGGCCCGCGCATCTACCGCCACATCTGGCACAAGTCCTTCGCCGAGGGCTACTTCGCGTGGGGGAACGCACCCCGCCTCAACTACGGCGTCTTCACCGCCCTCGCGTTGGTGCCGCTCGCCTGGGTGGGCCTGCTTCCACGCCGGGTGTGGCCCGCGGCGTTCTTCCTCGTGGGCGGCATCATCAACTTCTTCCTGCAGGGGAAAATGTTCCCTTACCACCTGCACCCGATCACTTGCGGCGCCTTCCTCATCTGGGTCTGGACACTCGGCGTGCTCGTCGAGCGCGCGCCGCTCGGGCGGGTGCGCCGGACGCCGCCGGCGGTGGGGCTCGGGCTCGCCGCGTTCGTGGCGGCGTTCCTCTCCTGGCAGTGCATCGAGGAGGCCACGCTGTCGCAGACCGCGCGGGAGATGACGCCCGATCGTATGGCGGTCACGCACACCCTGTACGACCGCGAGCACAAGCTGCCCAAGTTCTACAACGGTGGCGACTACTACCCCTGGGACCTGCGGCGCGCGGGGTGGTTCATCCGTGACGTGACGGCCCCCTCGGAGCGCGTGCAGGTGTGGGGGATGGATCCCTACGTGCTGTTCTTCGCGCAGCGCCTCAGCGCCACCCCTTTCCTCTACAGCTTCGAGATCAACGTCGACGCGGCGATCGCCGGCGGGAGCGGCGGCAAGCCGAGCCCGAGCCAGGCCGCGTGGATCCGCGCCAAGGGCGCCGCCAACGCGAAGGAGCTCGATGAGGCGGTGCGCGCGCACCCGCCGGCCGCCTTCGTGATGATCGACAACCAGCCGTTCAGCTACCCGCAGGACGCCGACGAGGACTTCCACACGCACTGCCCCGCAACTTGGAGCTTCCTCGTCGATCGCTACACCCGGGTGCGGCGCTTCGGGCACGTGCGCGTGTGGCTCCGCAAAGATCTGGCGTCGAAGGTGGCACCACCGGCGGACCCGGCCGACGCGGGCTGACACCATTGCGACTGAGGAGCCCCTCGAGGGCGCCATTGTGACGCTTCCTCAGTTGATGCGCTCGTAGAGGAGGATGAAGTTGCCGCGGTGGTCGGAGTAGTCCCACCGCCAGTACCTGGGCACCGCGCGGTAGTGCGCGGTGAACTCCGGGGCGTGCACCAGTGCCGTCTCGCCCTCCCAGTAGCCCTCGTGGTACCAGACGCCGTCCAACCCGGGCTGCACGCGAGAGTTGAGGACGATCCAGTGCGGGCGACGTCGCAGGACGTACGTCGGGTCGTACTTCTCGTGGAGCCCACCGACGACGCGCGCGATGTGGCGATCGGCAAGGCCCGTCATGTCGACGGTGGGAAGCCTCGTGTAGAAGGGAACGGCGCCGGCATGGTTCACCGCAATGAGCGTGTCGGGCGTGGAGTGAGCCACGATCCACGCGGCGACGTCGCGCGACGCCTCGGTCATGGTTCCCTCAACGCGATCGGTAGGTGCCATTCGCCGGCCGGCGAGCGCGTCGGCGATCGTCCCGAGCGGGCGCACGAACCGGTAGGACAGCGCCTTGCCAGGGTCGGCCAGGATCTGCTTGCGCGCCTTCAGCCCGAACCAGCTCGCCTCCTCCAGCCGGTCGTGCCAAGGCAGATCGTCGTTGATCATGACGAACATGGTGACGGCGAGCAGCGAGGCACGGCGCCTCTGGCCGCCGGCCCTCCCGGTGAATGTCGCGGCGAGCAGCGCGAACAGCGGCGGAAAGATGGGGAGCGAGAGGCGATGACCCCACATCCAATCGCCACCGCCACCCACGACGACGAACGCCAGCGCGCCGAGCAAGAGGAGGATGGCCGTGCGCACGCGCAACGCGAGCGATGGGGGGCAGCGCGCGCGCCACGCCACCCAGAGCCCTCGACCAACGACGGCGCATGCCACGGCGAGGCCGACGAGCATCCAGCAGCCGTACTCCAGCCCGAGGCCCAGCCGGTCGGCGAGCGGTCCCGTCGCCTTGGCGTAGTACGTGTTCGGAAAGATGGGCCCGTAGTACGCGAGCCGGAAGATCTCGTAACCGACGGCCGGCCCGAACGCGGCGGCGACTGGCCAGGGCCCTAGCGACCGGCGGCCGTGCGCGACCACCATCGCCACTGCCGAGGCGATCACCATGGCCGGCCCCTCCGGCCGCAGGACGCCGAGCAGCGCCGTAGCCGCCGCCCACCACGCCACATTTCCGCGGGCGATCGCGAGCAGCAGGACTCCCATGGTGAGGACGCAGAGCGGCGTCTCCAGCCCGCTCGGTGCCCAGTAGTGGAGTGAACCAGTCAGCGCGCAGGCGAGCACGACCATCGCCTGCCCCATCCGGGTGGCGCCGAGCTCGCGCGCCAGCCGCGCACCCACCGCCACGCCCGCAGCGACGAGCAGGATGCCGGCGAAGCGCGAGAACACGATGTAGCCCACACCCAGCCCTCGCGCGGCGACGAGGACGGCGAGCCAGGCGGGCGAGCTCATGCACTCCACATGGTCACCCGCGTTAAACACCGGGCCATGTCCGGCGAGCACGTTGTCGGCGACGCGGTCGTAGATGAAGGAGTCGTCCCCGCGCTGGTCGGCGAAGAAGTGCGCCAGCGCGACGTAGACCACGCAGCCCACGGCGAGCACACCCCACGCTGCCGCGTTCCTCCGGAGGCTCGCGCGGTCGATCATCGTTCCCTGCCCGGCGCACGGGCGAGAACCTGCTCGGCCTTCTCGAGCACCGCCCTCGCGCTCATCGCGCCCTTGTAGACGTAGAGCGCGGCGTCGTCCACGTCGCCGAGCACGTCCTCACTCACGCGCAGGCGCGAGCTCACGGCGAAGAGGATGGGCTCGGGCAGCCCCGCGCGGGCGAGCTCCACGCGACGCCACACCGCGTCGCGGCTCCAGTAGCCCAGCACCTCGAGGAACACCCGCCGCCCGTCCTTCTCCAGCGCCAGGTCGGGCGCACACAGGCCGACGCCGGGCAGGTGCAAGAGCTCGCTCGCCGGGCGGGCGGTCCAGCCGCCCTTCGCCTTCTTCACGGCGCTCGCCAGCGCCTCCACCTCGTCCGGCAGGCGGGCGGGCGCGCCACCGCCGCCCGAGCCGCCCTCCAGCCGGAAGACCAGGGCCTCGCGGTCCTTGCCCCAGCGCACGTCCGCCTCCAGCGCGAAGCGCTCGCACGCCTCCAGCGCGGGCAGCGCGAGCGCGAGCTGCAGGCCGTACTTGGTGCTCGCGTCGAAGAGGCTCATCGGGCCGTCGATGACCAGCCGGTACGCCCCGCGCTGCTCCGCGTCCGGCTCCACCGTGAAGAGCAGGCGCAGGAACTTGAGCTTGTGAAAGAGCGCGCGCGCCGCCCCGGGCGCGCCGCACGTCACCCGTACCCGCAAGCGCACCGCGCGCAGCAGCACCGCCTGGTCCATCGCGCGCTCGTACGCGTCGACCAGACCGATGGGGTCGGCGCGATCGAAGCGCACCAGCGGGTGCGCGGCGCGCAGGTCGGCGTACAGGCCCCGCTCCACGTCCTCGGCGGTCACGCCGTGCTCCGCCGCCGCGGCGTTCACCAGCGCCGCGCGATCGATGCGCCCGTGCTCACGCCGCGCCGCGGACGCGGCCCCGAAGAGCGCGCCACGCAGCGCCTCCGGGTCCACCGGCGGCGCCGCCTGGAACTCGCACCGGTCGAGCACCAGCTTGAGCAGCCCGGCGTGGACGCGCGTGTCGCGCGGCTCGTGCGCGACCCCCGACAGCGCCTGCTCCACCTCCCCCCGCGCCGCCCCCAGGTACGACGACGCCGTCGCCGTGAGCTCGCGCGCGATGCCGACGGCGCGAACGCGGGCCTTCGCATCCAGCCGCGACACGAGGAGCTGCCCGTCCTTGCGGCGGGCGCGCACGTGTTCGGTGAGCAGCACGCCCGAAACCTAGCAGTTTGACGGAGCCGCGGGGCGCACGTTATCCGGTATGGAGGTGGCGCTCATCCGTATCCTCGCGGCGGCCGCGGCCCTCGGCGCGACCCTCCACGCGACTCCCGCCGCGGCGCAGGGCTG
Organism: uncultured delta proteobacterium; assembly: GCA_963782055.1. GTDB lineage: Bacteria > Myxococcota_A > Polyangia > Polyangiales > Polyangiaceae > DASXHD01. The sequence goes on from CAWAIF010000003.1 coordinate 5,410,000, forward strand.
CCCGGTTCCCGGCGGCGCGAGGCCCCGACTGGCGGCCGCGGACGCGAGCGCGCGGCTCTCCTTCGTGCGCGGCGAGCTCGACGCGCAGGCCGCCTTCGCACACGAGTGGACCACCGCGTGGCTCTCCATCAACACAGTCGTGACCGCGGGCGCGTTCGGCCTCGCCGCCATCGCCTCCGACGAGACGGATCGCGACGACAACCTCATCGCCGGCGGGTTCGCCACCGCCAATGCCTTCGCGGGCCTGCTCTTCCGCCTTCGCGTGGAGTCGGATGCCCCGCGCCTCGACGCGCTCGCGCGGACGCTGGGCGACGGCGCCGCGATGCGCTGCCTGCTGCTCGCGCGGGGCGAGCAGCTCTTCGCGCGCGACGCCGCCGATCAGCGCGCGAGCGCCGGCTGGTTCGCGCACGCGCTCGCGGTGGTCGGCAACGGCGCGCTCTTCGTCATCCTGGGTCCGGTCCTCGGCCACTGGGCGGACGCGGTGCTCGACACCGTCGGCGGCCTCCTCCTCAACGAAGCGCAGATCTTCACGCAGCCCACCGGCCTGGTCTCCGCGTGGCAGCGCTACCGGCGCGGCGATCTCTCGCGACCCGGCGCCACGCGGAGCTCCCTCCGCCTGGGACCGGCCCCGGCGCGTGGCGCGCTCGGCCTCGGCCTCTACGCCTCCTTCTGATCACTCCTTCACGCGCAGCGGGACCACCAGGTAGCGAGAGCCGTTGGCGTGCGGAGGCGGCAGGCGGCCGGCATCCACGTTCACCTGCACGCTCGGCCAGAGTAGCCGCGGGGCGGAGAGCGTCTTGTCGCGCGACTCGCGCTCGCGCACGAAGTCCTCCTCGCGAGTCGAAGCGCGCAGCCGCACGTTGCGCTCCTTCTCGCTCCCGATGGTGGTCTCCCACATCACGTCGCGGCCGCCCGGCTGGTAGTCGTGGCCGACGAACACGCGCGTGGCGTCGGGCAGGGCGTAGAGCTTGCCGTGGACGGAGGCGTACAGCGCCGCGGCGCTCCCGCGCGGGAAGTCGCAGCGGCCCGTGCCGTAGTCGTCCATGAAGAGCGCATCCCCGGTGAAGACCGCGTCGCCGACGAGGTAGCTCACGCACGCGGGCGTGTGCCCGGGCGTCGACAGCACGCGCACGTCCAGCGAGCCCGCGTGGACCACCTCACCATCGCCGAGCAGCGCGTTCGAACTGGCTGCCGTCGGCGCGGAACGTCGGGCCCAGGTCGAGCATGTCCTTGAAGGTCTCCTGCACCTCGGTGATGCGCTTCCCGATGGCGATCTTCGCGCCGTAGCGCGACTTGAGCCACTGCGCGCCGCTCAGGTGGTCGGCGTGGGCGTGCGTCTCCAGCACGTAGCGCAGCTCGAGCTGGTGGGCCTCGATCACGTCCGCCACGCGCTGCAGGGACCGCGTCTCGACGGTGCCGCCGGCGGGGTCGTAGTCGAGCACCGGATCGATCACCACGGCGTCCCGCGTGGCGGCGTCGAAGACGACGTAGGTCAGCGTGGACGTGGCGGGATCGTAGAGCGGACGGATTTCCATGACGGTAGGAGGCAGCGGCGGGCCCAAAGGAGTCGCCAGAGCCACCCGACCTCAGCGATACGCACTGTGCTCCCGGCGCCGGTCGCTGGTGTGCGTCTCCATCGTGCCCTTCGTCACCAGCTCGTAGAGCACCGCCCGCTTGCCGTCCTTCTTGCGCAGCACCCGGCCCAGGCGCTGCACGTGCTCGCGCACCGAGCCGCTCCCGCTCAGCACCACCGCGACGTTGGCGTCGGGCACGTCCACGCCCTCGTTGAGGACCTTGGAGGTGACGATGGCGCCGTACGACCCGTCGGACAGGCCGCGCAGCGTCGCGCTGCGCTCCTTCACCTTCGTCTGGTGGGTGATGCACGGCAGCAGGAAGCGCCGCGAGACGGCGTACGCCGTCGCGTTGTCCTGCGTGAAGACGATGGCGCGGTCGCGCGCGTGCACGCCCAGCAGGTGCTCCAGGTACTCCAGCTTCTCCGGCGCGGTGAAGGCGAGCTCGCGCTGCCGCCGGTAGCCCGCCATCGCCCGCCGCCCCTCCTCCGAGCGCGACGAGAGCATCACGAACTGCCCCCACCCGGCGGGATCGCTCATCCGGATCCCCATCCGGCGCACGAAGTCGCGGTAGATGCCCCGCTCGCGCTCGTACTCCTCCCGCTCCGCGGCCGAGAGGTCCACCTCGACCCTGACCGTCTCGTACTCGGCGAGGTACTCCCCGGACAGCTCGACGATGTCGCGCCGGTAGACGACGGGGCCGATGAGCCCGTCCAGCACCGCCTCCCGTCCGTCGGCGCGCTCGGGGGTCGCGGTCAGCCCCAGCCGGTATGGAGCCAGACACGCCCGCGCCGCGCTGGCGTAAGCCTCTCCCGGCAGGTGGTGGCACTCGTCGAACACCACCAGCCCGAAGCGGGCCCCCAGGTGCTCCATGTGAAGGTGCGCCGAGTCGTAGGTGGTGACCGTCAGCGGACGGACGTCATGGTCCCCGCCCCCGACGAGGCCGATCGGCCCGCCGAAGGTGGCGCCGAGCAGGTCATACCACTGGCGCACCAGGTCGAGCGTGGGAGCCACCACCAGCGTGCTGCGGCGCCTGTCGCCGATCGCCATCACCGCGACGTGCGACTTGCCGGCCCCGGTGGGCAGCACCACCACACCTCGCCCGTGGGCGCTCCGCCACGCCTGGAGCGCCTCCTCCTGGAACGGCCGCGGGTCCCGGTGCACCCGAGGTCCCTCCACCTCCAGGTAGCGCCGGGCCTCGTCCTCGAAGGGGACCTTGGCCCGGGTGAGCGCCCGGACGACCGCGGCGTAGAGGACGGCCGGCGCCCGATGGCAGGCGGTGCGTTCGTCCCAGGTCACCCCGTCGATGACGGACCCGTCCGGCGGAATACCGCGCACCTCGAGCGTGCCCGCAGAGAAGAGGAGCTTGACCACCTGGCAACCCAATCCGGGCAGCCGCCCGAACGCCCGATCGTTAGCACGCACACGCTCCGCTCACCGGGGGGATGCGGCGCGACGGCCGAGGCATGACGCGCCGCGACAAGCGGATGCAACGAATTACAAGTCGATGACAATCGTAAGTCCATGGAATGCTTAGCTGCCGCGCATGCACGTCGCCCTTTGCACGGCCTATTTCGCGGTGCTCCTCCTGCTGGCCAGCTACGGCCTCCACCGGTCCCACCTCGTCTTCACGTGCCTGCGCCTCCGCAAGAAGCTGGCGGCCCTCCGCAACGTCCCGCCGGCGGACGCCAGCGAGGACGCCCTGCCACACGTGACCATCCAGCTCCCCCTCTTCAACGAGGCCACGGTCGCGGTGCGGCTGCTCGAGCACGTCGCCCGCCTGGACTACCCGCGCGACCGCCTGGAAATCCAGGTGCTGGACGACTCGACCGACGAGACCGAGGCCCTCGTCAGGGCGGCCATCCGCCGCTTCGCCGACGACCCCACCACCTCTGACCTGGACATCGTCTACATCCACCGCACCGACCGCACCGGTTACAAGGCCGGCGCCCTCGACAACGGCCTGAAGAGCTGCAAGGGCGAGCTTGTCGCCATCTTCGACGCGGACTTCCTGCCGCAGCCGAGCTTCGTCCGCTCCCTGGTCCCCCACTTCTCCGACGCCAAGGTGGGGATGGTGCAGGCCCGCTGGGGCCACCTCAACCGCGCCCACTCCCTGCTGACCCGCGTGCAGGCGCTGATGCTCGACGGCCACCACCTGGTGGAGAACCGCGCCCGCACCGCCGCCGGCTGGCTCTTCAACTTCTCCGGCACCGGCGGCATGTGGCGCAAGGAAGCCATCTTCACCAGCGGCGGCTGGCAGCACGACACCCTGACCGAGGACCTGGACCTCAGCTACCGCGCGCAGATGGCGGGCTGGAAGTTCGTCTACCGCGAGGACGTGGTCACCCCGGCCGAGCTGCCGGAGGACGTGAGCGCCTTCCGCGCGCAGCAGTTCCGCTGGGCCAAGGGTACCGTGCAGACCGCGCGCAAGCTGATGAAGCGCGTGTCCACCTCCAACCTCACCCTGGGCCAGCGCGTCGAGGCCTTCTTCCACCTGACGCCCCACTTCGCCTACCCGCTGATGGTGGTGCTGAGCGTGCTGCTGCTCCCCGCCCTCATCCTCATGCCCGCGACCAACCCCCGGACGATGCTCCTCATCGACCTCCCGCTCTGCATCGGGACGACTGGCTCCCTCGCCGCGTTCTACGCCATGGCGGAGGCGGCCCAGGGTCGCGGCCGCATCGAGGCCTTCAAGCAGCTCCCTGCGCTCCTCGCCCTGGGCGCGGGCCTGGCGCCCCACCTCAGCAAGGCCGTCTACGAGGGCCTTCACACCATGGCCGGCGAGTTCGTGCGTACGCCCAAGAAGGGCGTCGGCGCCAAGGGCGGGCAGCGCTACCGCGCGGCGGCGGACCTCCCCCTCGTCGAGATCGCCCTCTGCCTGGTCTCGCTGGGCAGCAGCTTGGCCTCGCTGGAGACTGGCCACTGGTTCGCCACGCCCTTCGCGCTCATCTTCACCTTCGGCTACGGCTACGTCGCCACCCTGGTGGTGGCGGAGCAGCTCGCGCGCCGCCGCTCCGCCGAGGACGTGCTCCTCGCGCCCGATGGCGCCGACAGCGTGCCCCCCGCCGAGCGGGTGGGCTCGGTCGGCGATCTGGCGGCCTGAGCCTCACCTCGCCTCTCCGCCTCACCCCGCCTCACCCCCCGACCCCCTCTCCCTACGAGGGAGAGGGGGAGAAGAGAGGGGAAGAGGCGAGGCGAAGGGGGGGTGTGTTTTGGCGTGGCGCGCGAGCTGTAAAAACGCTTACCATCCAGGCACCTAGCCAACGGGGGCCCGCGCCGCAATGACCAAGGCAGAGATCGTCCAGGCCATCTACAGCCGCGTCGGCGGCTTCTCCAAGAAGGAGTCGGCCGACATCGTCGACCTCGTCTTCGAGATGATGAAGGAGACGCTGGGCCGCGGCGAGAAGATCAAGGTGAGCGGCTTCGGCAACTTCGTCCTGCGCGACAAGCGCCAGCGACCCGGCCGCAACCCCCAGACGGGCGACCCCATCAAGATCAGCGAGCGGCGCGTCCTCACCTTCAAGGCGAGCCAGATCCTCAAGCACGCGCTCAACCCGCGCGACGACGGCAACGGCGGTCCCGACACGAACGGTGGCGGCGGAAGCTCCGACGAGTGAGCTCGGCACGCCCGATGAACGAACGCCGCCTCCCGGACAAGCTCTACTTCCGCATCGGGGAGGTGGCCGACCTGGTCGGGGTGGAGCGGCACGTTCTGCGCTACTGGGAGCGCGAGTTCCGCACCAGCGTCCGCCCGACCAAGAGCGCCAAGGGCCACCGCATCTACTCCCGCCGCGACGTGGAGAACCTGCTGCGGGTCCGCGACCTGCTCTACACCCACGGATTCACCATCGCCGGCGCGCGCAAGCGCATGCAGCGCCCCGGCGCGGCGAAGGTCGAGGAGCAGCAGGCGTCGGCCGATGCGGCGGGGGACGGGGCGCCGACGCCCGCGTCGACCGCTCGCGAGGGACACACCCGCGAGACGCTCCTCGCCGTCCGCTCGGAGATCGAGGCCTTCCTCGATGAGCTCGGCTCCGGCGGGTAGCCTCGTCGTCGAGGTGCCGGCCGGGTGGGTGAACGACGCCTCCGTCGCGGCGCCGGACCTGTCGCAGGCGCCTCGGCTCACGCTGGAGGGCTGGTACGGCGCGCGCTCGCCGGACGGACACGCCCGCCTGGTGTGGGGAGCCTTCCGCGCTGACGCCGCCGGCTGGGCGCCGGAGGCGAACGAGCTCGCGCTCCACAAACTCCTCGGGACCGCGTCGTCCACGGCCGCGCGCGCGCGCGGCGAGGGCACGATGCACGTCGTCGCCAGCGGCCCCGCCGGACGCTTGACGCGTCAAACATGGGCGGGCGACGGCCTCGAGGGCGCCGGCCTCCTCGGCTTCACCGGCGATCAGGTCCACGCCGCCTTCGCCGTCTGCGTCGCCGACCGCGGCGCGACGCCCCCCGCGGACTGCGCCCGCGCCGCGCGCTCCGCCACGCTCCGCGGCCCGCTCGACGCCCCGCCACCTCCCACCCTCGCCATGCGCGCCGGGCTCGCCCTGGTGCACCATCCGCGCGCCGCGCAGCTCTCCCTGCTGGGCGCCCTCGTCGTTCTGGGGTGTCTGGCGATCGTCACCCGCCGCAGACCCGGGCGTAAATCACCATCGCGCGCGTGAGAATACCCGTGTTACAAGCCCGAACACGATGACGCTCACGTCGGCGGGCAAGGCCCCCTCCCCTCCGCTTGGCAGGTCGCGCTCAGGGCGCTTCGGGTCGCTCTTCATCGTGACGGCGATCGTCGCGTCGCTCGGTGCGGCCCGCGTCGCGCGCGCGCAGGGAGCGCCGCCGCCCGCCGGTTCCGCTGCTGCCGCGTCCGCCGCGCCCTCGTCGAGCGCCGCCGCCGCCCCGCCCGCCGCGAGCAGCGCGCGCGCGCCGCTGGTCCCGCCCGCCGCGGCCGCCGGCACCGGCGCCGCGACGCCTCCGCCCGTCACCACCGCCGCGCCCGCCACGCCGCCCCCCGCCGCCCCCAACCCCGACGTCGGCTTCGACAAGGGCGAGCTCGCGCGCCAGGGCTACGAGCGCCCCTCCACCGACGGCAGCATCGCCGCCCGGCCGAACGAGGTGTTCAGCGAGGACTGGTGGGGCCGCACCCGCCCCATCCTGGAGCTGCACGGCTACTTCCGCACCCGCGCCGAGCTGTTCCACAACTTCGCCCTCGGCCGCCACGACGACCCCAGCGGCTCCGGGCAGAACCTCTGGCCCCAGCCGCTCGACAACAGCTACACCAACTCCGCGGGCGACGCGCGCACCCTCGCCCTCTGCGGCGACGACGGCAAGCAGGCCTGCAAGGACCAGACGGAAGCCGGCGCCAACATGCGCTTCCGCATCAACCCCGAGCTGCACATCTCGGACAACCTCTCCATCAAGGCGCAGATCGACGCCTTCGACAACCTGGTGCTCGGCTCCACGCCGGACGCCTACGCGATCCAGCCCGGCGTCAACGGCGGCTACGCCCCCACCGGCAACGGCTACAACGGCTACGCCCCCCTCGGCGGCTTCTCCACCACGCAGGGCCCGCCCACCGCCGGCATCAACAGCTTCGAGAACTCGGTCGCCTTCAAGCGCGCCTGGGCGGAGTACCTGACGCCCGTCGGCCAGCTGCGCTTCGGCCGCATGCCCAACCAGTGGGGCCTCGGCATGCTCGCCAACAGCGGCGACGACATCGACAGCGACTACCAGTCGACGAGCGACCGCATCATGTTCGTCACCGGCATCAAGTCGCTCGACCTGTACTTCGCCGGCATGTGGGACTTCGTCAGCAGCGGCCCCACCAACGCCTCCGCCTATGATCTCTACGGCGGCCAGCCCACCAACACGTGCAACCTCTGCAACGTGAACCAGTGGGGCGCGGTCATCGTGCACAAGACCAACCCCGAGACGCAGAAGCTCACCCTCGCGCGCGGCGGCCTCGTCCTCAACGGCGGCGTCTTCACCATCCTGCGCAGCCAGTACCTGGACGTATCGGACGGCCAGACCCCCATCACCGCCGACACCAACCCCGCCTCCGGCAGCGGCATCAGCGGCCTGGAGCGCCGGGACGCGTGGGCGCTCATCCCCGACCTCTGGTTCCAGGCGCTCTACCGCAAGTTCCGCTTCGAGGCGGAGGGCGCGGCCATCATCGGGCAGCTCGGCGCGCTCCCCGGCGGCACCTTCAACGGCAGCCAGCGCACCGACATCCGCCAGTGGGGCCTCACGACGCAGACGGAGTACACCGCGGTGGAGGACAAGCTCCACCTGAACTTCGGCTTCGGCTACGCCAGCGGCGACCCGTGGGTGGAGGGCCTCAACCCCGGCTCGAGCGGCCTGCAACCCGAGCTCAACGGCAAGGGTCCCATCTCCACCTTCCACTTCCACCCGGACTACCGGGTCGACCTCATCTTCTTCCGCCACATCCTCTCGCGCGTCGAGGGCGCCTACTACTTCCGCCCCAGCGTGAACTACGACTTCTTGCGCAACGCCAATGGCCAGAAGTTCGGCGGCGGCGCGGCCTTCATCTGGAGCCGCGCGAGCGAGTTCATCCAGACGCCGGGCAACAAGCCCGACCTGGGGGTCGAGCTCGATCTGCAGCTGTACTACCAGGCCAAGGACGGCTCGCTGAACAACAACCCCTCCAAGGTCGGCGGCTTCTACACGATGCTCCAGTACGGCGTCTTCTTCCCCCTCGGCGGCCTGGGCTACCTCCCCAAGGAGCAGGCGGCCGTGCCGGGCATCGCCGACGGCTGGGACCTCTCCAGCGCGCAGACAGTCCGCTGGTACCTCGGCGTCGTATATTGACCGCCGCGAAATTGGGCGGACACTAGGCGGCGCGTATGCCCAAGATCCTCATCGTCGACGACCAGCGCAACATGCGCACCACCCTGGCCATGATGCTGCGCGGCGTCGGCTACGAGGTGGACGAGGCCGCCGACGGCGAGCAGGGCGCGGAGCGCGGAGGCACCGGCGCCTTCGATCTGGTGCTCACCGATCTGCGCATGGGCCAGAAGGACGGCATCGACGTCCTGCGCGCGATCAAGGAGCGCCAGCCGATGACCGAGGTCATCGTGATGACCGCGTACGGCACCATCGAGAGCGCGGTGGAGGCCATGCGCCTCGGCGCCTTCGATTACATCCAGAAGCCCTTCACCGAGCAGGAGCTGCTGGTCAAGGTCTCCAAGGCGCTCGACAACCGCCGCCTCGCCGGGGAGGTCGCCTTCCTCGCGAGCGAGTTCAAGGACCGCTACAAGTTCGAGAACATCGTCGGCAAGTCCGGCTCGGTGCGCGAGGTGCTCGGACGCGTCGTGCGCATCGCCCCCACCGACGCCACCGTCCTCATCACCGGCGAGAGCGGCACCGGCAAGGAGCTCATCGCCAAGGCCATCCACGCCAACTCGCGCCGCGCCGACCGCGCCTTCGTCTCGGTCAACTGCGCCGCCATCACCGAGACGCTGCTGGAGAGCGAGCTCTTCGGCCACGCCAAGGGCTCCTTCACCGGCGCCGTCACCGCGCGCAAGGGCCTCTTCGAGGAGGCCGACGGCGGCACCTTCTTCTTCGACGAGATCGCCGAGACCCCGCCCAGCGTGCAGGCCAAGCTGCTGCGCGCCATCCAGGAGCACGAGATCCGCCGCGTCGGAGAGAACAAGCCCATCCGCGTGGACGTGCGCATCATCGCGGCGACGAACCAGGACCTGATGCTCGCCGTCGCCGAGAAGCGCTTCCGCCAGGATCTCTACTACCGCCTCAACGTCGCCCGCTTCGTGCTTCCGCCGCTGCGCGACCGCCGCGAGGACATCCCCGAGCTGCTCGAGCACTTCCTCGACAAGTACAACCGCAAGATCGGCGTGCGCGCCCGCCTCCACGACAACGTGCTCGAGGCGCTCATGCGCTACGACTTCCCGGGCAACGTGCGCGAGCTGGAGCACATGGTGGAGCAGGCGGTCGCCCTGGTGCAGGACGGCATCATCACCGCCGACGACATGATCGCGCCGCCCTCGATCGCGCCGCCCCGGCAGGGCTCGAGCACCCGCTCCCTCGCCGATGTGGTCGACGCGGCAGAGCGTGGCGCCATCGAGGGCGCCCTCCACGACTCCGATGGCAGCCGCGAGCACGCCGCTGAGATGCTCGGCATCTCCCCCACCACGCTGTGGCGAAAGATGACTCGCCTGGGCATCACCTTCGAGAGCCGCTGAGGATCGCCGCGGTCGGGGCATTCCACCCCGCATTGCAGAACGCGCGAGACGACCTTCACATCTGCAACGAAGTGGCAGGCTCGAGCGGGGCTATCTTCCCGTTTTCTGGCGCCCCGAGGCATGGCACCACACTTGCGTAGGACCACTGCGGAAGGGAGTCCCGGGGTCATGGCGCGCGTGCTCGTTGTCGACGACGATCGGTCTCACGCCAAGCAGCTGGCCATCGCGCTCCAGCTGGAGGGTATCGACGCGACGACAGCCGCGAGCGCCGCGGAGGCGGTGGAGGCCCTCTCCGCCGACCCGACCGATCTCGTCCTGCTCGAGCTCATGCTGCCCGGCACCAACGGCCTGGAGCTCGCCCGCTCCCTGCACACGCAGTTCCCGGACGTGCGCATCGTGCTGACCGGCGCGTACCACCTCTCCGAGCGGCAACTCGTGCGCTCCAACTGCGGCGCCCTCGGCTTCGTCCCCAAGCCCTGCAAGCCGGCGACCGTCGCCGAGTTCGTGCGGGGCAAGGTGCCGGCTTCCCCGCCCTCCAGCGCCCGCATCCCCTTCCCCCGGTAAAACGCGCGCATCGGCCCTCGACACGGCCGCCGCGGCGAGAAAAGATGGCGGTGCGCGATGCGCGTCGACCAGCTCCACTACGAACTGCCGCCCGAGCGGATCGCCCAGCACCCCGTCGCCGACCGCGAGGCGGCGCGACTGCTCGTGGCCGTCGGCGATGGAGAGCTGGACCACCGCCGCGTCGCCGACCTGGCCGACCTGCTGCCTCCCGGCTCCCTCGTCGTGCTCAACGACACGCGCGTGATGCCGGCGCGCCTCATCGCGCAGAAGGAGACCGGCGGCCGCGTGGAGGTCTTCCTCGTCCGCCGCACCGGCGGGCGCACGGTGGAGGTGGACGGTGAGCCCCGCGACGCCGAGGTGTGGCGTGCGCTCGGCAAGGCGTCCAAGGCGCTCCGCTTCGGCGTGGATCTGGCCGTGCTGCCGCCGGACGGCACGCCCGCGAGGCGCGACCCATCCGCCGGCGCCTCGCACCGCGAGCCCGCGCGCGGCGACCAGCTCTTCGTGCGGCTGCTCGGCCGCGCGGAGGACGACGGCCTGCTGGAGGTGGCGCTCTACACCCGCGGCGGCGCCACCGTGCCCGAAGCGGTACACGCCTTCGGACGCATGCCCTTGCCCCCGTACATCAAGCGGGAGGTGGAGCCCCAGGACGCCGAGCGCTACCAGACCGTCTTCGCGCGCGTGGAGGGCGCCATCGCCGCGCCCACCGCCGGCCTGCACCTCTCACGCGCGCTGCTCGGGCGCCTCGCCGTGCGCGGCTGCGAGATCGCCAGCGTGACCCTGCACGTCGGCCTCGGCACCTTCCAGCCCGTGACGACAGAGGACCTGGACGAGCACAAGATGCACAAGGAGTGGTTCGAGGTCTCCCGCCCGACGGCGCAGGCCATCGAGCGCACGCGCGCGAGGGGCGGGAAGGTGGTCGCCGTGGGCACGACGGTCGTGCGCGCGCTGGAGTCGGCGGCGGCGGACACCGGGGAGGTGCGCGCCGCGTCCGGCGAGACCCACCTGCTCATCCAGCCCGGCTACACCTTCCGCGCGGTGGACATGCTCCTCACCAACTTCCACCTGCCGCGCTCCACCCTGCTCGCCCTGGTGTGTGCCTTCGGCGGCCGGGAGCGCGTGCTCGCCGCGTACCGCACCGCGGTGGAGCGCGGCTACCGCTTCTACTCTTACGGCGACGCGATGCTCCTGGGCCCGGAGGCGGCGCCGCCCGCGGAGCCGGCGTGACGGCCCCCCGCACCGAGGGCTTCGCATTCCGTGTACTCTGCAAGGATGGGCACGCGCGGCGGAGCGTGCTCACCACCCCGCACGGCCAGGTGGACCTGCCCACCTTCATGCCCGTCGGGACGCAGGGTGCGGTGAAGGCGCTCTCGGCGGAGGAGGTGGCGTCGACAGGCGCGCGGGTGATGCTCGGCAACACCTACCACCTCTGGCAGCGACCCGGCCCCGACGCCGTGGCGCGCCACGGCACCCTGCACGACTTCGCGCGGTGGCCTCACGTGATGCTCACCGACTCCGGCGGCTTCCAGGCCTTCTCGCTGGCCGCCGGGCGCGCGGGCAAGGGCGGCCTCGTCACGCCCGCGGAGGACGGCTTCACCTTCACCTCGCACCTGGACGGCACGCGCCTCTTCCTCTCCCCGGAGGTGGCGGTGGAGGTCCAGTCGCGGCTCGGCGCCGACATCCAGATGCAGCTCGACGTGTGCCCGCCCGGCGACTCCTCGCGCGAGGTGGTCGAGCGCGCCGTCGCGCAGACGACACGCTGGGCGAAGCGGGCGGTGGCCGCGCCTCGCCGGCCGGGGCAGGCGCTCTTCGGCATCGTGCAGGGCGCCTGCTTCGCCGACCTGCGACGCGCCCACGCCGACGAGCTCGCGGCCATCGACCCGCCCTTCGACGGCCTGGCGCTCGGCGGCTTCTCGGTCGGGGAGCCCATCCCGGCGATGCTCGAGGCGCTGGAGCAGGTGGCGCCCTCCCTCGACCCCGAGCGCCCCCACTACCTGATGGGCGTCGGCACGCCGCGGGACCTGCTCGTGGCCGTCGGCTGCGGCGTGGACATGTTCGACTGCGTGCTGCCCACCCGCAACGCGCGCAACGGCCAGGCCCTCACCCGCTTCGGCAAGGTGACGATCAAGAACGCCCGCTACAAGGACGACCTCGGCCCGCTCGACCCCGAGTGCACCTGCGCGTGCTGCGCGGGGGGCTACTCGCGCGCGTACCTGCGGCACCTGTACCTCTCCGGGGAGATCCTCGTGCTGCGCCTGCTCTCCCTCCACAACCTGCACTTCTACGGCGAGCTGATGCACCTGGCGCGCGAGGCGATCGCCGCCGGCCGCTACGCCGCCTTCCGGGACGCCGCCCTCGCCCGCATGGCCGGCGGGGGCGGGGGGGACGAGCCGCGCGCAAACGGCCGCGGCGCCCGCGCGCCCGCGTGATACCCTGCAGCTTCGCGATGACGGAGCCGAAGAAGGGCCAGATGCTCGGCCGCATTCTCCTGCAGAGGAAGCTCATCTCGCAGGCCGAGCTGGACGACGCGCTCGTCGGCGCCAAGCGCGCGGGCAAGCCGCTCGCCTCGCAGCTCATCGACGAAGGGAAGCTCAAGGAGGTCGACGCCGTGCGCGCCCTCTCCGAGCAGCACGGCGTGCCGGGCATCGACCTCTCGCAGGTGGCCATCCTCCTCGAGCACCTGGTGGTCCCGCGCGAGGTCGCGGAGGTGCACAAGATCCTGCCCGTGCTGGTGAAGGGCGACCGCCTCTTCCTCGCGATGGCCAACCCCTCCGACAAGAAGGTCATCGACGAGCTGGAGTTCGTCACCGGCAAGAAGGTCTACGCCTACGTGGCCCTGAACACCGCCATCGCCCGGCGCATCGCCGGGGCGTACGACGCGCAGAGCCAGGGGGAGACCTATTACCTCGGCGAGAACGTCCCGCGCGAGACGCTCCAGCGGCTCGGCCTCACCAGCGACGCGGGCGCGACGAACGAGCGCCTCAGCATGCCGCCGGAGCCCCCCGCCCCCGTGGTCGACGAGGACACCCGCCGCTCGGCCGAGGACGTGGAGGTCACCACCGCGGACTTCGGGCAGGTCGGCGCCGACCTCTCCGCCGTCGCGCAGCTCCCGCCCGAGCTTCAGGCCCAGCTCTCCGCCGCCCGCGAGAAGGCCACCGGCGCCCAGGGCAAGCTGGTCCTCGTCGTCGACGACGAGCAGGAGATCCGCCGCCTCCTCGCGCGCCTGCTCACCGAGAAGGGCTACCGCGTCGTCGAGGCCGACCGCGGCCTGCTCGCCCTGCGGATGGTGAAGGAGCACACCCCCAATCTCATCATCCTGGACGCCATGCTCCCCGAGCTGCACGGCTTCGACATCGCCCGCCGCATCAAGGGCAGCGAGAAGTACGGCAACATCCCCATCATCATGATCAGCGCGGTCTACCGCGGCTGGCGCATCGCCGAGGACCTCAAGACCAGCTACGGCATCGAGGCCTACCTGGAGAAGCCCTTCCGGCTCGCGGACGTGCTCGCCGCGGTGGCGCGCGCGCTCTCGGAGAGCGAGGAGCGACGCGGCGGCGCCCCGGAGCCCAACCGCGACGCCATGAGCGCCGCGGCGGAGCGGGCGCTGGCGGCGGGCGTGACGGCCTACAAGGCCGGCGACATCGACGCCGCCCTCGAGCACCTGAAGCGCGGCGTGACCATCGACCCTCTCGCCTACCGGCTGCGCTTTCACCTCGGGCTGCTCTACGGCAAGAAGGGCATGATGTACGAGGGCATCCAGGAGCTGGAGAAGGCGGTGGAGCTCAACCCCAAGGCCTTCCCCTCGCTCAAGAACCTGGCCGTCCTCTACGAGAAGGCCGGCTTCCGCCACCGCGCGGTGGAGGTGTGGGAGCGCTGCGTTTCCTGCGCCCCCGACGACACCACCCGCGAGCAGATCAAGCAGCACCTGATGGGGCTGTTGTAGGTGCAGAGGGAAAAAGAACCTTTGGGCTGCCCAAGCCGTCGGATTGTCCGTATGGTTGAAAGCCACGGCCTCGCCAGGGGCTCAGCCGCGCTCAGGACCGCCTCGTGAAATTCCTCTGCGAGCAGTGCAAGGCGAAGTATCAGATCGCCGACGAGAAGGTTGCGGGCAAGACCGTTCGCATGAAGTGCCGCAAGTGCGGCCACATGATCGAGGTCAAGGCCGAGGTCACCGAGACGAGCGTCAACAGCGCCCTTCCGCGCGGCGAGGACGACGACAAGACGAAGGTCGGCGTCGACGTCGCCTCCCTCCTCGGGACGATGGCCGCCCCGCGTCCCTCGCCCCCCGGCAAGCCCTCCACCTTGCCGGGCAGGCAGGCGCCGCGCCCGGGAGGCCTCGCCACCAGCCTCGCCGCCGCCAAGCCGCCGCCCCGCGCCGAGCGCAACGAGAGCGCCCTCGCCGGCGCCTTCCAGCGCAGCGTGCAGCGTCACGAGGAGCTCGCCCCGCTGGAGACGTCCAACGAGTGGTACGTCGCCATCAACGGCGTGCCCGTCGGGCCTGTCCGCCTGGGCGAGCTCCGGCGCAAGGCGGCCGCCGCCGCCGTGACCGAGGAGTCCCTCGTCTGGCAAGAGGGCATGGAGGAGTGGCGGCCCCTCAAGACCGTCCCCGATCTGCTCACCCTCGTGCGCGAGGCCGCCGCCTCGGAGCGTCCCTCGCTCGTCACCTCGCAGCCTCCCGGCGCCTACGGGCCGCGGCCGTCGCAGCCCTCCCGTCCGGCGATGTCCACTCGCCCCGACGCCCTGCGCTCCTCGCCCGCGCCGGCGGCCGTCGCGGCGGCGCGCAGCAACGTCGTCTCCATCGCCTCCCGCCTCGCCACGGCGGAGAAGCTGGAGCCAGAGCCCGCGCCCTCCATCGCGCCGGACCCCTTCGCCACCCCGCCGCCGCCGGATGCACCGCCGGCCGCCTCGCCGTTCGCCCCCGCTGCAGCTGCAGCGGGTGTCAGCTCCCCACTCGCCTCCCCGTTCCCCTCGTCGCCCCCGGTCCTGGAGGCCGCGGCGACGAAGAAGGGCCCGAACTGGATGGCCGTGGCGATGGTGGTGCTCGCCGCCGCCTTCGGCGTCACCGCGGCCATCGCCATCTTCGTCAAGCCCAGCGCACCGGCGGCGCCCGCGACGGTGGTGGTCACGCAGACCGTCCCCGCCGGCCAGACCGCGCCGCCCACGGCGACGGAGGCGCCCACCGCCACCGACGACACCGCCACCGCGCCGGAGCCGACGACCACCGGGAAGGTGGCCACCGGCGGCGGGACCCACACCCACACCACCGGGCCCGCGACGACGGCGAGCAGCAAGGTGGACCCGTCCATCGCCGCGCTGCTGGGCGGCCCCGGCACCGGCCCGTCCGTCGGCCCGTCGCACACCGGATCGAGCAACCTCTCCGCCCTCAGCTCGGAGGCCATCTCCAACGTCGTCCGACAGCGCACCCCCGGCGTGAAGCGCACCTGCTGGGAGCGCGGCGGCGGCACCGAGTCCAACGTCAACGTCCGCGTTCACCTGGTGATCGCCTCGACCGGCGGCGTCCGCAGCTCCTCGGCCGAGGGCAACGATCCCATCGTCACCCACTGCATCGAGAACCAGACGCGCAGCTGGACCTTCCCGCCCTCCAGCGGGACCACCAACGTGGACATCCCCTTCCACTTCCTGCGCCAGTGAACAGGCGGGCGGCGATGGCCGTCCCACCCTCGAGCGACCTGTAAGCTCCAGCCACGCTGGGCGTTTTGTCAACGTGCTTCCCAACGGGAGGCATCTCGGTACATTGCTGCCATCACCGTCCCGGAGACCCGATGACCATGCGCAAGACTCCGCTCCTCGCCCTCGCCGCCGCCGCCATCGTCCCGGTCTTCGCCTGCGGCGGCGGGGACAAGCCCGCCGACTCCCCGCAGCCGACCTACAGCGCGAGCGGGGCGTACAACCAGCCTCCCCCCGGCGGCTACCCGCCCGGAACCTACCCCCCGCCGAACAACGGCTACCCTCCCCAGAACGGCTACCCGCCGGCGGGCGGCACCGCGCCTCCTCAGGGCAGCGCGGCCCCCGCGGCGAGCGGCGGCCTGGCCGGCGTCCCGATCGATCCCAACCTGCTCCAGCAGATCACCGCGGCCGGCGCCGCGATGATGGGCCAGGGCGGCGTCGCCGTCGGCGACCCGACCGATGTCGGCCTCAAGGCGGCGGCGACGCGCTTCGCCATCGGCATGCAGCCGGAGGGTCAGGTCTACAAGGACAGCCTCCCCGCCGACGGCCACAAGGGCATCGTCGTCACGCTGCAGGGCGGCAAGTGCTACACGATCATCGCCTACTCACCCCCCGGCCAGGTCACCAACGTCGATCTCGTCCTGCTGGTGCCGCCCCTGTACACGATGGCCGCCGGCCAGGACGACACCGCCGACAACACCGCGGTCATCGGCAAGGGCCGCAAGCCGCTCTGTCCCTTCGCGCCCTTCCCCATCCAGTACAAGCTGGACGTCCACGCGAAGACCGGGCAGGGCGCCATCGCCGTGCAGGTCTACAGCAAGACGAAGTAGCGCCCGCCGCGCAGAACCGCCCCGCGCGTGGGACCGATGGGGCCCCATGCGCGAGCTCCTCCCTCTCCACCCCGAATTTCCCAGAGAGCTCGGCGAGCTCAAGGGCCGCTACCGTTCCCTGTGGCTGGACGGCCACCTCGACCTCGAACGCGAGCGCGTCGGCATCGTCGGCGCGCGCGCGGCCGGCCCGGAGGTGATCGCCTTCGTCGAGGAGATCGCCGAGAAGCTCGCCAGGGCGGGCCGCATCGTCGTGTCCGGCGGCGCGCTGGGGGTGGACTCCGCCGCCCACCGCGGCGCGATGCGGGCCGGGCCCGGCTCCACCTGGGTCGTCGCGCCCAGCGGCCGCGAGCACCCCTTCCCGCCCACCAACGCAGACTTCTTCAAGGAGCTCGTCGCCAGCGGCAACACCATCCTCTCGCAGTACCCGCCGGACACGCCCCCGATGCCGGCGCGCTTTCTGGCGCGCAACCGGGTGCTGGTGACCCTCTGCAAGACCCTCATCGTGGCGCAGGCCGGGCCGCGCTCCGGCGCGCTCAACGCCGCCACCTGGGCGCGGAGGCTGCAGAAGGACCTCTGGATCGTGCCCGGTCCGCCCTGGCTGGAGGGCTTCGAGGGCTCCTACGCGATGCTCGATCGGGGCCTGGGCAGGGTCCTGCGGCGCAAGGCCGACCTCTACCGCAGCCTGGGCGTGGCCCATGAGCCCGCCCCCGCCCTGCCCGATGTGGACCTCACCCCGGAGCAGGCAGCGGTGCTGAAAGCCCTCGATTTCGGCCCCCGCCACCTCGACGAGATCATCGCCTCCACCGGCCTCGGTGCCCCAGCCGTATCGACGGCGCTCTTGACGCTCGCCTTGGAGAACGTAGTAGTAGAGGACCCTCCGTCGGCCACCTACCGTCGGAGGAGCATCTAAGTACCTGATTTTACGTACGCTTTGACCTTCGGACACGTCGTCCGGCCCCTGGCGTGGTGGGGCGCCACTGGAAACCGACGAGAATGGGCAAGACACTCGTAGTCGTGGAATCGCCTGCCAAGGCGAAGACCATCAAGAAGTACCTCGGCGCGGGGTACGAGGTGATGGCGTCCAAGGGACACATCAAAGATCTGCCCAAGAAGATGGGCGTCGACTTCGAGCACGGATTCCAGGAAACGTACGAGATCATTCAAGGAAAAGAGAAGGTCCTGCAGGAGCTGAAGGGCGCCGCCCGCAGCGCCGACGAGGTCCTGCTCGCCACCGACCCCGACCGTGAGGGGGAGGCCATCGCCTGGCACCTCTCGGAGGAGCTGGGGAAGAAGGCGGCCAAGCGGGTCGAGTTCCACGAGATCACCAAGGCGGGGGTGGAGCGTGGGGTGGCCCATCCGCGCGCCCTCAACAAGCAGCTCTATGACGCCCAGCGCGCCCGCCGCGTGCTGGACCGCATCGTCGGCTACGACGTCTCCGCGCTGGTGTGGTCCAAGCTGGCCTTCGGCCTGTCCGCGGGGCGCGTGCAGAGCGTCGCGCTGCGCCTCATCGTCGACCGCGAGCGGGAGATCGAGGCGTTCAAGCCGGAGGAGTACTGGAACGTCGGCGCCTGGCTGCGCGAGACGGACGGCAAGCACCCCTTCTACGGGCGCCTCTCCCAGCGCGACGGCAAGAAGCTCGAGGTCAAGGACGGTCAGACGGCCGCGGAGGTGCGCGCCGACCTGGAGGCCGCCACCTTCGTCGTCTCCAAGATCACCAAGACCGAGCGCAAGCGAAAGGCGCTCGCCCCCTACACGACCAGCAAGCTCCAGCAGGACGCGGTCAACCGCCTGGGCTTCGGCGCCAAGCGCACCATGCAGATCGCGCAGGGCCTCTACGAGGGCGTCGACCTCGGCAAGGACGGCGGCCCTGTCGGCCTCATCACGTACATGCGCACCGACTCCACGCGCCTCTCGCCCGACGCGGTCAACGCCGCGCGCGAGTATGTCGCCAAGAAGTACGGCAAGGAGTACGTCCCCGCGCAGCCGAACGTCTTCAAGTCGAAGAAGGGCGCGCAGGACGCGCACGAGGCCATCCGCCCGACGTCGGTGGACCTGCCGCCGGAGTCGGTGCGCAAGCACCTCAAGGACGACCAGTTCAAGCTGTACAAGCTCATCTGGGACCGCTTCCTCGCGAGCCAGATGAGCGAGGCGATCTACGACCAGACCGGCGTGGACATCGAGGCGAAGAACGCAGCGGCCCCCACGCCCCGCGTCTACGCGCTGCGCGCCGGCGGCCGGGTGCTCAAGTTCCCCGGGTGGCTGGCCGCCTACGGCGCCGCCGAGACGCGGCAGAACTCGATGGCCGGCGAGGAGGCCGACGAGAAGACAGAGGCGCAGGCCCCGGCCGAGAGCGACGAGGCCACGCTGCCCGAGCTGAAGGAGGGCGAGGCCCTCGCGCTCAGCGCGCCGCCTGGCGTCGTCACCGACCAGAAGTTCACCCAGCCGCCACCCCGCTACAACGAGGGCTCGCTGGTGCGGGAGCTGGAGGAGCGCGGCATCGGCAGGCCCAGCACGTACGCCGACATCATCAGCAAGGTGCAGGCGCGCGACTACGTCGAGAAGATGGACGCCCGCTTCAAGCCGACGACGCTCGGCATGTTCGTGGTGGACGGCCTGGTGCAGAGCAAGCTGGACTTCATCGACCCGGCGTTCACCTCCCACATGGAAGAGGAGCTGGACGAGGTGGAGGCCGGCAAGGAGGAGCGCACCGTGCTGCTCGGTCGCTTCTACAAGCGCTTCCGCGCGCAGCTCGACGCCAGCAAGAAGGGCAAGCGCTGGAACCCCGAGCCCGTGCCCACCGGCGAGAAGTGCGACGTCTGCGGCACCGGGGAGATGATGAAGCGCTGGTCGAAGAACGGCTGGTTCCTCGGCTGCACCAACTACCCCAAGTGCAAGAACACGCGCGACCTCGGCCCGGACGGCACCGGCACCACGCAGGTCATCACCGACGTCGTCTGCGACAAGTGCGGCAAGCCTATGTCCATCCGCAGCGGGCGCTACGGCGAATTTCTGTCCTGCACCGGCTACCCCACCTGCAAAAACACCAAGCCGGTCCCGCTCGGAGTGGCCTGCCCCAAGTGCGGCGGCGACATCATCGAGATCCGGCCGAAGAAGAAGGGCGGTCGCACCTTCTACGGTTGCTCCAACTGGAACAACGAGACCATCAAGTGCGACTTCAAGCTCTGGCAGAAGCCCATCAAGGAGGAGTGCCCGGTCTGCGGCGCCAAGTTCCTGGTGCGCGGCGGGAGCAAGCTGAAGCCGATGGTCATGTGCGCCAACAAGGAGTGCGGCTACAAGCGCTCGGCCGACCAGCCCGCGGAGACGCCCGCCGCCGCGCCGCCGCCCGCCGACGGCGCCGCCCACCCGACGCCCTGACCTCACCCCGAGCTCTCCACCGCGTGGAGAGGAGGCGAGGCGCTCAGCCGACTCTTGCGGCGTAGGCGACGCCGTCGCCGAGAGGCAGGACGACGGCGCGCAGCGAGGGGTGGCCAACCATCGCCGCGTTGAAGGCGCGGATGGCCTCGGTGCGCTCGCGCTCGGCGTCGGGGAGCGCGCTCTGCGCGACGAGCCCCTTCCACAGCACGTTGTCGGCGACGATGACGCCGCGCTCGGCGAGCTTGGGGATCAGCTTCTCCAGGTACGCCGGGTACTCCTCCTTCACGCAGTCGATGTAGGCGAGGTCGATCGGCCGGTCGATCTTCTCCAGCTCGGCGAGGGCAGAGCCCTGGCGGATCTCCACCCTGTCGGTGAGCCCGGCCTCCTGGACGTACTCCCGCGCGATGCGACAGAGCTCGCTGGAGAGCTCCACGGTGATCACGCGGCAGTACGGCCCGCCGGCGCGCGCCATGACGATGGTGCCGTAGCCGATGTTGGTGCCCAGCTCCACGATGCGACGCGCGCCCGTCGCGCGCACCGTGACGGCGAGGAAGGAGGCGACCTCGGGGTCGCTGATGGGATGCCGCCGCTCGGCGGCGAAGGCCTCCATGCGGGCCAGGAGGCCATCGCGGGGGGGCTCCAGGGCCTCCAGGTAGGCGGCCTGCTCGGGCTTGAGGATGGCGTCTGCGGCGTCTTTCAAGGGGGAACCTCGCTGGTCGGGGGCCTGGTGAGGGTAGCGGGGGAATGGTGTTGGCAAAAGACGTAGTTAAATGGTGAACTTAACGTGAGCGTCGGAGTCCCCATACGTGGAATCTTGCAACCTGACGGTCGCCGATCGTGTCGTAGTCCGTGCGGACGTGGGGCCGCTGGACGCCGAATACGCCTTGGTCGGCCCACAATGCATCGAGCTTCGCACGACCGCGCCGGGCGCCGTGCGAGAGGCGGGGTACCGCACCACGGTCGCCGAGGCACGCGAACGACTTGCGCGCCTGGGCTTCACCCACGAGGCGGCGGAGGCGGCGGCGGCGGCGGTCCGTCCGGCGGCCGCCGCGTACGCCCGCGGTCCGGTGGTGCGCCGGGCAGCGGCGGAGCTGGGCGCCGCGGAGCTCTTCGACGGCAAGGTGCTGCTCGCCGCGGCGCACACCTACGAGGGCGCGTGGCTGGACCTCGCGGCGCTCACCTTCGACCTGGGTGATCCCGGCACCGGCGCTGCGCTGCAGGCGTTCCACCTGGCCGCGCTGCTCGGCGAGATGCCCGACGACGCGGAGGTCAACCTGGTGACGCTGCCCTTCACGCGGCACCAGAAGGTGGGCGTGCGGACGTTCAAGCGCGTCGCCCTGGGCGATCCCCTGGCGTGGATCGCGGCGCTGCAGCGCTTCGGCGAGCGGCCGCCCGCCTCGGTGAAGGCCGGCGTGCGCGAGGCCGGGCCGACACGGGTGGAGGTGCTGGACCTCCTGCGGCGGCGGTCGGTCAGCGCCGGTGACTCCACGCTCGATCGCTTCTCGCGTGTGGAGCGGGCCATGTCGGCGGTCTCCCGGCCGCCGCCGGAGCGCGGGCCACTCTCGGATCCGGCGGCGTGGTCGGTCGAGGCCCTGCTCGACGCGGGCGACGCGACGGGCGCCCTCGCGCAGCTCTCCGAGATGGAGCGCGAGAGCGGGCCGATCGCGTCGGTCGTGTACCTGAAGTCGCGCGCCGCGCTGATGCTCAAGAAGGAGGACCCGAAGGTCATCGCCGAGCGCGTCTCCATGCTCGCGGCGAAGGCGTCCTTCCACGAGCTGGAGCTGCTCGCGGCCGAGGCGTGGGCCGCGGCGGGCAACATGGGCCGCGCGCTGCCCTACGCGCGGGTGCTGGCGCAGGATCCCCAGGCGCACCAGGAGCTGCGTGGCCGGGCGCTCGCGGTGGTCGAGGCCGCGCGGCGCGTCTCGGCGCCCCCGACCCCGCGCCCGCCCGCGCCGGAGAACGCCCCACGCCAGCAGGGGCCGGCGCGCACCGACGTGGGGACGAGCGGCGTGAAGATGCGCGTGCCGGAGACGTCCTCGCACCCGCCGTCCACGCAGCGCAGCGACGCGCCGCGGTCGCCGCGCGCCGCCGCGGACGATCGCCGCGACACGCCCACGCCGATGCCGATGGTGCTGCAGCCCTCGCGCATGTCGTCCGGGCCCCCCGCCGCGTCGGGGAGAATCGGCGACGCCTCGTCGGTGGTCCTGGAGGAGCTGGAGGTGGACCTGCCGCCGGCCATCGCCACACCGCGCGTCGCGTCGCGGGCGCCCGCGCCCTTCTCCAGCCGGCCGACGCCCGCCGAGCGGCCGCGCCCCGGGGCGCTGCCCGCGGAGGCGATCGGGGTCGACCAGCGCAAGGTGCCGACGCTCGCGCCGCCGCCGTCGCCCAGCCCCCCCACGCCGCCCGACGCGTGGGGGCGCTCGCTCGCCCGCGGCGCGTCGCAGCCCGCGTTCTGCTCGGTGTCGACCAACTCGACGCCGCCGCGCCTCGCGCTCGGCAAGGTGCAGTACGCCGAGAACCTGGCGGACCCGCCGCCGCCGGCGGTGAGCGACGAGCGCATGCGCGAGGCGTACGAGGCCCGCGTGCGCTGCACCGAGCTGTCGCGCGAGCTCGGGCGGCTCTACCGGCTGCAGTGCGGCGTGGAGCTGCGCACCGACGTGGCCAGCATCGAGGCGATGCAGGCCCAGCTCATCGAGCGCTACCACGCCGGCGGGGTGCGCACCTCCGCCGCGGCCGAAGACGTGCGCCGCCACGGCGCCTTCCTCAGCGAGATCCTCGCGCGGACCTTGCGCGCCACCTGGACCGACGTGCGCCCGAGCGAGCTCGGCCACTGGGCGATGTTCGTGCCACCCGACACGCGCGTCTGGCCCTTCGCACGGGTGCTCCGGCTGATTACGATGGGGTTCAAGGAGCGCGATCTGGTCAGCTACTACCTGGAGCTGCACGCACGTTCGTACTGAGCTCCGGCCCGAAGGCCCGGCCGACAGCCCGAAGGGCGCGTAGACTGACTGCCATGCCCTCGTCCCTGGACCCGAACCATCCCGAAGCGGCGGATGTCGAGCGCGACATCGCCGAGGAGGACACCGGGGCGTTCGACCGGATGGAGTTCACCATGCGCGCCCTGCAGATGCTGTGCGCGCCGAGCACGCGCGTCGTCCTGTGCGAGGGCCACGCGCGGGTGCACGTGCAGCACGGCCGGGCGTGGGGGCCGTCGCGCTGCCGGCGGTGGGCCATCGTCAGCGTGCCGCCGCGCGCGTCGCGGCGCGCCATCGCCCTCGCGGTCGCCGAGCTCGCGGACGGCCGCGCCGCCCCCTACGCCCTGGACGTCCTCCTCGGCGAGGAAGACGGCGATCCCTATCGCGATCGCACGCACCCATGAGCGAGAAGACGCCGAACTACATCACGCCGGCTGGCGCCAAGCGTCTTCAGGAGGAGCTCGCGCGGCTGCGCTCGCAGGAGCGGCCCAGGGTGGTGGAGGACGTCGCCGCCGCCGCGGCGCAGGGCGATCGCAGCGAGAACGCGGAGTACATCTACGGCAAGAAGAAGCTGCGCGAGATCGACCGGCGCATGCGGTTCTTGACCAAGCGGCTGGAGGGCGC
The DNA here is from genome assembly GCA_963782055.1 of uncultured delta proteobacterium. Taxonomy (GTDB): domain Bacteria; phylum Myxococcota_A; class Polyangia; order Polyangiales; family Polyangiaceae; genus DASXHD01. The sequence goes on from CAWAIF010000003.1 coordinate 5,433,828, forward strand.
GCACGTCGTGCCCCCACGGACCGACGGGGCGTCGCGCGTGTTCTTCGGGGCGACGGTGGAGCTGGAGGACGACGACGGCCGCCGCGCCACCTACCGCATCGTCGGCGAGGACGAGATCGACCTGGGCCGCGGCGACATCAGCTGGCGCTCGCCGGTCGGCCGGGCGCTCCTCAAGAAGGAGGCGGGTGACACCGTGTCGGTGCGGCGCCCCGGCGGCGAGGTCGAGCTGACGATCGTGCGCGTCACCTACGCACCCCCTTCATAGGGGGCACGCGCCACCCCGGTCACTGCACCTTGATCTGTCCCTCGGTCAGGTCGCCCTGATCGTGGAGGTAGAAGGTGTAGGAGCCCTTGGTGTTGATGTTGTGCGCCTGCGAATCGAACTCGCCCTGCTGCATGGGCGCGGCGCACTGCCCGTTGACCTCCGGGTCGTGCGGGAAGCCCTGGTTGGCGTTGGAGGCGTGGATGCAGTGCGGGGTCGCGTCGGCGTTGTAGAACTTGATGACGGCGGGCGTCTTGGTCAGGTCCGGCGCCGCCGTGACGACGATGGGGTAGTCGCCGTAGGCGTCGTGGCTGGGGTTGCCCTGCGTGCCCTGGACGGCGCTGAGGTTCGCCGGGATGGTGACGGTCAGGATGGACTGAACGTTGAGAGCGAGCGCCGCGTTCGCCATGTCGCTGCCGGAGGTGCCGGTGACCTTCAGGTTCTCCACGCCCGGGGCGACGTCCGACTTGGTGGTCAGCGTGAGCACGGAGGTGGCGCCCGTCGTACCGCTCACGTCCACCGTCGGCGGCGCAAAGGCGGCGGTGACCCCCGCGGCGAGGCCTGTCGCGCCGAGGGTGACGGTGCCGGTGAAGCCCGCCGGGGTGACCGTGACCTGCACGGTGACCTGGTTGCGGAGCTCGACGTCGACGGAGCCCTTGTCGGTCGCCACGGCGAAGTTGGTCGTGGTGGTGCCGGCGTCGGGGATGGTCGAGCCGCTGTCGTCGGAGGACGAGGACGGGCCGTCGGTCGAGGCGTCACCTTTGCCGCCGACACCGGTGAAGTGACCGGAGGTGTTGTTGCTCGCGTCACCGCAGGCGAGGAGCGCGGCTGCGGCGAGCGTGGCGAGAGAGAACATCAACGGGCGGTGGTGGACCATGGCACGCCGTCTTGCAAGCCTGGCGCCAGCGGCCGCCCCCATTCAAGCACAATAATTCCAATAATTTACGTACGTGGCGAGGTGAACGGGGAGACGCGGTGGGGCGGAGCCATGGACGGGCCGCGATCCATCCGACGGCGCGGCGGGGCACTATGCGCCAACGTCTGGCCAACGGGCCGGGAGGCTGCGAGAGTACCCGGGACGATTCATGGCGAGCGAACGCGCGAGCAGGAGGAAGCGCGGGGGGACGGAGGGAGCGCGGCAGCCGCCGGCCTATCGGGTGGAGGTCGAGCGGCTCCCCATCGCCACGATGGTGACGCGCGGCGACGCCGTGCTCGCCGTCAACACCGCGTTCGAGCGGCTCACAGGCTGGAGGGCGGCGGACCTGACGGCACGCTCGGTGGGGGAGCTGATCGCCAGCCTCGTCGACCCGCGCGACCGCGCGGTGCTGGAGCAGCTCTCCGGCAACCGCGACCAGCCGGCGCCACGCGAGCACGGCTCGCTCTGGTGCCGCATCGTCGGCCTGGACGGCAAGGAGCGGCCGCTGCGCGTGGAGTGGCAGCTCGCCGCCGGGGTGACGCTGGTCTTCTTGCTCGACGCGCACCCGGAGGCTTTCGGCCAGGAGGTGACCGAGGCGCTCGCCCGCATCGCCGGCACGCTCTCGCGCTGCGCGACCGAGGCGGACGTGCTGGACCGCGCGGTGAAGGCGCTCGCCGACCACGGCTTCATCGCCACGGTGCTGCTCTGGGACGACCACGACCCGCTCCTGCGCTTCGGTCCGAGCGCGTCCCCCCACGGGCCCAGCAGCGGCGCCTTCGAGGCGGCGCGGCCGCGACGCGACATCCTGCTGCAGCTCAACCCGCGCTTCATGGAGCGCCGGATCGCCTTCTTCCAGGACGGCGTGCGCCTGATCCGCGAGGCCTACCCCGAGCCGCTGGTGGAGAAGCTCCTGTCGCTGCTGCCCGCGCAGCGCATGGTCCAGGCGCCGCTCTTCGTGGGTGACCAGCCGTACGGCGCGCTCGTCGTCACGAGCGACGCGCTGAGCCCGCTGGTCGCCACCGCGCTGGAGCTCTTCGCCGAGCTCATCGGCAAGGCGCTGGAGACCATCCGCGTGCGCGGGGAGGGTGTGGAGCGCGAGCGCCTCGCCGCCCTGGGGGAGGCGGCGGGCGTGATGGCGCACGAGGTTCGCAACCCGGTGGGGTCCATCATGAACGCGCTGGCGCTGCTGGAGCGTGAGGACCACACCGGCGAGGCGGGCCGCGCGTTGCTGGGGATCATCGCCGAGGAGACGGCGCGGCTGGAGCGGCTGGTCTCGCAGCTCCTCGAGCTGGGGCGCCCGCTGCTGCCACGCCCGCGGGCGTTCTGCATCGAGGAGCTCACGCGCAGGGCGGTGCAGCTGCTCGAGACGCGCGGCGAGCTCTCGGACCGGAAGGTGGAGATGCCCCCCGCGCGCGATACCATCGCGTGGATCGACCCGGACCTGGTGGAGCTCGCGCTGGTGAACGTGCTGCGCAACGCCGTGCAGTCGACCCGCAAGGACGCGCGCTTGCGTCTGCGCGTGGAGAGCGGCGGCGGCCGGGTTCGCTGGACACTGGAGGACGACGGTCCGGGGATCCCGGAGGAGATCGTGCGCCGGCTGGGGCAGCCCTTCGTCACCACGCGCGCCACGGGCACCGGCATGGGGCTGGCGGTGGTGCGCCGGATCGTGGAGGCGAGCGGCGGGCGGCTGTCGGTCGCGCGCGCGGAGCTCGGCGGCGCGCAGGTGACGCTGGAGCTCCCGCTGGCGGAGGGCGACGCGCCGCTGCAGCCGGGCGCGCCCTCGCCCGCCGGCTGACGCTCAGCTGCCCCACTTCGCCACGAGCGCGCGCGCGCGCTCGGCGAAGGCGGCGAGGTGGCGACGCTCGAACTCGGCCCAGGTGGCGAGGGTGCGCGTGTCGTGTACGCGATCGACGAAGAGCTTGCCGTCCAGGTGATCCAGCTCGTGCTGGAAGGTTCCGGCGGTGAGCCCCTTGACCTCGAAGTCCAGGGGCTTGCCCGCGCGGTCCACCGCGCGCACGCGCACCTGGACGAAGCGGCGCACCTCCCCGCGCAGGTTGGGGACCGAGAGGCAGCCCTCGTAGTTGAGGAAGGTCTCGTCGGTGAGCGGGGTGACCTCCGGGTTCACCAGCACGGTGAGGGGGTAGTTGGGCTTGTAGGGGTAGCGCGGATTGTCCTTCACGCAGATGACCGCGACCCGTACCGGCCGGTACACCTGGTTGGCGGCGATGCCCGCGCCGCTGGCGTCGGACATGGTCTCGATCATGTCGTCGATGAAGCGCTGCATGTCCGCCGTCGAGAGCTCCTCCGGCGTGACCGGCCGCGCGACCTCCCGCAGCACGGGGTGACCGAGCGTGGCGACCTTCAGGATGGACACGGCGTCACTTCTTCTCGGCGAGGATGATGGTCCGCGGCGAGTCGGCGCCGAAGAAGACGCCCGGCGTCGCCGTGCGGCCGCTCACCTCGCACACGCGGTAGCCGTGCTTGTGCAGCATCTTGCCGAGCTCGTGCAGGGAGTAGATGCGCATGGAGTACTCGATCTCCTTGGAGCGGCCGTCGTCGAGCATCATGGTGCGCTTGATGCGCATGCGGCTGGTGATCCAGTCGACGGTCATCTCGTCCATGCAGATGCAGCCGTCGCCCTCGAACCAGGCGAGCGACGGCGCCTGCCGGGCGATGAAGTCGCGGTTCACGACGTCGAGCAGGAACTGGCCGCCCTTGCGCAGCGCCTTGTGCACGCGCGCGACGACCTGCGCGTTCTTCTCTTCCTCGAAGTAGCCGAAGCTGGTGTTCCAGCAGTAGATGCCGTCGAAGGTGTCCTCGAAGGTCATCTCGCGCATGTCGCCCTGCACGAAGTTGATCTTCTGGTCGCGCTCCTGGGCCTCGTCCGCGGCCCGCGCGAGCATGGCGAGGCTGAGGTCGAAGCCGACGACGTTGTAGCCGCGCCGGCTCAGCTCGATGGCGTGCAGTCCGTCGCCGCAGGCGAGGTCCAGGACGCTGCCGCCCTTGGCGACGCCCAGGCTGTCCTCGATGAAATCCGACTCCGCCGCGATCTGCGCGTCGGTGAGCTTGGGCGTGGCGCGGATGAAGTCGTCGTTGAAGAGCTCCTCCCACCAGGGACGCGCGCGGCGCCGCGGGTGGGCGCCCTCGGCGAGGGGCGGCGGCGCCAGCGGGCTCAGCGTGCCCGGCTTGGGAGTCGGCAGGGGCGACCGCATCGCCCCGGCCACGGGGGTGCCCGCGGGCGGCGTGGCGAGGGCGCCGGCGGGCTTGGGCGGCGGCGGGTGCGACGAGACCTTCGGCGCGAGGGGCGGCGGCGCGCGCAGCGACTCGACGGCGAGCACGTCCTCGGCCGCGAGTTCCGCCTCGGGGTCGGAGGGCGGCGCGCTCATGCGCTCCGGTTCGATCTCCTCGAGCGACGCGGCCTCGTCGGCGTCGACGATGGCCGTCTGCACCGAGCGCGGGCTGGACGACATCGCGTCGACGGGGATGGGCGGCCCGACCGGGATGGCCGGCACCACGGCGGGCGGCGGGGCGACGACGGCCGGGGGCGGCGTGCTCCTGCGCGGCGGGGGGCGTGACGAGAGCAGCGCCTCCGCCTCCACCTCGTCGATCTCCAGCGGCTCGGTGGGCGGCGGCGGGGGCACCGCGGCGGCAGGCGGCGGCACCGAGCGCGGCCGCGGCGCCGGCGGCGCGGACGACGTGGGCGGCACCGAGCGGGCGGGCGGCGGGGCGCTGAGCACCGAGCGGGCGGGCGGCGGCGGCGGCGCGCTGATCGCCGGCACGGCGGGCGGCGGCGGCGCGCTCGTCGCGACGGGCGCGCCGTCCGACGGCGGCGGCGGCGGTGGGGCGCTGGGCATCGTGATCTGCCGCGGCCGCACCGCCGGCATCTCTTCTTCGTCCTCGTCGGTGTGGATGGGGACCTCCACGTCCTCGTCCACCGGCACGTCCACCGAGTCCGGAGGTTCCTCGTCGTGGAGCTCCCGCGAGTCCACCACGGTGGGCATCATGGGCGTGGGCGCGTCGTCCACCCCGCGCGCCCTGGCGGCCTCCACCGGCGGGGGCGGATCGCTGTTCACCATTTCCATGCGCGCCTCGGTGGGCGCGTCGTCCACCTTGGCCGTGGGCGGGGCCGAGGGCACCAGCCCCTTCGCCGCCGCCCGCGTGGCTTCCTCCGAGGGGGGCGGCCCGACCGAGATGATGCGGGAGGCCACGATCGGCCCCGCGTCCGCCGCGGCGGGCAGCTCGGTGGTCTTCTCCGGATCGACCGCCGGGGCCTCCGTCGTCCTTTCCAGCGTCGCCGTCTCGCCGGAGTCGGCCTTGTCGTGCTCGGCGCTGTCGTCCGGGTCCTGCGCCTTGGGGCGCGCCACCTCGTCGTCCGGGATGCGCAGGGTCATGCGCGCGCGCTTGCGCGATCGCGTCCGCGCCTTCTCGACGGGCTGCTCCTCTTCCTCGATGACGACGTCGGTCTCCTCGGGCGCCTCGTCGTCGCCCGTCTTCTCCAGACCCTCCGCGCGCCCCTGGTCGTTCATCGCCGCTCCTCGCGCGCGGGGGGCCGCGCGTGGCTCACCGAGGCGATGCGCTCGCCGTAGCGGATGGGGCCGCTCGTCACCGTCCAGCGCGCCGCGGCGCGGGGCTCGAGCAGCAGCACGGCGGTCGAGCCGAGGTGGAAGATGCCAATCTCGTCGCCGCGGTCCACCGCGCAGGGCGGGGTGAGGCGGTGCAGGCCGTAGGGCACGTCGGGGGCGTCCACGCCCGTGGCGGTGACGCGGCCCACCACGATCGCCGCCACCATCACCACCGTGACGCGGCCGAGCCCCACGTCCTCCGGCGTGTCGATGGCGATGGCCACGCGGCGGTTGATGGCGAAGAGATTCTCGACGTGGCGGATGCCGATGGAGTTCACGGGGAAGTAATCCCCGCGCATCGATCGGACCTGGGTGATGGCGCCGCGCACCGGCGAGTGCACGCGGTGGTAGTCGCGCGGGGAGAGGTACACCACGCACCCGGCGCCGCCGACGTAGCGGCGCGCCTCGTCCTCGTCGCCGACCAGCTCGCTCGTCTTGTACGGGCGTCCCTTCACGTGGAGGGTGCTCGTCGCGTCGATGGGGCCCATCGACTCCAGGCGCCCGTCGGCGGGGCTGACGAGGGCGTCGGGGGCGGCGTCGACGGGGCGCGCGCCCTCGCGCAGCGGTCGCGTGAAGAACTCGTCGAAGCTCTCCCACCCGCGCTGCTTCACGCAGTCGCCCGTGTCGACGTCGTAGACGCGCGAGTACAGCCCGACGACGGCGCGCTCCACCGGCCCCGACCAGCGGTGCTCCGCGAGGCGGCCCATGGCACGACTCACCTCGCGACGTGGCACCACACGCAGGATCTGGGCGGCCGCATACGTGAGCACGCTCATGAACCTCCTCGCGGGAGACGACGGACGGGGGCGGACAACGCCGCGCTGGCGGCCATGCGAATTGCTTGAACTTTCCGAGGGTCGACCGTTCGGCGCCGAGCGGGGCGCAAAAAGCCCTCACTCGAATGCTAACTTTCCGTCCTCGGGCCGGTCAACGCTGTTACCACCGGCTTTCCAGCGTCATTTCAAGTTTCTACGGGCTCAGTCCTTGCCCAGATCCGGCTCGCCGGAGGCCCGGGCGGCGTCGCAGAGCGGCCCCAGAGGCCCGGGAGGCCTGGAAGAAGCGTCCAGCGTCTGGCAGGCGGCCTCGGCGTCGAGCGGGTCCTGGGCGACGGCCTCCTCGAAGGAGGGATCGGCCAGATTGTCGTGGCTGCCCCGCGCCAGGCGCCCGCGGATGGCCCACCAGGGCCCGTAGGCGGCCGCCACCTCCTTCGGGTCGGCGAGCAGCGGCCAGGCATCCCCCGCCTGGCCCTCCTTCTCCAGCGCGCGGGCCTGGAGGTAGTGCACGCTCGGGTCCTCGGCGAAGGCGCCCTTGAGACCGGCGACCTCTTCCAGCGCCTCGGCCGGGTGGTCCCGGCCGAAGAGCAGCTCACCCAGGCGGACCTTCTCGCGGGAAGCGCGGGCGTCGGGCTGCTCGGCCAGGTCGAGCATGGCCGGAGTGGGTGCCGGCGGGCGGCTCGTCAGCTCGGCCCGCCAGCGCGTGTCCCAGGCCGCCAGGTCCAGGCCGCTCGCGGCGAGCATGGCGGCGTCCGGCTTCTTTCCCTCCCGCAGGGAGGCGAGGAGCTTGCGCACCGCCTCGTCCCCGGCGGTCTGCGCGTAGTAGCGCACGAAGCTGGTGACCTCGGCGAAGGCGACCATCGCGGCGTCGGCGCTGGGGAGCATGGCGATGGAGGGCCCGAGCTGATCGAGGCGGAGGTCGAGCTTCTTGCCGATGCCCCAGAGCACGATGGAGTCCGGCGGGGGGCGGTCGTCGAAGGGCCCGGGATCGCGCCAGCGCACCTCCTCTCGCTTGGCGAGGCCCTCCTGCAGCCAGAGCGGCGCGCGATCCACCGTGGCGCGCGTGACGGCGAGGTGCGTGAGCTCGTGGGCGACGGTGTCGCGCCAGGAGTAGCCATGGCGGCTGGCGCGCGGGGAGAGCAAGGTCACCCGCCCCCACTTGGCGACGGCCACAGTGCCGGTGGTGGAGGCCGACTCGTACGGGAGGCCCGTCATCGCGGCGAGGGCCACCAGATCCCGCACGACCACGATGCGCGTCGGCTTCGGCCAGGTGACACCCAGATCGCGCGTGAGGGCGTCGCGCGCCTTGACGACGGTGTCGACCAGGAGCGGCGTGAGCGCGCGATCGGCCTCGTCCTGGTAGCGGATCCAGACGTTCGCCGCCTTGTCCTCCACGATGACGGTGTCCGCGGTCACGCGCGCGCAGCCGCGGGCGATGTCGGCGAGCTGCGAGCCCTCCTCCGATGCGGCGGAGGTGGGGTCGGAGAGCAGGGTCACGGCGCTGTCGCAGTCGCCCTCGTAGAGGGCGAGGCGGCCGCGCTCGCGCGTGACGTCCGGGTCGTCGGCGTCGGCGTCCTGCAGCACGCGGCGCGCCTCGTCGTAGTCCAGGCCGAGGATGAAGTCGTGGGCCTGGGCCGCCTTCGCCCTGTCGATGGGCCCGGCGTGCACGCGCGTCCCGAAGGCGGTGACGGCGAGCAGAGCCACTCCGACGAGTCCGAGCGCGCGCTTCATCGCAACAGGCCCTCCGCGTAGCGCTTGATGGCGTCCTTCTGCTTGGCCGACGAGGCGCGGCCCAGCCCGTCGATCACGCGGCGGCGGAAGTCCTCCGGGCCCTTGTGCTGATCGGGGTTGGGGATGTCGGCGTGACCGCCGGCGGTGTCGTGTCCGTCGTCGGCGTCGTCCTGGCCGCTCTGCTGGCCCTCGTCCTGCCCGAGCGCCTGCTTGGCCAGCTCCAGCTTGTGCTGCGCGTCGCGCTGCCGGGCGAGACCCTCGTCCGCGTCGCCGCGCTGCAGCGCCTGCGCCGCCTCGCGCTGCGCCTCCTCCGCGCTCTCCAGCGCGTCCACGGCCGGCTCCGGGAGCGAGCCCTTGTCGCGCGCCTTGTCCGCGAGCTTGTGCGTGCGCTCGGCGAGCTCCGCCTCGCCCTGGCCGTCCTTCTGCAGATCGCCGGCGGCGCGCTCCGACGCGCGCTTGCGCATCTGCGCGAGCTGCTGCTCCGCCCACGCCACCTCTGGCTCCAGCTTGCGCTTGGCGTCGTCCAGGCGCTTCTGCGAGCCGTCGTCCGTCTCGTCGAAGGACTCCCAGCGCTGGCGCGCGGCGATGCGCTTCGCCTCGTCGAGGGCCTGCAGGGCGTCCCGCCCGCTCTGCACCGCGTTGGCGGCGTTGCCCTGCTCGAGCGATCGCGCCATCTGCTCGGCGTGCTCGCGCGCCGCGGCGCCCTTGCTCGTCCACGAGTCGCTGCCCGCGCCGACCGTCGGCATGCCGGCGGTGGCCTCGCGCACCGCCTTCGCGTGGGACTTCGCCTCGTCGCGGAAGTGCTGCACGTCCTCGGCGCTGGACGCCTGGCTGAGCGCCTGCTCCACCTTGCCCATCTGGCCGGCGTGGTCCTGCGTGAGCTGCTCCAGGTCCTGCGCGGCCTCGTTGAAGGCGCGCTCGGCCTCGCTGCTCTCGCCATCGTCGCCCTGCATCGGCGTGCCGCGGCCGCCGCCGGACTCCCCGCCCGCCCTGCCGCGCCCGCCCTTGGCGCCGAAGGAGGCCTCAGGCTTGTGCAGGCGCGCGGCGAGGTCGCGCGAGGCCAGCTCCGCGTGGGGGAAGTCGGCGGCGGCGCGGCCGCGCTGCACGCGCAGCAGGGCGGCGGTGATGGCGCCGCCGAGGTCGCGGCCGAGGGAGCCGAGCTGGTGGAGTTGTTTGGAGCCCCCCTGCAGCACCAGGACCGCCGCATCGACGCGCTGCATGCCGCGCGCTGTCTCGTCGCCGCCGCGCTGGATCTGCGAGAAGCCGAGGGCGAGATCGTCGGCCACGTCGGCGAGCTGGCGGCCGGCCTCGCGCGCGTCGCGCAGGGCGGTGCCGCGCAGGATGCCGTCGATCACCAGCACCATCGTCTCGGTCGCCTTGCGCAGGGCGGCGTGCGAGGCGCCGCTCGGCGCGCGCAGCTCCGCCTCCAGCCGGCCCTCCAGCTTGTGCTCCTGGCCGCGCAGCAGGGCGGCGAGGCGCGCCGGCACGTGGATGCCGCCGTAGGCATCGGCGAGGGTGTGGTCGAGCTGCTCGGAGGCGTCGTCCCCGCCGCGCTTCTCCTCGTCCAGGAACTTCTTGCGGTCGGCGGCGGCGGGCGGGACGCCGTGGGCGATGCGCCAGGCGAGCACGTCCACGTAGGTGTCGCGCAGCGCGCGCAGCGCGGCCATGCGCAGCGCCTGCGACTCGCCGACGTCGGGCGGGATGAGGGTGATGGCGGGGCTCGCGCCCCACTTGGGGCCGGTGATGGGGTCGTTGTCCTTGGCCTCCACGCGCACCTCGATGGGGGCGTGGCTGCGGCGCAGAAAGCTGTCGGTCGCGCGGAGCATGGATCCGCCGCGGTCGACGCGCGTCTCGCCGTCCAGGCGGGCGAGCACGCGCCGCACCTCGCGCGTGCCGCAGCGCAGGACCAGGTGCACCTCCCGCAGGCCGTGATCGTCGTGCGCCTCGTACTTGATGGGGATGTCGGCGCCCGCGTTCTCCGCCAGGACGATGCGCTTCGGCGCGCCCTCCAGGGTGACCACCGGCGCCTCGTCGGGGATGGAGTTGACGAGGGTGTGGTCGGCGTCCTCGATCACGACGTCGCCGAAGCGCGCCACCACGCGCAGCTCGGCCGAGCCCTGCAGCGGCCAGCGGGCGACGACGCGGCCGGCGCCGTCATCGACGAAGGGCACCTCGCTCTTGCCATCGGACAGGGCGATGCGGCGCCCGGCGTGCGCCGGCGTGCCACGAAAGGTGATGAGCGTGCCACGGTGCAGCCGCAGCGGGTGGTAGGGCAGGTAGCTCGTCGGCTCCAGGTGGAGGTAGTCCGGCGGGCGCGCGGACAGGTCCATCCCGTCCACCCAGCGCATGCCGACGGGCGCCACGCCGTGGCGGGCGAAGAGCACGTCGGCGCCCTCGATCACGCCCCACGCGTGGCTGCCGCCGACGAGCAGCGTAAGCACGACGAGCACCAGCGTCGCGATGTTGGTGTTGCGCGCGAGGTGGTCGGCGCCGGCGGCGATGCGGTCCTGCGGCAGGGCGCCGAGCTGCCGCGCGACGTGCAGCCGCGCGAGGACGACCGAGGCGCCGTCGTCGACGGCGTTGCCCTCGTCGTCGAGCAGGTCCAGGGCGCGCAGGGCGCGGGCCGCTCCCTCCGGCTCGACGCGGCCGAGCAGGCGCTGGATGATGGCGCGCGGGTCCGCCCAGATGCGACGCTCCCGCCAGGTGAGGGCGGCGAGCGCGAGGACCGCCCCGCCGAGGACCGCCCCTCCGCCCACGCGCGCGCGGAGGGTGCCCTGCCGGGCGAGGAGCATCGCCACGACGAAGAGGAAGGCGAAGCCAGCCAGCACGACGCGGCGGCGCGGGCCGCGCATCGTCTCGCGCCACACCAGGACGAGGTGGTCGAGCGCCTCGCCGATGAAGCGCTTGGTGCTCGGCTTCTTCCTCTTGCGCGGGCGCCTCACCACGCAGGGACGTTAGCACGTGCGCGCGACGCTGCCGTCGAGGCGGCGCCGGCGTCAGTGCTGAGGCGGAGGCTGGCCGAAGCCCGGGATCTGCGGGATCTGGAAGCTGGGGATGGGGAAGGCGCCGCCGTCTGCCCCGGGGAGCGACGGGATCTGGAAGCCGCTCGGGAAGGGCGGGAAGGGGGCGGTCGTCGTCCCGGCGTCGGGCCTGGCGGCGCCGGCGTCCTTCGCCGCTGTGGGGCCCACCGGATGGGGCGCGACGTACGTCTGACCCGCGCCGGTGTGGGAGAGCGGGGCGAGGGGGTCGATCGCGCCGCCGGCCGTCGTCGAGGCCTGCGCCGTGGCAGCCACGGTGCCGGACGCGGTGGGCTGCGTGGCGGTGGCGGGCGGCGTGTCGGTGGTGCCGCCGCCGGAGTCGCCCTGCGAGCTGACCACCGCGACGGTGATGCCCGCGCCCACGAGCAGAGGGATCACGACCACCGCGATCCAGATGCCGTTGCCGCGGCGGCGCCTTCCCGCGCGCGGCGGGGGCGCCTCCGGGTAGGACGGCGCGTACGGCGCGGGGCCGGGCATCATCCCGGGCATCGGCGGGCTGAAGGCGCTCGGGTCGATGGGCGGTCCGCCGCGCTGCGTGGTGGGCGCGGCGGGGATGGCGTCCAGCGCGGCGGCGCCGGGCACGACGGGCGACGCCGGCGGCGCGCTCATCGCGGCGGAGATCTCCGGGGACGGCGGCCCGGCCTTCGCCGTCGCGGCGAAGCTCATGGGCGCGGGGATGGGCACCGGCTGGCCCTGCGCCACCGCCTCCAGCCCGAGGCGCATCTCGGTCGCGGTGGGGAATCGCATCTCCGGCCGCGGAGCCATCGCGCGGTGCACCAGCCCGGCCAGCGGGGGCGGCACCTCCGGCGCGGCGCTCACCAGCGGCGTCACCTCCCCGCGCTCCACCTTGGCGGCGATGGCGCGCGGGTCGTCGCCGAGCACGGGTCGCGTGCCGCAGAGCATCTCGTAGAGCATCACCCCGACGGCGTAGATGTCGGAGCGCGCGTCGGCCTGCGCGGCGGAGAAGGCCTGCTCCGGCGCCATGTACTCGGCGGTCCCCATGGTGATGCCGGCGAGCGTGAGGCTGGCCGCGCCCTCCCGCTTGACCTTGGCGATGCCGAAGTCGATGAGCTTGAGCACCGGCTTGCCCGCCGCGAAGGTGACGAAGACGTTCTCCGGCTTGAGGTCGCGGTGCACCACGCCCAGCGCGTGCGCCGCCTCCAGCGCCTCGAGGATCTGGCGGCCGTAGTCCACGGCCGTCGCGACCGGCAGCTTCTTCTCCCGGTCGAGCAGGGCCAGGAGCGTCTCGCCCTCCAGCAGCTCCATCACCATGTAGGCGTCGCCTTCGGGCGCCTGGTCCACGTCGATCACCTGGCAGACGTGCGGGCTCTTGATCTGCGCGGAAACGCGCGCCTCCTGCAGGAAGCGCTCGACGATCCCCGGGCGCCGCGCGAGGTCGGCGTGCATCACCTTGATGGCGAAGCGGGTGCCGAGGCGCTCGTGCACGGCCTCGTAGACGGCGCCCATCCCCCCGTCCCCGAGCGGGCGGAGCAGCCGGTACTTCCCTGCGAGGATGTGGCCGATGGTGACGGGCAAGAGGCTCACTGGCTCTTACCATCCATGCGATCCCGAGGCACCATGATGCAGAGCGTCGGCCGAAATGAGGCCTTGCCATCGCCCCGCTGTCCTGGAAAGAAGGAGGCTCGACCATGGATCACCGCGCGACCATCCTGGGTGTCGGCCACCACGTCCCGAGCAAGGTCGTCACCAACGACGACCTCGCCAAGCTCATGAGCACGTCCGACGAGTGGATCGTGCAGCGCACCGGCATCAAGGAGCGCCGCTACATCGAGCACTCCGGCATCGGTCCGAGCGACCTCGCGGTGCCCGCGACGAAGATGGCGCTGGAGCACGCGGGCCTGGAGGTCGGCCAGATCGACGCCATCGTCTTCGCGACGCTCTCGCCCGACCACAACTTCCCCGGCGCCGGCTGCTTCCTCGGGGAGAAGCTGGGCCTGCCCGGCGTGCCGGCGCTGGACGTGCGCAACCAGTGCTCCGGCTTCCTCTACGGGCTCTCCGTCGCCGACGCGTGGGTGCGCGCGGGCGTCTACAACCACGTGCTGCTCGTCGGCTCGGAGGTGCACTCCACCGGCGTGGAGTTCACCGACCGCGGGCGCGACGTGGCGGTGCTCTTCGGCGACGGCGCCGGCGCGGCGATCATCGGTCGCGCGCAGCACGAGGAGCAGGGCATCAAGGCGCTGCGCCTCCACGCCGACGGCTCCGGCGCCAAGGATCTCTGGGTGGAGGCGCCCGCGTCCAACCACATCCCGCGCCTCACGCACGAGATGCTGGACGAGGGCAAGCACTTCCCGGCGATGAACGGCAAGCAGGTCTTCCGCTGGGCCACCGAGAAGATGCCGGAGGTCACGCGCGAGGTCCTGGCGGAGGCCGGCATGACGGTGGCCGACATCGACCTCTTCGTGCCGCACCAGGCGAACATGCGCATCAACCAGCTGGTGGGTCAGAAGCTCGGCATCCCCGAGGAGAAGACGGTCCACAACATCCAGAAGTACGGCAACACCACCGCCGCGACGCTCCCGCTCGGCCTCTCCGAGGCGTGGCGCGAGGGCCGGTGCAAGCGCGGGTCGAACGTGCTGATGGCGGCCTTCGGCAGCGGCTACACCTGGGCCGGCGCGGTCATCACGCTCTGACTCCGCTTCTTTCCCCGCTGCCGCGGAGCGCCGCGCGCGGCGGGTGGGTCAGGGCGATGCCGGGGGAGGTCAGGCCGCCTCGCGGATGCGCAGGATCTCGTTGACCGCCTCGGCGTCGTCGATGGCGCTGAAGACGGGGAGCAGCGTGTCGCGGTCGCCCTGCTCGCCGAAGGCGCCGCTGGGCGCGAGGGCGCGGGCCTGCGGGCCGTCCAGCACGAGGAACACGTCCTCGTGGCTGCGGTTGCGCGCCGAGATGACGTACGCGATGCGCGAGCAATCCAGGTGCAGCTCCTCCCGGCCGCGGCGGATGAGCACGCGCCTGTCGGTCACGAAGTAGCGTGTCTGCCTCTTGAGACGGAGCGGGCGCACCAGCGCCCAGTAGCCCACGCCGGCCGCCGCCGCCGTCACCAACAGCGTGGCGAGGGCGACGCCCGCGACCAGCACGGCCGAGAGCGACGCGGAGAGCGCGTGCGCGCCGACCACGCGCACCAGCGCGGGCACGGCCCGGGCGATCATGTGGAGCGCGGCGCCGAAGAGGAAGAGGGACACCACGGCGGTGAGCACGCGCCGCAGCGTCCACGGGGAGCTCATGGGGATGGCGCTCCAGAGCACGCGCTCGCCCTCATCCAGGCGCTGGGCGAGCGGGCGATCGCCGTCGCCCTGCGGGGCGGAGGGGGCGACGCCGCGCACGAGGGCCCAGAGCATGTCTGGCGCGCGCACGGCGCCGAGGCTCAGGCTCAGCGTGCGCCGGAGCGCGCCTGTCGGGACCGCGCGCACGAGCACCAGATCGCCCACGCCGGGCGCGCGCTCGTCCCAGCGGATGCGCGCGTAGCTGATGGTGCCACGATCGATGCTGCGGCGGAGCCGGCCGCGCCGCCAGATGACGTGCCGCTCGGTCACCAGGTACTCGAGACGCGACTGCCACACGAGCGGCAGCCGCCACGCGCCCACGGCGAGCGTCGCGCACCAGGCGGCGAAGACCAGCATGCCGCCGGCGTCCGCGCCGAGGGCGCGCGCGAGGACGAGCGCGAAGAGCAGGGAGACGACGGCCATGCCCGCGGCGGCGAAGGCGATGGCCCGGTACACCGGCGGCGTGCGGAGCGCCTCCGGACGACCAGACCAGAGGACCTTCTCTCCGTAGAGCGAATCGCGCGCCATGTGCCGGAAAACCCTTACCTTCAAGGTGCGGCCGAGGTGCCCGCGTGTCCAGCCCTCTCGCGGCATCCGTATCCGACATGGACGCCCCAGGTGCGCGTGCCCTTGGGTGAGCGGCTACCCCTGGCTCAGCCGATGGAGCTCGCCAGCGACCAGAGGACGCGCCGCAGCTCGGCCGGGCTGCGGACGCGGTAGGTCGCGCGGCTCCGCCCGAGGCCCACGTGGATGGAGACGGCGTCCTCCGGGAGGGCGGCGAACATGTCCTCGTCGGTGCGGTCATCCCCGGCGCAGAGGATCGCCCCGGCCTCGTGGCGGGCGGTGAGGATGGACTGGACGGCGGCGCCCTTGTTCACGCCGTGCAGGCGCACCTCCAGCACCTTGCTGCCCTCCAGCAGCTCGTACTGGGAGGCCTCGGGGAGCTCCACCAGGCGGGTGCGGAGCTCACGGAGGCGCGTCTGCGCGAGCTGCGGCTCCGTCGCGCGGTAGTGCCAGGCCACCCCCGCCGTCTTGTCCTCGATCATGCTGCCGTCGGTGCGGGAGGTGACGTCCTCCAGCACGAGACGCACCGCCTCCTTCCACTCCAGCGAGGCTTCGGTGATGCAGGTCCAGGGGGCGCCGGGGCCGGTGCGCTCCCAGTACCCGTGCTCGGTGTGCAGGCCGACGGGCAGCTCCTCGAACCAGCGCTCCACCGACTCGCGCGAGCGGCCGGTGACGATGTGCACCCGCGCGCGGGGCAGCGCCGCGAGGTGGCGCACCAGGGCGAGGAGATCGGCGTCGGGCATGGCCAGGTCGGGGGTCGGGGCGAAGGGGACCAGGGTGCCGTCGTAGTCCAGGATGAAGGTGGTGGTGGGCGCCTCGGCGAAGCCCGCCAGCGCCTCGACCACCTCGTCGACGATGGGCGCCTGGCTCAGCACCTCCCCCGTGCCGGCGAGATCCTTCAAAAAGCTCTGCGTCCAGCGCTTGACGTCGTGGCGCTGCACACGGTCGCGCAGCTTCGCCATGCGCACGCGCTTCTCCGCGACGGGCATGTTGACGGCCTGCCGCACGGCGTAGGCGACGGCGTCGAGGTCGAAGGGGTTGACCAGCAGCGACTCGCGCAGCTCCGTCGCGGCGCCGGCGAACTCGCTGAGGATCAGGACGCCCTCGCCATCCACGCAGCAGGCCACGTACTCCTTGGCGACCAGGTTCATGCCGTCGCGCAGGGGGGTGACCAGCATCACGTCGGCGGCGGAGTACAGGGCCACCAGCTCGTCGCTGGAGACGGACCTGTACAGGAGGTGGATGGGCACCGAGGTCCCGGTGCCGTACTGCCCGTTCACGCGACCGACGAGCTCGTTCACCTCACGCCGGTAGGCGGCGTAGCTCTCCACGCGCGAGCGGGTCGGCACCGCGAGCTGGATGAAGTGCAGCTTCTCCCGCGCGGAGGGCTCGCGCTCGAGGAAGCGCTCGATGGCGGCGATGCGCCGCAGGATGCCCTTGGTGTAATCCAGGCGATCCACGCCGAGGACGATCGTCTTGTCCCGCGCCAGCTCGCGGATGCGCTTCGCCTCGACCTGGACGTCCTCCGACCGGGCGAGCGCCTCGAACTCGGCGGTGTCGATGCTGATCGGATACGCGCCGACGCGGACGGTGCGCTCCTCGTACTGCACGGTATCCAGCGTGGGCTCCATGCCGAGGAGCTGCGCCGCGCTGTAGGTGAAGTGGTAGGCGTCCGACGCCGTCTGGAAGCCGACGACGTCGGCCCCGAGCAAGCCCTTCAGGATCTCCTCGCGCCAGGGCAGGATGCGGAAGACCTCTGCCGCGGGGAAGGGGATGTGGAGGAAGAAGCCGATGCGCGCGGAGGGGAGGCGCGCGCGCAGCAGGCCCGGCAGCAGGGCGAGCTGGTAGTCGTGAATCCAGATGCGGTCCCCGGGGACGTACTGCGCGACGACGGCGTCGGCGAAGCGCTCGTTGATCTGGCGGTAGACGAGCCAGTCACGCTGGGCGTCGACGCGGACCTTGTCGAGCAGGTAGTGGCAGAGCGGCCAGAGCACGCCGTTGGCGAAGCCGTCGTAGTAGCGGGCGATCTCGCCCTGCGTGATGTAGACGGGCACCGCCCGCATCGCCTCCAGCTCGGCCGCGATCTTGCGGCGAACCGGCTCGGGCTGGCGGGTGATGTCGCCGGGCCAGCCTATCCACCGGCTCTCGCCGTCGGAGTGGACGCTGCGGAGCGCCGTCGCCAGGCCGCCGGAGGAGCGCACCAGCCGCACGTCCCCGTGCTCCGCATGGAGCGTGACGGGCAGGCGATTGGAGACGATGAGCGTGCGCATGGTGGTTGGAGTTCCAACGGAGGCCGACCAAGGTTATGCACTCTGAGGCGAGGTCGCTCAAGCAGGAAAGGCCCGCGGGGCGTTTCTTCTCGCGGCGCCGCGCGCGCGCGCGGATCGCACGAGCTCGGCGCAGAGCGCGACGAAATCCAGGCCCGCCGCGCGCGCGGCCTCCGGGTAGAGGCTCGTCGGCGTCATACCTGGCATCGTGTTCACCTCCAGGAGAACAAGGGCATCGGGGTCCTCACGATCGCCTACCACGAAGTCGGCGCGCGAGAGGTCGCGGCACCCGAGCGTTCGGTGTGCGGCGACGGCGGCGGCGTGCACCCGACGCTCCATCGCGCTCCCGAGGACCGCCGGGCAGGTGTGCACGCTGCGGCCGGGCGCGTAGCGCGCCTCGTAGGTGTAAAACGCATCGTTCGGCGAGGCAATCTCGGTGGCGGCGAGGGCGCGCGCGCCCTCCCCGTTCACGTCCAGCACCGAGCACGTCACCTCCCGACCGGCGGCGAAGTGCTCCACCACCGCCACCTCGTCCAGCGCCCACGCCTCCTCCAGCGCGCGCGCGACCTCGACGTCGCTCGCGCCGTCCAGCCGCGCCACGCCGATGGCGGAGCCGCTCCGGCTCGGCTTCACGACGACGCGCGCGCCCAGCGCGGCGCGCACGCGTCCGGCGGCCTCGAGCGCGTCCCCTCCCCTCGCGAGCGCGAGGCCGCGCGCGACCGGCAGGCCCTCGGCGGCGAGCACGCGGCGCGCCATCGCCTTGTCCATCGCCAGCGCGCTGGCGAGCACGCCGGAGCCGACGTACGGCAGCCCCAGCACCTCCAGCAGCCCCTGGAGCGAGCCGTCCTCCCCCACCTCGCCGTGCACCGCCGGGAAGACGACGTCGAAGTCGCCCTCGCGCAGCGCCTCCGCGACGCGCGCGTCCAGCTCCAGCAGGGTCACCTCCTCGCCGCCCTGCCGCAGCGCGCCGGCGACGCCCGCGGCCGACGCGCGGCTGACCTCCGCCTCCGACGAAGGCCCCCCCTGGACGACGGCGACCTTCATCCGGCCTTCTTGGAGAGGTCCACCAGCTCGATGCCGAGCTGCTGCGAGACGTCGAAGATCTTCGGGTCACGGTAGAACTCGCCGAAGACGATGCGCACGATCCCGGCGTTGGCGATGAGGCGGAAGCAGCTCCAGCACGGCGACGCGGTGACGTAGATCGCGGAGCCGTCGATGCCCACGCCGTTGCGCGCGGCCTGCACCAGCGCGTTGGCCTCGGCGTGGACGGTGCGCACGCAGTGGCCATCCTCCATGAGGTGCCCGACCTCGTCGCAGTGCGGGAGGCCGCGGATGGAGCCGTTGTAGCCCGTCGCCAGGATGATCTTCTCGCGCACGATGACCGCGCCGACGTGCTTGCGGTCGCAGGTGGCGCGGGTGGCCACCTCGCGGCCGATGTTCATGAAGTACTCGTCCCAGGAAACGCGCTCTCGAGCCATGCGCCTCGATAGATTGGAAACGCCGGGGAATCAACGCACCCTCGCCCGGCCCGGACGGGTTTGGCTTGACGAACGGCGCCCGCCGCGGCACTCCCGTACGCCATGCCCCGCAGGCTCGCTGCCTTTCTCGTCCTCGCGTGCGTCGCCACGTGGGCGTGGCTCGCGCTCGGGGCCGGCGGCGGCGACGACCCGGCCGCCACCGCGGCCATCGTGGCGAAGCTGGAGGCAACCCCCGCGACGAAGGCGCTGACGGCGGACGCGGTGCGCCGCTCGCGCGCGGCGACGGAGCGTGCCCGCCGGATGCGCGCCGCCGGGGACGAGCCGCACGCGAAGCTCGCCGACGGTGTCGCCCGGCAGTGGGCGCTCGTCGGGCAGGCGCTCGCGCAGGCGGCGGTGACCGAGAAGAAGGCGGAGCAGGCGCGGCGTGCCGCGGCCGACGCCGGCGATCAGGTGGACCGCGAGCGCGCGCTCCTCGAGCAGCAGCTCGCGCAGAACGGCCGCATGGTCGCCGAGCTGGCGGAGCTGGAGGACGGCGGCGCGCCGGCGCCCCCGCCGAAGAAGGCGCCCCCGAAGAAGGCGCCCACGAAGGGCGGCAAGAAATGACCCTCCGCGCGGCGCTCGGCGTCGCTGGCTGCGTCCTCGCCCTCTCCGCGTGCGCGGGCGATCGCCTGCGCCCCCCCGCGCTGGCCGACGCCGCGCAGGCCGAGCGCTCCCCCGGCGCGCAGGAGGCGAAGCGCCTGGCGCCTCAGGCGTTCGCCGAGGCGGCGGCGGAGCGCAGGCTCGCCGACCAGGCCTTCGCCGACGGCGACGACGTCGCGGCGTCGCTCCACGCCGAGCAAGCGATCGCCGGCTACCAGCGCGCGCTGATGCTCGCGCGGCTGGCCCGCGCCACGACGGACCTGACGAAGGCGACGGCGGAGCAGCGCTCCAAGGAGCAGGAGCTGCGGTCGCTGACCGCCGCGCGCACCGACGCCGACAAGGCGGGGGACGATCTGCAGAAGCGCATCGCCGTCGCCCGCGAGCTGCGCGCCCCCGCCCCCGCCGGTCCTGCCGACGCCAAGCGCGAGGCCGCCCGCATGGTGGCGGCGCGCTCGCTCGCGGTGCAGGCGCGGCTGCTGTGCGGCGCCGCGCACCTCGTCTCGCCCTCGCTCGCCGGCCTGGAGAAGGCGGAGCACGCGGTGTCGGACCTGGAGAAGAAGCTCGACGCGCACCCGAAGACCGCGCCCATCGACGACGCCGCGCAGGCCCGGGTGAGCTGCCTGGACCTGCTCACGCACGCGCGGCGCAGCACGGTCGCCGCCGGCAAGACGGCGCCCGACGCGCTGCTCGCCGAGCTCTCCGCCGCGGGCATGTCGCCCTCGCGCGACGAGCGAGGCGTGGTGGTGACCCTGCGCGACGTCTTCCACGGCAACGCGGTGACGCCGCAGGCGAAGAAGCAGCTGGAGTCTCTCGGTCGCGTCGCGGCGGCGCACGCCGACGTGGGCGTGCAGGTCGTGGTGCACGAGGCCACGCCCCGCGCCGGCGGGGAGGCCCGGGCGAAGACGGCGGCGGCCGCGCTGGTCTCGGGCGGCGCGGCGGCGGACAAGGTGGTGAGCGAGGACGCCGGCACCCGCGCCCCCATCGTGGACCCGGCGGACACCAAGAACCGCGGGCGGAACACGCGGGTAGAGATCGTCTTCGTGACGCGCTAGCCGCGTCCGGTGCACGCCGACGCCGGGGGTGACTTTCCCTCGCGGGCTCGGGTACCCTTGCGGCCCAGGATGGGCAACGGCAAGCAGACCATCCTCCTCATCGAGGATGAGCCCCACATCGTCATGGGGCTCCGCGATGCCCTGGAGTTCGAGGGCTTCCGCGTCGTCTCCTCCGCCCGCGGCCACGAGGGTGTGAGCCTGGCGCGCAGCGAGACGCCGGACGCCATCATCCTGGACCTGATGCTCCCCGACATGAACGGCTACGCCGTCTGCGAGGAGATCCGCCGCGCCGACGGCCTGGTCCCCATCATCATGCTGACCGCCCGCTCGCAGGAGAGCGACAAGATCCGCGGCCTGGACGCCGGCGCCGACGACTACGTCACCAAGCCCTTCAGCGTGAACGAGCTCATCGCGCGGCTGCGCGCCATCTTCCGGCGCGCCTCCCGCTCCCCCGGGTCGACCGAGACCGAGACGGTGGACATCGGCGAGGGCCACGTGAACTTCTCCACGCACACGCTGACGATCCGCGGTCACACCCACGAGCTCAGCTTCTACGAGGTGGAGCTGCTGCGTCTGCTCGCCGAGCGCGCGGGGCAGCCGGTGAGCCGCGACGAGATCCTCTCCAAGATCTGGGGGCTGGAGGCTTCGCCGACCAACCGCACCGTGGACAACTTCATCGTGAAGCTGCGCAAGAAGCTGGAGGCGCACCCGGAGAAGCCCAAGCACATCCTCACGGTGTACGGCTTCGGCTACAAGCTGGCGGTCTGAGAGGAGTGAAGCGGGCCCTCCGCCGCGCGTGGGGCGCCCACAAACGACGAGAGGCGCAGCTCGCGCCGCGCCTCCCGCCGTCTCCCACCGCGTTCTAGGTCACTCGGTGCCCGCGTCGGCGGCGCCGGAGGCCTCGATGCACTGCAGGCTGATCTGCGTGCCGGTCGCCGGCTGGCCGGTGGCCGAGAACTTCACGGCCTGCGGGCAACCACCCGCGGACGCGCCGGTCACGTAGCACCAGCCGGGTGTCTGCGTACCCTCGCACGAGCCGGTGAAGTCGGTCCCGGGTACGAGCTGGGCGAGCTGACAGACCGGGCCGAGATCGGCCTCCGTCGCCTGCGGAGTGACCTTCTGGAGGTCCGCCAGGCGCTGCTCGTTGAAGCGCTTGAGGATCTCCGGGTCCACCTGGCTGAGACCCTTGTTCGGGTCGCACGCCGTGCTCTGGTCCACGCCGGGCTGGAACACCACCAGGACGAGGCAGGGCACCGTGCCGTCCTGCGCGGGCGTGAGCTGCTGGGGCAGGCACTGGCCGGCGAGGGCGTTCTTCAGGCGGTCGATGATGGCGCGGACCGCCGGGCGGTAGCCGAAGTTTGGCTTGCTCTGGTCGGTCACGTTCTGCGCGCAGATGGACGCGACGACCGCCTGGGCGCCGAGGCCCTTGGCGACGCGCAGCTCGCGGATGGTCGGGTACGCCTTGCCCTTGACCTGCGTGGTGCTCTGCGGGCTGCCGCAGAGGGGCGGTCCGTCGGCGGCGGTGCCCGCGGAGTCGGTGCAGTCGCAGGCGTTCTTGTTCTCCGGCGCGGTGCAGTCCTTCGGCGACGGGAGGTCGAAGGTGCAGGCGTACTGGAGGTCGAGGCCAACCGCGGAGGTGGTGGTGTTCCACTCACGCCCGTTGATCGGGTCGTTGGCGCCGCCGTTCGGCGGGGTGAGCCCGGCGCGCGGGGTGATCGACTCGATCATGTGCGGGTCGATGCCCGTCAGGTCGAAGTTCTGCGGGTCCTTGCCCACGATCTTCTGCCAGTCGGAGGCGTCCAGGGCGGACTTGAAGTTGCCCTGGGAGTCCTGGATGAGCTGGTTCGGCACGCCGCCGATGATGGCGAAGAAGACCAGGTCGGGCGTGCGCGGCCCGAGCGGCAGGTCGCAGAGGGCGCCGGTGTCGTTCGGGTCGGTGGGCAGCGGGCCCTTCGCGAAGAGGGGGTTGGTGCAGTTGCGCACCGAGTCGTACGGGGCGGACGCGCCGCGGTGCGACTCGTGATCGCGATCGGGCACCTTGAGCGACTGCAGGCCGTCGATGTAGCGCTGGATGTGGAACTGCGGGTTGTACCCGTAGCGCGCCTTCATGTTGTCGGTGTACCGGACGTTCACGTTGTCCTGCTGCGCCGTGTAGAAGCCGAGGCAGCTGGAGCCGCACGACGTCTGGCAGTTGGAGTCCTGCGCGATGGGCGTGCCGTCCGCCTTGCTGCCGACGAAGCCGCACGAGGTGCAGTTGGGGTCGTTGGGGCCCGTCGTCGTCTCCTGGCCGACGGTGGGCGCGGCCGGGCTGAAGGCACCGTTCTGGAAGGTGCCGCACTCGTGGGTGGGCAGCGGCGCTTGCTGGCCGGTGGGCGAGCCCGGGTAGGCCAGCGTGCGGGTGACCCAGCCGCGACCGCCGATGGCCAGCGGGTCGCTCCAGGAGTCCTCCTCGTCGGTGACCATGATGATGGCGACCAGCGAATCCTCACGGAGAAAGTCGTGGCGCTGCTTCAGGATCGTGGCGTCCACGCCGACGAGCTGCGCCTTGGCGGGGTTGCCGCTGTTGGGGTCCAGGGTGATCTGGTCCCAGGGGTCCGGCTGGACGAGGAAGTGGTACCAGGACTCCAGCTGCGCCTCGAGGCCGCAGCCGTACTCCTGCACGCCCTGGACGAGGCTCTGGAAGTCGGTGATGAGGGTCTGCTCGTCCGCCGCCGTGGTGTAGGGCGTGACGTTCGGCTGCGCCTTGCCCGCGTTCTTGGGCTCGGCGGAGGGGAGCCAGGCGAGGAAGTTGCCGCCGGTGCCGTCCACCGGCTTGGCGTTGTTGACCGGGTCCTCGATGCCGCTGGCAGGCGGATTGTTGAGATCCGGCTTCTTGCGGTTGATGAGGTGGCCCTTGTCGTTGTTGTGGCGGTTGAACTTGCTGAGCTGCGGGATGGGGTTGATGTCGTCGTCCTTGCAGATGTCCGGCGCGCCGCCCGCGCCCAGCGCGGAGGTGACGATGCCGATGTGCATGTCGTAGACGGCGGGGAACTCTTCCTTCGACCCGTCGGGGCAGGCGCCGTTGACGCGGGCCACGATCGAGTTGGGGTCCGTCGCGTCGGTCAGACAGTTGGGCTCCAGCAGGCGGGTCACCATGTCGGGCACCGCCAGCGCCAGGAGCTCCTGCTTGTCACCCATCGACGCCGAGTTGTCGATCGCGAAGAGGAGGTCGACCTTGTCGACGGCCTGCTGTTTCACGACCGCGGTGAAGCTGGTCTTCGTCGTGGGGGTGAGCCCGGCGACCGGGCGGGTGAGGCAGCCGAAGCCGAGGACGCCCCCGAGCATGCCGGCCACCACCAGCCCTCGGGCGATCTTCGACTTGAGAGACTTCTTCTCGACCATGGGAGCGCTCCTCCAGCGCGGGCGCGGCCCGCGCAAGCCTCGACAGTAGGGCCCCGGTGGACCCTGGACCGGCTGCCAGTAAAGCACAGGCCGGGCCAGGGAAGGAAAGGGGAAATTGCCCGGCGGGACGCGGATTTGCCGGGGGCGCGGCGCCAACGACGTTGGCAGCCCGTAACCGGGGTGGGCATCGCTGCGGCCCTACTCGATGCACTGCAGGCTGATCTGGGTGCCGTTCGCCGGCTGGCCTCCCGCCGAGAACTTGATGGCCTGAAGGCACTCGCCGGCGGGGGAGCCCTCGACGTAGCACCAGCCTGCGGCCTGGGAGGACTCGCAGGTGTCCTTGAAGTCCACGTCGGGGACGAGCTGCGCCAGCTCGCACGCCGGCCCCAGGTCCGCCTCGGTGGCGCCGGGCTGCACCTCGCGCAGGTCGGCGAGGCGTTGCTCGTCGAAGCGCTTCAGGATCTCCGGGTCCACCGGGCCGAGGCCCTTCGCCGGGTCGCAGGCCGTGTTCGGGGGGGTGTCCTTCGGGAAGACGACGAGCACCAGGCACGGGACGGTGCCGTCCTGAGGCGAGCGGGAGAGTGGGTGAGGCAGGCACTGCCCGCCGAGGACCTGCTTGAGGCGGTCGACGATCGCGCGGATCGCCGGGCGGTATCCGAAGTCCGGCCGGGTGGCGTCGGTGACGTTCCGGGCGCAGATGGAGGCGACCACGCCCTGCGCGCCGAGGCCCTTGGCCACGCGCAGCTCGCGGATGGTGGGGTAGGCCTTGCCCTTCACCTGCGTGCTGCTCTGCGGGCTGCCGCAGAGCGGCGGGCCGTCCTTGGCCGTGGCGGCGTTCAGGATGCAGTCGCATGCGTTCTTGTTCTCGTCGGTGGTGCAGTCCTTCGGCGTGGGCAGGTCGAAGGTGCAGGCGTACTGGAGGTCGAGGCCCACCGCGGAGGTGTGGGTGTTCCACTCGCGGCCTTCGATCGGATCCGTCGGCGCGTCGCTGGGCCCGGGGAGGCCCGGACGCGGGGCGATGGATTCGATCATGTGCGGGTCGATGCCGGTCAGGTCGAAGTCCTGCGGGTCCTTGCCGACGATCTTCTGCCAGTCCGCGGCGGTGAGCTGCGACTTCAGGTTGCCCTGCGCGTCCTCGATGAGCTGGTTGGGCACGCCGCCGATGATGGCGAAGAAGACGAGGTCGGGGGACCGGGGGCCACGCGGCAGGTTGCACAGGTCGGCGCCCGGGTCGGTGGGCAGGGGACCCTTGGCGAAGAGCGGGTTGGTGCAGTTGCGGTCGGGCTGGTAGGGCGCCGACGCGCCGCCGTGCGGCTCGTGATCGCGGTCGGGGACCTTCGGCGACTGCAGGCCGTCGATGTAGCGCTGGAGGTGAAACTGCGGGCTGTAGCCGTAGCGCGCCTTCATGTCGTCGGTGTAGCGGACGTTCAGGTTGTCCTGGTCTGGCGTGTAGAAGCCGGTGCAGGCCGCGCCGCACGAGGTCTGGCAGCTCGGGTCGCTCGCGATGGGCGTGCCGTCGGCCTTCTCGCCGACGAAGCCGCAGGAGGTGCAGTTGGGATCGTTGGGGCCGGTGGTGCTCTCCTGACCGACGACGGGCGAGGACGGGACGAAGACGCCGTTCTGCACGGTGCCGCACTCGTGGGTGGGGAGCGGCGCCTGCGCGCCGGTGGGCGAGCCCGGGTACGCCTGCGTCCGGGCGACCCAGCCGCGGCCGCCGACGGAGAGCGGATCGCTCCACGAGTCCTCCTCGTCGGTGACCATGATGACGGCGACGAGGGAGTCGTCGCGCAGGAAGTCGTGGCGCTGCTTCAGCAGGGTGGTGTCGATGCCGACGAGCTGCGCCTTGGGCGGGTTGCCGCTGCTGGGGTCGAGGGTGATCTGGTCCCAGGGATCGGGCTGGACGAGGAAGCGGTACCAGGACTCCAGCTGCGCTTCCAGGCCGCAGCCGTACTCCTGCACGCCCTCGACGAGGCTCTGGAAGTCGGCGACGAGCGACGCCTGCTGGCTCGCGTCGGTGTAGGCGGTGACGTCGGGCGCGGGCCTGCCGGCGTTCTTCGGGTTGCTCGACGGGAGCCACGCGAGGAAGTCGCCGCCGGTGCCGTCGAGGGGCTCGGCGGCGTCGACCGGATCCTCCACGCCGCCGGGCGGGGGGCTGGCGAGGTCCGGCTTCTTGCGGTTGATCAGGTGGCCCTTGTCGTTGTTGTGGCGGTCGAGCTTGGAGAGCTGCGGGACCGGGTTCTGGCTGCCCGTTCCCGTCTCCGGACAGATGTCCGGCGCGCCGCCGGCGCCGAGCGACGAGGTGACGACGCCGATGTGCATGTCGTAGACGGCGGGGAACTCCTCCTTCGAGCCGTCGGGACAGACGCCGTTGACGCGCGCGACCACCGAGCCGGGGTCCTGCGCGTCGGTGAGGCAGTTGGGGGTCAGCAGGCGGTCGATGAGATCCGGCACCGCCTTCGCCAGCAGGTCCTGCTTGTCCCCCATCGACGCGGAGTTGTCGATCATGAAGAGGAGGTCCACCTTGTCGACCTGCTGCTGCTTCAGCGTCTCCTCGACAATCTCGCTCCTGGTGGGCTTCACCCCGGCGACGGGCCGGGTCAGGCACCCGGCGCCGAGCACGCCGGCGAGCGAGGCCGTGATGACGAGAGACCGTGTTGCGCTTCGCTTGCTTGCGGACATGACAGACCTCCTCCGTCGCGGCACGCGTACCGCGCAGTCTCGATGATTCGGCCCGGCCGCCGCCGCGGTGGGCCGTTGCGTTTCTCCGTGCCAACGCACGGAACGGGCCAGGCGACGAATGCCTGTTTGCGACCCCAAACAGCGAATCACCGCGCGGCCGGGCGCCAACGCGATTGACGTCGCGCAACCGTGGTGGGCGGCGCGGCGTCAGTCTCGAATGACCGCGGCGCCGCCGTTCCGTCGGGCGCTCAGGTCAGCGCCTTGCGGAGCGCGTCGAGGTGCTTCTTGCGCACGCCGGGGACGGCGAGGAGCTGCTCGTCGCTCGCCTGCTTGATCGCGGCGACGCTGCCGAGCGTCCTCAGGAGGGAGCGCTTGATCACCGGTCCGATGCCGGGGACGTCGTCGAGCGCCGACTTGAAGGTCCGCGCCTTGCCGCGGCGCTCGCGGGCGTAGTTGGAGAAGCGGTGGGCCTCGTCGCGCACCCGGGCGAGGAAGAAGAGCGAGGCGGAGTGGCTGCTCAGGGGGATGGGGTTCTTCTGACCGGGGAGGTAGACGCGATCGACGAGGCCCTCCGGGTTCTTCTCCGCCTTGGGGCGTCCCCTGCCCTTTCCGGGCTTGGTCTCCGGCGCGGCCGGTTCGGGCTCCGGCTCGTGCTCCGGCTGCGGCTCGGCCGTGGACGCGGAATCGGCTCCAGGTCCAGCTCCGGCGGGGGGCGTCGGGGCGACGAGGTGCAGCTTGGGCGGCGCGGGAGGAGGACGCTCCTTCGCCAGCGCGACGATGGGGAGGTCGTGCAGACCCAGGTCGTGGGCGGCGGCGAGGGCGACGCCGAGCTGGCCACGGCCCCCGTCGACGACGAAGAGGTCGGGGAGATCCCAGTCGGCGTCGGCGGCGTCGCCGTCGCGCGCGGTGTCGACGGAGTCGGGCATGCGCTCCGCGAGCAGGCGCTCCGCCACCGCCGGCGCGGCCGCCGCCGCCTTCACCCCGCGGCGGAAGCGGCGCGCCAGCACCTCGTACATGGAGGCGTAGTCGTCGTTGACGTGGCCGGGGCTCTTGCCCACCAGCGCCTCGCCGCGGATGTTGAAGGTGCGGTAGTGCTTCTTGTCCAGCACGCCGTCGCGCATCGCGACGATGGCGCCCACGGTGTCGCCGCCGCCCAGGTGCGAGATGTCGCAGCACTCGATGCGCCGCGGGAGCGCCGGCAGGCGCAGGCGCTCCTTGAGCTGCTCCAGGCGATCCTGCACGTCGTCGGTGGTGCGCGACTTCTCGGCGAAGGCGTGGCGGGCGTTGTCGCGCGCGAGCTCCAGCAGCCGCACCCGCGGGCCGCGGCGCGGCACGACCACCGCCACCTTGCGCGCCGCGCGGTCGCTCACCCACTCGGCGAAGCCGTCGGCGCCCTCCGGCATGACGGGGACGACGATCTCCGGCGGGAGGATGGCCGCCCCGGCGAGCGGCGACGCCTGCGCGTCGGCCCCCTCCGCCTCGCTCGCCGCGTAGTGTCCGGTGAGGAAGCCGCCGACCAGCTCGTCGTCGGGGAGCTCGGCGTGCTTGAGGGAGTAGGTCGCCACGTCGGCGACGCGGCCGCCGCGGATGCAGACCAGCGCCAGCTCGGCGAGATCGCCCTCGCGGTAGAGGCCGACGACGTCGCGGTCGACCACGTCCTCGCTGACGACGCGCTGGTCCGCGCGCACCGCCTCGATGGCGCGGAGCTGATCGCGGTAGACCGCCGCCAGCTCGAAGCGCATGTCGCGGGCGGAGTCCTTCATCTTGCGCTCCAGCTCGCGCGAGAGCTCGTCGTGGCGGCCGTCCAGGAACATGGCGACGTTGCGGACCTGCTCGGCGTACCACGCGCGGTCGACGTGCATCACGCACGGGGCGGGGCAGCGCTTGATCTGGTACTGCAGGCACGGCCGCCGCCGCGAGGCGAGCTCCACGTCCCCACAGGTGCGGAGCTGGAAGTGCTTGTTGACCAGGTGCAGCGTGCGGCGCGCGGCGGTGGCGGAGTGGAAGGGGCCGAAGTAGCGCGCGCCGTCCTCCTTCGGCGCGTTGTGGTCGCGCACCACGTCCAGGCGCGGCCACTCGTGCTTCATGTTGAGGCGCAGCAGGATGAAGCTCTTGTCGTCGCGCAGCTTGACGTTGTAGCGGGGCTGGTGCTGCTTGATGAGCGCGCTCTCCAGGATCGCCGCTTCCTTCTCGTTGCCCGTGACGAGGGTCTCCAGGTCCGCCACCGTGCGCTGCAGGATGGGGATGAAGTAGCGCTCGTCGCTGCCGCCGGCCTGGAAGTAGCTCCGCACGCGGCTGCGCAGGCTCTTCGCCTTGCCGACGTAGAGCACCGCCCCCTTCTTGTCGCGGAACATGTAGACGCCGGGCTCGGGAGGCAGGCTCTCGAGCTTCTGCTGGACGGCGTCGGGCAGCGGCATGGCCGGGAGAAAGATACTCACGCGCGCGGAGGATCCCAAGCCAGCCAGCTCGAGCACGTCCAACGCGCATGGGAAGACGTGTCTTCGCCCTGCCGGCCGTGGTGTGCGCGGTGCTCTGCCTGGCGAGCGCTTCGCCCGCGAGGCCTCCGCCCCGCGTCACCCGCGTGGTCGTGAAGAAGTGGCCGCACACGCTCACCCTCTACGCGGACGGCGCCGTGGTGAAGACCTACAGGGTGGCGATCGGCCCCGGCGGCCCCGGGTTCAAGCGTCAGGAGGGCGACCAGGTGACGCCCGTCGGCCACTACCACGTGGTGTCGCGGCAGCCCTCGCAGTTTCACGTCTTCATGCGGCTGGATTACCCCAGCAAGGAGGACTGGGCGCGCTTCGCCAGGCTGAAGGCGAGCGGCGCGCTCTCGAAGAAGGCGACGATCGGCGGGGACATCGGGATCCACGGGGCGCCGCCGCAGCCGGAGTGGAAGGCCATCCACAAGACGGTGGACTGGACGCTCGGCTGCATCGCGGTGGACGACGACGAGATTGAGGAGATTGCGCGGCTGGTGAAGGACGGCACGCCGGTGGACATCGAGGACGGGCCGCCCCCCTCTCCCTGAGCCTCACCCCCCGGCCCCTCTCCCTGAGAGGGAGAGGGGGCGAAGGGAGGTCAGGGGGTGACGGGCTCGGTGCGGAACTTCAGGGTCTTGTCGCTGGTGCCGATCTGCCGGACGAACAGGCCGACGAAGGACCCGAAGAGCGCGTCGCTCGGGCCGATGCCGGTGGAGCCCGTCGGGCGCGAGACCCAGCGGCGCATCTGCTCGAGCATCTGCGGGGAGATGGGGTTGACCTCCACGATGACACCGAGGAAGTGCGGCACCGGCTTGAGCAGCGCCTTGTCGACGATGGGCAGGTCGCGCGCCTCGAAGCACTGGCGGAGCACGCCGTCGGTGCTCACCGCGGCGATGTCGCGCTCCGACCCGGTGCCGCCCGCGACGGGGCTGGTGATCTTGATGCGATAGACCTCGTCCCAGAGGTCGTAGACGACGCGGCAGCTCCGCACGGCGAGGGCGACGGGCTCGGTCTGGCCCTGCGGGATGACGTACGCGCGCATCGCCACCACGGTGGGCAGGCCGCTGGAGAGCTTGGCGAGGATGTGCGCGTCGGCGGCGTCGCGGAAGGAGAAGCTCGCGTGGAGCACGGTCTTGACCGGCGCGCCGCCGGGGGCGGCGACCTTCACCCACGCGAAGTTGGCCTGGCGCTCCGGGAGGGTGCTCGGCTTGGCGGGCGCGCCGGCCGGCTCGTCGGCGCGGGCGATCGACGGCGGCGCGATCGCCGCGACGAAGAGCCACGCGGCCAGGAGCAGGCGGGACGCCCGCCTCACGGCGCCGCCTCCGCGCGCACCGGGATGAAGCCGAGCAAGGTGGAGAGCCCGAGCGTCAGCGCGCCGGCCGACGTGTCGACGCGAAGCCCGAGGTTGAAGGTGAAGTCGACGGGGAACCGCGCGGCGCCGTCGTAGCCGCTGGGCGGCTGCTGCAGCAGGTGGTCGTCGGCGAGGGCGTAGAAGCCCGCCGAGGCGAAGGCGTCCACGCCGTAGACCGACTTGGTGCCGCGGTACAGGGGCAGGCGGTACTCGGCGAAGAGCTTGGCGACGTAGGTGCCGTAGCGCATCTCCGAGACGTCGGTGCCGAAGAAGCTCGGCGCCGCGCGCCGGTCGAAGGCGAGATTGAGGACGCGGTCGGGCAGCAGGTCGGTGAAATCGCCCACGTAGTAGCGCTCGAAGAGCGGGGCGTCGCCGACGATGGCGCCGCCGCGGGCCTCGAGTCGCAGGGTGTGATGCCACGGCAGCGTGATCCAGTGCGCGAGGCGCGCCTCGATCTTGCCGTACGGGTAGCTCGACCCGAAGGGGACGAGGGAGAGCTCGCCCAGCAAAGAGACGTAGGTGCCGCGCCCGGTGAGGACGGGCTCGTCGCGCGTGTCGTGCACCAGCGTGCCGCGGAGCGTGGAGAGGACCGAGCCGCCGGGCACGATGAAGAAGTCGATGGGCTCGACGTCCTGCCCGCGCACGTGCGACGCGGCGAGCGGCACCGTCGCGTCGACCTTCTCCAGGCGGTAGTCGGCGAGCAGGTGCGTGCCCGGGCCGAGCTCCCGCGCGACGCCCACCTGGCCGCCGAAGCGCTCGTAGCTGACGAGGGCGAAATCGGTCGCGCCGCTCTGCGTGGGGTCGTCGACGAGCACGTCGCGGTTGCCGAAGAAATCGCGCGCGTGGTTGAACAGGAGCTGCGCGCTCACCGACCACCGCGACCCGAGGAGCTGCGGGGCGGCGAAGCGGGCGCGCAGGGCGAGCTGGTCCTCCGCCACCGCGAGCCCGCCGCCGAGCGTGAGGCCGGTGCCGGCGAGGTTGGTCTCCGAGACGTCCAGCCCGCCGTAGGCGGTCAGCGGCCGCGCGGCGCCGCTGGGCTCGGCGTCGGAGGCGAGGCCGAGCCAGATGTCGTTGACCAGGATGGTGTTGCGCTCGGTGACGGTGACGACGAGCACCGCCGTTCCGCGCTTGCTGCCGCGGCGCAGGGAGAGCTGCACGTCCTTGAAGAAGCCCGTGCCCAGGAGGCGGAAGCGGGTGAGGTCGATCTCCTTGTCGTCGACGTCCAGCGTGTCGCCCGCCTTGAAGTGGACGTAGCGCAGCACCACCGGCGTGAGGGTGCGGGTGTTGCCGCGCACCTCGACGCCCTCGAGCACGTAACGCACGCCCACGCGCGCCGGGGCGATCGGCGCCGGGGCGACCTCCGCCGGCGTCGCGGTCCCCTGCCCTCCGCCGGCGTCGACCGGCGGCGGCGGAGGCGGCGGCGCGGTCTGGGTCGGGGCGGGCGGCGTGCCCTCCGGCGGCGTGAGCTCGCCGCCCCACGTGCGCAGCGGGCCGGCCGCGTACGCCGCGCGCGCGACGAGCAGCGCCCCGGCGGCTGCGGCCACGAGACGCGCGCGACGAAGCAAGCTCACGCCGTGACCTTACCAAAATCGTCGCGTCCGACCCGCCGTCGTGCGCGGCGCGCGCTGGTGATCAGCCGGCGGAGGGCGCCACGGCGTCCGGCTGCGCCTCCGGCGCGGCCGCGGCCACGAAGGGCAACGCGAGAGAGGCCTCCGCCGCCGCGGAGACGCGCGGGAAGCGAGAGAGGTCCACGCCGAAGCGTCGCGCGCTGTAGACCTGCGGCACCAGGAAGGCGTCGGCCGCGGAGAAGGCGTCGCCGTAGGCGAAGCGGCCGTGCACGCCCAGCATGTCGTGGCGGACCATCGCGCGCTCCAGGCCTTCCAGCCCGCGCTCGTTGAAGTGGCGCCCCCACGCGATGCGCTCGGCGGCGGCCTCCGGCGCGTGGTGCAGCAGCACGTGGAGGTTCTGCAGCGGCTGGATGCCGGCGTTCACCATCTCCACCATCGCCCGCACGCGCGCCCGGTCGAAGGGATCACGCGGGTAGAGCGGCGGGTCGGGGTGCAGCTCCTCGAGCAGCTCGAAGAGCGCCACCGACTCGACGAAGGGTTTGCCGTCCACCTCCAGGCACGGCACGTAGCCCATCGGCGAGCGCGCGACGTGCTGCTCCGACGACTGCTCCTTCGCGAGCAGGTTCACCGGAACGCTCCGGTGAGGGAGGCCCTTGTACCCGAGGGCGATGCGCACGCGGTAGGAGGAGGAGCTGCGCCAGTAGGTGTAAAGGACGAGGTCGCTCATGCCGCCGTGCATCATAGGAGTGACGCGAAGGTGACGCCGCGCAAAGACGGCGGCCGGGGCGATGCGTGTGGAGTGCATGGATCCACCCCGCGTAAACCATTGAAATCACGCGCATCAGTCGCTGTCGGGCCTGTGGACAACTTGTGATTGATTGAGCCGTCAAGCAATGGCTCGGCCCTGGGGCCGCGTGCCACGCGCCGTGAGGCGCGGGGTCACCGCAGGCGCGTGACCGCCCCGGAGGACTCGACACGCAGGGCATGGGCACGGCTGCCCGTCGCCCCCCGCGGGAGTGCGACGCGCATCGTGCCGGGGCGGTCGAGCATCACGTCGACGCGCTCGGCCACGTCGGGGACGTGCGGCACCGCGACGTTCACCGGCGCGCGCCAGAGCGACGCGCCCGAGGCGTCGTACCGGAAGCCCTCCACCCGATCGCCCGCGCCAGCGCCGGTCGCGTGCATGAAGAGCGTGGCGCTCTCCGGGGTGTCCATCACGACGGTGACCGGACCGGGCGCGCGCCACCGGGCGCCGACGGCGAGCCCCTCCCGCGGGAAGGCGAGCATGCCGTCGTCCCGCAGGAGCTGGGCGCGTGGGCCGGTGGGCGTCGACGCGACGACGAGCACGCCGTGGCCCGGCCAGAAGGCGGCGGAGAGCGCGCCGCACGCGTCGGTGGCGAGCACCTGGAAGTCGGCGAAGGGCGCGCCGTCACCGTCCCACACGCGCCCGGCGACCAGATGCGTCGGCGGGTCGTAGACGAAGACGGAGGCGCCGCCGAGCGCGTGCGCGGCGAGCGCGAGGTGATGGACGGGCGGCTGGATGCCGGCCACCGGACGCTCCTTCGACCAGACGAGACGCGCGCCGTCGACGACGAGGAGCACCGGATCGCGCTCGTCCTCGCGCGCCAGGAGGATGGCGCGGCGCGCGCCCGGGAAGCCCACGCGCTGCTCGAGGAAGGGGCCGCGCGCGGACCGGCCGAAGTGATTGTGCAGCAGCCCCATGTGCGGGGCGAGCGCCGGGTCGTCCTCGAGGCGGGCGAGCGTGGTGCGGCGCGCCTCGCCCGCGGGGGCCGGCGGCGGCAGGTCCGCGTGTGTCGCGGAGACGAGGCCGGCGTCGGCGACGACGCCCGCCGCGTCCGCGGGCGGCGCGGGAGCGCTTGGCGCGGGAGCGTCCGGCGCGGCATCGGCACCCGAGCCCTGCGGGTGGTGGCACGCGCCCGCCGTGACGACGAAGAGCGCCGCGCGCAGCCCCCTCACGCGCCCTGGATGGTCACCCGGTTCATGCGGACGGGCGTCTTCGGCCTGTCGGAGGAGTCGGTCGGGGTCTTCTCGATGGCGTGGACCACGTCCATGCCCCTGACGACCTTGCCGAACACCGGGTGCTTGGACGCGCCGGGGGAGAACCAGTCGAGGTACCCGTTGTGGACGGTGTTGACGAAGAACTGGCACGAGCCGGTGTTGGGCGCGCCGGTGTTGGCCATCGAGAGCGTGCCCGGCTCGTTGGACAGGCGCGCGGTGTGCTCGTCCTGGATGGGGCCGTCGGGGCCGTCGCCGGTGCCGGCGATGGGGCTGTTGGGATCGCGGCTGTGCGGGCAGCCGAACTGCAGCATGAAGCCGTCGATGACGCGGTGGAAGTGCAGTCCGTCGTAGAAGCCGCCCTTGGCGAGCTTGACGAAGTTGTTCGCGGTGATGGGCATCTGGTCGACGAAGAGCTCGACCTCGATGTTGCCGAGCGAGGTCTCGAGCAGCGCGGTGGGGTTGGCCATGGGCCGGAAGCTAGAACAACGCCCGGCGTTCGGCTACGCCGAAGCGCGCACGTGGCCTCCGGGGCGGCTACTTGCAGGTCGGATCGGTGCAGTCGTTGGAGCAGGTGCCGGTGCCGACCTGCGAGCAGGTGCAGCTCTTGGTGCAGGCGTTGATGACGCAGTTGCCCGTGTTGTTGCAGGCCAGGGTGCAGCCGTCGCCGCCGCAGGAGAGGGTGACGTTGCCGGTGTTGGTGGCGGTGACGTCGCAGCCACCCTGGTCGCAGGTGAAGTTGCAGTTGCTGGTGCCCTTGCAGACGAAGTGGCACCCGGCGCCGTCGCAGCTCTTGGCGCAGTTGCCGATTCCGTCGCAGGT
Source organism: uncultured delta proteobacterium (assembly GCA_963782055.1). Classification (GTDB taxonomy): domain Bacteria; phylum Myxococcota_A; class Polyangia; order Polyangiales; family Polyangiaceae; genus DASXHD01. The sequence goes on from CAWAIF010000003.1 coordinate 5,468,748, forward strand.
GCAGGTGTCGCCCGCCGCGCAGGTCCCGCTGGAGTTACCGATGGTGGCGACGCTGCACCCGGTGACGAGCGCCGCGGCGAGCGCAAAGGACAGGATGTGACGCATGGAAAGCCTCCCTGCGCCGCCGGCCCGAGGCGCGTCGCTCAGGATATCGGGTCCCCGGACCCCAGCCAAGCTGGACCGTTGTGCCGTCAACGATTGCGACCGTCCAGGCTGTACAATCGCGCCGGCCCGACGGCACACTAGGCTGGTGCCGCCGAGGTTTCTGCTCCTCGAAGACGACGTGCTGGTGGCGCGGGCGATGCGACGCCTGATCAGCCCCTCGGGGGAGGTCGTCACCGCAGGGTCGAGGGCCGACGCCGAGCGCGAGCTGCGGGCGTCCATCGAGTGGACGGCGCTCTTCGTGGACGTTCGCCTGCCCGACGGCTCCGGGCTGGACCTGCTGGCCCTGGCGCGCGACCTCGGGTGCGGCGCGCCGGCGCTGGTGCTCACCGCGCTGCACGAGGCCGCCGAGATCAACCGCGCCTTCGCGCTCGACGCGCGCTTCCTCGTCAAGCCGGCGGAGGCGCCGCAGATCCTCGCCTTCGTCAAGGAGGCCATGGCCAAGCTGGCGAGCGTGGAGGAGCGCGCCGAGTCCTGGTCGGGGCGCTACCAGCTCACGCCCACCGAGCAGCGCATCCTCGTCGCCGCCGCGCAGGGAACGCCGCGCGACGACCTGATGGAGGGCGGGAACATCGCGAACGCCACCCTCAAGAAGCACGTCCACAACCTGCTGCGCAAGACGGGCGACCCTTCCCTTCTCGCGGCGGCGGTGCGCATGCTCGCCGAGCGCCCATCCGGCTGACGCTAGGCGCCACGTCAATTTGGGCGCGCCTCCCCCTCACCACGCGAGCGCGGGGAACGGTCGACCGGGCCTGGCGAAGAGGAAGCCCTGGAGCAGATCGCAGCCCAGGTCCACGAGCACGTCCCGCTCCTCCGGGCGCTCGATCCCCTCCGCGACCACCAGCATGCCGAGCTCGTGGGCGACGCCGACCATGGCCGTCACGAGCGAGCGCTTCACCGGCTCGCGGTCCACGTCCCGGGTGATCGCCATGTCCAGCTTGACCAGCTCCGGCTCCATGAGCGCGAAGCTCGTGAGCCCGGCGTAGCCGGCGCCCAGGTCGTCCACCGCGATGCGGTAGCCCATCGCCCGCAGATCGCGGATGCGTGCCTTGGCGTCGGGCACCTCGTCCAGGGCGACGCGTTCGGTGATCTCCAGCACCACCCGCGACGCCATGCGCGCGAGCGCGGTGTCCGTGTCGTAGAGCGTGGCGTCCAGCAGGTCGCGCGCGTGGAGGTTGACGAAGAGCTGGCCGCAGGCCTCCTGGCTCGCCGGCTCCGGCGCCAGGCGGCGGATCGTCTGCCCCAGCCGGTGCACGAGCTGCAGGCGCTCGGCGGCGTCGAAGAGGGCGCCCGGGTGCGGCAGCGCCGGCTCCACGCTCCGGACGAGCGCCTCGTGCCCGAACACCTTGCGAGACCGGATGTCGACGATGGGCTGGTAGGCCATCCACAGCGTGCCGAGCGCGCGATCGAAGGTGGCCTGCAGGCCGGCGCGATCGCCGATCAGCTTCTCGCCATCACCAAGGAGGCCGAGCGCATCACGCTTGATGCGCGCGAGCCGGCACAGGCGGACCGCGTGCAGCGTGGTGGCGACGAGGTCGTCGTTCCGGAAGGGCTTGACGATGTAGCGCAGGGCCCCGAGCTCCACCGCCCGGATCGCCGTGTCCAGGCTGGGGGCCCCGGTCATCAGCAGGACCGGTACGTCCAGATCGCGCTCGCGGATGCGCCGGAGCAGGGCGATGCCGTCCAGACCGGGCATCTGGATGTCACTCAGCACCGCGTCGAAGGTGTGGCGGCCCAGCTCGGCGATCGCCGAGGCGCCATCGCCGACGGCCACGACATCGTACCCGGCGCGGGTCAGCAGGCGGTTGCAGACGGAGCGCAGGCCGTCCTCGTCGTCCACGACCAGCACGGAGCGTTTCGGTTCGGTGGCGAGCTGCGACATCGTCTCCTTGGAGGCGGGCGCACGGTCGAATCGGCCGGCGCACCAACCTCCAAGTATCGAGGAGGGGCCTCAAATGTCGATACACCCCAGGGTGTAGACGCGGCGCGTCAGGGCGCGCACATCCTCCTCAATGGGGCGGCTCGGGCGGGGGCTGGGTCTCGTCCTGCACACAGGACGAGAGGTCGAAGAAGAGGAACTCCAGGGCCATCTCGTCGGCGGCGTGCGGGCTCTTGTTCGGGTCGGTGGCGCAGTAGCTCGGGAAGCTGCCGTACGGGGCGTCGGAGAGGTGCACGTCGGAGAAGATCGCCTTGCCGCACTGGTTCTGCACGTTCGTCGACACGGGCGTGTTGAAGCTGAAGTAGTAGGCGTCGTAGTTGCTCTTGATGTCGCCGTTGTACAGCCACGGGGTGGCGGTGCCGGCGGCGACCAGGCTCGACGAGAGCTGCCCCATGTCGTAGCGGATGTCGTTCAGCCCGGCGTAGCCGTGCTGCTCGCCGCCGCCGATGGAGGGGTCGATCTTGGTATTGTTGTCCTTGTACCAGTCGGCGAACGCCTGGCCCTTGGGGATCGCCACGTCGATGTTGAAGCAGCGGTCGACGTTGTAGCCACCGAGCGGGCAGTAGGTCGAGTGGGTGTTGTCCGGCAGGTACTGGTTGCCTTCCCATGCGCCCACCGTCGGCAGCGGGTTCTGCCCCTGGCAGGTGTTGTCGTAGCCGCCGCACTGCGCCTTGGTGGAGAAGAAGTTGTAGAAGAAGTGAGTGGCGAAGGCGCGACCGCCGCCGTTCAGGTAGGCGAGCATGTTCTTGTAGCCCTGGTTCGTGCCGCCGGCGCCGCCGCGATCGAACGTGGAGCACTCGCACGCGTCGAAGACGATGTCGTGCTTGAGCATCTCCGCGGACGAGGCCCACAGGGCGGTGGCGCTGCCCGACCCGCCGGAGAAGGTCTGCCCGTCGTCGTACTGGCTCTTGTAGACGTGGACGCGGCCCTTGCCGGTGGGGCTGGTGAACTCGCTCGGGTCGATGCCGATGCGCGACTTGAGGAAGCACTCGGCGCCGTCGCAGCCGGTGGTGAGGGCGATGAGGGGGATGTTGTCGTCGGGGGAGGTCTCGTGCTGCTTGCGGGGGAAGCGCAGCGACTTGTCCGGCTGCGGGTTGTCCGTGCACTGCTTGACGGTGCCGATGGTCAGGTGGCGGCGCCACTTGCCGAGCTGCAACACCAGCGGGATGCTCGAGCCGACCGGCACGTCCTTCAGGGTGAAGCTGCCGTCCGCCTTCGTGGTCGTGGAGACGACGGGGTTGCCGGAGGCGGGCGCCTGGCACGCGGTGCACGTCACGCCCTGCGCGAAGGGCTGCAGCGGGGCGTTGGGGACGTAGACGTAGACGTTGTAGAGCGGGTTGACGCCCGCGGGATCGTAGACCTTGCCGCTGATGCTCGTCGTCGCGCCGCCGCCGCAGGTGACCTGCTGGCACTCCAGGTTGACGCACGGGTGCGCGCCGTCGGTGTCGGCGTCGCCGAGGTCGATGACCGGATCGCCGTCGTTCTGCCCGACCGCGCCGTCGTCGGTGCCGGCGCCGGCGTCGCCGAAGCGGTTGTCTGTGGGGCCTCCGCAGGCGGAGAACACCATGGCCGCGGCGAAGGCGGTGACGCTCAAGACAGTGATCGGAGTAAGCAACCGCATGAAGAGGCTCCTTGAAAGGACGGGCGCACGCTGGTCGGTCGCTCCACCGAACGCGGGGGGGAGCGGTCCGCCAGCCGGGTTGATCTTGGAGGATCGGCGTGCGGTTGCAAGAGAATTGAGGTCGTTGACGCGCTGAGCCAGCCCTGTTTCCGGGACGGGCAGGCGCCCCCGAGACGATTCGAACGTCCGACCAACGGTTTAGGAAACCGCTGCTCTATCCTCTGAGCTACGGGGGCCGAAAAGGGCGCGGAGCATGCCACAGGGGCGCCTGGCGGCCAACCTGGACGGACGCCCGGCGCTTGCGCGACTGACCGGCGCCGGCCGCGGGGTGCCGCGCCGGCCTGCGTGATATCACCAGTGCGCACCCGGCTGGCGGGCTGCGGAATCGAAGGCTGCGTGAAGGGCTTGCTCCGTCGTCCCCTCTTCTGGATCGCGCTGGCGCTCCTCGGCGTGGCCGCAGCGGTGCTCGTCGTCCGCTCCCGCGGGCCGCGCGTGGAGGTGGTCGCCATCATGTGTCGGGACATCGAGCAGCACGTGGTGGCGAGCGGGCGGGTGATGCCACCGGCGCGCATCAGCGTGGCGTCCAACGTGGCCGGGCTCGTCGTGGCGGTCGGCGCGGTGGAGGGGGAGCACGTCAAGGAAGGCGCGCTGCTGGTGCAGATCGACGACGCCGAGGAGCGCGCGCAGGTGGCGCAGGCGAAGGCCGCCGTGGCGCAGGCGAGCGCGAGGGTGGACCAGCTGCGGCGGGTCGGGGCCATCGTGGCCAACCAGAGCCTCAGCCAGGCGCAGACGAACCTGGACAAGGCGACGCTGGACTACGAGCGCGCAAAGGGCCTCGTGAAGGCCGGCGCCATCCCGCAGACCGAGCTCGAGCAGGCGCGCCAGGGGCTCGACGTCGCGCGCGCCCAGAAGAACTCGGCGGAGGCGCAGCAGCTCGCGGCCACGCCGATGGGCGCGGACTCGCGCGTGGCGCTGAGCGCGCTGATGCAGGCGCGGGCGCAGCAGCGCGGGGCGGAGGTGCGGCTGGCGGAGACCCGCCTCACCGCCGCGCACGACGGGGTGGTGCTGACGCGCGCGGTGGAGGTGGGCGACAACGTCCAGCCGGGGCGCGCGCTGATGACCATGGCGGCGGACGGCGACGTGGAGCTCGTCTTCCAGCCGGACGAGCGCAACCTGGCGACCATCGCGCTGGGGGAGAAGGGTCGCGCGTCGGCCGACGCCTTCCCGCGCGACGCGTTCGACGCCCAGGTGAGCTACATCGCGCCGTCGATCGACCCGCAGCGGGGCACGGTGGAGGTGCGCCTGCGCGTCCCCTCCCCGCCCGCGTACCTGAAGCCGGACATGACGGTGTCCATCGACCTGACGGTGGCGTCGAGGAAGCAGGCGCTGGTGATCCCGTCGACCGCGGTGCACGGGATGGCCACGCCCGCCCCGTGGGCGCTGGCGGTGGAGGGCGGCCGCGCGGTGCGCAAGGACCTGAAGCTGGGGCTCACCGGCGACGGCGACGTGGAGGTCGTGGGCGGCCTCGCGGAGGGCGCCCAGGTGATCGTGCCCGACGGACAGAGCGTGCGGCCGGGCGAGCGCGTGCGCGCCGTCCCGGGAGGGGGGTGAGCCGTGCCCTTCGAGTGGTTCGTCGCGCTGCGCTACATGCGCGAGGCGAAGGCGCAGACCGTGCTCATCCTCTCGGCGGTCGCGGTGGGGGTGAGCGTGATCGTCTTCCTCTCTGCGCTCATCAACGGCCTGCAAACGAGCCTCGTCGCGAAGACGCTCGGGTCGCAGCCGCACGTCACCCTGCGCCCGCCCGAGGAGGTGCCGCGCCCGCTCGATGACGGCAAGGTCGCCGTCGCGCGCACGGTGGAGAAGGCGTCGCAGCGCCTCAAGTCGATCGACGAGTGGCCCAAGGTCGTGGCCAAGGTGGAGGCCATCCCCGGCGTGGTGGCGGTCTCGCCGGCGGTGACCGGCGCGGGCTTCGCCGAGCGAGGCAACGCCAGGCGCGCCGTCGTGGTGCGCGGCGTGGACCCCGAGCGCTTCCTGCAGGTCATCGACGTGAAGGCGAAGACGACCTCCGGACGCTTCGACGTCTCCGGCGCCAACGTGGTCATCGGCTCGCAGCTGGCGGACGACCTGGGCGTCGCCGTCGGCGACAAGATCCGCCTCACGACCACCGAGGGCCATGAGGAGGTGGTGCCCATCGCCGGGATCTTCGAGCTGGGCAACAAGGGCGTCGACCAGACGTGGGTGCTCACCTCCCTGCGGCAGGCGCAGTCGCTCTACGCCCTCCCCGGTGGCGCGACCACGCTGGAGGTCAAGGTGGCCCAGGTGTTCGACGCGGAGAGGATCGCCGGGGAGATCCACGACCGCACGGGCCTGCAGTCCGACAGCTGGATGAAGGTCAATGCTCAGCTTCTGGTCGGGCTGCGATCGCAGAACAGCTCCAAGTACATGATCGAGTTCTTCGTGGTCCTCGCGGTGGCGCTCGGCATCGCGAGCGTGCTCATCGTCTCGGTGGTGCAGAAGTCGAAGGAGATCGGCATCCTGCGCGCGTGCGGCACGCCGGCGCGGCGCGTGCTCTCGGTGTTCCTCATCCAGGGCGGCCTGCTCGGCCTCTGCGGCTCGTTCGTGGGCTGCGGCCTGGGCGCCCTCTTCGCGCTCTTCTTCGAGCGGCTGGCGAGCAACCCCGACGGCACGCCGCAGTTCCCGGTGGACCTCGCGCCGAGCCTCTTCGCCGGGGCCACTGCCCTCGCCGTGGGGGTCGGGCTGGTGGCCGCGGTCCTGCCCGCGCGGCGCGCGGCGCGCCTCGACCCGGCGACGGCGATCCGCAATGCCTGACGACGCGCCGCCGCTGCTGCGCGTGGAGGCGCTGGCGAAGTACTACGGCGACGACGTGGTGACGCGCGCCGTCGACGGGGTGGACCTGACGCTCGAGCGCGGCGAGCTCTGCGCGCTGATCGGGCCCTCGGGCTCCGGCAAGAGCACCCTGCTCAACCTCATCGGCCTGCTCGACCGCCCCACGAGCGGGCGGGTGATCATCGAGGGGCAGGACACGGCCTCGCTGGACGAGAGGCAGCTCACGACCCTGCGCGGTCGCAAGCTGGGCTTCGTCTTCCAGGCGCACATGCTCCTGCCCGGCTTCACGGCGCTGGAGAACGTCATGCTCCCCGGCTGGGCGGACGCGGGCCACCCCTCGCCGGAGCTGCGCGACCGGGCGGCGGCGCTGCTGGCCGAGGTGGGGCTCGCCGACAAGGCGCGCAGCCGCGTCACCGAGCTGTCCGGCGGGCAGCAGCAGCGGGTGGCGATCGCGCGGGCGCTGGCGCACCGCCCGCCGCTGGTGCTGGCCGACGAGCCGACCGGCAACCTGGACACCGAGTCGTCCGGGGAGGTGTTCGACCTCATGGGCCGCCTCAACCGCGAGCGCGGGACGACCTTCCTCGTCGTCACGCACGACCCGCGCATCGCCGACCGCTGCGACCGCGTCGTGGAGATCGTGGACGGCCGGATCCGCAGCGACCGGCGCGAGTGACCGCCCCGCGGCACCGGTGATACCCTCCCCGTCCGCCTTGAGCGCCCTGCCCAACTTCGCCGCCGCCATCCAGCAGGACCTGCGCAACGGCGAGGTCGCCGGCGTCGCCATCGCGATCGTGCTGGTCGGCGTGCTCTGGCTGCTGCTGCCCCAGCGCGGCAAGCGGCTCGCGCGGCAGCCGGTGGTGATGCTCGTCCTGCACCTGGTGGCGCACACGCTCATGCGCGTGGTGGTCACCTCGGAGGGCACGCTGCGCGTCGGCGTGAGCATCTCTGCGGTGGTGTTCCTGCTCGCGTCGATCGGCCGCAGCGCGGTGCTGCTCGTCCTCGACGTGGGGCTGGGGCGCAGGCTCACCAAGCCGCTGCCCAAGATCATCCGCGATCTGGTGCAGGGCGTCGTCTACGTCTTCGTCGCGCTCGCCTCGCTGCGCGCCGCGGGCATCGAGCCGGGGTCCATCCTGACGACGTCCGCCGTGCTCACCGCGGTCATCGGCCTGTCTCTCCAGGACACGATGGGCAACCTCTTCGCCGGACTCGCGCTGCAGATGCAGACGCCCTTCGTCGTCGGCGACTGGATCCAGTACGACGACGTGGCGTCCCACCTGGGCAAGGTCATCGAGGTCAACTGGCGCGCCACCAAGGTGGTCACGCTGGACGACGTGGAGATCGTCGTCCCCAACGGCGTGCTGGCGAAGGCGCCGATCATCAACTACTCGCGGCCGGGCGGGCCGGTGGCGCGATCGGTGGTGGTGAGCGTGCTGCTGTCCATCCCGCCGAAGAAGGTGCAGCGGGTGCTGCTGGACGCCATGCGCGACATCGACGGCGTGCTTTCGGACCCTCCGCCCACGGTCTTCACCAGCAACTTCAACGACTGCGGCACCGAGCTGAAGGTGCGCTTCTGGACCGACCAGTTCCACCGGCGCTTCGCCATCGACGGCGAGGTGCTGGATCGCATCTGGTACGCGCTGGAACGAGCCGGCACGCCCATGGCCTGGCCCACGCGCGAGCACTACGTCCACCAGGTGACGGAGGAGACGGAGGCGCGCGCGGCGAAGGAGCGCGCGTCGAGCCACCTGGAGGCCATGCGCAGCGTCGACTTCCTCGCCGCGCTGCCGGAGGAGGAGGTCACCCGGCTCGCCGGCTACGCGCGCTCGCACCTGTACGCCCGCGGCGAGGGCATCGTGCGGCGGGGCGACAAGACCAACGAGCTCTTCGTCGTGCGCGACGGCGAGGTGAAGGTGATGGTGCCCGCGGGCAGGGGCGGGGCCCTGACCGAGGTGGCGCGCCTGGGGCCCGGGAAGTTCTTCGGCGAGATGGCGCTGATGACCGGCGAGCCGCGCAACGCCGACGTGGTCGCGGCGACGGACACCGAGCTGATCGCCATCGGCTTCGAGGCCTTCCACGCGACGCTGAAGGCGCACCCCGAGCTCGCCGACAGGGTGAGCCGCGTGCTCGCCGAGCGACAGGCCAAGCTGTCCGAGCACGTCGCGCGCAACTCGGAGGAGACGAAGAAGCAGATCGAGGAGACGCAGTCGCAGCTCCTCGGCAAGATCCGCCACTTCTTCTCGCTGTGATCAGGCGAAGGCGCGCGCCAGCCCGAACGCCGCCACCGCCGCGAGTCCGCCGATGAGCAGCGTCTGCAGCGCGCCGCGCCACGAGGGGACGTCGGTGAAGCGCGCCTTGACGGCCCCGAAGACGAGCAGCGCCACGGCGGTGAGGGCGGTGGAGAAGAGCAGGCCTCGCCGCGCCTCCGGGACGAGGAAGTAGGGGAGCAGCGGCAGCGCGGCGCCCGCGGCGTAGGACCCGCCGATGGTGAGCGCGCTCCACACCGCCCGCTTCGGGTCCGGCGCCTCCAGCCCGAGCTCGAAGCGCATCATGAAGGCGACCCACTTCTCCGGGGAGCGCGTGAGCGCCTCGACGACGGGCCGGCTCTCCTCGCTGCTCAGGCCCAGGTCGGCGAGGACGGCGCGCACCTCCTCCTCCTCCAGGTGCGGGACCATCTGCACCTCGCGCTGCTCGCGCGCGTGCTCGGCGGCGTAGTGCTCGGCGTCGCCGCGCGCGGCGAGGAACCCACCGAGGCCCATGGCGATGGCGCCCGCCGCGACCTCGGCGAGCCCCGCGGTGACCACGATGTGCGAGGACGCGACCGCGCCGGAGAGGCCGGCGGCGAGCGCGAAGGGCACGGTGAGGCCGTCGGACATGCCGATGACGACGTCGCGGACGGTGTCGCCGCCGGAGAAGTGCCGCTCGACGTGCGTCTTGGACATGCGGGCGATGCTAGCCGCCCGCGGTGCCGCGCGCCTACGGCAGGTAGCAGACGGTGGCGACGAGCTGCGTGGCGTCCAGGCTCCCGCCGGCGCCGCCCCAGCCGACGACGAAATCCACGGTGTCCCCCACGTCCACCGGCTCCGTGAGGCCGAAGGCCGCGTCGCCGCCGGAGGCGTCGCCCAGGTTGATCTCACCGTCGAAGAGCGAGCCGGCGCCGTGGAGGACGTGCACGTCCACGGTCGTCGGCGGCTTGATGGAGAGGCCGACGAAGCGCCCGCCGAGCGCGATGGTCCGCTTGACGGGTGAGGTCCACCGTACGACGGCGGACTCCCCTTCGAGCCCCGGCATCAGGACGACCGCGCCCGCCGGCACGTCGGCCGTCTGGAACCAGGTCACGGTCTGCGAGGTCGGGTTGAAGCCCACCGCCGGCTGCGCCCCGCCCGTCAGGGAGGTCACCCACAGGTCGGCCGGACCGAAGGCCTGCTCGTTCGGGAGCGGGCTGAAGATCCCGGGCTCGAACTCGTAGCCGTAGCTCCACGGGCCCGTCGGGTTGTCGGTGAGGGAGAAGTCGACGGCGACGTCGTCGCAGTGCGGCGTCGGGCCGGCCTCGGGCACGCCGGCGTCGAAGAGGAAGGAGGCGTCGGGCACGGCGGGCTGCGGCCGCGGAGGCAGGTCGATGCGGGTGCACGCCGCGACCGCGGGCGACACCAGGACGAGGAAGACGAGCCGGCGCACGATGGGCTCATCATAGCGCTCTTTGCGGAAGGAAGAGGACTCGCACCCCACGCGGAGACCGCGCGCGCTGTTTTCGAGACAGGCCCGACGCTTGGTCGGTTTTCCTTCCAGTCTCGCGCCGGATGCCCGGCGCGAGATCCCGCCTTGTTCACGCGCAGAACACCTGCCACGGGGCGGGGACGGTGGCGGGGTCGACCTGCAGCGCCGTCGTCGCCGGCAGCCACGAGGGCTTCACCGGCTTGGAGAGCAGGCGCATGTGCGCCTCCTCCGGCGTGCGGCCGCCCTTCCTGTCGTTGCAGGCGCGGCACGCGGTCACGATGTTCGTCCAGTCCGTCGGGCCTCCGCGGGCGCGGGGCACGACGTGGTCGTAGGTGAGCTCGCGCATCGCCCGGCGGGCGCCGCAGTACTGGCAGCGGAAGGCGTCGCGGGTGAAGACGTTCAGCCGCGAGAAGCGGACCGTCCGCCGCACCGGCACGTGGCCGCGCGTCAGCCGCACCACCGCGGGCGCCCGCACCGCGAGCGCCTGCGAGCGGATGATCTCGTCGTACTCGGCGACGACCTCGACCTTGCCGAGGAAGCTGAGCACGATCGCGCGCTGCCAGGGGATGACCCTGTGCGGCGCCATCGCCGGCGTGAGCATGAGTGTCCGCATGACCGTTACCTTCGTCTCTTCCTCTTCACGAGGCTGCTGACGCGCGGCGCGGCTCGAGCCGGACGATGCCACCCGTCCGGGGTGGCGTCGGCGCCTCCGCCAAGAGTCGAACTTGGCCACCGAGCTTCGGAGGCTCGAGCCTGGATTCCGCCAGGACGGAGGCCTGCGTCCACGGGTCCACGCGCCCTTCGGGTCGTGGGCCGGCCTTCGGCCGGACCTCGTGTGGACGCCATCGGCGACGCCGTCCTGACGCCGGTGTTGCCTGCGAGAGACGCGAGGCGTGGGCTGCCGGTAGAGTGATCCCATGCGGTTGGTGCGAAGGGGCCTCGTCGCGACCGGCGTTCTGGTCGCCGCTGGCGCGGCGGCGTGCTCGGTGCTCACGCCGCTGGACGACCTCACGCAGGGCTACGACGCTGGCGCCGACTCGCCCGCGGCGCCGCGCTGCGAGGGCGGCCTCGCCGCGTGCAACGGCGCGTGCGTCGACCTGTCCTCTGACGGCCGCAACTGCGGGCGCTGCGGCCACGACTGCGTCGGTGGAGGGTGCTCGGCGTCGGCGTGCCTGCCCCTGACAATCGCCACCGGCCAGCACTCGCCCTTCGGCATCGCGGTGGACGCGACGCGCGTGTACTGGGCGAACAACGACTACAAGGCCTCCTTCGCGAGCTGTCCCATCACGGGGTGCGCGGACGGCGGAGTCACCACGCTCCTCGACAACCAGGATCTCCCGGCCGACGTCTTCGTATCTGGCGGCAAGCTCTACATGACCGACTACGGTGTCAGCGGCGACGCGGGCGGACCGGGGCTGGTGCTCTCCTGCGATCCCACCAACTGCGCGGCCACGCTGGCCACGATCACCTCCACGACGCCCGACAACCCCGTGGCCGTCGTGGCGGACAAGAGCTCGGTGTTCTGGACCAACGCCAAGGACGGGACCATCGGCACGTGCAGCGCGATCGGGTGCGTCTCGCCCGGCACCTTCGCGAAGGACAAGGGCGGTGGGCCGTGGTACGGCCTCGCGATCGCGGGCAACGGCGTGTACTGGACGAGCGACGTGCCCGACGCCGGCGCGGTGAACCGCTGCGACGTCGGCGGGTGCGCCGCGCCGACGCTCGTCTCGAGCAGCCCCGGCCGCCCGTTCGACCTCGCCGTCTTCGGGGACTCGGTCTACTGGACCACCGGCGCCGGCGGCCAGGTCCTTCGCTGTCCGCTCGCCGGCTGCAGCACGCCCCAGATCTTCGCCGACAACCAGGCGGCGCCGGCGGGCATCGCCGCCGACGCCTCCGGCGTCTACTGGTTGAACCAGGCTTCCGGCACCGTGCTGCGCTGCGACCTGCAGGGCTGCGGCGCGAACGGGCCGGCGGTGCTCGCGGGCGGTCAGGGCGCGCCATGGGAGATCGTGCTCGACGCCACCAGCCTCTACTGGGGAGACTCCGCGAGCGCGGACGGGCGCGTCATGCGCCTCGCGAAGCCGTGACCGGCCACGATTGACCCGCCCGCCCGCGGGGTCCGATAGTCAGAGGATGCGCCGACTGCTGCTCTTCCTCGTCCCGATCACCCTCGTCGCGGGCTGCAAGAAGCACCCGCCGCCTGTGGCCACGCACGACCCGGCAGCCCCGGCGTCAGCGCGCTCGTCGTCGGCCGCGTCCGCGTCGGCGGCGAAGCCGAAGCCGGCGGCGCCGCGCCCCGTTCCCTCGCAGACGTGCACGCTCGACCCGCCACGAGGCGTTGTGGTCACGGCTTCCGGTCACGGCGGCTACGACCACGACATCGCCGCGTCGAAGGCCGGGGTGGTCGTCGGGTGGCTCGAGTCGGTGCCCTCGAAGGACATCCCCGACTACTCCGCGCGCGTCGAGATGGTGCGCGCGTTCGACGCGTCGCTCGTCCCGGCGGGTCCGCCCGACGAGATCGCGCACGACGATCCGAGCGGCGGCTTCATCACCGCGGTCGCGCCCTGGGCGAACGACGGCACGCTCGGGACGGGGACGTGTCAGTTTGCCGCGGAGGCGAGCGACCTCGAGTGCAGCGTGGACCGGCTGAAGGGCAAGACGCTGGGCGCCTTCGAGGTCAAGCCCTTCGACACGCCGCCGGGGGATCACGTCGCGGTCGCGGCGGTGGGCGCGAAGGCCGTGCTCCTCCACAGCTACTGCAGCATCGTGGAGTCCTTCGCGACCAGCGAGGACGCGTCGCACGAGCTCAGGGGCGGCAGCGAGGACGATCACTACTGCGAGGGCAACGCCGGGGTCGACGTCCTCGCGGTCACGGCCACCACGGGGGGCCACGCCTTCGGCGCCTGGCGGCGCAAGGGGGTCATCGAGGGTCGGGAGATCGCCCCGGACGGCAAGCCGTCGGGGAAGGTCGTCAGGCTCAGCGCGCCGGGCCGGATGGTGGGGGCGCCAACGGTCCGCTGGGACGGCACGCAGGCGATCGCCGCGTACGCGTCGCGGGCGAAGGCGAGCGACCCGTGGAAGATCACCTTCGCGAAGTGGAAGCCCGGCGCGACGGTGGTGCGCGCGGCGGTCGACACCGGCGCCGAGCCGGCGATGGCCCCCGCGCTCGCCGCCACCTCCGACCCGGCGTGCGTGCTGATGTCGTGGACGGAGGGCCGCGGCCACGGCACGCGCGGCCATGCCGCCCACGTCTGCGCCGACGCCCTGGTCCAGGCGAGCAAGGTCGACGTCTCCGGCGCGGGCATGGAGGCGGGTGACACCGAGCTGGCGGCCGCGCCCAACGGGGCGTACGTGGTCTGGCAGGAGGTGCCGGCGAAGGGCCCCGCGGACCTGCGCGTCGCGCGGCTGCGCTGCAGGTAGTACACCGGCCACCTCGACCGGGACCTGTCAATGATTCCGACACCTTCGCGACGCGCCGGGGCCTAGCCGCATCGAAGGCCGTGTGATACCTTCGTTCGCAAAGTGAATCTTCGTTCACCTGCGATCTTCGCGGCGCCGCGCACCGTCCGAGCGCCCGCCTGACGGCACGAGCGAGGGGTCCCAAGGAGACCACTGCATGACGACCGCGAACTCAGAGACGCTCCCGGCCCACACCGCGGAGAAGGGGGAGGCCCCCGCCGCTCCAGCGAAGAAGCGGAGCACGCGGCCGTACATCATCCTCGGCACCATCATCGCGGTGGGCCTCGTCGGCTACGGCATCTTCTCCGCGGCCACGCGAGGCCATCAGTCGACCGACGACGCGCAGGTGGACGCCAACGTGGTGCCCGTCTCCGCCCGCGTGGGCGGCCAGGTCTTCAAGGTACTCGTCGGCGACAACGAGCCGGTCAAGAAGGACCAGCCCATCGTCCAGATCGACAAGTCGGACTACCAGAATCCGGCTCAAGCAGGCCCAGGCCGAGCAGGCCGCGGCCGAGGCCCAGGCGGCGGCCGCCGACGCGCAGGTGCTCATCGTCGCGGCCACCTCCAAAGGCGGGCTGTCGGCGGCGAAGGCGCTGGTCAGCGGCTCGGCCACTTCGGTCAGCTCGGCGGCCGCACAGATCGCGTCGGCCCGGGCGTCGCTCGCCCGCGCGCAGGCGGAGGACTCCCGCGCCCAGACGGATCTCGCCCGCGCCCAGTCGCTCCGCAAGGACGACGCCATCCCGCAGGCGCAGCTCGACACCGCGCGCGCCAACGCCGCGGCGTCCAGCGCCGCCGTCGCGCAGGCGCAGGCGCAGCTCTCCGCAGCGGAGGAGTCGAAGAGCGCCGCCCAGACGCGCGTGACCGAGGCGAAGGGTCGCCTGGAGCAGAGCACGCCGGTGGACGCCCAGCTCGCCGCCGCCAAGGCCAACGCCGACCTCGCCCACGCCCGCGCGGACGCCGCCAAGCAGGCGGTGGAGCTCGCCAAGCAGCAGCTCTCGTACACCACGATCGTCGCCCCGGCCGATGGCGTCCTCTCCAAGCTCGCGGTGCGCGAGGGCCAGCTCGTGCAGCCCGGCAGCCAGATCGTGAGCGTGGTGCCCTCCGCCACCTACGTCGTCGCCAACTTCAAGGAGACGCAGGTCGGGCAGATGCAGAAGGGCCAGCACGCAGAGATCGAGGTGGACGCCTACCCCGGCCGCAAGTTCGAGGGCGTGGTGGAGTCCACGTCCCCCGGCACCGGCGCCCGCTTCTCGCTCATGCCGCCGGACAACGCGTCAGGCAACTTCGTCAAGGTCGTGCAGCGCGTCCCGGTGAAGATCGCCTGGTCGAACCTGCCGCCGGACGTGCACATGGCGGCGGGTCTGTCGGCGGACGTGACCGTCCTCACTCGCTAACCCCAAGGTGCTCATGAAAGGTCCCCATCGGCTCGGCGGTCGTGCGCTCGGCGCCGCCGCGATGCTGCTCTCGCTCGCCGCGGCCCCGGCCGCGCTCGCACAGGCTCCGGCGACCGGTGCGCCCCGTCCCGACACGGGCGCCGGGACGCCCTCGCCGGCCGGCACCGGTAGCGCGACGCCGCCGCCGGCCGACACCGGTAGCGCGACGCCGCCGCCGGCCGACACCGGTAGCGCGACGCCGCCGCCGGCCGACACCGGTAGCGCGACGCCGCCGCCGGCCGACACCGGTAGCGCGACGCCGCCGCCGGCCGCGCCTCCACCCGCGGCCGGTCCGGTCCTCGCCTTGAGCGACTGCGTCTCGTACGCGCTCGCGCACAACCCCGACGTGCTCACCAGCGACAAGCAGGTGGACGAGGCGCGCGCGTCCCGCGCGGAGACCGCGGGCCACTTCGGGCCGAAGGTCCAGCTCGACGGCAACCTGCAGATCTGGGACGGCCCCTTCCAGATCAACTTCGGCGGCGGGTCGATCCAGGTGCGCGACCAGTTCACCTGGACCGCATCCGCTTCGCTGATCCAGCCGCTGACGCCGCTCTTCGTGATCTACGACGAGTACAAGCTGCGCGACTACGGCGTGGACGTGGCGCAGATCCAGAAGAACGCCACGCGCCGCGACGTGGCGTTTCGCGTGGCCGAGGCGTACCTGCGGCTGCTGGAGGCCACCCGCCTCTCCAGCGTGGCGACCACCTCGGTGGACGAGCTCATGGGACAGCAGCGCCAGGCGGAGTCCCTGCACCAGAACGGCGTCATCGGCAAGAACGACCTCCTGCGCGCGGTGCTCGCCGTCGCCAACGCGCGTCAGCTCGTGATCCAGTCGCGCGGCATGGTCACCCTCGCGCAGGGGCGGCTGGAGATGCTGATGGGGCGGCGTCACGACGCGCCGTTCGAACCGGTGCCCTACACCAACGCGCCACCTCCGCTCGAGCCGTCGACGGTCGCCGACGCCGAGACGCAGGCCGCGACGAAGCGGATGGAGCTGGTCTCGCTGGACCGGCGGATCGACCAGGCGGGCATGGCCCTCTCCGTCGCCAAGCTGAAGCTCCTGCCGCAGGTGAACGCCATGGGCACCTACCAGCACTTCGACGGCTCCGCGTTCCAGCAGCACGACGCCGCGTTCGTCGGGCTCACGGGCACGTGGGACATCTGGGACTGGGGCACCACCTGGAACGGCATCAAGGAGGCGCGCGCGCGGAAGGACCAGGCGCAGCTCGCGCGGACCAAGCTGGAGGACGAGGTCCGCCTGGAGGCGCGCCAGGCGTTCGTCAACGCGAACACGGCGAGGGACGCGCTGGCGGTGGCCAAGACCGCCGTGACCCAGGCGGAGGAGAACTACCGCATCGTGACCAAGCGGTTCCAGGCCGCCGCCGGCACCTCCTTCGACGTCGTCGACGCCGAGACGCTCCTGACCCGTGCCCGCGCCCAGGTGGAGACGGCGACGTACGACTACCTCATCGCCCGCTCTGCCCTGCAGCGGGCGACCGGGGCGACGACGCCGCGCCTCTGAGCCGCGTTCCCCCCCCTGTCCGCCCCTGTCCGCCGTCCCCTGTCCCGCCTGTCCGCCCTGTCCCGCCTGTCCCGCCTGTCCCCCCTCCCTGTCCCCGGACACCCAACGTCGAAGTGCGAGGGTACTTGCAGTGCGACGTTTCCCCTGAAATCTGCAGGGAGGGGGGGGTGGCATGGGGGGTGCTCTGGGGGTGTGGATGGACCCTGTGTTCTTCACGATCAAGCGGGCCTATTACGCGACGCTGAAGCTGACGCGGCGGGCGCTGGCGGCGCTCGGGCTGACGTCCGCGCGCTACGATCTGCTCGACGCGCTGTACCGACTGGGCACGCGCACCAGTCCCTTCCAGAGCGACCTGCGGCGGGCGCTCGGGGTCGCGCGGTCCACCATCAGCGTGATGATGCGAGCGCTCGAGCGGATCGGGCTGGTGAGACGGCGGCGTAGCGGGCGGGACATGCTCGTCGAGCTCACGCCGGAGGGGCGGCGGTGCGTACGGAGGGCGTTCTTCGGGCTGGTGCTGGTGGGGCACGTCAGCGCGGCACTGGACGGGGCGCTCGCGCCCGGGGGGCGTCGGTGGCCGGCCGCCCGCGCGTGCGCGCGGGCGCGCCGACACCTCGAGGTGCTCTGCCTGCGCATTCGCGACGGATTCGGCGACGACGCCGAGCTGGACCGCCTCGGCAGCGCCTGGTGGTGCCGCGAGCAGGACCGGCTGCTCCGGCTGCGCCTGCGCCGCGAGCGGCGCCAGGGGAGCCTGGACGGCCCGTGACGTAACCACCTGCGTGACGCCGCGCCGCTCCACTTCGGCGCGTCGACGACGGTCGCGAGCCGGGGCTGGTCTGCCGAGCCCGAGGACCTTACCGTCGAGACTTCGACCGGAGGTGTCCCGATGCTCAAGCCGCGCTACCCCTACTACCTCGCCAACCACGCGCTGGAGCCCAACGCCGACCTGGTCGTGCACGACAAGTACACCGGCGAGGTGGCCACGCGCGTCGCGCTCGCCGACGCTCCGGTGATCGAGGCGTCGATCGCCGCCGCCGCGCGCGCGGCGAAGGCGATGCGCGAGCTGCGTCCCTACGACCGGCAGAGGGTCCTCGAGCACTGCGTGGCGCGCTTCCGCGAGCGCGCCGACGAGCTGGCGCTCGCCCTGTGCATCGAGGCGGGCAAGCCCATCCGCGACGCGCGCGGCGAGGTGGCTCGCCTGGTGGATACCTTCAAGGTCGCCGCCGAGGAAGCGGTGCGCATCGACGGCCAGGTGCTCAACCTGGAGATCTCCCCGCGGGCGAAGGGCTTCCGCGGCTTCACGAAGCGCGTGCCGCTCGGGCCGTGCTCCTTCATCACGCCCTTCAACTTCCCCCTCAACCTGGTGGCGCACAAGGTCGCGCCGGCGATCGCCGCGGGCTGCCCGTTCGTGCTCAAGCCTTCCGAGCGCACACCCGTCGGCGCGCTCATCGTCGGCGAGGTCCTCGCCGAGACCGACCTGCCGGAGGGCGCCTTCTCGGTGCTGCCCGCGCTCGTGCACGACGTGGGGCCCTTCGTGGAAGACGACCGGCTTAAGCTGCTCTCCTTCACCGGCTCGGGCAAGGTGGGCTGGGACCTGAAGGCGCGCGCCGGCCGCAAGAAGGTGGTGCTGGAGCTCGGCGGCAACGCTGCGTGCGTCGTCGACGCCGACCAGAAGGACCGGCTGGACTTCGTCGTCGAGCGCATCGTCTTCGGCGGCTACTACCAGTCGGGGCAAAGCTGCATCTCGGTGCAGCGCGTCCTCGTGCACGAGAGCCTTTACGACGCCGTGCGCGAGCGCCTGGTGGCCAAGGTGTCCGGCCTGGTCGCCGGTAACCCGCGCGACGAGACCACCTTCCTCGGCCCGATGATCGACGAGGCGGCGGCGGCGCGACTGGAGGGCTGGATCGAGAGCGCGCGGGCGCGCGGCGCGAAGGTGCTCTGCGGGGGCGGGCGCACGCGCGCCACGATCCAGGCCGCGGTGCTGGAGAACGTCCCGCGCGACGAGCCGCTTTGGGCGCAAGAGGCCTTCGGCCCGGTCACGGTCCTCGAGCGCTTCTCCGACTACGAGGACGCGCTGGTCACGGTGAACGACAGCCGGTACGGCCTGCAGGCGGGCGTGTTCACCGACAGCCTCTCGCACGCGACGCGCGCCTGGGACGAGCTCGAGGTGGGCGGCGTCGTGGTGGGCGACGTGCCGAGCTTCCGCGTCGACAACATGCCCTACGGCGGCGTGAAGGGCTCCGGCCTCGGGCGCGAGGGCATCCGCTGGGCGATCGAGGACATGACCGAGCCCCGGCTGCTGGTCATCCGCGATCGGTGAGCGCCTCGCGCGGTGGACGGTCAGCGCCACGCGGCAGGATCGCGCGGCGGGACCTCTCCGGCGGCGTGTCGAGGGACGCAAGAAGGAGCGCCGCGAGGCGAAGGACCATGAGGTGCGGACGCGACGCCGTCGCGGAGCGCGTCAGGACGCCGTGGCCCCGCTCGTCTCCAGCCGACGAGCCGGTTCTCTGACGAGGAGCGCGGTCTGCAACACCGTGCGCGAGGGTCTGATTCCCTCCCGGCTCTCCACCGGCGAGCGCCGCTGCGGCGCCGCCGCGCTCGCCTCACCTCCAGAACGCGGCCACCACCGCGGCGCGCGACTCGACCTTCGCCTTGCCGAGGATGGCGCTGACGTGCAGTTCCACCGTCCCCACCGCGCAGCCGAGCTTCTCGGCGATGACCTTGTTGGCGTCCCCCAGCACCAGACACCCGAGCACCTGCGTCTGCCGCGGCGTCAGCCGCCACGCCCGCGCCATCCGCCGCAGCAGCGCGTCGTCCACGCCCTGCGCGCCGCTGTGGAACACCACCAGGCGGTGGGTGGGTACACCCCGGGCCGCCACGCGGAGCACCGTGGCGCGCGGGTCCTTCCCGGCGGCGACGGCGGCGATGCGGTCGCGCACCCGGCGGCCGTCGGCGACGAGCAGCTCGCGCCCGGCGCGGCTGGCGAGCACCGGCCGAGAGCGGCCGTCCACCAGGAACGCCGCCGCCCCGAGCAGGTCCAGCGCCGCCGCGAGCCCCACCTCGTGGAGGCGGGCGTGCGCGAGCGACTCCTCCAGGCGCAGCCGCTCGACCAGGACCGGCACCACCGCGCGCAGCACGTCCCGCTCGCGCACGCCGAAGCGCTCCGGGCGGAAGGCGCCGAGCCACGCGAGCAGGCGCGGGCCGTCGCAGAGCAGCACGCGGATCTGGTCCATCCCCCCCACGCCGATGCGCGGGAAGATCTCCTCGTAGAGGCGCGCCGTGGTCGGCGTGATGCCCCCCGCCTGGATCTCCGGCAGCCGGAGCACCCGGTTGCGCTGGGCGCGCTCCGGGCGGAGCGGGTCGTAGGAGCCGCTGGCGCTCGGCGACCGGCGCAGGAATGCCCAGTACGGGCGCAGCCCCTTGCGGAAGGGCGAGGGAAACGTCGTCAGGTACCGGTACTCCCAGCCGGTGGCGTCGGCGGCGGGGGCGAGCCGGTGCGCCACGGCGTAGGTACTCCTCAGCAAAGTGCCGAGTTGGGGAACTACCCAGTCGAGGACGCGGTTCCCCGCCGGCTCGGCGCGGACGCGCGCGCGGAGCTCGCGGAGCGCACGGCGCTCATCGGCAGTCGAAGCGCTGGACACACCCCAGCAGTATCAGCACGACGCGCGCGCGGGAAGACTGCACGCGACGCGCGTCGCCGGTCGATCATGCCTCAGCCGTGACGGCTGGCCCCGCACCCTCTTGCCGCGCGACGCCGGATCAGGGCCGCGCCGACGGCGGCGGTGGCGAGAAGGAGCGCGCCTCCGCCCCGCCCGGGCATGCCCGCGGTGACGCAGCCGCAGCCGCCCGAGCCCTCCCCTCCTCCGCCCGCGCCGCCGTCGTCGGTCAGGCCCGCCTCGTCGCCCGGCGTGAGCCCGCCGTCGGCGCCCACGCCCCCGTCACCACCGCCGCCCGGCTCCACCCCTGGCGGCGGGAGGGCGGCGGGGTCCTGCAGGATGACCGCGCTCCGCGCGGGGACGCTGAGCGAGCCCGCGGGCACGTCCTTGGTGTAGGTCAGCGCGTACGCCGGCATGGTGCCGGCGGCGTCGACCGCCCCGCCGCCGGTCCACTCCGCCTGCTTCATCGCCCTGGGCACCGTGGCGGTGAGCGCGGCGCCGGACGAGTTGACCAGCACCATCCCCGCGACGTAGTCGCGCTCGTACAGGCCGCCCTGCGCGCCGCCCTTGCCGGCGACGAGGAGCTGCTCCACGTCCGCCGGCGGCTCGGCGACGTACCCGCCGAGGTCGATCTCGTACTCCGGATACCAGGTGATGTCGGAGTTGCCGAACATGATGTAGCTCGTGCCGTTGCGCACCAGGAGGTAGGTGCCGATGAGCAGCTCACGCTCCGCCATGGTCAGGTCGGTGCCGGCCTTGGTGACGTCGGCGATCCACGTCTTGGCGTTGCCGGTGACGTAGCGGCTTATCCGCCGGACTGACGTGTACCAGTCGCCCGCGTTGGCCGTCACCGCCTGCCAGTTCTCGGTGAACGCGCCGTCGGTGCCGTCCAGGAAGGCCGGCTCCTCGTCGATGAGGGAGTCCGGGTTGGGGATGACGAGGTAGCGCCCGTGCGTCTTCGTCGGGGCGAAGGCCTTGCGCAGGTCGTCGAAGTACTGCGTGGCGCGCGGGTTCCACCACGCGGCGAGCGCCCCGTGCGAGGAGCCGCCGGCGAGCGGCGACCACCAGCCGCTCGGCTGATAGCCGTACCAGGGGTGGAAGGCGACATCGAAGAAGAAGCCGGTGGACTCGGTGGTGGCGAAGGTCTTCGCCCACGTGGTCATGGTGTCCGCCATGTACTGCTTCCACTCCGCCGACGTGATGTCCATCAGCCAGTACGGGTCCGGGTAGAAGATGCGGTCGCTCGTGAAGCCGGTGCTCGTGCCGTGCTGGTAGGCGTTCTCGCGCGTGAGGGAGTGCGCGGTGACGTATGGCGAGAAGACGTCGGTGTCCTCCTGGCCGTACGTGTCCGGCCCCACGATGTTGCCCACCGGGTTCTGCTGGTCCGCGCCGTTGAGCCCGTAGGCCAGGTGATAGACGAGCACCAGGAAGTCCGGGTTCATCTGCCGGTACTCGTCGATCTGCTTCTTGAAGACCTTCTGCGTCCCCACGTAGTGCGTGACGATGAACTGCTTCTGCGCCTGCGAGATGGACTGCACGGCGTCGGCGAGCTGGTCCTTCCACACCAGCACGTAGCGCCTCGTGGAGGGCAGCGGGTGGGTGAGGCCGCTCGGCTGCAGCACGGCCGGCGTGAGGGGGTAGGTCACGCCCTTGGGGTGGGAGTCGGCGAGCGCCGGTGGCGCCACCCCCAGCACCAGCGAGAAGACGGCGAGATGGCTCAACCTCATGCGTCCAAGCGGACCACCATCCGGGGCCCGAGGAAAGGCTCTCCCGCGGGCGCCCGGCGCACGGGGTCTTGGCGCTCCCCTGGCCCCGTGCTACGTCCGTGGCGTGAAAAACGCCTATATTTCAGGGGTCGGCGGGTACGTCCCGCCGCGCGTGGTCACCAACGACGACCTGCGCGAGAAGTACGGCATCGACACGACGCACGAGTGGATCCTGCAGCGCACCGGGATCGAGGAGCGCCGCTACGCCGACGAGGGCGTGGGCAGCTCCGACCTGGCGGTCCCCGCGTGCAAGGAGGCGATCGCCAACGCCGGCATCGCGCCGGGCGACCTGGACATGATCCTGCTCGCCACCCTCTCGCCGGACATGCACTTCCCCGGGACGAGCGTCTTCTTGCAGCGCAAGCTCGGCCTGCCGGAGGGCGACGACCCCAAGTTCGTCCCGTGCATGGACATCCGCAACCAGTGCTCCGGCTTCATCTACGGGCTGGCGACGGCCTCCTCCCTGGTGAAGGCGGGCGGCATGAAGCACGTCCTGCTCGTCGGCACCGAGACGCACTCCGCCGCCCTGGACTTTTCCACGCGCGGCCGCCAGGTCACCTCCCTGTTCGGCGACGGCGCGGGCGCGGTGATCGTCAGCGGCACCGACGAGGAGCAGGGCCTGCGCAACTTCTTCCTCGGGGCCGACGGCCGCGGCGCGGAGGCGCTCTGCCTCCGCCTCTGGGACATCGCCAAGCGCCCGTACGTCCCGGTCGACGCCGAGGGCTTCGGCCACGTCACGCCGGAGATGCTCTGGCCGCAGATGGAGGGCAAGACGGTCTTCAAGAACGCGGTCGAGCGCATGTGCATGGGGCTCATGCAGGCGCTCTGGGACCAGCAGCTCTCGACGAACGACGTCGACCTCTTCTTCTTCCACCAGGCGAACATGCGCATCAACCAGTACGTCGCGCAGCAGCTCGCCATCCCGGAGGAGAAGCTCGTCCACAACATCCAGAAGTACGGCAACACCACCGCCGCCACGATCCCGCTCCTGCTGTGGGAGGCCACGAAGAACGGCCGCCTGAAGCGCGGCATGAAGATCGCGATGGTGGCCTTCGGCGCGGGCTTCACGTGGGGCTCCGCCATCATGGACTGGTGACCGGCCGCCTCTGATATGCTCCCCGATCCCTGCCGCGGGCTCCGCCCGGCGGCCCCCCAGGAGGTGGATCTTGGAGCGCACGCGTAACGATCTCGGCTCGCCTCTCGGCAAGTTCTGTCTGGCGGTGGAGGAGCACCGCCGCACGCCCGAGGGGCGCGTGCGTACCGCCGAGCACTTCCTCGCCTTCTTCTTCCCGCCCGACGGCAAGGCGCCCCAGGACCGCATCTTCTTGCACATCCCGCAGGCGGTGCGCGGCCCGATCATCTCCGGCTGGGGGATCCGCGGCGCGAAGGCCGCCCTGCGCGACGACGACGAGAAGGTCTCCTCGGTGGTGTTCGACTCGCTCGTGGCCGGGGACCTGGTGGCCAACGCCTTCGAGGACGGGCTGCCGCCGGCGGTCGTGATCGGCTGGGCGCCGCTGGCCGACTGGTGGACCTTCTGGCGACAGAGCGCCCTCACCAAGCCGACGCTCCTCAAGGCGCTCGTCACCGCCTACGACCTCGGCCTCTTCGACGCCCGCTGGCTGCTGTCCACGCTGGAGAGCCGCGGCGGGGAGCTCAAGGGCACCGACGTGCTGAGCACCGGCCTGACGAAGGACGAGCTCGCGGAGTGGATCCGCAAGGTGCACGAGTCGGGCAACGGCTCGCCCAAGGGGCTCCTCGAGGCGCTCGGCTGGGACAAGCTGGTCCACAAGGCGCCCAACGAGGCGCTGCTCGGCGTGCTCGACGCCTTCGCGCGGAAGGTCGCCCTCGTCACCGAGCCGGAGCCGTCGAAGGAGGAGCCGGCGACCGCGGCGGGCGAGGGCCCGGCGGCGAGCTCCATCGCCAACGCGCTGACGCAGGCCGCCGACGGCAACACGAAGGACGTGGAGGAGGCGGTCACCAGCCACGGCGCGGAGGAGGACGCCGACGCCGCCTTCAAGACCGACCCGCCGCCCGCGGAGGAGGGGACCCCCGAGCCGACGACCGCGGAGGCGCGGGCCGCCGCCGAGATCCCGGTCGAGACGGATTCTGGCGCAGACCGGCCCCTACCCCGCCGCCTCGTCGGGCCGCGCGGAGACGGCGCCCAAGAGCGCCGCCGCGGCCACGCCGCCGGCCAAGGAGTCCGCCCGCAAGGTCGGCAAGGCGAAGGTCCAGGACGACGACGACGACGAGGATGGCGACACCACCCTCTACCGCCACGGAAAGCCGGTCGCGCGACGCTGACGTCCCGGAGGGCCGGGCGAAAAGCCCGATGGGCACGGACACGGCGCCTGAGCTACCCTCCCGGCCCATGCGTCAGGTCTGGATCACCAAGGCAGGCCCTCCCGAAGTGCTTCAGGTCCGCGAGGCCCCCGACCCGGAGGCGGGCGCGGGCAAGGTGCGCGTGCGCGTCAAGGCGTGCGGCATCAACTTCGCCGACCTGATGGCGCGCGTCGGCCTCTACCCCGACGCCCCCAAGATCCCGTGCGTCGTGGGCTACGAGGTCTCCGGCGTCGTCGACCAGGTGGGCGAGGGCGTGGAGGGCCTCGCCGAGGGGGATCGCGTGATGGCGATGCCCTACTTCGGCGGCTACACCGACACGCTCGTCGTCCCTCCGGAGCAGGTGTTCAAGGTGCCCGACGGCCTCGGCTTCGAGGAGGCCGCGGCGATGCCGGTCGTCTACGGCACCGCCTACAACATGATGCTCTTCTGCGGCACGACGCGGCGCGGGTCGACGATCCTCGTGCACTCGGCGGCGGGCGGCGTGGGGCTCGCCGTCATCGACATCGCCAGGACACGCGACTGCGTCGTCATCGGCACCGCGTCGCGCGGCAAGCACGACTTCCTGCGCGAGCGCGGGTGCCAGCACCCCATCGACTCCCGCGGTGACACCGTCGCGGCGGTGCGCGCCATCGTCGGCGACGAGGGCGTGGACCTCGTCCTGGATCCCGTCGGCGGCAAGTCGTGGCAGGAGGGCTTCGACCTGCTCGCCCCGTGCGGGCGCATGGTCTGCTTCGGCTTCTCCGCGGCTGCCACCGGGGAGAAGCGCAACCTGCTGAAGGCGGCGCTGCAGCTGGTGCGGGTGCCGCGCTTCAGCCCGACGAAGCTGATGGACCAGAACAAGACGGTGGGCGGCACCAACATGGCCCACCTGTTCTCGCGGATGGACCTCTTGCGGCCCATGTTCGAGGACATGATGATGATGTACGAGCACGGCGAGCTGCACCCCCACGTCGATCGCACCTTCCGCTTCGAGGAGGCCGCCGCCGCGCACCACCACATCCACGACCGCAAGGCGATGGGCAAGGTGCTGCTCGTGCCGTGACGACAACACCCGCGCCGCGCCGCGGGTTCGGGAATGCCGAGGGAACCATGCACAAGGGCATCGTGATCACCACGGCGGCGCTCGGCGCCGTCCTCGCGGCGTGCGTGCCGCAGTCCAAGTACGATCTGGCCATCAAGGACGCGCAGCAGGCGCACGCCGAGATGCACAAGAAGGACACCGACGCGGCGAAGCAGGCCGCGGCGAACAAGGCCACCATCGACGGCCTCAAGGGGCAGATCGACGGCCTGGGCAAGCAGCTGTTGCGCGTGGAGGAGGAGCTGGCGGCGGCGCAGAAGAAGAGCGCGGACCTGCAGGCGAAGCTGGACGACGCGACCGCCCAGGACGCCGCCCTGCGCAAGGAGCTGGACAAGCTCGGGCACAACGCCGACAAGCTCCTCGCCGAGAAGGGCACCCTGGCGAGCGCGCTCGCCGACGCCAAGGCCCGCCTGGAGGAGCTGCGCAAGGCGCAGTCCGACGCCGAGGCGCGCGCCGCCCTCTTCAAGCAGGTCGCCCTCAAGCTGCAGAAGATGGTCGACTCCGGGCAGCTCAAGGTGGTGCTGCGCCACGGCCGCATGGTCATCCAGCTCGAGAGCGACGTGCTCTTCGACTCCGGGCAGGTGCGCATCAAGCCGCGCGGCCGGGCCGCGCTGAGGGAGGTGGCGAAGGTCCTCGCCTCGGTCAACCGCGACTTCCAGGTCGCGGGCGACACCGACAACGTGCCCATCTCCACCGCGCGCTTCCCCTCCAACTGGGAGCTGTCCACCGCGCGCGCCGTCGAGGTCGCGCGGTTTCTGGTCGCGCAGGGCATGAAGCCGCAGAAGCTCTCCGCCGCCGGCTACGCCGAGTTCGATCCGGTGGCGTCCAACGCCACCGCGGAGGGCCGCGCGAAGAACCGGCGGATCGAGATCACCCTGCAGCCCAACCTGGCGGACGTGCAGCTCCCCGCGGTGAAGTAGGCGCTGGAACCACAGGCGGGCAGCAGGCCGA
The DNA here is from genome assembly GCA_963782055.1 of uncultured delta proteobacterium. Taxonomy (GTDB): domain Bacteria; phylum Myxococcota_A; class Polyangia; order Polyangiales; family Polyangiaceae; genus DASXHD01. The sequence goes on from CAWAIF010000003.1 coordinate 5,495,233, forward strand.
CCACCGGAGCCGCACACGCGGTCCTGGCACTCCACCGTGCATAAACAGGGCCCGCGGCGAGCTCGATCAGAAGCGTCGTCGCGAGAAGAGGTACACGATCACCCCCACCGTCATCGCCCCGGCGGCCACGATCCACTCCTTCGCCTCCGCGCCGCTCAGGAGCACCAGCGCCACGAGCACCGTCGGGAAGGCCGACCAGGACTGGGAGGGACGCAGGCCGCGCTGCCGCTTGAAGGCGAAGTAGGCGAGGGAGAGGGCGACGATGAGGTACTGGATGACGACCGAGATGCTGGAGAGCACCAGCAGCTCGCCCAGGCTGCCCATCGAGACCAGCGCCGTCGCCGCCGCCCACGTCACCGCGAGCGCGAGCAGCGGCACGCCCCCCTTGCTCTGCCGCGCGAAGCGCGATTGCGGCGCGAGGGCGGAGAGGAAGCGCGGCGTCGTCGCCACCATGCCGAAGGCGATGCCCAGCGCGGAGAGGCTGATGCCGATGGAGACCACCACGTGCCCGAGCTTCCCGGCGTACGCCGAGCCCATCGCCACGAGCGGCGCGTGCTGGTCCGCCAGGTCGTGCACGCCGGTCACCGCCCCGTGCTGCAGCACGAGGTAGAGCAGCGTGGAGAAGGTGAGCGAGCCGAGCACCGCCACCGGGATGGTGCGCTCCCCCCCCTTCGCCTGCCCGGCGACGACCGGCACGATCTCGAAGCCCTGGAAGACGAAGGTGGCCGTCAGCGCCGCGCGCGCCCAGTGCACCGAGCCGGTGGGCTCGAGCGGCTGGTGGCCGTCCGCGGAGACGAGCACCGTCGCGGCGACGGCGAGCGCCACCAGCGGCAGCAGCTTGAGCACCGTCAGCGTGGACCAGATCCACGCGGAGATCTCCACGCCCGTCGCCGCCACCAACGTCAGGATGGTGAGCAGGGCCACCGCCGCCACGTGCACGCCGACGGCGCCGACGCGGGCCGGCAGCACGGCGCCCATGAAGCCCGTCATGACGGTGCTCATGCTGAAGAGCGCCGCGGTGTACGCGAGCCACCCCACCAGGAAGCCCGCCGTCTGCCCGAAGGCCTCGCGGGCGTAGACGACCGGACCGCCGTCCTCGTCGAAGCGCGCGCCCACGGTGGAGACCGCCAGCGCCACAGGGAACAGACCCAGCCCGGTCGCCGCGAGCACCGCGATGCTCGTCCACCCCGGCGCCAGCCCCGCCAGCTTCTGCGGGGTGAAGAAGATCCCGATGCCGACGATGCCGTTGATGCCCAGCGTGAGCAGGGACCACACGCCGAGCGGCCTCGCGTGCGCGGCCGGCTCTGCCCCCCGCGTGACGACCGCGTTGTCTCCAGGGCCCGGCATGGACCGGAGCGACGTTACTTCGGGCGAAGGGGTCCCTCAAGGGCGAAGGGGCCGGGCGCCCCGAACGCGCACGCCCCGCCCGTCAACCTTCGCACGCGCGCTCTGCCGGCCCGGCAAACCGCATGAAACGGCGGTGGAGTGATTCTTGCTGAACGGCCGCCACCTCTGCGGCAACATGATTCCAGCTCGGCCTCGCGGCCCGGGCCAGAACTCCGGGAAGGGCTTCATGCGCACGACCATCGGCTTCGGGACCTTGCTTCTCTCCGCCACCCTCTTCGCCTGCGGCGGCAGCACCGCCGACAACCCCACGAGCGACGGCGGCGACACCCAGGACGCCGGCGACACGCAGGACGCGGGCGACACCCAGGACGCCGGTCCCCCCGACACCGGTACGGTCGACGCCGGCTTCCCGGCGCCGCACCCCCTGCCCCCGCAGGTCCAGAGCTACGGCGGCGCCGTCCTCAGCGCTCCCAAGGTCGTCCCCATCTTCTTCCAGAACGACGCGATGCAGGCGCAGCTGGAGACCTTCCTCGGCAAGCTCCCCGGCTCCTCCTACTGGAAGGACACCACCGGCGAGTACGGCGTGGGCGACATCTCGGTCGGCAAGTCCATCGTCGTGACCGACGTCGCGCCCTCGCAGGTCACGCCGGCGTCGATCGAGTCCTGGATCTCCAGCCACCTGGATGGCAGCGATCCCAACTGGCCGTCCATCGACAAGAACACCATCTACACGGTCTTCTACCCCGCCAGCACCATCATCTCCGACAGCCAGCTCGGCACGAGCTGCAGCACCTTCGGCGGGTACCACGACGAGGGCAAGGGCCCCAACGCCTCGCACTTCATCTACGCGGTGCTCCCGCGCTGCAGCAAGTTCGGCAGCCTCTCCGGCGTCGACGCGGTGACCGCGGCCCTCTCGCACGAGCTCGTCGAGGCCTCCACCGACCCGACCGTCCAGACCGACCCCGCCTACGCGCTCACCGACATGGACCACTTCGTCTGGAGCGTCGTGCCGCTCGGCGAGGTCGGCGACATGTGCGCGTACGAGCCGCAGAGCTACCAGCGGCTGCTGGGCAACTTCGTCGTGCAGCGCACCTGGTCCAACAAGTCGGCCAAGGCGGGCCACGACCCGTGCGTCCCCGTCCTCGCCGACCCGTACTTCAACGCGGCACCGGTGCTGAGCGACACCGTGAGCATCGACTACTACGGGCAGACGATCGACACCAAGGGCATCCAGATCCCCGTCGGTCAGTCCAAGACGATCGACGTGCAGCTCTTCTCCGACGCCCCCACGACCTCCTGGACCGTGCAGGCGGTGGACACGGCGTACTTCAACAACCAGCCCGCCGAGCTGAAGTTCTCCATGGACAAGCAGAGCGGCCAGAACGGCGACACCCTCCACATGACGATCACCCGCCTGAAGAACGGCAGCATCGGCGGGACCGAGTTCGTCCTGTACTCGCAGAAGGGCGTCCAGAGCGCCAACCTGTGGTTCGGCTTCGTGCAGAACTGAGCGGCGCCGGTCACTCGCACGCGCCGGTGTAGGCCACCGACGTCCCGCCCGCGTGGGCGTAGCACGAGTTGGAGTACGTCTTCTTGTCGCAGCCGCACACCGGCATGATGACCTGCGGACAGATCTGCGGCCGCGCCTTGCAGATGCCCTTGCCGCCGCAGTTGCCGTTGCCCTCCTCGCAGTAGTCGTTCTTCTGGGGGCAGTTGGCGTTGCTGGTGCAGCCGACGCCGCCGGAGTCGATCAAGCCGGAGTCGATCACACCGGAGTCGGCCTCACCGGAGTCGCTCGCCCCCGAATCGGTGACGCCCGAGTCGGCAGCGGCGTCGGGCGACGCGTCGCCCGTCGAGCCGTCGCCGGAGGACGCTTCTGGCGAGGCATCCCCACCCCCGTCGCCGCCGGCCGCGTCCGCCGGGGCATCGACCGTGGCGTCCGCGCCGCCGTCGTCACCGGTACCGGCGTCGTCGCCGCCGCAAGCCGCGATGGCCGCGGCGAGCACCACCGAGCCCGCGAGGATCAAGGAAAGGGAGCGCATGCCCCGCATGGTACCGCCATCTCGGTCCACGCGCCCTTCATGACCTCTCCTGGGCCTTCGGGCTGTCTTGTCGGGCCACCCCTTCCAGCACTCTCAGGAGAAGTGAACGCTGCACGTCGTACCGTCGCAGTGGACGAGCCTCGCGCGCTTCGCCGCCGTGTAGCGTCGTCGCGCCACGAACCGATACGCCCGCTCGAGGACGCGGCGGAGCAGCGGCAGGTAGTACACGTACGCCAGCGGGCGCAGCAGCGGGCGCGTCATCATCACGCGCGCGACCGCCTCCGCGCCGGAGTAGACCCGGCCGTCCGGGGCGACGAGCCGCATCGCGTCCATGCACTGCGCCTGCGTGAGGCCGGGGAAGTCGTCGAGCGCGTGCGGCTGCTGGAAGTCACGCACCTCGATCCTCGCGCCCCGCGTCGCCCACCGCAGCAGGCGGTCGGCCTGCTTGCGGCAGAAGGGGCAGTGGCCGTCATAGAGCACGACGCTCGTGTTCGAGGGGGCGCTCACGGCGAGCTCACCAGGTTGTCGGTGAAGCGGTTCCACTGGTGCTGCTGCATGCCATCGACCTCCACGCGGGTGCCGGGGACCTGCCGCCGGATGCCCCATGCGCCCTCGCACACGGCGCGGTTGCGGACGGCGCGCTCCAGGCCGCCGGCGCCGGGCCCGACGTTGGCCGACTCGTCCCGGCCCTCCACGCGCGCCGTGACCGTCTTTCCGTCGCGCTCGAGGAGGAACGCGTTGGTGGTCTCGCGCGAGAAGAAGTGCGCGGTCACGTCTGGCGTGAGCGGGTGCTTGGTCGGGTCGTAGCTGGGGCGGACCCTGACGCCCGCGCGATCGGAGGTGAGGGCCACGTCCTCGATACGCACCCAGTCCGGCTTCGACTGCCCGGGGAGCACGATGCGGACGAAGTCGCCCACGCCCGCCGGACGGCCGGCGGCGGGGGCGCCGGTCCTGTCGTAGAGCTCGAACGTCGCGTTCTCCTTGCCGGAGAGCGCGGTCCACTGGTTGACGTCGAGGAGCTTCTTCGCCTGCGCGGCGAAGGCGGTGCGCGCCTCCGGCTCGCTGGCGTACTCCCGCGAGCTCGAGGCGCTCGACGACATCTTCCCGCGCCCGACGGTCTGCACCTCGTGGCTCACCACGCGCTCGGCGCGGGCCTTCATGTTCCTGGCGACCGTGGCCAGGTCCGCCGCGGCATGCGCGGTGCCGAGCGCGTCGGGGTCGATCTCGCGCGGCCCCGGTGTGGGGCCGGGCCCCCCCGGCGCGTCGGTGGATGGCTGCAACTCACGGCGACTGGCGCCCGTGGCGCCCGAGATGTTGGACATGGTCTCCTCCGGATCTCCGGCCTCTCGGCCCGGGGAAGGAGGGAGTTGCGCGCTCAGACGGCGCCGCGCTCGATCGCCGCCGCCGCGGTGCGGGACAGGATCTGCACGCCGGCGATCATGGCGGCGAAGCGCTCGTCGTGGGTCAGGCCCTTCTTGTATCTTGCATAGATCTGCTGCGCGACGACCGCCGTCTTGAAGAGCGCGAAGGCGTAGTAGAAGAGCATGCGCGAGACGTCGCGCCCGGTCTTCTCGGCGTAGCGCGCGACGATCTCCCGGCGACCCAGGCCGCCGGGCGCGGCCGTCGGGCCGAAGGCGAAGGCCTTGACCATCTCGTCGTCGCCCGCCTCCACCCAGTAGGAGAGCGCGGTGCCCAGGTCCATGAGCGGATCCCCGATGGTGGACATCTCCCAGTCGAGCACGCCCACGATGCGCGTCAGGTCCGCCTCGTCCAGCACCAGGTTGTCGTACTTCCAGTCGTTGTGGAGGATCGTCGGCGCCGCGGAGGCGGGCAGGTTCTTCTTCAGCCACTCCGCGACCGAGAGCACGTCGGGCACGTCGTCGGTCTGCGCGGCGACGTAGCGCTCGCTCCAGCCGGTCACCTGCCGCTCCACGTAACCCTCCGGCTTGCCCAGGTCGAGCAGGCCGTGCTCCTCCAGGTCGATGGCGTGCAGCTCGGCGAGGCCGTCCACCAGCGACTCGGAGAGACGCCGCGCCGTCGCCTCGTGCAGCGTCACGCCCTTCGGCGAGGGGCCGCGCAGGATGACGCCGCGCACGCGCTCCATCACGTAGAAGGGCGCGCCGAGCACGTCGTCTTCGTCGCACCGGGCGACCACGCGTGGCGCCTTGTCGTAGAAGGGCGCGAGGCGGGTGAGCATGCGCACCTCGCGGCTCATGTCGTGCGCGGTCTTCACCTTGTTCCCGAAGGGGGGCCGCCGGAGCACCAGCTCCCGCCCCTTGGCGCGCACCAGGTACGTCAGGTTGGAGTGCCCGCCGGGGAACTGCTCGATCGCGAGGTCGCCCGCGGCGAGCGGCGCCAGCGCAGGTACTTGACGGGTCAAGTATTGCGCGAGGGCGGCGGCGTCGAGCTCCTCGCCGGCGCGGACGGGGCGCGTGGCGTCGATCATGGCCCCCAGCGTACCCTCACCCCGCGGGCGGCGAGTAGCGCTCCGCGACGGCCTTGCCCATCGCGTGGTAGCCCTTGTCCACGTAGACCACCGACGCGGTGATGCCGCTCCCGAGGGGGCTGCAGAGGAACGCCGCGGTGGCGCCCACGTCCTCGGCGGCGATGGGCTCGGGGAGCGGGGAGTTCTCCTTCGCGTACTCGACCATCGCGTCGATGATGCCGATCGCGCTGGCCGCGCGCGAGGCCCACGGCCCGGCGGAGATGGTGTTGACGCGCAGCCCCCACTTGCGGCCCGCCTCGAAGGCGAGCACGCGCGTGTCGCTCTCCAGCGCGGCCTTCGCGGTGGACATGCCGCCGCCGTAGCCGGGGATGACGCGCTCGCTCGCCATGTAGGTGAGGGAGACGAAGGACCCGCCCGGCCGCATGAGCGGGCCGAAGCGCGAGACCATCGAGACCATGGAGTAGGCGCTCACGCCGATGGCGGTGAGGTAGCCCTCGCGCGAGGTCTCCAGCAGCGGCTTCTTCACCTCCGGGCCGTTGGCGAGGGAGTGCACGACGATGTCCACCGGGTTCTCGCCGAAGTCCGCCACCACCTGCTTCGCCAGCCCCTCGACGGTGAAGTCCCCGCGTGTGGCGTAGCGCTTGCTCGTGCGCACCTCCTCCGGCACCTGCGCGAGGGTGTCGTACGCCGCGTCGAAGGGGTAGATCTTCTCGAACTGGAGGAGCTTGCCGTCCTTCATCTTGCGCGAGGCGTCCAGCTTCCCGCGCGCGAGGAGGGTCGTCAGGATGTTGTACGCCGGCGGCCAGGTCCCCAGACAGACCGTCGCCCCCGCCTCGGCGAGAGACTTGGCGATCGCGAACCCGAAGCCCCCATCGTCCGCGACGCCCGCGACGAGCGCGCGCTTGCCCGTGAGATCGATGCTCAGCATGGTGGGCCGGGGTTTTCGCCCAGGTCATGCCCCGACGCAAGGGCCACGCGGCCTAGCCCACCTCCAGCCCGTAGCCCCGGAGGATCCGCTTCGCCACGGAGGCCTTGTGCACCTCGTCGGCGCCATCGTAGATGCGCGAGGCGCGCTCGAAGCGCCAGAAGCTGGCCAGCGGGGTGTCGTCGGTCATGCCCAGCGCGCCGTGTGTCTGGATCGCGCGGTCTATCGTCTTCATCAGCACGTCCGACGCGAAGAACTTCACCATCGAGATCTCCTCCCGCGCCGCGTACGCGCCCTCCTTCTCCATCTTCCAGGCGGCGTGCAGGATCATCAGGCGCGCGGCGTGGATCTCCGCCCGGCACTCGGCGATCCACTGCTGCACCATCTGCCGCGTCCCGAGCGGCTTGCCCGGCGCGATCATCCGCTTCGCCGCGCGCGCGCACATCAGCTCGAAGCTGCGCTCGCAGATGCCCATCCAGCGCATGCAGTGGTGAATGCGCCCCGGGCCCAGGCGCTCCTGCGCGATGAGGAAGCCCGCCCCCTCCTCCCCCAGGCGGTTGGTGACCGGCACGCGCACGCCCTCGAAGCTCAGCTCCGCGTGGCTCGGCCAGTCCTCGCCGGCGTGCCCCATCACCGAGACGTTGCGCACCGTCCTCAGGCCGGGCGCGTCCATCGGCACCAGGATCTGGCTCGCGCGCAGGTGCGGCGCGGCGCCGGGGTTGGTGACCGCCATCACGATGGTGAAGGCCGCGCCGTCGGCGCCGGTGGTGAACCACTTGCGGCCGTCGATGACGTAGTCGTCGCCGTCGCGCCGGGCGGTCGTCTCCAGCCACGTGGGGTTGGAGCCCGCCGCCTCCGGCTCGGTCATGGCGAAGCAGCTGCGCACGTCGCCCTCCACGAGCGGACGCAGCCAGCGCGCCTTCTGCTCGTCGGAGCCGAACTGCATCAGGATCTCCATGTTCCCTGCGTCGGGCGCCTGGCAGTTGAAGGCGTAGTGGCCGAGCGGCGTGCGCCCCAGCTCCTCGCTGACGCGGGCGTGTTCCATGAGGGACAGGCCCATGCCGCCCCACTCCTTCGGGAGCTGCGGCGCCCAGAGGCCCATGCGCTTGACCTCGGCGCGCGCCTCCCGGAGCTCCGGCAGGATGGCGCGGAAGGACCCGCGCTCGCCGTACAGCCGCTCGATGGGATACAGCCGCTCCTCGACGAAGGCGCGGACGGTCTTCAGGGTGGGGGCGAGGGTTTCGGGGAGAGAGAAGTCCATGGGTCACCCGTTGAAATCGTGCGCCGCGATGACGACCAGGTCCTCGCCCTTCGCGAGGCGGACGTCGCCGGGGTTGATGCGTGTCTTGCCGTCCTTGCCGATGACGGCGACGAGCGTGACGTTGTGCGTCTTCTTCATCTCGAGGAACAGGTCGAAGTACGACATCCCGACCCACTCCTTCTTCACCGCCAGGCGCGAGAACTTGTGGCCGTACTCGTAGGTGAGGAGTTCGTTGAAGACGCTGGAGACGCCACGGTTGAGCGCGGCCTGAGCGAGCAAGAAGGCGCTGTGCTCGCCGCCCACCACGAAGTCGTCCACGCTCCCCAGCGCCAGGTGCGGCGCGTACTCGCGCCGGTTGAGCTCCGCGCAGGTGTAGACCCTGGGGTTGAGCTTCTCCACCGTGAGCGCGCCCAGGATGGTGCGGGCGTCGGCGTCGCGCTCGCTGCGTCCGCGGCTGGTGTCGGAGAGCAGGATGCACGTGGTGGCGCGGCGCACGCCGGCGCGCTCGAGCGCCGAGACCTTGGTGAAGTCGTCGTCGACGAAGATGACGCGGGAGCGCAGCGCGGGGTCGATGCGCGGCGTGCCGCCGTCGAACCGCGCGAGCACGACGATGGGCGTCGGGTCCCCCTTCCGCGCGCTCTCGCACTCGCGCACGATGATCTCCGCCTTGCGGTTCCACCCGCACAGGATGATGTGCCCCTCCAGCTCCTCCAGGTCCACGCCGCCTCCTTCCGCCCCGCGCAGCCGCTGCGACACCACGGCCGAGACCGTGCCGGTGAAGACGGCGAAGGTGCTCAGGCCCACGAAGATCAGTAGCAAGCTCACCACGCGACCGCCGAGCGTCAGCGGGGGATCCGGCGTCGGCTGGGTGGCGAAGATGGAGTACAGGCTGAACCAGAACGCCTGACCGAAGGTGTGGAGCTCCGGGTTGTCCTGCCCCTCGAAGGCGAGCAGCGCCGCGGTGGCGGTGACCGCGGTCAGGCCGATCGCCGCGGCCAGACCGAACGCGCGGCTGGCGGTGTTGCGCCGCGGGATCCCCGGGATGGCCGGGAGCCGGCGCATGCTGGCGACCATCGTGGGCACGCGCAGGAGCCGGAGCAGGCGCGTCGCCGGGTAGGCGGCCGCCAGCCCGGGGGCGACCGAGGCGACCGCCACCAGGTCCGACCAGTGCTCGCGCAGGAAGCGCCCGGTGGTTGAGGAAGCGCGCCAGCGCAGGGCGAGCTCCACGGCGAACACGGCGGCGAAGCCCACCGAGAGCCGGCGGAGCAGCCCGCCCGCGGTGGAGGCCTCGCCCACGGCGATCTCGGTCACCGTGAGGCCCACCCACGCGACAATCAGGCCCACGGTCGCGAGGTGAAAGGCCGGCCGGGACACGAGCCTGCGCGCGCGGGAGGGGCGCGCCCCGTCGCCTTCGATGCGCGGCTGCTTCGCGGGCGCCACGGTCTGGCTATCGCATCGACCCGGGAGAAAGGAAAGACCCGAAGGCCGGGAACATGCCGTGGGGGGCAGAGCGTAGGAGGAGGACGAGAATGGAAGAGCGGCTCGCTTCGAAGCCCGGTGCCTGGCAACGCATGCGCCCCGCGCTGGGGGTCTCGTTTGCCGTGATTGGACTGAGCGCGGCGGCGTTCGGCCTGGCGGCGGGGGTCCGGACGTTCGCGGGGGCGGCCCTGCCCATCTCCACCCTCGGGTCCCTCCTCTCGCTCGCGGCCGTGGCGCTCGTGGCGCGCCGCGGCCGGAAGGGGCTCGCCCTCGCCGCCGGCAGCGTCACGCTCCTGGCGTGGGTCCCGGTGCTCGTCCTCGGCGCGCTCCGGGCGCTGTCCGCGCCCATCGCCACCACCGAGGTGATGTGCGGCATGGCGCAGCTCGGCCTCCTCGTGCTGGTGCCGCTCGGGGTGATGGTCGCCTGGACGATCCTCGCCCCCGTCGCGACGGTGACCGCGCTGGTGGGGCGGCGGGGGCGACTCCTCGTGGAGGCGGTCGCGGTCGCCGTCACCGCCGCCGGGATGGCGGTCGCGTTCCTCGGCGTGGCCGCGTCGCGGTGGCCAGCACCGGACGCCTACCTCTCCACCTTGCGGACGGTGCCTCTCGCGCAGGGCAGCCAGGCCGTCGGCCCGTGGGCGGTCGACTACGGCGGGCGCGCCGCGCGCGAGCCCATCCGCGATCCGGACTACACCTGCGACCTGACGGTGCAGCGCCGGTCGCGCAGCCGCACCGTCTCGGTGCTCGCGGGACGCGCGCCGTGCCCGCGCCTGTATGCGCACGTGGAGGCCCCCGCGGCGAGCGGCGAGGGCGGCGCGCGCGACCTCCTGGTGATCGACGGCAACCCGACGCCGCCGCCGGAGGACCGCGCGTCCTTCGTCACGGTGGGCGACGACGTGCTGGGCCAGCAGGACCTCGCCCCGTCCGACGTGCCGCACGCCCTCGGGCCGCCGCGCGGGTGGGTCGCGGGCGGCGTGGCCGGCGCGCTGGTCGCCCTCGCCGCGCTCCTCGCCGCGTGGCGCGTCCGCCGCCGCGCTCGATCGCTGCAGAATGCACGCGATGCGGTGCACGCCGGCGACGGCTGGGTGACGCTCCGGGCGCCCGCGGCGGGCGGCGTGGACGGCCCCGGCACCGACGGTGCGCCCCGTCACGTGCCGGCGCTGGTGGGCATGCCCGCAGGCCCGGTGATGGTGGTCGCGCGCCGCGGGGGCGGCGCCACCGCCTACCGCGATGACGGGCGGGTGGACGTGGTGCTCGCGGGCGCCGGCACGAAAGCGGAGGCCCTCGCCGGCGTGGCGTCCATGCGCCTCGGGCTGGCCGCCTTCGCCATCGCCGCCGTGCTCCTCACACAGGCCGTGCTGTGGGCCGCCCGGCTGCGCGGCCTGATGTGAACGGGCGTCGGCGCGAGGTGTGACGATCCGGCCGCAGAACGGCCCGGCGGGGTGTGGCGGCGCGCCGGTCGCGGCCCGAAATCCGCCGCACATCCGGCGGCTTGTGAAGAACGGCGCGGCCTGTCCGTCCATCCAATCGGCGCGGCCTGTCGCTTGCAACGCCGCTCTTTCCCGCCGCCGACTGGGCGCAGGCACCCTTTTGTGACATAAGAGGAACCGATGTCGTCTCTTTCCCTACCGCGCCTCTTCACCCCGGCGAAGGTACTGGGCGTCCTGGTCGCCCTGGCAGCGACCATCCCCACGGCGACCGCGTCGGCGAGCACGCCGACGTTCGGCGCGTACGACGTGCCGACGGTCTTCTTCATCAACAAGAGCGACGATCACAACCGCGTCGACTACGCCATCCACCTGACCGATCACTGCGCTCCCAAGGACGACGACGCCGTCTTCCCGTACTGGCGCGAGTTCGAGCACGCGCCCCCGGTCCGCATCCACACGCTGGGACTGTTCGAGTACGCCGCCTACGGCTTCGCCGACCAGCACATGCTCCACCGCACCCTCACCGGCGGCGAGCAGTTCATGAAGCTCAAGCAGTTCGACCGCGGCATCTTCATCGTCACCAAGAAGGAAGCGGATGGGAAGTGCAGCGCGAAGGCGTACGCCACCATCGGCGGCGTCGAGGGCGCGCAGCTGGACAGCATCTACGTGAAGCTCGCCGGCGCGCTCAGCGTGGACTACGTCGAGGTCCACGGGAAGAACCCGCAGACCGGCGCGGCGATCGAAGAGCGCCTGAAGCGCTGAGCAAGCAAGCGCCGGCCACTCACCCGGCGGCGGCGTCGCGGATGGAGGAGTCCGGCGCGACGTCATCGCCCTCACCGTCGGAGGCCTCACCCCCGACGACCTTCATCCACATCGCGCTCTGCTCGCCGGTGTAGACGAGAGTCTCGCCCTGGAAGAAGCGGAACTCGTAGCGGGCGAACACCGACTTCTCGCTCCGGCGGATCTGGGTGACCTTGCCCTCCAGCACGAGCGGCTGATCCGTGCGCGCCAGGGCGCGGAACTTGGCGTCGTAGATGCGGCCGCCGTAGCCAATCCAGCCGTCGGCGTGCTTGAGGCCGAGCACGTAGTACGCGTGGACGAAGCCGACCATGCCCGTCATGTGGACCATCAGCCCGCCGGAGACGTGGCGGGGGTGACGGACCGGATGCGCCCGCTGCTCACGCGTCAGCGGCAGGTCGTCGTGCGTCGCCATGCGCACGCGCACGACGTGATTTTCGGCGTCGATCTCCAGGATCTCGTCGATGAGCAGGCCCCCTGGTCCGTAAGGGCAATCGGCGACGAACTCGGGGTCCAGCGGCATGGCGGGGGTGTGTACCACACCTCCTCCCGGCGCGCGCATCGGGGGATGCCCCGGACCGTCAGCACGCTTGCGGTTCGACGAGTCTCACTCCCCGGTCGGCGCCTCGCGGTCCAGCTCGCCCAGGAGCAGCGCCATGAAGTGCACAAGGTTGGCCTGATCGCGCAGGCTGGGCTTGCCGTGCAGCTCCACGTGCTGGATGGCCGGCGAGACCAGCGCGTCCTGCACCGTCCCGGGTGGAGCATCCACCGCGAGCCAGCGCGTCTCCGACGCCGGGATGACGGTGTCGCCCGCGCCGTGGAGCAGGTACACGTGCGCGCGCAGGCCGCCGATGTTGCCGTGCGGCGAGACGCGCTTCATGCGGTCGGCCGCCTTGGTGATGGCCGCGAGGAGCTTCGGCCCGAGCACGTCCTCGCGGTGGTCGAAGACCAGCTCCATGGTGGCCTTGCCCGCCGGGGAGAGCCTCTGCGCCACCTTCCGCGCGTCGTCGAACTTCTCGTGCAGCCAGTCGCGGACCGCCTCCCGCGCCACCGCCACGTCTCTGTCGGGGAAGAAGAGCTGGATGTAGCTGTAGACCAGCACCACCGCGCCGTAGTCGTGGGCCTTGATGTGGAACTGGGTGCCGTCCGGCTCGGCGATGGTGGAGCTCACGAAGAAGCGCGACACCCTCGCGAGATCGTCGTGCGCGCCGACGGCGACCACGAAGTCGATCGCCGGGGCGAACTGCGGGTTGGAGGCGGCGAGCAGGGCGAGGCCCCCGGAGAAGCTCAGGCCCAGCACGCCCACGGCGGTGCGGTGCACGCGATCGCGCAGCTTCATCGCGGCGCGGCCGATGGTCACCGCGCTGCGCATGTCGACGCGGTAATCGGCCAGGTCGTCGAGCTGCGGGGTGAGGACCACCACGCCCGCCGAGGCGATGGTCCTCGCGAAGCGCTTCAGGCGCGGCTCCTCGATGCCCAGGTTGTGGATGCCATGGGAGATGACCAGCCCGGGGGGGTCGCTCACGCCTACCGGCAGGTAGTAGCGGGCGGGCATGGGGCCCTCCGGCGTGTCGACTGTCGTCTCCTCGGTCACGACGTCGTGGGCGCCGAAGGCGGCGAAGCCGGAGGGCCTGGTGTCCCCGGCCTCGAAGCGCAGCAGCAGGGCCGCGGCGCGGGCGTGCTGGCAGCCCGGCTGGACCGCGAAGAGGGAGAGCACCACGAGGAGGAGGAGCGCGCGCAGGCCCCTCTTGCGCTTGGGCTTGCGGCCTGGCGTGGGCATCGGCAAGAGGATAGCACCGGCGCCGGAGCCGGCGGCTCATGCAAGGGGTGCGGCACCACGAAGGGGGTGCAGGCGGCCGCCGCACGTCACCACGGCGGACCCGCGGCGCGCTTTCGGCACGAAAGATGAAATGCCCCTGGGGCATGAGCCCCACCATCCGGAAGTACATGACGAGCTCACCTCACTCGATCGGGCGCGACCAGACGCTGGCCACGGCGCATGAGATGATGCGCACCCACGACATCCGGCACCTGCCCGTGCTGGAGGGCGGCAAGCTCGTGGGCGTCGTGACCCAGCGCGACCTGCACCTCGTCGAGACGCTGCGCGACGTGGACCCCGACCAGGTGACGGTCGAGGACGCCATGAGCACGCAGGTCTACGCCGTGGAGCAGGACACACCGCTCGAGGAGGTGGTCTCCAACATGGCCGAGCACCGCTATGGCTCGGTCGTCGTGATGCACGGACAGAAGGTCGTCGGCATCTTCACGACCACCGATGCCTGCAGGGCGCTCGCCGTGCTGCTCCACGAGCGGCGCTGAGGGCGTCGCTCAGTATCCGCCCGACGGCGCCATCGCGACCACCGCGACGATGGCGATGGCGACGACGATGGCCCCGAGGACCACGCCGATGATCGTCGTCACGGCCTGGATGAGGAACGCCGAGCCGAGCTTCTGCATGGCCTGCATCATGTGCTCGATGTCGTTGCCCTGGGTGTTGACCACGGCGGACAGCGACTTGGCGACGCCGAGGAGGGTCACACCGACGACGATGCCGACGATGCCGATCACCAGGTAGGCGATGAGCCCCGGGTTGAGGAAGAAGAGCATCCCCGAGAGCGTGTACAGGGCGCCGATGATGACCGAGATGATCCCCCACAGGCGCGTGCGCCCCGCCGTCTTGGCGATGATGCCGTTCTCCAGGTCGTTGAACTCGTACTGCCCGTAGCCGTAGCCGCCACCGAAGCCGGCCTGCGGGTACCCGGGCTGCGGCCCGTAACCCTGCTGCTGCTGCTGGCCGTACCCACCCGGCTGCTGCTGTCCGTAGCCTCCTCCGCCCGGCGGCGGCTGCCATCCACCCTGCATCGCTGTCTCCCTTCCCGCGGCTTGATCGCCGGCACCCGGGGCCTCCCCGAGCAGCGCCCATACTAGCCTCGGCGGGGGGCGCACGGCGGCTTGATTGAGCCCGCATCCCCTACTTACATACCGAGAGGTCGGGCAGGGTGCACTTCGCGGCCTGGCACGTCGCCGGGTACAGGCATGTCGCGCCAGTCTGTCCGCCGCACGGCTGGCCATCGGCGGCGATGGTGCTGCACGTGCCCGCGCTGGCGAGCGTCGAGCACTGCGCGCCGCCGGAGCACTCGGTGAGGGCGCCGGTCTTGGCGTCGTAGCCGCAAGCCTGCCCGGGCGGAGCGAGGGCAATCTTGGCGCACTTGGAGGTCACCGTGTTGCAGAAGAGGCCCAGGGAGAAGCTGCAAACCGAGCCGCCCTGCGCCGAGCACGGGGCGCCCTCCGCCGCGGGCTGCGCGCAGTTGCCCTGATCGCAGACGAGGTCCAGCCGGCAGGGCGCGGCGAGGTTGTCGCACGAGGCGTTCAGCGCGCCGGGCTGGACGCACGTCCCGTTCGGGGAGCAGCGGAGGCCGTACTCGCAGGGGGCGCCGGTGCAGTCCTGGCCGAGGGCGACGCGCGCCACGCAGGTGCCGCAGCCGCTGGAGGCGCCGGGCTCGCAGCCGGTGCTCTGGCACTGGGCGTCGACGCCGCAGGCGTTGCCGTCCGCCACGGCCCCGGGTGACGCGCGGCATGCGTCGGGCGGCACGCCGCCGAGATCGTCGGCGCAGCTCTCCGCCGCGGTGGCCGCGGCGCACGCGTCGAGGCTCGCCGCGGTCGCGCTGGCGCCGGGGAGCCCCTGGCCGAGCTGACAGGCGAGGGTGCGGCGCGCGACGCACGTGGCCATGTCGCCGTGGAGGTCCGAGAGGATGAAGGGGGAGCACTTCTGGATCTCGCCACAGATGGCCTTGGCCATGTCGGCGCAGGGCTGCGCGGCGGCGCCATCCGGCGGGGCGGCGTCGGCCTGGCTGTCGGCCCCCGCGTCCTCGCCGGGCTGCGAGCCTCCGTCCCCCCCGCACCCGACGAGGGCGGCGGCCGCGAGGACCGCCACCCACGCCGGCGCGCGCAGCGGGCTCAGTTGGGCGGCGGGTACTCGCACCGCCCGTTGGTGCACGGCACGTTGTTGCAACAGTCGGAGGACTGGGAGCACGTCTGGCCGTAGAAGGCGCAGCCGCCGTCGGTGCCGCCATCCGTGGCGTTGGGCTCGCAGGTGCCCTTGCCGTTCTGCAGGTAGCAGTGGCCGCCCGCGCAGCAGTCGGAGTCGGTCGTGCAGGGGCCCTGGGTGGGCACGCACGGGCCGGGGTAGCAGGTGAAGCCGCCGTCGCCGTCGGACACGCACGGGTTGAGGTTGCAGCAGTCGGCGCTGGAGGCGCACGCGCCGCCGTCGGCGGGGATGCAGCCCGCGTCACCCGCGTAGCTGCACCGCGGCACGCCCAGGTTGTCCTGGTGGCAGGTGTCGTCCTTCTGGACGTTGCCGCTGCAGCAGTTGTCCGTCGCGTTGCACTGGTTGGTCTTCAGGCGGCAGATGTCCCCGTTGGGCTTGCAGCCGCTCGGGTTGCTGCACACGCCGATCGGGTCGTTGGGGTTCGCCTTGTTGCACTGGACCTTGGGGTTGCCCTGGCTGCAGCAGTCGGCCGCGGTCGCGCAGGTGTCGCCGACGGGGCGGCACCCGCTCGCCGGCTGGCAGATGAGCACGCCGGTGTTGCCGTAGGGCGCGCAGGAGCGGCTGCAGCAGCTCCCGCCGCACATGGGCACGCCGCTGTCCTGGAGGATGACGCCGCCGTCGGCGCCGATGCCGCCGCACACCACGCCGTCCACCATGCTGCACTGCGCGCCGATGCTCTGGGGCTGGCCGCACACGCCGAACTGGGCGTTCGGCTGCTTGTTGCACAGGCCGCCGCAGCAGTCGGAGCCCTTGGTGCAGACGTCGCCGTTCTGCCCGCAGTACGAGGGCTGCGAGCAGACGCCGTTGGTGCACCACGTCGAGCAGCACTCGCTCCCGCTCTTGCAGGCGTTGCCCAGCGTCTTGCAGGTGTTGTTGAGCGGCGTGCAGGTGCCGCCGTCGCCGCAGGTGCCGCCGCAGCAATCGGTGTTGCTGGCGCAAGCCTGGTTGTCGCTGACGCACGGGGCGGGCTGGCAGGAGCCGTTGGCGCAGTTGCCGCTGCAGCACTCGGCGTTGCCGGAGCACTTCCCTCCGAGGCCCTGGCCGCCGTCGCAGTTCCAGTTGCCGTCGTTGCCGCCGCCGTCCGGTAGCGTGCTGCCGTCATTGCCGGCGCCGTCCCCCATGGTGCCGTCGGCGCTGCCGTCGGCGATTCCGCCGCTGTCATCACCCCCACAGGCGAGGGGCAACATCGCGAACGGTAGGAGAAACAGGCAGAGGACGAGCAGCCGCTTCATAGAGTCCACCTCCAGGTTGTCGCTGCGGGCGCAAGAAGCGTTCCCGCCCGCATCCTGCGGGTATTTCGCGGGCCCAGGTGGCCGGGCCCCGCGCAGCTGGGTTGCCCCGCGACCATGACCTGGCAACACGACTGACCACCGGCAGGATCAGCCGGCGTAGCCCTCTTCCCCGTGCTGCGTGGTGTCGAGACCCTCGCGCTCGTCCCCCTGCGTGACGCGCAGGCCGACCGTCTTGTCGATCAGCTTGAGCACCACGAAGGTGACCACCACGGCGTAGGCGCCCACGGCCAGGCAGCCCAGCGCCTGCACGCCCAGCTGGTGGAGGCCGCCGTCGGCGCCGGCGTCGTTGAGCGCCTTCTGCGCGAAGACGCCGGTGAGCAGCGCGCCGGTGAGGCCGCCCACGCCGTGCACGCCGAAGGCGTCCAGCGTGTCGTCGTAGCCGAACTTGTATTTTGCAAGCACCGCGAGGTAGCAGACGCCGCTCGCCGCGACGCCGATGACCAGCGCGGCCCACGGCGCGACGAACCCCGCCGCTGGCGTGATGGCGACGAGCCCGGCGACGAGCCCCGACGCCACGCCGAGCGCCGTCGGCTTCTGCCGGTGTACCCACTCGATGACGAGCCAGCCGAGCGCGCCGCCGGCGGCGCCGAGGTGCGTGGTGACGAAGGCGAGCGCCGCGAGCAATCCGCTGCTGAGCGCGCTCCCCGCGTTGAAGCCGAACCACCCGAACCAGAGGATGCCCGCGCCGGTCAGCGTCATCGTCAGGTTGTGCGGCAGCGGCCGCTCCTGCGGGTACTTGAGGCGTCGCCCCAGCACCAGCGCGCAGACCAGGGCGGAGATGCCCGCCGTCAGGTGCACCACCGTGCCGCCGGCGAAGTCCAGCGCGTGGCGCTGCGCGAGCCAGCCGTCCGGCGCCCACACCCAGTGCGCCACCGGGTCGTAGACCAGGGTGGACCAGAGCAGGATGAAGAGCACGTACGCCGAGAACTTCATGCGCTCGGCGAAGGCGCCGGAGATGAGCGCCGGCGTGATCACCGCGAACATCATCTGGAAGGCGACGAAGGCGAGCGCCGGCACGCTCCCCTGCTGCGCCTGGGCGAGGCCGCGCAGGCCCAGGAACTCCAGCCCGCCGACCAGGCCGCCGTGCGTCTTGCCGAAGGACAGGGTGTAGCCGATGAGCATCCACTGCACGCTGATGACCGGGATCGCCGTCATCGAGTGCATGATGGTGGACAGCACGTTCTTGCGCCGGACCATGCCGCCGTAGAAGAGCGCCAGCGCGGGCGTCATGAGCAGCACGAGCGCGGCGGAGACGAGGAGCCAGGCGGTGTCGCCTGCGCTGATCGGGGGTTGGCTCACGGAACATGGGGGTACACCGCCCCGTGTTTCGTCCGCGTTTCGGCGTATGCTGCCGCGGATGAGCCGCGTCTCGGCCGTCCGGGCGTTCTCCTTCGCGTCCACGCTCTCCCCGAAGGAGCTCGCGCCGGTGCTGGAGGAGAGCGGCGGCACGGTGCGCGTGGCCAAGACGCAGGTCGTCGCCGAGTGCCCGGGCCCGAGCTGGATCATCGCCTACGACTTCGGCGCGATCACCTTCGTCGGCGTCACCGACGAGGTGCGCGAACGCGTGATGGCCTCCATCCAGGAGCGCATCCGACCGGAGGCGCACCCGCCCATGGAGGAGCAGATCCTCATCGAGGCGTCGGAGGAGGAGAAGCCGGGCGTGCGCTTCGACCGCGTGGTGGTCAAGGAGGTCGACCGCAAGCTGGTGGAGCTGGTGTCGCTGGTCACCGCCCAGTCGGCGGCGATGGAGTACTACGAGGAGGACGTCGACCTCATCCTGGCGGGGCTGAAGGACGTCTCGGAGGGCCTCGCCGAGACGGGCAAGCTGAGGGCCGGAGTGAGGGAGCTGCTGCGCTTCGTCGGCAGCGGCATGTCCACGCACAACCAGGTCGTCTACACCCTCGCCCTGCTCGACACCCCCGCCCTCGCCTGGGAGGACGAAACCCTCGACCGCATCTACCAGGGCCTGCGCGCGCAGCTGGAGATCGCCGACCGCTACCGCGCCCTCGATCACAAGCTGAACATGATCCAGAACAACTTCGAGCTGCTGGTGAACCTCACCCAGGAGCGCCGGAGCTGGTGGGTGGAGGTCGCCGTCGCGGTGCTCGTGGGGCTCGAGGTGCTCCTGTTCGTGTACGAGATCTTCTGGAAGCGGTGAAGCGCCGTCAGCGGCGACAATCAGGGCGCCGTGCAGCCAACGCGCGCCATTCGCAGGTCGTTCGCCTCGGTGACCCAGCCCACGACGAGGTTGGCGACGAGCGCCAGCGGCGCGCTGCCGAGCGCCGCGGCGGCGGAGCGCACGTTCTCCGTCGGCACCAGCGCGGTCGCGCCGGAGAGTCGGCCGCGTAGTCTGCCCTCGCCGTCGAGCCACACCAGGTTGACGCCGGCGCCCGTGCTGATGACGCGGGCGGCGGCGACGAGGTGCGCCTCCTGGCCGAACGACTGCCAGAGCACGGCGGCCTTGTCCACGGCGAGCTCTTGCAGCGTCAGCGGGACGAGGGCGGGGAAGCTGTCCGGGTCGAAGGTGGTGACGTTCGTGTCGTCCACCAGCGAGGCGCGCATCCCGAGGGGGATGTTGGTGTTCTGGACGTCGCCGCTGAGGTAGCCGAGGGCGTTCTTGCCTCCTGGCAGGGGAGCGGCGAACGGCGCGGCGATGTGCGCGCCGCCCTCGAGGGAGAGCGTGCGTTCGCCCGCGTCGCTGCCCGCGAGGTCGGTGGCGAGGGCGACGGTGTCGCCCACTCCCTGCTGCGGCGCGCTCAGAATCTCCGCGCGCTTTCCCGCGCGGTCGAGCATGATGGATCCGCCCTCGAACGTCGGCGGGTTGGGCAGGCGGTAGATGATGGGCAGGGGGACGTTGGAGCCGGGATCGGTGAAGCTCACTGTTCCCGCGTGAACCGGGTAGTCGCCGTCGAGGTAGGAGACGGCGACGAAGAACGTCTGGCTCGCCAGGTCGATCGGGGCCGCGACCACGACGAAGTCGGCGAGCGTCGACGGGAGCGCGGGCGTGGTGTCGATGGTGATGAAGCCGGTATCGGTCTTGGCCGCGTCAGGCAGGAACGACGCCATCAACTTGCTGCCGCTGGTCGTGTCGACGAGCGAGGTCAAGAAGCCGCCTTCGAACCCGACGAACGACCCCCACTGCGCGTTCGCCGGTGCGACCGTCGTCGTCACCGCCATGAAGGAGGTGAGGCCCCCGTCGACGTCGTAGAAGAAGGGCGCCCTGCTCGCGCTCCCCCGCACGGCGACGCGCAGACCCGAGGCGCTCGCGTGGACGGCCATCCGGTCGCCGAAATCGGGGTCGTTCACGATCAGGTGCGGTACGCCGTCCATGGCGCACTTCATCTCCACCGACGCCGAGCCGTCGGCCGCGTCGGCCGCGTCGAGACCCACGTCCGCGGCGACGTCGTCGCCCGCGTCGCCTCCGGACCCGCGGAGATCGTCGAGCGGCGTGATGAGGGAGCAGGCGCCGAGGGTCGCCGCTGCGGCGGCGGCCAGCATGATCCTTTTCGTGCTCATCTCCTTGCCCGCCTCAGACGATGGTACGGCCCGTGCGCCCAGACGCAACGCAGAACGTCCGCCCGGTTGGCCCGACCGTCAGCTCGCCGCTCCCAGGGCTTCCAGCACCGCCATGCGCACGCTCACGCCGTAGGCGACCTGGTCGAGCACCACCGAGCGGGGACCGTCCGCCACCTCGCTCGTCAACTCCACGCCACGGTTGATGGGCCCGAGGTGCATCACGATGGCGTCGTGCTTCGCGGCGCGGACGTTTCTTCGCGTTGACGCCGAAGAAACGGCTGTAGTCGCGCAGGCTGGGCACGTAGCCACCTACGAGGAGGACGTCGACCTCATCCTGGCGGGGCTGAAGGACGTCTCGGAGGGGCTCGCCGAGACGGGCAAGCTGGGGGCCGGAGTGAGGGAGCTGCTGCGCTTCGTCGGCAGCGGCATGTCCACGCACAACCAGGTCGTCTGCACCCTCGCCCTGCTCGACACCCCCGCCCTCGCCTGGGAGGACGAGACCCTCGACCGCATCTACCAGGGCCTGCGCGCGCAGCTGGAGATCGCCGACCGCTACCGCGCCACAGTCGACATGCTAGAGCCGGTTACCGTTCGATGTTCGACCGTTTCATGAACGATTTCAGGCCATCGAGGCGATCAGCCGCTGGGCGTTCTTCAGCATCGCGCGGATCTTCGGGTCGACGCGGCCGGAGCGTGGGGACAGAGCGCGCAGCGTCAGGGTCCCGCCGATGACGCCTTCGAGGACCGGAACGAGCGACCGACCCTCGTCGCCCAGGCCGATGGGGTGCCACGGGCAGAAGACGATCCCCACGTGGGCCTCGGCGAGACCGACGAGCATCGGCAGGTTGGCGGTGCGCAGCCAGGGCGCGCTCCTGACCGAGCCGCCGTGCCGGAGCGGCAGGTCCTGGTCGTGGAGACCGGGGCCGCTCCATTGCAGCAGCGTGTGCCCGCCGAGGTCCTCGAGCGACTCGGGGCGGCCGTGCTTCGCGAGGTACGCCCGGGTGGCCCACAAGCCCGTCGGGCTACGCGCGACCACGTGCGAGAACCACTCGTGCTGGTCCGGCGGCGGGCCGAAGTGGAACATCAGGTCGAAGGGCTCGCGGACGCGGGAGAGCGGATCGTCCGACTCGGTGACCGCGACGTCGAGGTCCGGGTGCAGCGCCCGCAGGCCCAGCAGCGCGCGGCTGCGCAGCGGGACGGGCAAGCCGACCGGCACGACGAGGTGGAGGACGCCGCGCGCCTCGTCGCGCGTGGCGCGCGCCTGCTCGCGCAGCGCCCGGGCGCCCTGCAGCAGCGGCCCCGCGCGCGCGACGACGGTCTCCCCGGCCGGCGTGAGCTCGATACCCGACGCGACCCGCCGCAGCAGCGGCACGCCGAGGTCCTTCGCCAGCCGCTCGACGTGCCGGCGCATGGCGCTGCGCGTGACCCGGTGCGCCGCCGCCGCTCGCTGGACGGAGCCGTGCTCGGCCACCCAGATCAACGCCTCGAGGTCGGAGAATTCCATGACGCCCATCGTGGCACCAAGCGGCCATCGATGGTCGAAAGTCGAACGAGCCGAGGTTCAGCCGTCCGTCGTGCCCAGCGCCTCCAGCACCGCCATGCGCACGCTCACGCCGTAGGCGACCTGGTCGAGCACCACCGAGCGGGGACCGTCCGCCACGTCGCTGGAGAGCTCCACGCCACGGTTGATGGGCCCGGGGTGCATCACGATGGCGTCGTGCTTCGCGGCGCGGACGTTCTTCGCGTTGACGCCGAAGAAGCGGCTGTAGTCGCGCAGGCTGGGCACGTAGCCGCCGTTCATCCGCTCCTGCTGCAGGCGCAGCACCATCACCACGTCGGCGCCTTCCATCGCCGGCTCCACACGGTCGTAGACCAGCGCGCCCATCGCCTCCACGCCGCGCGGGATGAGGCTGCGGGGGCCGGCGACGCGCACCGTCGCGCCCAGCTTCCCGAGGGCGAAGAGGTCGGAGCGGGCCACGCGGCTGTGCAGGATGTCGCCCACGATGGTGACGGTGAGCCCCTCGACGCGTTTCTTGTGCCGGCGGATGGTGCCGCAGTCGAGCAGGGCCTGCGTCGGGTGCTCGTGCGTGCCGTCTCCCGCGTTGACCACGCGCGCCTTCACCTGCCGCGCGATCATGCGTGGCGCGCCGCTCGAGGCGTGCCGCAGCACCAGCACCGCCGGGCCCATGGCGTCCAGGTTGCGCGCGGTGTCCAGCAGCGTCTCGCCCTTCTTGGAGGAGGAGAAGGACTCCGACACGTTGACCACGTCCGCGGAGAGGCGCTTGGCGGCGATCTCGAAGGAGGTCCGCGTGCGCGTGGACGGCTCCATGAAGAGGTTGACCACCGTCTTGCCCAGGAGCGTCGGTCGCTTCTCGTTGCCGGTGGCGAAGAGCGCGTCGGCGCGATCGAGCAGCGCGACGAGGACGTCCACCTCCAGCGGCTCGATGCCCAGCAGACCGCCCGGCATCACGGCATCACCCCCAGGCGGTCGCAGAGCACCTTGCCGCCGACCATGGTGAGGACCGCGCGGCCGCGCATGGTCTTGCCGAGCAGCGGCGAGTTCTTGCTGCGGGAGGCCATGTCGTCCGCGGTGACGGTCCAGTCGATCTCCGGGTCGACCACGACCAGATCGGCGTGGGATCCCTCCGGGATCGACCCGCCCGGGAGCTTGAGCGTCTTGGCCGGCCCCCAGGTGAGGCGGCGGATGGCGTCGGGGAGGGTCATGCGACCCTCGGTCACCAGGGAGAGGGCGATGGGCACGGCCGTCTCCAGGCCCACGACGCCGAAGGCCGCGCAATCGAACTCGATCTCCTTCTGGTTGGTGGAGTGCGGCGCGTGATCGGTGGCGATGGCGTCGATGGTCCCGTCCGCAAGGCCGGTGCGCAGCGCGTCGACGTCCGCCTGCGTGCGCAGCGGCGGATACATCTTGGTCGACGTGTCGTAGCCCAGGCACGCCTCGTCGGTGAGCAGCAGGTGGTGCGGCGTGACCTCGCAGGTGACCGGGAGCCCGCGCGCCTTCGCCGCGCGCACCATCTCCACCGTGCGCGCCGTCGACGCGTGGGCCACGTGGTAGCGGGCGCCGGTCATCTCCACCAGGATGAGATCCCGCGCGACGATGACCTCCTCGGCCTCCGCCGGCTGGCCGGGGAGGCCCGCGCGGGTGGAGGCCGCGCCCTCGTTCATCACGCCACCCTGGGTGAGGTGGTGATCCTCGGCGTGCTGGATGATGGGCAGATCGAAGGTGCGCCCGTACTCCAGCGCCCGGCGCATCAGCCGGGCGTTCATCACGCAGCGCCCGTCGTCGGAGAGGCCGACGACGCCCGCGTCCTTCAGCTCCCCGACATCGGAGAGGTGCTCGCCGGCGAGGCCGCGGGAGATGGCGCCGATGGGGTAGACGTGCACGCCGCCCACCTCACGCGCGCGCGTGCGCACCAGCATGGTGATGGCGCGGCAGTCGTTGGGCGGCTTGGTGTTGGGCATGGCGCAGACGGCGGTGAAGCCGCCGGAGGCCGCCGCCGCGGAGCCGGTCTCGATCGTCTCCTTGCCCTCCTCGCCCGGCTCGCGCAGGTGGGTGTGCAGATCGATGAAGCCGGGGCAGATCAGCTTGCCGCGCGCGTCCACGACCAGCGCGCCGGTCGGCGTCGCCAGCCCCTTGCCGGCGCGCGCCACGCGTCCATCCTGGACCACCAGGTCCAGCTCGTCGTCGGTCCCCTGACGGGGGTCGATGAGGCGCCCGCCCCGGATGTGGAAGGTCGGCTTCACGCGCCGGAGGGTAGCAGAGCTACCCTCGAGCCTGATCGGCGTGTCGCGCGGGTGTGGTCATTTCCGCACGCCTGCCGGGGGAGATGGGGCGCAGGCGTAGGTACGCGGGGCCCGCGAGCGCTGTGCCCACCTTGCGATGGGTGGCACCAGCGTTGCTAGGCACGAGCCATGCGCTTCTCTTGCTTGCCTCTCCTCGTCGGGGGGGCCCTCGCGTGCGCGGCGTGCACGCCGGACGTTCCCTACCGGTATACCGGCGTGACCCCGGCGCCCCGGCCCATCGCGTGGGCGGGGCGCGGGACCGGAGCCGGCGACATCCACGCGACCGGCTCGCTCGCGACCGGCGCGATCGTCACCAACTACAGCCCGCAGATCCACGACACCGCGCTGTACGTCCCTCGCACCTCCGCCGAGGCGGCGGTCACCTACGAGGCCGTTCGGGGCCTGGAGATCGGCGTCCGGGCGAACCTGGCGCTGCGGCGCTGGTCCGACGCGACGGCGATAGGCACCCCGCCCATGCCCGGCAACGCCGCCACGTGGGGCGTCGGCCCGGAGATCCGCGTCTGGTTTCCCCTCGACGACCGGAAGAGGTTCGGCATCGGGCTCGCGGGGAACCTGCAGATCCAGCAGGTGCCCTGGGTGCGCTTCGCCAGGCAGCCGTGCGTCCCGGCGCCGGACAAGTGCTTCAGCGACTCCACGCCCGACGGGCGGGTCACCTACGCGCTGGACGAGACGGGCACCGACACCGACTTCGTCTTCAACGCGGGCATCTACCCGAGCGTGAACCTGCACCCCTCGGGGCGCTACGGGCGCATCTTCCTCTACGCCGGCGTCGCCGAGGGCTTCTCCAACGACGGCTTCGCGACGCAGTCGCGCAGCGGGAGCACCATCTCCACCGACATCGTGCCGATGGTGGGCCTCGGCTACGGCTTCGACTACGAGGCGCTGCACGTCTCGCTGATGACCTTCGCGCCCCTGCGCACGAGCCCCGTCGGCTACCTGCCCGGCGCGGTGCTCACGCTCGGGATGAACCTGCCGACGCGGGGCCGATAGCCCCCGGGGCTCCCGGCAGGTTCGATCTCGTCGTCGCCCCCGATCGGGCGCATACTGCGGCCCTCGATGAACTTCCGTCTGACCACCGTCCGCGCGAAGCTGACCGCGCTCGTGGCGTTCTCCGCCATCGTGACGCTGGCCTCGCTGCCGGTGCTCTCGTGGATCATGGACCGCCAGATCGTCGATCAGGTCGACGAGCGCGTGCCGGCCGCCGTGCACGGCTTCGGCGTGGAGATGGACGACGACCTGCGCAACATGCGCACGGTCGTGCTGGAGCTGTCCTCCCAGCCGGAGGTGCAGACCGCGCTCCGGGACAAGAAGGCGAAGGACCTGGAGCGGCTCGGGGCCATCTTCCACAAGGCCTACCCGCGCATCGACTTCGACTTCTTCGACGCGGAGGACGCCTCGCTCGCGCAGATCGAGGTGTACCACCCGCCGGCGAGCGCCAAGCTCATCCCGGAGCTGGCGAGCCTCGGACCCAACGCGGTGCTGCAGACGGTGACGGCGAAGGGCTGCGAGACCGGGGCCGACGCGTACCCCGCCTTCGTCGCGGCGGAGCGCATGCCCGGCATCGGCATCGTCATGGCGTGCCTGCCGCTGGACAACGACTACCTCACCGAGGTCCAGGACCGGATGGGGGTGGAGCTCGCCTTCATCACGCCGGACGGGACCGCCCTGGGTCACACCAACGTCTTCCCGACGGCGGGGATGGCGCAGGCGGCGGCCACCCCCACGCTCGTCAGGATCGGCAAGCGCGACTGGGCGCTGGAGCGCTTCACCCCGCCGACGATGAAGGGCGCGGAGGGCAACTACGGCGCGATCGTCGCGCTGGACGTGACCGACATCCGCGACGTCGTCCGCAGGAACCTGATGTTCGCCGTGGCGGTGCTCGCCGCCGCCACCCTCATCTCCATGCTGCTCGGCGCGCGCCTCGCCGGCGTCATGTCGCGCGCCCTCTCGCGCGTCAACGCCGCGCTCAAGAAGCTGGAGAACCAGGAGTACGTCCACGTGGACATGATCCACACCGGCGACGAGCTGGAGGACCTGGCCACCGGCTTCAACACGATGGTCGACGGCCTGAAGGAGCGCGACAAGCTGCGCTCCACCTTCGGCAAGTACATGACGCAGACGGTGATGGAGCACCTGATGAGCGGGAAGGTGCAGCTCGGCGGCGAGACCCTGACCGTCACCGTGCTCTTCTCCGACATCCGCAGCTTCACCACCATCTCGGAGGAGATGAACGACCCGCAGGCGCTCGTCGGCCTGCTCAACGAGTACTTCACCGAGATGGTCGGCATCGTCATCCAGGAGGACGGCGTGGTCGACAAGTACATCGGCGACGCCATCATGGCGGTCTTCGGGGCGCCGGTCGGCAAGCACGACGACGCCGAGCGCGCCGTCCGCGCCGCGGTGCGCATGCGCGTCGCCCTCGCCCACCTGAACGAGCGGCTGAAGAAGCGCGGCATCAAGCCGCTGCGCACCGGGATCGGCATCCACACCGGGCAGGTGGTGGCGGGGAACATCGGCAGCGAGGCGCGCATGGAGTACACCGTCATCGGCGACGCGGTGAACGTCGCCTCCCGCCTGGAGAGCAACACGAAGGAGCTCGGCGTGGACGTGCTCATCAGCGGGAGCACCTACGAGGTGGTGAAGGACATGTGCGTCGCCGAGCCCATCCGGGAGATCCACGTGAAGGGGCGCGTGGAGCCGGTGATGACCTACGAGCTGAAGGGCCTGAAGGAGGAGCCGCCCCCGCCGAAGAGCACGCCGTCGCAGCGGGCCAAGCCGATCTCCGACCCCGAGCCCGCCACCTGAGCCGGGGGTTCGCCCGGGCGAGGGTCGAGGCTCACACCGTGTGGATGTGGAACCCGCAGTGGGTGGCGGGGGTGCGACCCTGCAGCTCGCAGAGGACCTCCTCCGGGAGCGGGAACCAGCGCAGCGCCTCCACGTCCTTCGGCAGCGGCGGGTCGGCGGTGGGGTCCCAGCCCAAGAACTCGCCCTCCGCCTGCTCCACGATGCGCGCCGCCTCCTCGAGGTAGCCCGGCAGCGCCCACTCCGGCTCGGTCTCGTGGCGGGAGCGGTACTCCAGCTTGCCGGAGCGGTAGGAGAGATCGGCGAGGCGCTTGGTCGGCTCCGGACGCGCCTTGCGTGGGCGCCACTGCGCCGTCGCGAGGTCGAAGCGGTAGTGCGGCAGCAGCTTGTAGCCGTGACGCGCGACGAAGTGCACCGCGTCGAGCACGAACTGGAACACCGTCTCGGAGATGAAGTAGTTGAAGTTGACGCGCACCCACCCGGGCTTGACGCCCTCCGACCCGGCGAGGATCGCGCAGGCGAACTGCCGCGACGTGGTGAGGTCGATCCCCAGCAGGCGGTGGCCGTAGGGGCCGGCGCACGAGCAGCCGCCGCGCGCCTGGATGCCGAAGAGATCGTTCAGCAGGGAGACGACGAAGTTGTGGTGGAGCGCGCCCTCGCCGTGGAGCACCACGAAGGAGACGATGGAGAGGCGCCACGCGTGCTTGTTGCCCAGGATGCGGATGTTGGGGTTCTGGCCCCACGACTCGACGGCGCGGTGGATGTACGACTCCTCCTTCTGCCGGATGAGATCGACGCCGACGGCGTCCTTGAGCTGGAACACCAGACCCGCGCGGATGGACTCCAGGATGGCGGGGGTGCCACCCTCCTCGCGGTGCACCGGGTCGCTCAGGTACCGGTGCTCGCCGGCGCTGACGTAGGCGACGGTGCCCCCGCCGGGGAGCGAGGGCACGCGGTTCTTGAGCAGGTGCCGCTTGACGACGAGCACGCCGGGCGTGCCCGGCCCGCCGATGAACTTGTGCGGCGAGAGGAAGACGGCGTCCTTGTAGGCGAGGTGGGCGTCCTCGCCCTCGCCCACCGGGTTCATCTCCATCTTCACGTACGGGCCGGCCGCGGCGAAGTCCCAGAAGGCGAGGGCGCCGTGCTTGTGGAGCAGCGTGGAGATGGCGAGCGTGTTGGAGCCGATGCCGGTGACGTTGGACGCCGCGGAGAAGCTGCCGATCTTGAGGGGGCGGTCCGCGTAGGCGACGAGCTCGCGCTCCAGGTCGGCGAGATCGATGTGGCCGTCGGCGTCCTCGTCGATGACCACCACGTCGGCGATGGACTCGCGCCACGGCAGCTCGTTGGAGTGGTGCTCGTACGGACCGATGAAGATGACCGGTCGCTCGGCGTCGGGGATGTGCCCGGAGAGACCGTAGCGGGAGTCCAGATCCGCCGGCACGCGCAGGTTGAGGATGTCGACCAGCTTGTTGATGGCGCTGGTGGCGCCGGAGCCGCAGAAGATGACGAAGTCGTCCGGGCCGCCGCCGACGGCGTCGTGGACGACCTTGCGCGCGTCCTCGCGGAAGCGCGTCGTCTGCATGCCCGTCTGCGAGGTCTCGGTGTGGGTGTTGGCGTAGAAGGGCATGACCTCCTGACGCATGTAGTCCTCGATGAAGGCGAGCGAGCGACCGGACGCGGTGTAGTCGGCGTAGGTGACGCGGCGGGGGCCGTACGCCCCGGACAGGACCTGGTCGTCGCCGATGATGGCGTTGCGGATGGTCTCGATGAGGCGCTCGCGGGGACCGGTGGGCATGGCGCTGCAAAGCATACTCCTGTACGTGTTGGGTTGCCTCCCCGGTCAAGAGCCGGTGAGGTAGTCGCGGCCGGTCCGGGAGGAGCGCCCAGCGTCCTCCGTGCCTAGAGCACCTCGAGGGGACACTGCGCCCTCCCGGACCGCGTCGGGATGCAACGTCCGACCGGAAGTCGCGCCACGAGCGCCAGTAACAGGAGCGATGAGTGCATCTCGGCTGGCCGTTTCGAAAGGAGGTCCGTCGTGGATGAAGGCAAATTGTTCGTGGGCATCGATTGGGGCACGGGCACCCACCAGGTGTGCGTGCTCGACAGCGACCGCAAGGTCATCGACCAGCGGCAGGTGGAGCACGACGGCGAAGCCATCGCCGCGATGGCCGACCGGCTGCTGACGCTGGCGCACGGTGACGCGACCAGGCTGGCCGTGGGCATCGAGACGCCGTGGAGCGCGGTCGCCGAGGCGCTGCTCGAGCGCGGCATTCATGTATTTTACATCAACCCCAAGCAGCTCGATCGCTTCCGCGATCGGCACACCGCCTCCGGCGCCAAGGACGACCGGCGCGACGCCTTCGTCATCGCGGACTCGTTGCGGACCGACGCCCACGCCTTCCACCAGATCAAGGTCGGCGACCCGCGCCTGGTGGAGCTGCGGGAGCTGTCGCGCATGAACGACGAGCTACGGAAGGACGTACACGCGCTCGCCGGCCGTCTCCACGCGCAGATGGTCCGCGTCTTCCCGCAGGTCCTCGAGCTCGGCTCCGTCTACACCGACCTTTGGCTGCTGGCCTTGCTGAGCCGTGCGCCGACGCCGGAGCAGCTCAAGGAGCTGAGCCTCGCGAAGGTCCGCGTGGTGCTCACCACCCACCAGGTCCGCAAGTGGACGCCCGAGCAGGTGTGCGCGACGTTGCGCAAGAAGCCGCTGACGGTGGCGCCCGGCGTCATGACCGCGGCGGCCGCACACGTCCGCGCGTTGCTGCCGCGACTGCTGCTGCTTCACCAGCAGATGCGCGAGACGCGCGCCGCGATGCGCGGGCTGCTCGACGACCTCGCCAAGCCCTCCGAGGAGCCAGACAAAAATGAGCATCGTGACGTGACCATCCTTCGATCCTTGCCGGGCGTCGGAATGATTGTCGCCGCCACGATGCTCACCGAGGCGCCTGAAGCGCTCGCCGCTCGAGACTATCACCGGTTGCGCCTGCTCTGTGGGACTGCGCCGGTGACCCGACAGAGCGGAAAGTCGTGGTCCGCCTCGATGCGCCGCGCCTGCAGCCGCCGGCTGCGGGCGGCCGTCTTCCACATGACCAACACCCTCATCGCCCACGACCCCCGCGCCAAGGCGCTGTACGCGGCGCACCGCGGTCGCGGGCACACCCGAGGGCACGCGCTCCGAGCCGTCGCAGACCGCGCGCTGGCCATGCTGGTGGCGATGCTCCGCGACGGCAGGGTGTACGACCCGAGCCGCCGCGGCGTACCCGCCGCGCCTGTTGCCGCATCTTCCTGACGAAATCGGGCTTGCCAACACACCGGAAGTCCCCTCGCCGGCTCGCCGCTCACCGGGCATACTCGCGCCATGCGCCGCGCCGTCCTCCCGCTCCTGTTCGCCGTGGCCGTGGCCGCGTGCCATGGCTCCAGCACCGACTCCACGCCGGCCCCCCCCGCGAGCGCGAGCGCGCCTGCGCCGGGCGAGACAGCCCCGCCGCCGTCCGCCACGGCCGCGCTCGCGCCGCCCCCCCTGGCGTCGGCCTCCGCCGCCGACACCTCGGCTGTGGGCGCCGCGGCCGGCGCGACCGGCGCTGTGGGCGCCGCGGCCGGCGCGACCGCCCACGCGGGCGCGCCCACGACGACCGCCGCGGCCCCCTCGGCGCCGCTCGTGCCGGGGACCGGGTCGCACTTCGAGGGCAAGCACTTCACCCTCGACGTGCCCGCGCCGGCCGGGTGCGCGAAGGGCCAGCCGTGCTCCTTCGTGGCGAAGCTCACCGCCACCGGCGCGTTCCACGTCAACAAGGAGTACCCCTACAAGCTGACGATGACCGCCGTGCCCGGGGTGGAGTTCCTCGGCAACGACGTCGCCGCCCGCACGGTCTTCTCCAAGCACGGCGGCGACTTCACCGTCTCCGGCGAGAAGTCCGGGACGATGGTGGTGCGCTACCAGCCGAAGGTGTCCGGCCCCGTCAACTTCACCGGCACGCTCAAGCTGAGTGTGTGCAACGCCAGCACGTGCCTGATGGACCAGGCGCCCGTGAAGGCGTCGGTCCCCGTCCGTTGAGCCTCCGCCGCACCGCGAACGTCGCCCTCGTCGCCGACCGCGAGCACTACGACGAGCTCGTGATGGGCGTGGTGGTCAAGGCCCGCACGCAGGTGTGGATCGCGACGGCCAACCTGAAGGAGATGATGCTGGAGGCGCCCATCGGCACCACGGCGCGCGCGCGCGGACGCTACATGTCGGTGCTGGAGGTGTTCCGCGATCTCGTCGCCCGCGGCGTGGACGTGCGCATCCTGCACGCGTCGCCGCCCTCGGGCCCCTTCCGGCGGTCGCTCGCGCGCTTCACGCCGGGGGCGCGCCGCCGGGGCTTCCAGATGCGCATGTGCCCGCGCGTGCACCTCAAGGTGATCGCGGTGGACGGCGCGTCGCTCTACCTCGGCAGCGCCAACTTCACGGGCGCAGGCCTGGGCGCGAAGGGCGACGGCCGGCGCAACTTCGAGATGGGGGTGCTCACCGACGACGACGTGCTGCTCGACACCGCGCAGGCGCGCTTCGACCGCATCTGGTCGGGGAAGGAGTGCGCCGGGTGCAAGCTGCGCCGCCTGTGCCCCAAGCCGATCGACACGCTGAAGTGACGCGGCGGCGCGAAGGCGTCAGTCAGTTCGCCGCCCAGGAGCGCATCGCCGACTCGAGCGCCCAGCGCGCGACCACCGCCGTGCGCCCCTGCCGGCGCTTGACGAAGGTGGTGTACTTGCGCTTGGCGAAGAGCCACGTCATGGGGAAGAAGGTTCGGGTGTACGTCTCGCCGGGGAAGGCGCTCTCAAAATCGGTGCGCGCCCAGTCGGCGCTGAAGCTGGTGTAGGCGTCGGGCGTGGCGAGGTTGGGGTTGTAGCGGTCGACGGTGGTGTAGTCGGGCGACCACTTCATCGTCGCCATCCACTCGAAGTGGTCCATCTCCGCCCAGGTGCCCTGGTGCTCCACGCCGAAGGCGTGGGCGGGGACGCCCAGATCCTCCACGTAGTGGAGCAGGATGCCGAGCAGGAAGAAGGCGCGGGCGTGCAGGCCCCAGCGGTAGTCCTCGTCCGCCCAGGCCCACAGGCGCTCGGGGTGCTTGCAGGCGGCGTTGGTACCCTCCACCTCCGCGCGGATCGCCTCCAGGTCGGCGTCGCCGGTGGGGAGCTCGTGCACCTCGCTGTTGGCGCCGCGCAGGATCTCGTCCCTGTACGCGAGCACCTCCGGGTAGCTCGTGCCGACGTGCTGGATGGCGTACTCGGTCAGGTAGGAGTGCGTGGCGTGGGTGGGGTTGTGGTGCTGACTGTCCCACGCCTGCTGATCCGCCTCGGTGAACTCCGGGTCGATGTCTTCCCCGCTGGGGTCTGCGCCGGCAGCCATGGCGCAGGCGCTCAGTCCGAAGACGAAGAGGAGGAACCAGACCAGGCGGCTGAGCTTCATGGCCGGGAAACCTACATCGTCGTACAGGGTATGCAAGTGGAATCTTGTCGCCTACATGTGGCAGATACGCGAGCGCCTATCACGTTGAAATCATTAGATCTCACCCCGCGCCCGGCCCCCCCCTCCCCTCACCTGCCCGTCCCGATCGTCGGAGTGCAAGGATGCTTCCACTCCGACGGGTGGGTGCGGTTCGGGGCTGGGGGGCGGGCGGGGCGGTTGCGGGCGGGGCGGTTGGCCTCGGGGTGCTAGCCCGGGATCAGGCGGCGGAGCTCCGCCTCATCGCCCCGTTGCATCGCGGCCTCCGTCCTCAGGCTGACGTCGTCGCGCATGACGGTGGCGACGGCGAGCGTCCGGTCGCCCTGCCGGTAGGCGACCGCGCAGTCGCGGGCGGAGGGATCCCCCGCGATGTCCACCCGGTCCCAGGCCGCCGCGTGCCCCACGTACGCCACGGGCACGTCGTAGTGCTGGCTCCAGAAGAAGGGGACGGTGTCGAAGCGCACGTCCTGGCCGAGGATGCTGCGCGCCGCCGTCTGGCCCTGCCGCTCGGCCACCACCCAGTGCTCGATCCGCAGTCGCCCACCGCGCGGGTCGGGGTAGCTGGCGATGTCGCCCGCGGCCCACACCCCCGCGACGCTGGCGCGCAGCTGCGCGTCGACGACCACGCCGCGCTCCACCTTGATGCCCGCCTCCTCGGCCAGCGTCAGGTCGGGGCGCACGCCGACGCCCATCACCACCAGGTCGGCCGCGATCGCCTCGCCGCCGGCGAGCGTCACCTGGGTCTGGTCGATCGCGATGGGCTTGTCCTCCAGGTGGAAGACCACGCCGTGCTCCTCGTGCAGGGCGCGGATCATGTCGCCGAGCTCCTTGCCGAGCACCCGCTCCAGCGGGCGCGACTCCGGCGCGACCACGTGGACCTCCAGGCCTCGCGCGCGCAGCGACGCGGCGACCTCCAGGCCGATGAAGCTGGCGCCCGCGACGACCGCGCGCTTCGCGCCCGCCACCTTCGCCAGGATGGCGTGGGTGTCGGCCAGCGAGCGCAGGACGAAGACGTGCGGCAGGTCCGCGCCCGGGATGGGCAGGCGCACCGGCTCCGCGCCCGTCGCCAGCAGCAGCGCGTCGTAGGAGAGCGAGCCGCCGTCGGACAGGAAGACCATGCGCGAGGACGGGTCGAGGCGAGTGACGCGCACGCCGAGCAACAGGTCGATGCGGTGCGCGGCGTAGAAGTCCCGCGGCCGCAGGGGGATCCACTCCTCCGGCGCGGTGCCCGCGAGGTAGTCCTTGGAGAGGTTGGGGCGATCCACCGGGCCATCGGCGTCCTCGCCGATGAGGCGGACCGAACCGTCGAAGCCCTCGCGGCGGAGCATCTCGGCGGCGGCGGCGCCTGCCGCGCCGGCGCCCACGATGACGACGCGCGACGGGAGGCCGGAGCCGGGCGTCCCCACCGGCGCGTTGCCGCCCGGCCGGTCGGAGAAGGCGTCCTTCTTGCGCAGCACGACCAGCCGGTCCGCGCGCTGCTCCACCTCCCAGCACGGCACCGCGTTCAGCCCGGGGGCGGCGAGGGCGGCGCCCGTCTCCAGGCTGAAGCAGGCGTGGTGCCACGGGCAGCGTACGGTGTCGCCGACGACGAGCCCCTCGCCCAGAGGACCGCCGTAATGCGTGCAGGTTGCACCTATCGCGAAGACCCGCTCCCCGCGGCGAGCGACCAGCACCGACTCGCCGCCGGCGTGCCCCACGAGCGAGCCGCCGTCGGGCACGTCCGCCGCCAGGATTCCCTGCTCAAGATCCGGCCCGGTGAGCTGGCCCTCTCCGCTTCCCATGGTCCCGAGCATACGTGGGGCACCGACCATGTCACGCGCGCCGTCACACTCACCCATCGCCCTCGCGGCGGGCGGTCGCTGAAGACCAGCCTCGTCCAGCGTCGGGGAGGTCGCGCGCGCGGGGAGGCGAAGTGACTGCGCGCCCCTGCTGAGGGACAATGGCCCGGCGTGGATCCGGACCCCATCGCCGAGCTGCGAGAGCGGCAGGCCAAGCTCGAGAAGGAGAACGCGAGGCAGCGAGCGATCACGCGCGGGGTCCTCGCGGCGGTGGCGGCGGCCGCGGTGGGGATCGTCCTGTACCGGTACACCCACCCGGCGGCGCCGCCCCGCGGCGCGGCGGCGGCAGGCTCCGGCGTCACGCCCGCGCCCACGCGCTCGTCCCTCGCACCAGCCGCGACCGGGGCGCCCGCGCCCGCGTGGACGAGGGTGGCGCTGCCGCGCGCTGCGTCCCTCGACGCCGTCAGCTCGGGGGCGGATGCCACCTTCGCCGTCGGCGAGGCCGGGACCATCCTGCGCGCGCCGGCCGGCGGCCCGTGGGCGGTGCAGGCCTCCGGAACGAGCGCGGATCTGCACGGCGTCGCGCAGCAGGCGGGGCGCGCCGTGGCGGTGGGCGATCACGGCACCGTCCTCGAGCTCTCCGGTTCTGCGTGGAAGCCGGCGGCGCGGATCGCCGACGTGGCCCTGCGCGCGGTGGCCTACTCCTCCTACGGCGTCATCGCGGTGGGCGACGGCGGCACCATCCTCATCGATCTGGACGGCAGCTGGCGGCGCGACGACAGCGGCACCACCGCCGACCTCTTCGGCGTCTGCGCCGGCCTGCGCGAGGCCTACGTCGTCGGCGCGGGAGGCACCGTCCTGCGCCGCGAGGGCTTCGTGTGGAAGCGTGTCCCGGTCCCGACGCAGGCCGACCTGCTCGGCGTGGCGTGCGACGACGCCAGGGCGACCGCCGTCGGGCGCGGCGGCGTGGTGGTGCGGCGCGACGCGCCCTCGTCCCCCTTCAAGGTGGTGGCGAGCGGCGCCGGGCGGGACCTCGAGGCGGTCTCCTCCCCGTCCTACACGCCGAGCTATCTCGCGGTCGGCGCGGGCGGTCTGGTGGTGCGCGCGGTCGCCGACTACCGGCCCGTCGCCGGCGCGGTGCAGGGCGACCTTCACGCCGTCGTCGAGGGGCCGACGGGCACCTTCGCCGCGGGCGATCAGGGCCTCTTCCGTCCTGCGCGCTGAAGAACCGTCCAGGAGTCGCGATCGCGCGACGAAGTCTCGCGTCACTGGCGAGGAGGGGGCGGCGCGCGCCGCCCCCGCGACAACCTTTTGAGACGCGCCGCGAGACCTGGGGTGCTAGCATGCCCGCATGTTTCCGCCTCGCCGTGCATTCCTTCTCTTGGTGTCCCTGCTCGCGGCCCTCGCCTGCGGGTGCGGAGCGCGCGCCGGTCTGGACGACCCCGACGCCATCATCCCGCCGGACATGGACAGCGGCCTTCCGGACAACATCGCGCCGCCGCCCAACAGCTGCGGCAACGGCACGTGCGACGGCCAGGACACCTGCACCAACTGCCCGGGCGACTGCGGCTTCTGCCAGACGTGCGGCGACGGCACCTGCCAGGCAGACGAGAACTGCAACGCCTGCCCGCAGGACTGCGGCGCGTGCCCCAAGTGCGGTGACGGCTTCTGCTCCGGCGCGGAGAACTGCTCCACGTGCGCGCCCGACTGCGGCAAGTGCGCGAGCTGCGGCGACGGCACCTGCAACGGCACGACGGAGGACTGCTTCACCTGCCCCGACGACTGCGGCAAGTGCCAGGGCTGCGGGGACGGCACCTGCTCCAACGGGGAAAACTGCAGCTCGTGCCCGCACGACTGCGGCGTGTGCGCGGTGTGCGGCAACAACAAGTGCGAGAAGTACGAGACGTGCGCCAACTGCCCGGACGACTGCGGCCAGTGCACGACCAACTCCTGCTTCCAGGCCTTCACCTGCTCGATCAAGTGCATCGACACCAAGACCAAGCCGCCCAACGTCAGCCTGTCCTGCCTGGCCAACTGCGTGGCCCTGGGCTGCCCGAACACGCAGTTCTTCCTGGACCAGGCGGTGAACTGCGCCATCGGGGCCGCCTTCGGGCAGTGCGGCGGGGACTTCAACTGCATCAGCAAGGCGTGCGGAACCGAGATCGCCGCGTGCCTCGGCTCGACCTGCCCCTGAGGCGTCGACCCCGCTCAGCGGACGCAGCGGACGTAATACTTCCCGGTGTCTCCCAGCGCGGCGACGCTCCCCGAGCTGAAGTCGACGACGAGCACCTGGCTGGTGCTACCGACGTAGCTGACGGACACGAAGGACCCCGGCGGCGTCCCGACGAAGGCGTTGGGATCGATGAAGCGGTCGGACTCCTTCTGCGCGAGCGGGTCGTACTCCGCGTGCGGGTTCTCGTCGACGAGCGTCAGCAGCTCCTTGTACGTGGGCACCCGCCACGGGCTGGTGGGGTTCCCGACGTTGAGCTGGTCGCAGTACGCGACGGCGCCGCTGACGTCCACGAGCTTGCTCGCGTCCACACGGCGCTGCCACGTGAGCCCGGTCTTGGTGTCGTGGATGGTCTGATCGTTGATGTTGAAGGTCTGGTAGTGGCCAGGCGGCGCGCTCGCGATGGCCGGCGAGACGGCGAGCGCGGAGAGCGCGGCGGCGGCGACGACGGGGAGAGCTCGGCGCGCGCTCATTGGGCCCTCACGCACTCGACGTAGGCGCTCGTGCTCTTCTGCTCGTCCTGCTGCTGGTCCAGGCCCGCGTTGGCGAAGTTGACCATCCAGAAGGAGGGCGGGATGGCCTTGACGGGACGCACGACCGAAGCCGTCCAGTAAACACCGGCCGTCAGGGCGATCGGCGTCTGCACGTACGCCGCGCCCGCGTCGTTCACGCCCCGGTTGTCGAGCAGGGTGATCAGCTCGATGCGGGTGGGCACCCGCCACTTGGTGCCGGCGTCGGCGCCGAGATCGTCGCAGAAGCCCTTCGCCGCCGCGAAGCTCTTGACGGGCGACTGCGAGCCCACCTGCCGCCAGAAGAGCTTGGTCACGTTGTCGAAGACCAGCCCTGCGTCGATCAACCCCGCGTTCTCGAAGTGGAGCGGGTACGCGGTCGCGTCCCACGCCGCGCCGGCGTCGAAGGGCGGGTTGGGCATCGGCCAGGCAGCCCAGCTCGTCGCCTCGGCCACGCCGTCGGGCAGCACGAAGGAGCCAGAGTCGTCGGCGTCGACGGTGGCGATCACGTCGACGCCGCCCTCGTCGCAGCCGGTGCCGGTGCAGTCGGGGGAGGCGTCCACCTTCTCGTAGCGGTCGAGCCCCAGCACCTGCTGGCACGCCGGGAAGGCGGCGAGCAGGAGCGCAGCCCCGGCGGCGACGACCCACCTAGAACGCACCGTGCACCCCCAGCCACCCGGCGCCGACCTCCGGGGCGACGAAGGCCCCGCGCGGCTGCTCCACCACGGTCGTGGACTTCTTCGTCGTCACGATACCGATGATCACCATCACCACGCCCGCGCCCGCCCCGATGAACCCGACCGTGGAGACGGCTGCCAGCGCGCGCGCGGCGTCGAGCTGATCCCACTGGTCCGGCGTGCACTGATCCTGCGGGCAGTTCAGGCCGTTGCTCTTGGACACGGCGGCGAGACCGGCGCTCGCGCCGACGACCAGGCCGACCCCACCCACGACGAGGCCGGCAATCGTCAGGCCGGAGACGCCGCCCCCCTTGTGGACCACCACCGGCGGCCCGCCCGCCGGCGGGGGCTTCGCCTTCTCCGGCGCGGCCGGCGGCGCGAGGGTGATCTGCCGGTTCTGCGACTCCGACAGGTCCACTGTCGTCGTCACCGTCTCGCCACCCTCCACGCGCGCGGTGATGAGATGCTTGCCCGGGTTGGCCTTGCGCGGCTCGTCCAGCGCTGCCCGCGGGACGTCCACGCCGTCGATGGTGACGACGGGGACGGCGCCGGGCTGGAGGCCGATCAGGTCGATCTTCAGCGCCGCGAGGCGCGGCCCGAGCTTCTGCGCCAGCTTCGCCGCGGCGACGCGCGCGTCGGCCGAGCGCTGCGTCTCGTCGCTCGCCACCGGGATGCGCGCGATGCCCAGACACACCTCGCGGGCCTCCACCAGCATGCCGAGCTGCACCTCCACCTCTGCCAGCTCCATGCCGGTGATGGGGGTCTGCCCGAGCGCGTGGGCCTTCTGCAGCTTCTCCAGCGCGCCCTTCAGATCGCCCTTCGCGCGGAGCTCCTTGCCCTCCTTGTAGAGGGCGCGCGCGGTCGCGAAGTCCTGGGCGGTCGGCTCGGCGGCCGAGGCGGGCGGCGCGGCGAGCGCGGGCCCGAGAGCACCGAGCGCACACGCCACGACGAGGGCGCGTGCGCTACCGGATGTCATCGTCACTCCCGGTGCTGACCGGCGGCGCCGTGGCGGTGGGCTTCGTCGACGGGTGTGGCGCGGCGGACGCGCTCGCCGTGGTCGCGACGTGGGTGTGCACCACCACGTGGTGATGTGTCGGCGCGGGCGCTTCGGTGGCTGTGGCCGACGGCGCCGGTGTCAGCGAGACCAGCGGGGCGATCGGCGTGATGACCGTCGTCTCGGGCGCGGCCGGTGTGCCGGACGCGGTGTCGCCGGACGAGGCGGCGGGCTGGCCCGGGTCCGCCAGGGCGCGGTCGGGCGTGCCC
Organism: uncultured delta proteobacterium; assembly: GCA_963782055.1. GTDB lineage: Bacteria > Myxococcota_A > Polyangia > Polyangiales > Polyangiaceae > DASXHD01. The sequence continues at coordinate 5,534,380 of CAWAIF010000003.1, forward strand.
TTGCGCGCGAAGGCGGCGATCGCCAGGCCGCCGCCGATGCCCAGCGCGATGAGGCCGGCGACGACGAGGGCGCGGCTCCGGCCAGGAGGAGGCTTGGTGGTGGCGACGCCGCCGTACGTGAGCACCCGCGCGTCGTGGGCGCTGACCGGCGGCACCGACGGCATGGGGTCCACCGCCGTCCTGGCGAGCGCCATCGCGTCCAGCGACGGCGGCGCGCTGGAGGGGGCGGAGATCGCCATCGCCGGGACCTGACCGGTGGCGGCGACCGTCAGCGCGTCGGCCATCTCCTTCGCGTTCTGGAAGCGGTCCTTCGCGTCGCGCGCGCACGCCCGCCCGAACCACTCGTCCACCGCGGCGGGGATGTTGGCGTTGAGGGTGCTCGGCTTGGGCAGCGGCTCGTTGTGGATCTTGAGGGCGAGGCCGCCGACGGTCTCGGCGTCGAAGGGCTTGATGCCGGTCATCGCCTCGAAGGCGACCACGCCGACGGACCAGAGGTCGGTGCGGTGATCGATGTCCTTGGAGCCGAGGAGCTGCTCGGGGCTCATGTAGTACGGCGAGCCGACGAGCGAGCCGGTCTTGGTGTCGCCGTCCAGCCGCTGCACGTCGGCGCCCTTGGCGATGCCGAAGTCCAGGAGCTTGACGAACAGGTCCCCGTCGCCCGCGTCGCACAGGAAGATGTTCTGCGGCTTGATGTCGCGGTGGACAATCCCGCTCTCGTGCGCGCGGACCAGCGCGCGGGAGAGCTGGGTGACGACGGCCGAGACCTCCCGCACGGGCATGCGGCCGTGAGCCTCCAGACGGCCGGCGAGATCCTGGCCCTCCAGCAGCTCCATCACGATGAAGGGGATGCCGTCCTCCATCACGCCGTGGTCGAGCATCTGCACGACGTGCGGGCTCTTCACCTGCGACGCCGCCGCCGCCTCACGCTCGAAGCGGGCAATCGCCTCGCTGTTGTCGGCGAGCTCGTCGGCGATGAACTTGACGACGACCTGCGTGTGTAGGGCAAGGTGCTCCGCGAGCCAGACACTGCCCATCCCACCGGCGCCGAGGGGCCGGACCAGCCGGAGCTTCGGCGTGACCATGAGGCCGGCAGTGAGTTGGTTGGGCACTCCGCGTCGCTCCTGCACCCCGTGTGCCCGCCGAGACGCCGAGCGGCGGCCGCCGGCGAGCGGACCGGGCTCGCACAAGAATGCGTGAGTCGAGAAGCGGTGGCAAGGGCGCGCTGCGGGCCTCGACCCGGACCGGCCCGCAGCTTGCTTTGAGAGTATACTCCTCGATCTGGGAGTGCTTCATGTTCAAGATCCTGCGCGCTTACCTCCTCGCCTCGTTGCCACTCTGTGCCATCGCCTGCAGCGCCGCCGGGTCTCCGCAGGATGGGAGCGGGCCCACCACCAACACCCCCAGTGAGGACGCTGGCGCCCCCGATGCGCCGATCGGGAGCTTCAACGGCAACGAGAGCTACTGGCCGAAGGTGGTGCTCGTGAACGCCATGGTGAACGGGTCCTCGCTGCTCGGCGACCCGGCGATCCGCGTGTGCATCCCCGGCTACAACCACGCGCTGCCGGACGACGCGCCCATGCCGGAGTCGAGCTACGCGGGGGTGGAGCGCGGGCGCGGGGCGGACCTGGGAACCATCACCGGCCTGCACGGCGACACCATCATCGACATCTTCTCCGCGAAGGACCTCAAGACCGACGGCGCCTTCACCACCTCGCGCCTGAGCTGCGACGCCATCGCCTGCGCCCCGAGCTCCGGCGGCGAGTGCCTCAAGCACGTCGAGCTGCACGTCGACTTCGCCGGCGGGCCGAACCTGGTGGTCGTCCGCGACGACCCCAACACACCGGGAGACATCACCGCCTCCGTTGCCCCGCTCGCGGCGGCGTACGAGGGCCAGGAGAACGAGCTCACGGTGCAGGTGGCGGACTTCTCCGGCTGGGCTGCGTCGCGCGGGGCCGCGCGCGTGCGGGTGCGGATGGGCACCAGCGCCGACGACGGCCTCGTCACCGACACGCTGAACCCCGACACCGTCACGCCGGACACGCCCGTCAAGATGCCCCTCCCCGCCACGGCGGACTTCTCCACCGAGTCCCTCGTCTTCGAGGCGATGGATGCCAACGACCGGGTAGCGGACGCCTTCTCCCAGCCGCTCGCGTCGGTGGCCTACCTCTCCGATCCGGGCAGCGCCCCGTCGGTGCTCTTCGGTCACCGGAGCAACTGCGCGCTCATCCTCGTGGGCGATCCGACCAACGCCGGCGCAGTGACGAAGGACCCCTACGACCCGCTCTTCGACGGCGCACCGCTCCACGCCATCGCTGTGCCCTACTCGCCGGCGTCGCCCAGGCCCGCCAGCCCATGACTGACCGCCTGCTTCTCGGCGCCGGGAGCGTCGCCGCCGCCTGTGTGCTCTGGCTGGCGAGCGGGACCATCACGGCGTGCAGCGCCCTGGCCGTCGCCGGCGACGCAGGCCAGAACGACAGGGACGCCGCGAAACAGCAGCCCGACGCCGCCATCGTCAACCAGGGCGCGCCGCGCTTCGTCGTCGTCAACGGACTGGTAGACGGCGGCGCGAAGGCGCTGAACGACGTTCGCCTCTGCTTCAGCGATCGCCCCGACGACTACCCCGTGCCCGACGATCCGGCGCAGCCCATGCCGCTCAGCAGCTACCCGGGCATCGCGCGCGGGCGCGGGCTCGACCTCGGACCGATCAGCACCACCGCCACCAGCGTGCAGGTGTTCGACGCCAAGTCCATCAAGGCGGACGTCAAGGGCGGCGACGCGCAGTTCCGGCAGACGTGCGGGCAGCTCGCGGGCGACCCGAGCTCGTACGTCGAGCTGACGCAGCCGGAGGCCCCGGGCCCGCACAACCTCCTCGTCCTGCAGGACGACGCGGGGCAGAGCTCCGGCGTCAGCCTCCGGCTCGGGCAGCTCACGACGCAGGCCGTCGCCCCGGCGGACGACGCGGGGGCGACGGGGGCCCTCTACGGCACCTTCTCCGTCTACGCGGCGTGGGGCGAGGGCGGCACCTTCGACGTGAGCATGATCCCCGGGGATGCGGGCACGGTGAGCCTGAGCTCCGCGCTCGGCTCCGCCGCGCCGTCGACGGTCGCGCCCATCCCCATCACCTCTCCCTACGACCAGACGTCGCTGCGCTTCGAGTCGAGCGAGCCCGCGGTCACGCCGCGCACGCTGGAGCAGACCCTGGCGGAGACGCAGATCCTCTCCGACCCGACCACCGCGCCCTCCGAGCTCTACGGGCGGCGGGCCGACTTCGCCTTCGTCGTGGTGGGCGACCCCGCCAGCTCGGCCATCGGCGACGCCGGCGCGGATCCCTCCTTCGACGGCAAGGCGATGCACATCCTGGTGGTCCCCTTCTATCCATGACTTTCCGCCGCCCCGGCGCGCCTTCGTCGTGGCGGAAGGGCCCGCGCTGATCTCAGATCGCCTCCCCGTGCCTCGCCTCTGCGTCTTCTGCGGATCCCGCGTCGGGGTCCGCCCTTCGTACCTCGCGGCCGCGCGGGAGCTGGGCTCTGCCCTGGCGCGCCGCCGCCTCGGTCTCGTCTACGGCGGGGCGAGCGTGGGGCTCATGGGCGCGCTGGCCGACGCCGTGCTCGCCGACGCGGGCGAGGTGATCGGCGTGATCCCGCAGGGCGTCTTCACCCGGGAGGTCGCTCACACCGCGCTGACCGAGCTGCACGTCGTCCCCAGCATGCACGCGCGCAAGGCGCTGATGGCGCAGAAGAGCGACGCCTTCCTCGCCCTGCCCGGCGGCCTGGGCACCTTCGACGAGCTGTTCGAGATCCTCACCTGGAAGCAGATCGGCCTGCACGCCAAGCCCATCGGCCTGCTGGACGTGGACGGCTACTTCGGCGCGCTCGGCGGGATGCTCGAGCAGGCCGTGGTGGAGGGCTTCAGCGAGCCCGTCCCCATCGCCGTCGTGGACAGCTCCGTCGAGCGGGTGCTGGACGTCCTCCTCGGCGAGCGGCCGCGTCAGTAGCCTGGGACGCAGTCGTAGAGCTGGCGCGAGGCCACCAGGACCGGCGGCGTGCCGTCGGTGGCGCGCTCGAAGGTGATCCAGACGCGGAGGAAGAGCCTGGACGGCTCGCCGAGGGTCTTCAGCTTGGCGCCCACGTCCACGCCGGTCCACACCGTGATGTCCGGTCCGGTGACGTGCGCGAGCGTCGCGTGAGGTGCGGCGTCCAGCGCGGCCTCGGTGTCGGCGGTGGCGGCGACCATGAGCAGGCCGGAGTCCGCGGGGGTGTGCGTCTGGAAGTCGAAGAACTGCCAGACGGGCAGCTCGCCGCTGATGCACGCGCCCTCGAAGGTGAAGGTGGCGACGTCGTTCTCGCCGGCGTCGCCCGCGTCGACCCGCACCGGCGTGGCGTCGGCGAGGAAGGAGGCGTCGTGGCTCGGGGAGGCGGCGTCGGTGCCGCCCAGCGGCGGCGGCCTCTCGTCGGAGCAGGCGGCCGCGCCCGCGAGCAGCGCCAGCGGCCACAGGAGGCGACGCATACCGACAGGATAGCGGCTCACGCCACGAATCGCACGGGCGCCCCGAGCGCGACGGCGTGGAAGCGCGACAGGTCGCCGGCAGCGATCACCGCCAGGACCGGGTAGCCGCCGGTCGTCGGGCCGTCGGGGCCCAGGACGATGGGCTGCCCGCCTGCGGGGATCTCGATGGCGCCCGGGACCATCGGCGCGCTGGGTCCCGAATCCGCGCGGCCCTCGGCGTCACGACGGGCGACGCGGCCGCCTCCGAGGCGCGTGCCCGCGCGATCGCTCGAGGGGTCGACGGTCCAGTGCGTCGCGAGGAAGCGCTCCAGCGCGTCCGGCGGGAAGGCGCCCGCGTCCGGTCCGGGGATCACCCGGATCGTCCGGCGCTCGTCACTCGCCGGTGCGGAGAGCGCGGCGGAGGGCGGCGCTTCTCCCGCGGCGAGCGCGTCCCCCTCGCGCAGCGCGCGGCCGTCGAGGCCGCCCAGCCCGGCGACCAGGAGGGTGCTGCGGCTGCCCAGCACCAGCGGCGCGTCCACGCCACCGGCGACCGCCAGATAGCGCGCCCGCACCCCGCGGGCGGGCTCGACGGCGTAGCGATCACCTGCGTGTAGACTGCATGCATCTCCGGACGCGGTGGCGACGCGCGCCTCGCTCGTCGCGCGCAGCACCAGGCGGCCGAGCACCTCCACGGCCGCCGCGCCTGGCGGGTTGCCCACCGCGGCGTTGGCCGCGGCGAGCGCCTGCGGCACCAGCGCACCGCCGGCGGGCACGCCCTCGTGCGCGTGCCCCGGACGGCCGAGGTCCTGCACAGTGCACAGGCCGAGCGCCTTCTCCACACGCAGGACCGGGTCGGGCGCCGGAGCGCGCGGACGCGGTGCCTCGGCGGGCGCGACGTCGCCCTGGACGAAGCGGAGGTGATCGCCCGCCCGGAGCAGCGCGCCACGCTCCGGATCGAAGAGCGGCGGCCCCAGCGCCCGCCCGAGGAGATGCCACCCGCCCGCGCTGGCGAAGGGGTAGACGCCGGTGTACGCGCCGGCGACGCCGATGGCGCCCGCCGGCACGCGCGCACGCGGCGCGGCACGGCGCGGCAGGCGCAGCGGCCCCGGCACGTCACCCAGGTACGCGAAGCCGGGCAGGAAGCCCATCATCCGCACCTCGTAGTCGGCGCTCGCGTGCAGGCGCGCGGCGTCCCCGGCGCTCATGCCGGCGGCGGCGGCGACCGCCGCGAGATCCTCGCCGTCGTAGCGCGCCACGATCTCCACCCGGCGAGGCGCGGTCGGCGGCGCGCGCAGCGCGCTCAGCGCGGCGACGGCGTCGTCGTCGACCGCCGGCACCCCTTCGAAGATCACGCCGACGTGCGCCTCGGTGACGACGGCGTCCACCACGCCCGGCCACGCGCGCACGGCCTCGCGCAGGGCGGCGGCGGAGGTGCCGGGCGGGCAATCGATGCGCACCGCGCGGTCGCCCAGCGGCCGGACCGTCATGCGGGCCCGCGTGCCAGGCCGTCGAGCGCGGCGCGCACCGCCCGAACCACCGCCAGCGCGCCCGCCGTGTCGCCGTGGACGCACACGGTGTCCACGTCCGTCGCGATCGCGACGGCGCGCGCGGCGGCGGCGGCGGGGTCCTCGATCATCGCGCCGGGCTGCCCGCGGGGGACGAGCGAGCCGTCGGGGAGCACCCCGCGATCGGCGAAGCCCTCCCGCGCGTAGGCGAGGCCGAGCTCGGTGCACGCCTCGCGCAGCGCGCCGGAAGGCGGACCGATGACCGTCCCCTCCCAGCCCAGCGCCTCGGTGATGGCGCGCAGCGCCGCCCGCGCCACCGCGGGATCGCGTCCGGCGGCGTGGTAGAGCGCGCCGTGCAGCTTGACGTAGGGCACCGCCACCTTCTCCCGTCGCGCCACCGAGGCGAGGGCGTGGCACTGCTCGGCGACCGCAGCCTCCAGCGCCTGCGGCGTCAGATCCATCGGCCGCCGCCCGAAGCCCTCGCGGTCCGGATACGAGGGGTGCGCCCCCACCGCCGTCCCGACTTGTTTGCAGATTACAACTACACGCCGCATGGACTTCTCGTCGCCCGCGTGCCCGCCGCAGGCCACGTTCACCACGTGGGCGAGGGCGTAGAGCTCCTCTGGCTCGCCGGGCATCTCGCCCGCGTCGACGTTCAGAAAGGGCGCCGCGCGTAGGGTCACGCGGGTACAATACGCCGATGCGCGCGTACCTCGTAGCTTCGGCACTCCTTCTGTTCGCCTGCTCCTCGTCCAGCCCGACCAGCCCCGACGATGGCGGCACGGCCGGAGACGCGGGCGGCGGCGGCGACACGGGCGCGACGGACGACGGCGGCGGCGCTGACGCCGGCCTCTACCTGCCGGCGGGCTACACCCTCGTCCCCTTCCTCTCCGACACCGCGACGACGCACACCTTCGGCCAGGCCGACCAGGTCATCGACGCCAGCAAGGATTACGTCGGCGTCCTGGACACCGACGCCGGCCGCATCGTGATGCAGCTTCTCTCGAAGGACGCCCCCATCTCCTGCAACTCCTTCGTCTTCCTGACGCTGCACCACTTCTACGACGGCATCGCCTTCCATCGCGTCATCGACAACTTCATGGCGCAGACGGGCGACCCGAACACCATCTCCGGCGCGCCGGCCACGTGGGGGACCGGGGGACCGGGCTACTACTTCGGCCTGGAGGTCACCCCCAGCCTGAACTTCGACGGCCCGGGTGTCGTGGGCATGGCGCGGACGAGCGACCCCAACACCAACGGCTCGCAGTTCTTCATCACCTTCGTCGCCTACCCCTCGCTCGACCAGCAGTACACCGTGTGGGCCAAGGTCACCGAGGGCCTGGACGTGCTCCCCAACATCGTCCGAGGCCAGCCGCCGCCCACGCCGACCCGCATCGTCGACGCGTACATCGGGGTGAAGTAGCCCCGACTACTGCTGCACCCCGCACTTGCCGCCGTTGCACGTGATCGTCACGTTGATGGTGAAGCACGGCCCCATGTCGCACTGCCCGCACTTCGCCTTCTTGTCGGCGAAGTCCTTCTGGTAGCTCGCCAGGTCCTTCTTGTTGATCGCGCCCGTCGCGGTATCGCACTCGCAGCACCCGGTGCCCTCGACGATGCCGACGCAGTCGTCCGGCGTGCTGCAGTCCTGGTTGTAGTCGCTCGCCTTGACGACATCCGAGCCGCAGGCGGCCAGAAGGACGAAGCAAGCACCGACCAGAGCGGACAAAGCCTTGCGCATGCCGGCATTCGACCACGTTTCGCAGGTGGAATCAGCCGCGAAACCACGACGCGTTGCGGCGCATCCCATGGCGGAGTAGATCCGCGCACACGGAGCTGAGACCCATGAGCAAGATGGTGATTCGTAAGGTCGGCGTCGTCGGCGCCGGGGTGATGGGCAGCGGCATCGCCGCCCACCTGGCCAACGCCGGCATCGAGGTGGTGCTGCTGGACATCGTCCCGCCCAGCCTCGAAGGCGCAGAGAAGAAGGACAAGAAGGCGCGCGATCGCTTCGCCGCGGGCGGCCTGGAGAAGGCGGTCAAGGCGCGGCCGGCGGCCTTCTTCGAGAAGTCGCGCGCCCTCCTCGTCTCCACCGGCAACATCGAGGACGACCTGGAGCGCCTCTCCTCGTGCGACCTGGTCATCGAGGCCATCATCGAGAAGCTGGAGCCCAAGCAGGCCCTCTTCGCCCGGCTGGAGAAGATTCTCCCCCAGCACGCGGTCGTCGCGTCCAACACCAGCGGCCTGCGGATCCACGACATGATGGAGGGCCGCGACCCGGCCTTCAAGAAGCGCTTCCTCGTGATGCACTTCTTCAACCCCGTCCGCTACATGAAGCTCCTCGAGCTCGTCGGCGGGCCGGACACCGCGCCGGAGACGCTCGCGGGGATCGCCCGGTTCGGCGAGGACGTGCTCGGCAAGGGCATCGTCTTCGGCAAGGACACGCCCAACTTCGTGGGCAACCGCATCGGCACCCACGCCATGATGGTGGGCATCCACCAGATGCTCGCCGACGGCCTCGCCCCGGAGGACGTGGACGCGATCACCGGCACGCCGATGGGCCACCCCAAGAGCGCGAGCTTCCGGACGGCGGACCTGGTGGGCCTGGACACCTTCATTCACGTCGCCGACAACTGCCACGCCGCCCTCACGCAGGACGAGGAGCGCGAGGTCTTCGTCGTGCCCTCCTTCATCCGCAAGATGGCGGAGTCCAAGCTCCTCGGGAACAAGACGAAGGGCGGCTTCTACAAGAAGGTCGGCAAGGACATCCAGACCTTCGACCCGCAGAAGCTGGCGTACCGCCCGAAGGGCGGCGACGCGGCCATCAAGGAGACGTGCAAGGCCATCGGCAAGGTGGAGAACGTCGCCGGCCGCGTGAAGAAGCTGGTGAGCGACGAGGGCAAGGCCGGGCAGTTCGCGTGGAAGGTCATCTCGCGGTCGCTGGCCTACTCGGCGCGGCGCATCCCGGAGATCGCCGGCAGCGTGGTCGCGATCGATGACGCGATGAAGTGGGGCTACAACTGGGAGCTCGGCCCCTTCGAGACGTGGGACGCCCTCGGCTTCGCCGAGACGGTGGACCGGATGAAGAAGGACGGCATCGCCCTTCCCCCCTCCATCGAGAAGATGCGCGCGAGCGGCGCCACCTCCTTCTACAAGGGCAACGAGGTCTTCGACCTGGTCGCCGGCAAGTACGTGCCGCGCAAGATCGACCCGCGCAACGCCACCTTCGACATCCTGAAGAAGGGCGGCGCCCCGGTCCTCAAGAACGACGGCGCGGAGGCGTGGGACCTGGGCGACGGCGTCATGGGCGTCACCTTCAAGACGAAGGCGAACAGCATCGACCCCGACGTCATCTCCATGCTCCACCAGGCGGCGGAGCGCGCGGAGAAGGACTTCCGCGCCATCGTGGTCGCCAACGGCGGCGAGCACTTCTGCGTGGGGGCCAACCTCTTCCTGGTCGTCATGGCCGCCACGCAGGGCCAGTGGGACCAGATCCGCGACATGGTGAAGGGCTACCAGGACGCCACGCAGCGGCTGAAGTACGCGCGCGTGCCCGTCGTGGTGGCGCCCTACGGCATGACCCTCGGCGGCGGCCTGGAGCTCTGCTTCGCCGGCGACGCGGTGCAGGCTGCCGCGGAGACGTACTCCGGCCTGGTCGAGGTGGGCGTCGGCCTCATCCCCGGCGGCGCCGGCAACATGAACATGCTCTGGCGCGCGCTGGACGCCATCCCCGACGGCGCCAACGTCAACACCTACGAGTACGTGACGCAGGTCTTCAAGAACATCGCCCTGGCGCGCGTCGCCACGAGCGCCGACGAGGGCAAGGCGTTCGGCTACTTCCGGAAGAACGACGGCGTGTCCTTCGACCGGGCGCGCATCGTGACGGAGGCGAAGGGGCGCGCCATCGGCCTGGCCGAGGCCGGCTACCACCCGCCTGCGCCGCGCGCCTTCGTGCTGCCCGGGGAGAGCGGCATCGCGACCCTCAAGATGATGGTGTCCACCCTCGTCGAGGGCGGCTACGCCAGCGAGCACGACGCCAAGATCGCCGTCAAGCTGGCGGAGGTGCTCTGCGGCGGCCGCGGCGGCTCCGGGCGCCAGGTCACCGAGAGCGAGATGCTCGAGCTGGAGCGAGAGGCCTTCGTCAGCCTCTGCGGCGAGCCGAAGAGCCAGGAGCGGATGCAGTACATGCTGATGAACAACAAGCCGCTCCGGAACTGAGCCTCACCGCCTCACCCCCGGCCTCACCCCCCCGCCCCCCCTCTCCCTACGAGGGAGAGGGGGGAGAAGAAGGAGACGGAGACGGAGAGGGAGACGGGGCGGTTCGCTGACTGACGGGTCGTGGTTACGTTTGGACGTTGGAGAAATGTCATGAAGGAAATCGTCATCGTGGAAGCGGTTCGGTCGGCGGTGGGGCGGGCCCACAAGGGGTCGCTTGCGCAGAAGCGCCCGGACGAGCTGGCCGGCGAGGTCATCCGCGGGCTGCTGGCGCGGGTGCCCCAGGTCAAGCCGGAGATGGTGGAGGACCTGGTCCTCGGCTGCGCCATGCCGGAGGGCGAGCAGGGCCTCAACGTGGCGCGCGTCGCGGGGCTGCTCGGCGGCCTCCCGATCGAGACGAGCGCCATGACGATCAACCGCTTCTGCTCCAGCGGCCTGCAGGCCATCGCCCTGGCGGCGGGCGCCATCCTCCTCGGCAGCAACGACATCGTCGTCGCCGGCGGCGTGGAGTCGATGAGCATGGTGCCGATGACCGGCAACAAGCTCTCCGCCTCGCCGGAGGCGATGGAGAAGTGCCCCGACGTCTACACGCCCATGGGCATCACCGCGGAGAACGTGGCCAGGCGCTTCGAGGTCTCGCGCGAGGACCAGGACAGGTTCGCCCTCTCCAGCCAGAAGAAGGCCGTCGCCGCCATCGAGGGCAAGAAGTTCGAGGCGGAGATCGTCGGTGTCAAGGCGGTCAAGTACAAGGGCAACGAGCGCGTCGAGTTCGACTTCGCACGCGACGAGCTGCCGCGCCCGGACACCACGGCCGAGGGCCTCGCCGGCCTCAAGCCCGCCTTCACCCAGACCGGCTCGGTCACCGCGGGCAACAGCTCGCCGCTGTCCGACGGCGCCGCCGCGTCGCTCGTCATGAGCGCCGACAAGGCGAAGGAGCTCGGGCTGAAGCCGCTCGGCTTCTTCCGTCACTTCGTCACGGTGGGCGTCGACCCGGCCATCATGGGTATCGGGCCGTACCCCGCGGTGCAGAAGCTGCTGAAGAAGACCGGCCTCTCCATCAAGGACATCGACCTCGTCGAGATGAACGAGGCCTTCGCCAGCCAGTCGGTGTACTGCCAGCGCATGCTGGGCATCCCGGACGAGAAGCTGAACGTCAACGGCGGCGCCATCGCCCTGGGGCATCCCCTCGGCTGCACCGGCGCCAAGCTGGTGGCGACGGCGCTGCACGAGCTGGAGCGCCGCAAGGGCAAGCGCGCCATCGTGACGATGTGCATCGGCGGCGGCATGGGCGCGGCCGGTCTGCTCGAGCGGGCCTGACTCCGCGCCGCTCGCCGTCGGACGGACGGCTCGACTCCCCGCGCGCGGGCCGCCTGCCCTCAAGGCTTGGCGGGGCGACTGACGGAGTAGATGAGCGAGAGCGTGCTCGCGGTGTCCAGGTTCTGCTTTCCTGCGATGGGCACGCTGTTGTACTTCGCCGAGAAGCCGGCGGCGACGGAGAAGCCCGCGCCGACGTTCGCCGCGAGCATCGCGTCGAGGTTGACGCGCGTGCGGACGAGGCTCAGGGCGACGCGGTCCACCTGATCCGCCGCGTAGCCGGGCGGCACTTCGGGCAGACCGTCCCCGGAGCCGGCGAACCCCTGGAGGAACTCCAGGCCGGTGGTGAGGACGACCTCCTTGTTGAACGAGTGCTGGAAGCCGACGTACGCGCGCGCCGAGTGCATCGTGTTGTCGACGATGATGACGTAGGGCAGCCCCGCGGGGTCGGTCAACACCCCGCCGGAGCCTTGTTGCTCGATGCCGTAGCGGTCGGTGTAGTTGAGGTCGTATTCGAAGTCGTAGCCGAGCTCGCCCCACAGCTTGGTCATCGGCTTGTTGACGAAGAGGAGCTTGACGCCCGGATCCACGTTGAAGCGGAACATGGTGCCCTGGAAGGCGTCGTGGGTGCCCGTGAGCTGCAGGAAGGCGCTGAAGTTCCGCGTGAAGTAGCGCTCGTAGCGGAGCTTGCCTTGCAGGTTGCGGACGGTGTCCTTCCAGCCACCGCCGGTGTCGCTGGTCGAGTAGTTGCCGATGAGGGCGGCGCCGAAACCCTCGTTGCCGGCGCGCAGGTCGAGCTTCGCGCCCCCCGTGGCGGCGAAGAGGCGCGAGTTGCCTGTAGCGAGCTGCGCGCCCAGGTTGGCGGCGGCGGTGAGGAAGTCGGTCGAGGGCTTGGTGGGCTCCGGCGCGGCGGGGGTCTTCGGCGCGGTCACGACCGTCCCGACGTCCGCCGGCGGCGCTCCCGTCGGACCGCCACCCTGCGCGTAGACGGGCGTCGCGATCAGATTGGCCACGACGAACGTGGCAGTCGCAATTCGCTTCATGACGTTCGCCCTCCCGGCGGATGCTTCCCTCGCCGTCTACGCAACAGGCGTGCCACCCCGCGTCGGGGCTCGGAGGAGGCCGTGGCGACGTGACCGTCGCCTGCGGCGCGCGCGTCGATTGCGACGTCATGAATGAGCTGCGGCGTGCGTGGGCTGGCGCGGCGGCGGGGAGGCCTCAGAAGCTCCCGCGCACCCCGGCGTAGCTCGGACCCACCGCCAGTGACGCCGACGCGTGCCCCGGCGCGCGCGGGCCGGTGATGCTCAGCACGAAGAGCGTCGCTCCCGCGGCGATCCCGATGAACCCGAGCACCAGCCCGAAGTCCGCCACCCCCTGCTGCGTGCGGCCGGAGGAGACCTCGTCCGCCTTCGACGCCGGACACGGCGCCGTCCCGCACGCGGTCTTCAGACCGTTGTAGGTGGACGTCGCCATCGCGCCGGCGATGGTGAAGGTGAGGAGCCCGGCGGCGCCAACGCCGCCGGCCACGTAGGCCCACGGCCGGAGGAAGGCGCGGGTGCGCGGGCCGCCGGTGTCGGTGGCCACCGCGCCTGGTGCCGCGCCGCCGCCGCCCTCGGTCGGGGCCTCGGCGACGCCCTCGGCGCCGGCGTCCATGTCGACGGTCAGGTCGTGCCCGGCCGCCACCGTGACCGTCTTGCGGACCGGCAGCACACCCGGGGTGATGACCTCCACGTCCACCGAGCCGGGGTTGACCGGCACCGGATCGTGCCAGCCGGCGCGCACGATGGGGCTGCCGGCGACACGGAGGGTGGAGGAGCCGTTGGGGTGCGTCACGTTGACGTGAAGGAAGCCGATCTTCGGCTTGATGGCGTCGCGCTCGGCGCCGGCGGCCTGCGCCGCCTTGCCGTAGCGGCCGTCCTCGTGCTCGTGCTCCTTGGCGTCGGCGGCGGTGCGATCGAACTCCACGTACGCGGCGACGAGGTGCCCGGTCTGCTGCAGACAGCGCGCGATGTACAGGCGCGTGTTGGGGCTGGCCACGATCTCGATGGACGCCCGGAACTCCTCCAGCGCCTCGGTGTAGTGGGCGCCGTCGTAGAGCTTCTTCGCCTTGACGAAGTGCGTCTGCGCCTGATCGCGCTGCACCGCGGTGGCCTGCGCAGGGTCGACGCCGGTGGCGTGGGCGAGCCCGGGCACGGCGATGGCGACGGCGATGGCGAGGAGACAGGCGGTGCGGCGCATCTCAGATGCCCTCCGGATCGTAGGTGGCCTTGGGCCGCGGCTTCCTCTTGACGGTGGGGGCGGCGGTGTCCGGCGGCGGGGGGGCGGCGCTCGCCGACGCCGAATCGTCGGCGGCGGCGCTGGCGCTGTCCTCGGGGGCCGCGCCGGCGCTGTCCTCCGGCGCCGCCGTCGTGGCGGTGGGCGGGGCGGTGACGGCGACGGTGGCGGTGTGCGGCGCGGTGGCCGTATGGCGGGCGGTGGCGTGCGTCGGCTTCTTCGGCGACGCTGGCTTGGTGGAGACGACCAGCGCGCGGATGCCCGCGCCGGCGAGCAGGAGGAGGCAGAGCACCCCCACCACCATCAGGATGCGGCGGCCGCGCTGCGCGCCGAGGCCTGGCGGCGGCGCCGACTGGGCGTCCGGCGCGGAGGCGACGCGCTGCGCGCCCCGCGCCGGCGTGGCGATCGCCGGCGTGGCGATCGCCGGCGCGGCGAGCGGGGAGGCGGCCACGGGCACGGGCGGCTTCACCGACTCCACCAGCGCGTCGGAGTCCAGGGAGATGGGCTCGGCCTCGAAGGACGACGGCGGCAGCACGTCGGCGATGCTCGCCACCAGGTCCGCCGGGGGCGGCACGATGCCCGGCACCGGCGCCGGCTCGTCGGTCGCCGAGGGCGCCTCCTTCACGCGCGGCGCCGGCGTGAGGTCGAGCGGGGGCGCCTGCGGGCGCGGCGCAGGCGGCGGGCCCATCTGCGGCACGCGCGGCGCCTTGGGCACCTCCGGGACCGCCACCGGACCGGGTCGCGGCGTGGGCGGGCGCGACGACGGGCGGATGCCGTCGAGCACGCGCGCGGTGCCCGGCGGCACCGAGGGACGCACCGAGGAGCGGCGCGCGCCCGTCTCCTGCGTCTCCGGCAGGGCGAAGGCCACCCGCCGGGCGAGCACCTTCTCGCCGGCGTACTTGTCGACCGTGGCCGCCACGCGCGGGGGCATGGCGAGCTTGGAGCGCACCACCAGGCGCACCGCGGCGGCCATCTCCGCGGCGCTGGCGTAGCGGGCGGCGGGGTCGCGCGAGAGCGCGCGCTCGGCCACGCCGGCGAGCGGCCCGGCCCAGGACGCGTCGGCGGGGACCGACGCCTTCGGCACGAGCGCCGTGCGGGTGCGCGACTCGCGCGTGGCCTTCGGAAAGAGGGGGCGGCGCGCCAGCGTCTCCCAGAGGAGCACGCCCACGGCGAAGAGATCGGCGCGGACGTCGGGATCCCCACCGGCGATGACCTCCGGCGCGGCGTAGGCGAGCACGTCCGCGCCGCCGATCGTCAGGCCGGCCTTGCCGTGGTACGCGCGCACCAGCCGCGTCACGCCGTCGTAGCCGACGATGACGTTGCCCGCGGTCATCTCCCCGTGGAAGAGCGGCGGCGCCGTCGTGTGCAGCGCGGAGAGCGCCGCGAGCACGTCCACCACCACCCGCACGCCCACCTCCAGCTGCATGGGCTTCTGGAGGGAGGCGGCGCGCAGCTCGGCGAGCGACTCGCCCTCGACGAACTCGGCCACGACCACCAGCTCGGGGCCGCTCTTGTCGACGTCACGCACCGCCGCCACGTTGGGGTGGCGCAGCGTCATGGAGCGGCGGGCGCCGTCCTCGACGGACGCGATCGCCGCGGTCGTCAGCCCCGACTTGGGGCCGATGCGCTCGACGACCACCAGCTCGACGCCTGTCGGACCGAAGGCGTGCGCGACCGAGGTCGGCACCTTCCGTCCGGGGATCTCGCGCACCGTGGCGATCCGGGAGAACGTCTCCTGGGGTGCGAGAGGTGTAGCGGTGTCCTGCACCCTCGACATTCTACACGATGAGCGGACGCCGTATACTTTACGGCCCCAGTTTGGGCCGTGCTCAATTTGCGGTGATGGCGATCCCGATTTGCTTGCGAAGCCGCGCGTAGCGGTCGCTCGTCACGAAGGTGAGCAGGTCGTCCATCCGCTCGTCCACGTGAGCCTTGTCCTCCAGCTCGATCACCTTCTGGGCGGCGCGCAGATCGTTGGCCAGCAGCACGCCGGCGCGGGCGGCGGTCCGGTCCACCGCGGTGGCCCAGCGCTGCAGGTTGGTGCGGCCGCCCTCCTCCACGAAGCGCAGGAAATGCCCGCGGAGGCGGTCGATGGCCACCGGCTCCAGGATGGGCTCGATCGCCTTGGCGATGGGCACCACCACCTGCTTGGCGCGCTCGTTGAGAGGGATGCCGGGGTTGCCGATGCTCAGGGCGGCCAGGAAGATGTCCTCCAGGTCGGCGATGTTCGGGATGAGCGCGCGCATGAACGCCTGCTCGCGGTGGTAGGTCAGGTGCTTGCCCGCGAGGAAGGCGAGCTCCGCGGCGCTGCGACCGGAGAGTGCCTGCTGCCCCAGCTTGGTGGCAGGCGGCATGGCCGGCACCATCTCCGCGGTGCCCTCGAAGTCGGGGTCGGGGTACAGGTGCGGGGGGTTCATGCCGAGGATCGCGGCGGCCCACGAGAAGCAGCGCACCGCCTGGATGGTGGAGGTGGCGGGGTCCTGCCGCTTCTCCGGGTCCAGCTTGGGGAGCTGCTTGTCGCGCCGCAGGGCGGAGAGGCGGCCGATGAGGACGGCCGGGCTGACGACCGCGAAGATCTCCCCCACGAGAGGCTCCTCGTCGGGGTGGAGCAAGAGGCGTGTCCACGCGTCGGCGGTCAGCGACGCCTTCGGCTGGATGAGCGCGGTCGGGCGGTGCTGGGTGAAGAGCGCGCGCTCGTTCTCCTGCTCCGCGCCGAGGAACACCAGCGCTTCGGCGACGCAGAACTGCCGGTCGAGATCCTTGGAGCGCTCGTAGACGCGGTAGAGCGCGTGGAGGCTCACCTCGTCGCGCGGGTCGTGGCGCAGCCGCCGCTGGAGCTCGATCGGATCGTCCTCCGGCACCTGCTTGGCGGGCGGCGCCACGTCGGAGAGGTCCACCTCCACCGAGACCTGCGAGCGCGCCTCCTCCAGCTGCTGCTGGAGCTCGGTGACCCGTGCCTCCAGGAACTGGATGCGCCGCTGCAGCGCGAGCGTCCGCTGATCGGTGGCGGGCTGGAGGGGCTGGAGCGAGGCGCGCGGCCCCTCCTTGTCCTCCTCGCTCTCGTACATCTCCTTGATGACGACCTGGTGCCGCGCCTCCCACGCGGCCTGAAGGGCCTGCTCCAGGCGGCGGAGGCGCTCCTTGTCCAGACCGAGCGATTCGGCCATGCGGTCGAGCTGCTGCCGCTCTTCCTGCGTGATGATGCCGTCCTCGATGACCTCGGCGAAGAGCTCCTCGTACATCATCTCCAGCTTGCCGAGGCGCAGGTTGCCCGTGACCTCGCCGCGCTCGAACGATTCTGCGTGCTCGAACTCCTGGGTTTCGCTCATGGGCGGAAGTGTCTCAGGCCCAAAAGGAGGGCACAAGCCCCGGCTTTTCCCCGTCCGGCACCCCGGGTTCACCTTGGCGTCACATTCCGCGCATAGCGTCATCCTTCGATGGCGCGGATCCTGGTCATCGAGGACGAGAAGGACCTGCAGCAGGTCCTCGCCTACAACCTTCGCGCGGCGGGCCATGACGTGCTGACGGCCGGCGAGGGCGTCGAGGGCCTGCGGCTCGCGCGCGAGCACCGGCCGGACCTGGTGCTGCTCGACCTCATGCTCCCCGACATGCCGGGCACCGAGATTTGCCGCACCCTGAAGCGCGAGCCCGGCACGCACGACTGCGCGGTGGTGATGGTGACCGCCAAGGGCGAAGAGATCGATCGCGTCGTCGGCTTCGAGCTGGGCGCGGACGACTACGTGGTCAAGCCCTTCAGCGTGCGCGAGCTGTTGCTGCGCGTGCAGGCCATCCTGCGGCGGAGCTGGACCGACACGCCCGCGGCGCCCGTCTTCGAGTTCGGCTTCCTTCGCGTCGACCGGGACGCCCACCGCGTGTGGGTGCACGGCAAGGAGATCGAGCTCACCGCGCTGGAGTTCAAGCTCCTCTCCACGCTGCACGACAGGCGCAACCGGGTGCAGACGCGCGGCACGCTCCTGAGCGACGTCTGGGGCATCGACGCCGACATCACGACGCGCACGGTGGACACGCACGTCAAGCGCCTGCGCGAGAAGCTCGGGGACGCGGGCGACTACATCGAGACGGTGCGCGGAGTGGGCTACCGCTTCGCCGACGAGCCGCCGCGGTGACCGGCGCGCGTCACGGCGCCGCCGTCACGTCGAAGTGGTAGGTGTCGCTCTCGCCGTCGACCGTCGTGAGGCTCACGCACAGGTGGTACGTGCGCGCCTCCTTCGGCGTGAAGGTGATCTGCCCCTCCCGCGCGACCGCGAAGCCGCTCGCCGCGTCGTCCCCGCACGCGATGAACCAGAAGGAGTCCTCCGGGACCTTGGTGAGGCGCACCTTGCCCAGCGCGTTGTACTCGTACGGCTTGCCGACCTGGGCTTTCGGGCTCGCGTCGTGGGTGATCGTGCCTTGCGGCATCTTGCGGCAACCGCCGGCGAGGGCGAGGACCACGACCGCGAGCGCCACGCGCCTCACGAGCCGAACCCCCGCACGATGGTGACCAGCGCGCTGACGACGTCGGGCTCGTCGGCCAGGTCGGGGTTGGGGGGCATGAGCGGGCTCTTCTTCACGCCGGGGCCTCCCTTCACGATGGCCGTCTGGATCTCGGCGTCGGCGGTCGCCTTCTGCCAGGCGTGATCGGTGAAGTCGCGCGGCTTCGGGTCGAGCGTGCCGGACGACGGGCCGTCGCCCTTGCCGGAGGAGCCGTGGCACATCATGCAGCGCTGATCGAAGATGCGGCGCGCCTCCTGGTCGGCGGGGACGGCCGAGGCGGCGCCGACGATCGCCGTCGCGGGCGGCGACGTCGCCGCGGCGGTGGCGCCAGGAGGGGGCTCCCCCTGCGGCCTGCTGCAGGCGACGACCAGCCCGGCGGCGGCGAGGGCCGCCATCACGAGGCGTTCAGGGCGCCGGCGGCGTCGCCGCATGCTCCACCGCCGAGGCCGTGGTGGCCGGAGGCGGGGGTGTGGTGGGGGCCGCGCCCGCGTGAGCGGCGTGGCCCTCCGGCGGGGGCGGCGGGGCCGCGTGCGTCGGGGCAGCCGTGGTGCCCGGGGCGGGGGCGTTCGTCGGCGCGGCGCCGCTGTTGGCCGGCGCGGTGTCGGTGGGGGTCGCGCTCTGCGTGGGCGCGGCGCTCTCGCCCGGGGCGGCGCTGCCTCCCGGGGCGGCGCTCCCGGCCGGCGCGGCCGACCCCTTCGGCGCGGCGGACCCCTTCGGCGCGGCGGACGTCGCGGCCTCGGTGGACCCCTCCGGCTTGATGGGGTTGACCCAGCTCCCCGGCGCCTGGTCGCCCGACTGGAGCTCCACGCGCGCGCCGCTCTGGGTGTCCAGCGCGGTGCGGTAGTTGGTGTCGTCCATCGTCAGGGCGAAGAAGACGCCGATGAAGGCGATCGCCGAGATCAGGATGAGGGAGTAGAACTTGTTGTCGTCCTTCAGGTGCATGAAGAACGTGCACACCAGCGACGCCTTCATCGAGGCGATGATCACCGCGACGGCCAGGTTGGCGCGGCCGAGCGGCACGTACGCCGCCGCCGAGGTGGTGACGGTCAGGACGATGAGCGCCAGGAACACCGCAATGTACATGCGGTAGCCGTGGACGTGGACGTGTACGGCGCCGTCGTCGTGGTGCGCGTGGTGCGCGTGCTGCTCCGGCTTCGTCGTGGTGGCGGCCATGTTCAGACCTTGTCGATGAGGTACATCATCGGGAAGAGGTAGATCCAGACGAGGTCGACCAGGTGCCAGTAGAGCGCCGTGTTGTCGACCGCGGTGAAGTACTCCTTGGAGAAGTCCCCGCGCATGTTGCGGCGCAGGATCCAGAGCCAGACGCCGATCCCGACGATGACGTGCAGCGCGTGGATGCCCGTCATCACGAAGTACAGCGAGAAGAAGACGTGGGAGTGGGGCGGCAGCTCGCCGGCGTGGGAGTGCCCACCGACGAGAGGCTGGAAGGTGAGGATGTCGCGCGGGGTGCCGAAGTAGCTCCCCGGCAGCAGCCCGTGCTCGAACTTCACCCGGTACTCGAAGAACTTCACGACGAGGAAGGTGATGGCGCAGACGATGGTGATGACGATCCAGATGTTCGTCTCGCTCCGCTTGTTGAGCTGCGCGGAGCGCACCGCCAGGGCGGCCGTGAGGCTGGAGAAGAGCAGCACGCAGGTGTTGCTCGCGCCGATGACGCGGTTCAGCTCGTGGGAGCCCTCGGCGAAGGCGTCGGGGTACCAGGTGCGGAAGATCGCGTAGGCGACGAAGAGACCGCTGAAGAACAGCAGCTCCTGGGCGAGGAACGCCCACATCCCCATCTTGGCCGCGTCGAACTGCTGCGCGGGGGTGTCGAAGTGGTGCTGGAGCCACTTCTTGTCGTGACCGTGCTCGGCGTGCGCCGCGCCTTCTGTGCCCGTACTCATGGGTGTCTCAATCCTCCGCGATCTCGGCATCCGTGGCGAGGTGGTAGTCGTACGGGCCACGCGTGAAGGTGGGCGTCTCGTAGAAGTTGCTGGTGGGCGGCGGCGACGGCGCCACCCACTCGAAGCCGGCGGAGTTCCACGGGTTGCGCGGCGCCTTCTTCCCCTTGCGCAGGGACTGGATGAACATCCAGGCCATCATGAAGAGGCCCACCGCGAGGATCCACGAGCCGATGGTGGAGATGCGGTGGAGCGTCTCGTACTGCGGCAGGTAGTCGTAGTAGCGGCGGGGCATGCCGCGCGAGCCCAGGACGAACTGGGTGAGGAAGGTCTGGTTGTAGCCCCAGAAGGTGAGCCAGAAGGCGCGCTTCGCGATCTTCTCGTCGTAGAGCTTGCCGGTGATCTTCGGCCACCAGTAGTGCAGGCCGCCGATGAAGGCGAACACCGTGCTGCCCACCATGACGTAGTGGAAGTGGGCGACGACGAAGTAGGT
Organism: uncultured delta proteobacterium; assembly: GCA_963782055.1. Classification (GTDB taxonomy): domain Bacteria; phylum Myxococcota_A; class Polyangia; order Polyangiales; family Polyangiaceae; genus DASXHD01. Next base: position 5,555,061 of record CAWAIF010000003.1, read on the forward strand.
GTCGTGAAGGTGGATGTCGACGGCGAGGGTGGCCAGGAAGAGGCCCGTCAGGCCGCCGATGCAGAACTGGAAGAGGAACGCCAGGGCGTACAGCATCGGCGACGCTGTCCAGATGGACGCTTTCCACAGCGTGCCCGTCCAGTTGAAGACCTTCACGCCGGAGGGGATGGCCACCAGGAAGGTCAGGGCGGAGAACACCATCGCCGAGTACTCCGACTCGCCGCTGGTGAACATGTGGTGCCCCCACACGAGGAAGCTGAAGAGCGCCAGCGCGAGCGAGCTGATGAACACCGCGCGGTAGCCCATGATCTTGCGGTGGCAGAACGTGGCTATGAGCTCGTTCACGATGCCCATGCCGGGCAAGATCATGATGTAGACGGCCGGGTGCGAGTAAAACCAGAAGAAGTGCTGGAAGAGCACCGGGTCTCCGCCCTTGTGCGGGTCGAAGATGCCGATGTCCAGCGTGCGCTCCAGGATGAGGAGCAGCAGGGTGATCGCGAGGACCGGCGTGGCGAGGACCTGGAGGATGCTGGTCGCGTAGATGCCCCAGATGAAGAGGGGCAGGCGCGACCAGGTGAGGCCCGGGCAGCGGAGCTTGTGGATGGTGACGATGAAGTTGACGCCCGTCAGGATGGACGAAAACCCCATGATGAAGGCGCCGAGCACCATCGAGACGACCGCGCCGTTGGTGGTGGTGCTGTACGGCGTGTAGAACGTCCACCCGGTGTCGACCGCGCCGTTGATCAGGCTGAAGATCGCGAAGGACGCGCCCAGCAGGTAGATGTAGTAGCTCGCCAGGTTGAGCCTTGGGAAGGCGACGTCCTTGGCGCCCAGCATCAGCGGCAGCACGAAGTTGCCCAGCGCCGCGGGGATCGCCGGGATGATGAACATGAAGACCATCATCACGCCGTGCAGCGTGAAGAGCCGGTTGTAGGTGTCCGGGTCCATGATGGTGCGGCCGGGCGAGAAGAGCTCGATGCGCACCAGCAGGGCGAGGATCCCCGCGACCAGGAAGACCGTGAGGACGGAGATGAGGTACAGGACGCCGATCCGCTTGTGGTCCAGCGTGATCAGCCACGACATGATCCCCTTGGGCGAGGTGATGTAGTTCTCGTCCGGGTTGCCGTGACCGTGCTGACCGTGCGTATCGGTAGTGATGGCTGCCATCTCGAGATGCTCCTTGGTACTGCCTATCCGCGGCCGCTCTCTACTTGAGCGTCTTCATGTAAGCGATGATCGCGTCGATCTGCTTGTCCGAGAGCTTGAAGGGCGGCATGACGGGGGTGAAGCCGGCGACCACCTTGGCGTTCGGGTTGGCGATGGACTCGTGGACGTAGTTCTCGTCGGCGATGGTCTGGCCCACGCCGCCGGAGAGGCCGGCGTTGAGCGTGACGCTGCTGCCGAACATGCCCTTCCACGTCGGCCCGGTCCCCTTGGAGCCGTCGGTGGTGTGGCAGGTGATGCAGGCGTTCTCCTTGTAGAGCTGCTTGCCCCACTGCGCGTCCGTCAGGCCGGCCGGCTTGGCGGGGCCCTCCTTCATGCGCTTCTCGAACTCCTCCTCCGTGACGATGTGGATCATGCCCATCATCGCGGAGTGACCGCCGTGGGGCGCGCCCTCGAAGGCCGGCTCGGGGTAGCCGAGCGGGGCGCCGCAGTACTCCGCGCAGTAGACCGGCGTGTCGCCCAGCGAGGTGGGGGTGAACACCATCGTCGTGTACATGCCCGGCACGGCGTCCTTCTTGGTGCGCGCCCCCGGCACGTAGAAGGAGTGGATGACGTCCGCCGAGGAGATGACGAACTTCACCTGCTTGTTCACCGGCAGGTACAGCTGGCTGTTGGAGGCCTGCCCGTTCGGGTACGTGAAGGACCAGAACCACTTCTGCCCGCGCACCTGGATCTGCAGGGCGTCGTCGGAGGCGATCGTCTGGCCCAGGTAGGCTTTGAAGCCCACGTGGAACAGCCAGATGATGAAGAAGATCGGGATGACGGTCCACGCGATCTCCAGGCGCGGCAGGTGCGGCGTCTCGATGCGCTTGTCCCCCGGCTTCCGCTTGTTCTTCTTCACCCAGTAGAGCATCAGCCCGGTGATGACGATGGTGAAGAAGACGCTGAACCAGAAGAGGAAGTTGTAGAGCCAGTCGATCTGCGGCGCCTCCGACGTCATCGCGGGAGGCAGGTCGAAGGCGGCAGGCTTCGGTGAGAAAAGGAGGCTGCTGATCATGCGCTTCTCGTGATGGGGTCGTCGCCCCCTGCGCCGGGTGCCGGCGAGGGTGCGTCCTTCTGCTTCTTCTTCTTCTTGCCGCGGTCTCGCGCCCAGAGGAGGGCGAGGAAGCCGCCGAACACGACCAGCGTCACCGCTCCGGCGAGCTGCATGACGTGCATGGCAAAGAGCGAGTACTTACGGCCCTGCGGATCGTAGTGGTAGCAATACAGGATGATCTTATCGACCGTCGTGATCGACTTGCCCTGCGAGGCCTCCAGCAGGCCGAGGCGCATGTCGTTGGGCGAGTACTCGATGCCGTAGAGGTAACGGGCGATCTTCCCGTTCGGCTTCACCAGCATGATGGCCGAGGGGTGAGCGTACTGCCCCTGCGCCTCGTCGTAGTGGTACTTCCAGCCCACCGCCTTGGTCACTTCGTGGATCTGGTCGTCGTGGCCGACGAGGAAGTGCCAGCCCGCGGCGGCGCCGGGGCGACCGTAGCTGCCGATCAGCTCCTTCTTCTTGTCGGAGGCGACCTTCACCGTGTCGCGCGGGTCGAAGCTCAGGGTGATGACCGTGAACTCCTTGCCGATGGTCCAGGGGATCTGCTTCAGGCCGTCGACCACCGCCTTCTGCACCAGGCTGCAGAGCACCGGGCACGAGTGGTAGGCGAGCACCAGCAGCACGGGGCGCTTGCCGTCGAAGAGGTCGCCCAGGCGCACGGCCTTGCCCGTGTCGTCCTGGAACATCGCGTCCATCGGGAGCTGGCCGTCGAGGTGCTCGTCGATGCCGATGTCGTTGAGCAGCGGCGGGACGTAGTTGTTGGCGCTCGCCGGGGTAGGCCCCCCGCCGACGGTGGGCACCTGGGCGTGCGCAGGCACGGAGAAGCCCAGGACGATCGCGACCGCGACCGCCATGAAGCTCCACCAGATTGCCCGCACGTGAATCATTCTTTCAGGGTCCTGCATCATGCGGCGGAGTGTGGGGCACGCCCCCCGCATCGACCACCGTCACCGTGGATTTTCCAGCGTCCGCCGCCATCGGGGCGATCGTGTGCATCGGCGCGGCACCCGCGTCGGCCATCTCGGGCATCGCGCCCGCGTCCGCCGCCATCGTCCCGCCGTCGGTCATGAGCTCGCCGCCGTCGCCCATCTCCTCGGCGCCCCCGTCGGGCATGATCTGAGGCGGCAGGTGGACGTGGTGCTTGCGCTGCACCCACCCCTCGAGCGGGGCGATGTCGTCGGAGGGGCGCGGCTCGACGGCCTCGTCGTAGCCACGGCCCTTGGACGCGAGCTGCTGCATCGCCACGTCGATGGGCACCGGGCTCTGCGTGAGGTGCTTCTCCTCCTCCGCCCGCGTCCGATCGCGCTGCGTGGTGTCCGGGAGCAGCGTGTGCTCGTAGCTCTCGGTCATGTCCAGGTAGTACGAGCCCAGGATGAACTTGACCGCCACGAGCAGGAAGATCGCCAGGAGGCCGATCGTGAACAGCATCCGGGTCTTGGGCTGGGTGTTTTCGACCATCGGTCCGTCCGTCTCACGCGTTCTGGAAGTGCAGCGACCGGTCTAGCCGCGGGTCGCCGATGGGGATGATGGCCTGGCGCGTCATCGTCCAGAAGACGAGCGCGAGATACAGGCCAACGGGGCCCATCAGGCAGAAGAGGTCCATCCAGTGGATGCTGAACGTCGTCTGGTGCGGGACGTTCGGCATGACCAGCCAGTAGATGTCCACGATGTGCAGGCAGAGGAGCATGATCGCGCCCCACTTCAGCGTGCTCAGGTTGCGCTTGATGTTGCGCGACATGATGAAGACGAAGGGCACGAGGAAGTGGAGGAAGATGATGAGCAGGCTGATCGTCTTCCAGGGGCCGACGTCCCACCGGTGGTGGAAGAAGGTCGTCTCCTCCGGGAGCGCCGCGTACCAGATGAGCATGAACTGCGAGAAGCAGACGTACGCCCAGAAGCACATGAAGCCGAAGAGCAGCTTGCCGAGGTCGTGGTAGTGCTCGACGTTCACCTCCTTGGTGAGGAGGTTGTCCTGGCGCATCGAGAGGAAGGTGAGGATGAGCAGGGCGTTGATGACCATCGCCGCGCCCGACCAGAAGGTCACCCCGAAGATCGTCGAGTACCAGGAGGGCTCGAGCGACATGATCCAGTCGAAGGCGGCGAAGGTCATCGAGAAGGCGAGGAGCACCAGGCCGGGCGCGGAGAAGCGCTGCAGCCTCTTGGTGACCATCGGGTCCTTGGAGCGATCCTGCCCCACGGAGGTGCGAAAGAGGAAGGTGCCGAGGAGGATCCACACCCCGAGGTAGATCACCATGCGGCCGTAGAAGAAGCCGCGACGCAGCCACCACGTCTTCGACTTCATCACCTCTTCGTGGTGGACCTCCTCCGGGGAGGGACGGCGGTGGTGCACGGCGCCGCGAACGCCGAGGCCGCCGAGCGCCGCCGGGACGTGGTCCGCCCTGTTGGGCGGGAACCCGCGGCCCATGCCGCGGGGCTGGATGTCGTTGGCGGCGAGCTCGGCCGAGGAGGGAGTCTCGTCGGCGGCCGCCGTGGCGCGATCGGGTGAGGATGCGTCCAGCGCGGCGTGCTCGCTCTCGCCGGGCACCGTCAGGTTCGGCTCGGTGGTCTTCAGCCAGGCGCCGAAGAGGGTGTTGGACGTGAGGACGACCGGAATGATGAGCACGACCAGGATGGGCGTGGCGGCGGCGAAGCACTCGGCGGTGCGACGCACCGTCACGCTCCAGCCCGCGGAGCTGAGGTGCTGGATGATGACCCAGAAGATGGCGCCGAGCGCGAAGGTCACCGCGACGAGGAAGCCGAACAGCCAGGCGTAGGCGAAGCGCACCGGGTCGCGCGCGTAGCCGGCGGCGGCGCCGACGAGGCCGACGGCCCCGATGCCCGCCCACACCTTCCACACGTTGGCCCACTTGTGGCTCGCCGGCAGGACGTAATCGTCCCCTTCCTTCTTCTTCTTCGGCTTCTCCGACTTGCCGCCTTCGCCCTTCTTGGCGGACTTCTCGGACTTGGCCTCCGACTTCTTCTCGCCCTTGGCCTCTTCCGACTTCTTCTCGGACTTGGCCTCCGACTTCTTCTCGGACTTGGCCTCCGACTTCTTCTCGGACTTGGCCTCGCCCTCGGCGGCGCCCTTCTTGGCCTTCTTCTCGTCTTTTTCGTCGCTCACGGCTTCTTCTCCGGGGCAACATTCGCCTGGCTGATCTGGAGCGCGCGGACGTACGCCACGATCGCCCAGCGGTCGTCGGTGGGGACCTGCGGGCCATACGCGGGCATGTTGCGCACGCCGTTCTCGATGGTCGCGAAGATCTGCCCGTCGGGCATGTGGCGGATCCGATCCTGGTGGTAGGTGGGCGGCTGCGTCATGCCGCGCTGGACCGCGAGGCCGTGGCCGTCGCCGTCCAGCCCGTGGCACACCGAGCAGTAGATCCCGAAGCGCTCCTTGCCGCGGGCGAGCATGCGGTCCATCCCGCCGAAGTGGTCGACCATCTCCTGCGGGATGGTGAGGACATAGCCCGTCTTGTCGGGCAGCCGCCCGTGGGCGATGCGCGGGTCGATTTCCTCCTCGCGGGCGATGGTGCCGGCGACCGGCTGGCGCATGTTGCGCTCGTCGGCAAAGAAGGTGTTCCCCTGCTGCATCGAGTACTTCGGCTGGTGGTACATGTTGCGGATCCAGGTGATCGGCGGCTTGTCCGATGTCTGGCCGCGACACGCGGCGAGCACGGAGGCGAACCCGATGGCCCCTCCGAGCACGAGCAGGTGGCGAGCGCTCACGAGTGCGCCTCCTTCGCTTCCGCTTCCTCGACCTCGACCTCGTCCTCGACGAGCTCCACGGCCAGGGCGTGGGTCTTCTCGAGCAGGGCCCGGGTCTTGTCCATGTCGAACTTGGGGTCCTCCACCTCGATCGAGATGAAGAACTGGTCGTCGGTGGCGCTGCGGAAGCGCTCCGACTCGAAGAGCGGGTGGTTGTGGCGGGGCAGCTTGTTCATGCCGAGCATCGTCAGGATGGCGCCCCACGCGGAGGCGAGGACCATGAGCTCGAACATGATGGGGACCGACGACGGCAGGGAGAAGCCGGGCTTGTCGCCGATGGGGATGCGGTAGTCGACGCCACCCATCCACCACATCATCAGGTAGGCGCCGGTGACGCCGCAGAAGCCGGCGGCGAAGACGAAGAAGCCGAGCTTGCTGTCCTTGAGGCCCATCGCCGCGTCCATCCCGTGGACCGGGAAGGGCGAGTGGGAGTCCCACTTGGTGTAGCCGGCGTCGCGCACCTTCTCGGCCGCGTGCAGGATCTTGGCGGAGGAGTCGTACTGGGCGAGCAGCAGGGCGGGACGCTTCTTCTTCGGACGCGCGGGGGGCGCATCCTCCTCGTCCTCGTCCTCCTCGTCCTCGTCGTCCTCGTCGTCCTCTTCGTCCTCGTCCTCTTCTTCTTCTTCTTCGCCGTCGTCGCCCTCGTCCTCGTGGCGCGCAGGGGCGGCGGACTTCTTCTCCTCCGCCTCCTCGGCGTCCGGCGCGGACTTGGCCTCCGACGCCTCGTCCTTCTTGGGCTCGTCCTTCGCGGACGCGTCCTTCTTGGACTCGGCCTTCGCGGACGCGTCCTTCTTGGACTCGGCCTTCTCCGGCTCGGCCTTCTCGGACGCGTCCTTCTTGGACTCGTCCTTCTCGGTCTCTTTGCTCTTGGGATCCTCAGCCATCGCTCACTCTCCAGGGGCCAGAGCCGCGTCGCCGGCGTGCGCGTGCTCTTCGGCGTGGTGCGATTCGTCGTGCGGGTTGGCCTGCGGCATGACGCCCTTGACCTCCGAGATGGCGACCATCGGCACCCAGCGAATGAACAGCAGGAAGCAGGTGAAGAAGAGGCCGAGCGTCCCGGTGAAGGTGCAGACGTCGAGCATCGTCGGGCGGTAGTAGCCCCAGGACGAGGGCAGGAAGTCGCGGTGCAGCGAGGTGACGATGAGCACGAAGCGCTCGAACCACATGCCGATGTTCACCGCGATGGAGATGACGAACATCACCGGGATGCTGGTGCGCAGCTTCTTGAACCAGAAGAGCTGCGGCGAGATCACGTTGCAGGTGATCATCGTCCAGTAGGCCCAGGCGTACGGGCCGAAGGCGCGGTTGAGGAAGGCGTACTTCTCGTACTCGTTGCCCGAGTACGCCGCGATGAAGAACTCCATGCCGTACGAGTAGCCAACCAGGCTGCCCGTCACGAGGATGATCTTGTTCATCAGCTCGAGGTGCTTGAGCGTGATGACCGACTTCATCCCGTAGACCGCGCGGGTGACGATCATCAGGGTCTGCACCATCGCGAAGCCGGAGAAGACGGCGCCGGCGACGAAGTACGGCGGGAAGATCGTCGTGTGCCAGCCGGGGAGCACCGCGGTGGCGAAGTCGAAGGAGACGACCGAGTGCACCGAGAGGACCAGCGGCGTGGAGAGGGCCGCCAGGATCAGGTACATGCGCTCGTAGTGCTGCCAGTGGCGGTTCGCGCCGCGCCAGCCGAGGGAGAGGAACCCGTAGACGGCGCGGCGGATCTTGCCGCGGCGGCCTGTCATGCCCATCGCGCGGTCGCGGAGCAGCGCCAGGTCCGGGATGAGGCCGGAGTACCAGAAGAGCAGCGAGACGGTGAAGTAGGTGCTGACCGCGAAGAGGTCCCAGATGAGCGGGCTCTTGAAGTTCGGCCAGATCCCCATCTGATTGGGGATCGGGAACATGTAGTACGCGTACCAGACGCGCCCGACGTGGATGCCCGGGAAGAGCAAGGCGCAGATGACGGCGAAGATCGTCATCGCCTCCGCCGCGCGGTTGATGCCGGTGCGCCACTTCTGCCGGAAGATGAAGAGGACCGCGCTGATGAGCGTGCCGGCGTGACCGATACCGATCCACCAGACGAAGTTGGTGATGTCCCACGCCCAGTACACCGGCGCGTTGTTTCCCCAGACGCCGACGCCCTCCCAGAAGAGGTAGCCGATGGTCGTGAAGAGGATCCCGGTGAAGGTGGACGTGATCATGAAGGCGATCCACCAGTTGCGTGGCGCCTTCTTCTCCGTCACGCCGCAGACCGTGTCGCTCACCTCATGGAAGGACATGCCCTCCTTGGTGAGGTAGGTCTCTCCGATTGCCTTGATGGGACGATTGCTCATCAGGCCGTCCTCCTACTCGTGCGAGGGGCCATGGCCCTCGCCCTCTCCGGGCGCCGCCGGGCCCTGGAGCTCTCGATTGGGATTGCGGATCTTCCCGAGGTGATGCGTACGCGGCCGCGTGCCGACCTCCGCGAGGAGGGCGTAGCTGCGGTCGAGCTTGTACAGGTGCGTGACATCGTCCTTGGGGTTGTTGAGATCGCCGAAGACGATGGCGTCGGCCGGGCAGGTCTGCTGGCAGGCCGTCTTGATCTCGTTCGGCCGCATGGCGCGGTCCTCACGCCGGGCGGCGATCTTGGCTTCCTCGATGCGCTGCGTGCAGTAGGAGCACTTCTCCATGACGCCGCGCATGCGCACGGTGACGTTCGGGTTGAAGGCCATCTTCTCGGTCTCCGGCATGTCGCCGTACATCGAGCCGATGGCCGCGGGCACCGTGTAGCCGCGCCAGTTGAGGAAGTTGAAGCGGCGGACCTTGTAGGGGCAGTTGTTGCCGCAGTAGCGAGTGCCGATGCAGCGGTTGTACGTCATGTCGTTCAGGCCCTCGGCGCTGTGCGACGTGGCGTTGACCGGGCAGACGTTCTCGCAGGGGGCCTCCTCGCACTGCACGCAGGCGACGGGCTGGAAGGCGACCTCCGGGCTGGTCTCGTCGTCGCCGACGAAGTAGCGGTCGATGCGGAGCCAGTGCATCTCGCGGCCGCGGTAGACCTGCGTCTTGCCCACGAAGGCGATGTTGTTCTCGGCGATGCACGCCACCACGCACGCGTTACAGCCGGTGCACGTGGTGAGGTCGATCGACATCCCCCACTTGTGGTCCTTGTACTGGATGGGATCCCACAGGGGCAGGGTCTTCGGCGTGGGCGAGCGGTACTTGGTGAAGCGCGGGTCGTCGCGGTACTGGGCGATGGTCGCGTCCAGCGCGAGGGGGCGCCCCTCCATCGAGTGGTGATCCTGCGTCTGGACGATGTGGTAGGTCGCGCCGGTCTTCTGGACCTTCACGCCGTCGGCCATCTGCATCGCCGCGGTGGTGCGCAGCGGGTAGGCGTCGAAGCCGGTGCCGTTGCCGTAGCGGCCGGCGGACTTGCGCCCCCAGCCGAGGGTGAGGCCGACGCTGTCGTCGGGGTGACCGGGCTGGATCCACACCGCGGCCTCGACCGGCTGCGCGCCGTCGCGGCTGATGGTGACCATGTCGCCCGCCTGCAGCCCGAGGGCGGCGGCGGTCTTGGCCGAGAAGAGCGCGGCGTTGTCCCAGACGATCTTCGTCATGGGCTCGGGCAGCTCCTGCAGCCACGGGTTGTTGGCGTGGCGGCCGTCGTGCATCTTCGCGCAGGGCGTGAAGGTGACCTCCAGGTTGCCGTTGCCGATGGCCTTGGGCGCGGGCGCCTTCTTCAGGGCGCCGGCGACGTCGTCGAGGGTCGCGCGGGCGTCGAAGGTGACCGAGTTGCTGTCGATCACGAAGCCGCGGCGGAGCGCGGTGTCCCACGCGCCCTCGAAGCCGTGCGCGGAGGCGGCGGAGGAGCGGAAGGTGGTCTGCACCAGCTCGTGCCCGATGGGCTTCTCGCCGGCGAGGACCGCGAGCACCTCGATGGCGGTGCGGCCGTAGAACAGCGGCGCGATGAGCGGCTGCTGCAGCGACCACGTGCCGTCGATGGCGCGGGCGTCGCCCCAGCTCTCCAGGTCGTGCGCCATGGGCACGTGCCAGGCGACCTTCTCGCCCGTCTCGTCGAAGTGCGACGCGACGTGGATCGACATGGCCGCCTTGCCGATGGCGTCGGCGATCTTCACGTCCGACGGGGCGTCGTAGACCGGGTTGCCGCCCAGGATGAGCAGCGTGTCGACCTTGCCCTGGGCGAGGTCGTCCGCGAGGACCTTGAGGTCGGCGGCGAGATCGGGCGGCTCGGTGGTGTCGACCACCGGGGCGTAGGTCACCGTGCGGCCGACGTTGTCGAGCGCGGTGTTCATCGCGTGGACGAGGGCGTGGACGTGCGCGGGCTGCCGGCGGCCGGCGACGACGACGCACTGCCCCTTGTGGGCGATCAGCTCCTTGGCGATCTCCTTGATCCACTTCTCCGGCACGTTCGACTTGGCGCCGCCGACGGCGTCCTTCACGGCGCCGAGCTCGGCGCCCTGGGCGGCGAGCTCCGCGGCCAGGGCGCGCGCGTAGGTCTCGATGTCGTGCGCGGCGAGGCGCAGGCGGTGATCGGCGTTGGCGCCGGTGACGGTGTGCAGCGGCTCGACGACGAACAGACGCGACATGGTGTCGCGCGGGCGCAGGACCCGTCGACCACGGGAGAACTGCTTCGTCGCGCGCAGCGCGCCTTGCTCCGTCTGCAGGAAGTCGGAGTCCAGCGAGAGGATGACGCGCGCGGCGCGGTAGTCGGGCAGCGGCGTGGTGGCCTGCCCGAAGGCGATGCGCGCGCCCTCGCGGGAGTTGGACTCGGAGACGGGGGCGTAGACGTGCACGCGGGCGTGCGGCAGACGGGCGCGCGCGGCCTCCAGCAGCCGCATCACCGTCGGCGAGACGGTGGGCTGCATGAGCACGCGGAACTTGGCCCCGCCGTCGGCGAGGGCGGCGCGCACCGCGCCGTCGAACGCCTTGTCGAAGGCCTCGAAGCTGGACTTCTTGCCCTTCTCGCGGACCATCGTCGAGCGATCGGCCGCGTACATGTCCATGATGGCGCCCTGCATGAGCAGGTCGGCGGAGCCGAGGCTCGTCGGATGCTCCGGGTTGCCCTCCACCTTCGTCGGGCGGCCCTCGTGGCTCTCCACCAGCGCGCCGACCGCCTCGCCGCGGCGGTACACGACCGTCGCGTAGTGCATCGGCACGCCGGGGATCACGTACTCCGGTGCCTTGGTGTAGGGCAGGATGTGCTCCACCCCGCGGCGCAGGCAACCCTCGCTCATCAGCGCGGCGCCTGCGGCGCCGAGACCGAGGAAGCCGCGGCGCCCGAGGCGCGCCTTGGACTCCTCCGGCTTGGGCTTGATGACGTCGCCCACGGCGCCAGGCTGGAACTCGAGCTCCGCGGCGGCCGCGGCGGCCTCCGGCTGGCGCTTCTCCTCCAGGCTCTTCCAGAAGACCTTGGCGCCGTCCTCCGGCGCCTGGAACTCACGCGGTTTGCGGCGGCTCATCGGTGACACCCCGAGCAGTACGTGGGGGGATGAACTTCGGGAGGCGTCCAGCCGGGCGGGGCCTGATCGCGCGTCCACGTCATGTTGGTGATCTGGTCCTTCGGTCGAAGGTTGGGCGTCGGGTTGCGGTGGCACTCCAGGCACCACTGCATCGCGATGGGCTGGTCCAGCCGGACGACGTCCATCTGGTCGATGCGGCCGTGGCACGTCACGCAACCGACGCCCACCGCGAGGTGGACGCTGTGGTTGAAGTAGACGTGCTCGGGCAGCTTGTGGACCTTGACCCACTTGACCGGCTTGCCCGTCTTCCAGCTCTCGCGGATGGGCTCCAGCTTCGCGCTCTTGGTTCTCACCACCGCGTGGCAGCCCATGCAGGTCTGCGTGGGCGGGATCATCGCGTGCGCCGACCGCTCGATCTGAGCGTGGCAGTAGCGACAGTCCATGCCCATCTGCCCGGCGTGCAGGCGGTGGCTGTAGGGGACGGGCTGCTCCGGCTCATAGCCGACCTGGAAATTCTTCGGCGAGAAGTAGTACCAGGGGATGCAGACGACGGCGACGAACGCCACTGCGGACCCCAGGGTGCCGATGAGCGGCAGCTTGTTCAGGGAACGGGGGAAAATTTGCATCGCTGCGTTGGCCTTGTTCGGGCGCGGGCCCCGAGAGGCACTCGAACGTCACGACGAGCCGCCCCAACGGATGGCGGAGCCGGTTTGCGGGGTCCGTTCACGCGGGCCACACGCCCCTGCTCGGACGCTGGAATGCGGCCGCACTTATAAGAGAGCAGGGCGGCGCTATACAACCCCGTTGATGGTGCCCGACGCAGTTTCCTGGGTGCGTGTGTGCGAGCGCTTCCGGAGTCGCCAAATTCGCGAAATGGTTTCGCTCCCTCCATGCCAAAGGGACAGCGGGCGGGGCAGCAGCGCTCAACCCGAGCGCCCGGGCGCGTGGCGGAGGGCCCCGAGGAGGCGCGGCGCCGGGCGCGTTTTGCTCAGCGCGCCTTCGACTGCTGGATGATGCGCGCCGCCTCGGCGGCGTGCGTCGGGCAGGTGCGGGCGAGCTCGTCGACCTGGACCCACTCGCTCGGGCCCTTGGCGGGGCCTTCCTGGGTGGCGCGGGCCGGGAGCCGTCGCAGGACGGTGGCCGTGGAGACCACATAGTGATGGCCCTTGGCGAAGTCCGCGCTGTCCGGCACGCGTGCGCGGATGGCCACCAGGATGCCGTCGTGAAACTCGAAGCTGGCCTGGTAGGGGTCCCGCGAGGCGGTGCCCTTCGGCTCCCAGGTCATCGCGTAGTCGGTGGGCGTGGCCTTGCTCGCGAAGGACCCCGGCGGCGTGAAGCGGGTGCGCACCTCTCCCGGCGTCATGCCGAGGCGCACGCCGTAGAAGTCGGGCACGGCCGACCCCTTGGTGCAGGCCGACCCGAGCGTCGCGAGGAGCGCCAGGCACAGCAGGAGCACCGCCTTCACGGGTCAGCCTAGGAGCGCGTCGACCACGATCGCCGCGAAGAGGCCGACGAGATAGACGAGCGAGGTCAAGAAGACGAGCCGCGCCGACCTGAGGGAGGCGCCGCGGCGCAGGCCGACGAGGCCTGTCCCGAGCCAGCCGGCGCCGAGGAGGACCGCCAGCACCAGGTACAGGTGGTGCGAGACGTGGAGCGGCACCAGCAGCACGCTCACGCAGAGCAGGGCGCCGACGTAGCGGACGATGGAGTGCCGGGCGGCGTTGTCGCCCTCCACGTTGGGCAGCACCACGAGGCCCGCGCGCTGGTACTCCAGCTTGCGAAACAGGGCGATCGCGTGAAAATGCGGGATCTGCCAGAGAAAGAGGATGGCGAAGAGGACCAGCCCACCGGCGTCGACGCGGCCGGTCGCGGCTGTCCACCCGAGGAGCGGGGGGATCGCGCCGGGAACGGCGCCGACCTGCAACGCCCAGTGCGAGCGCTGCTTGAGCGGCGTGTACGCCAGCACGTAGAGCAGGTTGGCCAGCAGGGCGAGCAGCGCGGTGGTCCCGTTGACGCCCAGCGCGAGGATCGGGAGCGAGGCGACCGAGAGCGCCACGCCGAACCACAGCGCGACGGCAGGCGCCATGCGACGCGCCGGCAGCGGGCGATCCTTCGTCCGCTTCATGAGGCCGTCGATGTCGCGCTCGATGACCATGTTGAGCGCGTTGGCGCCGGCGACGACGAGCGCGGTGCCGAGCAGGGTGAGGGCGACGGTGAGCGGCGCCACCTTGGCGGGCGCCAGCCAGAGGCCTCCGCCCGTGGTGACGAGCACCATCGCGGTGATCCGCGGCTTGGTCAGCGCGACGAGATCACGCAGGGCGAGGCGGGGACGATCGGCCTCGAGCGCGCTGGAAATGGCGTGGGGACTCTGCACGGGAAAGGCGCGCGAGTTTTAGGAAAGGGAGACGCGCGCGTCAACCGGAACACGCCTCCGCGGCGAAGCGTGACCGCGTGCCCCGTCTTCCTGAAGCTCAGCGCAGGGCATCGACGAGCGCGACGCCGGTGATCGCCAGCCAGGCGAACGCCAGCGCGCCGAACCCGAGGGCTCGGACGAGGAGCTGCCAGACGGGCGCCTCGTCGTGGCCGCTCCACGACTCGAAGGGGAAGCGCCATGGGCGCGCGGTGCATGCGGCGGTCGCCCGGTAGCGAACGGTCCGCGGCGGGGCGACACGGTAGGCGGCCTGCTCGCCGACCTCTTCCTCGGCGTGGACCAGCAGGCACGCCTCGCGCTCGCCGGTGGCGGCGGCGGACCAGAGCTGCTCGCGCACCGCCGAGAGATCGACGCTGGACTCCGACACGCCCACGCCCAAGGGCGCTCCGCCGGCGTCCAGACGGGCGCGCACCCAGCCAGAGCTCCCCGGCTCGAGGCTCGCGAGAGGGACGGGCGGCGCGGGCGTGGGCACGGAGAAGGCGCGGTGCTTCGGCGCGACACGCAGCACGCCACCAAGGCCGCGGCCGCCGACGCCGAGCATCGCCACGGCGTGGACGACGCCGACCGCTCCCTGCCCGACGGCGATCACCCCGACCGCGACCTGACCGATGGCGACCACGCCCCGCGCGAGCTGGCCGATCGCGATCACTCCGAGGGCGCTCTGGCCGAGGGCGATCACGCCGACGGCCTCCTGGCCGACCGCGACGAGCCCTGGACTTCTGGGATCGGTCGAGAAGAGCCTCACGCTGCGTGATCGTAGCATCCCGCAGCGCGTGCAGCCCCGCGCACTGCTTGCGCGATCGGCGCCGAGCAGGCACGCAGGATTCGCAAAGGGTGAGGCGGCACGACCCTCGCAAGAATGCGCCGCATGAGCGACAAACCGCACCCCCGCACCGTCGTCCTCGCCGCGATCGACGCATCTCCCGCGTCTGCGCACGTGGTCGCGTCCGCCGCCCGGTTCGCCACCACCCCGGGCGGCGAGCTGCACATCGTCCACGTCATCGACAGCGCGGACGCCAAGCACTACCGCGAGCAGGTCGCACGCGCGGCGAAGCTGCTCGACGCGGCCGCGAAGGACGCGCCGCGGGTGGAGCACGTGACGCTGCACATCGCCGCGGGCACCGCGTGGCGAGAGATCCTGCAGATCGCCGCCAACACGCAGGCAGACGTGCTCGTCATCGGGTCGCACGACCTGAGCTCCATCGAGAAGCTGGTGCTCGGCAGTGTCGCCGACCCGGTCGTGCACAAGGCGCAGTGCCCGGTGTTCGTCGTGCGTCGGAAGGATTACCACAACAAGGCCGTCCCGGAGATCGAGCCTCCGTGCCCCGACTGCCTCACCGCGCAGCGCGAGTCGGGCGGGCGCGAGCTGTGGTGCGAGCATCACAAGGGGCGCCACGCGCACGGGCGGACGCACTACGAGCTGCCGGAGCCGTTCGCCCTCGGGATGATGCTCATCCGCGACGAGTAGGGGCTCACCCGCCGTCGCCGCCCCGCGCGCTCTCCCCGGACGGGAGAGAGGACGAGGCCAGGGCGAGGAGGCGGGCGTTGGCGTCGGCGCGCAGGAAGAGATCGCGCTCTCGCGGGGGGAGGCGGGCGGCGCGGGACAGCAGGCGTGCCCGCGCCGGCTCCAGGAGCGCGCGGGCGCGAGCCTCGCGGCCTGTGGCCAGAGCGGCGCGCGCGCCCGCGAGGACAATCTCCGACTCGCCGGCGTCGGTGCCCCCTAGCTGCTCGAAGATGGCGACGGCCTCGTCGGCCGCGACGCTTCCACCGGCGACGTCGCCCGCGTCCAGACGCGCGGTGCCGAGCAAGGCGAGCGCGTAAGCGCGCAGGGGTGGGGTGGAGTCGAGCACCTCGATCGCCGCGCGCGCCTCCCCCTCGGCGGCGCGGAGATCTCCCGCCTTGCGCGCGGCGGAGGCCAGGTAGATGTGGCAGCCTCCCTCCATGCGGCGGTGGCCCTGCGCGGCGAAGTCGGCGCGCGCCTGCCGGAGCATGGCGATACCCTCCTCCACCTGGCCACTCTGCACGAGGGCGTAACCTACGTTCTGGCGGGCGAGCGCGGTCACGTTTCGCAGGCCGAGTCGCTCCGCCTCCGCCATGAGACGGCCTCCCTCGGCGACCGCGGCCTCGTAGTCCCCCACCTCGAGCAGACCGTTGACGATGTTGCCGCGCTGGGCGAGCGCGTTGCGGAGGTCGCCGACCTCGGCGAAGAGGGCCGCCGCGCGGGTGATCGCGGCCAGCGCGCGCGGCACGTCGCCGGTGGCCATCGCGTGCAGGCCGCTGCTTCGGAAGAAGCGCGCGAGCACCTGGGGGTTGCGCGCGCCCAGCGTCGTGGCCTGCAGCTCGATGGAGTCCAGGATCTCCCGCGCGAGCGGGGCGTTGCCCTGGAGCGGGAGGAACCCAGCGACGACGCAGAGCGCGACGACCTTCGCCTCCAGCGCGGCGCCTTCCACCGGGGCATCGCGTATGCGCGCGGTCAGCTCCAGCACGCCCGCGGCGTCGCCGAGGCGCGAGAGCGCGGCGCCCGCGTAGCCGCCCGCGCGGAACCAGCCCTCGGAGGAGGCGGGCAGCGCGTCCATCGCCCAGCGGGCGCGCTCGGCGCAGCCGGCGAGGTCTCCCATCCAGAAGCACGTCTCGGCGACCACGACCTCCAGGTCGCCGCGCAGCGCGCCCTCGGCGCCGCAGCGGAGCGCGAGGGCTGCGCGGTCCTTCACGCCCTGGAAGTCCACGCCCTCCAGCGCCTGCGCGGCGGCGCGGACGTAGGCGCGGGCCGCCACCGCGAGCAGGCCGCCGAGCTCGGCGTGGGTGGCGACGAGCATGGCGTCGGGGGAGCGGCGCTCCGAGAGCCAGTCGACGGCGAGGCGATGCCCGAGGGCGCGGTCCTCCGCGGTGAGGGTGGCGTAGGCGGCGTCGCGCAGCAGCGTGTGGAGAAAGGCGAACTCGGGATCGGCGTCGGCGCCGGGCTGGCTGGGCGACGCCGTGCCCGGCGCCACGAGCACCTCGCGACCGACGAGATCGTCCAGGTGCGCGCGGACGCCGCGGCGATCGGCGGACCCGAGCAGGGCGCACACACCCGACAGGACGAAGCGCTGGCCGAGCACGCTCGCCGCGCGCAGCACGTGGCGCTGCTCGGCCGGCAGCGTGTCCAGACGAGCACCCAGCGCCGCGAGCACCGTACCGGAGCTGGCGTCCGGTGCCCGGCCCTCCTTCACGCCGCGCGCGGTCTCCTCCAGGAAGAGCGGGTTGCCGCGCCCCACCTCCAGCACCTGCCGCACGACCTCGTCCCCGGCGTCGGCGCCCAGACGCTGCCGGACGAGGCGCTCGCTCGCGCGCGGCGCGAGGGGGCCGAGCGCGATGCGCGTGACCGCGCGGCCCTCGAAGGCGCCGGGGAGCCTGTCGTCCACCTCCGGCCGCGCGAGCGCCAGGACGAAGGTGGGGCTCGACTCCAGATCGCGCAGCGCGCCGTCCAGGAGCTTCATGCTGGCGCGATCGCACCACTGCAGGTCGTCGAGCACGATCACCAGCGGCTGGTGCGTCATCGCGCGCATGAGGTCGGTGAAGGCGCGGCGGACGTGGTCGGCCATCGTCATCGCGTCGGCGCGGGCGGCGCGCAGGGCCACGCCCGGCTCCGTGGCGGACGCGGCCCCCAGGATCTCGCCGAGGAAGTCGGCGAGGCGCGCGACGTCGTCCGGCGCGAGCTGCGCCGAGGCGAGGAAGACGTCCAGCCGCTGGCGGCGGCGCTCGGGCGAGTCGGCGAAGTCGACGCCGGCGAAGGCCCCGACGAGCTGCGAGGCCATCCCGAAGGTGGAGCCCGCCGAGAGCTCGTCGCAGCAGACCTCGCAGGTGCGTGGCGGCGGCGCCATCGCGCCGAAGCGGAGGAGGATCTCGCTCGCGAGGCGCGTCTTGCCGGTGCCGGGCGGCGCGGTGACGAGCGCGACGCGCACCTCCCCCTCGCCGACCGACTCCTCGCGCGCGGCGAGCAGCGCGGCCAGCTCGCGGTCGCGTCCGAGCATGGTGGACGACGCGCGCCGGGGCCCGCTCGTGGGCTCGGCGTCCACCCGCGCGAGCTCGCCGCGGCGAGTCACGGCCACGCGCACGCCTCCAAGGTCGACGGTGAGGGGGTCGACGAAGACGCCTGTCTCCCCCGCCTGCAGGCAGCGCCGGGCGAGCGCGGCGGCGGCATCCACGGCCTCGCCGAAGGGCATGCGACCGCGGAGACGTCCCAGCCCCGACGCGACCACCACGCGGGGCAGCGACGCGGCGCGGCGGAGCTGGAGCGCGGCGCGCACCGCACGCGACACGCGGTCGGCGGCGCTCCCCTCCCCGCCCGCGCTGCCGACGATCGAGCCGTCCGCCAGGCGCTCCAGCACGACGCCGAAGCTCTCCTCGAACGTGTCCAGACGGATCGGCTGGTCCTCCAGCGCGAGCGTCTCGCCCATCGGGTCGGGGGCGTCGTCGCGCGCGGCGAGGATCACGTGGACCATGCGCTGCTCGTCGGAGGTGAGCGACGGCGCGGCGGTCGCCCGCACCGAGCCCGTCCCCTCCAGCGAGCACGCGGCGAGGAGCGCCGCGGCGGTCGTGCCGTCCGCGGGGCGCTCCTCCGGCGCCTTGGCCAGCAGACGGTCGCAGAGCTCGTCGACGGCGACGGGGACCCCGGGGACGAGCGCGCGCAGGCGCGGCGGCGCCTCCAGGAGGATCTTCGCGAGCACCGCCACCGCGTGCTCGCCGACGAACGGCGCACGGCCGGCGAGGCACTCGAACAGGACGCAGCCCAGCGAGTAGACGTCGGCGCGCGCGTCGACCGCGCGCGAGCCGCGGGCCTGCTCCGGTGCCATGTACCCCGGCGTGCCGACCACCAGCCCCGTGCGCGTGCGGCGCGGCGCGCCGGCCTGCAAGGCGACGCCGAAGTCGACCAGCACCGGGCGCGACACGTCGCCGCCCTCCAGCAGGATGTTGCTCGGCTTGACGTCGCGGTGAACGATGCCGAGCGCGTGCGCGGTGCCGAGCGCCTCGGCGACGCGCGTCGCGAGGGCGATCGCCTCCGCGGGGCCGAGCGCGCCTCGAGTGAGCCGCCACGAGAGGTCCTCGCCCTCGACCCACTGCATGACGAGGAACAGGTCCCCGGAGGAGGCCACGCCGTGCGCGAAGTACCGAACGATGGCGGGGTGACGCAGCTCGCCGAGCACCTTCGCCTCGCGGAGGAAGCGCTCGGTGTGGCCGGGCGTCGGCTCGAGCAGCACCTTGACCGCCACAGGCGCGCCGGTGATCCGGTCCCTGGCACGGAACACCAGGCCCATCCCCCCTTCGGCCACGGGCGCGACGATCTCGAAGCGGTCTTCGATGACGTCACCGGGCCGCATGGGGCCGATTATGCCACGACCACCGCGCGCGCAGTCACGCGGTCACGGCCGCGCCGTGCTCGCGCCGAGCGCGAGCAGCCGCGCGTTCTCCGGCACGGCGAAGAAGGAGCGGCGCAGGCTCTCGTCGGTGACGGTCGCGCCGCGCGTGCGCAGCCGGGCCTGGGCGTCCCGCGCGTACGCCTCCGCCCCGGGGTCGCCCGCGGCGGCCAGCACCTCGGCCCGGACGCGCCGGATGAGCCACTCGCCCGTGTCCACCGAGAGCGCCGACTCCAGGATGGCCGCCGCCTCTCCCGATCGCTCCAGCGCCATCGCCACGTCACCGCGCGCGAGCAGGACGTCGGCAAGCACCGCGAGGGCCCGCGCGCGCGTGGGCGGTACGTGGGCCAGATCGGCCGCGGCGCCGCGCGCCTCGGCGAGCGCCTCGTCCAGCTTGCCCTCGTGCAGCAGCAGCTCGGCGACGTACGACCGCACCCCGCCCGCCAGGCGCTCGGAGCCGTGCGAGAGGAACGCCGCGTGGGCCTCGCGCTGCGCGGCGAGCGCTTCGTCCCGTTTGCCCTCGCGCGCCAGGACGATGCCCTCGATGTGCATGGCGCCGGCGAGCGGGCCGGCCAGCGCGTAGCGCTCGGCGACGTGACGGCCGGACTCCAGCGTCTCGCGCGCGTCCAGCCCGAGGTCGAGCCGCGCGAAGGCGAGGTTGATCGTCTGCAGGCACGCGCTGCGCAGGTCGCCCGCGCGCTCGAAGGCCTCGACGCAGGCGTGCGTGCGGAGCATGTACTCCTCCGGCAGCCCGCGCAGCCCGGCGCGCGTGGCGAGGGCCTGCTCCAGCCGCGCCTTCGCCAGCTCGGTCACGGTGAGGGACGCGGCGCGCTCGACGAGGATGTCGGCGCGGGGGTCGCCGCGCACCATGAGCTGCAGGGCCGCGCGGCAGAAGGCGATCGCCGCGGCGGGCTCGTCGGCGGGCGACGCGGGGGACGCGGCGAGCAGCGCGCCGACGACGCGCTCGAAGCCCTCGTTGTCGCCGGTGGCGCCGCGCGAGACCGCCCCCTCCGCCGCCGCGCGGAACCAGCGGGTGCCACCGGCGGGGAGCTCCGCCATCGCCTCGCCGGCGCGGGTGGCCGCGCGGTCGTACTCGCCGCGCCACCGGTGGGCCTCGGCGAGCACGACGAGCACGTCGCGACGCGCGGCCACGCTCACCTCGTCCTGCGCCGGCTGCCCCGCCAGCGCGCGCGTGGCGAGGTCGACGACCGCGGCGAGATCGCTGGCCTCCAGGGCGAGCGTCGCCGCCGCCGCCAGCCAGCGCGCCGCCGCGGAGGCGTCCCCGCCGCGTGCGTAATGCTCCGCCAGCACCGACGGATCGCGCTCCCCGTGCGACTCCAGCCACGCGCCGGCCAGCGCGTGCGCCGTCCTCCGGTCGCCCTCGGTCAGCATGGCGTAGGCCGCGTCCCGGACCAGCGCGTGGCGGAACGTCCAGACGCCGGGCTCGCGCTGCGCGAGCACCTCGCGCTCCACCAGCCAGGCACACCAGGCGTCGACGTTGTCGCGGGAGGCGCCCTCGCCGAGCAACGCCGCGGCGGCGTCCGAGCCGAACGACTGCCCGAGCACGCTGCCCGCGCGCAGCACGCGCCGCGCCTCCGGCTCCAGGCCGGCGAGGCGCGCCTCCAGCACCGCGATGGCCGCGCCGGGCACCTCGTCACCGTCCATGGAGGAGAAGGCGCGCACGAGCTCCTCGGCGAAGAAGGGGCTGCCGCCGCTCCGCTCCACGATGGTGGCCACGGTCTTCGGGTCGGCCGACGGCCCGAGGGCGGCGCGCACCAGCGCCGCCGTCGCCTTCGCGCCGAGCTTGGCCAGGGAGATGCTCATCGGCTGTCGCTCGGAGAGCATGCGGAAGTAGGCGTCCTTCGACTCCGGCCGGCCGACGAGCAGGACGAAGAGGGGCAGGTCGCGCGCGATGCGCAGCGCGGCGTCGATGGCGCGCACCGACGCCGCGTCCGCCCACTGCAGGTCCTCCACCAGGAGCACGAGCGGTCGGGTCGCCTGCGCGCGCACCAGGTCCTCCCACGCGCGGCGGACCTGATCGCTCATCAGCATGGGCTCGCCGCGCGCGGCGGCGAGCTGCGCGCTCGGCGAGGGAACCGGCTCCCCGGCGACCTCCGCGAGGAACTCGGCGACCCGGTCGGCGTCGTCGGGGCCGAGCGCGCCGGTGGCCAGCCGGCGAAGGGCGAGGTGGAGCGGCTCCGCAGGGGCCTCGCCCGCGCTCGCGGCCGCGCTCCTCACGACCTGCGCCAGCACCGCGAGGGCGGTGGAGGTCTGCGTGGGGTCCGCGCCGGCGATCCACACCGCGCGCGCGTCGCCCTGGATCCGCGCCAGCGTCTCCTCGCGCACCCGCGTCTTGCCGATGCCGGACGGCCCCGTGAGGATGGCGACGCGCGCGACGCTCTCGCCGGCGCTCTCGGCGAAGAGGGAGGTGATGAGGCCGATCTCCCGCTCGCGGCCGACGCACGGCGTGGCCTTGCCGAGCAGGGGCGCCGGGGGCGGCGGGGGGCCGGAGCTGCGCGCCGGCCGGCGCGGGCCGCCGTGGGCCTCGCGGACGAGCTCGAAGTCGCCCTCCGCGGTGGTGCGCAGCTCGAAGCGCTCTCCGAGCAGGCGTGCGGTGTCGGCGTCCAGGCGCACGTCGGCGCCGGGCCTCCGCGCCGCGGCGTCGATCGCGCGCATCGTCCCGGTGCCGCCACGGACGGTGGCCACCGTGCACGGCGCGCTCGCGTCGAAGCGTCGGACCGCCAGCGCGCCGCGGGCCGCGCGGAACGCGCGCTCCACCGCGCCCGACGACTCGCCGGCGAACTCGGCGATGAGGATGCCGTCGCCGACGACGTCCACCAGGCCGCCGAGCGCGCGCAGCTCCTCCAGCAGCGGCTCCGGCGCGCCGCTCACCCGGGCGACGAGCACGGTGGCCGCGCGCTGCTCGCCCACGCTGACGCTGCGCTCGCCGCGACCGGTGCTGGAGGTGAGCTCGGCCTCGATGGCGGCGAGCTCGGAGGCGACCGCCGCGCCGTGGGGCGGGCGGCCCTCCGGCGCCTTGGCGAGCATCCTCCCGAGGAGGCTGTCGAGGACATCCGGGATCCCCGCGCGCCGGCTCGACGGGGGCGCCGCCTCGTCGAAGAGCACGCGCGCCACCATCGCCACGTCGCTGTCGGCGGCGAAGGGGCGCTCGCCGGTGAGGCACTCGTAGAGCACGCACCCGAGGGAGAACACGTCCGCCCTCGCGTCCACGGCGCCCTCCCCTCGCGCCTGCTCCGGCGCCGCGTAGCCCGCGGTGCCCACCGGCCCGGTGTGCGTGCGCCCGTGCACCGCGATGCCGAAGTCGAGCACCTTGACGCGCCCGAGGTCGCCCCCGATCAGCATCACGTTGCCCGGCGTGACGTCACGATGGACGACGCCCCACGTGTGAGCGGCCGCGAGCCCCTCGGCGACGCGACGCGCGACCCCCACCGCCTCTGCCACGCCGAGCGGCCCTTGCTTGAGGCGCGCCCGCAGCGTCTCGCCCTCCAGCCACTCCGTGGCGAGGTACGCGCGCCCCGCCTCGTCCACACCGAACGCCACGCAGCGCACGATGGACGGGTGGGAGAGCTGCAGGAGCATCTGCCCCTCCTGCCGGAGCGCGCTACCGTCGCCCGCCTCCAGGTGGAGGATCTTGAGCGCCACCACCTCGCCGCGATCCCGGTCGGTCGCCCGGTACACGATCCCCATGCCGCCCTCGCCGGCCACCGCCTCGATCACATAACGGCCGGCGACGACGTCGCCCGGCCCGGCCGGGAGGGAGCGGCCGCGCGGGCTCATGACGGCGCGGGAGGCCGCATCGAGGGTCTGCGGGCGGGCATCACGATCGCGACCTCTGTTCCCTTGCCCACCTCGCTCCGGATCTCCACGTGCCCTCCGAGCGCGCTCACCAGACCGTACACGGCGCTCAGCCCCAGACCGCTCTTCGACGCGCCCTTGTTGGAGCGCGAATAGAAGGGGTCGAAGACGCGAGCGATCTGGTCGGGCGGGATGCCGCGTCCCTCGTCGGTCACCGAGAGCACCACGCGCTCTCCCTCGTTGCGCACGCTCGCCGCGATGGTGCCGCCGCCGGGCATGGCCTCCACCGCGTTGCGGGCGATCTGGTAGAGGGCCTCCGCCAGCGCGGCGACGTGGCACTCGATGGCGCCCACCTTCGGGTCGTAGCGGCGCTCGACGATCACACCGGAGCGCGCCCGGCCGATGGCGCTCTCCAGCGCGAAGTCGAGCATGGCCGAGACATCCGCCGGCTCCAGCACGCCCTCGCTCGCCATGGCGAAGCGCCGGAGCCGGCCCACCGTCTTCTTGATGCGCAGCAGCCCACCCTCGCTGCGCTTGAGCGCGCCGCGGGCGAGCTCCACGTCGTGGTCCAGATCGCGCAGCGCCTGCTGGTTGGAGGCGCTGCTCACCGCGAGCGCGTTGTTCAGCTCGTGCGCCATCCCGCCGACGAGGACCCGCAGGGCCTCCAGCTTCTCCACCACGACGAGCTGCTCCTGCACGCGGCGCAGGCGCGCGAGCGCGGCGCTGATGCGCTCGGTGCGCATGAAGACGCGCAGGCGGCGGCGACGGCGCGAGAGGGCGAGCACGACGCACCCGGCGGCGACCGACGCGGTGACGAGGTGCAGCGGCAACGGCGCGGCGGCCGCGCCGACGAGGAGCGCGGCGTACGAGGCGAGCCCCGCCGCGACCGCCGTGCGACCGGGCGCAGGCACCACCGCCGCGAGCAGCAGGGTGAGCAGCGGAAGGACGAGCACGTACGGGCTGTAGGCACCGCCGGTGCCGCGAATGGCCACGCCCCACGCCAGCAGCGCGAGCACCGTGACCACGGTGTGCGCGGTCACGATCCCGACGAGGCTCCTGCGCGCCGCGAGGACCACCGCGACGCCGGCGCCCAGCACGACCGCCGCGCCCGCCTCCGCCGTCGTCGCGCTGCGGTCGGGCGGGAACGTGGCGAGCGCCACGTCCAGCACGGCGACGATGCCAGACAGCGCCGCGGCGACGGCGAGCGTCGGGACCACGAAGCGCACCAGCTCCGCCCGCCGCTCCGCCATGAAGCGCTTGCGCGGCCGGCCCTTCCGCAACACGTGCTCGCCGTACCGCTCGGCGCGATCGCGTAGCTCGCTCGGCGGCGGGAGCGAGAAGCTGGATCGCGGGGCGACGGCGGCGGGGTCGGCCCCGGCGCCGGTGTGGGGGCCGCTCATTTGGAGATCATCCTAGCCCGAAAGCGCGCCGACGCGGCGACGCCCGTGGATGGGGCCGGATCAGAAGGAGCCAGCCACGCCGGCGCCGAGCGGAGAGACGTACGGGCGGACGTGCAGGCCGCCGTCCATCGGCGGGGCCTTGTGCCTGGGCTCGGTCAGGAGAGTCACGACCCCCGCCGCGATGCCGACGAAGCCGGCGATCAGGGTGACGTCGGCGGCGGTGCGGGAGGTGATGCCGTCCGACCGTACGCCCGGATCCTGGAACCCCGCGTTGCCGCGCGTGTTGTACTGGCTGGCGAGGTCGATCGCGCGCACGCCGAAGAAGATGCCCAGGCCGGCGGAGACGGCGCCGGCTCCCACCAGCGAGTAGCCGACGATGCGCCGCACGTTGGTCGGGTGACGGGACGGCGCGACGGGCGCGAGGGAGAGGTCGATGCTGGCCACCTCGCCGGCCTCCACGTCCACCGTCGCCTCCGCCGGCGCGTGGTCCGCTGCCTCCGCGTGCACGTGGTGCATGCCCAGCGTCAGGCGCACGTCGGTGAAGTCTCCGGGGATGAGCGCCACGGGCTGGTCGTCGACGGTCGCGCGCGCGCCGGTGGGAACCACCCGCAGGCGGAAGGTCCCCAGGTGGGCGCGCACGCTCTCGAGCGTGCTGCGCGCGCCCTCCACCTCGTCGTCGCTGGCCTTGGGATCCTCTTCCAAGAAGCGGACCAGATCGCGCTCGGCCTGCACGTACTCGCCCGTGTGTGCGCGCGCGACGCCGAGGTCGAGCAGGATGCTCGGATGGGAGAAGAGCGCGTACGCCTGCTCGAACTCCTTCTTCGCCGCCTGGTAGTCCTGGTGCTCGAGCGCGGTGACGCCGCGACGGAAGGCGGCGCGGGAGGCCTCGCGCGGGTCGGCGCCGGCGGCGCGCGCCATCGCCGGGGCGAGCAGGAGCAGCACGACGGCTCCCATCCTTGTGAACGCGCGGGTGCGCACGAGAGGTCCATAGCGCATTCCGGTGCGCGCCGACGCGCTCACGCGATTCTGGTCGGCCACCAGCTCGCCGATGGCGAGCGCGGCGGTCAGCCCCGGCGACTCGATGCCCAGCAGGTTGACCCACCCGGGCATGCCGCGGTCGCTCTCCTCCTGCACGACGAAGTCGCGCGCCGGGTCGCCCGCGCGCCCGAGCTTGGGACGGATGCCCGCCTGGTCGGGCTCCAGGTCCTCCTCGCGCAGGCCGTCGAGATAGCGCGACGCGGCCGCGGCGAACGCCGCCCGGCGGGACGCGTCGACGCGGTAGTCGAGCGCGCGGCCCGCGATGGACTCCACGTCCGGCCCGAGCTTCACCCCGCCGTCGCGCTCCACCGTCGCGTGCACACCGAGCCCGGCGAGATCGCGCGGGGGCACCGGGTACACCAGGTGGGTCACCGCCGGCGCGCCGCGCACCCGGAAGTACGAGCCCTTCACCAACCGCTGCCTGTAGCCGGTGGCGTCGACGTCGACGCCCGCCATCGCGGCGACGCGGTCGGCGTCCAGGCCCGCGGCGTTGACGACGTGCGCGGCGTCCAGCTCCATGGCCCCGCCGGAGGGGTCGCGCAGCTCCAGCCGCCAGGCGCTCGCGACACGTGTGACGCGGACCAGCTCGTGACGGTAGGCCACCTCGCACGCCGCGGCCTTCGCGGCGGCGGCGAGGCTCGCCATCAGCTCGTGCGCGTCCACGATACCCGAGCTCTCCGAGAAGAGCCCCGAGACGCCACGAACCCGCGGCTCCAGGCGCACGACCTCGCCGGCCGAGACGCGCCGGAGCGTGACGCCGCACGCCTCCGCGCGCGCCCGGATGGCGTCGAGATCGCCCTCCTCCGCGGACGAGGCGGCGATCACCAGCTTGCCCACGCGGCGCACGAACACCTCGTGACGCGCGCACCACGCGTAGAGCAGCGCGTTCCCGCGGACGCATAGCCGGGCCTTGAGCGACCCGGGCCGGTAGTAGATGCCGGCGTGGACGACCTGCGAGTTGCGAGAGCTCGTCTCCTGCCCGAACCGCGCGTGGCGCTCCACCACCACGCAGGCTCGCCCGGCGCGCGCCAGCCGCTCCGCACACGCGAGGCCCACCACGCCGGCGCCCAGCACGGCGACGTCGCACTGGACTCGCGCGGTGGACATGGCCGGCAGCATGCAGGCCAGCTCGGGGCCGTGGCAAGGTGCTCAGGCGCCGAGCGCCCGCCTGATCTTGCGCTCCAGAGCCGCCAGGTTGACCGGCTTGGTGATGTAGTGACGCGCGCCGGCCTGGATGCCCCGGATGAGGTCGTGCGCGTTGTCGCGTCCGGTGAGGAAGATGAGCGGGACCTTGCGCTTGGCCTGACGGCGGATGAGGTGCGCCATCGAGAGCCCGTCGAGTCGGGGCATGCCGATGTCGGCGATGATGAGGTCGGGGCCGGGGTCGCCGGTCGCCAGCCGCAGACCATCCACGCCGTTGGTCGCGAGGTCCACCTCGTAGTCCTCCGACAAGAGGCGGGCGAGCATCGGGCCAGCGATCGCGTCGTCGTCGACTACCAGGATCCGGCGGTGAGGTGTCGGGGGCATCGATTGCGCTTCCATGACGGACAACATCGCAACGGGCGTGCCGACCAGGACCCCCAAAAGGATCACGGCGAAATGTGGCGTCGGAGGCGAACCGGCTGCGGCCACGCCGCAGCGATGTCGCCATCAGTCGTACGGTCGAGCCGAGGGGCGACCCGCAAGAGCCACAACCTGCCACGGAAAGGCCGTGGCCCGCAGGCGCTGCGCGGCGTTGGCGCGGCGTGACCATTGCACGGGCTCTTGCCATGCACGCGGGACAGCTGAAGCATCACGTCAGCGGGGAGATCGCCCGCGCCCCGCTCTACCCGCCGGCGCTCGCCGAGTCGCTCCTCCACGCGATGCGCTCGCACCCGGTGTGGACGTTCCTGCCCACGCTCCGCGCCACCGACCCGGCCGTCGCGCGAGCCAACCGGCAGAGTCTGGAGCGCGGCGCGCCGCTGCCCACGCAGTCGGAGCTGCGCGTGCTGCTGGAGGCCGCCTTCCTCGGCGGGCTTCTCGAGGAGGAGGGCCGCCGGGCCACCTTCACGCTGGCGTACGTGTCGCCCGCGGCCATCGCTCCGACCGACCACGAGGCGCTCGTCTTCGCGCGGCCGGTCCCGCTGCGCCCCCAGGCCATCGCCAAGCTGGCCCCCGCCACGCAACCGGACCGCACCTTCCTCGGCGTCTACCCCGACGCGACGGGCGCGCTGGCGATCTGGGGGCTGGTGCACCGCGGCGACCGTGCCCCGGCGATCGACACCGAGATGCGCGCGCCCTTCCTGCAGATCCGCGTCCACCGCCCGGGCACGATCAGCGTCTACTACATCGGGCGCCTCATGCTCCTGTACTCGCGTGGCGAGGCGCACTTCTTCGGCGACGCGCTGGACCTCGCCGGCAGGCTCCAGCAGCGCGCGCATCTGCGACGCAACGTCTCGGAGGCACTCTGCCGGATCGCCCGGCGGATGCTCGCTCACGGCCGCGGTGGCACGCTCCTCGTCGTCCACGCCGGACGCCGGCCCGCGCGGGTGACACTGAACCGGTCCTTCGCGCCGGAGGCGGCGAGCGCGCGCCACCTGCTCGCGCGGGCGATGAGCAGCCACGAGGCCGCGGTGACGGGGGAGCTCCCTCACCTGGCCGCGGACCAGGCGGTGCTGCACCGCAAGCACCTGGAGCGGCGCCACGAGGAGGCGCTCTGGTTCGTGGCCCAGCTCACCGCTGTGGACGGCGCGACGGTGGTAGGCGACGACCTGTGCGTGCTCGGCTTCGGCGCGCAGATCCAGACGGGCGGCCGCTCCGACGACATCCTGATCACCGTGGAGAACGTCTACACCGGTGTGCAGCGGCCCGCCGACCTCGCCGAGTTCAACGGCAGCCGCCACCGCTCGGCGATCCACTTCTGCGCGAGTCAGCCCGCCGGGCACCTCGCGCTCGCGCTCGTCGCGTCGCACGACGGGGACATCTCGGTGTTCTTGCGGGAGGGGGAGCACCAGGTGACGGCGATGCGGAGCTTCGAGCTGGGGATTGGGATCTGAGAGGATGTGAACTTCGTTCACATCCCTCTCAGGACTGCCTGGGAGGGGCGGCACGCGCCCCCCCTCCCCGCGCAAGTGAATTGCGCGGGGCCCCTCCCCACGCGGGCCCTCCGCTACGCGTCGGGCGTTGCGACCGGGGAGGATGTGAACTTCGTTCACATCCCTCTCAGGACTGCCTGGGAGGGGCGGCACGCGCCCCCCCTCCCCGCGCAAGTGAATTGCGCGGGGCCCCTCCCCACGCGGGCCCTCCGCTACGCGTCGGGCGTTGCGACCGGGGAGGATGTGAACTTCGTTCACATCCCTCTCAGGACTGCCTGGGAGGGGCGGCACGCGCCCCCCTCCCCACGCGGGCCCTCCGCTGCGCGTCGGGCTTCGCGGGGGGTCAGGGCTTGCGGATCCCCAGGAGCTCCTCCTTGAAGTCGCGGGTCACCAGGAGCTTCAGCGCATCGAGCAGCGGCCGGCCCTGATGAAGCACGTGGTAGACCTGCTCGGTGATGGGCATGTCCACGCCGAGGCGGCGCGCCAGCTCGTACGTCGCCGCGGAGGTGTAGAAGCCCTCCGCCACCGAGCGGCGACTCGCCAGGTACTTCTGCGGGTCCACGCCCTGCGCCACCTGGATGCCCAGCTCGTGGTTGCGTGAGAGGGAGCCGGTGCAGGTGAGCACCAGGTCGCCCACGCCCGCCATGCCGAGGAAGGTGAGCGGATCCCCGCCGAGGGCCACGCCCAGACGGGAGATCTCGGCCAGGCCGCGGGTGATGAGGGCGGCGCGCGCGTTGGTGCCGAGCCCGAGCGCCTCGCACGCGCCGGCGGCGACGGCGATGACGTTCTTCACCGAGCCGCCCACCTGCACCCCCACAGGGTCGGCGCTGGTGTAGACGCGGAAGAGCGGCGAGTGGAGCGTGCGCTGGACGAATCCGGCGGCCTCCGCGCTCTTCGAGGCGACCACCACGTCGGTCGGCAGGCCGGTCGCCACCTCCCGCGCGAAGCTGGGGCCAGAGACGAAGCACAGACGGTCCGGGGCGACGGCGGGCATCGTCTCGGCGAGCACCTCCGACATGAGCTCGAGCGAGCCCTCCTCGATGCCCTTGGAGGCGACGGCCACGATCGCCCCCGGTGGCACGTGCGGCGCGGCCACCGTGGAGACCGCGCGCATGTGCTTGGAGGGCGGCACCAGGATGACCAGCTCGGCGCCCTTCAGCGTGGCGGCGACGTCGCTGGACGCGACGATGGACTGCGGCAGCTTGATGCCGGCGAGATAGACGCTGTTCTCGTGCCCCGCGTTGACGTCGCGCGCGACCTCCGGCTCGTGCGACCACGCCGACACCTCGTGACCGATGCGCGCGGCGTGCGCGGCGAGCGCGGTTCCCCAGGCCCCCAGGCCGATGACGGCGACCTTGCTCATGGCCCGTTCGTTCTAAATCAGCGTGCGCGCTTCGGCTACGCCGAACGCGACTTTCTTGGCCCGGATCGCGCCGGTGGTCTAGCGCAGACGGATGCCCGCCGAGCCCACGCGCGCCCGCACGATCCTGCCCCCGCCGGGGGAGGTGTCGATGGACGCGATGCTGCGGGCGATCACGACGCGCCCGGAGCCGCCGCGACGCGAGGATTGCGCGCCGCCGGAGGACAACCGGCCGACCGTGCCGTGCCCCCTCTTGCCGGGCTGGTAGGCTATCGTCCTCCGCATGAGGGACAAGGTCATCGTCATCACCGGCGCCAGCGCGGGCATCGGCGCCGCCCTGGCCCAGCTCGTCGGCTCGCGCGGGGCGCGCCCGGTCCTGGTCGCGCGTCGCGAGCCGGAGCTCGAGGCCGTCGCCGCGCGCTCCGGCCCGGGCGCGCTGGTCGTCGTCGCCGACGTCACCCGCCGCGCAGACCACGAGCGCGTCCTTCGCGAGGCCATCGCCCACGCCGGCCACGTCGACGTGTGGGTCAACAACGCCGGACGCGGCATCAGCCGCACCGTCTCCGAGCTGACCGACGAGGACCTCGACGAGATGATGCTGGTCAACGTCAAGTCCGCGCTTTACGGCATGCAGGCGGTGCTGCCGCACTTCCTCGAGCGCGGCGCCGGCCACATCGTCAACGTCTCCTCGATGCTCGGCCGCGTCCCCTTCGCGCCGATCCGCTCCGCGTACTCCGCCGCCAAGCACGCCCTCAACGCGCTGACCGCGAGCCTGCGCATGGAGCTGCGCGCCGACCATCCCGGCATCCACGTGACCACCGTCAGCCCCGGCGTCGTCGCGACCGAGTTCGGCAAGAACGCGGTCCACGGCGGGATGGACTCGCGCCAGCTCCCCAACGCCCAGACGGCCGAGCAGGTCGCCGAGGTGATCGCCGGCGTCATCGAGGCCCCGCGCGCCGACGTCTACACGCGGCCCGGCGCGCGGGAGATGGTCGCCGGTTACTTCGCCGCCGAGGACATGGCCGCCGCCGAGGCGGGCATGATGATGCCCGTCCGGCGGTGACCGGCGCCTCACGGGAGCGCGTCGAAGAGCGGGAGCGCGGCGGGCGCGGGGTAGAAGGCGACGTCGGCGGCGTAGCCGATGTCGGTGCTCGTGATGATGGTCTCGGGCACGGTCGGGTTGCCCGTGTTGGTGCTCACCGTGAGCTGGGTCGGCGAGAAGCGCGCGAGCTTGCCCGCGCTGTAGGCCACCCAGAGCCCACCGCCCTCGTCGAAGGCGAAGCCGGCGGGGATGGCGCTCACGTCGATCGCCATCACCACCTTCGCGGTGGCCACCTTGTCCCCGAGCGCCCTGCGCTTGCGCGGTGCCCGCCCCGGCGGTCTACTGGAAGGGATGGACCCGTCCGATCTGGACCGAGCGGCCGAGCTCCTCGTCCGGAGCGTACTCGAGCTCCAGCCGGACGAGCGCCTCCTCGTCATCTGCGACGAGGGCACGCGCGGCGCCGGCGACGCCATCCTCGGGGCGGGAGAGCTGGCGGGGGCGTTCGCGAAGCTGGTCGTCCTCGATCGCACCGCCGGCCCGCTGCGCTTCCTGCCGGAGGCCATCTCCCAGTCGCTCTCGGCGTGCGACGCCAGCGTATTTGTCGCGCTCTCCCTCCCACGAGAGATCTCGGCCCGCCAGCAGATCCTCCACAAGGTGCGCGAGCTGGGCATCCGCCACGCGCACATGCCGGGCATCGACGAGAGCGCCTTCATCCGCGGCGTGTCGATGGACTACCAGCGCGTCGCGGCCGCGGGCGCGGCGCTCCTGGCCCGGATCGAGGAGAAGCGGGTGCTGGAGGCGACGAGCGACTCCGGCACCAGCCTGCGGGTGGCGCTCGCGCACGACGCCCGGTGGCACGCGCAGCTCGGCACCATCCGCCGCGGCAAGTGGGGGAACCTGCCGGCGGGCGCGCTCTACGCGTCGCCCGAGTGGGTGAGCGGCACCTTCGTCGCCGACGCGTGCGTGGGGGAGTTCTTCGGCGAGCGGGAGGGCGTGCTGCTCGAGAAGCCGGTCGCCTTCACCATCGAGTCCGGTCGCGTGACGCGCGTCGAGGGCCCGGAGCTCCTCGCCGCCGACATCCGGGCGATGCTCCAGTTCGGCACCAACTCCGATCGCGTGGGCCTGGTGTGCCTGGGCGTCAACGAGGGGATCGGCGCGCCGACCGGCCGCGCCATCATCGACCAGAACCGGCCCGGGATGCACATCGTCATCGGCAATCCCGCGGCACGCTCGACCGGCGCGCGGTGGTCGGCGCCGACGTGCTTCGGCGCGTGCCAGGCGCGCGGGTCGGTGGCCGCCGGCCGCGCCATGATCGTGGAGCGCGGCCGCCTCCAGCTCACCCCCGCGGCCCCCCTCTCCACCTGACCCCCCCCAGCCCGCCCTCTCCCCGTGAGGAAGAGGGGGGAGACAAGAGCGAGAGTCAGGGTGATGGGAGAGCGTCCAGGCGGAGGCGCCATGTCCAGGTGTGGGCAGACATGGAGCGGGCGGTGGCGGCGTCGACGACCTCGACGCCGAGCTCCTGGGCGTCGACGAAGACGAGACGGCCAGTGGTGCGTCCCTGCGGCGGCGTGAAGCGCACCCGCTTGCCGCTGGCGACGTCCAGCACGTCCACCGCGGAGCGGTCCGGCTGCAGCCACACGCGCCAGGCCACGTGTCCGCCGCCGGCGATGGGATCCGGCATCAGCTGGGCGCTGGTGGGTGCGAGCCGACGCGGGGAGGGCGCCGCGGCGGCGAGCGGCGCGGAGAAGAGGTCGATGCCGGTGTAGTGGTTGTTCTTGTCCCGCCCCCGACCTTGCAGGAAGTAGACGGTGGCGCCATCCAGCGCAGGCGCGCTCACGCCGCCGCCCGCGGGCGGCGCGTACCAGACCGCCGGCGGGGAGCTGCCGCGCTGGATGCCGACGACCTCTGGGATGGAGTCGGCGAGGAAGAGCGTCGTGTCGCCGCGCGCGACGGCGTGACCGATGGTGCTGCGGAAGGCGGGCCCCGCGCGCCACGTCGTGAAGTCGCCGGTGGACGGGGAGGAGCGCAGCACTCGCTCGCGGGCGTCGACGGCGCGGACGGACCTGCCGGCGAGGGCGAAGGGCTGGTCGAGGATGGTCTCGCCGAGCTTCGCCTCGGAGATGCGCGCGGCGGGCGCGGCCCACGCGGGCGACGGCGCGAACGGACCGGCGAGGAAGTCGAACTGGTGCGCGGTCGCGATCTCCAGCGCCGCGCCGTCGGCGCCGACGACCATCGGTCCGGCCGCGGTGCCGGTCGGACACTTCAGCTTCATCACGAGGCGCGGAGGCCCGTCGGGCGGGCCGAGGACGTAGCGCTCGCCGTCGCCGGAGAAGAGGACCGTGCTACGAATCATCACAATCGTGCCACCGTCGGCGAAGGCGCCCGTCGCGAAGAGCAGCGTCTGCGGATCGGGGGCGCCGAGCTCCTGACAGGCGCCCGCGGGGAGCCCGGTGCCCGCGCACGGGCGCCACACGATGCCGGTGGCCGCGTGCGCGGCGTCGTCGGCGATCTGCAACCGGCAACCGTCGACCGTGTGCGTCGTCCAGGTCGACGGCGCTGACGCCTCCACGCCGCCGTCGACGGGCGCGGGCGCCGTGGACGCGCCCGCCTCCACCGAAACTCGCGGGGATGCGTGCGGCCGGCACGCCGCGAACAGCAGGGTCAAGGCGGTGAGGACTCGCACGACGCGCAGGGTGCGCCATCCGGCGGTGGAACGCATGCCCGTTGGAGTCCCGCCGCGCGCCGGAGTTCCGCACCGGGGGGAACTTCGCGCGCGCCGCGCGGTCCGTTCCTCGTGAGACTCCGGCCCCTTCCGCCCGCCCTGCAGTCTTCCCGCGAGGGCGCACGCCGCGCCGCGCACGGCCCGTGGCTGGAGGCGACGCTCCTCTGGTGCGGCGATCCCCTGCGGGTGATCCACGTCGCCCCTCGCGCCACGCTCACCGCCGCAGACCTGGACGTCCCGGAGACCGAAGGCGCGGACCTGAGCGCGCCGCTGGTGCTGCCCGCGGCGCTCGGCGAACGCACCGTCACGGAGCTCGGCGCGCTGACGCTGCGCCTCGCGCTCGTGGAGGGCGCGCCGCCTCCCGCGCGACGGCGGCCGGAGCCCGCGCCGCTGCTCGGCACGCTGTCGTCGATCCTCGCCCACGCCCTCGCCGCGCTCGTACTGCTCTGGGGCCACGCGGCGGCCGGCGCGCAGGACGACGTGGTCACGGGCGATCAGGTCCACGTCATGCGGCGCTACCTGGAGGCGAGCGACGGGCGTGATCTCCCGCCGCGCGAGGGACCGGCGCTCGGCGCGGGCCCGCTGACGGAGGGAACGCCCGGCGGCACCGGCACGCGCGCGCGCGGCGAGGAGGGACGCATGGGCGTCGCCGGTCCGCACCTGCCGCGCTACGCGCTCGCCGGAGACGCGCGCGCGGCCCGCCGCGTGGACCGTGACAACGCGCTGCTCGAGGCGCGCGACTTCGGGATCATCGGCGTGATCGCGGCGCCGGAGCAGGGTGGTGGGCCGGCGTGGACCGACCCCGTCGACGCGCGCGGCGGCCTCTGGGGCGGCGACCTCGGTGACGCGATGGGCACCGGCGGCCTGGGCCTGAGCGGCACCGGCGAGGAAGGCGGCGGGAGGGGCGCGGGCGTCGGCCTGGGCGCCATCGGCACCGTGGGCCACGGCCGCGGGTCGGGGAGCGCGATGGAGAGCGGCGCGGGCGGCGTCGGCGGCACCTGCGACGACTCCTGCGTGGGGGGCAACCTCGGCCACGGGTCCGGCACCGGCGTCGCGGTGCGCTGGCATCGCGTGGGCGCCGTCGTCACGTGCGCCGCGGACGGGACCGGCGGGTGCGCCACCTCGGTGAGCGGGCGACTCCCGCCGGAGGTGATCCAGCGGGTGGTGCGCCAGAGCTTCGGCCGCTTCCGTTACTGCTACGAATCCGCGCTGCGGCGGAACCCTTCGGCCGCCGGGCGCGTGACGACGCGCTTCGTGATCGCGCGCGACGGGAGCGTCGGCGCGGTCACCGGCGCGAGCTCCGACCTGGCGCCGGACGTGGTCGGGTGCGTCCAGAACGCCTTCGGCTCCCTCTCCTTCCCCCAGCCGGCGGGGGGCGTGGTCACCGTCACCTACCCCATCACCTTCACGCCCGATTGAGAGACCATCTGCCCCAGCCCGGCGTGCCTTGAGTTGCACCGCAAGCGGTGCGTATTCTCGACGCTCACGCCGGAGGAACCCGTGGCCCAGCAACCCCCGTATCAGGGCGGCAACCGCCCCCAGCAGCCGATGCCCCAGGGCGCAGCCAAGTACGCCGACCTGCCGCAACACGCGCGCGAGCGTCTCGGACAGATGCGCGAGCGGCAGTTCTTCACCAGCGACCTCTCGGTGAACGAGTTCCTCCTCGTCAAGGAGGTGGGCTTTCACCCGGTGGGGCTGGTGCTCGGCAGCAGCATCTTCCACATCGGCTACCAGCTGGTGGGTTCCACCACCAACTGCGAGATGCAGCAGCTCACCCAGGCGCTCTACCAGGCGCGCGAGCTCGCGATGGTGCGCATGGAGGAGGAAGCGGACGCCCTCGGCGCCGACGGCATCGTCGGCGTGCGGCTGGACGTGCAGCTCCACGCGTGGGGCTCCAACGTGGTGGAGTTCGTCGCCGTCGGCACCGCGGTCAAGCACGACCAGGGGCAGAACTGGCGCGCGCCCAACGGCAAGCCCTTCCAGTCCGACCTCTCCGGCCAGGACTTCTGGACGCTGCTGCGCGCCGGCTACCGCCCCCTCGGCTTCTGCATGGGCAACTGCGTCTACCACATCGGCAAGCAGGGCCTGATGGCGTGGCTGAAGGGCCCGCAGCAGGGCGAGATGCAGAACTACACCCAGGGCCTCTACGACGCGCGCGAGCTCGCGATGGAGCGCATGCAGTACGAGGCGAACGAGCTCAACGCCGAGGGCATCGTCGGCGTGACCGTCGAGGAGAACAACCACACCTGGGACAACAACATCATCGAGTTCTCCGCCGTCGGCACGGCGGTCGCGCCCATCTCGCGCGATCACAAGATCCCGGTCCCGTCCCTCATCCTCACCGTCAACGACTGAGCGGAGGAGGCTTCGATGTCGCAGAAGATGCCCTTCGATCTCGGTCAGAGCCTGCAGCACGTGCGGGCCGGCGGGCTGCCCATCCGCGCGCAGATGCGCCTCGCGGACGAGGCGGGCCCCAACAAGCGCCTCTTCACCAGCGACCTGTCGGTGAGCGAGTTCCTCCTCGTCGAGGAGAGCAAGGCGCGCCCCATCTCGCAGGTGATGGGCAGCAGCATCTATCACATCGGCGTCGTCGCCGATTACAAGGGCGGCGGGGATCAGATCTACGAGATCAAGACGCTCTCCGACGGCCACCGCGCGGCGCGCCGCCACGCGCTCTCGCGCCTCTTCCAGGAGGCGCAGATCGTCGGCGCCGACGCCGTCGTCGGCGTGCGGCTGCGCGAGCGCATGATCACGATGGGCCGCCACGGCAAGGGCGGCGACGACGGCGGCGAGGTCATCGAGTTCACCGCCGTGGGCACGGCGATCGACGCCAACTGGATCACCCACCCGCCGAACCAGCCGGTCATCACCGACCTCTCCGGCCAGGAGCTCTGGGCCCTCCGGCAGGACGGCTTCGAGCCGTGCGGCTTCATCTTCGACTTCTGCCGCTACCACGTCTGGCACGTGCTCAAGGACTGGACGTCGGGCAGCGGCGAGGTGACCACCGCGATGCGGGCGATCGACCTCGCCCGCAAGGCGGTCGAGGCCAAGCTGGAGAAGCAGGCGGCGCACTTCCAGTCGGAGTTCGTCGTCGGGTCGGACGTCAAGATCGACATCCACGAGGTGCCGTGCGGGTGGGAGGGCTGCAAGCTCAACGACCTGGACGTGGACGTGAGCTGGTTCGGCACCGGCGTGCGGCGCGTCCCCCACTTCGAGCCGCCGGAGCACCCCAAGGCGCCCGCGCTCATCCTCTCGATGATGCCGCTCGGTCGCCGCAAGGACGAGGTCCTGGAGGACGAGGAGGACGAGGTGGCGGAGATGGCGCGCGAGGCGGAGAAGGAAGCGGCCGAGGAAGACGACGACGGAGGGCGCGAATGAGCCAGCAACGTCCGCCGGGCGGGCCGCAGAACCCGCAGAACCCGCAGCAGTACGCCCAAGGTCACCCCTACGCGCCGCAGTCCGGCGTGTCCGCGCCGTACGCGCAGCAGCAGCGCGGGCCGGGCAACTACCCGCCTCCGCCCGCCGCGCCGGAGGGCTTCGCGCCCATGCCGGCCGATTTGCCGCAGCACGCGCGCGAGCGCCTCGTCGAGATGCGGCAGCGCCACCTGTTCACCAGCGACCTCTCGGTGAACGAGTTCCTCCTCATCAAGGAGGCGGGCTTCGACCCCCTCGGCCTGGTGATGGGCAGCTCCGTCTACCAGATGCAGCCGCGCATTCCCCAGATGTCGTACGGCGAGTACGGCACCGAGGTGGGCTGGATGTCGCACGCGCTCTACCACTCGCGCCAGCTCGCCATGAACCGCATGGAAGAGGAGGCCGACCAGCTCGGCGCGGACGGCATCGTCGGCGTGTGGCTGGACGTGAAGATGCACGCCTTCGGCAAGGGCATCCTGGAGTTCATGGCGGTGGGGACGGCGATCAAGCACCGTCACGGACACCCGTACCGCAACAAGCACGGCAAGCCCTTCCAGTCCGACCTCTCCGGTCAGGACTTCTGGACGCTCATCAAGGCCGGCTACAGGCCCTGCGGCTTCTGCATGGGCAACTGCGTCGCGTACGTCCCGCCGGAGACCCTCGGCCAGATCGGCGGCGACAACCGCGAGCTCGCCGAGTACACGCACGTCATGTACGACGCCCGCGAGCTCGCCATCGGCCGCCTCCAGTACGAGGCGGAGACCCTCGGCGCCGAGGGCATCGTCGGCGTCACCGTCGAGGAGAAGGAGCACAGCTGGGGCGGCGCGGGCCGCTACGACGGCAACGCCGCGCTCTACAACGGCGAGCTCATCGAGCTCTTCGTCGTGGGCACCGCCGTCGTCCGCTTCGACGAGGCCGGCGCCCTCCCCCCCGTGACCCTGGCCGTCCCGCTGGACACGTGAGGTTCTGATGCCCATCACCCAACGATCCGAGCCCGCCCTCAGCGACCTCTCCGTCACCGAATTTCTCACCCTCTCGCGCGCGGGCTTCCTGCCGATGGGCATGGTCATCGGCACCAGCGTCTACGACGCAGGCTTCGCCGGCCCGTGGGGGCAGACGCGTGAGGTCACCGCCCTGAGCAACGCCATGCACAAGGCGCGGCACCTGGCGGTTGCGCGCATGCGCGATCAGGCCAAGGGCCACGGCGCCGAGGGCGTCGTCGGCGTCCGCCTGCAGGTCGAGCACCACGTCTGGCGCGGCGGCCACAACGTCGCCAAGTTCGTGGCGCTCGGCACCGCCGTCGCGTTCGACCGCGAGCACGCCCCCCAGAAGCTGAAGCACGCCCCGAGCCTTCTGCTCGCCAAGGGGCGCCCCTTCACCTCCGACCTCTCCGGCCAGGACTTCATCACGCTGCTGCGCGCGGGCTTTCGCCCGGTGGAGCTGGCGATGGGGAGCTGCGTCTACGAGATCAACGGCGCCTACTTCGGCACCTACCTGATGGGGAACAACTGGCAGGCCGAGGAGATGGTCCAGTACACGCAGGCCTTCTTCAACGCGCGCGAGGCGGCGATGGAGCGCCTCACCGACGACCTGCACCGCGACCACCCGAAGAACAGCCCCGACGCCCCCTCCGGCATCGTGGGCGTCACGGTGGAGGAGAAGGTGCACCCCGGGCTGAACTTCGTCGTGGAGTACAGCGCCATCGGCACCGCCATCGCGCCCATCGCGCCGGACGACCCGCGCCGCGCCGCGCAGCTGCCCAACCCGACCATCGTCGTCCCGCTGGACCGCTAGCCGCCGACGCGGCGGGGCACGCGCCGCCTCGTGCTACCTTCCGGCGCCTCATGGCGTCGAGCGTCCAGCACTTCGATGACCTGGTCATCGGCTCGGGCATGGCGGGTCTGTCCGTCGCCGGGCTGCTCGCCCGGGCGGGGCGTCGCGTCGTGGTGCTCGAGGCGCACGACACGCCGGGAGGGTACGCGCACAGCTTCCGGATGAAGGAGTACCGCTTCTGCGCCCAGGTGCACTACCTCTTCAACTGCGGCGAGGGGGAGAGCGTCCACAACCTGCTGAGCAAGCTGGGCGTGGAGAAGGACGTCCCCTTCTTGCGGCTCGATCCCGAGGGCTTCGACCAGGTGGTGGTCGCGGGGGACCGGGTGCGCATCCCCAACGGCCTGCGCAAGTTCCTCGGCCGGCTCCTGCGGCGCTTCCCGGAGGCGGAGCGGCCGCTGCGACGCTACTTCGACGTCGTCGCCCTCCTGGGCGCCGAGCTCGATCGCCTGGCGATGCCCGCGGGCCTGTCCATCGAGGCCGTCCGCGCGGCGGTCCGCGCGCGCCACGTGATCCGCTACCGGAGCTGGACGCTCCAGGACCTCTACGACCACGTGCACATGCCGCCGCGGCTGCGGGCGATCCTGGCCGGCCAGTGCGGCGACTACCTGTTGCCCCCGCGCGACGTCTCCCTGCTGCTGCACGTGGCCCTCGTCACCCTCTACGATCGCGGCGCCTATTACCCCGAGCACCACTACGGTCACTTCGTCGACACCCTCGCCGGGGTCGTGCGGCGCGCGCCCGGCTGCGCGCTCTTGCTCGAGCACGAGGTCGACCGGATCCACACCGACGGGAGGCGCGTCACCGGCGTCAGCACCACCCACGGCGCGCGCTTCACGGCGAGCCGCTACGTCTCCAACGCCGACCCGCGGCTGACCGCGCGGCTCGCGGGCCTCGACCGCCTGGAGGGCGGCCGGCGGCGGGGCGACTACGCCTACTCGTGCGGGACCTTCACCATGTACCTGGGCCTCCGCGGCCTGGACCTGCGCGAGCACGGCTTCGGCTCCTTCAACGTGTGGCACTACCCCCACGAGGACATCAACCGCGTCTACGACGACCAGCTCCTGCGCCACGATCTCTCCGACCCGTGGCTCTTCCTCTCCACGCCGACGCTCCACTCCGACGCACCGGGGATCTGCCCGCCAAAAGACCAGATCCTGGAGGTCGCCACCGCGGCCGACCACGCGCACTTCGCCGCCCTGCGACGACGGGACCGGCGCGCGTACAACGTGGAGAAGAAGCGGATCCGCGAGCGCATCCTGGACGTCCTCGACGCCCGGTACGTGCCGGGCATTCGCGATCACCTCGTCATGCGCGTCACCGGCACGCCGGCGACCAACGCCCGCTTCGTGCGCGCGCCGGAGGGCAACTCCTACGGCTCGGCGCTCACGCCCCAGAACGTCGGCCCGCACCGCCGGCCCTTCCGCTCGCGCCTGGACAACCTCTGGCTGGCGAACGCGACCGCCGGCTTCCCGAGCGTGGCAGGGGCGATCGGCGCGGGGATACGCCTGTACGAGGAGCTGACGGGGGATCGCGTCTGAGGGGGGGCCCCTCCCGCGTCATGCTCGGGCTCGTGCTCGCTCGCGCGCGCGCCGCCCACATGTGCGGCATACACGGACTGCGGCACGCACGCGAGCTTGCGCGCGAGCCCTGCGCGTGACGCCCCTCCCCACGGTGTCGCGCTCCGCGCGCCACACGGGGAGGGTGGTGCGCTGCCGGTGCGTCCCTCGAACGAGCGGAGGGCGTCCGATGAAGAGAGCACCGGCTCGGGCGCACGCTATGCTCGGACATGCGCCTGACGAGAGGGATCTCGGGAGCGGGGCTCGCGTGCGCGGTGGTCCTCGCGGGCTGCGGCGGCAAGGTGTTCCCGGACGCGGCGGACGCGAGCGGGAGCCCGGACGCCGGAGTCTCCGACGCCGCCGTCGACCATGACGCCACCGCGACGTGCCCGCCCTTCCAGACGCTCTGCGGGGGCGTGTGCGCCGACCTCGCCATCAACCCGAGCCACTGCGGCTCCTGCGCGATCGCCTGCGGCATGGCGAAGCTGTGCGTCCAGGGCAAATGCATGGGCGACTGCCCGCCGGGTCAGACCCCATGCGGGGACACCTGCGTCGACACCTCGTCCGACCCGAACGATTGCGGCCAGTGCGGTCACGCGTGCGGCGGGGGCTTCGCCTGCGTGAACGGCGCCTGCACCCTCGTGTGCGACGCCGACGCCGGTCTGACGGAGTGCAACGGGCAGTGCGTCGACACGAGCACCGACCCGAAGAACTGCGGGGCGTGCAACAGCCCGTGCATCGGGACGTGCTCCGGCGGCGTGTGCGGCGGCGGCGGCGTCTTCGTGGCGAAGCTCGGGGCGCAGTCCTTCTACAAGGTGCAGGTCAGCGGCACGATGAGCGACACCAACGTCCTCGACGCGTGCAAGGGCGCCGGCATGACCGTCGGCTGCTCCGCGCAATCCTGCCCGCAGTACACCGACAACCTGTGCGTCCAGACGCAGGAGAGCTCCTGCGGCAACCCCATGCTCGACCTCGCGAAGGCCATCGGGTGCTCCACCCCGGCGACCTGCCCGCAGCTCGCCGGCGTCTACCAGTACATGGGGCAGAAGTGGCAGAGCGGCTCGGCGTGCGGCGCCGACGGAGGCCAGTGGTGCGCGGTCGGCGACCAGCACTCCGACCGCTGGGCCCTCTGCGTGCAGTGATCCCCGCCGAGGTCGGTGCCGGACGGGACCCCCTCCTCCCCGTGTGGCGCGCGGAGCGCGACACCTTGGGGAGGACGCGTGCGCGCAGGGCTCGCGCGCAAGCTCTCGTGCGCGCCGGACCCCGTGCATCATGCACATGTCGGGCGGCGCGCGCGAGAGCGAGCACGAGCCCGAGCACACGCGAGGAGGGGCAGCCCCCCTTCTCCCTCTCCCTCGCTCCCTAGTACCGCGGCTCGGTCGTGATCCCCGTGTGCGTCGGCGCCGGCTTCGGGTGGTACCAGTAGTGGCGCACTCGCTTCACCACGTGCTTCTTCCCCGCGTCCAGCGTGGGCGTGACC
The DNA here is from genome assembly GCA_963782055.1 of uncultured delta proteobacterium. GTDB lineage: Bacteria > Myxococcota_A > Polyangia > Polyangiales > Polyangiaceae > DASXHD01. The sequence continues at coordinate 5,597,101 of CAWAIF010000003.1, forward strand.
CCGTCGATGTCCAGCACCGTCGTGCTCTGCACGGTGACGGGCGCGGCCGACGGCACCGGCGCGGTCTCCGCAGGCGCCGGGTCCACCGAGGGCTGCGGCGCCGCCGCCGCTGCCGCCGACGATGAGGCAGGCAGCGCGCCGAGAGGCCGGGAGGGCTCGCTGCGGAAGACGAAGACCATCGCCACGGCGGCGGCCACCACCGCGAAGAGCGCGAACCCGAGCCCCACGCGCGACGCCGCCGAGCCGACGCGCGTGTGCGTCGCCGCCGTCACCGCCGTCTCCGTCGGCACCGCGACGTGGCCGCCGTGGACGATGGGCAGCGCCCGCGGGGCCTCCGTCGCCGGGCCGAGCGCCCGCCACGCGCGCTGCATCTCCAGCGCGTCGGCGAAGCGGTCCCCCGACTTGCGCGAGAGGCACCGCGCGAGCAGCGCGTCCAGCCCGGCGGGGATCATCGTCTGCGTGCAGTCGCGCACGCGCATCGCGTGCCCCTCCAGCTTCGCCGCGAGGATCGCCATCTGACCCTGCGCCTCGTAGGCGACGCGGCCGCAGAGCATCTCGAAGGCGACCATCGCCAGCGCGTAGAGGTCCGCCCGGCCGTCCACGTCCGAGGCGCCGCGGATCTGCTCCGGCGCCATGTACGAGACGGTGCCTACCGACTCGCCGGTGATGGTGAGCTTCTCGCCGTCGCTCTGGTCCAGCTTGCAGACGCCGAAGTCCAGGATCATCGCGCGCTCGGTCTGCGGCGCGGGCGGCGGCGGCGCGGATGGGTCCAGCACGCCGGCGGGGAGGGTGGGCGCCTCCCCCTGGTCCAGGAAGATGTTGCCCGGCTTCAGGTCGCGGTGCACGACGCCGGCGGCGTGGGCGTCCGCCAGCCCGGAGAGCGCGTCGTCCACGATGCGCCGCACCTCGTCCCACGGGAGCACCGGCCGCACGCGCAGCCGCTCGGAGAGGGACTGGCCGTGGAGGCGGCGCATCACCAGGAAGAGCTCGCCGTCCTGCGTGCGGTCGATCTCGTAGACCTCCGGCACGAAGAGGCTCTTGATGCGCCGCGCGGCGACGGCCTCGCGCTCCAGGCGCGCCATCAGCGTGTCGTCCACCACGGTGCGGCTGACCACCTTGATGGCCACCTCCGCGCCGTCGTACGTCCGCTTCGCGGCGAACACCTCCCCCATCCCGCCGCGTCCGATGCTGGACACGAGCAGGTATTTGCCCCGCAGGAGGGCGCCGGGCTGGAGTTGCACGCGGGTAATGTAGCAAAAAGTGGGCGCCCCGGGCTTCAGCCCGGCGCGCCCGTCTTCCGGAGCTGCTCCTTGAGGACCTTCCCGGTGGGATTGCGCGGCAGCGCGGGGAGCACGACGTACTCCCGCGGGACCTTCGGCCCGGCGAGGCGCTCGCGGAGAAACTGCTTGATCTGCTCGGCGTCCAGCGTGGCACCGGGGCGCGGGACCACGAAGGCCTTCACCCTCTCGCCCCACTCCGGGTCGGGCACGCCGATCACCGCGCCCTCGAAGACGTCGGGGTGCTCCTCCAGCGCCGACTCCACCTCCGCCGGGTACACGTTCACGCCGCCGGTGATGATCATGTCGCGCTTGCGGCCCTCGATGAAGTAGCGGCCGTCGATATCGCGCCGGGCGAGGTCGCCCACGCTGAAGAAGCCGGAGAGCATGCTGCGCTTCGTCGCGGCGTCGTCGTTGTGGTAGCCGGCGACGAGCTGCGAGTTCTTGACGTAGAGCTCGCCCACGGCGCCGTCCTTCACCGGCTGCTTCTGGTCGTCCACCAGCATGATCTCGTTGCCGGGCAGCGGCTTGCCGATGGTGCCTGGCGCGGCGCGCATGTCGGCGGGCTTGGCGAGGGTGACGAGGCCTGTCTCGGTGGAGCCGTAGAAGTTGAAGACGATGTCCCCGAAGAGGTCCATCGCCTCGCTGGCGAGCTGGCCGGTGAGCGCCGACCCCGCGCAGAAGATGGCGCGGAGCGAGCGCGTGCGCCGGCGCGCGACGGCCTCGGGCCCGAGCGCCGCCAGGCGGTGCAGCATCGTGGGGACCATCGCTGTCGTGGTGATCGCGTGGCGCTCCACCAGATCCAGGAACACCTCCGGCTTGAACTCGTCGGCGATGACCGCCGTCGCGCCGATGGAGTGGGCGAAGGTCATGAAGGCCCACGCCGTCATGTGGTAGAGCGGACACACGACGAGGTGCACGTCGTCGACGCGCATCGGCGTCTCCGCCACCATCTCCGCCACGGTGACGAGCATCTCCCGCGGGAAGCGTCGGACGGCGCCCTTCGGCTTGCCGGTCGTGCCGGAGGTGTAGGTCACCACCGCGGCCGCCTCGTCGTCACCGGCGACGGTGCCGCTCTTGCCGCCGGCGAGCACGTCCTCGAAGCGCAGGCACCCGGGCACGTCGCCGCCGATGCTCACCAGCCGGTCCTTGCCGACGGGCAGGTTCGGCAGCGCCTGCTCGATCTGCGGCCACAGGTCGTGCTCGAAGACGACGAAGCGCGCGCCGCAGTTGGTCGCGAGGAACTCCAGCTCCTTCGCGGTCGACCGCCAGGACACCGCGACGGCCGCGGCGCCCACGCGCGCGGTGCCGGTGCTCGCCACCACGAACTCCGGCCGGTTGCGCGTCATGAGCAGCACGCTCTGCCCGCGCCGAAGGCCGCGCGCGACCAGCCCGCTGCCGAAGCGACCAATCTGCTCGTCGAGCTGGGCGTAGGTGCGCGTCTCGTCGCGCCACACCAGCGCGGTGCGGTCGGGGTGGGCGCCGGCGTGGATGGAGTAGAGGGTGGACGGGTTCTGGTGGGGTCGCCCGAGCGCGCGCAGCACCGCGGCGAGGCCGCCCGGGCCGACGTCCCACATCATCCCGGAGGAGCGGGCGAGCCTGGCGATGGCGCGGACGCGGTGCGGCGCCTCCGTCACCCGCTGGCGGATGTCCTGGAGGGAGACCACGCGCCTAGGCCTTGGGCTCGCGCGCCAGGAGCTTGGTGGAGATGTGCTCGCCCAGCGCCTCGCTCATCATCTTCTCGACGAAGTCCTCCAGCGCCTCGCGCTCGGAGTCCTGGGCGAAGAGGAAGCGGATGCCCATCCCCGGCTGCGAGCTGGCCTTGGCGGCGTCCGCCTCGGTCGTGACCCACATCACCTGGCCGCGAAGCCTGAGCTGCTTGTCCTGGGTGGGCAGCGAGAGCACGAAGACGAACTCGGTCCCCACGTCGAGCGGCTTGGTGGTGCGGATGAAGGTGCCGCCCTTGGAGATGTTCTTCGTGTAGTCGGCGAAGAAGGTGTTGATGCGCTTGTAGTCGACCCGCAGCGTGATGGCCGCGCGGTCCTCGATTCGCCGCTCGGAGGGCGGGGTCTCCACCATGCGCAGGCACGTTAGCACGACCCTGGGCCTGGCGTCCGGCGCCTGGCGACCCTACCTTGAGAGGCCATGAGCGGCACCATCGACCCCTCGCTGGACCTGGAAGAAGAGATCCTCCGCCTCAAGAAGGAGCGGAACGCGATCCTCCTCGCGCACTACTACCAGGACGGTGAGATCCAGGACGTCGCCGATGTCGTCGGCGACTCCCTCCAGCTCTCCCAGGCCGCGGCCAGGACCACGGCGGACGTCATCTGCTTCGCCGGGGTCCACTTCATGGCCGAGACGGCCAAGATCCTCAACCCGGGGCGCATCGTCGTGCTGCCGGATCTGACCGCAGGCTGCTCGCTGGCCGACGGCTGCCCCGCCGACCGCTTCGCCGCCTGGCGCGCGAAGTACCCGGGCGCGGTCTCCATCACGTACATCAACTGCTCGGCCGAGGTGAAGGCGCTCAGCGACTATATCTGCACCTCCTCCAACGCGGAGAAGATCGTACGGCACATCCCGGAGGACAAGACCATCCTCTTCGCGCCGGACAAGAACCTCGGCCGCTACCTGGAGAAGAAGCTCGGCCGCGAGATGGTGCTCTGGCAGGGCAGCTGCATCGTCCACGAGACGTTCAGCCAGCGGAAGCTCATCGGCCTGAAGGAGCGCCACCCCGGCGCCGAGATCCTCGCCCACCCCGAGTGCGAGGACGCGGTGCTGGGGATGGCCGACTTCGTCGGGTCGACGACGGCCATCCTCAAGTACGCCCTCGCCAGCCCGAAGAAGGAGTTCATCGTGGCGACGGAGTCCGGCATCCTGCACCAGATGCAGAAGCAGGCGCCGGACAAGACGTTCATCGCCGCCCCGCCGGAGGCGAACTGCGCCTGCAACGAGTGCCCCTTCATGAAGAAGAACACCCTGGAGAAGGTGTACCTGGCGCTCAGGGACCTGGAACCCCGGCTGGAGATGAAGCCGGAGCTGCTGGAGCGGGCGCGCGTGCCGATCCAGCGGATGATGGAGCTCAGCGCCTGAGCGCGCGCCGCGACGTCCCGGGCCGGTTGGTCCCCGTCGCGGCCGCGCGTATGCTCATCGCCACCCATGGAGGCTCCCCCGCGCGCGTGCCGCCCCCGGACCCTTCGCGTCGCGCTCGCGCTCGTCGTCGCCGGGTGCGGCGCGGGCGGGCAGCAAACCACCGGCGCCTCGACACCGGCCACGGGGACGATCACCATCCCGAGCGCCGCCCCGAGCGCGAGCGCGCCCGCCGCCTCCGCCACGGCGGTCTCGCTGGCCGAGCCTCCGCCGCGCACCAACCACGGCTCCGGCCCGGACGGATGCTTCACGCGCGAGGAGCTCGCCGCGCGGCAGGCGCAGGTGAAGTCCGACCGAAGGGCGACCTACGTCGAGGCGCTCCGCCGCGACGGCCTGCGGCCGGTGCACCTCACGGCCCGCAGGCTGCGCAGCGGGAGCACGGCGATTGAGTTCCGCGGGCCCGTCCCGCCGGCGCACGTCGAGGAGCGCGAGATCGCGCCTCACCGCCGCGTGAAGCTCATCGTCACGCCGCCCACCGGGGGCTGCGGGGATTTATCGACGGCCTTCGAGTTCGCCCGCGGGGGCGATCGCGTGTGGCTGGTGCAGCGCCACGTGCACAGCCGGAAGATCGAGGTCGCGCTGTGCGGGTGTCCGGGCTGCAAGTGCGAGTCTCCCGATGAGCCCGGGTGCGGCGGCGTGGCGATGGCCCTGACGACCATCCTCGGCTACGAGCTGCCCGACGGGACGCACTTCGCCGGGACGCGCGAGGTGGAGTACGTGGAGGACTTCGTCGACGTCACCAAGGTGATGCAGCCGCAGCCCGCGTGCGTGGCGCCGCAACCGCGGCCGTGAGCGCTGCGCGAGCGTCGTGGGGGCGGCGCGCCGCCGGCGGTCTGAGCGACGCAGTCGTCCTCGCACGCCTGCACGCTGGCGCACACGGGCGGCTGGCGAAGCTGGCTGTTGCTGCAGCAGGTCGCGCGCTGCGAGAGGTATGCGCACTGCGGCCACGAGCAGCCGCTCGTCTGCGCGATGCAATGGTCGAACTGCGCGGTGAGCGGGTCCGAAGCGTGCGTGCGTGATACGCTGACGCGCATCGACGAGCACTTCCGAAGGCGACGCCGTCTCGCGGCCACCAGCGCGCACGAGCTCTGGGAGGTGGTCGGGGCACGCACGGGGCGGCGCGGCGTCATGAAGGTGGCGCGGGCGGGGGACGTGGCGCGAGAAGCGGAGATGCTGCGGCGGGCGGCGGGGGACGGCGTGGTCGCGCTGCTCGCGCACCCCGACCCGACCCGGCTGGTCATGGCGCGCGTCGCCGGGCCGACGCTCGCCGAGGTGCTGGCCCGACGGCGCCTCGGGACGCGACAGGTCCGCGCCCTCGCGCTCCGCCTGGGCGGCGTGCTCGTGCGGGTGCATCGCGCCGGGGTGGTCCATGGGGACGTGTCGCCGGACAACGTCATCCTCGTCGGCGGGGACCCGTCGCGCGCGACGCTGGTGGACTTCGACACCGCGCGCGCCGCCGGGACCCCCTTCGGTCCGCGCGTGACGGCGGCGTTCACCGCGCCGGAGCGCCTCGCCGGGCCCTGCGACGCAGACCCGCGCGCCGACGTCTTCTCCCTGGGGGCGCTGCTCGCTGCGTGCAGAATACAACGATCGCCCTTCGAGGAGGAGACGCGCGACGCGACCGTGCTGCGCGTGCTGGTCGTCGACCCTCCGCGCCCTCGCGGCGCGGGCACGGCGGAGGCGCGGGCGCTTCGCGCGATGCTGCAGAAGGACCCGGCGCTGCGACCGGCGGACGCGCGCACCGCCGTCGCCGCGCTGCTCGCGCCGCGGGGAGGTGCGGCGGCGTCGATGGACCTGCGCCTCGGGGTGGTGCGACCGGAGGACGCCGGCGCCCCCTACGCCGCCCTCGCGCCGGCCCTGCGCGCCGCGCTCGCCCTGGAGGCGGACGTCCCTTTTGCCGATGCACGCGCCGCCGTCCGCAAGGTGCTCCCGCGGCGCGACGCGCACCTCGCCGACGTGGCCGTGGGCGTGATCGCGCCGGCGGCGGCGCCCCCCTCCAGCCTGACGCCGCTCCTCCTCGACCCGGCCCTGCGGCGCGCGCACAAGCACCAGGCGGCGCTGGCGGTGACGTCGGCGCTCATGGCGCGCGGCGCGCCGCTGCGGGTGCGCGGACACCTGGATCCCGCGACGCGCGAGGTCGTCGACGCGCTGGGCGGCGCCGCCAGCGTGGCGCCCTCCTCCCGAGCGCTGCCGCCCTCGTCGCGCGCGACGCGCGATCCGGTGAGGGCCCGCGCGGTGACGCACGCGCTCGGCGGCGCGTTCGACGCCGAGCTCTTCGCCGAGGTGATGGGCGTGCCCGGCAGCGAGGCGGCCACGATGCTCGACATGCTCGCGGCGGAGGGGAGCGTCGCGCGCGACGCGCTGGACGCCTACCGGGAGGCGGGAGAGGCCGGCAGGAGCGCATACGGGATGCTCTCCGAGCCCGAGCGCCGGCGCGTCCACGCGCGCATCGCCGCCGCGCTCTCGGCGGTCGCGCCGGAGGCGCACGGCCGGCGCGCGACGCACCTCGCGGCCGCCGGATCGTTCCTGCGGGCCGCGCACGAGTACGACCTCGCCGCGCAGTCGGCGCTGGAGGCCAGTGACCTCGCGGGAGCGGCGCGGTGGCTGGACGCCGCCGAGCGCGTGCTGGCCGCCGCGCCGACCTCGGCCGCGAGCAGGTTGCTGCGCGGCATGGTGGACCTGCATCGCGCCCAGGGGCAGCGATGGACGGGCGAGAACGCGCAGGCGGGTTCCCGCGCGCGCGCCGCCCTGGCGCGGCTGCCCGCCGGATCGAGCGCGTGGTGCGAGGCGCTCGGAGAGCGCGCCACCGCCGCGGGCAAGCTGGGCGATCTCGCCGAGGTCCTCGCCGTCGCGGCCGGGCTCCACGTCGCGCCCGTCTCGGAGCACGCCGCCTTCGCGTGGGATCGGGCGTGCGCCCGCACCGCGGTGCAGCTCTTCTTCCACGGGGAGGTGCCGCGAGCCCGCGCCCTCACGCGACTCTTCCTGCGACGCACCGTCCGCGCCGACGGCACCCCGGACGAGCGCCGCCGCGGCCTCTCGCCCGGCGCGCTCGTGACCGAGGCGGTGTTCTCCGGCAGGCTGGACGAGTACCTCGCCCGGCTGCGCGCCGGCGTCGCGCAGTTCGGCGCGCTGGGCGACGAGCGCTCGGCGTGCATGTACGGCGCTAGCGTGGGCTACGCGTGCGCGCAGCTCGGCGACTTCGCCCGGGCGGAGCGCTCCCTGCGCGGCGTGATGGCGCGGGCGGAGGCGGCCGGACTCCCGATGCTCGTCACTCTCGCCCGGCACAACCTCGGCCTCGCGCTGACGTACCGGCCGGGGGCCATCGAGGAGGCGGTGGCCGTGGAGAGCACGGCCATCGACGCCCTCCGGACCCAGGGGGATCTGCGCTACCTCGCGGGCAGCCTCGCCTACCGGGCGCGCATGCACGTCGCCCGAGGCGACGCGCGTCTCGCCGAGGCGGACGCGCGGGAGGCGGTGCAGATCGCCGCGCGCGTCGCCGCGGTCGAGCCCCTGGCGTGGGGCGCGCTGGCGGAGGCGCTGCTGCTCGCGCACGAGCCCGACGAGGCGCTGGCCGCCGCCGAGGACGCCAGGCGCGCGATGGATTGGGCGGGGCCTGGCGAGTCGCACGAGGCCCTGGTGTGGCTCGCCGCCGCGCGCGCGCTCGAGACGCTGGGACGCAGGGAGGAAGCCCGGCGCGAGATCGCGGCGGCGTGCGCCGGCATCCGGGCCCGCGCGCGCCGCATCCGGTCGCCGAGCTGGCGCGCGCGGTTTCTCCGGTCCGCGCCCGATCACGCCGCCACGTTCGCCCTCGCCCGCGCCCTTCGTGCCGCCGCGCGCCCGTGATACACACGGGGCGCGTGACCCGCCAACGTCCTCGCACGCGACCTCATGGGGAGACGGCGCCGCTGGACGCGCCGGAGCGACGGCTCGCGGTCTACGTCGTGGGCGAGCCCGGGCGGCCGCCGGTGCCCCTCGATCGCACGCTGCGCGTCGGCCGGGACGAGGACTGCGACATCGCGCTGAACCACGCCTCGGTCTCCAGGCTGCACGCCACCCTCGAGCCCGCCAACGACGCGGGCGAGGTGACGGTGGTCGACTGCGGGAGCCGCAACGGGACGTGGGTCGGCGACGCCAAGCTCCCGCCGCGCGGGCGCGGCTACGCCACGCGCACCACCATCGTGCGCGTCGGCGACGTGGCGCTCGTGCTGGACGGCGCGCGGGCCGCGGCGCCCGCCACGGAGGAAGGTGCGGGTGCCGCCCTGCTGCAGCCGCTCGGGGCGATGAAGGAGGTGCTCGACCTCGCCGGGCGACTCGCCGCCGACGACATCACCGTCCTCATCACCGGGGAGACGGGCGTCGGCAAGGAGATCATGGCGCGCTGGCTCCACGAGCACTCCGCGCGCGCCTCCGGCCCGCTCGTCCCGGTGCACGCCGCGGCGCTCAGCCCGAGCCTCTTCGAGAGCGAGCTCTTCGGTCACGAGCGCGGCGCCTTCACCGGGGCGGCCACCGAGCGCGACGGCCTGCTCGCCCAGGCCGACGGCGGCACGCTCTTCTTCGACGAGATCGGCGAGCTGCCGCTCGACCTGCAGCCGAAGCTGCTGCGCGTGCTGGAGGACCGTCGCGTCGTGCGGGTGGGTGGGCGGACGGCGCGCGTGGTCGACGTGCGCATCGTCGCGGCGACGAACCGCGATCTGCAGGCGGAGGTCGCCCGGGGCGCCTTCCGCGCCGACCTCTACTTCCGGCTGGGCGCCTTTCCGCTGGTCATCCCGCCGCTGCGCGAGCGCGTCGCGGAGGTCCCCGCGCTGGCGCGCGCGCTGCTCGCCGCCGCGTGCGCGCGCCGCGGCCGCGCGCCGGCGTCGCTCACCGAGGCGGCGCTGGCGCGGCTCGCGGAGCACCCCTGGCCGGGGAACGTGCGCGAGCTGTCCAGCGCCCTCTCCCGCGCGCTCTTGATGGCGCCGCCGGGCGCGATCGCGCTCGACGCCCTCGACGTGACGCGCGCGCTCGGCGCGACGACCTCGCCCGCGCACGGGACCGCGCCGGCGACGGCCGCGGAGCCCGACGACGAGCGCGCGCGCATCGAGCAAGCCCTGGCCCGCCACGCGGGCAACCAGAGCGCGGCGGCGGCGGAGCTGCGCATCGCCCGGCGCACCCTCCTCTACAAGCTCGACCGCCTCGGCATCCCGCGCCCGCGCAAGACGAAGAAGCGCTGACACCGCGGCGGGTTGCACACGAGGCGCTGCGCTCGAAGTGCAATCGCGTGCGCTCGGCCACGCCGGAGGCCTGATTTCCGCGGCGCTCACGCGTGGCCCCGCGCTTGCTCTGTCTGGGGCATCCCCCCACAGGAAAGGGTCTTAAGTCATGAATCGCTCGAGCGCGTCGCTGTTCGTCCTTCTTCTCCCCCTCACGGTGGCTTGCGGCCCGGGTGCTGGGTCCGATCCCGCCGACGGCGGCGGCCAGCCCGACGCGGGTCCGGGGGCCGACGCCGACGCCGGCGCGCCCGGGCTCGGCTTCCGCCCGACCAACCTCCCGGCGGCCATCGACTTCAGTCACGTGGGCGATCTCGTCTTCGACGCGAACAAGTGCGGCAACAGCATCAACCTCAACGATCAGGGCGGCACCACGTGCGACGGCCCCGGCACCGGCGTCTACGACAGCTTCGTCGTCACGCAGGTCGATGGCAGCAAGCTGCGCGTCTTCGTCGCGCGCAACATCCGGATCGCGGAGGGCATCGACGTCACCGCCGAGGGCACGCAGCCCGTCGCGCTCGTCGCCCTCGACACCATCGAGATCCTCGGCACGCTCGACGGCTCCAGCGGGCGCGCCGGCGGCTTCAACCAGCCCAACGGCGACCAGGCCGACGGCAAGGGCCCGGGCGGCGGCCTCTACGACAACGGCACGCTCAAGGGCGGCGGCGGCGCGTACTGCGGCGCGGGCGGCGCGTCGGGCAACGGCGCGGCCAAGGGCGGGAAGGCCTACGGCAACGCCGCGCTCAGCCCGCTCGTCGGCGGCTCCACCGGCGGCGGCGCGTACCCCGGCGCGGGCGGCGGCGCGATCCAGCTCGTCGCCGGCAACAAGATCCACGTCGGCGCGAATGGGTGGGTGAGCGTCGGCGGCGGCGGCGGCCAGACCGGCGGCGGCGGGGCGGGCGGCGCGCTCCTGCTCGAGGCACCCACGGTGGCGATCGACGGCGCCCTCGCGGCCAACGGCGGCGGCGGCGGCGCGGGCGGCGGCGCCATCTACGGCGAGGACGCCAAGCCGAGCGCCACCCAGGCGAAGGGCGGCGTGGGCACGGGCGGCGACGGCAGCGGCGGCAACGGCGGCGCCGGCTCGCTCCTCGACGGCGCCGACGGCACGCCGGGCGACGCGCAGCTCCTGACGCACGGCAACGGCGGCGCGGGCGTGGGCCGCATCCGCATCAACACCACCACCGGCAAGGCGATCATCTCCGGCGTCGTGTCTCCTTCCGCCGGCACCTCGTGCGGGACACAGGGGATCCTGATCGCCCTCTGATCGCCGGCGTCGCGCGTCCAACGACGAAGGCCCGGGCTCCCTCGCGAGCTCGGGCCTTCGCGTTTCCTTCGCCTTGGCGCGGCCGCGCCGACGCGAGGCGCGGTCACTCCTTCGCCGCGTGGTGCCCGCCGAACGTGTACCCCACGCTCACCCCGATGAGGTTCGCGAAGCCGCTGTAGCTCCCGGGGAACTGCGGCGCGGTGCTGTTGCGCGAGGTGAGGAGGATGAACTCGTAGCCCAGGTCCGCCTTGAAGCCGCTCTTGTGGCGGTAGCCGGCGCCCAGGCAGAAGCCGACGCGCGTGGAGTCGGGCAGGTCGGGGAGGGTGGTCTCGTCGGGCGAGGGGGTCGGGTCGATCACCACGCCCGCCCGGCCGCTCCACGCGTCGCTGAAGGTGAACTCGCCGCCCAGGTGGAAGTTGACCGTGCTGCTCCAGTTCTTCGGCTCGTGGGTGGCGAGGCTGCCGGTCGCGTCGTCGGGGAAGGCGACGTCGATGCTCTGGAAGTGCTCCCAGCCGTAGTAGACGACGTCGGCGTCCAGCAGCAGCTTGGGCGTGGGACGCACCGCGATGCCGGCGGCGAAGCTGTCGGGCAGCACCAGGCGCGTGGTGACGCGCTGGTCGTGGATGGTGCCGGCGAGCGTCTGCGGGATGCCGCCGAAGTGGGCGTTGCCGGCGTAGTCGATGGCCACCGCGCTGCGGTAGTGCAGGCCGAAGGAGAGGACCTTGGGGACCGCCTCCACCTGGATGCCCACGTTGCCCCCCACGCCCCAGCCATCGCCGCCCAGCTCCGACGACCCGAAGCCGCCGCTGGGGAGTGCGATGTCGCGCTGGAGGTCGACGGTGGAATAGACGACCTGCAGGCCGGCGCCCACGCGGAGCGGGCCGAAGCGGTAGGCGACGGTGGGGTTGGCGTCGTAGCTGGCGACGTTGCCGTAGGTGAGGAAGGAGCGCCCCTCCCACCCAGCCGGCCACTTGAGCGTCAGGCCGTATGGCGTGAAGAGGCCGATGCCGACGGACAGGTTCTTGGTGATCCCCCCCACCGCATAGAACTGGAAGGGCGGGACGACGCTGAAGGGCGTGGTGGTGGAGGCCCCCTTCGGGTTCTCGAAGGTGGAGCTCGGCAGGATGAGGGTGTCGCCCACCTCCATCTCCAGCTTCTTCCCCTGCGAGATGCCGGCCGGGTTGTAGTAGACGGCCGACGGGTCGTCGATGAAGCCGGTGACGGCGGCGCCCATGCTGGTGGCGCGGGCCGACTGCACGTCGAGGCCGATGCCGGCGGCGCGCGCGTCGGGCGCGCCGAGGGCGAGGCACGCCGCGCCGGCGGCGAGCAAGGGCAAGGTGCGTGTGGCGTGGAACCGATGGTGGGTCATGGCAGCGTCCCGGTGGCGAGGAAGGTGGCGACCTGGAGCTGCGCCTTACCGGTCAGCGCGAGGCCCGCGCTGCCCTGCGGCGGCTGCAACAGGAAGCCGTCGCGCGTGGCGGGTGGCGCGCTGGTCGCGTCGAAGCCGTCCCCCGCCTCGGTGAACTGGTAACAGAAGAGCGGCGAGCTGCAGCCGTACCCGGGTGGCGTCGGGACGAAGGCGCGGTTCGCGCTCGCCACCAGCGCGAGGCTGGATGCGTCGGGGATGACCTGATCGCCCTCGATGAACTGCAGGAACGCCCGCCGCGCCGCGTTCGGCGCGGTGTACGTGTTGCCGCCGACGGTCACGTCCGCCGGGTGCGTGAGGCGATAGCCCATGTTGACCGGGTCCGCCGGGTCCAGGATCCACTGCGCGACGCCGAGGAACTGGTCGAACGCCGGTGTGCCGGGCTGCAGGCCGAGCAGGCCGAGCTCGCCGAGGAGCGCCGTCTTCTGCGTGGCGAAGGCGGGTGCGGTCAGGATGAGCTGCACCAGCGATCCGCCGGGCGTGTTGAGCGCCACGCGGGTGGTGTCCGGCGCGACGGCGTTGAAGAGGGTGCCCAGGATGCTCCCCAGGTTCTGGCCGACGTAACCGATCTTCGTCGGGTCGAAGCCCGCGCCCGCCAGGTCGGCGAGGCTGCCGGTCCCCTGCCCTTCCACCACGCGCGCGAGCTGCGAGAGGTCGATGACGCTCTGCCGGAAGTTGTCACGCGACGCGAAGAAGTTGGTCAGGCTGAGCAGGTTCCATCCGGAGATGACGGGGCGCCCCGAGCTGTCGCGCAGGAAGTCGCCGCCCTCGCACTTCTGGTCGGCGGTCACGCAGCGGCCCTGCCCCTGCGAGGCGCAGAAGAGGTTGCCCGTCGGGTCGCCGCCGGTGGGACCGCAGGCGAGGCGGGTCGCGTCGAGGCGCGCCACGCAGCGGCCGATGAGCGGGTCCTCGTCGCATTTCTGGTTGACCGGATCGGCGCACGACGCGTCGTCGGTCTGCTGCTGGGTGGCGGCCTTCGAGCCGGTGCAGGACGAGCGCTCACCGTGGAGGAGGGAGTCCGCCGCCAGGGTGGCCTGCCCCGCCTGCGCCAGGGAGTTGGCCAGGGCGATGGAGTCGTTGCGCGAGCGCGTGAAGGCGTGGCCGAAGATGGTCACCGGGTAGCCCGTCTGCGGCGCCGCGGTGGCGGGCAGGTAGAGCACGAAGGGCACCGGCTCGATCTTGGGGTTCTGCACGTCCAGCGTGCCCTGCGGCCCGGTGACCGCGACGGGCGTGAGCATCTCCCCGACATACACCTTGCCGATCGCGGAGAAGGGGATGCTGCCGGCGGACGCGATCGTCTGGTACTGCGTGGTCGCGTCGGCGATGTACAGCGGCTTGTCGGGCAGCACCTGCGCGAGCGACGGGCCGCGCGGGTAGGCGTAGAGCTGGTCGAGGATGCTCGCCTCCGACTGCGTGGTGAAGGCGAAGGCGAGCGCGACCTGGGTGCGCGCGACGCCCGCCGCCTGGAGGCCGTCGAACAGCGGCGACATGGCCAGGCGGAGCGGCTCGAGCTGCTGCGCCTGCGCGTCGGTGAGCAGGTTGATGGTGGTGTGGGTGCCGTCGAAGAGCGGGTGCGTGAGCCGGAGCATCGCGAAGATGGGGTTGGCGATGACCGGCTTGCCCGCGGTGTCGGCGACGCCGCTCGTGACGAAGGCCGCGTAGGTGGTCTGCTCGTCCAGCGGCGCGCGCAGGCTCCACTGGAGCTGCTGCGGCGAGGTCTGCGGGTTGCCGTTCGCGTCGGCGCTGGACATGCAGTTCAGGCACGGCGAAAACTGCGGCTGCGTCTGCTCCGCCTTGGGCGCCTGCGAGGCCACCGGGACCAGCCCGACCGAGGTGGTGCTGAGCGACTTGGGGTCGATCTCCGCCTGGGCGACCGCGCCGAGGGTGTCGGAGTTCTCGCTCACCGGCGGGGCGGTGGTGGAGAAGCCGTCCAGGGTGTTCAGGCCGCAGGTGATGGCGATCTGCGGGTCGGTCGGCGCGGCGCAGTCGGCGCTGGTGAGCGGCTGGAAGGTCTTGGGGTTGGGGAGGTTCACCTTCCCGCCGCTGCGCAGGACGTCGTTGGGGAAGGGCACGACGTTGTTGGCGGGGTCGAAGGTCGCCTCGCCGGCGTCGACGATGGTGAACGTCCACGCGATCGGGATCATGTCGCGCGTGAGACCCTGCGCGGCGAGCGCGTCGAGCAGGGGCGCGTACGCGCGGCGGAGCTGCTCGAGCTGGATGGCGGTGGCGGTCTGGTCGGCGAGGCGCGCCGCCGGGTCGGTCTGAGCGGACGGGATGATGTCCACCGCAGGCTTGCAGTCGGGGGAGGTGAGGTCCTGGCACGTGACCAGCGGGGTGCTGCTGGAGACCAGCGCCCAGGTCTCCGAGCCGATGACATCCTCCCCCGCGGCGCCGCGCAGGCCGGTCGCGCCGCCGACGAGGACCGCCGCGTACTTGTGCGCGCGCGTCCAGGCCCCTCCAGGCGGCGGGATGGCGATCGCGCGGTTCGTCGCGTCGTAGACCGGCGTCACGGCCACCGGCGTCTGCGAGGGCGCTGCGGTGGTGCCCAGGTCGAAGACGAGCACCGTCTGCGGCGTGACCGTCGTGGGGTCCAGGTCCCCGCTCACCGTCACCTCCCCGGTGCTCTCGAAGGGGAACCCCGACAGCGTGCCGAGGTAGTCGGTCTCGAACTGCCGCTGCGCGTCGCTCTCCCCCGGGGTGGGCGGGACGACGATGAGCCCCGTCGACGGGTCCTTCGCGAGATCGTTGGGCGAGGGCACCACGGGGACCTCCGCCCCCGGGTCGAATTGCACCACGATCGTGGCGGATGGGGGCGGGTTCTGCGGCACGTTTGGCGCGCAGGCCGCGAGCAGCACGAGGAGAGGAGGAAGGAGGCGTTTCACGACCTCAGCCCAAAGCAATGGACGGGCCAGTGGCCGAGGGCAGAGCGCTCACGCACGCTTTCGTGCTCACGTGCAGAATTCACACGCAGTCCGATCGCCCGGTGAGAATCGTTTGCGCCCGGCTCACGTCCGGCGAATAGCCGCGCCCGGACCCAAACTATCACTATAGGGATAGACTGGGCGCGCGGATCATGCTGCGATGCGATCATGCTGGCTCGCTCACTCGCGCTCGTCGCCTTCGCGCTCGTCTGGGGTTGCTCGGGGCCGGCGGGACCACCGGACACGGCGGGGGACGGCGGCGGCATGCCCGGGCCCGACGCTGGCGCCGCGCCTGACGGAGACCTCGCCGACGGCCCGACGACCACCCACCAGGCGGAGGTCTACGTGCTCGACGGCATCGGCGGCGGCGTGGAAGGGAGCGCCAACTTCTACGACGGACCGGGCATCACCTACTTCGATGTCGGCGATCACCCGGACATCTACGGGTGCGACCGCACCCGTGCAGGCGCGTGCGTGTTCCACGACAACAAGAAGTGCCTCGGCCCGCCGAGCGGCAGCGGGCGGTCCGCCGGGTCGATCACCATCGGCGATCCGGGCGGAGGGAGCCTGGTGCTGGACCCCTCGGCGCCGCCGGTCGACTACCCGGCGCAGTCGAGCACCATGCTGTCGTGGCAGGCCGGCGACGCCGTGAGCGTGTCCGCCTCCGGCGCCGACGTCCCGCCGTTCGACGAGTCCGTCGCCTTCCCCGACACGACGACGGTCTCGACGCCCACGGCCACCACCCCGGTCAGCCGCGCCGCCGATCTCCCCGTCGCGTGGACTCCCTTCGCACGGGGAACCGTGCACCTGGTGATCACCGATCAGACGGCGGCGGCTGTCGTGTGCTCCTTCCCGGGCGGCGACGGGTCCGGCAGCGTCCCGGCGAAGGTCCTCGCCCCGCTCGCCGCGGGGATGGGGGCGATCAAGATCAACACACGCGACGAGGCCAGCGTGATCACGGGCGACTGGACGGTCACGTTGGTGGCGCAGCGGTACCTGAACATCGGCGGCGGCAACACGACGATCCAGTAGTCGCCCGCCCTGCGGCCCGGGGCGTCCCGCGGCAGCCATGCCCTGCCGGGCCGCGTGATACCATCCACCGCATGACGCGCTCCTGGCTGCGCACCGCCGGGCTCTCCTTCGCCACCGCCGTGATCATCGTCGCGTGCGGGTCGCGCACGGGCTTGCTCTCGCCGGAGCAGCCGCCCCCCGGGGACGCGTCGACCGATCAGACGCTGGACGTCACCGCCGAGGACGCGCCCCCGCTCGGCGACGGCCCCATCATCGAGGGCGGCCCGCTCGACGTCGCCACCGACTGCGGGCAGCCGCCCTACTGCGACCCGAACGACCTGGGCTACGTCTACCAGTGCGGCGAGCGCATCTTCCAGTGCAGCTCCCTCGAGCAGTGCTACGAGGGCAAGTGCCGCAACCCCTGCCTCGACACGCTCGGGCAGGACACCTCCAACGGCTGCGAGTTTTACGCCGCGGAGATGGACATGGTCCCCGAGGCGGCGGGCGTCTGCTACGCGGTCTTCATCGTCAACCAGTGGAAGACGGGCGAGCCGGCGCGCATCCAGGTCGATCGCGGCGGCACCATCCTGCCCATCGCGCAGTTCGCCCGCATCCCGCAGGGCTTCGGCACCGGCATCACCTACGGCCCGTACGACCCGAACCAGGGTCTGGCCAAGGACGAGATCGCCGTCCTCTTCCTGTCGCGCGATCCGGCGGCGGAGAACGACGCCAACCCCATCTCCCCGCGCAAGCTCGCGGCGTGCCCGGCGGGCGTCACGCCGGCGGTCGTGGGTGACGCCTCGCTGCACGGCACCGGCAAGGCGACGGGCACCAAGGGCGCCTTCCACATCAAGACCAACGTCCCCGTCGTCGCGTACTCCATGCTGCCCTTCGGCGCCGGGCGCGCGCGCGTCACCGGCGCGACCTTGCTCTTGCCGACCAACGTTTGGGGAGACAACTACGTCGCCGCCAACGCCTACGAGGCGCCCACCTCCTTCCAGGAAGATCGCGCCGGCCCGACGCTCATGGTCCTCGCCAAGCAGGACGCCACCACCGTGACGATCAAGCCGGTGGCGGACATCCTGGCCGGCGGCGGCCTCGGGGCCACCACGAAGGGCACGACCGGCACCTACACGATCAACAAGGGCGAGTACCTGCAGTTCACCCAGCCGAGCGAGCTCACCGGCAGCCCCATCCAGGCCTCCAGCCCCGTCGCCGTCATCGGCGGCTCCACGCTGATGGACGTGCCCGTCACGCGCATCCGCGCCGACAGCGGCCACCAGATGCTGCCGCCGGTGAAGTCGCTGGGCCACGAGTACGTGGCGGTGCGCTACCGCTCGCGCAACACGCAGATCGACGAGTTCGAGCCGTATCGCATGGTCGGCGTGGTGGACGGCACCACCCTCACCTACGAGCCGTCCACGCCCATCGGCGCGCCGGTCACCCTGAGCGCCGGGCAGGTGGTGGAGTTCCAGGAGGCGAACCCCTTCGTGGTGCGCAGCCAGGACGCGCAGCACCCCTTCTACATGGCGCAGTACATGACGGGCGGCGAGCCGTACGACGGCACCGGCGATCCGGAGTTCGTCAACATCGTCACGCCGGCGCAGTACCTGCCGCGCTACACCTTCTTCACCGATCCGACCTACCCCGAGACCAACCTGGTCATCGTGCGGCAGAAGGACGCGCAGCTCGGCTTCCCCGACGTCACGCTGGACTGCGCGGGCACGCTCACCGGCTGGCAGGCGGTGGGCAACGGCGGCACCTACCAGTTCGTGCGCGTGGACCTCTCCACCGGAGACTTCCAGGGCGTCGGCAACTGCAACAACGGCGTGCACACCATCGAGGGCACCTTCAACGTCGATGGCGGCGCCGACCAGGCGCGCTTCGGCGTGACGGTCTGGGGCTGGGGCAACCCGGTGACGTGGGCGCCGGACGAGGAAGACAACCCCAAGTTCACGCGGTGGGTGAGCTACGCGTACCCCGCCGGGGCGAACATCGGGGAGCTCAACTCGGTGATCTTCCCGGCCAAGTGAGGATCGCGCTGCGCGCGACGTATCGGATGGCGGGGTGTCTCGTGGCGATCGCGTCGGCGCTCGCCGCTCAGATCTCGGTCATCATCGTCGTGAGGATGTAGTCCGCGCAGAAGATGATGACGATGCTCGCGACGACGGCCTTCGCGGTCGCCTCGCCCACGCCGCGCGCGCCGCCGGAGGCGTAGAAGCCCTTCTTGCAGCAGATGACGCTGACGAGCGCGCCGAAGACGGTGGCCTTCACCAGGCACATCCGCACGTCCTTCCACTCCAGAAACTGGCGGACGCGATCGAGGAACAGGCCCGGGTCGAGGCCCTGCCACACCACCGCGACGACGTAGGAGCCGGCCATGCCGGCGAGGCCGAAGAGCAGCGCCAGGAGCGGCAGGGTCAGGGTGCTCGCGACGACCCGCGGGACGACGAGGTACTGCACCGGGCTGACGCCCATCGTGGTGATGGCGTCGATCTGCTCGGTGACGCGCATGTTGCCGAGCTCGCTCGCCATGGTGCTGCCCGCGCGCGCCGTCAGCACGACCGCCGCGAGGACGGGGGCGAGCTCGCGCGCCAGGGCCAGGGCGACGACGCCGCCCACCATGTTCTCGGCGGAGAACTGCCGGAAGCCGACGATGGTGCTGACGGTGAAGGCCATACCGGTGAAGAGGCCGACCAGCCCGACGATGAAGACCGACCCGGCGCCGACGAAGTCCAGCGCGGCGAGGGTCTGCGCGGCGCGAAAGGGCGGGCGCAGCAACCACGCCACCGTCTGCAGCGCCAGCGTCACGGTGCCCCCGATGTCGTCGAGCAGATCGACGAAGGGGGAGACGACGCGCCCGAGGAGCGCGCTCACGCTCCACTCGCTCCGGGGCGGTCCGGCGTCCATCTCCGCGTTGGTCACGCGGCGGAGCATACTGCACCTTCCGCGCGTGCGCCGCGTCCGCGCGCAGTTGGCCGCGCTTCCCGCGGCCACCTCGGCTACGCTCGGCCGATGCACGGGCTCTGGACCATGGTGCGCGACGGCGGCTGGGGCGCGCTCTTCGCGCTCTTCCTCGGCGTGCTGGGCTTGTTGATCGCGCTGGGTGCCGTGGTCGCCCTCATGGCCTCACGCCGGGCGGGGTACTACGTCGGCGTGGCGGCGCTGCTGGTCGCGTCGCTCACCGCCGGCGTCGGCCTGCTCGGGATGTCCATCGGCTGGCACAAGGTGCAGGCGGCGGCGGCGGGTGGGCTGGTGAGCGGCGTGACGCAGGAGCGCCTCCTCGAGGAGGGTTACCGCGAGGCGCAGGACTCGGCGAAGGTCGGCTTCGGTGCTGCGCTCCTGCCGCTCCTCCTCGGCGCGATCGCCGTGCTCGCCGGCGCCGGGGCCCGACGCAAGGATGCTCCGCCGCCGCAGGCGTGGCGCCCGCTCGGCGCCCCGCCGCCCCCCCCGGCGGGCGGGAACGGCGGCCGCTGGGCCTTCGGCAGCATCGCCATCCTGCTCGCCTTGATCACCAGCGGGGGCGCGCTCGCCGCGACCACCACCGACCCACCGAAGGGCAAGTACGACTTCGCCCCCGACGACACGGACGCGTGGAAGCTCGCCGAGGCGCGCGAGAACGCCGACAAGGATCCCGACGCGGGCTGCGATCAGCTCGACGACGTCCTCGCGCGCTTCTGGCTGGCGAGCGACCGCGACGAGTGGCCTCGTCACTTCGCGCGCGATCCCGCGACGCTCATCCCCGACTGGAAGACGACGGCGACCACCTGCGCGCGCCGCATCTGGGAGAACGTGAAGAAGGACGGGACCTGGACGCGCCCGCCGGCGACCGGCGCCACGTGGGTCGCGGTGACGCCTCGCGACTGGGACAGAGCGCTGCTCCTGCAGTCTCCGCTCCTGGTGGACGAGGCGCTTCACGCCGAGATCCTCGCGGCGCCGACGCCGCTGGTGAAGCGGCAGCTCGGCGACGGCGGCATCACGCCCGACCTGCGCGACGTGCTGGGGGTGCTCGCCGGCGATGCGGGAGCGCCGCCGCCGAGCGCGAAGACCGTCACCGG
This sequence comes from uncultured delta proteobacterium, assembly GCA_963782055.1. Taxonomy (GTDB): domain Bacteria; phylum Myxococcota_A; class Polyangia; order Polyangiales; family Polyangiaceae; genus DASXHD01. The sequence continues at coordinate 5,617,451 of CAWAIF010000003.1, forward strand.
CGCGACGTCGGTCAGCGGCCGGCTCCCCCCGGAGGTCATCCGGCGCATCGTGCAGCGACACATGGGGGCCATCCGCACGTGCTACTCCGACGGCCTGCGCAAGAATCCCGACCTCTCCGGGAAGGTGAACGTGAGCTTCGTCATCGGACGCGACGGCGACGTCACCAGCGCCAAGAGCACCGACTACACCCTGCCCGACGCTGCGGTGCGGGCGTGCATCGTGAAGGTGTTCCGGACGATGACCTTCCCCCAACCAGAGGGCGGCATCGTGACCGTCCACTATCCGATCGTCCTCGAGTCCACATGAACGCACGCTCCTCGCCCGCCGCGCTGCGCAACCGGGGCCCCATCCTGGAGGTCCTGACGCGCGTTCTGCCCGCGCGCGGGCTGGTGCTGGAGATCGCCAGCGGCACGGGCGAGCACGCCGTCTTCTTCGCCCGCGGCCTGCCCGCGATCGAGTGGCAGCCCAGCGACGTCGACGCGGAGGCGCTGGAGAGCATCGCGGCGCGGCGGGAGGCCGAGCCGTCGCCCAACCTGCGGGCGCCGCTGCCGCTGGACGTGTGCGCGGCGGCGTGGCCCATCGCGCGCGCCGACGCCGTCTTCTGCGCCAACATGATCCACGCCTCGCCGCCCGAGACGACGCCAGGCCTCCTGCGCGGCGCGGCGCGCGTGCTGGAAGAAGGCGGGGTGCTCGTCACCTACGGCCCGTACCGGATCGGCGGCGCGCACACCGCAGAGAGCAACGTGGAGTTCGACGCGTGGCTCGAGGGGCGGGACCCGCGCTGGGGGGTGCGCGACCTGGAGGTCGTGGTGGAGGTGGCGGCCGGGGCGGGCCTCGTCCTGGAGGAGCGGGTGCCGATGCCGGCGAACAACTACGTGCTCGTGTTCCGCAAGGGCGCGGCCGCGCCTAGTAGAGGTACGGGATGAAACGCTTGGTGTGGCGGGACCACTCGCGGTAGGCGTCGCCGTAGTGGGACTCGAGGTAGCGGTCGAGCACCGGGATCTGCGAGAAGACGAAGCCGCCCACCTCGATCAGGACGATGACCGCGGACCACGGGTTGCGCGTGACCAGCGCCCACGCCACGCCCCACACCGAATCGCCGAAGTAGTTGGGGTGGCGGCAGAGAGCGAAGAAGCCGCCGGTGAAGAGCTGGCCCCGGTGCTCGGGGTTCGCCTTGAAGGCGCGCCGCTGCAGCTCCGAGCCTGTGTTGAAGACGCTGCCGACGAAGAAGGCGACGAACCAGACCAGGTCCCACGTGCCCAGCGGGGCGGTGGCCCCCGCCCCGAGGAGGGCGAAGCCGCACTGGTAGACGCCGCTGGCGAAGATGACCGGCACCGCCTCGCTCCAGCCGAAGCGACGCTGGAGCAGGTACACGCCGGTGAGGGTCATCCGGACCCACAGCACCACGCCGAAGGCTGCGAGGACGATGCGCCGGCCGGCGTCCCCCGCCATCCACGTCCGGCCCACCCAGTGGCCGACCACCGCGTAGCCGCCACCGAGCAGGATCCACAGCGCGACGCCGAGCTCGGCCAGGTGCAGCACCACCCAGGTCCAGCGGGGTATCCGTGACGTCTCTTCCTGTCCGTGCATGGCTCCTGTCTCCCGCGGTGGCTCCGGCGCAGCCACGTGTCCAGCATAGCGGCGACGAGCGGCGACCGCCTGCGACGGCGCGCCAATCTGCTGCGCGCACGCGCCAGCGCTCAGGGGCGACGCACCGCGACCGGACGCGCGTGTCGCGAGCGATACTGGCTCGGCGTCTCGCCCTCCCACCGCTTGAAGGCGGTGGCGAACGCCGCGGCGTCGGCGTAGCCGAGCAGGTAGGCGATCTCTCCGATGCGCAGCCGATCGCTCTGCAGGTGCATCACCGCGAGCTCCCTGCGCGTGTCGTCGAGCAGCCGGCGGAAGCTGACGCGCCGCTCGGTCAGCCGCCGCTGCAGGGTACCCCGAACGGCACGGCGGCGCCGGCGTGCAGGCCCAGCCCCGGCTTCTGCCACTGCTCCTGCGCGAGCTTCCAGCTCAGGGTGCTGCGCGCGATGGACACCCGGGCGTCGGGATCGTCCAGCACATCGCGCGCGATGCCGACGCCCTCGCGGATGCGCTCCACGTCGAGGCCGAGCGCCGCGAACCCGGCGAACGAGGCCCTGAGGGCGGTCGACCAGAGGCCGGTCTCCGCGCGCTCGGTCATCGATGGTCTCCGGTGGCTGGCATGCGGCGACGACCATCATACAAGCGCGGCGCCGTCGCGAGGACGCGCGCCCCGGCGCGTGGTTGTGATCTCCACGCGCCGGGGCCGATCCCGACTCGCCACGCTTGGACGGTCAGTGGCGCAAGAGGAGGTCGACGCGACGGTCCACGGCCCACGCGGCTTCATCTGTCCCGGTGGCGTCGAGCTCGCCGCGCGAGGTCTCGTTGATCTTGCTCTCGTCCATTCCATGCTGCTCGAGGAAGCTCCCGACGGTGTTCGCGCGTCGCGCGCCGAGGGCCTGGTTGTACTCGACGGTGCCGCGCGGGTCGGCGCGCCCGACCAGCTGCATCTCGGAGCCCTTGAGGGGCCCGGTGGTGAAGCACTCGGCGACCTTCTTCAGCACCTCCTCGTCTTCCGGCAGGAGGGCGCTCTCGTCGAAGTTGAACTTGGGCGCCGTGTCGATGTTGTCCAGGTCCATCTTGCAGGCCGCCAGGACCTCCTCGGAGATGGAGAGGGAGGGGCTCACCGGCCTCATCTTCTCCGGCGGGGGCGCGGTGACGGGCGCGGGCGGCGGCAGCGTCGCCCGTGTCACCTGGGTCTGCGAGACCGGAATCGCCTCGCCGGCGTACGCGTTCGTCACGTCGAAGCGACCCTGGACGCCGGCGAAGACGAAGGTGCTGACACGCGGGTCGTTCAGGGCCACCTGGGGGCCGTTGTTCTGCCAGAGCGGCAGGTTGAGGTCGGCCCCGATGACGGGCGCGATGGCGACGTCCTTGTCGACCCGGATGTCCATGCCCACGGTGAGCTTCGCCAGCTCGAAGCCGTGGGTGAGCAGGTTCGGTGCGGGGTCGGGGTGCGTCTCCCAGAGCAGGCGATACCCCGTCCCGAGCTGCACCCACGGATCGGCGCGCGTGTACGGCGAGAGGTGATAGGCGGCGTTGATGCCGGCGGTGAGCCCGCGGGCTCCGGACGCGCGCTCCGCGGTGAGCTCCTGATACTGGCCGGCGAGACCGATCGACCAGTGCGGATCGATGCGGTAGCCGACGCCGAGGTCGACGGCGATACCCGGCGTGACGACGTCCGGGAGCGCGACGCCCCCCTGCAGCATGCCGAAGCCCTGTGTGTAGCCCGTGCCGACCGACAGCTCGAGCGCCTTGATCGGGGCATCCACATGCTGCTGCAAGTACGATGGCTCCTCTCCGGCTGAGGGCGTCGTTTGTGCGCGCGCCTGCATGGCGGAGGCGAGCACGAGACCGATGGCTGACACCGTGGCGAGTTTGGCGTTCATGGCGCCCTCCTTTCCGAGTAACTCGGGGGGGACCGAGTGGGATGCTGGTGCACCAGTGCATCCGATGTGCCACTTCGCATTACACGGTAGTTTTATACTGTCAGCGCGTTGGCGCTCCGCGGCACCCCATCCGGTCCGGACTCTCGACACAGCTGCACGGGCAGCGTCGAAACGAAGATGGTTCGCCGATGCACCCTGCCGAGTGTGAGCAGACCTTCGGCTCATCCGCGCTGGGCGACGCTGTCGACGCGGCTGTCCGCGCTCGGAGGCTCACGTGTCGGTGCTTCCCACCTCGGGTCTTCACAGGACGCATCGCATGCGCACCGGGGTGCGCGGCCGCGCGCACCCACGTGCGCGGGAAGCCACGGCTTCACGCCACCCCGTACCCCCGGTTCACAGCTCCCGCCCTGGCCACCGGATCGCAAGGAGGCGGACAATCGCGCGCTCGCGCCCACGGCAGGAGTCTGCGCCCCCGCCCCATGACGCACCGTGGCATGCAGGATGCTTGAGGCGGCCCCGTGCACGGCCCACCCCCCCGCCACTTGCCGTGGGCTTGCCTGCTCCTGGCGGGCTGCGCCTTCCCGACGGCGGTGCCGCAGGCCCGCGTGCGGAGGGGCCCCGCCTACGCGCAGGTGGTGACGCCTCTCGCAGCGCTCCCGGTGACGTGCGCGGAGGTCCGCTCGCGCAGGCTGCCCGCCGCGTGCACCCCGGGCCGCATCGATGCCGTGGCCAGCGCCGCGCGCCTCGCGCTGGAGTTCGACGGACACGGCGTCGTCGACACCGAGCGCATCAACGTCCTCGCACGCCACCGCACGACGGTCACGCACGACGAAGCGACGGCGCGCCCTGCCGCGCCCCAGAACCCGCTCCGGCCGCCGCCCTCTTCGGGCGACTCCGTCACGATGCTCGAGGGGGGGGCGACATGGAGCGACGCCCCCGCCGACCAGCGCAGCGCCCTCCTCGCCGCCATGGGCGTGCACGGCCTGCTCGCCGTGCGGATCACGGTGGGGCCCGCGCGGGGCGCGTCGGCGGAGCAGACGGTCACCGCGCAGGTGACCGTGTCGCGGCTCGCTCCCGCCCAGCTCGTGTGGGAGAGCCGGTGCAGCGCAGAGACCGGAGACTACCACTCGGTGGACCAGGCCTTCGACATCGCGACGCGGTGCGCGCTGGAGAGTCCGTCGCTGTGGTGAGGCGCCTCCTCGCAGCGACCGGGATCGCGGTCGCGCTGGGCGCGTGCGCGACGCCGGCGGAGATCCAGCCGCCCGTCCTCCGCGTGCGACGCGGGCCTGCCGCCTCGCGCCCCGTCCATCGCGTGGTGGCGACACGCGCGACGTGCGGCTCCTTCTCGTCGCTGGCGGGCGACGCGGGGGCGGTCGCCTCGGCGCCCTGCAGCCCGGACGCGGTCCGCGGCGTGGACGAGCTCGTCCGCGCGGCGCTCGAGTTTCGCGGCTACGACGTGCTGGACGCCGAGGCGATCAACGCGGTCACCGCCGCGCGCTCCGAGACGACCACCGAGCGCTCCGACAGACCAGGCGCGACGCGGTCTTCGGTCACCACGGTCGAGGAGGGCTCCCGGTTCGAGGACCGGACACCCCTCGAGCAGACCGCCATCCTCCGGAAGCTCGGCGCCGACGGCGTGGTCTCGACGCGCATCTGGATCGGCGCGCGCGCGGGGGCGATGAGCATGGAGCGCACCGCCACGGTGCAGGTGACGCTCGCCGGCGCGGCCGACGGCGCGCTCGTGTGGTCGCGCCGGTGCGATCTCCTCGTGGGCGGGCTCACCGCGACCGACGCGGTGGCGATGGAGCACGGCGCGCGGTGCGCCATGGCCGGGGACGCGCCGTGAGGCGAGGTGCGGCAGGCGCCGTCCTCCTCGCCTCCGGGCACCTGCTCGGCTGCAGCGTGGGGGTGGGCGGTGCGTACGTCGGCAAGTACCGCGCGCACGACGCCGTGCAGTACGAGGCGTGCCTCGAGGACGCGGCTGGCCGCTGCGCGGACACGAGGGTCTCCACCCGTCACGTCCCCGCCCGCTCCTTCACCGGCGCGGTCCTCGCCTTCCCCGCGCTGGGCGCTGCGGTGGTGACTCACGACGGCGACACCTCGGCGCGCTTTCGCGTGGACGGGTCGCTGGAGGTCCTCGCGGGCAAGGGACGCTTCGCGGTGGGCGGGCGCACCGATGTCCTCTTCGACGATCAGGGCGCGGTGTCCGTCCCGGTGACGATCGTCGGGCACGCGTCGCTGCTGGAGCGTCTCAGCGTCCACGCCGGCGTCGGGTACGTCCCGTACTCCAACCTCGCCGGAGAGATCTCTCTCGTCGGCGCGCGCGCGCTGGCCGGCGTCCAGATCGGCCTCATCCGGGCGTCGCAGACGAGCTACGTCGTGCTCACCGTCGAGACCGACCTGACGTGGGTCGACTTCACCACCTCCTATCTCTCCAACGGCTACACCACCCACCTGGGGTTCTTCTTCTGAGCCTCGCTTCTCCACCGACCAAGGGACTCGCATGAAATCGACCATCTTTGCCGTCGCCTTTCTCGCGCTCGGCGCTTGCGCGAGCCCCCCGCGGCCGCTCTCTCCGGAGGTCGCGCTCGGCCCGGCGCGCGCCGCCCGTCCGGCGCGCGTGCTCGTCACCAGGGCGCACTGCGGCTCGATGGAGTACCGGTGCCCCGCCGACTACGGGCGCACCGTCGACCAGATCATCCGCTCGCAGCTGGAGTTCACCGGCCACTCCCTGGTCGAGGGCGACGCGCTGCTGCGCACCACGCGCGCGCGCCACGAGGAGCACCAGGACTCCAGCACCACGACCGAGAGTCACCACGAGACGGTCACCGGCCGGGAGATTGGCGCTCCCCTCGGCCTGAACCGCCGGACGAAGTCGGAGGCCGTCACCACGACGACCACCGAGACGGGCCTCGTCGTCCTCGACGGCCCCACCTTCGAGGATCTCTCGGTCGACGAGCGCAAGGAGGTCCTCGCCAAGTCGGGCGCCGACGCCGCGCTGTCGGTGCGGGTGGTCATCGGCGGCCAGCAGGGCGTCTGGTTGCCCGACCAGAACGTCGAGGTGACGGTGAAGATGTCGGAGGGCGACGCGATGGTCTGGGCCTCGCGCTGCCTCGCCAGCTCCAACGACTACGCGACGGTGAGCGCGGCGCTCGAGGCGGCCTCGCGCTGCGCGATGGACGGGGCGACGTCTGCGGGAGCGGGCCCGCGCCCCTGACGTTGGCGCACGGCGACCCGCGCGACCGCGGGCTACGACGCCGCGGGCGGCCGGACCCACTCGAGCTGGCTCACCTCGAAGTCGCACACGCCCAGCGCGGGGCCGGGCTCGCCGCGCGCGGCCGTCTCGGCGAGCACGTCCTTCGCGAACCGGCGGAGCCTGCGGTGCGCGCCGTCCGCCGTGTTGATCGCGTCCAGCGTCGCGTCCGGCACGCCGAGCTCGAGGTCGGCGTCGTACGGGCCTGCCGCGATGCGCTCCCGGATGCGCTCGTCGGAGTAGCGGGCGTCGCCGGTCAGGAGCACCGCGCGCGGGGGAAAGGCGGGCTCCTCCAGGTCGTAGACCAAAAGGAGCGCGTCGCGCTCGCCGAGCCCCTGCGCGAGCCGCGTCACCTCGTCGACGGCGCACCGCTTCGCGCGCGCGCCCAGCCGGGGCGCGCCGCGCCGGCTGGTGAACTCCGGGGACTCGTCGCCCGTCGGGTCGATGCCCATGCTCGTCGCCGACCAGGTGCGCCGCCACACGCGCGCGATCCCGTCGCCGTCCCACTCCACGCGGTACGCCTCCACCTCGGCGGCGAGGTTGATCTTGCGCACGGCGAAGGTGACGTGCCCGTCCTCCCACGCGAAGCGGAACCAGCCCACGCCGGTCGGCGCGGCGGAGGCGAGCCAGAGCAGGCGACCGTCCCGCACCTCGCCCGCCCAGACCTTCGAGCAGCGCCCGTCCTCGGACCGCCGCCCACGCACCGCGGTGTCCGTCCACTCGAAGGTGTCGGTCCAGAGCACGCGACCGGCGCGCATCGCCTCCCGCCGCAGGACGCGACCGGACGCGTCGAGATCGAAGGTCCAGCACTCCTGGCTGCGCGACGGACGTTCCCGCAGCCGCGGTCTGGAGGCGCCGTACGCCTCCGGCACGATCGGGTTGAGCAAGTCGGCGTCGTCGGACGCGTGGAGGGTGCGCGCGACGACGCCCACGGGGATCACCGGCGCCTCGTCCAGCATGCGATTCATGCCGCCGGGATAGCCGGGGGGATCGGAGGCCATCGCGCGGGTGAGCGTCGGGGTCAGGGCGACGGTCACGGGAGCCGCTCCGCCCGCGTCGCGACCATGTCCAGGAGGTCCCCCTGCGTGAGCTGCATGTCCAGGACGTGCAGGCCGAGCGGCCCGAGCAGGCCGCGGCCGTCGAAGTCTCGGTCGAAGTCGATGGGGCTGACGCGCGCGTCGCCGGGGGGCGGTGTGGTGGTCACGGCGAGGTACGCGTAGTCCCCGGGGCCGCGCACGCACCGGCCGGAGTAGAAGTCGGGCAGCACCACGAAGGGCGTGACGATGCCGTCGACGCCCCGCAGGTGCCGCCGCGTCATCGCGTCGAGCGGCATGACCGCCCGCGAGAAGCGGTGCTCGGCGTCGCTCCCGACGTTCGCGGGGTCGACGCACGCCGCCCGCAGCCCGGGCTTGGGGTACCAGCTGCGCGGGTGGACCGGGTGGTCGGCGCGATACGAGCGATACGCCACGACGCACCCCGTCTCGGTGGCGCTCGCGCACACCGGGAGGTTCCGGAAGGTCCCGCCGGTGCGCTTGCCCGGCGCCACCTCCACGTCGCCGCCGATGGGCATCGCGAGCAGGAGCCGGTCGCGCATCGACGGGTCCTCGTCGAAGAACTCGCGCAAGAGACGCACCACCATCTCGGCGCCCTGCGAGTGGCCGATGAGGACGATCTTGCGCCCGTGGTTGTACGCCGCCAGGTACTGCTTGAACGCCGCCTCCACGTCGGCGTAGGCGATCGCCAGCCCGCGCTCCAGCCGCTCGTGCGGGCGCAGGTACGTCCCGATGGTGACCTGCCGGTAGTAGGGCACGTACAGGGCGCACGCCTCGCGGAAGTTCGCCGCCTGCGCGAAGGTCGTCCGGTCGATGCGCGCGTCGGGGAAGGCCGCGTGGTTGCCGGGCACCAGCTGCAGGTCGACGGTCGGGTAGACGTAGAAGCAGTCCACCTTCGGGTTGGCGGCGGTCTTGCCCGGCACGACGCGCCGGGATCCGTCGGGGAGGATCTCGGTGGCGGTGCGGTCCGCCGCGCACGCGTCGTCGCGACCGGGCAGGCACAGCCACCTCGCCGGATCGGCGTAGCCGAGCGGGGCGCGGAGCGCCGCGGTGCCCGCCAGGCCGTGACCGCAGCCGGCGAAGAGCGCGAGCAGGAGCAGCACGAGGAGAGCGCGACGCATCCGGCAGAGCATAGCCGGATCGCGGCAAAATCGGCCCGGGCGGCGATTGTGCGTTGCATTCTGTAATTACAGAACGCACACTGATCCTCATGGCGACGGCGACCCATCCCCAGGTCGCGGACTTGCAGCTCGCGAGCCCGCCCCAGAGCAGCAAGGAGCTGGTGCGCACGGCCTCCGCCGGCCGCCTGACGGACGAGCGCCGCGAGCGCGTGCGCGCCGCGGCGCTCGCGGAGATCCCGCGCTGGTACAACCCCTGGGCCCACCTGGGCGCGACGCTCTCCATCGGCCTGGTGGTGCTCGCCATCTCCATCTGGCGCCTGCACGCGCCCAGCGCGCTGGAGTGGCTCGTCGTGCCGGCGGTGTTCTTGCTCGCCAACGGGTTCGAGTGGCGCGTCCACAAGCACGTGCTGCACCGGCGCCGCTGGCCGGTGCAGATCATCTACGATCGTCACACCCCCATGCACCACATGGTCTACGTGGAGCAGGACATGCAGGTGCGCTCCTGGCAGGAGCTGCGGCTGGTCCTCATGCCCGCGCTCGGCATCCTGGCCATCGTCCTCTTGACGGCGCCCTTCGCCGCCGGCGTGGCGTGGCTCTGGTCGGCCAACGCCGGGTGGCTCCTCCTCGTGACGGCGAGCCTCTACATGGTCAGCTACGAGGTCTTCCACCTCGCCTACCACCTGCCTGCGCACAGCTTCATCGGCCGCACGCGTCTCATCCAGGTGCTGCGCGCGCACCACGCGCGCCACCACGAGCCGCGACTCATGCAGAAGTACAACTTCAACGTGACCATCCCCCTGTTCGACTGGATCCTGGGGACCGTGGCGCCGGACGACCCGCCGGACCCCGCGGCCTGAGGTCGGCCGAAGCCCTGGGTGCGGCGCCGGGGGATCCTTTCGACGCGCGACCCGTATCTGTCCAGGATGCGCTGGATCCTGACCCTGCTTCTGCTCGCCGGGTGCGGCGGCCCTCCGGGTAGCACCACGGGCGTGGTGACGCAGCCGGACCAGGCGCAGGCACCGCCGGGGACGAGCGGCCACGTCCCCTCTGCCGCGGCGTCCAGGGCGACGACGACGTACGCGTGGCGCTGGGACGGAGACGAGCCCGGATTCGGGCGCTCCTTCTATCACACGCCGCGGAGCGTGACCGGCGGCGGGCTCACCTGCACGTTCACCTACAGCGAAGCCGCCCGCCTCGCGAGGACTGCATGCGACGTCTCGGGGCGCGAGCTTTGGCATCACGACGAAGGGGACGCGTTCGTCGAGGACGCCTCGCTCCTGCTCGACCACGGGACGCTCTACGTCGCGCGCTACTCCGACATCTCCAACGGGTGCACGGTCCACGCGTTCGATGCGCGCGCCGGCGTCGTGCGCTGGACGACCCCGCTGCGCGGCCTGGGCCCCGTGGCCCACAGCGAGTACCTGAACGCCGTCGAGCTCCGCCTCGTCGGCGGGCGCGCCGTGGCCTTCGGCTGGGAGAGCGCAGGGCGGTACGTCGAGGCGCTCGACCCGTCGACCGGCGCGGTGACCTACCACGCGCTCGTCCCCTGAGGCGGGGCGCGTTCACCCGCGGCGGAGTCCGAGGCGCGCCCGATCGAACTCCAGCGAACGCTTCCACAGGACGGCGGGCAGGCGCTCGTTGGCGGCGGTGCGCTCGAGGTCGAGCCCGGCGGGCGTCCACACCAGCCACACCTTGCGCTGGTGACGCTGGCCGGGCAGGAGGACCAGGCGCGTCGCGCGGGTGGGCGGGACGCGCGCGAGCTGCCAGGGCGCGCACTCCCAGAGCGCGCGACGCAGCGCCATCCTCCATCGCGGGGCCAGGGCGCTGTCGTAGGCGGTGAGCGGGCGCCCCTCCAGGACCCTCTGCACGTGCTCGCTCACGCGGATCCCGTACTGCGCGAGCGCCTCGTCGAAGGCGCCGGCGTCGAGCTGCGCGACGCACGCGAGGGCGCGCCGTCGATCGCGCAGAGCGGGCGCGCGGGCGCCTCTCCGCCACAGGTGCGGGGCGGCGTCCCAGCGGTGCGTCGCGTTGTCCGGACGCACGTCGCGCAGCCCCAGCGTCACCTCGGGGCCCGCGGAGCGACGCGGCGGCGAGCTCGCACACAGCCACACGCCGCGGCCCTGCGACAGCCGCGCGCGCGAGGCGATGGGGGCGAGGAGCACGTCGGCGTCGAGGGGGATGCGCCCGTCATCCTCCCGCGGGAAGCTCGCCGCGAGGGCGACCGGGTCGAGCGCCGCGAGCGCCGCCCGCAGCTGCCGCTCCCCCTCCGGCGTCGGCGCCAGCTTGCGGGGGACGGCGGCGCGGACGAGCACGACCGGCTCCGCCCGGCGGCCCGCGGCGATCGCCGCGAGCACCGGCCGCACCTCCTCGAGCACCGGCGACGGCGCGCCCCGCTCCAGCGGGAGCCGCGATCGCCGCCAGCCGTCCAGGAGGCTCACGGCGCTCGCCAGCACGCAGGTGCGCTGCAGGTGATCGTCGTCGGCGTGAAGGTCCCAGTGCGGCCTGCCCTTTCCGGGGAACGGGTCCCACGAGATCACGCCATCGCGGACGACCGACGGCACCACGTCGACCTTCCCCCGGACGCCCTCCGCGCGGAGCCGCATCGCGGGGACGCCGAGCGGACGGAAGGTGGGGAGGTGCTCCGCCGACCACCCGGGCCCGAGCGCGCCGAGCAGCTCGTCCAGGAAGGCGCGTCGCGCGTCCGGCTTCGCTCGCCCCTTCCGAGGTCGCATGGACCTCACGCCGGCAGCGGCTCGCGCGCGGAGCGCCGCGCGACGGCGAGGAGCACCGTGCCGGCGAGCACCACGCCCGCGTGACGAGGGCTCGTCGCGCTCATGACGAATGTGATGATCATTGTCCGGCGCACGACCCCCTCCCTCACGGCTCATCCTACTTGGATGTGCGGCGGCTCGGGTGGAATCTCTCGTGATCGCTCAGCCCGGCGCCTGTCTCGCGGCGCCCGCGGTCGCCCCGCCCCCGTCGCGCGCCCCGCGCCGCGCGATCGCCACGAGCACGACGCCGATCAGCACCACCGCCGCGTGGGCTACGCCGAGGGACGCCACGTAGTCCTGGCCCAGCGGCGCGACGCCGAGGGCGACCACGGCGAGCGCGATCCCCGCGACCAGGGGCGCCGCGCGACGCGCCTGGTTCATGTCGCCGGACGCGTCGCGCGCCCACCGCGCGAACGCCCCGATCGCCGCCGCCGTCGCGACGAGGTAGAGGCCGTGGAGGCTGGCGGAGAGCACGTCGCAGGACACGCTCTCCGCGGAGAGGCGGACCGGATCGCACGGGAAGGTGGCGCAGTTGACGGTCCCCGCGCTCGCCACCCGCTCGCCCGCCAGGATCTGCACGAGCAGGATCAGCGCCCGCAGCACGCTCACCGCGACCACGACCCACGCGAAGGACCTCGCGACGCCGACGGCGCGCCCGGGGGACGCCTTCGTCTCCATCACGGGGTGCCGGTAGGGATCGCCCGGTCGCGTGCGCGTCCACGGCCGCGGATCGTCGGCCCGTCCCCAGGTGCCCACCATCGTCAGCACCGCGACGATCCCGGATCCCGCGGCTACCTGGAGCGCTGTCATCGCCACGGGGGACAGTGTACGCCTCCGCGCGCCCGCCGTCGCGGGTTCGTCCCCCGCGCCGAGGTCCGCCGCGTGCAGCCCACCCTCCTCCCCGTGTGGCGCGCGGAGCGCGACACCGTGGGGAGGACGCGTGCGCGCAGGGCCCACGCGCAAGCTCGCGCGCGCGCCGGCGCCCGTGATCACGCGCCCACCGACGGCGTGCGCGCGAGCGAGCATGGGCCCGAGCACACGCGAGGAGGGGCCCCCCTCCTCCCCCCTCAAAGCGGATACCGCAACGTCATCCCGAACACCGTCACCATCACCAGCACCACAGGCACCAGCACCACGAACACCAGGAACGTGTACCCCATCACGTCCCGCGCCCGCAGCCCGAACAGCCCCAGGATGGGCAGCATCCAGAACGGCTGCACCAGGTTGGCGAGCGCCTCGCCCAGATCGTAGACGGCGACCATCCAGCCGAGGTGCACGTGGAGATCGTGCGCCGCCTGCATCACGTACGGCGCCTCGATCACCCACTTGGACCCGCCGCTCGGGACGAAGACGCCGAGCACCATGCTGTAGACGGCGATGAGCGCGGGGAAGGCCCTCGGCCCGCCGGCGAGGCTCGCCAGGCCGTGGGCGATGTGCTCGTTCAGCTTCGTCGTGGTGATGATGGCGGCGATCGCGCCGTAGAAGGGGAACTGCAGGATGACGCCCCACACGCCGGGCGTGGCCTCGCGCACCGCGCGCATCAGCCGCGCGGGCGTGCCGTGCAGGGCGACGCCCACGGTGAGGAAGGCGAGGTTCATCCGGTCCAGATCGATGGCGTACAGCGGGTCCTTCGCCTCCGCGAAGTAGCGGACCAGGTACGCGCCGGCGAGCAGCACGAAGAGGGCGGCGGGGACGCGCGAGTGCTCCAGCGCCTCGCCCGGCGTCCCCTTGCGCTCCGGGTCCGGCCGGTCGAGCGGCGACACGCCCAGGTCGATCCCCATCTGCTCGGCGGTGCGCGCGCGCGAGCCCGTCGGCACGGCGAAGAGCACCACGACGGTCACCAGCGCGATCTCCACCACCACCGAGACGAGGCTCTGCCAGAGGAAGATGGTGTGCGTCAGCGGGATCATCCCCTCCGGCACCAGCCCGCCGGCGGCGACGATGGTGCGGATGTCGTGCGGCAGCGCGGACTTGGTCGCCATCTGCAGGGCGGCGGACCCGGAGAGCCCCTGCGCCCACACGCTGCCCAGCCCCAGGAACGCGCTCGCCGCGATGGCGCGGTAGTCCACGCCGCGCACCCGCCGCGCGACCTCCTTGGCGAGCATCGCGCTGAAGATGAGGGAGAAGCCCCAGTTGAGCCACGACGACGCCATGGCGAAGAGCGCCACCATGGCGATGGCGCGCCGCGGATCGCGCGGGAGGGAGGCGAGGCGCACGATGAGCCGCCCGACGGGCTTGCTCGTGGCGACGACGTAGCCGGTGATGATCACCAGCGCCATCTCGATGGTGAACTTCAGGATGGCGGTGCTGAAGAACCCCGTGCCCCACGCGCCCACCACCTCGCCCGTCGCCGCGCGCACGCCCAGGCGCCCGGAGAGGGTGATCACCCCGGCGACGAAGACGATGAACGTCGCGAGCAGGGCGAAGACGAAGGCGTCGGGGATCCACCGCTCCGTCCACGCGGTGAACCGCGCGGCGACGCGGGCGAGCCGCGACGTGGGCTCCTCGCCGCCCGCCGGACGCTTCGGCGCGGGCGAGTCACCGAGGGACGCGGGGAGATCGGCGCCGGACATGCGGCGCGCAGGATGGCGCGATCCGAGAGGAAGAGGAAGAGGGGGGCCCCTCCTCGCGCGTGCTCGGGCCCATGCTCGGTCTCGCGCGCGCCGCCCGGATGCACGGGATCACGGGCGACGGCGCGCACGAGACCTTGCGCGTGGGCCCTGCGCGCGCGCGTCCTCCCCCGGCCCATCGCTCGCTCACGCTCGCTCGGGCGGGGAGGAGGGGTCCGTCCATGAGCCAGCCTCGGCGCTTCATCTACGTGACCGAGTCACGCCCGCCAGGGGCCGAGCATGGCCCCTCCTCCCCGTCCGAGCGAAGCGAGGACGTGGGGAGGACCGCCCGCGCGCAGGGGCTAGCATCTCTTCCGTCATGCGCCCGGCGATCCGAACGGCGCCGGCGCCCCCCGTGGCCCGCGTACACCACGGCGAGCGACGAGAACCTCGTCATCGACACGCCTATCACGACCGCGACCGCCCTGAAGAACGACGCGTGCGACTTCTGAGATACTATCGAGAAGTAGCGATTGGGGCACCACGCCCCCGGCCGCGAGGCCGTCGCTCGCCTCGAGAGCCGCATTCTTGTTGGCGCAACCAGTAACTAGTCCAGCACCTCCTCAGCACCAGCCAATAGCCGGTCCAATGCCGCCTCCTCACACTGATTGGAGATGGCCTCCAAATATGTACCAACCGGCGGGAAGACAAAGCGGCCAGCAACCTCAACCAACCGCGCAAGGCCCGCATCCCCGCACCTGACGCGCAGCGCCAGCGACGCACCAACACGGACACCGATACTAGCTTTCGGATTCTCCACGACATACCACAGGGCCTCGCGCAACACTCCAGGGGTACGATACGTACCGTCCGCGTCGCGCGCACCGATCACGCGCATGTCGCGAATCCACTGCGAGGCGGATCGTCCACCGCGTGCAAGACCATCGACAGGAGCGACATCAGACCAGGCCTGATACGTGTCGAAAGCAGCACCCAGTTCGTCTCCAAAGCGCCTGAGTTGGCCTAGCGACGTTGGCCCTGTAGGCTCCTTCTTCAGCAACCAGGCCCAGCGCTCCTGAGTCGGCGAATGCAATGGATACCACGCGAGACGGGCACCATCCTTGAAGTGCACTACTACGATGCCGGGTACCGATCGATGCACCGCCGCCAATGCCCCGAACGGTACGAAGCGCATGGCACCCAGCGTCTGGTACTGGAGTAGCCCGTCGACACCAATCACAACGGTCACTTGACGTTGCGCGCGCCGCGCAGACCACGCCAGAAGCAGTGCCACGTCCAGAAGCATCAATGTCGTCGCAAAGGCATCCCCTACGCGTTGTACAACGACAAATATGGCGGCAGCCAGAACCAGCATCAGCCAATCCCATCGATCGCACCCTGCGCTCCGGCCTGCGCCGACGAGGTGCGCTCCCCGCGCTCCCCTGCTTCTCACGATCGCGGTCCGATCGGACTGCCGGTGTCGTCCGGATTAGGATATTCGTGGAACGAGTGAGGGTTGCCGCCTCCGGTCCCCTCTGCCGGGTCGGGAAAGTAGAGGTCGACTCGCCGCAACCTGCCGCGTGGCCCTCCCACACCTCCTCCATCCGGATCATCCGGTGAGGGCATCTCCTCACTCGCATGGGGTCCGCCAACCCCGCCGCCACCTGAAGGGTCGTCAGGAGCCGGCATGGAGCCCGGTACGTGCGGATTCGCCTTGTTGTAGCCCACGGCCAGACCAATCCCAACTCCGGCTAAGGCGCCAACCGCGACGAGGTCGGGGTTCCCGGTAGCCAGGGTCGCCAGTGCCCCGAGCACCGCTCCCGCGAAGGCGTCGTGGATTGCCTCCTTCGGGATATCGGGCGAGCCATGCGGGAGAGATCCCTTGAGCGCGATCGCTAGGACGCGCGCCTCGTGTGCGAGGCCGGTGTCGTCCCCCCACCAGTTCGGGTGTGGGCCGCCCCGCCCGGGGCTGCCCCGGTTGGGGTCGTACCCGTGCCCGAGCAATCCGAGCCACTTCATCACCTCCCGCCGCTGCTTCTCCAGGTGCGCGTGCACGTCCGGCAGGTCGTGCGACGGGTGGCGGTAGCCGCCCCGTCGGGTCGAAGCCTGGCAGGTCGTGCAGGTGCCCGAACATCTCTCCGATGATAGCAGCCGGATCGCCCTTGCCCAGCGTGCCGCCGGGGTTCGACGAGATGGGGATGTTCCCGCCGAAGTAGTGCTTGGAGATGTGGTCGATCACCTTGCCGATGTCGCTCGGGCCGGGCAGGCCTGACCCCGGCGTGTGGGTCCCGAAGTCCCCTCCGCCCAGCCCGAAGGGGCCTCCGAAGTGCTTCGCGATCTGGCCGATCAGGTCGCCGAGTGAATCGCCCCCCGTGCCGCCGATGACCTGCCCGCTCGGGAGCACGACGCCGGTGCCTTCCTCCGGCGGCCGCCAGTTGACGCGGCGAGGGCCGGTGTACTCCGGCTCCGGCACCTCACTCATCCCGTACGCTCTCACCCGAACCTCGCGGGTGAGACGCGGTTCGCCGTCACCAGCACGCGGAAGGTGACGTCCCAGGGGCCGCTTGTGCCCTGGGGGCTGAGGCGCCAGCGCACCCACGTGCCCAGCGGAACGGCGGGGTTGTTCACGAGGAGGGTCTTCGGCAGCGCCCCGCTGGACGTGTACGGGCCGGTGCCGGCCGCGATACCCGTCACCTGCATCATCGACTGAAACAGCGCCTCGTCCTTGCTCGGGGCGGTGTCCAGGTAGAAGTCGACGCTGCCTCCGCTCTGGTAGGAGACCTCGCGCACGTCGAGCCAGAGCACCAGATCCTGGAAGGAGCTGAAGCCCATCCAGTCGCGCTCCGTCTGCTTGATGTCCGCGATGTTGCTGCCGCGAATGGTGATCCAATCCTGAAGGACGTAACCGTACATGGTGGTCTCCTTGGTCAGCAGAGGGTGTTGCCGGTGGCGAGGATGCGGAAGGTGACGTCCCAGGTGGCCGCGGGCGCATTGAGCTTCCATCGCGTCCAGGCGCCGATGGGGACGCCGGGGTTGGCCACGAGCAGCACGTTGCCGGTGTTGAGGCCCACGCCGAAGGACGTGGCCACCTGCGGGCTCACCGCCGTGAGAAACATCGCCGGGTCCTTGCTCGGCGCCGTCTCGATGCTCATCATCGTCGGGGAGTTCGTCATCTCCGCGACGTCGACGAGGAACGTGATGTCCTGGAAAGGGCCCGTGAAGAGCCACTGCCCCACGTCCTGGATGACGCTCGTGTTCGCGGCGCCGCGGATGGTGAGGCTGGGGAGGCGGGCGCACGCCGTCCACAGCCGGTCACCAGCGCCCAGGACATCCTCCCCGCCCGAGCGAGCGCGAGCGAGCGATGGGCCAGGGGAGGACCGCCCGCGCGCACGGCTCACGCGCAGCGCGCGCAGGCCGCGACCGCCGTCTCCATCGTGCACCTGGTCGCGGCCGAGCACGCGAGCATGAGCCGGAGCACGGGCGCGAGGAGGGGCTACTATCCTTCCCGACATGCTCCGCTCGTCTCTCGCCCTCCCCTTCCTTCTCCTCGCCCTCGCCCTCCCCGCCTGCAGCTCCACCCCGGACGCGACGTCCCCCCCGCCCGACGGCCCCGTGGACATCACCACCGACAAGGGCCCCGTCCACGGCTCCCTCGGCGACGGCGCGCGCGCCTTCCTCGGCATCCCCTACGCCGCGCCGCCCGTCGGGCCGCTCCGCTTCCTCCCGCCCACCGAGGCGCCCGCGTGGACCACCCCGCGCGACGGCGCGCAGTTCGGGCCGAAGTGCCCGCAGCTCGGCGTCGACGGCAAGTCCCTCGCGCCGGAGACCAGCGAGGACTGCCTGTACCTCAACGTGTGGACGCCACGCGCCGACGTGAAGGACGCCCCCGTCTTCGTGTGGATCCACGGCGGCGGCTTCACCATCGGCTCCGGCAGCAATCCCCTCTACAACGGCGAGAGCCTCGCGCGGGAGACGGGCGCGATCATCGTCACCATCAACTACCGCCTCGGACCCCTCGGCTTCCTCTCGCACACCGCCTTCGCCGCGGAGGAGGGCGTCGCCACCTCGCCGAGCCCCGGCCTGCTCGATCAGCAGGCGGCGCTGAAGTGGGTGCAGCGCAACATCGCCGCCTTCGGGGGCGATCCGCAGGACGTCACCGTCGCCGGAGAGTCGGCGGGCGGCATCAGCGTGTGCGCCCAGCTCGCCATGCCCGGGTCGAAGGGCCTCTTCCAGCGCGCGGTGATCGAGAGCGGCCCCTGCTGGGGCGCCTTCCCCTCCAAGGCGACCGCCGAGGATCAGGGCGACCGCCTCGCCGCCGCCGTCGGCTGCACCGATCCCGGCACCGTCGCGGCCTGCCTGCGCGGCAGGTCGGTCGAGGAGATCCTCGGCGCGCTCCCCGGCAAGGCCGCGTACTTCGACGCCAAGGGCGACTCCTACGGCCCCGTCGTCGACGGCACGGTGCTGCCCAAGGTGCCGATGGACGCGCTCGCCGCGGGAGAGGGCGCCGGCGTGCCGACCATCCTCGGCACCAACGTCAACGAGGGACAGCTCTTCGTCTTCCTCTACCAGACCTCCTTCGGCGCGCCCCCGACCGCCGCCGACGTGCGCGCGTCGCTCGGGAGCATCTTCGGGGCGAGCGTGGTCGACCAGATCGCGGCGCAGTATCCCGTCGACACCGATCCGCCGCAGGCCTTCACCGACATCATCACCGACGGCGCCTTCGCCTGCCCCACCCGCCGCGCCGCGCGCGCGCTCGCCGCCGGCGGGGTCCCCGCCTTCCTCTACCAGTTCACCTGGCCCTTCAAGGTGGGCGCCATCTCCGGCCCGGTGACCTCCCACTCCTTCGAGGTGCCCTTCGTCTTCCGCAACGCGTACGTGGGCACCAAGCTCGACGACGCCGACGTGGTCGTCTCCGACGCGATGGACGGCTACTGGTTCCGCTTCGCCCGGACCGGCGATCCGAACGGCGACGGCGCCGTCGCGTGGCCCGCCTACACCGCGGCCAACGACGAGGACCTGGTGATCGACACCCCGGTGAGCACCGCCACCGGGCTGAAGAAGGCCAGGTGCGACTTCTGGGACACCATCGAGAAGTAGGATGCGCACCGGCCGCCCCGAGACCTCGCGGATCGTGGCCGTCGCCGTGCTGCTCGCGGCGATCGGGTGTCGCGACGCCCCGTCGAAGACCGACGGCGCGGCGAGCGTTGCTCCTCAGCCGAGCGCGGCCCCCTCCGCACCGGCCGTGGCGACGGGCGCGTCGCCGAGCGACGCGGGCAGACCCGTGCCCTCCAACGTCGTCTACGAGCGCTTCGAGGACCTCGGCCCCAGCTACCGCCTCCGGCACTACGGCGTGCGCTCCTCCGGCTTCGAGGCGATCGCCCACTACACCGCCCTCCTGCACGGCCAGGAGGTGCTCACCTCCGGCGTGGGCTTCCACAGCCTCTCGCCCGACGGCGCGTACGTCGTCTACGAGGCCGACGGGCACGTCTGGCTGCACGGCGCCGCGTCCGATCGCAAGGTCTCCATGACGCCCACGCCCTTCGTGCTGCCGACCCGCGCGACGTGGGACATGGCGCACCGGAAGGTGACCGTCACCTTCACCGCGCCCACGCCGCCGAAGACCGCCGCGCTGTTTTGAGAGGGGGGTCGAAGTCATCTCCCGGGCCCGGCCCCAACCCGAAGCTCCCTCGCGCGTTCCTGCCCATGGTCGGGCGGAGGCCATTCGCGGGGGAGGGCTTCGTCCCCTGCCGTTCGCCATCGGGGGGACCGGGCACGGGCACGGGAGCTGGCACATGATCGTCGGTAGCCCGTCACCAGCGCCCAGGACATCCTCCCCGCCCGAGCGAGCGAAGCGAGCGATGGGCCGGGGGAGGACCGCCCGCGCGCACGGCTCACGCGCAGCGCGCGCAGGCCGCGAGCCCGTCACCACCGTGCACCGCGGTCGCGGCCGAGCACGCGAGCATGAGCCGGAGCACGGGCGGAGGAGGGGCCCACCCCCCTCTCCCGCTCTCCTTCACCCCCCCGGCGCGACGTCCAGGAACGCCACCATCACGTACTCCTCCGCCGTCTTCTTCGGCCCGTCCGTGCCGGTGAGCGACCGGTAGTGCGCCTTCACCTTGCGCTTCTTGTAGCTCGAGTAGATGAACTGCGGCCCGCCCCACGACGGGAGCCACGAGTCCGCCTTGCGTCCCACGATGCCGCGCGCCTGCTCCTGCGAGACCACGCCCTGCTCGCTGTGCTCCAGGTGCTCGCGCAGCTTGCGGATCTCCTCGTGCGAGATGCCGAAGAGGAACTCCTCGAACGCGGAGAGCTCCTCCGGCGGCACGTCGTCGGAGTCGACGAAGTGGTCGAAGAAGCTGTGGTCGGTGGTGGAGGCGAGGAGGCGGAAGAACTCGCTGGTGCCCTTGAGGGTGCCGAGCACCGGCCGCACCTTGTCGCGCGCGACCCACACCGACTCCAGCACCGGGGCGAAGTCGTCGATCTCCGCGTCCAGCCGGTGCTCCCAGATGTGGAAGAGCTCCCGCGCCGCGTGCTCCTTCACGTTCCGCTTGCCCGCGCGGTCGGTGAGGATGGCGATGAAGAGCTCCTCGGCGAGCTTGCTGTAGATGGACTGCCCCGCCTCGAACTGCACGCGCTCCAGCAGTTCTGGCGGGGCGAGGGCGTGCTCCAGCGCGTAGCCGAGCCCCTTGAAGAAGTTGATCTTCACAAGGAGGTACGCGTTGCCGAGCACCGCCTTCGTCGGCACGTGCATGTCCAGGTCGTAGTCGGGGACGCGGCAGAGCAGGTCGACCAGCTTCTCGCTGGAGACGCTGTGGCCGCCACGCGACTCGTGCGCGAGGCCAGGGCAGTCGAGCACGAGCTGCGCCGCGCGCCCGAGCCGGTCGAGCCCTTCCCGCACCGCAGCCACCTCCTCCGGCGTCCGTTGCGCGAGCAGTCCGAGCGCGGCGTCCACCGTCCCGCGCTCCCCGTCATCGAAGAAGAACCACCCCGTCATCGCCCGCATGCAGAAGCATAGCGCCTTTGGGAGGGATCACGGGCGGAGCGGAGACAGAAACCCCGATCTCCACAACTCCCGTGATGCCTCGTTCACGGTTCCCGGTAGAACCTCGGGACACGGCGCGACACCGCGCACAGCACCTCCCACGCGATGGTGTGCTCGTGCTCCGCCAGCTCATCGGCGGTGATCGCGTCCTTGCCGAGCGGGCCCTCCTGCGCGCCGAGCACTACCGCCTCGTCGCGCACGCTCACGCCCGGGTGATCGGTCACGTCGATCATGGTCATGTCCATCGACACCGCGCCGACGATGGGCGCGCGCTTGCCGCGCACCAGGACGTGCCCCTTGTTGGTCAGGTGACGGGAGAGGCCGTCGGCGTAGCCCATGGGGATCGTCGCGACGCGCGTGGTGCGCGGGGCATGCCAGAGCGCGCCGTAGCCCACCGGGGAGCCGGCCGGGATCTCGCGCAGGCTGACGATCTCGCTGCGCACGCGCATGACCGGGTGCAGGTCGGTCGCCAGCGAGCTGCCCTCGGCGCGCGGCGCCACGCCGAAGAGGGCGATGCCGGGCCGCACCGCGTCGAGGTGCGCCTGATCGCGCAGCAGCGCGGCGGTGTTGGCGGCGTGCCGCACCTCCGGCCGCACGCCGTGCTTCGCGAGCAGCGCGGTCGCCTCGTCGAAGCGAACCATCTGCTCGGTGGTCTCCTCCTCCGTCGGCGCGTCGGCGCACGCGAGGTGCGTCATCAGCCCGCGCACCCGCACCTCCGGGAAGTCGGCCAGCGCCTCGGCGAAGCTCGCCAGGGCCTCCGTCCGCACGCCCAGGCGCGCCATGCCGGTGTCCACCTTGAGGTGCACACCCACCGGGCCCTGCACGTGCCCGCCGCGCACCAGGCGCGCGAAGCCCTCCACGTGCGCGAGATCGTAGACGACGGGCGTGAGCCCGCGCGCGAGCACCTCCTCGTGCGCGCCGCCGTAGTAGCCGCCCATCACCAGGATGGGCGCGGTGATCCCCGCCTCGCGCAGCTCGACCCCCTCCTCCAGAAGGGCGACGCAGAAGCCGTCGGCGCCGGCGCGCTCCAGGGTGCGCGCCACCGCGGGGGCGCCGTGGCCGTAGCCGTCCGCCTTGAGCACCGCCCACACCTTCGCGCCCTTCGCGTGGCGCTTGACCACCCGCAGGTTCTGGCGCAGCGCCTGGAGGTTCACCTCCGCGCGGGTGGGGCGCACGGCGTCGGCCGGGGCGGCACGACGCGGCCGGAGCACGCGGGTGTTGCCCGGGAGCTGCGAGGCGGAGGACGACGGCGCCGGCGGGAGCGCCACGGCTGAGGCAGAGGCGGACGCCGGCGGGGGGTTGCTGCTCTTCACGGGTACTACTCGCTACCGGTACCCCAAACGAAGCGCAAGCGAGACCGCTTCCAGGAACCCACCTTCACGCCGGCGCGGGTATAGTCGGGTCTCATGGGCCACCAGGTCCACGCGCAGACACCCACCGAGACGGCCGCGACCTTCGACGAGGTCCGGGCGAGGGTGGTGCACCGGCGCGTGCGCACCTCCGTACGCCTCGTCGCCGGCTTCTACCTCGTCAACATCCTGGTCGGACCGCTCGCGGCGCCGCCGCAGGTGCGCGGCGCGCTGATCCTGCACCTGGGCGAGATGTTCGCGACCGCCCTCGCCAGCGCGCTCGTTCTCTCGCGGGCGCACAAGCCCTGGCAGGTGGAAGCCAACTTCGCCGTCACGGCCACCATCCTCATGACCATCTCCGGCATCGCCCGGACCCCGCCGTACACGCTGTCCATCACCGCGGGGGCGTCCTTCGTGCTCCTCGGCGTGCTGGGCGTCGCGACCAAGCTTCCCCTGCGCTCCGCCGCACCGATGTTCGCGGCGAGCTGGCTGGCGCTCTACGTCGAGTCGAAGATCGCCGGCAGCTCCATCTTCATCCCGCTCTTCGCCGCCGCGTTCGGCTACGTGATGCTCTGCTTCCACGCGCGATCGCGCGACAGGCTGGAGCGCGAGGGGTTCGAGGGACGACAGCGCCTCGCCGAGGCCAACGAGCGCCTGCGCGCGTCGGACGAGGCGCGCTCGCGACTGTTCATCAACCTGAGCCACGACTTCCGGACCCCGCTGGCGGTCATCGCCGGCGAGGCGGAGCTCCTCGCCGCGCGCGCTACTGAGGGGGAGGACGCGGCAGCGCTGGCGCGCGTGCGGCGCAACGCCGCCGCGCTCGCCGACCTCACCGATCAGCTCCTGGAGCTCGCGCGGCTGGAAGCAGGCAGGACGCCGTGCATCCGCGCGCCGTTCGACCTGCCCGCTCTCGCGCGAGACGTGGCGCTGCAGCTTCAGCCCTCGCGCGGCAACGCGCGCGTGGTGGTGACCGGAGAGCCGACGCTCACCGTGAAGGCAGACCCCACGCACGTGCGGCGCGTGCTCGGCAACCTGGTGGCCAACGGGCTGCGACAGGTGGAGCGCCGGGGCGGGACGGTCACGCTGACGCTCTCGCGTGACGGGCACGAGGGTGGCGCGGGCGTGGTGGAGGTGAGCGACGACGGCGACGGGATCGCGCCCGAGCGTCGGCTGGTCATCTTCGAGCGCTTCGCCTCCTTCGACGCGGCCGGGAGCGTGGCGTCGGGCATCGGGCTGCCGCTGGCGCGGGAGCTCGCCGCGCTCAACGGTGGATTGCTCGTGCTGCTCGAAGGTGTGGCGCGCACCACGTTCCGGCTCCGCCTCCCTTCCACGGGCGAGGCGGCCACCCCCTTCCCGCTCGCGCCGCAAGACGTCGCTGGCCACGCGGCCGGGGGGGACCCGCCGGAGGCGAAGCGTGAGCGGCCGGCCCTGCTCGTGGTGGAGGACCATCACGAGATGGCCGCCGTCCTGACCCGGGTGCTGGCGGCGAAGTTCACGGTCCGCCTCGCCACGACGATGGGAGAGGCGCGCGCGGCCCTGGCCGGGGCGCTTCCGCGCGCGGTGGTCTGCGATGTGATGCTGCCCGACGGCGACGGCTACGGCCTGCTGGAGTGCCTGCGCGACCGCGACGACCTCGTGCCCTTCGTCTTCGTGTCGGCGCTCGGACAACCGGCGGAGCGCGCGCGGGGCCTGCGCGCGGGGGCGGACGACTATCTGGCCAAGCCCTTCTCCGGCGAGGAGCTCGTCGCGCGCGTCGTGCGCGCCGTCGAGCGCGCCGAGGCGCGGGAGCGGGCGCTCGCCGCCCAGCGGCAGGACTTCCTCGCTGAAGTGCACGACGGTGTGAGCGCCAGCCTGACGCGGGCCGCGCTCGCGCTGGAGTCCAGCGGGGCGCGCCCTGCGCTCTCGCACCCGCCGGATCCCGACGCGACCTCCGACGCGCTCGCTGCCGTGCGTGACGGCCTCGCCGAGGCGCGCGCGATGATGACCCTCCTCGAGGCGAGGCACGAGGACTGGTCCGCCGTCGCGGCGGACGTGCGACGTGAGACCGCCGACGTGTGCGGGCGTGCTGCGCTCACCGTGCGCTTCGACATCACGAGCGACGACGATCGTGCCCGCCTCTCGCCGGCGGAGGCCCTCACCGTGCGGCGCGTGGTGCGCGAGGCGATCACCAACGTCCTGAAGCACGCGGGGGCGCACGCCGTGGAATGCACGCTGGGACTTCGCCACGGCCAGGTGCACGCGCGGGTGGAGGACGACGGCCGCGGCGTCACCACCAGCGATCGCCCTGGCCGCGGCCTGGGCATCCTCGCGCGAAGGGTGGGCCGCCTGGGCGGGATCACGGCCTTCGGGCTGGTACCCGGCGGCGGCGGCTTCGTCGAGGCCCGCTTCCCTCTCGCGGGCTCTGCCCTGCCCACATCGGCCGACGACATCGCCACCGAGCACGCAGGAGCTGCGCCCTCGCGCAGGCCCGCCCCCCTCCTCTCCTCCCGCGAGGGAGAGGGGGCGGGAGGATGAGCTCGGGTTCCCGGAGCGCTCAGTGCGCCGAGCGGATGCGATGCCCGCTGAGCGGCAGATGCCACAGCGGCGCGAACAGACACACGTCGAACACCCCCGCGAAGAAGGGGATCAGGCCGACAATCGCGAGCACCGAGCCGGCGGGGCCGCCGAGCCAGCCCAGGCCGAGGTACATGAGGAAGACGCCGGCGATCACCCGGATGACCCGGCCTGTCGGCGACGCCATGAAGTGGACGAAACGCATGGGACACCTCCTGCTCCTTCGCGCTGCACCCGCCGTGCCACTCGCGTGAGCACGGCGGCGGCGTGCTCGCACGGGGCGTGCTTCCTCCATCGCATGGTCGACTCGCTCCTCGCGCAGGCGGTGCTCCTCTGGTCGGTCATCGACCCGATCGGCACGCTCCCGGTGTTCCTGCGGGAGGCGCGCGGGCTCGAGCCGCGGGAGGCGCGCAAGCTCGCGACGCAGGCGGTGGCCTTCGCGACGGGGGTGCTCGTCTTCTTCGTCGTGCTCGGCCAGCTCCTGCTGGAGGCGATGGGGATCTCCCTCGAGGCGTTCCGCATCGCGGGCGGGGTCCTGCTCTTCCTCTTCTCACTCACGATGGTCTTCGGCGAGAGCAAACCGAGCCAGGAGCTGCGGCTCGCGGACCAGAAGCGCACCGCGGGGCGCGCGCTCTACCCGCTCGCCGTCCCGTCCATCGCCTCGCCAGGTGCGCTGCTCGCCGCGGTGCTGCTCACCGACAACCATCGCCACGCGTGGACGAGCCAGGCGACGACCTCCCTGATCATGCTCGGCGTGCTCCTCGTCACGTGGCTGCTCCTGCTCGTCGCGCGTCCGCTGGAGCGGGTGCTCGGACTGGCAGGCACCGAGATGGTGAGCCGCATCATGGGCATCCTGCTGGCGTCCCTCGCCACGCAGCAGATCCTCGTCGGCATCGCGCGCTTCTTCCATCTCCCGGGGGCCGAGGCCGGATGACCGCCGCTCGGGGCGCGCCGTTCACTTCGGCGGACCGGGAACCCAGCCACCCTTCGGCACCTCGTCGGGCGCGAGGGGGACGCGCAGGAGCACCTCCTTCACGCACGCCACCAGCCCTGGCGGGAGGTCCTTCGCCTTCACGCGGACCTCCTTCGCCACGCCGTGCGCGTCGTACCGGATGCGGATGTCCTCGATGGACCCGCTCATCGACGGGTTGGAGGCGAGGGCCCTGCGGTAGCATGCGCGCATTCCGGACATCGCCTGGGCGAGCACCCGCTCGGCGGAGCTCTTCGCAGGCCCGGAGGGGAGCCAGGCGAGGCCGGTCGCCGGCGCGGTGGGGGGCGGCGTCGCACTCGCCGAGGGCGCGGGCGCGGCCGACATCGCGGGCGCGGCCGACGACGCCGCAGCGGACGGCGGAGCCGTACCCGCGTCGTCACCGGCCGCGGGAGCCGCCGACTTCCCCGCTCCGGCATCCCCCGCCTCGACGCTCGCGATCGCCGGTCCGCCCGGGCTCGTCTGCGGCGCCGCAGCGGGAGCCGCCTCTCCCTGACAGGCCACGAGCACTCCGATCAGCCCCAGCATCGCCCGCATCCCTCCCACCCTACCACGCCCCCCTCCATCTCTTCTCCCCCTCCATACTCTTCTCCCCCTCCATCTCTTCTTCCCCCTCCATCTCTTCTCCCCCTCCATCTCTTCTCCCCCCTCCATCTCTTCTCCCCCTCCATCTCTTCTCCCCCTCCATCTCTTCTCCCCCTCCATCTCTTCTCCCCCCTCCATCTCTTCTCCCCCCTCTCCCTCGTAGGGAGAGGGGGGCAGGGGGGGTGAGGCGGTGAGGGGGGCGGGGGGGGTGAGGCGGTGAGGCTCAGTTGGGCGGAGGGGGCGCGTCGCAGTGGCCCGCGCTGCACACCAGACCCGCGCAGCAGTTGCCGTCGGTGGTGCAGTTGTCACCCTCGCCGCCGCACCCCTTCGGCGTCGAGCCGCACGCCAGCCCGCCGTCGCCGGACGACTCGCAGTAGCCGCCGCAGCACTGATCGCCGGTCTCGCAGCTCGCGCCGTCCTGCTCGCACGGGTCGAGCACCCAGAAGCTACGGAAGTTGCCCGCCGTCAGCTCCTGCGCCGGCAGGTAGAACGCCGGGTGGCTCGGGTCGGTCCCCGGCTTGCCGTTGACGTCGAAGGCCGCCACCCAGAGCTTCTTGGTCATCGGGTTCTGCGCGTACGGCGTGAAGGGCACGCCGTTCGTGCTGCTGCACCACGGGTTGATGGTGGCCACGCTGCCGTACAGCCTGCGCGAGGTGAAGGCGACCCAGATGTAGCCGCCGGAGACGATGGGCGCGACGGTGGGGTCGAACTGCAGCGTCGCGTCGTCGTCGTGGTGGTCGGGCCCGGTCGGGAGGTAACCCTTGCCATTCGCCGCGTCGAGGCGGTGCGCGGTCTTGGTGGCGAGGTCCACCCACCACAGCTCGGCGCGCGCCCCGTCCAGGTTCGGGCAGTTGGACCAGCTCGTGTCCATGCCCTTCATCGCCGTCGTCCCGGCGAAGTAGCCGTTGGACTGCGTGACCAGCTCGAAGACGACGGCGTCGTCGTTCGGCGTGAAGAAGGGGGCGACGGCGACGCATCCCGCGCAGGTCGGCGTGTAGAGCGTGCGGAGGTTGGAGAAGGTCTTGGTGCTCTGGTCGAAGTCGGCGACCGCGAGCGACTTGCCGTCCCCCGACTTGCCGTCCTTGCCCGGGCCGCCCGTGTAGAAGGTGAAGACGACGTGCTTGCCGTCGGGGGAGAACTCCGGCAGCGCCGCCCCGAGCTGGCTCGTCAGGGAGAGCTGCTGCTGGATCTGGGCCGGCGTGACCACCGCGCTCCCGCCCGGCAGCGCGAAGATGCCGCTCGGCGTGGTGGTGGCCCCCTCCAGTCCATCGGGGCTCCAGGGCGCCGCGGAGTCGGAGAAGTAGAGCGACCCGTCGGGGCTGATGCCGCCCCACGTGTAGAGCCCGGTCGTCTTGGGGAGCCATGCGCCGGGAGGGGCGGGGTTCTGCAGGTCGTAGTAGACGTCGTAGTCCTGCCCGTTGCCCGGGTAAAAGTCGTCCTCCGCGATCAGGTTGGAGCCCTTCGCCCCCACCGAGTGACAGACCTGGCACCGCGTCTTGGAGGTGACGAGGTACGGGTCGGTGGCGCCGTGCTTGATGGCCAGCACCGAGCCGCCGATCTCGTTGCTCCAGTTGCTCGTCGAGAGGCGCGTGCCGTAGCTGCCGTAGTAGACGGTCCCCTTCAGCTCGCCGGTCGCGACGTCCCACGTCTGCGTGATGGGCCCGTAGCCCTGGCCGTTCTTCGCGATCGTCAGGCTGAGGATCAGGTGATCGCGCTGCCCGTTGATCACGCCGCCGGCGGTGTCGGTCGCCATCTTCCAGACGTCCTGCGGGATGGGGTGACGGATGAAGCTCGTCCCGGTCTGCTGCAAGATCGCCGGCCGCGCGAAGGTCCCGGAGTAGGTGAAGGAGCCGCTGGTGGTCGTCAGATCGATCTTGATCGCGTCGGCGTCTCCGGTGGACCAGCTCCACTGCAGCAGCGGCGCGAGCAGGCCGCGCGGCCACACCGTCCCCGCGTACGGGTAGAGGAGGCCGAGGTTCTGCGCCTTGCCGTCGCTGGCAGGGTTCTTCAGGGCGTTGAGCGTCGCGTTGTCGGTGACCGCGCCGCCCAGGCCCTCGCCGCCGACGCCGCCGATGCCCCCGCCCTTCAGGAGGTCGCCGGGGTTGGTCGCCACCTGCCCGGTCTCGTTGCCGGTCGCTCCGTTCTGGTCGGTCGTGAGCTTGACGAGCACCGCGCGCTGGACGGTGTTGCCGCCGTAGCTGGCGACGACGTGAACGAGCCCGCCGGTCGTGCCGATCGGGGCGAAGGTGGTGGTACTGCCGCCCGTCGGCGCGACCGTCGCGGCCTCCCCGCGGTCCACGGTCCACGTCGCGTTGATGGGGCTGCCGTTCAGCGTCGCGGTGTACGCGACGGTCGGCGTCTGCTGCCCGGCCTGGACGGTGATGGTCTGCATCGCGTTCGGCTGCACGTCGAAGGCCTCCGGCGCGGCCTCGTTCCCGCCGTCGCAGCCAAAGGGACAGCCGCCGTCGAAGTCCGCCTCGAGCGAGGCGTCGGTGGACGCGTCGTCGTCGAAGGTGCCGAGTCCGTGATCGCCGCACGCGAACACGGCGCTCCCCGCCACCGCGATCGTCAGCGGCACCCACCAGGCTCGAAAGGAGAAACCACTCATGACAGACCTCCGCCTTTGCGGGTGAGGTCGACGCCGGCGCGCCGGACGGGTCACCGCGGGCGGATTACTTCGCGTTACATCGGCCGCCGGGGTCTGGTGGACCGGGGCGCGGGCGCGGCACTCTTGGGGTGCGTGACCCGATCGACCCCTCCCGGTCGACTGGGCCGGCATGGGGCAGGATGAGCGCGACCTCGACATTTCACGCAGTGGCGGACGGCCCGCGGCAGGAGACCCTGCTGGCGCGCGCGGCCGCGACCGGCGATCGCGCCGCGCTGCGGGAGGTGCTGCACCTCGTCGGTGCCGCGGTGCTGGGTGGCGTGCGCTCGGTGGTGGGACCCGCGCACCCCGATCTGGACGATCTGGTGCAGGAGTCGCTGATCGGGGTGGTGCAGGCGCTCGCTTCCTTCCGCGGGGACGCGTCGCTCGTCCACTTCGCGCGGCGCATCGCGGTGCGGCGCGCGATCGACGGGCTCCGGACGGCCATCCGGGCGCGGCGGCGGCACGCCGACCTGTCGCAGGCACCGGAGCCGGCGGTGCCGGCCCCCAGCTTGCTCGAGCGACGACAGGGCAAGTGGCGGGCGCTGCTCGCCGAGCTGCCGGCGGCGCAGGCGGAGGCGCTGGTGCTGCGCGCGGTGGAGGGCTGCTCGGTGGAGGAGATCGCGACGATCACCGGCGCGCCGGCGGAGACGGTGCGCAGCCGGCTGCGCCTCGCCAAGAACGCGCTGCGCGCGCGCATCGCGGCCGACCGGAGCTTCGCCGATTCTGATCGTGGAGGGGCGCGATGATGGAACGTGACGCCCTCGAGGCCGCGCTGGGCGACGCCCTGCGGCCCGCCCGCGCGCCCGAGCCGGGCGACGCCGAGCTGCTGCGGCGCCTGGTCGACCGGGTCGTCGCGGCACCGCCCGCGCCGCGGCCGAGCCTGCGGCTGCGCCTGCTCGGTGCAGGTGGCGTCGGGCTCGCGGTGGGCGCCGCCGTGCTCGCCGGGTTGCTCCATCGCGCGCCGCCTCCGGCGAGGCCGGTGGAGACGCGCGTCACGCCGGTGACGACGGCCTCCCCGCCGCCAGCGACCGCGCCGGCGACGACCGCGCGCGCCGCCACGCCGGACACGGACCTCCTCCCCGCGCCGACGGCGCCGGCCGTCACCCCGAGCGCCCCGCGCGAGGCGATGCCCACCGCGGCGGAGCTCTTCGCCCGCGCCAACGGCGCCCGTCGCCAGGGCCGCGACCCGGAGGCCGTCGCCGGCTACCGCGCGCTGCAGCGCGCCTTCCCCTCCTCGCCGGAGGCGGTGGCCTCGCACATGTCCCTGGGCCGCCTCCTGCTCGACGACCGCTCCGATCCCGCCGGCGCCCTCGCCCAGTTCGACCGGTACCTGGCCAGCGGGTCGCACCGCGAGCTACGAGAGGAGGCGCTGATCGGCCGCGCGCTCGCCCTGGGTCAGCTCGCGCGGTCAAAGGAAGAGCGACAGGCATGGAAGGCGCTGCTGCAGGAGTACCCGGGGTCGATGTACGCCGACCAGGCACGCGACCGCGTCGCCGCGCTGGGCGGTTGAGACCTCTCGTCGTCCTCTGCGTCTTCGTGGCGGTGCTGGTGCAGGCGGGGGCGGCCCTCGCGCGGGAGCGCACCGTGCGGGTCATCGTCGCCGGAGACCCGCGCGAGGCGCGGGATCTGGAGCTGCTGGTGCGCGACCTGCTCGTGCGCCTCGGCGCGAAGGTGGAGGTGAGCTCCGCCGCCACGATCGATCCGGCGGCGGTCGTCGAGAAGCCGCCTTCGTTCGCCCCCGCCCTCGCGCGCGTGTGGATTGATTCGAGGCCCCCGGACCACGCGATGCTCTACCTCGTCGACCAGACGTGGGAGCGCGTGCTGGTGCGGCGCGTCGCGCGGGACCCTGCGCACCTGGAGGTCTGCAGGGAGGACGTGGGCCACATCCTGGAGACGGCGGTGGAGGCCATGCTGGCCGGGGCGAAGATCGGTGTCGAGCGCGCGACGCTCCGGCCGCCGCCGCCGTCGGCGACGGCCCCCGCACGCGCGCCCCCGCCGCAGCGACGACCGCCGCGACGACGACCGCCGCGACCGAAGCCGCGGCGCCCGCGCCCTCCGCGCCGGCACACCGAGCTGCGCGTCGGGGTGATCACGCAGACGACCCTCTTCTCCGCCGAGCTCCCCCTCGCCCAGGCGATCGGCGTGTCGGCCTCTCTCGAGACACCCTGGCGCGCCGGCAGCGCGGCGCGCGCCGGGGGCTGGATGACCCTCACCTACCGGTTGCCCTCGCGCACCACGGCGCTGCCCCTCGGCGTGCGGCTGCAAGGTCTGGAGGTGCGGCTGCTCGGACGCGTCGCGCTGCCCGTCTCGCCGGAGCTCCGCGTGGAGCTCGGGTTCGGCCCGGGTGTCGACGTCATCGACGCGACCTCGGTCGCCAACCGCCCGGGCGCGACGCTCACCGCCCCCAGCGCCGACGTGTCCTTCCTCCTGCGCGGCGCCTTCGGCGTGCGGTGGCGCCGCCTGCTCGGGCTCCTGCTCGTGGCCGACGCCGACCTCACCCCGCGCGACTACACCTTCGTCCAGGGAGGCCGGCGCGCGGTGGCCCTCTCTCCCTTCGTCGTGCGTCCGAGCCTCGTCCTGGAGGCGGCCTTCCGCTGACCGGCGTCCGCCGGCCGAGGTGATACGCTGCGTGGAGCTGCATGACTCGCCGCCTCGCTCCCCTTCTCCTCGGCGGCGCGCTCACCGCCGTGGGCTTCGCGCCCGGCTGCTCGGTCTCCAGCTCCGATGCCTGCGATCACCTGCTGCAGGCCCTCCTCGACGGGACGCGCTGCGGCGGTTACGCCAAGCCGCTCTCCGACACCGATCGCGCCCGCTGGCGCACCTACTGCGAGAGCGTGCTCGCCCTGCCCGACCAGGGCGAGACGGCCTCCATCATCGACGCGTGCGCCGCCGAGGAGGAGGACGCCTCGTGCGACGCGACGCACGTCGACGCCTGCGACCGCGGGCAGACCGGCACCCGGGCGGTCGGCGCGCCGTGCACGCAGAGCTCGCAGTGCGCGAGCGGCCGCTGCGAGGCCTCCGGCAAGAGCGACGGCTGCGGCACCTGCGGCGCGACCTCCCTCGTCGGCCAGCCGTGCACCATCGGCACGGCGTGCACGCCGGGCGACGCGTGCGATGCCAAGACGATGACGTGCGCCACCAAGGTCTACCTGGCCGAGGGGCAGACGTGCGACGGCTACGGCCTGCGGTGCGACGACGGCCTCTACTGCCAGGGCGCGACCAAGACCTGCCAGCCGAAGGGCGGCGAGGGCGCGGCGTGCGCCGGCAACGGCGCGTGCAGGAGCGGCTTCGCCTGTAGCCAGTCGGTGTGTACCGTGCTGCCCGGCGTGGGCTCGCCGTGCCTCAACGGCGCGTGCGGCGCGGGGCTCGTGTGCGACTCCGGCGGCCACTGCATCACGCCGGCCTTCGCCGAGCCGGGGCAACCCTGCGGGCCGGACGTCTTCTGCCGTGTGGGGAGCTGCTCGCCGGGCTCGCCGTCGACGTGCCCCACCGTCATCGCCGACGGCCAGCCGTGCGACGTCGCCGACTTCTCGCAGACGTGCGACACCTTCGCGAGCTGCGTGAGCGGGGTGTGCCAGCTGGCGGTCTCGGCCTGTCAGTAGTCCCGGCTGGGCCTCGGCCCCCGGCCGGAGCCCCCCGGACGGCCGGGGCCGGACAGACTGGTCCGTGCAAAGTGCACGTGATTGAGGTCGGGCGGCGGATTGTGCGACACTGTCATGATGCCGCGACCCGACCCGAGGGTGGACCCCGAGTCCCTCGCGCCCCCGCCGGAGAAGTCCGCGCGCAGGCGCGATCCGCGGGTCGACCCGGAGTCGCTGGTCCCGCCCGCGCGCCCCGACCCGCGCGTCGACCCGGCGTCGCTCGCTCCTCCACCCGAGCCCGAACCGGAGCAGGTGCAGGAGCAGGTGGGGTCTGCCACCATCGCCGACCCGCGCGTCGCGGCGGTCGAGCCGCTCGTCGACGCCAACGACTGGCGCGCGGTCGCCGCGAAGCTGGGCCCCCTCGCCGACGCCGGCGACCTCCCGCCCAACCTGGGCCTGATCGCCGCCATGGCCCACAACGAGATGGCGCGCGAAGGCAGCGACGAGGCGCGCGATCTCGCCACCCGGTGCACCGGCGCGGTCCTGGGCGTCGCGCCGGAGAGCGTCATCGCCCGCGTCGTCGCGCGCCGCCTGCTGCGCAAGAACCCGGTGCGCTTCCGCGAGCGCCCGGCCCCGCCCCCGCGCACGTCTGCGATCATCATCGTCATCGGGCTCGTCGTGAGCATCCTCGTCGGGCTCATCGCCTCCGGCGAGCTCCGCGTCCTGCTCCGCGCCGTCACCCGCTGACGAGCGCGCGCGTCACTCCGCCCGCTCCGCCTCCTTCTCGGCGAACTGCAGGCGATGGAGCTTCGCGTAGAACCCGCCCAGCGCGAGCAGCTCCTCGTGCGTGCCCTGCTCCACCACGCGCCCCTTGTGCAGCACCACGATCCGCGACGCCGCCTTGATGGTGGAGAGCCGGTGCGCGATGATCAGCGATGTCCGCCCCTCCAGCACCGCGTCCAGCGCCGCCTGCAGCCGCGACTCGGTGTCGGAGTCCACGCTCGCCGTCGCCTCGTCCAGGATGAGCAGTGGCGCGTCGCGGTAGAGCGCCCGCGCGAAGGCGATGAGCTGCCGCTCCCCCGCGCTGAAGTTGGCGCCGCGCTCGTCGACGCGCATGTCCAGGAAGGCGTCGCCGTCCTGGTCGGCGCGGTGGCGGAAGAGCTTCACCGCGCCGATGCGCTCCACCGCCTGGCGCGCCCGCTCGCGATCCGGCTCGGCGTCTGTCATGGCGATGTTGGAGAGCAGCGTGCCGGAGAAGAGGAAGACGTCCTGCGGCACCACCGAGAAGAGCTCGCGCAGGGCGTGCCGCGGGTAGCGCCGGACGTCCTTGCCCTCCACGCGCACCACGCCATCGTGCACCTCGTAGAGGCGGAGCAGCAGGCCGCTGATGGTCGTCTTGCCGGAGCCGGTCGCGCCGACGAGGGCGATCTTCTCCCCCTGCTTCGCCTGCAGGCTCACTTCGCGCAGCACGGGGACGCCCGGCTTGTACTCGAAGTTCACGTGGTCGAGGGCGATCGCCTCCCCCTCCGGACCGTCCGCCGCGCACTCGTCGGCGTCCACGTCCTGTTCGACGTCGGTCTGGTCCAGGAGCTGGAAGATGCGCTCGGCCCCCGCCATCGCGCTCTGAAGGATGGTGTAGCG
This sequence comes from uncultured delta proteobacterium, assembly GCA_963782055.1. Classification (GTDB taxonomy): domain Bacteria; phylum Myxococcota_A; class Polyangia; order Polyangiales; family Polyangiaceae; genus DASXHD01. The sequence goes on from CAWAIF010000003.1 coordinate 5,652,057, forward strand.
CTGCGAGAGCAGGCTGATGGGCTCGAAGAACTGCTTGATGTACCCGGTGAAGGTCACCACCAGCGCGAAGGTGGCGACGTGCGCGCCGCCGCGGTGAATCGCCACCCAGAGCAGCACGCTGGCGATGCACAGGATGCCCACCATCTCGATCGCGGCGTCGAGGACGGCCTCGTAGAAGACCGAGCGCTTGTTGGCGTCGCGGTAAGACCGGTTGATGACGTCGAAGTCCTCGGCCATCGCGACCTCGCGCCCGTAGGCCTGCACGACGGCGATGCCGTTGACCTGCTCGTTGAGGAAGGCGTTGAGGCGCGCGGTCTTGGCGCGGATCTCGCGGTAAGCCTGCCGCGACCGCTTCCGGACGAAGGCGACGATGATCGCCACCAGAGGCAGCGTGGCGAAGGCGATGAGGGCGAGCTCCCAGTCGAGCGCCGTCATCACCACCACGATCCCGGCGAGGGTGACGAAGTCCCCCATCGCGTTGAGCACGCCGGAGGCGAAGAGCTCGCCCAGGGCGTCGACGTCGTTGGTGGCGCGCGTGACCAGGCGGCCGACCGGCGTCTTGTCGAAGAAGCGCAGGGTCATGCGCTGCAAGAAGTGGAAGATGTGCGCCCGCAGATCGGCCATGGCGCGCGCACCGGCGAGCTGCATGGCGTACATCTGGCCGAAGCTGACGAGCTGCCCCACCACCACCAGCCCGGTGAGGAAGAGGCCATCGCGCAGCAGGCCTCCCGAGTCGCGCGCCCCGGCCTGGCGCACGACGTCGCCCATCACCAGCGGGCGCAGCAGGCCGACGGCGGACATCACCAGCAGCGAGGCGAGCGAGAGCGCGAGGAAGCGCGCGTGCGGCCGCACGAAGGGCCACATCCGCCGGAGCATCCGCGCGTCGTAGGTCGCGGCGACCATGTCCTCCTCGTGGAAGGCGCGCAGCTTGTCGGAGGCGCGGGTGGAGGTCGCGGCGCTCACTCGGCCACCTCCAGCGAGGAGAGCTCGGCGAGCTCCCGCGCGACGCGCTGCTCCTCGGCGAAGGTGGCGTAGAGGCCGCCCTTCGCGACGAGCTCGTCGTGGGTGCCGCGCTCGACGATCCCCCCGGCGTCCAGCACGACGACGGCGTCGCACTTGGCCGCCGCCGCGACGCGGTGGGTGACCAGGATGACGGTGCGGCGCTCCGCCTGCCGCTCGATGGCCTCCAGGATCGCCGCCTCCGTCTTGGCGTCGACGGCGGAGAGCGGATCGTCCAGCAGCAGGATGCGCGGCTCCCACGCGAGCGCCCGGGCCAGGGCGATGCGCTGCCGCTGCCCGCCGGAGAGCTGCACTCCGCGCTCGCCCACCACGGTGTCGAACTGCTCGGGCAGCTCGAGCGTCTCCGACAGGACCTGCGCCTCCCCGGCGGCCTCCTTGATGCGCTTCATGCTCTCCGGCGCGTCGGGGTCGTCCATGGAGAGGCCGACGTTTCGCGCCACCGTCGTGGAGAAGAGGAAGGCGTCCTGCTGCGCGTAGCCGAGGAGACCGCGCAGGTCGGATATCTGCATTTTACACACGTCGACGCCGTCGATGAAGACGGTCCCCTCCGGGGTCGGCAAGAGGCGCGCGACGAGCTGCGCCAGCGTCGACTTGCCCGACCCGGTGCGCCCGACGATGGCGAGGGAGCGGCCGGCGCCCACCTCGAAGCCGACGTCGTGCAGCACCTGCCGCGACCCGTAGGCGAAGGACAGCCCCTTCACCGCCATGGAACCCGGGGCCTGCGGCGGGGCCGACTCCTCACCCTCCTCGATGTCGGGCTGGGCGTCGAAGACCTCCTTCAGCCGCGCGAAGCACGCGCGCCCGCGCTGCAGGATGGAGACGGAGAAGCCGAGCGCCACCACCGGCCACGTCATGCGCATGAGCGCGAGCTGGAAGGCGAAGAAGTCGCCCTTGGTGAGGCCCCCGTGCGTGGGGTCGCGGAGCAGGAGGGTGCCGCCGTACCAGAAGAAGACGAGCACCGCGATGGCGCTCGACGCGCCCAGGGTCGGCATCATCGACCCGCGCAGGCGGGCGAGCCCCAGGCTCGCGTTCAGGTAACGGCGGTTGGCCTCGTCGAAGCGGTCGCGCTCGCGCGCCTCCATCGCGAAGCTGCGCACGACGCGCACCCCGGCGAGGTTGCCCTGCACCAGCGACGCCAGGTTGCCCAGCGCCTCCTGCGTCTGACGCGTGCGCGTGAAGAGCGCGCGGGAGAACTGCCGCGTCGCCAGCACCACCAGCGGCACCGCCACGAAGGACGCGAGGGTGAGGCGCCAGGAGATCGTCGCCATGACCTGGAGCGCGCTGGTGAAGGCGAAGATCACGTTGACCACGTTCAGCACGCCGAAGCCGAAGAGCAGCCGCACCTGGCCGAGATCGTTGGTGGCGCGGCTCATGATCTCGCCCGCCGACATGCGCCGGTAGAAGCTCACCCCCAGCGTGTGCAGGTGGTCGAGCAGCTTGCGGCGCAGCTCGTACTCGACGTCGCGGCCGGCGTTGAAGAGGAAGTAGCGGCTCGCCACGCGCGCGAAGAAGGCGACGAGCGCGAGCGCGAGCATCGTGATGGCGGGCTTCCACGCGGCCGTCGGGTCGGCGCCGAAGATGGCGTCGATGGCCGCCTTGGAGCGCCAGTCGATGCGGTTCATCGCGAGCTGGAAGGCGCCGAGGAAGCAGGTGCCCAGCCCGTACGCGGCGAGCTGGCGACGCAGGTGTCCGCCGAGCGTCCTGGGGATGGTGGCGGGGTCGACCGAAGGCGCGCGCGTCACGATTGCGGCTTCCGGTGCGACGACGACAGCACGGGCCGGCGGCCGGAGGCGGGGACGAGCTGCGCGAGATCGACGCGCACGGCGAGCAGACCGAAGAGCACGCGCGCGCCGCCGCGGCCGTCCAGCTCCTGCACCACACCCGACTGGCCGGCGAACGGGCCCTCGGTCGCGCGGACCGCGGCGCCCTTCTCGATGGCGCCCGCCCCACGCGCGCGCGAGCGCGACGCCAGGATGGGGCGGCGACGCAGCGGCGGCCGCCGCGCGTGGCCGGCCTCGCGCACGGCCTGCCACAAGGCACCGAGGGAGACGGCCACGTCGGCCAGCGCGCTGCTCGCCGACTTGCCGCCGAGCTGCGCCTCGCCGCGCGCCATCCGCCAGCCGACGACGAAGGAGCGCCCGCCCTCCAGCCCCTCCCGCGCCAGACGCTCCACGTCGGCCACGACCAGGTCGTGCGCGGGCCGCGCCTCGGCGCCCTCCGGCCCGGCGCGCACCGGCTCCGGCAGCGCGTCCCACGCGCGCGACACGTGCTCCGCCGCGCCGCCGAACGCCTCCGCCCACCGGCGCGCGCGGTCCCCGTCGACGACCAGCACGACCTCCACGCCCGTGGCCTCGATGCGCAGCCGGATGCGCTCGCCGGGCGGTCCGCCCACGTCGGCGAGCACCACCGCCTGGGCGGCGTCCTCCTGGTCGGCGGCCGCCGTCAGCTCCAGCCCCATCGCGGCGACGCGCTCGATCACCCTGTCCGCCCAGGCCTGCATGCGACGAGCTACCTCGACGCGCGCGGCGCCGTGGGCTGACGAGCGCCCGGTCTGGGCGTCGAAGTCGGCGCGCGACAGCGAGAGGACCGCGGGCGCGCGCGCCTGAGAACGCGTGCTCATGGGGGCAGGTTCCGGGTCCGCCGCGCCCGCGTGGAGCGTCGGGTCGGACCCACGGTCGAGGAGGTTCGGCGCATCCACGTTGCGGGTTCGAGGGGGCGAAGTCAACCGGAGCAGCGGCACCGCCGCGTTACCATGAAACATCGACATTTCAAATACTTGACTCACATATTGACGCAGTGCGTCTCGATGCGCATGTTCTTCGTCGAGGTTTGATGATGCACACGCCTGCTGGAGATGCCGCGCGCGAGCTTCTCGTCGCCACCTTCTTCGGGCTGGCGCTCGCCGCGCTGGCCGTTTCGTACGCCGCCTGGACGCTGCCGCACTGACGCCGGAGCGCACAACCGGGGGCGCCGGCGTGTTTGCGCCTTTTCCCGGTGCGGGCCTTGCTCTACAAGAGATGTCTCCCGTGCCACGGACGAAGAAGACAGCCGGCAAGACCGAGCGAGCCACCACGTCGCGCAAGCCCAGAGCGGGTTCGCGCCGAGAAGCGGAGGAGCGCCCGGAGGGCTCGGAGGAGGCCGAGGGCGAGGGCCAGGAAGACCTCGCCGAGCCCGCCGAGAGCGAGCCGGAGATCGAGGACGAGGAGGAGGAAGAGGCCGCCGAGAGCACCGAGGACGGTGACGGCGAGACGGCCCCCGCGGTGCCGGTCACGCCCTCGAAGGACACGTCCCTCGCCCGCTTCGACCCGATGGCGGCGTACCTGCGCGAGGTCCAGCGCCACCGGCTGCTCACCCCGGAGGAGACGCACGACCTCGCCGTCAACTTCGTCAACAGCCAGGACCCACGCATCGCCGCGCAGCTCGTCACCGCGAACCTGCGCCTGGTGGTGAAGATCGCCTACGAGTACCGGCGCGCCTACAAGAACATCATGGACCTGGTGCAGGAGGGCAACATCGGCCTCATGCAGGCGGTCAAGCGGTACGACCCGTACCGTGGAGTGAAGCTCTCCTCCTATGCGGCGTGGTGGATCCGCGCGTACATCCTGCGGTTCATCCTCAACAACTGGCGCCTGGTGAAGCTGGGCACCACGCAGGCGCAGCGCAAGCTCTTCTTCAACCTGCGCAAGAAGCGGGCGGAGCTGCAGGCGATGGGCATCGAGCCCACCAACGAGGAGATCGCCAAGCGCCTCAACGTGCCCGAGCACGACGTGGCGGAGATGGACCTACGCCTCACCTCCAGCGAGAAATCGCTGGACGCGCCGGTGGGCGACTCGGAGGGCCGATCCATCGCCAAGGTGGACATGATCCCCAGCGTCGGCGAGGGCCCCGAGGCGCTCATGGCGGACGAGGAGCTGCAGGCCCTGCTCAAGGACAAGCTCGCAGAGTTCCGCAAGACGCTGGTGGGCAAGGACAAGGAGCTGGCCATCTTCGACTCGCGCCTCGTCTCCGACGATCCGCTCACCCTGCAGGAGCTGGGGGACAAGTTCGGCATCTCGCGAGAGCGCGTCCGGCAGCTCGAACAGCGGCTCACCCACCGGCTGCGCGACTTCCTCCGCGCCGAGATGGGCGACGCCGCCGAGCTCGCATAGCGCCGCCGCGCGGCGCGCGGTATGGTGAGGCGCGAAAGGGGGCCTTTCGATATGACCCTGTTGCGTGCTTGTGCTTGCGGATGGTTGCTTTGCGTGGTGGCGGTGGGCTGCGGGGGTGAGGTCACCGGGGCGAGTGACGGCGGCGCCGACGCCGGAAAGGACGGCGCGCTCCCGTCGAAGGACGGCGGCGGGTCCGAAGGCGGGCCGACCGAGGCGGGCCCCCCCACGAGCGACACCTACACCTTCGCCATCGACAAGGTGTACCTCGGCGAGGCGCCGCGCGGCGGCGGTCCCCCCAGCTCCACGGCGTGGAAGGACTTCGGCGTCAACCTGGACAGCAAGACGACGGACAGCAGCTCGACCGACGTCTGCACGCTCACCGCCGGCGCGTCGAAGAACAACCAGGTCGACGGCAACCAGGGCATCGACAACGCGTGGGGCGCCATGCTGTTGCCCATCATGCAGAGCGCCGCCAGCCAGAACACCCCGTCCGCCATCGAGACCGACTTCATCGATCAGGGCGGCTGGACGCTGCTGCTGCAGGTGAAGGGCCTCTCCGACGACCCCGCGCAGACGGCAAACGGGTTGACCGCGCAGGTCTTCGTGGGCGCCCGCTACAACAATGGCGTACCCGCCTTCGACACCTCCACCGACTGGCCGGTGCTCGCCACCTCCCTCGCCGATGGGAACACCCTGGAGGGCGGCTCCAAGATCGCGTTCGCGTCGGCGAGCATGTCCGGCGGGACGTTCCGCAGTGGCCCCGGATCCAGCCCGGTCGTCGTCGACGTCTCCGTCGGCACCTCCCCGCTGGAGTTCCAGATCCACGACGCCGTCATCACCTTCGATCACGCCGACCACGCCGACGCCGTCAACGGCACCATCGCGGGCGTGCTGGACACCGAGGAGTTTCTCACCGAGCTCAAGCAGGTCGCGGGCCAGATCACGACCGCCCTGTGCGGCTCGGCGTTCGACGGCGTCGCGCAGCAGATCCGGCAGGCGCAGGACATCCTGCTCGACGGGACCAACACGCAGGGCGTGCCGTGCACCGCCATCTCGGTGGGGCTGGGCTTCGAGGCGAAGCTCGTCGCCAATCCCACCGAGGTGTCGCCGGCGCCCCCGCCACCGCCCGACCCGTGCCAGTAGCCGCCGCCGACTTCCGTCCGGGCGGCGCGCGCTCGTAGTACAAGGGCTCGATGTCCGACGTCGAACGCGGCGCGCTGCACGTGGTGGCGACCCCCATCGGCAACCTCGCCGACGTGACCCTGCGCGCGCTGGCCGTGCTCCACGCGGCGGACGTGATCGCCGCGGAGGACACGCGCCACACACGCAAGCTGCTGTCGCACCACGGCGTCGCCGGCAAGGAGCTGGTGGCGCTGCACGCGCACTCCACCGGGCGGGACGTGGCGCGGCTGGTGGAGCGGCTGCGCGCCGGAGAGACGGTGGCGCTGGTGACCGACGCGGGGACCCCGGGCGTGAGCGATCCGGGCGACGCCCTGGTGCGCGGGGCGATCGAGGCGGGCGTGCGCGTGGTCCCGGTGCCGGGCGCGAGCGCGGTGCTCGCCGCGCTGGTGGCGAGCGGCCTGGGCACCGGCGGCGCCTTCCGCTTTCTGGGGTTCCTCCCGCGCTCCGGGACGGAGCGGGAGGAGGCGCTCGGCCGCGCCGCCTCGACGCCGGAGCCGGTGGTGCTCTTCGAGGCCCCCGGACGCGTGCACGATACGCTCGCCGACCTGGCGCGCGCGACGCCCTCGCGACCGGCGTGCGTGGCGCGCGAGCTCACCAAGGTGCACGAGGAGCTCACGCGCGGGACGCTCGACGAGCTGGCGGCGGACGCGCGGGAGTGGCGGGGCGAGGTGGTCGTCGTGCTCGGCCCGCACCACGCGGCGGAGGCGGCGGTGGACGACGCCTCGCTGGACGTGCGCATCGCCGAGGAGCTGGAGCGCGGCGAGCCCACGCGGCGCATCGCCGAGCGCCTCGCCGCGTGGAGCGGCCGGCCGAAGCGCGAGGTCTACGAGCGCGTGGTGCGGATGAAGAAGTAGCCGCGAGGGTATCACCCAACTCTTCGACTGCGCATTTCGCCAAGTCGTCAATGGGTGTAGTCTCCTGACGTCTACGCGCACCGCGGACTCCGATGGACGACGATCGCCTCCTCCCCCCTGCCCCGCCGCCTTCCTCCGGCTCGCTGCGGCTCCCCTCCACCGAGTCGGACTTCTGGGCAGGCCTCTTCTTGGACCTGACGGTGCGCATCGAGTGGCTCGGGCAGGCGCTGGACGCCGTGCCGAGGGAGGACACCTCGGCGGCCTCGCTCGCGAGACTTCGCGACTACGCCGACGCCCTGGGCGATCTCCGCGTCGCGCTCGAGCGCGTGCAAGGCCACCGCGCCGACCCGCGCCTCAAGCCGCTCTTCTCGCTGGAGGGGACGCTCGCCGGGTATCTCAGTCGCCTCTACGGGTGGTGCGAGGAGATCGGGGACGACTTCGAGCGCATGGCCGTCGCCCTGCGCCGCCGCCAGCCGACGTCTGTCGTCTTCTCGCACAAGGCCGTCAACGCTTCGTACGCGCACTTCGACGCCCTCGTCACCGGCATGCGCCACGCCACCGAGGTCTCGCGCGAGCTGCACGGCGGGAAGGACGCCCGCGCGTGGGCCGCCTTCGACGAGCGTCTGGAGGAGCTGATCTGGGCGACCGAGTGGGTGCACATGACGCTCGCCCGTCCGCCGGGGGCCTGAGGCGCGCGGGGCGCTCCGCTGCTATCCTGCCGGCGTGCGCGTCGCCCTCGCCGTCCCCATCCTCGTGCTCGCGGCCGCCTGCTCCGCGCCGCCCGACACGTCCGGCGACCCGGGCGCGACGGACGCCGGCGACGACCGGGGCGGCGACGACGCCGGCGCCGCGCCGGACAGCGCGGGCAGCGACGCCGACGCCGCCCCCGACGCCGCCGACGCGGGCTGCTTCCTGAGCAGCGCGGGCGTGTGGGGCGAGTGCATGTCCACCGCCGACTGCGCCGCGCTGGGCGATCACACCTCGACGCCCGGCTACTGCCCCGGCCCCGCCGACATCCAGTGCTGCACGAAGGCGCCCGACGTCGCCGACAACCCGCCGGTCCCCGCCGGCTGGAAGCTCATGGCGCAGGCGGACGTCACCTCCGAGATGACGACCTGGGCCGTCTCCATCCTGCACGATCCGACGACCTACCCGATGTTCTCGACGACGACGAAGACCTTCGGCGGTCTGCTGGTGATGGCGCGCGTGGAGTGGCACCCGCCCGACTTTCAGAACGGCGTGGTGCATCGCGGCGTGACGCTCTACACGCAGGGCTGACCGCGAACGGCGCCGCGGACGCGCGGCGGTGAGCTCCCTCCAGCTCGGGGGGTCACGTCGCGTGGCCGAGGGCCGCGTCGATCGACGCCGGGTTGAACCCGACCATCACCTTGCCGCGCACGTCGATCACCGGGATGGACCCGCCGCGCAGCCCGTTGGCGCGCAGCTTCGCCTGCATCTCGCGGTTGGCGGTGCCGTCCTTCTCGATGTCCTTCTCCACGAAGGGGATGCCCTTGGAGGAGAGGTAGCGCGCGGCCTCGTGGCAGGCGCCGCACCACGAGGCGCCGTAGATGATGACCGCGGGGCGGTTCTGCGCCGTGTCGTGGGGGAGTCCGCCGGTCGCGCTGCCGGGCTGCGACCTGGGCGGACCGGCGTCGGCGGGCGGGGGCGCGGCGCTGGCGAGGGTGGGCCCGTGCTTCTCCCGCCGGGCGACGGCCAGCTTCTCGAAGTCGTCGCGCGTCATCGTGGTGACCGGGTACGTCCCGTCGGGCTTCACCTGCCGCAGGTCCGCCACGTAGACCTTGTCGGCGTGGGTGCCGTCGTCCTTGTTGGGATCCACCACGCGGACCGCATCGCGACCCATCATGGGGACGTCGCCCACCTTCTGCTCGACGTGGAAGTCGCCCTTGTCGTCGATCCAGGTCAGGAGCAGGCCCTGGGTGGAGTCTCGCACCACCATCGACGCGCCGGGATCGGGGCTGGCCGCCTCGGTCTTCTTCTTGTGGCACCCGGCGACGAGCAGCGCGACGGCGAGCGCGAGGGCGAGGCGCATCCACCACCGCATCAGTCCGCCTCCGACAGCTTCGTCCACTCCGCCATCATGGTGTCGACCTTCCGGGACAGAGCCTGCTCCGCCTGAGCCATCTCGGCAAGTTTCGCCCAGTCACCCCCGGGATCTTGCTTGAGGCGGTCGCGCATGACGCCGAGCTCCGCCTCCGCCAGGGCGATGGCGTTCTCCAGCTCGGAGATGCGCTTGACCCGTCGCTCCTTCTCCCGGGCGGCCTGACGCTGCGCCTCATACTCCTTCTTACGGGCGGCGGGGTCCTTCGCTCCCTCCGGCGGCGCGGTGTGGGCCGGGGGCGGCGCCGACTTCTTGCGGGGCGGCGGCGCCGCCTCCTCCGGCGCCATGCGTGTAGACTGCACGAAATCGCGGTACCCGCCCACGAAGACCTCCGCCTTGCCGTCGCGCACGCTGACGACGCGCGTCGCCACGTTCTCCAGGAAGCGGCGGTCGTGGGAGACGAAGATGACCGTCCCCTCGAAGCCGACGAGCGCCTCCTCCAGGATCTCGGCGGCGGGGATGTCCAGGTGGTTGGTGGGCTCGTCCAGGAAGAGCAGGTTGCGCGGCTCGAGCAGCAGCTTCGCCAGGGCGAGGCGCGAGCGCTCCCCGCCCGAGAAGCCGGACACGACGCGCAGCGGGTCGTCACCCCAGAAGCGGAAGCGGGAGAGGTACTCGCGCGCCTTCTCCACGGTGTAGTCGCCGCGGATGGTGCGGATCTCCTCCACCGCGCTGAGCCTCGGGTTCACCTCCCCCAGGTGCTGATCGAAGTAGCCCTCCTGCAGGTTGGTGCCGCGCTTGACGGTGCCGGTGTCCTCCGGCGCCCCGCGCCCGGCGAGGAGGTTGATCAACGTGGTCTTGCCCGCGCCGTTCGGGCCGACGACGCCGAGACGCTCGCCGCGCCGCACGAGCAGCTCCAGCCCATCGAAGAGCACGCGGCCGCCGCGCTCGGCGCGCAGGTCCTTGCAGTCGAGGACGATGTCCCCGGAGCGCGCGGCGGGCGCGAAGCGGAAGCGCACCCGCTCGGCCACCTGCCACACGTCCTCCGGCCGCTCCACGCGCTCCAGCTTCTCCAGCATCTTGCGCCGGCTCTGCGCCTGCTTCGTCTTCTGGCCGGCGATGTTCTTGCGGATGAAGTCCTCGGTCTTGCCGATGAACGCCTGCTGCCGCTCCATCAGCGCGCGCTCGCGGGCGAGGTCCGCCTCCCGCGCGACGGCGTAGTCGGAGTACCTGAGCGGGTAGACGCGCAGCCCGCGGGACCCGAGCTCCAGCGTCTCCGGGCACACGTTGTCCAGGAAGGCGCGGTCGTGGGAGACGACGAGCACCGCGCCCCGGTAGCCGACGAGCCAGCTCTCCAGCCAGGAGATGGTGTCCAGGTCGAGGTGGTTGGTGGGCTCGTCCAGCAGCAACAGGTCCGGCTGCTGGGCCAGCACCAGGCCGAGGTTGAGCCGCCCGCGCTCCCCGCCGGAGAGAGAGGCCACGGGGCGCTCCAGGTCCGTCTGCGCGAAGCCGAGCTTCTGCGCCAGGATGGAGACCTCCCGCTCCAGCTCGTCCCCGCGCTCCACGTGATAGCGATCGGTGAGGTGAGCGAGGTGCTCCAGCGCCTTCGCCTCGCCGGAGGCGGCGTCGTGCTGGGCCTTGTGCAGCTCCTCGCGCAGCGCGAGCACGTCGCGGAAGCCGGAGAGGAAGGCGCCGAGCACGTCCCCCTTCGCCTCCACCTCGTGCGACTGCCGGTAGTAGCCGACGCTCGTCCCCTTCTTGATCACGCACGAGCCGCCATCGGGCTCCATCTCGTGCATGATGAGCCTCAGCAGCGTGGACTTGCCCGCGCCGTTGGGCGCGACCAGGGCCGCGCGCTCCCCGAGCGCGAGGCTGAAGGTCACCTTCTCGAAGAGCGTGCCGCCGGCGAACCCGAAGCGCAGGTCGGCGACCTGGAGGACGGTCATGGGATCGGGGCATGGTTAGCACATCGGGGCGCCCCCGAGACGCCGCCGTCCCGGGCCGCGCGGGATCGAGGAGCACGAACGCCGATCTAGCGACGCAGCTCGGCGAAGCGAGCATACGCCGCGTCGACGGACTCGACGAACGACAGCGGGGTCCCGGTCGCGAGGGCGAGCGCCGAGCCGATCATCCGGACCGCGGCGGACGGCGCCACCGCCAGCGCCCGCTCCAGCCCCGCCTCGCGGAGCGTGCGCAGCAGGTCGGAGCCGGGTCCCCGGACGTCCGGCGAGTACGACTCCACGTCCCTCGTGTCGAAGAGGGCGAAGCGCGGGCGGCGGGCGGCGACGACCGACCGCACCTCCGCGACGGTCGGCTCGAGCAGCGCCCCCGTGACGCGCCCGGAGAACCGCATCACAATCGTCTCCGCATCCCGCCAGTTGGTGGATATTGCGGACTCGGCGATGGGCCGCGAGGACGACACGGACTGAACGGTACCATGCAGGGGGCCAGACGGGAGCGCCCGGCGTGGAAGTGGACCCGCAGGCGCCCCGGCGGGAGCCCGCGCCGTGATCTGGTTCTCCGACCTCCGCGGCTTCACCGAGATGTCCTCGCGCCTGCCGCCGGCGGAGATCGTCGCCACGCGCGGGCCTCGCAGGACCTGCGACGCCGGAGCGGATACCCTGGCACCATGCCGGGTCCATACGCGCGGACGATGTTACGTGTATCATGCATGCTTCTGGCGGCGGCCTGCGCTCCGCGCGCCGCGCCCCCTCCACCCGCCGCGCCCGCTCCTGCACCGGCTCCCCCTCCAGCTCCGGCCCCGGCGCCCGCGCCCTCACCCTCACAGTCTGCGGCCTCGCCCGCGGCCGCGGCGGCGAGCGACGGCTCCGTGGACCACTCGCCCTTCCCCGGCACGTCCCCGCCGCCCGCCGCGCCCGCGTCGCTCACGTCGACCGCCCCTTGCGTGCGCGACGCCGAGTGCGTGATCACCGACTGGGGCGGGTGCTGCGCGCGCTGCCCCGCCGACCCGCGCGCGACGAGCCGCGCCGCGCTACACGAGCGCCACGAGGTCTGCAACCGCGTGCGCTGCGCCCGCGACGAGCAGGCCTGCGCGCCGACCGTCGACCCGAGCGCCTACCGCGCCGTGTGCCGCGCCGGCAGGTGCGGGGGCGTCGCGCGGTGACGGCGGACGAGGAGCCCTCCCCACCGGTGAACGTCGCGCCCCCGCTCGGTGCTACGCTCTCCCCCATGCGCATCGCCCACCTCGCCTTGCTGGCGCTGCTGGTTGCATCCTGCAAGAAGACCACCGGGGAGACCCGCACGGTCGACATCGCGGCCGACGCGCAGGGCACGCCCTCCAAGCCGGTGAAGGTCGACGTCTCCATCGCCGCGGGCACCCTGAAGATGGTCGGCGGCGGCGGGCACGTCGTCGGCGGCAGCGCGCAGTCCAACGTCAAGGCGCTGGACCCCAAGGTCACCACCACACCGGACTCGGTGACCATCGTCCAGGGCTCGAAGGACGCCGACCCGGCGCCGTACAGAGGCCTCGTCGCCGACTGGAGCCTGCAGCTCGGTCCGACGCCCATGGACCTGGTCGTCAACGCGGGCGCGGGGAAGACCGACATCCGCCTGGGCTCCTCCCCCGTGCACAGCCTGGCGGTGCACGCCGGCGCCGGGACGGTGAACGTCGACTGCGACGAGAAGAACCCGGTGTCGGCCGACGCGATGACCATCGACGCCGGCGCGGGCGCGGTCGACGTGAAGGACCTGGGAAACTTCGGCGCGGCCAAGCTGAGCGTCCACACCACGGTGGGCTCCGTCAACGTGGACTTCGGCGATCACGTCGACCGCGAGATGACCCTGGACGTCGGGAGCGCGGCGGGCTCCATCACCGTCCACGTGCCCGCCGGCGTCCCCGCGCGCGCCGACGTCACCGACGGCCCGGTCAAGGCGCCCGGCTGGACGCACGCGGGCGCGGCCTACGTCACCGCGGGAGGGGCGACGTCGCCGCGCCTGACCGTGCACGTCAAGGCGGTCGCGGGCACCGTCACCCTGATCGCGGGGTCCTGACCGCGTGATCGCCCTCGTCCGCTCGGCGATCGTCGCCATGTACCCCCGCACCGACGCCCTGCCCGGCGCCGAGGATTGCGATCTGGATGCCTTCCTCGTGCGCTTCCGGGAGGACACCACGCCGCTCATGTGGCTGGGCGTCGTGCTCGGCGCGGTGCTCTTTCACCTCTCGCCGGTGGTGACGGTCTTCGTGCCGCTCCCCGCGTTCCTCTTGCCGCCGTCGCTGGCGGACAGGCACGCGCACAAGATCACCACCACCAACGTCTACCTCCTCCGGCAGGCCGTCTTCCTGGTGAAGCTCGCCGCGGGGCTCGCGTGGGGCACGCACCCGGAGGTGCGCCGGCGCTTCGCCCTCCCCCCGCTCCCGCCCGACCCGGGCACGTGGAGGAAGTGGTGAGCGGCGCGCACGTCGGCTACCGCGCGCGCGGCGACGCGGACCTGCGCGCGGAGGCGGACTACGTCGTCGTCGGCTCCGGCGCCGGCGGCGCCACCGCCGCCGTGACGCTCGCCCGCGGCGGCGCGAGCGTGGCGCTCGTCGAGGCGGGCGCGTGGCGCGATCCGGAGGACTACCCCTCGAGCGCCTACGGATCCATGCGCGATCTGATGGACGACTGGGGCAGCCAGGTGACGATGGGCCGCGCCCTCTGGCCGGTGGTCCAGGCGCGCACCATGGGCGGCACCACCGTCATCAACAGCGCCATCTGCGTGCGCACGCCCGAGGACATCTTCGACCAGTGGGAGCGCGACCACGGCATCGGCGGCCTGCGCGATCGCGTGTGGGCCGCGCAGGACGTGATCGAGCGCGAGCTCTCCGTGGAGGAGGTGCCCGCCGCCGCGCGGGGCCGCTCCAACCTCCTCGCGAAGGCGGGCGCCGACGCCCTCGGCTGGTCCGACTCGCACTACCTCCGCCGCTACGTGAAGGGCTGCGAGGGGTCCGGACAGTGCGTGCAGGGGTGCCGCAAGGGGCGCAAGCAGAGCCTCAACCTCAACTACGTGCCGGAGACGCTCGCGCGCGGCGGACTCGTCGTCTCCTCCGCGCCCGTCGGGCGCGTCCTCACCGAGGGCTCCCGCGCCGTGGGCGTCACCGGCCGCTTCCGCCACCCGGCCACGCGCGCGGAGGGCACCCGCTTCGTGGTGCGCGCGCGCAAGGCGGTCGTCGTCGCCGCCTCCGCGACGCACAGCCCGGTGCTGCTCATGCGCTCGGGCATCCGCGGCCCGGCGCTCGGCAAGTTCTTCCGCGCGCACCCGGGCACCGGCGTCTTCGGTTGCTACGACGACCCGGTCGACATGAACATCGGCGCCACGCAGGGCTGGGCGAGCATCGCCTTCCGCGAGTCGCCGGGGCTCAAGCTGGAGACGCTCGCCATCCCGCCGGAGCTGGTGGCCAGCCGCTTCTCCGGCGGCGGCGCCGAGCTGATGAAGCGCCTCGCCAGGTACCGCCACGTGGCGATGTGGTGCCACGCGGTGCGCGCGGAGTCGACGGGCACGGTGGGCACCAGCCTCTTCGGCGCGCGCCCCGTCGTGCGGTACACCCTGGACCGCGCCGACATGGAGCGCTTCCGGCGCGGCATGCACCTGCTCGCGCAGCAGCACGTGGCGGCGGGCGCGAAGGCGATCATCCCCGGCATCGCCGGCATGCCCTTCGAGCTCGCCGCGGACGAGATCGACGTGCTCGAGGACGCCCCGCTCGACCCGCGCCGCTACATCGCCATCCTGAGTCACCTCTTCGGCGGCTGCGTGATGGGGCGCGACGCCCGCACCAGCGTCACCGACGCTCGTGGCCGCGTCCACGGCATGCCGAACCTCGTCGTCGCCGACGCGTCGGTCATCCCCACCAACCTGGGCGTCAACCCGCAGCACACCATCATGGCTCTTGCGTCCACCTTCGCCGCCGACCTGCTGAACGCGTGACGCGCGGCGACCTCCGCCCCTTCTGCGCTATGCTGGGAGCAGGTGCCATGAACCAGCCTCTCCGGTTGACGCAGGCGATCCTGGTCGTGGTGGTGGTGGCCAGCGGGTGCGCGCAGTCCAGCACCACGCCGCCGGGTGACGACGCGCAGGCGCCGCTGCCGGAGGCGGGCGCGCCGCCCGCGGACGCCGCCGCCGACGCGTCGTCCGATGTCACGCCGGTCGAGGCGAGCACCGGCTCCTGCACCGACGGCATCAAGAACGGGCAGGAGACCGACGTCAACTGCGGGGGCCCCGACTGCAAGCCATGCGACGACGGCAAGTCGTGCTCGATCGACACCGACTGCACCGCGGGCCTGTGCACCGCCGGCAAGTGCGGCCCGCACTCGTGGCTGGTGGAGTCGAGCGGCAACAACGTCTCGATCCCCGGCGACCAGACGTGGGTCCCCGCGGGGCTCAGCGCCACGACCACCCTCTACGCCAGCAGCCTGGTGCTCATGCGCTGGGCCGGCACCCTGCGCTTCGCGGGCGGCGGCAACGGCCTCTGCCACGTCGGTCAGCGCTTCGTCGTGGACGGCAACCCGACAGGCAACGCCACCTGGGGCAACGCCATCACGGTGATGCGCAGCGCCACGCGCTGGCACGAGTCCTTCAGCGACATGATCGCCATGCCGCTGGCCGCCGGCGCACACACCATCTCGGTCGACGCGACGAACGCCAACGGCTACGGCACCTGCTACCTGGACGGCGACGGCGGCCTGCCTTACGACCGCTCGCGCCTGGAGATCGCCGCCTACGACCCGCAGAGCGCCTGGTACGCGGAGTCGACCGGCGAGACCGGCGCGCGGGCGTCGGGCAGCGGGTGGACCGACATCCCCGGCGTGACGGTGAGCTTCACGCTGGGCGCCGCCGACCACGTGCAGATGTCCATGGCCGGCAGCGAGCTCGGGCAGGGGTCCGGAGAGGCGCACTGCGCGTACCGGCTGGTGGTGGACGGCACGCCGCTCGGGGATCCCAACCACGGCCAGGCCATCTCGGTGGACGACGTGGGCGGTGGGTGGTGGGCGCCGGTCGGGATCGACTACGGCGAGGACATGGCGTCCGGCGCGCACACCGTCAAGGCGCAGGTGGCGACGACCGCCGCCACGGGCGGCACGTGCAACGCCGGCCAGGGCAACCAGGACTACGCCAAGTTCCGGCTCTTCGTGGACGCCAGCCCGCAAGGGGGACTGGCCACCAGCGTGGAGTCCGCCGGCGGGGCCGACATCCTCGGCTCGACCAGCCAGTGGGTGACCATCGGCGGCCTGAGCGCCACCTTCGACGTCACGACCCCGCGCCACCTGCTGCTGGACTTCGCCGCGACCGAGCGCACCCTCTCCGGCTCCGGCCACTGCGCGTGGCGCTACGTCGTCGACGGCACCCCGCTGGGCGACCCGAACCACGGACAGGCGATCAACGTCGGCGACGGCGCGACGACCTGGTGGACCCTCACGCCGCTCCTGTGGGGCCAGAACTTCGACGCGGGCAGCCACACGGTGAGCGTGCAGCTCCGCAACAGCTCCACGTCCGGCGACTGCGGCACCAACGGCGACGGCCTGGCGTACGGGCGAGCCCGGCTGCTCGTGCGAGCGCCGTAGAGAAGAGCGCGAGAGGGGGTGGGCCCCTCCCCGCCCGGGTTCGGGCCCGTGCTCGCGGGCGCCCTCCTCTCGGTGTCGCGCTCCGCGCGCCACACGGGGAGGGTGGTGCCCGGAAGGGGCGTCAGCGGCGCCTTCGGTACGCGCGCGCGACGTGCAGGTGGCGCCCCGCGCAGTCCGGCTCGCGGAACGGGGCGCGCTTCACGGCGGCCAGGGCGCAGCGCGCGATGCGCGGCCCCCAGCCCGTCGAGGCCTCCCACAAGATGTCCGTGATGGTCCCGTCGGCGCCAACGAGGAGACCTATGCCGATGGGAGGCTCGTGGTCGGACCCGTGGCGCGTGCTCTCGCTCTCGCCGATGGCGCGGTGGTGCGGGCCGACGCATCGGTCGAACGCGGGGGCGAGGCTCGCTTCGAAGCGTGCGCGCGCGGGCTCGCAGGTGTCGGCGGGCTCCTCGACCACCGCGCCGGCGTCCTGCGCGCCGTCCCCTGGCGAGCCGACGTCCGGTGACCCGGCGTCCGGCGCAGCCGGCCCGGCGGCGGCGCGCGCGAGCTTCGCCGGCGCGACGCGCGGGGGCGCCGCTGGCGGTGAGGCGGCGCACGCGGTCAGGCAGAGGAGGAGCATCGCTCTCACCCGAGGAGCTACGCGCGATGCCCCGGGTACGTTCCCTCCCTCGGCGAGCCCGCGCCGACGCCAAGGCCGGACGCGCGCGGCGCACCCTCCTCCCCGTGTGGCGCGCGGAGCGCGACACCGAGGGGAGGACCGCCCGCGCGCACGGCTCACGCGCAGCGCGCGCAGGCCGCGACCGTCGTGACCATCGTGCACCCGCGTCGCGGCCGAGCACGCGAGCATGAGCCGGAGCACGGGCGCGAGGAGGGGCCCACCCCCTCCTACTTCACCGCCTGCTGCAGCAACGTCACCGTGTCCCCGAACGCCACCCCGTCCTTCGGGTCCTGCTTCAGGAACTGCTCGATCTTCGGCATCCGGGCGATGGCCTCGTCCAGCTCCCTGTCGCTGCCCTTGGCGTACGCGCCGAGGGTCACCAGATCGCGCTTCGACTCGTAGACGCCGAGCATCGCCCGCAGGCGCCGCGCCGCCGCGCGATGCTCCTTGCTCACCACCGCGTCCATCACGCGCGAGAGCGACACCGTCACGTCCACCGCGGGATACCGGCCGCGCGCGGCGATGCCGCGGTCGAGCACCACGTGGCCGTCCAGCACGCCGCGCACCTCGTCGGCGATGGGCTCGTCCATGTCACCGCCCTCCACCAGCACGGTGTAGATGGCGGTGATGGACCCGCGCTCGCCCTGGCCGGAGCGCTCCAGCAGGCGCGGGAGCATGGCGAAGACGCTGGGCGGGTAGCCGCGGCGCGCGGGCGGCTCCCCGGCGGCGAGGCCCACCTCGCGCTGGGCGCGGGCGAAGCGCGTCACCGAGTCGCACAGGAGCATCACCCGCTTGCCCTGATCGCGAAAGTACTCGGCGTAGGCGGTGGCGACCTGCGCGGCGCGCAGCCGCTCCAGCGCAGCGACGTCGCTCGTCGCCACGACCACCACGCTGCGCGCGCGGCCCTCGGCACCGAGGGAGTGCTCCAGGAACTCGCTCACCTCGCGGCCGCGCTCGCCGACCAGCGCCACCACGACGACGTCCGCCTCCACGCCGCGCGCGATGGCGCCGAGCAGCGTGCTCTTGCCGACGCCCGACCCGGCGAAGAGGCCCACGCGCTGCCCCTCCCCCAGGGTGAGCAGGCCGTCCAGCACGCGCACGCCGGTGGCGATGGGGCGGTCGACGGGGCGACGCGCGAGCGCCAGCGGGGGATCGCGATCGACCGGGACAGGCTCGCCGGACTCCAGCGAGGGGCCGCCGTCGATCGGGCGCCCCAGGCCATCCACCACGCGGCCGAGCAGCGCGTCGCTCGCACGCACCGTGAAGGCGCCGCCGGTGGCCTCGACCACGTCGTCCGGCCCCACGCCGACGAGGGCGCCGAGGGGCATCGCCACCGCCTCGCCCTCGGCGAAGCCGACCACCTCGCAGGCGAGCGGCTCGCCACGGCGGCGGATGTGGACCACGTCGCCCACGCGCACGCCGGGCAGCGCGAAGCGCACGGCGAGGCCCGTCACGCCGACGACGCGACCCGTCGCGCGGAGGGTGGGCGTCGCCGCCAGCCTGGCGCGCAGGGCGTCAGCGTCCATCAGCCCTGGACGGCGCGCTTGGCCCCGGAGACGGGCTCGCCCTCGGCCGAGTCGGGCTCGCCGCCGCCGAGCTCCACCTCCAGCTCTTGCAGGAGCTTGCGCGCGCGCTCGGTCAGCGCGGTGGGGACCATCACCTGCACCTGCACCACCAGCGCGCCGCGGCCGCGGCCATCCAACCGCGGGACGCCGTGGCCGCGCAGGGTGAAGTGCTGCCCGGGCTGCGTGCCCGGCGGTACGGAGAGCGTCACCGTCGGGTGCGACGCACCGTGGCTCGCCTCACCGTTGGCCTTCTCGCCGCTGGCCTTCTCGCCGTTCGGCTTCTCGCCGCTGGGCTTCTCGCCGGCCGGCGGGGGACGCGCGCCGAGCGTGGGAACCTGCACCTCCGCGCCGAGCGTGGCCTGCAGGAAGGGGATGGTCACGCGGGTGAGGAGATCCACGCCGTCCCGCTCGAAGCGCGGGTCCTCTTCCACGTCGATGTCCACGTACAGATCGCCGTTGCCGTTCGGCCCGTGCAGACCCTGCCCCGGGACGCGCAGGCGCTGGCCGGCGTCCACCCCGGCGGGGAAGGTCACGATGACCTTCCTCACCTTCTGCACCGCGCCGCCGCCGTTGCAGGTCTTGCAAGGGCTCTTGATGAAGACGCCGCGACCCTGGCACTTGGCGCACGGGGCGGTGAACATCACGAAGCCGCGCGCGTTGGAGACCTGGCCGGTGCCCCGGCACATGGGGCAGCTCTCCGGCTTGGTGCCCTTCGCCGCGCCGGAGCCCTGGCAGTCGTCGCACGGGGCGGGAGCGCGCACCGCCACCTCCCGCTTGCACCCGAAGGCGGCCTCCGCCAGGGTGAGGCGCTGCTGGACGCGCAGATCACCCCCGCGCCGCGCGGCGGTGCGACCGCCGAAGCCGAAGCCGCCGGAGAACATCTCGGTGAAGAGGTCCTGCATGTGGGCGAACATGTCGCCCAGGCCATCCATCCCTGCGCCGCCGCCCTCCAGCCCGGCGTGGCCGAAGCGATCGTAGATGCCGCGCTTCTGCTCGTCGGAGAGGACCTGGTAGGCCTCGTTCACGACCTTGAAGCGAACCTCCGAGGCGGGGTCGCCCTGGTTACGGTCGGGGTGGTGCTTGAGGGCCTCGCGCTTGTACGCGCGCCGGATGTCGTCGCACGACGCTTCTCGCGACACCCCCAACACCTCGTAGTAGCACTGCTTTTCGCCCATGTGCGCGTCACCGCCAAGGAAGGCTGCCGCTCCCGCAAAGTAAGTCGACACCCTACGCTGTCAACGGAATCAAGCCAAGTGGGCGGCATTTGGTGGGTGCGCGGATGGCCCCGCTCCAGCTGGCGCATCGCGCGCGACCGACCGCTAGCATGCTGACAGTGGCACGCGCCCACCGGCGCGCAGGCAGCGAGGGCGGCGGAGGCCCCGCCTGTGCTCCGATGTGCGCGGAATTTTTCAGCGTGCGGGGTATGCGGCGGTGCTCTAGAGTTTTGGCTCGGCGGTCGCGCGTCGTGGCGCGCGCGGCCGGCCGCCTGTGCCTCGCGGGGCGCGGGCTCACCTTTGCTTCGGGAGGCATCATGAGGGTTCGCTGGCTCGCGATCGGCTCGGTCCTTTGCCTGGGCGCCGTGACGGCGTGCGGGGGCGGCAACGGCAGCACGTTCGGCGACGGAAGCAACGCGTCGGTCGGTCCCGACGGCGGCGGCGTACCGGGCGACGACAGCGGCGACCCGTTCGGCAACGTCGACGGCGGCGGCGACGGCGGCGGCAAGAAGCTCGGCTGCAGCGGCGACCTGCGCGACGTCATCGACGAGCAGGGCGTCGTGCAGATGACCTGCCCTGTCGACGAGGGCTGCGCCGGCGGCAAGTGCGTGCCCGCGTGCGACGCCGCCGCCGCGAGCAAGGGCAGCGTCGGGTGCGACTACGTCGTGCCGACCCCCTCCTTCTACGCCAACATCAAGCCGCCCTGCTTCGCCGTCTTCGTCGCCAACAACTGGCCGAAGGACGTGAAGCTCACCATCACCCGCGGCGGCACCAGCTACGACGCCACCCAGTTCGGCCGCATCCCGCAGTCGGGCACGCCCGCCACGAGCTGGCCCGCGGTGCCCTCCACCGGCGTGCCGCCGGGGAAGGTGGCCATCCTCTTCATGTCCGACGACCCGAACTCGACCAACGCCGGGCCGCTCACCTGCCCCATCGCGCCGGCGATCCGCCAGACCTACGGCACCGCGATCACCGGCTCCGGCAGCGGGCCCAGCATCACCGGCCGCGGCGAGGCGTGGCACATCGTCGCCAACGTGCCCATCACCTCGTACGACATCCTGCCCTACGGCGGCGCGAGCTCGTACCTGCCGAGCGCCGAGCTGCTCTTCCCGACGACGGCGTGGGGCACCAACTACTTCGGCATCGTCCCGCTGCGCGGCTCGTCACAGCCGCAGTGGGGTCAGATCGTGGCCTACCAGGACAACACCAAGGTCACCGTCTTCCCCAACGTCAGCCTGCCCTCCGGCACCAACGTCGTCGCCGCCCCCGCCAACCAGCAGACCAGCTACACGCTGAAGGCCGGCGAGTACATCCAGTGGCAGGAGTCGAACGAGATGAGCGGCACCGTCATCCAGTCGACCAACCCCATCGGCTTCTTCGGCGGCCTCGGCTACGACTGCTACAAGTCGAAGACCTCGACCGGCGGCGGCTGCGACTCCGCACACCAGGAGGTGCCGCCCGTCGCAGCCTTCGGCTCGGAGTACGCCATCCCGCCGTACACGACGCGCATGCCGAGCAAGCAGGATGAGTCCATCCCGTACCGCTTCGTCGGCGCGGTGAAGGGCACCAAGCTCACCTACAGCCCGCAGATCGCCGGCGCCCCGGCGACGCTGGACGTCGGGCAGGTCGCCGACTTCGAGGCGACCGGCCCGTTCGTCGTCAAGGCGCAGGACAACGACCACCCCTTCTACGTCGGCCAGATCATGACCGGCTGCAACGTGACCGGCGGCGGCAGCCTCGGCGACGAGGAGTACGTGGACATCCTGCCGCCCGCGCAGTTCCTCACCAAGTACGTCTTCTTCACCGACCCGACGTACCACACCACCAACCTGGTCTTCACCCGCGTGAAGAACGGGAGCGGCTTCCACGACGTCAAGCTGGACTGCGCGGGCACGCTCACCGGCTGGAAGCCGCTCGGCGGCACGGGCAACTACGAGATCACCAACATCGATCTCATCCGCAACGGCACCAAGAACGGCACGTGCGACAACGGGCCGCACTCCGCGACGAGCGACGGCCCCTTCGGCATCATGGTCTGGGGCCTGGACACCTACTCCTCGTACGCGTACCCGGCGGGCGGGAACATCGCGCCGATCAACACCGTCGTCGTCCCGCCGCAGCCTCATTGAGAGGATGTGAACTTCATTCACATCCCTCTCAAGACATGTCGCAGGGGCGGCACGCGCCGCCCCTCCCCGGCCCTCTGCTACGCGTCGGGCGTTGCGGCGCGCGCCGCCCCTCACGCGCGCCGGCCGCCTACTTGAAGTTCTGCGTCGCCCAGCCACCCGCCCCGCCCAGCGTGCTGAACCCACACGCGGCGTAGCTGAAGTAGTCGGCGGCCATGTTCAGGTAGTGGCCGCACTCCGACCCGTAGTTGCCGTAGAAGTCGCAGGTCGAGGTGCTCTGGCAGTTGATGATGGCCTGGGTGAGCTGCGGGCCGTTGCACGCTGCACAGCCCTTGCAGTTCGCCTGGTTCTTCTCCGCCCACATCGAGTCGAGGCACTTCACGGTCGCGGCGGCGGAGGTCCCGTAGCCCTCGCACTCGTCCTGGGCGTTGCCATTGCAGGTGGGGTACTTCTTGCTCTTCCAGGCGAGGTGGGGGCTTTTGTTGGTCTGGTCGTAGGTGGCCTGCTGGTCCATGCAGGTGTCGATGGCGGGGCTCTCCCAGAGCTTGTAGGCCGCGTGGCTCTCGGTGGCGCGCAGCTTGTTGATCTCGTTGATGCACGCCGTCCGCGCCGCGGCGAACCCGTCGCCGGAGTCGGCGACGATGGTGCCGGAGTCCTTCGCGCCGGCGTCGACCTGCGTGCCCGAGTCCTTCGACGTGCCGGCGTCGTTCGTGGCGCCGTCGTCGGTGGTGCCCGCGTCGTCGGTGCTGGCGCCATCATCCTGACTGGAGGCGTCGCCGTCCCCGAACCCGGTGCCGCTGCCGCTGCACGCGGCAGCGTTGAGGAGGAGCGCGAGGACGAGTCCCCCGCGAGCGAGAGCGAAGTGCTTCACGAGCGACTCCTTTCGAGTCCGGCGAGCCCAGCCGGAACTCCACCAAATTAGCTCGACAGGCGACGCCGGGCACGTTCAATCGCCACGCGATCACGTGCCCGGACGCGCGCGGCGCTCGCCTTCTGCCCGGACTTCACTTCTGCAGTGCAGCGCGATGTCGCGCGGCGTCACGGCTTGGGCGCGGCGGCGGCGTCCCCTCGGTCGACGTAATCCGACGGCGACGTCGCGTCCTCTCCTCGCGCCACACCCATCGCGTCGAGCAGCGCCGTCGCGAGCACGGCGACGACGAGGTTGACCACCAGCGCCCAGAGCGCCGCGTACCCGGGGACGGTCAGCCCGCCGAGCTTGACGGCGAAGATGGTGGAGGTGAAGCCGCGTGTCGCGCACATCCAGGTGCCCACGGCCATCCCCACCGCCCAGCCGGCGAGCAGGCCGAAGCGGTGCAGGCGCGCGGTGTACAGGCCGAGCACCAGCGCGGGCAGCGTCTGCAGCACCCACACCCCGCCGAGGAGCTGGAGCTGGATGGCGTACTTCTGCGGCAGCAAGATCACGAAGGCCAGCGCGCCGAACTTGACCACCAGCGAGCTCAGCTTGGCGGCGCGCGCTTCCTCGGCGCCGGTGCAGCGCGGGCGCAGGTACTCCTTGTAGACGTTGCGCGTGAAGAGGTTCGCCGCGGCGATGGACATGATCGCCGCCGGCACCAGCGCGCCGATGGCGATGGCGGCGAAGGCGAAGCCGGCGAACCACGCCGGGAAGCTGTGAAGGAACAGCGCCGGGACGGCGAAGTTGGGCCCGTACTTCTCGAAGAGCGGCGCGTACTCCGGCATCGACCCGACCTTCGCCGCGACAGCCATGTAGCCGAGCAGGGCGATGAGGCCGAGGAGGAAGGAGTACGCCGGCAGGATGGCGGAGTTGCGACGGATGACGTCGCGCCCGTTGGAGGAGAGCACGCCCGTCACCGAGTGCGGGTAGAGGAAGAGCGCCAGCGCCGAGCCGAGGGCGAGGGTGGCGTACGCCCCGCTCATCCCCAGGTTGCCGCCGTGCGGCGCGGCGAACACCAGCTTGTCGACCGCCACCGCGTGGAAGATCTTGCCGTAGCCCCCCAGCCGCGCCGGGATGACGATCACCGCGGCGAGCACGGCGATGTAGATGATGGTGTCCTTGACGACGGCGATCATCGCCGGCGCACGCAGGCCGCTGGAGTACGTGTACGCCGCGAGGATGACGAAGGCGACGATGAGCGGCAGGTCCGCGGCCAGCCCGCCGGAGCCCCCCAGACCCATCGCGCCGAGCACCACCTGGATGCCGACGAGCTGCAGGGCGATGTACGGCATCGTGGCGAGGATGCCCGTGGCCGCGACGGCCAGCGCCAGGGTGCCGCTGCCGAAGCGCGCGCGCACGAAGTCCGCCGCGGTGATGAAGCCGTGCTTGCGCGACACCGACCACATGCGCGGCATCACCACGAACACGAAGGGATAGGTGATCACGGTGTACGGGAGCGCGAAGAAGCCGATGGCGCCGGCGCCGTACACGAGCGCAGGCACCGCGACGAAGGTGTACGCGGTGTAGAGATCACCCCCGAGCAAGAACCATGTGACGACGGTGCCGAAGCGCCGGCCGCCGAGTCCCCACTCGTGGAGCTGGTCCATGTCGCCGCGACGCCACCGCGCGGCGACGAAGCCGAGGACGGTGACCAGCGCGAAGAGCAGGGTGAAGACGACGAGCGCCGGGACGTTGGGCCCGCTCATCGCGGCTTGCTCCGCGTGGCGTAGTAGACCCCCGCGGTGATGAGCGCGCCCACGGGGATCCAGAGAAACTGGTACCAGTAGAAGAAGGGCACGCCGAACAGCTCCGGGTCCAGCCGGAGGTAGAGCGGCACCGCCAGCGTGCCGACGAAGGGCACGAGCAGCAGCAGGTACCAGCCCCAGGGCTCGCGGGGCACGCGCTCGGGGTCGGCGGGGCGCTGCGCCATCGCGCCGAGAGTGCCAAAGGGTGCCCGCCCTGGCAACCGGCCGCCGGCCCGCTCAGTCTCGCAAGAGGCCCCGTCGCGTCGCCTCCCGGACGGCCTCCGTCTTGGAGCAGACGTGGAGCTTGTCGTAGATGCTGCGGATGAAGCTGCGGACGGTGTTGGTGGAGATGCCGAGCATCTCGCCGATCTCGGCGTAGGTGGAGCCGTGGGCGAGCAGCTCGGTCACCTCCAGCTCGCGGTCGGTCAGCGCGACCTCCGGCGGCGTCGCGGTGGGGCGGGCGAAGGTGCGGAGCACGCGCCGCGCGATGCTCGGCGACATCGGAGAGCCACCGGCGAGGACCTCGTCGATCGCGCCGAGGACGCGCCCGATCAGGTCGTCCTTGAGGAGGTAGCCGAGCGCGCCGGCGCGCAGGGCGTCGAAGACGTGGGCGTCGTCGTCGAAGACTGTGAGGACGATGGCCGCGGGCGGTGCGGCCTGCTCGCGGAGCGCCTCGAGCACCTGGGTGCCGTCGCCGTCGGGCAGCCCCAGATCGAGCAGCAGCACCTCGGGGCAGAGCGCCCGGGCCATGGCGATCCCCTGCGCGGCCGAGCCGGCCTCGCCGGCGAGCGTGAAGCGACCGGACGCCGAGACGAGCGCCGCGGCGGCCGCGCGGACCCGAGGGTCGTCGTCGATGATCAGCACCGCGGGCATCCCCCCATGATGCCCCAGGTCCCGTGCCGAACGCACCGCATGATCATGCGATGTGCGCCCACGGCGTCTTTTGGCACCGTGCGAACGTGCCGGGCCGGCGCCCGCACCATGACACGAAGGAAGGTTGCCCGATGACGCTTCTTCGCAACACGATGGCCACGGCACGACACACCCGGGTCGTGGCGACATGTGCCCTGCTCGCGGCCGGGACCGGCTGCGCCTACAGGCAAGTGGACGCGACCTGCGCCAACGTCCCCAACCCGGTACTCCTCGGCCCGGTGGACCGGGTGCGGGGTCACCACGCACCGGAGAACGCCCCCAAGGTCGCCGAGGTGGACGAGGAGGTCGCCGAGGCGCTGACGACCTCCTCCCATCAGGAGGGCGACTACGACGTCACCACCACCTCCCACACCCGCGAGGGCGCCAACAAGATCTCCTTCGCCGTGGTCGACGCCACGCAGGGGCAGAAGACGGAGGACGTGCGAGTGACCGATCTGCACGCCGGGGCGTGGGTGTTTTTCCCCCTCGCCGCCGTGAAGAACAAGTTCTGGGTGGGCGTCGAGGGCGACGCCGTGAAGGTGGTCCAGTGAAGCTCCACGTCAAGATCGGGGCGGTCGCCGCCCTCGCCGCGCTGCCTGCCCTCGTCGGCTGCGCCGGCGCGCGGACCAGCATCGTCGCGCCCGCCTCGCAGTACCCCGTGTCCCTCTCGCGCGGCATCCGCGACACCGATGGCACCCTGGTGCCGGCGTCGCGGCGCAAGATCGTCGGCCACTTCAAGGCCAAGCGCAAGGCGTGGGCGATGCTCTACTCCTTCCTCAGCCTGACGCCGAGCAAGGACGTCTCCGACGACATCAACCAGCAGATCAAGGCCGCGCACGGCGACGCGATCATCAACCTGGACGTGGCCTCGGCCACGTGCGGCATGAACTTCGTCCCCTTCTTCGACTGGCTGCCCATCTGGCCGGGCTGCTCCAACGTCGAGATCACCGGGGACATCATCCAGGTCCTCCCGGCGGTCGCCAGGCTCACCCCGCCCCCGGCGCCCGCGCCCGTCCCGGCGCCTCCCCCGGCCGCCACCACACCGCCGCCGCCGGCGGACACGGCGCCGCCGCCGGCGGACGGCGCCGCCCCCGCGCCGGCCGCCTCCGGTGGGACCGGCGCGCCGTCCCCCGCCGCGGTCGCCGACGACGCGGCCGCCGCCACCACCGCAGGAGCCACCACGCCATGAAGACGCCCGTACTGCTCGCCCTCGTCACCTTCGCGCTCGCCGGGTGCGGCGGCGGCGCCTTGCCCGCCCACCCCGCGATGCCCATCACCGCCGTGAGCGACCAGGCCGACGAGTGGCTCTACGACAACTGCCAGGTGAGGAAGGTCGCCAAGCTGGACAACGAGGACGTGGAGCCGACCGCTCAGGCGGCGGGCTCCAACTTCGTCGAGGTCGTCTACGCCGAACCGGGAGAGTCGGACGTGGTGATGTTCGCCTGCAAGGAGCGACTGCCCAGCAGCCTCTGACGTCGCGCGCGGGGGCCGCGCGTCACGCGACGGCCTTCGACGCCAGCGGGATCGTCGCGACGATGCGCGTGCCGCGCTCGCCGCGGCGATCGATGCTGATCGCCCCGCCGAGCGCGGCCACGCGCTGGCGCATGTTGCCGAGTCCCCTGCCCTCCCCCGGGGCGATGTCGGAGATGCCGACGCCGTCGTCCTCGACGGTCACCGTTACCCCGCAGGCGTCGACGCCGACGCGGAGCCACCACCGCCGCGCCCCCGCGTGGCGCACCGAGTTGCTCAGGGCCTCCTGCACCAGCCGCACCACCGCCAGCGACACCACCGGCTGCGTCGGCGCCGACGCGTCCGCGTCGAGCACGACCTCCAGCGCCACGCCGGCCGCGCCGCACACGTCGGCGCAGTGCCGGCGGAGGCGCGACAGGATCGCCTCCCAGGACGGCTCCTCCGGGTCGAGGCTCCAGAGCGCGAGCCGGAGGTCGGTCAGCCCGTCCTGGAGGGTGTCCTCCAGCGCCGCCAGCGGGTCGGGGGCGCCGGGAGCGCGCTCGCGCCGGGCGAGCTGCGTCATCAGGCGGGCGGCCGTGAGGTTGGCGCCGATGCCGTCGTGGAGCTCCATCGCGATGCGGCGGCGCTCCTCCGCCGCGCGCGCCCTCTCCTGCGCCAGCTCCAGCTCGGCGATGCGACTCCGCATCGCCTCGCGCTCCGCCTCCCCCTCCAGCGCGCGGTCGGAGGCGGTCGCCGCGATGTTCCACGTCATCATCGCCAGGCCTCCCACGGCGAGGCAGCCCGCCGCCACCGGGAGCGCGGGGCCGTGTGCGGCGAGGAGAACCGCCACGGCGGAGAGCGGCGCGAGGCCGAGCAGGACGCCGTCCCGCAGGGTCTTGCCGGCGGAGCTGGCCTGGACGACGCAAAGCGCGAAGTAGGGGAGCCACCAGACCGACGCCACGCGCCCGCCCAGACCCACCAGCACCGCAGCCCCGTTGGCGAAGAGCGCGGTCTCGACGGTGTCGGCGACGCGATAGGCGCGCGAGGACCAGCCGAGCGCGCGATGGACCGAGAAGGTGCCCCACATCGCCGCCAGCATCAGCAGGGCATAGACGGCCGTTTCGCGAAAGGGCGTGCCGAGCAGGGGCTCGGCGCCCGGGATGAGCGGCAAGCACCCCAGCCCGGCGAAGAGCACCGACGCCTGGGCGAGCGTCACGGGGTTGCGGAGCTCCTCGTGATGGTGCTCGTCGCGCGCGCGTCGCCGGGCCTCGAGCGAGAGTCGGTCGTCCACGATCGACCACAATCGCAAACTTTGCGTTAGCGCGTCAACAGGCATGTATGGGGCGGACCGCCCCGCCCGCTTCAGAGCGCCCAGCGCGCGCGCAGGTACTCCTCGATCCCCGTGCGCTGCGTGTCGTCCAGGTACGCGGCGTAGACGACGATCTCCGCGACATCGGCGTTCGCGTAGGGCAGGGCGGTGTCGGGCGCCGCCGGCGGCGGCATGATGCCGCCCAGAAAGAGCGTCAGACCGTCCGGCGCGGCCGGCAGCTTCGTCGCGAGCTGCTCGGCGAGCTTGCCGTCCACGAAGGTCTGCGCCTCCCCGTTGCCGTAGCGCGTCTCCAGCAGCTCGAAGCGCGCGGGGTCGACGGGCATGTGCGGGTTGACCTCCTGATCGATGAAGAGGCCAAAGCCGGTGCCCGCGTCGCTCGTCACGTTGACGTCGTACGGAAAGATGACGGAGGGCGTCGTGCCGTAGCTCGCCTCGAAGCGGAGGATGCTCTGCGGGTAGCCCTTCGCCACCACGAAGGCGGTCAGGCTCGCCGCGCCCGGCCCCGCCCAGTTGACCTGGAGCACCTGGGCCTGGGACGAGTCGAAGCGCACGACCGGCTTCCCCGCCTGGACGCCGGGCACCAGCGTGGGCTGCTGGGGGCCGGAAGGCGCGGTGCCCACGTGCTTGTCCAGCGTCTGGTCCACCCACTGGGTGACCGGCCCTTGGCCCGTCTGCGTCGTGTAGACGCCGCGATCGGCGGTGAACCACGCGGCGAGGCCGGGGACGGCGGTGGGTGTCGTCGGCCCGCCGTCCTCGAAGGACGCCTCCACGGGGCCGGCGTCGGGCGCGGCGCCGTCGGCGAGAGTGGCGTCGTCGAAGGAGGCGCCGATGAGGGAGGCGCAGCCGCACGCCGCCGCGCATGCGAAGAGGACGAGGGCCCGACCCGCCCGCACCATCAGAAGCGCCCCCGCGCGACGACGCCCGCCGGCGAGAAGGAGACGGCCACGCGCGGCGCCGGGTGCTTGATGCTGCCCACCACGAAGAGCGTCGCGCCAGCGCCGATCAGCAGGGCGCCGGCGATGAAGGTGGCGGTGCTGGCGGCGGCCCACGCCGCCCCGGACTGCGCGGCGTCGTAGCCGATGGCGTTGCACACGTTGGACGCCGAGCAGTTGTGCGACTGGGTGTCCTTGCGGTCGACGGCCAGCACGCCCGTGAGGCTCCCGGCCCAGAGGCTTGCCACGCCGACGCCGATCGACACCACCCCGGCGACGCGAAGGACGGGGCTCGCGTGGCGCGCGGCGGGGTGAGGCTGGTTGGGCAGCACCTCCTCCAGCGCGTCGCCCGCGTCGACGTCCAGCCGCTTGGTCTCGCCCTCGGCGAAGCCCACGTGGTAGCGCGCGCCGCGGTACCCCACGGCCGTCACCAGGATCTGGTGCGCCCCCTTGGCGAGGTAGATCGGGCCCTTCTTCGGATCGAGGGTGGCGCCGTCGAGGGTGACCACCGCGCCCTCCGGCGCGGTCGACAGCAGGTGCACCTCCAGCCGCGCGGCGTGGCCGCGGATGCGCTCCAGTCGCTCGCGGGCGTGGGTGAGGCGGTCGTCGTTCGGCGCCATGCGCGAGATGGCGGTGCGGTAGTAGTCGAACGCGCGCTGCAGGTCGCCCTGGTTCTCCTCGCAGTCGCCCAGGTTGAGCAGGGTGCCCACGGCCGGGTCCAGACGGAAGCTCTCCTCGAAGTCGTGGCATGCCTCCCCGTACTTGCCCTCCTCGGCCGCCTGCCGGCCTTCCCGGAAGAGGCGATCGGCCTCCGCCGCGGCCGCGTGGTCGGCCCGCGCGAGGGCCGGCGCGGTCAGCGTCGCGGCCAGGGCGAGGAGACCGGCCGCCCACGCCCCGAGCGCGCGCGGCCTGCTCACCTCCGCCGGTCGAGCCAACTCTTCTTCGCGGTCTTGACCGCCGGGTGGAGGTGGACGGGGACCCGCGGCGCGACGGAGGCGTCCGCCTCCACGGCCGTCGCCTCGGCGGTGGCGCTCTCGACGACGGCGGGAGGCACCTCGACGGTCTGGACGGGGGGCGGAGGGGACGGCGTGACGTCGTCGCTGGCGGGGAGCTGCGGCGTGACGCTCGCCGGCGCGGCCGCCGCCGTCGCCGTCGCCACGGGCGGAGCATCGCGCCGACTGCGCAGGACGAGGACGGCGGCGAACACCGCCACCGCCAGCACCACGCCCGACGCGACCGCCAGGAACACGCGCGCGGTGCGGTGGTTTCCCTTCTCGGTCACCTCCACCGGCCCGAAGGTGGCCTGACGCCCCGGGCCGGACGGCGCCGTGATCTGGGTCGGCGCCTCGCGCAGCTGGTAGCTGCCCGACGGCAGCGCCGCGCCGAGCGGCCGCAGCGCCCCGGAGCCCAGCGCGGCCCCGAGCGGCCCGGACGCCGGGGCGGGCGCCATCGCCGCGATCTCCGCGGGCAGCATCGGGTCCACCGGCGTCGCGATGCGGAAGGCAGGCAACACGCCGCCCCAGGAGATCGCCATCATCGCCTCGCGCAGGGCGGCCTGCATGGCGCGGGCGTCGTGGAAGCGCCCCTCCTTGGTGAAGGAGAGCGCGGTGTCGACCACCTCGCAGAGCGGGGTCGGGACGTCCGGGGCGACGCGGGAGAGCGACACCGCCGGCAGCGTGGCCGCGGCGACGAGCTGCTCGTTGGCCGTCTCCGCCTCGTGCACGACGCGCCCGGAGAGCAGGTAAAAGAGCGTGGAGCCGAGCGCCCACACGTCGCTCGTCGCGTCCATCTCGTTGGCGCGCCCGCGCGCCTGCTCCGGCGGCATGAAGGCGGGGGTGCCCATCATGGTGCCGGTGCGCGTGCCGGTGTCACCGATGCCGGTCACGTCACGCACGCGCGCGATGCCGAAGTCCAGGACGATGACGCGCCCGTCCTGCGTCAGGAAGACGTTGTCCGGCTTGATGTCGCGGTGGACGATGCCGTGGTCGTGCGCGGCGGCGAGCACGTCCAGCACCGCGTCGCCGATCGCGGCCACGTCCTGCGGGGGCAGGCGTCCCCCCAACCGCGCGGCGCGCGCGGCGGAGGTCTCGCCCTCCAGCAGGTCCATCACCAGGAAGGCCGAGCCGTCGTCGGCCACGTCGTCGTCGATGACCCGGGCGACCCCCGGGTGCCCGACGGCGTTGCCCACGTAGCCCTCCCGGGCGAAGCGGCGGCGCACCTCCTCGTTCATCGAGAGCTGCGTGTGCAGCATCTTGATGGCGACGCGGCTGCCGTTGTTCTTGTGCGTCGCCGCGTACACCGCCGCCATCCCTCCCAGGCCCAGGACCCTGTCGATGCGCCACTTGTCCTTGACGGTGGCGCCGACCCTGGCCTGGACCATCGCGACGACGGATTGGTGAATGCTCGGCATGACCGGGTACCAGCACGCTGGCAGCCGCCGCGTGGGCAACTCCCCCCGCCAGCATAGAAACGATACCTCTCCTTGCGGCCGGAACGAACCCGAAACGACCCCCCTCGCCCC
Organism: uncultured delta proteobacterium; assembly: GCA_963782055.1. Classification (GTDB taxonomy): domain Bacteria; phylum Myxococcota_A; class Polyangia; order Polyangiales; family Polyangiaceae; genus DASXHD01. Next base: position 5,684,238 of record CAWAIF010000003.1, read on the forward strand.
GGGCATGGCGGAAAATTCCGCGGTTTCGCGGGGTCAGCGTTGCCCGGGCGTCAGGCTATCTTCCTTGCTCAGCTCGGCGATGAGGACGGCCTGGCGCTCCAGCTCGGCGCGCGCGTGCTCCAGCTCCTCGCCCGACTCCGCGCGGCGTCGCTCGGCGTGCTCCTGCGCGAGCGCCTGACGCAGCACGGAGAGCTCCTCGCGGAGCGACGAGAGCTCGGCGTGCTCCGGCGGCTCATCGCCCGCGGCCTCCGCGACCGCCACCTCCGCCGGAGGGGTCACCGGCGACGGCGCCGATTGCGCCACCCGCCGGTGCGCCTCCAGCAGCGCGCGCTCCAGCTCCCCCGCACGCCACGCGCTCGCCTCCAGCTCGCTCCGCTGCCTCGCCGCGACCAGGGCGAGTGCGTCCAGCTTCTTGCGCAGCTCCTCGTTCTCCTGAAGCAGCTCGGGCGCGACGGCGGGCTCCGCGGGCGCGTGGCCGTGCGTGAGCTCCTCCAGGCGCAGCAAGAGCTCCCGGATGATCTTTTCGCGCCGCGCCGCCTCGCGCTGCAGCACGCGGACCGCCTCGCCGCGCCCGGCGAGCTTGGCCTCCAGGCGGTGCAGCTCCGCCTCGTACGCCTCGTCCGGCTCGTCCGGCTCATCCGGCGGGGGCGCCTCGCGCAGGACGTCCAGCTCCGCGGCGAGCAGCGCCGCGCGATCGTCGCGATCCCGCAGGGCGGTCTCCAGCTCGGAGACGCGCGCGTCGCGCTCGGCCGCCCACGCCTCGAGCTGACCGAGCCGCTCGCGCAGGGTGACGATGGTCTGCTCGGCGAGCTCCACGCCCGCCTCCAGCGCGCCAATCCGCTCCCGCGCGATGGCCTCGCCCGGCTGCACCGCGGCGAGCTCCACCGCCAGCCGCTCGCGCACCTGCTGCTCGTGCGCCAGCGCGCGCTCCAGGCGCGAGGCGCGGTCGTGCTCGGCCTCCAGCGCCATCCCCGCGCGCCGCGCCTCCTCCACCACGCGCGCCTGCTCCGCTTGCCCCTCCACCATGTCGGCGAGCTGCGCGCGCAGGGTGTCCGCCCGCAGCCGCGCCTCCGCCAGCTCCACGGTGAGCGAGGTGTCCGACGCCGGGGCGGTCTGCGGCGGCGCGGGGAGCTGCACCACCGCGTACGGGTCGAGCGCCACGTCCCCCTGCGAGGCGAGCGCCACGAAGGCGTGCGGCGCCCCCGCCGGCGGGGCGAGCTGCGTGTCGACGCGCACACCCTCGACCTCCGCCACCCCAAGCTCGGCGATGGTCACGCCGGAGAAGGGCATCTCGGCGAGCATGCGCACCGACTGGAACTGCAGCGAGAGCATCTCGTACAGGTCGTAGTAGTCGAGCGACGCCTCCCCCGACTCCGCCGTCTCCCGGTTGCGCGCGGCGCAGAGCACCGCGCCCTCCGGCCCGACCACCCGGCGCAGCCGGGAGAGCAGCGCCGCCGGCTCCGGCACCGAGGCGAGATCGGGCACGATGGCGAGGTCGAAGGCGCCGTCGCGCACGTCGAAGTCGCCGTCGGGGAGCGTGCGCAGGCTGACGGTGCGGTCCTCCGGCGCCGCCTGGGCGAGCGCCCGCTCCGGCACCGGGTCGTAGACGTGCACCAGCCGCGCGCCCATCGCCACGAGCGTCTCGTGCAGCCCCACCGACGAGTCCCCCACCAGGAGGACCCGGTTCCCCTCCACGAGGGGCTCGGCGTAGACAGAGAGCGCGAAGGGCAAGGAGGGGCTCGCCATGGGAGGCCGGAGCGTAGCGAAAACCCCTCCCGCGCGAAACGGTCCCCTGCCCGCCCGCCATCACCGGCGCCTTTTCACGCCTAGCCCTCCAGCTCCTCGAGCTGCGCGGCGATGGCGTCCTCGTCGCCGTCGATGGCCACGCGCAGTCCCTTCCGGAGCGCATCGGACGCGGACGTCTCGATGATGCCCGCGACGCGCGCCTTCCCTTCCGCGTCCAGCAGCGCCCTGAGCGCAACGACCGCGGCGACGCGCCGGGGCGCGGACGCCTCCGGACTCTCCAGCACCCGCCACGAGGTGTCCGGGGGTACGGCGGCGACGCGGTAGTGAGCGTGCACCGGGCTTGCGAGCCCGGCAAGCCGGTGAACCCATCCGCGCAGGTTGGCGCCGTCCCGATCGAGAGCATGGACCGATTCGGTCGGCGCACGGCGAGCGTGTGCTTCGAGGCGGCGGAGTAGGTCACGAGATAGTGCATGGAGGCCCGGATCCCGGTCGAGGGCTTCCAAAAGCGTGATGCCGCCGGGGTTCGACGAGATGGGGATGTTCCCGCCGAAGTAGTGCTTGGAGATGTGGTCGATCACCTTGCCGATGTCGCTCGGGCCGGGCAGACCCGACCCCGGCGTGTGCGTCCCGAGGTCCCCTCCGCCCAGCCCGAAGGGTCCCCCGAAGTGCTTCGCGATCTGGCCAATCAGGTCGCCGAGTGAATCGCCCCCGGTGCCGCCGATGACCTGCCCGCTCGGGAGCACGACGCCGGTGCCTTCCTCCGGCGGCCGCCAGTCGACGCGGCGAGGACCGGTGTACTCCCGCTCCGGCACCTCGCTCATCCCGTATGCGTGTTCCTGCGCAACCTCGAGGGGCGGGCCATCCGCGGGGGAGGGCCCGTTACCAGCGCCCCGAACATCCTCCCCGCCCGAGCGAGCGCGAGCGAGCGATGGGCCGGGGGAGGACGCGTGCGCGCAGGGCCCACGCGCAAGCTCGCGCGCGCGCCGGAGCCCGTGCACCCTGCACCCATCGACGGCGCGCGCGCGAGCGAGCATGGGCCCGAGCACACGCGAGGAGGGGCCCCCCCCTTTCCCCTTCTTCTACGCGATCGCCTGCAGCGGACTCCCCGGGAACAGGATCTCCGCCGCGACCCGGCTGGACAGCGAGCAGATGGTCATCGTCGGGTTGTAGCCGCTCGACGTCGGGAAGAGCGCCCCGTCAGAGCAGTACAGGTTCTGGATGTCGTGGAAGCGGCCGGTCGCGTCGCACACGCTGGTCTTCGGGTCGGTCCCGAAGCGCAGCGTGCCCATGACGTGCGCGCTCGCCGGTACGTCGTCGAGCGGCGGGTTGGCGGCCCAGCGCGCCCCCGCCGCGCCCATGATCTCCACCAGCTTCGGCGCGTAGAACTTGCTCGCCGAGAGCTCGAAGTCGTGGTTCTTGTACGTCACGCGCGGCGCGGGCTTGCCGAACACGTCCACCACCGCGGGGTCCAGGTCCACGCGGTTGGTGGCCTGGGGCGCGTCCTCCGCCTGCATGGTGAAGACGATGATGCGGTCGCGGAAGGGCGACTGCCGCATGAGCGACTTGAAGCGCACGCCGTCGAACTTGAGCAGCAGGCGGGAGAGGATGTCGGCGTAGTAGCCGCCCTCGTCCACCGGTCCCTCGCTCCCGCTGATCTCCACGATGCCGCCGAGGGGGTGCTGCGCGTCGTTCGGCTTGCCGCGGAAGTCGGCGAAGCCGTGGCACACGGTGCGCCCGCGGTGACCGTGGAGGCGGTCGTTGAAGATGCCGACGGCGTTGGTCTGCAGGTGGAACATCAGGTTGCGGCCGACCATGTCGCTGGAGTTGCCCAGGCCCGGGCCGCCGGGGTCGGACATGAGCAAGAGGCGCGCGTCCTCGATGGGGCTCGCCGCGAGCACGTACTGGCCGGCGGTGTAGACGACCGTCTTGGCGTCCGGCCCCACGCACTCGACGCCGGTGATGGTGTCCTTCGGCCCGTTGGTGAGCAGCTTGACCGCGCGGGTCTCGGTCATCATCAGGCAGTTGCCGGAGAGCAGCGCCTTGCGCAGCATGGAGACCGCCGGCGCGCCCTTGGCGTTGATGGGGCAGCCGAAGTCGGCGCAGAAGCCGCAGTCGTTGCACGCCGGGCGGCCGTCGTACGGCATGGAGTTGACCGCCGTCGGGTACGGGAAGGCCGTGTAACCCAGCTTCGCCAGGCCCTTGGCGGCGATGTCGGCCACGTACGCCTTCACGCCCGGCGGCATGGGGAACGGCCCGCTGCGCGGCGACTCGAAGGGATTGGTCCCCGCCTCGCCCTGCACGCCCAGCTCCTTCTCCGCCCAGGTGTAGAAGGGCTCCAGGTCGGCGTAGGTGATCGGCCAGTCAGCGAATGTTGTATTCTGCACGCTTCCGGCGAGGAGCGTGCCCATCATGAAGTCCTGCTCCTCGTAGCGCGGCATCTTCAGGTCGGCGTGCACCGCGCCGCCGCCCACGTGCTTGGGCAGGCCGTTGACGTCGCCGACCATCAGCCGGTCGCCGTCCTGCGTGGAGGTGCGCCAGCTCCGCGGATCCAGACGCGTGTCCGGGTCGATGAAGGATCGCCGCCGGTACTTCACCTCGTCGCCCGAGTGCCGCGGCACCGGCTGCTGGTTGGGGTCGTCGATGTGGTCGAAGTGGTTCTCCCCCGCCTCGAGCACCAGGACCTTCTTGCCGTGCTTGGTGAGCAGGTAGGCCATGGGACCGCCGCCGGCGCCGCTGCCGATGACGATCACGTCGAAGCTGGTGAGGGCGGAGTTGCCGAAGACGGTGGTGGTCATGCGAACTTCGTCCCCCCGAGGGCCGCGACCAGGTTGTCGATGAAGGCGATGGTGTCTGCGCTCATGGGCTCGGGATCGGGGTCGGGGTTGGGCGTGGAGACCGGCGCCTCCGGCCGCTCCACGTACTTGGCGTCCTTGGTGCTCCACACGCTGTAGCCGAGCGGCTGCTGATCGCCCTCGTAGTGGGTGAGCTTCCACCCGGTGAGGTCCTTGTTGCCGCCGTACTCCGGCGCGCCGAAGGCGCCCTCGGTCACCAGGGCGATGATCAGGTTCTTGAAGGTGATCTCCAGCGTGGCGAAGTAGTCGAGCAGGTCCTGCTGCGGGAGCGAGTCCAGCGGGCCGGGCGCGTTCTTGATCGCCTCCGCCAGGCCGGTCTTCATCCGGTCACGCAGGCCGACGACCGGGCCGAGCAGCGCCTCGTTGGGCGCGCCGCCCGGCAGCCCGGAGGAGCCGTAGAGCTCGAGCACCCACGCGGTGTGCTTGACCAGGCCGAGCGGGACGAAGGTGGCGAAGTCGTTCGGCGGGAAGTTGGTCGACGGATGGCCGGCATCGTCGGGGAAGGGCGCGCGGCCGGAGAAGGGGCCCCCGGCGAAGATGAAGGGCGTGACGGTCGTGTCGTCGAAGGCGGTGAGCAGGCGCTCGATGTACGCGACCGCGCCGAGGTCGGCGCCGCCAGGCGTGTCGTCCACGGGGATGACGGCGTTGGCCAGCGCGGTCAGGGCCCCGCGCTCCTCCGCGGTGAAGTACCCGGTGGCCGGCGGCGGCTGCACCTGGGTGCTGGAGTCGCACCCGACGGGGAAGGTCGCGGCGGCCGAAAGGGCGCCGAGGTAGCGCAGGAGTTCGCGGCGGGAGTGCGTGGCCATCGCTCCCCATGATAAGCGCGCCCCCCTCCGGCGCGCCCAACTTTCCGGTGGCGCTCAGGCGGCGATGCGCGCGCGCCGGGCGTTGGGCGGAGCGCGCCGGTCCTCGCCCGCGTAGGCGGGCGCCGGCAGGGCGAGGCGGCGGTCGTGCAGCAGCTCGGCGAGGGCGACGACCCGGGCGCACGCGCTCCGGGCCCCGGGCAGCTCGGGCTCCAGCCGGTAGACCTTCTCCTCCGGCTTGCGGCCGGGGAGAGGCCGGGCCGACGGGCCGACGTACGCCGCCATCTTGGCGGCGGCGAAGCTTCCGTCCTGCACACGGACGAGGAGCTCGAAGGCGGGGGCGTAGGTCGCTCCCTCGCGCCGCCAGCCCACGCCCACCTCGACGCCCACGACCCCCGCCATCGCCGCGCGGGGCAACGTCAGCACGCGCACCTCGTCGGCCTCGTCGGCGCCCTGCGGGAAGCGCGCCCACGGTGTGACGCGCAGGTCGTCGCGCGCGTGGAGCGCTTGGTGGACCCGCCGCAGCGGCGCCGCGGCCCGGCGCGCACGCGGCAGCACGTGGAGCGAGGTCCCGGTGAAGAAGATCGGCACCAGCACCAGCGCGTCGATGGCCACCAGGAAGGGCGCGGCCGCGGCGAGGTGACGCGACGCCACGCCCAGAGCCACCAGCGCCGCGATCACGCCGACGAGCACCAGCCGCCCGGTGCGCGTGGTCGCGTCCAGCCCGTCGCCGGGCTCCCGCGTGCGAGCGAACACCTCCTCCGGGCGCAGGGCGAGCCACTCCCCGGGCCCGCGCGCCGCCCGGGGAGGCGTCGTCGCCCGCAACGCCAGCGCCGCCAGCGCGAGCGCCACCAGCGCCGCGCCGGAGAGCAGCGACCCGCCCGTCTGCGCGTGCACGCCGAGGGCGAGGCTGACCGACGCCACCGCCACGCGCAGCGCGGCGGGCAGGCGCAGCGGGCCGCGCGCCTCCGCCCCGGCCCTCGCGCAGCGCGCGGCGAAACCCCGCTGCTTGGCGAGCGCGAGCGCCGCCAGGATCACGCCGGCGAGCGCGGCCCCGAGCCACGGCAGCCAGGGCCTGGAGGGAGCGAGCGGCGTGACGGCCGGCGACGGTGGGCGCAGCGCGGGATCCTTCAGCGCGGGCAGCGCCTTGGGATCGATCCGCGCCACCCACGCGGCCGACTCCCCGCGCGCGACGTGCGGGCGCAGCAGCTCCAGCTCGTCGCGCTCGGTGGTGCGGCGCAGGGTCGCGAGCATCCCCACCGCCGCAGGGTCGTCGCCGTCGTCGGACGCGGCGCGCGGCTCGGTGGGGGCGGCGGGCAGGTCGAACACGACGCGCATGCCGTCGGTGCCCTCGCTCATGGGCGGCGTGGCGAAGCGGAGACGGTAGAAGGCGCCGCTTCGGGTGAGGCGGCGCCCCGCGAGGCCGAGGGCGTAGCGGAGCTCGAAGGTGTACTGCCCGCGCCGCAGGCCCTTGACGTCGTCCACGGTGGCGTGGACCACGCCCTGCTCGTCGCGCACGACGAACAACGAGAAGGTGCGACCGTCGTCGGCGGTGACGGTGCCCTGCTCCTCGAACCGCGCGTCCTCGTCGAAGCCGGAGATCTCCGCGGTGCGGAAGGTGCCGGCGAGCACCTTGTAGACGATGCGGTGGACGACGTGCGCCGCGCCGTCCGGGTCGACGGTGACGCGCACGTCCACGCCGCCCAGGTGCACCTCACGCCACCCGCTGTCGGCGGCGGCGGCGGGACGGGAGACGGCGAGCAAGGCGACCGCGGCCAGGAGGAACGCGAGGACGGCGGCGGCACGTGCGGACCGGGCGGGGCGGCCGGAGGGCATGTCCTACATCTACCCACCCGCTCCGGATGGGCCAAGATTTGGCGGGCGCGCCCTCCTCCCCCACGCTGTGCCCTCCCTTCGGCGCCAGGCTGTCGTATTCTGCGCGGGACCTGCCTCCCGGGTTGTTTCACCTCGATGTCCGCGATTTCTCCCACCGCCGGGGCCGCGAGCGCCAGCCGCTCAGCCACCAGACCCACGCTGCGTGGCCTGCTCGGTCTCGACCTGCTCGACAACCGCTACCCCGCGCTGCACGGCCTTCGCTTCCTGGCGATCCTCAGCGTGGTGCAGTTCCACGTCACGTCCATGTTCGCCTTCGACGAGCACCTGCCGCTCGCGCACGGCTTCGTCGCCTCATCGCTCACCATCTTCTTCGGGATGGACCTCTTCTTCGTCCTGAGCGGCTTCCTCATCGGCTCCATCCTGCTGCGCTCGCTGCAGGCGCCCGGGAAGAAGCGCATCCGGCGCTTTTATCTGCGCCGCATCTTCCGCACCTTCCCCGCGTACTACGTGGTGCTCACCGTGCTGGCGCTCATCGGGCCGCTCACGGTGATGCAGCGTCACAACCTGATCTACGAGTACGCCTACCTCACCGACTTCAGGGTCATCACCCGCTTCGACCTGGTGATGCTCTGGGGCTGGTCGCTCGCGCTGGAGGAGCAGTTCTACCTCGCCGTGCCGCTGCTCTTCTTCGCCCTGCTGCGCCTGAAGAGCGACCGCGCGCGCATCGCGCTGCTCACGTGCCTCTTCTTCGGCGGCCTCGCGTCGCGCCTCTTCATCTGGCACCACTACGGACCCTGGTCGGACGAGGGCCTCTACGGCGCCATCTACTTCCGGACCTACACCCGCTTCGACACGCTGATCGCGGGCATCCTGCTGGCCTTCGTCCACGACCGCCACGGCCCCGCCATCGCCGTGTGGCTCCAGAAGCCCTTCCACCGCGCGCTCCTGGCGATGCCGTCGCTCGCATGCCTCTACCTCCTGTTGCGCCCGTGGATGTTCGGGTGGCCGGCGGTCCAGCTCGTCCACGTCTTCGCGTGGGGCACGGTCACGAGCATCATGTACTTCTGCTTCCTCTTGCTGCTGCTGCACGGCGGCCAGGGGTGGGTGAGCCGTGCCCTGTCGCTCCCGGTGTTCCGCAGCCTGGCGACGCTCGGTTACGGCGTGTACCTCGTGCACATCCCGCTCTGCACGCTGCTCATCCTGCCGCTTGGCGTGACGCTGACCGCGTACCACGTGTCGATGGCGCTGGTGTGGCCGCTCTCGGTCGCCGCGCTGATGCTCGCCTCGCTCGTCGTCGCCTACGGGATGCACCTCTTCATCGAGAAGCCGGCCCTCGCGCTGCGGCAGCGCCTCGCCGCGTGACCTCGCTCGCCGCCGTCAGGGGTTGAACGGCTCGCCGAAGCCCGGCGCCGGCGGCGGGGCGTCGTGATACCCGGACTCGCTCTCCACGACCCAGAGCATCGACGGGTCGTCCAGGTCGCGGTCGAAGGTGAAGCGCACCGCGGGTGGGCGCCCCTGCGAGGAGCGGAGGATGGTCGCGCGCATGCCGGGCAGGGTGACCTGATCGCCCACGCGCAGGGGAGCGTCGTCGGAGCGGAAGAGATCGTCGCGGCCCTCCGGGAACACCTCGTGGTGCTTGGCGGCGATCACGTCCAGGGTGTGGGCGTCCCTCCGGATGGCCAGCACGTGCCCGGTGAGCGCCAGCACGCGCCAGTGCGCCGGCGGCTTGCCCCCCGGGTTCATGACGAGCGCGCCGTAGAGCACCGTGAGCCAGGTGGCGCGCGGGAGGATCACGTCGACCTTCTCGGGGTCGGCCACGCGGTGCTGGAGCCACCGCGCGTGGTCGGCGAACTGCACGGCGTCGTGGCGGATGTCCCACGCGGCGACGAAGGAGGTGACCGGCGCCTCCACCAGGTGGGCGAACCCCAGCAGCACCGCCACGATCCCCGTCCACTCGGCTGCGCCGCGACGGGGCTCCTCCTTCGCGGGGAACCACGCCCGCTCGAGCACCAGCGCGACGAGGGGCGCCACCCCGAGCACCCCCACGCCGACGAGACGCGCCGACGGCAGCACGGCGAGGAGCGGCAGGAGGGCCAGGCTGGACCCGAGGAGCAGCCACTTGCCCGCCTGCCGGCGTGACGCGTCCAGGCCGGCGAAGGTCCGGCGGATGGGGACCCAGAGCAGCACCACCAGCACCACGGCGAGCCCGAGCAAGGCCCAGAGCGCGCCGGGCACGTAGACCTCGTCGAGCCAGGTGTCGAGGAGCAGGGTGGCGAGCCGGCGCGGGGCGGTGCTCAGGTAGAGCATCGGGTCGTGGAGGGGATCCCGGTAGAAGCCGGACCCCACGGTGCCGCAGTGCAGCGCCGCGCGGACGGCGAGGTAGGCGACAGCCGGCAGGAGGAAGGGCAAGACGCCGGCGGCGCGGCGCAGCAGCCCGTCACGCCGGACGAGCTCGATCGCCAGCACGTACCCGCCGAAGCAGAGCGCGTACTCCCCTCCGAGGAGCGCCACGGCGAAGAAGGCGGCGGCGAGGGCGGCGCTCCGCAGCGACGCCGCCTCCCGCCAGCGCAGGTAGGCGGAGAGACCCAGCGCGCCGAACGCCAGGGAGACCAGCGCCTCGCGGTTGGCCAGCCACGCCAGGGGCATCGCGTGACAGGGAGCCACCGCGAAGATGGCGGTGGCCAGCCACGCGGTGCGCCGGTCGAACAGCCGGCGGTAGAGCGCCCGCGCGGCCAGCACCGCCGCGGCCCACCAGAAGAGGGAGTGGAGGTGAGGGACGAGCGGGGCCCGGAAGAGGCGGTAGTCGAGCCAGAGCAGTCCGCTGGTGAGGGGGCGGAAGAAGCGGATGGTGAGCTGCGGGTGGCTCCACCAGGGCACCAGGCCACGAGCCATCAGCAGCGTGCGGTCGCCGTTCCCCACGAAATTGTAGAGATCGAAGGGGTTGCGCGAGACGGGATAGGTCCCGTGGACCATTGCGCTGTGCACGTAATCGTCCAGCATCAACGGCGTGGCGACAGCCGGGAGGAAGGCCACCAGCCCGACCAGGAAGATGGCGGCGTCGGCGAGCCAGGGGTGGCGCTGCCAGGGGGATGGTCGCGGGGGCGGTTGACGGGTCATCCGGACGGCCAGAGTCTCATTTGCGACTCTACCAGACCGAGGGTTGTCTCGGCCGTGGGGCTCGCGTAACGTCAACTCCGTGAAACTCGCCTCGCCTGCCTTCGCCTTTCGCCTCGCCGCCGCCGCGCTGCTCGCGGCGTGCGCCACCTCCGCCGGCACAGACGACACCGCCCTCGACGCCGGCAAGCCGGTGGACTCGGGCAAGATCGGGCAGGACGGGAACGTGAACCAGGACTCGGGTGGCCAGGACGCGGGCGACACGTGCGTCCCCACCTGCGCGACGGACCTGGACTGTCAGGACAGCTGCCAGGCGCCGAGCATCGGCATCTCGTGCTGCGACACGGCGACGAGCACGTGCTACACGGACAACTCGGGGCAGTGCCCGGCCGACTACGACGCCGGTAACGCCCCCGACTGACCGCCTGACCGCGCCGCCGAGGCGCGCGGCAACGCCCCGCCCGGGGCCGGCATCGGAACTGCAGCGTGGCGACCACCGCGGCCATACCCCAGCTCGCACGGCCCAAGCGCGTTCCCACCAACAAGTGGTTGGTGACGATCTCCATCACGTTCGGCACGCTGATGGGCGCGATCGACTCGTCGATCGTCAACGTCGCGCTGCCGCACATGATGGGCTCGCTGGGAGCGACCATCCAGGAGATCACCTGGATCTCGACGGGCTACATCATCGCCACGGTCGTGGTGATGCCGCTGACCGCCTTCCTCGGGCGCCTCTTCGGGCAGAAGCGCGTGTACATGTTCTGCCTCGCCCTCTTCTTGCTGGGCTCGGCGCTCTGCGGGACGGCGCGCACGCTGCCCGCGCTCGTCGTCTACCGCGCGCTGCAGGGCTTCGGCGCGGGCGCGCTGCAGCCCACCGAGCAGGCGATCCTCCGCCAGACGTTCCCGCTGGAGGAGCAGGGCATGGCGATGGCCCTCTTCGCCCTCGCCGTCATGCTCGGGCCGGCCGTCGGGCCGACACTCGGCGGGTGGATCGTCGACAACTACTCCTGGCCGTGGATCTTCTACGTGAACATCCCGGTGGGCCTGCTCGGCCTGACGATGGTCGCCACCTTCGTCCACGAGGACGAGGACATCGTCGCCAAGAACCGCGAGCTGGCGGAGCGACAACGCAAGAACATCGACTGGGCGGGTATCGCCTTCATGGTGGTGGGGCTGGTCGCCCTGCAGTACTTCCTGGAAGAAGGCGAGCGGGACTACTGGTTCGAGTCCACCGAGATCCGCATCGCCTTCGCCGTCGCGCTCATCGCGCTCTCCGCCTTCGTCGTGCGGGAGATGACGTGCGAGACCCCCGCGGTCAACCTGCGCCTCTTCAAGGACCCGGTGTTCCTCTCCGGCACCCTGATCGGCGGGCTGATGTTCGCGCTGCTCATGGCGACGATGTTCCTGCTGCCGCTCTTCATGCAGCAGCTCCTCGGCTTCTCGGCGACCGACGCCGGCCTCGCCCTCATGCCGCGCGTCCTCGTCATGATGGTGGCCACCCCCTTCGTCGGCCGCATCTACAACAAGGTCTCCCCGCGCATCGTCATAGGCATCGGCATCCTCTTCATCGCCTGGGGTGCCTACGACATGAGCCACTTCACGCTGGAGAGCAGCGAGCGCCAGATCATCTGGTCCATCATGACGCAGGGCATCGGCTTCTCCTGCCTCTTCGTGCCGCTCTCCACCGTCGCGCTCTCCACCATCCCGCGCCACAAGATGGCGGACGCCACCGGGATGAACTCCCTGTTCCGGATGGTGGGGGGCTCGATCGGTCTGGCGATCGTCGCCACGCTGCTCAGCCGCTACACCGTGGCGGCGCAGAACTCCATCTCGGTGCACGTCACCGCGAGCAACCCGGCCGCGCAGCAGCGCATCGGCGCGCTCACTCACTTCTGGATGGCGCGAGGGCTCGACGCCAAGGCGGCGCACGTCGGGGCGATGCGCATGCTGGAGGGCAGCGTGGCGCGGCAGGCTTCACTCCTCGCCTTCGACAAGGTGCTGCTCGCCGCGGGCGTGGCGTTCCTCTTCGTCCTCCCCCTCCTCATCTTCCTGAAGATGCCGGAGAAGGGGAAGGCGGTGAAGGTCGACGTCCACATGGAGTGACTGTCCCCCCTGTCCCCCCTTCCCGTCCCCGGACACCAACCGTCGAATTGCAAGCACGCCTGCCGTTCGACGTTTCGCGGGGAATCCGTGAGGGGGGGCGGGTGGCATGGGGCGTGCTGATGGGTGGGGATGGACCCTGTGTTCTTCACTCTCAAGCGCGCGTACTACGCGACGCTCAAGCTGACACGGCGCGCGCTTGCGGCGATGGGGCTCACGGCGGCGCGCTACGACGTGCTCGATGCGCTCCACCGGCTCGGGTCGCGCTGTGTTCACCTTCAGAGCCACCTTCGGCGGGCGATGGGCGTGGCGCGCTCCACGATCAGCGTGATGATGCGGTCGCTCGAGCGGATCGGGCTGGTGACGCGGCGGCGTGACGGGCGCGACATCCTCGTCGAGCTGACGGCGGAGGGGCGGCGGCGCGTGCGACGCGCCTTCTTCGGGCTCGTGCTGGTCGGGCACGTCGGCTCGGCGCTGGACGGCGCGCTCGCGCCCGGGCAGCGGCGCTGGCCTGCCCCGCGCGCGTGCGCCCGAGCCCGGCGGCACCTCCAGGTGCTCTGCCTGCGCATCAGGGACGGGTTCGGCGACGAGGCCGAGCTCGACCTCGTCGGGAGTATCTGGTGGCACCGCGAGCAGGACCGCGTGCGCCACCTGCGCCAGCGTCTGGAGCAGCGCCGGCGTCAGGTCGACCTCGGCGACGTCGCTTGAACCGTGCTCGAGGCGGCCCGCTCGCGCGAGGTGGCCATTTCTCGACCGTCGACCGCGCTCGCGGGGCGCCAACATGAGCGGTCGCGATTCGCGAACGCGAACCAAGGGGGGAGCCGCCGAATTCACCTCGGCGGCGCGGGGATGAGCATCCCCCGCCCCGCTGGTCTAGACCCGTGTGCTCGGCGCGGTCCAGTCCACGATCGGTCCCCTGGGGACGATGCGGGTCGGGTTGATGGTGGGCTGGCTGCGATAGTAGTGCTGCTTGATGTGGTCGAAGCTCACCGTCGAGGCGACCGGGGCCATCTGGTAGACGGCGCGCGCGTAGTCCCAGAGCGCGCGGTAGTCGACGAGGCGCCGCAGGTTGCACTTGAAGTGGCCGTGGTAGACCGCGTCGAAGCGCACCAGCGTCGTGAAGAGGCGGACGTCGGCCTCGGTGAACGCGTCGCCCATCAGGAAGCGCGAGGCGGCGAGGCGCGCCTCCAGCCAGTCCAGCGTCCCGAAGAGCGCGGTGACCGCCTCGTCGTACGCCTCCTGGCGCGTGGCGAAGCCCGCCTGGTAGACGCCGTTGTTGACCGTGTCGTAGACGCGCGCGTTGACCTCGTCGATCCCCGCGCGCAGCGGCTCGGGGTAGAGGGGCGCGAGCGGCCGCGTCGACAGCGGGTCGAAGGCGTCGTCCAGCATGCGCAAGATCTCGGAGGACTCGTTGCTCACGATCGTCGCCTCCCGGGTGTCCCAGAGCACCGGCACCGTGACGCGCCCCGTGAAGTGCGGGTCCGCCCGCGCGTAGATCTCGTGGAGGTAGCGCGCGCCGAAGAGGGGGTCCGGGACGCAGCCAGGGCCGTCGGAGAACGACCAGCCCTGCTCGCCCATGAAGGGGTCCACCACCGACACCGGGATGGCTTCTTCCAGCCCCTTGAGCGCGCGCACCACCAGCGTGCGGTGCGCCCACGGGCACGCGAGCGAGACGTAGAGGCGGTAGCGCCCCGGCTCCGCCGCGAAGCGCGCGCCTGGCTCGCGGCTGACCCACTGCCGGAAGGTGGCCGGTCTGCGCAGGAAGCGCCCCCCGGTCGAGGCGGTGTCGTACCCACAATCCTCCCACACGCCGTCCACCAGCAGTCCCATTGCAAGCATTGTGGCGGTGGAACGGGCCGGAGCCAACCCGCGCGCGGGCCCCGGGGGGGCGCGGGCCCTATACTCGCAGGATGCGCAGGTCGCTGGTGCTCGCCATCCTCCTCGCCGGGTGCCACGGGCACCCCATGCTCGCGACGCTCACGCCCGCGGGGCAGTGGAGCTACGACGTGGCCGAGGAGCAGGACGGGCGCGTGCTGGCGGTGACCGCCGACTTTCCCCCCGGCACGCCCGGCGCGATGCGTGTCGACGGCGACACGCGGCGCTTCGTGCAGCGCGTGGAGTGGCAGGACGGCGGCGGCTGGAGCGCCGCGGCCACCACGGCCGGCGGATGGACCGTCCCCGGCTGCGCCGAGCACGGGTGCCGCGTTCGCTACCGCTTCGCGCTGGGGGACGCGGCGCGCACCCTCGACGACCTGGACCGCGCCGCGCGCCTGGACGACGCCTACCTCGTCGCCCCCTCGGCGTGGATGCTCGGCCCCCGCGCGGCGACCGGGCGCTCCTTCCGCCTGCGCGTGCGCCACGGCGACGCCATGACCGCGGGCCTCACCGCGAGCGGGCCAGACGTACGAGAGGGTCCCCTCCCCTTCCCGAGCGCGCCCGTCACCATCTTCGGGCGCTTCCGGCCGCTCGCCGTGAACGTGCAGAATGCACGCATCGACGTGGCGGTCACCGCGCCGTCGCTCGCCGTGACCGACGCGCAGGTGCGCGACTGGGTGCGGTCCGACGCGAGCGCCATCGCCGCCGAGTACGGGCGCTACCCCGTCGACCACCTGCTGCTCACCCTGCCCTCCGCGCGGTGGCGCGAGATCGGCTACGGGCAGACGATGGGCGGCGGCGGCGCGGCGATCACCGTCTTCATCGGCCCCGGCGCGACGGGCCGCGAGCTCGGCGACGACTGGGTGCTGGAGCACGAGATGGTGCACCTCGCGCTGCCCTCGCTGGAGGCGCGCTACCACTGGCTGGAGGAGGGCATCGCCACCTACCTCGAGCCCTTCGCGCGGACGCGCGCGGGCCTGCTCGACGACGAGCGCGTGTGGTCCGGCCTGGTGCACGGCCTCCCGCTCGGCGAGCCAGAGCCGGGCGACGAGGGCATCGACCGCACGCCCACCTGGGGCCGCACGTACTGGGGCGGCGCGCTCTTCTGCTTCGTGGCGGACCTGACCATCCGCGAGAAGAGCGGCGGGAAGAGGTCGCTGGACGACGCGCTGCGCGCCATCGTCCGCGCGGGCGGCAGCATCGAGACGAGCTGGGACCTGGAGCGCGTGCTGCAGACCGGCGACCGGGGCACCGGCCTCACCGTGCTCCACGATCTGCACGCGGCGTGGTCGCAGACACCGGTCGAGGTGGACCTCGCCGGGTGGTGGAAGCGCCTCGGGGTGGTCGTCCGCGACGGCAGGTTCGCCGGCGTGGACGACGGCGCGCCCCTCGCCCATATGCGCAAGGCGATGGTCGCCCGGCGCTAGAATGGCCCGCGGGCGAACCCTTTTCGCCCCCGCCGGCTCCTACCCCCCTGAAGGAGTATCCTGCCCATGTGTACACGCGTCCGTTGCAGCGATTGTGGCAAGCCCAGCTTCGTGGGCTGTGGCCGCCATGTCGAACAGGTGCTGGGTGACGTGCCCAGGGAGAGCCGTTGCAAGTGCAACGAGCACCAGCAGACCGAGCAGCGCTCCGGATCCATCCTGGATCGCCTCTTCAGCAAGGGCTGAGGCTCACGCCGCGCCGCGGTGACCCGCCGCCGGCGACGGGCGGGGGGCGCGCAGCCCCAGCCGCACGGCGATGGACGAGCGTCCCTCCTGGTCCAGGTAGCGATCGGCCCACTGGTACATCAGCGCGTCCTCGCGGCGCGCGTGTGCGCGCAGCAGCTCGACGAACTGCGCGGTCATCCCGGTGTTCACCATGTGCAGGTCGACGCCCACGCTCAGATCCGCCAGCTTCCGGCGGAAGGTGCCGTGCTCCGCGTGGAGCTCCGCCGCCTCTCGTGGGTGCTCGTGCTCGAACAGCGGGAGGATGTAACGCTCCTCGGCGTCCAGGTGCGCGGTGAGCCCCTCGTCGAAGCTCGTCCACAGCGCCTGGATGGCGTCGCGGTCACCGCTGCGGAAGGCGGCGACGAGGTGCGAGAAGAGACGGTCGAGTCGGGCGTGGTCGTTCGCGAGCATGGCGCGCGGCCCCTCGGCGCCCCAGGGTGAGGCGGTAGTCATGGCGGTGTCTCCTTGTTGGCTTTGGGCGGCAGGTGAGGCTGGAGCGGCGGTGCGAAGAGCAGCGGGTCGTCGGTGACCGTCACGCGGAACCGGTCGAGCTCCATGGGCGTCGGGTCGGCGTCGCCCAGCTCCAGGTAGCCGACGACGTCGTACTGACCGGGCGTGTTCATCACGCACGTCACCGGGACGCGCTGCGTGTACATCGCGCCCGGAGCGAGCACGGGCGGCACGTCCAGCCTCGTCGGCGACTCCAGGCACGCGACGGTCGAGCCGACGTGGTAGACGCGAAAGACCACGCGCGCGCGCACACCGTCGATGGGGTGGCGGGATCCGTTGATGAGCGCCACCACCACGCCGTAGTTCGCCTTCGCCCACTCCTCCGGGGAGAGCGGCCGCTCGAAGGGGTTGCCGCTCACGCCGGCGAAGAGCCCGTTCAGCTCCGGGTCCGGCTGCGGCACGCCCATGCCGGCCCCCCGGAGGCGCACGGTGAAGGTCCCGACGGCGTCGGCGGGCGCGCCGAGCCGCGGCGCCCGACCGAACGCGGCGTAGGCGGCGAAGGCGTACGTCCCGGGCAAGGGCAGCGAGCAGTCGAGCGTGCGCCGGTAGACAAAGGACTGGTGAGGCTGGAGCACCGCCGGCTCGCGTCCTGTCGGCATGTTGCCGCTGGGCCGGCACGGGTAGGCCACGCCCTCGCGGCTGGCGGTGAAGGCGACGGTGAGGTCGTCCACCGGCACGGCGACCGGCCCGACGTTGGTCACGCGCAGCGTGACCGGGGCGCCCGCCAGACCGAAGACGTCCAGCTTGTACGAAGCCACGGCGGGTGCGTCGACCTCGACACGCACGCCGGAGCTGCGTGCCGGGGGCGCGGCCGGCGCGACGGTGTCGGGGCCGGGGGAGGCGGCGCTCGCGCAGCCGCCCGCGAGCAGCAGGACCATGGCTCGAAGCCAGCGGGACATGACCTCCCATCTCGCAAGGGGCGCGCCATCACCAGCCGGCGCACCCGCGGCGCGGGCAGCACCGATCGGCTGCGAAGATTGCGCGGACTCGCACGCCCTGCGCCCGCGGGCCTCCACGGCGGCCCGGGCACCATGGGCACGTGATCCTCGAACGCCGACCTCCGCGAGCAAAGCGAGCGCCGCGTGGGGTGGGGCCCCGAGAGATCGCGTTTCTCGGGGCCGGGCGGCGCGTGCCGCCCCGTGAGACAAGACCTGAATCGCACGAGCGCGACTCCGGATCGCGCTCGTTCATTTAGAAGAGGCGGACCGACCCCTGGAGGATCTCGCGCCAGAGGGCGGGGATGTGCGTGACGGCGTCGCGCGCGATCTCCTCGACGCGCGGCGCCACCTCCGAGAGGGTGATCCCCTCGCCCGTGGCGACGGCGACGTCGACCACCAGCGGCTCGTCGACCGGCCGTCCGATCTGGCTGACCAGGCGACACTCGGCGTACGAGACGAGCGGCACCGCGTCCACGATGGCCGCGGCGATCCGGTGCGCGGCCACGTTGTAGAGCTTGCCCACGTGCGAGACCGGGTTCTTGCCCGCGGCGGCCTCCAGCGTCATGGGGCGGTAGGGCGTGATGAGGCCGTTGACCCGGTTGCCGCGCCCCACCTGCCCGTCGTCGCCGCCCTCCGCCGAGGTGCCCGTCACCGTGAGGTACGCCCGTCCGGACGCCAGATCGTCGGCCGCGTTGACCACCACCGGCACCTCGCGACCGGTGACCTGCTGCGCGATGCCCGCCACGCGCCGGGCGAGCTCGGTGCGGCGCTCGGCGTAGGCGGCGAGGCTCGGCACGAAGCGGTCGACGAAGGCGCACGCCACCGTGAGCTGGATGTCCTCGCCTCGACGCAGGCCGAGCACCTTCACGTCCTCGCCGATCTCCGGCGAGGCGCCTGTCATGGTGGGGAGCGCCTCGCCCACCGCCAGCACCGCGCGCTCCAGCACCGAGAGCGGCGCGTAGCCCGCGCCCATCGAGGTGTCGTTGGCAAGCCAGACGCCGGTGCCGGCGTGCGCCAGGAACACCTCCACCAGCTCGCTCGACCCGGGCCGGATGAGCGGACGGATCTTCACGTGGCGCGCGGGGTCGAGCGCGTGCATCCGCCCGGCGAGCCAGCGTCGACTCCCCTCCACCGCCAGCTCGTCCACCGGGATGGTGGCGCCTCGTGCCTCTCGCGTGGCGCGGCCGGCGAGGTAGATCTCCATCGGCGCGAGGACGTCGCCCCCGCCGAAGCGCGGGCGCGAGACGCCTCCCCAGAGGAGCGCCTTGTCCACGTTGTGGTGGAGCACCGCGCCGAAGTGCTCGAGGTAGTAGCGGCTCAGGATGACGCTCAGCCGCTCGGCGAGCGCGTCGCAGAGGGTGTCGGGGTGACCGACCCCCTTGTGCTCCACGATCTCCACCGGGGGCTCGCCAGAGGGGGCGGTGGATACGGTGACGCGGGTCATGCCCGGGGACGAAGCAACACTCGCGCCGCGTGGCACGTTGCTCGCAAGACCCCGGAGGAGCAGCAGGGCTGCCAGCGCGGAGGAACCTCATGAGCACCAGCCTCGGCGGCGTCTGGGAACGGGCGGCGGACGACTTCAAGGAGCGAGCGAGCTGGCTCTTCCGCACGCTCGCCGCGGAGGGCATCGACCCTCGCGTGCTGCAGATCATGTCGCGCGTCCCGCGCCACCGCTTCGTGCCGCCCGAGCTCGCCGGCGACGCGTACGAGAACATCCCGCTGCCCATCGGGCACGGGCAGACCATCTCGCAGCCGTACATCGTCGGGCTGATGACCGAGGCGCTCGCACTGCGCCCGGACGACATCGTCCTGGAGGTGGGCACCGGGTGCGGCTACCAGAGCGCGATCCTGAGCCTCGTGGCGAGGCTGGTCTACTCGGTGGAGATTGTCCCCGACCTCGCGCGGGAGTCGTCCCTGCGCCTGGAGGGACTGGGCTACCGGAACGTGGAGGTCCGCTGCTCCGACGGCTACCTCGGGTGGCCGGAGCACGCGCCGTACGATGCCATCTGCGTCACCGCCTCCGCGCCGGAGGTGCCGCCCCCGTTGCTGGCGCAGCTCGCCCCCGGCGGGCGGATGGTCATCCCGGTCTACGACGACCTGCTCCTCGTCACCAAGGACGACCGCGGGCACGTGCGGCAGCGCTCCCTCTGCCCGGTCGCCTTCGTCCCGCTCACCCGCGCTCGCGACGCGGGCTAGCCGTCCGTCGTCCGCCTCGTGCACCGGGTGCGCCGCGGCGCAAAGCTGGCGGGGCGAGCCTTGTGCCCGGCGGGGGCCCCGGCGATGATGGTCGTCCCATGTCCGCCCCCGTGCCGCGTCCCGTCGCCGCCCCCGTGCCGCCCGAGCAGGGCAACATGTCGACCAGCGCGAAGATGTCGCTCGCGCAGATCGCCATGCAGCTCCGCGACGAGCAACTCCAGGCGCGCGTCGTCCACTACAAGCAGGAGCTACAGACCAACGCCGAGCTGGATGCGGTCACCGCGCAGGTGATCGCCGAGCTGCAGATGCTCCAGCGCGCCGCCAAGCCGGCCGCGGCGCCTGCCTCGGAGGTGGAGGATCGCGCGCAGCTGGAGATCGAGCTCATCGGCAACCTGAAGCGCCTCTTGTGCAAGCTCTTCCCCGCCGACCGCGTCGCGAGCATCGCGCAGCGCAAGCTGGGGGAGGTCTCCAAGCGCTTCGCCCGCCTCTTCTTCGAGAGCGAGCTGCACGACAAGATCCGCGGCTCCGCCTCCGAGACGAAGACCATGCGCTTCGCCGAGCAGGCGCTCTATCACGTCTTCTCGCGCAACGAGGAGTACCTGCTCCGCCAGCTCGACCAGTTCGAGTACGCCGCGACGGAGGTGAAGGACCGCGCGCGCGAGCAGCTTCAGGACCAGGTCAAGGAGCTGCGCAACGAGTTCTTGGGCCGCACGACGCCGGAGCTCAACGCGCTGGTGCGCATCCTCAACGAGGTGCTCACCCTCTTCTTCACCCAGGAGCTGCCGCCCGCCGCGGGGGAGCTCGCGTGGGAGGTCGTCAAGGAGGCGCGCCTGGCGGACGGGCAGACGCGTGCAGGATACAAGGTCCCGGCCGCGGCCTTCCCGCGCTTCCGCCAGACCTTCGAGCGGCGCTTCCTGCAGCGCCTCGTCCCCTTCGCGGCCGACGAGATGCTCAAGCGGGTGCACGCCAGCGAGGGCAAGTTCCGCGTCGAGACGCTGCGCTTCGTGGCGGACCCGCACATCTTCAGCGACGTGTGCGAGCTCATCTGCGAGGCCACCTACGACTTCCTCTACAACGAGGGCTTCCTGGACCTGCCGGGCGACTGGCGCGCGCGCCTCGGCGCGAGCGGCGCGGTGTGAGCGCGTGAGGTTCGTCGTCGGCAGCGACGAGGACCGGCCGGTGGTCGCGCACCTCGCCGCGCGCCTGCGCGAGAAGGGCCACGAGGCGCGCGTGGTGCCCGTGCGGGCGTGGGGCCTGGTCGCGCGCGAGATCGCCGAGGCGGTGGCGCGCGGGGACGCCGACCAGGGCGTGGTGTGCTGCTGGACCGGCACCGGCGTGGCGATGGCGGCCAACAAGGTCCCCGGCGTGCGCGCCGCGCTGTGCGTGGACGCGCAGACCGCCGCCGGCGCGCGCAAGTGGAACGACGCCAACGTGCTGGCCCTCAGCCTGCGGCTGCTCAGCGAGCCGGTGGCCGACGAGATCCTGGACGCGTGGCTGGGCGGGGTCTACGCGGGCACCGAGGACGAGAGCCTGCAGTCGATGGGTTGATCCAGGCTCGCGGTGGTGCGCGGCGACGCCTTTCCGATCTACCCGCCCCCGCTGCGGGATGGTGCTGTCCCCGCTGGTCGGGCTGGCGCTCCCCAGGATCGCGCTCTAGGAGCCGGCGTGCCCCGTCGTGGAGATGTCCTCCAGCTCGCCCGAGGCCGTCCAGTCTGCCCTCCCGCGCGTCGGGGTCGGGCTCCGGTCGTGCCAGGTCTCGCCCCTTCGAGGATTCCCGCGCGGGAATCAGCTCCCGCCGTCGCGATCGTCCGCGGAGGCGATGTCCTGCGGGGGCGGCTGGGGTGTCGCCGGCCGGAGCGGCGCGTACTTCGCCTCGGCGCGCAGCTGCACCGCGTCCACTGCGTTCTGCGCGGCGTCGCGCAGCTCCTCGTCCACCGCGGCCTCCGGGGCGATCATCTCCGGGGTGATGAGCAGATCGCTCTCCACGATGGTCCGCGTCGCGTCCACCTCCCGCAGGGTGATGAAGAAGTCCGCCTTCTTGACGTTCCCCTTCACCAGCTTGCCTTCCAGCACCTGCACGCCGGGCGCCACCGTCCGGAGCGGCGCGAAGCGCAGCACGAACCAGAGCATGACCATCCCGTGCATCACGGGGACCTGGACGTACAGGTCGGTGGAGCCGTTGCGCTTGTCGACGACACGCGCCGTCTTGAACTTGCCGGCGGCGAGCTCCTTGTAGTGGGCGAAGTCCAGCGCCTGCTCGCGCGCGTAGGCCACCGGGGCCTGCACCAGCACCTCCGAGTGCCCCCACCGGGCGGTCTGCCCGCGCGGCGTGAAGTTCCACTTCAGGGAGTGGCCGTGGGCGGCCTGGAGGCGCGCCAGCTCGGGGGAGGGGCCGCCGGCGCGGACCGTGCCGGCCACCAGGACCGAAGAAATGAGGGCAAGAGCGAATGTGGGTCGCACGATCACCTAGCTTGACAGGTTGGACGCACGAACGCCCGCCGGGATTCGATCCGGGGGACCGGACCGGCCCCTTCAGGCGTTTTCGTCGCGCAGGACCCCCAGGACCTCGCGAACCTTGCGTGTCAGGCTGTCGGGGGTGAGGGGCTTCTGCAAGAACGCCCGACCGGACTCCAGCACCCCGTGCTGGGTGATCGCCTCGCCGGTGTAGCCGGACATGAAGAGCACCCGCATCTGCGGGCGCGCCCCCTTCAGGCGGTCGGCGAGCTGCGGTCCGCTCATGCGCGGCATCACCACGTCGGTCAGCAGCAGGTGGATGGGCGCCCCGTGCTGCTCGCTGGTGAGCAGCGCCTCCCCCGCGCTGGGCGCCTCCAGCACCACGTACCCCGCGCGGCGCAGGATGCCGCGCGCCACCACGCGCACCTGCTCGTCGTCCTCCACGAGCAGGATGGTCTCCGACCCGCGGCCGCTGTCCGCGGACGGCGGCTGCGAGGGGATGAGCTCGCCGGCGCCGTCCACCCGCGGCAGGTACACCCTGAAGGTCGTCCCCTTGCCGGGCTCGCTGTAAAGCCAGATGTGCCCGCCGCTCTGCTTGACGATGCCGAAGACCGTCGCGAGCCCCAGGCCCGTGCCCTTCCCGCTGTCCTTCGTCGTGAAGAAGGGCTCGAAAACCCGGGTCTGGGTCGCGCGATCCATGCCCGCGCCGGTGTCGGTGACCGCGAGCATGACGTACGGGCCGGGCTGCACGCCGAGGTGGTCGCGCGCGTAGCCCTCGTCGAGATCCACGTTCTTGGTCTGGATGGTCAGCTTGCCGCCGCGCGGCATCGCGTCGCGCGCGTTGACGACCAGGTTCATCAACACCTGCTCCACCTGCCCGGGATCCACCTTCACCTTGCCCAGGCCGGACGCGGGGAGCACCGTCACCTCCACATCCGCGCCGACGAGTCGTCCGAGCATCTTCTCCATGGCGCCGACTGCCTGATTCAGGTCGACGATCTTGGGGGTGAGGACCTGCTGGCGGCTGAAGGCCAGGAGCTGCCGCGTGAGCTGCGCCGCCCGCTCTCCGGCGACCTGGATCTCGGCCAGGTCGGCGCGGAGCGGGTCGTCCTCCTGCAGGTCGCCGAGGATCATGCCGGCGTAGCTCAGGACGACGGAGAGCAGGTTGTTGAAGTCGTGGGCCACGCCGCCCGCCAGGCGCCCGACCGCCTCCATCTTCTGGGCGTGGCGGAGCTGCTCCTCCGTCCGCGCGAGCATCTCCGCCGCGCGCTTGCGGTCGGTCACGTCCAGCGAAAGGACGCACGCGCCCTCCGGCACCGGGACGAAGCGCAGCTCGAACCAGCCCTTCGACCCGTCGGGGAAGGTGAACTCGTTCTCCATCCGGTGGCGGACCCGCTCGGACATGCACCTACGAAGCGCCGCGAACATGGGCGTCTTCTCGATGCCCGGGTAGCACTCCATCATGGTGTGGCCGACGAGGTCCGCCCGCTTGCCCTGCGAGGTCGCCGCCTCGTTGACATAGAGGTAGCGCCAGTCGAAGCCGATCACCTGGCAGCCCTCGTGCAGATTCTCGAGGACGGCGCGCGCGAGCCGGTCGTAGGCCGCGTCGGGCGGGGGAAGGGACGCCATGGTGACAGAATGCCACCTTGGCGGACGCCAGCGCCAGCGCGACCGACCGGGAGCGCGCGATCAGCGCACGTAGCGCGCGCGACCCTCCGAGGCCCACCAGTCGCGGAAGCGCTGCTGCGCGCGCTCGCGCTCGCGCTTGGGCAGATCATCGTAGTAACCGAAGGTCTCGCTGGTGAGCTGCTTGAGCTCCTCGCCCGCGACCTTGCGGATGCCGGGTGTCTCGTCGACGAGCGCGTCGATGAGCCACTCGATGCGATGGCGATTGGAGTTTTGCCCCCACCAGGCGAGCCAGCCCTTCTGATCCAGGGCGAAGTCCTGCCGGGTGATCGCGATGAGCGATCGCCGCGCGACGGTCGCCACCTCGGCGTCCTGATCGGCCAGCGTGCGCATCAGCAGGGGGACCGCGAGCGCCTCGCGCATGTCGCCGAGCGCCTCGAGCAGCCCGAGCCGGGCGCTGCGCGAGGTCGATGGCTCGCGCAGCAGGCGCCCCATCTCGGCGAGCAGCGGCTCCTGCGCCACCGTGACGAGCGCGCGCGACGCGGCGCGCGCGACGAGGCGCACCTTGGGGTCGGGGTCGTAGAGGCGCGGCACCAGCGAGGGCACCGCCTCGGGGTAGGCCAGCTCGGTGACGAGGAAGGTCGCCCAGAAGCGGCGCGAGACGTCGGCGGAGGAGAGCTCCTGCGTCACGTAGGGGAGCGCGACGCGCCGCTCGCGCGCCACCAGCCGCAGCAGCGGCCCGCACTCGCTCACGCGCGGTAGCGGCTCCACCACGTCGTTGCGGGAGAGGGCGATGGGCCCTGGAAAACGCGACATGATCGCGTGCATCGCCTGGGCGCCCTGCCGGAGCAGCTCGCCCTCGGCCTGGCCGTCGTCCTTGCCGGACAGCACGCGGTCCACCAGAAAGAGCAGCTCCTGGTCGATGTCGACGATGATGGTGGGCAGCCCCGCCACGCTGTGGGCGCGAGGTGGGTGGCGGGGGCCCACGACGATGGACTCGCTCGGCGGCGCGGGCGGCACGCCGTCCACCGGGATGCCGTGCTCGTCGTACGCCGTCGCGTCGATCTCGCCGATCTCGGCGAGGAGCGCCTGCTCCTCGGCCTCGTCCATCGCCGAGGTCTCCACCGAGGGCGCGCCGTGGCCCTCCACCGAGCGCGGCACCGGGTTCGGCGGGATGATCGCGTTCCCGATGCCGGGCGGCGGGGGGCTGTCGGGCTCCTCGCGGGGGATGGGCGGACCGCTGGGGCGCCGGACGTCCAGGTTGGGCGGCGGAGGCTTGCTCGCGCGCATCTTCACGCGCTGCCCGGGGTTGGGCTCCGGCGGGGGACCGAGCTCGGTCACCTGACCCAGCATCTCCGCGAGGGGGGGCGGCGGCTGCGAGCTGCGACGCCGCGCGATGGCCGGGGGCAGCGGCGTCGGCTGCGAGGCGGTGGGCGAGGGGGGCGGCGAGGAGGGCGAGCCGATGACCGGCGGGACGTGCCCCAGCGCCTGCGGGGTCTCCGGGCGCGTGGGCGCGGGCCGGTTCCACGCGGAGGCGGCGCCGGAGGTGTCCGGCGCGGCGATCGGGGGGGCGGCTTCCGGCGCGGGCTCCGCCGCAGACGTCGGTGCGGCGGGCTCCGGGCGAAAGGCTCCGGGGCGCTCCGACGCCGCCGGACGCGACTCGCCCTCGGTCTGGCCGAGGAGGGCGCGACCCAGCGTCGCCGCGCGGGCTGCCTTGGTGGGCGGCGACGACACCGGGCGCTTCGGCTTGAGCACCAGCGGCGCCGCCTCCAGCTTGCCCGCCGTGCTGTCCGGCGAGCCCGCGGTGTAGCCGCCGAGCTTCTTGCGGACGATGAGGCGCTCGAACCCCTGGCCGACGAGCTGCGCAAAGGCGATCACGTCGGACGCCGTCGTGCGGTCCACGCCCCCTGCCCCGCCGTCGCCGTAGAAGATGGCGACGACGCGGTTCCTGACCATCACCGGCAGCAGCAGCACCTCCACGCCCGGGTGACGCTGCAGGTCTCCGAGCAGGATGCCGTCGACGCCCTCGGCCGACGGCCGCGCGAAGGTGGGCGCGCGGTGATCGCGCGCGGTGGCGAGCATGCTGGGCAGGTCGAGCGGCACGCCGATGCCGACGACGCGCTCGCGGGGCGCGCCCTCGCCATAGGCGTCGCGGCCCTCCGCGATGTCGCCGTGGGCGACGAAGAAGGCGGAGTAGTCGAAGTACTGTCGGGCGAACTCGAAGTAGAGGTCCAGCAGGTCGTCGCGTCCCTGCGCCTGCTCCAGCTCCTCCTTCGCCTGGTCCAGGGTGACGGGACCGCGACGCCGGCGCACCGGCCGCACCACGTTGCTCGTGGCCTTGACGAAGGTGGCGTGCTGCTCGGCGTACGCGCCGGTCACGCGGGTGGGCGGCGGCACGGTGAGGGGGGTCGCGCCCGGCGACCCGCCCGATGGCTGCGGCGCCGGAAATCCCGCCGCGGTGATGCGGTGAGCCGCGGGCGACGCGCTGAGCGGCGGCGCGGCGGGTTGCGACAGCGCCGGAGGCTGCACCATCACCAGCGTATCCGGGGCCTGGGACGAGACCGGCGCCGGTGAGGGCGTGAGCTCGCTCTCCGGGGGAGACGACGGCGCGCGCTGCGCCGCCGGCACGCCATACGCCGGGCTGAGGCGGAAGGGCGGCACCGACGCGGGGCGCGGCGGCGGCTGCACCTCCGGCATGTTCTGCAGCAACGGCGGGCGCGAGCTCGGCAGCGACGCCTCGCGTCCGGCGAGCCGCGCCAGCAGCCTCTCGACGCGGCGGTCGAGCGGGGCGCCGTAGACGCGGGCGATGGTCTCGCGGATGCGCACGTGCAGGGCGATGCGCTGCTCGACGCGGGCGCCCAGGGCGAAGCCGAGCTGTTCCTCCTCCTCCCGTCCGAGCGGCTCGGCGACGGCGACGACGAGGCGATGGCCGTCGAACTCCAGCGGCAGCAGGCTCCGCCGCGCCGCGAGCTCCCCCGGAACGAGGCTGCGCAGCGACTCCGGCGGGTCGGGGAGCGGGCCGGCCGGCGCGGGCGGCATCTCGAAGGACTCGGCCAGGGCGGTGGCGATGCGCCACTCCTCGATGGGCGCGACCTCCAGCAGGTTGGTGACCAGATCGCCCCCGTAAAGTACTTGCCGGGCGAGGGCCTCCTCGACCTGGCGGATCGTCGCGATCTCGCGCTGGACGATGAGGGAGCTCAGGGACATGGGGCTTGAGACCGTGCTGGAGAAGTGTAGCGGAGATACCCTATCCCACGGCGAGCAAGAACGCTTGTTTTAGGCCATTTCGGCCCAGGTCTCGAGCGCGTCGAGGAGGCCCTCGAGGGTATAGCGGGAGGCGGTCACGTCCACCCTCACCCCGCGCGCCTGGGCGGCCTCGGTGGTGATGGGCCCGATGCTCGCCACGCACACCCCGCCCAGCAGCTCGGCCGCCCGCGGGCCCAGGGCGTCGCAGAGGTGGCCGACGGTGCTGGCGGAGGTGAAGGTGCAGACGTCCACCTCCCGGCGCTCCAGCAGCCCGGCGATGCGCGCCAGCTCGGCGTCGGGCGCCGCGTGGGTCTCGTAGGCGGCGACCACGTCCACCAGGCAGCCGGCGGCGCGCAGGGTGTCCGGCAGGGCCTCGCGGGCCTCCCTGGCGCGGGGGATGAGCACCCGGACCGCCCCCTCCCCCGCTCCACCCCCTCGCTCGCTCCGATCGTTAGCAGGGAAACGCTGCGCGTCCGGCCCGCCCGGGCGGAGGGCCCCCAGCATGGCCTCGGCGAGGCCTTCCCCCCGGAACTCGCGGGCCATCACGTCCGCCCGGACCCCACGCGCCTGCAGCGCCGCCGCCGTGCCCGGCCCGATGGCCGCCAGCCGCGCCCCCCCCAGCGCCCGCGCGTCCAGGCCTTGCCGGTCCAGCTCCTCCCAGAAGCAGCGGACCCCGTTCTCGCTGGTGAAGGCGACCCAGCCGTAGCCCCGCAGGCCGGCGACCGCCGCGCGCAGGGGCTCGGGGTCCGCGGGCGGTCCCAGCTCGATGGTCGGGGCCACGATGGGCTCGGCCCCTCGCTCCCGCACCATGGCCGCGGTGCGAGCCCCCTGCGCGCGGGCCCGCGTCAGCAGCACGCGCTTGCCGAAGAGCGGCCGGGTGTCGAACCAGCGGAGCGCATCGCGGGCGGTGATGCTGTCGCCCACCACCAGCAGCACCGGCCCCGCGCCGAAGTCGGTGAGGCTGGCTCGCAGCCCGACGAGCGTCCCGGTCACCACCTTCTGCGACGGCAGCGACACGTCCCGCGCGAGGGCGGCCGGCGTCTCGGTGCTGCGACCGTAGTAGGTCAGGTGCTGCGTGATGGCCTCGACCTGCGAGGCGTCGGTGAGCAGCGCGAGGGTGTCGGTCGCCAGGGAGAGCTTCTTCCAGTCGTGCAGCTCGTCGGCGTGACGCACCACCGCGATGGCCACGCTGGGCGAGGCGTCGCTGTCGCACACCAGGGCGAGGCCGGTGTAGGCGGCGGCCGCGGTCGGCGCGACGACGCCCGCGGTCACCTCCACGTCCAGGCCCGCCTGCCGCACGCCCGCCAGCTCGGTGGCGCCGCCCCGGAAGGCGAAGGGATCGCTGTGGAACACGCGGACCACGTGCTTGCCCGCGCGCGCCCGCGCCACCATCGGGGCGACGTTCTGCTCCGGGGGCGTGCCCTGCGCGACGCGCACGCGCTCCGCCCCCGACGGCGCGTGCTCCAGGACCGCGGGGTGCACCGCCGCGTCGATCAGCACCGCGTCGGCGCGACCGAGCAACTCGGCGCCGCGCAGCGTGAGCAGCCGCGGGTCGCCGGGACCGGCCCCCACGAAAGACACGCGCCCCTTCGAGCTCACGACCCCAGCCTACCACCGCTCGTCTTCTCCCCCGCGCCCTTCAGGGAGACGGGGCCGGCGGGTGAGGTCACTGCGGCGCGCAGGTGGACACGCCGGCGCCGACGATGGACGAGCTGTAGCTGGCGACGACCTTGGCCGTCTTGGTGGCGGGGTCGTAGCGGACGGTCTGCTGCCCGCCCGGCGTGGTGAAGAACCAGAAGTAGCCGCCCCAGTACGCGAACGCCCACCCCTGGCCCTGGTTGACCGTCGGCAGGTAGTCGATGCCGACAATCTTGGCGGTGTCCTTGTTGATCTCCGCCACCGCGCTGCCGGAGCCGCCCTGCGGGTTGGCGAAGAACCCGTAGAGACGGCCGTCGCCGGTGCCGGTGAGCTCGGTGCCGCTGACGGGCGGGTCGAGTGGCCCGATGTACCCGAGCTGGTAGTTGTTCTGCACGTCGACGTAGCCGAGCCCGGGCGTCCCCGACGAGGCGATGTACAGCCGCTCGTCCGGCCCGCCGCCCAGCGTGGCGAAGCCCATCCCGAAGTTCTGGAAGGGCGACTGCGCGGTGAAGGTCGTCGTGGCGCAGGAGGCGTCGGCGGTGGAGACCTTGAACAGCTCCCCGTCGCTGTAGAGCACGTACGCGACGCCGGTGCGGTCGACGGCCATCGAGAAGGGCGTCGCGCCGCCCTGCGCGGGGCACGCGAGCAGGCCGATGACCTTGAAGGTGGCGCTCGGCGGGTAAAAGCTCAGAAGCTCCCGGTTGACGGTCACCACGTAGACGAGCGTCGAGTCGGCGTCGGGGCAGTCGTTCTGGTTGGCGTCCTTCTTGGAAGCATCGATGGGCGGGATGGGCACGTCGATGCCCACGTCCTCGCCGGCGGCGTCCTTCGCGTGATCCGGCGCGGCGTCGGCGACGGGCTGCGTCTCCGGCGCGAGCAGCCCCGTGCGCGCCCCGCACGCCAGGAGCGCCCCTGCCACCAGAACCGAAGCCAGGCCAAGCCGGGCGGCGCGCCGCATGGGCGGAGCTTCACCCGCCGGAGGGCCCCGGGCAAGCAGGAAGGGCCTTCCGGCGCGCGCGACCTCCGGCCGGGCTGGTGCTATGTCCAAGGCCATGCCGTTCCCCGTCGAGCGTCCCCGCAGGCTCCGGGCCTCCGCGGCCCTCCGCGCCCTCGTGCGCGAGACCCGCCTCTCCCCCCGGGACTTCATCCTCCCCCTCTTCTTCCACGCCGGCATCGACGCCCCCCGTCCCATCTCCACCATGCCCGGCGTCTCGCAGCTCCCGCTATCGGCGGCGGCGCAGACGGCGAAGGACGCCCGCGCCCGCGGCCTGGGCGGCGTCATCCTCTTCGGCCTGCCGACGAAGAAGGACGCCCAGGGCTCCAGCGCCCTCGACCCTGACGGCCCGGTGCCGCGCGCCGTCAAGGCGATGAAGGACGCCGCGCCGGAGCTGGTGGTCATCACCGACGTGTGCGTCGACGAGTACACCGATCACGGCCACTGCGGCGTGCTCCACACCCGGCGCGACGGCGTGGTGGAGGTCGACAACGACGCCACCATCGCCATCCTCGGGAAGATGGCCGTCGTCCACGCCGAGGCCGGCGCCGACATCGTCGCCCCCAGCGACATGATGGACGGCCGCGTCGCCGCCATCCGCGCCGCCCTCGACGCGGCGCGCTTCGAGTCCACGCCCATCCTCAGCTACGCGGTCAAGTACGCGAGCGGCTTCTACGGTCCCTTCCGCGAGGCGGCAGACTGCGCCCCCAAGTTCGGCGACCGCGCCGGCTACCAGATGGACCCGGCCAACGGCCGCGAGGCGCTGCGCGAGGCCCGCATCGACGAGGAAGAGGGCGCCGACATGCTCATGGTCAAGCCCGCGCTCGCCTACCTCGACGTCATCCGCGCGGTGCGCGAGGCGAGCGACCTGCCCCTCTTCGCCTACAACGTCTCCGGCGAGTACTCGATGCTCCACGCCGCGGCGGCCGCCGGGATGATCGACCTCGACCGCGCGACGCTGGAGGTGCTCACCTCCATCAAGCGCGCCGGCGCCGACGCCATCCTCACCTACCACGCCCTGCGCGCGACGGAGCTGCTCGGTGGATAGGCGAGCGCGGGGTCTGCTCGCCGGGGCCTCGCTCGTGGCGGGCGCGGCGGCGCTCCTGTCCACCGCCACCCCCGCGTGCCTGCCCGCGGGTAAGTGCGACGCCTCGTGGTCGGAGTACTGCCTCGACGCCGGCGGCAACTGTCAGGGTCACCTCATCGACGCCTACACCTGGGAGTCCGGCCCGATCGACGGCGACTTCATGGAGTTCCCGCACGAGCGCAACTGGTTCATGCACCTGCGCGACGGGCGGACCGGCGCGCTCATCGCCGGCCGCAACATCGGCGACATCACGGTGCAGCTCAGCGCGGTGCAGCGGCCGAGCGACCCGTACCAGCGCTTCGCCGAGGCGAGCGGCAACCTCACCCAGATCCACCTCGACGGCGATCAGGCCCTCGACGCGCTCAACGACACCTGCGCCGATTACTTCGTGCGCGTGCTGGTCCACAACGTCCCCGACGCCGACGCCGGCCCGGCCGACGCGGCATCGGAGTGAGCGGAGGAGACCGTCATGGCTCACCCCTGGCACGACATCCCCATCGAGGAGCCGATCGAGGAGGGCTTCCCCGCCTTCATCGAGATCCCCAAGGGCTCCAAGGTCAAGTACGAGCTGGACAAGGCCACCGGCCTCTTGAGGGTGGACCGCGTCCTCTTCTCCGCGGTGCACTACCCCGCCAACTACGGCTTCATCCCGCGCACCTACTGCGACGACGGCGACCCGCTGGACGTCCTGGTGCTCGGCCAGGAGCCTGTCGTCCCCATGTGCTTGATGCGCGCCCGCGCCATCGGCGTGATGCAGATGCGCGACGACAAGGGGCTGGACGACAAGGTCATCGCCATCCACCTGGACGACCCGGCGGTCGCCCAGTACACGCACATCCGGGAGATCCCGCAGCACGTGCTGCGGGAGCTGAGGCGCTTCTTCGAGGACTACAAGATGTTGGAGCGGAAGGAGGTCGTGGTGGACGAGTTCCGCGGTCCCTTCGAGGCGAACAAGATCCTGCGCGAGGCGATCACCGGCTACCAGAAGCTGCAGCAGAAGAGCTGACGGCGGGTCACTTCACGCACTTCGCCGCGCACTTGCGGTAGTGGGCGTCGCACTTGCGGCACGACTTGCCCTCGCACCCCTGCGAGCAGGTGCGCCACGTATCGCCGCAGCCGTCCACGCACATGCTCCCGGGGGGCGAGCGCATGAGCCCGCCGGCGTCCTCCACGCCCATCCCGGCGTCGGGCATGGCCTGCACGTCGCCGGCGTCCGCCACCGTCCCGCCATCGCCCACGGGCACGGTGGTCGGCGGCGGAGCGAAGGCGTTGGTGGGCGCCGGCGAGGCGAGCTGATCGCGCTCATCCACCTCCCCAGGCGCCGCGCGCATCATCGCCTCGTCGGTGGGGAGGTTGGGCGTGGACAGCGCCTGGTAGCGCGAAGCCGCGTAGTCGACGCGGTCGCGTGTCTGGCCGAAGGTGTGGTGATCCTTCCAGTCCTTCCAGCACGCCGCCTTGCGCGACATCGCCAGCGTGGCCGACTCGTCCAGCGCGTAGCAGTGCTCGAAGCGCGCGTCGTTCTCGTAGATGGCCTGGAAGCTGGGGCCGCACGCGACGCACCCGGCGGCGAGGAGCGCGAAGCGGAGCGTGCGAGCCATGGCCGGAGTGTCCAGCGCCCACGCCCGCGGCGCAAGGGAGGCTTTACGCCGCGCGACGGCTTCGCTACCTCCGTGGTGTGTTCACCGGTCTCATCGAGGACGTCGGCAAGCTCGCGGCGCGCGCCGCCCGCGGGCCGGGGGCGCGCCTCACCATCGCCACGCGCCTGGGGCCCCTCGATCCCGGCGAGTCCATCAGCGTGAACGGCGTGTGCCTCACGGTGGACGTCCTCACCGCCCAGGGCTTCGAGGCGGACGCCTCCGCCGAGACGCTGGACAAGACCACCCTGGGCGAGCTCGCGCCCGGCGCTCGCCTCAACCTGGAGCGGGCGATGGCCGTCGGCGACCGCCTGGGCGGCCACATCGTCTCCGGCCACGTGGACGGCACCGGGCGGCTGGTCTCGCGCGAGCCGGTGGGAGAGGCGGAGAAGCTGGTCTTCTCTTTCCCTCCCGAGCTCGGCCGTTTCATCGCCCAGAAGGGCTCGATCGCCGTCAACGGCATCAGCCTGACGGTCAACCACGTGGAGGACGACCGCTTCGACGTCGTGATCATCCCGCGGACGCAGAAGGAGACCAGCCTGGGCGATGTCTCCCCCGGCGGCAGGGTCAACCTGGAAGTGGACCTGCTCGCGCGCTACCTTCAGCGCCTCCTCCAGCCGTCCCCCGGCCCGCAGTAGATGCATAATACACCCATGACCGGCGCCCTCAGGCTGGACCCCGATCTCACCGCGCGGGTCAACGGCGCGATCGAGGACGTGCGCGCGGGCAAGATGGTCATCCTGGTCGATGACGAGGACCGGGAGAACGAGGGCGACCTCTGCCTCGCCGCGGAGTTCGTCACGGCGGAGGGCATCAACTTCATGGCCACGCACGGGCGCGGCCTCATCTGCGTCACGCTCACCGAGGAGCAGGTGGAGCGGCTGGGCCTGCCCATGATGCAGAGCCCCGGCCGCGGCGGCCCCCCGCTCGGCACCGCCTTCACCGTGAGCGTGGAGGCGCGACACGGTGTGACGACGGGGATCAGCGCGGCCGACCGCGCGTACACCACGCGCCTGGCGGCGAGCCCGGTGTGCCGTCCGGAGGACCTGGTGACGCCCGGGCACGTCTTCCCGCTGCGCGCGCGCAAGGGCGGCGTGCTGGTGCGCACCGGCCAGACGGAGGGCTCGGTGGACCTCGCGCGCCTCGCCGGGCTCACGCCCGCGGGCGTCATCTGCGAGATCATGAACGACGACGGCACCATGGCCCGCATGCCGGACCTGGAGGTCTTCGCGAAGAAGCACGGCCTGCGCATCCTGACGGTGGCGGACCTCATCCAGTACCGCCTGCAGACGGAGCGGCTCGTCCGGCGCGTCGCGGAGAAGCGGCTGGTGCTCGACGCCACCGGCACCGAGTGGAGCGCCTACGTCTACGACAACACCCTCGACGACAGGCAGTTCTTCGCGCTGGTCAAGGGCGACCTCTCCGGCGAGGAGCCCGTGCTCTGCCGCATGCACGGCGGCTCCATCGTGGCCGACCTCTTCTCCTCCACCCGGCGCGAGGGCGGCCGCCACCTGCGCGAGGCCATCTCGGCGATCGAGGCGGCTGGCCGCGGCATCGTGGTCTACGTGCCGGCGCGCGGCGGGCTCAAGGAGCAGCTCGACGCGCACTCCGCGTCCCCGCCGGCCCCGGCCCCGACGGAGGGCGAGCACCCGCTGCGCGAGTTCGGTCTGGGCGCGCAGGTCCTCGGCGACCTGGGCGCCCGCAAGCTGCGGCTGCTCACCAACAACCCGCGCAAG
This sequence comes from uncultured delta proteobacterium, assembly GCA_963782055.1. GTDB lineage: Bacteria > Myxococcota_A > Polyangia > Polyangiales > Polyangiaceae > DASXHD01. Next base: position 5,718,332 of record CAWAIF010000003.1, read on the forward strand.
ATCGCCGGCATCCACGGCTTCGGGCTGGAGGTGGTGGGGAGCGTGCCGCTCGTGTCGATGACGACAGGGGAAGGCTAGGTCATGGGCGCGCGCCGCTCCGGCCGCGAGGCCGCCCTGCAGATGCTCTTCCAGATGGAGGCCTCCGGCGCCGACGCCGAGGAGGTCATCCGCACCTTCTGGCGGAGCTTCGAGGCAGACCCGGAGGGCAAGCCCTACGCGGACGAGCTGGTGCGCGGCGCCGCCGCCCACCTCGCCGAGCTGGACGCGACCATCATCGCGGCCGCCGACAACTGGCGGCTGGAGCGCATGACGCGCCTGGACCGCAACCTGCTGCGGCTCGGCGTCTTCGAGCTCGCGCACCGCGCGGACGTGCCGCGCGCGGTGATCCTGGACGAGGCGGTGGAGCTCGCCAAGTCCTTCGGGGCGGAGGGCTCCGGCGCCTTCGTCAACGGCGTGCTCGCGCGCGTGGCGGACGAGCTGGGTCGCAAGGACTCCGACCGGGGGCCGCGGGTCTGATGGAGCTGAAGATCGTCCCGCCCGACCTGCGCCGCCTCGACGAGACGAGCGCGGAGATCGTCGCGTGCGGCGTCTGGGAAGACCGCTGGCCGATGCGCGGCCTCGCCGGGCTACTCGACTGGCGCCTCGCCGGCCGGCTGAGCGAGCTGGCCAAGGCGGGCTTCCTCAAGGGCGAGCACGGCGAGGCGCTGCTGGTGCCCGGCCGCCCGCGCGTGCCCTACGAGAAGGTGCTGCTGCTCGGGCTGGGCCCGCGCTCCGGCTTCGGCGACGGCACCTGCCGGGAGGCGATCCGCCGGCTGCTCGACGCGCTGACGGGGCTGAAGATCCGGCGCGCCGTCGTGGAGATCCCCGGCCGCTGCGACGGCACGCTGGAGCCGGCGCGCGCGGCGGAGCTGGTGGCGGAGCTGGTCATGGGCTCGGAGGATCAGGACGCGTGGTGGGTGGTGGACAGCGAGGACGCGGCGAAGGCGATCACCCGCCTCGCGCAGGAAGACCGCCGGCGCTCGCGGAGGGGCTGATGCTGGACCTCGACCCCGCGCGCGAAGGCCCTGCCCCCGCCCCGGCGGCCACGCTGGTGCTCGTGCGTGACGGGGCGGAGGGCCTGGAGGTCTTCTGCGTGGAGCGCAACAAGAAGAGCCGCTTCCTCGGCGGGGCGATCGTCTTCCCCGGCGGGCGCCTCGACCCGACCGACGCCGACGCGAGCTGGGCCGCGCTCGGCACCGCGCCGCCCGCCCCCCGCGACGAGCTGGCGGCGGACGAGGCCGCGCTGCGCGCGCTGTGCGTGACGGCGTGCCGCGAGACGCTGGAGGAGGCGGCGTTGCTGCTCGCCACGGGCGGCGTGCCCGACGCCGACGTCGTCGCGCTGCGCGGCGCGCACGCCGCCGATCCCTCCTCGCTGCGCCGCTTCCTGCAGGAGCGCGGGCTGCGGCTGGACCTCGCCGCGCTCCACCCGCTCGCGCGGTGGGTCACTCCGAGGGTGGAGTCGCGCCGCTTCGACGCGCGCTTCTTCGTCGCGCGCGCGCCGGAGGGCCAGCGCGGCCTGCACGACATGACCGAGACGATGGCGAGCTTCTGGGCGACGCCGCGCGCGGTGCTGGGCCGCTTCGACCGCAGCGAGGTGCAGCTCGCGCCACCCACGCACCGCACGCTGGAGGTCCTGTCGGGCGCGGCGGACGCAGCCGCGGCGCTCGCCCTCGCCGACGCCACGCCCATCCTGCCCATCTGCCCCGAGCTGGTGATGCAAGAGGAGGCAGGCGGTCAGACCCTCGCGCTGGTGCTGCCGGGCGATCCGGAGCACTCCGTGCGGTCGACGAGGGTCCCCGGCGCGTCCCGCTACGTCCTGCGCGGCGAGCACTGGCGCCCATCCTCCGGCCGCACGCCCGACGCGTAGCGGAGGGCCCGCGTGGAGGGGCCCGCCCGACTACGTGGGCGTGGAGGGGCGGGGCGTGCCCCTCCTACGAACCTGTGTGAGAGGGACGTGAAGGAAGTTCACGTCCTCTCACGGAGCGCCGTTCTTCTTCGCCAGCGCGATCACCGCGGGGTCGGGGCCGCCGTACCCCTCCACGTAGTCGGTGATCACCATCGTGCGGGGGTCGACCAGCACGTTCACCGGCAGGCCGATGGTGCCGGCGTGCGCGAAGGTGAACGTCGGGTCGGCGCCGACGATGAGGTCGTCCTTCAGATTGAAGTAGTCGCGCCAGTCGGTCGCTGTGGAGATGCTCGCCGGCTTCTGGCTCGCGTCCTGCACCATCAGGGTGAGAAACTGCACGCCCTCGTCCTTGTACTGCTGCGCGATGCTCGGGTACTCCTGCGCCTCCTGCTGGCAGGCGCCGCACCACGTGGCCGACTCGTCGAAGACGATGGCGTTGATGCCCTTGGTGCCGTCGCAGTCGTAGAGATCGTGGATGTCGACTGTGGTGACGTCGGTCGCGCCGATCAGGTAGCCCTGCCAGTGCAGGCCCGGCGGGAGGACGCGGCCCTTGACCAGGCCGTAAGGGCCTTGCGGATACTCGCACGCGGGCGGCGCGGGCTCGTCCTGCGTGGCGGCGTCGTCCGCCGTGGCGCCGCCGTCGTCGCCGCTCGCCGTGCCGGCGTCGTTGTCGCCGCCGTTGCCGTTGCCGTTGTTGTTCCCGCCGCCGCCGTCGGAGCAGCCCGCCACGAGCACGCCCGCCGACACCAGCGCCATCACCCCGACCCACGCCTTGAGGACACTCATCGTTTGCACCCCGAAGCTCGACGTTGGCAGCGCACGGCCGCGCTGGCAAGCGCATTTCACGCTGACCTGGTGCGTCGACGCAGTCACCTCGCAACTTTGCCGTGACGCCGCATCTCCATGTCCGGAGCGTCCGGCCTGGCCAACAGCCCGGCCCGTGCGGGGCCTGCCGAGCACGACCTGGGAGCGGCGATCGTCAGCATGCTCACGGTCCATCGCTCCAGCGCGTCGTGCGACCTCATGCCCGTCGCCGGCCGGGGACGAAGGGCTCGAGCATGGCCGCTGGCCACTCGAAGGGGTCGCCGGAGTCCCGCCGCTGCTCGGCCCGCCACCGCGCTTCCACCCGCTCGCGCTGGTCACGCTGCCTCCAGCCGGAGAACGTGGTGTCGCCCTCCGCCGGGTGAAGCGTGGCGACGTCACCGAACGCCGTCCGAAGCCGGTCGTGAAGCTTCGTGAGCCACCGGCGCGCGCGCCCGCACGCCTTGGGGTGCGGCCAGTGATGCTCGTCCGCCGAGAGCGCGGAGTCCGTGGTGAGGTCGATGAGCCCTGTGCGCACCAGGCTCCTGAACGCCCTCGACACGCGACGGCGTCCCTCCGTCGTGAGCCGGACGTCGACCTGTCGCATATCGTCGAGCGGGGGCAGGCGCTCGACGAGGCCGATGGCCTGAAGCGAGCTGACCATGCGGCTGACGGTGGAGCGCGCCACGCCGAGCCCCTTGCGCAGATCGCTCTGGTAGCAGAAGTGATGCGGCGTCCGGAGCAGCGCGCAGAGCAGGTCGAAGCGCGCCGGAGTGAGCCCGAAGCGCGCGAGCAGCCGCCGCGTCACGCGCAGCGTCGCGTAGTACGCCCGCTTGGTACCGAAGAGGAGAGGTGTCATGACACCCTCCCAGAGCACCGTCCGTGCCACCCCCCCCTTCCCCACACACGCCCGGGAAAGACGGCCCGTGCGTTGGCATGCGAACGATCGGAGGGTGTCCCCGGACAGCGGGGGGGTGTCCCCGGGACAGGGGGCGGCGGGGGGTCAGCGACCCTCGCGGTAGGCGCGCACGGCGTTGGCGAGCGCGTCGGCCAGCGCCTCGCGGTAGGAGTCGCTCGCGAGGCGCTTCTCCTCCGTCGGGTTGGAGATGTAGCTCGTCTCGAAGAGCACCGCAGGCATCCGCGCCCCCACCAGCACGTAGAAGCCCGCGGGATGGACGCCGCCGTCCTTCTCGTCCGGCCAGCTCGCGTGGAGCGAGCCCATCGCAGCCTTCTGGAGCAGCTCCGCGAGCCGCGTCGAGTGGCTCGCCTGATCCGCCAGTCGCATGCTCGCGAGGATGGATCCGAGCTCGGCGTTGGCCCCCTCGCTGGTGGCGTTCTCGCGGGCGGCGACGCGCGCCGCGATGTCGTCCTTCGTCGTGTCGAGGACGTAGGTCTCGACGCCGTGACGCGCGTGGTTCTCCGCGGCGTTGCAGTGGATGGAGACGAACAGGTCGGCCGCGAGCTGGTTCGCGCGCGCCGTGCGCGCCTCCAGCGTCACGTAGCGGTCGTCGTCGCGCGTGAGCACGACCTCCAGCCCCGCCTCGCCGAGGACGCGCGCCGCCTTCTTTGCGATGTCCAGGGTGACGTCCTTCTCCTTCAGCCCGTCGGGGCCGCTGGCGCCGGAGTCGTTGCCGCCGTGACCGGGGTCGAGCACCACCCGCTGCACGCGACGGCTGCCCACGTCGCCGGCGCCGGGCGGACGGCGCGCCACGTCGACCACCACGCGGTACGGCTCGAGCAGATGGAAGACCCGCCGGTAGGCCTGTCCCCCGTCCAGGTCCAGCGTGACGCGCGTGCCCGTGGTGGTCGGGTCGACGCGCACGCCGGTGACGATGCCGCTCCCCGGCGTGCTGCGCGCCGCGCCTCCAAGGTCCACGCCGTCCAGCTCGACGAAGGTGCGCCGCGCGCCGCCGCCCTGCGCCACCTCGTCACCGGCGCGGAACGTCGCCGGCTTGCTCAGCACGATGACGACGCGCGCCGAGTCGCGCCCCGGCCAGTGCTCCACGCGGACCACGTGCGCGGGCCCGGGCACCGGCACCGCCCCCGCGTCGTACCCGGAGGTGGCCGCGGCCCCGAGCGCGCCCTCCGCCGCGAGCGCCGCGTCGATCGCCGAGAGCACGCGCGCGGGAGGCCGGAACGGCGCGACGGCGGCGAGCAGCTTCTCCGCCGCCGGGCAGCCGGCACCGGCCGGGGGGGCAGCGCCGTCCGCCGCGGCGGCCCCCGCGCCACCGGGAGCCCTCGCGAACCGCCGCGTCACGCGATAGAGCTCCTCGTAGGTGGTCTGCGCGTCCCGCGCCGCGTCCCCGGCGAGCACCGCGGCCCGCACCGCCGCGTCGCACGCACCCGGCAGCTTCGGATCGTGCGCGGCCGCGCCGTATGCGAGCGCCGCCTCCTTCGCGTCCTGCTCCTGCCCCTCCGTCCGGTAGACGCGCTCGAAGATCCGCCCGGCCAGGGCATGGAGCTCCAGCGCCCGCGCCCCCGCGCCCTCCTTGTCCGCCTGCGCTTGCACGCTCTCGGCCAGCGCCAGCGCCTCCGGCCGCGGGGGGAGCGACGGGGCCGCCAGGAGCGCCTTTCCGCGCTCCAGCATCGCGGCTGTCGGGTCCGGCACGCCGGCGTCGGCCTTGTCGTGCGTCCCGCAGGCGCAGGCGAGCACCAGGGTCGCCGCGAGGGCGCGCAGGCCCGCAAAGGCCGGGGGTCTCCGCCGCCCTTTCGAGCGCGCCGACCTCGATGTATCCTCGGTTCGGTTCAAAGCGACGCTTTCGCTTTCGGATGAAGAGGAGCGCCCCGTGTCCAATGATGCCGCCAACCCTGCCGTCTACGCCGATCGCTCGACGGGTCAAGTCTTCCCGGACGCGCAGGCCATGGTCAACGCGTACCTCGCGCGCTTCGCCGAGCGCGCCGGCACCACGCTCGAGCCACTCGACGCCTCCGGCTACACGCAGGTGCGCAAGGGCTCGGCCAGCGTGGGCATCAACGTGCTCGACGACCATGGCGTTCTCCTGCTCCTCGCCCCTGTGATGAAGGTCCCGCACACCGGCCGGGAGACCTTCTACCGCCGCCTGCTCGAGCTGTCCTTCATCGCCACCAGCGACGCGGCCTTCAGCATCGACGGCCAGAAGGACGAGGTGTACGTCCGCGCGCTGCGCCGCCTCTCCGGCCTGGATTACGAGGAGTTCGAGGATCTGGTGGACACCGTCGGCAAGGTGACCGACGAGTGGGACGACACGCTCCGCAAGGAGTTCGAGCAGTCCTGACGCAAAGATCGGAGCCCGCTGCAAAGCGCGGCGGAGGGCGCGTCGCGGGTCGCGAGCCGGCTCGTCGGTGCTACACTTTCCTTCGTGCTCCCGCGGGCTTCGGCGCGCGAGAACTTTCTTGCATCCTGCACGTAGAGGTCAGGCGATGGCGAACCCTTCCGGCAGCGTTTCGAAGGCCCCCCTCCAGCTCGGCAAGCTCACGCCCGAAGACGCGGAGCGCCTCGCGTCGATGTTCCGCCCCGCGTGGGAGCTGGACGACGCGCCGTTCGCGCAGGGCACGACCCTCAGCGCCGCCGAGATGGATGCGCTGACCGCGGGGGCCGGCGTCGCGCCGGAGGTCGCCGCCGTGATCAACGCCGACAAGGCGCACGCCGCCCCGCGCGTGCCGCCCGCCGCGCACCGGCCCACGACACCGGACGACTCCGTCGTGATCGACGTCGAGCCCGACCCCACGCCCCCGCCCGCGCCCGCGCCCATGCGCCCGCAGCACGCGACCGTGAGGCTCAAGCGCGACGCAGCGGCCAAGGTCACGGCCGAGTCCGGCGCCTACGCGCCCATCAAGAAGTCCAACACCGGCCTCTTCATCGGCATCGGCGCCGTCGTGGCGCTGGTGGGGATCATCGGCATCGTGAAGGCGATGAGCGGCAGCAGCGACACCGCCAAGTCGGACGGGGCGACCGCCACCACGGCCACCGACACGACGCAGCAAGGACCGCACATTCCCCCGCCGCCGCCCATCGACACCGCCGCCGCCGTGGCCACCAGCGACACCGCCGCGACGACGGACACCGCCGCCCCCGCCGACACGGCTCCCGCTCCCACCGAGACGGCCCACGCGACGCCCCCGCCCCCGGTCGTCACCCACACCGCGCCCGCGCCGACCCACAAGACGCCGGCCACCCACACGACCCACACCGTGACGACGCACCACACGAAACCTCCCACGCACAAGGGAAGTGGCGCTATCGTGCGCGACAACCCGTTCTGAGCGCTCGCTCGGTCGGGATTTGCCGTTCGAACTTCCGCCGCTCCTCAGAGCGCGCGGCTTCTCTTCGAGGATCGCGATGAAGCTGAAGGGTCGCACGCTCGTCGCCGCGCTGGTGGTCTCACTCGCGCCGGCGGCGGTGGTCGTCACGCCATCTCCCGCCTTCGCCCAGGACGAGGCCACGCTCAAGGCGGCGCGCGCCCGTTTCCAGGAGGGCGTGGACTACTACGACAAGGGCCAGTACGAGGCCGCGCGCGCCGCGTTCAAGCAGGCGTACGCCCTCAAGCAGCACCCCGCGGTGCTCCTCAACCTGGCGCAGAGCAGCCTCAAGTCCGGCCACCCGGTCGAAGCGGCGAAGTTCTTCGACAAGTACGTGAAGGACACCGACCCTGCGGCCAACAAGAAGGGCGAGGCCCAGAAGGGCCTCACCGACTCCCTCGCCAGGATCGGCCGGCTGAACATCATGGCCGCGCCCGGGAGCAAGGTCACCGTCGACGGTCAGCCCGTCGGGACCACGCCGCTCTCCGCGCCGGTGGACGTCGAGCCCGGGCAGCACATCGTCCACGCCACCGCGCCCGATGGCTCGCAGCTCGAGCAGAAGTTCACCGTCGCCGGAGGCCAGACCCTCCCCGCGCAGCTCGGCGCCGTTGTCGGGTCGACCGGGACGCCGCCGCCGGACACCGGCACCGGCGCTCCGCCGCCGGAGACAGGCACGCCCCCGCCTGGTACCGGCACGCCCCCGCCAGGCACCGGCACGCCCCCGCCCGAGACGGGCAACCCGCCGCCTGTGGAGGGCCCCGAGCCAGCCACCGTGCCGCGGCACGACCCCATCCCGATGATCATCGGCGGCGGCGTGGCGGTGGTGGGCTTCGTCATGGCGGGCATCTTCGCCGGCCTGAAGGGCAGCGCGCAGAGCAAGGCCGACAGCGTCGACCAGACGATCCGCGAGGCCGCGGGCAAGGCGGGCATCCCCGCTCAGGGCGTCTGCAACAACCCGCCCAACAGCAGCTTTGCCGGCGCCTGCGACACCCTCAAGAGCAACCAGGATGCGGTCAACCAGGACGCCACGGTGGCGAACGTGGGCGTGGTGATCGGCATCGTCGGCCTGGCCGGCGCCGTCGGCGGCGCGCTCTACTACTTCCTGGCGCGCAAGCCGGCGCCGGGGGCGCAGCCCGCCCTGCTCCACGTCCCGGTCGTCACCGGGTGGGTCGGTGCAGGCAGCGGGGGCCTGGGCCTCTCCGGCTCCTTCTGAGCCGCCACGCCCATCGTTAGCCGGCTGACGTTCACGGGAAGGCGAGAATTTTCGCCGAGCCGGGGACCATGCCGTCCGTCCCTTCCGGTCGGGTGAGCGCCACGACGTAGCACTTCGCCCCCTCGCACCCGGCGAACGCCAGCCCGTCGGCCGCCTGGTCGACGTGCCCCGTCGCGCCACCCCCCACCACCGGGCGATACGACAGACCCTCGAAGGGAATGGGCCCGCCCGCACCCGCCACCCGCGCCGCGTGCGTCCCCCACGCGACCATCAGCTTTCCGCCCGGAGCGCCCACCCAGAAGGGCCCCAGATCGTGCCCGCACCCACCGTGCGCCACCTGAACGAGCTGCTCCTTCGGAGCGGCGACCGCCGCGCGGTCGGCCACGATCGCCTCCAGATCGATCGCCTGCGCGCCGTCGCAGCGCGCGCTGGCGTCGCGCGTGAGGACGATGCCCGCGTGCGCCGCGTCACCGTCCACGGCGACCACGTCCTCGTCGCGCGCCAGGACGTGCCCGAGCCGCCTCGCCGCGGAGAGCGCGCCGCCGTGCTCGAGCTCGCGCACCGTCATGCGCCCCCCGGCGGTGAGCATGACGGTGACCAGATCGTCGCCCACGGTGAAGTCGTCGTGCTCGCTCGGGTCCTCGTCGCCCAGGTCCTCCGGGCCGAGCAGCGCCACGCGCTTGCCGCCACCGAGCGCGCGCGCGTGCAGGTCGTCATCGCCGGCGTCGAGGAGGTACACCTTGGACTCGCCGCAGGCCAGCCGCGCCTCACGCTCCTCGGGCACGGTGGCGGCGGTCCTCGCCGCGCCGCCCGCGAAGGGTCGCGTGATCGCCTTCGCCGGACCGCCTCCCTCCTGTACCCAGGCGATCTCGCCGCTGCGCGTGGCGCACACGAAGGCGCCGACGTCCTCCGGGGCGCCGGCGGGCCGCCCGTCCGCGCCCACCACCTGCATGCGCCGCACCGGCTTTCCCTTCTGCGGACCCCGCCACACCACCGCCACGCCGCCCGACGAGGCCACGGCCTCCACCTCCGCGTCGGCGCTCCAGTCGACGTCGGGCACGGCGTCGATGGTCCACTGCAGCGTGCCATCGGTCAGGTAGCGGCTGACGTTCACGGCGTGGCGCGCGGCGACGAGGCCCGCGACGTAGACCGCGCCCCCGGCGAGGTCCGCGGCGATGGGCAGCGACAGCGGCGCCGGGCCCCCCCCCGAGGGCGCGGCGCCGGAGGCCGCGGGCGCCGCGGAGACGGACGCGGCCGAAGCACCTCCCGCCTCCGCCTGCTCCTCTGCACGGGGAGGCTCGCTCCCCTTGCAGGACCCGCACGCCGGCGAACCGGCAGCCACGAACGCCAAGCACGCCAGCAGGAAGGTGCGTCGCACGCCCCCATTGGAGGATCAATTCAGCGGACGAGCAACTTTCGGAAGGTGGTCCGCGGCAGGCCAGCCGCCCTGGCGGCCGCGCTCAGGTTGCCCTCGTGCTCCCGCAGCACGGCCTTCGCGAGGTCCGGGCTGAGCCGCGGGCGGTCGAGCTCCACGGCCCCGCTGCTCGCCGCCTCCAGGTGCGCCAGCCCGACCACCGGGCCTTCGGCGAGGGCGGCGGCGCGCAGCAGCACGTTGCGCAGCTCGCGCACGTTGCCCGGCCAGGACGCCGCGCCCAGCCAGGCGATCGCCGCGGAGGTGAGGTCCTTCCGGCCCAGGTCGCGATCCATGCCGCGCAGCATCGCCCGCGCGATGGGGCCGATGTCGCCGCGCCGCTCGCGCAGCGGCGGCAGGCGCACGGTGAAGACCTCCAGCCGGTGGAACAGGTCGCGCCGGAAGCGCCCCTCCGCCACGCGGGCCGCCAGCGGCACGTGCGTCGCCGCGACGATGCGCACGTCCCGCGGCTGCGTCGCCCCGGCCCCGCCCACCGTCCGCACCGAGTATCCGTCCAGCGCGCGGAGCAGCTTCGGCTGCGCCTCCGGCGGGAGCTCGCCGATCTCGTCCAGAAAGAGCGTCCCGCGCTCCGCCTCCTCGAAGGCGCCGCGCCTGCGAGCGACCGCGCCGGTGAACGCGCCGCGCTCGTGACCGAAGAACTCGCTCTCCACCAGCTCGCGCGGGATGCTCGCCACGTTGATCGCGACGAGCGGCTTGCTCGCGCGCGGCCCCTCGCTGTGCAGCGCGCGCGCCATGAGCTCCTTGCCGGTGCCGCTCTCTCCCGACACCAGCACCGGGTGGCGGAGCCGCGCGAGACGGCGCACCTGCCCGGCGACGCGGCGCATGGCGGCCGACGCGCCGACCACGTGCGGCAACGGGTCGGCGTCCTCGGGCGTGAAGCACTCGGGGTGCGAGGCCCCGAGCACCAGCGTCGAGCGCCCGACGGTGATCGTCGCCCCTGCGAGGGCGAGCACCTCGGTGACGCGCGCCGGACCGACGAAGGTGCCGTTCTTCGAGCCACAGTCGCGCACGACGACCCCCTCCGCGACCAGCTCCAGCTCGAGGTGACGCGCGCTCACCGCCCCGTCGGCCACCCGCAGCGTGTTGTCGCGCGCGCTACCGACGTGCGTCGTGCCAGGCGCGAGGGGCACCGAGCGGCCGCCCGCGTCGTCCTGCACCTCCACCCACCACGAGAGCGGCACCCTCGCGCGCTCGATCTCCACCGTGCTCGCCCGCTCGTGTTCCTTCGTGTCCATCGGTGCCCCATCGGGACGCCGCGCCTCTCGGTTTCGCGACTTCGCGGCGAGCTGCCGCATTCGCCGGGGGTCTCTGCTTAGCGGCCGGAAGACGGCCCGCGGCCCGGGCGTGACGTCGACCGTCGGAGGACTCGCCGGCTAGTGGGCAAAGACAGACGGAGGCGGCTTGCCGTGGAGGTGACTTTCGTACAGCCCGATGACGAAGCCCCGAAGCGGGAGCCGGCACTTGCGCCGCGTCTGCGTGATGCTCATCCAGTGCGCCAGGGTGGCGCTGCCGGCGGCCGAGCGCGTGCCGCCGGTCATCGCGCGGTGCCGCCCGTGGGCGCGGATGTCGCGTTCGGTCGCGTTGTTCGTGGCCGGGACGTCGGGGCGGTCGATGAAGAGCGTCACCCCCACCTTGTGCTCGTCGAGGCGCTCCTGCAGCCGGACGATGTCCGGGAACTCCACGAAGTTGGTGCTGCTGATGAGATGGCCGAGGCGGATGCGCGCGCCTCGGCGCTGCTCGGGATCGCCGCTCGCCGCGGCGTGCTTGCCCGCGACGTAGAAGCCGATGAGTCGGTCGCGGAACTCCTCGGTCGCGGCGCACGGGGTGAGCTCGGCGATCTTCTTCGCCTCGCGGATGGTGTGCGCACCGCAGTAGGCGTGGGTCCAGCCGTCGTGACTCGTGTACACGCCGTAGAAGTCGGTGCACAGGACTCCTTTGAAGCTCGCGCCGAGCATCGACTCGGCGACCCACGCGCCGCGCGACAGCTCGGCGCGGAAGACCGAGACGCGGTCGGTGCGCATCAGCCACATCCAACCCGGCACGCCGTCCTGTCGATGGCCGCTCTCGTCGAGGCCCGCCACGGGCGATGCGCGCACCGCGTCGACCAGCTCGTCGTAGCTCGGCGCCGAGCGGCGTCGCAATCGGTCGAACATCTGCGCCAGGCCGCCGGTCGTGATCGAGATGCCGAGCCACTGTCCGAGGAACGCACTGATCTTGCCCAGCGGCATGTCGCGCTCGAAGCGCAGGTCCAGCGCCATCGCCTGCACGTTGGGGCCGAACGACACCGCGGCGACGCTCTTGCCCGCGGCCGGCGCGCCCGGCAGCTTCGCGACCACGCGCTTGTGGCACACCTCGCAGCTGCCGACGTGCGCCACGTGATGCGTCTGCCGCGGCTGCACCACTGGGATGTCGGTGACGACTGTGCTGTCCGTCTCGCCCGTCGCCACGACTGCCCCGCCACAGCTGCACGTCGCCGGCATCTCGTGCACGACTTCGTCGTCGACGTGGGCCGGTGCGGCGGGCCGCGATCCGACATGGCCCGCCTTGCGGCCGCGTGGCTTGCCCGAGGCCGCCCGCCGACCCTCGGAACGCGACGTCCGCCGCTTCCCGCGCTCGCGGAACCCCCGCTTCCACTCCTCGATCTCCTTGCGCAGCTTCGCCAGCTCCTCGCGAAGCGCGGCGTTCTCCTGCTCCAGCTCCTGGATCCGCTGCTCGGGCGTCACGTGATCCGGGATGCTCCCGATCAGGCCCCATGGAAAGAACTTCTCGCATCAGGAACGAAGAATGGACCCACAGTGTGCGACACCGCTAAGCAGACACCGCCGGGGGGCCCGGCGGATCGTCAGCATGCTCGCGATCGGGCGGTCGACCCGGCGGTCGCCGTCAGCTCGAGCCGATGGCGATGCCGAGCGCGGTGCGCAGCGAGAAGTACTGCTCGCTCACGCTGAAGACGAGCAGCTCCTTCATCTTCTCCGGCGGGCTGAGGTCGCCCGGGAGCTGCGGCTCGGCGGAGATGATCTTCTTGGCGATATCCATGTCGGCGCAAAGGAGCAGGCCCGCGCGGCAGCCGGTGATCTCCACCGTCTGCATCCACTTCTTCAGGTCCGCCTTCGCGCCGTCCTCGATGAACTTGTTGACGACGAGACGCAGGCCGTCGCGCTGGATGGGCTGCATGTACTTCACCAGCTCGGCGGCGGTCTGGTTCACGGCCTGGGCCATGTCTCCGGGGACCTGGAAGTCCGCGATGATGACCTTGATGGCGGCGAAGAGCAGGACCTTCAGCTCGTTGAGCGTGGGGAAGAGGTTCCGGATGTAGTGCTCACCGCGGTACGACGACAGGTGCTTGCCCACGATGAAGGTGAGCTCCTGCGGCGTGAAGCCGGTGAGCACCGTCTGGCCGGCGACGCTGGCCGGCGGCGCGGCGGGCACCGCGACGAGCGCGCCCGGCACGTCGTTGCGGACGTAGAGCTCCGGCGTGGGCACCGCGAGCACCTGCGCCGCCCACCCGAAGGTCTTGGCGAAGGTGACCGTGCTCGTCGCCGGGTCCTGCTTGAAGCGCTTGTCCAGCACCGGGAGCTGGCGTGAGGCGCGCAGCTGGTTGGTCTTCGCCACGATCGCCGCGGGGGTGATCATCTCGAAGATCTTGCCGATGTAGAGGTTCTCGTCCTTGTGGAAGAGGTTCTTGACCCAGAGCTCGTTGTCGAGCCGGCTCTTGACCTGGATCATCCCGCGCGGGCGGTAGTCCTCGAAGAAGCGCTGCTCCTCCTCGTCCGCCTTGTGCAGGAAGGCGAGCGCCGCGCACATGCACCACGCGCGGTCGAACTCGTGCATCTTCATGTAGAGCTTGTAGAGGCTCCGGTACGGGTCCACCCGCATCGGGTCCTTCTGCAAGACGATGAGGTGCTCGCCGATGGCGGGCTCCATCTGGTCGGTGGCCTCGAAGAGCTCGGCCAGGATCTGCCGCTCCACGGCCTCGTCCGGCTTGTAGCGCGTGGCCATCTTGAAGGCCTCGATGGCGCTGTTCATGTCGTGGAGGCGGTCGCGGTAGATGATGCCCAGCGAGTGCCAGAGGTTGAACGCGAGGTCGGCGTTCTCCACGTTGGCGCCGGCGAGACGCTTCAGCATCTTCCGGAAGGCGCGCTCCAGCTCCTTCCACTCCTTCTTGGAGGTGAGGATCTTGTTGATGCGCTCGAAAGCCTCGAGAAACTGCGGGTTGAGGTCGAGCGCGCTGTTGAACAGCTCCACCGCGCGATCGAGGTCGTTCTCCTTGTCGCGGTAGATCTGCGCCATCGTGTAGATGAACTTGGACTTGCGGATCGGGTCCTGCTCCAGGTCCGCGATGGCCTGGATGGTGTCGATCATCTTCGGCCAGTTCTCCACCTGCTGGTACAGGGCGAGCAGGGTGTGGAGCAGGGGGTGGCTGTTGGGCTCGAGGTCGAGCGCCTCCTCGTAGGCCTCGATGGCCTTCTGCGGGTTCTTGTCCTGGTCGCGCCAGATCTCGCCGATCTCGTTCAGGATGGTGAAGCGCTCCGGGCCCTCGAAGACGTTGTCGAGGACCTGCCGCTTGTAGGCGACGACCTGCTTCCAGTCGCGCAGCTCGGCGTAGATGTCGACCATCGCCTCGAGGGTCGGGCGGTGGGCGCCGTCGACCGAGAGCGCCTTCTCGAAGTTGTTGATCGCCTGCTTGGCCTGCCCCTGCTCGCGCTTGATGCAGCCGAGCTTGAAGTAGACCTCCGCGCGCTCCACCGACTCTTCCTCGCCGAGCGAGGTGAGCACCTTCTGGTAGTTGGTGAGGGCGTTGCCCCAGTCCTTCAGGCGGAAGCTCACCTCCGCCAGGCCCTTGATGGTCTCCTGGTCGGTGAGATCGAGCTGGTGGGCGGCGGTGTAGGCCTTGAGGGCCTTGTCGTCCTTGTTCAGCGCGGCGCACACCTGGCCGAGCTTCTTCTGCAGGTCGTGCTGCTCGACGCGATCGCGCTTGCCGCTCTTGCGGACGAGCATGTCGAGCAGGGGCTCGGCCTTGTCCCACATCTGCTGCTCGACGTAGTGGTTGGCCAGCGGCAGCGCGCCGTCCTCGTTCTCCGGGTCGGCCTCGTAGGCGGCCTCCCACGCGGAGACGGCGCCCTCGTGCTCGCCCAGGGTCTGGTCGCGCAGGTTGCCGAGCTCCACGAGCAGGCGCGCCTTCTGGCGCGGGGCGGTGGTGTACTCCTGCTCCTGATCGTAGAGGCGCGCCGCCTTGTCGTAGTCGGCGTTGTCCATCGCGATCTGGCGGAGGGCCGCGATCGTCGCCACGTGCGACGGGTCGAGGTCCAGGGCCATCTCGTAGCGATCCTGCGCCGAGACGCGGTCGCCCAGCTTCTCGTCGAGGGCCTTGCCGATGCGGTAGAAGGCCTCCACGCGCTGCTTGGTGTCGGGCGTGAGCTCCGCCACGCGCGTCATGAACTCGATCGACTGGGTGGCGTCGTCCTGCTTGTCGTAGAGCTTGGCGAGCGCCTCCATCGCGTTGATGTCGGTGTCGTCCAGGTCGACGATGTTGCGGTACGCGTCGATCGCCTTCTCGGAGTCGCTGATCTCGTCGGCGTAGACCTGCGCGATGTAGCCGTAGAGCTCGGTCTTCACCTTGCGGTCGAGCGTGGCGGTGATGTGGCGCTCGTAGGCGTTGATGAGATCGTGCCACTGGCGCAGGCGCCGGTAGTTGCGCTCCAGGCCGTAGTAGGCGTCCTCGTGGTTCGGGTCGATCTCGACGACCTGCTCCAGGCGCTGCGCGGCGATGTCCGCCTTGACGAACTGCTCCTCCTGCAGCTTGGCGATCTGCATGAGCAGGTCGATGCGCTCGCGCTCGGTGGTGACGACGTCGAGCTGCTGCTCGAGCACCGTGACCAGCTCCGGCCACTGCTCCAGCACCTCGCACACGCGGGCGAGGCCGCGCATGGCCTGGAGGTTGGCGGCGTCGACCTCGAGCACCTCGCGGTAGACCTGCGCCGCCTGGCTCGGGTCGCCGAGGCTCGCCTCGTACAGCGAGCCGATGCGCAGCTTGGTGGTGGCGATGTCCGCCGGGTCCGTCTGCGCGGGCACCTTCTTGGCGAGCACCTCGACGAGGTCCTTGTTCTGCCCGCGCGCCGCGTAGATGCGCTCCAGGTTCTCCAGCGCGGGGATGAAGTTCTGGTCCACCTCCAGCGCGCGCTGGAAGTAGTTGATCGCGTTGTCCTGCTGGTTCATCTGCTCGTCGAGCAGCTCGCCCAGCTCGGTCAGGATCTCCTTGCGGTCCAGGTCGTTGACGGCGACGTCCAGCGCGCGGGTCAGCGTCGAGCCGAGCTGCTGCCAGTTGCCGTTCTTGCGGTAGAGCTGACCCATCTGGCGCAGGGCGCCGACGTTGTTCGGGTCGAGCTGGACAATCTGCGCGTAGTACGGCTGCGCGTACTCCGGGTGACCGAGGTCGTCGCCGTACCACTTGGCCAGGTGCAGGCAGAGGCGGATCTTCTGCTGCGGGTCCGTCTGCTCCTTGAGCCACGCGTTGGCGGTGTTGATGACCTCGTTCCACCGGCCGGTGGCCTGGGCCATCCGCTCCAGGTAGCGGGCGGTCTCGCGATCGTGGAAGTCCTCGCCCAGGGCGGTGACCAGCGCGTCGAGCGCCTGGTTCTTGTCGTCCAGGTGCTCCTCGAAGACCGCGGCGATCTTGCGGAGCAGCTCGGTGCGCTCGTGCACGTCCTCGCGGGTATCGAGGCGCGCGAGGTACAGCTCGATGAGGGGCTCCCACCGCTCGGCCTCGCCGTGCAGCTTCTCCAGCTGGTCGAAGGCCTCGTCGTTGGAGGGCTCGACCTCCAGGATGTGCTGGTAGGCGGGCGTCGCCGAGTCCGGCTCGCCGACAGGGTCGTTCCAGAGCGCGGCGACCTGGCGGTACTCCTCGATCTTCTGCTCGGGATCCTCCAGCGCCGCGGCGCGCTGCATCTTGACGTCGATGACCTCTTTCCAGGTCTCCTCGGCGCGGTAGATCGCCTCGAGGGCGTCCATCGCCTCGAAGTCGGGACCGACCTCGAGGAGCTTGCGCCAGGCGTCGGCGGCGTCGTACGGCTGCTGGAGCTGCTCGCCGTAGGTCTTGCCCAGCTCGCGGAAGACCTCCTTCAGCTCCTCGCCGTCGAGCAGCGCGGCGCCGCGGTCCACCATCTGGTGCAGGGAGTTGACGAGCTCCGTCGGGTCGTCGCCCCGGCGGCGGATGGCGCAGATCGCCCGCAGCGCGGCGAGGTTGCCGAAGTCGATGTCGAGGACGCGGTTGTAGTCCTCGAGGGCCATCTCGTCGCGGCCGAGCTTGTCGGTGAAGATGCGCGCGCGACGCGTGAGGGTGTTGACGCGCGCGTCGTCGTCGATGGCGATCTCGTACTCGCGCTCGAGGATCTCCACGAGCTCGCGCCACATCTCCAGGTTCTCGTAGAGGTTCGCCAGGGCGCCGAGCGCCTCCGGGTCCTCCCCGCGCAGGTCGAGCACGACCTTCCACGTCTCGATGGCCCGCTCCGGGTCGTTCAGCCTGTCGGCCGCGAGGTGGGCGATCTTGGCGCGGATGTCCGCCTCCGCCGAATCCCCGCCGGCGTTCTCCAGCTCGCGCTCGTAGACGGCGTTCAGCTCGGTCCAGGCCTCCTGCGACTCGTAGATGCGGCCGAGCGCGGCGATGGCGCCCTCGTGGGCCTTGTCCAGCTCGTCGAAGATGCGCTTGAACACGCGGATCGCGTTCGGCACGTCCGCCAGGCGCTCCTCGTAGATCTCGCCGAGGCGGGCGTGCAGCTCGACGAGCTCCAGCTCGTCGGCGCCGGCCTTGACGCGCTGCTCGAGGACCTGCGCCAGCTCCTGCCACGACTCGGTGGAGAGGTAGATGCGATCCAGGTTGGCGAGGGCGTCGACCTCCAGCGGGTCGACCGAGAGGACGTACTTGTACGTCTCCTCCGCCTTGGTGATGTCGCCCAGCTCGTCCTCGAAGGTGCGCGCGAGGCGCTTGCCGATGGCGGTCTGGACCTGCGGGTCCTGGTGCAGGCCGAGGACGTCGGCGTAGGCGTTGGCGAGCGTGTCCCAGCCGCCGTCGACGACGGCGGCGAGGCGGGGCGCGTCTTCCCCGGACTTCTCGTCGAGCGGGTACTCCTTGAGCGCGCGAACGTTTACCTCCAGCGCGCCGGCGGCGTCGAGCAGCTTCTCCTCGTGCAGCTCGGCGATCCGGTAGTACGCGGCGAGGCGATCCTCTTGACCACCCACGCCTTCTTCGCTGGGCTCGGTGGGCGTGTGCGCGAGCTGCGCCTCGTAGACCTGACCGAGCTTCTCCCACTCGCCGACGGAGCGGTACAGCGGCTCGAGGATCTCGCCGATCTCCATCTGCTTGGTGCCGGCGGCGAAGAGCGCCTCCAGGGCGTCCAGCGTGGGCGTGTGCTCCGGCGCGGCGTTCAGCACGTCGCGGTAAGCGGAGATGGCCTGGTCCAGGTCCCCCAGCCTGGTCTCGTGGACCTGACCGAGGCGGTACTTGAACTCGAGGATCTCGTCGGGGGTGTCGCCGATCTCCGCCTCGCGCGCGAGCACGTTGGCGAGATCGCCCCAGCGCTCCGTCTGCGTGAAGAGGCGATCCAGCGAGCGGATGGCCGTCTGGTTCTCCGGCTCCACCTCGGCGACGCGGCGGTAGCGGCCGATGGCGTCGTTCACGTTCTCGAGCTGCGTCTCGTAGATCTGCGCGACGCGCAGACCCAGCTCGACGAGGCGGTCAGGCGTCTCGGTGAGCTTGTCCAGCTCGGCGTCGTAGAGGCGCGCCACGTCCGGCCAGCGGTTCACCACGGTGGCGAGGCGCTCCAGGTTGAGGAGGGTGTCCTGGTTGCCGTTGTCCAGCACCAGCGCGCGCGCGTACGTGTCGAACGCGGCGGCGTGGTTGTCCATCGCGTCCTCGTGCAGGCGCGCGATGCGGTGCAAAAGCTCCACCTGCTGGAAGGCGTCGTCGCTGTGCTGGACCTGCACCTCGTGCACGGTGACCAGCTTCATCCAGTCGCTCGCTGCCTCGTAGACGGGCTCGAGGACCGCGGCGGCGCCGAGCGGGTCGACCTCCCCGTTCTTGATGCCCTCGAGGGCGTCGAGGGTGGGCCCGTGATCCGGCTGCTGCGAGAGGATGTCGCGATACAGCTCGATGGCGCGCGGCACGTCGTCCAGGCGTTTCTCGTACAGCTCGGCGATGCGGTACTGGTAGCTGACCGCCTCGTTGGGGTCGCTCGTCATCTCGCTCTCGCGCGTGAGCACGCTGAGCAGCTCCTCCCAGTTGTGCGCCTGCTCGTAGAGCACGTCGAGGCGGGAGAGGGCCTGGAGGTCGTCGGGGTCGAGCTCCAGGATCTTCTGGTAGGTGTCGATCGCCCGCGCGACGTCGCCGAGCTCGCGCTCGTAGACCGCGCCGACCTGGTAGTAGATGCGCTTCTTCTCCTCCGGGTCCGCGACGAGATCGGCCTTCTTCGCGTAGACGGCGAGCAGGTCGACCCAGCGGGAGAGCCCGAGGTAGCGCTTGATGAGGGCGTCGAGCGCGCGCACGTCGTCGCCGTCCAGGTCGAGGACCTTGTTGTAGACGGCGATGGCGGCCTCCGGCCGCTCGAGGACGTCTTCCTCGATCGCCGCGGCCTGGAAGAGGGCCTCCTTCTTGTCGAAGGGCTCCTCCAGGATCTCCGCCTTGCGCTGCAGGATGAGGGAGAGCTCGGGGTACTTCTCGGTCTGGCGGAAGAGCCGCTCGAGCGACTCGGCCGCGGGGAGGTTGAGCGGGTCGATCTCCAGCACGCGCTGGTAGCGGGCGACGGCCGTGTCGACGTTGCCCAGATCCTGCTCGTAGACCCGCGCGCTCATCGCGCAGAGGGCGCTGGCGATCGTCGGGTCCTCGATCTTGGTGGAGAGCTCCTCGTAGACCTGCGCGAGGTCGGCGAAGCGGCTGGTGGCGCGCGCCACCCGGTCGATGTTCTCCTGGGTCATCTCGCTCGCGGGGTCTTCGGCGAGAGCGCGCGCGTAGATGGCGAAGGCCTGGTTCAGGTCCCCGGCGGCGTCCTCGTAGAGCTGGGCGATCTGGTGCAGCAGCTCCACGCGGCGGGTGATGTCCTCGGTGCGGCGCACCTGGACCTCGTGCACGCCGATGAGCTTCTCGTAGTCGCCGAGGTGGCGGTAGAGCGGCTCGAGGAGGTCGGCGATGACGAGCTCGTAGTCAGGGCTCTTGCCGAGGCGCTCCAGCGCGGCGAGCGCCTGGGCGTTGGACGGGTCGCGCTCGAGCACCGAGCGGTAACCCTCGATGGCGACCTCCACCTCGCCCATCTCCGACTCGCGCAGCGCGGCGAGGCGGAGCATGAGCGCGAGCTGGGTCTCGTCGTCGACGGCGAGGGAGAGCTGCGCCTCCAGGTTGTCCGCCAGCTCCGGCCACATCTTCTGGCGAACGAGCAGCGCGTCCAGCGCGCCGAGCGCGCGCGTGCTCGAGGGGTCCAGCTCCAGGACCTTGCGGTACGAGGCGACGGCGTCCTCCGGCTTGCCCAGCTTGCCGTCCTGCACCTCCGCCATGTGCACGAGGAGCTGCTCGCGCTCGTCGGGATCCACGGTCTGGTCGATGCGGCGCTGGATGACGCCGATGAGGTCGTCGTAGCGCTCGGTCCGGACGAAGAGCTGCTCGAGCGCGGCGAGCGCCTCGGCGTCGGCGGCGTCGATCTCCAAGACGTGGGTGTAGCCGGCGGCGGCGTCGTCGATCTGCCCGAGGCGCTCGTCGATGCTGGCCACCTTCAGCCAGTAGTCGCGCGCGAGCCCGGCGTCGGAGAGGTCCTTCGCCACCGTCTTGTAAAGCTCGACGAGACGCTGCCAGCCGTCGGACAGGTCGGCGATCTTCTCGATCTCCTCGCGCGTCTCGGCGAGCTGCGGGTCCTCCTTGAGGGCCGACGCCAGCGCGTCGAAGGCGCGGGCGTGGTCGTTCAGCGAGTCGGAGCTGATGCGGGCGACCTTGCGCTGGAGCTGCACGCGACGCTGCACGTCCAGCTCGCTCGCGGCGAGGATCTCCAGCGCGCCGATCAGCTTCTGCCAGTCGCCGCGCTCCTCGTAGATGGACTCCAGGATCGCGGCGGCGTCCGCCTTCAGGTCGGGGTGCGCGAGCATCGCCTCGAGGGCGGCCTTGGCGCCCTCGTGCTGCGGGTCGATGAAGAGGATCTCGCGGTAGTTCTCGAGCGCGCCGGCGGCGTCGTCGAGGTGCTTCTCCAGCGTGTCCCCCAGCCGGAACTTGAGATCGATGAGCGACTTCTCCTCGTTGTCGATCTCGATGCGGCGGCGGAGCACGTCGACGTAGGGCTCCCACCGCTCGAGCTGTCCGTAGAGGCGGTCGAGCGCGGCGAGCGCCTCGGCGTCGGCGGGCTCATCCTCGAGCACCGCGAGGTAGGTCTCGATCGCCTTGTCGACGTCCTTGACCTCCGTCTCGAAGAGCTGGGCGATCTCGTAGTTGATCGCCCGCTTCTCGCCCGGGTCGACGGCGAGGTCGCGCTTCTTCTCGTAGATGCCGAGCAGGTCGGTGAAGCGGCCGGTCTGGCGATAGAGGCGCTCCAGCGCGGAGATGGCGTCGGCGTTCTCGCCGTCCGCCTCGTAGACGGAGCGGTACGCGGCGAGGGCGTCGTCGATGCGCTGCACCTCGTCGACGAGCACGCGGCCGAGCTTCAGGCGCAGCATGATGCCGAGGTCTGTCGCGCCGTCGGCGGCGTTGATGGCCTTCTCGTAGCTGGCGATGAGCTGGTCCCACCCGTTCGTCGCCTTGGCGGCGCGCTCGACGTCAGCGCAGGCCTGCTCGTCGTGCGGGGCGATCTCGAAGGCGGCGAGGTAGCGGTCGAACGCCTTCTCGGGGTCCTTGACCTTGCCCTCGTAGAGGGCGGCCACCTCGCGCAGCAGGGCGAGCTTGGTGTCGGGGTCCTCCTCGTGACCGAGCTTGACCTCGATCGCGTTGGCGAGCGCCTTGGAGTTGTTGGCCGCGGTGTAGATGGGGATGAGGGCCTCCGCCGCGCGGAGGTTCTCGCTCTCCAGGTCGAGCACCTTCTCGTAGGCCTTGGCGGCGCGGTCGTTCTTCTGCTTCTTGTCCGCCCACAGCTCGGCGATCTTGAAGAGCAGACCGATCTTCGCGGTGGGGTCCTGCTCCTTGTTCTCCTGCTGCTCGAGGACGCGGATGAACTCGTCCCACTTGCCGTTCTCGGCGTAGAAGACCTCCAGGTCGTCCCAGCGGCCGAGCGCGAGGTACTTCTTCTTCAGTGCCTCCTGCGCCTTGCGGTCGTTCGGCTCGAGGGAGAGGAGCGCGCGCCACGCGGCGACCGCGCCCTCGTCGTTGCTCAGCCTGTCGCCGTAGATGGTGCCCAGCTTGGTGAGGATCTGGACCTTCTGCTTGGTGTCGTAGGTGATCTCCGCCTGCTTCTCGAGGACGCCGGCGAGGAGCTCGTACTCCTTGCTGCGCTCGTACAGGTGGCTCAGCGCGCCCAGCGCGTCGGCGTTGGAGTCGTCGTTGGAGAGCACCTCGCACCAGAGCTCGATGCACACGTCGGGCTTCTTCACGCGCTCGGTGGCGAGCTTGGCCATCGCCAGGAACTTCTCTGCGCGCTCGGCGCCGGGCGGCAGGGCGTCGGCCTCGCGACGCTGCAAGCCGAGGAGCTTCTCCCAGTCGCGGCGCTTCTCGTACATCTGCCGCAGGTAGTCGGTCGCTGTCGCGTTCTCCGGCTCGATCGCCAGCACCGCCTCGAACGCCTTCACCGCCTCCGCCTGGTTGGCGAACTTGGTCACGTAGAGGTCGGCCGCCTTCATGAAGAGCTCGACCTTCTCGGCGGGGTCGGGCACCTCCGCGGCGAGGTGGAGCAGCGTCTTGACGTACTCGTTGAAGCGCTTGCTGCCTTCCTGCTTCTCGGCCAGGGCGCGCAGCTCGGCGATCTTCGCCTCGTCTGCGGGGGGCGGAGCACCTTCCTCGGCGGCGGCAGCCGCTTCTTCGGCGGCGGGCTCTTCGGCGGCGGGCTGCTCGGGCGCGGGCTCTTCCGCGGGGGCGGCCTCGGCGGCCGGCGGGGGCTCGGGGGATGCGTTGTCGGGCATGGCGGCGGCGGGCGGCGGTGCGGTGGGTTTCTCGGTTGGGGATGCCTTCTGACCCTCGCCCTGGACGCGCGGCGTGGGGACTCCCGACGGGGGCATGCCGCCCTCCGGCGCGAAGGTGGGCTTGGCGTCGCCGGACGGCGCGATGGCCTCGCCGATCTGCGCCTCGAAGGCGCGCAGCTGGGGGTGCTCGGGCATCACCGCGCTCAGGCGCTCGAACACCGAGCGCGCACGGATCAGGTTGCCGAGCTCGCGCCACGCGATCGTCCCCGCCTGCGCGAGGAGGAAGGTGGCGTCGCCGTTCTCGCTGGACGAGTGCGTCGCGGCCTCCTCGGCCAGGACGAGCACGCGATCCCAGTCGCCACCCTTCTTGCCGTAGGCGTCGCGCAGGAAGTGGAACGCGCCCTCCTGCGAGGCGTCGAGCTTGAGCGCCTCCTCGAGGAAGCGCGAGCCCACGTCGATGTTCTGGTGGCGACCCACCCAGCGCACCCCGAAGAGCAGCGCCATCGCCGCGCGCTCCTTGCGGTCGCTCTGGGCAGCGAGCAGCTCCTTCTGCTGGCGCTCGAGGGCCTCGGCGTGGCCACCCTCGGCCATCATCCCTTCGTAGAGCGCCGCCACGTCGCGCGCCGAGGGCTCGGCGGCGTACGCCTTGGAGAGCATGTCCAGCGTCTCTTCCGGCGCGAAGCGGCGGGCCACGCGCGCCGCGCGCAAGAACAGGCGCGCCTGCGCGTGCCCGCTCGTCTCGTGGGCGCTGCGGAGCAGCTGCGCGACCTGCGCCTGCCACGAGCCGCTCTCCGCCTGCACGTCCTCGAGGCACGCGCTGGCCTCCTTGTTCTCGCCGCCGCTCGCGGCGAGGCTGCGCGCGTAGGTCGCCGTCGCCTTGTCGTAGTCGCCCGCATCGCACAGCACATCGCCGAGCTGCAGCAGCAGCCCGCTCGCCTCCGGCCCCTGCACGGCCTTGAGCTGGAGCTCCAGGAGCTTCTGCACCATGTTGAGCTTGCCGAGATCCCAGTACACCGCGCGCGCGGCCTCGAGGCTCTCCAGCAGCGCGGGGTTCAGCTTGTAGGCATCCTGGAAGTGCTTGAGCGCCTTCACTCCGGCGAGGAATTTGGTCTCGAGCACGCGACCGAGCTGCAGATGGAACGCCGCCTTCTCTGCGTTGGCGGCCGCGCCCGCGAGCTGTCTCTCGAGCTCATCGACAAGCCCTTGCCAATCGCGAACGTTCTCGAGATACGAAAGCCGCTCCTGCAGGTCCATGGATCCTCTCGGTTGACTCACCCCGCCCCTCGATTCCGCTTCGGTTCCGCACTGTTGGCGAGGCGAATGATGCGGCCGAGCGGGCTGGCCCTCGCCGGTGCGTGCTGAGTGCCAACGGTATCAGACCGAGCTTCCTGTGGGAGCCCGATCTTGCGTCGCGCGCGTGCGCGTGATGCGTGCAGTTTCGACCATGAAGAGGCCGAAACGACTTGACAAGTCGGTCGCGTTCTCAGCCCGAGCCGCGGGCCCGAGCTCAAGCAGCCATCCGAGGCGCGAGCCGCCGGCGCAGGGTCACGGAGCGGCAGAGCTGCCGAGGTCCTTGATCATTTCCTGCGCCTGCGCGCACTCGTCGGCGAAGCGAGCCGCGGCCCCGCCACGGCACGTCATCTTCTGGAAAGACAGGAGGTTCGAGTTGGCCTCGCTGCGACGCGGCGGCTTGGCCCTCGCATAAGCGGCGCCCAGGTTGAAGTAGGCGATCTGTTCGCCCTTCTCGTTGCACTTCCCGCACGCCTTCTTGGCGGCCTGGTACTCGGAGATGGCGCCGGAGTTGTCGCCCTTGCGCTCGTGCACCAGGCCGTAGAGCGTGTGGATGCCGTAGCCCTCCTTGCCGCCCTTGTCGAAGGTGCTCGCTTCCTTGAGGACCTGCTCGGCCTGATCGAGGAACTGGAGGCGGATGTACAGGTCGGCCAGCGGCACGTAGAAGGAGAGCTCGTCGGGCTTCAGCTCGATGGCCTTCGTCCACTCCTGCAGGGCGCCCTTCTCGTCGTCCAGGTGCAGGTTGACGTTGCCGAGCTCGTAGTGCGGGTCGGCGAAGTTGGGATCCAGCTTCGCCGCCTGCTCGAGCGGGTCCTTCGCCTCGGCCCAGTTGGTCGGCCCCTTCACCGCCATCTGCTCGAGCGCATAGCCCTTGAGGAAGAAGTAGTCGGCGTGATCGGGCGCGAGCTTGGTCGTCGGTCCGAGCGTCTCGTTGACCTTCTCCCAGTTTTCCTTCTTCTGGTACGCCGTCGCGAGCTTCCACTGGATGCGGTAGTTGGACGGGTCGAGCTGCTTCGCCTGCTCGTACTTGGAGATGGCGTCGTCGACGTTCGCGCCTCGCGCCTTGTCACCCTCGTTGGAGAGGTTGACGGCGTCGATGTTGTTGCGGCTGCACGCGGCGAGCGCGCTGAGCATGCAAACGGCGCCGAACGTTGCGGCCACACACCTGATCGATCTCGTCATGGTCGTCCTCGTAGCGAGCTTGCTGCCCGCGGAGTCTATGAGAACGCAGGCAATTAAGTAAACACCGGAAGCAACCTCGACCGCGCGCGGCGACAAAATTGGCTCGAGGGTGAGACGGCTGGCGCCTCACCCTCGAGTGGGTCACGAGGGGATCCCGGTCAATCGCCCGGGGTGAAGGTGATCGGGTAGACGACGGTGACGATGCCACCCTCCGGCTGCGGAAACGAGAGGTTGCCGAAGCCGCGGACGACGCACGAGACGACCGCCGTATCCGGCAAGTCCGACCCGCCGTCCTGCGCTGTCTGCACGCTGCCGTCACGGCCGATGACGAACTTCACCGCGACGCGCCCCGTCAGCGACGGGTTGTTGCGCAGACCGTTCTCGTAGCAGAGGCGGAAGCGGCCGAAGTTCTGACGAACGATGCGCTGGATGACCTCCGGCGGCAGGCGGCCGTTGACGGTGGTCGCACCCTGACGCAGGCGCGGCGAGCGCGTCTTGTGGGCGCCGCCGAGACGGCCGTGGCCGTTGCCGAAGCCCTGCCCGGTGCCGGTGCCGGCGCCGTGACCGATGGTGCCGATGTTGCCGAGGCCGATGCCCTCGCCGCGACCGCCGCCGCCCTCGCCGACGCCGGAGAGGCCGAGACCGCCGGCGCCGAAGGAGTCGCCGATGGCGTCACCCCACATGTTGCCGCGCGCGCTCATCGGGTCGTTGCCGAGCGAGTCGTCGCGACCCCACGGGGCAGTCGGCGCGTTGGGGTCCGCGCCGGCAGCCGTGTTGAGCAGACCGATCATGCCGAACTCGGCGGCCTCGCGCAGGGCGGCCTGACGGGCGATGTGCGGGTCCTGGTTGTCCTGCGGACCCTGCACGCCGAAGCGCATGCCCGTCTTGTTGGTGTTGGGGTTGCCCATCGAGCCCTCTTCGCCCTTGGCGCGAGTGCCGGTGCCACCCTCCTTGTTGTCCGCGTTGTCATCCACCTGCGGGGTGTCCTGCTGCTCCTGCTCGCGCTCGGCGGCGGCGTTGAGCAGGTGCTGCATCTTGAGGATCTGGTCGCGGTCGATCGCCTCGCTGTCGTCGCCCATCATGCTCGGCATGAAGAAGGCGAGGGACGCGAGGATGCCGACGTGCAGCAGGAAGGAGAGGCCGCTGTAGAGGTAGGCGGCCGGCTCGAAGCTGGCGAAGGCGCCGGTGGGAGGCGACTTGCCGGCGTTGCCCGCGGTGACCTGGAAGGCGATGCCGGTGGGCAGCTCCATCCGCGCCTTGGCCCCGGGCGGCAGCGAGAACTCGTGCGCGCCGCTCAGCTCTCCGGAGGGACGCGCGCGGCCGCCGGCGACGAGGTCGGCGAGCGTGGTGCGGCCCTGGCCGGGGATGTCGACCCAGCCGGTGGAGCGCGGGAGGATGACGAGGGAACCCGACATGCTCACCACCGGGGCGCGCGTCGTGCCGAGCACCTCGCTCGGGACGAAGTAGTCGCAGGGGACCGCCGACTCCTCGCCGACGTAGAAGGCCTTGCCCACGCTCAGGTGCTGGACGAAGAGCACGTTGGTGTCCCACATGACCATGACCTCGGTCGTGGCCAGGTGCGGCACCTCGACCTCGTCCGGGTTCACGTCGGGGCCGCTCTTGATGAGCTGGTAGGTGTAGCTGCCGGGGGGCGCGTTCGGATCGACGTCGGTGGCCGGCATCGAGGCCGCGGCGGCCGCGCCGGCGAACGGGTTGGCGCTCGCGAACGGATTGGCGGGAGCCGCCGCGCCGGCGAACGGATTGGCGCTCGCGAAGGGGTTGGCCGCGGCGGGCGGCGCGGCGGAGGCGGCGAAGGGGTTCGGCGAAGCCGCTGCGCCCATGTCCGGCGGGGGCGCGGCCGCAGGGGGCACGCCCATGTCCGGCGGAGGCGCGGCGACGGCGGCGGCGGCCATCATCTCCGCGGGGGGGCCACCGACGGCGGCCGCGGCAGGCGCGGGCTCGCCCATGCCGGCCTCGGCCGGAACGGCTTGCTCCAGCGCGATGGTGGTGGAGCCGATCTGGATCTCGATCGCCCGGACGGATCTTGCACTTGTTGACGCGCTGCCCGTTGACCAGCGTGCCCGGCTCGTTGCCCAGGTCGATGAGGGTGATGTCCTCCGTCCCGGCCACCTCGATCACGGCGTGCATGCGCGACGCGAGCTCATCGTCCACGCGCAGGTGGCTGCGCGGGTCCTTGCCCACCTTCACGATGTCCTGCGCGATCGTCTCGCGGCGAACGAGCTCGCCGTTCTGGTAGAGCGCAAACGTGAGCGCGACCTTCGCCTTGCCTTCCATCGTTGACCTTCCAACCCTCGCGGCGACGTTGCCGCGTGCGTCCCAAAAACGTTGAATCTACAAACATCGGCGCAGCGTGGGCCCGCGCATCATGGTGGGGGCGCCCCGCGCGCCCCGCGTGTGTCAGAGGTTCTCGACGGACTTGAGCATCTCGGGGACGAAGGAGGTACGAGGACGGATCAGCGTGGTGCGCACCGGGCCGGGACGGACGCGAATGGTCGCGTCGTTCGGTCCGAAGCCGCCCGCGCTGAGCGGATCGTCGGAGAACTCGTAACCGTAGCCTTCCTTGGTGTCGGTCGCTTTGGTGCCGTCATCCTGAGCAAACGCCGAGGAAACGACGAGCATCATCGAGGCCGCCGCGAGAATCGAAACCACGAACTTTCCTGCACGCTTCATGCTTCACTCCGCCTGGCAAACGCTTCCGAAGGGCTTCGGAAGGCGGGAGACCCAGTTACAGTGAGAGTGTACCGACGGGTAAGTACCCCGTCAACCCGAGAGTTTTCACAAGAAGAGAACCCGAAGAGCCCGTCTTTGACGGGCGCGAACGTAGGAAAGCGGTGCTCGTCCCAACCAGGACGCCCAGGCGCAGCGGGCTGCGCACGGGGACCGGCGTGCACTGGAATGGACACGCCGGGGTCGAGAAGGTTCCCGAACCCGGCTGGTCCATCCCCGGTGCAAAGCTCACTTCTTCGGCGTGGCGGGCTGCGCCGGCGCCGGCGTGCCCGTGGCGCCCGCCGCGGGGGGCGGGGTCGCGCCACCGGCGGGCGGCGGCGTCTTGTTGTCCTTCGCCGGAGGCGGCGTCTCGGGAGCGAGATTGGGCGTCTCGAGGAAGGTGATGGTGTCGTTGGCGTCCTGGATGCGGTCCTTCGCCTGCTTGACCGCGCCCTTGTACTCGGGCTTGTCCCCCGCCTTGGCGACGAACTCGTTCAGGATGGAGATGGCCTGCTTGAGCGCGGCCACGGCCTTGTCCTTGTTGCCGCCGGACTTGGCCTTGTATTCCTGCGTGAGGATGCCCTCGTTGTAGTAGGCGTCCGGGCGGGCCGGGTCGATCTTCTTGCAGGCGTCGAGCTGCGACTGCACCGCGGCGACCTGCTGATCGTAGTTGGCGTCGTTGATCTGACCGCGGAGCGCGAGGGCGAGGCCGAGGTGCGCGTCGTAGTCGTTCTGGTGGGCGGGCAGCTTGAGCGCCCGCTCGTACGCGCCCTGCGCTTGCTGGAACCCGCGGAAGGACAGGTTGACCGCCGCGTAGTTCATCTGCGCCTCGAAGAAGTCCGGGTCGAGGCGCGCGGCGGTCGCGAACTCGGCGACCGCGCCGTTGATCGAGCCGAGCTCGTTCTGGATGAGGCCCGCGGTGTTGTGGATGGGGGCGTAGTTGGGGTTCTTGCGGATGGCCTGCGAGCACACCAGCGCCGCGAGCTCGAGCTGCTGCACGTCGGCGTGCTTGTGCGTCGACGCGTTGGTCGCGATGCTGCGGCCACCGCGCCTGGTGATCTCACCGGCGCGCGCCTTCGCCTGCTGGAAGTAGAAGAGCGCGAGCTGGTTGAACGCCGGCATGTAGCTGTCGTCGATGGCGAGGGCGCGCTGCAGGTTCTTCTTCGCGCACTCCTCGTCGTCCTTGCAGTCGGTGCCGCCGGTCTTGCTGCCGCGCTGCATCTGCAGCATGGCGAGGTTCACCAGCGCCGCGACGTTGTGGAACTGGGCGTCGAGGACGGCCTGCTGGAGCGCCTGGATGGCGACGTCGATGTTCCCGTCCGCCTTGTACTGGTAGAGGGCGAGCTGCACGCGGGCGTGGTGGAACTTCGGGTCGTCGGAGAGCGCCTTCTTGAAGTGATCGAGCGCCTTGTCGGACATGTGGCAGCGCTGGTAGGCGAGCCCCGCGTCGAAGGTGGCGGACGGGAACTTGCCCTGCGAGGAGGCCGCGTCGTCGAACATCTTGGCGACCTGCGTACAGGTGCCGGTGTTCCACCTGGGCGGGCTCGCCGTGTCGTTGGCGATGAAGGCGTCCAGCGCGGACTTGAACTGCTTCGCCGCCGTCGCGCTGACCTTCTCGCCGGTGGAGGTGTGGGGGCCGGAGCCGCCACCGTGCGGCGTGGCGGCGCCGGGGCCGCCGCCGCCGCACCCGAAGGCGAAGGCGACGAGTCCTGCGAGGAAAACGGTGCTGATCTTGCTCATCGTTCGGCTCCTCACTTCTTCGCGCCCTTGGACTTGGACTTGTCGTCCTTCTTGTCGTCCTTCTTGGCGGGCGCGGCGTCCGCCGTGGGGGCGGGGTGCCAGACCTCGCCGCCCATGGTGAGCGGCGGGGGCTTGTCGTCGAGACCGCTGTTGGAGAGCGTCGGCGCGCCGCGCAGCTCGTCGACGACGTGGTACTCGGCCTTGTAGTTCTTCGCGAGCCAGACCTCGCAGGCGCGGGAGAACGAGTCGAAGTACTGGTACTTCACCGAGTAGTTCAGGCAGGTCACGAGCGCGGGCTTCGCGCGCTGCACCTTGATGGGCTCGCTCGCGCCGTCCAGGCTGTCGAAGTAGTTGCGCTTGAGATCCGCCCAGGCAAGCGAGCCGGCGGTGCCGGGCACGAAGCCCTTCTTGTCCCAGTCCTTCGGGTACGGGGCGCGACGGAAGTCGTCCACGTAGTTGCCCCAGAGGAGGCCGACGCGGGAGCCGGCGGCGATGACCCACTTCGGCGGGGGCTCGGGCTGGAGGTCGACGATCTTCTTGTACTCGGCCTCGACCTTCTTGATCGCCTCTTCCTTCTTCTTCATCCACGCCTTGACCTTGGTGTTCACGTGCTTGAGGACGTCGTCCTTCTTGCCGGACCCGTGGTACTCGGGGAATTTGATGGTATCGACCGTCTTGCGCTTCTGCTCGTCGGCCGCATAGAAGATGGCCTCGCCGACGGCGTTGAGGGCCTTGCCGAGGCGCTTGGCCTTCTGGCCCTGGTCCTCGTCGGGGTAGGCGTCGTTCAGCTTCTTGACCGCCGCCGCGGGATCCTTCCAGAGGGAGCGGACCTTGGCGTACTCGGAGTCGGCGCCGGTCTTGCCCTTGAGGTGGGAGTAGGCGCGGCCGAGCGTGGCGTGGGCTTGCACCTGCACGTCGATGCCGGCGCGGCCGATGAGGCCCATCGCGCCCTTGAGGGCCTTCTGGGTGGCGTTCCAGTCTTCCTTGTCGGCGTAGTGCGCGCCGATGGCGAAGGCGATGGAGGCCGCCACCTTCGGCTTGGCGTGCCCGTAGCTGTGCTGGAAGAGCGTGGCGTCGTCGATCGCCTTCTGCTCGTCGCCGAGGCCGAGGCGCAGGAGGACGGCGTCGGAGAGGGCCTCGTCGGCGTGCTCACCGTGCTTGTCTTCCTTGGCGTAGCGCTCGTACCAGTCGGCCGCCTGGTCGTAGACGGCGATGGCCTGGTAGTTCCCGCCGATCTCGTAGACCGCCTTCTTGGCGAGCGGACTCTTGTCCATCTTGTTGGCGGGGTTGAGCAGGATCATGCGGGCGGCGATGGCCTTCGCGATGAGGCGGCCCGCCTGGAACGCCTTGGCGGCGTTGTAGACGAGCTCGTCGCACTTCTCCGCCTTCGGCGCCTCGCCGTTGCGGATGGGGGTCTCGCAGTACTTGCGATAGACCTCGAGGTAAGCGCTTCCGGCCTGCTGGTAGTTCTGCAGGGCCTCGGTGCCGCCCTGCTTGTCGGCGATCTCGACGAGCTTCTGCGCCTTGAGGCGGAGGATGTCCGTCTGGATCTTGGTGAGGATGCCGCACTGCTCCTCGTTCTTCTTCGCCTTGTCCGCCGAGCAGTACAGCTCGAGGAACTTCGGCACGTCCTTCGACATGTCGTCGTAGCAGGACGGCCTGGCAGGGCTGCCGTGCGCGCCGAGGACGTTGATGCTCTCGAGGTAGAGCTGCGCGGCGTAGATGCCGACGTCCTTGTCGGCGTTGTTCATCGCGATGTCGCGGAAGGCGAACGCCGACTCTTCCCAGTGCTGCGCCTCGAAGTAGGTGCGGGCGCGGGCGTACTTGACCTCGACGAGCTGGTCCTGCCCCGTGCTGTCCTGCGGACCGGGGTGGATGTAGCAAATGTAGCGGTTGAAGGCCGAGATCATGCCCTTCTGCTGGGCGGTGAAGTCCTTGGGCTTCAGCTTGGTGTCCTCGTCCTCCTTGGCCTTCTTCTTCTTGTCCTTGTCCTGGCCGGGGAGGTTGCCGCTACCCTTGCGCTCCGAGCCCTTGGGGTGCTCGGCCTCGTAGATGTTCTGGTAGCAGAGCACCGAGGCGTAGGCGGCCTCGGCGGCCTCCGGCGCCTGCGGGTTCTCCGCGACGACCGCGTCGAACGCGGGACCGCAGTCCGCCCACCGCTTCTGGAAGTAGAGCAGGTCGGCCATCGCGTACTTGACCTTGTAGATGGTCGGCCAGTCCGCCTTGACGATGCGCGGGAAGGTGAACTTGGAGTAGTCGGCGGCGGTCCACGTATCGACGACGCGCTTGTACAGGTACGCGGCGAGCGTCATCGTCTTCATGTCGCCGGTGCCGCGCTGCCCCTGCGAGCCGACGGCCTCGAGGTGCCACGCCATCGCCGTCTCGGTCACGAGAGCGGCGGTCTTGTTGGAGCACGCCTCCACCGACTTGGGCGAGTGCTTGCCGTCCTTGAACGCCTTGTAGGCCTTGATCTGGTTGTCCAGCTCCTGCTTGATGCTGTCCTTGTTGCCGGACTTCATCGCGAGGGTGGCCTCCGTGATGTGCGCCTGGTACTCGCAGGCCTTGTCGCTCCCGTGGTCGCGGACGAGCAGGTCCTTGTAGAGGGTGACCGCCTCCGGGTAGTGGCCGGTGTCCAGGTAGTTCTGGCCGAGATCGTCCATCATCTTGAACGTCTTGCCGTTGGATCCCTTCGCGTCACCCGAGATGTTGCGGAAGAAGTTGTACGCCTGCCCGGGGTCGCCCTTGAGGGCGTAGACCGGGATGACGTCGCGGCGCGCGCTGTCGGCGAGCTTCGCCGCGCCGGGGTACTGCGTGTAGTTCGTGCCGAAGTCGATCGTGTGCTTGAACGCGTTGAGCGCCTTGTCGAAATCGCCCTTGTTCCAGAACACGTACGCCAGCTTGTACCAGGCGTACCCGTAGACCTTGCTCTTCTCCGGCGGGAACTTGATGACCTCCGCGTAGGCCTGGGCGGCCAGGTCCCACTTGGACGGGTCACCCTGCGCCTCGTTGAAGAAGAGCTCGCCGAAGGCGAGGTACGCGTTCGGGATGTACTTGGAGTTCGGCTTCTTCTTGATGAGGTCGTAGTAGACGCGCCGCGCGTTCGCGAGGTCGTTCGCCTGCTCGTACTCGTAAGCGAGGTAGTAGAGCACCTCGTCGAGCTGCCCGTAGTTCGGGTACTGGTCGACGATGAGGGTGTAGTACTGGACCACCTTCTTGCGCGCCGCGAGCATGATGGCGTTGGCCTGGTTGGCCTGCGCCTGCTTCTGCCCGGCCGCGCTGGGGTTCTTCTTGCGCAGCCCGTCGCGCGCGATCTCCGCCTGGGTCTTGTCGCGGAAGGCCGCGCTCTCCAGCTCGACGTAGTCCTCCGCCATGCGGCGGGCGAGCTGCACGCGGTCGGGCGCGTTGCGCGGGGTGGTGCGGAAGAGGTTCTCCAGGCCGGCGATCTCCGTGACGAGCAGGGCGCGACCACGCGCCTGCAGACGGCTCTTGCGCAGGTCGCGGGGCTGCGTGGTGGTGGGCGCGTTCGGGGTGCGCTGCTGGTTGCGCTTCTTCAGGTCCGCGGGGGGCGGAGCCGAGTGGAAGTTCACCTGCGGCGCGTTGCCGTGCTTGCTCACGTTGAAGGCCGCGGGGCCCTTGTTCTCGCAGGCCTCGAGCTTGGTCTTGGCCTCCTGAGAGATGCAGGCGCCGCCGGTGGTGGTCGCCGCCGGCGCGTCCGCCGCTTGCGCGGCGACGCCGAACGTGACGCCCAGAAGGACGACGAGCGAAGCAAAAACCGGCCGGATCATATTACCTCCCACACTTCGACGTGATGGACTGGCGGTAGAAGCCGAGCTCGTCGCGCCAGTACTCGCCGTTGAAGGGCCAGATGACGTGCTCTTCGTCGGGCTTCACGATGTTGGCCTTGGATTCGGCCTGGGTGACCTGGCTCCCCTGGATGGCCTGGTCGAGCTGGTTGCGCTGCGCCGCGGTGATGTCGATGAGGATCTTCGCGCTGTCGCGGAGGTGCTCGTTCAGCTCGTCCAGGTTGCGCTGGTAGCGCTGGCGGGCGAGCTCGCCGGCGTTGCGGACCGCGAGGTCGCGCGCGAGCTGCAGGGCGTCCTTGACGTCGGCGCCCAGGTTGGACTCCTGGAAGTCGTGCTTGGCGTGCTTGAAGCGCGTCGCCTCCACGTCGAGGACGTGGACGTACTCGATGTTGCGGAGCAGCTGGCGGTCGGAGAGCGCGAGCTCGACGATCGGGCGGATGTTGGCGGAGAGGTTCGCCTTGTTGGTGCCCTTCTCCTGATCCTCGCGCACCTGCTTGAGGAACTTGAAGAACGGCTCCTCCTGGTTCTCGCCCTTGAAGCGGGTGAGGACCTTGTTCAGGTCGTCGTAGATCGGCTGGTACTTCTGCTGGAACTTGGCGACGATGACGGTGGCGTCGTCGTACTGGCAGTTCGCGAAGTAGATGACCGCGCGGAGGACTTCCGCCTCGGGGTAGTAGCTGTTGGGGAAGTACGGCGCCTGGATCGTGTGGATGTTGCCGAGCGCGTGCGGGTAGTCGCCCGCCATGAAGTAGGCCCAGGACTCCTCGAAGAGGCCGTCGAGCCAGTACTCACTCGTCTCGTCGATCTTGTTCCAGAACTTGACGGCGGCGCTGAGCTTCTGCGCGTCGATGCTCGGCGCGTTGTTCTCGTCGAGGCGGACCGACGCCGAGTAGTAGGTGCGGGCCATCGAGAGGAAGGCGAGGTCGCGCATGCGCGCCTCGTCGTCGACGCCCTCGGCGCCCTCGTCGATCGCCTGGACGATCTTCTGGAAGGCCTTCACCGCCGGCACCGACTTGCGGAGCTGGACGTTGGAGATGCCGGTGAAGAACTGCGACTGGACGTAGTACTTGCTCTGCCGGTTCACCTTGCCGAAGAGGCGCAGCGCGTCCTCGTACTGGCGGTTGCGGTACTTGTACCGCCCGAGCAGGTAGTTGAGCTGCCAGTACAGGTCGCGCTGGTTCGGGTTGTTGAACTTGGCGATCTGGTCGTCGTTGTACTTGCCGACGCGCTCGACGATGTCCGCCGGCTCCGGGAGGTCGGTGGCGAGCTTGGAGAGCCAGAGCAGCGTCTCGTTGAACTTCAGGTGGTTCGGCTTGTCGGCGATCTCGCTGAAGATCGCGTAGGCCGCCTGGAAGAACTTCATGCGGTAGAGCGCGATGGCGAGCTCGTACTGGGCGATCTGCTTGTTGCCCTCGTCGTCGCCCGTCTCGCCCTTGCGCACGCGGTCCAGCGCGAGGGCGGCGGCCTCCCACTTCTCGCTGTCGAAGAGGCGCTTGGCCTGCGCGGCCTGCTCCGTCATCTGGCCGGCCTGCGGGGGCGGGGAGTTGTCGACGACGGGCGCCGCCGGCTGACCGTTCTGCCCACCCTGGCCGCCCTGGGCGGCGGCGTCGGCGTCGAGGTCGACGGGCTGCGCCGTTTTGGGCTTGGCCGCGAAGGCGGCCGTGGTGCTCGAGAGAGCGATCGCAGACGCCAAGAGGAACATGCGCGCCACCGGTTTACGCATCGTCGTACTCCTCACTGTCGATAGAATCGGTGAGCCCCCCGGCAACGGAGGACCGCACGGTTCGGCGCCCCGTCAGGGCGCCGCGGACTTGCGGGTTGTTGTAGACTGCAAGCGGCACTTCGGGCCCGTAACCTCACGCAAAAGCCCTCACCCGCCCCGCCGCGCCGCGAAGCGAACAGGGCAACAAAACCTGAGCAATCCTGCAAAGATACTCTCGCCGAGCCGCGCGATGGTACGAATGCTTTTTCGCGTTTGTCAAGGCGAAACGCCCCTTGTGGCCGCGCAGGCGGACGCTCGGGGCCCTCGCGAGCCGGGTCCGCGCGAGGCCCGCGCCAGGGTGGGTGCAGGTGAGGGCTGGGACCCGATGGTGCCACGCCGGGGCTGGCGGCGGGACGCCTGGGGACGCGAGACGAAGGCGAGCTTGGGAGGGCCAGCGGGGGCGCAAAAGAAGATGGGCGGTGCGCCCTCCGGCCATTGGGACAACGTGAGCCCGCCCAACCTTGGCCCTTGTTTTGCGGGGCGGCGCACGCCACCCCCCGCCGATGAAGTGAATTCGTTGGCCTCCCCGACAGCAACGGGGATTCTTCGGGGGCTCCACCCGGTCGCCATGGCCTTTCAAGCTTGACGATTTTCGCGCGCCTCGATTAGCTTTCGCACGTTGCCATGGCGGGAGCGTGGCTCGCGCCGACTTGCATCGCCCGCCACACGGCGGCGAGACGCTCCGCTGGACCCGCGAGCACTGCGCACGCGAGCCCGAGAACCCCGAGGAGAGCACCGACGATGACACGCTCGATCTTCGCAGTGTTTGCCGCCATCAGCGTCGTGAGCGTGCTCGCTTCGCAAGGCTGTGCGCAGTCGGGCGTCGGCGACCCGTGCATCCCGGAGCAGGAGTACGACCCCTCCTTCAGCGGCTTCGACCCGAAGGAGGTCAACGTCGAGTCCAAGAGCTTCCAGTGCCAGACCCGTCTGTGCCTGGTGAATCACTTCCGCGGCCGTGTCTCCTGCCCGTACGGCCAGGACACTGGCGGCACGGCGACGGCGAGCGGCGCCTCCTTCCCGGGCAAGGACATCAAGGGTAACGACTACGACGCCTGCCACGTGCCCGGCTCCACGGACCTCATCACCGGCAACCCGAACGACCCGAAGACGGGCGCGAAGGTGGAGTCGCAGTGCGTGGACCGCCAGGCGGCCAACACCGTGTACTGCTCGTGCCGCTGCGCCAACGTGGACGGCAAGACCGACGACGGCGCCAACTACTGCGCCTGCCCCGACGGCTACCAGTGCACGCAGCTCGTCAGCTCCATCGGCCCGGCCGACCAGGGCCTCACCGGCGCGTACTGCATCAAGGTCAACACGCAGTACGACTCCGCCGCCGCGTGCACCACGAGCTGCGACCCGACGATCACCGAGCAGAACTGCGCGCCGTCCGCCATCCAGTGACCGGGGCGCGCGCGCGTGCGGGAGCGCGCGCGGAGGACGCCGCCGTGGACTACCTCGTGACGCAGTCCTTCGACATCGTCGGGCGCAACGTGCGCGTGGGACGGCTGGAGATCGACGTGCTCGCCCGCAAGGACGATCTGGTCGCGGTGGTCGAGGTCCGCACGCGCGGCCCCTCCTCGTTCGAGGGCGCGCTGGAGAGCGTCAACGCCGCCAAGCGCGAGCGCATCGTCGCCGCCGCCGACAGGCTCTATCGCGAGCGGCTCCGGCACGAGGGCGTACGGCGACTGCGCTTCGACGTGATCGCGGTGCGCTTCGACGACGCCGGCTCGACCAGCGTCGAGCACATCCCCGGCGCCTTCACGGCTTGAGGGGCGAAGCCTCTCAGGCGTCGAGGGCGCGCTTCATCGCGTCGCGCACCTCGTAGAGCTTGGCGAGCGACTCCTCGGTCGCGCCGGAGTCCTTCGCCGAGGCGATGCCCGCCTCCAGGATCTCTATCTCCTTGGACTGCCGTTCCTTCAGGCTCGCCACCATGCCGGCGAACGCCTCGAAGAAGTCCTGCAGCTCGTCGCCCTTGCGCAGGCCCCCCTGGAAGTTGAGCTTCCCCTCCCCCACCTGCTTGAGGAGCTTCTTCATCTTGAAGATGGGGCCCACGACCTTGTGCGTGAAGTAGATCCCCAGCAGCCCGATGAGGACGACGAGCAGGGTGAGGCCGCCGATGACGCTGCCGATCATCGCGTGCTGCTGGCCGACGATCTTCTGGTCGGAGGCGTCGGAGGCGTCGGTGAAGGACTTGGTGAGCTCGGGGTTGCTGCCGTAGAACGGATCGTCGGTGATCGACATCTTCACGACGTCGGAGACCTTCTTGCTCTCGGCGACGACCTGCGTGCTCGTGTGCCAGAGGAACGCGCCCAGCACGAGGCTGATGACCAGCGCGACGCCGACGATGAAGCCGGTGTACTTGAGCTGGAAGCGTGAATCGAGCAGGTAGTTGCGGATGCTCCGCTGGTGGCGGCCCGACTTCTCCCCTGAGGGCGCTGCGCTGGCTTGGCTGGTCATCGTCTTCTCGCTTGCAACACCACATGGTGTCGCACCGGAGGGGCGAAATCTAGTTTGTCGCCGGTGAGTTTACGGATCACTGGAAGTTCTGGGCGAACAGCTCGACGGCGTGGGCGGCGGCCATCTGCATCAGGTTGTCCTCCGCGCCGTGGTCACCCGGCCGGACGCCCAACTGCGTGAGATGCACCGGGATTTCGCCGCGGAGGTCCCGGCCGGGGTAGCTGAAGACGGTGACCCGGACCTGCACGCGGAGGTTGCCGCCGGAGTAGTCGAACTTGTCCGCCGAGACGGCGAGGTAGAAGCCCTTCAGGTTGCGCTTCTTCAGCACCGCGTTGGCGACGGACGGCGACTCGTGCGTCGGGGCGACCTGGTAGCCGCCGAGCCCGTCCAGCTTGGTGCGCACGGCGCTCCCGACGATGCGCTCCACGTCCGCCTGCGAGCGGCCGGTGTGGTTGGTCACGGTCGAGACCGCGACGTAGTAGCGAGCGTTCGCCACGTGTGCGGGCGGGCCACCGCCACCGCCGCCGCCGTTGCTGGGCGGGGTGATCGTCTCCAGGGCGCGGGTGATCTGCAGCTTGACCGCGTTGCTCGGCTCGACCTGCAGCCGGGCCTTCAGACACGCGATGGTGGAGGAGCGGTTGAGGCGCTTGAGCGCGACGGCGGCGGCCTGGCGGACGACGTTGCTCGAGTCGTTGAGGGCGCCGCAGAGCGGCTGCGCGGCCGCGTCGTCGTTGCTCGCGCCGAGCGCCAGGGCGGCGTTGGTGCGGACGCGGAAGTCATCGGCGCGGAGGCGGGAAATGAGAAACTGCGTGCGGCTGTCCGCGCTGGCTCCACCGGCCCAGGCCAGCAGCCACAGGGTCACCAGCAAGGCGAGAGCGCTCGCTCCCCGACGCGTCGTCATTCGTTCTCCCAACCTATCACGCTTCGTGCTTCGCTCGGGAGGTGCTCGCCGGCCTGGTGCGCTATGGCAGGGAGTGGCGAATGAGCGAAGCCCACCACCTCTTTGGACGGACGCCGGGTCGGGTCGCTTCACTCTCGAGGGCGGCGGCGGGCTTTTTTTGTGCTGCCTTCATCGGCTTCTGCCTCTCCACATCCGCACACGCGGACACACCTCCGCACCTGCGCGTGCGCGGCACCCCGCTCATCGACGCGCACGCCTCGCGAGACCACGGGCGGCTCGCCCTCGACGCGCGAGTGCTGGACGACGCGGCGGCTCCGGTGGGCGGCGCGGCGGTGTCGGTGACGATCGCCCGGGCCGACGCGCCGGACAGGCCCATCGCGATCGACGCGGAGGGGCCGGCCGCTCCCCTGCCCTGCGGCGCGGCGCCGACCGACGCCCGCGTGCGCGCCCACGTGGAGGTGGCCGGGCCGGCCCTGCGCGTGCGCGCCGACGACGGCGGTCGCGTCTGCCTGTGGATCCCCCTCGCGGTGGATCGGTACGTCGTGAAGCTCGCGACCGACGCGACCGACTTCCTCGCGCCGGCGTCCGCCGAGCTGCCGGTGGATCTCTCCCGGCGCTCGGTGCTCCTGCGCTTCGACCCGGAGCCGCGGATCATCGCGCTGGACGGGCCCGCGGCCACGCTGGACGTGCTGGCGATCTACGACGAGCAGTCGCAAGGCACGCTGGCCTTCGCGCAGGGCATCGGCGTGACGGTCACGACGGAGTCGGGGAAGGCCGTCGCCAGCGGACCCATCGGTCCAAACGGCCGCTTCACCTTCGTGGTGGCCCCGCAGGCGGTGGGTCCGCCCGGGCGCGGGGAGCTGCGGGTGCAGTTCGACGGCGACGCTGACACGATGTCCAGCCGTCACGTGGCGCCGGTGCAGCGCGACGCGCGGGTGACGCTGGTGGCCGGCGCGGTCGCCGCGGGGGACCCGGAGCAGGGTCTCACCGTGCCGGTGGAGGCCAGGACCGTCTTCGGCGGCGTGCCGTCGGGGAGCGTCGAGGCGCGGCTCGGTGGGGTGCTGGTGGGCGCGGCGCCGATCCATGCGGGCAAGGCGGCGCTCGTCGTCACCTTCGCCCAGCCGCGCACCAGCTCGGCGAACCTGACGCTGCGCTACCTGCCGGAGGCGCCCTGGTACCAGGCGGGGGAGGCGATCGCGGTCGCCGTACCGCTGCGCGGTCCGAGCCCGTGGCGGCGCGCGCCGCTGGTGGTGGGGGCGCTCCTCATCGCTTCGTGGCTCTTCGCCGGGCGGCTCACGCGCCGTCGCAAGGACCGCACCGTGGTGATGAGCAGGCCGCCGATGCCGGAGGGCACCGCGGGCATCTCGGTGATCCGCTCCTCGCGGCAGCGGAGCGGGGCGTGGCACGGCCGCGTGATCGACGCGCACGATGGCACCCCGGTGGTGCGCCCGCGGCTGTCGGTCGAGGAGCCCGGCTTCGAGGGCGCGAAGGTGGTGACCAGCGTCTTCGGCGACGAGTACGGCACCTTCGTCTTCGAGCTGCCGAGGGCGGCGGCGGCCAACGCGGAGCTGGTGGTGGAGGCGCCCCTGCACGCGCAGCTCCGCCAGGCGCTGCCCGGCGCGGGCGAGCTCTCCATCGCGCTGGTGCTCCGCAAGCGACGCCTGCTGGAGCGGCTGGTGCGCTGGGCGCAGCGTCGCGGCGCACCCTACGACGCCAAGCCGGAGCCGACGCCCGCGCAGGTGCGCAAGGCGGCGCGCGCTGCGCCGGATGCCGCCCGCTGGGCGGACGCGGTGGAGCGCGCCGCGTACGAGGGCGGAGAGGTGGACGCGCGGGTGGAGGCGGAGGTTGACGCGCTGGAGCCGCGCCACCCCGAGCCCCGCCCGGCGGGGGGCGCGCGCCCGCCGAAGTGATCCGCCAGGAGGTCGGCCCGGGCGCGGGTCCCGGAGAGTCGCGGTGCGCGGTTGACCTGGGCGTCGCCCGGTTTCTATAGTCGCCGCCCCGAACGGAGCGAGAACCGAGATGACCTTCGTCTACATCCTGGGCGTAGTGGCGGTGCTCGCGGTCGCCTACTTCGCCTTCTTCCGGAAGAAGCCCGCGGAGCTGCCGCCCGCGGAATCAGCGAAGGGCAAGCTCCCGGAAGCGAAGCCCACGGTGAAGGAGAGCGCGCGCCTCCCGGCGCCGGAAGCGAAGCCGCCCCCGAAGGCCAAGCCGAAGGCGGAGGACAAGAGGCCCGCCGCCGTCCCCGTGGAGGAGGAGGTCCCGGTGGAGGCCGAGGCCCCCGCCGTGGAAGCGCGGCCGAAGGCCAGCCCCACGCCGCCGGCGAAGAAGGACGTGGCCGGCCTGCGCAAGGGCCTCGCGGCCACGCGCGGCGGCTTCATCGCGCGCCTCAAGTCGCTCTTCACAGGCCACAAGGAGATCGACCCCTCCATCCTGGAGGAGCTGGAGGAGGTCATGCTCTCCAGCGACGTCGGCGTGAAGACCACGCAGACGATCCTCGCCCGGCTGCGCGAGCGCCTGGAGAAGCACGAGCTCGGCGACGAGGACGCGGTGTGGGCGGCCCTGCGGGAGGAGGCGACGGAGATCCTCTCCATCGGCGGCGGCGGGGTCCACCCCTCCGGGAAGCCGACGGTGGTCCTGATGGTGGGGGTCAACGGCGTCGGCAAGACGACCACCATCGGCAAGCTCGCCACCCGCGCCAAGGACGTCGGCCAGAAGGCGGTCCTCGCCGCGGGCGACACCTTCCGCGCGGGCGCCGTCCACCAGCTGGAGCTCTGGGGCAACCGCGTCGGCGCCGAGGTGGTCAAGGGCAAGGAGGGCGGAGACCCCGGCGCGGTCGCCTTCGAGGCCACCAACAAGGCCAAGGAGCTCGGCGCCGACCTCCTCTTCGTCGACACCGCCGGCCGCCTCCACACCAAGACCCCGCTGATGGACGAGATCAAGAAGGTCCGCCGCACCATCGGCAAGGCCCTGGAGGGCGCCCCCCACGAGACGCTGCTGGTGCTCGACGCGACCACCGGGCAAAACGCCCTCACCCAGGCCAGCATGTTCAAGGAGGCGGTGGACCTCACCGGCATCGTCCTGACCAAGCTGGACGGGACGGCCAAGGGCGGCATCGTCCTCGGCATCTGCGACGAGCTGAAGGTGCCGGTCCGGTACATCGGGCTGGGGGAGCGGGCGGAGGACCTGCGGGAGTTCAACCCGGAGGAATTCGTGGAGGCGCTCTTCGGCCAGCCGGAGGAAGCACCACCTA
This sequence comes from uncultured delta proteobacterium, assembly GCA_963782055.1. Taxonomy (GTDB): domain Bacteria; phylum Myxococcota_A; class Polyangia; order Polyangiales; family Polyangiaceae; genus DASXHD01. The sequence goes on from CAWAIF010000003.1 coordinate 5,760,187, forward strand.
GCTCTTCTTGACCCGAGCCGTTCCTGGTATGGTCCGGCCGGGGAGGCTGGTCGTGTCCACGAGGTGGGCGACCTGCCGTTTGCGGGTGGGCGGCGACGCAACGCCGCGCAGAGGAGCCCGTAGTTCGAGCGGAATTGCGTTGCTTGGCCGAAATCGTGCGTGATATAGTCCGGCCCGCTTTTGCTGTACGCCTGATTCCCCAATTTTTCTGAGTAGTTAGGGTCTACCGCGACGCCGGCTCTGCTGGTAGCGTCGCCAGTCGGATCGGAGAAGGGGTAGCGATGAAGCAAGCTCTCAGGTGGCTTCTTGTTGCAGCGGCTCTTGCGCTGCCTACGGCGGCCTTCGCGCAGAAGAAGCCCGCCGACAAGGCGCCACAAGCAGGTACAGCGGCAGGGGCCGCCACCGACTCGAGCGGTGCGGTAGACCTCGATGCCGACCAGGCGGGGTCGGCTTCGGCCGCGCCTACCGCTTCGGCCGCACCCACCGACACCGGCGCGGCCGGCACGCCGGGGGAGGGCGGTGGTGGAGGCGGCATCTGCGACATCGACCCCTCCGCCTGCCCGAAGACGGCGAACCTGGGCGAGGAGGCGAAGAAGACCGTCCACCAGGACATCTACGCGGTGGAGCAGATCTACGTGCTCCGTTACCACCGCGTGGAGCTGACCCCGTACTGGGGCTTCAGCCTCAACGACCAGTTCGTCAGCCACCCGGGCCCGGGCCTCAACGCCAACTTCTTCATCACCAACGTCCTGGCGGTGGGCCTGAACGGCAACTTCTACTCCGGCCTGAACCAGGACTCCGATTTCAACTTCCAGCACCGTCGCGCCGCGCGCGTGGCAGTGCCGCTGAACGAGTACGCCTGGAGCGCGGCGCTGAACTTCACGTACGTGCCGGTCTACGGCAAGTTCGCCGGGTTCGGCAGCTTCATCTTCAGCTACGACCTGTACGCGACGGCCGGCGTCGGGGCGATCTCCACGCGCCCCATCCCGGTCATCGACCCTGACAACCGCAAGTTCGACTACGACGTGAAGATCGCCTTCAACCTGGGCGTCGGCTTCCGCGTCTTCCTCACACGGTGGCTGGCGGCGACGCTCGAGATTCGCGACTACATCTACCCGGAGAAGCTGGAGGCGCTGACGATCGCCAACGGGCCGATCGGGAAACCGGATGACGCGAACTCGCCCTCCAACCCGAACACCTGGCTGCAGGACAGCAGCAACATCACGAACAACGTCCAGGCCAACGTGGGGGTCAGCATCTTCCTCCCCTTCAGCTTCGAATACAGGCTGCAGAAATGAAAACGAGGACTGGGGCGATGCGCGGATTCGTGACGGCACTCACGGCGGTTCTCGGCGGGCTCGCGCTGTTGCCAGCGCTCGAGCACAAGGCCGAGGCCCAGGAAATTGTTCTGACCGGCCCGCTCAAGGGCGCTCCGCCGGTCATCCACCTGCGGCAGTACCGCAAGAGCCGGTTCGAGATCGCGCCGATGGTCTCGTTCACGCTGCTGGACGAGTACCGCCGCAACATCATCATGGGCGGGCGGCTGCAGTACTACTTCACCGACTGGCTCGGCGTGGGCCTCTGGGGAGGCGGCGCGGTCAGCACGACGACCGACCTCACCGACCAGACCGACGAGATCGCGCCGCGTGACGCCTTCACCGCCACCAACGTGGCGCCCAACAAGGCGAGCCAGAACAAGAGCCCCAACTTCACCGATCAGACCGCCAGCATGGCGTGGATGATCGCCCCGCAGGTGACGGCCATCCCGTTCCGCGGCAAGCTCGCCCTCTTCCAGAAGCTGTTCGTCGACACCGAGGCCTACTTCTTCGCCGGCGTGGCCTTCGCGGGCCTCAACGAGCGCGCGGACTGCGGCAACGGCAACGGCGAGCCCGTCTGCAGCGACGTCAAGAGCTTCACCCTCACCAGCCGCCTGGCGGTCGCCCCGACGTTCGGTCTGGGCCTGAGCTTCTTCCTCGCCGACTTCATCAACCTCGGCGTGGAGTGGCGCGCCATGCCCTTCTCGTGGAACCGCGGCGGGTTCGACTCGCGCGGGAGCGGGCCGAACAACAACTTCCCCGACGGGAAGATCAACGGCGACGACCAGACCTTCAAGTTCAACCAGATGATCGGCATCTCGGTCGGCTTCATGCTGGGCAAGCGCACGACGAGCACCTACACGCCCGGTCAGACGAAGGGCGAGGGCGGCGGCAAGTCGGACAAGTCCGAGAAGTCGGACAAGTCGGACAAGTCGAGCAAGTAGACACGCAGCGGAGGGCCGCGCGTGGGGAGGGGCGGCGCGGCGCGTGCCGTCCTTCCCGGGCGGGTCAGCGCTTGCGGATGTGGCCTTCGCCGTCGATGTTGTACTCGCTCGGCAGGGACTTGCGCATCTCGGCGCGCTGATCTTCGGGGACGATCCAGCCGCGGGTGAGGAAGGCCTCGCAGATGCGGTTGCGGATGCGCAGCGACTCCTCGTCGACGAACATCTCGCTCAGCGGGCCGATGGCGGCGTCGTCGTCCTGCGCGAGCATGGCGCCCACCGCGTGGAAGCGGGAGGGCTCGTTGACGTCCCAGCGGAAGTCCTTCACCGCCTCGAGGATGCTCGGATCCTTGTGCTGCTCCAGCTCCGCCAAGAGCTGCACCTTGGGCTCGACGAACTTGGCGTACTCCGTGTCCCACTTGGAGAGCCAGCGGAGCAGCTCGGCGACGATCTCTTCCTCGTCCAGGTTGGCCTTGATCAGCTTGATGGGCCACCCCAGCGACTCCGCCTTGGCCGTGTAGGGGCGCAGCGGCTCGACGATCTTCTTGCCCAGGCCGAGCAGGCCCTCGAAGACGAGGGACTTCTCCTCGGAGTCGGTGATGGAGGGGTCCATCACCCAGTTGAAGCGCTTGAGCAGGGCGGCCGCGGCGTCGACGCGGGTGAGCTCGTGCTCCTCCAGCCGGGCCTGGCCCTTCTCCGTCTGGGCGAGGTCCGCTGCGTCCTCGAGGGGCTGGCAGAGATCGCAGAGGGCGGCGATGGCCTCCTGGCGGTCGTAGTTCTGGGCGCGCTTGTCGGCGGCCTTGTCAGCCCAGCGGGCAACTTCCCTGCGCACTTGCGGGGGCTTCTTTCCCAGCTTGTCGGTGCGGTTGTCGGTGCGCTTGAAGAAGTCGAAGAGACCCATGGGGGCGCTTTCTTAGCACGAGACGCTGCCACCCTCATCTCCAACCGGCCTCTCTTCCTCGCTTGGAAAGCCGACGGAAGAGGGCACACCGCCCCGCGCCTCTACTTTTCGGGGGCGCGGGCGCGGTCAGCCGACCGGGACGGCGACCAGGATGACCTCGCGGCCGCGGGTCTGGACCTGGTAGCGCACGGGCTTGCCGTGCTTCTGCATGGCGTCGGACTCCATCGACTGGAGGCGTCCCTGGAACGCCTGCGGGGTGATGTGGTCGGTCTGCTCGCCGAGGGACTTCTTGGCGGCGATGTACTCCTGGTAGATGCGACCGTAGTACTGGTCCGCCGGCTCGGCGGCGAGGGCCTGGACGGCCGCCGGGTCGAGGGCCGCGGCGGGGCCGCCCTGATCGTCGACTGCGACCGCACTCGCCATGGCCGCGGCCGAGGGCGCGCGGGAGACGCGGCCCTCGTCGTCGGTGGTGTCCTCCTCGACGCCCAGGAGCTGGTTGAGGAGCTGGTCGATGCGGAAGGCGAGGCCGCCCAGCTCGGCGTGCTCCAGCTGGAAGCGCTTGTCCTGCTGGCCGTTGATGATGGCCAGCAGGCCCTCCTCCAGCGTGGCGATGGGGCCGGAGATGTAGTTGCCGAGGAGCCAGGCGCCGATGGCCACCAGGATGATGCCGAGCGCCATCACGCCGAGGAGCGGGGTGGCGAGGGAGCCGGCGTCGGGGATCACCGTGCCGGGCGCGGAGGTCACGATGGCCTTGCCCTTGCCGTCCCCGAGGTCGAGGGGGGCGGCGCCGACCATCATGTCGGTCGCCGGGGCGGCGTCCACGTGGCCCTTGTCGATGACGGCGATGACGGTGTCGCGCGCGCCCTTGTCGGCCGCGGCCTTGGTCACCGCGTCGTCCAGCGCGGTGGTGCTCGCGCCGGAGCGGGCGAGGACCGAGACGGCCCCCTTCTCGCCGGAGGCGATGACCACCGGCCGGCCGGTGATGGTGTCGGCCACGCGGGAGAGCTCGTCGTTGATCTGGATGCCGACGACGATGGACCCGACGACCTGGCCCTTGTCGTTGCGCACGGGGGCGTAGGAGGCGAGAAACTGGTCGTTGCGGCTCTTGTTGATCCAGACGTCGGAGCCGGACTGCCCCTTGGAGACGGCGGCCTGGTAGGTCGGGTACGCCTTGCCGATGTCGTCGCCGCGCAAGAGCGGCGAGTTGTTGCGGCCGACGATCTTGCCGCTGGCGTCGACCAGCAGCACGATCGAGGGCACGTTGCCCTGGAAGTCGGGCGCGGACTTGGCCGCGGCGACGAGCGAGTCGCAGAGCGCGGTGGCGCTGTCGCCGGCGGCGGAGGGATCGGCCTTGTTGAGCGCATCCATCGCGGCGGGCTCGGCGGCCTTGACCGTCAGCCAGCGCTCCACCTTCAGCCCGTCGAGCTCGAGCTGCGCGGCGGCGCCCTCCGCGTTGTGCTTGGCCTCGTCGAGCAGGACCGTGGGGCTGGAGGCGGCGCTCATCAGCGACGTGCGCATCAGCACGAAGGACAGCAGCCCCACGATGGCGACGATGATGGCGTTGACGGCAAGGATCTTGGTTCGCATTCGGCCTCGGGTGTGTGCCGGCTCGCAGGCCGGACCGCCTCCCCACGACGTCATGGGGTCCGCTAGCTCGAGCACGGCGCGTTGCCGCACCGTACAGCCACTCGAACGCTCGCAAACGCTATCATCCTGCGCCGAGCCGCGGCAACATGCGGCTGAACCCCGCCCAAATGCCGAAAAAACCCGACGAACGCGCGCCCGGGGCCACCCCGGCGCTCCTGATGGACGACCCCCGCTTCGACCGGCACCGCCCGCGCGCGTACCACCCGGAGCGGCCGGAGCGCCTGGTGGCGGCGCGGGCCGCGGTGGAGAGGGCGCCCGTCCGGTGGGGAAAGGTGGAGCCGCGGGAGGCCGCCCCGGAGGACCTGGTTCGCGTGCATGATGCACGCTTCATCGACGAGCTGCTGGGGCTGCGCGGGCGGAGCCTGAACCTGGACCCCGACACCTACGTCAGCGAGGCGTCGGTGGAGGTGGCGCTGCTGGCGGCGGGCGGCGTCGTCGCGCTCGTCGACGCCCTGCTGGAGGGCGAGACGTCGCTCGGGGTGGCCCTGCCCCGCCCTCCGGGCCACCACGCGCGGCCGTCGCAGGCGATGGGCTTCTGCCTGCTCAACAACGTGGCGATCGCCGCGGCGCACGCGCGGGCGAGGGGGGTCGCGCGGGTGGCCGTGGTGGACTTCGACGTCCACCACGGCAACGGCACGCAGGAGATCTTCGCGACCGACGCCTCGGTGCTCTACCTCTCCACGCACCAGTTCCCCTTCTACCCGGGCACCGGCGCGCTGGAAGAGGCGGGACTTGGCGAGGGCAAGGGCTTCACGGTGAACGTGCCGCTCACGGCGGGGGGCGGCGACGCGGTCTACCGCGCGGCGTTCGACAGGGTGGTGGCGCCCGTGCTGGAGGCGTACGCGCCGGACCTCTTGCTGGTGAGCGCCGGCTTCGACGCGGCGGCGCGCGATCCCCTCGCCGAGATGAACGTGTCGGCGCAGGGCTTCGGCTACATGGCGAGCGTGCTGGCGCGGCAGGCGCGGGCGTCGGCGAAGGGGCGCATGGCGCTGGTGCTGGAGGGCGGCTACGACCTGGGAGCGCTGGAGGCCGGGCTGCTGGCGGCCATCCGCGGGGCGGCGGGGGAGAGCTTCGGCGGGGTGGAGAGCGATCCGGACGAGCCGGATGTGGTGCGGGCGGCGATGCAGGCCGGCAGGGCCTGGAAGATCTGAGGTCCCGCGTGGGAGGGTGAGGTCAGCCGGGGCGGGCCGGTCGCGTCAGTTGGCAAGGGCGCGGGAGGAGGCTATATGTCCCCCCGCTGTTTGGTGGCCGTAGCTCAGTTTGGTAGAGCACTGGATTGTGGCTCCGGTTGTCGCGGGTTCGAGCCCCGTCGGTCACCCCAGATTTTCTTGCAGAGGCAGCCGATCGCCGTGTCCGGACATGGTGACCGACTGCCGCCCGGCGACTAGAGTTTCGGCGCCTTGAGCGATCGAAGACAGTGGCTGCTGGTGTCCGTGGCGCTCTTCGCGCTGGCGGCGTGGCCCATCCTGCTCGTGCCGGTGCCACCGCTCCAGGACCTGCCCAACCACCTGGCGTCCGCCTTCGCGGTGGCGCACCCGGCGCAGTACCCGGAGTACGTCTCCAACGGGCTGTTCAAGACGAACGCCGCGGCCTACGCGTGGCTGCGTGTCTTGGGGGGGCCGCTCGGCCTCCGCCTCGCCGGCAAGACCTTCGTCCTGTTCGTGGTCGCCGTGGGCGCCTTCGTCTACCCACACGCCATCTGGCGCCTCGGGGGCGCGAAGCGGCTTCGCTCGGCCGCGCTGCTCGCCTGGCCGATGGCGCACAACTGGTTCGTGTGCATGGGCATGCTCGACTACGCCCTCGGCGTGGCGCTCGGGATCGAGTGCCTGGTGCAGCTCGCCGCGCTGGCGGAGCGCCCCCGCGCGGCTCCCGCCCTCTTCGCGACCTTGCTGGCGATAGCTGTGTGGTACACACATGTCTTCGCGCTGGCTGTCGTCGGTCTGCTCGTCGTCGTGCACGTGGCGCGGCAGGGACGGCCGACCGAGATCCTCCCGAAGAAGGCCGCCGCGCTGCGTCTGCTCCCGCCGCTCGTCCCCGCCGTCGCGATCTCCGCGTGGTCGGTGCTCACGCAGCTGCGCGGCGAGACGCACGTGGGCGAGCGCACCTTCGTCTTCGTCTCGCCGTGGGACATCCTCTACAACGCATGGGCCGAGTGGCTCTGGGCGTTCACCAAGCTGGAGATCGCGACCCTGCTGGTGGCCATCGTCCTCGCGGTCTTCCTCTTGCGCTACGTGCGCGAGACGCCGACGTTCTTCTCGCCGCTCGCCGTCGGCGTGCTGGTTGCCTGCTACGTCTTCACGCCCTACGACGCGGCCAACTGGTTTCACGTCAGCTCGCGCTTCCTTCCCTTCGTCTGGATGGCCGCGCTGCTGCGCGTGCCGGAGAAGGTGCCCCGGTGGCTCGCGGGCCTGCTCGGGGCGGCGGCGGTCAGCTACTCCGTCGGCATGGGCGTCGACTACGCGCGCCTCTCGCGCGACTGGGCGCGCTTCACCAGCGCCGAGGCGGCCGTGCCCCGCGACGCCAAGCTCCTGCCGCTCGTCTTCTCCCAGAAGGGCCGCTACGGCGACAACACCTGGCCGATGCTCCACGCCTGGGGCTTCTACGTGATCGACCGCGGCACGAGCGCCCCGCTCCTCTTCGCGCACTCACCGTCCTTCGCGGTCTCCTACCGCAAACAACCTCCCCTCCGCTTCCACCAGCTCTATCTCGAGGTGCTGCCGCAGGGGCTGCGCGACCCGAAGCACTTCTGCCGGGCCGTGCGCGGCGAGGGTGTCATCCCCGACGACTGCGCCGCCGAGTATCGCGCCGCCTGGCAGGAGTTCTGGGACGACGCGACCCCGCGCTTCGATCACGTACTGATGTTCGAGCCGCCCGAGGCGGTGCGCGAGGCGCTGCCGACCGGCTACCACGTCGTCTTCGACCGCGACGGGGTCGTGGTGCTCGAACGCCTTCCGCCGCGCGCTCAGTAGGTCGTGCCCGCGCCGAAGTCCCCGTCGATGGTGCTCGCCACCTTCGCCACCTCCGCCGGCGCCGCGACGATCAGCCCGAGCTCGCGGTTCTGGTCCAGCGAGTTCGCCGTGAAGTTGGCGGAGCCGACGTACGCCTGCGCGCCGTCGACGACCATCGCCTTGGCGTGGACGTAGGGCGTCGCCAGCTTGACCACCGCGATCCCCGCCTGCTCGAGCTGCGAGACCGACTGCGACTGGGCGCTGGAGGGGGTCTGGTCGGACAGGATGACGCGGACGGCGACGCCGCGCCCCTGCGCGGCGATCAGCGCGGCGACGAAGGCGTCGTCGCTCATCGTCTCGCCCTCCACGTCCAGGGTGGACGTCGCCGCCTCGACCAGCCCGACCAGCTTGTCGCGCGAGTTGTTCGGCGAGACCACCAGATCGCCGTCGAGCGAGGGCTGCACGTGGTCGAAGTCCGCCTGGAAGATGGCCTCCGCCTCGGCGACGTCGGTCGTGTCGGTGTCCACCGCCAGGTACTCGCGGTTCTGCGAGGGGGAGGTGAAGGTCATGTTCATCGTCGTGATCCACGCCGTCACGCCGTCGATGATCGCGCACTTCTCGTGCGTGAAGTTGTAGGCGACGCCCGCCCACACGACAGGCACGCCCGCGGCGGAGAGCTGCTGGAAGGTCTGCGCGTTGTCGAAGCCCGGGGAGGGGAAGGTCTGGTTGAGGACGACCTTCACGTCGACGCCCGCCTGGTGGCGCGCGATGAGCGCGTCGATGAAGCTCGACGACGACAGGTAGTACATCGTCAGGTGGACCGAGCTCTTCGCGTTGTTGATGGCGTCGAGCAGGGCCTTGGCGTCGTCGCTCGGCTCGACGATCACCTGGACGTCGGTGGTGCCGGAGACGCCCGCGTCGAAGGTCGCGGCGTCCCCCGCGTCCCGCTGCGGACCGACGAGCCTGTCGGCGCTGCACGCGCAGAGCACGCACGTCAACGTCAAGCCAAGCACGCGGGAGCCCACGCTCACGAGTCTTCGGGCGGACCGCTCCGGGCGCAAGCGAATTCGAATCGGAGCCGAAGGCTCGGCCGAAGAACACGCCCGACCGACGCCGGAGGTGGTAGACCGGCCCCCGATGGACGACGCGCCGGCCCCGTCGCAGCGGACTCCGAAGCCAGCCATGGCGCGGCACGAGGGGGCGGCGCCGGACGAAGCCTACGACGTCGTCGTCGTGGGCGGCGGCGTCAACGGCACGGGCGTGGCGCGCGACCTCGCCCTGCGCGGCCTGCGGGTCGCCCTCTTCGAGCGCCACGACCTCGCCTTCGGCGCGAGCGGCAACAGCAGCGGCATGATCCACGGCGGGGCGCGCTACCTGCAGTCCAACCCCAGCGTCACCGAGACCTCTTGCCGGGACTCCGGCTACATCCAGCGCATCGCGCCCTTCCTGCTCTTCCGCATCCCCTTCATCATGCCCGTCGCCGGAGGGGCGAAGGGCCGGGTGATGCTGGAGCTCATCGACGCGTACTTCCGCGCCTACGACGACTACCAGCCGCTCAAGCGCGGGGAGCGCCACACTCGCCTCGACACCAGCGACATGACGCGCCTCGAGCCGGGGATCGTCGGCCGGTCGAGCGGCGGCATCACCTTCGACGAGTGGGGGACCGACGGTGCGCGCCTCTGCGTGCTCAACGCCATCGACGCCGGGGAGCACGGCGCGGTGCTCTACCTGCACACCTCGGTCGAGTCGATCGCGACGACCGGCGAGCCGCTGCCCGCCGGGAGCGGCTTCGGCGACTACGTCGTCACCGGGCGCGACCGCATCACCCGGGACGTGGTGCGCGTGCGGGCGCGAGTGGTGGTGAACGCGACAGGCGCGTGGGGACCGATCACCGCGGCGCTGGGCGGCCTGCCGGCGGCGCGCGCGCGCGTGCGTCCGGGCAAGGGCATCCACGTGATCTACGACCGGCGCCTCTCCAACTACGCCATCAGCGCGGAGGCGATCGACGGGCGACAGGTCTTCGTCATGCCCTGGCAGAACATGACGGTCGTCGGCACCACCGACGACGACTACTACGGCGACCTGGACGACGTCGTGTCCACCAGCGAGGAGGTTCGCTACCTGGTGCAGGGCGTCGCGCGCGTCTTCCCCTCCATCCGCACGGCGCGCGCCATCGGCACCTACGCCGGCGTCCGGCCCACCCTCTACCAGTTCGGCAAGATGGAAGACTCGCTCTCGCGCGAGCACGCCATCGTCGATCACGCGGACGACGGGGCGGCGGGCGTCTACTCCATGATCGGCGGCAAGCTGGCGAGCTTCCGTCTCTTCGCGCAGGAGATGACCGATCACATCGCGCGCGATCTGGCGCCGAGCACGCGCTGCACCACGCACGAGCGGTTGCTTCCTGGCGGCGAGCGCGTGCCCGACGCGCTGGCGCTCGCCGACTCGTCGGAGATCACGCCGGTGGCCGCGCGGCGGCTCGTCTACCGGCACGGCTCGCGCGCGCTGCGCGTGGTGCAGCGCTTCGCGCGCGATCCGCAAGAGCGGGAGGTGGTGTGCCCCTGCGAGCCGGTGCTGGCGGCGGAGGTGCGTCACTCCGTCGTCGCCGAGCACGCGCGCACGGTGGACGACGTGGCGCGGCGAACCCGCCTTGGCCTCGGGGCGTGCGGGGGTATGCGCTGCGCGGTGCGCTGCGGGCAGATCGTCGCCGAGGAGCTGGGGTTCTCTCCGCGCACCGGGCTGCGGCAGGCGCGAGCCTTCCTCGAGCGGCAGGCGAAGATGCGCGTCGCGGCGATGGGGCCTGACCAGGCGCGGCAGGAGGCCTTCGCCCTGGCGCACCTGCGCGCGACGCTCGGCGCCGGCGAGGAGGACTGAGTGACGCCGCGGGTGATCGTCGTGGGCGGCGGGATCGCGGGCGCGGCGGCGGCGATCACTGCGGCGCGGCGCGGCGCGCGCGTCACCTGCGTGCCCGGGCGGCCCGGCGCGTCGTCGCTGGCGAGCGGCGCGCTGGACGCCGTCCCCTGGGAGGAGGCGGGAGCGGCCGACGCGCTGGCGCCCTCCGGCGACGCACGCGCGGTGCTGGACGCGCTCGGCGGCTACGCCCTCGGCGCGTGCCGCCTGCTGGCGACGACGGGGATCTCGCGGCCGGCGGCGGGACGCGACGCGGCGTTGCTCGATGTCGCAGGGCTGACCGGCGAGGTGCTGGTGCCGCCAGCGGAGCAACACGGCTGGCACGCCGACACCTTCGCGCAGGCCTGGTCGACGGACGCGGCGCTGCGGGCGCGGGGTGTGAGCTTCCGCGCCGGCGCGACGAGCATCCTGCGTCACACCGGCGAGCACGCGATGGCCGACGCCGAGCTCGCGGCGCTGCACGACGACGCCGAGCGGCTGGGGTGGCTCGCCGGGCGGCTGAAGGAGTCCCTCGCCGCCACCTCGTGCGTCGCGGTAGTCCTGCCGCCGTGGCTGGGCGTGGAGCGCGCCCGCGCGGCGGAGCTCTCCGCGCGCGTGGGCGCCCCGTGCGGCGAGGCGATGGGCGCACCCGGCGGGCCGGCGGGGCTCCGCTTCGAGCGCGCGCGCGACCGGGCGCTGCGCGAGGCCGGGGTGGAGACCGTCGCGGGATGGGCGCGACAGATCACGACGAGCGACGAGGGGGCGCAGGTCATGCTGGACGGCGACGCGGAGCTGGAGGCGGACGCGGTCGTGCTCGCGACGGGCGGGGTGCTCGCCGGCGGGGTCGACTACGCGCCGGCCGAGGCGGTGCTCGCCAGGGCGATGCCACCCTCGCCGCGACCTCCCTTCCGGCTGGGCCTGGAGGCGCCGGTGCGGCTGGCGGCGGGCGGCGAGCCGGTGGACGTGCCGGGCTCGCTCTTCGGCGCCCCGCCGGAGTCGCTCGCCTGGCCGTACCGGCGCCGGCCCGCGCTGGAGCAGGTGGGGGTCCGGGTGGACGCGACCGGGCTCGCGACGCCGCGCGTCTTCGCGGCAGGCGACGTGATCGCGGACCGTCCGAGGACATGGCTGGAGGCGGTGGAGAGCGGGGCGCAGGCGGGGAGGGCGGCAGCGCCGTAGCGGTCCACTCGCCGTACCGCATCCAAGCGGCGTTTGTCACCCCGCCAGATACCGCCCGACCGCCCCCGCGATCCACCGGTTCGCCTCGCTGGCCGCGTCCACCGCGCCGCTCATGTTGAAGAACCCGTGGATCAGCGTCCGCTCACACTTGTATTCTACATGCACCCCCGCGGCCTCCAGCTTCGCCGCGTAGGCCGCCCCCTCGTCGCGCAGGATGTCGAACCCCGCGGTGACGACCACCGCCGGCGCGAGGCCGGAGAAGTCCTCGTAGAAGAGGGGCGAGGCGCGCGGGTCGGTGCGCTCGTGCGGACCGTTGAGGTAGCGGTCCTCGTACCAGTGGGTGCGCTCCCCCTCCAGGTAGTAGCCCTGACCGAAGGTGCGGTACGAGGCGTGGGAGCGCGTCCAGTCGGCGGCCGGGTAGATGAGGACCTGCGCGGTGGGCTGCGGCACGCCGCGCTCCCTGGCCAGGTGACAGAGCACCGCCGAGAGGTTGCCGCCCGCGCTGTCCCCGCCCACCGCCACGCGCTCGGGATCGACGCCCAGCTCCGCGGCGTGCTCGCGCGCCCACGCGTACGCCGCCAGGGTGTCCAGCGGCGCGGCCGGGAACATGGCCTCCGGGCCGAGGCGGTACTCCACCGAGAGCACCGCGCAGCGCGCCTGGTGCGCGAGCTCGCGCAGCGCGGCGTCGTGCGAGACCACGCTCCCGCAGACGAAGCCGCCGCCGTGGAAGAAGACGAGCAGCCCCGGCCTCGCCGGCGCCGTGGTGGGCACGTAGAGGCGCGCGCGCAGATCGCCCTCCGCGCCGCCCACGCGCAGATCGCGCTCGCGCGCCATGGGCACCGGCGCGGGCGCCACCGCGGCCACGTCGTGATCCATCTTGTGGCGGGAGGTGGCGACGTCCTGCGGCTCCACCAGGCCCATCGCGCGCACCGCGGCGAGCATGAGCTGGAGCTGCGCGTCGAGCTCCTGCCCCTCCACGCGGTGCGGACCGCCGGCCATCCGCTGCAGCACCGCCCGCGGCAGGCGGACGACCCGGCGGAAGAGCGCGTCGCGCGCCCGGACGGAGAGCGGCCGGCTCACGCCACCCTCCCGGCGAAGGCGCGCGTCACGTACTCGAAGACCACACGCCCGTCCTTCTGGTGCTCGTCGAAGATGCGCGCGAGCGCCGCCATCATCGCCGCGTGCTGCGGGTGGCCCTCCTTCGGCACGTAGGAGGAGGAGAGGGCGCGGCCGAAGAAGCCCTCGCGGCCGAAGGACTGCGCGTTGGGGAAGGTGGCGGTGGCGAGGTCGGGGTGACCGAAGAAGGTCTGGATGCGCTCCACGTCCACGTTGCGGTGGTCCACCCGCGCGTAGTCGATCGCGTGCTCTTGCAGCGCCTGCTCGTAGGCGGCGAGCAAGGGGCTCGTGACCAGGCGCTCGTTCCACACCAGCAGCGCGTGCCCCTCCGGGCGCAGGATGCGCCGGACCTCGCGCCGTGCCCCCGCCGCGTCGAACCAGTGGAAGGCCTGCGCGGCGACGACCAGATCCACCGAGGCGTCGGGGAGCGTCGTCTGCTCGGCGGTGCCGGCCGCCGAGTGAAAGCGCGCGTGACCGGAGAGCGCCTCCTCCGCGGCCGCGCGCATCGCGAGGTTGGGCTCGACGGCGAAGACCTCGTTGCCGTGGCCGAGGAAGAGCCGCGCGGAGATGCCGGTGCCCGATCCCACGTCGGCGACGACGTCCTGCGCGGTGAGGCCGACGGCTTCTTCCAGCCACCCGAGGAGCGCCGCCGGGTAGCCCGGGCGGTAGCGCACGTAGTCGCGCACGCGGTCGGAGAAGCGCTCGGTGGAGTCCTTCGCGCTCATTTCTTCAGGGCGGCGTGCGCGGTGATCTGGTTGCGGAGCAGCTCGTAGCCGACCTTGAGCACCGCGTCGGAGCCCTTGGTCGGATCCTGCGCCACCTTGTGGGGCTCCAGGTCGTCGGGTGCGCCGCCGTCGGCGTCGTAGGTGATGACGAGGCCGGCGTCCGGGGCGCCGCCGGTCGCCTCCGGCGCGAGGGCGCCCTGCAGATCGCTCTCGCGCAGCGGCGGGATGTCGCCGGGGTTCTTGCTGGGCTTGACGATGACGTCGGGGTGCACGCCGTCGGCCTGGATGGCGTGGCCGCTGGGCGTGTAATAGCGCGCGGTGGTCAGCCGCAGGCCCGCGCCGCCGGGGAGGTCGAGGATGGACTGCACGCTCCCCTTGCCGAAGGTGCGCACGCCGACGACCGTCGCCCGGTGCTGATCCTGCAGCGCGCCGGTGACCAGCTCCGCGGCGCTGGCGCTCCACTGGTTGACGAGCACCACCACCGGCACGTCTGCGAGCGCGCCGCCGCCGTGCGCGCTCGACTGCTCGACGACCTGCCCGCGGTGGCGGAGCGTGTAGATGGTGCCGCCGGTCAGGAACTCGTCGGCCACCGCGGAGGCCTCGTCCACCAGGCCGCCGGGGTTGTTGCGCATGTCCAGCACCACGCCGGCGATGGGGCCGCCCGCGCGCAGCTTGGCGATGCCGGCGAGCAGCTCGTCGTGCGTCTTGTCCTGGAACTGCTTGAGGCGGATGTACCCCACGTTCCCGTCCAGCCGCTGCACGTCGACGCTCCCCACGTGGACGATGGCGCGCACCAGGTCGAAGCTGAGCAGGTCGTCGACGTGATCGCGGCGGATGGAGATCTTGACGTGGGTGCCCGGCGCGCCGCGCATCGTGCGGACGAGCTTGTCCAGGCCGATGCCCGCGATGGTCTGCCCGTCGACGGCGACGATGCGGTCCCCCGACCGGATGCCCGCCTTCGCCGCGGGCGATCCCTCGATGGGCGCGATCACCGTGACGGTGTCGTTGCGCGCGTCCACCTCCACGCCGATGCCGCCGAACTCGCCCTCGGTGTCGCTCTGGAAGACCTGGTAGTCCGCGGGCGGCATGTAGCTGGAGTGGGGGTCGAGGCCGTCGACCATCCCCTTGATGGCGCCGTTGACGAGGCGCGTGCGGTCGACGGGGTCCACGTAGTCGTTCTCCACCTCCACCAGCACGCGGCCGAGCTGGCCCATGGCCGCGTAGGGGCTCGCTGCCTGCGGGCTCGCCTCCGCGGGTGTGGAGGAGAGCAGGGCGTGGAAGCCGACCCCGCCGGAGAAGGCCAGGACGAGGGCGAGCGGGGCGCGGATGCTTCGCATTGGATCCATCGCTAGCACGCCGCCGGACGCGGGGCCGCCCCTTCCGCCGGTAGCCAGCGGTGAGGGCGGGGCCGAAAAGGCGGCGCGCGATGCGCCCTCGTCAAGGGCTTGCGCACCGGGGCGCCGATTGTCGTAGGCAGCGTGGAAACATCGCTGGTACTCTCCTCATGTAGTCAATGCTCCCGCCCGCGCGCCCCGCGGGCTACAGTGCCCGCAAGGGTGGGGAGCTCTTCCGGAGGAGGTCACCTTGGCCATCGGAGACAAGGACACGACGAACCGCGGCAGCACCCCCGAAGCTTCCAAGACCGACAAGCGGAAGCAGAGCCTGTACTTCCCGGAGTCCATGCTCCAGGAGATCAAGGAAGAGGCGGCGCGGCTGGATCGGTCGCTGTCCTGGGTCGTGCAGCGTGCGTGGAAGATCTCCCGGCTGGAGATCAAGAAGCTGCCGAGCGTGAACGACGTGGAAGGCGGCGAGGAAGACGACACGGAGTGAGCTCCGAAACCGCTCGCCGCGGGGGCGACGCCTCCGCTCGCCGAGGGAGCTCCGAGCCGCCGCCTTCGTCGGGCATCCCGCCGGGTGAAGCGCACGCCTTCGCGAAGGCGGAGGACGGCACTCGTCTCTTCGTGCGCTCCAAGGAGGGGGCGCACCCGGAGGTCGGGGTGCGCGCCTTTCTGTGCGACGGCATCGTCTGCGACGGCTTCATCTGGAAGTACCTCTGGGACGACATCGCGCAGGTGATGCCGGTGACGCACTGGCACTACCGCGCGCACGGCCGCAGCGCGGCGCCGGTGGACCCAGACCGCATCGACATCGCGGCGCACGCCGACGATCTGGCCAGCGTGCGCCGCTTCGTGGGGGACCCGCCGTGCGTCATCGTCGGCCACTCGATGGGCTGCCAGGTGGCGCTGGAGGAGATGCGCCGCCACCGCGAGAAGGTGCGCGGGCTCATCCTGCTGTGCGGGTCCTACGGGCGGGTGACCAAGACGTTCCGCGGCGTGCCCATCCTGGACGTGCTGCTGCCGAAGGTCGCCTCGGCGGTGAAGAAGAACCCCGCGCTGGTGCGCGCCTTCTGGGAGCGCATCCCCTCCGACATGGCGCTGAAGGTGGCGCTGAAGGCCGGGGACCTGGACCCGGAGCACTTCAGCATGGACGACATGCGCCCGTACGTGACGCACATGAAGTCGATGGATCTGACCCTCTTCCTGCGCATGCTCGCGGCCGCGGGCGAGCACAGCGCGGAGGACCTGCTCCCGGGCATCGACGTGCCCACGCTGATCGTCGCCGGGGAGCGCGACACCTTCACCCCGCCGTTCATGGCGGAGTGGATGGCCAAGCAGATGCCCAACGTCGATCTCTGCGTGCTCAAGGGCGGCAGCCACGTGGTGCCGCTGGAGCAGCACGACCTGGTCGACGGGAAGATCGAGACGTTCCTCCGTGAGAAGGTGCTCGCTCCCTGAGCTCGCGGGCGTCCTGCTACTTGCAGGATGCACGCATTCCGACGCGCCGAAGGAGGCGCCCGTCGAGGCCGCGGCCTCGGCCCCGCCGCCGTCGGCGTCGAGCGACCTGAGCTTCATCTTCGCCGATGCGAGCCCGCTGGACGACGCGCCGGACGCGGGCGACGCCGGCGTCTTCGGCGAGGAGGACCTCGACCCGTACGAGCGGGCCGCGCCGGTGTCGGGCAAGAGCATCGGGCACACCTCGGTGGTGTTCCGGCTGGGCCTCGCGGGCGGGCTGGTCGCGGCGTACAAGCCGGAGTCGAAGCGGGGGCACCTGCGCTACCGCGGGGAGATCGCCGCGTACCGGCTGGCGCGGGCGCTCGGGCTCCACAACGTGCCTGCCGCGGTGCCTCGCTCCTTCCCGGAGCCGGCGCTGCGCAGGGCGCTCGGCAAGAACGCGCGCGCGCTCTCCCTCTTCCGGACGGAGGAGGTGCCGCACGGCGGGGTGGTGCGCGGGGCGCTGATGCCGTGGATCCCGCACCTGGAGTTCTTGCCGGTGGAGAGCCCGTCGTACCGGGCGCGCTGGAAGAGGTGGCTGTCGAGCGGCGGGAAGGTGGACGGCGCTGACCGCGGGCTGGCGGCGCAGATCTCCACGATGATCGTGTTCGACACCATCACCGGCAACTGGGACCGGTGGAGCGGGGCGAACGTGGGGATCGACCGGGCGACGGGGACGCTGCTCTACGTGGACAACGACGGGGCGTTCTTCGACCCCGTGCCGCAGAAGCCGCTCGCCGCGCAGCTCGCGCTGCTCGCCGGGGTGGACCGCTACTCGCGCGCGCTGGTGACGGCGCTGCGCGCGCTGGACGCGGTGCACCTGGCGGACGCCTTCGGCGACGAGACGCCCGGGACGCCGCTCTTGCCCGCGCGGGTGGTGGCGGGCGCGGACGCGCGGCGGCAGCAGGTGCTGCACCTCATCGAAGGGAAGGTGAAGGTGCTCGGCGAGAGCGCGGTGCTGTACTTCGAGTGAGCGCTCAGGCGGCGCTGGCGTCGCGGCGCAGGCCCATGCGCTCGGCGACGCCGTCGCGGTAGCGGTGCCACGACCAGAGGGCGCGCTCGCACGTGGACACGACGGCGCGGAAGAGATCGCCCTCGTCCGGCACGTGGTCGAGGACGACGCGCCACGCGTCGTGACGGTGGCCGCCCTCCACCTGGGCGTGCGCGCGCGTGAGCTGCATCGCCTCCGGCTTGCAGCCGTAGTGGGCGACGAGCGGGTGCTTGCGGACGGCGTCCTCGCCCTTCGCGCGGACGAAGGTGCCGGCGAGCTCGGCGCGCTCGTTGCGGCTGCCCTCGACGAAGATGGTCGCCAGCGCGGCGGCGGCCTGCCAGGGCGCGGCGGCGGTCGCCTCGCGGAGCAGATCGCGGTACGCGCGCGCCGCGGGGTGGAGCTCCACGACGCCCTCGGCGAAGTCGGCGCGGGAGAAGCCCAGGCCCTCCATCATGCGCAGGAAGAGCTCGGGGTGCGGGCCGCTGCGCGACAGGCCGCCGGTCTGCTCCTCGTAGATGTTCTCGGCGAGGGCGGCGCGCACGTCGGGCAGCGGGGGCGTCTGGCCGAGGACGCGGGCGAGCAGCGCGGGGAAGTCGCGGACGTAGACCTGGTACTCGTGCTGGAAGTGGACGAGGAGCTGCGCGCGCGACAGGCCGGGCCGGGTGAGGGCGGGGTACGCCCAGTGGTCCTTCTGGTCCATGATCGCCAGGAGGCGGTCGGCGAGCAGGCGGTCGAGGGAGAGCGGCGAGGCCATGCCCCGATCGTGACAGCCGGGGGCGCGGGCGTCACCTTTTCGGCGACCCCCGCAGGGATCAACCCGGCGCGACCGTAGCGCGAGGCTCCCTCGACTTCTGCACCTCTCGCGATGAGTATACGTCATGGCCCGTGCACGTCAGCGCGCACACCTTTCAGTAGCCATCGCGTCGCTCGCTCTCGTGGCGGCGGCGGCCGCGAGCTTGGGCTGCGGGAGCGATTGGGGGCCCGCCGACGCAGGCCTGGACGCGACCGAAGAAGCTCTGGCAGACGGAGGCGTCGAGGTGGCGCCCGACAACGTGAGCGCGTGCGGCTTCGTACCGGACGCCGGCGAGGGCGTTCGGGTGTGGCTCGATTGCTGTGACGGCAGCATCTGTCGCGGCCAGTGCGGGACCTCCGGGTGCATCTGCCCGGGCGCCTCGCTTGGAGGCTGCGGCCCGGGGTCGGTGTGTTGCTTCGGCAGCGTCTGCAAATCGGAGGCTGAATGCGCCGCCGGCTACTGATGAGCGCGGTCGCCTTGCTGATGGCCTGCGGCCGGGAGATCGGGCCACCCGAGGCCGGCGTGCCGACGGATGCTTCGGGCGGTGCGGATGACGGCTCGGCGCTCGACGCGCAGGTCGACGACGCAGCGGCGGACGCCGGCCCCATCGTCTACGATATCGTGGACGGCGGAGGGGACGAGCCGTTCTGCCATCCGGATGGAGATGCCCTGCAGGCCTGCTGCAACGGCCAGTTCTGCAGCGGCTTCTGCATCCGCGGTGAGGCGGGGGTGCTGGAGTGCAGCTGCTTCGGGATCCCGGGGGGCTTCGGCGCGTCGGCCGGCCTGCGGCCGGACCTCAGTGCGCGCCGTCGAGGTACATGCACCCGCCGATGCGGGAGCCGAGGGTGATGATGATGGTCAACGCGACGAAGAAGAAGGCGAGGCCCAGGACGACCAGCTTCATGGGCGACCAGGACTTGTCTTCCATCTCGGCTGCGACCAGCTTGCTGTCGTCGGCGTCTTCCATGGTGCGCGCACGCTAGGGCCTTTTTCAGGCAGAATCAAGCAGCTATCGCCGAACTCGTGACCCACGTAGCCGCTCTTGTGGGCGTGCTCGGCGGCCGCCTCCAGCACCTCGCGGGGCGCGAAGGCGCCGAGCAGCTCGTAGTGCGATTCGGTGGGATCGTGGATCCCGGTGAGGAGGCCGTCGACGACCTGCAGGGCATGGTCGGGTGTGACGCGCAGACCCGTCTCCCCTTCCCCGGGCGTCAGGCTGCGCTCACTCGCGACGCGACCCTCCAGCGCGCGAACCACCGAGGTGCCCACCGCGATCACGCGGCCGCCATCCATCCGCGCCGCCTCGATGGCCTCCACGGTGGTGACCGGGATGCGGTAACGCTCCGGCAGGGGAAGGCGAGCGTCCAGGGAGGGATCGCCGGTGGAGGACAGGCCCGCCGCGTGGGTGAGGCGGGCCAGGACCACGCCCCGCGCCCGCAGCGCCTCGAGCGCCGCGAAGGAGATGGCGTGCCCCGCCGACGGCAGCTCCGCCGACCAGGGCTCCGAGGCGTAGGCGTTCTGCACGTGGAAGAGGTGGAGGGCACCACGCATGTAGGCGTACTGCACCGGCCGCCCGCTGCGGTAGACGGCCGCGAGCGGCGCGTCGCCGGGGCGCGCGGCGCGCAGGGTGACGCGGAGCAGGCGCGGGTGATCCAGCACGGCGTCGACGCGGGCCTCGGCCGCGCCGAGGCGCAGCACGTCCCCCGCGGCGACGCGAGGCGGCGCCGGACGATCCTCGGTGCGCGTGTGCCAGTCGCCCGCGCCGAAGAGGACCGCCCGCGCCGACGCCGCGCCGCGCGCTTCCCGCGGCGGCTCGAGCAACCGCAGCTCCACCGGTTCCCCGCGCGCGGTGACGCCGGACAGGGACGCCGGCAGCGTGGCCGCGTCGTTGACGATCAGCAGATCGCCCGGCCGCAGGAGCGACGGCAGGTCGACGACGCGCGCGTCGCGCATCGCGCCGGAGTCGGGGTCGAGCACGAGCAGGCGCTCGCGACCGGGATCGTCGCGCGGCCAGTCCGCCGCGCCGAACAGCGGGGTCATGCCGCCCTCCCCCACTCCGACGCGATGATCCGCGCGCCCGGCTCGATGCCCTCCGCGTCCTCGATCATCCGCGCGATGCGCTCCGCGATCTCACGCGGGTCGGCGAGCGTCGAGGGATCGGCGTCGGGGAGCGCGGCCCGATGCATCGCGGTGTCCATGTCGCCCGGGTCCACCGAGAAGACGCGCACTCCGGAGGCACCGAGCTCCGCGCCCAGGACGCGCGCGAGCTGATCCTGCGCGGCCTTCGACGCGCCGTACGCGCCCCACTGCGGGTAGCCGCTCACCGCCGCGTCGGAGCTCAGGTGGACGATCACGCCTCGCCCGCGCAGGGCCATCGACCCGCCCACCGCCTTGGTGAGCCGGAAGGGGCCGACGAGGTTGGTCTCCAGGACCGCCGCCAGGTCCTCGCACGCGGTGTCGAGCAGCAGCGGCATCGGCAGGGGCCCGAGCGTGCTCGCGTTGTGCACCAGCACGTCGATGGGCCCGACGAGGCCCGCGGCCGCGCCCGCGATGGCGTGCGTCGCGTCCTTGTCCGCGACGTCGAACGCCAGGGCGTGGACGTCGCCCCCCTTCGCCCGGATGCGCGCGACCGTCGCGTCCAGCTCCTCGCGCCCGCGCGCGCAGAGCACGACGCGCGCACCGCGCGCCGCCAGCACCTCCCCGAGCGCAGCGCCCAGGCCGCGGCTCCCACCCGTCACCAGCGCGGTCCTGTCCTTCAGCTCCATGTCGCACCTCCTGACCTCAAGATGCGGCCGCGTGCTCACAAGATGGCGCGATGGACGATAACTTGGCATGCTTCCAATCCATGAGCAGCGACTCGCTTCTCGCCGACCGGCTGGGGCGCAACGTGCGGCAGCTCCGCGAGGCGCGCGGGCTGACACAGAAGCAGATGGCGCAGCTCGCGGCCGTGCCGCGGGCGACGTGGGCGCACCTGGAGTCAGGGGACGGCAACCCCACCCTCCAGGTGCTCTCGGCGGTGGCCGGAGCGTTCCAGGTCACCCTAGAGGAGCTGGTGGCCGCCCCCCGCGCGACCCTCGCGGTCTTCCGCAAGGCGGAGCTGCCCATCCGGGCGCGCGGCAACGTCACCGTCCGCAAGCTCCTGCCCAATCCCATCCCCGGCATGGAGATCGACCGCTTCGAGCTGCCCGGCCGTGCGCGCATGGTCGGGGTGCCGCACACGCCGGGCACGCGCGAGTACCTGACCTGCGAGCGGGGGGCGATCGTCCTCATCGCCAGCGGGGAGCGGGTGGAGCTGGCGGCCGGGGACGAGGTCGCCTTTCGTGGGGACCAGCGCCACTCCTACGAGAACCCGGGCACGACGACGTGCGTGGCCTACTCGGTGGTGGTGCTCGCCCGCGGCTGAGCGGCCGCGCGTCGGACCGTTAGCACGCGCACCCTTCGACGCCCGGCTCGAACGAGGGAGCCCCCGCATGGCCGGCCGCGCGCCGGACCGTTAGCACGCGCACCCTTGGACGCCTGCCGCACCGGCGCCGGGAGGGGTGCCGGCCCCGGCTGGGCCCGCCACGCGCCGGACCGTTAGCACGCGCACCCTTCGACGCCGGGCGCACAAAAGGCGGCGGGCCCGCGTTGCCGCGAGCCCGCCGGGAGAAACGTTCCTTACCGCGAAGGCCGTGTGTGGAAAAACATGAACCCCTAGCCGACGGCTAGGTGGGAAGCGCTGACCACGCTTTAGGCTTCCGAGTTATCCGCGCGCGGGGCGAGCGGCCCGGCATGCTCACTGGGTGGCCATAACCTCCCGGGTTCGTGTTCGTAAGGGATCCATGCATTCCGACAAAGCACATGCCCTGCAGAGGGAACCCCTCGATCCTAAGAACCAGGGCCGCCCTGTCAACGGTGTGCAAGGGTCGGATGCCCCGCGGCGCCCGCCAAAAAGTGGGCCAATTCGTGGCCGACGTGCGTAGGTGGCAAGCGTCATGGTCCAGGCCCTCCTCCCGCAGCCCTCCCCCGAACCAATCGCCCTCGAGCCCACGCGCGCGCTGCCCGAAAGGCCTGCGCCGGAGTCCACCCCGCCGGAGTCGGGGGAGGCCGCGGCGCATGAACCCGCGGCGCATGAGCCGGGGGCGCAGGTGCCGTTGCCGCGCGTGTCCTCGGTGGAGGTCGCCGCGCCGCCCGCCGAGATGGCCGGCGCGTGTCGCCTCGTGCCCGCCGCCGAGCTGGACCGTGCCGAGCTGGACCTGGACGCGGACGAAGCGCTGGTCGTCTCCCTCACCTGTCAGGAGATCCACCCGGGCGCGCTCGGCGACCACGTCGACGAGGCGATCGAGGGGGCGCTGGCGACGCGCGGCCAGGGCGCTCGTGGCATGGCCGCCATGCAGTGCGCCGACGCCAGCCTGAGCAATCAGCTCTTCCGCGCCCGGCGGCTGGGCTTCCGCGGCCTGGGTATCGTCCTGCGATCGATGCGGACGCTGGCGGCGCCGCTGGGCGGCCTGCACCCCGATGACGCGAGCACCCTGCGCTTCTACGCGCGCGCCGCGGAGGAGCGGCCGCTGGTGATGGTGATGGCCGAGGAGGACGCGAGCGTGGGGGCGTTCGTGGAGACCGTGACGCTGGAGAGCTTGCTGCGCGGCGCTTCGGTGCCGCGCGCCGAGACCACGGAGCCCACCACCATGGTCGAGGTGTCGGTCGAGATCACCGCTCCCGACGCCGCCGCCGCG
Source organism: uncultured delta proteobacterium (assembly GCA_963782055.1). Lineage (GTDB taxonomy): Bacteria > Myxococcota_A > Polyangia > Polyangiales > Polyangiaceae > DASXHD01. The sequence continues at coordinate 5,783,173 of CAWAIF010000003.1, forward strand.
CCGGTGGATGAGGAGGCACCTGTCGAAGCGGCTGTCGAGGCGCCTGTCGAAGCGACCAGCGCCCCGACGACGGAGGAGAGCTGCGCCACGACCGCGACCACCGCGGCCGTGACCGCGACACCCGTGGACGAGACCGCGGCCCCGGCCCTCGCGCCGCCGGCAGACGACGACGAGCCGGCGCCCTCCACCGACGCCACCTCCTTCACGCCCAGCCTCGCCGTCGCCACCGTCATCGCTCCCTCCCCCGAGCCGCCCGCGGTCGAGGCGCATGGTGCTCGCGCCGCCGAGGTGCTCCCCGTTCAGCGCCCCCACGACCCGACCCACGGCGCGTGGCGCGCGTGGGTCATCGCCCTCGCCGCCGCGCGCGGGCCGCAGCCGCTCTCCGCCTTCGAGCGCCTCTTCGCGCAGAGCTACCTGCCCCTCTCCCGCGCCATCGCCGAGGGTCTGGAGGAGCCGCGCGCCATCGCCACGCGCGACGAGTTCCGCCGCACCTTCGCGCGCGCGTACTCCGAGGCGCTCCCCACCTTCGCGCTCACCGGCAAGCGCCCCAAGATGGTGCTGGACGCGCACGACGTCGCCGCCAAGATGGCGCGCCTGCACGGCGCGCGCGGCACCCACCTGCTCCTCTGCGACGCCATGCGCTTCGACGTGGGCGCTCGAGTCGCCGACCGCATCGCCACCATCCTCTCCGGCCGCGCCTCCCTCGTCGACCGCGTCACCCTCTTCGCCTCCCTGCCCTCCATCACCTCCCGCCAGCTCGACGGCCTGGCGCGCGGCGTGGAGTCGCTGCGCGCGCCCATCGAGAGCGAGCGGGAGGCGGACCCCATCCGCGGGCGCACCGCCGAGGTGGTGCGGCGCGTGAAGCTCGGCTCCCGCGACGTCTCCAAGCTGGACGTCATCGAGGCGCGCCTCCGGCAGGCGGGCGCCGACGCCGCGCGCGATCTGCCCGACATCGAGGAGGACTGCGCCCAGGCGATCGCGCGCCACTCGCTGGCGCTCCCCGAGCGCACCATGCTCTTCGTCTTCGGCGACCATGGCTTCAGCCTCGACGACGAGGGCGCGATGGGCCAGGGCGGCGCGAGCCCCGAGGAGGTCATCGTCGCCGGCTACGGCTTCCTCGTCGGCGCCCTGCACTGAGAGGATGTGAGCTGCGCTCACATCCCTCTCAGGACGGGTCGCAGGGGCGGCACGCGCCGCCCCTCCCCGCCCAGGTGAATTGGCCGGGGGCCTTCCCCACGCGGGCCCTCCGCTACGCGTCGGGCATCCAGGATGTGAGCTGCGCTCACATCCCTCTCAGGACGGGTCGCAGGGGCGGCACGCGCCGGTGGCGCTTGGGCACCCGCTCGGCTACGAGTCGCTCGCATGCGCACCGTCCTCGTCGCCGCCGGCGTCGTCATCGAGCGCTCGCGCGTGCTGCTCACGCAGCGCAAGGCCGGGGCGCACCTCGCGGGGATGTGGGAGCTACCCGGTGGCAAGGTGGAGCCGGGCGAGGACCCGAGAGACGCCCTCGCACGCGAGCTGCGGGAGGAGCTGGGGGTCGACGTGGCGGTGGGCGAGATCCTGGAGGTCACCTTCCACCGCTACGACGACGCCGACAAGGCGGTGCTCCTCCTCTTCTACGAGGCGACGCGCACGCCGGGCTCCCCCGAGCCGCGCGCGCTGGACGTCGCCGCCTTCGAGTGGGCGGACCGCGATGGGCTGGACCCCGCGCGCTTCCCGCCCGCCGACGTCGCGGTGCTCGGAAAGATCGCGCGCAAGCTGGAGCCCGCTAGTCCTTCTTCCGGCGCTTGAAGATCCTCCGCGCGACCTCGATGGGCTCGCCGCGGATGAAGTACGCGCTCGCCGCGGCGCCGAGCGCCATCGTCCCGCTGAAGGCGACGGCGCCGGAGATGGCGGAGCCCGCCCCGGGGAAGACGTACTTGATGAGGCCGCGCGCGGCCTCGCGCAGCGCGAAGGCGGCGCCCACGTTGGCGCCCATCGCGCCGAGGAACTCCGTCGCGGTCCTGGTGTCCATCGGCCGGCCGCTCAGCCACGCGATGCCGGCGATGAGCGCCACCTGCGCCGAGGTGATGGGCACCAGGTCCGCGAGCGGGATGGGGACGATGGCGATGCCCGCGCACAGCGCGGCGGTGGCCTGCGTGAGGTTCTGCGCCAGCTCCTCCTGCAGCTCGCGCACCTGCGCGACGCGCGCGAAGGCGCCGCGCCCCTCCTCCGGCAGCACGCGGAAGAGGGCGCGCGCCAGGTCGTCGATGCGGTAGCGCCCGTCGGCTCGCGGCGTACCGTCGGGGCGGAAGGACATGTACGCCGAGACGCCCATCGTCGCGCGCAGCAGCGACGAGACGCGGTCGCGCTTGCGCACGTGGTCCTCCAGCGTGCGCTCGGCGGTGCGCAGGTGCTCCAGCTTCTCGTCGCGCTCCGGCGCGTCGCCGTTCAGGTCGACGTCGCGCGGCTCCAGCATGTCGGCGTGGGTGACCACGCACACGATGGGCGGGGCGGCGCCGTGACGGCGCTCGACGGTACGAAGGATCTCCTCGAGCAGGTCCAGATCCTTGCCGATGGCGGAGTCGACGTCGAAGGCGCGCACCACGAAGACGAGCAGGTCGGGCGTCTTGCGCTCCACCTCCGAGAGGATGGACGACAGCGGCGTGGGCGCCTCGTCCGCCTCCACCGGCGCGCCTTCCTCCTGCAGCCCGCGCGTGTCCAGGATGCTGAGCGTGCCGTGGTCGCCCTTGTAGTCGAACCAGGTGCCGCGCCCGGTCTGCGCCTTGACGTGCCCGACCTGGGCGACCTTCGCCCCGAAGAGGGCGTTGACCACCGACGACTTGCCGGAGCCGCGGCGTCCGACGAGCACCAGCGCAGGGGGCCGCGTGTCGAGGAGCGTGGAGCGCAGGGTGGCGATCTTGTGCCGCAGGTCCTTGACGGCGGCGTTGGGCATCAGCTCCAGGAGCTGCTCCACGCGGCGGATGGTGTCGCTCAGGGCCTTGCGAGGATCGTCGCTCACGGCTCCACTTTGACACGCCCGGACACCCTCGCGGCATTTCTATCTTCCTACCGCCACATACATGTGGCAGGTTCTCGTCCCATGAGATGGATGTGGCGTTCGGTGGTGGGGCTGCTGGTCGCGGGTGCTGCCTTCGGGGCAGCTCAGACCCTCGCGGCATGTAGCTCGGATGATGATGGAAACACTGTCGATTCCGGCGTCCCGGACGTCGGGACGTGCCCCAGCGGGTTCGAGGTGTGCGCGGGGCAATGCGCCGACCTCACCAACGACCGGGACAACTGCGGCGCGTGCGGCAAGGCCTGCAACACCGGGGAGAGCTGCTCCGCCGGCAAGTGCGTGCTGGGCTGCGGGGACGGCCGGCTGTCGTGCGACGGCGGCTGCGTCGACCCGAACGTCGACCCGGGCAACTGCGGCGGGTGCGGCATGGCCTGCGATCCCGGCTTCCGCTGCGAGGACGCCGGCTGCTCGGTGACCTGCCAGGACGGCCTGCTCATGTGCGGGGCCACCGTGGCGGACGCGGGCGGCGACGACGCCGGCGCGGACGGAGGCGGCGCCGGGAGCGACGCGGGCGTGGTCTGCACCAACCCCAAGACGGACAACGCCCACTGCGGCGCGTGCGACGTCGTGTGCGCCGGAGGCACCAAGTGCGTCGACGGCACCTGCACCGTCACCTGCCAGGCGGACCTCACCGAGTGCCCGACGGACGACGACGGGGGGACGGGCTGCGCGGACCTCCGCCTCGACCCGAGCAACTGCGGCGCCTGCGGCAAGACGTGCGACGCCGGGACCTTCTGCTCGCCGACCGACGGCGGCGCGGGCTCATGTGGGCTCGGATGCTTCGGCGGCACCACCAAGTGCGGCAACCGCTGCGTGGATACCAAGATCGATCCCTACAACTGCGGCGGCTGCGCCAAGGCCTGCGATGGAGGTTCGTCATGCGTGAACAGCACCTGTCAGTGAGATCCGTCGGCTCCCTGCTCGCGCTCGCGACCGCGGCGCTGGTGGCGTTCAGCTGCGCGCAGAGCAACGGCAACGACGCCGGGACGGGCACCGACGCGGGCACCGTCGAGGTGGGGCCGTGCGGGCCGAACCAGCTCGTCAAGTGCGGGGACACCTGCGTCGACACGCGCAGCAACCCGGACGACTGCGGCGCGTGCGGCACCAAGTGCGACGTCGCCAAGGGCGAGGTCTGCTCCAAGGGCAAGTGCTCCGCGCAGTGCGGCGGCGGCCTGACGAGCTGCAGCGGCGCGTGCACCGCCGTCAAGAGCGACCCGAACAACTGCGGCAGCTGCGGCACCAAGTGCCCGGACGGCTTCGTCTGCTCCACCGGGAGCTGCGCGGCCGCGTGCCAGCCAGGGCTGAGCGACTGCAACGGCTCCTGCTTCGACTTCCAGACCGACGACGACAACTGCGGCGGCTGCGGCAACGTGTGCGGGGACGGCCAGACCTGCCAGAACGGGAGCTGCCAGGCGAGCTGCGGCGCCGGCATGGCGGCGTGCTCCGACGGCGACGCGGGCACCACCTGCGTGGACGTCTCGCACGACCCCGACCACTGCGGCGACTGCAACACCAAGTGCGCGCAGGGCGAGTTCTGCCAGCCCGGCGGGGATGGCGGCGTCGCGACCTGTCAGCTCGGGTGCTTCGGCGGCACGACCAAGTGCGGCAACGCGTGCGTCGATACCAACATCGACCCGGCCAACTGCGGCGGGTGCGGGCAGACCTGCAACGGCACCTGCAGCGGCGGCCACTGCTGCCCCAACGGCCAGATGTACTGCGACGGCGCGTGCAACACGCTCCAGCAGTGCGCGCTGCTCGGCGGCGGTCGCATCGCCGCGGGTTACCAGCACGCGTGCGCCATCACCAACGGCGGCCAGCTCAAGTGCTGGGGCCACGGCACCTACGGCCAGCTCGGCGACGGCAACGCGCAGGACTCCAGCACGCCGATCACCGTGTCGCTCAGCGGGGTGACCTCCGTCGGCGCGGGCTGGGACCACTCGTGCGCGGCGGCGAACGGGCTGGCGTACTGCTGGGGCGAGGGCAGCAACGGGGAGATCGGCGACGGGGCGGCGACCGAGCGGGACACCCCCACGCAGGTGCCCGGCCTGACCAACGTGACCGTCGTCGACGGCGGCTACGAGCACACGTGCGCCGTCGCCGGCGGCACGGTGTACTGCTGGGGCGACAACTTCTACGGCGACGTGGGCGACGGCACCACGACCGAGCGGGACAGCCCGGTGTCCACCGGCGTCACCAACGCCACTGTCGTCCGGGGCGGCCTCGACTACATGAGCTGCGCCCTGCTCGCCGACGGCACCGGCAAGTGCTGGGGCAGCGACAACTACTACGGGCAGACGGGGGACGGCACCAACACCGAGCAGGACTCGCCGGTGAGCATCTCCGGCCTGACCAACGCCATCGGGCTCGCCGCGGGCGACTTTCACGGCTGCGCCGTCCTCGGTGGCGGCGGGGTGATGTGCTGGGGCGAAGACGACTACGGCCAGCTCGGCGATGGCACCACCAACGACAGCAACGTCCCGGTCACGGCCAACGTCTCCGGCGCCATCGCGGTCGCCACCGGGGCCAGCCACACCTGCGCGCTGCTCACCGGCGGCATGGTGCAGTGCTGGGGAGCGAACTACTACGGCCAGCTCGGCGACGGCACCGGCAACGACAGCGACACGCCGGTGACCGCCATCGCGAGCGGCGCCGTCGCCATCGCCGCGGGCGAGGACTTCAGCTGCGCCATGATGGGCTCCGGCAAGGTCATGTGCTGGGGCGACAACAGCTACGGCGCCCTCGGTGACGGCACCAACAACGAGCAGGACTCGCCGGTCGAGGTCGTCGGGTTCTGACCCGTCACCTGGCGAGCACCGCCTCCGCCACCTCCTCGCCCGTCTGGTGGGCGAGGAGGATGCCGTTGCGGTGATGGCCGGTCGCGAGGAAGAGGCCGGGCAGCGGTGAGGCGCCGACGAGGGGCGTCTCGGCGTGGGGGCGGAAGCTGCTCCACGCCGGGCCGACCTGCGCCGTCGCGAGCGCCGGGACGAGGGTCGTCGCGGTGCGCAGCACGGCGAGCAGGCCGCCGGCGGTGACCTCCCGGCGGAAGCCGACGAACTCCATCGTCGAGCCGCACACCACCCGGCCGTCGCCGCGCGGCACGACGTACCCGCCCGCGCCGAAGACGATGACGCGCGCACCGGGCGGGCGCTCCTCGAGCTGCACGAGCTGGCCGCGCGCCGGGCGCACCGGGGGGAGGGCGCTCGGCAGGCCGGCGACGAGCGACGACCAGCTCCCGGCGGCGAGGACGGTCGCGTCGGCGGCGAGCGGGCCGTCGTCCAGCACGACGCCCGCGCAGCGATCGCCCTCCACGTCCAGCCCCCGGACGGTGGCGCCGGAGCGGATGGTCACCCGGGGATCGTGCGCGAGGGCGGCGACGAGCGCCCGCAGCAACGCCGGCGGCTCCACCTGCGCGTCGTCGGGGAAGTAGGCGGCGGCCACGACCGACTCGGCCAGCGCGGGCTCCACCTCCCGCGCGCGCCGCGCGTCCAGCAGCTCGGCGCGCAGGCCGGCGCGCGTCTGGGCGGAGACCGCCTCCGCCACGCGGGCGGCGGCGGTTGGGTCGAAGGCGGCGTCCAGCACGCCGCAACGCTTGTATCCTACATCGATCCCCGTCCGGTCGCGGATGGCCTCGACCCAGGCCCCGTAGCCGTCCCGGGCGCGGACCAGCCGGTCGATCCCCGACGCGGCCCCGTGGCCCCCCTCGATCTGCGCGCCCAGGATGCCCGCGGCGGCGCTGGAGGCCTCCGCCCCCGGCACGGCGCGCTCGACCAGCACCACCTCCGCCCCGCGCGCGGCGAGGGAGAACGCGGTGGAGCAGCCCATGATCCCCGCCCCGACGATGATGACGCGCATGCCGGCGACCTACTCCGCCGCGGCGCGGCATGCAACGCGGCGGGAGCGACCGGGGCGAAGATCGATGCGGGCCCGCGTACGTACTGGAGGCAACTCCCGGAGGCCCTCATGCATCGTCTCGCCGCCACCCTGCTCGCCATCTCCTTGTTCGCGGCTGCAGCCCCCGCCACCGCGCAGGTCGCGCCGCAGGACGTTTCGCCCCCGCCGCCGGCGGGATCGTGGGCCTCGCAGCTGGTGGACGTGGCCAACCTGATCAAGCCGGACGCGTCGGCGTGCACCACGCGCTGCTTCGTGCTCGACCGGCTGCACCTGACCGGGACGCTGGCGAAGGGCGAGGTGGACTTCGAGCTGGAGGGCGGGGTGCTCGCCAGGGGCGCCTTCGACGTGCCGCTCTTCGGGCCGCCCGGGCGCGTCCGGCTGGAGAACGTGACCGAGAACGGCCACGCCGCCACCATCCTCTTCGAGGGCGACAACTACATGCTCCACACCGACGCGCGGCACTTCGTGCTCAAGGGCCGCGTGGCGCTCCCCGACGACCGCACGCTGGAGGTGGCGGGTCCGCTCAACACGCTGGACGCCGACATCCAGGGCGGGCGCCTCACCGAGGGCGCGCACCTCTCCGGCCTGCAAGGGGCGACGCTGCACTTCGACGCGGAGGGCGACAAGCCGGCCGCGCAGCCGACGGTCTTCTCCCTCGCGCGGGCGCTGCGCGTCGGGAAGCGCGTGGAGTTCGAGTACAAGCTGACGATGCAGTCGGGCAACGACCTGGGCGTCGTGCGGCTGCCACTGCGCTACGGCGAGAAGGTGGTCGACGTGGCGGGCGTCACCGGCTGGCGGGTGGAGGGCGAGGAGCTGGTGCTGCCGGTGAGCGGCAAGTCCGCCGACGTCACCATCTCCGGGCAGCTCGCCAACGTGGGGTCCTTCACGCCCGATCCGCGCTCGCCCTTCGAGTGGTGGCTGCTGGAGAGCGACGCGGAGCACCGCGTGCTGGCGACGGGCGACGCCAAGCAGCACGACTCCTCCGAGTCGCCCATCGCGCGGCGCGAGCCCAACTCGCGGCTCTTCCTGGTGAGCAAGGGCCAGCACCTGGACGTGACGGTGCAGACGCTCGCCAGCATGGACGTGCTCGCCGCGGTGGTGCGCTCGCACAGCCGGATGGTGGTGCTCTCCACCGCGGGCGACGTGGTGGCGCAGGACACGCTCTCCTACGAGAACAGCGGCCTGGATTACCTGTATTTTACACCTGACGGCAAGCCGCTCTACCTGGCGACCGACGGCAGCTCGGAGCGGGTGATGCACAAGGAGGGGTCGGACGACGTGATGATCCCCCTGCGCATCGGCTCGCACAGCTTCACGACGCAGAGCATCGGCCAGCTCGGCTGGGGCAAGCTCTTCGGGACGGTGAGCTTCGCCGGACCGCGCTTCCCGCTCGCGACGGGCAGCGAGACGGTGACCGTCGGCCTGCCGGAGGCCATCCACCCGGTGGTGGTCACCGGCGGCGACCACACCCGCTGGCCCCTCCGCCCGCGCGACGGGCTGGCGCTGCTGCTGGCCGCCGGCGCGGCGATGCTCGCGCTGCGCGGCTGGCGCAAGCGCACCCTCGGCTTCGTGTCGCTCGGCGGGCTGTGGTTCCTCTCGCCGCCCCTCTTCGTGACCGGCTTCGTCGCGGCGGGCGCGCTCGGCGTCGGGATGCTGGTGCGCCGGCTGGAGGTCAAGCCGCGCCGCTGGGCCATCGCCGCGGCCGGCCTGGCGTTGATCGCGGTGGGCGTGCCGCTGCTCGCGATCTCCTTCAGCGCTTCGAAGAACGCGTCGGTGATCGGCGGACGCCTCCACGACGTGACCACCGGGCAGACTCCGGCGCAGGCCGTCGCGGGGGCCGAGGTCACCGACACCCCGGCGGACGAGGACGGGGCCAGGGACAAGACCAAGATGGAGGCGTTCGCCCTCAACGGGAAGCTCGCGGAGACGCGCACCGGCAACTTCCAGGCCCAGATCGCCCACGCGGGGGTCATCGACGGCGTGCGGCCGGTGGCCTTCACCATGCCAGGCTATGCGCGGTCGGTGACCGTGTCGCGGGAGCTCGTCACGCCGGAGCGCCCCTTCGCGCCGCGCCTCTTCTACGTGACCGACGCCATGCTCGCCCTGCTGGCGCTCCTGTGGCTGGCCTCCGCGGGCGGCCTCGGCTGGATGCACCGGTTGCAGCTCGCCGCCCTCCGCGACCGGCTGCGCGCCCTGATGACCGGCCCCAAGCCGGCCCCGGCCGCGCCCGCTCCCACGCCAGCGGAGTAGGTCGCCCGAGCCGCGAGCCCCCTTTTCGGCCTCGGACCTCCGTCCGGGAACCCGGGGGCGGGTCGCGGTGTCGGACAGGGTGGCCGTGATAGTCTGCCACGGCGGTAGGTCCCCTCCCTTGCCCAGCCAGGTCTCCCAGCCCAGCACTGCCGAGCTCGATCCCCGGGCTCAGGATCAGGAAGAAGAGCTCGATCCGGAGCTCCTCGGCCTCCCCGATCCCCCGCGCAAGGAGCGGCGGCTGACCCTCGCGCTGCTGGCCGTCGCCGCCGTGGCGTCGGTCGCCATGGCCGCCTCCCTCACCCGGGACGCCGCCTACGCCTTCAGCCCGCCCAGCGCGGTGGACCTGGGGGACCTGCACAAGACCCCGACCGGCGCCTTCGCGAGCAACGAGTACGTGCAGGGCTTCGGCCTGCTCGGGGGCGCGGGCTCCATCCGCTACGAGCGCCCCTTCGAGAGCGACTCCTACCGCGTCGCCCCCGTCGCCGGCCGCCCGGACGTCTGGGTGGAGGTGCGCGTCCGCTCCGGCGAGGAGACCAACCGCTACATCCCACCGACGAGCTTCTCCGGGCGGCTGGTGCCCTTCGCCAAGGCGGGCCTGCGTCACCGCGGGCTGCGCTCCGCCATCAGCGATCGCACCGGCGAGAAGGTCCCCGCCGAGGCCTGGCTGCTGGTGGACGGCGAGACGCCGGGCAACGCGCGCTGGGTGGCGGCGCTCTGGTTGATGTTCGTCGGCTTCGCCGTGTGGAACGCCTTCATCATCGCCAGGCTGGTTCGCCGCGTGCGCTGACCGCGCGCGCCAGGCGCGGGCGCGACGGCATGACGTGCGGGCGTGTGGTTGGTTTTTGCTTCGCCCGAGCGGAACGGGTACCCTCCGCTGTCGGACCCCCAACCAGAGAAGACGATGGCCGCCAACGTGGTTTGCCCGAGCTGCGGGTACAAGACGAACCCTCCTGGAAGCTCACGCTGCGTCTCGTGCGGCGCCAAGATCGAGCAGATCGGCAAGCTCCAGCGCACCCGCGAAGAGGAGCTCGCCCGCCGCTACCAGCAGGAGGGCGTGAGCATGATGTGGCTGGGCATCGCCCTGGTCGTCCAGGCCGTGCTCACCGCCGCGCTCGTCTTCGGGCTGCCCATGGTCATCCCCGCCATCGACTTCGAGGGCGGCAACGGCATGACCATCTGCATCCCGGTGTGGTTCGTGGGCGGGCTGCTCGTCGGCATGATCTCGCCGGGCCGCACCTTCATCGAGCCGGTCGTGGCGAGCTTCGTGGTCGCCATCCCGACGACGTACCTGCTGGTGCAGAGCCAGACCGTCCGCACGATGCCGACGTTTCTCTACATCATCATGGCGGGCATCGGCGTGATGTTCACGCTCATCGGCGCGTACATCGGCGAGCGCATCCAGCTCGGCCCGCCCCCCAAGCCGGTGGAGTGACAGCCGGCGGAGGGCTCCGCCAGATCGCCCTCGGTCGTCACCCCGGTTGTCCGGGGTGCCCGCCCTCAGGCGTCCTTCTGATCCTTGACGCGCGCGGCCTTGCCGGACAGCCCGCGGAGGTAGAACAGCCGGCCCCGGCGCACCACGCCGCGGGAGACGACCTCCACCTTCTCGATGCGGGGGGAGTGCGCGAGGAACACGCGCTCGACGCCGACGTTGAAGCTCACCTTGCGCACCGTGAAGGTGCTGCGGGCGCCCGCGCGGTGGCGCTTGATGACGACACCCTGGAAGACCTGGATGCGGTCCTTGTCACCCTCGACGATGCGATAGTGAACGCGGACGGTGTCGCCCACGCGGAAGTCGGGCAGGGTGGAGCGAAGCTGGGCGCTCTCGATCTCGGCAATCTTCGGGTGGGTCTGCATCGTCCCGACTCCTCGTGGCCCGCGGCGCGTAGCCAGGCGGGAATCTCGAATGGGCCGCGCTTTAAAGCACGCACCCCCCGGCCTGTCAACGCGCCGCGGCGAGGCGAGTTGGGTGGCTCGATGCGTGCTCCGGGCCCGCGCCGCGGAAAACGTGATACCACGCAGCGCCATGGCACTGAGAGTGGGTGATACGGCGCCGGACTTCGACGTCGAGGCGCATGACGGGCGGCGCATCGCGCTGAGCGAGTACCGGGGCAAGAAGAACGTCGTCCTGTACTTCTACCCGAAGGATTTCACGACGGTCTGCACCAAGGAGGCCTGCGGCTTCCGCGACATCTACGAGGACCTTCAGGCCAGAGACACCGAGATCGTGGGCGTCTCCTTCGACGATGGCTCGACGCACGAGGCCTTCGCCAAGGAGCACCGGGTCCCCTTCCCCCTGGTGAGCGACACCAATCGCAGCCTGGCCGAGGCCTACGGCGCCCGGAGCTTCTTCCGGGACCTGCTGAAGGTCCCCAGCCGGGTGACCTTCCTCATCGACAAGCAGGGCAAGATCGCCGGGGTCTTCAAGGCGGAGCTGTCCGCGGACACGCACGTGGACGGCATCCGGAACGCCATCGCCGCCCTCGGCTGACCTCCGGGCCCCCCGCGCTACCCATGTCATCTCGCGGGGTTGAGCGGATCGTTGCCATGCGGACGGTGGCCGCTCCGGGTGAGCGGGAGGCTTGACCACCGGCGCAAATGGCGTATGTATCCGCCTCCTTTCGCCCGAAGGGCCAACCGGCGGTCGCGCTCCCGACCGCTCCCCACACCCCGGGGATGGCCTGGAGGGAACGCGTGCATTCTACAACCTTCCTGGAGCCACCGAGGATCCCATGAATCAGAACCCCGGCGTCTACGGACGCAAGCTCGGCAACACCCAGATCTTCCGCGAGGACGGCTCCGTCGCCCGCGTGACGGTCATCGAGGCAGGCCCCATCACCGTCGTCAGCAAGCGAACGATGGAGAAGGACGGCTACTCGGCCCTCGTCCTCGGTCTGGAGGAGCGCAAGCCGAAGCACACCAACAAGCCGGTGGCGGGCCAGTTCAAGAAGGCCAACGTCACGCCCAAGCGCGTCCTCAAGGAGATCCGCGTCCCGGAGGCGTTCGCCGCCAAGTACGAGGCGGGGCAGACGCTGAAGCTGGATGACTTCTTCAAGCCCGGCCAGCTCGTCGACGCGCGCGGCACCAGCCGCGGCCGCGGCTTCACCGGCGTCGTCCGCCGCTACGGCTTCGCCGGCGCGGTGCAGACGCACGGCACGCACGAGTACCGCCGCCACGGCGGCTCCATCGGCACCAACATGACGCCGGGCCGCACCCTGCCCAACGTGCGCATGAGCGGCCACTACGGCGATACCACGGTGTCGATGCTCAACATCAAGGTCGCCAAGGTCGACACCGAGAAGCACCTGCTGATGCTCGAGGGCGGCGTGCCCGGCGCCAAGGGCGGCCTGGTGCTCGTGCGCCACGCCGTGAAGACGCGCGCCAGGAAGGCCTGACCGGCAGGGGGGGCGCCGTGCCCATCGCCACGCTACGCATCGACGACGCGCTCTGGGAGGCGGCGAGCGCGCTGCGCCGCGAGGACTGGCGCCTCTCCATCATGGACCTGCTCGACAACGCGGCGCTCGGGGAGGAGGACGACCACCTGCTGCACCTCTCGCTGGAGCCGACGGCTGTCGTCTTCAGCGTCTTCGACGAGCAGGGCGCGCCGCGGGGCATCTACGAGGTCTCCCACGAGGCGCTGCGGCCTCAGCTCGAGGAGTACCTGGCGGTGATCCGGCGCATGCACGGCGAGGACACCAGCGACGGCTCGGCGCGCATGGAGGCGCTGGACATGGCCAAGAAGGTCGTCCACGACGCCGGCGGGCGAGCCCTGCGCGGCGCCCTGCCCGACTTCGCCCCCGACCACGAGACCTACCGCCGCCTCTTCACCCTGGTGCTCGGCCTGCTCGTCGACGTCACCAAGATCCCCGGCGTCCACGCGCACCGCCGCCACATCTAGCTCCCCCCTCGCTGGGGAGCTACTCCTCGCTGGTCCACACACGCGGACCGCGGGACCGCGCGCACGCCGGGGGCGGCTCGTCCCACTCCACCTCGATCACGATGCTCGCCATGCGCGGTCGTATGCGGCCGGGCACCTCGGCGCGGGTATCGGGGCCAATGGCACGAAGCTCGAAGGGGTCGATGAGCGTCTGCATCACGTCACTCCTGAGTCCGGCGCGCTGCGCCGGCCGACGTCCCGAAGGGCGCTTCAGGACAGATTTGCGGCGAGCCCGGGCCAGGCCGGGGAGTGGGCCCGACTCCGGGGTCGCCGGATGGAAGACAGAGCAAGGCTCGGGCCGAAGTGTGGCGACGCCAAAACCCCTGGAAACGGCGCTTCGTCGAGGCTTCACCTGGATCGCCGGTGGCTCAGGTACGCGCGCCCGTGATCCGGTAGGAAGTCGGGAGCGGATTGCCTAAGCTGGTGCGGTCCATGGGCCGCCCCAATCCCTACAAGAAGCCCGATCGCTTCACCGTCGCGGCGAAGAAGGCGGGCTTCCCGGCGCGCAGCGTCTTCAAGCTGGAGGAGATCGACCGGCGCGCGCGGCTGCTGCGGCCCGGGCAGCGGGTGCTGGACCTGGGCGCGGCGCCGGGGAGCTGGGCGCTCTACGCGGCGCAGCGCATCGGCCGGCACGGCAAGCTGCTGGCGATGGACCTCAAGCCCCTGACCGTCGCCCTTCCCCCGCAGGCCACCTTCGTGCTGGGCGACGCCCTGGCCCTGGAGGACGGGGCACTCGCGGCCTTCGCCCCGTACGATGTGGTGCTGAGCGACATGGCCCCCAGCACCACCGGCAACCGCTTCACCGATCAGACGCGCAGCCACGAGCTGTTCATGCGCGCGCTGGCGGTGGCCGTCGCGCTGGGCGCGAAGGGCGGCGCCTTCGTCGGGAAGATCTTCATGGGGGAGGATCTGCCGCTGGCGCGCGCCGAGCTGCGGAAGCACTACGCCAAGGAGCGGCTCATCCGGCCGGAGGGCACGCGCGCGGTGAGCTACGAGCTCTTCGTCATCGGCCTGGACAAGCGCGCCGACGCGACCCGGAGCGAGGAGGGGGGGAGCGCGTGAGCGTGAATGCGTTCACCAGCCAGGCGTACGTCGGCGGCCGCTTCCTCATCGAGCGCGAGGTGGGGCGCGGCGGGGTCGGCATCGTGTACCGCGCCATGGACGAGGTCACCGGCCAGCCGGTGGCGCTCAAGGTGATCGCCATCTCCGGCGTCGACGCCGGCGAGGAAGCGCGCTTCCGCCGCGAGGGCCGTGTGCTCGCGGGGCTGCGGCACCCGGCGATCGTGCAGCTCGTCGCCTTCGGGCAGCTCGACGAGGGGCAGCCCTACGTGGCGATGGAGTGGCTGGAGGGCGAGGACATCGCCCAGCGCCAGCGTCGATCGCCGCTGCCCCTCGGCCAGTGTCTGGAGGTCGCCGCGCAGGTGGCCGACGCGCTCGCGGCGTCGCACGCCGCCGGCATCGTGCACCGCGACGTCAAGCCGTCCAACGTCATCCTGGTGGGCAGCGGCCCCGGCTCGAGCGAGGTGCTGCAGGCGAAGCTCGTCGACTTCGGCGTCGCCGCGGCGGAGGACGCCAAGCTCACGCGCACCGGCGCGATCATCGGCACGCCCGCCTACATGGCGCCGGAGCAGGCGCGCGGCGACGAGGGCGTCGACGCGCGCGCCGACATCTACGCGCTGGGCGCCACCCTCTTCGAGATGATCACCGGCCGCCCGCCCCACATCGGCCCGACGCCCATCGCCATCCTGGCGCGCCTGGTCACGACGCCGCCGCCGCGACTGTCCGACGTCTACGCGGCCACGCCCATCCCGCTCGACGACCTGATGGCGGAGCTGCTCGCGACCGCCCCGGAGGACCGCCCCTCCGGCATGGGCGAGGTCGCCGACCGCCTGCGCGCCATCGCCGCCGACGTGGCCTCGCGCGCCGGGAGCGAGACGCGCGCCGTCTACAAGGAGTCGGAGCCGCCCATCAGCATGATCGGCCCGGCGAGCTCCATGGGGACGCCGAGCACCGGCGGCTCGCGCCTGGTGACGACCATCCTGGGCACCCACGTGCCGAAGGGCCCGGCGCGCGCCCGCCTGGTGGCGCACCTGCGCGCGCGAGGCGCGGAGGCGACCGAGCTCGGGGGCGACGCGGTGGTGGCGCACCTGGGGGTGAAGCGCTCGGTGGGCGACGAGGCGACGCGCGCCATCGACCTGGCCATGCGCCTCGCCAAGGTCAACGCCACCGTGGGCATCGCCACCGGCCGCACGCGCGTCGAGCGCGGGGCCCGCCCGATTGGGGAGGTGGTGGACCGCGCGGCGGCGCTCGCGCGCGACGCGCAGCGCGGTCAGGTGCTGGTGGACACCACGACGGCCGAGCTCGCGCGCGGCCGCTTCGAGTTCCAGGTGCGCGACGACGGCACCGCGCTCGTCGGCGGCGCGCACGTCGGGCGCAAGGACGCCCTCGGCGGGGCGCCCTTCGTCGGCCGCGAGGCGGAGCTCTCGCAGCTCGTCGCCTCCTTCGAGCGCGCGCTCGACGATCGCACCCCGGTGCTGGTCACCCTCACCGGCGCGCCCGGCATCGGCAAGACGCGCCTGCGGCGCGAGGCGATCCAGCGCATCTCCTCCAACTCCTCCGGCGCGCGGGTGATCCTCGTGCGCTGCGAGACCTTCGGCAAGTCGCACCCGCTCGGCGCGCTCGCCGACATCGCCCGGCAGATGGCCGGCGTGCCCAAGGGCGCGACGCTGGAGGACGCGCGCGTCGCCACCACCAACGTGGTGCACATGAGCGACGCGCACCTGGACGCCGACGCGCAGGAGCTGGTCGCCAGGCTGCTCGCCAACGAGCCGCTACCCGAGATGGCGGAGGCCCGCGCGGCGCGCGACGCGCTGTGGATGGCGGTCACCGACATCTTCGTCGGGCTGGCGCGCCGGTCGCCCATCGTCATCGGGCTGGAGGACGCCCAGTGGTGCGACAACGAGAGCCTCTCCTGGCTCGACCACGCGCTCGCGCGCGCGTCGGGCGCGCCGCTGTGGGTGCTGCTCACCACGCGCCCCTCCCTCTGGCGGGAGGAGCCGGAGCGCTTCGCCGGGCGCGACCACGTGCGCCTCGAGCTGCGGCCGCTCTCGCGGCGCGCGGTGCGCACCATCGCGCGGTCCATCCTGGGAGAGCGCGTCGCGCAGGGGGACCAGGTCGCCGAGAGCATCGCGCTGCAGGCCGCGGGCTCGCCGCTGTTCGCGGAGGAGCTGGCCCGCCTCGCCGCGCAGGGCCGCGACGCCGCGCAGGCGCCGACGATCGAGGCGGCGATGCAGGTGCAGCTCGACGCGCTGGACGACGCCACGCGGGAGGCGGCGGCGCGGCTGAGCGTCTTCGGTCAGGTGGGCTGGGACACCGGCCTGGAGGCGCTGGGCGTGCCGCTCGCGAGCGATGTGCTGCGGCAGCTCGCGGCCGCGGAGGTCGTCGTCGAGCAGGCGACGTCGCGCTTCAAGGGCGTGCGCGAGTGGGCCTTCAAGCACGCGCTCATGCGCGAGGTCGCCTACGCCGCGCTGGGCGACGACGCCCTGCGCGATCTGCACGCGCGCGCCGGCCGCTGGCTCGCCAGGATGGGCGAGGACGACGCCACCGTCGCACGGCACTTCGAGCTGGGCGGCGCGTGGACGGAGGCCGCCGGCCACATGGAGAAGGCGGCGCGACGTGCGCTCGCCGCGCACGCTCTGGGCGACGCCGTGACGATGGCGGAGAAGGCGCTCGCCTTCGCCGAGGACAAGCCGACGCAGTTCGCGCGCGCGCAGATCCTGGACGAGGCGTGGAACCGCCAGGACGCCCGCGCCGGCGAGCGCGACTCCGCGGTGCGCGCCATGGCGGAGGCGGTCTACGACGAGGCAAGCGAGGTCCGCGCCCGCGGCGCGCGCGTGCGCTACGAGGATGCCTGCGGCGGCGACTCGGAGACGAGCAGCCGCCTGGATCAGGTCCGGTGCGCGGCGCAGGCCGCCGGCCTGGTGGACGAGGAGGCGCGATGCGCGGCGGCGCTCGCCGCGCGCTACGCCTTCGCCGGCGAGCTGGACCACGCGGCCGACGCGGCCGAACAGCTCCTCTCCCTCTCGCAGCGGCACTCCATCCCGGCGGCGGCGGTGGACGCGTGGCAGACGCTGGCGGTGGTGCGGCAGGCCCGCGGGGACGTGGGCGCGGCGCTGGAGGCGCGCCGCTCCGCCGCCCGCGCGGCGAGCGAGGCCGGCCTCAAGACGCGCGAGGCGACGCTCACCATCAACGTCGGCTTCGCCCTGACGACCGTCGGCGCCAAGGGCGAGGCGCGCGTGGCGATCGAGGGCGGGATCGCCCTCGCGCAGGCGATCGGCTCGCCCGGCACGGTGCGCCACGGCCAGATGAACCTGCTCTGCTGGGCGGCGACCTTCGGGGGCGACCCGGCGCTGGACCGCATCCTCGCCGAGCCGCGCACCCTGGCGGACGCGGCGGCCAGCGGGAGCTGGGTGCCGCACGACCGCGCCACCCTCGGCGTGCTCTACTACCGCGGCCTGGAGCTCCTTCGCGGGACGGACTCCGACTCCGCGGAGCGCGCGCGCACGCTGCTGCGCACGGCGGCGCAGGGCTACCGCGCCACCAAGATGCTGGACGTGGTGCCGGTGGCGATGGGCTTCCTCGCGGAGGCGGAGCGCCGCTGCGGCGAGCCGCAGAAGGCGCGCGAGATCGCCAGCGAGGCGGCGCGCCTGCTCGACGAGGGGTCGGCGAGCCTGCTCAACGAGGCGCCGGTGTTCCTCGCGCTGCACGACGCGTGCGTCGACCTGGGCGACCTGTCGGAGGCGCGCGAGGCGATCCTGCGGGGCATCCCGCGGCTGGCGACGCGCGTGCAGGGGCTGGCGGGCACGCCCTACGCGCGCGACTTCCTCACGCAGCTCGCCACCAACGCCGGACTCATCACCGCGGCGGAGGCGTACGGCCTGGTGCCGCGCGAGCTGGCCGCGGTGATCGACAAGCCCGCGAACGCTTGACCGTCATGCACCTGGACGTCACGGCGAACACGGGGCGCGCGCGGGGCGGCTCCTTCGCCCGCACCCGGGCGGCGCGGGCGCTGCCGTGGGCGGCGCTGGCGGGGCTCGTGCTGCTCACGCGCTCCCCCGTCCTGCTGAACGCGAGCGCGCTCCACTCCGACGCGGCCGTGGTGGGCCTGCAGGCGCGCCACATGCTGCGCGGCGAGTGGGCGCCCTACCTCTGGGGCAGCGGCTACCAGACCTCCGCCGACTCGACGCTGGCGGCGGCGTTCTTCGCCGTCTTCGGCGCCACGCCCATCGCGCTCGTGCTCTCCGCGCTCTCGGCGTACGTCGCGCTGGTCCTGCTCGTCTTCGCCACCCTGCGCCGGCACCTGGGCCAGATGGGAGCGTTCGTGGCGACGCTGCCGCTCGTCTTCACGACCGCGTGCGTGGACACCTACGCCGTCTCGCCGCCACGTCAGCTCGCGCTCACGGTCGCCTTCGCCGCGGTGTTCTTCCTGGACGGCGCGCGGCGGGCGGCGCGGCCGCGGGCGTGGCTGGCGACGGGCGGGTTCGCCGTCCTCTTCGCGTGGCTGTGCAATCCGTACGCGATGACCTTCCTGCCCGCGCTCGGGGCGCTCGCCGCGCTGGCGGCGATCACGCCGCGCGAGGGCGCGCGCGCGTCGGCGTCACGCCTCGGGGCGGTGGCGCTCGGCGCCGGCGCGGCGGCGCTCCCCCTCGCGTGGCTCTGGACGCGGCCCGAGGCTCGCCACGGCGTCACCTCCATGACGACGCGCCTGCTCGCCCACAACGCGCGCCTCTTCTGGCACGAGTGCCTGCCGTGGGCGATCGGCACGAAGGTGTACCGTCCGCTGCACGCGATGGACTACGCGCCATGGCGGCCGCCGCCGGCCGTGCACGCGCTGCAGGTGGGGGGGGTGCTCTTGCTGGTCGGCCTCCTCGCCTACGGCGCCGCGCTCTCCGCCAGGCGCCGCACGCCGGCGGCGCTGCGCCGGCTGGGCCTCTTCGCCGTGACCACCATCGTGCTGACGCTCGCCGCCTTCCAGGTGTCCATGATGGTCATGGACGAGTTTTCCATGCGCTACCTGGCCGCGGTGGTGCTCTGTCTGCCCTTCGCGCTCGCGCCGGTGGTGGCGCGCCTGGGGGCGCGGCGGTCGCTCGCGCTCCTGTCGCCCTACCTCTTCGTGGCGTTCGTGAGCGGCTGGGTCAGCCACGGGCCCGCCGTGCGCGGGGCGTTGCCGGTGCGGTGGGAGGCGGGGCGCGGCGTGGACGCGGCGCGCCTGGCGACGGCGCTCGAGGCGCGCGGCGTGAGGTACGGCGTCGCCGACTACTGGGCGTCGTACCGCGTCACCTTCCTCACCCGGGAGCGCGTCGTGCTCGTCCCGCTGCACGCGCGGCAGGACCGCTACGCGCCGTACCGTGACGCGCTCGACCGGGCCGGGCGCATCGCCTACGTCCACGACTCGCTGCGATCGCTGGAGGACGACGTGCAGACGGAGCGGGAGCTGGTGCAGGCCGGCTACGTCGCCGAGGGACCGACCATCGTGGCGGGCCCCTTCCACGCGGTGGTGCTCCGGCGCGCCGGCGGCTCCGGCGCGGGCCGGGCCTTCAGGTGAAGGTGCGGAAGGCCGCGACGGTGCGCTCCAGCCCCTCGCGCACCTTGATCCCGGGCTCGTAGCCGATGAGGGCGCGGGCCGCCTCGATCGAGGCGAGCGAGTCGCGCACGTCCCCCGCGCGCGTGGGCTCGTACTTCGGGTCCATCTTCTTGCCCGTCGCCTCCCCGATGATGGACAGGAGCTGGTTGAGGGAGATGCGCTCGCCGCACGCGATGTTGACCACCTGCCCCTTCAGGGCGTTGGGGGTGGTGGCCGCCAGGATGTTGGCGCGCACCACGTTCTCCACGAAGCAGAAGTCCCTTGTCTGCTCGCCGTCGCCGAAGACCACAGGGCGCGTGCCGGTGAGCGCGGCGGTGATGAAGTTGGGGATGACCGCGGCGTACTGGCTGGTGGGATCCTGCCGCGGGCCGAAGACGTTGAAGTAGCGCAGGCTGAGCGTCTCGATGCCGTACAGCTCGTGGAAGACGCGCAGCAGCTGCTCGTCGGCCAGCTTGGCGACGGCGTAGGGGCTGAGCGGCTGCGTCGGCATCGTCTCCACCTTCGGCAGGGTGGGCGTGTTGCCGTAGGCGGAGCTGCTCGCGGCGAAGATGACGCGGCGGACGCCCGACCTGCGCGCGACGTCCAGCACCACCGTCGTGCCCTGGACGTTGGCGAGCATCGACGCCTGCGGGTGCTCCACCGAGCGAATGACCGAGGGCATCGCGGCCTCGTGGAAGACGACCTCCACGCCCTTCATCACCCGCTCGACGGCGGCCGGGTCGACGATGCTCCCCTCCACGACCTCCACCTTGCCCTTCAGGCTCTCGACGTTCTGCCGGCGGCCGGAGGAGAAGTCGTCCAGGATGCGGACGGTCTCTCCCTGACGCAGGAGCTCCTCGGAGAGGGTGGACCCGATGAAGCCGGCGCCGCCGGTGACGAGATAGGTGGCCATGGGCGTTTGGTAGCACAACGGGTGGGCCTCCCCGCACCTATCGATCGAGGCTCCGCCTGGTGCGCCCGGGCGAGCGGGGCGCCGGAAAGTTGGCCACCGGGGCCATCCTTGGCATGGTCAGGGCATGAGCGGCACTCCTCTGCACGACGCCTCGACCCGGACCAAGATTCACGGCCCGTGCTGCGTTTGCGGCTACTCCGATACGCGCGGCATCACGACGACGCGTCTCGCCTCCGGCGAGGTGGTGGTGGTCTGCGGCACGCACGAGCTGATGCACCGTCGCACCGAGAACGCGGCGCGGACGGTGTTCGAGCTGCGGCGCCTGGTGCGCGAGCGGCGCGAGACGCGCCGTCGCGGGCAGGCCCCGGACGAGCTCGGGGCGAGGCTCTCCGACGCCTTCATGGACGACCGCCGCTCCGCGGACCGTCGCGGCGGCTGAGGGAGGGAGGCGGGCGGAAGGCACTTGCTACTGAAATAGTTGATGGCTATTCTTTCAGCAGCAACATGCCGCTCGTCGCCACCCAAGCCCCCGGCAAGGACGTCGTCGTCACCAAGGCGGCGCGCAGGGCGGCCGCCGCCCTCGGCCTCTCGCAGAAGGAGCTCGCCCGCGTCGTCGGCGTGAGCGAGGCGACGGTCTCGCGCCTCGCCAGCGGCAAGCTCCTCGCGGCGGACCGCAAGGAGGGGGAGCTGGCGCTGCTGCTGGTGCGCGTCTTTCGCAGCCTGGACGCCCTGGTCGGCGGCAGCGAGGAGAAGGCGCGCGCCTGGTTCGGCGCGAAGAACGCGCACCTCGGCGGCGTCCCGCGCGAGCGCGTGCAGCGCGTGGAGGGTCTGGTGGAGGTGGCGCAGTACCTCGACGCCATGCGGGGGAAGCTCTAGGCGCCCCGCGCCGGGCGCACGGGCATGGCGGCGCGCGCGGGCTGGGTGGACGCGGCGGTGGCGGCGATGCGCACGCGCCCGCTCGAGCTCGACGCGTGGCGCGTGGTCGAGTCGCAGAGCCTCATCGCGACGCGCAAGCTGGTGGACTCCGACGCCGAGCAGGAGCTGCTGGAGGAGCTCATCGACGGGGTGAAGCCGCCGGTGCCGGACGGGCCGGACTTCCGGGGCCTGCACTACCTGCTCTTCACGCCCTTCCGCCACCCTCCCCTGCGCCACGGCTCCCGCTTCGGGACACGCGCGGAGCGCGGCATCTTCTACGGGTCGAAGGACCTGCCGACGTGTCTCGCGGAGGTCGCGTACTACCGGCTC
The DNA here is from genome assembly GCA_963782055.1 of uncultured delta proteobacterium. Classification (GTDB taxonomy): domain Bacteria; phylum Myxococcota_A; class Polyangia; order Polyangiales; family Polyangiaceae; genus DASXHD01. The sequence goes on from CAWAIF010000003.1 coordinate 5,805,086, forward strand.
CTGTTTTTGGAGGGCACCGCGGCGGCGCTCGCGCCGGTCACCGTGGAGCTCACGGCGTTCGCCGCGGCGGTGCGCGCGCGGCGTGGGGCGGACCTCACGCGGCGTCCCTTCGACACACACGAGGCGGAGCTCGCCTCACCCTCCTCGTACGAGGTGACGCACCAGGTGGGCGCCGCCCTGCGCGCGGCGGGCGTGGATGCGTTTCTCTTCCTCTCGGCGCGTACGCCCCGCCGCGGCGTCAACGTGGCGCTCTTCGTGCCCGCCTTCGCGCGCAGGTCGCCCAGGGGCCTGCAGACGTGGATCTGCACGGCGGACCGCGCCAAGGTGGAGATGGTGGAGAAGACCTTCACGCCGGGGCGCGCGCGGCGCATGACGTTCCCGCGCGCGGGCTTCGAGGTGGCGGGGAAGCTGCCGGCCCCGGGCGCGTGACGGTCAGAGGCGCCCGGAGACGACGTACTGCGTGGGCAGGCCGACGGGCTCCACCGCGGCGGTGAGCCCGGCGCCCCCGAGCTCGCGCATCACCTGCTCCGGCGCGACGCGGAGCGCCTTCGGCGGGCCGCGCGGCGAGTCGGCGGCGAAGTCGACGACGAACACCGCGCCGCCGGGCGCGAGGGCGTCGCGCAGCTTGCGGGCGTAGGCGTCGCGCGCCGGGATGTGATGCCAGGTGTCGACGACGAGGATGCGATCGACCTTGCCGGCGGGCAGGCGCGGGTCGTCGACCGCGACGAGCACCGGGTCGACGTTGGTCCAGTGCTGGGCGGCGGCGCGGCGCTGCAGGTGCTTGATCATGTCCGGCTCGATGTCGAGCGCGAGGACGCGCCCGCCCGGCCCGACCGCGCGCGAGAGGTACGTCTCGAAGTAGCCAGTGCCCGCGCCGACGTCGGCCACGGTCATCCCGGGGGTGATCTTCATCGCGGCGATGACGGCGTCGGGCTTCTGCCACGCGTCGCGAGCGGGGTCGTCGAACTCCTTCGTCCAGTCGTCGGCGTGCTGGAAGCGGTGCACGAGCGGGTGCTCCGGCGCGGGCGTGGGCGCGGGGTGCGCCGCCGGCGTCGGGGCGCAGCCGATCTGGGCGAGGAGGATGGGGGCGAGGGCGAGGAGCGGGAAGGTTCTGGACATGCGTTCCATGGGAGCTCGAGGTGGAGCGGTAGAGTACGCCGCCACGCAAGCCTTGCAGCCGGTCCGTCGAACGAAATGTGTCGACCCAGCGCGTTTTCCGCGCGCCGTGTCGCGGCATGTGCGTTGCACGAAGGTGGGGGCGATGTCTGCCACTCCTCCTGTCGACGACCAGCTCATCCTTGCACGCGTGGGCCGCCTCGGCGGTATCACCGAGCCGGATGCGGCGCGACGCGCGATCCTCGCCACGCTCGAGGCGCTAGGCGCGAGCCTCTCACGCGGCGTGCGCAGCCATGTCGCCGCCGCGCTGCCCGCCGCCCATGCCGCGGCGCTCATGCGACCGGCGGCGGAGAAGCTGAGCCGCGCCGACGCCTTCTACGATCGCGCGCGCGCCCTCGAGGGCACGACGCCTGGCTTCGCGCTCGAGCACGTGCAGGTGGTGTGTCGGGCGCTGGGGACGATGCTCCCCGACGAGACGCTCCAGCGCATGAAACGAGACTTGCCCGGCGAGCTGGCGAGCCTCTTCAATCCGCCCGCGCGGGAGGGCGAGCCGCCGCTGCACGCGTCGCGCCCGCCTTCGCACCCGCCGCCGCACCGGGAGACGCTCGCCGCCGGGCACCCGGGCTTCACGCACACGCTCGCCGAGAGCGCGCCGGCCGCCGGGCAGACGCACTCGGTGGTGCGCGAGCAGAACCCGCACGCGGACACCAAGCTGTCGAGCTCGCGCGGCATGACGCAGGAGCGTCTGGAAGAGGATCTGGCCACTGGCGAGCCGCGCGGCAAGCCGGTGAGCGAGACCTCGGACTGACGTCGGCCACCATGAAGCGCAGCATCACGCGCCGGGTGGGCGGCAGGGGACGGGCGCGGTGATGGCGACCCTCGCCGCGCGCGATCTGGTCAACGTGCCGGGGCTGCTCAGCCTCTCCCGGCTGCCCCTCGCCGTCGCCTTCGCCCTGACGCTGGAGCATCACCCGGCGTGGGGGCTCGGCATCCTCGCCGCCGCCGGGGTGACCGATGTCGTCGACGGCTGGTACGCGCGGCGCTTCCACAAGGCGACCGCGACCGGCGCCCTGCTCGACGGCGTGATGGACAAGGTGTTCGTCCTCGCCGTGGTCGTCTCCCTCCTGCTCGGCGAACGCCTCTCACCCGGCGAGGCTGTGGCGTTCGCGACGCGCGATGTCGGCGAGGCGGCGCTCGCCATCTACATCGCCGCCCGCGGGCGGGCGTTCCGCTCGCGCGTGCGGCACTCCAACCTGGCGGGCAAGCTCACCACGCTGCTCCAGGTGACCGCGCTCTTCGCCGTGCTCTTCGGCTGGCACGCGCTGCCGTGGATCATCGCCTGCGCCGTGATGGGCGCCGTCGCCGCCGCCACCTACTGGGCCCGCGAGCTGCGGGCGAAGTGAAGGCGGGGCAGAGGCGCGGATGGGATTCGAACCCACGTATGACGGTTTTGCAAACCGTTGCCTAACCACTTGGCTACCGCGCCAGCCGGCATCCTGTGTAGCCGGCGCGCGTTCCCGCTGCAAGCGCCCCAATCCCGCCGAGCCCTCCCCCGGAGGCCGGCCACGCTGGCGAGGCCGACCGGAAGCAGGCGAACGATCGCCAGCCGCCGGACGGGCGGCGTCCGCGAGGTCACCTCGACGGCGAGGGATGGAGTGCGTTCGGGCGCGCGCGCGGAGATCACCCCGGGCCGCGGCCAGACCGTGGAGAGATGCTCAGGCCGCGAAGTAGAGCGTCGCGCGCTTCTCGCCCTTCTTCTTGAGGCGCTTCTTGGCGAGCCCCTCCGCCAGCGGCTTGGGAAGCTCCTTGCGCTTCATCCCGAGCGCGGCCTGGATCTTCTCCGCCCGCAGGCCGTTCTTGTTCTTCTTGAGCAGCGCCACGATGCGATCCACCTCCTTGGCGATGGCGTCGGGCGACCGGCGCATCAGACGACCGCTCTTGGCGAAGGAGGGCTTGCCCGGCGCGCTGCTCTTGGCAGCTTGGGGCGCCCGCCGGGCCGCAGCGCGACGGCTGTTTGCGCGGGGCGCCGGCCGGGCGGCACCGCCAGAGCGCGCCGCGCCACGATGGGCCGCTTGTTCTCCGACGATTTCCTCGAGAGAAGCGCTGCGTAGCGCTGCGAGTACGTCGTTGGCAAAGGCAGAGGCTAGTGCTTCGAGATGGTTGTGGAGGGTGGCCATGGGGCAAAAGTGTATACTCCCTAGGGTGTAGATTGAAACCGCGATGTGACCTCCGCGGCCAGTTTTTGGGGGGCTCGACGCGGGCCCTGGCTCCCGGCTAAACAGGCCGCCATGCGCCTTCCCACGAGCGGGGCCTTCTATCTGACCCTCGGGGTCGTGGTCTTTGGCGCCGGGGCTGCCGCCCTGCAGCTGCGCGGCCCGGCCCGTATTCCCGTCGAGAACGGGGTGGTTTCGCGCGCGCCGGACGCGCAGGTCGCCGTGGAGCCGGCCATCGCAGGGGCTCAGGACGGGCACGTGGCGGTGACCTGGATGGCCCTGCCCGGGGGGCGGGACGGGGCCCGCGCCGCCTACCTCGGCCTGCGGACCTCGGCCGACAGCGGCAAGACCTGGTCGGACATGAGGCGCGTGCGCTCCCCTGGCGATCGGGCCGCGGCTGATCCCTCCCTCGTCGCGGTGAAGGGGGGCGGCTTCGTCCTCGTGTGGCTGGGCGTGCCCGGCGCGGGCGGCACCGACCCGAAGGGCGAGCTCGATGCGGGTGGAGAGCAGGTGTACCTCGCGCGCATCGACCCGGGGGGTGGCGTGGGCGCGCCGGAGCCTCTGGCGACGCCCGGACGGACCTACGAGCATCCCTGCGCCGTGGCGCTGCCCGATGGCCGGGTGGCCGTGGCCTACGCCTTCGCGGGATCGCAGGGCTCCGGCGTGGAGATCGCCACGGTCGCGCAGGCTCAGGCCCCCACCCGCAAGGTGCTCGCGACGAAGGCCGCGGCGGACTACCCGGGCCTGTGCGCCGACGCATCGGGCGCGGTCATGCTCGTCTTCCGCGACGCCACCCGCGGGATCGTCGCCGCGCCCGACGCGCTCGGCGCCGCGAAGCCCCTGGAGGCGGCGGCCTCGCTGCCCGCCGAGCGCGTCGCGCGCGGCAGGCCTCAATGCTGGGTGAGCGGACACGAGGCGTGGGTGACGTACGCCACGGGCGACGTCACCAGCCCCAAGGAGACGACCTCTCTCGTCGACACGCTGGAGGTCGCCCGCTCCATCGACGGCGGCAGGGCCTTCCGCAAGCGCGCGGGCTTCCGCCCCGGGCCGCGCATGATGCTGCCCACCGTGCTGCGCGACGATGGCGGCTTCCTGCTCGTCGCCGTGACCGGGAGCGGGCGCAACGACGCACACGCGCAGGTGAGCGCCATCCACCTCGCCGCCGACGGCTCCAGCCAGAAGGGGCTGACCGAGACGGTGCTCTCGCCGGTGGAGATGGTGGTGCGCGCCGCGCAGCCCGGCTTCATGGGCGACTACGTCGGCGTCGCGCGCGTCGGCAAGTCCGCGCTCGCCGCGCTGGTCGACAACCACGAGGGCCCGCCGCGCGTGACCGTCGTGCCCGTCCCGCGGTGATCGGCCCACCCTTCGCGCCATCGGCCGGTCTTCGGTCGGACGTCGAAGTGGGTGCACACCCCTCTCAGACCCGGCGCAGGACCTCGACGCCGTTCATGTACGGCACCAGCGCCTTCGGCAACGTCACGCTGCCGTCGGGGTTCTGGTGGTTCTCCAGCAGCGGGATGAGGATGCGCGGGCTGGCGATCGCGGTGTTGTTGAGCGTGTACGGGTAGCCGAGCGAGCCATCCGGCATGCGCAGGCGGATGTTGGATCGGCGCGCCTGGAAGTCGCCCAGCGTGGAGCACGAGTGCGTCTCGCTGTAGGCGTTGCGGCTCGGCATCCACGACTCCACCTCGTGCTTGCGCGTCTGGCCGAGGCCGATCTCGCCCGTGCAGGCGATGGCCACGCGGTAGGGGATCTCCAGCTTCTCCAGCACCGCCTCGGCGTTGCCCAGGAGCTGGTAGTGCTCCTTCTCCGCGACCGCCTCGTCCGGAAGACAGAAGACCACCTGCTCCACCTTGGTGAACTGGTGGACGCGGTAGAGGCCCTTGGTGTCCTTGCCGTGCGCGCCCGCCTCGCGGCGGAAGCACGGGGAGATGCCGGCGTAGCGCATCGGCAGCTTCGCCGCGTCCAGGGTGTCGTCGCAGTGCATGCTGACGAGGGAGACCTCGCTGGTGCCGACGAGGAACAGATCGTCGGCGGGGATGGCGTAGGCCTCCTCGCGACCCAGGGGGAAGAAGCCGGTGCCCTGCAGGGCGCGGTCCTTGACCAGCACCGGGGGGATGACGAGCTTCAGCCCGCGCGCGACGAGCACGTCGACGGTGAGGCGCGTGACCGCGAGCTCGAGGAGCGCGCCCATGCCGACCAGCGCGTAGGAGCGGCCGCCGGCGAACTTGCGCGGGCCGTCCCAGTTGACCAGGTCGAGGGTGGTCATGAGGTCGACGTGATCCTTCGGCTGGAAGTCGAAGGTGCGCGGCGTGCCGACCTTGCGGATCTCGACGTTGTCCTCCTCGCCCTTGCCGACGGGCACCTCCGGGCGCGGCACGCTCGGCACGCGGAGCATCAGCGCCTCGAAGCGCTCGTTCGCCTCCTTGAGCACCGGCTCCAGCTTCTCGATGTCCGCCTTGATCTGCTTGCCCTCCTCGATGAGCTTGGGCCGGTCCTCCTTGCTCGCCTTGGGGATCTGCGAGGCCACCTCGTTCTTGCGGGCGCGCACGCGATCCAGCTCGGCGACGGTCTCGCGGCGCGCCTTGTCGGCGGAGAGGAGCTCGTCGAGGTCGAGATCGAAGCGCTTGTTCTTGATCGCGGCGCGGACGGCGTCGGGGTTCTGGCGGATGAAGGCGATGTCGAGCATGTCTGCCGGGGCGATCTAGCAGGGTCTCGGGCCGAGGCGTAGTGGGGCCGTCCGGGGCCCGCGCGGCTGGAGCATTCCGGGGCGATTCGCGCTATGTTGGACGCTGCACCATGAGCACATCCAAGCCCGCGTGCGGCCCCCACACCGTCGTCGTCAACACCGAGGGCGTCCGCGTGGCGCGGTGCCCGTGCGGGACGTTCCACGTCACGCTGGTGCAGTCGGGGGTCACCGTGCAGATGTCCGCGGCGCGCATGGCGGAGCTCGGCCGCGCCATCGCGGTCGCCGTGCCCACCTCTCCCGACGGCGGGCAGGTGCGGGCGCTCGGCACGTCGTCCATCAACTGACCCCACAGCTTCAGAGGCTCCGATGACCCGCGCTTTGCTCGCGACCCGTGGTGCGTTCTTCCTCCTCGCCACGGGCCTCGCGCTGGCCTGCTCGTCCACCGCGCCGGACCCGACGGCCTCGCAGGGCGCGCCCATCATCGGCGGGAAGAACTCCGACGCGTCGCAGGACTACGTGGTGCTGCTGGTGCACTACGACCCGCAGAACCCCAACGTGGAGTCGTGCAGCGGGACACTGGTCGCGCCCAACCTGGTGCTCACCGCGCGCCACTGCGTGTCGTCCACCACCGCGCAGGCCTTCGGGTGCGACGGCAACGGCAACCTCATCGGCGGCGGCACGCAGGTGGGCGCCGACTTCAACGCCACCACCCTCTACGTCTTCACCGGGACCAACCGGCCGAACTTCGGGCAGAACGTGACGCCCGCGGCGCAGGGCCAGCAGATCTACCACGACGACTCGAAGGTCCTCTGCAACCACGACATCGCCCTCATCCGGCTGGACCAGGAGATCCCGGGCGTGCCCATCGCGCAGATCCGGCTGGACGACCCGCCGACGGAGGGTGAGACCTTCACCGCCGTCGGCTGGGGAGTGACGGAGAAGACACCGTCCCCTTCGGTGCGCCAGCAGCGCACCGGCATCCCCATCCAGAAGCTCGGACCCTTCATGGGCGATCAGGTGACCGAGCCGGTGCCGCCGAACGACTTTTTGGTGCCAGAGTCCATCTGCAGCGGCGATAGCGGCGGGCCGGCGCTCGACAGCGCGACGAGCGCGGTGATCGGCGTCGTCTCCCGCGGCGGCAACGGCACCTCCAACCCGAACGACCCTTCCGCCGGGTGCATCTCGGCGACGAACTTCTACACCCGCGTCGACCCCTTCAAGGACATGATCCTCGGCGCCTTCTCCGACGCCGGCCACGACCCGTGGCTGGAGGGAGGGCCGGACCCGAGCCTCGCCAAGTTCGGGGAAGCGTGCGACTCGCCGGACGCGTGCCAGTCGGGCGTGTGCCTGGACGCGCAGCAGACGTGCACGCAGGAGTGCGACCCGGACAACCCGTGCCCCGACGGCTACGACTGCCAGGACTCCGGCGGCACGTCGTACTGCTTCCCGCACGTCGACCCGCCCGCGCAGAGCGGGGGGTGCAACACGAGCGGCGGGGGATCGCGGACGGGGAGCGCGGTGCTGTTCGGGCTGGGCCTGGTCGCGCTGCTCCGCAAGCGGCGCTGATCCGCGCCGGTCACTGCGCCATGCCCGTCGTGCAGAAGGCGCCGCCCGGGTAGCTCTGCGCGGCCGCGAGGCAGATGCTGCTGGCGACGCACATGCTGTAGTGGTCGGCGGTCGCCTGCGACGCGCTGTCGAGCGTGTAGGTGAGGCACATGCGCCCGTTGTCGAGGGTGGAGCAGAACCCGCCGTCCCCGCGCTGGCAAGGCAGGGCATCGGTGGTGTTGTACGTATCCTGGCACATGCTGACCGGGTGAAGCGGCGATCGGCCGGTGCAGGTCTGGTGCGCCGGGTCGGGACAGGCCCCACAAGCGCCGCCGCACAGGTTCAGGCCGGCGGAGACCGGCGGGCAGGTCGTCGGTGGCGGGGGGATGGGCGCGCCGGTGTAGGCGCTACGATCGGAGTAGAGGGCGAGGTCGGGCCGGCCGTTCAGGGCGTAGAGCTGTGCCAGCTCCTCCTTCACACAACCGGTGAGGGGACTGCAGCTAGGACATTCCCAAATCGTGCCGTTCAGCGCGCCGTCCGGACACTGCCACTCGTTGCCATCAGGAGGTTCGGGATCGGTACCTCCCTGGCACACCCGAAGAGCCCCCCCATCGGTACCCAGTTGCGGTGGGGCACATTGCGAACAGTCGGCTCCACACTGATTTGGACCGCCGCAGATGAGGATGCCGCTCGGGGAGCTGCACTTGGTCCACCCGCCTCCATCGCCGCCGCCGCCGCCGTCGGACAGGCCCCCGTCGGCGGCGCCTCCGTCGTCACCGGCGCCGATCCGCCCGCCGCAACCCAGGACGCCGGCGACGAGCAACGCGAACAGCACGCTCTCGTAGGGCACGTTCACTGGACGGCCACGTCGCAGTCGTACTTGTCCGGATTCGACGAGACCTTCTTGCAGTTGGTCGCCGAGTAGGTCTTGCCGTCGAACGTCGCCCTGACGAACGCTCGCCGCTGGGGCAAGAAGATGGAAGGCCCGGCTGCCGGCACACCGTAGTGCGGGGGATCGCACATCTGGCCGAGGCCCTGCGCGTAGGTGAGCGCGCCGCGTGCCGTGAGGTCCTCCAGGATGAGCCACGCCACGAAGGAGGGGTTGTCGTACTCCTTGTCCTCGTCGACGAAGACCAGCTCGACGCCGTCCGGAAAGACGTTGAGTCGCCGCGCGGGCAGGGTGTACCGGCATACGTTGTTCCCGTTGAGACGCGGCACGCAGCGGGGGGTCTTGTACATCGACCCGACCAACCCCGTCGCCCTCATGAACATACGCATCGTCGTCCTCCCGTCAGCAGTTGCCCACGCGATGGCGTGGCAGACACCTTGCGCGTGCCCGTCGGCGCATGCCACTGAAAGGTTTCTAGTGACTAGTGATCGGCACGTGCGGGCGAGCGGCGAGCATCATCCTCCAGCTCCCGCCACCGCGCCCTCACTCTCGGTCGCTCAAGGCGTCTCGGCGTTGACGATCGCGACCGCGTCCAGGTCGAAGCCGGCGTTGTTGCTGCGGAGCTTCGGGTCGGTCGGGCATGTCTCGTAGCCCATGTCGCGGACTCGCACGTAGCGCGCGCGCGTCACGCCCACGTCGGCGAGGTCGAAGGCGTCGCCGCCGCACGCCGGGTAGTCCACCGGGGAGATCGTCCCGTTGCGTGCAGAGTACACGGGATGCCAGCCGGCGCACGCCCCGTACGGCGCCTGCGTCGCGGTGCAGGGGAACGTGTGCCAGGTCTGCCCATCGTCGCTCACGCTGACCTCCCCCGGCTCGGCGTAGACGTCATCCGGGTTGCCGCCGATGTCGAAGGCGTTCTCGAAGACGACGAAGTCGACGCCCGGCCCGTCGACGATGGCGTTGGGCGCGAAGGAGAGCTCGATGCTGCCGCCGACGCCGAGCGACACCACGTCCAGGCTGCCCTGCGAGTCGCCGGCGCCGTCGGGCGGGCCCATCACGATCCCGGGGAGCTCCGGCGCGCCGAAGCCGCCGCAGTGGCCGGGGGTGAAGGAGACGACGGAGGTGACGAAGCGGTCGGCGCGGACGGTGCCTCCGTCGGGCAGCGGGTAGCCGCCGTCGAGGGGCGCGAGGCCGGCGTCGGCGGGGGGACCGGCGTCGCCGAAGGAGATCACGCCGGCGTCGGCGGCGGGGCCGGAGGGCGCGGGCGAGGAGCACGCGAGGGCGAGCGCGGGGAGCGCGAGCAGGAGCGATCTTCGAGCCACCGGGACCTCCAGCCGCGTGGCACGCGCGGCGCTCGGAGAGCGGCCCGGGGGATCCTTGCACCATGCAACGATTTCCGGACCGCGTCGGAGTGGAGGTTTTCTGGCTCCCGGATCACCCTCCCCGTCGCGCCTTCCCCTCGCCTCGCGGCAAAAGTGGCCTTCGCGACGGTTCGTCCCCGGTCACAGCGGCGGCACCGCGTCGGACTCGCACCGACTTCCCTACGTCTCGACGAGGCACCTCGTAGCACGCGCCCAGGCCGCTTGCACGTCTCGCCTGCCTTGACGCCCAACTGATGACTAGGTAGCGTCGCGCGCGCCGCGGTCCGGACCATGGCCACGGCCAGCGGAGGACGGGCTTCGTGGCCGCTCCCGGCCGCGGATCGCGCATCGACTGCAAGCCTGCCGGGGGTTCGAGAAGCCATGAAGACCACGCCCGTTCTGCTCGCGGGGCTGTCCCTCGCCACGCTCCTCGCCTGCGTCGGGGACTCGCCGAACGCCCCGGCCGACGCCGGTGGCACGCCGGAGGCTGCGGCGCCGGGGACCGAAGGTCAGCCGTGCTACCCCAACCACACGTGCGAGGCGACGCTCACGTGCGTGAGCAACGTCTGCGTCCAGCTCGGGGGCGACGCGGGACCGGACGCCGCGGCAGACGCCCCGACCGACGCCCCGACCGACGCGGCGCCGGACGCCGGCTGCGGACTGACGACCTGCCCGGTGGTGCTCGCCTCGGGCCAGAGCACTCCAGAAAGCATCGCGGTGGATGGGACCAGCGTCTACTGGGCCAATCAGGTGGCGAGCACGGGCACCGTCATGAAGGTGGCCAAGAGCGGCGGGAGCCCCGTGCCGCTCGCCACCGGGCAGGACTTGCCGGAGGCTGTGGTCTCCGACGGGACCGACGTGTTCTGGACGACAGCCCCGCTGCAGTCGGCCGGCGCCATCATGAAGGTCCCGGTTGGGGGCGGGAGCGTGACGGCCCTGGCGTCCGGCCTCCATCACGACTGGGCGCTCGCCGTCGACTCGCTCTACGTCTACTACACCGCCTCCAACGCCATCTGGCGCGTGCCGATCGCGGGGGGTGCGCCTTCCACGATCTCGCCCCAGCTCACCAACGAAGCGGTCACCGTCTCCGTCGACGCCCAGAGCGTGTACTTCGGCGACAGCGTTGGCCAGGTGCAGAAGCTCCCGCTCGGTGGAGGAAGCGTGACCGCGCTCTCCGGCCCCACCGCGGACTTCGTCGCCGAGCTGGTGGTGGACAGCACGAACGTCTACTGGGCCACCGACAAGGCGGGCTACGTGCGGGAGATGGGCAAGGACGGCTCCAACCCGATCAACATCGGCACGCACCAGACTCCGCCGGGAGGTCTGGCCGTGGACGCGCAGTTCGTCTACTGGGCCGACTTGACCGCCGGCACCGTTCTTCGCGCCCCCATCGGGGGCGGCAGCGTCCAGAAGATTGCGCAAGCGCAGGTCGCGCCTGGCGCCATCGCCGTCGACGCGCAGTACGCCTACTGGACCAACGGCGACGGCACCATCAAGAAGGTCGCCAAGTAGCGAGCTCGACCGCTCCGCTCAGTCGGGGTTGCCCCGCAGCGGGCCGCCGGGCGTCTTCGCGGGGATCTCCGCGCGCACCCGGCCCGCCTGGGCGTGGCGCTCCAGGATGTCCAGGCGCTTGACCGTCTCGGCGCGGAAGGCCGCCAGCTCCCGCTGGATGCCCTCGATCCCGACCTCGTTCTTCAGGTTGACGTGGAAGTCGGTCTCCGCCTGCGCGCGGTCCTTCATCGTCTGCCGGTTCTGGCTCATGACGATGAGCGGGCCCTGCAGCGCGACCAGGACGGCGAGGAAGAGGTTGTAGAACTGGTACGGGTACTCGTCGAAGGGCTTGGGCAGGAAGGTGTTGGCGAAGGACCAGGCGCAGGAGAGCACGAGCAGGAAGATGATGAAGGCCCAGCTCCCGTTCAGGTCTGCCACCTTGTCGGCGAGGCGCTGGCCCCAGGTGAAGTTCTCCTCGATCTCCTTGACCGCGTTGGTCGCCGCGCGCTGGCTGAGCAAGGCGTTCGTCTCGCGCAGGCGCTCCGCCATCTCGCTCAGGATCTTGAGGGCGGCGTCCCTGGACTTGCTCAGGTGATCGCCGAACTCGTCGCGCGTGAGCTCGAGGAGGGTGGTGTCGGTCGTGGCGGCGATGCTCGCCGAGCGGGGCTTGTCGTCGAAGAGAGAGAGCTCGCCGAAGTACTCGCCGGTGCGGACGTCCTTCAGGATGACGGGCGGCGTGTCCTTGTCCGGCGAGGGCAGGAAGATCTGCACCGAGCCGGAGAGGACGATGTACATCGACGAGCCCTTGTCGCCCTTGTCGAAGACCTTGTCGCCCGCCTTGTACTTGCGCTCGGTGAGGCGCTTGCCGAGCGCCTCGCGGTCCTCGTCGGAGAGGCCCTCGAAGAGGGGGATCTGAGCGAGGAGATCCGCGTGACGCATCGCTGCCCATGGTCGCAAGGCCGCGCGCGGGGCGCAAGCCGTCGATCGCACCCCGGATCCGGCCGATCCGGGGGCGCGCGGGGCGCGTAGAAGCTGAGGTGCGGCGGATCGCGCGGTGGCTCCTGGCGGCGGCGATGACGGCGGTCGGCGCCCTCCACTTCGTCCTGACCCCGGCATTTGCCCACATCGTGCCCGCGTGGCTGCCTCACGCCGTGGCGCTCGTGCTCGTCAGCGGCGCCTGCGAGATCGCCGGCGGCGTGGGGCTTCTGATCCCGCGCACCCGTCGCGCCGCGAGCCTGGGCCTCGTCGCGCTCTACGTGGCGGTGTTCCCGGCCAACGTCAACATGGTCGCGCACCCCGCGCTGGGCGGCGCCCTCCCGCTCTGGGCGCTCTGGGCGCGGCTCCCGCTGCAGATCCTCTTCATCGCGTGGGCGCTGTGGGTCGGGCGCGACGCACCGGCCACCCCGTCAACGACAGTCGACTGATCCGCGAAGCAACTCCAGGTCCGCGGCGGTCAGCTTGTCGATGTCGACGCGCGAGTGCTCGTCCCTCAGCTGGACCGCGCCCAGTGACGCAGGGTCCGGCTCGTCTGCCTGGACGACGAGCTTGCCCCGGCGGCCGATGAGCTTCGGCGAGCGAGGCGACCCGCCGTGCAGGACGAAATCGCCCTCCGCCGTGACGTCGAGGACGTAGCGAGGGCGCATGACCAGCGCCCAGAGCACGTTGAGGCCCGTCAGCACCGCGGCCCAGCCGACGATGCCGAGCAGCACCGCCCAGCCGGCGGGCAGCCATGTCGCCAGCGCGAGCACCGCCGGGACCACGATGAAGACCCCGGGGTTGATGAAGGCGAAGCCGAAGCCCCAAGGCAGCTGGGCGAGGAGCTTGTCGCGCAGCAGCTCGCGCTCGATGACCATGTGCACCGCCTGCCCCTGCCGCCGCGCCGACACGCGCATGGGACGCCTCGCGAGCCGGGCGGCACGCCGCGCGCGCTTCCTGTCCTGGATCGCCCGGGCGCGCCCCTGCGCCATCAGCTCCGCCCGCTCGCGCGCCGCCACGATCTCGCTGATGGACGAGGCCTCGCTCGGGGCGAGCGGCGCGAGGCCGGTCGGCTGAGGGGCGGGCGGCGCGGCGCCACCCGCGAGCTGCCCGCGCAGCTCCTCCACCTCCTCCTCCAGCGCGGACACCTTCGCCCGGAGCGCCTCCGTCTCGTCGCGGTACGTCACGGCGCTCCGGATCTTACTCCTCTCCTCCGCGCGCGCGAGCCTCCCTGTGCACGCCGCTCGCGGCGTCTCAGTGCGCGGGCGCGTCGCTGGACGGCTTGGCGTTCCAGAGCGTGAGCATGATCAGCGCGCCGATAGCCGAGAAGGGGATCAGGGTCCAGGTCCACACCGCCCAGTGCCACTCGTCCAGCACCGCGCCGAGGCCGATGCCCGTGAGGCCGGCCCCCACGTACTGGATGCCGTCGAGCAGCCCGGCGGCCGTCGCCGCGGCCTTTCGTCCGCCGAAGTCCATCGACGCGGTGCCGCTGAGCATGCCGTGCACGCCGAAGATCCACATGCACGAGAAGCCGATGAGCAGCGCCGCGGCGGTGGGCGAGTGGGTGAGGCCCAGCGCGGCGATCGACCCGATCTGGCCGAGGTAGAAGATGAAGGCGACCGGCGCCCGGCGCGACTGGAAGAAGTAGTCGGAGACGAAACCGCACACCAGCGCGCCGGCGATGCCGCCCACGGTGATGCCGGTGGAGGCGATGCCGAACAGGGCCGACCCCTTGTCGATCTTGTGCACCTCCACCAGGAACTCCGGGAAGTAGAGCAGGAGACCCTGCCGCACGAAGCCGGTGCAGAGCTCCGCCAGGGCGATGCGCCGGAGCACGGGGTGCCGGAGCACGTGCCGGGTGACGTCGAAGAAGCCCGGCTCCTTCGACTCCGCGCCCGTCGCCGCCACCTCCGGCATCTTCTCGTCGCCCGTCTCGAAGTCGGCGTGGCCCGCGTCGCTCGGCCGGTCCCGGATGAGGAACAGGTCGACGACGAGCATCACCCCCATCACCGCCGACGGGACGATGTAGACGACCCAGAAGCTCTGGTGGCTCGCGGCGAGGAGCCAGCCGCACACGCCGTAGGCGAGCGCGTACCCGGCCGAGATCATCGAGCCGAAGACGCCGCCGAGCACGCCGCGCTCCCGGACGTGGAACCACGCCGAGTTGACCTTGACGACGCTCAGCGCGCCGAAGGCCTGGAAGAACATGTTCACGGCGTAGAGCGCCGAGAGGCCGCCGATGAGGCCGATGGGCCAGTGCGTGGCGAAGAGCAGGCCGATGATCAGGTTGAGCACCATGCTGCCCGCGGTGCCCAGCAGGATGGCCTTGCGCCCGCCAAAGCGGTCCGCCAGCGGGCCGTTGATCAGCACGGCGGCGGCGTAGACCCAGAAGCCGGCCGTCGCCACGATGCCCATCTGGGCCTTGTCGAAGTGGAACGCCGTCCCGATGTCGCCCTTGGCGACGTTGAAGTTGTAGCGACCCATGTACAGGGTCGCGTAGGTCAGGCCGAGCGGGAACCAGTTGGCGAAGCGACGCGCGCGAAACGACCCGGTGTGGCGCGGAGGCGCGGAGGAGGACAGGGACAGCGCAGCGGCGACCATGCAGCGTTTCCGCTTATAGCCATAGACCAGGGCGCCGTCAGTCGCGTTCGTCGAATGTGACAGACGTGTGAACTCGACACCCACGCCACACGAGGCAGGGGTGTCCCGGGACAGGCAAAGGGGACGCACCGGACAGGCCGAACACCCGCGAAACGCGGCGGATCCGGGTGGCACGCCGGTTGATGAGGCTGGAGGGCATGAAGCCCCTCATCCTTTTCGCTGCGCTCGCCGCGCTCTCCTCGTCTCCCTCCGCGTCGCTCGCGCCGCCCCACACCACGGGCTCGGGGGGCTCGGCGTTCGTCGCCGTCTCCTTCTTCGCCATGCAGGGGAGCGTGCGCGAGATGGGGGGGATGCTGACCGTCGGCTTCCCCTTCGATCGGCTCCTGCCCGGCGGCGGAGGCGCCCCGGCGGTCTCGCGCGCCCTGGCGCAGGGCCCCGCCACGCCGGACGGTCCGGTGGTGATCGTGCCGGCCGCGCCGCCGCTCACACCGCGCGTGGCGCGCCGGGCGGTTCACGCGGCGTGGCGCGCCGCCGGCATCGGCTGCGACGACTCCGCGCTCGACGCGATGGTGAAGCGCGCGCGACTCTCCGCCCTGCTGCCGGAGGCGCGCCTGCGGGCGATGCAGTCCAGCGGCGATCGCCTCTACGAGTACTCCTCGGCGGACAGCTACCACACGACCGACGGCACCGGCACGACCGTCTGGCTGGAGGCTCGCCTCACCTTCCGGCTCGATCGCCTCCTGTTCACCGAGCAGGAGCTGCAGACACAGCGCATCCGGCTGGACCGCGCGCAGCTGCGCGCGCGGATCGCGGCGAAGGTGGTCGCGGAGATCGCCAAGTGGGCGCGCGCCCGGGTGGACGAGGCCGCGTCCCCACTCGACTCCGACGCCCGAACCGAGGCGCTCCTGCGCGCCATGGGGGCGGAGGTCACGCTGGACGTCCTGACCGACGGGTGGTTCTCCCGCTGGCGTGCCTCCGGGGTGCAACCGCGCCCTTGACCGGACGGGACGGCTGGCCGACGCTCCCGCGGATGAACTCGAACACGGCGCTGTTCGTCGTCGAGGAGGTCGTGGAGGTGCTCTTCGGGCTGAGCTGCATCGTGGCCGGCCTGATCGTCGCCAGGCGCTCCACCGGCGCCGCGGTGGGCTTCGGGCTCGCGGGACTCACCGGCTTGCTGGCCGATCTCGTCTCCTTGCTCGTCTCCCGGGCGGCGACCAGCGGGCACGGTTACGCCAGCATCCAGCTCATGCAGACGACGCTGAGCGGGTTGCGCAACCTGGTCTTCTACGCCGGGTTCGCCGTCGCGCTCTTCGCCCTGGCGCGCGCGCAGAGGCCGCCGGCATGAGCGGCGCGGCGTCGGCCCTGGCCTGGCTGCAGTTCGGGTTCCACCTGGTGCTGGCGATCGCCTTCGGCGTCGTCGCGCTGGTGCTGGCGCGGCGCGCGGGCAAGGGCGCCTACGTGCTGGCGGGGATGGCCGCGGTGGACCTCGTCGGCCTCGTCTTCGCGCGGGTGGTGTGGACGTCGATGCGAAGCGCACCGCTCGACCAGCTGGACACCATCATGACCGTCATGGGCCTCGCCGACATCCTGCTCGGCCTGCTCTCGTGCGGCCTCGTCCTCCTCGCCGCGATGATGCTCCGGCGGGCGCCGCCGGCCTAGCCCGCCACGCCGCGCGCGCCGCTGGCGGAGGCGATCGTTGCCATGCCAACGATCCGGCGTTTGACGCCGCTCGACGCTTGGCGCCCCCCCCGGCGCGGGAGCTCAGGGGGAGAAGTCGAGCTCGATCCACAGCTCGCGCGAGGCGCCGGGGGCGAGCTCGATGAGGCCCTCGCCGGTGTTGAGCGCGTTGCCGGGGCAGGTCCACGGCTCCAGGCACACGAAGTCGCGACCGGCGAGCGTCCAGACGACCCAGCGCGTGAGGTCGTGCGAGGCGCGCAGGGCGAGGCGCGCGCCGTCGCCCCATGTCAGCTCGCTGGAGGAGCCGCCGTGGTCGAGCAGGTGCATGTCGACCTCGGGCAGGGTGAGGTCGAAGCCGCCGAAGGGGACGACCTTCTTGGCGACGTTGTCGAAGGCCCGCGTCGCGCGGGTGGCGATGCGCGCCGCGGCCTTGTCGTGCACGGCGAAGTAGGGGTGGATGCCGAAGCCGAAGGGCATCGCGGAGTCGCCCTCGTTCTGGACACGCGCGGCGAGACGCAGGCAGCGCCCGCGCAGGGAGAAGTCGATGGAGGCGGAGAAGTCCCACGGGTATGCCGCGCGGGTCTGCTCGTTCGACGCGAGGGTCAGGGTGGCGGCGGCGGCGCCCTCCTCGCGCGTGCCGCCGACCGCCCACGGCAGGTTGCGCGCGAACCCGTGCTGCTTCATCGACCCGGACTTGCCCCCGCGCTCGAAGTGGTCGCCCTCCAGCTTCCCCGGCGAGGGGAAGAGGATGGGAACGCCGCCGCGCACGTTCTTCTGCGGGTCGCGCAGGGTGGCCTCGTCCAGGTAGAGCACGTCCCTGTCGCCCACGCGGAAGCGGGTGACGATGGCGCCGCGCGCGGGGACGATGGTCACCTCGCTCTTCGCCTCGTCGTCGTACAGCGCGATCGTCTCCCCGGGGCTCACGCGAAACATGCCTCGAGCATAACCCCCTCGGCCGCGGGCGCTATACTCCGCGCATCATGCGCGCCTGTCTTGTCTTGCTCTCGCTGACGCTCGTGGCGTGTCCGGGCCCCGAGCCGAACGGCGACGCGGGCACGCCGCCCGCGTGGGCGCCCGCCTTCAGCACCGCCGCGACCGGCTGGCTGCTCAACACGTGGGGCCCCTCGCCGGACGACGTGTACATGGTGGGTGGCACCACGACCAAGGCGGCGGTGATGCACTTCGACGGCACGGCGTGGGCGCCCCTCACCCTCGGCGTGGACGCCCCGCTCCTCAACTGGACCTACGGGTTCGGCCCGGACGACATCACCATGGTGGGCAACGCCGGCACGGTGCTCCACTGGGACGGGCAGACGTGGACCAAGGAGACGACGCCCACGACGCAGGATCTCTGGGGCGTGTGGGGCGCGGCGCCCGACGACCTCTGGGCGGTGGGCGGCGACGGGCAGAAGGCCGGTCAGGCGACGCTCCTTCACTTCGACGGCGCGGCCTGGAGCGCGGTCACGCTGCCGGCGATGCAGAAGCCCAACGTCTTCCAGCTCCTCAAGGTGTGGGGCACCGGCCCCGACAACGTCTACGCGGTCGGCCAGCGGGGCGAGGTGCTGCACTGGACGGGGACCGACTGGAAGGAAGAGCTCGTGGGGGCCAGCGACGACCTGATCTCCCTCTGGGGGACCGGACCTGATCGCATTGTCGCGGTGGGAGGCCGCTCCAACGGGATCGCCAGCGTGTGGGACGGCACGTCGTGGCACACGACCTCCCTCTCTCCCCTGCCCGGCCTGAACGGCGTCTGGATGCGCGTCCCCGGCAAGGCGCACGTCGTCGGGGCCTACGGAACTCTGGGCGTTCTGGACCTCGCGACCATGACGATCACCACCGTGGATCCCCCCACCCAGCTCGACTTCCACTCGGTGTTCGGGGACACCCAGGGCCACCTCTACGCGGTTGGCGGGAACCTTGCTTCAGCCAACCCGACAACCTATGTGGGGCTGGCTTACACGCGGCTCCTCGGGGCGGAGGAGTGATGAGGATCGCGACCATCTTGCTTGGCGTCGGAATCGTGGGGGCCGCGGCTGCGGCGTGCGGGCCGTCTACGCCCGAGCCGCAGCTGGCGACAGGCGTCTTCGCCGACCTGGGCGAGATCCGCCCCAACGCGACCGACGAGCAGAAGGCCACCTTCGAGCGCGGCAAGAAGGTCGCGCTGCGCCGCTTCACCAAGGCCGACGGGCTCGGCCCGGAGTTCAACGTCACCTTCTGCGTGGCCTGCCACGAGAAGCCGGTCACCGGCGGCGGCGGCGCGCGCTACCGCAACTTCCTGCTCGTCGCCCAGACGCTCCCCGACGGCTCCTTCAACAACCTGGGCAAGAGCGGCGTGCTCACGCACTTCACCACCGGCTCGCAGACGCGCATCGCCACGCCGCCGGAGACGAACGTGATGGCGACGCGCAACCCCATCCCCTTCTTCGGCGTGGGCCTGCTCGCCGAGATCCCCGACTCGGAGATCCTGAAGAACGCCGACCCCGACGACAAGAACCACGACGGCATCCGCGGAAAGCCCAACTACGACCGCGGGTTCGTCGGTCGGTTCGGGCGCAAGGCGCAGACGGTCTCCATCGAGGGCTTCATCCGCGGGCCGCTCTTCAACCACGCGGGCATCACCAGCGACCCGCTCACCGACGCCGACCGCGCGCGCCTGCCGGTGCCCAGCGTGGCGCAGTCGGGCGGCAGCGCGCTGTCGGTGGGCGGGGGCCTGAGCCTCCAGGACGAGCAGATCGGCCAGCAACAGCAGGGGCAGGCGGCGGCGCCCGACGCGCCCACCACCGACGACGACGGCGTGCCGGACCCCGAGCTCTCCGAGAAGGACCTCTTCGACCTGGTCTCCTACGCGATGCTCCTCGCCGCGCCGAAGCCGGACGCCCCCACGCCGGAGACCGAGGCGGGTCGCGCCCTGTTCGCGCAGGCCAACTGCACCGGCTGCCACGTGCCCGCGCTGAACGGCCCGCGCGGCCTGGTGCCCGCCTACTCCGATCTGCTGCTTCACGACATGGGCCCCGCCCTCGCCGACGGCTTCGTGATGAAGCAGGCGACCGGCAGCGACTTTCGCACCCAGCCGCTCTGGGGGATCTCGGCGGAGGGCCCGTACCTGCACGACGGCCGCGCCGACACGCTCGACGACGCCATCCGCATGCACGGCGGCGAGGCGCAGGCCTCCCGCGACGCGTACGTGGCGATGACCGACGACCAGCGCACCAAGATCCAGGACTTCCTGCTCTCGCTGGGCGGCCGCAGCCAGACGACCGCCGGCCTCGTCCCGCCCAACGCGCCTGTGCCCCCGCCGGGCGCGTACGGCGGCCCCCTCCAGGCGCTCTCCGCGAGCGACATGAACCGCTTCGTCGCCGGGCGCGACATCTTCGACCGAGACACCAAGCTCTCCAGCGGGCTGGGGCCGGAGTTCAACGGCGACTCGTGCCGCGGCTGCCACTTCGATCCGGTCATCGGCGGGGCGGGCCCCGACGGCCTCAACGTGACGCGGCAGGGGATCATCGACCAGAACGGGAACTTCAGCGCGCCGCCGGAGGGAACGATGCTCCACCGCCTCTCGGCGTCGCTGGGCGTGCGGCCGGAGCCCAACCCGCAGTGCAACTTCTTCGAGGCGCGGCAGCCGCCGCCGCTCTTCGGCCTCGGCCTCATCGACCGCATCCCGGAGGCGACGATCCTCTCGCACGAGGACCCGAACGATCAGAACGGCGACGGCATCCGCGGCCACGCCAACCACCTGCCCGACGGCCGCATCGGACGCACCGGGTGGAAGGCGGACATCCCGAACGTCGCCGAGTTCGCGCGCGACGCCATGTCCAACGAGATGGGCGTCACGGTGCCCGCGCAGGCGGGGCTCACCTTCGGCAACCTCAGCGACGCCGACGGCGTGGCGGACCCGGAGGTCTCGCAGCCGGAGATGGACGCGCTCGTGTACTTCATCTCGGAGCTCGCGCCGCCGCCGCGCACGCGCACCAATCCCGCGCTGGAGGACGCCGGCGAGCAGGTGTTCAGCAGCGTCGGCTGCGGCAACTGCCACATCCCGTCCATGAAGACGTCCGACGGCGTCGACGTGCCCCTCTTCAGCGATCTGCTCCTGCACGACGTCATGACCCCCGGCCTCCCCGGGATCGGCTCGGCGCAGGCGACGCAGAACGAGTTCCGCACCGCCCCGCTCTGGGGGCTCGCCACCTCCGCGCCGTACATGCACGACGGACGCGCCTTCACCGTCGAGGAGGCGATCGACGCGCACGCCGGGGAGGCCCAGGGCGTCCACGACGCGTACGCCGCGCTCTCGCAGAGCGATCACGACGCGCTCATCGCCTTCCTGAAGTCGCTGTGATCCTGCGGCGGCGCGCGCTCTGGCTCTCGCTCGGCCTCTGCGCGTGCTCGCCCTCGTCGGGGGAGGTGGACCTCGTCGCCGCCGACGGGGCGGTGGTGCGCGCGTTCACCCACGTGGAGCACGCCACCACGCCGGAGGCGCGGGCGCAGGGGCTCGGCGGCCACGCGCCGCTCGGCCCGGACGACGCCATGGTCCTGGACTACCCCGTCGTCGACAGGGCGTGCATCACCAACGCGCCGGTGGGCTTCCCCATCACCGCCGTCTTCGCCGCCCAGGACGGCAGGATCGTCGGGGTGGAGTCCTTCGCCGCCAACGACGCGCGCACGCCCTGCCACGACGGCGTGCTCACCGTGGTGGAGACCGACACGAGCGGCGCGGCGTCGGCCGCCGGCGCCGCTCGTGTCGTGGTGCGCTGATCACCCCGCGTCGCGCCCGCGATCAGTGGCCGTGACCGCGGTTGTCAGGCTGGTGGCCGCGGTCGTCAGGCTGGTGGCCACGGTTCTGCTGGTGCTGGTCACGCCGCGGCGGAGGCTGCGCGTGCTCGCGGCGCATGCGTTCGCGCTGCTGCTGGAGCCCGGGCGGATCGTTGCGGTAGTAGCGCCAGTGCCCGCCCTCCCTGTAGTACCAGCGGTCCTGGTAGAGGTAGACGGGGCGGCCGTCGTAGACGGTGTGCGGGTAGGTCTCGATCTGGACCGGCGCCGAGGTGACCTCGACGTACCCGACCGGTACGGTTGCGCCTGCGCCGGCGCGCCACTCGCACCCAGCCAGGGCAAGCGGCGCCGCGCACGCGATCACCAACCAAAGGGAGCGTCTCATGGTCTTACCTCTTCCTTCCGGGGGGAGCACCCCTCCCGCAATCGGCAACGCGTGCGCCTTCACGCAATCACGTCGGCTGTTCCTCGGTCGTGTCCAGCCCCGCGGCTGCTCTGCGGGGCCCAAGTTCATTCGGTCCAAAAGAGAGCATTGGCCGTGCCACCCGCGCGCCCGGCCGTGTGTTAGCGTGGCTTCGTGTCCGCGCTGATCCCCGGCACCCTCTTCGCCTCCGACTTCCGGGTGGAGAGGGTGCTCAGCACCGGCGGCATGGGCACCGTCTACGTGGCCGAGCAGCTCTCCACCGGGAAGCGGCGGGCGCTCAAGCTCATGCTTCCGGAGCTGGTGCAGGACGCGCGCCTGCGTGCGCGCTTCGAGCAGGAGGCGCGGGTGGGCTCGCGCGTGGAGAGCGAGCACGTGGTGGAGGTGGTGGCCGCCGGGGTGGACGACGCGACGCGCGCCCCGTGGCTGGCGATGGAGCTGCTGGAGGGTGAGGACCTCGCTGCCTGGCGGCAGCGGCGCGCCAGCGTCGACCCGCGCGACGCGCGACGCGCGCTGGAGGAGCTGTGTCACGCCGTCGGCGCGGCGCACCGCGTGGGCATCGTCCACCGCGACCTGAAGCCGGAGAACCTCTTCGTCGCCAAGAGCAAGCGTGTCGGGGCGGACTTCATGCTCAAGGTGCTCGACTTCGGCATCGCCAAGCTGATGGACGAGGCGCGCTCGACGCGCACGGCGGCGGTGGGGACCCCACTCTGGATGGCGCCGGAGCAGACGGAGGCCGGGGCCATCGTGTCGCCGGCGAGCGACGTGTGGGCCATCGGTCTCATCGCCTTCTGGCTGCTCACCGGCCGCAGCTACTGGCGCGGCGGCAACGTGGAGAACCCGTCGGTGGGCGGGGTGCTGCGGGAGGTGGTGATCGACCCCATCGTCCCGGCCAGCGTGCGCGCGGCCGAGCTCGGGGCGACGGGGATGCTGCCGCCGGGGTTCGACGCGTGGTTCGCCCGCGCGGTCGCGCGGGAGCCGGCGTCGCGCTTCCCCGAGGCGACGAGCGCCTTCGCCGCCCTCGCGCCGCTCCTCGACGCGCTGACGCTTCTCCCGCCGATGCGCCAGGAGATGTCCAGCTCGCCGGCGTTCATGCCCGGCGCCCCGCCGCCCAACCCCTATCCCGGTGCGTTCACCCCCGCCGGCGTCGCGGGGACGCCACAGGCGACCGGCGGCCGCTTCGCCGGGCGACGCGAGGGGATGGGCTGCTGGTCGATTGGCCTGATCGTCGCCGGCGTGCTCTTCGTGCTGGGCGTCGGGAGCTGCGGGGCGCTGCTCTACGCCGGCAAGGCGGGCTTCGCCGAGACCTGCCAGGACGACACGCAGAGCGACGCCAAGCGCATCGAAGCGTGCGAGGACCTCTGCGGGTTCAGCTTCCGGAACGACGACGAGGCGAAGGCCTGCGCGTACCTGGGCGACCTCTACACCAAGCAGGGCAAGGCCACGAAGGCCAAGACCGCCTACGGCCAGGCCTGCGACAAGGGCGACACCGAGAGCTGCCCAAAGCGGTGAGCGGTGTGCTACGTATGCAGCGGCATGCTCAGCGAAGCGCGACTGACCCTCGAAGACCTCACGCGGCGCCTCACGGTGCTAAGGGGGCATCTTTGACGTCCCCCGACTGAAGCGAGAAATCGACCAGCTCGGCGAGCGGACCCTCGTCCCGGGCTTCTGGGACGACCACGAGAAGGCGCAGAAGCTGACGCGCAAGCGCTCGGCGCTGGAGGCCTCCCTCGCCGCCTTCGAGAAGCTGGACAAGGACGTGGAGGACGCGCGCGTGCTGCTGGAGCTCGGCGCGGAGGGTGACGACGCCGCCACCATCGCCGAGGCCGAGACGCTCCTCCCGGAGCTGGAGTCGCGCGTCCGCGGGCTGGAGCTGCGGCGCATGCTCAGCGGCCCGGCGGACCGCGCCAGCGCCATCGTCAGCATCCACCCCGGCGCCGGCGGCACCGACGCCAAGGACTGGGCGGCGATGCTGCTTCGCATGTACCTGCGCTGGTGCGAGCGGCGCGGCTACAAGACGGAGATCGTCGACTACCAGGAGGGCGACGAGGCCGGCATCGACGCCGTCTCCTTCACCGTGGAGGGGGAGAACGCCTACGGCTACCTCCGCAGCGAGATGGGCGTGCACCGGCTGGTGCGCATGAGCCCCTTCAACGCCGACCACACGCGGCAGACGGCCTTCGCCGCGGTGGAGGTGACCCCCGACACCGACGAGGACATCGACGTCGTGATCAACGACAAGGACGTCGAGATCACGACGATGCGCGCGGGCGGTAAGGGCGGGCAGAACGTCAACAAGGTGGAGACCGCGGTGCGGCTGAAGCACATCCCCACGGGTCTGAACATCGTGTGTCGCGCGGAGCGCAGCCAGCACCAGAACCGGGCGATGGCCATGAAGGTGCTGCGCGCCAAGCTCTACGAGATGGAGCTGGAGAAGCGCGCCGCCGCGAACGACGCCTACCAGGCGAGCAAGAGCGCCATCAACTTCGGCAGCCAGATCCGCAACTACGTGCTGGCGCCGTACCGGCTGGTGAAGGACACGCGCACGGGCGCCGAGCAGAGCAACGTGGACGCGGTGCTGGACGGCGACATCGACTCCTTCGTGGAGGCCTACCTGCTCGCGGCCGCGGGCGGCTCCCTGAAGAAGGGCGGGCAGGTCGAGGAGGCGGACGCCGTCTGAGCCAGCGGGTGCGTCACTTCTCCGGCGCGCCGACGCGCACCTCGACCGACGGCGGCCTGGCGAGCGTCTGGAAGACGACGCAGTATCGCTCGGTCAGCTCGACGAGCTTCTGGACCTTCTCCGCCGGGGCGGTGGTGTCCACCGTGAGCGTCAGGCGGATGCTGGAGAAGCCGACAGGGGCGTCCTTCGCGACGCCCAGCGTGCCGCGGAAATCGAGCTCGCCCTCCGCCAGGACAGTCGCGTCGCCTATCTCGATGCCCATCGCGGTGGCGACGGCGGCGAGCGTCACGCCCGCGCAGCCGACGAGCGCTTCGAGGAGCATGTCGCCGGAGCACGCCGCCGAACCGTCACCGCCCGTCGCCGGGTGAAGCCCCGCCGGCACACCCGGCTTGCCGGTCTCGAGCGCGCAGGTGATCGCCCCGTGCGAGACGCGCCCCCTCGCGCGGAGCGTCCGGATCGCCGACGCGGGATCCTCCTTGTAGCGAGCCTTCAGCGGTGCCTGTCGCGCGCGCAGTCCTTCGGAGTCCATGAGTCGCATCCCCGTGGTTCGGGCCAGCCTCCCGCGGGCATAGCACGGATAGGCCCGAGGCCTAGTGGCGCCGCGACACCACGACCGCCAGCACGACGAACGCCGCCAGCTTCTTGTTGCTCGCCGTCGCCGGGTGGAGCTTGCCGACGACCTCCGAGATGCCCTGGTTGGAGAAGGAGACGGCGCCGTGGGCGTCCACGCTCAGCGTGCCCTTCGGCGTGACGATGTCGTCGCCGGAGAACCGCACCTTCTTCATCTTCAGGCCGTCGCCGCGGAGGGTGCCGTCGGCGTTGGCGTGGACGACGGTGGTGCCCGCGGTGTCGACGAACTCGCCGCTGGTGATGCTGCCGGCCAGCCGGCCGTTGACCATCACGCTGCCGTCAGCCTTGACGGCGATCTTCTTCACGTGGCCGGAGCCGGTGAAGACGAACGCCGGGCCGGGCGCGATGTCGGAGGCGACGCCCGAGGCCCCCGCCGACGCCGTGTCCTGGTCCTGCGAGCCGCGCGCCTGGTCGGCGGCGTCGGCGCGCACCAGCTCGAGCGTCTGGGTGTCGTACTTGTTGGCGTCGATCTTCATGCGGTCGGGGTCGTTGAAGAGGCGCGCGTCCTTGTTGGCGGCGGACTTGCGGCCCACGAGGATCATGGTGAGGCCGACGGCGGCGGCGATGACCCCGCCGATGATGCCGATGTAGCCGACGGTGGAGAGGCCCGAGTCGGTGGTGTCGGTGGTGAAGCCGGTGGAGTCGGTCGTCGAGCCGTGGGAGGCGACCGAGAGGGCGATGCCGCCGAGGAGCAGCCCCGCGCCGATGCCCCCCACGATGAACCCGGTGTGGTTCACCGAGACGCCCTTGTCGTGGTAGGCGTTGTACTTGTCGACTGCCTCCTTGTCGCCGACGATGCGATAGAAGCTCTCGTCGTCGATGCGCGAGGCGCCCTGGCGGGGGAACCACTCGCGCTCCTCCCAGGTGACCACCTGGTTCTGGTACTGGGTCGCGGTGCCGACGACCTCGCCCCGGGAGTTGCGGTACTCCGTCTGCCCGGTGGCCACCTGCTGCACGCCGGAGCGCAGGTGCGTCTCGTCGTGGACGTACATGGGCTCGCCGTTGGCGTGGGTGTACTCCGTGCGCAGCTCGGCGCAGCCGGTGGTGAGGGCGCTGAAGCTGACCAGGGTGAGGGCGGCGACGGGCCTGGCGATCCTGGCGAAGCGTGTCTCCCCCGCGAGGGTGGGCTTGTTCATCGCGCGTGAGTACGGCGCGCCCCGGGAGCTTCTTCCCTCCGCGTCGCAGGCGCCAGCGCTCGAGCGCGCCGAGGAGGGGAGACGCCGCGAGCGTTGGGTGCGCGTGCGACCTGCGTTACGCTCCCGGCCATGACGACCCTCTCGACGCAGGAGGCCACCGCGGCGATCGCCGCGCTCGGCGCTCCCCTCGACGATCTGGCGGCGCGCTACCCGGGCGAGTCCGGCAAGCGGCAGCCGGTCCATACGGTGTACGGGGGCGGTCACCTCTTCAAGCACGACACCGCGCGCAAGCTGGGGACGCTCGCCCAGAAGGCGCTGCAGGAGCACGCGCCGGACGCCTTCACCTTCGCCCGCGCGGTGGGCCTGCCCGGCGCCGCCACGCTGCCGGACACGGTGGCCGGCACGGCGCGCGCGGCCGCGCAGCTGGAGAAGGACGCGGCCGGCGTGCGCGAGGCGTACCCCGCGGCGTGGCTCGCCCACACCGTCTACCGGCGCGTCGTGGCCAAGCTGGAGCGCGAGGCGGTGGAGGACTTCCGCATCGACTTCGAGGACGGCTACGGCACCCGGCCGGACGCGGAGGAGGACGGCCACGTCGCCCTCGCCGCGCGGGAGGTCGCGCGGGGGATGAAGGACAAGACGCTCCCGCCCTTCGTCGGCATTCGCATCAAGCCCTTCTCGCGGGAGCTCGCCACCCGCAGCGTGCGCACGCTGGACCTCTTCCTCACCACGCTGGTGAAGGAGGCCGGCGGCGCGCTGCCGGAGGGCTTCGTCGTCACCTTCCCCAAGATCCAGCGCGTGGAGCAGGTGACGGTGCTGGTCGACCTGCTCGCCTCCCTGGAGAAGAAGCTGGGGCTCGCGGCGGGCGCGGTGCCCATCGAGATCATGGTGGAGCAGACGCAGACCATCTTCGCGCCGGACGGCCGCGCGGCGATGCCCCTCATCCACGACGCGGCGAAGGGACGCCTCTTTGGCGCGCACTTCGGGACGTACGACTACACCGCCAGCTGCAGCATCACCGCGGCGCACCAGCACATGCTCCACCCCGCGTGCGACTTCGCGAAGCACATGATGCAGGTGGCCTTCGCCGGCACGGGCGTCTTCCTCTCCGACGGGGCGACCAACATCATGCCGGTCGGCCCGCACAAGGGCGACGCGCTGACGTTCGAGCAGCGCGCGGAGAACCGGGAGGCGGTGCACCGGGCCTGGCGGCTGCACGCCGAGCACGTACGCCACTCCCTGGAGACGGCCTTCTACCAGGGCTGGGACCTGCACCCCGCGCAGCTCCCCACCCGCTACTCGGCGGTCTTCGCCTTCTTCCTGGAGGGCCTGCCCGCGGCGACCGAACGGCTGAAGAACTTCGTCGACAAGGCGGCGCAGGCGACGCTCGTCGGGGACGTCTTCGACGACGCGGCCACCGGACAGGGGCTGCTCAACTTCTTCCTGCGCGGACTGTCGTGCGGCGCGCTCACCGAGGAGGAGGCGCTCGCCACCGGATTGACCCTGGAGGAGTACCGGTCGCGCAGCTTCGTGAAGGTGCTGGAGAACCGCAAGAAGCGGTGACGCGGTCCGGCGTCCCTCCTGGAACGGGGGCCGGCGTCCCATTGCAAGGACCCTTGCAGCGGACGCCAGTGCGCGAGGTGCGGGTGGGACCAACCGGTCGCTAGTTCGCCTCCCACGAGCCTGCCTCCGCCATCCCCTTGAAAACAGGTGCGAATGCGGGATTGCAAGCATCGCTGCACCCCGACGCGTGACCCGGCCCCGCCCGAAGGGGCCCTAGCCGGGCGCGACGGGAGGCACCACGCCGACGGGGGGCGGCGCGGGCTCGCGGCCCAGCAGACGCTGCTTCGCCCGATCGGTCAGGACGTAGAACGCGGGCACCACGAAGAGGCTCAGGGCGGTCGAGAGGATGAGCCCGCCGATGACCGCGTCCGCCATGGGGCCGCGGGTCTCCGCGCCGGGGCCCATGCCCATCGCCGAGGGGACCGCCGCCATCATGGTGGCGACCGCGGTCATCAGGATGGGCCGCAGGCGCACCGGACCGGAGCGCGACATGGCCGCGCCGGCGTCGAGGCCGTCCGACGTCCGGACCTCGTTGGCGTAGTCCACCAGCATGATGGAGTTCTTCTTCACGATGCCCATCAAGAGCAGCAGCCCGATCATGCTGAAGACGTTGAGCGTGCGGCCGGCCGCCAGGAGCGCCAGGAAGGCGCCCGCCACCGAGAGCGGCAGGATGGTCAGCACCGTGATGGGGTGGAGTAGCGAATCGAACTGCGAGGCAAGCACCATGTACGCGACCAGGATGCCCACCAGCAGCGCGAAGAAGAGGCTGCTCATCGCGTCGCCGAGCTGCGAGCTCTGCCCGCCCAGCACGACGGCGTAGCCGGGCGGCGCCTCCTTGGTGAGCGTCTGCACGTAGGCGAGCGCCTCGCTCTGCGAGTGGCCCGGGGCGACGTTGCCGTACACGCGGATGGCGCGCTGCCGCTCGGCGTGGTTGATCGACTGCAGCTCCGCCAGCTCGTTGGTCACCACCACCGACGAGAGC
This sequence comes from uncultured delta proteobacterium, assembly GCA_963782055.1. GTDB lineage: Bacteria > Myxococcota_A > Polyangia > Polyangiales > Polyangiaceae > DASXHD01. Next base: position 5,833,822 of record CAWAIF010000003.1, read on the forward strand.
GGCACCATGTTGCCCGTCGTGGAGCGCACGCGCAGCCGGCCGAGGTCCTCCGGCCGCGTGCGCTGCGCGGCGAGCAGCCGAAGGCGCATGTCCATGCGGCGACCCGCGGTGGAGTACTGGCCCACCGTCACGCCGCCGACGAGCGCGCTGACGGTGGTGGCGATGTCCTGCACGCTGACGCCGACGTCGGAGGCGCGCGCGCGGTCCGGCGTGACGGTGAGCTCCGGCGCGCCGACCTGGTAGTCGCTGCTCACGTCGACGACGAGGCCGGACTCCTCCACCTCCTTGCGGATCCTGGCGGCGAGGTCCACCAGCGTGTTCCAGTCGCTCCCGCGCACCGAGATGTCCACCGGGGAGCCGCCGCGCTGCCCGGCGAAGCCCTGCTGCGAGAGGTCCTGCACGGAGGCACGCACGCCGGGGATGCCGCCGAGCTGCTTGCGGATGACGGCGGCGAAGTCGTTCTGCGTCATCTTGCGCTGCCCGGGCGGCACCAGCGTGATGGAGAGCTGCGCCCCGCCGGCGGAGACGTTGGTGAGCACGCTCTCCACCTCCGGCCGCTTCGCGAGCATCGCCTCGGCGCGCTTGGCCAGGCTGTCGCTCTCCTCGATGTCGGCGCCGACGGCGTTGGAGAGGCGGACCGCGAGGCGGCTCTGATCCTGCGAGGGCACCAGCTCCTGCTTGAGGCGCGTGCCCGCCCACCCGGACACGCCGAGCACCACCAGCCCTGCGGCGAGCACCAGCCACGGCCAGCGGAGGGAGGCGTCCAGCGCCCGGCCGTAGCCCCGGGCGAGGGCGTCGAAGCCCCGGTCCACCAGGCGCTCGCGCGCGCCCTGGGCGCGCGTCCGGAGCATCTGCGCGCAGCGCGAGGGCGCGAGGGTGATGGCCTCCACGTACGAGATGGCCACCGCCACCGAGAGCGTGACGCCGAACTGAAGGAAGAACTTGCCGATGACGCCGGACATGAAGGCGACAGGCAGGAAGATGGCGATGACGGCGACGGTGGCGGCGAGGGCGGCGAAGGTGATCTCCTTGGTCCCCTCGATGGACGCGGTGACGCGGTCCTTGCCCATCTCCCCGTGGCGGAAGATGTTCTCCATGACCATCACCGCGTCGTCGACCACCAGCCCCACGGCGAGCGAGAGCCCGAGGAGGGTGAAGGTGTTGAGCGTGTAGCCGGCGAAGTAGAGCACCGCGATCGTCCCCAGAAGGGACATGGGGATGGCGAACAGGACGTTCGCCGTGCTGGAGAGCGAGCCGAGGAAGAGCCAGCAGACGAAGCCGGTGAGGATGACCGCCAGCCCGAGCTCCAGGGCGATCTCGTTCACCGACTCCTCGATGAAGCCGGTGGTGTCGAACAGGACGTCCACCTTCATGCCGTCCGGCAGCGTCTTCTGCACGTCGTCGAGGGCGGCGCGCACCGCCTTGGCCACCCCCACCGCGTTGGACCCGGGCTGCTTCAGGATGCCCATCGCCTGGACGGGCATGCCGTTGTAGCGCGCGCGGCTCGACACGTCGGAGAAGCCGTCCTCCACCAGCGCCACGTCCTTCAGGCGCACCTGCTCGTTGCCCACCTTGCGCACGACGATCTGCCGGAGCGTCTCCAGATCCGCCGCCTCGCCCAGGACGCGCACGTCCAGGGCACGCTGGCCGTTGGTCATCTGCCCGCCGGAGGAGGTGACGTGCTGCTTCTGCAGCGCCCCGGTGATGTCGGTGACGGTCGTGCCGGTGGCGACCAGCTTGTCCGCGTCCACCCAGATGCGGACGTTGCGGTCGGAGTAGCCCATCATGGTGACCTGCCCGACGCCGGGCACGGTCTGCAAGCGGTCCTCGATCTGGTAGCGCGCGATGTCGGCGAGGAGCTGCCGCGAGAAGGCGCCGGAGACGCCGACGGTGATGATGGGCTGGTCGTCCGGGTTGCTCTTGGAGACCGTCGGCGCCTGCACCGAGTCCGGCAGCTTGCGCTGGATCGCGGCGACCTTCGCCTGGATGTCCTGCAGCGCCAGATCGATGTTGCGCGAGATGTCGAAGGTCACCGTCACGCGGGCGGAGTTCTGCCGCGCCGACGAGGTGATGGACTGCACGCCGGTGACCTGCGAGACGGCGTCCTCGATCGGGTTCACCAGCCCCGTCTCCACGTCCTCCGGCGAGGCGCCCGGCCAGGACACGCTCACCGAGACCGTCGGGTTGTCCACGTCCGGGAACTGGCTCACGCCGATGCGCATCACCGCCAGGATGCCGAACAGGACCGTGCCCGCCATGAGCATCCAGGCGAAGACCGGGCGCCGCACGCAGACGTCGGTGATGCTCATCGGGCGTTCACGGCTTCTTGCCGCCGTGGTGGTGGCTCCCCGCCGGCGGGGGCGACGCCGCGGAGCCCGCCGCGCTCGCCGAGGGCTCCGGCGCCCCCGCGTCGCCGTGGAGGGCGTCGAGCGTGGTGTGATCGGTGACCTTCACCGGCGCGCCCTCGCTGAGCGGCTCGATGCCGCGCACCACCAGCTGCTCGCCCTCGTCCAGCCCGCGCGTCACCTCCACGTTGCCGTCCGGCGTGTGCATGCCGAGCTGGATGACCTTGGCGTGCGCCTGGTTCTTGGCGTCCACCACGTACACGATGTTCCCCTTCTCGGTGGGCTGCACCGCCATCGTCGGGATGACGATGGCCTGCCGCGCCGCGCCGATGGGAACCGAGACCTCGCAGAAGGCGCCGGGGCGGAGCCAGTACTTGTGATCCGTCTGAGCGATCTGCGCGGTGACCGGCACCAGGCGCGTGGCCGGGTCGGCGGTGCCCGCCACCAGGGTGATCTTCGCCTTGTAGGTGTGCGAGCTCTCCCGCAGCGTCAGATCCGCCTCCATGTCCGGCTTGAGGCGGGGCGCGTCCTGCTCGGTGACCTGGAAGCGAAGGAGCATCGGATCGCGCTGCAGGATGGTGGCGAGCACCGCGCCGGGCTGGAGGTACTGCCCCGTCTGCACCGTGCGCGTCTGCACGACGCCGGCGATGGGCGCGCGCACGTAGCTGTCGCGCAGGTTGAGGTTGGCGACCTTCAGCGCCTCCTTCGCGGCCATGACGTCGGCCTTGGCCGTCTCCACGCCGGTGGTGTGCGTCTCGATCTCCTCGCCCGGGATGAGGCCGGGGTGCTCCTGGGTGGCGGTCTGCCGGCGCGAGAGCTCCGCCTCGGCGGCGCGCTCGTTCGCCTCCGCCTTGGAGACGCCGACCTTCGCCTGCTCGACGGCGACCTGGTAGCGCTCCGCCTCGATGGTCACCAGGATGTCGCCCTCCTTGACCACCTGCCCCTCGACGAAGGACACGCGGTCCACCGCGCCCGAGACGCGCGCGGTGATCTGCACCTGCTGGAAGGCCTCGATGCTGCCGGGCGCGGTGACCTCGTAGCGCACCTGGCGCTTCACCAGCGGCGCGAGCTGCACCGGATACTCCAGCTTCCGGCCGCCCTTGCCCGCCTTCGGGTCCGCCTTGGAGCACGAGGCTGCTGCCAGGAGCAACGCGAGGGCGAGGTGCGAGGCGCGGATCATCGAGTCAGCTCCGTTCCCACGGGGTCCAGCCCGAGGGCCTGCCGCAGTCCGAGGTACGCCAGGGCGACCGAGTACTCGGCCGTCGACTCGTTGACCTCCGCCTGGAAGCGCTGGTCGTTGGCGTCCACCAGCTCGATGGCCTTCGCGAGCCCCTGCCGGTAGAGGATCTCCGTCTCGTTCGCGCTCTGCCGGGCCGCGCTCATCGCCAGCTCCGCGGCGCTGAGGGCCGCCTGGGCGGCGTGCAGCGACACCGTGGCGCTCCGCACCTGGGTGTCGACGGTGCGGCCGAGCAAGGTCGTGTCCAGGTCGGCGATGCGGGCGGACGCGGCGCGCGACCGGCGGTCGGCGTAGCGCGCGCCGGCGTCGAAGATGGGCCAGCTCAGGGAGACCTCCAGCAGCTCGTCGTTCCAGTGCGAGGGCGTGCCCGTGGCGCTGGCGGTGTTGCTCGTCACGCTGAACTGGCCGCTGAGGCTGATGATGGGCACCAGGCGCAGGAGCGGCTCGCGCGCGGCGTCGTGCGAGGCGGCGGTGAAGTGCTTGCGGGCGAGCACGTCGGGGCGATGGTCCAGCGCGAAGCGCACCAGGGAGTCGGACCCCGGCACCGGTTGCCGGCCGGCTCGCAGGATGGGGTCCGGCGGGATCAGCCCGCCGGTGACGCGCGCGGCGATGGTGAAGGAGAGCTGGACGTACGCGTTCTGGAGCGAGCCGCGGTCCAGCTCCACCTCCCGCTCCGAGCTGGCGAGGTCCACCTGCGCGCGGGTCACGTCGTTGGTGCTGGCGAGCTGCGCGTCCACCCGCGCCTGCGCGTCGGCGAGGTTCGCCCGGGAGGTATCCAGCCGGCGCTGAGCGGCCTGCAGCACGGCGTCGGCGGAGAGCGCCACGAAGTACGCGCGCGCGGCGTCGTAGGCGAGCAGCCGCTTGTCGTCCTTCGCCTGCGCCTTCTGGCCCTCCAGGTTCTGGTGCGCCTGCGCGTAGAGCGGGATCGCGGCGGCGTCGAGCAGCGGCTGGTTGACCGTGACCGACGCGTTGGCCACGTTGGAGGGCTGTCCGGCGCGCACGATGTCGTCCGGCCGCTGCGTGTCGTTGGCGTTGAGGTTGACGCTGGGCAGGAAGGGCGAGACGGCGCGCTGGGCAGCGGCGGCGGCCACCTCCACGTTCTCGTCGGCGATGGTCGCCCGCTCGTTGCGCGTGAGCGCCAGGCGGACCGCGTCCTCCAGGCGGAGCGGATGCGTCGCGACTGGAGGGGGTGCGTCCGCAGCGGCAGTGGAAGCAGCGAGGGAGAGGCCAGCCACGCAAGCCAGGGCAACACACGTTGTCCTAGGCACCATTCTCACCTCATCGCGGTGGCGCAGCCGCGAACGCGAGGGCCGGCCGCAGGCCAGCCGACGGCCCGAAGGGCGCGGTGACTGGACCTTCCCCGCTGCATGCCGGGATGGTCAGCCGGCCCGGCGCGCGTCAGCAAGGGGCTTAAGATTTCTTTGCGCGCCCTGGGCCGATCCGGCGCGCGCGGCTCAGGTCCACCACCACCCCAGCCCCCAGATCACCGCGCCGATGCAGGGCGCGAGGCCGAGGGCCGAGCCCAGGATGTAGTCGCGCGTGCGGATGCTGGTGAACGCGAGGGCGTAGTCCAGGGGCGGGGAGAGCCAGAGGATGAGGCGCAGGACGGCGACGCTGCGGATGGGGTGCTTCTCCACGCCGTCGAGCAGCCGGCGCAAGAACCGCCACCGCGGCTGCCAGGCGCGCTCGCGGGTGGTGCGCATGCCACGGACCAGGAGGAAGGGCGCGGTGACGGCGAGGATGGAGGCCCCGTAGCCGAGGAAGAAGCCGTTGACCGCGCCGAAGGCGGCCCGGGCGACCGCGATGAAGATCATCCCCGGCAGGTGCAGCAGCTCGCCCACGACGAACGCCCCGACGAAGGCGGGCGCGGACCACGCGCCGTGGGAGCGGACCCATCCGCCGACCGCCGCCTGCGTCAGGTGACCGGTGCGGCCGAGCCAGATCCCGGTGACGACCAGCGCGACCAGCACCAGCGCGAGCACCACCTGCCGCACGCGGGCGAGCGCCGATACCTTCGGCCGCGGCGGGACGGCGGCGGCGCCGGACGCCATCTCGGCGGCGGCGTCCGGCGGCAGGGTCTCGGAGATCTCAGGAGCCACGGTAGGTGGAGTACCCGTACGGGTTGAGGAGGAGCGGGACGTGGAAGTGCTGCGCGGCGTCCTTCACCTCGAAGACCACGCTCACGCTCGGATAGAAGGTCTCTCCGCCAGTCTGCTTCGCGTAGGCGCCGGTGTCGAAGGTGATGCGGTAGACCCCCGCGACGAGCGGCTTGCCCGCGGGCAGCAGCGTGCGCAGGCGGCCGTCGGCGTCGGTGATGCCCGCGCCCACGCGCATGAAGGTCCCCTCCGTCCCGCGCACCTCCAGGGTGATGGGCACGCCCGCCGCGGGCCTGCCGCGCGCGGTGTCGAGCACGTGGGTGGTGATGCCGCTCATCGCCTCGTCTCCTCCATTCAAGCGCCGACCAGCTTGCGCAGCCGGAGGCGCGCGATCTTGCGGAGCTCCTCCGCCGCCACCCGCAGCTCCTCGTCCCGGCTGTTCCCCAGCCGCGCGCGCGCCGCCGCCAGCATCTCCGCAGCCGTCCTGCCGGTGGCGCAGACGAGGAAGACGAACCCGAACTTCTCCTCGTACTCGCGGTTGGCCTGGGCGAGCGCCTCGAGCGTCTCCCTGGACGCGGCGGCCGCGCCCGCCTGCTCCCCCGCGCTCCACCGCGCCTCCTGCGGCGTGGTCGCCTTGCGCTCGCCGATGCGCGGGTGCGCGGCGAAGGCCTCCATCAGGTCGGCGCCGGAGAGGCCGGCGATCACCTCGTCGGCGTGCGCGAGCAGGCGGGAGGCCGGGGAGAAGGGTCGCTCGGTCACGATGCGGTCGACGAAGGCGCTGGCCGCGCAGCACGCCCGGAGCTTCTCGCGGAGCTCGTCCACCTCCGCCGACGCCAGGTGCCGCGCCAGCGCCTCGTCGCGCGCGGCGTCGGTGAGCCGCCCGAAGGCCCGAAGCCGGCTGACGCCGCCGTCGGGGTAGACCTCCAGCCGCAGGTGGGTGAAGGGCCAGCGATTGGCGAGCTCCTCGACGAAGAGGTGGCGCGTGTGGGCCATCATCGGGGTGCGGGGCAAGAGCTCGCGGAAGGGGGCCTTCGCCGGGTCGCCGTCGCACCCCATGACGCGCGCGGTGTCCGGGAAGTTGCCCTTGAAGTGCGCGGTGTCCAGCTCCAGGCGGTCGACGAACCCTTGACCCGTCAAGCGTACCAGCACCCAGTCGTGGGTGTCCTCGCGGATGCCACGGCGGCGGCGCGTCTCCCACCCGTCGCTCATGTCCGGCGCGCGCCCGGGCTGGATGAGGTTGTGCTTCGGGCCGAAGAACATGTCGCTGCACTCGAGCACCTCGCCCCCGCTCTGCATCGCGGCGAGGTCGAAGGTGGCGCGCGCGCCGCCGATGCGCCGCCAGTCGGGCGCGACGTCGCCGTGGACGCGCAGCCGCGCGACGCCGCCGTCGGGGAAGATGCGGAGGCGGAGGTGAGTGAAGGCGACGTGCGAGTCCACCGCGAAGACGTTGCGGCTGTTGCCGTCCAGCGCGCGCCGCGGCAGGACCTCCGTCCAGCGGGCGGCGAGGAGCGCCTGGACGCCGGTGCCCTCCGGGAGGGTCACGCCGTCGATGGCGCACGCCTCGGGGTAGTTGCCGCGGAAGAAGGCGGTGTCCACGACGACGCCGCGAACGATGCCGGGCAGGCCGAGGCGCACGATGGCGAGGTCGTGCGCGCCGGGCGAGAGATCGCGCTTTCGCCGCGACTCCCAGCCGTCCATCCACTTGCCGCGGTCGGTGTAGGCGTGCTCGCGCCACTCCGGGGCGCGCGCCTTGAGGAGGTTCTCCGCCTGCGCGAAGTAGTCGTCCGTCGCGTACACCACCGCGCCGCCCAGCTTCTCCGCGGCCAGGTCGGGCCGCTCGAGGAAGTCGTGCTCGGTCACGCGGCGCCCCTCCGGACCCAGCGCCCGCACGCGCGCGTCACCGCCCCCTGGCCGGAGACCCACGTCCCGCGCACGGCGGTCGCCTCCACGACGCCGAAGAGGGTGCGGCCCTCGTACGGCGTCACCTTGTTCTTGTGCAGGATGCGGTCCCGGGTCACCACGAAGTGTGCGTCGGGATCCCACACCATGACGTCGGCGTCCATCCCCTCGCGCAGCGCGCCCTTGTTCGACAGGCCGGCGAGGCGCGCCGGGCCCTCGCTCATCCAGGCGGAGAGGGCGGGGAGCGTGACGCCGCGGCGGCGGGCCTCGGTCCAGAGGACCGGCAGCCCGAACTGCAGCGAGGCGATGCCGCCCCAGGCGGCCTCGAAGTCGCCGAGCGGCAGCCGCTTGAGCTCCGGGGTGCAGGGCGAGTGGTCGGTCACCACCATCCCGACCAGGCCCTCCCGCAGCCCCTTCCAGAGCTTCTCGCGGTTGTCGTGCTCGCGGATGGGCGGCGCGCACTTGAAGCTGGTGGCGCCCTCCGGCACCTCCTCCGCCTCCAGGCAGAGGTAGTGGGGCGTCGTCTCGGCGGAGAGGGGCACGCCGGCGTCACGCGCCCGCGCGAGGAGCTCCAGGCCGCCGGCCGACGAGAGGTGGACGACGTGGGTGCGTGCGCGCGTGCGCTCGGCGAGGCGGTAGACCAGGGCGATGGCCTCGTCCTCCGCCTCCGGCGGGCGCGAGCGCAGGTAGCGCAGGTAGCTGCGCACGTCGCCCGGCGACGGTGGGGGGAGGCGCGCGACGGCGGCGGCGAGCGGGCCGGGCAGCTCGGCGTGCACCAGCAGCGGCGCGTCGCAGCCGGCGAGCACCTCCATCGCGCGGGCCAGGTCCGTCTCGGCGAGCGCCGGGAACTCCGGCACGCCGGAGTCGACCAGGAAGCCCTTGAAGCCGAGGACGCCGGCGTCGAGCAGGGCGCGCAGCTCGCCGTCGTTGCCGGGGATCGCGCCGCCCCACAGGCCGACGTCGACGAAGCACTGCCCCTCCATCGCCGCGACCTTCGCCTCCAGGCCGGCGACGCTGGTGGTGGCGGGGATGCTGTTGAGGGGCATGTCCACGATCGTGGTGACGCCGCCGGCGGCGGCGGAGCGCGTCGCGGTGGTGAAGCCTTCCCATTCGGTGCGGCCGGGCTCGTTGACGTGGACGTGGGAGTCGACCACGCCCGGCATCAGGACGAGATCGCCGAAGTCGCGGATCTCGGCGCCGGGAGGGACGTCGTCGTACGGGGTGACCGCGGCGATGCGCTCGCCCTCGACGTGGATCGCCGCGGGGGCGAGCTCGCCTCCGGTGACCACACGGCGAGATCGCCAGACGATGCGCATGGGGGGAGGATAGCAGCAGAGGGGGCCCCTCTGCGCGCCCTCCGGCGGTCGAGACAGACGGGCACTCCCCCGTGATGGCCCGCCCGCCTCGTGAAGGAGGACGAGCGAGGGAGCCGCGCGGGGTCACACCGGCATCCTCCCCGCCCGAGCGAGCGCGCGTACCACGTCCGCATGGCCGATCAGGAGGCTGTCACCGATTCGTCACTGCGGGCGCATCGTGATAGACGTGTGACGTGGGGCGGCTTCTCGGGGGTTCTCTGGCGTTTCTCGTGGTGCTCGGTGGCTGTGCCGACGCGAACTTCGGCTCGGGCGACGCCGGCGCGCCCGACGACGCCGCCGGGCCGGACGACGCCGCCGCGCTCGACGCGGGGAGCGAGGCCGCCACCGCCGACGCCGCCGGCGACGCTCCCGCCGACGCGGGCACGCCCCCGCTGACGTGCAACGGCGAGACGTCGGAGCCCAACGAGACGGAGGTCCTCGCGTCTCCGCTGGGCACGATCGACGACTGCGACGGCAGCGGCTCCAGCGTGAGCGGCGTCTCCTCCGGGATCGGCGACACCGACTGGCTCCACTTCGTCGGCACCGACACCTTCGGGTGCAGCGTCGACCCCACCGTGCAGATCAACACCACCGGCCTGCGGCTGTGTGCGTTTGCCCTCTGCCTCGACGGCACGACGACGGTCTCCGACTGCGGCGTGGGCGCGCCGGCCACCTCGCCCGCCGGCACGCACGGGTGCTGCACCGGCGGCACCGCGAGCATGACGCTGCAGATCAACTGCAGCGGCTCCGACGACGCCGCGAACGTCTTCGTGCGCGTCGACCAACCCACCACCAACGTCTGCGTCTCGTACGATGTCACGTACCACTTCTGAGGCGCTGTGCGCGTGCCTCGCGCTCGCGGTCGCCGCCTGCGGAGGGGGAGGCTCGATGGGCGACGACGGCGACGGGGGCGACGCCGCCGCACCCGCCGACGCGGCCGCGGCGGACGCCGCCGACGCGTCAGCCGACGCCCCGGCGGAAGCCCAGGCGAGCCAGGTGCCGGCGTACGATCTTCACCGCGCCGACCGCGCGGCGTGCTCCTACCTCCTCGGCACCAGGACGGACGTGACGATCGGCCCTGACGTGCCGCATGGCGACGCGCTCCCCTTCACGCACATCGTCTTCTTGATGATGGAGAACCGGAGCTTCGACTCGTACTTCTCCCAGCTCCCCGCCAGCGGCGTCACCGGGGTGGACGTCGCCGACGACTCGTACGCCAACCCGGAGCCGGGGCCGCCGCTCACCTACGTTCATCGCTATCACGAGACGCGCTACTGCATCGCGGACACGGTGCACGAGTGGGGGCCGGTGCACCTGCAGTACGACGACGGCAACATGGACGGCTTCGTCTTGACCAACGACCCGGGCGGGGAGCGGGCGATGGGCTACTACGACGCCGACGACCTCCCCTTTTACTACTGGGTCGCGCGCACCTTCTCCATCAGCGACCGCCACTTCTCCTCGCTGCTCGGCCCCACCTGGCCGAACCGCTTCTTCTTCTACGGGGCGACGGCCTGGGGGCGGAGCAAGACCCCCGACAACCCGCCGCTCAACAAGGAGAAGATCGTCAACGAGATGGACGAGGCGGGCCGCACCTGGAAGATCTACCACGAGGGCGCGACCTCCTTCGGCGTGGTGTTCGGGCCGCAGTACGCCGGCACGTCCATGAGCAACTTCTTCACCGACGTGGCAAACGACACGCTGCCCGATCTCGCCATCCTGGACCCGAGCTTCGGCGGCGCCGGGCAGGACGACGAGCACCCGCCGACGGACATGCAGAAGGGACAGCAGCTGAGCGCGTCCATCATCTCCGCGCTGATGAGCAACCCGGCGGTCTGGAGCAAGACGGTGTTCATCCAGACGTACGACGAGCACGGCGGCTACTACGACCACGTCGCGCCGCCGGCCGCGTGCGTCCCGGACGACTACACCGTGCCGGACTACGCCTACGACAGGCTCGGCATGCGCGTGCCGCTGATGGTCGTCTCCCCCTTCGCGAAGAAGGGCTACGTCAGCCACCTGGTGACCGATCACACCAGCATCACCCGCTTCATCGAGAACCGCTTCGACCTCCCGGCGATGACGGCGCGTGACGCCAACGCCTGGCCGATGCTGGACATGTTCGATTTCGACGACCCGCCCTTTGCCACCCCGCCGGCCGGGATGCCGTCCGCGGTGCCCGACCAGGCGCACCTCGACTGGTGCACCCTGAACGCGCCCGGCACCGGCCTCCCCTGACGGCGGGGGCTCAGGGCGCTTCGCACGCGAGCGAGAGCGCCATGTGCCGGCGACCGTCGAACGTGGAGACGGGCGGGTCGACGTCCCGCGCCACGAGCGTGCATTGGCCGGTGGCGAGCGCGGCGCTCACGTCGGACGGTGGCGGCGCCGGGGCTCGCGCGGCAGCGGCCGGCGCGATGGCGGGCGGCGGCGCGGGGGCCCGTCGTGCCGACACGACGCGCAGCAGGACCATGGAGCCCACCGCGCCGAGGGTGAACGCCGCGACCGCCACGACCCAGCGCCACGAGCGGCGCCAGCGCGACGACGGCCGGGCGGCGCGCGACGGCGTGGCGGGGACCGGCGTCCGCGCCGGCGCGCTCCGCGGCGGCGGCGGCACGCTCTGGAGCCTGGCGTGCTCCTGCGCCACACGGCGCGCCGCGTCCCGCAGCAGCGAGAGGTCGGCGAGCAGCTCGTCGGCGGTCTCGTAGCGGTCCTCCGGCTTGCGCGTGAGCAGGCGGGCGACGAGCGCCTCGAAGCCGCGGGCGACGCGGTCCCCGCGCCCGGTCTCCAGCGGCGGCGGGTCGGTGGTCAGCTTCCGGCGCATCAGGTCCGCGCCGTGCTCCGAATGGAAGACCTTCTGACCCGCCACGGCCCGGAAGAGGATCGCGCCGAGCGCGTAGAGGTCGGCGGCCGGCGTCACGTCGCGCGACGAGAGGATCTGCTCCGGGGCCATGTACTCGGCCGTGCCCAGCGCGCGGTGCGCGGCGGTGATCTCGGTGAGCATCTCGTCCTCCGGGCGCTCGCAGCCCTCCGCCACCATGCGGCTCACGCCCAGGTCGATGAACACCGCGCGGTGTGAGCCGTCGCGCAGGGGCCGCAGGATGATGTTGGCGGGCTTCACGTCGCGGTGCACGACGCTCGCCGCGTGCAGCTCGCGCAGCGCGCTGGCGATGTCCATGCCCAGCTCGATCGCCTCCTCTACCGCGAAGCGCTTCGAGGTGAGGACGGCGGCGAGCGAGGGCCCCTCGACGAGCTCCATCACGATCACCGGCCCGTGCCGGCCGTCGACGAAGTCGAGCACCCGCGCGACCTGCTCGCTGTGGATCTGCGCGAGCAGGAAGGCCTCGCGCTGGAATCGCGCGACGACCTCCGGGATGCCGAAGGCCTCCGGCCGCAGGACCTTCATGGCGACGCGCAGCCTGAGCAGGACGTGCTCGCCCGCCCACACCTCGCCCATCCCGCCCGTCGCGATCTTGTGGTGCACGCAGAAGGTGCGGCCGACCATCGTTCCGGGTGTCAGGCGCTGCGGCGCGCGGCTCCCCCGGTGCTCCGAGAGGTCGCGCAGGTGCGCGGTGGTCCCCCGCGGCGGACGTCCGATGGATGTGGATGTGGCCATGCGTCGCTCCCTTCTCCGATGAGGGGGGCGATGCAAGGCAGAGGCCGACTCGCGCGCGGAAGGTGCGCGACGTCCCGTCGCCCGCCCCAGCGCCCTCCCCATAGAAAAAAAACACTCGTTTGTTTTTATTGTTGACCGCCCGGAGCGCGCGGCGCATCGTCCGGCCGTGGTCACCCGAACCCGAAGCACGCGTCCCGACGCCAGTCGCATCCTCGACTCCGGGTCGCGCGAGTTCGTTCGCCGCGGCTACGCCCACACCTCTCTGCGCCAGCTCATGGCGGCGGCGCGCGTCTCGACCACCGCCTTCTACGCCCGCTTCTCCTCCAAGGAGGCGGTCCTGCGCGCGCTGGTCCAGCGGCTGCTCGAGCAGCTCGACGCGCGGACCCGCCACGATCTCGCGCTCGCGCGCGGCATCGACGACGGCTTCCGGCGTGGCGTCGACGCGCTCGTCGCCGTGCTCGGGCCCCAGCGCGATCTGGTGCGGATCGTGCTGACCGAGGCCGCGGCGAGCGCCGAGGTCACCGAGCTCCTCGGCGCGCGCTACGCCTCCCTCGCGGCGCTGCTCTCCGCGCACATCGGGGCGATGGAGGAGGCGGGCGGCGCCGCGGAGGTCGACGCCGACGCGCTGGCGTGGAGCCTGGTCGGCGCGCTGCACATGCAGGTCCTGCGGTGGGCCGTCTACCGGCAGCTCGACACGGCGGCGCTGGTGCCGGCCCTCCACGCCGTCGCGGCGACGCACCTGCCCGCGCTGCGGCCACAACCCGGGCGCCGTCCGAAGGGACGTCGCGGCACGAACTAGAGAGGTACGAGGCCATGCTCACCCGATCCGCGACCCACGTTCCCGTCCTCGCGATGCAGTGCCTGGTGCTGAGCGCCATGCTCGGTCTGCCCGCCTGCGGGGCGAGCCCGACGGACCCCGGCGACGAGGACGCCGGCCCCACCGCCGACGCGGCGTACGCCGACGCGGGCCCCGACGAGGCGGGCGAGCAGGACGCCGCCCCGACGAGCGACGCGGCGCCCGACGCGGCCGACGCGGCCCCCGACGCCGGTCCCCCGCCCGGCATGCTCGACACGAAGGTGGTCGCGCACATCGTGGAGCCGGAGGGCGGCGGCAAGGACGACGCCGGGCACTCCTACACCGACAAGAACTACTGGAACTTCTGCACGCCGGGGGCCGCCGCCGTCGCGCTCTACTACTTCCGGCCCGGCGACGTGAGCGGCTGGCCCGCCGGCAACTTCAAGGAGCCGTCCAACGCGCCCTCCACCATCCCGAGCGCCGGGACGCACTGGGCGTCGAGCGACAAGGTCAACGGCTACCAGACCTACGGGCGCGCCTACGTGATGCACCTCGCCGAGCAGGTGAAGCCCCCGTCCTACGTGAGCGCGGGGATGGCGAACTTCTCGACGTACCCCACCACCGGCGCCAGCCTCGTGGACGCGCGCGACGCGATGAACTGGGAGGCGTCCGGCCACGCGAAGGGCTGGTCGACCTTCTTTTACTCCATCGTCAGCTACAAGGGCCTCACGGAGGCGAAGCTCCACTCCGACGTCAAGAAGACGATCGACGGCGGCCACGCGGTGGTGGTCGCGGCCGACACGGGCTACCTCCCCAACTGGTCGCGCAGCCTCAGCCACGCCATCACCGTCGTGGGCTACGACGACAAGGCGACGACGTACAAGTACACCGACACCTGCGGCATTCACTGCAACGGGTCGTCGAAGGCCAAGAACGGCGGCGTGTGGAGCATCGCGCAGGCCAAGCTGTACAAGGCCATCGAGGCGGACGGCGCCGGCTACATCAAGTGAGCCGTCTGCGCCGGAGTGGCGACTGGCCGGCGCTCGCCGCGCGGGCGGCGTAGCGCCGGGTCGGAGGGTCGCCAGTCCTCGAGCCGCACCGCCGGGTGGACCGGCACCCGGTAGCGTCGCGTCTTCACGCGGTCGAAGCTCGTCGCCCCCTGGCTCACGGTCGGGATGTGGGAGAAGGAGATCGCCGCGTGGAACATGCGGTAGTGGAAGAAGTTCTTCTGCACCATCAGGTCCGCGCGCCGCGGCTCGACGCCCAGCTGGCGCCAGAACTTGGGGTGAATCGGCAGCGGCGGCCGCTCCGAGACGGCGACGTGGAGCGAGCCGACCGAGAGCCGCACGACGCGCCCGAAGTCGCCGTCGCTGCGCGCCGCGACGGTCGCCTCCAGCGGCACCTCCGGCTGCCCGTAGCCGGGCGTGCCGCGCAGGATCACCTTCACGGTGGTGCCGAGCGGCGCCTCCCACGTGGCGTCCACCGCCGCGGGATCGTGCACCGGCACCAGCGCGGTGAGGCCGCGGGAGTCGCGCGCGAGCTCCGCCACGAAGTGCGTGTTGCCGCCCGGCGCGCCGGCGCCGACGATGTCGTCCACGTCCACCAGGCTGACGGGACCGAGGCGCCGCCAGGGGCTGCGCGCCACCTCGTCGACCGCAGCGGCGACGCTGCGCAGCTCCGGCAGGGCGACCTCACGCTCCGCCCACGCGGCGTCGGCGAGCTCGTCGGCGAGCCTGTCGGCCAGCGCGGGGTCGCCGTCGGTGGAGACGTGGACGGCCCAGCCCATGTCCTCCGCCGACGTGTAGGGGTGCACCATGAAGAGGCTGACCGAGACGACGCGGGGGTCGCGCTCCATCCTGCGCATCCGCCGGAAGACCTTCCGCATGGGCGCGAGGAAGTCGATCGTCACGCCGCCGCCGAGCACCACCGGCAGCTTGCGCCAGGCGTGCACCGGGTGGATCTGCCCGCGCAGCGCGCGGACGAGCCGCGAGCCGGCGCGGAAGCCCGTCGGCGCGAGGTCCCAGTGCGGGTTGGTGCGGTAGGCGACGAGCACCTCGACCGGCGCGACCATCTCCTCCGAGAGGTTGCCGTGCAGGTCATAGCTCACCGCGATCTTCGCCTCCGGCCCGAGCGCCTCGCGGGCCCGCCGCAGGATGAGCGCCTCCGGGTGCTCGTCCAGATCCCGCACCTCCATCGACCCGTGCAGCGCCAGGTACAGGCCGTCGAGCGGGCCGGCGGCGCGGATCCGCTCCACCATGTCGCCGAGGATCCACTCGAAGCACTCGCGCGTGAGCGGCCCGCCGGGCACCGCGAGACGCGAGGCCAGCGGCACGGTGGTGACGCCGCCGGCGACGCGGGCGGCCTGCACGAAGCCGGACAGCTCGGCGTGCGCCATGTACCCGGCGAGCTCCTTGCCGCCGAGCGACGCGGCCTCCCCGAGCGCGTCGCCCTCCAGGGAGTGCATGCGATCGAAGTCCTCGCGCGTGGTCGAGAGCGGCGAGTACGCGTTCGCCTCGTGGAAGATGCGCCCGTAGCCGATGCGCAGCGGGCGCCCGCCGCGCCCGAGCGTGCGAAGGAAGCCGCGCGCGCTCACGAGAACAGCTCCCCCATGAAGAGGATCACCAGGCGCTCGCGCACCGCCGGGGAGGCGGCGTTGAGGAGGCGGTGGATGGTGGCCGCGTGCGCGGGGAGCTGCCCGTCGGTGATCCCGAGCTGCGCGACGATGGCGCCGGCGTCGATGCCGGCCGTGTCGTCGGCGGCGCCGAGCATGGCCAGCATCGCGACCACCTCCGCCGGCGGCGCGACGGTGGGAGGCAGGTCGGCGGTGCACTCGCGCAGGTCCCTGGCCAGGTCCGCGGCGCGCGCGGCGTTGGTCGGGTCGATGGTCAGGTGGATGTGCGCGGGGGAGGGCCCGAACGCGTAGGTCGGCTGCACGTGCCAGCCGCGTTCGGTGAGGCGGTCGGCCAGCTCGAAGACGTCCCCTCCCTCGGTGGTGAAGGCGAAGAGGTTCATGTCGGGGCGGCCGACCATCCGGATCCCCGGCGTCGCGTCCACGGCGGCGATGAGCACCTTGGTGGCGTCCCACATGCGCCTGGCGCGCTCGCGGTAGCCCTGCTTGCCGAGGTAGCCCATGAGCGCGAACGCGGCGCCCGTCGCGGCGGCGGACTTGGAGCCGAGCGTGGTGGAGTTGACGACGGTGTAGCCCGTCCACTTGCCGCACGCGTAGTACTGCGCGTCGCGCAGCGCGCGGGTGCGCTGCAACAGGAGCGACACCCCCTTCGGCGCGAAGCCGTACTTGTGGAGGTCGAGCGAGATGCTCGTGACGCCGTCGACGCGGAAGTCGAAGTCGGGCAGCTTCTCGCCCGCCTGCCGGAGGAATGGCAGCACGCAGCCACCGACGCAGGCGTCCACGTGCATCAGCGCGCCGTGCGCGCTCGCCAGCGCGGCGAGCTCGGCGATGGGGTCGATGACGCCCTGCGCGTAGCTCGGGGCGGAGCCCACCACCAGGATGACGTCGCCGTCCATCTTCGCCTTCGCGTCGTCGACGCGCGCGCGGAACGTCTCCGGGTCCACCTCGACGGGCACCACCTCCACGCCCAGGTAGTGCGCGGCCTTGTGGAAGCAGGCGTGCGCCGTCACCGGCAGCAGCATCTTCGGCCGGGTGATCGCGGGGCGCGTCTTGCGCGCGTAGTCGCGCGCCGTCTTCACGGCGAGCATCACGCTCTCGGTGCCGCCGGCGGTGGCGGTGCCGACGCTGCCCTCCGGGCCGTTGAGCAGCTCCAGCCAGGCGCCGACGACCGCGTTCTCGATGGCGCGCGCGGAGGGATAGACCGTCGGGTCGAGCCCGTTGATCCCCATGCAGGAGGTGAACGCCTCGCGCGCGACGGCCTTGGCGTCCTCGCCGGGGTCGTAGACGAAGGCGAAGGCGCGGCCGTCGCTCTTCAGGTCGCGGGTGCGGGTGTCGGCGAGCGCGCCGAGGACGTCTTCGCGGCTGCGGCCGACTTCGGGGAAGGTGGTGGCGGATTTCATGAGGCCTCGGGGTTTCTTTTCAGGGGAAGGAGGACGTGGGTCCACAGGAAGTCGTGTACGGGGGCGAGGTCGGCGCCGGTCATCAGGCGCTGCACCATCAGGCCGTCGGTGACCGCGCGCACCAGGTTGACCAGCGCGTCGGCGTCGCACGGCGCGACGACGCCCTGGCGGATGCCCTCGCGGATGCGGTCCGCCGCCGCGCGCCGGTGCGCCTCGAAGACGCGGTTGCCGATCTCGATGAGCTCGGTCACCCGCCCGCCGCTGGCGGCGATGGCCTGGCTGAGGAGGGTGATGCGCGCCTCCCGCCCGTGGTGGAAGGCGTGCACCGCGCGCACCTGCGCGATGAGGCGGTCGATCGGGTGCTCGTGCTCCTCCACCCGGGCGAGCACGTACGCCGCCTGCTCCACGAGCAGCGCCTGCAGCGCGGTCTCCACGATGTGGGCGCGCGTCGGGAAGTGATAGAGGAGCGTCGGCCGCTTGATCCCCAGCTCGTCGGCGATGCGGCTCATCGGCACGTCGAAGCCGTCGCGGGCGAAGACGTCCACCGCCCGGCGGGCGAGGTCGAGGCGTTTCTCGGGTTCGGGGGGGCGCGCCATTGTTTGACAGACCGTCAGATATCATTTCCTGACGATGTGTCAATACACAGTAAACCTTTCCTTGGTGGAATCCTCTCTGGGTCCGGTGCGCACGCGGCCGGCGGGCGGGGCCGGGAGCAGCTTCCCCGCACGGACCCGGGTGGCGGTGAGGCGCTCGTCCCACAGGGCCGCCCAGCGCCCGTCGGGGATCCGGCCGTGCGCCCGCAGCGTCGCGGGGTCCGCCCGCCCGACCAGCGGGGCCGTCCGCTCGCTCGCGGCGGTGGGGCGCGGGTAGCGATCCAGCGCGGCGAGCCCTGCCGCGATCGGATCGCGCACGCGGGGTCCGTGCGCGTCGACGAGCCACTCCAGCAGCGCCCAGGAGAAGTCGGCGTGCGATCGCTCTTCGCGGGCGATCTGTTCGAGGACGGCGCGCGTGACTGGCTCGCGACACCCGGCCGCGCACTCCGCCGCCACGTCGGCGTTGAAGTCCTCGAGCTGGCACCCGTCGGAGAGGCTCTCCGTCGCCAGGGTGGCCAGCGGATCTGCCCCCGCCTCGAGGGCGCCGAGGAGCAGGTCGGGCATCGGCTCCACCGTGTGCGACCGCCCGCCGTAGCCCGCGGCCAGCGCGAAGCAACGCCGTGTGTGGTCGATCTCCTCCATGGCCGCGCGGTGCGCCCACTCGGCGAGGCTCGCGGGCGCGCCGACCGCCGCCAGCAGCCAGGAGATGCGGGCGAACGCCGGCACCGAGGCGTGCTCCTTCTGGGCGTCGTGCAGCCAGAGCGCCTCCAGCGCCCGCCGCGTGCCCGCGTCGAGCCCGGCGCCGTCGGGGCGCGCGCCGCGCGTCCAGTCGGCGCCCTCGCGGAGCTCGGGGTGCAGCTGCCGCCCGCGCACCCGGAGCGGGCGTCCCCAGGCGCCGCCGAGCATGATCCCGGACTTCGCGACCTCGACGAAGATACCGAGAACCCACCCCACCGGCCCGCCGAGGGAGAGCAGGAAGCCGGCGACGGACCCGGCGAGGGCGAGCAGGCTCATCGGGGCGCCGGGTGGCCGGCGGCGGATGGCCACGACGAAGAGGATGCCGGCCACCAGCCCGGCCACCATCTGCACCACGGCGAACAGGGTGAAGAGGAGCGCCCACAGCCCCGCGGCGTCGGTCTTCCCGTCCATCGCCCCGGACAGGACGATGGCCAGGTTGACGCCCACGATGATCACGGCGACCAGAAAGAGGCCGGCGGCGAAGCCCGTCGCGCGGGAGGGCATGGCGGGGTGGGCGTACGGGTCGGGGGTCATCGCGCCAGCATACCGCCCGAACGCCGGCCGGCCGACGGACGGGCGCCCACCTTTACGGCCCCCTTCAACCCCGCTAAAGCTGCCCATCGTGAGCGACGCCCCCGGCAAAACCCGCGAGAGCAAGGTCCCCGACACCGACCGCGACGCCCACGGCGCGGAAGCCGCCATCATGGACGGCCGGCGCGCCACCGCGGCCCGCCTGCGCGAGCGCGGGGAGAACCCCTACGCCAACGACGTGGTGCCCCGCGCCGGCGGGGAGACGCTGGACATCGCCAAGGTGCGCGCCACCGCGGAGGGCGCGGAGCAGAACGGCAAGTACGAGCCGGCGAAGGTGGAGGCGGCCGCCAGGGGGCGCGCCTTCCACGTACGCGGCCGCGTCATCGCCCTGCGCTCCACCGGCGGCCTCTCCTTCATCCGCCTGCGCGACCGCACCGCCGAGATCCAGCTCCTGATGAGCCAGGAGAAGATGGGTGCAGAATACACGCGCCTGGAGGACGTCGACGTCGGCGACATCCTGGAGGCGGAGGGCGCCCTCACCGCCAGCAAGCGGGGCGAGCTGTCCATCGAACCCGCCCGGGTGCGCCTGCTGACCAAGAGCATCCGCCCGCTGCCGGAGAAGTGGCACGGCCTGCAGGACGTCGAGCTGCGCTACCGCCAGCGCTACGTCGACCTCATCGCCAACCCGGCGGTGGCGGACGTCTTCCGCGCGCGCAGCCTCATCGTGCGGGCGACGCGCAAGGTCCTGGACGACGCCGGCTTCCTGGAGGTCGAGACCCCGACGATGCACACGCTCATCGGCGGCGCGGCGGCCAAGCCCTTCGTCACCCACCACAACGCGCTCGACATGCAGCTCTTCATGCGCATCGCGCCGGAGCTGTACCTGAAGCGCCTGGTCGTCGGGGGCCTCGAGCGCGTCTACGAGATCGGCCGCTGCTACCGCAACGAGGGGCTGTCCACCCGCCACAACCCCGAGTTCACGATGCTCGAGTTCTACTGGGCCTACGTGACCTACGAGCGGCTCATGGATTTCACCGAGTCCATGCTGCGCGCCATCGACGCCGAGCTCGCCCGCGCCATGCCCGAGGCGCACGCCCGCTGGACCGAGGCGCGCCCCTTCACCCTGGCCGACCCCTTCGCCCGCGTGCCCATGGCCGACGCGGTGGGGGCGGCCGCCGAGAAGACGGAGATCCCCGCGTGGGTGGCGGCGGTGAAGGCGGGCGGCGGTGCGGCCGTGGTCGACCTGCTCCGGGGCGATTTCGTCGACTCCATCAAGGAATGGTCGAAGGCCTCCAAGCGCTCGAAGGGCATCGACTGGAGCAACTTCCGCAAGGGCCTAGCCAAGTGCGAAAACGACGGCGAGCGACTGTTCGCGTGCTACGAGTACCTCGCCGAGCCGCTGCTTTCTCAGGACTACCGCAGCGCGGACGGCAGCCGATCCTTGCCCGTGTTCATCAAGGACTACCCGTTCGAGACCTCTCCGCTGGCGCGGAAGAACGACGCCGACCCGCGTCTGGTGGACCGCTTCGAGCTGTTCGTCCACGGGCGGGAGCTGTGCAACGCCTTCAGCGAGCTGAACGACCCGGACGACCAGGCGGCGCGCTTCCGCGAGCAGGTCGCCAAGAAGGCGCGCGGCGACGACGAGGCGATGGACTACGACGAGGACTACGTGCGCGCCCTCGAGTACGGCATGCCGCCCGCTGCGGGCTTCGGCATGGGGATCGATCGCCTCGCCATGGCGCTGACCAGCGCGACGTCCATCCGCGACGTCATCCTCTTCCCGCTCATGCGTCGCGAGCAAGAGTGAGGACGCCGTGAAGGCCCCCGAGACCGAGCCCACGCCGCCGCCCTCCTCCGGGTGGGGCACGCGCGGCGTCCCGCAGCCGTGGTCGGTGGGCGAGGCGGTGGGCCACGGCTGGATCAGCTTCGCGCACGCGGCGATACCCCTCGGCCTCGCCTACCTCCTCTCCATCCTCGCCAACAGCGTGGTGGGCGCGGGCACGGGCCGCGCCGTCGAGTGGCTCATGCGCTCGGCGCACGTCTCCTTGGCCACGATGCCGCCGCACCTGCGCGTCGGGGTGGTGGTGGGCGCGTCCGCGCTGGCGGGCATCGTGCTCGGCGCCTTCTTCTGGGGCGGCCAGGTGCGCATGTGGCTCGCCGCCGCGCGCGGGGACAAGCCCACGCTCAGCGTCGCCTTCTCCGGTGCGCGGACGATCGGCCGCCTGACCGCCGTCTCGCTGGTGCTGCTGCTGCTCGGGGTGGTCACCATCCCCTTGCTCTGCGTCCCCTTCTGGGGCTTCGTGCTCGCGCCATACCTCGTCATCGACGAGGACATGAGCGCGCTCGCCGCCCTTCGCGCGAGCTGGCGGCTCACCCGCGGCCACAAGGGCTCGCTCTGGATGCTCGGGCTCTGCACCCTCCCCATCCTGAGCCTCGGCGTCGCCGCGGGCGGCATCGGCGTGTGCGCCGCCATCCCGGTGACGCAGCTCGGCTTCGCGTACGTCTACCTGCGCCTCTCGGCGCGCAGCGCGCTCCCGCCGTACACGCCGCAGTTCGCCGCGCGCAGCCTGCGCGCGCTGCTGCGCACCACCCTCGCCGTCTTCGCCGCCGCCTTCGCCGCGGCGGTCTTCGTGGTCTCGCGCCTGCCTCCGGTGCACGGCTCGGCCTGGACCATGACCGACGCCATCTCGCGCCTCTGCGCGATGCTCTTCGGCGTCGCCACCACCATCCTGCTCCTCGCGACGCTCCTCCCCTGGCTGCTGGACAGGCTGGAGGGCCGCACCTTCGCCCTCTTCGTGGGCGCGCGCCACGTGCGCTCGCAGAAGAGCGGCTTCCTCACCGTCATCAGCGTGCTCTCCATCTGCGGCGTCGCCATCAGCTCCTGCGCGCTCTCCAGCGTCGTCAGCGTCATGGGCGGCTTCAGCCACGACCTGAAGCGCAAGATCCTCGGCAACAACGCGCACATCGTCATCGACACCGTCTCGCAGAAGCCGTGGAACGACTACGGCCCGGTGCTCGACAACGTGCGCGCGGTCCCCGGCGTGCAGGGCGCCACCCCGGTGGTCAACGGGGAGGTGATGATCTCCAGCGCGTCCAACATCGCCGGCGTGATCGTCCGCGGCATCGACCCGAAGACGATCGGCAACGTGATCGACCTGGAGAGCAACATCGAGGTCGGCAAGTTCCACTACCTGGAGGACCCTGACCTCTTGCGTCACCTGCCCCCCGACGAGGTGATCGGCATAGGCTCCCACGGAGACGAGTACCGCAAGGGGTCGGATCTCACGCTCTTACCCGACGACCTGGACCCCTCCGTGCGCGCGGCGATCGACACCGCGCCTCCCCTGCGGCCGGGGATCATCATCGGCCGCGAGCTCTCGCACACGCTCCACGTCTACGTCGGCGACGAGGTCACCCTCGTCTCCCCGATGGGCGACCTGGGGCCGATGGGCGTGATGCCGCGCACCAAGAAGTTCCGCGTGGCCGCCATCTTCTACAGCGGGATGTACGAGTACGACGCCACCCACGTCTACACGCTGATCGACGTCGCGCAGCAGTACTTCTCGATGGACCACAAGATCTCCGCCATCGACGTGAAGGTGAAGGACGCCGAGAACGCCGACCAGCTCACCCCCCTGGTCACCGCGGCGGCCAACCGGCCGGATCTCCGCGTGCGCGACTGGCGAGAGATGAACAGGAACCTCTTCTCCGCTCTGAAGCTGGAGCGGCTCGCCACCTTCATCATCCTCTCGCTGGCCATCATCGTCGCGAGCTTCTGCATCATATGTACGCTGCTCTTGATGGTGACCGAGAAGGGCAAGGAGATCGCCGTGCTCAAGGCGCTCGGGGCGAGCGACGGGGACATCCTGCGCACCTTCATGATCGAGGGGATCATCATAGGCGGCATAGGCACCGCCTTCGGCGTGGCGACGGGGCTGGCGCAGTGCGCGGGGCTCGCCTGGTTCGGCCTGCGGCTGGACCCGGAGGTCTATTACATCGACAGGCTCCCGGTGCACGTGAGCGGGTGGGACTTCCTCTCCGTCGCGGTGGCGGCGATGATCATCTGCACGCTGGCGACAATCTACCCCGCGTACGCGGCGTCGAAGCTCCGCCCTGTCGAGGGGCTCCGGTACGAGTAGCGAACGCCGGCCGGGCGCGACGACGGCGCGCCTAGCCGCCCGTCTTCGGCCGCTCCGGCAGCAGCCCGAGCTCCTTCATGCGGCTGCGCAGCGTGCCTCGCGCGATGCCGAGCGCCTTCGCCGTCTCGACCTGGTTTTGCCCGTGGCGCTCGAGGGCGTCGGCGATGCGGCGCGCCTCCAAATCGCGGACCTCCGCGTGGAGGGTCGCCGCGACCGGCCTGACCGCCGCGGGCTCCTCGTGGGCGAGGTGCTCGACGCCGATGACGTCGCCTGGCGCGAAGAGGGTCGCGCGCACCATGAGGTTGCGCAGCTCCCGGACGTTGCCCGGCCAGGGATAGTCGAGCAGCCACCGCGAGGCGGCCTCGGTGAGGCGCATCGCCGGGCGCCCGAGCTGCGCGGCCGCCTCGCGGATGAAGGCGCGCGCCAGGCCGGGGATCTCGGCGCGCCGCTCGCGGAGCGGGGGCACGGTGATCGTCACCGCGTTGAGACGGAAGTACAGGTCCTGCCGGAAGCTCCCGGCGGCGACGCACGCCTGCAGATCGCGGTTGGTGGCGGCGATGAAGCGGACGTCGATCGGCCGCGGCCGGACGCCGCCCACCGGCAGCACCTCGCCGTGCTCCAGGGCGTGCAGCAGCTTGGCCTGCGTGGCGAGCGGCATGTCGCCCACCTCGTCCAGGAGCACGCTCCCGCCCGCGGCCGACTCCAGCAGGCCGGGCTTGGCCTGCGTGGCCCCGGTGAACGCCCCGCGCTCGTGGCCGAAGAGCTCGCTCTCGAGCAGCGTCTCGGCGAGCGCGGCGCAGTTGAGGCGGACGAAGGGCCCCTCCGCGCGCGGGGAGCGGCGGTGGACCGCCTCGGCGATCATCCCCTTGCCGACGCCCGTCTCCCCGAGCAGGAGCACCGGGATGGCGGTCTTCGCGACCGTCTCGACGAAGGTGCGAACGCGGCGCATGCCGGCGTCCAGCTCCGGCGGCTCGCTCGGTGGCCGGGCCGTGCGCGCGGGCGGCTCGTCCATGGCGCGCACGACAATCATCGCCGCGCCGAGCTCCGCGACGTTACCCGGCAAGAGCACCGTCGGCGTGTTCGGCTCGAGGCGCAGCTCCCCGAGATGCACGCCGTTGGCGCTCTCGAGATCCTCGATGCGGGGCGGCGGCCCGCCGTAGACGACCGCGTGGCGGCGCGACACCGACTCGTCGGGGATGCGCACGTCGCAGTCCTCCGAGCGGCCGATGACGAGGCGTGCGCCCGGGGGCAGCTCCTGCGAGAAGCTGCCGCCGTCCCAGAAGGCGATGAGCCTCTGCGCAGGCGACCCCAGGGGGGGACGCGGACGGAGCTTGGTAGTGCTTTCCTCCGCGGACCACATCGCGAGAAGATCGTGGTCACTCCGAGCGGCCCGCGCAACGCCTCGCCGCGCTCGAGCCGGCGCCGTACGGATGGGCTGAAGTGTTCAAACCTCGAACAATCCGCCTCCAGCGCTGAGCAGAAGTCGAACAGATCGATGCCGTAAATCCTCGCAATCTGGTGCGCGCGGCGCCGGATCGCTTCCTGCTTGGACCCCCCCCACATGCGAAGCGCTACCGTTTGGGGGTTGGCGATGGCGCTCGCCGTGTCGGCTTGCTACATGGGCACCGGCTCGTCGAGCGACAGCAACGCCGCGAACGACCCCAACGACCCCTCCTCATCGGCGGCGACCAACCCCGGCCTGTCTCCCCTCCGTCGCCTCACCAACGACGAGTACGACCGCACCGTCGCCGACCTGCTCGGTGACACCACGGCGCCGGCGCAGAACTTCCCCGGCCCCACGACGACCACCGCCGGCTACGACACCTACGCGAGCGGCCTCGGCGTGAGCTCCACGCACGCGGAGGACTACCTCGACGCCGCCGAGGCGCTCGCCACGCAGGCCGTCAAGGACCTGCCCGGGCTGCTCGGCTGCGACCCCGCGTCGAAGGGCGAGCAGACGTGCACGCAGAGCTTCGTCACCAGCTTCGGCGAGCGCGCGTTCCGGCGCCCGCTGACGGACGCCGAGGTCACGCGCTTCGTGGGGCTCGAGGCGACCGAGCGCGCGAACCACTCGTACGCCGACTCCATCCGCCTGGTGCTCGAGGCGTTCCTGATGTCGCCGGCGTTCCTGTACCGCGTCGAGATCGGCCAGCCGGGCGCCCCCGGTTCGCTGGTCAAGCTCACCTCGTGGGAGATGGCGTCGCGCCTGTCGTACCTCCTCATCGGGTCCATGCCCGACGCGGAGCTCTTCCGCGCCGCGGCCGCCGACGAGCTCACCGACCCGGCGAACATCCAGGCGCAGGCGCGCCGGCTCCTCGCCGACCCGCGCGCCCAGGACGCGTTCGATCGCTTCGTCGACCAGTGGCTGGAGCTGCGCAACATCCAGAGCATGCAGAAGGAGGCCTCGGCCTTCCCGGGCTACGACCCGAGCCTCGCCCCGCTGATGAAGCAGGAGGCCAACCTCCTCGTCGACAGCGTGGTCTGGAGCGGCGACGGTGACGCGCGGAAGCTCTTCTCCACCGACTACACCTTCGTCAACGGGCCCCTCGCAGCCTACTACGGGATCCCCGGGGTCACCGGCGATGCGTTCACCCAGGTGGCGCTCGACCCCACCGAGCGCAAGGGCGTGCTCACGCTGCCCGGCGTGATGGCCGCCCACGCGAAGACGACGCAGACGCTCCCGGCTCGTCGCGGCAAGTTCATCCTGCTGAAGATCTTCTGCCTCGCCGTCGGAGATCCGCCTCCGAACGCGACCGCCGTCGCGCCGCACCGCGATCCGTCGATGACCGCCCGCCAGTACTTCACCCTGGTGGAGCAACAGAGCGCCTGCGGCGGCTGTCACAAGGTGCTCGACGGCATCGGCTTCGGCCTGGAGAACTACGACGCGGTCGGCAAGTGGCGCACCAGCGACGAGGGCAGCCCGATCGACCCGACGGGGCAGGTCATGGGCACCGACGTGGACGGCAACTACACCGGCGGGGTGGGCCTGACCGACCTGGTCGCGAAGAGCCCGCAGGTCATGAGCTGCATGGCCAGGCAGTTCTTCCGGTTCGCCACGGGCCGCCCGGAGACCGACGCCGACACCCACTCGCTCGCCGAGCTCGGCGCCGCGTTCACCGCGCACGGCTTCGACGCGCGCGAGCTCATCATCGCCTCCACGCAGACCGACGCCTTTCTCTACAGGACCAAATGAGACGAAAAACGATGGATCGACGCGCCTTCTTGCGGGGCGCGGGGGGACTTCTCGTTGCGCTCCCCATGCTCGAGTCGCTCGGCTGCGGCACCTCCTCCTCGCCGAGCGAACAGGTCGGCTCTCAGGGCCAGCGCCTGGACGTGGACAAGCGGCTGGTCATGTTCTTCACGCCGTACGGCACCGCGCCGGACACCTTCTTCCCCTCCGGCGGCACCGAGACCAACTTCAACCTGACGCCGCAGCTCGCGCCGCTGGCCGCCCACCAGAAGGACCTGCTCATCCTGGAGGACATCGATCTGGTGCCCTTCGTCAAGCAGAACATCCAGTTCGTCGGCCACGGCGCGCCCTACTACTACGTCATCGGTGGGTGGCCGATCTTCCAGGGCGACACCACGCCTGGCCCCGGCGGGATCTCCCTCGACCAGAAGATCGCGCAGGCCATCGGCCAGAGCTCGCGCCTGCAGTCGCTCCCGCTCGACATCGGCAACAGCAGCCAGGGCTTCTACGGCACCCTCTCCTTCACCGGCGCGAACCAGCCGCTCCCGGCGATGCGCGACCCGGTGGCCGCGTTCAACAAGGTGTTCGCCGGGTTCAACGTGGACCCGTCCGTCCTGCAGGCCATCCACGCCGAGCGCAAGAGCGTGCTCGACTTCGTGATGGACGACTACGGCACGCTGAGCACCTCGGTGAGCGGCGCGGACAAGCAGCTCGTCGACTACCACATGCAGTCGATCCGCGACCTGGAGACCCGCCTGGACAACCTCGCCGGCGCGCAGGCGGTGTGCACCGTCCCCACGCTGAAGAATCCCCCGCGGGACCTCGGCACGTGGGAGCAGGGCTGCGGCCCCGACTTCTACGCCATCGCCGAGTTTCACATGGAGCTCGTCGCGCTGGCGCTGGCCTGCGACATCACGCGCGTCGCCACGCTCTCCTGGCAGTCGGAGATGACCTTCGACAGCTCGCTCGTCGGCATCGAGCCCAACATGGCGGCGCTGCAGATCGACTCGCACCTCGCCTCGCACAACGACTGGACGAAGTTCGGCACCATCGTGACGTGGTACGCCGCGCGCTACGCCGAGCTGATCCAGAAGCTCAAGGACCGCAACGTCTTCGACAAGTCCCTCCTGGTGTGGTTCTCGGAGAACGGCGCGGTCCGCGGCAGCCACTCGCCCTACGGCATGCCGTACGTGCTCGCGGGCAGCGCGGGCGGCGCCTTCAAGACCGGACGCCACCTCAAGTGCGGCCACCGGCCGCCGAACGACGTCAACGTCTCCATCCAAAACGCCTTCGGCATCACCGACAAAGTCTTCGGCGACCCGAGCGCGTGCACCGGCCCCATCACCGCGCTCAACGCCTAGGGAACATGAAACAAAGCATCGCCTCCGCCCTCGCCATCCCTCTCGTCCTCGTCGCCTGCAGCGGCGGCCCCGACGCCGGCATGCCCCCGGGCCCCGCCCCCGGCGGCGATCCGGGCGGCCCGGCCGCCGACGCCGGCACCTCCACCTCCCCGGACGCGTCGGCGCCGGACGCATCGCCTGCCGGCGACGCCGGCGTGGACGCGGCCCCGTCCGACGCCGGCAGCGACTCCGGCGGCGGCATCCACCTCGCCGGGACGCCCACGATCATGGAGTTCGGCGACTCCATCACGGCCGCCACCTGCTGGCGCGCGCGGTTCTGGGAGGACCTGGAGAAGGGCGGGCACAAGAACTTCCAGGTCGTGGGCTCGCAGGACACCAGCGGTGACTGCAGCGACCCGAAGTACGACGGCCACAACGAAGGCCACTCCGGCTACCTCGTCACCGACCTGGCCAACGAGGGCCCCGGCGGCGAGATGGACCAGTGGTTCTCCGCCAGCCCGCCGGACGTCCTGCTCATGCACATGGGGACGAACGACGTGTGGAACAAGATCCCGACGACCACGATCCTGGACGCCTACGGCACCGCGATCGACACCGTGCGCAAGTACTCGCCGAAGGTCGTCATCCTGCTCGCCCAGATCATCCCGATGAACCCGTCGAACTGCTCGGTCTGCGCCGCCGGCGTCCAGAAGCTGGACGCGGCGATCCCGGCCTGGGCCGCGGCCAAGAGCACGAAGAGCTCGCCCATCGTGCTGGTCGACCAGTTCACCGGCTTCAACGACGCCAAGGACACCATCGACGGCGTGCACCCCAACGACGCCACCGGCTCGCAGAAGGTGGCCGACAGGTGGTACGCGACGCTGGCGCCCATGCTGCCGTGACCGCGGGGCTAGCCTCTCACTTCGGCGGGGGCGGCGGGGGGATGTCCACCACGCGCAGGTCCAGGCCGCCCGGGTACATGTAGCTGGTGCGCGACCCGTACCCGTAGACCACCACGCCGAAGGGGTACTTGCCGTGGATCTCGTGCCCCTCGTTCTGCCCGGTGAGCTGCACGTGCGCGGTGGAGAAGGGCTGCCCGCCGACGCCGGTGAAGCTCCCCTGCGGGATGTCGGTGCCGTCCAGGGTGATGGTGTTGCCGTTGGGCGTGATGACGTCCACCCAGTTCTCCGAGTACGTCTTGGGCGCGAGGAAGGTGTAGGTCGAGCGGTACTGCTGCAGCGGGATGGCGGGGGACTCGCTCGGGTCGCCCAGGTCGGGGTTGGGGTCGCCGGCG
This sequence comes from uncultured delta proteobacterium, assembly GCA_963782055.1. Taxonomy (GTDB): domain Bacteria; phylum Myxococcota_A; class Polyangia; order Polyangiales; family Polyangiaceae; genus DASXHD01. The sequence continues at coordinate 5,863,017 of CAWAIF010000003.1, forward strand.
TCGGCCGGCCAGTTGGCGTACTCGCCCTGCAGGTACTCGACCACGTTGACGCGCCCGTTCGCCACGATGGCGAAGCTCTGGTCGACGTCCGGGAGCTCCAGGACATCGCCGGTGTTGAGCACGCCGCCGTTGCGCCCGGAGACCGGCGGGTCGAAGGCGACGAGGGTGTTGTCGTACAGGCCCATGATGCGGACCCACACGTGCTCGCCGTGCGGCGTCTTCGGCAAGGAGACGATGAACTGCGTGCCCAGCGTCTGCACGGGGAACATGGAGGACTCCACGTGGTCGCACGCGCGCTTCGACTCCGGGATGAAGGTGCACCCGTGGCCGCCGTAGGTCATGACCGGCTTGTCCGCGCGGATGATCGACCCGGAGAGGTCGGAGGCGTACTTGGCCTGGTGCACGTCCCCCAGCTCGGAGAACATCTCCAGCACGTCGCCCTTGTCGAGCGTGTAGGTGTAGTTGTCCCCGCGGATCATCACCGGCGGCCCCGCGTCCGGCACGCCCTGCACCTGCGAGGCCGGGTACACCGTCACCTTGGTGGCGTCCTCCGTCGCGGTGACCGTCATGAACCCCGGCGTGCTGCCGAAGGACGGCCACGCCATGACGCCGTAGTCGCCGGTCACCACCGTGGCCGGCAAGAGGAGCGAGGCGTCGTTGGAGTAGGAGTAGCAGTGCGGGCCGGCCCCGCTGTCGCCGTAGCCGGGGCACCCCGCGCCCGCGTCGATCTCGTACTCCAGCGCGGAGAACTGGTAGACGCTGACGGGCAGGTCGGTCGTCAGGTGGTAGGCCGCCTTGGGCACGATGCGGCTCGGCCCCGGGTCGACGACGGCGGTGTTCTGGTCGAAGTCGGGGCCCTTGAGCGCGGTGACCCACGGCAAGGTGATGGCCTGCACCGCGCTGGGCTGCACCTGCACCGTCAGCGGCTGCGCGAGCGCCCCGCCGGTGACGGTGACGGTGACCACCTTCGTCTGCGGGTTGGACACCGCGACGGCGTAGTCGAACTTCTGCCACACCGGGTTGAGGGTGACCGTCGGCCAGTAGTCGCAGCCGATGTAGCTGTTGCGCTGCTTGGACTCGTCGCACGTCTCGGGGATGGGCGAGACCGTCCCGACGTCGGTGCCGATGTTGACGTCGCCGAAGTTCTGGTTGGCGTCGTCCAGGTTGCCTGCGTCGACGGTGCCGTCGTTGCCGCCGCTGGCGTCCGGGACGACCTGGTTCTGGCCGTTGTCGTCGCCGCCGCAGGCGAGGAAGGTGGCGCCCGCCGCGCCGAAGGCGGCGACCACGGCCGCCGCGAGGACCAGACGCTTGTGGAGCTTGATCATCGCGCCGTCACCGGGTTGTTGATGCTGGCCGAGCCCCAGCGGAAGTTGTCCAGGTTCACCGCCGAATCGAGGATGCCGTCACCCTCGTCGAAGATGATGAAGCTGATGGTGAAGGTCTCCCCCGCCTGGATGGGCGCCGTCGTCTTCAGCCAGTCCGTCGCGCCGCTGCCCTTGTTCAGGTTGCCGACCGTCTGCGAGGTCTTGCCGTACTTGATCTCGTAGCCGGTGCCGTTCAGCGTGGAGAGCGGCTTGGTGCACGTGTGCGTGTAGCCGAGGTTGTCGCCGCCGGTCACGTCGTTGCAGTCCTGGAAGAAGCCGTTGTTGACGTTGATGCGCGCATTGTTCGGGTCGAACGCGATCTCGTACGGCGTCTGGTACTTCTGCGAGGTCAGCATGGCGAGGAAGGTGTCGTTGAAGCCCTGGCACGCGTAGGCCGGGTACTCCATCGAGAAGAAGTTGAAGTCGAAGGCGAAGGAGCCGGCGTTGACCGGCGCCGTCACCGTCAGCCGCAGCTCGCTGTAGTCGTGGATGGCCACCGTCCCCTCGTCCGCGCCCTGACCGCACGGGTTGATGTTCTTGTTGGCCGGGAGCGGGTCGGGGTGCGTGTAGGTGTTGAGCAGGTCGGTGCCGTCGCCGGGGCGGTAGTTCGGGCTGTCGACGAGGTCGTCGGCGATGCCGGTGGCGAGGTACGCCATGAAGCTCCCGACGTGCGGGGTGAAGTTGTTGCCCATGTGCTTGGTGAGGCGGTGGGCGCTGGCGTTGTTCGGCCCGTACCAGGTGGCGCTCACCAGCGTGGTGCAGCGCGAGTCCTTCGGCTCGCAGATGTCCATCGCGCGGGCGTAATCGGTGGCGCTCGTCCCGTGGCCGGCGGTCAGGCTGCCGTCGCAGGTGCGGCGGTTGTCGATCTGCCCGTCGCAGTCGTTGTCGATGCCGTCGGTGCCGACCGGATCGCCGGAGGCGGCGTCGGTGTCGAAGGCGCAGGGGTTGACGAGCGCGTCGTGGTCGTTGCAGTCGCCGTCGCAGGTGGTGAACCCGTCGCCGTCGTCGTCGAAGCAGTAGCTGCCGTCGCCCTTGTCGAAGCCATCGAAGGACCACGAGCCGTCCGCCGAGCCGCTGCTGCCGTCGCCCGAGCTGCTGGCGCCGTCACCCGTCTGCCCGGAGTCGCCGCCCGACTGGCCGCTGTCTCCGCCGCCGTTGCCGGTGTCCGGGAGGACGCTGCCGTCCCCGCCGCCGCTGTCTCCGCCCGCGCCGGCGTCGAAGCCGCTGCCGCTGCTGTCATCGCCGCCGCATGCCATGGCCAGCGCGAGCGGCAGCCACGGGAGCACCAGGTACAAAGTCCGCTTGCGCATGTCAGGACCCTCGGGCCGGGGCTCCAAGGGCACACCGGCGCTATCTAGCAATCTACCAGCCACCTCGAGCGCTAGGAACGGATTTTTGCACCCGCGCCAGTTTGGGGAGGCCGCCTGATGCGAGCCTCCTTGCGGCCATCCTTGCGAGAGGCGGCGATGCCGGCTACACCGCACGGCCCGTGACCAAAGAACGCGCAGCGTCGGCTCTGGTCGTCGCGTCGGACGTCCGAAAGTCCTTCATCCACATGGGCCGGACGCTCGAGGTCCTCCGCGGCATCGACCTCAACATCTTCGAAGGCGAGATCGTCGCGATCGTCGGCCAGTCGGGCGCGGGCAAGTCCACCTTCCTGCACTGCGTGGGCACCCTGGACGTGCCGACGAGCGGGTCGCTGAAGATCGACGGGGAGGAGCTCACCAAGCTCCCCAGCGCGCGCCTCGCCGAGCTGCGCAACCGGGCGATAGGCTTCGTCTTCCAGTTCCACCACCTGCTGCCCGAGTTCAACGCCGTCGAGAACGTCATGATGCCGGGCCTCATCCAGGGGCGGTCGCGCTCGTACATGGAGCCCAGGGCCGCTGCGCTGCTGGAGGAGGTGGGCCTGAAGGACCGCCTGCTTCACCGGCCGGGCGAGCTCTCCGGCGGCGAGCAGCAGCGCGTGGCGCTGGCGCGGGCGCTCGTGCTGGAGCCCAAGCTCATCCTCGCCGACGAGCCGACGGGCAACCTGGACTCGGCGACGAGCGCGCAGATCCACGAGCTCTTCTTCCACATCAACGAGCAGCGCGGCACGACGCTCGTCATCGTCACCCACAACACGGCGCTCGCCGACATGATGCCGCGGGTGGTGACCTTGAAGGACGGCCGCGTCGAGAAGGACGAGCGCCGGGAAGGCCGTCCCCCCGCCGCCGCCAGCACGCCCGACGAAGCCGCCGAAGCGCCGGACGACGCCCCGAAGGAAGCCGAAGCGGCCGACGCCTGACCGGCGAGCTCAGGTGTGCCGGAGGGGCGGCCGGTTCGCCCGGCGACGCCCTACCACCTCACGACGACGCTCTGCGGCGTGACGTGCGCCTGGCACTGGTCCACCGTGACGACCACCGGGAGCGACTCGCTACCCGACGCGTCCTTCGACTTCTCGTCCACCTGCGGGACAATCTGCTCGGCGCGCAGGGAGTGGGCGATGTCCGGCGGGCAGGAGAGGCGCACGTCCACGTCGGGCGGCTGCGTCTTCGCCTTGGGCTGGCCGAGCACCGCGATGGGCACCTTCTGGAAGGTACGCTCGGCGAGCTCGCGCATGACCTCGGTCGTGACCGAGACGCTGGAGGTGTCGAAGGCGATGTGGCCGGACGGCTTGTCCAGCGCGAGCTGCCGCGTGTAGGTGCCGCCGGTCAGGCCCATGACGTCGAAGGCGTCGGCGCGGGCGTGCTGCAGCAGGGAGACCTCCCCCTTCGGGCCGCGCACGCGCACCGTGGGCGGGTCGGCGACCGGGACGCCCTTGACGATGAACCCCGGCGCCGGGGTGCCGGCCAGGGTGACCTGCACCGGCAGGTCGCGCGTCACCATGTCGTCCCACACCAGGTCGATCGCCGGCGGGTCGATCTGCTCGACGTGGACGCCCGCGGGGACGTGCACCTGCGACTTGTCGAAGACCAGGCGCTTGTCCTGGCCGGTGTGGATGTCCACCTGCAGGTTGCCGATGTCGTCGGCGTGGAGGTCGTCGAGCACCTGACGCGACCCGCGCAGGGTCACCCGCACCTGCGGGGGGAGCTGCGTGACGAGCACGCGGTTGGACGTCTCCGGCGGCAGCAGCACCACCAGGTCGACCGAGATGGTGCGCTGCGCGTCCTGCGCGCCGTGCACGAGCGAGTAGAGCACCAGCGCGAACGCGAAGCTCAGGAGCTTCAGGTTCAGGTTCTCGGTGACGATCGACCAGACGCGCGCCAGGAAGCTCAAGAGCCCTCTCCCTCACCGCGAGAGGTGGGCGTCGGCGTGTTGACCGCCGCCGAGACGCCGGGCGTGGGTGTCTCGATCTTCTTCGCCGGGGCCATCGGTCGGGGGGGCTTGGGGTCCACCAGCGGCGCGCTCGCCTCCGCCTGGGGGACGGGCGTGAGCAGGACGGAGCCGGTGCTGCCGGAGGCCGGCACCACGCTCACGCGGATGGACCCGGTGTTGCCGGACGGCGGCGGCGCGATGCTCATCCGCGTCGAGATGGGCTCGCGCCGGCCCTTCTGGCCCTTCTTCTTGCGGGCCTGGCCGAAGAGGCCCAGCAGCGCCTGGCGGAGCGAGGCGCCGTCCAGGTTGGAGATGATGTTGCCGTTGAAGCAGAAGCTGATGGACCCGCGCTCCTCCGAGACGACGACGACGACGGCGTCGGTCTCCTCGGTGATGCCGAGGGCGGCGCGGTGGCGGGAGCCGAGCGACTTGTCGAGCACCTTCTGGTCGGGCATCGGGAAGAAGACGCCGGCCTTGGCGATGCGCAGGTTGCGGATGACGACCGCGCCGTCGTGGAGCTTGTTGACGCCCTCCGGGACGAAGAGGCTCACCAGCAGCTCGCGCTGGACGCTGGCGTCGATCGTCGTCCCCTGCCCGACGACGAACTCGTCCAGGTTGGCGTCCTGCTCGAAGCAGATGAGCGCGCCCATGCGGTGGCGCGCGAGCTCCGTGGCCGCGGCGACGACCTCGTCCACGACGCGCGACTCCTGCTGCCGCGAGAAGCCGCCCAGGACGGCGCGCGAGCCGACGCGCATGAGGCCGCGCCGTATGTCGTTCTGGAAGACGACCACCACGATGAGGATGATCGACGACAGCAGCGTGGAGAGCAGGTTGTAGAGGGTGATGAAGCCGAAGTACTTGGAGGCGACGTAGACCAGGAAGATGACGCCCAGGCCGGCGCCCATCTGCATCGCCCGGGTGCCGCGCAGCACGAGCAGCGCGCGGTAGACGATGTACGTGACGACCATGAGGTCGACGATGTCGATCCCCACCTGCCCCCACGGGCGCGGCTTGAAGAGGTGGAGGAGGCCCTCAAGCACGAGGCGCCTCCAGGTCCCGGAGGACGTCGAGGGCCTGGCGGGTGGCGCGCACGTCGTGGACGCGAAGCAGCTTCGCCCCCTGCCTGGCCGCGAAGAGGGCGGCGGCGAGGGAGGCGCCCAGGCGGTCCCGCGGTGCGGCGCCGGCGTCCCACCTCTCGAGGAAGGACTTGCGGCTGGCCCCGATCATCACCGGGGCGCCGGCGGCCTTCACCACCTCCGCGGTGCGGCGCAGCAGGTCCGCCGAGTGGCGGGCGTTCTTGGCGAAGCCCAGGCCGGGGTCCATCACCACGTGGCGCACCCCGCGGGCCCTCGCAGCGTCGGCGCGGTCCCGCCACTCCGAGACGACGTCGTGGACCACGTCGCCGTAGGCGTCGTCCGGCCACTCGGAGAAGCCCTTCATGGCCTGCTGGGTGGCGCGCGCGTGCATGAGGACCAGCGCCGCGCCGTGGCGGGCGGTCACGTTGGCGAGGGCGGGATCGCGAAGGCAGGTCACGTCGTTGACGACCGACGCCCCGGCCTCCAGGCAGGTCTCGGCCACCTCGGGGCTGGTGGTGTCGACGGCGACGCAGGCGCGGCGGGCGGCGTGGCGGACGACCTCCAGCACGCGGGAGAGCTGCTCGGCGGGGGGAACCGGGGTCGCGCCCGGGCGCGTCGACTCGCCGCCCACCTCCACCACATCGGCCCCCTCATCGACCAGACGATCCACGTGCTGGCAGGCGTCGCGCAGGGAGAGGTGCTCGCCGCCGTCGCTGAAGGAGTCGGGGGTCACGTTACACACGCCCACCAGGACAACGCCTCGCTTTGCCACGGCGTTCCCAAGAACGTTCAAGAAAGCACCCACCCGGTCCACGACGCACCTCGATCGACGGCCCCGGCCGCGCAGAACCGCCCCGATATGGGCCCGGATCGCGGCTGGAGTCCGTTCGGCTTCGGCTTCGGCGTCGCTCTCGGCTTCGGCTCGGCTTCCGCCCTTCCCGAAAGGCCTAGCAATAGGAGCGCGTGTGGGCAACATTTCCAGCCGCGATGAGCGAAGAATCCTTCATGAAATCTCTGTTCCACGGGGTCATCGCGGAGGGACTGGTCTTCCCGTACCCCCAGATGCCCGCGGCGGAGGCCGACAGCCTCAATCTCATGCTGGGGTCCATCCGGAAGTTCTTCGCCGCCAACGTCGACTCCAGGGCGATCGACAGGGACGCCGCGATCCCGCCCGCCGTGCTGGAGGGCCTGAAGAAGATGGGCCTGTTCGGCCTGCTGGTCCCCGAGTCGCAGGGAGGGGTGGGCCTGTCCAACACCGCCTACGCCCGCGTCATCCAGGAGGTCGGGGGCCTGGACGGCTCCCTCGCCGTCACCCTCGGGGCCCACCAGTCCATCGGCTACAAGGGCCTGCTGCTCTTCGGGACCGACGAGCAGAAGCAGAAGTACCTCCCGAGGCTCGCCACCGGGGAGATGGTGGCCGGCTTCGCCCTGACCGAGCCGGGGGCCGGGAGCGACGCGGCCTCCATCCAGACACGCGCCGAGCGCCGGGCGGACGGCGACTATGTCCTCAACGGGTCCAAGATTCGGATCACCAACGGCGCCATCGCCGACCTCTTCACCGTCTTCGCGCGCACGTCCGCCATGGAAGAGGGCGCCAAGCCGCGGATCACCGCCTTCCTGGTGGAGCGCGCCTTCGGCGTGAAGAACGGGCCCAGCGAGCACAAGCTGGGCATCCGCGGCAGCTCCACCACCGAGCTCTTCTTCGAGGACGTGGTCGTCCCCAAGGAGAACGTCCTGGGCGAGCCCGGCCGCGGCTTCAAGGTGGCGATGGAGGTCCTCAACAGCGGGCGCCTGGGCCTCGCCAGCGGGTGCGTGGGCGCGGCCAAGCACCTCATCGCCCTGGCGACCGAGCGCGTGCAGGAGCGCAAGGCCTTCCACCGGCCCATCGGGGAGTTCGGCCTCATCAAGGACAAGATCGCCCGCATGCTCGCCGAGACGTACGCGCTGGAGAGCATGACGTACATGACGACCGCCATCATCGACCGCGCGCGCGGCGGCAACCCGAAGGCGGACTACTCGGTGGAGAGCGCCATCTGCAAGGTCTTCGGCTCGGAGACGCTCTGGCGCGTCGTCAACGAGGCGCTGCAGATCGCCGCGGGCATCGGCTACATGCAGGAGTACCCGTACGAGCGGCACCTGCGCGACGCGCGCATCAACCTCATCTTCGAGGGGACCAACGAGATCCTTCGCTGCTTCATCGCGCTCTCCGGCATGCAGGGGCCGGGGCAGGCGCTGGCGGAGGTGGCGCGCGCCCTGCGCGAGCCGATCAAGGGCTTCGGCCTGCTCAGCGACTTCGCCCTGCGCAAGGCGCGCACCGCGCTGGGGCGCGAGCGGCTCACCCACGTCCACCCGCTCCTCAACCGCGAGGCGCTGGTGTTCGAGGAGTACACCGCTGACCTGGCGCGCAACGTCGAGAAGGTGCTGCGCAAGCACGGCAAGAACATCGCCGAGATGCAGTTCACCCAGCGGCGCGTGGCGGACGTGGCGATGGACCTCTACGGCATCGCCTGCACGCTCTCGCGAACGACGCACGCGCTGGAGAAGCGCGGGGAGGAGGGGGCGCGGCGGGAGGTGGACCTGACGACCATCTTCGTCGCGGCGGCGGAGCGACGTCTCTCCGAGACCATCGCCGCCTTCGAGAAGAACGACGACGAGCTGCGCAAGGCCATCGCCGAGCGCACGTACGTCGACGGGGGCTACCCCTTCGACATCGTCTGAGCCTCACCCCCGCGTCGGCCGGGGGGTGAGGTCACTGGCTGCAGAACACGGGGGCGACGGCGAGGAACTTGGAGTGGAAGTCGCTTCCGGAGAGGCAGGCGGCAGGCGCCCCGGTGCACGCGTTCGAGAAGTCCGACTGGTAGCCCGCGCAACCGGCCTTCGAGGCGGTCGTGGTGCAGTCCGAGTAGCCGTTGTCGGTGCACCAATCGCACGCGGCCACGTAGCACTCGCGCGCGGCGTTCAGGGCGTAGGCGCAGCTCCCCGGGTCGGCGGTGCCCTCGATCAGGTCGGCGCACCCGACGTCGTTGACCGTGATTAGTGTGCCGTCGTCGACGAGCGCTCCCCAGGACGGATCGCTCTGCCGCGTGTACAGGCAGCCGAAGCACGTCGCGTTGGCGCTGGCCCACGTGGAGCAGGCGCCGCCCGGCGCGTTGGGGTCCAGGCAATTGTCGTAGAAGTTGGAGATCTGCGTCGCGGTGCAGACGTTCTGCGAGTCGTTCGGGGGCGTGATGCCGGGCGGCGAGAACGTGGACACGTCGGCTGGCGTGGGGCACGTCACCGGATCGCCCAGGCCGAGCGCCGCGTCGCATCCGACGCCGGAGACGGCGGCGACGCCGAGCGCCACCGCGACCGCACACGTCACGTGACGGCGCTTCATCACCACACCCCCTTCACGAAGGCGCCGGTCGGCGTGAAGCCCACCTTCGCCGAGGCCGACGACGAGGAGCTCGGCGCGACGAGCCAGAGCGTCAGACCGGCCGCGGCGACGACGCCGCCGGCGATGAAGAGCCCGTTGGCCACGTGGGCGAAGTTCAACGCGTCGCTGAGCGAGGCGGCGCTGCTGGCGTCGGGGCAGAAGTGGTCGGGATCGCACGAGGCGTCGCCGTTCTTCACGGTCGCGAGGATGCCGAAGACGCCGCCGGCCGCCAGCGCGGCGGCGCCGACGCTGAGGGTGACGATGCCCACGGTGCCGAGCGCGCTCCCGTGGGCCTTCGGCGGCGGAGGGGTCTTGGGCGTGAGCGGAGCGTGGGTGCCCTTGCCGGCGCCGGTCTCCCCGGGCGGGGTGGTCTCGCCGCCGGGCGGCGGTGTCGTCTCGGCGACGGGCTCGCCGGGCTCCACCTCCAGGTCCGACTGCTGGCCCTCGGCGAGGGTCACGTCGTAGTGCTTGCTGGCGTGCCCCTTCGCCTGGACCTCCACCACGTGCGCGCCGGGGTCGCCCGGGAGCGGCACGCCCAGCGAGGCGGCGCCGAGCTTCACGCCGTCGCGCACGACCACTGTGTCGGCCGGCGCGCCCGCCGCCAGCCGGATGGTGAGCCTGGGCAGGCGCTTCTCCAGCGCAGCCAGCCGGCGGGCCGCCTCCGCGTGCAGGGCGTCGTCGCGCTGCTCGGCGGCGCGGTCGCGCGCGCGCACCCAGTGACCGTCGGCGTCGCTCAGCTTGCCCAGATGCTCCTCGCAGTCGGCCAGGTTCATCAGCGCCTTGGGCTGCGGGTCCAGCCGCACGGCCTCCAGCAAATGCGGAAACGCCTCGTCGTAATGCCCGGCCTGTTTCAGCTCGTAACCCTGTTTGAGCTGGGCGCGCCCGGCCGCGGGATCGGTCTGGGCGAGCGCCGGCGCGGCGGTGCAGATCAACAGGAGGGCGACGAGGCCGGCGGCGCGGGTGGCGTGCTCAGGGCGCATAGAGATCCGGGTTCGGCTTGTGGGTTGCGGTGGGCTTGGGGGTCGCCGTCGCGGTGGGGTGCGGCTTCGCGGTGGCGGTCGCCGTCGCGGTGGGGTGCGGCTTCGCGGTGGCGGTCGCCGGCGCGGTGGGATGCGCGGTGACCGCGGGCTTCGGCGGGTGCGAGGGGGGCGTGGTGGTGTCCACCGGCGGCGCGGAGGCGAGCGGCTGGAGGGGCTGACTGTCTCCCTCGTGGGTCGTCGCGGTCGCCGTCGTCACGGCGGAGGGCGCGGGCCCGGCGGCGGCGGAAGCGCCACGCGCGTGGAGCGCGAGCGCAGCGATGCCGCCGCCGACCACCACCGCCAGGAAGAAGCCCACCGCGGCGACCACCCACGCCGTGCGCGACGAGGAGGGGACGCCGGCCGGGTACATCGCGCTGGCGCCATAGGTGGCGCCGGAGGTCGTGGAGGGACCGTACGGGCCGGGGGCAGCCATGGGCTCGTTGGTCACGGTGACGTTCCCGCTGCCGGTCTGCACGACGGGGATCGCCTGCTGCGGGCCGGTGCCACCGCCGGGCAGAGCGATCGTGGGCCCGGTGCCGCTCGCCTCCGGCACCCAGACCGACTCCGCGCGCGGAGAGAGCGCGCTCTGCGCGCCGGACTGGACCGCCAGCGGCAGCGCCGGATCGGAGCCGACCAGGCGTGGCTCGGAGCCGCTCGCGTAGGGCGCGCCGGGGTGGAGGGCGGCGCGCGCCTGCTCCAGCGCGTGCTGCATCGCCCGCGCGCTGGGCCAGCGGTCGGCGGCGTTGAAGGACAGCGCCTTGTCGATCACCGCGACGATGGGCGGTGGGGCGTCGGGCTTGACCTCCGCGAGCGACCGCGGCGCGCGCGTCGCCGTGTAGATGAGCATCTCCTCGCCGGTGCGGGCGTCGTGGACGTGCTGGCCCGAGGCGAGGGTGAAGAGGGTGGCGCCCACCGACCAGACGTCGGTGCGGGCATCGATCTCGTTGGTGCGCCCGAGCGCCTGCTCCGGCGGCATGAAGGCGGGCGTGCCGATCATGCGGCCGAGCTGCGTGACGGTGACGCCGGGGGTCTCCAGCAGCCGCGCGATGCCGAAGTCGAGCACCTTGAGCGTGCCCTGACGCGTGATGAGCAGGTTGTCCGGCTTGATGTCGCGGTGGACGATCCCCTTGTCGTGCGCGGCGCCGAGCGTGTCGAGGACGTCCAGGCCGACCTGCACCACCTCGTGCAGCGGCAGGCTGCCGCCCAAGCGCTCCGCCCGCGCCTCCACCGTCTCGCCCTCCAGCAGCTCCATCACCAGGAAGACCGAGCCGTCGTCGGTCAGGTCGTCGTCGAGCACCCGCACCGCGCCGGGGTGCTCCACGCGGTTGGCCACGTAGCCCTCGCGCAGGAACCGGGCGCGGACCTCGGCGTCGAGGGCGAGCGACTCGTGCATGATCTTGACCGCCACGCGGTGGCCGTTGCGGTGGGTCGCGACGTAGACCGCCGCCATGCCGCCGACGCCGAGCAGCGCATCCAGCCGGTACTTGCCGCGGACGACGCTCCCGATCCGGCTGTTGGCGCGCGCGGTGACCGCATCCACCTCTACTGTCCCCTTCCAAGCTCCGCGAAGCCGGGGCTCGCGATCCCGCCATTGGTAGCACACACGCGCCCGCGCCGGGGCTTTTCGCGACCTTCCCTCCACCCGCGGGCGGGCGCCGCGCTAGGCACGGGGCGCTGCCGGGACGGTGAAGTGGAAGGTGCTCCCCTCCCCCACCACGCTGTCCACGCTGAGGGTGCCGCCGAGCGCCTCCACCAGGTGCTTGACGATGGAGAGGCCGAGCCCGGTGCCGCCGAGCTCGCGGGAGCGCCCGGTGTCCACGCGGTAGAATCGCTCGAAGAGACGCGGCAAGTGCTTGGCCTCGATGCCCGGTCCGGTGTCCGCCACCGAGATACGCAGGTGGTGCCCGCCTTCTTCCCGCGCGCGGACCGTGACCGACGCGCCCGGCGGCGAGTACTTGAGGGCGTTGTCGACCAGGTTGGTCAGGATCTGCTCGAGCGCGCGGCGGTCGGCGCGCGCGGGGGGCAGGTCGGCTCGCACGTCCGCGGTGAGGCGGATCTTCTTCTTCGCGGCGCGCTCGCGGAACAGCTCCACCACCTGCGCGGCGAAGGCCGGCACGTCCACCTCGCCCATGGTGAGGCGCAGCTCCCGCGCCTCGATGCGGGACAGGTCGAGCAGGTCCTCCACCAGCCGCTGGAGTCGCTCCGCGTTGCGCTCGATGATGTCCAGGAAGTGCGTGGCCGCCTCCGGGTCCTGCTCCATCGCGAAGCGAAGCGTCTCGGCGGCGGAGCGAACCGCGGTCACCGGCGTCCGCAGCTCGTGGGACGCGTTCGCGACGAAGTCCTTGCGCATGGACTCCAGACGGCGGATGTCGGTGACGTCGACGAAGACGGCGAGCAGGCCGCCGGGCTCGCCGGCCAGCGGGACGGCCCGCACCAGCAAGCGGCGCGGGTTCGGCCCGGTGACCTCGATCTCGGCGCTGCGCGTGGACATGGCCGCGACGGCGGTGTCGATGAGCCGCGCGAGGTCCTCGTTGTCGACGGCGTCCATCGGCGTCTTGCCGGCCGCCTCCGCCGGTAGCACCAGCATGCGGCGCAACGCGTCGTTGACCAGCGCGATGCGCCCCTGCGCGTCGAGCAGCAGCACGCCCTCCTGCATGCCGGCGAGCACGCGCGCGACGAAGTCCCGCTCCTGCCGGAGCTGCCGCACCGTGCCGGAGAGGCTCTCCGAGAGCTCGTCCAGCGAGCTCCCCAGCTCGGCGAGCTCGTCGGTGCCGCCGATGCGCGCGCGCGCGTCGAAGTCGCCGTGCGCCATGGCGTTGGCGACGCCGGTGAGGTGGCGCATCGCGCGGGCCGTCAGCTGCGCGCTCACCAGCGACATCGCGAGGGCGACCGCCAGCGCCGCCAGGCAGCCGAGGAGCAGCGCGCCGCGCAGCCGCGCCTGGGCGCGCGCCGCCTCGGCGAGGGGCGCCGCGAGCCGCGTCACGCCGACGACGCGTCCCGCCTTCGTCACCGGGACGGCGACGTAGAGCACGCGCGACGGCCCCTCCTGCCGCACGTCGACGCCGGTGTCACCCGCCAGCGCCGCCCGCACCTCCGGGCGACCGGCGAGGCGCTCGCCGAGCGCGGCGGCCGCGGGGCGCGGCGAGTCCCCGCGCACGACGCCGCCTGCGTCGGTGAGCGTCACCCGCGCGCCCGCCTGCTCGTGCAGATCCGCGGCCAGCCTCTCCCACGCGGCGGCGTCGGCGGGCGCGGCGAGCCTGACCTGGTCCGCGGCGAGGCCCGCGCGCACCACCAGATCGCGCCGGGCGCGCCCGGTGAGCAGCGCGTCCAGCGCGGAGGAGAGGTACGCGTGTGCGACGACGGCGGCCACCGCGATGACGCACACCGAGACGAGGAAGAGCCTGGTCCGGACGCCGAGCCGCGCCAGCGCGCCGCGCGCACCCCGGCGCGGCGCCGCGGGCTCCGCGCGGGCCTCGGCCGCGGCCGCCACGACTCAGGCCGTGGCCGGCGCGGTGGTGAAGCGGTAGCCCACGCCGCGCACCGTCTCGATGAAGTCGCACGCAGGGCCGAGCTTCTCGCGCAGGCGCTTGACGTGCGTGTCCACGGTGCGCGTCGCGATGTCCGGCGAGACGCCCCACACGTCGTCGAGCAGCGTCGCGCGCGACTGCACGCGATCGCGGCGCTCGTAGAAGGTGAGCAGCAGCTTGAACTCCAGGGCGGTGAGCTCCACCTCGTTGCCCGAGACCCACACGCGGTGCGCGGTCTTGTCGATGCGCAGGTCCCCGAGCTCCACCACCTCCGGCGGGGGCACGTTGCCCGTCGCGCGGCGCAGGATCGCCTGCACGCGCAGCAAGAGCTCACGCACGCTGAACGGCTTGACCACGTAGTCGTCGGCGCCGACCTCGAACCCCACCACGCGGTCCACCTCCTCGGCGCGGGCGGTGAGCATCAGCACCGGCACGTTGGCGTGCTGGCTGGAGCGCTTGATGGCCTTGCACACCTCCACGCCGGACATGTCGGGGAGCATGACGTCCAGGATGACCAGCCCGGGCTTCTGGGCGAGCAGACGCAGCGCTTCCTCCCCGCGCTCGGCCGCCAGCACCTGGTGGCCGGCCTGCCGCAGGTTGAAGGCCAGCACGTCGCGGATGTCCTTCTCGTCCTCCACGATGAGCACTCGAGTCATGGCCGCTTCTCCTTAGCTACGTCGTGTGACAGGCACGTGAAGAAGGAGGGCGCATCTTCACCGAGGTGCACCCCATGAGCTTGGCGCGAAACGCTCGCTCGCGCCCATCGGGCCCATCCGTTCGCTCGCGCCGAGGGGCGCCTGCGGGGCGATGCCCAGCTCGTCCGCGCGCCCGGCGCGCACCGCCTGCACGCGCTCCTCCGCCACGCGGCGCGCCTCGCTCCGCGCCAGCGCCCGGGCGAACGCCGCCGCCTCCGCGTCCGACGCGCCGACCGGCGACGAGCCCTCCCGTGTCCACCGCGCGAGCAGCTCGGCCAGGATGCCGGCCTGATCGACCGGCGCGGGCTCGGCCGGCAGCGAGTGGGCCGCCGAGAGGAACACGCCGTCGGGCATGACCCAGCCGATCGCCGCGCGCACGATGGCGTCCTTCGGCAGGTCCCGCACGAACCAGTCGCCGAGCTGCGCGCCCCCCACCTCGATGTCGCGGGTGACGGTGCGCGGCCCGTCCCACCCCGGCACGATGGCGAGCACCCGCAAGGAGACATGGCCGCCGCCGGCCACCTTCCGCAGCCGGGCGATGGTGTCGTCGCGGAGCTCCCAGTAGACGTAGACCGTCCTCGGGTCGACCGACATGGCGACGCACTCGTCGACGTCGTACCTGGGCGGGAGCGGGTCGGCGTCGAGCATGCGTGCCGGCTCCGGCGGCTCGCGCGACCCGCCCTCCGGCTCGCTCTCCATGTGGCTGGAGCCGCCGAGCTCGTCCGCGCCGCTCGCCTCCGGCGGGAGCGCCGGCTTGGGCGCGACGTACCCGGGGGACTGGAGCTGCGCCATCAGGGCCTGCGCGGCGGCGTGCTCCGGCTCCTGCGCGAGCACCGCCCGCAGCGTCTCCAGCGCCTTCGCGCGGTGGCCCTGCGTCGCGTAGATCTCCGCCAGCGTGACGGTGGGCACCACCGAGGGCGCGCGCTGCGCCGGCGCGGGCGGCGGCACGCTGCGAATGCGATTGGCGGCGTCCGGCAGATGAAGGCCGCGCTCCACCACGCGCGCGAGCAGGTCGCGGGCGCGACCCAGAAAGCCCCGCGCCCGGCGCCGCGCCTCGGTGTCGCTCGGGCCGACACGCACGATGAGCTCGTCGATCAGCTCCGGCCGCGTGAGGACGCGCGCACGCGGAACCCCGGCGGCCTCCGCCCGCGACACGAGCGCGTCGCGACCCAACGCTTCGAGCTCGGCACGTTGCATCCGGCAGACCCTCCGCGCGGTGTATGCCAGAGGCCAAAGGCGGTTGGAAAGGGAAATCCCTCGCTAGCCGAAGGCGCCCTGCCCCGGGCCGAAATCCCGTGTGATCGCGCGGGCCTCCTCCACGTCGCGGGCGATCTGCGCCTGCAGCTCGGCCAGGCCGGCGAACTTGCGCTCCTCCCGCAGCCGGGCGACCAGGTGCACCCGCAGCGCGCGCCCGTAGAGATCGCCGTCGAAGTCGAAGAGGTGCACCTCCAGCGTGCGCACGCCGGTGTGGTCGACCGTCGGCCTCACGCCGATGTTCATGACCCCATGCCCGAGCGCGGCCGCGCCCCCGGTGCCGTCGAGGGCGTCGACCAGCACCGCGTACACACCGTTGGGTGGCAGGACCTCCGGCACCTCCACGAGGTTGGCCGTCGGGAAGCCGATGGTCCGCCCGCGCTGATCGCCCCGGACGACGACGCCGGAGACGGCGTGAGGCCGGCCGAGGACCTCGCTCGCGTCGGCGAGGTCGCCGCGCGCGACCGCGTCGCGCACCCGCGTGCTGGAGAAGGGCCCGCGCGCGTCGCCCTGGACCGGGAAGGAGTGCGCCGTGAAGCCGAGCTTCTCCCCCAGCCGCGTGAGGGCGGCGAAGTCGCCCGCGCGCTTGTGGCCGAAGCGGAAGTTGTCGCCGACGACGACCACCCGCGCGCCGAGCGCCCGGGCGAGCAGCTCCTCGACGAAGCGCTCCGGAGACCAGAGGGAGAAGGCGAGGTCGAAGCGCTTCACGCACACCTCGTCCACGCCGACGCGCCGCAGCAGCTCGGCCTTGCGGGGCAGCGTCGTGAGCGTCGGGGGAGGGGTGCGGCCGAGCACCACCGCCGGGTGGGGGTCGAAGGTGAGGACGCGCAGCGTCAACCCCTCGCCGCCCGCCTCCGCGCGCGCCGCGGTCACGACCGACCTGTGCCCGCGGTGCACGCCATCGAAGTTGCCCACGGCCACCACCGAACGCTCCCCCGGACGCGAGGCGAGGGAGCCCCCGGGCACGTCGTCGATACGTGTAGCCTGCAAATTTTCCATCCGGACATACCCCTTTTAGCACCCGGGCGTCGTGCCGCGGGAGATGAGCCGACGACCGGCTCCCACCCCACGTCGAGTTTGCGGTAACGTGCGCGTCATGAATCGCAGGTTCCTCCAGGCGCTCTCGTGGATGGCGGCGCTCCTGTGCGTGCTGCTCGTCTCGCCCTTTGCCCACGCCGGCGGTCGCTGGCGTCTGCGCTCTCACGACGTGAAGGAGGTGTCCGGCGCCTGGCACCTGTTCGTGAGCATCGACCTCACGCGCGCGCCGTCGATCGCGCACGTGCCGATGAAGTTCATGTTCACCAAGACCATGGTCTACGAGCGCGCCCTGACGGACGCCTCCAAGCAGCCGGTCCTCAACAAGATCGCCGTCCAGAACCAGATGCCCAGCATCGAGAGCCTGGACGTCGACTTCGCCGACGGCACCGGCAAGATCTACAAGTCCACGCGCTTCGACTTCGGCCTGACGCGCCAGCGCGGCTTCGAGGCGGGTGAGTACACCATGAAGGTGCAGCTCGCCGACGGCACCAACCTCGCCGGGACCGCCAACCTGGTCCTCGAGGGCGACAACCCCGTCGTGGACCGGCGCAGCATCACCTTCGACGCCAACAACAAGAAGATCAAGAAGGTGGACAACGGCCTGGACGGCGGCGTCGCCTCCAACAGCCCCAACAACGACACCGCGATGGCGGCGCCCACCTCGACCGAGGTGCAGCCCGTCGGCACCGCCGCGCCCTTCATCCCGGCGAGCGCCTTCCAGGAGACCGACGCCGAGCAGGTCAAGGAGAAGCCGGGCGGCTGCGGGTGCTCGGTCCCCGGCGTACCGCTCGGGACGGTAGAGCTCTTCGGAGCGCCGCTCGGGCTCGCACTGCTCGGGCTACGGCGTCGCCGCCGGCGCGACCGCGACGACGCCCGTTGACGCCGCGGTCGGCGATCGAGCAGGCCCGCCGCGGGCAGCTCCTTCCGGTCTATCTCGTCGCGGGCGAGGAGCGCCTGCTGCGTGACGACGTGATCGCCGCCGTGCGCGCGGCGAGCCTCGGCACCGGCGTGGCTGCCTTCAACGAGGACAAGTTCACCGCCGGGGAGGTCGACGCCGATCGCGTGGTGTCCGCGGCGCGCACCGTGCCGATGATGGCGCCCCGGCGCTTCGTGCTGGTGCGCTCGGTGGAGCGGTGGGACTCCGGCGGCGAGGACGGCGAGCGCGCCTCCTCGGCGCTGGACAGGCTGACCGAGTACGCCAAGGCCCCGGTCGACACCACGTGCCTCGTGCTCGTCGCCACCAAGCTGGACGGCCGCCGCAAGCTCGCCGTGCTGGCGAAGAAGCAGGGCTTCCTGGTGGAGTGCGCCGCCCTCTCGGCGCACGAGCTGCCCGGGTGGATCGCCGAGGCGTCCAAGGACAAGGGCCACGCCATCGATCGCGAGACCGCCGCGCTGCTCGCCGAGCTCGCCGGCCCGGAGCTCTCCTACGTCGCGGACGCGATCGAGCGACTGTCCCTGTTCGTGGGTCCGGGCAAGCCCATCGACGGCGAGGCGGTCGCCCAGTGCGTGGCGCGCGTACGCACGGCGGACACCTGGGCGGTCGTCGGCGCGGTGTCCAGGCAGCGCCTCGGCGATGCGCTCGCCGCCCTCTCCGAGGCCTACGACCCGCGCGACCGCGGCCTGATGATGCTGGGCGCCCTGGCGTGGTCGGTGCGGCGCCTCGCGCGCTACAAGGCCGCCACCGACGCCGGCGTCCCGCACGACGAGGCGGCGCGGCGGGCAGGGGCCTTCGGGCCGCAGCAGGGACGTGAGCTCGCCGAGCGCGCGCGCGGCCTCCGCGGCAAGGAGCTGGAGCGCTGGGTGCTCGTCCTCGCCGAGACGGACCTGGCGCTCAAGGGCTCTCGCCGCCCGCCGGAGGCGATCCTCGCCGACATGATCACGCGGCTCTGCCGGCGCTGACCTTCCGTCCCAGCAGCAGCGCGCCGGTGGCGGCGAAGGTCGCGCTCATCCAGAACGCCGCCGCCGGGTGCGCGTCGAAGAGCACGCCGAAGAGGGCGTTGGCGGGCAGCACGGCGAAGCCGGTGACCGCGTGCAGCGCGCCGAACGCCCGGCCGCGCTGCTCGGCCGGCGCCAGCTCGGCGAGGATGGCGCGGCCACCGCCCTCCGAGAGGCCGTAGTAGCCGCCG
Organism: uncultured delta proteobacterium; assembly: GCA_963782055.1. Lineage (GTDB taxonomy): Bacteria > Myxococcota_A > Polyangia > Polyangiales > Polyangiaceae > DASXHD01. Next base: position 5,881,825 of record CAWAIF010000003.1, read on the forward strand.
TAGATCAGCATCACCGCCCACGTCGCCGCCACGGTGTGGACGAGCGGGAAGATGACGTACACGCCGGCGTAGAGGAACCAGGCGACGCGCACCGTCTTGCGGTGCCCGACGCGGTCGGAGAGGCGGCCGCCCGGCACGTTCATGAGCGCGCGCGCCGCGCTGAGGGTGAGCCACGCCACCGGGAGCCACGCGTTGGGCAGGCCGAGCTTGTGCAGCCGCAGCAGGATGAAGGTGTCGGCGGAGGCACCCAGGGAGAAGAAGGCGACCGCCAGCAGGTAGCGCCGGACCGGCGGGGCGAGAGGCACCTTCCTGGGGTCGCCGGCATGCGCGTCGTCCGCCGGCTTCGCGGCGGGCGCGGCGTCCACCGGGGCGTCCGGCTCGTGGACGCCGAAGGCGAGCACCGCCATCGCGATGAGACCGGGGAAGATGGCGAAGGCGAAGATCTCCCGGAGCGACCAGCCCAGCCCCTGCGCCAGCGCGAACGCGACGGTGGGGCCGATGACCGAGCCGGTGTTGTCCATCATCCGCTGCACCCCGTAGGCCCTCGCGCGGCTCCCCGCGTCGACGGCGCCGGCGAGGATCGCGTCGCGCGGCCCGGCGCGCACGCCCTTGCCCACGCGATCGGTGGAGCGCACCAGCACCACCTGCCAGGGCGCCGCGACCAGCGCGACGAGCGGCCGCACCACGGTGGACAGGCCGTAGCCCGCGAGCACGTACGGCTTGCGGTGGACGCGACGGTCGGAGAGCGCGCCCGCCACCCACTTGACGAAGGACCCGACCGACTCCGCCACCCCCTCCACGATGCCGAGCCACGTGCCGGCCGCGCCCATCGTCGCGAGGAAGGCCGGGAGCAGCGGATAGATGAGCTCGGAGGAGGCGTCGGTGAAGAGGGACACCCAGCCGAGCTGCCGCACGATGGGCGGCAGGGGGCTCTCCTTCTTCTTCTCGCTCATCGACCAGGCACCCTACGCGCAACCGCGGCGGCCCATCCAGTCATCGTAGCGAGCGTGACGTCCGCGACCTCGGCCGCGTCGAGCCTTTGACGCAGGGCCGGCCAGGACTTACGTTGCCAAGGCCGCGCTGGCCGACTAAGGGAGATCCTTCGCGCCAGCCGCGCCGCTCGCTGATTGAAGACAAGGAGAACCATGGAGATGCACGTCCCCGAACGGGTGATCCGGCCTCTTGAGAAGGACCGCGCCGGCACGACCGAGACGCCGAACGGTCCAACCATCCTCTCCCGCGGCACCGAGTGGCTCGCCTCCGCCCCCCTGCCGACACGTCACGGGGACTTCACCACGCACGTCTTCCGCAGCGTGGCCAACGCCGACGGCGGCGACACGGGCGAGAAGGAGCACGTCGCCCTGGTCTACGGTCAGGTCGCCGGCAAGACGCACCTCCCGGTGCGCGTCCACTCCGAGTGCATGACGAGCGAGGTGTTCGGCTCGCTCAAGTGCGACTGCAAGGCGCAGCTCGACGCCGCGATGGCGGAGATCGTCCGGCGCGGCGCCGGCGCGGTGCTCTACCTGCGGCAGGAGGGGCGCGGCATCGGCCTCGCCAACAAGATCCGCGCGTACGATCTGCAGTCGCGCGGGGCGGACACCGTCGACGCCAACCGCCTCCTCGGCCTGCCGGACGACGCGCGCCGCTACGACGTGGTGAGCGACATGCTGGAATACTTGCACATTGCAAGCATTCGCCTGATGACCAACAACCCCGCGAAGGTGGAGGGCCTGCGGGCGCTGGGCGTGCAGGTGGCGTCCCGCCTGCCGGTGATCGTCCCGGTCAACCCGCTCTCGGCGCGGTACCTGGAGACCAAGCGCCTGCGCATGGCCCACGAGCTCCCGGAGACGCTCCCCACCACGCTGGCCGCCACCGGCAGCGACGGCGAGTAGGCCCGCCCTCCCTCACCTCAGTGCGCGGGGTGGTCCTGCGCCGGCATGCTCGCCACCATCGGCCGCAGGCGCTCGAGGTAGCTCGACAGCAGCGTTTGCACCCGGGCGCGGTCCGGCGACGCGAAGACCAGGCCGATGTGGTGCGCCTCGGGTGAGCGGAACACCACCTCCGGGTCGGAGAAGGGGGAGAGGTCCGGGTGCTCGTCGCGCGCGAGCGTCATCACCAGCCCGCCGTAGTCGCCCCTCGTCTCCGGAAGCTCGTAGGGCGTCTTTCCGCCGCCCACCTCGATCTTCGCCCACTCCACCCAGAGGTTGATGCCGGTCGCCGCCTCCACCATGTCGGCGATGTGGGCGCCGCCCACGCGCGCGGCGCACTCCAGCATGTAGAATTTCCCGTCGCCGCGCGCCTTGATGTACTCCACGTGCGAGACGCCGCGCACCAGGTTCATGCAGGCGAGGGTGCGCTCGTTGAGGAACTGGAGCTCGCGCTCGTCGCTCGATCCGCGCGGCACCGTGCTGGTGGAGAAGATGCCGCCGCCGTGCGCCACGTCGAAGGGGGGCGCCGTGCACTTGTTCACCGCGGCGAAGACCACCTTGCGCTCGGTGACGATGGAGTCCACGTGGTAGACGTCGCCCGGGAGGTACTGCTCGAGCAGGAAGTACGACTGCCGGTCGCCCTGCCGGTTCACCAGCTCCCAGAGCTGCTCCTCGCTCGCGACCTTGGTGATGCCCGAGGCGCTCGCCTCCGCGCGGGGCTTCTCCATCCACGGGGGCGGCACGCGGCGCATGAACTCCCGCAGCGCGTCGTGGTTGAGCACGTGCACGAAGTCGGGCACCGGGATGCCCTCGTCGCGCGCGCGCACGCGCATCGCGAGCTTGTCGCGGAAGTGGCGCGCCGTCGTGTCGCCCATGCCCGGGATGCGCAGGTGCTCGCGCAGCGACGCCGCGGTCTCCACGTCGAAGTCGTCCAGCGCGACGATGCGGTCGAAGCGGGTGGTCCGCGCCAGGTAGCTCACCGTGCGCACCGTCTCCTCCAGGGGGGCGCCATCGCGCTGGGCGAAGACGTCCGCCAGCACGTCGCGCGGCCAGGGCTTGCCGAGGAGCTTCTCCGTCGTCAGGAGGTAGACGCGGGCGCCCATGGAGGCCGCCTGGCGGATGAAGCGCTCGCCCTTGTAATAGGAGGCGAGGCAGAGAAGGGTGAGAGGCTCGGCCATCGTCGCCCTTCGTACCAGAGCTCGCGGCGAGCGTCGATGCGAGGCGGTAGCCGAACGGTGCACCGTGACCTAACGTGGCGCACGTGATCGACTACCACGTCCGCGTCGTCCCCGGCGGCCAGGCCCTCCACTGCACGCTCGACGTGGCGCACGCGGCGGGGGGCGACCTGCGCGTCGCCTGCCCCGCCTGGATGCCCGGCGCCTACGCGCTGCTCAAGCTCGCGCGGGACGTGGTGGACGTCCGCGCCGAGGACGCCGCCACGGGCGGTGCGCTCGCCGTCGTGCGCGACGGCTGGCAGGGGTTCCGCGTCCCGGACGCGCCGGCGCGCGTGCGGCTCACGTGGCGCGCCGTGGCCGCGGACATCGCGTGGGCGGAGATCGCCGGCCTCGTCTTTCACGACCGCGCGCTTTTGGCCGGCGCGCGCTACCTCGCGCCGGTCGGCTACGAGGGCCCGGTCCGCGTGCGCTACGAGCTGCCCGAGGGCTGGACGCTCCACCACCCGTCGGGCGCGCGGAAGGTGGACGAGCGCACCTTCGAGTATGCCCGTCGCACCGACCTGCTCGACGTGGTCGCCCTCGCGGGCGCGCCGGACGCAAAGACCCAGGAGCTCGAGGGCACGCCCTTCCACTTCGTCTTCTTCGACCGCGCGGCGGGCTTCGAGGAGGGCCACGGCGCGCTGGTGGAGGGCGTGCTCGCGGCCGCGCGGGCGGCGCGCGCGGTCTTCGGCGCCTTCCCCTTTGCAGAATACACGTTCTTCGTGGCGCACGACCCGCGCATGCAGTGGGGCCTGGAGCACCCCGACTGCACGACCATCGGCGTGGGGCAGGACGTCTACGCCGACGAGGAGGCGATGCGCGCGGCGGTGCGCGTGGCGGCGCACGAGCTCTTCCACGCGTGGAACGTCTGCCGGATGAAGCCGCGCGCCCTCCTGCACCCGGACCTGGAGCGCGGCTCCTTCGTCGACGGCCTCTGGGTGAGCGAGGGCTTCACCCGCTACTACGAGATGCTGCTCTCCACGCGCGCCGGACGGATGAGCGCGTCACGCTTCTTCTCCAACGTCGTGCGCTACCACGAGCACCTCTCCGCGCTGCCGGCCTACGGCCTGGTGACGCCCGCGGACGCGTCGCTCGCGGCCTTCCTCAACCGCGGCCGCTTCCCCGGCCAGCCCGACGTGGCGATCGACTACTACGACGCCGGGATGCTCGTGGCGTTCGACCTGGACCAGGCGCTGCGGGAGCGCGGCTCCTCCCTCGACGAGGCGCTGCGCGCCTTCTACGCGGCGCACCTCGCCGAGGGCTTCGACACGTCGGACGTGCGCGCCTTCTTTGCGGGCCTCGCGCCCGAGCTGGGCACCATGGTGGAGGCGGAGGCGGAGCGGCCCGGCGGGCTCTCCACGCTGGAGCGCCTCGGGCGGCTGGGGTTCGGGGTGGAACGCTCCGACCGCGGGGAGATTGGCGTGGTGTTCGCCGACCCGCGCGCAGGGCGCGTCGCCTCGGTGCTGGAAGGCAGCCCGGCGGCGGCCGGAGGCCTCGCGGCGGGCGACGAGATCGTGCGGGTGGCGGGCCACGTCTACTCGCCGCGGGTCCTCGCCATCGGCATCCGGCGGCGCGCGCCGCTTGCGCTCGGCGTGCGGCGCGGCCATCGGGAGCACGAGCTCACCGTGACACCGCGGCACGCCGCCCGCGTCTCCGGGCTGGTGTGGAAGGGGTCGGAGGCCGCCCGCGACCACCTGGCCGGCTGGCTGGGGTGCCCGGTCCCGTGGGAGGCGGGCGAGCGCATTTCCCTCTCGCATTACGACAACTTCCACGGGACCGTCGACGTCCTCTGACCGCCGGCGCCGGTCCGGCCGCGCTGCCTCTTGCGGACCGGAGGGGGAGAATTAGACTCCTGCGGCCAGCATGCGCATCGCGCTCACTCACAACCTCCGCCTGACAGCCTCGGTGGAGGACGCCGAGTTCGATCCACCAGAAACGATCGACGCGATCGCGCGAGCTCTCGCGCGCGCCGGCCACGACGTCGACCGCGTCGACGTGAGCGGCCCGCCCTCGCGTCTGGTCTCGCGCCTCGAGGCGTACTCGCCGGACGTCATCTTCAACACCGCCGAGGGCAAGCGCGGGCGGATGCGCCGCGGCTTCTACGCGGCGCTGTTCGAGGAGATGGGCATGCCCGCCACGGGCAGCGACGCCTACACGCTCTGCGTGACGCTGGACAAGGCCCTCACCAAGAAGGTGCTCTCCGGTCACGGCGTCTCCAGCCCGCGCGGGCGTCTGGTGACGCGCGCTTCGCTGCGCAGCGGCGGGCTGGACGACCTCACCTACCCCGTCATCGCCAAGCCCAACTACGAGGGCTCCTCCAAGGGCATCACGCGGGCGAGCGTCGCGGAGGACCCCATCGAGCTCGGCCGCATGCTGGACGACCTGCTCGAGACCTACCCCGACGGCGTGCTCCTGGAGCGCTACGTGGAGGGCATGGACGTGCGCGTCTGCTGCCTGGAGGGCATCGGGCAGCTCCCGCCGGTGGAGCTCCACGTCGACCCGACCTACCCGCGGAAGTTCGCGGTCTACGACTTCGCCCTGGCCCATGCCGACGCGAGCGCGGTGACGCTGCGCGAGGCACCCCTCGGGGGGCGCGTACGCGAGCGGGTGGAGGAGATCGCCGACCGCACCTTCGCCGCCCTGGGCATACGCGACGCCGGCTGCCTGGACTTCCGCGTCAGCGGAGACGGCGAGGTCTTCTTCCTCTCCGCCACCGCCCTCCCGAGCTTCACGCCCGGCGCGGCGCTCCCCTTCTCGGCGCAGCTGCGCGGCATCGACTACGACGCGCTCGTCCACGCCGTGCTGCGCTCGGTCTGCGCGCGCGCCGGTCTGGTCGCGCAGCTCACCGCCACGCGCCCCCGCGCCCGGGCGAAGCGCAGCACGCTGAAGGTGGGCCTCGCCTTCAACATGAAGCGCATCGGCTCCGCCGCGGGCGACGATCGCGAGGCGGAGTACGACGCGCCGGAGACCATCCAGTCCATCGCGCGGGCGATCGAGAGCTTCGGGCACACCGTCGTACCGCTGGAGGCGACGCCGGACTTCCCGCGCGCGCTCATCACCAGCGGCGTGGACGTGGTCTTCAACATCGCCGAGGGGATCCGCGGCCGCAACCGCGAGTCGCAGGTGCCCTCGCTCTGCGAGCTGCTCGGCGTGCCGCACACCGGCAGCGACTCGGCGACGCTGAGCATCTGTTTGGACAAGGGCCTCACCAAGCGGCTGCTCAAGGACGTGGACACGCCGGAGGGCCAGGTGCTGGTCACCGGCCGGGAGAAGCTCAAGCCCTTCAAGTACCCGGTCATCGTCAAGCCCAACGCGGAGGGCACCAGCAAGGGCATCACCGCCAAGTCGGTGGTGGACGACGAGGCGGGCCTGCGCGAGGTGGCGCGCCTGCTCATCGAGAAGTACCACCAGCCCGCCCTCGTCGAGGAGTACGTCTATGGCCGCGAGCTGACGGTCGGCATGCTGGGCGAGCGCCGCGCGCGCGTCCTGCCGCCGATGGAGGTGGTCTTCCTCGACGGCGGCACGCGGCCCGTCTACGACTACGACTGCAAGCAGGACTGGCAGCGCCACGTCCGCTACGACGTGCCCGCCCGCCTGACGAAGGAGGAGCTGCGCGCCGTCGAGCGCGTGTGCCGCACCACCTTCACCACCCTCGGCTGCCGCGACGTCGCGCGCGTGGACCTGCGCCTCACGCCGGCGGGCAAGGTCTACGTCATCGAGGTCAACCCGCTCCCGGGCCTGACCCCCGACTACAGCGACCTGTGCCTGATCGCGAACGGCGCGAAGATGGACTACCGCGCGCTCATCGGCGAGATCCTGAGCGGCGCCATCAAGCGCCTGCGGGAGAAAGCAGGCGAGACCCCGCGCGAGGGCGACGCGCGCGAGGTCACCCCCGCCCCCGCGCCGGTCTGAGGGCGAGGCGGGTGGCGGCTGCGAACGGCCTTTCTTCGCGGCGCAAGCTCGCCTACTCTCTCGCCTACCGATGCGGATTTCCCGCCCATTTTCCGCCGCCGCGTGCGCCTTCGTCCTCGTCGCCGGCCCGGGCCGGGCGGCCCTCGCCGACGACGTGCTCCCCTCCATCGACGCGCGCACCTGGCGGCCCTCGGTGGACCCGCACGCCAACCTGGTGCTCGAGCCGGTGTCGACGCCCGGCCCGTGGGCGTGGAGCGTGGGCGGCTTCTTCGACTATGCCTTCCGGCCCGTCACGCTGACGAGCACCTCCAGCTCCGACGTCTCCTACCGGCCCGTCGACTCGGTCGTGACGATGAACATCGTCGCCGACCTGGGCCTCGGCAAGCGCGCGTCGGTCGGCGTCGGCGTGCCGGCGGTCATCTACCAGACGGGGACCGAGGCGCTGCCCGGCGGCGTGGAGACGCTCGCCCTGCCGGCGACGGCGCTCGGGGACCTGAGCCTCCACGGCAAGGCCGCCATCATCGACAACCAGAGCGGCGGCTTCGGGCTGGCGGCGGACGTGATGGCCACGGTACCCACCGGCGCGGTCTCCAGCTTCGCCGGCGAGGGCGCGGCCACCGGCCAGCTCCGCCTCACCGCCGACTACTCGGTGGTGATCGCGCACCTGCAGGCGTCGCTCGGCTACTTCGTCCGCACCGAGCGGCGCACCTGGCCGGAGGCGACGCTCCTTCCGTCCGACCAGCGCTACGAGTACGGCGACGCCATCCCCTGGTCGCTCGGCATCAGCCTGCGGCCGGACATCTTCCACCTGGACCGGGATGACCGGCAGGTCTGGGAGGTGGCGGCGCACGGGTGGGTCCCCGCCGGGCCGACGGCGCCCTTCGTCGACCCGGGCGCCGCGGCGCTCTCGCCGGTGCTCCTCTCCCTCTCCGATCGCATCGCCCTCGGCCACGACAAGGACACCTACGTCCTCGGCGGCATGGAGATCGGCCTGAGCGACGCGGTGGGCGTGCCTGGCTTCCGCGCGGTCGCGGGCATCGGGTGGGCACCGCGCGAGCACGACAAGGACCACGACGGCGTCCCCGACGACGAGGACCAGTGCGAGGACATCCCGGAGGACCGCGACGGCTTCGAGGACTCCGACGGCTGCCCGGAGGTGGACAACGACGACGACGGCATCGTCGACCGCGAGGACGCGTGCCCCAACGTGAAGGGAGCCCCCTCGAGCGACCCGAAGAAGAACGGCTGCCCCGCGGCAGACCGCGACGGCGACGGCGTGCCCGACGACGTGGACGCGTGCCCCGCGGTGAAGGGCGCGCCCAGCGCCGACCCCAAGCGCGACGGCTGCCCCACGGCGGACAAGGACAAGGACGGCGTGCCCGACGACGTGGACAAGTGTCCGGACCAGCCGGAGGACAAGGACGGCTACCAGGACTCCGATGGCTGCCCGGATCCGGACAACGACGGCGACGGCGTGCCCGACACCCAGGACGCGTGTCCGCTGAAGGCAGGTGAGCCGTCCACCAATCCCAAGTACGACGGCTGCCCCAACCCCGACCGCGACGGCGACACCTTCCTCAACGACGTCGACAAGTGCCCCGACGCCGCCGAGACGTTCAACGGCGTGGACGACGACGACGGCTGCCCCGACGAGGGCGGCAAGCCGCTGGTCGTGGTCGCCGGCAAGCCGGAGCACCCGACGCTGCGCCTCGCCAAGCCCATCGAGATCGCCGGCGCGGCGGGGACCCCCTCGGTCGACCCTGCGAGCATGCCCACCCTCCGCGCGCTCGCGCTGGAGCTGAGCCGTCACCGGGACTGGACGCTCGCGGTGGGCGCGCGGCCCAAGGGCGCCTCGGCCCAGGCGCAGAGCGACGCGCTCTTCCGCGCCATCGCCGTCGTCAACGCGCTCTCCTCCATGACGCGCCGTGATGACGCGGCGGAGACGGTCGGCTGGGATGCGGTGCGCGGCCAGCCGGGCGCCGCCTCGGGCATCGGGCTGCTGGTGCTCGTGGCCCCGCCGGTGCCGCCACCCGCCAAGCCCGGGCCGCCGCCCCCGCCGGAGAAGGTTGCGCCGAAGCCCGCGCCCAAGAAGAAGTAAGGGATGCGGCGGCATCACCTCGCGCTGCTCGTCCTCGCCGGCCTCACGGTCGCCGCGCCCGTCGCGGCGCAGCCCGGGCCGTTCTTCGGGCCGCAGCTGACCGCGCCGCCGCCGGCGGAGATCCGCATCCGGGTGAGCTCGCCGGCGCACGCCTCCCTACGGAGCCGGTTCGGCGTCGACATGGCCGACCACCTGCTGCACTCCGCCGACGCCGACGACCGCCTGCGCGGGATCCGGCGCGCGGCGGCGGTGGGCTCGCCGGAGGCCGTCAGCCTGATGGTGCAGGCGGCGGGGCCGGGCGGGCCCGGCCGCGTCGACCCCCGCGCCCTCATCGAGCTGGCGCGCGGCCTGGCGCCCTTCGCCTCGGAGGAGGCGGTGCGCGAGCGGCTCTCCGGCATGCTGAGCGTCGCCGCGCCCTCCGGCGCACGTGATCGAAACTCCGAGCTGGGCGCGCGCATGGGCCTGGCGCGCGCCATCGCCGCGCTCGCGCTCGCTCGCTGCGACGACGTCAAGTGCCGCGACGCCCTCGCCGTGGCGGCGCGCACCCCCGGTCCCGGCCAGCTTGCGGCGGTGGCTGCGCTGGCCGTCAGGTCGGCGTCTCCGCTCTCCGACCCGAAGACCGCGCTCGTCGGGAGCGGGTGGACCCCCCTCTTCGTGCGATCCATCGCCCAGAGCGGAGACCTGCGGGCGCTCGACCTCCTCCGGGCGGAGGCCTCGGCGGACCCGAAGGACGTGGACGCCACCTCGCGCGCGGCCGCCCTGGTCGCCCTCGCCCAGCTCGGCGACGAGCGCGCGCGGCCCATCGCCATCGCGCGCTTCGCCGACCAGGCGCCGCGCATGCGCCAGGCGGCCGGGGAGGCGCTGGTGCTCGTCGACGCGCCGGAGCGCTTCCGCGCGGCCGAGTCGCTCATCGGCAACGACGACACCGTCCACACCGGCGTACGCCTGGCGCGGCGCGCGCAGGACAAGGGCGTGGTGAAGGCGCTGGCGGCGCGCTTCGCCGTCTCGAGCGATCCGACGCTGCGGGCGGAGATCCTCGTCGCGCTCGGCCGCGGCCTCACCCCCGACGCCCTCGAGGTGCTGACGAGCCTGGTGGGCGACCCACGCTGGGGTAGCGACGCCGTCGCCGCGATCGCACGCTCGCCGAACACGGGCGCGATGCGCGCGCTGGAGAGCCTCGCCGCCGCCCCTGGTCGGCGGCGCCTCGTCGCGCGCGCCTACGCGGTGCGCGTCGAGACGCGCGGCGAGCGCAGCGCGGTGCTCGACGCCCTCGTCGGCGCGCTCTGGCGCTCGCGCGACGCGCGCGACCGCGGGGTGGCGGCCTTCGCGCGGGTGCTCCTCGGAGAGGCCGACGTGGGCGATCTACTGAAAGACCCCTCGCCCGACGTCCGGCGACAGGCGGCGATGGCCTCCGCCGCGCACCCGACCGCGGCGGTGCAACGCGCGCTGCTTACGCGCGCGACCGGCGAGAAGGACGCGACCACCGCGCGCGTGATGCTCCTCGCCCTGGCCGGCGGCGACCCCGACGCCATCGTCCCGACGCTCAGCCTGGCGCTCCGGGCGGAGAGCGGCGGCCCCGACGCCCCGCTGGCGGCGCTCGCCCTCGCGCGGCGCAAGGGCGACGCCGTGAAGGAGAAGGTGGACGCCCTCCTCGCCTCGGAGGACCCGGTCCTTCGCGCCCACACCGCGCGCGGACTCGCGTGGAGCGAGGAGGACGACGCGTCCGGGCGCCTCGCCGCCGCCTACGCCTACGAGGGGCACGCCGCCGTTCGCCGGGCGATCGTCGCCGCCCTCGCCGCGCGCACCGCCGACGCCCGGAGCCCCGCGCGCGCGGACACGCTCTCGCTCGCGGCGCGGCTGGATCCCGACGCCCTCACCCGCACCATCGCCAGGCGCGCGCTGGCCGGGCTGCCTCCGCTCGCCGGGTCGCCCATTCACGAGATCGCGTGGCTGCGCCTCGTCGACGCCGACGGCTCGCCACCCACCCGCGCCATGCTCGGCACCTACGTGACGTCGGAGGGCCTGGCGCGCCCGGTAGTCTTCGACGCCGACGGCTACGCGCTCGTCCCCGGCGTCCCACCGGGTGAGGGGCGCCTCGTGCTTGCGCCGAGCATTCCGTAGGGCTAGCCCTTCGTCATGCCCAAGGACGAGCGACCCGCAGCGGACGAGGCGCCGCCGAAGGCGAGCTTCGAGCAGTCGATGGCCCGCCTGTCGAAGATCGTCGAGACACTGGAGAAGGGGGATCTCCCGCTGGAGGAGTCGCTCCGCCTCTTCGAGGAGGGCGTCAAGCTCACGCGCGCCGCGCAGGAGCGTCTGGACGCCGCCGAGCAGCGCGTGGAGCGCCTGCTGGGCGTCGACGGGCAGGGCAAGGCGCGCACCGCGCCCTTCGAGACGACGGGCGACGAGGACGAGGAGCCCCCCTTCTGAGAGGCTGTGACGCCCGACGCGCGGCGGAGGTCCGGCGCGGGTTGGCGGCGCGTGCCACCGCCGAGCTGGTCCTCGTCACGCGGTGGAGCGCCGGACCTCGTCGCCCGCCGTTCGCCACACCTTCACCACCCGGCGTCCCTGATACGGGCCGGAGCTCGTCACGTCCACGCGCGTCTGCACCGGCATCTGGTGGAGCGCCATCGCCAGATCGCGATCGCCCGCGGCGGCCTGCGAGAGGACGAGCCCGTGCGGCTCCGAGGCGCCGGCGAACCACAGCGTGCGGTGCAGCGTCTCGCCGAAGTAGTCGATGCGCGTCTCGCGCGTCAGCGCGAGGCACCGCCCGCCGTGCACCGCCGACCGCACCGGGAGGTCGCGACCCGCGTCGAGCAGATCGATCGCCGCCCGCAGCGCGCTCGGCCCGGAGGGGAAGGCCGCCACCAGCGTCTCGAGAGGGCCGGGGAGCGCGGAGCCGCCCTCGCGCCTCACCGCCTGGGCGAAGGCATCCTCGAAGGCGCGCAGCGCGGAGCACGTCTCGCCGTCGCCCCTCGCGAGGAAGAGCGCCCCACAATCACTGGCGTCGACGGCGAGGAAGAAGAGGTGGCTCACGCCGAGGTGCTCACCGAAGGAGATGAGCTCGCTCCCGAAGAAGTCACGAAAGGTCGGGTGCGTGAGCGCGACCACCGCCGGCACGGCGTCGCCCCGGGCGTACCGGCTCTCGAGCCGGACCGTGCGCTCGTGGGGCGTATCGTTGACGACGCACAGGGTCACCTCGCCGTCGCCGAGCACGGCGGGGCGCACGTCCACCGCGCCCTCGCCGACGACCACGTCCGCCGCCCGCGCGACGCCGACGGAGCTGGAGGAGAGCTCGCCCGGCACGCCGACCCCGTATGCGGCGATGGAGTAGTCCCCGCCGGGCAGCCGCACGACGACCGTGCGCTCCTCGCCCGGGTCCAGCACGAGCTGCGCCAGCACGTGAGGGCGCCGGGCGGGCGAGCCGGCGCAGTAGGTCTCCACGTCGGTCTTGCGCACCTCCGGGTGAGCGCGAAAGACGAGCTCGACCGACGTGCCGAGATCGCGGTCGTACTCCGTCTCGCAAGCCTCGCACCGGGCGTGCGACGTGACGCCCTCCAGCCTGGGCTTCGTCTCGTGGGCGACCATGCACGTGGGGCAGACCAGGTCCCAGGCGAGCTCCAGCAAGCCGATGTGCGACGCGTGGAGCATGAGGTCGAGCGCGCGGTCGCGCGACACGCCCAGCGTCTCGGCGAGCACGAAGGGTCGCATGCGGGCGAGCCGGCGAGCCTCCGAGCGCAGCAGCACCACCGAGAGCGCGTCCACCTCCGGCTTCTCGAAGCCGGCCTCGAGCAGCTCGCGCGCGCCGGCGTGGACCCGCTCCAGCTCGGAGGCCGACGGCCGGTACGGCACGTCGTACGGGTCGCCTCGCCCGGCGACCACCGTCGCGTCGACGTGACGGTAGACGCGGTCCATCGCCCGGCGAAGCCGCTGCCCGATCTCCAGCGTCGCCGCCACGCGCCCGAAGATGCCGCGCGGGATGACGGCGATCTCGTGCGTCAGGTCGGTGCCGCCGTCCTCGCGACGGCGCATCTCCACGCGGTTCCAGAGCGCCTCGAGCGGCCCCGCGCCGTACCACCGGAAGACGGTGTGCTGCCTGTCCTTGATCCACTCGAAGGGGTACTCGCGCCAGCGCATCTCCAGGGCCATCGCCCGCGCCCGGCCGGAACGCGCCATGGTGTCGGGGGACTCGCGGCCCGCGGCGACGGCCACCCGCCCGAGCCCGGCCGCCTCGTTGAACCGGTCGGTGTCGGCCACGAAGGGCCACAGCGCCTCCGGGCTGGAGCGGAGCGACCATCGCCACTCGAAGACGCGGCTGGCCTGGTCGCGATCCGGCCGCGGCGTCCGCGGAGCGGGGCCGGACTTGCGCACGGTGCGCGGCGGCGCCACCTCGCCGCGGGCCTCGGGCAACGGCCGGCCGTCGCGCACCGCGACGAGCGCGTCGTGCAGCACGACCCCGCTCCGGAAGCGCTCGTCTGGCGCCTTGGAGAGGCACCGGAGCACGACCTGCTCCAGCTCGGCGTGGACCGGCGCGTGCCGTGATGGGGGCTCGGGCGTCGCGAAGACGACCTTGTGCAGCAGCGCGCCATGGTCCTGCCCCTCGTACGGCCGCCTGCCGGTCAGCATCTGGTAGAGGATCACGCCGATGGCGTGCACGTCGGTCGCCGGGCCGATCCCGCCCTCGCCGAGGATCTGCTCCGGCGCCATGTACGGCGGCGACCCGGCGAAGTTCCCGAGGTCCTGCCCCTGCGCGACCTTGATGGCGAGCCCGAAGTCCAGCACGCGCGCGCGGCCGCTGCGGTCGATCATGATGTTGCCCGGCTTGAGATCGCGGTGGACCACGCCCTTCTCGTGGGCGGCACCGACGCCGCGCGCCACCTCGATCGCGATGCGCAGCGCCTCGCCGGACGTCAGCTTCCCGTCACGCAGGACCACCGCGAGGTCGGTCCCGTCGACGTACTCCATCGTGTAGTAGGGGCGACCGTCCAGCGTGCGACCGACGTCGAGCACGGTCACGACGCCCGGGTCCCCGACGCGCGCCGCCAGCCGCGCCTCCGACCACATGGCGGCGACCTCCTCCCCGCTGGCCTGGGAGTCCTCGGCGTGAACCTTCAGCGCCACGCGGCGGTCGAGGCGCAGCTCGATCGCCTCCCACACGACGCCCATGCCGCCGCGGCCGATCACCCGCAGGACCTGGTACCCCGCGACGGCGGGTGCACCAGGAACTCCGGGGGCTGCAGGCGCAGGCCCATCCTTGACGGTCTTGTCCTCTTCCATCGCCAGCATGCAGGTTAGGCCAACCGTCTACGCACCGCGCGGTGGGACGGTTGCCTACTTCCTGCTACCTCGCCGGCGCTCTACACCGTCACGGTCGGGAGATCAGCCCGGCGGGGATCACTTGCCGAGCGCGCCGCGGTAGACCCAGCCTTCGCTCTGGTTCTTGTCGCCGAAGTGGATCGGGTACCAGCCCGCCTCCAGCTTGCCGAGCTGGACGCGCGTGCCCCGCGGCAGCCGCGCGATGATCTTCCCGGTGTGCGGCGCATCGCGGATGATGGCGACATCCCACGCGACGACGCCCACGCCGTCGGGCAGATCGGCCGCCGCCGCCCCGGCGGGCGTGCCGCCCCTCGCGTGAGAGGGCGTGGCGGTGACGGCGGCAGGGGTCGACCCGGACGCCGCAGGCGACGTGCTCTCGCCACCCTCCGTCTCGATGTGCACGACGTACAGCACGGTGTAGCGCGGGTTGTCGTGCGCCACCGACTTGAGGCTCATCGTCTTGAACTCGCCGGCGAGCACCGCCTTGAGCGAGCCGGGGTCCTTCACGCTGGAGGACTTCCCGCTCTCCACCGAGACGCGGTTGCGCCCGAAGTCCAGGCCCAGGATGACGTTGAGCTTGCCCGGGTTCTGCGCGGCGACCGGCGCCGCGGTGAGCTTCTGGATGCGCGCCTGGACGATCGCGTCCAGCCCGAGCAGCGTGCCGCAGTCGCGTCGCTTCAGCGTGTCGCCCGCGTCGGTCTTGCACGAGAGCACGATGGCGCGGCCGACGTGGACCTTCGGCGGGGCCGCGACCGGGGTCACCGACCCGGACGCGGCGGCGGTCACGGCGACGGCCGCCTGCGCGGCGGACGCCGACGGCGGCGCTTCCGGCGCGCGCGCGGCGAGCGCCGACAGGGCCTCGGCCGGCGCGCTGGGGCCGAGCCGCACGCCCACGATCTTGGGCCAGGCGATGCCGACGGCGAACCCCACCACGGCGATCACCCCGACGCGGGTCCACGACGGCTGGTTGGCCTCCGGCGGGGGGATCTGGACGGCGAGGGGCTTGCTGCGCATCGCGGGCGATCGTTAGCACGGGCGGCCAAAACGGGCGAAAAACCGGGGAGTCCTGCGGCCGCGGCGCCCCGGCACCATGTGCGCGGGGTGCAAAGGTACGCCCGCATGCGAAGACGATGTAAACCGCATCTTCCCGCTTGATCGCGCCGAACGGCCGGTGGTACGCCGTCGCGTCGCCATGAAGATCACCACCGTCTTCGTCGCCTTCGTCCTCGCGCTCGGCGCGGTCGCGTGCACCCACGTCGCTCCCTACGAGCGTGGGCAGCTCGCCAACCCGACGATGACCGGCGCCGACATCGACGGCCTCGCCGCGTCACACGTCCGTGCGGTGCACGAGGGCGCGACAGGCGGCGGGTCGATCGCCGAGAGCGGCTGCGGCTGCAACTGAGCGGCGCGCGCGCACGCTCGAGCCGCCCGCGAATCGCGTCGCGCGGGATGCGTGCCTGATCGTACCGCCCTCGCGGTACAGAGCTGCAACGCAGCGTCATGCCGAACATCCACGTCCGCGGGGCCACCACGAAGCGACATGCGCGCCCGCGCGACCGGCGCGCCGGACGCGTTCGCGCATGGGCGCTGCTCGCCATGCTCCTCGTGGCCTCCCCCGTCGCCGCCGACGACACCAAGAACGCGGTGAAGGAGGCGGCGCCCGGGCCGAGCGACACCACCACCAAGACCGCGGCGATCGAGATCGCGACCTACAAGGACAGCGATCACATCAGCGTCTTCACGCCCTCCATCGCCGCGGGCGTCGAGAACGTCACGCGCGGCGCCTCCGTCCGCGGCAGCTACCTCGTCGACGTGGTGTCCGCGGCGTCGGTGGACATCGTGTCCACCGCGTCGCAGCGCTGGCAGGAGGTACGTCACGCCGGCTCGCTCGAGGCCGAGTACAAGCCGCACACCTTCGGCGTCACCGTGGCGGGCGCGCTCTCCAGCGAGCCCGACTACTTCTCGTACAACTTCAGCGCGCTCTCCGCGCTGGACCTCTTCGAGAAGAACACCACGCTCACCTTCGGCTTCGGCTTCGGGCACGACACCATCGGCCGACACGGCACGCCCTTCTCCGTCTTCGCGCGTGACCTCTCGCGCGGGTCCTTCACCGGCGGCATCACGCAGGTCGTCAACCGCACCACCGTCGTCGGCGCCAGCCTCGACGTGGTGATCGAGAACGGCGACCAGTCCAAGCCGTACCGCTACGTCCCCATGTTCGCGCCGGACGTGGCGCCGACCGTCCCCAACGGCGCGTCGATCGACTCGGTCAACGCCAACCGCCTCCCGGAGCGGCTGCTCGAGCAGACGCCCCTCGCGCGCCGCCGCTTCGCCGTGACCGCGCGCTACGCGCACCGCTTCGAGACCTCCACCCTCCGCCTGCAGGAGCGCATCTACTACGACTCCTGGGGGCTCTTCGCCTCCACCACCAACGCCCGCTGGATCTTCGACTTCGGCCGGCGGCTCGAGCTCTGGCCGGAGGCGCGCTTCCACGGCCAGTCGGCGGTGAGCTTCTGGAAGCGCGCGTACGTGTCCGGCCCGGCGCCCGGGTGGGACCTGCCCGAGCTGCGCACCGGCGACCGCGAGCTCGGCCCGCTCTGGACCGTCTCCGGCGGCGGCGGCGTCAAGCTCTTCCTCGGAGGCAAGGCCGACCCGCGCGCGTGGGCGCTCTCCCTGCAGGTCACCGGCCTGTACACGGGCTTCCTCGACAATCTGTACCTCACGCAGCGCACCGGGTTCCTCGGCTCGCTCATGCTGGAGGCGGAGCTATGACGCGTCACGCCCTCCTCGTGGCGGGATTGCTCGGGGCCGCCGCGCTCTCGGCCTCGTGCGACGACCCCGTCCACGACAGCACCATCGACGCGCTCGGCCCGGAGGACCCCTCCGTCCCGCGGGGCCCGAACCACCGCCCCGGTCAGCCGTGCGTGGAGTGCCACCAGAGCGAGGGGCCGGCCTCGACGGTGTTCCTCTTCGGCGGGACGGTCTTCGCCACGCAGGGCGCGAGCAATCCCGCCTCCGGCGTCACGGTGCACCTCACCGACTCCAACGGGGACATGCACGACGTGACCACCAACGACGCGGGCAACTTCTGGGTGACGCCCTCCGACTGGTCGCCCACCCTCCCGGTCAACGTCTCCATCGAGGACACCAACGCGGGCGTGGGCCAGGCGATGAACTCGCACATCGGCCACGCGGGCTCCTGCGCCTTCTGCCACACGCCGAACGTGGGTCCCACCTCGCCCGGGCCCGTCTACGTCAACGGGGCGAACCCATGAAACACCTCGCCGGCAGCCTCCTCGCGCTGGGCGCGATGGCCTCGGTCGTCGCGGCGGCGTGCTCCACGCCCCCCGCCGATTCGCGCATCGGGATCGACGCGCCCTCCCGCGCGCAGTTCGACCCCGTGGGCGGATACCTGGAGCACCGGTGCGGCTCCCTCGACTGCCACGGGTCCATCGCCCGCAACATGCGCATCTACGGCTGCAACGGCCTGCGGCTCAGCGGGTCCGACTCCCCCGGCTGCGCGTCCGACGGCTTCGCCGGCCCGGATACGACGCAGGCGGAGCTCGACGCCACGTACCGCTCGGTGGTCGCCCTCGAGCCGACCGTCATGAGCGCGGTGGTCGACGGCAACGGCGAGCACCCGGAGTGGCTCACCCTGGTGCGCAAGGCGCGCGGCATGGAAAACCACAAGGGCGGCGCCCTCATCACCCCGGGCGACCCACAGGACGTGTGCATCACCTCGTGGCTCGCCGGCAACACCGACTCCGGCGCGTGCCTCCAGGCGACCAACAAGTACCCATGATCCGCCGCCCGCGCCTCCTCCTGCCGTCGCTCCCGGCGCGCGCCCTCGTCGGCGTCGCGCTGGCGGCGGCGCTCGTGCTCACGGCGACGAGCGCCCGCGCCGAGAACAGGCGCGTGGAGTCGGCGGCGCGCCACGCGCTCCACAAGGCCGCCGACGAGTTCCTCGCGCTCAAGTACGACAAGGCCATCGCGCGACTGAGCCACGCGATCGCCGCGTGCGGCAAGAGTCGCTGCACCGAGAAGACCCACGCCGAGCTCCTGCGCGACCGCGGCACGATGCTCCTCGCCAAGGGCAGCAAGCAGCGCGCGAGCGCCGACTTCATCGCCGCGCTGAAGATCGCGCCCACGCTCGAGCTCAACCCGGACTACGCGACCCGCGCGTCCCGTGCCGCGTGGTCGGAGGCGCGGCAGTCGGTCATCGGCCTCACGCAGCCCACCGGCGACTTCACGCACACGCCGGCGCCGGAGCAGCAGGTGCACACCCCCCTGCCCGTCTACGTGGAGGACCTGGGCGAGAACCTGGCGCGCGTCATCGTGCGTTACCGCGGCGAGGGCATGGGCGAGTTCCGCACCGCGAAGCTGAAGCCCCTCGGCAAGGGCTGGGGCGGGGAGATCCCGTGCGCGGCCGTCGAGACGGGCATGATGCGCTACTACATCCTCGGCTACGACAGGCGCGGCGAGCCCGTCGCCAACACGGGCAACGTGCACCACCCGTTCATGGTGCCCATCCGCGAGAACATCAGCTCCCCGTCCCCTCACCTGCCGCACCGCCCCGCGCCGGAGCAGTGCGAGGACTGCAACGAGCACCCCGAGTCGTGCGGGCGCAAGGAGGAGTCGCGCGGGGGCATCGGCGCGGTGTGCGACGTGGACGCGCAGTGCGAGAGCGGCGCGTGCCGCGACGACCGCTGCGTGGCAAGCGCCCCCGCGCAGTCGGGCGGCACGACCTACGCGCGCTGGTGGTTCGGCGTGGCCACGTCGATGGACCTCGTGGGGGCGGGCGCCTCCGGCGACGTGTGCAAGCTCGACGCGAACGCCGCGCCGGTCAACGGCGACGGCTACTACTGCACCAACCCCGACGGCACCGACTTCCCCACCCGCGACTCCCCCGATCAGAACGCCACGCTCGGCGCCGGTGACGCCGGGCAGGCCGGCGGCGGCCTCTTCGGCGGCAACGTGCGCGTGATGGCCAGCTTCGACTACGCCCTCAACGCGAACTTCCTCGTGGGCGCGCGCCTCGGCTGGGCGGTCACCTCCTACCCGGGACAGGCCGCGTCGAAGGATGGTCGCGAGCTGCCGGTCCCCATCCACGTGGAGGCACGCGCGACGTTCGTCTTCGGCGAGGCCGCCCTGGCCGACCTCGGCTTCGCGCCGGTGATCTTCGGGGCCGCGGGCGTCTCCAACTTCGACGCCGGGCAGACGGTGATGGTCACGCAGAGCGGCATCCCCGGCCAGCAGCCGATCGTTGCGTGGCGCGTGGGCGGGCCCGGGTTCATCGCGGTGGGCGGCGGCTTCCGCTACGCCCTGTCGCAGCGCATCGCCTTCAGCGCCGCGGCGAAGTTCACCGCCGCGCTCGGTCCGACGGGGTTCCTCCCGACGATCGGACCGGAGGTCGCGCTGCAGTACGGGTTCTAGATGAGCGGTCGCGATTCGCGAACGCGAACGCGAACCAAGGGGGAAGCCGCCGAATTCACTTCGGCGTAGCCAAATCGTGCACGCTGATTGAGGGCTCGCTACGGCTTCATCGTGAAGCCGATGACCAGGATGCCGCCCTGGTAGCTCTGCCCCGCGACGAAGAAGGTCTCGTTCGCCGTGGCGGTGACCTCCAGCAGCTTCAGGTAGGCGCTGCCGCCCGGCTGGTTGATCGCCGCGGCGACGCGGTAGCGGTGATCCGCCGTGACGTCCTCGAGGGTGATCTGCAGCGTGCGCTTGTTGACCATCCCGTAGGTGGCGGGCTTGCCCTTGTCCAGGCCGATGGCCTTGCGGTCGAGCAGCTTGTAGGTGTTGTACGCGGAGAAGGGCGGCTTCTTGAGCTGCGGCAGGTTGCCGATCTGCGGGTCGATGGAGCCGGCGCCCGCCTGCTGCGTGGCGTGCAGGACCATCACCTCCACCGTGGCGTGCGACGGCGCGGGAGCATGCGCCGCAGGCGGCTGCGCGTACGCGCCGGGGACAGCCGCGAGCACGAGGGCCGCCGCGGTCACCACGGAGGCCGCCAGGAGGCGGGGAGTGCGTCGGGAGAAGAGGCTAGCCATGGCGCTTCACTGGGCTCCGTTCGAGTCGTCGATCCACACGACCACGCTCTGCGCGGGGGTATCGGCTGCGGGGGCGTTGTCCACGTAGAAGACCGACACCGCGTGCGAGCCGGTGTCGACCGAATCGACCTCTACGCTGCGAGACCGTAGCTGCGCAAGGGCCCCGGAGGGATCCGGCGTGGGGACGGGAGCGGTGGTCAGGGGGGCGGTGGCGACCGGGACGGCCGGGCCCTGGTTGGTCGCTTGCTGCGGGGTCTCCGCGCCCTGGCGGACGTAGAGGAACACCGCGGCGGCGATGGCAGCCACCGACGCCGCGACGAACGCCATCCGCACGCGGCCATGGCGCTTGAGGCGCGCCCGGTCCAGCTCGTTGGGGACCAGACGCCCCATGATCTCGTCGGTGATCTCCAGCGACGCCGCGCTCCCCGTGGGGGCGGCGGCGCGGACGCCCTCGCCCAGCGCGCGGATGGAGGCGAGCAGCTCCCGGGCCTCGACGCTGGCGGTGACCATGCCCTCGACGCGGGCGGCCTCGTCCGCTTCCAGCTCGCCGTCGGCGTAGGCCATCACGTCCAGCATCTCCTTCTCCGCGAGGGTCACGACGACTCCTCCCCCTCCCCGCGACCGGACTTCTCGGCGGCGGCCTCACGCAGCTCGGGGCCCCGGACCTGCTCCTGATAGCAGTCCACCAGCGCCCTCTGCAGCTTCTGCCTTGCGTGAAACAACCGGCTCATGATCGTGCCCTTCGAGACGCCCATCGCCTGCGCCATCTCTTCGTAGCTCAGCCCCTCCACCTCGCGCATCACGATGACGCCGCGGTGGTAGTCCGGCAGGGCGTCGAGCGCCTGCTGTAGCCGCGCGGCAATCTCGCCGCGACGCACCACGTCGGAGGGGTCTGAGCCGTCGATGCGGCTGACGAACGGGAAGTCGATCTCGCGTGTCTCCTCTTGGTCGTGCCGGCTGTCGTCCAGTTGGGCGACCTGCCGGCCAGGTTTTCGGATGAGGTCGATGCTCAAGTTGGTGATGATGCGATAAAGCCAGGTGAAGAAGCTCGACTGTCCCTGGAAGTTCCCCAGGTTCTTGTAAACTCGCAGGAATGCGTCCTGAACCAGCTCTCGGGCGTCGTTCTCGTCACGGACGAGCGAGAGGGCGATGGAGAAGGCCCGGCGCTGGTGACGCTCGACAAGACTGCGAAATGCGACGGTATCCCCTGCCTGCGCCCTCGCGATGAGGGCCCGGTCCTCCTCGGCCTCTTTGGCCCGTGTTTCCTTGCTGTTGGACGCCCCCGCGGCAGCCCTATTCACCCGCCCCAGCGAAACGACCTTCGCACGACGCTCGGCATCGGCGGGCCGGGGCGCGGGCTCCGGCCCCGCGTTTTCCCCGGGGTCGGAGGCCTCTCGCGGCCGGGCCGGGGCGGGCGTCGCGCCCCGCTTCTTCGGATCCTCGGCTCGGGAGCTCATCGCGCGATCACCGTAGCCGATGCCGCCACGGATGCCGAGCGCCTCCGGCGCGGCGGCGGGTCAGCGCCTGGGCTGGAGAACCCCGAGCGTGACCGGCACGTCCTTCTCCTTGCCCACGCGGTCCACCTTGAGGGTGACCGTCTTGCCGACCCCGGTGGTGCTGGCCATCCACTGCAGCTCCTGCCCGCGGCCGACGGGCTTGCCGTCGAAGGCGACGATGACGTCTCCAGGCGAAAGGCCGGCCTTGTCGGCCGGGCCGCCGGGGACCACGTACTCGACCACCGCGCCCTTGTCCCCGGTGACCTTCAGGTCGGTCTTGTCGTCGACGGAGAGCTCGCGCACGTCCCGGATGCTCACGCCGATGGCGCTGCGCACGACGCGCCCATCCCGCAGGAGCATGGGCAGCAGCTGCTTGACCATGTTGATCGGGATGGCGAAGCCGATGCCCTGCGCGCCACCGCCGCGGATGGCCGAGTTGATGCCGACGACCTGGCCCTGCAGGTCCAGCAGCGGCCCGCCGGAGTTGCCGGGGTTGATGCTCGCGTCGGTCTGCAGGAAGTCGTAGTAGCCGGCCGGGTCGAGTGGCACGTCGTCCTTGGTGCGCCCCTTGGCGCTCACAATCCCCGCCGACACCGTGTGCTCCAGGCCGAAGGGGTTGCCGATGGCGACGACCCAGTCGCCCACCTGGATGGCATCGGAGTCTCCGAGGGGGATGGGCTTGAGGGCGAGGCCTGTGGGATCGATGTGGATGACGGCGATGTCAGTGGGCCAATCGCGCCCGATGATCTTGGCGGGGAGCACCTTGTCGTCGGCGAGCTTCACGCTGATGCTCTGCGCCTCCTCGCTGCCGCCCTCTTCACTCACCACGTGGTTGTTGGTGAGGATGGTGCCGTCCTTGTCGATGACGAAGCCGGTACCGAGGCCCTTGGCCTCCCGCCGCGCGCGGTGGCCGCCCCAGCCCTCCACCACTTCCTCCCCGACGGTGGTGATGGTCACCACGCTCGCGTTCACCTGCTTGACGATGGGTGCGAAGGAGACGGGCTGGAGCTTCACCAGCGGCTTGCCCGGATCGACGGGGGCGGGCGGCGGCGCGGTGGCCGTCGTCGCAGAGGCGCTGGCCGCGGCCGCGCCGCCGTCGTCCTTCTTTCCGCAGGCCGTGAGGGCCACGAGGAAGCTCAACAGGAACGGCGCGGCGGGTCGCAGCATGGTGGTCACTTCTTCTTCGATTGCTCCACGTAGCGGAGGCGGAGGTCGAACAGGATCTGGGTGAGCAGGCGCTCCTCGTCCCCGTCCAGGTTTCCCTTGGTCTTGTCCTCCAGCAGGCCGAGGACGTCGATGGTCTGCTTGGCGAGGGGGAGGTTGATCTGCACCTTCTCCCCTTCGGGGTGCGGGGCATCCCCGAGGTGCACCATCGCCGAGTGGCTGAGCGACAGGATGAACGTCGCGAAATCGATGCTGGGGAGGCTCTCTTGCTCGTCCGTCACGAATCGCCCGCTTCGTTGTCCTCGGCTTCGTCCTCGTCCTCCCGGACGAGAGCGGGCTGAGGCACGCTCACCGGCTCGGCCAGCGAGGCCTGGTCGGGGAGGGAGGAATGCAGCTTCTCCACGTCCTTGTCCGTCAAGGTGCCGTTCTTCAGGTTGCGTTCGCGGACGCGGATGTCCAGGTCCCAAGGGTTGACTTTGTTGGTCATGGCAGCTCCGTCGTGTGGGGACGGAGCAAGTAGCACAGGCGGGGCCGAAGGGGGAGGCCGGGGGTGAAACCCGGTCCGGCCGAGCTTTATGCCCGCTTCGGGAACGCCCTGAAGGCGCGTACGATGGGGCCATGGCCGTCCTGCGCTTCGCCCTGGCAATCCCGCCCCCCACCGGGGACCGAGGTTTCGCCCGGCTGCGCGCCGTGCTGGTCGGGGCGGGGCTGGAGGACGTGGAGCCGGTCTTCGTGTCGAGCTACGGCGCGCTCTACGACGCGGTCCACCTGCACGAGGCGGACGCGGCCTGGTGCCCGCCGCTCGTCGCCCGGGACCTGCAGCGGGTGGCCGCCGCCGACCCCGTGGCGACGGTGCTGCGCGGGGGCGCCGACCACTACCACTCCGCCTTCCTGGCCGGGCCGGCCTTCACCGGGGCGCTGGCAGACCTGGGGACCACGCGCGCCGGGTGGGTCTCGCGGCTGAGCGCGGCGGGCTCATCGTGCCGCGCAGCCACCTGCGGGCGAAGGGGGTCGAGCTCGCCTTCCGCGAGGAGCGCTTCTTCGACACGCACATCCGTTCGCTGGCGGCGCTGGCGGCCGGGGCGGTGGACTTCGTCGCGACCCACGCGCTGCCCGCGGCGGACGGCACGATGACGGTGCGCGAGGGGTGCGAGGGCTCGCGGGTCGTGGACACCGTCGGTCCCATCCCGGGCGACGTGGTGGTGGTCGCGCGCGGCGTACCCGCCGCCACGGCCCGCACGGTGGGCACCACGCTCCGGGAGGTCACGCTCGGGCCGGACAATCCGCTCGCCGACCTCATCGGCGCGTCCGGGTTCGGCACCGTCCCGCCCGGTCACCTGGAGTCCCTCGCCCGGTGGATCGACGAGCCCCTCTTCGGCCGCTCGCGCCCACTCCCGAGCTGACCGCTTCTTCTTCTGGGCCGGGGTTGAGGCTCAGTTCGGCTTCTTCTTGCCGAGCGGCACCAGCGGCTCGCCGTCGTGGTCGTGATCGCAGTCGGGGCCGTGGACGTGCTCGCTCGCCTCGTCGAAGCCGGACGCCGCGGCGGCGACCTCCTCCGGCGTGGCGGCGCGCACCTCGCTCACCTTGACGTGGTAGCGGAGCGTCAGACCGGCCAGTGGGTGGTTGGCGTCCACCACGACGGTGTCCTTCTTCACCTCGACCACGCGCAGCAGGGCCTCGTCGCCGTCGGGCGCCTGCGCGATGAGCTCATCGCCCTCTTCCACCGCCGTCGGGTCGGGGAGCTCGGTGCGGTCGATCTCCATGACCAGCTCTTCGTCGTAATCGCCGTACGCCTCCTCCGCGGGGACGACGATGTCGCGCTCCTCGCCGGGGGCGAGCCCCGCGAGTCCCGTCTCCAGCCCGGGCACGAGCATGCCGTAGCCGTGGACGTAGCGGATGGGCTCGCCGTCCTCGGCGGCGCTGTCGTCGAGGAGCTCACCTTCCTCGTCGCGGAGGACGTAGTCGATGACGGCGAAGGTGTTGGGGGCGATGACGATGGTCTGGGTCACGGTGGCCTCGCGCGCGTCCTTTAGCATGGATCGGGTGGTGGGCTGGCGCGGGGCTACAGCTCCTCGGGCACCGCAATCTGGCCGGCGATGGCGCTCGCCGCGACGACCAGCGGGCTCGCGAGGTAGACCTTCCCGGGGCCGCTGCGCCCAGGGTAGTTGCGGTTGATGGCGCTCACGGTGACCTGGTCGGGGGAGTCGCTCACCCCCGGGCCCGCCTTGATGCACGCGCCGCAGGAGGGGTCCACCGTCTCGGCGCCGGCGTCACGGAAGACCTCCAGGTAGCCCTTCTTCTCCGCGTAGCGGCGGATGTCCTGCGAGCCGAACTGGATGTACAGGTGCACGCCGGGCGCGACGCGCTTGCCCTTGGCGAGCGCGTCCTTGAGGACGGAGGCGTACATGTCCATGTCCGCCTTCTTGCCGCCGGTGCACGAGCCGCCGTAGGCGATGTCGATCTTCACGTTGCTCTGCTTGCGGAGCTCGGCCAGGGGCACGCCGTTGCGCGGGTCGCCGGGGGTGGCCACCATCGGCACCACCGCGCCGAGATCCACCTGGAAGGTGGCGGCGTAGGTCGCGCCAGGGTCCGCGCGCACGATGCGGCGGCGCACCTCCTCGGCGGGCAGGCCGCGCTGCGCGACGAGGTAGTCGACGACGACCTCGTCCGCCTCGATGATGCCGGTGAAGCCGCCGGCCTCGACGGACATGTTGGTGAGGGTGGCGCGCTCGTCGAGCGGCAGGTGCGCGACGCCCTCGCCGGCGAACTCCAGCACCTTGCCGATGCCCTGCCCCGTCTTGAAGAAGGGCAAGGACAGGATGTGGAGCATCACGTCCTTGGCGCAGACGCCCGGGCGGAGCTTACCGGTGAGCTCGAAGCGCACCGTCTCGGGCACGGTGACGCGCACGTCCCTGGTGAACCAGGCGTTGGCCATGTCGGTGGAGCCGACGCCGAAGGCGAAGCAGCCGAGGGCGCCGGCCATGCAGGTGTGCGAGTCGGTGCCGCAGACGAGCTGACCGGGGAGCGCCAGCTCCTCGATCACCTTGTTGTGGCAGATGGCCTCGCTGCCGACGAGCTTGCCCTCGCGCTTGACCTCTCCGTAGAGCTTGATGCCGTGCTTCTTCGTGAAGCCCTCCTGCACCACCGCGAGCTTCTCCGCCGTCTCCTTCAGGCCCATCTCGCGGTGCGCCTTGGGCATCACCAGGTCGAGGAAGGTGAGGTGATCGCGGAAGGCCCAGACGCTCGACGGGTCGTTGATCTCGGCGTCGTCGCCCAGGTACGACCGGAAGAGGGAGTCGGCCATGGGGGTGACGTACTCGTGGGAGAAGCGCACGTCGGTGCGGGCGAAGAAGGCGTCGCCCGGCTTGACCGCCGCCGCGCCGAGCGCGCCGGTCTTCGCGTCGGCGATCACGTGCGCGGCGAGGATCTTCTCGCAGAGGGTCATGGGCCGCGCGGGGGTGGTCACCGGCGGAGGCGAGACCTTGCCGCCCATGCGCGCGCGGTTGTACGCGAAGAGGCCGCCGTGCTCGACGATGGCGGCGCTGATGGGGTCCAGCCCCTTGGTGAACTCGGCGATGGGGATCTCCTCGCCGCGCTCGATGCGCTCGATCAGGCCGAAGTCGGTGCTGGTGAGCAGGCCGATGTTCTGCGCGTTCTGCCGGTAGATCTTCTCGATGTTCTTGGCGATGACGACCTTGATGCCCGCCTTGAGCTCGCTGTAGGGCGCCGTCTCGCGGCTGGAGCCGCAGCCCTTGGAGATGCCGCTGACGATGACGCCGAAGCTGCCATCCTTGATGGCGTCCTTCTTCACCTTGCCGCCGCGCAGGCCGATGAGGCAGTACCGGGCGAGGGTCTCGTCGTAGTAGTAGCAAACCCACCCGGGCGTGATCTCGTCGGTGGAGATGTTGCCGATGAGGGCGCGGTCGGGGTCGTAGGCGAGCGCCTTCCCGCCGAGCTGCGCTTCGAGTAACTCGGGGTCTTCCGTCAGGTACAGAACGCGGCCGTCGACCTTCACTCGACCAGAAAAACCCATGCGGGATCCTTACCAGTCCGGGGAGTCCGTCGCTAGACGTGAGCGCGTCGCGGTGGTGACGACGAGCTACCCGGCCGAGCTGGCGGACCCCTCCGGCCACTTCGTCAGGGCCGAGGCGCTGCGGCTGGCGGCGCGCGGCGCGCGCGTCAGCGTGTTCGCGCCGGCGGTGCGGAGTGGAGGGCGCGCAGCGGTGGCGGCATTTTTTGACGGTATCGATCGCGTGCCCATTCCCGGGGGTGACGCGTTCGGCTGGCCGGGGGTGGCCGCGCGCCTTCGCGAGGCGCCGCTGCGCGTGCTCGGCGCGCTCCGCTGGACGCGCGCTGCGGAAGACGCGCTGCGTCACGCGGGCCCGTTCGATCGCGTCATCGCGCACTGGGCGGTGCCGAGCGCGTGGCCCGTGGCGAGGCGGGCACCCGGCACGCTGGAGGTGCTCTCGCACGGCGGGGACGTGCGGCTGCTCGTGGCGCTGCCCACCGCGGCGCGGGAGCGGATGGTGGCCGCCATCACCGCGCGCTGCGCCTCGTGGCGCTTCGTGTCGGAGCCGCTGCTGAGCTCCCTGCTCGGCGCGCTGCCGCGTCCGCTGGCGGCGCGGGTGGAGGGCGTGGCGCGGGTCGAGGCGTGTCGCATCGACGTGCCCGACGTGCGCGAGCCGGCGCGGGCGCTGCGCGCGTCACTCGGGCGCTTCGGCGTGTCGGTCGCGCGGCTGGTGCCGAGCAAGGGGGTGGACCGGGTGATAGCGCACGTGGCGCGTCACGACGGCGGGCGGCTACTCGTGGTGGTGGGCGATGGCACGGAGCGCCGGAGCCTGGAGCGGCTGGCCGCGCGCCACCGGGTGCGCGCGCGCTTCGTCGGGACGCGGCCGCGCGAGGATGCGCTGGCTTACCTCGCGGCGTCGGAGGAGCTCCTGTTCGCCTCGCAGGTGGAGGGGTGCTCAACCGTGCTGCGCGAAGCGGCGGCGCTGGGCGTCAGGGTCCGGCGGGTCTGAGGACGGGGCCGTCCTCGGCAGGATGGCCGGCAGCCCGGCGCCCCGCCGACCGCCGCCCCACCTGTCCCCGGCGCCCCGCCGCCCCGGCGACCCAGCTGTCCCCGGCCACCCCTTTTCTGTCCGGGGACACCCGGGGATCGTTCGCCGGCAAACGAGCGCCCTGTTTTCTGGGGAGCGCGTGGGAGGGGGGGGTGGCATGGGGGGTGCTGAGGAGTGGAGGCATGACACCGCTCTTCTTCGGGACCAAGCGCGCGTACTACGCGACGCTGCGTGTGACGCGCCGGCTTCTCGCTCGCTTCGGGCTCACACCGGCGCGCTTCGACCTGCTGTACGCCCTGTTTCGCGTGCCGCACCACTTCTGTTACCAGAGCGATCTGCGCAAGGCGCTGGGGGTGGCGCGGTCGACCATCAGCAAGATGGTGACGTCACTCCAGGGCATCGGCCTGGTGGAGCGGCTGCCGCCGCTCGAGGACATGCGCCAGGTGGACGTGCAGCTCACGCCGGAGGGGCGCCGCCGCGTCTCGCGAGCCTTTCGCAGCCTGGTGCGCACGGGGCTCATCGATCTGACGACGGACTCCGCGCTCACGCCGGACCCGCACCACTGGCCCCACCCCAAGGCGTGCAGCCGCGCCCGACGGTGGCTGTCACGGCTGCACAGCCGGCTGCGCAACACCTTCGGCGACTTCGCGACGCTGCACGCCGCGGAGGGCGATCCGTACGAGTCGGGGTGGACCTGGCTCGACCTGGTGGACAGGGTCGCGGCGAACAGGCGCATCGAGCGGCGCCGGGCGTCCGGCGACCCGTTCGAGTGGCCCGCACCGATGATCGAGTGACGTCTCCTTCCACGCAGGAGTCCCCACGCGCGATCCTCGCGAGGGCGTGCGTCAGTCCAGCTGGCCGAGAGCGAGCTGCGCGAGCGCGGCGCGCACGGCGTTGCGCGCGTGGCGCTCTTTCCGGACCTCCGCCTGCTCCAGTGTGGCGCCGGGGCCGATGATGCCCAGGCCGACCGGCTTGTTGTTCTGGAGGGCGAGCTCGACCAGCGCACGGTGGACCACGTGGCCCATCACCTCGCCGTGGAGGGTCTCGCCGCGCTCGATGAAGCCGAGCGCGATCACCGCGTCGACGTCCACGCGCTTGAGGGCGCGCGCGACCGGGAGCGGGAAATCGTAGGTGCCGGGGACGCGCACACGCAGGGTGATGGACGCGCCCGCGGACGCCGCCTCCTCCTCCGCGGTGGCGGCCATGGCATCGACGATGGCGCGGTTGAACTCGGCGGCGACGAGGGCGAGCCTGAGAGACTTGGGGGACATGGTCGGAACGCCTATCAGAAGGCGGCGCGGAGCGCGATGCCCCCGCCTGCGGGGCCGACCACCGGCGTGACGTGCGCCGCCACCGCCGCCGCCTTCTTCGGCGCGGTCAAGACGAGGATGACGCCGGTCACCACCGCCGCCGCGCCCACGCCGATGCCGATGTCGCTCAGCCAGGCGAGGGTCTTGGCCTCCTCGTTGAGGTCCACGCCCTTCTGGGTGCACTGGTCGTTCGGGCAGTTGGCGTTGCTCTGGCTGCGGCGGTCGATGGCCAGGCCGCCCATCGCACCGCCGGCGATCACGAACGCCGCGCCCACGCCGCCCACCACCCAGCCCATGGTTGCGCGCGACGACGACGACGGCCGCGCGGCGTGCCCACCCGGCCGCGACGCCACCGGCGCGTCGGCGAGCGGCGGGACGGCCGCGCGGACCGTCATCCCGGACGACACGTGGACGGTGCGCTTCCACTCCACCTTGCCCGGTGCGGTGGCGAAGATCTCGTGGTCGCCCTTGTCGATGGGCGTGAGCACCCCCCACGCCGCCTGCCGCAGCGGCGTGCCGTCGATGCGCACGTCGATGCCGGGGGTGCGCGCGGCCTCCGGCGACACAACGACCGTGATCTTGGCGAGGCTGCCCTCGATGACGCCGATGCGCTGGCGCGCCGTCGCCTCGCGGTCCTTGCGGCCGTCCTTGATCGCCTGGCTGAGCGCCTCGTTGTACGCCTCCCACGCGGAGGCGAGCTTGCCCTCCTTCTCGCGACAGAGGCCCAGGTTGAGCAAGGTCCCGCCGCCCGGGTCGAGCCGCTGGCTCTCGGCGAGCTTCGGGCACGCCTCCGAGAACTTGCCCTGCTCCATGAGCTTCACCGCCTGATCGAACAGGGACTGCGCGAGGGTCTGGTCGGCGGGCGAGGGTCCGGCGGTGTGCTCCTCGGCGGACGACGGCGTGGCCGAGTCCTGCGCGCGCGCCGGGGCGCTGGCGACACCCACCGCCACCGCGATGGCCGCGGCGGCCCCTCCGCGCAATATACGTGCAAGATGCATGTTATTTGCGATCATGCGAGATGCCGTTGATGAGCGACGGCGTCGGGGCGGCGGTGGCGGTGGTGGTCGCCTTGGAGGTGGAGGTCGGCTTGGCCGCGGTCGAGGCCGTCCCGACGTGGTGCCACGCGTGGTGGCGCGGAGGCTTGCGGTGGGCGGGCGCCGGCGCGCTGGCCGTCGCGACGACCGAGGCGCTCGGTGGCGTCGTCGCGGTGGGGGGGGCGGTGGCGGTGACCGGCGGCGGCGCCGGCGTCAGGACCGCGCTGGGCGCGCCGGCGGCCGCGGGCGCGACGGGCGGGTGGCGGCGCAGCAGCACGGCGCCGGCGGCGGCGATGCCCACGCACGCGACCACCGCCGCGGCGATCGGCAGCACGCGGCTGCGCTTCGGCGACGCGGCGGCGTCGAAGCCGGTGGTCGAGTCCACCGGGCCGAGCGTCTCGGCGCCCGGCGGCATGATGCGGCTCAGCGACGGGGCGGAGGGCACCGCGAGGGGCGGCGCGGTGGTGCCGAGAATGAGGCGCTGGATGCGCTCCACGCGATGGCGCGCGGCGGGGGCGAAGGGCTCCAGATCGGCCGCGAGCTCGGCGACCGTCTGGTAACGCTCGGCGGGGTTCTTCGCCAGACACTTGACGATGACGCCCTCCAGCTCGGCGGGGGCGCTGGCCAGGTGCATGCCGAGCCGACGCGGCGACTCGGTGGCGATGACGACGGCCAGGCCCGCCATGCTCTCCGCCTCGAAGGGCATCCTCCGGGTGAGCAGCTCGTAGAGCACCACGCCGAGCGACCAGACGTCGCTCCGCTCGTCGGCCTTCGTCGCGCTCTGCATCTGCTCCGGCGACATGTAGAGGGGCGAGCCGAAGACGGCGTCCGTCGTGGTGACCGTCCCGGCGGTCCGCACGTCTTCCGACAGCGCCTTGGAGACGCCGAAGTCGAGGACCTTGATGACGGTCGACCCGTCGGTGTGCTGGGCGCGAAAGAGGTTCCCTGGCTTCAGATCCCGGTGGACGATCCGCGCGGCGTGCGCCTCCGCGATGCCCTCCATCGCCTCGAGCAGGTAGGAGACGGCCACCTCGACGGGCAGCGCGCCCTCGCGATCGAGGACCTGGGCGAGATCCGCGCCCTCCAGCAGCTCCATCACCATGAAGGGCTCGCCCGACTCGAGCTGGCCCACGTCCGAGACGCGCACGATGTGATCGCTCCGGAGCTGCGCGGAGGCCTTCGCCTCGGTGAGGAAGCGCAGCGCGGCCTGCTTGGAGTCGTGGTGCAGCAGCTTGATGGCGACGCGCTGGCCGAGCTGCATGTGGCGCGCCGACAGGACGATGCCCATGCCGCCCACCGCGATCACCTGCTCGACCCGGTAGCGGCCGGCGATGACGTCGCCTTCCTTGACGCCGGCCGCGACGCCCCGGGCCGACACGGGGCCGCCGCTCGCCGGCGCCTCCCCGCCGCTCGGGGAGGCCAGCCCGCCTGGCCGGGGAGCGTTCGTCACCGCTCGCCTCGCGATCGCAATGCGCGCGTCATGCCACTCGCAGAGTACGAGGGCGCGCCTCGCCCCGCAACTCGGCGGCGAATTGGTGTAGGATGAACACACCGATCGGCATGAACCGGCCTCGCTTCCTTACATTGGCGGCGTTCGGCGCCGCGGGCACTTGCGCCCTCGCCGCGGGGTGCCAGCTCGTCGCGGGCATCGACGACCGCTCGGTCTATGCGCCGGACGGGAGCCCGGATTCCGCGCTGGGCGAGGCGGGGAGCGACGCCGGCGACCCGTGCTCCGGGCCGGGCGTCCCCACGGCCCCCGACCTCTCCACCAGCAACTCGTCGGATCCAGTGGAGCTGCAGGCCGCGCTGAGCATGCTGCACCTCGGCCTGGACGGTGACGCCGGCATCTTCGGGTTCAACCTCGATCACGCGTGCACCTGCCCCGGGCCGGACACCTGCCAGCGCCCGATCGACGCGGGGCAGGCGTGCGACTACTCCGGCGGCGTCGACAACATCGGCCGCCAGGTCTTCGGCCTCTTCGCCTCCACCGGCGATGGCGGCTTCATCACCGAGGACACCATCAACCAGGCGATCGCGCAGGGGCTCATCGGGGCCTTCATCCGCGTGCGCAACTACAACGGCCTGGCCGACGACGCGCAGGTGCAGGTCTCGGTGTACGCGTCGCTCGGGGTGACCGGCTTCCCCACGCCCCCCAAGTTCGACGGCACCGACCAGTGGGACATCGACGAGGGCTCCACCAACGGCGGCAGCTTCGACCAGCCGAAGTACTCGACCACCGGCTACGTCCGGAACCACACGCTCGTCGCGTCGCTCAAGTTCCCGGTCATCATCGGCAGCCAGTACATCTCCCCCATCACCGTGGAGCTGCAGAGCGGCCTCATCGTGGCCAACATCGCGCTCAACGGCAGCGGCCCGACGGCGACGCTCAAGTCGCTCAGCGGGGAGCTCGCGGGCCGCTGGGAGTCCTCCAAGCTCCTCACCAGCCTGCAGTCGGTGCCCGACCCCTTCAACGACGGCGGCTTCCTCTGCAAGGGAGGCTTCGTCTACGAGGCGGCGAAGATCGCCATCTGCAAGGACCAGGACATCGCCTCCGATCCGACCAACGACGGCACCGGCATCTGCGACGCGCTCTCCCTCGGCCTGGGGTTCGAGGCCACCCCGGCGCTGCACGGCCCGGTGAAGCCCTCGCCGGCAAACCCGATGCACTGCGGGGCGAGCTACAGCGACATCTGCCCCTGAGAGGCGCGGTCGGCTCGAGGGCGAAGCGGCGCGCGTCGCTAAGGTGATGCGCCGGGGCCCGCGGCCGGCGCGCGGAGGCGGTAGAGGACGTGGCGCCGGAGCGGATGGCCCTCCGGGAGGCGCGGGTGGTCGAAGTCCTCCGCCGGATCGCGCGTCATGCCCAGGCGCTGCATGACGCCCTGGGAGCGCAGGTTGGCGGGCACCGTGAAGGCCACGAGCGAGGCGAGCCCCAGCTCCTCGAAGCCGCAGCGGGCGGACGCGCGCGCCGCCTCGGTCGCGTAGCCCTTGCCCCAGTGCTCCGGCGCGAGCCGCCAGCCGAGCTCCACCGCGGGCGTGAAGGGCGCCTCGTAGGGGACGTGGGCGATCCCGACGAAGCCGATGAAGGACGTGACGCCGGGCAGCTCGACGGCCCACATGCCGAAGGCGTGCGCGGCGAAGTGCGCCTCGATGCGGTCGGCGACGGCGTCGCTCTCCGCGCGGGTGAGGGTCTTCGGATAGAACTCCATCACGCGCGCGTCGCCGTTCATCGCGGCGAACGCGTCGCGGTCTTCCGGCCGCCAGGCGCGGAGCAGGAGGCGCTCGGTGCGGAGCATGGCGCGGAAGGATAGCGCGGCGGCCCCCCAAACGTGGAGGGCTGACGCGGTGCGGGCGGCCGCGCGGGCCACGCTCCGCGTCGGTAGCGCCCGAACGTGTAAGGATTGCCCAGGTAGATGAACTCGAGGCTCGCCGCGACGGCGTCGTTCAGGATCCGCTCCAGGAGGCCCACGCGGCGCGGGACGCCGGGGTCGGACAAGACGGCACCGCGGTACGGGTGCGCGGGCGGGGCGACGGCGGGCTCCCGCCCGACCTGCGCCGCCAGTCGGCACGCGCGGCGTGTCTCGGCCGGCGACGGCGGCTTCCAGATACGGGTCAGGGCGGCGTACGCCGCGAAGTAGCGCCGCGCAGACCAGAGGATGCGCGCGAGGCGGAGCTGGGCGGGTCTCGCCGTGGCGCTCCGGATCAGACACCACGCGGCGACCTGACAGGGGAGCGCCAGGGCGATGACCGGCAGCTGCAGCGCCGGCGAGCACATCGCCGCGTAGAGCGACGCTCCCGAGAGGAGAAGGATGCCGCCGCCGGCGAGGAGCCGCGATCGGCGACCGACGCGCGAGGCCGGCGCGCGGCGAGATCCCGGAGCCGGCGCGCGAGGAGAGGTGTGCATGGCTCAGCCCTTGTGGTGAATGAGGTGGTCGAGGATGGTGGCGGGGACGTCCGGAATGCACGCGTGGATGGTGATCCCGACGCCGGGTCCCACCTCCTGGCTGACGCGGCCGCACATCTCGACGTGGTCGCCGTGCTTCTCGATGCTGCCGGTCCGCACTACCGACGCGCCGGCGTCGAGGTCGATGCCCGCGCTGCCGTAGTGGGACTTGGCGTCGGCCCCGACCGCGACCACCGACGCACCGGCGGAGTAGCCCATCGTGACGTTGCCCTTCGGGTCGTGCACGATGCCGGCCATCACGGTGACCTGCGCGGTCTTGGTGTCGACGTCCATGTGGTCGCCGGCGAGGGGGATGTGGAGCTCTCCGAGCTCCATGTGCGCGGCGCCGCCGAACATCTGGCTGTCCACCGAGCCGGTGAGCATCTTCCCGTGACCGTCCGGCGCTTGAAGCAACGTGCCGTCGGCGTGGATCTCGCCGACCGCGTTCACCGTGACGCTCCCGGTCGGCTTCAGCCCTTCGTTCCAGTCAGGCTGCGTCGTCACGGCCGGCTTGGCGTCGCCGGCGGTGGAGACAGGCGCGGTCCCGACGCCCGCGTCCGCCCGCGCGTCCGTACGCGCGACCGGCTCCGGGTCGATGAGCCTGGTGTCCGCGGGCTTCGCCGGTGGCGGCTTCGCGGGCGCGGGCGCCTTCTTCGACGCCATGTTCTTCGCCAGGCACGTGTAGTCCTGGTCGGGCAGCAGCATCGGCGTGTGCCAGCCGTCGTCCTTCTCGCAGGTCGGCGCGGGCGGTGGCGGCGGGGCCGGCGGGGGCTTGCCGCCGCAGACGAGCGTCCTGTCGTCGCAGCTGGGGTCGTCGGTCGGGGTGGAGGGGGTGCGCGGTTCGCTGGAGATGGGTCCCATGGTGAGACCTCATCGGCCAGCTCCCCTCCCCGGTTGCGTGGCCGCGCGGGCTACTGGTTCTTGCGGCTGAACGCCGGGACGTCCCAGTCGTGATCCAGCTCGGGGAAGCTCTGCGCGCGCTCGCGGATGGGCAGGCGCGGCTGGCTGGCGGCGCGGGCCTCCGCGGCGTGGCGGTCGCGGCGCGTCGTGTAGGCCGGAGCGCCCTCCATCTGCGGCGCGGCGGGGCGCGTGGACGACCCGGCGAAGCTGCGGAGCTGCTGGGAGGGGACGGTCTGCGGGGCGGGCATCGCCATCCGCGCGCTCTGCTCGCGCTCGGCCAGGCGCTCGGCGGAGTCGAAGCCGGTCGCGATGACGGTGACCTTGACGTTCTCGCCGAGGGACTCGTCGACGCTGGCGCCGAAGATGATGTTGGCGTCCTCGTGCGCCTGCTCCTGGACGAGGCTCGCGGCCTCCTGGATCTCGCGCATCTTGAGGTCGCTGCCGCCGACGATGTTGATGAGGACGCCGGTGGCGCCCTCGACCGAGATGTCGTCGAGCAGCGGGGAGGTGATGGCCATCTCCGCGGCGGTGCGGGCGCGCTGCTGGCCCTTGGCGATGCCGGTGCCCATGAGCGCGCGGCCCATCTGGCTCATGACCGTCTTCACGTCGGCGAAGTCGACGTTGACGATGCCGTTCTGCGTGATGAGGTCGCTGATGCCCTTGACGGCCTGGTAGAGGACCTCGTCCGCCTTGCGGCAGGCGTCGATGAAGGTGAGGTCGTCGTCGCCCAGGAGCAGGAGCTTCTGGTTGGGGATGGTGATGAGGGTGTCGACGTGCTCGGCGAGCTGCGCGAGGCCCAGCTCGGCGCGGCGCGCGCGCTGGCGGCCCTCGAAGAGGAAGGGCTTGGTGACGACGCCCACGGTGAGGGCACCCTCTTCGCGCGCGAGCTGCGCGATGACCGGCGCGGCGCCGGTGCCGGTGCCGCCGCCCATGCCGGCGGTGACGAAGACCATGTCGGCGCCGCTGATGAGCTCCTTCATGCGCTGGACGTCCTCGAGGGCCGCCTTGCGGCCGCGCTCGGGGTCGGCGCCGGCGCCGAGGCCCTTGGTCACGTTCGCTCCGATGGCGAGCTTCGTGGGGGCGGCGTTGGCGTTGAGGGCCTGCGCGTCGGTGTTGACCACGATGAACTCCACGCCCTCCAGGCCGAAGTTGATCATCGTGTTGACCGCGTTGCCGCCGGAGCCGCCGCACCCGACGACCTTGATGCGCGCCTGGTACTCCTGCGTCTCGTCCGCGAACTCGATGCTGAAGCTCATGACCGTCCTCCCGGGGTGGGCGTCTCGCGCCCACTCGCCGCTTCGGTTTGATCGACCTTCGGAGCGCCTCTCTCCAGCCGGCCGATGTTTGTACTCTGCAAATCGTCTAGGGGGTTGCTACGAAGAAGGCAAAGAAAGTGCGCATCAGAAAGCGGCCTTGAGCCACTCCCAGAACTTGGACTTCTGCGGGGCCGCGGCGGCCTCGGTGACCGCGACGTGCGAGCGCAGGCGGGTGGCCGAGGGCGACGGGTCCGCCAGGCGGACCTCCGCCTCGGCGATGGCCTGGGCGCCGTACTTCACCAGGCCGACGCCGGTGGCGTACTGCGGGCCCTGGACGAGCTGGGTGATGCCCTTGACGCCCACGGGGAAGCCGATGCGCACCGGCATGCCGAGGACCTCCTCGGCGAAGTCGGGCATGCCCTCGAGGAGCACCGCGCCGCCGGTGAGGACCGCGCCGGCGGAGAGCTGCTCCAAGAGGCCGCTGTCCTCCATGCGCTTGCGGATGGCCGCGAACATCTCCTCGACGCGCGGCTCGATGATGTCGCTGAGGACGCGGCGCGCGGTGCGGCGGGGCGCGTGGCCGCCGACGCCCGGCACCTCGATCTCTTCCTCGTCGCCCACCATGCGGCCCAGGGCGCAGCCGGAGAGGCGCTTGAGGCGGTCGGCCTCCGCCATCGGGGTGCGGAGGCCGGCGGCGATGTCGCTGGTGATGTTGTTGCCGCCGACGGGGATGACGCTGGTGTGGGCGATGCCGCCGTCGATGTAGAGCAGGATGTCGGTGGTGCCGCCGCCGATGTCGATGACGGCGACGCCGATCTCCTTCTCGTCGTCGGAGAGGACGGCCTCGGCGCTGGCCAGCGGCTCGAGCACGACGTCGGCGACGGAGAGGCCGCAGCGCTCGGCGCAGCGGATGACGTTCTGCACGCAGCTCGTGGCGGCGGTGACCAGGTTCACCTTGGCGCCGAGACGCACGCCGCTCATGCCGATGGGATCGCGGATGCCGTCCTGCGCGTCGACGACGTACTCGCGGGGGAGCACGTGGAGGATCTGCCGGTCGGCGTCGACCGGGATGGCGCGGGCGCCCTCGAGGACGCGCTCGACGTCGGCGCGGGTGACCTCGCCGCCGGCGATGGCCGCGACGCCGTCGGACGTCTGCGAGCGGATGTGGCTGCCGGCGACGCCGGCGTAGACGGTGCGGATCTCCACGCCCGCCATCGTCTGCGCGGCCTCGATGGCCTCCCTGATGGATCGCACCGTCCACTCGATGTTGGAGACGATGCCCTTGCGGAGGCCGCGGCAGGGGACGGAGCCGACGCCCAGGATGGTGATCCCCTCGGGCTCGACCTCGCCGACCACGGCGCAGACCTTCGTCGTGCCGATGTCCAGGCCGACGACGATTTCCGATTCGGAAGACGAGTGGCTCATCGCACCCACGACTCGCATGCACGGGGCCTCAGGGCCAAAAAAACGGCGCAAAGAGCCGCGGGGGTGGTCACTTGACCCTCGCCACGACGCGCTCCGGGCGGGCGTCGTTGTCCAGCAGGATGGTGTCCGGCTTCTCGCCGCGGCGCTCCAGCTCGGTGATCACCCGCGCGGCGCGGTCCAGCTTGCGGCGGAAGGGGGGGCCGCCCAGCCTCAGGGTGATCGCCCCGCGGCCGACGACGAGGGTCATGCTCTCCGCCTCGCCGGTGTGGATCTCCTCGAGGGAGAGACGGGCGCCGAGGGGGGACTGGCGGTAGTCGGCGGCGAGATCCAGCGCCCGCACGACAGTCCGGGCGACGCCCTCGCGGTCGGTGGAGACGCGCGCGGGGTCGATGCCGGTGATGACGGGCAGGTCGCTCGGGTCGCCCAGCTCCACGCGCTTGAAGACCCGGCCGTCGCGCGTGACGAGGTAGCTGTCGCCCAGCGCCACGATGGCGGCGGCCTCGCGCTCCTCGACGTGGAGGAGCACCGTGGCGGGCAGCCGGCGGGCGAGCGTCACGTCGGCGATCCACGGGTCCTCGAGGAGCTTCTTCTTCGCGCGATCCAGGTCGATGGAGAAGACGTTCTCGCCCATCGCGATGCCCGCCTCGGAGAGGAGGACGGCGCGGGTGCGCGGGCGGGCGCCGTTCTGGCCGTGGACGGCGGGGGCCCCGGCGGCGCGCGAGGCCACCGGGTCGTCGACCACGACCTCGCGCAGGGCGAAGCGCGGGCTGGTCATGACGTAGCGGCGCGCCGCCCACGCCACGCCCGTGGAGACGGTGATCGCCATCGCGGCGCCGAGCGCGCTGCGGGCCAGGGAGACGGCGCGGGAGGCGCGGGGGGAGGGCGGCTCCGGCGCGACGGGCGGCGGCGCCTCCTCCCCGGCCTCCTCGGCGTGCACCTCCAGCACGTCGCGGGGCGGCGCGGCCCGCGGGATCCTGCGGTTGGAGGGGCGCATCAGGGCTTCGCCTCCGCGGCGGCTTCGAGCATCGCCGCGAGGTCGCGCGCGCTCTGGTTGATGTCGCCGGCGCCCAGGGCGATGACGATGTCGCCGGGGCGCACGACCTCGGCGAGGGCGTCCTTCACCTTCTTCTTGTCCTTCACGAAGCGCACCGAGTGGTGGCCGTGGGCGTGGATGGCCTCCGCGAGCGCCTCGCCGGTGGCTCCCTCGATGGGCGCCTCGCCGGCAGGGTAGACGTCGGTGACGATCAGGAGGTCCGCCTTGTTGAAGGCGCGGGTGAACTCCT
Organism: uncultured delta proteobacterium; assembly: GCA_963782055.1. Classification (GTDB taxonomy): domain Bacteria; phylum Myxococcota_A; class Polyangia; order Polyangiales; family Polyangiaceae; genus DASXHD01. Next base: position 5,921,205 of record CAWAIF010000003.1, read on the forward strand.
CGAAGAGGGCGTGGGTGCGGGTGTAGCGGTGCGGCTGGAAGGCGACGACGACGCGGCGGTCGAAGCCCTTCTGCGCGGCGTCCAGCGTGGCCTCGATCTCGGCGGGGTGGTGGCCGTAGTCGTCGACGACGATGACGTCGCCCGTCTTGCCGTCGCGGCTGATGCTGGGCTGACCGATCACGGTGAAGCGGCGCTGCACGCCGTGGAAGGCGGCGATGGCGTCGCGCGTGACGTTGAGCGGCACCTCCAGCTCGTCGGCGGTGGCGATGACGGCGAGGGCGTTCTGCACGTTGTGTGCGCCGGGCATGCGCACGACGAACTCGCCCAGCAGCGCGTCGCGCTTGTAGGCGGTGAAGTGCGTCTCCAGCCCCTCGAAGCGGAGGTTCTTGGCGCGGTAGTCCGCCTGCCGTGCCATGCCGTAGGTCACGTGGCGGCGGCCGATGCGCGGCAGGATCTCCTGCACGTGCGGGTGGTCGATGCAGAGCACGCACAGGCCGTAGAAGGGGACCTGGTTGGCGAACTGCACGAAGGCGTCCTTCACCTTCTCGTGCGTGCCGTAGTGGTCCAGGTGCTCGGGGTCGATGTTGGTGATGACGGCCACGGTGGGGCTCAGGCGCAAGAAGGAGCCGTCGCTCTCGTCGGCCTCGGCGACGAAGAGGTCGCCCGCGCCGAGGCGCGCGTTGGAGCCGAGGGCGTTCACCTTGCCGCCCACGACGACGGTGGGGTCCAGGCCGGCCTGGCGCAGCACGGTGGCGACCATCGACGTGGTGGTGGTCTTGCCGTGGGAGCCGGCGATGGTGACGCAGTACTTCACGCGCATCAGCTCGGCGAGCATCTCCCCGCGGGAGATGATGGGGACGTCCATCGCCCGCGCGCGCGCGATCTCCGGGTTCTGGGGGGCGATGGCGGTGGAGTAGACGACCACGTCGGCGCCCTGCACGTTCTGGGCGCGGTGGCCGACGTCGACGCGCACGCCGAGGGTCTGCAGGCGCCGGGTGATGTCGTTGGGCTTGAGGTCGGAGCCGGAGACGTCGAAGTCCATCGTGCGCAGGATCTCGGCCAGGCCGCTCATGCCGATGCCGCCGATGCCGACGAAGTGCACGTGACGGACGCGACCGCGGAACATCAGACCGCCCCCGCGTCGTGGGCCGTCAGGCCGCTGCCGTTCTGCTTCTCGCGCGGGGCGCGGAGGGGAATGCGCGCAAGGTGCAGCAGATCGCCGGCGACCTCGTACGCGGCGTGCGGCTTGCCGGCGGCGCGCGCGGCGGCGGCCATGGTCTCGCGGTGGGCGCGGTCGCCGAGGAGCTCGCCGATCTCCTCCGCCAGGCGCTCCACGGTGGCCGCGCGCTGGACGACGCACACCGCGCCGCCCTTCGCGGCGAGCGCCTCCGCGTTGGCGCGCTGGTGGTCGTCGGCGGCGAAGGGAAACGGGACGAAGACCGCGGCGCGGCCGACGGCGGCGATCTCGGCGACGGTGATGGCCCCGGCGCGCGCGACGACGAGGTCGGCGCGGGCGAGCTCGCCGGCGACGTCGTCGAGGAAGGGGACGACGCGGGCGGTGAGGCCGTGCTCCGCGTAGGCGTCGCGGACCGGCGCGTCGGCGCCGCGGCCGGTCTGGTGGAGCACCTCCAGCGCGGGGACGGCGCGCGCGACCTCGGCGAGCGCGAGGGGCAGGCGCTCGTTGATGGCCTGCGCCCCCAGGCTGCCGCCCATGACGAGCACGCGCGCGGTGCCGGACGCGGCGTAGGGCGAGGCGTCGAAGCCCTCGCGAAGCGGGACGCCGAGCGCGCGCACGATGCGCGGGGAGAGCTTCGTCGCGGCCGACGGCCACGCGACGTACGCCCGCTTCGCGAAGGGCGCGAGGAGGCGATTGGCGAGGCCGAGCACGCCGTTGGGCTCGAAGACGGCGACGGGCACGCCGCGCAGGGCCGCCGCGAGGGCGACCGGGCCCGCGGCGTAGCCGCCGACGCTGAGCACCGCGCGCGGGCGGAGCGCCTTCACCAGCGACAGCGCCTCGTAGGTGGCGCGGGCGGCGACCAGCGCGCCCTTGACGGCGCGCCGCACACCGCCGCCCTTCATGGGCGCGACGTCCAGCAGCTCCAGCCGGTAGCCGCGGGCCGGCACCACGTCCTTCTCCAGGCCGCGCGGGGAGCCCGCGAAGACGACGTCCACGTCGGCCAGCTTGCGGCACGCGTCGGCCACCGCCAGGCCGGGGAAGACGTGCCCGCCGGTCCCTCCGCCGGCGACGACGAGGCAGGGACGCTCGCTCATGTGGCCGCCTCCGCCTCGTCGGCGACCGGGGCGTCGTCCTCCACCGCCACCGGCGGCGGCACGGTGGTGTCGTCCTTGATGCGCGGCTCTCCCTGGCGGGAGATGGAGAGCAGGATCCCCGCGGCGGCGGCGTTCACCAGCAGCGAGGAGCCGCCGAAGCTGACGAAGGGCAGCGTGAGGCCCTTGGTGGGCAGGAGCGAGAGGGCGACGGCGAGGTTGAGCAGCGCCTGCACGCCGAACATGGTGGAGATGCCGAACGCCATGTAGGTGCCGTAGTCGTCCGGGGCGCGCAGGGCGGTGCGCACGCCGCGCAGCACAAGGAGCAGGAAGGCGAGGGAGAGCGCGGCGACGCCGACGAAGCCGAGCTCCTCGCCCACGATGGCGGCGACGAAGTCGTTGTGGGCCTCCGGCAGGTAGAGGGTCTGCAGGCCGCGCCCGAGGCCGACGCCCCACGGCCCGCCCGCGCCGAAGGACATGACGCTCTGGAAGGGCTGGTAGGCCAGGTCCTGCTTGTGCGCGTCCATGTTGAGCCACGCGAGGTAGCGCTCGTAGCGGTACTCGCGGAAGCGGATCGCCGCGGCGCCGAAGGCCCCGCCGAGGATGGACGCGCCCAGGATGTAGCCGACCTTCGCCCCCGCGACGAAGAGCAGGGTGAAGGTGAGGAAGAGCAGCACGATGGCGCTGCCGAAGTCCGGCTGCTTCATGCAGAGGAGCATGAAGATGCCCGCCACGATGAGGTGCGGGAGGAAGCCGACGGTGAAGTTCTTGACCTTGTCCGCCTTCTTGGCGAGCGAGTAGGCCAGCCAGGCGACGAGCGCGAGCTTGGCCATCTCCGCCGGCTGCACGTGGACCGGCCCGATCTGCAGCCAGCGCGTGGCGCCGCCTCCGGAGTGGCCGAAGCCGACGACGCACAGGAGCAGCAGCACGCCCACCCCGAACAGGAGCGGGTAGGTGAGCTTGTAGAGCCGGTGGTAGTCGACGCGGCTCAGGCCGAAGAGCAGCGCGAGGCCCGCGCCCGCGTAGACGGCCTGCCGCTTCAGGTAAAACTGCGGGTCGTGCATCTGGAGCGTCGCCTGCACGGCGCTCGCGCTGTAGACCATCACCACGCCGAAGCCGATGAGGCCGATGACCACCGCCGCCATCACCGGGTCCATCGGGCCCTTGGCGCGCGTCGCGTTGGGCGCGGCGTCCAGCGGGGCGGCGAAGTGAAGCGAGCGCTTCACGTTGGCGGGCAGACGCATCATCACGGCTTGCCTCCCAGCGCCTTCACCGCGCGGACGAACGCCTCACCACGGTGCTTGTAGTCGCGGAACATGTCGAAGCTGGAGCAGGCGGGGGAGAGCAGGACGGCGTCGCCCTCCTGCGCCAGCTCGGTGGCCTTGTTCACGGCCTCCTCCATCGTGGCGGCGACGACCACCGGCACGACGCCCTCCAGGGCCTCGCCGATGCGCCCCGCCGCCTCCCCCAGCAGGACCGCCGCGCGCCCCTTCGCGCCGAGCGCCCGCGCGAGCGGCGCGTAGCTGCCGCCCTTGTCGCGCCCGCCGGCGATGAGCACCGCCTTCGGCTCGGACAGGCCCTCCAGGGCGACGACCGAGGCGCCCACGTTGGTGCCCTTGGAGTCGTCGTAGAAGCTCACGCCGGCGCGCTCGGTCACCAGCGCCATGCGGTGGTCCAGACCCCCGAAGTCGCGCAGGGTTCGGCGGATGACGTCGGCGTCGACCGAGAAGGGCGCCACGGCGGCGATGGCCGCCGCGACGTTGAGCGCGTTGTGCCCGCCGCGCAGGCCCACGTGCTCGCGCAGGTACGCGTGCCCCGTCATGCGGTCGACGACGGCGCCCGGCTGCACGTCGACGTCGCCGCCCGGGCCGAAGGTGACCACGCTCGCGCGGCCGCGCCGCGCCTCCCGCAGGCACACCTCGTCGCCGTGAGGCACGACGGCGAGGTCCTCCTCCTCCTGGCAGGCGAAGGCGTTGCCCTTGGCGTGGGCGTAGTCGTCGAAGCTGGCGTAGCGGTCCAGGTGGTCCTCGGTCACGTTCAGCAGGAGCGCGACGTGCGGGTGAAAGTCGCGCGCGCGCTCCATCTGGAAGCTGGAGACCTCCAGCACCACGGCATCGAAGGCCTCCTCGGCGTGGTTGGAGAGTGGCTCGCCCAGGTTGCCGCCGACGAAGGCGCGCAGGCCGGCCGCGCTGACCAGCGCCCCGACGAGGGTGGTGGTCGTGCTCTTGCCGTTGGTGCCGCCCACCGCGACGACGGGCGCGGGATGGCGCAGGGCGCGGCACGCGAGCTCCAGCTCGCCGATGACCGGGACGCCGGAGCGCTCCGCCGCCTCCAGCGCGGGGAAGGAGGGGACACCGGGAGAGACGACGACCAGGTCGGCGTCCAGCAGGTTGGCGGCGTCGGTCGCGCCGAGGGCGAGCTTGACGCCCTCCTGCTCCAGCCCGCGCGCCTCCGGGGCGAGCTCCTCGTAGCGCTTCTGATCGACGCCCACCGTCTCCGCACCGCGCCGGGCACACAGCCGCGCCGCGGCGATGCCGCTCCTGCCGAGACCAACGACGACCACCCGCCTGGAGCGAAGCTCCAGCAGGGCGTGCGTGCGGTCCGATCTCTCGCGTCGCTCGAGCATGCGGACTACCTCAGCTTCAAGCTCGACAGCGCGAGGAGGGCCAACAAAACGGAGATGATCCAGAAGCGGACGATGATCTTCGGCTCGGGCCAGCCCTTCTTCTCGTAGTGGTGGTGGAGCGGCGCCATGAGGAACACGCGCCGGCCGAGGAGCTTGAAGCTCAGCACCTGGACGATGACGCTCGACATCTCCAGGAAGAAGACGCCCCCGAGGACGATGCTCAGAAGCTCGTTCTTGGTGAAGACCGCGCACATCCCCAGGCCGCCGCCGAGGGCGAGCGCGCCCACGTCCCCCATGAAGACCTGCGCGGGGTAGGTGTTGTACCAGAGGAAGCCGACGCCCGCGCCGACCATGGCGCCGCAGAAGATGGAGAGCTCGCCCACGCCGGTGAGCGAGGGGATGTCCAGGTACTTGGCGACGACGAAGCGCTGCGTCGCGGAGATGCCGAGGGTCGCGCCGGCGAGGTACGCCCAGATGAGGTAGGTGCCGGCGTTGATGATGACCGGGCCGATGGCGAGGCCGTCCAGGCCGTCGGTGAGGTTGACGGCGTTGGAGGTGGCGACGACCACCAGCACCGCGAAGATCACGTAGACGGCGAGCGGCAGCACCACCGGGTGCTTGGCGAAGGCGACGAAGGGCAGACCCAGGTGGTTGCGGATCTGCAGCCAGTCGTCGGGCAGGTGGTTGTCGGTGTAAAAGACGTAGGCGAGCACCCCGCCGCCGATGACGAACTGGCCGAGCAGCTTGTAGCGACCAGGGAGCCCCTCCGAGGTCTTGGCCTTGATCTTGAGATAGTCGTCCAGGTACCCGATGACGCCGTAGCCGGCCGTCACCGCGGTGGTGGCCCACACGAAGACGTTGCGCGGGTCGCACCACATGATGGTGGGCAAGAGGACGGAGAGCAGGATGAGCGCCCCGCCCATCGTCGGCGTGCCCTGCTTGACGAGGTGCGTGGCGGGGCCGTCGGAGCGGACCACCTGGCCGATCTGCTTCTTCTGCAGCTCGCGGATGAACCAGGGGGCGAGCCAGAAGCTGATGAGCATCGCGGTGACCGTCGACGCGATGACGCGGAAGGGCACGTAGCGCAGGACGTTCAGCCAGGAGAGCCAGGCGACGTGGCGCAGGGGGTAGAGCAGCTCGTAGAGCACGGCTAGGCCTGCCTCCCGCGGGAGGCGACGAGCGCGGCGACGACGCGCTCGGCGCCCACGCTGCGCGACGCCTTCACCAGCACCACGTCGCCGGGCCGGACCACGCGCGCGGCGAGCGCGGCCGCGGCCGCGGCGTCACTTGCAGAATACACATTCACACCGGCGGCGCCGGCGCGCGCCAGCGTCCGCTCGGCGAGGCCGCCGCAACCGATGGCCACCGTCACCCCCGCGCCGGCGAGCGCGTCGCCCAGGGCGTCGTGCTCGGCCTCCGAGGCGGCGCCGAGCTCCTTCATCTCGCCGAGCACCGCGACGCGGCGGCGCTCGCCCGCCAGGTCGGCGAGGGTGCCCAGCGCCGCGCGCATGCTCTCTGGGTTGGCGTTGTAGGTGTCGTCGATGACGAGCGTCCCGTCGGCGAGGCCGACGGTGGCGGCGCGACCGCCCACGTTGCGGACGCCGGCGAGAGCTTGCGCGACCAGCTCGAGGGCGAGGGCGTGGCCCGCCGCCGCCTCCGCCGCGGCGAGCGCGGCGCACAGGTCGATCGCCGCGGCCTCGCCGACCAGCGGCAGGTCCAGCTCCACGACGTCGGTCGCGTCGGGCGAGGGGCACGCGTCGCGGCAGGGCACGCGCAGCGTCACCCGCGAGCCCTCCGCGCCGCGCGCGACCCGGTCCTCCAGGCGGTAGCGCGCGCCGGCGGCGCGGCCGAAGAGGACGGCGCGGCGCGCGCGGGTGCGCGCGAGCTGCCCCGACGCGATCGGGTCGTCGGCGTTGGCCACCGCCACCCCTTCCGGCGCGAGCGCGGCGTAGAGGGCGCCCTTCTCGCGCGCCACGTCGTCCGGCCCGCCGCCGACGCCCTCGGCGTGCGCGGCGCCGGCGTTGGTGACGACGGCCACGTCCGGCTCGCCCACCGCGGCGAGGCGCGCGATCTCCCCGCGCACGCTCATGCCCATCTCCAGCACCGCGAAGCGATGCGCGGGCTCGATGCAGAAGGCCACCGCCGGCACGCCCACGAGGTTGTTCAGGTTGCCCGGCGTCGCGAAGGTGGGCGCCACGGTGGCGAGGAGCGCGGCGCAGAGCTCCTTGGTCGTCGTCTTGCCGGCGCTGCCGGTGATGGCGATCAGACGCGCCGGGTCTCGCCCCTCCCTCGAGCGGCGCCAGGCGCGGAGGTGGGCGCGCGCGAGATCGCCCCACGCGGCGAGGGTGTCCGGCACCGTGACGACGTCCGGCCCGGCGGGGACGTCCGCGCCCTCCTGCACGACGACGAGCGCCGCGCCGCGCTTCGCCACGTCGGCGAGGAAGGCGTGTCCGTCGTGATGCTCGCCTCGCAGCGCCACGAAGGCGCTCCCCTCCCCCACCGCGCGGGAGTCGGAGACGACACCGTGCGCGGTCCGCCCACCGGCCGCGCGCGCGACGCGCCCGCCGGTCGCCGCCGCCGCCTCCCAGGCGGTGAGCGCCGCGCGGTTCTGCGGGATGGGGGTCGCCATCAGCTCGCCCTCTCCACGCGGCGCCGCGCGAGGGCCTTCGCCGCCTCCTCACGATCGTCGAAGTGACGCTTCTGGGTGCCCACGATCTGGTAGTCCTCGTGGCCCTTGCCCGCGATGACCACCACGTCGCCGGCGCGCGCGGCGCGCACGCACAGGTCGATCGCGCGGGCGCGGTCCAGCTCGACCACGTGGCCGCGGCCGGAGCCCACCGACGCGGGGTCCAGCGCGGGGAGCCCCGCCGCCTCCACCGCCGCCTGCACCGGCGCGGCGATCGCCTGCGGGTCCTCGGTGCGCGGGTTGTCGTTGGTCACGACCGCCACGTCGGCGCGCCGCGCGACGGCGTCGCCCATCGGCCCGCGCTTGCCGGCGTCACGGTCCCCGCCGCAACCGAAGACGCACAGGACGCGCCCCTTGCAGACCGCACGCACCGCGTCGAGCACGCGCGCGAGCGCGTCCGGGGTGTGGGCGTAGTCCACGAGCACCGTCACGTCGTCGCCGGGCTCGCCGACGCGCTCCAGGCGGCCGGGGGCGCCGCGCTCGTGCGAGAGCGCCTCGGCCGCGGCGCGCACGTCGAGGTCGAGCGCGAGCGCCACGCCGAGCGCGACCACCAGGTTCTCCACGTTGTGCGCGCCGACGAGCGGCGAGCGCACCAGGACCGCGCCCGAGGGCGTGTGCAGCGTGGCGTCGATCCCGTCCTCGGAGAGCTCCACGCGGGAGGGGACGATGTCGGCCTCGGTGCCGCGCCGCGCGCTCACGCGGATCAGCGGCCCGGCCACGCGCGACGCGAGCGCCTGCCCGAAGGCGCCGTCCACGCAGACGACGGAGGTGCCCGGCGCGCACTCCACGAAGAGCTTGGCCTTCGCCTCGGCGTAGGCGTCCATGGTGCCGTGGAAGTCCAGGTGGTCCTGGGTGAGGTTGGTGAAGGCGGCGACGAAGAAGCGCACCGCGCGCACGCGGCCCAGGGCGAGCGCGATGGAGGAGACCTCCATCGCGACGGTGGTCGCGCCCTCGCGCTTCATCGCCAGCATCACGCGGGCGAGGTCGTCGGCCTCCGGCGTGGTGTGCGAGGCGTCGACGTCCACCCCGCGGAAGCGGTGGCCGACGGTGCCGATGAGGCCGCAGCGCTCCGCGCCGAGCGCGCCGTCGACCGCCGCGCGAACCAGGTGGGCCGTCGTGGTCTTGCCGTTGGTGCCGGTGACGCCCACGATCTCCATGCTGAACGAAGGGTGGCCGTAGACGGCGGCGGAAGCCAGGGCCAGCCCCTCCATCGCGTCGGCGACGCGCACGACGGGCAGCGCGGTCTCGAGCGCGACGCCGCGCTCGGCCAGCACGGCCGCGGCGCCGCGGGCCTCGGCGTCGACGAGGAAGCGGGCGCCGTCGGAGCTCATCCCTCTGCGGGCGACGAAGAGGTCGCCCGTCTGCACGCGGCGCGAGTCGTGGTGCACCCCCTGGACGCGCACGCTCGCGTCGCCCTCCACCGCCGCGCCCTCCGGGAGCTCCCGCGCCAGCTCATCCAGGCGCAGGGCCGCGTCCGGCCGGATACGGTCGAGGTCGTCGGCGGTCACCGGCATGGGCGCACCGTCACGACGACTGCTCGAGCGACAGGCGCACCGAGCTGCCCTTCTGCACCGTCGACCCGGCCGACGGCGTCTGCCGCACGATGTGCCCCGTCCCCTCGACCACCGGCACCAGCCCGGCGCCGAGCACCGCGCGCACCGCGTCGCGGGCGCCCATCCCGCCCACCTCCGGCACCGCGACCGCGTCGGCGGGCGCGACGGCGGCGACGATGGGCGGCGCCGCGGCGGGCTCGGGGGGCTTCATCGCGGCGAGCGTCTTGTCCGCCGGGTCGCCGGCGCGCGACACCTGCATGCCCTTGGACGCTCCGCGTGGGGTCACCCCGAGGTAGCGCAGGCTCGCCTCCGCCACGCGGCGGAAGACCGGGCCGGCGAGATCGCCGCCGTAGTGGCCGATGGTGGGCTCGTCGAGCACGACCGCGATGACCAGCCTCGGCTTCTCGGCGGGGACGAAGCCGACGAAGGACGCGGTGAACTTGTCGGTGGAGTACCTGCCGGTCCTGGGGTCGGCCTTCTGCGCGGTGGAGGTCTTGCCGGCGACGCGGAAGCCGGGCACGGCCGCCTCGACCGCGGTGCCGCCCGGCTCGGTCACCGCGGTGAGCATCTCCGCCATCAGACGCGCGACGTGTGGCGGGATGGCCTGGCGCCGGACGTGCGTGGCCGCCTCGCGCACCACCTCCCCCGTCGTCGTCGTCACGCGCTTGACGAGGATGGGCTCCAGCAGCTTGCCGCCGTTGGCCACCGCGGCCATCCCCATCGCGAGCTGGATGGTGGTCACGCTGATGCCCTGCCCGAAGGACGCGTTGGCGGTCTCCACGTCGTACCAGGGCCGCCCGCGCGGCCGCAGCACGCCCGACGCCTCGCCGGGGAGCGGCAGGCCGGTGACCTCGCCGAAGCCGAAGCGGCGCAGGGTCGCGTAGAGGCCGGGCTCGCCCAGCTTGAGGCCGATCTTCAGCGCGCCGATGTTGGAGCTGCGCGCGAGGATCTGCGTGGGGGTGAGCCAGTCGTTGAGGTGGGTGTCGTGGATGACGACCTTGCCCATCGCGTAGGTGCCGTGCTCGCAGAAGAATCTGCTCTGTCGGCTTGAGCGTGCCCGCCGCGAGCGCTCCGGAGAGCGTGAAGACCTTCATCACGCTGCCCGGCTCGAAGCGGTCGGTGATGGCGCGGTCGCGCCGCGACTCCACCTGCGACTCGGTGTAGTCGTTCGGGTTGTAGCCGGGCGTCGACGCGATGGCGAGGATCTCTCCGGTGCGCGGGTCCACCACCACGGCCGCGCCGCCCTTGGTCTCGTAGGTGCCCATCGCCGCGTCGAGCTCGCGCTCGACGACGTGCTGGATGGCCTCGTCGATGGAGAGGGTGATGTCGTGGCCGGTGAGCGCCTGGTCGTCGGTCTGGCCCTCGGCGAAGATGAGGTGGCCGGCCCGGTCGCGCACGCCCTTGACGTCCTCCACGTGACCGCGCAGCTCCTCGTCCAGGGAGAGCTCCAGCCCGTCCTTGCCGAGGCCGTCGGGCGCGACGAAGCCGATGACCGGGCCGAGCAGCTCGCGGCCCGGGTAGTAGCGGTGGCCCTCCCCCTCGATGGCGATCCCGTGGATGGGCCGGTTCTGCTTCCTCGGGTCGGTGAGCACGCGCACGGCCGCGGCCTCTTCCCCGCTGATGCGTCGCTTGACCCAGAGGAAGCGGCGGCGCGTGGCGAGCCGCTCGTAGAGGGTGTTGGCGTCCAGCGAGAGCGCGGCGCCCAGGCGCAGCGACGCGTCCCGGAGCGTCGCCGTCTGCTCCTCCGGCGTGTCCACGCCGTGGAGCATCTCGACGACGTCGGCGGTGACGCTGGGCACCTCCACGCTCACCGCGAGCGGCTGGCCGTTGCGGTCGACGATGCTCCCGCGCTTGGGCTCCACATGCAGGCGACGCTGGCGCTGCTTCTCGGCCGTCTCACGCCACGCCGGTCCGTCCTCCACCTGCACGCGGTACGCGCTGGAGACGACCGCGCCGAGCGAGAGCCCCATGACGCCGCACAGGACGCCCATGCGGACGCGGATCCAGCTCGCGCGCTTGGGGTCGAGGTTGCGCAAGGGTCAGAGCTCCCCCGCGCCGCCGGCGGCGAGCTTGGCGTGCTCGTGGTACGCGGGAGCGGGCAGCTCGATGGTCCGCTCGGGCGGCGCCGGACCCATCCCCAGCAGGGTGGTGGCGATGATCTCGACGCGCTCGGGCGTCTTGTAGCTCGCCGACTCCAGCTCCAGCACGCGCTTGACCTCGCGCAGGCGGGCCTGGTGGGCGCGCGCGCGGCCGAGCTCGTAGCCCAGGGAGATGGTGCGACCGCGGAGCGCCAGGTGCACGACGAAGGCGCAGACGGTCGCGATGGTGGCGAGCGTCCAGATGAGGATGAAGTGGCGGGAGTGGCGACTGCTCACGGCGTCGGGCCTCCCAGCAGGCGCGCGGCGCGCAGCTTGGCGCTCCGGGAGCGCGGGTTGGTCTCCCGCTCGGCGTCGGCGGCGGTCTGAGGCTTCTTGGTGAGCGGCGCCCACACGTCGCGGTGCGCGAAGGCGTGCTTGACGCGGCGGTCCTCCAGCGAGTGGAAGCTGATGATCGCCGCCACCCCGCCCGGCGCGAGCACGCGCGGCAGCGACTCCAGCAGGCCGTCGAGCTCGTCCAGCTCGCCGTTGACGGCGATGCGCAGCGCCTGGAAGGTGCGCGTCGCCGGGTCGATGCCGCCGACGCGCACCGGCCCCGTGGCCCGCACGATGGCGCGGCGCAGGTCGGTGGTGGTGTGCAGGTCGCCGTCGACGAGGGCGCGCTTGATGCTGCGCGCGATGCGCCGCGACCGCCGCTCCTCGCCCAGCTTGTACAGGACGTCGGCGAGCGCGTCGTCGGAGAGGCGCTCGATGAGGTCGAGCGCCGTCTCGCCCTCGGTCGGGTCCATGCGCATGTCGATGGGCCCCTCGTGGCGGAAGCTCATGCCCCGCGCGGGGTCGTCGAGCTGCGGGGAGCTGGTCCCGAGGTCGGCGCAGAGGCCATCGACGGGGCCCGCGGCGCGCTCGGCGAGCACCTCCTCCATCTGGCCGAAGGAGGCGTGGACGAGGCGGACGCGGTCGCCGAAGCGCGCGAGGCGCTCCCCCGCCGCGCGCAGGGCGGCGGGATCGCGGTCGAAGGCGAGGACGCGCGCACCGGGCGCCGCCTCGAGGATGGCCTCGGAGTGGCCGCCGCCGCCCAGGGTGACGTCCACGTACAGGCCTCCGTCGCGCGGTGCGAGCGCCGCCACCACCTCGTGCTTCATCACGGTCGCGTGCTCGAAACGCTCCACGAAAAGCTCCTCTTCTTCCGCCCAGGTCCACTCCGCCTGCGGCTCGGCCACGCCCGGCAGCACGAGCTGGAGCTGCGGCTCGACCAGCGCGAAGGCTGCGGCGAGGGACTTCTGCGGCTGGCCGCTCATAGGCCGAGCTCCGCCAGACGCGCCGCCATCTGCACGCGCTCCTCGTCGGAGGTGATGTCGCAGTGCTCGCGCCAGGTCTTCTTGTCCCAGAGCTCGGCGTACTTGCCGCTGCCCGCCCACACGACGTCCTTGGTGAGCCCCGCGTGCTGGCGCAGCGTCGGAGGCACCAGGATGCGGCCGGAGTCGTCCGCCTCGCACTCGACGGCGCCGGAGACGTAGATGCGCCGGAGCTTCTGCACCGCCCTGTCGAACTGCGAGAGCTTGGCGATGCGCTCCTCGAACGCCAGCCACTCCGGCATGGTGTACGCGACGAGGCAGGGGTCGAGCGCGCTGGTGATCACGATGCGCCGCTCGCCGATGGACGCCAGCGTGTCGCGATAGCGCGCCGGCAGGCTCGTGCGGCCTTTCTGGTCGATGGTGTGCTCGTATCGACCGCGGAACATCGTGTGGGCCTGCCTCATCGACGGGGAGGGAAGTGGACTTGGCCAGGCGCCGGGATCGCTGCTCTACTCGCCAGCGATCGGGAGCCATGGCACTTCTTGCCACTTCTTCCCACGTGCAATTCGCACGGTAGGGAAGACGAGGACCTGCTGTCAATAATCGGGCGGTTGCGAGCTGAGGGTTTCACGGCCCCACCCCGGGTCAATGATTACCCCGCACCCCTTTCGCGAGCCGGCTGGCGGGTTATGTTGTTCGCATGATGCCGAAGAGGCCCCGGACGGTGAGGCGCGAGCTGGCGCGCGAGCAGGACAAGCTGGCGCGCGCCCGCGAGCAGCTGGCCGCGCTGCAGGCGGGAGGCAACCCGGAGCGTCCGGTCGTGGTGGAGTCGGCCAGCCAGATCGAGCCCCACGCGCGCTCGATGACCTGCCCCGTCTGCGGAGATCACTTCCGCGTCCTCGAGCACACCGTGCAGCACCGGCCCGGGGGATCGCTCCGCCTGGTGAGCGTGGTCTCGCCCCAGTGCGGGCGCCGGCGGACGATCTACTTCGCCATCCGGCCGCACGCCAACTGACCGCGGAGGACGCCTCGGTGCAAGAGGACAAGCCTGTCAGCGACCCGGCGTTCTGGGAGGCGGCGTACCTGGACGGCAGGGACGGCTGGGAGCTGGGGACCGCGGCGCCGCCGCTGGCCCGGTGGCTGGGCGAGGTGCTTGTGAGCGGATCCGCCCTGGTGGTGGGCGCGGGACGCGGGCACGAGGCGCGCGCGGCCGCGGAGGCGGGGTGGCCGCGGGTGGTCGGCCTGGACTTCGCGGCGACGGCGACGGCGGAGGCGGCGCGGCTGACGAGCGACGCCCTGGCCGCCCGCATCGAGTGGCGAACGCAGGACCTCTTCACCCTGGGGGAGACGGACCCGGAGCGCTACGGGCTGGTCGTCGAGCACACCTCCTTCTGCGCGATCCACCCGGACCGGCGCGCGGAGTGGCTACGCGCGGTGGGCGCGGCGCTGGTGCCCGGGGGGACGCTGCTCGCCCTCTTCTACACGCACGGCCGCCCAGGCGGCCCGCCCTTCGGCGCGCGCCGCGAGGACGTGGAGGCGCTGCTGCGCGCGGGCGGCTTCCGGATCGAGCGCGCGGAGATCCCGCTGGACAGCGTCGAGCGCCGCAAGGGCGACGAGTGGCTCGTCCTCGCGCGCCGCGGCTGACGCGGGCAGGCGTCAGCGCTTGACCGCGACGCACACGTGGCGACGGCAGGCCGCGCGCAGCTCGAGCGCATCCCGGACGGCGGGGCAGTGGACGTCTGGCCGCGCGGGGCAGTCGCGGGCGCACATCGCCTCGAGCTGGTCGAGAGCAGACTTCGGGACGGCGTAGGCGTCCGCCTTGCACGGGCCGCAGCAGCCGGAGAAGTTGCTCACGGTGCAGTCGGCGTCCTTCGCGCAACGCCCCGGCCTGCTGAAGGGGGACGTTGCGATGGGCGGGATGACCCCGTCCGCGCCGAGCGGCGAGACCCAGCTCGACGGCACAACGCCGGCGTCCTGCACAGAAGTCGCGGCGGTCGACGTGGCGGAGGGCGTCGGTGGGGGCGTCGCGGTCGTGGACGGAGGACCACTCGGCGCGGGCGCCGTCGTGGTGGCGGGGGTCACCGCGGACGGGGTCACCGCGGACGGGGTCACCGTGGCGGGGGTCACCGCGGAGGGGGAGCCGGGCGGCGGCGTGTCCGCTCCGCAAGCGACCACGAGCGCGAGGAGCACGACGCTCGCCGAACACCGGACGGGGGCGCGACGCATCTGCCGGATGCTACCACCGGGCCACGATGGCTACGCGCTCAGGATGTGCTTGGCGATCACGATGCGCTGCACCTCGCTGGTGCCCTCGCCGATCTCGCAGATCTTGGCGTCGCGCAGGTGGCGCTCCACCGAGAACTCGCGCGTGTAGCCGTAGCCGCCGTGGATCTGCAGCGACTTGTTGCACGCGCGCGTGGACGCCTCGCTGGCGAAGAGCTTCGCCATCGACGCCTCCTTGGAGTACGGGTGGCCCTGATCGCACAGCCACGCGGCGCGGTAGGTGAGCAGCGCGGCGGCGTCCAGCTCGGTCTTGCAGTCGGCCAGCATCCACTGGATGGCCTGGAAGTCGGCGATGGGCTTGCCGAACTGCTTGCGGTCCTTGGCGTAGGTGAGGCCCATCTCCAGCGCGCCGTAGCCCAGGCCGAGCGCCATGGCCGCGATGGAGATGCGGCCGCGGTCGAGGATCTTCATGGTGTCGGTGAAGCCCCGGTCCACCTCCCCCACGCGCTGGGCGTCCGACACGCGCACGTTCTCGAAGGTGAGCTCGGCGGTGTCGCTGGAGCGGCAGCCCAGCTTCTCCAGGTGCTTGCTCGGCGAGAAGCCCGGCGTGCCGTGCTCCACCACGAAGGCGGTGATGCCCTTCTGCTTGGCCACCCCGGTGTTGGTGCGGGCGAGCACGACGACGAAGCCGCCGACCGAGCCCTGCGTGATGAACATCTTGGTGCCGTTGATGACCCAGTCGTCGCCCTCCCGCTTCGCCGTGGTGGCCAGGCCGGCGGAGTCGCTGCCGCTGCCCGGCTCCGTCAGCGCCCACGCGGCGAGCCACTCCCCGGCGGCGGCCTTGGGCAGGTACTTGCGCTTCTGCTCCTCTGTCCCGAAGGAGAGGAGGTGCCCGGTGCCCAGGCCGTTGTGCGACGCGACCGTGAGCGCGAGGGAGCCGTCGACGCGGGCGATCTCCTCGACGCAGATGGCGTAGCTCGTCGTGTCCATGCCCGAGCCGCCGTACTCCTCCGGGATGCGGATGCCGAGCAGGCCGAGGGCGGCGAGCTTGGGCACGATCTCCTTCGGGAAGCGCTCTTGTTCGTCCCACTTGCGGGCGTGGGGGGCGACCTCGCTGCGGGCGAAGTCGCGCACCGTCTTGCGCAGGAGCTGGTGATGCTCGGAGAAGTCGAAATCCATTCGGGTGCCACTAGTTAGGGCCCCCCCGCGGGCGCCGTCAACGCCCTCCGCTGCTCCCTCTCCCACGGGACGGGCGAGGACGGGATCCCGAGGCGTAGCGGTGGCCCCCTGGGGAGGGGCCCCGCCGAGTTCGCTTCGGCGGGGCGGGCGGCGCGTGCCGCCCCCGTGAGCTGTCCTGAGCAGGACGTGAATTCACTCACGTCATCTCAGTGGGCGACGCACACGTCGGTGTCGCCGACGTGGGTGCACCAGTAGCCGTTGGGGCACCTGTCGCCGTGGCCGCAGGGGCGCGAGCAGTACTTGTCCCCGCTGTCGTCCACGCAGACGCCGGCGGCGCAGTCGGCGCCCTTCTCGCAGGGCTCGCCCATGTCGCTCTCCGGCTTCTGCTGCTTGGGCGGCTTGACGCCCGCGTCCTTCTTCACGGTGACGACGCCGCCGTCGGTGTCGGCGGGCTCCTGCCCGCTCTTGGCCAGGGCGGAGGCGATGAGGTCGGCGAAGGCGTCCGCCCGCGTGTAGATGTTGTGCACGTCCTTGCCCTCGCAGCTGGGGCCGCCGCGCGAGACGACGCCCATCACGTCGCCGGTGGACTCCTCCAGCGCGGGGCCGCCGGAGTCGCCGTTGCAGGTGGCCTCGCCCACCTGGAACTCGCTGTCGGTCGCGCTGAGGATCCGCACGTGATCGCGCAGGAGCTTGACGCCGGCGCTCTGCAGGTCCCCCGCCTTGCCGAAGCCGACGGCGCGCACGGTGCCGTTCTTCCTGGGGACCTTCTTGCTGATGTGCAGCGGGGCGATGCCGGCGACGTCGCGGTCCAGGACGATCGCCGCGATGTCGTGGTCGCAGAGGGTCTTCGCCTTCGGCACCACCAGCTCGCGACCGCGGGCGACGAAGGTGGAGTGCTCGACGTCGTCGCCGACGTAGATGGCGAGGGAGCTCGCCGGCCGATCGCCGCTGATCTGCACGCCGTCGGCCGGGCAGGCGACCGACTCGCTGGTGATGGAGACGCAGTGCCGGGCCGTGAGGACGACGTCGGTCGCGATGAGGGTGCCGCTGCACAGTCCCTCGCCCCCCACGTCGATGGCGACGACGGCAGGGTCGCGCCCGTTGTCGGGCACGCCCTTGACGATCTCGGTGGTGTCGACCTGAACGGCCGCGTCGGCGCCGGCGTCGGACGGGACGGGGCGCGCCTTGGCGGTGAGCGCACCGGAGCAGCCGGTGAGCAGGGTGGAGAGAACGAGCGTTCGAACGATGACAGCTTGCATGGAACGTGACCTCCTTCGAGAGGTCGTCTCCGCAACGCGCGTGCCGGCCACGGCGAGGCTGATTTCCCGAGCGCGCGCCTGTCCCAGGTGTCCGCGCCGCCTGTCCGGGGACACCCCGGGTCCCGCGGAGCGCTCAGCGACGGCGGAGCACCATGCGCATGACCACCCAGAAGGCCAGCACGATGGCGATGGCGAAGAGCCGGGAGGTGCCCCGCGCGGCGTCGAGGACGAAGGGAAGGAAGAAGAGCGCCACCACGACGAAGACGACCAGCAGCGCGCGCACGACGCGGCTCAGGTGGCGCGGGGGCTCGAGCGGGCGCATGCGCTCCAGGCCGGCGCGCAGATCGCCGAAGCCCTCGCCGCCGCGGGGGATATCCACGACCTCCGGACTGTCCCGGCGGCCATCCCAGCCCGGCGCCAGGTCGAGCTCGAGGCCACCCAGCACGCCGGGCACCTCCCGCAGCGCGGTGATGGCGGTGGGCGGAAGCTCGTAGAGGCCGCGGAAGGTGCGCACGACCAGGGTCATGTCCTCGAGGCGCACGGTGAAGGCCCGGAGGTGGCGCTTCATGCGCGACAACGTGTATCCTGCACGTATTGCGGCGAGCAGGACCACGGCCCCGGCGGCGCCGACGAGCCAGCCGGCCGGGGCGACCAGCAGCCGCGCGAGGGCCAGGAGCACGAAGACCGCCGGCGCCACCGCCGTCGCGGAGGAGATGGTGGCGGCGAGCAGGGCGCGCTTGCGGAGCGCTTCCTCCGACAGGCGGTACTCGGGCGCCATTGCCCCCGGTCCGCCTGGTGCCGACGGCGGGATGTCCTCGGGCAAGTCAGGCGTGGGGGTGCACGTTGTCGCGCACCCACTGGATGATGGTCTCGAGCGTGGTGCCCGGCGTGAAGACGCCCTGCACGCCCGCGGCCTTCAGTCGCTCCAGATCGCCCTCGGGGATGATGCCGCCACCGAAGACGATGACGTCCCCGGCGTCCTTGGCCTGGAGGGCCTCGATGACGGCAGGGAAGAGGGTGTTGTGGGCCCCGCTCATGATGGAGAGGCCGACCGCGTCGACGTCCTCCTGGACCGCGGCCGCGGCGATCATCTCGGGGGTCTGGTGGAGGCCGGTGTAGACGACCTCGAAGCCGGCGTCGCGAAGGGCGCGGGCGACGACCTTGGCGCCCCGGTCGTGGCCGTCGAGGCCGGGCTTGGCCACCAGGATGCGGACCTTGCGAGAGCTCTCGGGCATGGCGAACGCTTAGCGCGGGGTGGGGGGCGGCGTAAAGCGCGACCGGTCGGCCGCCCGGGGCGGGGTGAGGCGGGCGCACCGGAGCAGGGGACGCCTCGTCGGGCGGCGATTGCGCACTACCGGAGGCGTTCATGGGACTTCCGCTCGCGCACCCTTTGGGAGACACTCCAGATCATGACGGACATTCCCGGCCAGGGGGGCGAGCGGGGGCATCTCGGGGGGGGCGCGGATCCGGAGAGCCGCGCGGCGCGCGCGGAGGCGCTGGTGGAGCGGCTACGTGGGGTGCTCGCCGCGGAGGGTCTGGTGGCGTGGGAGTGGGAGGTGCCGGAGGACCGCTTCCACCGCGACGGGGGCGAGCACTTCGGTCCTGCTCCGCTCGACCTGTCCACCTTCCTGGCGGTCGTGGACGAGGAAGATCGCCCCGGCGTGGCGCGCGCCGTACGCACGTCCATCGATACCGGCGAGCCGTACCACGTCGTCTACCGCAAGGCGGTCGGCGGGGAACGGCGCTGGTTCGAGGCGACGGCGGACGTGATGCGCGACGAGCAGGGGCGCGTGGCGCGGCTCATCGGGGCGACCGCCGACATCACCGCGCGCCGAGGCCTGGAGGAGCAGCTGCGGCGGGCGCAGAAGATGGAAGCGGTCGGGCGGCTCGCCGGCGGTGTCGCGCACGACTTCAACAACCTGCTCACGGCGATCGTCGCGTGCACCGACCTGCTGCGCACACGCCTGGCGCAGGACCCGACGGCCGTGCGCGATCTCGACGCCATCACCAGCGCCACCACCCGGGCCACCGCGCTCACGCGCCAGCTCCTCACCATCAGCCGGCGGCAGCCCGTCCAGCCGACGCTCCTCGACCTGAACGACGTCGTGTCGGAGATCGCCCGGATGGCCACGCGCATCGTCGGTGAGGACGTGGAGCTCAACACCACGATCTCGCCGGAGGCGCTCACCGTGCGGGCGGACCCGGCGCAGATCCACCAGATGCTCCTCAACCTCGTGGTGAACGCCCGCGACGCGATGCCTGGGGGTGGAACGCTCACCCTCACGACCTCGAAGAAGGCGCTCGGCGTCTCCAACACCTTCCTGCTCCCCGCCGGGTCCTACGTGTGCATGACGGTGTCGGACACGGGGGCCGGCATGGATCAGGGCACGCTCGCCCGCGTCTTCGAGCCATTCTTCACCACCAAGCCGGTGGGTCAGGGGACGGGGCTGGGACTCGCGACGGTCCACGCCATGGCCACGCAGCTCGGCGGCGCGGCGACGGCGACCAGCCGTCCGGGGGACGGCGCCACCTTCTCCATCCTCCTGCCGTGGCACGAGAAGCCCCCCGCGGAGGCGCGGCCGGCGCGACCCGCGACCGCGGCGCCCCGCGGCGAGCGCGCGTGCGTGCTGCTCGTGGAGGACGAGGACGCCGTGAGGCGCGTCGCCCGGCGCCTTCTGGAGTCGCACGGGCACACGGTGGTCGAGGCGACCAACGGCGTGCACGCGCTCGAGGTGTTCGAGGAGCGAGCCGCCGACATCGACGTGGTGCTCACCGACGTGGTCATGCCGAAGATGGGCGGGGTGCAGCTCGCTCGCGAGCTCCGCGAGCGTGTGCCGGAGCTGCGCATCGTGTTCACGTCGGGGTACACCGACGACGACGTCCTCAACCACGGGGTGGAGATGGGCGAGGTGAACTTCGTCCGCAAGCCCTACACCCTCGAGACGCTGCTTGGCGCGATCGCAAAGGAGCTGGCCCGTCGCTAGCCGGTCGCGGTCACCGCCCGACCCTCCCCGGCCGCCCCCCTGTCCCCCCTGTCCCCCTCCCCTGTCCCCGGACACCAAACGTCGAAGTGCTAGCACGCTGACAATCCGACGTTTCAGCGGGAATCTGCGGAGAGGGGGGGTGGCATGGGGGGTGCTTTGGGGGTGGGGATGGATCCTGTGTTCTTCTCGATCAAGCGGGCCTACTACGCGACGCTCAAGCTGACGCGGCGGGCGCTCCGGGCGATGGGGCTCACCGCGGCGCGGTTCGACCTGCTCGATGCGCTCTACCGGCTCGGGACGCGGTGCGTTCACCTGCAGAGCAACCTGCGGCGCGGGCTGGGCGTGGCGCGCTCCACCATCAGCCGCATGATGATTCTCGCTCGAGCAGCTCGGGCTCGTCACGCGGCGGCGCGATGGGCGCGATTGCATCGTCGCGCTCACGGCGGAGGGGCGTCGCCGGGTGCGCCGGGCGTTCTACGGGCTGGTGCTCGTCGGGCACGTGGGGCTGGCGCTCGACGGCGCGCTTGCGCCGGGTGAGCGCCGCTGGCCCGCCGCGCGCGCCTGCGCCAGCGCGCGCAGACACCTCGAGGCGCTCTGCATGCGCATTCGCGTCGGGTTCGGCGACGAGGCCACGCTCGACAGGCTCACCGAGTACGGGTTCTGGGTGCCGAGGGAGCAGGACCGCATCCGCCGTTCGCGGAAGCATCGGGAGCGTCACCGCAAGGAGCTCGACCGCGCACACGCCCCGCCGGCGTCCACGTCGTGACGGCGCCACGCGTGGTCGTCAGGCCCCCACCGGCGCGCCAGCCTGCGAAGGATCACGCCCGGCCGCGCGTCAGTGGCAGGCCGGGCGAGAACCGGGCTCACGAAGCCAGCAGGCGCCGTCGAACACCTCGCGCGGGCCTGTCCCGTCCTTGGCGAGCTTGCGCAGGATCTCGCCGTCCGCGTCGGGGTCGACCAGCCGCGCGGCGATGCGCGGGTGCGGGTTGCTCCTGTCGAGCACGTGCTCGTTGTCCGTCCACACCAGGTGATAGCCCCAGGCGAGGGCCGGCTTGCCTGCGTCGTCGAAGCTCCAGGAGAGGTCGGCGATCATTCCCAGCCGCGTCCAGCCATTGAGGTAGACGACGTGCCGGTCCTGCTGCCGCGCCGGGAAGCGCGGCGTCCAGGACTCGCCCTGGTTGGAGACGAGGTTGCCGACCGAGGCGAAGACCGGCACGCGCCGGCCGTCCTCCGTGGTCACCACCTGCAGCGGGCTGACCACGTGCGGGTGGTGAATGACGACCGCGCTCGCGCCCGCCTCGGCGACGGCGCGGGCGAGCCCGAGCATGGCGGCGGTCTGGGGAAGGTACTCCTCGCCACCGTGGAAGATGGCGATCGTGGCGTCGCACCCGGCGTGGAAGGCGCGTGCGATGCCCAGCGCCGCCTTCAGCTGGCCTCGCCGGTCGGGTGTGGCGACCGCCAGCTCGGCGGAGCTCGCGCAGGCGGAGCGGCGCTCGTTGGAGAAGGTGGTCCACGCCACCGCGCACACGCGGAAGCCGGGCGTGTCGACCAGCACGCGCGCCTTCCACGGGTCGTCCGCGGCGGCGCCGAGCGCGGTGGTCCCCGTGGCGTCGGCGGCGGCGAGCGTCGCGCGCAGACCGCGCCCGCCCAGGTCGCAGGTGTGGTTGTTCGCCACCGTCAGCGCGTGAAGACCCGCGTCGTGCAGGGCGCGCATCCACTCCGGCGTCGCCGCCAGCGTGAAGGTGTGGGGGACCATCCCGCTCGGATCGCCCGTCGCCGTCTCGTAGTTCGCCACCGCGACGTCGGCCGATGCGAACAGCGGCGAGAGCGGCCAGAGCGCCTCCGCCACGCGCGGCGGGTCCACCAGCTGAGGCCGGTGAGGCAGCACGTCGCCCGCGACCAGCACGCGCACCGGCCGCCGGGCGACCTTCGCGACCGCGGCATGGGCCGGCGCCCCCCCCCGACGCGGAACCTTCGGCGGCTCCGCGGCGACCGCGAGCTGCGCGTGGTTCGCCGGGACCTGCGCCGCCGGGTCGGGCGCCCCGCACGCCGCCGCGAGGCCCACGAGCGCCAGGATCACGCGGCCGAGCGTCATGAGCGGAATTGTCACGTGGCGCTCTCGCGATGGCCAAGAAGCCGGTGGCGACCAGCCCGCGCGTCCGCTCACCCGCGCCGAAGCGTGACCGCTCGGCGCGCCGGTCACTTCAGCGTGATGCGTGCCAGGCGGCACGCGCCGCCGAAGTTGGGCAGCGGGTGCGCGTAGCCCACCACGATCTGCTTCCCGTCGACGGAGCGCAGCGCCCCGTGCTCCTTGGCGAGATAGTTGGTGCCCGCGTCGCCCGTCACGAAGGCGCTGCCTGAGACCACCACCTCCGGGTCGGTCCACGGACCCGTGATGGCGTCGGCGGTGCGCAACGCGACGTCGTCGGAGAGCGGCTTGCTGTAGACGGCCAGCCACTTGCCGAGCCACGGGTTGCGCTGGATGGAGATCCCGTAGCTCGCGCGGTCGATGAACCACGCGGCCTGCGTCACGTCGGCCACCCACCCCGCGCCACTCCAGAAGGTGTACGCAGCCCTCGTCGTGGCGCCGGCGACCGGCGCCTTGGCGATCTTGCAGTGGTAGTCGAACCCCAGCGCCTGCTCGCAGTCGAAGAGGTAGACGGTGTCGCCGTCGACCGTGGCGCCGCCGACCCCGAAGAGCGGGTCGGGCGGCTGGAAGAGGAAGCTGGGATCGCGCGTGGCCTGCGTCGAGTCCTTCGTGACGTGCGCGGTGCCGACGGCGTCCACGGCGAAGCCGCTCCCGCCGCTGCGCACGACGTGGTTGAAGAGCACCACGCCCTCCGTCGCGCTGGTCGGGATCACCGAGCCGGGCCAGAGGGCGAAGCCGTTGCCCGCGTCCGCCTGGTTCTGCGCCACCTCGGCCGGCGTGTAGGGGATGAACTCCATCGGCAGCCCGGCGTCGTCCAGCGGCTCGGTGAGGGCCAGCGGGCTCGCGGGCGTGCTCCACCCCGCGGTGCTGGAGCGCACCGAGGTGCCGTCCTGCGCGTTCGGCTTGGTCAGGAAGGTGTCGCCGAACGTCCAGACCAGCTCGCCCCCGATCAGCCCCGACGTCGTCCCGTCGCGCCCGACCACCGTCCCCGGCGCGCTGAAGGCGCCCAGGTCGTCGACGTGGTCGACGGCGAGCACGTGCCCCCCAGCGTCCGCTGCGGCGTCGACTCCGGCGTCGCCCGGCGCATCCGGGTTGCTGCACGCAACAACGAGCGGCAGCGCGACCGCCAGCGCGAGGACCGGCGCGCGTTCCCGGGACGTGCGCCGCGGCGCACCACCCTCCCCGTGTGGCGCGCGAAGCGCGACACCGTGGGGAGGGCGCCCACGCGCAGGGCCCGCGCGCAAGCTCTCGTGCGCGGCGACGTCCGTGTACTCTGCACCCATCGACCGGCGCGCGCGAGAGCGAGCACGGGCCCGAGCATGGGCGGGGAGGGGCATCCCTCCTCCTCTCATCCCTCGGTCTCCCCGAACGCCTGGTACCGCGCGCGCTCCTCCTCGCTCGGCCATGCCTCCTTCACGATCGCGAACTTTCCATGATCGAAGGGCAGCCCCGGCGCCTCCGCCACCTTCACGATCCGCTCCCGCTCCCCGCTCGCGAGCAGCTCCAGCGCGCGGTGATGGCAGTACGGGTTGTCCCCCGCCTTGCCGAAGAGCACGTGCGTCGTCCAGTTGCAGCCCGCCATGCACGCCTCCGCGTAGTAGCAGGTGCGGCAGAAGCCGCCGAGGTCCTCCACCGTGCGGTCGCGGGTGAAGCGCAGCTCCTTGCTCTGCTCCCAGATGTCCAGGAGCGTGGCGTCGCGCACGTTGCCGCCGACGTACTCCTCCGTCGGGAGGGAGGGGCAGCCCTTGATGTCGCCGTTGGCCTCGATGCCCAGCACCAGGCGGCCCGCGCCGCACGGCCCGCGGTGCTTCTGCGCGTACATGCTGCGCAGGTGCGCCTCGAAGGGACCGAAGTACCCGATGTTGTTGCCCGCCCAGAAGCGGACGCCCGTCTCGTCGGCGCGCGACTTGAGGCGCGCGAGCATCGGGATCACCTCCAGCACCTGATACGGCTCCAGCAGCATCTCCGGCTCGTCGCCGGCGCGGCCCATGGCGGTGGTGAGCTGCATCTGCCAGCCGTGGATCTTCTTCTTCACGAAGATCTCGAAGACCTCGGGGATCTCGTGCAGGTTGACGCGGTTGATCTGCGTGTTGGCGGCGATGGCGATGCCGGCCGCCTTGGCGTTGTCCATCGCCGCCATGGCGGCGGCGAAGCTCCCCTCCACGCCGCGCAGCAGATCGTGTGTACTCTGCAATCCATCCACCGACACGCTGATGCTCTGGATGCCCGCCGCCTTCGCCGCGCGCGCGCGCTCCGCCGTCAGCCCGCGGCCGCCGGTGGTCATCGTGCACTGCATGCCGAGGCGGCGGATCTCCCGGGCGATGTCCACCCAGTCCTCGCGCAGGTAGGCCTCGCCGCCGATGAGGGTCACCTCCAGCACGCCGAGCTCGTGCATCTGCCGGACGAGATCGAGCGCCTGCGCGGTGTCCAGCTCGTCCGGGCGGCCGCGGCCGGCGCGCGAGCCGCAGTGGCGGCAGGCGAGATCGCAGGCGAGGGTGATCTCCCAGACGGCGTAGATGGGGCGGACCTTGTCCTTGTCGCGCACCTCCGCGGCGAGCGGCAGCCGCCGCTTCGACGGCTCCGCCATCGGGGCGATGGGGAGGCTGCGCGGGC
Source organism: uncultured delta proteobacterium (assembly GCA_963782055.1). Classification (GTDB taxonomy): domain Bacteria; phylum Myxococcota_A; class Polyangia; order Polyangiales; family Polyangiaceae; genus DASXHD01. The sequence continues at coordinate 5,946,136 of CAWAIF010000003.1, forward strand.
GGGCGCCGAGGATGGTCACTCAGTCGCCCCCGGAGTCGAGGGTTCCGGCGTCGGGCGGCGGGCCGCCGTAGGCGCCCTGGAGCGCGTCGGGGCCGGCGTCCTTCGCGGCGGCGTCGGCGTCGGGCCCGCCGTCCGCCAGCGCCGCGTCGTCTCCGTTGCCGCCGTCGTACGGAGGGGCGGGCGCCCCGTACACGGGCGTCAGTACCACGCCGCTGCCGCAGGCCGTCGCCACCATCGTAGCGCCGGCGACGAGCACGGCGCGGCTCACGCGCCCCGGAGCCACGCGCGCAGGAATGGAGTCGACGCGCGCCTCGCCGCAGAAGGGACAGCGGGCGTCCTCCGCGCGCACGTGGCGGCGGCAGTGCTCGCAAAGGTGAAAGCTCATGACGTGAGCGTATCAACCGCCGCAGAAGGGGCAAGCAGCGTCCGCGCGCGCGCGCGGCGGCTGGCAGCCGTCGCGGGTGAAGCTCACGGCCTCAGGCCATCAAAGGTCCGGTGGGTGGTCCTTCGGCGGCTTGTGGTGACGCGGGGGCGGCGGGCCTCCGTAGACGGTGACGTGCCTGCGACGCCCGGCGTCGGCGGCGTCCGGCGAAGCGGTGTGATCGCTCACGCCGGCGTCCGGTCCGGCCGTGTCCTCGCTCGCGCCGGCATCGGGGGGCGCGACGGTGGGGATGGGCGGGGGAGGCGCCCCGTAGGCGGGCACCGCGACCACCGTCGGCATCGGCGCGGGCGGAGACGCGGACTTGTCGGTGAACCACCCGCGCGGATCGGCGGTCGTGTTGCAGCCGACGGCGACGGCCGCGACGCCGACGAGGGCCGCGCGGGTGAGGCGAGCCGGCGCCGTCCGTGAGGGCGCGGAGGCGGCCCCGGCGGATGCACCACAGAAGGGGCACGCGGCGTCGGCGGATCGCACGTGCCGGCGGCACGCCGCGCAGACGACGAGCATCAGTCGGTTCCGGCGTCGGTGGGCGGGCCCCCGTACGCCGCGATCGGTCCCTCGTCGGCCGCGTCCTGCGGCGGCGCGGCGTCGAGGGGCGGGCCGCCGTAAAAGACGAGCGGCCCGTCGATCGACGAGTCCTTGGCGGCGTCCAGGCCGGCGGCGTCGGCGCCGCCGTCGGTGGGCTCGGTCGTGCTGCCGCCACACGCCACCGCCACCGCCGCCACGCCGATGAGCGCCGCCGCACGGCTCTTGCGCCAGGGCGAGCCCGGCGATCGCCCGGCGCCGACGATGGTGGCGCCGCAGAAGGGACACGCGGCGTCCTCCTGCTTCACGTGACGCGCGCACCCGGAGCAAATGCAGAGCGGCATGGGCGAGACCTCCCGAGACGTCGAGGATACCGCACCGCGCCACCGCAGGGGCACGAAACCACGGCGGGGCCGGTATCCATCCCCCTCGATGGGGTTTGGCGGGTGCTAGCGTGCAGTCCATGGCGCTGGTCCCCTGTCCATCGTGCCGACGCCACGTGCGCGAGGAGGAGTCGTGCCCCTCGTGACTGACTACACCATCAGTCCCGGCAGCGGCCCCTGACCGGCCTGCCCGAAGGTGGGCGTCGGGTCCCCCATCGCCCGGGCGATGCTCACCAGCAGATCGGCGTGCCGGTGGTAGCCCACGTCGTGGAGCTGGCCGGTGTGGACCGCGCCGCCCCCGCCGCCCCCCAGGATGAACGCCCTGACCATGTGCTTCGACACCGCCGACGCGCAGTCGCCGGTGCACTTCTTCGGGTCGTCGAAGGGCATCTTGGCGTCGACGAAGCTGGTGAGCGAGGCGAGGTCATAGCGCGGCCCGCGATCGCGCAGGGAGGGGCCGCTGCCGCCCTCGCCCTGCGCGCCGTGGCAGCTCGCGCATTGCGACGCGTAGATCGGCTTGCCGTCCTGCGCAAAATTCCGCCACATTCAGCGCGGGCGCCCGACCTCTGGTCCCGGCGGCAAGGCCGACCCAGCCAGGCGTTGCAGGCGTTCCACGCCGACGACGCGCTCCTTGCACCGCACCGCAGCCGGTGCACGCCGGACAGGCCGAAAACCTGCGCGAGGCCGCGTTGGCATCCCCGATGCTCTGTAACGGGTCGTCATGAAGTTCCGCAAGCTCACCGGCCTCGCGCTCGCGGTCATCGTCGCGGCGATGCCCATCGCAGCATGCGAGAACACCTACACCTACGTCCCGACCACCAGCGCCACGGTGGCCACCGGCGGCGACCTCGCAGCCGAGTATCCCATCCCGGCCGACGCGCCGCGAGGCACGTTGCAGGTGGAGTCCTTCGGCTTCGCCGACGTGAGCTCGCCCTCGGCGCCCGATCAGCAGCTCTCCGCGCTGCACCTGCGGCTGACACTCGTGAACCACGGCACCAAGGCCTGGACGCTCGACACGCGGGCGCAGCGGCTGGACCTCGACCACCGCGGCGCGGGCGCGCCGGCGTTCGCGTCGGCGGACAAGGGGACGCCGCCGGTCGTGATCGTCCCCCCGTCGGGCAAGCGCGTCGTGGACCTCTTCTTCATGCTCCCCGCCGACATGCAGAGCGCCGGGCGCCTCCCCGCGTTCGACGCGATGTGGCAGGTGAACGACGGCGATCAGCTCGTCCAGGGGCGCACGCCCTTCGAGCGGCTCGTCGTCGAGCCCACGCCGGCGTACACGTACGACTACGGGTCGTACGACTACTGGGGACCGCCATACTGGTACAACCCGCACTACGCGTCGTACGGCTTCCGGGGCGAGCTCGTCGTCCCGCGCGCGTACCACCGCCACCCGGTCATCATCCACCGCGGCATCCACAACGGTGAGCACCGCGGTGCCTTCCACGATCCGCTGCGCGCGACGCCGCACGGCGGCGGCCACCACCGCTAGGTGGCACCGGCCGAGGCCCGAAAAAGAACCCTGCCCGACCCAACTATTTCCCCCGACCGGTTCCTTCCATCATGAAAGGCAGGGACTACGATGTCGGACTACTTCGTCGCGGGCGGTTGGGGAATGTATCCGGTGACGCTCTTCGGGTTCTTACTGGTGGCGGTGACGGCGCTGCACGCGCTGCGGCCCCGGCCCGTCTACGCGCGGCTGGCGCTCGTCCTGGGGATCGCCACCTTCATGGCCGGGCTGCTCGGCACCGCGACGGGCATCAGCGCGACGGCACACTACATCCAGCACGTCGCGCAGCCGAAGCAGGTGGAGATCTTCGCCCTCGGCCTGGACGAGTCGCTGCACGACCTGGTGCTCTCGATGATCCTCGTGGTCGTCGCGTGCCTCATCGCCACCGTCGGCGTCCTCCGCAACGGGAGGACCTCGGCCCCGGCCGCGGCGTGAGGGGATGGACTCCGACGAGGCCCTCTTCCGGCGGTGGGTCGGAGGCGACATGCGCGCCTTCGACCTCCTCCATGACCGCTTCGAGCGCCCGCTCTTCGGCTTCATACGCGCGCAGGTGGGCGACGCCGGCGAGGCGGAGGACGTGCTGCACGAGACCTTCATGGCGCTGCTGCGCGAGCGCCCGGACGAGCTGCGGAGCTTCCGCGCGTGGGTCTACACCGTCGCGCGTCACCTCTGCCAGAACCGCGTGCGGTCGCGCAAGCGCGCCGGCCGCGCGCACGAGGCGGCGGCGGTGACGGCCACCGTCCCCGCGGGAGCGCACGAGCAGCTGGAGGCGCACGAGCGCGGCGTGCTGCTGGAGCGCGCGGTCGCCCGCCTCCCCTCCTCCCTCGCGGAGGTCTACCGGCTGCGGGGCGCCGGGATGTCCTACGACGAGGTCGCCGAGATCCTCGAGGTCCCGGTGACGACGGTGAGGTCGCGCGTGCACGAGATGGTCAAGCGGTTGCGAGAAGAGGTGGCGTCATGAGCTGCGCGGAGATCGAGCAGGAGCTCGTCGGGTATCACTTCAACACCCTGCCCCAGGACGTACGGCGGCGGGTGGAGGCGCACCTGCCGGAGTGCGACGCGTGCGTCCGCGCCTTCGTCGAGCTCAAGCGCGACATCGAGACGGGCGAGGAGGCCCCGCGGCCCTCGGAGGCGGCGCGCCTCCGACTGCGCCGCGCGGTGGCCCGGGAGCTGGGCGTGGAGGCGCCGCGGTGGCGCTGGTGGGAGCGGCCGGCGGCGATCGCCTTCGCCGCCTCGGTGGTGCTCGCCGCCGGGATGACGACGCGCCTGCTCACCTCGCGGCCGGGCGCGCCGCCGCACGCCATCACCGATCGCTGAGGGACGACGCGCGCCGCCCCTCACGGTCCGTCACCGACCGGGGTTCAGCCGCCGAGGAGCCTGCGCACGCGCGAGAGCACGCCGGCGAGGGCCCCTCGCGCGGCCTCGGAGGCCGGCGCCTCGTCCGGCGAGGGGGCGGCCAGCCCCGCGGCGTCGCGCACCGCGTCGGCGAGCTCGGCCGCGTCGAACCAGATCCCGTGCACTCTACACACATCGACGGGCAGCCCCCGGTGGCCGTCGAAGGGAACGCGCTCCATCGCCGCGCGACAGACCGGGCAGGTGGCCAGCTCCCCGAGCGCGTCGCGCTGCGGGCCCTGCTCCGCCGGCAGCGGCGCGAGGTCCTCGCCCGGCACCGGGCCGAGGCTGCTGGTGTGCTCCAGCATGAGCGCCCAGTCCACCGGAGGCACGAAGCAGCCGTGACAGCCGATGCAGTAGAGCAGCGCGGCAGGCTCATCAGGCGTTTCCTGCAGCTCCAGACCGATGAAGCACCGCGGGCAGACGACCTGGAGCTCGCGGGCGCGCGGTGCCCCGGCCGGCGGCGCGGGGGCGTTGCACGCGGCGCAGCGGCCCTCGGTGAAGAAGCCGCCGCACGAGAGGCACCGCGACGCCAGGTCCGGGGCCGACCCCGTGTCGCGGTATGGTGAGCTCACGACGTCAGTCCCCCCGGACGCGCAGGCCGGAGAGCTCCATCCACGAGCCCTTCCTGGCGACCAGCGCCACGTCGCCGTGGGCGAGGGGCGACGGCGCGACCGCCTCCAGCCGCAGGGGCGTGCCCTTCTGCCCCTTGCGGGTGAGCGTCGCCTGCAGCTTGCGGTCCTTGATGGAGAGGCGCACGTGGTCGACGCGCGGGATGGTGGAGGAGCCGGCGAGCTCGCGCTCCACGTGGCGTGCGTCGATCCACACCAGCGACACGCGCCAGGGCGTGCCGGGCACGATGCGCAGGCCGGTGCCGACGCCGTCGCGCGAGGCGCCGGCCCGCAGCAGGATGGCCACCGGGCCCTGCGCGCGAATGTCGGCGTCGACCACGACGTCGTCACCGGGGGCGGAGAGGGCGGCGGCGTCCAGCGTGCTGGTGCCGACGACCCGCACGCGGGGGCCCGCCACCGCCCCGACCATGACGTTGCCCAGCAGGTGCGAGAGCGTCAGGCCGCCGCCGCTCCACGAGGCGCCGCCGGAGACAGGAATGCGTGCATCATGCAACATCCCGAAGGTGAGGGGCTGCCCGTTGCGGCGCACGCCGGTGACCGTGCCGCCGGCCCCCCGCGCGACCTCCCACCGGTCGTGGCCGATGGTGAAGCCGACCGCCGCGCCGTTCGGCGCGAGGCGGATGCCGGTGACCCCCAGCCACTCGCTCGAGCCATCCGTCGCCGGCTTCCCGAGCGTCGCCGAGGCGCCCGCCGCGGAGCCTGGCGGGCCCGCCGCGACGAGCACGCCCAGCGCGTCGCACACGAGGGCGAGCGACTGCGGGCGGCCGCCGAGGAAGCGGGCCAGCGCGAGATCCAGCGTGCGCGGCGCGTCCGCGAGCAGCAGGCCGAGGGCGCCGGCGACGGCGGACTCCGGGGTACCGTCCCCCGCCGGGCCGAGCAGCTTGCGCGGATCGCGCGCGGCGGACTGCGCGTCGTGCTGCGCGGCCAGCCGCAGCTCCCCGCGGTTCTGGAGGACGCGCGGCGCGACGTGCGCGGCGAGCGCGGCGGCGAGCGCGGCGAAGGGCGCCTTCACCGGCGTCCCCTGCACCTCGTCCTCCGGCAGCACGTCCGCCGCGGCGCTGGAGTCGAGCCGCACGGGCACGCCGAGCACCGCGCCGCGCGACCGCAGGGGGGCGCGACCCTCGCCGAAGTACACCGCCTCGACGTCGCCCATCGCCGAGCCGCCGACGCGCGCGAGCATCGACCGCACCGCGGCCACGCGCGCGGGGGCCTTGCCGTCGTCGAGCACCAGCACGCGGCGCTGGATCAGGATGGAACGCCGGGCCGGATCGAGCCCCAGTCGGTCCGCCGCGTCGATGGTGCGGGTGGGCGAGTCGCTCGCCATGTCCAGCACGGCGAGGGCGAGCTGCGCCCGCGCGAGGGCCGTGTTCGGACCGACGGGCGCCGAGAGCGCGAGGACGGTGCCGTGCTTGCGCGCGTGATCGCCGAGGAGCTTGCTGCAGGCGTCGTACGTCCCCGGCGCGATGCCCGCGCGCGGGTCGTGGGCGCGCGGCGTGGGATGCCCGGCGCCGGCGATGTCCCCGCCGATGAACGCGTAGATGCGCCGCAGCTCCCGCGCCTGGTCGGGGTGGGCCTCCAGGTCCGGCGTGTGGGCGAGGACCGCGTCTGCGCGAGCGAGCAGGCCGCGGACGACGGCGGGCGCCAGCACGTTGCGTGACGCGGCGGACCCCGGGCCGAAGAGCACCTCGTGCAGGAAGGCGACGCGCGCGTCGGTCACCGGCGTCGCCACCAGCGCGGTGGACATGGCCTGAGCCGACTCCGCGGCGGAGAGGTCCGGCCGGGCGACCAGCGCGCGTACCTTCTGCGCGCTGGCGCGCTGCGCCCCCTGCGTGAACTGGCGGATGACGGCCGTCTCGCCGGGCGTCAGTGATGCCTGCGCGCCTGCGGGCGCCAGCAGCGCGGCCGCGAGCGCGAGGGCTCCTACGATGCTTGCATTGCGCATGACCTCCCCCGTGAGACGGCGCGCGCGCGCTTTGTGTGCACACGCGCCGCCGTGGAGTGGAAGACCGGGGCGACGGCCGCCGCACGCTCAGCTCGGAGCGTCGGCGACCTCCTCCTCGTCCTCGTCTTCGTCGTCGTCGTCGTCAGGCTCGTCGGGCAGGTTGGGCAGCGAGGCGGAGGGCGGGGGCTGGTAAGGCTTGCCCTCCTTCTCCGCCTGCTGGCGGGCCTTCTCGGCCGCGGCCTTCGCCTGCGAGACCTTCTGCAGGATGGCGGGCTTGGGCGCGACCAGCACGGTCATCGTCCGGGCCTCCATCATGGCGCGCGTCTCCACGTTGCCGAGCTCCTCGATCCCCGCGATGACGTAGGTGAGCTGCTCCTGCGCCTTCTCGGGGTGGGTGATCTCGCGGCCGCGGAAGCGCACCGTGAACTTGACCTTGTGACCGGCCTCGAGGAAGCGGCGCGCCGCCTTGACCTTGAAGTTGAGGTCGTGGTCGTCGGTCTTGGGGCGGAGCTTGATCTCCTTGATCTCGACGACGGTCTGCTTGCGCTTGGCCTCGGCCGTCTTCTTCTTCTCCTCGTACTTGTACTTGCCGAAGTCGAGGATCTTGCACACCGGCGGCTCGGCCTTGGGATTGACCTCCACGAGATCGAGGCCCTGTTCCTGGGCCATGCGCATCGCGTCGTGGGTCTGCATCACGCCGAGCATCCCGCCGTCCGCGCCGATGACTCGGACCTCGGGGACGCGGATGCGGTGGTTGACTCGAATCTGGAACTGGCGCTGGTTCTGGCGCGGATCAAAGCGGGGACGGCCCATTGCCATAACTTGGGATTTGCCTCCTGAGAGATGTGCGGGAAACTACGTGTCGTGCGAGCGCCGAACGACGACGCGCGGGAAAGGTTGACCTGAAGACTCGGCCCTCGCCCGCGGATCCCGCCCCGCACAGATAGACGACCGGCTGCCCTGTGTCCAGACAGCCCGGGCCGCATTAGAGTGGGTCCGTGGCAGCGAACCTGGGGGCGATCTCCGACCGGCTTTTCCGGGATTTCATGGCGCCGCTGGTGGTCGGGGGGGCCATCGTGCCGGGCCGCCCGGTCGGGGGAAAGAACGCCCTGCTGCTGGACGAGCACCAGGCGCTCACCGACCCCGACCTGGTGTCCCACGTGGAGGTGGCGCGGGTCCGGGCGGCGCGGGCGCTCTGGCCGCTCGACCGCGTGGAGGGGCCGACGGGCCCGGAGTGGGCGCTCGTGGCGGCGCTGCACGATCTGGTGCAGACCACGCACCCCGACCTGTCCGGCCTCTTCCGCGGGAGCGCGTCGGAGCGGCTCCTCCGGGTCGTCGACCTCACGCTCGACCGGATCCCACCACCGGCGTCGGTGGGCGACGCGCTGTCGCGGCACACCTGGATGGCGCGCATGCTGGAGATCGCGCGGACCGACACCAGCGTGCACTTCTGGGTGGGGTCGCGGCAGTTCCTCGGCGAGGAGCCGCCGGCGCGCCTGCTGGCGTGGCCGGAGCTGCGGCGGGTGCGCGTCGACAAGACCCCGCACGCGCTGCTGGACCTGCCGGCGGCGGGCGGGCACGTGGACCCGGCGCGCTTCGCCTCGGCGGTGGCGCACGTGCTGTCGCGCACGCCGCTGACCGACGTGGCGACGTGCACGCGCCTCGAGCCGGCGTTCGCGTGGACGCCGGAGAACCTGGCGCTCGTGGCGACGCGCGGCGGCCGCACGCTGGCGCTGCGTGCGCTGGCGCGCCAGCACGAGTTGGACGTGGACGCCGCGCTCGGACGCGCGACGGCGATGCTCGTCTCGGTGAAGGCGGTGCCCGCGCTGACCATCGCCGCCGCCGTGCTGGGGGAGCGGGCGCTGGGTGCGGCGGAGGACCGGGCGCAGCGCGGCGTCCACGCGCCGGAGACGACGGCCGACGACGCGCTCTGGGCGCGGGGCGTCGGGGCCTACGTGGCGACGCAGATGATCGCGGCGCGCCCGGAGGCGTTCGCGCCCTCGCTACGCGAGGCGATCCTGGCGCAGCTCCGCCCGGAGCTGGGCGGCACGCCTGCGCGGACGGTGGGGGCGATGCTCTCGCCCGCGGCTACTTCTTCTTCAGCTGCGGGAAGCTGACCGGCTCCGGCGCGTCCTCGAGGACCTCGATCTTGCTGTAGGTGATGATGCCGTCGAGCGGATCGGACTCGACGCCGTTGGACGACTTGCTGAAGTTCACGCCGTACTTGCCGGTGACCTTCACCTTGGCGCCGATGGCGGGGAGCGGGTACGGGATGGGCACCGCCCAGAGCTCGTCCTGGAGCAGGTCCTTGTCGTCCGGTGCCTTCTTGAGATCCTTGTACTTCTTCCAGGCGTCGAAGACGTTGGCGAAGTTGGAGGCCCAGCCCATCACGCGGACCTTCCACTGGCTGCTCTTGTCGCCCTTGGCATCGGCGAGGGTGAAGGAGGGGATCTGCGTGGTGCAGCCGTCGGGGTCCTTCTTGCCGGTGGGGTGCAGGGCGCACGGGTCGACCGTGTCCATGTTGGAGTCGACGATGTAGCCGACCACCGTGATCTCCTTGCTGGTGACCTCGGCGCTGTGGATCTCGCTGTTGAGCTGGTGGATGGCGCCGTAGACCGTGTACGCGTCGCCGTTCTTGATCGGGGTGCTCGGCAGGGTGGGCACCGCCGGCAGGTTGACCTTGCGACCCGACCACGCGGGCACCGGCTTGTACTTGTTCTCGTTGTTGCTGCACCCCGGCAGCAGCGAGGCGAAACCGGTGGAAGCAGCGAGGACCAGCAGCACGACGCCCTTGAGTTTCATCTTCCGTTTCTCCATCGCAGCCGGGACGAAAAGAGGGCCCGGGCGCCTGACAGCACCGAAAAGCGCGCCGGATCGAGATATCACGGGCCGGAGCGGCGGGACAAGCGAGGTCTTTCGAGGGACAAAGCCCCGGGATCCTTGGGTGTCGCGGGCTCAGCCCACTCGCTTCGGGCCGTCGGCCCGCGGGAGGCGCGGCGCCTCGGCCGTCTCCAGCGCGAGCACGTCGGCGGCGCGCACCACGTCGCCCTCGCACCGGGCGACCAGGTGCAGCACGATGGTCGCGACCTCGGCGTCCTCGCCGGAGAGCGGCCACTCCACCAGCCGCGCGAAGGCGGCATCGTCCATGCCCACCGGGCGGCCGCGCACGCGCAGCCCCTCCCGGGCGAGGCGGTCGGTGAAGATGGCGCGCAGGTCCTCCGGGCGCTCGGCGATGCTCGGCAGCCGCACCGGCGTCTCCAGCGCGGCGCCAAGGCGCGAGGCGAGCACCGGATCGAGGCGGCCGGACTCCACCAGCGTGGCCGGCTCCGCGACGGTGGTGAGCGCGAGGATGACGTCCAGCGGCTCGGCCCGCTCCCAGGGCGCGCGGCGCTCGGCGATCGACTGGCCGATCGCGCGCTGCACGTCCGCCGGGAGGGCGGCGCCGTCGAGCAGGACGAGGACGCCGCCGTCGGCGAGGGCGAGGGGCGAGGCGATGGGATCCTTCCAGCGGGCGAGGTCGTGCTCGCGGGCGCTGGTGCCGTCCACCAGGACGAGCGGTCCCTCGGCGCGTGCACCCGAGAGGTGTGCGCGGGCGAGGAAGGGCACCGGGTCGACGCCGCTGCGCGCCACGGCGACCACCGGCGCGCCGGCCTTCGCCAGCCGCTCGAGGGCGTCGTATGCCATGCGCGAGGCGGCGGCGTAGATGCCGACGGTGGCGGGCCGCGCGAGGCGCGAGGTGGCCCGGACGTGATGCGCGGCGGATCGCGAGAGCGCGTGAGCGAGCCGCTCGGCGCGGGCGTCCATGTCCTCCGCGGTGCGGGCGGCCTCCGACTCGCGCGCCATGCTGCGCGCCAGCGCGGCGCGGGTGGTGCACGTCGCGCCGAGCTCGTCGGCGAAGGTCTTGGTGGCGCGCACCTCCTCCAGCGACATGGGGTCGCCGCGCGTCCCGCGGGGCAGCACGAGCAGGCCGACCGCCTCGCCCGCCGCCGTGACGAGGGAGGCCGCGATGGCGTTGCGATCGTCCAGGAAGGCGAGCAGCGCTCGCAGGTCGGGGCGTCGCACCTCCAGCGCGCGCAGCGCGTCGGCGCGCAGCGTCGCCTCCGGCTCCGCGGCGGCCACCTCGAGGAGGTTCGCCGGCAGCTCGGCCGGACGGGAGCGCGCGTACCCCGCGGCGTCGACGGCGAGGACGGAGGGCGGGTCGAGCAGCCACAGCTCCGGGGACGCGGCGTTCTCCCCGGCGGCGCGGCGCAGCAGGACGAGGGCGTCGGCGAGCGCGGCGTCCGGATCGTTGCGCCGCAGGGCGCGCGACGCCGCCGCCAGCGCGGCGAGGAAGTTGCCCTGCATGGGCTGGAGCTGGGTCTCCAGGAGCGGAAGCGCGGCGCCCACCGCCAGCGCGCCGGCCACGCCGACCACCACGATCGCGCTCGCGGCGTACGGCCGGTCGGCGGCGGCGATGCCCACCAGCATCGCCACGAAGGCACCTCCCCCCCGAGCACGACCGCGCGGCGCCCGGCGCGCGCGACGCCCACCGGATCCCCCAGGCGCAGCGCGGCGACGGTCACCACCGAGGCGACGGCGGCGAGGAGCGGGAAGCCGGAGCGGAGCGGGAGCAGGCGCATGAGCAGGACGGCAAGGGTGCCGGCGCTCAGGAGCAGCAGCAGGGTGCCCGCCGCGCCGAGGCGATCTGCCGGGCCGAGCTCCAGGCGGCGATCCAGGCGCTCGACCATCACCAGGAGGAGGAGCGCGGCGACCGAGATGGCGGGTACGGCGATGGAGAAGGCGGCGGCGTGGCCGGCCAGGGACGGCGCGGCGTGGAAGGCGCTGGCCAGGTGCGCGACCACCGGTAGCGCCCACGGCAGGCCCACGAAGGTGAGGGCGAAGAAGCGGGTGCGCGGGCGCGGCACCACGACGCCGCCCAGGCCGGGCACGTTGCGCAGCGCCCATGCCGCGGCGGAGAGGCCCACCACCCCCGCCACCGCGGCGGCGGCGCCCAGGAACCCGGGCGCGTCGTCGCCGCGGGCGAGCACCGCGATCGCCACCCCGGCCGCCCAGAGCGCCCACCCGAGGGCTCGCTCCCCGGCGCGGGCGGCGAGGCCGGCCAGGACGAGGCCTGCGAGCACCAGCGACACGCTCTCCAGGTCGGTGTGGCCGCGGTGATGCAGCGCCGCGCCGCCCACGTAGGCGACGCTGGCGAGCGCCGGAAGCAGGGCGCGACGGCGGAGGAGGGCGGCGAGCACGGAGACAGGTGTTTTACTTCAGATCAGGCCCTGGCGGGCTAGCATCTCCTTCATGACCAGCGTGCCCATGGCGTCCCCCATCGAGCTTTCGCGCTCGCGCGGGCGCGGAGGGCGCGTGGCGGAGCTGCTGCTCGTGGGCGGCGTCACGCCGCTGCTCTTCGCCCTCTCGTGGCTGCTGCGCAAGGCGGTCGGGCTGGACGCGGCGGAGCTCGCCGCCGGCTTCACCACCTTCTACGCGGCGTTCATCGTCAACGACCCGCACTTCTCGGTCACCTACTTCCTCTTCTACAAGGACGCCCGCGCGCGCGCGTTCGGTGGCGCGTTCCGCCCGGCGCAGCGGGCGCGCTACCTGGTCGCGGGGCTCGTGGTGCCGCTGGTGCTCGGCGCCTACGCCGCCTGGGCGATCGCCATCCGGTCGGGGCCCGCGATGGGCCTGCTGCTGCAGCTCATGTTTTTGCTCGTCGGCTGGCACTACGTCAAGCAGGGGTTCGGCGTGCTGACGGTGCTCTCCGCGCGGCGCGGCGTGCGCTTCACCCCGCGGGAGCGGCTCGCGCTGCTGGCGCACTGCTTCGCCGGCTGGGCGTACGCGTGGGCGAGCCCGTACGACCCGGGGCGACCCGCGCAGGAGAAGGGCGTGGTGTACATGACGCTCGCGCACCCCGTGGGGCTGGAGCGGCTGACGCACGTCGTCTTCCTGGCGACGATCGTGCCGCTGGTGTGGGTGCTCGTGCAGAAGTGGCGGCGGGAGGGACGGCTCCCCATCTTCACGCCGCTCGTCGCGTACCTGTGCAGCATCTGGGTGTGGTCCGTCTACTCGGCGGTGGACCCCGTCGTCGTCTACTTCATCCCGGCGCTGCACTCGGTCCAGTACCTGTATTTCGTCTGGCTGATGAAGCACAACGAGGGCCGCGCGCGGGAGGGGCCGCCGCACTTCGAGCTGTCCGCCAGGGTGCGCGTCGGCACGCTCGCCGTCTCCGCGCTCGCGCTGGGCTGGGTGCTGTTCCACGGCGCCCCGACGGCGCTCGACGACATGCTCGTCCACCGCCGCGCCGCGTTCGACACGGCGCTGGGGCCGACACCGTATTTTGCGGCGCTCTACGCCTTCGTCAACATTCACCACTACTTCATGGACTACGTCATCTGGCGCCGGGACAACCCGGACACGCGGTATCTCGTCGCCGGGGCGGCACGCGTCGAGAGTCGCGACCCCTTCGCCACCTGAAGGCTTCGCGTGGAGGCGAGGGCTTCGGCCCTCCCGGAGGGAGACAGCGAGAGCGCCGTCAACGCGCCTCTGGACGGCTCCCGAGCGGTGCTATGGTCTGGCTCGTGCCGGCCGGTGCTCCGCAGCTCCCCAACCGTCGGGCGCGCACGCGCGCGCTGCTGGCGCTCGCGCTGGCGCGGACGACGGACGGCATCATGACCAAGCTGCTCCTCGGCCTGGGCGCGGTCATGGCGATCGGCATGGTGGTGCTCGGGGTGATCGCCGGCCGCTCCAGCGCGCCGCCGGACCTCGAGCGCGTGCCCGTCGCGACGACGATGGTGATGGCGTGGGGCGCCGGCGTGCTCATCGCCTTCTCCGCCGCGGCGCGCTCGTACTACCGCGACCTGGACGAGGGCTACTTCGCCCTGGCCGCGCTGCGCGGGGCCTCGCCGTCGCGCTTCGTCATGGCGCGCGTCGCCGCCCTCGCGCTGGTGCTCTTCGGCATCGCGGCGTGCGGCGCGCTGCTCGCGGGCGCCGCCGCCGCCCTCGCCGCGCACGGTGGCCGCGCAGCGCTCTACGCCTCTCGCGGGCTGATCCCCTCCTTCGCCTACGCCGCGGGCTTCGCGGTGACGGTCGCACCCCTCTCCGCCGCCATCCTCGGCACCCGCACGCGGACGGGCGGCTACGGCCTGCTCTTTTTGCTGCTCATCCTGCCTGCGCTGCTCTCCGACTGGACCGCGCAGCTCGTCCCCGCACCGTGGGCCGAGCTGCTCTCCATCCCCGGCGCGCTCGATGGCCTCGAGGCCTCCCTCTCCACGGCGTCGTTCGATCTCCTGCAGGCCGTACGCGCCATCGCCATGGTCGCCGCGTTCGCCTTGCTCGCGCTGGCGTGGGTCCGCGTGCAGGCGGCGGCGCTCGGGTCCGATCGGCGCGCGAGCGAGCGGCGCGCGCTCCAGGCGGCGCGCGGGGTGACGCCATGATCGAGCTCGCCGGCGCCGCCGCGCGGCAGGGCGGCCGGCTCTTCCGCCGCGGGCCGGCGGGGATCGACCTCCACCCGACGACGCTCTCCCTCGGCGAGGGCACGCACGCGCTGCTCGGCCGCGCGGAGGACGGCGTGGGCGTCGCCCTCGCCGCGATGGCCGGCGCCCTCCGCGCGCGAGGCACCCTGCAGGTCCTGGGGGAGCCACCGCGGCGCGTGCGCAGGTCCATCGCCTACATGCCGGCGGACCCCGTGCTGCCCGAAGCGCTCAGCGTCGAGCGCGCGCTCGCCGTCGCGGCCTCCATCCGCGGCGACAGGCCGAAGCCCGCGCGCGAGGTGCTGGCCCCGCTCGGGGTGGAGGCGCTGGCGCCGCGCCGCGTGGCCTCCCTCTCGCTGGCGGAGACCCGCACGGTGGTGCTGGCGGAGGGGCTGGCGTCCGCCGCGGTGAAGGTGCTGCTGCTCTTCGAGCCCCTGCTCGGCATCGAGGCGCCGGCGGTGATCGCCCTGCCGCGCCTGCTCGCGGGTCGCCAGGGGTGCGTGGTCGTCGCCACCGCCTCCACCGAGACGGCCCTCGCCCTCGCGTCCTCCTGCGCGCTCTTCGATCGCGGCCGCCTCCTCCGCGTCGGCCCGACGGAGGAGGTCCGCCGCTGGGCGCGCGGCACCGCGCGCTTTCGCGTGGACGTGTCCGACCCGCGCGCGGTCGCCGCCCTGTTGGCGAAGGATCCCGCGGTGGCCGCCGTCGCGCTGGAGCCGCCGGGCCTGATGGCGGACGGTCCGGATCGCGACGCCCTCGCGCGGGCCATCGCCCGGGCGGTGGTGGACTCGGAGGTCGCGGTGCGGCGGATCGAGCCGCAGCCGCCGCCGGTCGAGGAGCTGAAGGCCAACGTCCTCGGCCACCTGATGGGCGTCTACCAGGCCGCGGTGGAGAAGGCGCGGACCGAGCGGGTGGCGGCGGAGCAGGCCACGACGAAGCCCCCGGCAGAGGCGCCGGCGCACGCCCCCCGGATGAACGGGACGGGCGGAGGTCACGCGTGATCGCCGCGCTCGCCGCCCTGCCCTTCGCCCGCGTCACGCGCACCCGCCGCGCGCTCTGGCCCATCGCCGGGTGGGCCGTCGCGGCGGTCGGCGTCACCCTGATCACCCGGCAGCTCGGCGAGTCCAGCGCCGACCGCGCGATGCTCGGGCTCTTCGCGCCCTTCGTGCTCCCGCTGCTCGCCTACGCGCTCGCCGGCGCGGCCACCGGCGGGTCGAGCGTGCGCGAGGGCATCCGTCCGCTGGTCGCCTTCGGCGCGGGGGGCAGCCGTGCGGCGCTGGCGCTCGCCGCGGTCACCGGCGGCGCGGCGGCCGTGCTGTCCGCCGTCCTCGCGTGCGCGCTGCTCGCCATCGCGCACCGCGTCGGGGACGTCCCCCTCGGCCACGACCTCGCCACCACCGCGTGGGTCTCCGCGCTCGCCGGCGCGACGCACGCCACCTACTTCCTCGCCGGCGCCGCCTTCGGTCGGCGGGGCGGCGGGCGGGGCGTCATGCTCTTCGCCGACTGGCTCCTGGGCTCGTCGCACGGCGCCGCTTCCCTCTTCTCGCCGTACGCCCACACGCGCAGCCTGCTGGGCGGCGTCGCCGCGATGGGGGTCTCGCAGCGCGCGAGCAGCGGGCTGCTGATCGCGCTGATGGCGGTGAGCGTCGGCGTCGTCGCGTGGCGCGGCCGCGGGGCGTGACCTCGCCCCCAGCCCCGTCTCCGCCTCACCCCCCAGCCCCCTCTCCCTATGAGGGAGAGGGGGAGCGTGAGGGGGAGGTCATTTCGGGTTGGGGGGGGGCGGGGCGCAGTCGCCGCCGCCTTCGATCTGGGCGTTGACGCGGAAGGTGTTCAGCTTCGCCCAGCTCTTCGGCATCTGCTTGGGGATGGTGCCGTCCTCGCGGACGTTCTCCACGCTGTAGGCGTGCTGGTTCCAGATGCGGCGCGTGGGGATCCAGCGCTTCTGCGCGTCCTGCAGCACCTCCACGGTGTTCTTGTAGTTGGCCGGGTTGGTTCCGCCCTTGTTGGAGACGACGACGATGTCCGCCGAGCCGTCGTTGTCCACGTCCGCCACGACCGGGTACTCGATGAGCGTGCCGCTCGAACGGGGGTAGGTGAGCTCCTGCTTCCCGGTGGCGCCGTCGAAGATGTAGAGCGCGTCCTGATCGCCGTAGACCGCGTCGGCGATGCCGCGGCCGAGGAAGTCGAACGCCGTCGCCGAGGCGAGGCCGCTGGTGTCGTCGATGGGCTGCGACCAGCTCACCGAGAGGTTGGTCCCGTTGAGGTGGTAGATGGTGAAGTGGCTGCAGCTGGAGTTGGCGATGTCGGCGTGGCCGTCGCCGTCGAAGTCGGTGACCACCGCGGGCTTGGACCAGCAGTTGGGGCTCGTCGTCTTGTCGTAGAGCTGCACCGGACCGAGCTTCACCGTGCCGTCGTTCTCCAGGACCATGACGCCATCCTGCCGCGCGACGAAGATCTCCGGCTCCGGATCGGAGTCCAGGTTGGCCACCTGCGGCTGCCCGGGCGGCCCGGGGATCTTCCAGTACAGGCTGCCGTCGGAGTGCAACGCGGCGTTTCCGAAGATGACCTCCAGCTTGCCGTCGCCGTCCAGGTCCGCCGCGGTGTTGGCCGGGCACCAGTATTGCCCCTGGAAGGCCGACTCGTCGTAGGCGAACTTGTGGTTGCCCTTGTTGTCGAACACCTCGAACGCCGCGATGATCTCCGGGCTGCCGTCGCCGTCCAGGTCGTAGATGCCGATGGCGTGGCAGTACGAGTTGGTGTTCTGCTTGTAGATGCCCACGTCCTTGCCGACCCACTTGATCTTGCCGTGGTTGTCGTACGCCACCAGGTGGCCCTGGACGTCGTTGGTCACCACCTCGGGGATGCCGTCGCCGTCGATGTCCCCGAACGCCGGGCTGACGCTCGCGTCCACGGTGCCCTCGAAGGTGTACTCCACCTTCCCGGTGTCGCCGGCGAGCATGTAGATCTGGCCGGCCGCGCCCGGACCGCCGCCGCTGATGGTGACGATGACGTCCGGCACGTCGCAGAGGTTCACCTCGCCGTCGCCATTGTCGTCGGTGAAGTTGCCGACGAGCGGCGTGACGATGCTGCCCTCGATGCCGTACCCGCCGCCCTGGGGCGGCGGCGCCGTCCACGTCCACTTCACCTCGGGGGTGAAGGAGTTGGGCGGGGAGGACTTGGTGCACGTACCGGCGTTCTCCCCGTCCGGCGGGACGTGGCACTTGTCGATCGGCGGCGGCGCGACGTCCTTCTGCACCACGTCGCCGAAGTTGGCGCCGCTGTCGTCCGGCTGCAGGACGCCGGAGTCGCCGCCGTCCGCGTCGCCGAACACGGCCTTGTCGCTGCTGCCGCACTGCGCGCAGAAGAGGAAGATGCCCACGCCCGCCGCGGTGAGGGCAAGAAGAGAGTGCCGCATGTCCACCTCCGAGACCGAAAGCTTACGCCCCGCCGCCCTCTCCGGCGAGGCCCGAGAGGCGAGCCCGCAGCTCCCTCGTCAGGTCGATGACGCGCCCCTCCACGACGAAGGTCCCGTCCTCCTGGCGCTTGCAGGCGTGCACCTTGATGCGCACGGGGGCGCCGTCGTTCAGCACGCCGGAGGGGCGCGAGCCCGGCGGGGAGGAGGTCGTGGACACCAGGGCGATCGCCTCGCCGTCCAGCCGCCGCACGTCGGCCTCGCCGCCCTTCTCCCAGCGCAGGTGCATCCTCAGCCCCTCTCCCGTTCCTTGCGCGAGCGCCCGATCGCCTCGCGCGCCTCGCGGTCCGCCTCCCGCTTGGCGATCTCCTGGCGCTTGTCGCCCTTCTTGCGGCCCTTCGCCACGCCGAGCTCCACCTTCACCTTCCCGCGCTTGAAGTACAGGCGCAGCGGGATGACGGTGAAGCCGCCGCGCTTCACCGCCTCGTGGATCTCGGCGATCTCCCCGGCGTGGAGCAGCACCTTGCGCGAGCGCCGCGGCTCGTGGGGGAACGCGGTGGCCTGCTCGAAAGGTGCAATATACAGCTGCTTCAGCCACACCTCCCCGCGCTCCTCCGTGGCGTAGGCGTCGGCCATCTCCACCTTGCCCGCGCGCAGCGACTTCACCTCGCTGCCCACGAGCACCAGCCCGCCCTCGTAGCGCTCCTCGATGGCGTAGTCGAAGAACGCACGCCGGTTTTTGACGATGACCTTCTCGCCGCTTTCTTCGGGCTGCTTCACGGGGCCGGGGAACATAGCGCAACGGCCGACGAACGCATGGTACAAGAACCGACATGCTCGTGCGGTCGGTCCCCCTCGCGGTCCTCGCCGCGCTTGCGCTCCTCGCCGGCGCGGCCTGTCACGACAACAGCGTGCGCCCGCCTCCCTCCATGCCGCCGGTGGCTCCGGCGGCGGTCTCCGCCGCGCCGGCGGCGAGCGTGGCGGCGCCTTGCGACGACGCCCACGCCGACCCCGCCGGGACGTGCGAGCGGTGACACGCCGCGCGCGCCCCTTCGTCCTGCCCCCTCCCCGCATCGCGCCGTGGACGGTCGGGCCCGGGGAGCGACGCGGCTCGTACTCCGTCTTCGACGTCGACCGGTACCCGCTGCGCGACGGGCGCGGCGACGACCGCGGCGAGGCCTTCCTGATCGCCGCGCGCGACTGGTGCAACGTCGTCGCGCTCACCGAGGAGGACGAGCTGGTGCTCGTCTGGCAGTTCCGCTTCGGCCCGCGCGTCATGTCGCTGGAGCTCCCCGGCGGCGTGATGGACGACGGCGAGACGCCCGCCGGGTGCGCGCGTCGCGAGCTGCTGGAGGAGACGGGCTACGAGACGGCGTCGCTCGAGCCGCTGGTGGTGGTGCACCCCAACCCCGCGCTGCAGGCCAACCGCCTGCACGCGTTCCTGGCGCGCGGCGCGGTGAGGACACGGGATCCCGCCTTCGACGATCAGGAGGAGTGCGAGGTGGCGCTCGTCCCGGTGGAGCACGCCGCGCGCCTGCTCGACGAGGGCCACATGACCCACGCCCTGTGCCACGCCGCGCTGGGCGCCTTCCTGCGGCGCCGCGCCGGCTGACGGACTCCATTGCGCATTACGTCGGTTCCGGATCAGTGCTGTAGGTACATGTGCCGCGCCGATTGCCACCTTGTCCGTTGACACGGCCGAGCTGGCTCGTATGCTCATCGAGCCTCGATCGCACGTCGTGATCGTGGGGGACGGGAGCAAGGCGATGAAGCGGCTGGGCTGGGCTGGGCTGGGCTGGGCTGTAGTCTTCTGGGCTTGATGCTCGCCGGTTGCCCCCCGCAACCCCCGCCGGGCCCATCCTCCTCGGCCGTGACGTACGACATCGAGATCCGCTCTCACGGCAACCTCGTCTTCGGCGACGTGCTGAGCTCGACGAACACGTCGTGGGAGTGGGGGCCCGGATCGATCCAGCCGGTGCCCACCTTCGAGCTGCTCGGCAGCAACGATCTGAGCGCCCGCCTGCGACTCGCTGGCTCCTCCATCTCCAGCCAGAACCTGGCGCAGCTCGCGCTCTTCGCGCGCGATCCGCGCGAGGTGACCGACACCCTGGACACCACGTTCGATCCCACAGTCTGGGAGGCGACGACGAACCCCTGCGCGCTGCCCGGCGTGCGGTTCGTCACGGCGGAGAGCATCCCCAACGCGGCCTACCAGGAAGGCAGCACCACGGCCCCCATCGTGACCGGGGACTTCTGGACCGACCCGCCCTGCGCCACGGGCCCTGGCGCGGTGCCCGACGGGCATGGCAGCATCAAGTCCATGCGCACCTACCGCGAGGGGCTGTGCCGCGCCTCGGTGCCGCTCGGGCCCATCGTGCAGCAGATCGTCGGCTCGCTGAAGCAGGAGCTGGCGGGCGCCGTGCTGAAGGCGCCCTACTGCTCCGACGCGTTCGTGCAGTACATGGACACGACGACCTACCTCTCCCACCAGAGCACGGCGTCCGATCGGCTGCCGGACGCCGTCCCTTCTGGAGGCTTCTCCTTGCTCTTCGGCTCCCAGTTCCACCACTACCTCCCCATCCCCGACACGTTCACGCAGGTGAGCTACCGCTACGAGCTGCGCCTCTCCGACGGCCGGCTGACGGCGGCGCCCTTCAAGAACGAGCTGGCCGCGCAGGGCTACAGCGCGTCGGACGCGATCACCGCCCTGCAGGGCGGGCTGGAGAACGACATTCCGGCCGCGATCAACCAGGCGTCCGACTTCAGCCAGGTGATCGCGCCGGCGCTTGAGAACAATCAGACGACGTGCACGCAGGATGAGGAGTGTGGACCCAGCGAAGGTTGCCTGCCTTCGCCAACTTTGCCGGGCAAGCGCACCTGCCAGCACTACACACTCGGGACCTGTGAACCGGAGACGGACCCCTCGACGGGGAAGCCGGTGTCGAGCATCACGGCGGACTTACTCCTGTGCAAGGGTGCACGGGACCTATTCCGTACGGCAATCGACCGTGGCGCCGACCAGCTCGGGCTCTCGTCGGCGGACAAAGGCGCACTCGAGGCGACGGCGGATCATTTCACGCTGCAGAAGTACGACAACTGGCGCTGCCGCCAACCCACGAACGGCCGCGACGACCCCACCGAGCACTACCGGTGCGAGTACGTCGTCCGGGCGAAACGCCTCAACGTGTACCCGGAGAAGGTCGACCTCGTCTTCTTCGACGAGAAGGAGCTACAGAACGAGGCCTACGCGGCCTATGTCGCGCTGGCAAGCCTGGGTGCGACCTCGCAGATGTGTACCTCGGGCCCCGACACCACGGCCTACCGCGCCTTCTACGGCAGCGATAATCCGCACGACGAGCAGCTCGTGGTCGCAAAGTACCGGGACGCGATCACCTGCGTGGGCAACAATCCCGGATACTTCTGGGACAAGCTCACCCCCTGGCAGTACTACTTCTTCGGGGTACTCGCCGGGCTTTCGCTGGCGCCCTGACCATGCGGATCGCGTCTTGGTCTTGCGCGCTCGTGGTGCTGGCGAGCCTCGGCTGCGGCGCCGTGGCGCCGGATGACTCGGACGGGGGCTCGGCGAACGACGGGGGCACGCGGGACGCGGCAGATGGCATGGCGGAGGCCGAAGCGGGCTGGACCCAGTGCTCGGCCCCAAACGGGTTGGCAGTATGTGACGGCCCCAACTGTCCATCCATCTCGGACACATGCAACTGTGCCGATGACGCGCTATTTGGCAAAGCGGACGGCGGCGCACTCTCGTACTGTGTGAATGATGCGTACGCTCAATACGGATCACCTGCGGATGATTGCGAGTTCGGTTGCCTCGACGGCAACTACTGCATGGCGCTGGTGTGGCACTGGCCCGACAACTTCGTCTGCTCGCCCCCCGATATGAAGCGCCTCTACGAGCAGAACGGCGCGGCCGACCGGATCCACTACGCCGACTGGAGCACCTACACCGGTGACGCCCTCCCGACGCCGGCGACCTGCCCCACCCTGCCCGGGGTCCCGCTCTGCGGAGGTCCCTGCGCGCCCTGCGGGACGGCGCAGCGCTGCACCGGCCGGTCGCCGCTGCACCCCTACAGCCTCTGCGTCCCGGAGGTCGGGAACCTCAACCCGGGGTGCAGCACCGCGAAGCCCGCCTGTCCTGCCGGCCACTCGTGCTTCACCTTCAAGGTGGACTCGGCCTCGCAACCGCTCGCCGACTCCCACGGCTACTGCATGCCCACCGCCGACTGCCAGGCCGCGGCGTCCAGCCTCCCAGGAGGCGGGAGCTGTCAGTGACGCGCGCCGCGCTCCTGGGGGTGCTCCTGGCGCTCGGGTGCGGCGGCCGCACCGGGCTCGGCGTCACGGGCTCCGGCCGCGACGGGAGCGCCGGGCGGGACGGCTCGGCCGACGGGGGCGACGCCGGCCCGGTGGACCCCTGCGTCGTGGACGGCGTACGCCTCTGCGGCCCCGGCTGTCCGCCGATCGGGACGCCCGCCTGCTGCGTCGCCAGCCTCGACCGCGAGACGGACTCGCCGCTCGGGGCAGGGCTCTGCTGGACCGACCTGGCCGATCAGGGCCAGCGCTCCTGCGTCGCGTGCCGCGACGGCGAGGCCTGCGTCGAGCGGGCGCCCGGATCGCTCGTGTGCGTTCCGCTGGGCGTCTGCGAGCGGCTGTACGCGATGGGCGCGGGCCGGGCCTGCCGCTACGCCGACAAGAGCCCGTACGACGGCCGACCGCTCGCAGCTCCGACGGACACCTGCCCGAACGACATCGACGGCAAGAGCCTCGCCGGCCGCTACATCGTCTGCGGCGGCGCGTGCGGTGCCTGCGCCGCGGACTACGTGCCGTGCACCGGGCGGTCCGCCGACCGCTCCTTCGGCATCTGCCCGTCGCTCGACGAGATCGCCCCGACCTCGCCGGACCGGGCCATCCGCTGCTCCAGCGGCAAGCAGTGCCTGGGCGCCCACGACGGCCTGTGCGCCGTCTTCGACGTGGACCCGGCGGACCAGTCGACCGCGCACAGCTACGGGACCTGCCTGGACCCCTGCACGCTCGCGCTGCCCGGCGGCCACATCACCTGCTACACGGCCCAGTGACGACGCCTGTGCCCCTGCGACGCGGGTCCACGCGGCGCTCTCGCCCGCTCGCGCTCCCCCTTTCGCGCCCACACGCATCGGGCTCGGGACTCCGGCCACCAGGGTTTGGCGGCGGCGCTCCGTGCAGGCGGCCTGGACCTCAGTGCCCGCCCACGAGTCGCACCAGCGTGCCCAGCACGTGATCGATCCGGCTGCGCAGGTCCGCCTCCAGCTCTGGCACGTACCCCATCGCTGCGCCGACCTCGAAGCAAGCCTGCACCTCCCGCAGCGATCCCAGCGCCGTGTGGTACCGGGCCGCCCTGTTCCGTCCGCGCGAGTACATCCCCTCCGCCACGTTCAGCGGCGCGCTCGCCAGCGCCCGCCGGCACTGCCGCGCAAGATCCGGATCGTGCCGCTCGACCTGCCGCACCAGAGGCCCAAGCGTCCGAACCAGCTCCAGCAACACCGGGTAGATACGCAACATCGACTCACTCCTTGCAGCGCGCCCGCGCACCGCGCGCGGGGGCTGAATGCCCACACCCGCCGCGCGCAGGAGCTGTCGAGGCTGCGAGCGAAGCGAGCACCGCCCGGAGCCACGCGCAGGGCGCGCAGCGCCCGAGCATGGCGAGGACGGCCCCGGCCTCGACAGCTCCGAGCACGGCGGGACCATCGCGTCCCCCGAGCGAGCTCCCCCTCCCGTCAGCGAAGTCGGTCCTGTTCCCCCTCCCCCCCGCGCCCGCGCCCGCCCCCCCTCACGCACTCGCCCCCGCCCCCCTCACGCGCCCGCGCTCCCTTGCGCCCCCGCCCCCCTGGACCCCGGCCTCGGGCGCGTCCTGCCATCACTGGCGACGCGCGACACCTCAGCTCCGCTCGGTGTCGTGCTCCGGCAGCACGCCCTCGGTCATGTCGAACAGCGCGCGCTGCAGGAACGCCCGCCCGTCGCCCACGCCCAGCGCCAGCGCCTCGCGGCGCAGGTCGTAGCCCATCACGCCGGCGTGCGCGTAGCGGACGCGCGGATCGGGATCGAGGGCGCGGTCCAGCACCGCGGCGAGCCCCTCGGGCAGGACGGGGTCGGTGACCGCGCGACGCACGTAGCCCTCGCGCGCCAGCTCGAAGACCGCGCGCTCGTCCAGGTGCGGGTCGAAGCGCGGCCCGCGCAGCAGCTCGTGCAGCATCACGCCCAGGGCGAAGACGTCGGCGCGGGCGTCGCCCGGACCGCCGCACGCCACCTCCGGCGCCAGGGCGGCCAGCCGCCGTCGCAGCGCCTCGCCGGTGCGGCGCACGCCCGACGCCACCAGGCTCTCCCCGCGGGTGCCGAAGTCGGACACCTTCACCTCGCCGTTCCACGAGAGGAGCACCTGCCGCGGGGAGAGATCGCGGTGCGACATGTTGAGCATGACGCCCTCGTCGTTGCGCGCGGCGCGCGCGCCGGTCAGCCCCTCCGCGGCCTCCACGCCAACGAACAGCGCGATGTCGAGCGGCACGCGCCGTCCGGCGGCCTCGTAGCGCTCGGCGAGCGTGGCGAGGGAGCAGCCCTCCACCAGCTCGCTCACGACGCACGGGTGCTCGTCGAGCATCAGCAGCTCGTGGACCTGGACCACGTTGGGATGCCGGACGCACGCGACGCGGCGAATGGTCTGGGCCAGACCGTACATCGCCTCCGTGTCGTTGCCCGTCACGTCCAGCACCTTGGCCGCCACCCGGACGCGCAGGCCGAAGCCCAGCGCGAGGGTGGCCACGTGGAGCGTCCCGAAGGTGCCCCGGCCCACCGCCGGCCCCAGCACCAGGTGGCGGGTGCCCTGGATGGGGTAGACGTCCGCGGGGAGCGGCCGGGGGGTGAGCGGTGCGGTCATGCTGGAGAGGACCTAGCAAGGTCCGAACCGCACCGGGAAAGCTGCCGCCACCTCCACTTTTCGCGGATCTCGTCTCCGGCGAGCGACGCGCTGGATCCGCGCGGATCCTCCGCCGGAGATCCACGCGGAAACGTGGGTCAATCCGCGTGCGGGTGGGCGGCGCTCGCCCTTTGTGGGAGGCTCGGCGCGTGAGAGAGGTCGCGCGACCACGGCTGCACTTCTTCGTTTGCGGAAACGCGCGTGACGCCGGCTCCCCCCTCGGGGCAGGATGTGGCGCACGAGGTCAAGGCGTGTACGAGGCGATGAAGGACGAGGTGGCGCGGCGCGGAGCCCACGCGGAGGTGTGGGTGACCCGGACGGCATGCCTGGGCGTCTGCCCGAAGACGGGGTGCGCGGTCGCGGAGTACCCGCGCGGCCGCGTCGCCGCCGAGGTGACCGCCGCCGAGGCCGTCGCCTGGCTGCGCGCCGCGATGGACGAGGGCGCATGACACAGGTCCAGCTCGATTCGGTGCAGAAGCTGGTGGAGGAGATGGAGGAGCTGCAGCGGCGGAAGGTGCTCGAGCTCGCGCGACGCCTTCGCCCGGACCTCACGCCGGAGGACGTGCGCAACCCGCACGACTTCCCCGAGCTCGACGACAAGGACTGGCACTACGAGGACGGCGTGCTCACCGGCATCCAGAGCGTGGCGAGCGCGCTCCGCGCGCTGGGGCGAGGTCCGGCGTGAGCGGCAAGAAGGTGAAGAAGGGGCACCCCTTCGCCGCGCTGCGCGACGTGAAGCTCGAGCCGAAGGCGCAGCCCGCCGCGCCGCGCCCTCGCAAGGCGCCGAAGGTCAGCGCCCAGGACGAGGAGCTCGCCTTCCACCGGATGATGGCGGGCGTCACGCCGATGCGGGGCAAGTCGCGCATGCCGCGCAGCGTGGAGGTGCCCCAGCCCAGCGCGGAGAAGAAGGCGGCCCAGCGCGCGCAGCTGGAGCCGGAGCGCGACGCCGAGGACGCGCGCTCGCGGCTGGACGGCCTGGTGAAGACGCGCTTCGAGGTGCGCGACGACGGGCGGCGCGCGGAGGGCCGCCGCGTCGAGACGCCGCCGGCGGTGCTCCGGCAGCTCAAGCAGGGACGCTTCCCCATCGATGCGCGGCTGGACGTGCGCGCGCTGCCCTCCGCCGACGCGCGCGTCTCCATCGATGCCTTCCTCCGCAAGATGCGCTCGCGCGGGGAGCGCTGCGTGCTCGTCGCTTACGGCGCCGAGGAAGGCAAGACCCTGCGCGGCGAGGTCACCGCGTGGCTCTCGCAGGGCGCGACGAGCGCGCAGGTCTCCGCCTTCGCCACGCCGGCCGACGACGAGCACGCCGTGGTGATCCTTCTCCGCCGCTGACGGGAGCCCCCCCGAGACTGAGCCGCGACCGGTCATGACGCGCAGCGGCACGGCGAAGAACGCCATGGCGTCGCGAAGCGACGGGTATTAGGCTCGCCGGACCTGCGGGCAAGCCCCCGCGGCGAGCGGTGTGAAGGGGGCAGCCGACTTTCGGAGCACAAGATGGTCGACAAGGTTCAGAAGATCTGGCTCGACGGCGAGCTCTTGGACTGGGACGCGGCGAACGTCCACATCCTCACGCACAGCCTCCACTACGGGCTGGGCGCGTTCGAGGGCATCCGCGCCTACAAGCGACCGAACGGGTCCTACGTCTTCCGCCTGAAGGAGCACATCGACCGCCTCTACGACACCTGCAAGCTGACGCTGCTGGCGCCCAAGCCCTCGCACGCGCAGGTGATGGAGGCGTGCGTCGAGCTGCTGCGCGCCAACAAGATGGAGGAGGGCTACCTCCGGCCGATGGTCTTCGTGGGCGAGGGCGCGATGGGCATCTACGCGCCGAACAACCCGGTGCGCACCACCGTCATCGCGTGGAAGTGGGGCGCGTATCTCGGCGACGAAGCGCTCAAGAACGGCATCCGCGCCAAGATCAGCTCCTTCGCACGGCACCACATCAACGTGTCGCTGGCCAAGGGCAAGATCATGGGCCAGTACACCAACAGCGTGCTCGCCAAGCGCGAGGCGAAGTTCGGCGGCTACGACGAGGCCATCATGCTCGACGTCCAGGGCTACGTCTCGGAGGGCACGGGCGAGAACATCTTCATCGTGAAGGACGGCGTGCTCATCACGCCGGATCTCTCCGCCTCCATCCTCGCCGGCATCACCCGCGACACCGTGCTGACGCTCGCCCGCGAGGAGGGCATCCCGGTGCGCGAGGAACGCATCACCCGCGACCAGCTCTGGCTCGCCGACGAGGCCTTCTTCACCGGCACCGCCGCCGAGGTCACGCCCATCCGCGAGGTGGACAACCGCACCGTCGGCGAGGGCAAGCCCGGACCGGTCACGCTGCGCGTACAGAAGCGCTTCTTCGACATCGTCAAGGGCAACGACGCCTCGCACCCCGAGTGGCTCACCAAGGTTTGAGGCTGGCGCTCACGGTCGCCGTCACGGTCGCGATCGTGGGGTGCGCGGGCGGCTCCTCCAGGCCTGGCCCGGCGCCGCCCCCGGCCGCCACCGCGCCCTCCGGCCCGCCCACCTTCTCCGCACGAGCGCGCTACCCGCGCTTCCACTCCACGCGCTTCGGGCTCTCCCTGCCGCTGCCCGAGGGCAAGCAGTGGCGCATCGACGACCACTCGCATCGCGAGCTCCGGGCCACGCACGCGCCGACGCGCTCGGAGGTGCGCGTGTATGCCTGGCGAGAGCGCGACCTGATGAACCGCGCCCGCTGCGAGGGACGCGCGCGCGATCTTGGCCTGGTGCCCGACCTGGACGCCACCATGCTCGAGCAGGAGGTGGTGACGCAGCCGGCGGGATGGGACGGCCGCGTGTGGCTGGGCCTGGAGACCCGGAGCACCGGCGCGGGAAAGCCCACCCTGATCGGCCACCTGATGGAGTTCTCTGCACGGATGAGGCGCTGCCTCTTCTTCTACTACCGGACGGAGGTGCCCGGCGGCGATGAGCGGATGCTCTCCGCCCGCCTCGCCGTCATCCGCCTGCGGGTGCTGGGGGACCTCACCGTGGACTCCTTCGGAGTGGTCCAGCGCCAGCCTTTCGAGGAGTGACCGGCCCGCTCCGGCCCCCTGCATCTCTTGCGCTTACCGCCGATCCGGGTTCTCCTCGGTGGGTCACGACTGTTTCCGGTTTTGACACGACGCTCTCTCCGATTCTGGAGAAGGTCGCGGCGCGCGGCGAGGTTTCGTGGCGGGCCCGTTGGGTCGCAGCAGGCAACGGCACGTGGGGCAGGCGGGGTCCCCTCCTGCAGCTCTCGCGCGGTGTTGGCGGCCCCTCCGTGTCAGAGCGCGTGGCGCGTTCCGCGCACCCCTGGGCCGTCCACTGCGAGACGATCAACCATGGGTACGAGGCTCTACGTCGGGAATCTTTCGTTCAGCTCCACGGACGACACGCTGCGCGCGGCGTTCGCCGAATCGGGCGAGGTGGTCGATGCCCACATCGTCAAGGACCGTGAGACCGGCCGCTCCCGCGGCTTCGGCTTCATCACCATGGGCAGCGACGAGCAGGCGCAGCGCGCCATCCAGTCGATGAACGGGGCGATGCTCGACGGGCGCCCGCTGCGCGTCAACGAGGCGCAGGAGCGCGCCGACCGCGGCTTCGGCGGTGGCGGTGGCGGGGGCGGCGGGGGCGGCGGCTACGGCGGCGGGGGCGGTTACGGCGGTGGCGGCGGCTACGGCGGCGGCGGCGGGCGCGGCGGACGCGGCGGCGGGCGTGGCGGCGGCGGGCGTGGAGACCGCGGCGGCCGCGGACGCTGATCGGCGCGCCCTACACAGGACAACGGCCCGGTCCCCCACGTGAGCACGTGAGGGCCGGGCCGCCTTGCTTTGTCCCGCGCGCTCGCTCGATACCGGGCCACGATCTTTGTGGACGATTTGTCGCCGCCGGCGTCCTCGCCCCGCGCGTAGCGTCGAGCGCATGAAGAGCACCCCAAGGGAGGGCATCGCCCGGGTCGTCAATCTGGTCCTCGTCATCGCCGCGGCAGCATGCTCCGGCAACCACGAGGACGTCGGAACGGGCGCGCAGAAGCTCATCTCGCTCGGAAGCCTCGTTCACGTGGACGCCGCCGACACCACGGCTGAAGACCACAACCTCTCCGGTGTCTTCACCCAGGCCTCCAGCCCGACGGCGCCCAACATCTACGCCGTCGGATTCGAGAACGACGAGACAGACTACTCAAATCTGCCGAACTATCCGTTCGGCTGGGCGTGGTCAACGTCGAGTTCCGGGTCCTACACGAGGTGCTATGATCACGCGACGGGTTGTACGGCGCTCCATACCAGCGCCATCTCCGACTGGTACGCCTGGGGCGGACAGCCGAGCCTCGCCGCGGACGGGGTCGGGAACGTCGCGTACGTCACCCTCTACAAGTCATCGTCCACGTCGGGCCTCGACCAGGTCGCGGTCGTCATGTCGCACGACGGCGGCGAGACCTTCGGGGGGAGCGACGGCAAGATGCTGTCCCTCACCGACGGCGCCGGGGAGGGGTGCGACTCGGGCACCCAGCGCCTCCCCAACGTGGCGGTGGACATCACCACGACGCCCCCGACGTACTGGGCGGTCTGGGGCCACAAGGGGTCGGGGTCGTTCGGTGGCTGCATCCGCAGCTTCACCTACGATCCGACCAGCGACACGGTGAGCACCGGCGGCCCCGCCGCGGCAGGCTACACCATCGACAACATGGAGCGCGAAGGGCTCGACGATGGCCAGGGTGCGCTCATCGTGCAGGCCGCCGACGGCATGGTCACCGTCGCGTACGACAACCAGGACAACGTCGCCTCGAGCTGCCCCGCGGGCAACAACGGAATGGCGTGGGAGACGGTGAGCACGGTCAACGGGGCGGACTGGACCTCCAAGAGCCGCGTCGTCCACACCAGCACATTCGACTGGTGCGCGATCGGGAACACCGACGGCACGGACGACTCCACGTCGCGGATCATCAAGGGCACTCGTGAGTTCGACTTCATCGTCGCACCCGACGGCAACTCGTACCTGGCCGTGAACGACACCAACGACTCCATCCGGCTCTACATGAGCGCGACGCGAGGTGTGAAGATCCCCGGGATCGGCGCCACCAACGACAGCCCGTGGCGAGAGTATTGTGACGGGGGCAGCGGGGCCACCAGTAACTGGACCGCTCCCGGCGCCGCATGCTCTACCGCGCTCGTCGCCCCCGGGACGGAGGTGTTTCGCCCGGTGCTCTCGGCCGACGGCAACAGCCGTATCTCGCTGATGTGGTACCAGCGTGTGGACCCTGTGGGTGGCGGGCACGGCGTGGAGGTCGAGTACATGGGCAACGTGGCCCCTCGAATGCAGTCGAGCCCCGCGTCGGGGTTGCAGGGCGGCAGCTTCCAAGGCCCAACTACGCTGGAGAGTTTCTTCGATCCGAACCCGAGCCTGTACACCGATCGTCATAAGGCCCTGGGGTTCTACATGACCATGCCCTCATCACGGCTGGCTGCTGCAGCCGCGCTCGGCACCAACGACGCGCAGCCGTACTGGACGTTCGTAAGCAGCGCGCCCTTGCGTGTCATCGACACGCGGAGCGTCACGCTAACGCCTCCTTGACCTCGTGGCACAAGCTGCTAAACCGCGGAGGATGCGGCGAGCCGCGCTCCGATTCATCGCCCTCGTGGGCGCCGGTGCCCTCATCGTCGCTGGCGCCTGCGGGGGCAAGCTCGTTGGCTACGACACCCCCGGTGGCTTCGATGACGCTGGCGTGTTCCATCAGCCCGACGGTGCTGTCCTGTTCGGGCCGGGCTCCGGCTGCGCCGGCTTCGACGCGGCGGCGTACACGCCCGCGCCGGCTTGTTCACCGCTCTCGCCGGTGCACGACCTCGTCGCAGACACGAACTCAACGTGCAACACGTGGGCAGGGAACTTTTCCATCGGGTACCCCGTGTACACCCTGTGCTGGGCGTGTCCCTCCGCCCAAGATCCTCGATGTGCCCAGGACGCCGGACCGTACGCTTGCGGTGCCCAACTCGACCCCCGGAAGGATGGGGGTGCTCCGGTCCGGTGCAACCCGGGGCCTGAGGGCGACGCGTACTGCGCGGCGTTCTACCAGCAGTTCGTCCGCGGCGACGGGAAGGCGATGGGCAGATGCGACATGGTCTGCCTCCCGAACGACAACTGCGATTGTTGGAAGGATGCTCCCTATGAGAGGAACGGCACGGACCACAAGTACGGGGACTGGGGGTACAGTCCGCGATGCCCGGACCGGGACTTCGTCGGGATGTGCGTCGACCCCTGCGGAGGAGGGCATGCCGTACCGGAGAGCCTGTGCGTCAAGCGGCCTGGGAGGACGGCGTCGATGGAGGGGTACTGCGCCGATCCGCCGTGATCCGTCGAGCGCTACCGGGCCGGGACGAGCCGGTAGCCCAGCCCGGCGACGGCCTCGATGACGGCACGAGAACCGGCGAGCCACCCTGGTCCGTCCTTCCAGTGACACCGGACGGCCCCACTTCGCATAAGTAAGAGTCGATTGCGTGAGCGCGCCGGGTCGCGGCGCCGGTCGCGTGGCGCGGGTGCGCGGTCGCGAAATCGACGGTTGGACGAAGCCGGTGCGCGGCAGCGGCGAGGCGGTGGCCTCGGAGCCCTATGGGGAAGTTGGCGGCGTGTGGGTCACGTGTGCGGGTGCGCGAGGTGCCGAGCGGGCGGCGGGACGGCGCTCGACGCGGGCGTCCCGGAGCGCGCAGCGGGCAGCCGTGCGTGCTCGGAGGGCGGGTTTTCGTGGCGCGGATGGACAGGGGCCTGGGCCGCACTCGTGGAGCGAGCGCAGTGGAGCACGACGCGGGGAGATCATGCGGCCCCCGGCGGGGCGCGAGCTCGGGGCTCGGGCAGCGCGGTGCGCACGAGGGCAGGCGTGTGGCAAGCGGGGCAGCGGCGCAGGTCGATGCCCGCGATTCGCAGCAGCAGGTCGGCGGCGTCGGCACGGCGCTCCGGTCGCGCAGCGGGCGCGTGCGGACCCAGTCTGCGGCGCGCGGTCTCGAGGCGCGTGGTGGCGTGGCTGGCGGAGTGCAGGCCGTAGTGGCGGATCTTGACGAAGCCGCGCGGCAGCACGTGCTGGACGAAGCGCGCGAGCAGCTCCTCGGCCGGGACGGTGACCGACTTGCCGTCTCTGGTGCGGAAGGTGACGCCGCGCTCGCCCATCGAGACGAAGCGGTGGTTGCAGATGCCGACGCGGTGCGTGTAGCGACCGAGGTAGCGGATGACCTGAGCGGGGCCGCCGAAGGGTCGCTTGGCGTAGACGACCCAGGCCTTGCGTCGGAGCGCCAGCAGGTCGACGCCGCCCAGGTCGACGAGGCCGCGCGCGTGGGCGCGCTCGAGAGCGGCGAGCATCTTGCCGCGAAAGAGGGCGCCCATCACGCGCACGGGGAAGAGGAAGCGACGGCGCGCGCGCACCCAGCGCGCGGCGTCGCCGGTGAGTCCGCCGCCGGTGACGATGGCGTGCACGTGGGGGTGGAAGAGCAGCGCGCGCGTCCAGGTGTGCAGGACCATCGTGACGCCGAGCTCGGCGCCGAGCCACTTCGGATCCCGCGCGAGGGTGGCCAGCGTGTCGGCCGCGCTCGCGAAGAGCATGTCGAAGACCCGCGCGCGCGAGCGCCGCGCGACGGTGCGCAGCTCGGCGGGGAGCGTGAAGACGACGTGGAAGTAGTGCACGGGCAGAATGCGCTCGAGCCGCGTGGCGACCCACCGCGCCTGCGCGAGCGACTGGCACTTGGGACAGTGCCGGTTGCGGCACGAGTTGTACGACGGTCGCTCGAGCCCGCACGCGGTGCACACGTCCAGATGTCCGCCCAGCGCGGCAGTCCGGCATCGCTCGATCGCCCGCAGCGCCGACCGCTCCTCGGGACGCAGCACGCGGCCGCCGGCGAAGGCCTCGCCGTGGGCGCGCACCACGTCCGCGAGCTCGATGGGCGCCGCGCGCGTGCGCGCGGGCGCACACGACGGGTGCATCGGGGCTCAGGGCAGCGCGTCGAGGGGGCTCTGAATCGACTGCACGCGGGCGGTGCTCACGTGCAGGTAGGCCATCGTGCTCCTGAGCGACGCGTGCCCGAGCAAGACCTGCAACGTGCGAAGGTCGGTCCCTGCGTCGAGCAGGTGCGTGGCGAAGCTGTGGCGCAGCGTGTGCGGCGACACGCGCCGGGTGATGCCCGCGCGCCGCGCCGCCTTGAGGATCGCCCGGTGGACGGCCGCGCGCGTGAGGAGCGCCGGGCACGCGCCCCGGAAACAGCTGCGGTCCTGCGGGTCGTGACGCCTTCCAGTACGCGCGCAGCGTCGCCAGCAGCCTCGCGCTGAGCATCACGTAGCGCTCACGCCCGCGCTTGGTGTGCCGCACGTGCAGGAGCATCCGCTTCGGATCGATGTCGTCCACCCGGAGCTTGCACACCTCGCTCACGCGCAGCCCCGCCCCGTAGGCGAGCATCACCAGGGCCCGGTGCTTGTGGCTCGTGAGCGCCGCGAGCAGCCGCGCCACCTCCGCGCTCGTCAGCACCACCGGCACGTGCATCGGCACCCGCATGCGCGCCATCCCCAGCGTCGCCTCCGGCCGCTCCAGCGTCACCTCGTAGAGAAACCTCAGCGCGGCCGCGTGCACGTTGACCGTCAGCGCCGCCAGCCTGCGCTCCGCCACCAGGTGCAAGAGGAACGTCCGGATCTCCGCCGCCCCCAGCGCGCACGGCGACCGCCCGTGGTACTGCGCGAACCGCCGCACGCACCCCACGTACGTGGCGATCGTGTTGGCGCTCATCCCTCGCAGCGCGAGGTCCTCGCTCATCGTGTCCCGCAGTCTTCGCTTCGCACCCATCGCGGCCTCCTTCGGCTCCGCGCGCGCCCACGAGCGGGCGGCGCGCGCCGCAGGATCGCCCGCATCACGGCATGCGAGGGCTACGAGGCGGGCTCGTCACCGCGCACACGCTCGCGAGGCTCCCGGCTCGCGAGCGAGCTTGATGCGGAGCCACGCTGCCGCGCAGCGGCTTCGTCCAAGAGGGATGTCGTAAACTTTCGCGCCCGACCGCGCTAGCATTTCCTATGCGCGGCTGCTATCCAGACCCCAAATGCTCAGGGCCGCGCTCCGGATCACGACCATCGCATGCGCCACAGGTGTCTTCGCTGCTGGCGCGTGCGGTGGCATGGTGGTCGGGTACGACATCCCGGGAGGCCTCGATGACGCCGGGGTGTTTCACCAGCCGGACGGCGCGATCCTCTTTGCGCCCGGATCGGGCTGCACCGGCTTCGACGCAGCCATCTTCGAGGCGCCGCCGTCGTGCCAGATACAAGTGCGCTCGTCAGAAGTGGATCCGATTCCGGATGAGAACTCGCGGTGCGCAGTCTGGGGGGCTGGAGCGCTCACGATTCATTATCCTGTCGACACTTACTGCGTCCCCTGCGACCTGGGCGACAAGTGCGCGGCGGACGCGGGCAAGTGCATCGCCGTGCTGGGGGCGCCTAAGACCCCAGCCCTCAGGTGCAATCCGGGAGCGGCTGGCGATGCGTATTGCGCCGCCTTCTTTCAGCAGTACGTCCGTGGTAATGGCGTAGCTGCTGGCCGATGCGAACGTCTGTGCTACCAGAACAATAATTGTCAATGTTTCAAGACGAGTCCGGATTCGTCTGGGACGCACAAATACGGCGATTGGGACTCCAACCCGCGCTGCCCTGACGAGGATTTCATGGGGACTTGTGTTCCGGACGGACCCGGACCTCATTTCTGCAGCGAGCACGTAACGTTTGGCGTGAAGCTCCCTGACGGGCTGTGCGTGAGCCGAGACGGGAAGGAGGCCACGCCTGAGCCATTCTGCGCCGACCCTCCTTGATTACATGAGCGCGTGTGCGTCGACCCCTTGCGGAGGGCGGAGGAGGGCATGCCGTCGCGGAGAGCCTGTGGGTCGAGCGGCCTGGGAGGACGGCGTCGATGGAGGGGTACTGCGCCGATCCGCCGTGATCCGCCGAGCGCTACCGGGCTGGGACGAGCCGGTAGCCCAGCCCGGCGACGGCCTCGATGACGGCACGAGAACCGGCGAGCTGCTCGCGCAGGCGGCGGATGGCGGCGCTCACCGCCTTCGGCGCGGGCGTTCGCGCGTAGCCGTCGCCCTCGACAGCTCGGCGTAGGTGGCGACTCTGGGCGACCTTGCGGCGAGGACGAGCAGCAGCGTCCGCTGTCCGGGCGTGAGCTCGCGAGGCTCGCCGTTCACGCGAATCTCGCCGTGGTCCGGGTCGAGGACGAGCCCCTCCACCTGGACCGGAGCCGCGAGCATCCGCCCGGACTCGCGGCGCACGAGGGCGGCCAGCAGCGCGAAGAACTCCGCCAACGCCCCGATCGGGCAGGACATCACGGCGTCTGCGCCGTCACCGAACGCGCGCACGCGCTCGGCCTCCGTCCAGTCAGCGCCGGTATACAGCAGGAGGGGGACGGAGCTCGGGAGCGCGCGAACGGCCCTCACCAGCTCGTGGCCGTCCATCGAACCCGGGCCGAGGTGAACGTCGATCGCCGCGACGTGGACAGCGGACTTCTGCACCAGGGGGATCGCCTCGGCACCAGAAGATACGAACCGGCAGCTCCAGCCGTGCGCGTCGGCCACCAGCTTGCTCGCGTCCGCCCCCCAGCGCGCGCTTCAGCGTGGAGTGGACCAGCGTGTCGTCGTCGACGACGAGCAGACTCCTCGGCGCCGTCCCCATGAAGCCAAGAATAGCAAGGTAGGCGGCGAATGCACACCTCGAACTGGTGACAACCTCGCAAAGCCCTTGTTGCAGGGCGCCTCTCAGAACTGCGCCTTCTCGGTCGAGCCCTCGAGAGCGAGCGTGGAGGCCGCGCCGCCGGAGATGACCTGCGCCACCTGGTCGAAGTAGCCGGTGCCCACCTCGCGCTGGTGGCGCGTGGCGGTGTAGCCGTCCTTCTCCGCCGCGAACTCGGCCTGCTGCAGCTCGCTGTAGGCCGCCATGCCGCGGTCGCGGTACTCGTGCGCCAGCTCGTACATGCCGTAGTTGAGGGCGTGGAAGCCCGCGAGGGTGACGAACTGGAACTTGTAGCCCATCGCGCCGAGCTCGCGCTGGAACCTGGCGATGGTGGAGTCGTCCAGGTGCTTCTTCCAGTTGAAGCTGGGCGAGCAGTTGTAGGCGAGCATCTTGTTCGGGAACTCCTTGCGGATGCCCTCGGCGAAGCGCTTCGCCTGGACGAGGTCCGGCGTGGAGGTCTCGCACCAGATCATGTCGGCGTAGGGCGCGTAGGCGAGCCCGCGCGCGATGGCGGTCTCCAGGCCATTCTGCAGGTGGTAGAAGCCCTCGGCCGTGCGCTCGCCCTTCTTGATGAAGGGGTGATCGCGCTCGTCGATGTCGCTGGTGAGGAGCTTGGCGCTGTCGGCGTCGGTGCGGGCCACCAGCACGGTGGGCACGTCGTAGACGTCCGCCGCGAGGCGCGCGGCGACGAGCGTACGGATGAACTGGCTGGTCGGCACGAGCACCTTGCCGCCGAGGTGCCCGCACTTCTTCTCGCTGGCGAGCTGGTCCTCGAAGTGGACGCCGGCGGCGCCCGCCTCGATCATGCTCTTCATCAGCTCGTGGGCGTTGAGCGGGCCTCCGAAGCCGGCCTCGGCGTCGGCCATGATGGGCGCGAGCCAGTAGCGCTCGGCCTTGCCCTCGGCGACCTCGATCTGGTCGGCGCGCAGCAGCGCGGCGTTGATGCGCCGCACGACGGCGGGCACGCTGTCGGCGGGGTAGAGGCTCTGGTCGGGGTACATGCGGCCCGCCGTGTTGGCGTCCGCGGCGACCTGCCAGCCGGAGAGGTAGACGGCCTTGAGGCCCGCGCGGACCTGCTGCACGGCCTGGTTGCCCGTCAACGCGCCCAGCGCGGCGACGTAGTCCTCGGTCTGGAGCAGGTGCCAGAGGCGCTCGGCGCCGAGGCGCGCGAGGGTGTGCTCGACACGGAAGGAGCCGCGGAGCCTGACGACGTCCGCCTGGGAGTAGGGCCGCTCGACGCCGTCCCAGCGATCGCTCCTGCGCGCGTGCTGCCCTGTCTGGAAGTGGGTGGGGAGGGTGGTGGCGGCGCTCATGGCAGGTCCTTTCGCTCAGTGGTGAAGATGCGTTCGTAGGCGGGGAGGGTGAGAAACTCCTCGAAGGAGTCGGCGAGGCAGAGCTGCTCGAACAGCTTGCGGGCGTCGGGGTAGAGGCCTCGGGAGAAGCGCTCGTCACCCACCTCGCGGCGGATGCGCGCCATCTCCTCCTCGACGATGGTGGCGAGGCGCTCCCGGGTGAGCGGCGCGCCGTCCACGTCGGCGTGCTGGTGCAGCCACTGCCACACCTGGGCGCGGCTGATCTCGGCGGTCGCCGCGTCCTCCATCAGGTCGTAGATGGGGACGCAGCCCTGGCCGCCGAGCCACGACTCCAGGTACTGGATGCCGACGCGCACGTTGTGGCGCAGGCCCTCGGTCGTGCGGGTGCCGGTGGGGACGGAGAGCAGCTCCCGCGCGCCGACGTTCACGTCGTCGCGCTTGTTCTCGATCTGGTTCTTGCCGGGCATGTGGGCGTCGAAGATCTCCATGGCGACCGCGACCAGCCCGGGGTGCGCGACCCAGGTGCCGTCGTGGCCGGCCTTGACCTCGCGCATCTTGTCGGCGCGCACCTTGGCGAGCGCCTTCTCGTTCTTCTCGCGGTCGTCCTTGATGGGGATCTGCGCGGCCATGCCGCCCATCGCGTGCACGCCGCGGCGGTGGCACGTCTGGACGAGCAGCTCGGAGTAGGCGCGCAGGAAGCCCTTGTCCATCGTCACCTGGCCGCGGTCGGGCAGGACGGCCTCGGGGCGGGTGCGCTGCTTCTTGATGAAGCTGAAGATGTAGTCCCAGCGGCCGCAGTTGAGGCCCGCGGAGTGCTCGCGCAGCTCGTAGAGGATCTCGTTCATCTCGAAGGCGGCGGGGAGCGTCTCGATGAGGACGGTGGCCTTGATGGTGCCTGCCGGGACGCCGAGGGCGCGCTGGGCGTGCAGGAACACCACGTTCCAGAGCCGCGCCTCCAGGTGGCTCTCCAGCTTGGGGAGATAGAAGTAGGGCGCCGTGCGGTGGCTGATCAGCTCGCGGGCGTTGTGGAAGACGTAGAGGCCGAAGTCGAAGAGGGCGCCGGGGACGGGCTCGCCGTCCACCAGGACGTGCTTCTCCGGCAGGTGCAGCCCGCGGGGGCGGACGAAGAGCACCGCCGTCTTCTCGGCGAGCGCGTACGTCTTCTTCGGCGTCTCCAGGCGGATGGTGCGCCGGACGGCGTCGCGCAGGTTGATCTGACCGGCGACGAGGTTGTCCCACGTGGGCGTGGTGGAGTCCTCGAAGTCGGCCATGTAGACGCGCGCCCCCGAGTTGAGGGCGTTGATGATCATCTTGCGGTCGACCGGGCCGGTGATCTCGACGCGGCGGTCGCGGATGTCGGCGGGGACCGGCGCGCACGTCCACTGGCCCTGGCGCACGTGGCGGGTCTCGGGCAGAAAGTCGAGCGTGGCGCCGGCGTCCAGGGCGGCCTGGCGCTCCACGCGCCGGGCCAGCAGATCCTGGATCGTCGGGCGGAAGGTGCGGGTCAGGTCGGCGACGAAGGCGAGAGCCTCGGGCGTCAGGATCTCATCGAACCCGGCGCGGGCGGGGCCCTGGACCACGACGCCCGGCGGCGGGGAGATGGTGTTCATGGGCTTCCTCCTTGCGGCGGCGCGGCTCCTCTCGAGCCTCGCTAGTGCACCGCGTCAACAACATGCGGTCGCAGACCTCACATTGCAAGGTTCTGCCGCTGAAGGCTGCGAATTGCATGTAACGTGTTGTCAATGACAGCGTGTAGTGTTGTCACATTCGTCAATTTGCGCGAGCCGTGCTAGCCTTGCGTCCATGCGTTCTCGCAAGTCCTCGACAGAAGGTCCGCGCCTCGGTGCGAAGGTGCGCGCGGTGCGCCGGCGGGAGGGCCTCACCCAGGTCCAGCTCGCCGAGCGGCTGGGCATCTCGCCGAGCTATCTCAACCTCATCGAGAACAACCGCCGCCCCCTGCCGGCGCCGCTGCTCATCAAGCTGGCCCAGCAGCTCAACATCGACCTGCAGACCTTCGCCACCGACGAGGACGCGCGGCTGGTGAGCGATCTCATCGAGGTCTTCGCCGACCCGCTCTTCGAGGAGCAGGGGCTGACCTCCGCCGACGTGCGGGAGATGGCGACCTCCAGCCCGAGCGCGGCGCGGGCGGTCCTCTCCCTGTACCGCGGCTACCGCGCGGCGCGGACCGCCGCCGACGACCTGTCGTCGAGGCTGCTCAGCGCCGGGGAGGACCCGGGCGCCGTCGACCGCACGCACGTGCCCTCGGAGGAGGTGAGCGATCTCATCCAGCGGCACAACAACCACTTCCCCGAGCTGGAGGCGGGCGCCGAGGACCTGCTGCGCCGCGCGAAGCTGAACACCGACGACCTGTACGCCGGCCTGGTGCGCTACCTGGAGAAAGAGCACGGCATCCGCGTGGAGATCGCCCGCACCGAGGCGGAGCGCGGCACGCTGCGGCGCTACGACGCCGAGCGCAAGGTGCTGACCCTGTCCGAGCTGCTGCCGACGCGCAGCCGCAGCTTCCAGCTCGCGTACCAGATCGGCATGCTCACGCAGCACCCTCGGCTGGAGTCCATCGCGCACGACCCGTACGTGACGACCACCGAGTCGCAGACGCTCGCGCGCGTGGCGCTGGCCAACTACTTCGCCGGCGCGGTGCTCATGCCTTACGAGCCGTTCCTGCGCGCGGCGCGCGAGGAGCGCTACGACATCGACGTCATCGGCCGGCGCTTCCGCGTCGGCTTCGAGCAGGTGTGCCACCGCCTGACGACGCTGCGCCGGCCGAACGCGGAGGGCATCCCCTTCCACATGATCCGCATCGACGTGGCGGGCAACATCTCCAAGCGCTTCAGCGCCTCGGGCATCCGCATCGCGCGCTTCTCCGGCGCGTGCCCGCGGTGGAACATCTTCGCCGCGTTCCTCACGCCGGGGATGGTGCGCATCCAGGTCTCGCGGATGCCCGACGGCCACGCTTACTTCTGCATCGCGCGCACGATCCAGAAGGACTCCGGCGGCTACCACGCGCAGCAGCCGGTGATGGCGCTCGGCCTGGGGTGCAAGCTGGAGCGTGGGCGGGAGATGATCTACGCCGACGGCATGGACCTGGACAACCCGGGCATCGTCACGCCGGTGGGGGTGACCTGCCGCCTGTGCGAGCGCACCGACTGCGATCAGCGAGCCTTCCCGTCCCTGCGCCAGCCGCTCGT
Source organism: uncultured delta proteobacterium (assembly GCA_963782055.1). Classification (GTDB taxonomy): domain Bacteria; phylum Myxococcota_A; class Polyangia; order Polyangiales; family Polyangiaceae; genus DASXHD01. The sequence goes on from CAWAIF010000003.1 coordinate 5,986,036, forward strand.
CGTCGACGAGAACGTGCGGGGCACGTCCCTCTACTCCGCCGTGCCTCCCGCGACCGGCTGACTCAGCTCTTCGGTTCCTGCGACTTCTTCAGCAGATCGCCGAAGGTCCCGAACTTCGCCTCGGCCTTCACCTGCTGCCTGTACGCCTTGTAGGCGTTGCGCTCGGTGTCTTCCTTCACGGCCTTGATGGAGAGCTTCACCTCGCCGCGGCGCGGGTCGATGTCGATCACCTTGGCGTCGTGCTCGGAGCCGACGGGGAAGCTCTTGCGCAGCTCGGTCCCGCGCGGGGTGCCGGTGCCGGCGCCGGTGATGTAGCCCCGCGCGCTGCGGCCGGTGGCGCCGAGGACCTTCACGTGCAGGCCGCTCGGGTCGATCGCGGTCACCTGGACGCGCACGATCTTGTGGAGGGAGACCCTGGTGAAGGGCTGGTCCGGCGACCAGTCCGCGGGGACGGGGTGCAGGCCGATGCGGTGCGCCCCGGCGTCGACGTGAGCGACGAGCACGTCGATCTCGTCGCCCACCTTCACGACCTCCGAGGGGTGCTCGATGCGCTTCACCGAGAGGTCGGCCGTGTGGATGAGGCCATCGATGCCGGTCTCCAGCTCGACGAAGACGCCGAAGGGCTGGATGCGGGCGACGGTGCCCTTGTGGCGCGTGCCCTCGGCGTACTTCTTCGCCACCTCCGACCACGGGTCGGTGAGGCACGCCTTGTGGGAGAGCCACACCTTGCCCTTGACGTCGATGCGCTGGATGAGGACCTGCACCGGCTGCCCGGCGGAGAAGACGTCGTGCGGGGTGTCGCCGCGGTTGTGGCTCATCTCGGTCAGCGGGACGAGGCCCTCGATGCCGCCGACGTCGATGAACGCACCGAAGGGGACGACGCTGCGGACGGTGCCCTCGACGACGTTGCCGACGACGAGCTTGCGAAGCGCCTCCTCGCGGTGGGTCTTGGCCTCCGCCTCGATGAGGGACTTGCGCGAGAGGACGATGTCCTTGCCGCGCTTGGCGTACTGCGTGACGAAGAAGGGCAGGCGCTTGCCGATGAGGTAGTGCAGGTCCGCGCCGTGGCGCATGTCCACGTGCGAGCCGGGCGCGAAGGCGCGCAGGCCGTCGATGTCCACCTCGATGCCGCCCTTGATGACGCCGGTCACCAGGCCGAGGACGGTGGTCTTCTCGCGGAGCGCCTTGGCGGCGCCGGGCTTGGCGAGGCGCGCGCGGCGCGGGTGGCGGGTGAGCACGACCAGGCCACCCCGGCCGCCGTCGTTGTGGACGACGCCGACGAAGTTGGCGCCCATCTCCAGCACGACGGGCGGGAGGGTGACCACGACGGGGGCCTCCGCTGGCGTGGCGGCGAGGCTGATGCTCTCGGCCTTCGTCTCGCTCGGCTCGTCGGACTCCTCGGTGTCGGTATCGGCGTGGGGGGCGGAGCCGGGCGCGGGCGCGGCGCCGGCCTCTGCCGTGGCGGTCTCCGCCTCGGCGTCGGCGGTGGGAGCGGGGGTGTCGGCGGGAGCAGCCGTCTCGGGCGCGGCCTCCGCCGGCGCGGTGTCCGCGGCCGGCGTGGGGAGCTGCACGATGCGCGCGGCGCGGCGCGGGAACGGCTCGGTGGCCGGCTCCTCCTCGGTGGGCTCGGCGCTCGCCTCCGCGCCCTCCTCTCCCTCCGCCCGCGGGGGCGGCGGGGGGAAGTCGTCGTCGTCGTCGATCTCGCTGCCGGGGCCCTGGGCGGGCTCCTCCGGCAGGTCGAGCTCGCGGCGATCGAAGATCGCCTTGCCCTTGCCGGAGAGATCGACGAACAGGCACTCCTCGGTGATCTCGATGATCTTGCCGAAGACCACGTCGCCCATGCCGAAGGCGGGCCGCTCGCGCGGGCCTTCCTCGCGACGCCGCTTCTCCTTCTTGCTGCGGCGCTCCTCGCGCTTCTCGCCCTCGCCCTCCGGCGTGGCGGCCGCAGCGGCCTCCTCGCCCTCGGCGCCCTCGGCGGCCTCGGCACCCTCGGCACCCTGGCCCTCGGCGTGCGGGCCCTTCTTCTTGCGGCGGCGGCGGCGCTTCTTCTTCGGCGCGCCCTCGGCGCCGGGCGTCGCGCCGCCGGCGGCCTGCGCGGCCTCCCCTGCCGACTCCGGCTTGCCCTCCGCCCCCGGCGCAGCCTGCTCCTGCGCGGCCTGCTCCTGCGGTGCGGCCTGCTCTGCCGATGCTTGCGACTCCGCGGCTACCGCGCCCTGCTCGGGCGGCGCGGGCGGTGCGGCCGGCTCGGCCGGCGTGGGCGGTGCCGCCTGAGCGACCGGGGCGGTCGGCTCGGCGGCAGGGATCGGCTCAGGCGGCGCGGCGGGCTGGGGCGCGGTCGCTTCGCTCTCGGGGTTGGGCGGCGGTGAATCAGGGGACGTCATGGTCCGTACTCGCGGATGCGAAGCGGGGTTCGAACGGGGCGCGGAGTCTAGCGAACGCCGGGCCGGGCGTCACGCGGTCAAATCGGGGGCGGTCCGGGAGGGGTGCGCCCGGAGTCAGGCCGCGGCTCGGCCCCTCGGCTTGATGGCGTCGAAGGCCAGGCCGTGGGCGGCCAGCCGGTTCTGGTAATAAAAGAGGAGGCGGGTGTCCTCCAGGATGATGTCCGTCGCCCCGGCGACGAGGACCGAGCTGGTGTGGTAGCCGGCGAAGGCACGCAGCGCCGCGGCGACCACGGCGTCGGGCCGCGCCGCCCCCAGCGACGGGGCCAGGACGATCTCCCCGCGCCCCTCCATCACCCGCGCCCTGTCGAGCAGCCGCTCCACGCCCGCGATGAGCTCGGTGCGTGGCATGCGCACCGCGTCGCGCTGCGCGAGGATGGCGAAGAGATCGCCGCTGCCGACCACGCCGCGCAGGTGCTCGAACGCCACCGCCGCCACCACGTGCGTGGGCATCGCCACGGTGTCACGCCGGTACGCCGCGCAGATCGCCTCCCCCAGCTCGCGGGTGTACTGCGCGTCGCGCGCGGGGTCGCGGTGGGCCTCGCCGTCGTTGCCGACGAGGTAGCCGACCGGATCCACCGGCCGGCCGCGGCCGTCGTGCGAGACGCCGTCGCCGTCCACCTCGTTGCCGAAGCAGTCGAGCGGGCGGGAGAAGCGGATGACCACGCTGGCGTCCAGGCCCATCAGCTTCTGCGCGAAGGCGACGATGCGCCCGATGCGCGTCGACTCGTCGTCGTCGATGATGTAGCGCGCCTTGCCCTCCTCCTGGAGGAAGTCGTCGATGAGGGTCTCCGCCTCGAGCGTCAGCAGGTAGTTGATGGTGGCGGGGACGAAGAAGACGGGGTGGGTCTTGCCCGATTCGACGCTCCGGCCGTAGGCCTCGATGCCGGTGCCCGCCAGGCCGAGCTTCAGCCTCCGCTCCACCCCGCCGGAGCGCGACCGCGTGCCGCCCGGGAAGAAGAGGCTGTGGTAGCCGCGCTCGATGAGCAGGGCCGAGTAGGCCTTGAGGACATGCTTGTAGAGCGCATGCTTCAGCCTGCGGTCGACGCGGTACGCGCCCAGGTTGTGCATGAAGTAGCTGAGCACGGGGTTGGTGAAGAGGTTCTTGCCCGCGCCGTACGTCGCCGGCGGCAGCCCGGTGCGCTCCAGGGCGAAGCCGAAGACGACGGAGTCCAGGTTGGACAGGTGCGTCGGCACGAAGACGAGCGTGCCGATCTCGGCGAGACGCGCGATCTCCTCGGTGGGCCCCTGCACCAGGATGCGGTCGTCCAGCGAGAGCAGGCTGGCCGAGACGTGGTGGTGGGACGCTTCGCCGCGGTGACGAAGGTCGTCGAGGATGGTGCTCGCCATGCGCGGCAGGTTACGCGCGGCGGCGCGCGGCGAGAGGAGCGCGCCCAGGATGGGGGCCATCGCCTGTGAGGCAAAACGGTAGACGCTGGGGTTGAAGTTGCCGGCCACGTCCCACGCGTAGTGCTCGGTGAGCTCCCGTAGCTTCGCCTGCATCTCCTCCGGGCTCATCCGGCCGAGGTGACCCGCCAGCGAGCGCCAGTCGGCGTACTCGGCCCCGCCGTGGCGGGCCAGGCGGCGGACCTCGTGGAAGGCGGCCTCGTTCAGCGTGAGCTTCACGTCCCGCGTGTCTTCGAGGACGCGGCGGGTGACCTCCCGCACGATGCCCTCCTTGGCGTCGTTGAACCCGAAGATGGGCGTCTCGTGCATGGGGGGATGCTATCCCCGCGGAGCCGCAGGCGGCGGCAAAAGGCGCGCGGATGGCGCGAAGCTGCGACCGCGCCCCCACCCGGCGCGTAGTATAAGGCGCCCATGTCCGACGACCTCCAGGCGGAGCTGCTCGCGCTCCTGCTCGCCCCTCGCCCGGACCGCCTGAACGCGGCGGTCACCGAGCAGATGCCGGCGGAGGTGCGTCCGGCCGCGGCGGCGGTCGCCGAGACGCTGGCCGCGCTCCCGCTCGCGGAGCCCCCCGCCGCCCCCGCGCCCGCGCTGCGCGCCCGGATCCTGGCGACGGTCGCGCAGCCGGAGTCCGCGCGGCGCGCGCTGGTCGTCATGGACATGATCCGCGACCACCTCGAGCCAGGCAGCGTGCTGGAGGTCCCCCGCGCCCGGACGATCGTCGAGGCGCTCCGCCGCCGCCTGGACGAGGCGCGCGCCGCGGGCATCCCGGTGGTCTACGTGCTGGACCGCCACGACCCCGCCGACTCCGATTTGAAGGTGTGGGGGACACACGCGGTGGAGGGCTCGCGCGGCGCGGAGGTGTGGCCGGACCTCGCCCCGCACCAGGGCGATCGCGTCCTGACGAAGCCGAGCTACAGCGGGTTCTTCCAGTCGGACCTGGAGAAGGTGCTGGACGAGCTGGAGGTGGACACCCTGGTGCTCACCGGCTGCGCGACGGACGTGCAGCTCTTCGTGACGGCGGCCGACGCGATGCAGCTCGGCTTCGCCGTGGAGGTGCCCGCCGATTCGCAGGCTGGCTTCTCCGCGGACGCCGAGGCGGCCGCCCTGGCGACGATGAGCGTGCTGGTGCCGTACGGCCCCTCGCGCGACGCCCGGCTGGCGCGGCTGCGGGCCCACGCCGCCGCCCCCTCGCCGTGACACCGCCCGCCCGCGAGTGACCGACTACTCCCGGCGCAGAGCCTCGATGGGATCCAGCCGGGAGGCGCGGCGTGCGGGCACGAACCCGAAGACGATGCCGGTGAGCGCGCTCGTGCCGATGCTCACGGCCAGCGCGGTGGGGCTGATGCTCATCGACCAGCCCAGGACGCTGGCCGCCACCGCGATGAGGCCCTCGCCCACGGCCGCGCCGGCCACGCCGCCGAGCACCGCCAGCACGATCGCCTCCACCAGAAACTGCGTGCGGATGTCGTGCTCCCGCGCGCCGATGGCCATGCGGATGCCGATCTCGCGCGTGCGCTCGGCCACGCTCACCAGCATGATGTTCATCACGCCGATGCCCCCGACGACGAGGCTCACCGCGGCGATCCCGACGAGCAGGATGGTCAGCAGGCCGTAGATCGCCTGCTGGATCGCCGCGAACTCCTTCTGCGTGCGGATGGCGAAGTCCGGCTGGCGCCCCTCCTCGATGTGGTGGCGCTGCCGGAGGATGGAGTCGATCTGCGCGACGGCGCGGTCCGTGGTGTCGGCGCTCGTCGCCGAGATCATGAGCGCGCCGGCGAAGCCGGGCGGGGTGCGCATGACGCGCGCGCGCATGCTGGAGATGGGCATGAGCACGACGTCGTCCTGGTCGCCGCCGAAGGGCGCCTCGCCCTTCTTCGCGAGCAGGCCGATGATCTTGTACGGGTAGCGCCCGATGCGGATGGTCTGCCCGACGGGATCCTGATCGCCGAAGAGGTTCTGCCGGACCGTCTCGCCGACGACGCACACCTTGGCCTTGATCGTCTCGTCGTGGGGCTCCCACATCGCGCCGGTCTGCACCTTCCAGTTGCGGACCGTGAGGAAGTCCAGGTTGGAGCCGATGACGCTGGTCGACCAGTTCCTGTCGGCGGAGACGACCTGCGCGCGCACCCGCAGCACCGGCGCGACCGCGGCGACGCTCACCGCCTCGCGCTTGATGGCGGCGCCGTCGTCCTCCGTCAGGCGTACGCCGGAGCCCTGCGCGCCCTTCGCCCCGGAGGCGCTCGCGCTCTGCGGGAAGACGATGACGAAGTTGGAGCCGAGCGACTCGATCTGCGCGCCGACCGACGCACGCGCGCCGGAGCCGAGCGCCGTCACCGTGACGACGGCCGCCACGCCGATGAGGATGCCCAGGATGGTGAGCGACGCGCGCAGCACGTTGCGCCGGATGGCACGCAGGGCGAGACGCAGCGCTCCGAGGATGGATCCCATCGCTCACTCCACCCGCAGCGCTTCGATGGGATCCAGCTTGGCCGCGCGCCGCGCCGGAAGGTAGCCGAAGAGCACGCCGATGGCGGCGCTGGTGGTGGCGGCGAAGACGAGCGCGCCGACGCCGGGCGAGACGGGCCAGTCCAGCGCGCGCCCCAGGCCGAAGGTGGCGCCCACGCCGAACGCCATGCCCAGCAACCCGCCGAGCAGGCTCAGCACCACCGCCTCCACGAGGAACTGCACCAGGATGTCGCGCTCGCGCGCGCCGATGGACAGGCGTATGCCGATCTCGCGCGTCCGCTCGGCGACGCTCACCAGCATGATGTTCATCACGCCGATGCCGCCGACGAGCAGGCTGATCGCGGCGACGCCGAGGAGCAGCGCGGAGAGCGCGCCGGAGATGGCCTCCTCGGCCTGGCGGAACTCCGCCTGGGTGTTGACCTTGAAGTCCGCCTCCTGCCCGGGCTGGATGTGATGGCGCTGGCGGAGGATCTCCTCGATCTCCTTCTGCGCGCGCTGGCTGGTGTCCTCCGAGGTGGCGCTGGCGATGAGCATGTCCACCCGGCCCGGCGCCGTCGGCATGATCCGCGCGCGGAAGCTGCCGATGGGCATGAAGATGCGATCATCCTGATCCTCGCCGAAGGGGGAGCTGCCCCTGGGCGCGAGCACGCCGAGCACGCGGAAGGGGAACCCCGCCACGCGGATGGTGCGCCCGACCGGGTCCTGCGAGCCGAAGAGGTTCTCCACCACCGTCGGCCCGAGCACGCACACCTTGGTCTTGAGGAGCTCGTCGGTCTCGGTCCAGAGCTCGCCGCGAGCCATGTCGAACTTGCGGATGGGGAAGTAGTCGAGCGTGACGCCGTAGAGGGTGGTCTGCGTGTTCTTGTCGCCGTTGATGGCCTGACCCAGGGCGCTGAGGAACGGCGCCACGCCCGCCACGCTCACGGCCTCCCGCGCGATCGCGCGGCCGTCCGCCTCGGTCAGGCGCACGCCGTTGGTCTGCCGCACGCCCGACTCCTGCGTGGGCTGCGGGAAGACGAAGATGGCGTTGGCGCCGAAGCTGTCGATCTTGCCGCCGACCTGCTCCGACGCGCTCTTGCCGAGGGCGGTGACGATGATCACCGCCGCCACGCCGATCAGGATGCCGAGCACCGTCAGCGCGGCGCGCGTCTTGTTGCGGGAGATGGAGACGAGCGCCGACCGGACGGCTCCGAGGAGGACGCCGAGGCCGGTCACGCGGGCCGCTCCTTGCGGCGCGCCGCGCGCGGCCTGGAGAAGAGGGACAGGAGCAGGAAGCGGAGCAGGGCGAGCGTCCCGAAGCCGAGGACGGCGGCGGCGAGCAGGATCGCCGGGCGCTGGTCGAGCTGGTGCAGGACCGGGGCCGGGAGCTTCGGGATGGCGAACCAGAAGATGACGAAGAAGAGGAGCGCGTGCGCCACGGTGTAGGTGACGGCCACGCGCGAGCGCTGGTCGCGCGTCAGCGGGCGCCCCAGCTTGCCCCGCGCGAACCGCGCGGCGACCATGGACTCGAAGACCAGCGCGAAGACGCCGGGCGTCCAGCGCACGTGCGCGCCGACGACCCACGCGTTGTACATCAGGGCGAGCACCAGCCCGACGACGGCGCCGAGCACCATGCCCGCGTAGACCACCGCCGGGACGGGGCCCCCGCGGCCGACCCGCGCGCTGCGCGCCGGGCCCGCCCCCTCGTCCTGCGAGTCGCCGGTGTCGGCGCGGGGTAGCTCGGAGAGGGCCTTCTGCGCGTCCATCGGCGCGGCCTGCCGCTCGTCGGAGACGATGCGGCCGTCGCGGAACTGGATGACGCGGCTGGCGCACGACGCGATGTCGTGCTCGTGGGTGACCAGCGCGACGGTGATGCCGCGCTCGCGGTTGAGCCGCTGGAGCAGCGCGAGCACCTCCAGGCTGGTGCGGGTGTCCAGGTTGCCGGTGGGCTCGTCGGCGAGGAGCAGCGGCGGGTCGGTGACGAGCGCCCGCGCGATCGCCACGCGCTGCTGCTGCCCTCCGGAGAGCTGGTTGGGCTTGTGGTCCATGCGGTCGCCCAGACCGACGGCGCGCAGGGCCTCCTCCGCGCGGCGGCGCCGCTCGCGCACGCCGACGCCGCGGTACTGCAGCGGCAGCTCCACGTTCTCCAGCGCCGTCGTGCGCGGGAGCAGGTTGAAGCCCTGGAAGATGAAGCCGATGAGGCGGTTGCGGACGATGGCGCGCGCGTCGTTGCCGCGGGCGCCCACCTCCAGCTCGGCGAGGCGGTAGCTGCCGTGGGTGGGGCGGTCGAGGCACCCCAGGATGTTCATCAGCGTCGACTTGCCCGAGCCGCTGGTGCCCACGATGGCCACGAACTCGCCGCGCAGGATGTCGATCTGTACGTCGCGCAGGGCGTGAACGACGCCGCCGCCCGTCGCGTAGTCCTTGCCGACGTCGCGCAGGGTGATGAGCGACTCGGGCGGCTCGGCAGCCCCGGGGGCGGACGCGGCGTCGGGCATGGCGTCGCTCAGAAGGGGCCCTTCTTCTTCTTGGTGTCGATCTCGTCGGTCACCACCTTGGTGCCGACGGAGAGCTCGTCGCCGGTGAGCTGGGTGTAGATGCCGTCGGTCACGCCGACGTGCACCACCCGCTCCTCCTCCTTCTCCTCGCCCAGCTTGTCGTTGACCAGGACGTGCACCCGGGCCTCCCCCTTGGGGAGCGCGGGCTCCGGCGGCATCGGCTTCGGCTTGCCGTCGGGGCCGAGCGGCGGCGTGGGCTTGTAGCGCAGCGCCGCGTTGGGGATGCGCAGGGTGCCCTTGGCCACCTTGGTGTCGATCGTCACGGTGGCCGTCATGCCGGGGCGCAGCTTCTCCTCCGGGTTCTCCACCTGGACGACCGCCGAGTAGGTGACGACGCCCTGCACGTTGTTCGGGCTGTAGCGGACCTGCTCCACCACGCCGTGGAACTTCTCGCCGGGGAAGGCGTCGACGACGGCCTCGGCGTTCATCCCCGCCTTGAGCAGGCCGACGTCCGCCTCGTCCACGTCCGCCAGGACGCGCATCTTGCGGAGGTCCTGCGCGATGACGAAGAGCACCGGCGCCTGGAAGCTGGCGACGACCGTGGCGCCGGGGTCGATGTTGCGCGTGACCACCACGCCGTCCACCGGGGAGTAGATCTTGGTGAAGCCGACGTTGGTCTGCGTCTGGGCGAGCTGGGCGCGCGTGGCGCGGATGGCGGCCTGCGCGGCGGTGACGTTGGCCGTGGCGACCTCGTACTGGCCGCGCGAGGTGTCGACGTCCGCCTTGCTGGCCAGGTTCTGCGCCTGGAGCTTCTGCATGCGCTCGTAGGTGATGCGCGCCGAGTCGGCGGCGGCCTTGGCGCTCTCCATCTGCGCGCGCTGCGACTGCAGGTTCGCCTCCGCCTGGCTCACCTGCGCGCCGTAGATCGTCGGGTCGATCTCGGCGAGCACGTCGCCCTTCTTCACGACCGAGTTGAAGTCGACGTACACGTCGGTGATGCGCCCGTTGGCCTGGGCGCCCACGTTGACCTGAAGGAGCGGCTGCACCGCGCCGGTGGCCTGCACCTTCTGGATGACGTCGCCCTTCTGGACCGTCTGCGCCACGTACTTGGCGGCCGGCGGGGGCCGGTGGGTGACGCGCCACGCCAGCCCGCCGCCCACCAGCACCAGCACCACCCCGAGGGTGGCGAGACGCCGGAGCCATACGCGGCTCCCCTCCTCGGCAGCGAGGGCTCTACGTAACTCGTCGACGGCGGCGTTGGACATGGGCAGGCTCGGAAGGGGGGGTCCCGGGGCGCCTACTGTAAGCACCGCGGGAGGACGCGCATCGTAAACCGCATGAAGAAACGTGTACGACGTTCTGGATGCCGCCTTTCGACGGCGCTGGCGGCCCAAGCGCGGGACCTCATCAAGGCATGCGAGGAAGCCCGACGCGTAGCGGAGGGCCCGCGTGGGGAGGGGCCCCGCCCAATTTACTTGGGCGGGGAGGGGCGGCGCGTGCCGCCCCTCCCAGGCATGCCCTGGACCGAACGTCCGGCGAGACGTAAACCTCCGGAAGTGCGACGTTCTTCCCGTGGGCCCCAAGGGCCGGACGCGAGTTTTTGTCTAATCCGACGTGATTCAAGTATCGTCGGAAAAGACCACCATTTTCGGCAGCCAGATGGGCACCGGCGTGGGGTCGTGCTGGCTCTGGCCGCTTGCGACGGGCCCCGCCGCGGGGCCGAAGCCCGGGGTCTTCGGCCGGAGCCGTCTCGGGCGGTACGGAGTGAACACAGGTGCCAGGGCCAGTATGGCGAGACTCTCCGATCGCGACCTCGTTGACCGCGCACGCCAGGGTGACGTCGAAGCCTTCGGCCAGCTCGTGCGCCGTCACCAACCCCGCATTGTACGCCTCGCCATCCACATGCTCCGCGACAGGTCGGAGGCCGAGGACGTCTCGCAGGAGACCTTCATCCGCGCCTACCAGGCCCTCGCCCGGTTCGACGGCCGGAGCGAGCCGTACACCTGGCTCTATCGCATCGCCGTCAACCTCTCCCTGAACACCATCCGCGCCCGCAAGACCTCCCGCCACGCGGGCGACGCCAGCGACCCGCGCCTCGAGGCGCTGATGGTGGAGACCCGCCCGGAGGCCGACCCGCGCAGCGCCGCCGCCGACCGGCAGCAGTACGCGGTGGTCTGCGAGGGCATCGACACCCTGAGCGAGACGCTCCGCACGACGCTCATCCTGGTGTGCATCGACGGCGTCTCGCACGAGGACGCGTCCCACATCCTGGGCGCGCCGGAGGGGACGATCGCCTGGCGCGTGCATGAGGCACGGCGCAAACTGAGGGCGTTTCTGTCCCAGCGCGGCTTCGCGCTGGAGGGAGACGAGTCGTGACCGACAAGAAGCTCGACAGCCTGCTCGCCTCCTGGCCCCTGCCCGAGCGCACCCCCCTCGACGTCGACGAGGCGGCCGGACGCGTGGTGGACGCCCTGCGCGCCGGAGAGAAGCCGCTACGCAGCGCAGCAATCGATGACGCAACGCTCCTTTCGCCGCCGCTTCCGCAGCGTCCGGAAGAGGGGCAAACTTCGCCCCGTGAGCCATCCGCCGCCCCCGGTCGTCTGACTTTGGGTGGCACCGCCGTGGAGAACAAGATGTCCAAGGAACGAGGTCGGGACCGTACCAGCCGCTCCAGCTTCCAGGAGCTCGCGAAGCTCGCCAGCATGCCGCCCTCGGCCCCCACCCCCACGCCTCCGCCGACCTCCGCCTCGTCGTCGGGCCCGACAGGCGTCGTGCGCGGAGAAGAGGCGTCCAGCGACGACTCCGGCATCGTCGATCTGAAGGCCATCGCCACGGCAGACCCCGCCGCCGCGCAGCGCGCGCAGGCGACCCCGCTCGCCGCGGAGGGACTGTTCGACGAGGACGCGCCCCCGCCGGCCTCCGCCACGCTGCCTGCGCAGTCGGCACCGCCCACCGCGGCTGCCGTCGCGTCCGCCGCACCGCCGCCCGTGACCGCCGCCCCGCAGGCCGCGGCCAGGGCCGCCGCGCCTGGCGAGAAGAAGAAGGGCGGAGGGATCGTCATCGCCATCGGCGCCATCGTCGCGCTCTCTGCGGTGGCGGCGGGCGGCTTCTTCGTCGTCAAGTCACGCTTGCACGCCAAGGAGACGCCGGTGGCCGCCACGACGGTCGCCGCGCCGGACACCGCGCAGACGGCCGCGGCCACCGCCACGGCCCCCGCGGCGAGCGTCGCCGACACCGAGCCCTCCGCCTCCGACGACTCCACCAATCTGGACAACCTGCCGGAGGACAGCCCGCAGAAGGCGCGCCTGCGCAAGATCACCGCCACCAGCGGCAAGCCGATCGCCAAGTCGACCACCGGCACCGACGCCAAGAAGCCGCCGCCCGCCGGCTCGGTCGATCCCAAGCTCATCGCCAACATCCCGACAGGCGGCGGCGGCAACGGCAACTCCGGAGACTTCAACGACGCGCTGAAGCACGCGGCCGGCGGCGGCATGGGCGTCGGCAAGGACGCCACGCAGACGGCGGCGGCGGTGCCGACGGGCAACGTGCCGCAGAAGCCCTCGCAGGGCATGGTCGTCGGGGCGATCGGTCAGGTGCTGCCCAAGGCGCGTAGCTGCGTCAACGAGGGCGAGCCCATCTCCCACGCGACGGTCGTCTTCGGGTCGATGGGCACGGTCAAGAGCGTCTCGGTCAGCGGCTTCGCGGCGGGCAGGCCGGCGGAGGCGTGCATCAAGGCCGCCCTGGGCAAGGCCAAGGTCCAGCCCTTCGCCGAGCCGAGCTACAGCTTCCCCGTCACCATCCGCTCCAACTGAGCCTCACCCCCCAGCCCCCTCTCCACTTCGTGGAGAGGGGGGTGAGGTCAGGGCTTCCACTTGCTGGACCGGCGGCTGCGTGACTTCCAGTTGCGCGACTCGCCGGGCGTCGTCTTCGCGCGCGAGCCGCTCTTGCGCTTCTCCTTGTAGGGCTCGTACACGGCCTTGCCAGCGCCGTCGCCCTCCGCGCCCGCCTTGCCCTCCAGCACGTGCAGCTCGTCACGCAGGCGCGCGGCCTTCTCGAACTCCAGGTTCTCCGCGGCGGCGAACATCTCGGCGCGCAGGGCGGCCAGCCGCTCGCCGAGGTCGGCCTCCTGCCTGTCCGCGCCCTTGCTGTCGCCGGAGCGCAGCTTGGGCACGTCGTAGTAGTCGGTCGCGCCGGAGGCGGGGTTCACGCTCAGGATGGCGCGCACCACCGTCTGCGGCACGATGCCGTGCTCGGTGTTGTAGTCCGCCTGCAGCGTGCGGCGGCGCCCCGTCTCCTCGATGGCCCGCTTCATGGCCGCCGTCACGTGGTCGGCGTACATGATCACGCGCCCGTTCACGTTGCGCGCGGCGCGGCCGATCGTCTGGATGAGGGAGCGCGGGCTGCGCAGGAAGCCCTCCTTGTCGGCGTCGAAGATGGCGACCAGCGAGACCTCCGGCAGGTCCAGGCCCTCGCGCAGCAGGTTGATGCCGACCAGCACGTCGAACTCGCCGAGGCGCAGGTCGCGCAGGATGTCGATGCGCTCGAGCGTATCGATGTCGGAGTGCAGGTAGCGGATGCGCACGCCGAGCTCGCGGTAGTAGTCGGTCAGGTCCTCCGCCATGCGCTTGGTGAGGGTGGTGCAGAGGACGCGCTCGTTCTTCTTCGCGCGCACGCGGATCTCCTCGAGCAGGTTGTCCACCTGCCCGGAGACCGGCCGCACCTCCACCTCCGGGTCCATCAGGCCCGTCGGGCGAATGACCTGCTCGACGAAGACGCCGCCGGTCTTGGCCAGCTCGTAGTCGCCGGGCGTCGCCGAGACGTAGATGCACTGGCCGATGCGCTTCTCGAACTCCTCGAACTGAAGGGGGCGGTTGTCCAGCGCGCTGGGCAGGCGGAAGCCGTACTCCACGAGCGTCTCCTTGCGCGCGCGGTCGCCGCGGTACATCGCGGAGAGCTGCGGGACGGTCTGGTGCGACTCGTCCAGCACCATGAGGAAGTCCTTGGGGAAGTAGTCGAGCAGGGTGGGCGGCGGCTCGCCCGCCTTGCGGCCGGAGAGGTGGCGCGAGTAGTTCTCGATGCCGTTGCAGAAGCCCATCTGCTCCATCATCTCGATGTCGTAGAGCGTGCGCTGCTCGAGGCGCTGCTTCTCCAGGAAGCGCCCCTCCTTGTCGAAGAAGTCCAGCCGCTCGCGGAGCTCCTCGCGGATGGAGCCGATGGCCTTGCGCATCTGCTCCTGCGGGGTGACGTAGTGCGAGCTCGGGTAGATGGCGTAGCGCTCCACGGTCCCCTTCACGCGGCCGCGCAGCGGGTCCACCTCCTTGATGGCCTCGATGGTGTCGCCGAAGTACTCGACGCGGATCGCCGTCTCCTGCTCGTAGGCGGGGAAGACCTCCACCACGTCGCCGCGCACGCGGAAGGTGCCGCGGTGGAAGTCGACGTCGTTGCGCTCGTACTGGATGTCGACGAGCAGGCGCAGCAGGTGATCGCGCGGGAACTCTTCGCCCACCTTCAGGTCGATGAGCAGGCCGTAGTAGCTCTCCGCCGAGCCCATGCCGTAGATGCACGAGACGCTGGCGACGATGATGACGTCGCGGCGGGACAGCAGCGAGTGCGTCGCCGCGTGCCGCATGCGGTCGATCGCGTCGTTGATGATGGCGTCCTTGTCGATGTACGTGTCGCTCGCCGGGACGTACGCCTCCGGCTGGTAGTAGTCGTAGTAGCTGACGAAGTACTCGACCGCGTTCTCGCCGAAGAGGTCCTTCATCTCGCCGTAGAGCTGGGCGGCGAGCGTCTTGTTCGGGGCCAGGATGAGCGCCGGCCGCTGCGAGGCGGAGATGAGGTTGGCGACGGTGAAGGTCTTGCCCGAGCCGGTGATGCCCAGCAGCACCTGGTGCTTGTCCCCGCGGGCCAGGCCCTCGGTGAGCTCCTTGATCGCCTGCGGCTGATCGCCTTTGGGCTCGAACGGCGTGGTCAGCTTGAAAGGAGCGCCGGAGGGCATACCCGCGCAATGTCCGCCGAGACGGGAGGGAGCGCAAGGGCAAGCGTCCCCGCCGCCTTCGGGCCGTCGGGTATGCTCGCGGCATGACGAAGGATCGCAGGTCGAAGGCGCCCTCCATGAGGCCGCCGCCCAGCGGCGGCGCGCGCCATCAGGGCGCGAAGGTCGCGTTCGTGGGACTGGGCACGATGGGGCGCCCCATGGCCGAGCGGGTGCTCGACGCGGGCTACGCGACCACCGTGTTCAATCGCTCGCCCGGGAAGGGGCGCGCGCTCGCCCAGCGCGGCGCGAGCGTGGCGAAGACGCCGCGCGAGTGCGTGGCGGGGGCGCAGGTGATCGTGAGCATGGTGTCCGACGCGGCCGCGCTCGAGGCGCTGGCGGACGGGCCGGACGGCGCGCTCGCGGGCCTCGCGCCGAAGACGCTGTGGGTGGACATGTCCACCATAGGCCGGCGGGCGGCGCGGGCGTTCGCCGCGCGGGTGCGCGAGGCGGGCGGCCGCTTCGTGGACGCGCCGGTGAGCGGGACCGTGGGGCCGGCACGGCGCGGCGAGCTCGTCGCCTTCGCCGGCGGCTCGGTGAAGGACGTGGCCCGCGCGGAGAAGGTGCTCTCCGCGTTCTGCAGGCGCGTGGTCCACGTCGGGGAGGTGGGGCAGGGGCAGGCGCTCAAGGTCGTGCTCAACGGCCTGGGCGCCCACCACCTGGTCGCCTTCGCCAGCATGCTCGCGCTGGGGGAGCGCGCCGGCCTGGCGCGGGAGCTCGTCGTCGAGGCCTTCACCACCGGCGCCTTCGCCTCCCCGAGCTACGTCGGCAAGAAGGCGAAGGTGCTCGCCCGCGACTGGTCGCCGGAGTTCACCCTCGCGCTGACGCAGAAGGACGCCGCGCTCAACCTGGAGCTGCAGAGGGAGACGGGGCTCAGGCTGCCGGTGATGGAGGAGCTCGCGCGCGCCATCGAGGCGGGGATCGAGATCGGCCTCGGCGACCTGGACCTCTTCGCCCTGGAGAAGGTCTACGAGCGGTAGGAGCTCACCACCCGGACGGCGTTGACGTTGCCCGCGTGGACACGCCGCCGCGCGCGTTCACGCGCGGCGCTCCAGCTCCTCGAGCTGCTCGGCGATCGCGTCCTCGTCGCCGTCGAGGGCCACGCGGAGACCCTTCCGTAGCGCGTCGGAAGCGGACGTCTCGATGACGCGCGCGACGCGTGCCTTTCCCTCGGCGTCGAGCAGTGGTCCGAGCGCGACGGCCGCGGCGACGCGCTCGACGGAGCGGGTCGCAGGACCCTCTAGTGCTCGCCAGAGGATTGCCGAGTCCACCGATGACGCGCGGTAGTTGCCATACCGTGGATCGGCCAACACGGCCAGGTATTCGACCCATTGGCCCATAGTGTACGCGCCCCGACGAAGGCATAACAGTCCCACGCTCCCAACACAAGCAGCCTCCCGATAAGCCTTGAGCTGGGTGTCAATGGCCCGCCAGAGAGCGTCCAGCGTACCCAATCCAATCGGATCCCGAGAGCTTACGTGCCATGCGACCGCACCCCCAGCGCGCAAGACAACTACCAATTCGGCACCGTTGCAACGGATTGCTTCCACATTCTGAAACCCTTGGTAGCAAGGACGACCGCACCGCCGCCCGTACCGTAGCCCCTCGGCCCCGACCGAGACCCAGGCATGGCCTCGAGCGAGGAATGCCACACCGGCAACGGCGAGCGCGAGCAGGCAGTACTTCACCGCGCCCAACGACACAAGCCCGAGATCCGTCAATACCGCTTGCGTCAAGGCGACAGACACTGCGATGGCAAGCCAACGCATGTTGCGGCGACGCTGTGAGGAGTCGCCATGAATTAGCAGCTTGAATGTGGTGACGGAGTTGCGCGCCCCCAACCGCAACCGGCGCCGGATCTCGGCCTCGACAGCGTCACTCTGTACCTCGAGCGCGAGTTCAGGACGGAGCCACCGACGAGAGAAGCACAGATACCTGCGGCCCCAGCGGTGGCGGCAATACGCATGCACAATACTCTTCCGAGATGCCAACAACTTCGAGCCAACCCAGAGCCCCCTTTCATCGACGCCAACGTTGCCTCCCCGGACCACAGGTGTCCGATCGCAGAATCGTCCGAGAGCCAGGAGAGGCAGCAATGCCGCCAGCAACGCGGCCACTTCGGCACCGAGCGCAGTGACGCCTCCGGCCACAAACCGCAGCGATGCACGCAGACACAAACCGCTTACCGCACCGGATAGCACCACAGCGAGGACCAATAACCATCTACGATGATACCGCACGACCAACCCAGGCATCATGCGCCGCGCGGCCTCCCGTCCCGATGTCCCCTGCACCATCGCCGTGACTATCTCAGGTACGAGGGCCGATGGGTCCGACACCATCCTCAGGATTCGGAAAGTACGTGCGCGAACGGGGGCCGCCGCCGGCCGTACCCTCGGGGTTCGGGAAGTACAGATCCGCGCGTCGCAATCGTCCACGTGGACCACCGACACCGAGGCCATCGGGGGAGTCTGGCGCCGGCATTTCCGTTGCTGCACGAGGGCCACCCACGCCACCGCCGCCGCCGGGGTCGTCCGGCGCAGGCATCGACCCGCCCCCATCATGGTGCTTGGCCAGCGCCTGTCCCACGAAGTAGCCGATCAATAACCCAACTATTGCCCCAGCCACCATCCCCTCCGGCCCCTTCCATTTCCAGCCAACGTATCCGCCTGCTACGGCTCCGACGGCCATCGTTCCCTCGACGATGGCAGCGTGCTCTGGGTCAACCCTCTTGGGTGGTGGTGTATTCGTATCCTTGGATGCAGGACCCTTCTGATCCGTCTTGATACCGACTCCGGAATTTGGTGTCATGGGCTTCGCATGGCTCATGTCGACGCCTTGATCATGGCCCCCATGTTGGGCACCTACGGAGTTTGGGTTCGGACCGGGGCCCTGGGATGATGTCCCGCCATCTCCACCTGCGTCGACTCCACCATCCGGGTCGTCATGCTCCCACCTCCCGGGCGGCATCCCCCTGCGCGGATCCGCCCGGTTCGGGTCGTACCCGTGCCCCAGCGACCCGAGCCACTTCATCACCTCCCGCCGCTGCTTCTCCATGTGCGCGTGCACGTCCGGCAGGTGGTGCGACGGGTGGCGGTAGCCGCCCGTCGGGTCGAAGCCCGGCAGATCGTGCAGGTGCCCGAACATCTCTCCGAGGATAGCAGCCGGATCGCCCTTGCCCAGCGTGCCGCCAGGATTCGACGAGATGGGGATGTTCCCGCCGAAGTAGTGCTTCGAGATGTGGTCGATCACCTTGCCGATGTCGCTTGGGCCGGGCAGACCCGACCCTGGCGTGTGCGTCCCGAGGTCGCCTCCGCCCAGCCCGAAGGGTCCCCCGAAGTGCTTCGCGATCTGGCCGATCAGGTCGCCGAGTGAATCGCCCCCGGTGCCGCCGATGACCTGCCCGCTCGGGAGCACGACGCCGGTGCCTTCCTCCGGCGGCCGCCAGTCGATGCGGCGAGGACCGGTGTACTCCGGCTCCGGCACCTCGTTCACCGCACGGCGTTGCATCATCCCATCCTCGCCGAGGTGACGCGGTTCGCCGTCACCAGCACGCGGAAGGTGACGTCCCAGGGCCCGCTCGAGCCCGTCGGATGCAGGCGCCAGCGCACCCACGTCGCGAGGGGGCCCGGCGCGTGCGCGAGCTCAAGCTGCGAGCCGCGGCCGACACGCGACCGCACGACGCCCGCGCCAGAGGGCTCGCTCACCTCCCGCGCCGCAGCGCCGCGCGCACCATCCCCACCGCCCGGTTGACGCTGTCCTCCACCACCGCCGCCTCGAGCCGGAGCACCCGGAAGCCCAGCGACTCGATCGCCGTCTGCCGCCGCGCGTCCGCCTCCGGATGCCCCGGCTCCCGGTGCACCCCGCCGTCCACCTCCACGACGAGCCGCTCGCTCAGCGCCACGAAGTCCACGATGTAGCTACCGCCCAGCACGTGCTGCCGGCGAAACTTCACCCCGCCGCACCGCCGATCTCGAAGCTCCCGCCACAGCATCGCCTCCGATCGCGTCGCGTCCTTTCGCCGCATCCGCCGCGCGTGGTGGTGAAGGATGCACAGAGAGGGAGCTTCGTGCGGTGCCATGCCCTCCCAAGGCGACAGAAGCGTGACAGCCGCCGTCTAGCTACCCGCGAGCACACCGAAGGCTGGCGCGCTTCTTTCGCCCTCCCGGGCGTGGCACCGCACGAAGCTCCCTCGCGCGTGCCTGCGCAACATCGAGGGGAGGCCATTCGCGGGGGAGGGCCCGTTCCCACCGTTTCTACCGTCCACAGCCCGTCACCAGCGCCCCGAACATCCTCCCCGCCCGAGCGAGCGCGAGCGAGCGATGGGCCGGGGGAGGACGCGTGCGCGCAGGGCCCACGCGCAAGCTCGCGCGCGCGCCGGAGCCCGTGCACCACGTACCCATCGACCGGCGCGCGCGCGAGCGAGCATGGGCCCGAGCACACGCGAGGAGGGGCCCCCCCTCTCTCACTCCTGAACGATCACCCCGGGTGCCCGGAGAACACGATCGCATCCATCAGGTGCTCCTCCTCCACCAGCGCCAGCGTCGGGTGCCCGCGATCGATCCGCACCGTCCCCCCGGCGCGCCCCACCCGCACGCCGCCGCGCTCGACGCGCTCGCCGAGGGACCGGACGGCGCGCTCGCGGGCCTGGCGCCGAAGGCGCTCTGGGTCGACATGTCCACCATAGGCCGGCGGGCGGCGCGGGCGTTCGCCGCGCGGGTGCGCGAGGCGGGCGGCCGCTTCGTGGACGCGCCGGTGAGCGGGACCGTGGGGCCGTGGGGCCGGCACGGCGCGGCGAGCTCGTCGCCTTCGCCGGCGGCTCGGTGAAGGACGTGGCCCGCGCGGAGAAGGTGCTCTCCGCGTTCTGCAGGCGCGTGGTCCACGTCGGGGAGGTGGGGCAGGGGCAGGCGCTCAAGGTCGTGCTCAACGGCCTGGGCGCGCACCACCTGGTCGCCTTCGCGAGCATGCTCGCGCTGGGCGAGCGGGCGGGCCTGGCGCGGGAGCTGGTGATCGACGCCTTCACCAGCGGGGCGTTTGCCTCGCCGAGCTACGTGGGCAAGCGCGCCAAGGTGCTCGCGCGCGACTGGTCGCCGGAGTTCACCCTCGCGCTGACGCAGAAGGACGCCGCGCTCAACCTGGAGCTGCAGAGGGAGACGGGGCTCAGGCTGCCGGTGATGGAGGAGCTCGCGCGCGCCATCGAGGCGGGGATCGAGATCGGCCTCGGCGACCTGGACCTCTTCGCCCTGGAGAAGGTCTACGAGCGGTGAGGGGACCCGCCCGGCAGGCCGGGTCCGCCAGCTCCCGCTCGAGGTCCCACGAGCGATGGATGAGGGCCTCGATCCTCCGGTCCGTCACACGCGCTCAAGCCCGCCGCTCCAGCTCCTCGAGGCGTTCGACGATCGCGTCCTCGTCGCCGTCGAGAGCGACGCGCAGTCCCTGCCGGAGGGCGTCGGAGGCGCACGTGTCGATGACGTCGGCGACGCGGGCCTTCCCCTCGGCGTCGAGCACGGGCCTGAGCGCAACGGCCGCCGCGACGCGCCGGGGAGCGGGTTCGTCTGGGCTCTCCACCACACGCCACAAGGTGTCGGGAGGCGCAGCGGCGACGCGGTAGCGGGTCCGCGACGGGGTCGCGATGGCGCGGAGCTCGCGGACCCATTCGCGTACGGTTTCCTCGTGGCGGTCGAGAACATATGGCCGGTCCACCGCTTGTCGCACGCGTGCATCGAGATGTTGCCGCAAGTTGATCCTCCCCCGGTCGGCGCCGACGCCCCAATGGTTACGCAGGTACTGCTGGTTCCGAGCCAACTCCACCAAGAACCACACAACAGCCGGAGCATCCTCGCCGAGTGCACACAGGAACGCCAGTGCCTGGTCTGGCCTACCGCGTACCACTCTCAAGATTCGCTCCCCGCACGATGCGTCTAGCGGTGTTCGCGATGCCGCTGCGGCGACCCAGGACACTGGTTTGCCCTGGAACAGCCGCCGCAAGACATCCTGCGACATCCAACCTTCGCGATAAACTCGAACACCGGACCGTTCCAGTACAACGGCCCAATCAGCAAACGAGTGCGCCGACACATGATGCTGAACGGGAACGAACTCGCATTCTGCAAGCTGCCTCGTCCAGCGCGGCCTCCCCACTCGCGACCGCCCGATCCGGAGCGACGCCCACCGCTCGGCATGCCACACGAGTCGGGCCCCACTTCGCAGGCATACACAAGTATTGCCGTCGGCGTCGTAGCGGATTGAATCGAGAGCATCGAAGCTAACTATCGTGCGCCGGAGCCCGGTCCACGAGGAGAGGACGATCCCGGAGTTACCCATTGAAATCTCACACTTTGCAAACACGACCAGCGTCGTCCACACGACGGTGACGGCGCTGGCGAGGACGAACCACAGGCCATGAGCAGGTAGGCAGATACTCAACAGGGTAAACAGGCATGCAAGCGCCATGAAGCAACAGTTAACCCAGTGTGCCGTCGACGCGGCGCCGAGTACGCACGAAACCAGGACCGTCACAGTCGCAGATCCTCTAGGCAGCGACTCTTCGCGGGAGGACTTTCCACGGAACGGCGGCGCGTGCAGCCACGATACTGCGAACGAACTCATGGAACTCCAGGGATGGAAGTTTGTGAAGTGTCAGGATCGCGGGCTGGTTGGACTCCCGATATCCTCGGGGTTCGGATAGTAATCCCGAGAGCGCGGGCCGCCACTTCCCGTACCTTGCGGGTTCGGAAAGTACCGGTCTGCACGACGCAGCCGGCTGTGGGGGCCGCTTACGCCGATTCCCTCGGGAGGGTCCGGCGCAGCCATCTCGGTACGCCCCCGTGGGCCCCCGACTCCCGTACCGCCCGACGGGTCCTCCGGTGCTGGCATCTCGTTCCTGCTGTGCGGACCTCCGCCACCGGATCCTCCGGACGGATCCTCTGGCGGAGGCATACGTCCAAATTTTGGCGGAGGCACATGTACAAATTCTCTGCGCTCCAGGGCGGCTATTGCCGCCCCTCTGAGGAAGCCTAGTTCGCCTCCAGCGATCAGCCCTGTCATTCCTCCAGTTACTAAGCCAACAAGCATGCCTATCGCCGTAAACACTGCGACGGTGTAAGCTTCATTAGACTTTTCCCTTTGGATGGCTTCTTTTTCTTCGTCATCCTGTTGCTCCCATCGTCCGGGCGGGAGCCCCCTGCGCGGGTCGCCCCGGTTTGGGTCATACCCGTGCCCGAGCGAGCCGAGCCACTTCATCACCTCCCGCCGCTGCTTCTCCAGGTGCGCGTGCACGTCCGGCAGGTCGTGCGACGGGTGACGGTAGCCGCCCGTCGGGTCGAAGCCCGGCAGATCGTGCAGGTGCCCGAACATCTCTCCGAGGATAGCAGCCGGATCGCCCTTGCCCAGCGTGCCGCCGGGGTTCGACGAGATGGGGAGGTTCCCGCCGAAGTAGTGCTTCGAGATGTGGTCGATCACCTTGCCGATGTCGCTCGGGCCGGGCAGGCCCGACCCCGGCGTGTGCGTCCCGAAGTCGCCTCCACCCAGCCCGAAGGGGCCGCCGAAGTGCTTGGAGATCTGGTCGACGAGATCCCCGAGCGGATCGCTCCCCGTGCCGCCGATGACCTGACCGCTCGGGAGCCGCACGCCGGTACCCTCCTCCGGCGGCCGCCAGTTGACGCGGAGAGGGCCGGTGTACTCCGGCTCCGGCAACTCGCTCATCGTGTACCGCCTCATCGCGTCCTCGCCGGCGCGACGCGGGCTGCGGTCCCCGCCACGCGGACGATCGCATCCCACGGATGCGTCGAGCGCAGGCGCCAGCCCACCCCCGCGCCGAGGCCGTCTCCGCCCCGGGACGACAGCTCGCGCAGGTCCAGCCAGAGCCCATGCTCCCGCAGCTCGCTCATCCCGTACGCGCTCATCCCATCCTCGCCGAGGTGACGCGGTTCGCCGTCACCAGCACGCGGAAGGTGACGTCCCAGGGCCCGCTCGAGCCCGTCGGATGCAGGCGCCAGCGCACCCACGTCGCGAGGGGAATGTTCGGGTTGGTCGCCAGGAGCACGCGCGGGAGGCCGCCCGCGGGCGGGATCGTGTACGGCCCGGTGCCCGCCGCGATGCTGGTGACCGAGAGCATCGACTGGAACAGCGCCTCATCCTTGCTCGGGGACGTGTCGAGGTGGAAGTCGACGGTGCTCGTGACCTCGCGCACGTCCAGCCAAAGCACCAGATCCTGGAAGGAGCTGAAACCCATCCAGTCGCGCTCGCCCTGGATGATGTCGTTGGTGACGCTGGTGCCGCGAATGGTGATCCAATCCTGCAGAACGTATCCGTACATGGCGAGCTCCTTGGTCAGCAGAGGGTGTTGCCGGTGGCGAGGATGCGGAAGGTGACGTCCCAGGTGGCCGCGGCCGCGTTGAGCTTCCAGCGCGTCCAGGCGCCGATGGGCACGTTGGGGTTGGCCACGAGCAGCACGTTGCCCGCGTTGAGGCCGACGCCGAAGCCGCCGGCCGAGAGCTGGGGGGCCACCGCCTCCAGGAACAGCGCCGGGTCCTTGCTCGGCCCCGTCTCGATGCTCATCGTCGGCGAGCTCGTCATCTCCGCCACGTCGACGAGGAACGTCATGTCCTGAAAGGGGCCCGTGAAGAGCCACTGCCCCACGTCCTGGATGACGCTCGTGTTCGCGGCGCCGCGGATGGTGATCCAGTCCTGCATGATGATCGGTCGCATCTTGCCTCCTTTGCTGACGACGCCGCGCCGGGTGCGGTCGCGGCGAAGACTTGCGGTGAGTGCGCCGCGAGCGCGCGCGACACGGCCCTGCGCAGGCGCGGGCGAAGCGCGCCATCACGCACACGCGAGCGGCGCGACGGGAGCGATCCGCCGCCGCGCTGCGAGCGTCGCGCCAGGCGACGACTAGGCGCGCGCGCGGACGGCCCGCAAGGACTGCTGCCTGCCTGCCTGCCTGCCTGCCTGCGCGAGAACCATGCCCACCATCCGATTCCTGATCCCAGACCAGCATGTAGGGCGCAGCATGGCAAGGGTCAGGGAGGTAAAATCCACATCACCACTAGTGTGCTGTGAATTAACGCGCACTTGCGTCATCGATCTACCACCCAGGGTGTAGATCCCAGGCCCGCAGCGCCGCGCGCACCATCCCCACCGCCCGCTTCACGTTCCCCTCCACCACCGCCGCCTCGATCCGGAGCACCCGGAACCCCAGCGACTCGATCACCGCCTGCCGCCGCGCGTCCGCCTCCGCGTGCCCCGGTTCCTGATGCACCCCGCCGTCCACCTCCACCACCAGCCGCTCGCCCAGCGCCACGAAGTCCACGATGTACGTCGCCGCCAGCACGTGCTGCCGCCTGAACTTCACCCCGCCGCACCGCCGCGCCTTGAGCTCCTGCCACAGCGCCGCCTCCGATCGCGTCGCGTCCTCCCGCCGCATCCGCCGCGCGTGGTGGTGAAGGAAGAAGAGAGAGGGAGCTTCGTGCGGTGCCATGCCCTCCCCATGGCGGAAGAAGCATGACGGGCGCAGTGTCGCCCCTTCCGCGCACCCGGAAGCCCGGCGGGCTTCTTCCGCCCTCCGGGCGTGGCACCGCACGAAGCGCCCTCGCTCGTTCCGTCCCAGCCTCGAGGGCGAGGGCCATCGCGGGGGAGGGCCCGTCCCCTCCGCGGTCACCGGCAGAAAGTGCTCGGCTCGGGCTCGGGAGGCGTGCGCACGCCGTCCACAGCCCGTCACCAGCGCCCAGGACATCCTCCCCGCCCGAGCGAGCGACAGCGAGCGATGGGCCGGGGGAGGAGTCGCGCGCGTCAGCGCGCGGCAGGAGGGGCCCCCCCCTTGCCCTTCCTCACTCCTGAACGATCACCCCCGGGTGCCCGGAGAACACGATCGCATCCATCAGGAGCTCCTCCTCCACCAGCGCCAGCGTGGGGTGCCCGCGATCGATCCGCACCGTCCCCCCGGCGTCGTCCCACCCGCACGCCGCCGCGCCCTCCAGCGATCCCTCCCGCCAGAGCTGCTCCGCCGGCGTGCCCTCCGCCGGCGAGAACGTCACCCGCGCGCGGGTGCGCAGCCGCTCGTGCGTCTCGAGGGCGCGCAGGTCGTCGATGGGATCGGTGACGACGTGGCTGTCGATGCCGGTGCACAGCCGCGCCCCCGTCGCGCGCAGCGCGCTCACGTCGGCGAGGCCGTCCCCCAGATCCCGCTCCGTCGTGGGACAGAGGCACGCGAAGGCGCGCGCCTCGCCGAGCAGGCGCGCCTCGTGTGGCTGCAGGTTGGTGCAGTGCACCCCGCAGAAGCGATCGGAGAGCACGCCCAGGTCGGCGAGCAGCTCCACCGGGCGCTTGCCGGTCTCCGCCACGCACTCGTCCACCTCCCGCTGCTGCTCGGCGACGTGCATGTGGAAGGGCATCGCGTGCGCGCGCGCGTACTCGGCCAGCGGCGCCAGCCAGGCGGGCGGCACCGCGCGCACCGAGTGCGGCGCCACGCCGACGCGCACCATCGGGTCATCCTTGTATTTTACACGCAACGTCTCCACGTCGCGCAGCACCGCGTCGACGTCGGGATCGCAGAAGCGGCGCTGCCCGGGCTCCGGCGGCCGCCCCGGCCCCGCGCGGTGGTACGCCACGCGCAGCAGCGTCACGCGCAGGCCCTCCGCCTTCGCCGCCTCGACGACCCGGTCGGCCAGGATGGTGCGGTCGTGGTAGGGCGTGCCGTCCGGCTGGTGCTGCACGTAGTGGAACTCCCCCACCGTACGCACCCCGGCGCGCGCGAGCTCGCGGAAGGCCACCCGGCTGATGGACGCGATGGACTCCGGCGTGAGCGAGCTCGCGAGGCGATACATCTGCCCGCGCCACGTCCAGAAGTCGTCGCGCGGGTCGGGCCCGCGGCGCTGCGCGGCGCCGCGCATGCCGCGCTGGAAGGCGTGCGAGTGCGCGGTCGCGAGCGCCGGCAGCGAGAGCGAGGCGCCGTCGCGCGCGAGCAGGCTCACTGGCGCATCTGGGAGGCGGCCGCCTTGGTCACGTAGAAGTAGCGCGGCCAGTGGCGGTAGTACGTGACGCGCATGATGGGGCCGCCGTCGGTCGGGTCCACGTCCTCGCCGAAGACGCCGACCAGCCGGAGCAGCGAGCCGCCGCCCACCGAGTGCTCGCCCACGTCGTCCTCGCCGTGCAGGGCGACGTTGGCGTGGACCACGCCGAAGTCGGCGTCGCTCACCGTGACGCGGCAGGTGTCCTCGTCGGAGTGGCTCTCGCAGAGGTTGCGAGGCTCGAGGCGCCGGACGCTGAGGGTGAGGTACGCGCCGCCGCCGGGGCCGGAGCCGCGGTTGGTCACCACGCCGAAGAGGGCGACCGGCTTGCCGCGCCACTGGTCCGGCTGCCGCTGGAACATGACCGGGTCGTACTCCTTGGCGCCCTGCACCGCCTTCGCCTCGTCCGGGAGGGGGGCGTAGTTCACCGAGTGGCCGTACTTCCCGCCCCCGCCGCAGGCCACGAGCCCCACGAGCGCACACGCCATGAGCCAGGATCGCATGGCGCGGACCTTGCCAAAAAAGGGCATCGCCCGCAATCGCGAAGGGAGCGGCCTCCCCGACCTCAGGCCTACCCCGACACCGTCGGCGCGTCCTCCCCCGCAGCCGTCCCCCGCGGCTTCCCCGCCCGCGCCCTCAGCACCAGCTCCACCACGAGCAGCGCGAGCAGCGCGAGCGCGACGCGCGACGAGATGTCCACCAGCGTGCGCGTCGCGCCCAGGTGCGTGCCCGCCGCCTTCGCCGCCTTCGCGCGCGGACGCAGGTCCACCTCCCGCGCGACCGGCGCGGCCACCCGTAGCTCGTCCTCGTCGCCGTCCTTGATGTGGTAGGCGCCGATGAGCGGCGGGGACACGTGGGCGCGCGTGCCGTCACGGACGACGTCGATGTCGGCCCCCTTCGTCTTGCTGCCGTCCGCGAGCACCCGCGGGGCGAGCGTCACGTGCGCGGAGGGCGAGACCGTCCACAGCGCGCCGACGTCGGTGCGGCGCGGCCGGGCGCGCACGCGGGCGAGATCGGCGAAGGCGTCGAGCAAGGTCAAGAAGCCGGGCCGCAGCACCAGATCGCTCTGGTCGGCGGAGAAGGGGAGCGTGACCACCCACGCCTCGCCGCGGCCGATGTGCCTGCGCGCCACGAGCGGCGCGCCGTCCGACCACGGCACCAGCGTCTCGAACGCCGACAGGTCCTCCGGCGCGAGGGTGGCGCGATGCGTGGCGCGGAGATCCGCCAGGCTCGCCGTCGACTCCCCGAGCAGGTCCCGGGCCTTGTCCGCGTCCGCCCCGCGCGCCGAGGTCTCCCCCCACGTCACCGCGCGCGTGACGATGGGCTCGAGCGAGGCGCCGAGCGGCGCCGCCGCCGCGCGCGGCCCGAGGGCGAGGAGCACCACGCCGCCGCGATCCATGTATCCTGCAATGGATCGCCGCTGCTCCGGCGTGAGGCCGGGCGGGTCGTCCAGGATCACACCTAGGAACGGCGCCAGATCCTCGGCGCGCTCGGGGACGGCGGGGATGGGCTTCACCGCGAGGTCGAGCCGCAGCGCGGAGAGCGCCTGCTCCAGCACCGGCGGCCCGCCCGTGGCGACGCTCTCCTGCGCGGCGTCGGCGACGATCGCCAGCGCGCCCGGCCCGCCGGAGACGACGACCGGCGCCTCGTCGTCGGCCGCGATGGCGTCGGCGCCGTCCAGCCGTGCGACGAGGTTGGTCTTCGGCGCGTCCTTGGGGAGGGCGACGGTGATCTCCCCGGCGGCGCCCGGCGCGCTCGCGATCGACTTGCCGGCAGAAGCGATCTCCACCGTCCGCCCGTCCGCCGAAGCGCCCTTGCCGCAGGCGACGCGCACGCGCACGCGGCCGCCGAGATCGTCGGCGGAGAGCACCGCGCAGTCCGGCGCGTCCTTCGCGATGTCGTCGAGCGGCACCCACACCGGGAGGCTGGCCGACTCCCCGACAGGCGGCGCGTCGGGCCGACCGTCCGCCAGATCGGACAGCACGATGACCCGCTTGTCGACCTGCGGCAGCTTGTCCACGAGCGACTGCGCGATGGTGATGGCGCCGTCCAGGTCGGTCGCGCGGTCGCTCGGCGCCACGGTGTCGAGGGCGGCGCGGGCGGCGGCGAGATCCGTCGTGGCGGCCAGGCCGACGCGCGGCGGCGCCCCGGCGAGGACGATGGCGACCGCGTCCCCTTCCCGCGCGCCGGCGAGCAGGTCCGACGCCGCGTCCTTCGCGCGCTCGAAGCGGGTGCGACCGCCGGACGCCGGCGCGCGCATGCTCATGGAGTCGTCCAGCACGATGGCCAGCGCCATGGAGGCGCCGGAGGAGCGCTCCACCGAGAGGCGCGAGCAGCGCACCAGCGGCGAGGCGCCCAGCAGCGCGAGCGCGGCGACGGCGAGCGCGCGCACGATGAACAGGGAGCGGTCCTCCAGGCGGGCCCGGCGACGAGCGCGCGGCGGCGCCGGCGCGACGAGGTGCGCGGCGGCGAAGGGGCGCTCGTCGGCGCGCTGCCGGCGCAGGCGGTGGGCGAGCAGCGGCAGCGCCACGAGGGCCACGATCCCCAGGGCCAGCGCCGTGACGAAGCTCACCGGTGGTGACCTACCACGCGCCCCCCGGGCCCGCTATCGGATGGCCTCGATCACCCGGCGCACGACCGCAACCGGATCGTCGGCGGTCGAGGCGATGACCAGCGCGCCCCCCCGCGCGAGCAGCTCGTCCCGCCAGCTCTGCTGGAGCGCAGCCAGCGACTCCAGGTAGCGCTCGCGCGTGGTCTCCACGTCGGTCTCCACCACCAGATCGCCCTCCAGCGAGCGCAGGCGCACCGTGCCCTCGAAGGGGAGGTCCACTTCGTCGGGGTCCAGGACCTGCAGGACCACGACGCTGCGGCCGCGCAGCGCGAGGCTGGAGACGAGCGTGGGCGCGTCGGGCGGCAGGTCGAGCAGATCGCTCGCCAGCACGACGACCGAGCCGCGACGCGCGGCGCGGGAGAGCGCCATCAAGGACCGGTCGAGCAGGGAAGGGTCGCGCCGCGCGTCCCCGGAGCACTCGACCTCCTCGAGCGAGCCGAGCACCCAATCGAACCCCTCGCGCCCGCCGGCGACCGGCACCGCGCGGGCGCCCTCGCCGGCGATGTACGCGAGCCCCACCGGGTCGCCGCTGGCGACGGAGATGCGCGCCAGCACCGTCGCCACGAGCGCCGCCATCGCCAGCTTGCTGCCCTGCGCGCGGGAGCCGCGGTAGGCCATGGACGCGCTGGCGTCGACGACGAGCCGCAGCGCGCGCTCGGTCTCGGTCTCGAACTGCCGCACCAGCAGGCGGTCGTGGCGCAGCAGGGAGCGCCTGTCGATCCAGCGCAGGTCGTCGCCGGGGACGTAGGCGCGGTGCCCGCCGAACTCGATGCCCGCGCCGCGCCGCGCGCTCTTGTGCGCGCCGGCGTAGATGCCCTCGGCCACCAGCTTGGAGCGGATGCGCAGGGGGCCGAGGCTCCCCCAGTCGACGCGGAGCGCCGCGTGGGAACGGGGCGCGCGCGCCATCTACGGGAGGGTGAGGCCGGCGGGGGGCGGCACCGGGGGCAGCGCCGTGCCGACGAGCTCGCGCGCCATCTGCGACTCGAGCAGGTCCACGCCGGGGCCGGTGGCGACCTGGGCGAGCCCCGGCTTCGCGCCGGCGGCGTCGCCCTTCGCCCTGCGCTCGAGCGCGGCGTAGAAGAGCGCCTCCTCCTTGCGCGAGGGGCTCGTCGCGGCGTGGCTCAGGGCCGCGGCGTCGATCTTGCCGCGGCCGAAGGCGGCGAGCCTGGAGGCCCAGCGGCCATCGTCGCCGATGGAAGCGAGCACGCGCTCGGCCACGCCGTTGGTGCGCGCGTGCTGCTCGCGCTCGAGCGACTGCACCCAGAGGGCGAGGTAGACGAGAATCCTCGTCGGCCAGGTCGGCGCCCACGCCGCGGGAGAGGGCATCGCGGGCGGCGTCCAGGTCCCCGTGCACGTACGCGCGCGACGCGGCCAGCGCGAGCGTCGCCGCCGCCTCCGCCTTGTGGTGCGGCGCCGCCTCGTACGCGCGCTCCAGCGCATCCCCCGCTTCCTTGCGCATGCCGAAGCGATCCAGCACCTGCGACAGGGCGCGCTCCACGCGGGCGCGCACGCGCGCGTCGCCCTTGGCGCGGGCCGGGGCGAGCAGGTGGAACGCGGCGGCGAGCGCCGCCTGCGCCCCGTGCTCGTCGTGCATCTTCTGGGCGACCTCGCTGGAGGCGAGGAGCAGCTGCGACCTCAGCACGATGTCGCGGGAGGCCTCGGGGAGGGTGAGCGCCTTCTGCAGATGCGCGGCCGCCTGCTTGTCCTTGCCGTCGTGCTGCTCGATGCGCGCGAGGTCGAGCAGCGCGCGCGCGCCGGGGTCCGACGCGATGGACGCGGTGAGCAGGCCGCGCGCGGCGTCCAGCCGGCCCTCGCGGAGCTCGATCTCGCCCATGTCCGCCTGCACCACGGCGGGGCTGGGCTTGAGGCCGGTGACCTTGGCGTGCGCGGCGATGTCCAGGATGGGCGCGGCGGCGCGGAAGACGCGGCGCGCGGTGTCCGTCCGGCCGTCCTGCGAGGCCTCGTCCATGCCCTGCATGGTGATGCGCAGAGCGAAGCTGAGCGTCTGCTGGTCCGGGTGCGCGCGGCAGGCGTCCTCGAGCACCGCGGGGCTCACCTCCGGCATGCCGAAGGAGCCGAGCGCCTCCGCGATGGTGGCCGCCGCCTCCAGGCGCGTCGGGTCGAGTCGGTAGGCCTCGCTCGCGGCGGTGAAGGCCGCGGCGCGGAGCAGATCGCGGTCGAGCACCGGATCGTCCTCCTGGCTGCTCTCGTCCGCCTCGGCGGGGAAGAGGGCGTGCAGCACCTCCACCCAGCGATCGGCGGTGGGCTTGTCACCCACGTCGCTCACCGCGTCGTAGAGGTGCTCCGGCACCAGCGGCGGCAGGAGCTTCACGCGCGTCAGCGTCTTCACCGCGCCCTCGGCGTCGCCCTCGCGCAGGTACAGGCCGACGATGGTGGAGCCCGCCGACTGCAGCGCGCGGATGGCCTCGGCGCGCTCGTACTGCGAGAGGCTCCCGCGCGGGCGCGACGAGACGCGCTCGCGCGCGCGGTCCAGCCAGTCGACCGACGCCTGCACCGCGTCGTCGAGGGCGGCCTGGCTCGGCTCGAGCAGGGCGCGCTGGATCGCCTGGTCCTGCACGTCCGCGGCGCCGCCGATGGACGGGTCGCTCCCGGAGGTGTCGTGCGTCCACTGGGCGAGGGCCTTGAGGTGAAAGCCGGCGTCGGCCTTCTGGGCGGGCGTGCCGATGCGCGAGAGGATCTCGAAGATGGCGCGGCTGCGGCCCTCTTCACCGCGCGCGGACAGCGCCTTGCCGGCCGCGGCGATGGCGGCGGGGCCGTCCGGGCCGAGCGTCTCCGCCTTGAGATCGCCGGTGCGCAGCAGGAGCAGACCGCCGGTGACCGCGGCGACGCCACGGCCGGCGGAGCGCCCGTGGAAGAGGGCCTCCGCGCGGCTCATCTGCCGGCTCAGAACGCCTTGCAGGCGGGCGGACCGCTCCGCCGACCCCGGCTCGCTCATGAGGAGGTCGCGCACCGCGGGCGCGAAGTCGTCGTCGGACACTGCGGTGGGTGAGGCGAGGCCTTCCCCGCCGTGTCTGGCCCCCCGCCCCCCGGCGGCCGGACCACACCCCACTGCCAGAGCCAGCGCTGCCACGCACGGGAAAAATCGACGAAAACGCATGGACGGCGGGTACTTTACACTACACTCGGTCCCATGGCGCGGGCGCACCTGCTGGTCGTGGACGATGAGCCGTCCATCCTTACGACCCTCCAGAAGGCGCTGAGCTTGGAAGGCTACGGCGTGGACGTGGCCGGAGGCGTGAAAGTCGCCGAAGACAAGCTCAAGAAGCGCAGCTACGACCTGTGCCTGCTGGACGTGTCGCTCCCCGACGGCGACGGCCTGGAGCTGCTCAGGACGATGCGCGCGGCCAAGGTGGACACGCCCGTCATCATGATGAGCGGGCACGCCACCATCGACGTGGCGGTGCAGGCGACCCGCCTGGGGGCGATCAACTTCCTGGAGAAGCCGCTCAACACCGACGCGCTCCTCATCAACGTGGAGACCGCGCTGCGTCTGGACCGCGCGGAGACGGAGGCCAAGGAGCTGCGCGCGCAGGCGGGCTTCGGCGAGCTGGTGGGGGAGAGCGCGCCCATCAAGAAGCTCCTGGAGCAGGTCGCGCGCGCCGCGAAGACGCAGGCCACGGTGCTCGTCACGGGGGAGCGTGGCACCGGCAAGGAGCTGGTCGCCCGGGCGATGCACCAGCTCTCGCCGCGCGCGAAGGGCCCGCTGGAGAAGCTCAACTGCGCGGCCCTGCCGAGCGAGCTGATCGAGAGCGAGCTCTTCGGCCACGAGGCGGGCGCCTTCACCGGCGCCACCAAGCAACGGCGCGGCAAGTTCGAGCGAGCCGGCGGAGGCACCCTCTTTTTGGACGAGGTGGGGGACATGCCGCTCGCCGCGCAGGCGAAGCTGCTGCGGGTGCTGCAGGAGCGGGAGATTCGAGCGGGTGGGCGGCAGCGAGACCTTCAAGGTGGACGCGCGCGTGGTCGCCGCCACCAACAAGGACCTCGTCTCCGCCTCCGAGAAGGGGGAGTTCCGGCCGGACCTCTACGACCGGCTGAACGTGGTGCCCCTGCACATCCCCCCCCTCCGCTCGCGCCGCGAGGACATCCCCCTGCTCGCGCGGCACTTCCTGGAGCTCGCCGCCCGCGCCAACGACAGGCGCGGGATGAAGATCGACGACGCGGCGATCCGGGTACTTGCGGGATACAGCTTTCCTGGCAACGTCCGCGAGCTGCGCAACCTGATCGAGCGGCTGGTCATCCTCACGCCGGACGACGTCATCTCGGCGGAGGACGTGCGCACGTGCCTGCCCGGCGCCGGCGCGCCGAAGGCGGAGGGCCTCTTTCGCCCGGGCGTCCCCTTCCGTGTGCTTGTGGAGGAGGCGGAGCGGACCATCCTGCAGGAGGCCATCGCCCACCACGGCGGCCAGATGGCCGGAACGGCCCGCGGCCTCGATCTGGAGCGGAGCCACCTTTACAAGAAGGCGCGCTCCCTCGGCCTGCGCGACAAGGAAGACAAGGAAGAGGAGTAGCGGTAGCCTCGGGACATGCCGCCCCGCCCTCGCGTTCCTCGCAAGCTCCTGGTGGCCTCCCTGGGGGTCGCCGCCGTCAGCTACGTCGCCTGCGGGCAGGAGACGTCAGGCAACCTCGTCGCGCCCCCGCAGGACGCCTCGCTGAAGGACGTGCAGGAGGAGCAGCTCGTCGCCAACCTGCTGCCGCCGCCGATGGACGCCGGCCTCGAGGTCTCGACAGGCGATGCCGGCGCCGACGCCGCGGACGACGCGCAGGGAGACTGAGCCGGTGCACGCGGAGCTCTTCGAGCTGGAGATGCTCGGCGAGGGCATCGAGCGGCGCTACCGCAAGATGCGGCCGGAGGTGGAGGCGATGCCGTGGGGGACGCTGGACACGCGCGGCATCCCCCCGCAGGCGGTGGTGCTCGCGCGCAAGTCGTGGACGGGCGCCGCCTACCAGGAGCACCGCACCGGCGTCGCGTGCTGCGCCACGCTGCGCGCGCTGATGGAGTGCCGCGCCCCGCTGGACCTGGTGGCGATGGCGGCGCGCTTCCCGCTGGACGAGGTGGTGCACGTGGAGCTGTGCGCGCGCATGGCGATGGAGCTCGGCGGCGGCACCGAGATCGTCCACGACCCCGACATGATGATCGCCGACGCCGACGAGACGCTCTCGCCGTTCTTGCGGGCCTCCGATCTCGTCGTGCGCTTCTTCTGCGTGGGCGAGGCGCTGAGCATCCCGCTGCTGCGCGGCACCTGGCGCGCGGCGAAGCACCCCCTGCCCCGCGCGGTGCTGGGGCGCATCGTGCGGGACGAGGCCGCGCACGGCACCTTCGGCTTCACCTTCCTCGACTGGGCCGGCACGCGCTACACGGAGGCGGACCGCGCGTTCCTCGGCGCGCGGGCGGACCGGACGATCCGTGCAGTCTACAAGCAGTGGGCGCACATCAAGAAGAACCGGAAGGGGACGTGGGACAGCACCGCGGGGGACGCGCTGGCGTGGATGGAGTCGGATGCGTACATGGAGCTGGCGGTGGCGTCGCTCGAGACGAAGGTGAGGGCGCCCTTGCGAGCGCGGGGGATCCCCGTCACGGCGTGAGGCGGGTCGCGCGCGCATGCGCACGTGGACGTCACAGGTCGAAGGTGGCGAGGTCCTGTTCGCGGACGGGCGGCTGATCGCGAGCCTCGGGGACGACGGAGACGTCGGCGCGGATCAGGCGGACGCGGGTGGCGTCGTGAAGGGTGGGGTCGGTGCGGGCGAGGTAGATGGCGAAGGCGTGGAGGCGCTCGGGGCTGACGGGGTGCGTCGCGCCGGCGAGGGCCCAGACCACGCCCCACTGGCGCTGGGAGCGGTGGCCGCGCGCGTCGCGCA
This sequence comes from uncultured delta proteobacterium, assembly GCA_963782055.1. Classification (GTDB taxonomy): domain Bacteria; phylum Myxococcota_A; class Polyangia; order Polyangiales; family Polyangiaceae; genus DASXHD01. Next base: position 6,020,352 of record CAWAIF010000003.1, read on the forward strand.
GGACGTGGACGTCCACCTCGTGGCCGTCCCGGAGGGTGGCGCGGGCGCGCAGGTCGGGCATGACGGTGGCGGGGCGCCACTGGAAGGTCGGGTAGCAGGCGAAGGGGTACGACTGCATCTGCCCGCGCGCGCCCTGCACCACCGCGCCGGTGACCAGCGCGGCGCCGACGAGCAGCGTCACCAGGCGTCGTGAAGAGGCCTCGCGCGGCGCCGTCTCGCCGGCGACGGCGCCACCGGGACGAGGCCCGCGCTGCAGCCACCCGAGCGCGCGGCGCACGTCGAAGAGCACGACGTAGCAGGCCCAGAGGCTCACGAAGGGGATGAGGAAGATCGCCTGGGCGAGCAGGTGGAAGAGGAGGCCTAGGACCGCCGCGACAGGGCGCGCCGGACGCCACAGGAAGAGCACCGGCGCCGCCAGCTCGAAGCCGAGGACGAAGAGGCCGCCGCCGTGCAGGAGCCACGGGTGGTGGTCGATGCGAAAGGCGGGGACGGTCCCGTGCTCGGCCCACTTCCACCAGAGCTGGTTGCGCAGGTTGTCGGAGAGCGCCCACCCGAGCCCCTGCTGGGCGAGCTTGTGCACGCCCGGGAAGAAGTAGACGGCGCCGAGCAGGAGGCGCGCGAAGAGGAGCGGCACGCCGTAGGCGAGGGACGCGGGCGCGGGCGGGCGGCGGTCGAACGCGAGGGCGTGATCGCACGGGCTCGCCGCGAGCAGCGCGCACATCCAGAGCAGGTGCATGTCGTGCCAGACGAAGCCGGTGAGCTGCGCGATGGAGAAGAGGTAGAAGGCGCCGAGGGTCAGCACGAGGAGCGCCGGGCGCGCGCGCAGGCCCACGGTGGCGAGCAGCGCGGCGAGGACGGTGACGAGCTCCACGCCGATCGCGAGCCAGGGGTGGATGGGCACGACGCGCACGAACCAGCCGAGCCCCTCCGGCACGACGTAGAGCGCGTGGTCCAGCCGCGCCACGCGCACGCCCTCGCGGAGGCCGGGCGCGGAGAGAACCATCAGCGGGACGACAATCCGCAGGGCGGCGAGCGTCTCCGGCGGCTCGGCCTCCAGCACGCGCGGGAGCTTCACGCGCCCCCGCGGCTGCGGCCTGTGGCGATGGCGACGGCGATGCCCTGGAGCAGTACGCCCCGAACGTGCTCGCGCAGCTGCGAGCCGGCGACCATCGCTGCCATGGCGGACGCCGCGTTGGCGCCGTCACGCCGCACCTTCCCGGTCAGCACGCCGTCCAGGCGGGTCCGGGAGCAGACGACCCCCACCAGCGTCACGTCGCCCCGGTGCGTCCGGAGAAACGGGGCGTCGTCGAAGCCGATGACGTTGGTCCGGAGCAGACCCACCGGGTGGAGCATAGAGCACCCAGGCCAGGCCCGCGGGGGCCGCGGCTGCCCGAACCACCCCGCGAGGCGCCGCGATCCACTCGCGGCCCCTGGCGAGTTCTGGCCATCCTGCTACAAAAAGACCGGGCTGGCGCTCTGGTACGCCGGATGCTTGCGTGGAGGCGATGAGACTCCGAGGGCTGCTCGTGATGGGGGCGTTACTGGTCGCGTGCGGCAGCACGGGGAGCAGCCCCGCACCCGTGCCGCAAGCCGGCGGGCCGCTCGCGCAGTCCTTCGACGCGAGCGCCGCGGCCAACGCCGTCCCGCGCAATCTGCTCGTCGCGATCGCGCAGGTCGAGGGCGGCCTCACGATGCCCGCCACGCGCGTCGTGGACCCCGCGGCGCAGGTGCCGGTGGCCGGGCCGATGGAGCTTCGCCACGGCGCGTTCGACTCGCTCGCCCGCGGCGCCGCGCTGATGGGCGCGAGCGAGCTGGCCCTCCGGCAGGACACCGACACGGGCCTGGAGGCGGGCGCCCGGGTGCTGGCGGAGCTCGGGTCGGAGCACGGCGCGCACGGCGGAGACCTGGCGAGCTGGAAGGACGCGATCGAGGAGCTCTCCGGCTTCTCCGACGCGGCGCACCGCGAGCACTACGCGCACGAGGTCTTCGCCCTGCTGGCGAGCGGCGGCACCTTCCCCGGTCGCGACGGCGAGTCGGTGACGATCGCCGCGCACCCCGAGCTGCCGCCTACCCTGACGCTGGACGTGTCGGACGCGCTGCACACGCTGGGCAAGGCGGAGTACCCGGGCGCGGAGTGGATCCCCACGAGCTGCACGAACAAGTGCGACACGACACGCGGCGGGGCGACGGTGCAGTACGTCGTCATCCACGACACCGAGGGCGGGTGGAACGCGAGCGTCGCCACCCTGCAGAACGACCCGGGCAAGAGCGTGCAGTACATCGTCGGTCAGGACGGCCACGTCGCCCAGTTCGTGCCCGAGTCGTACACGGCGTGGCACGCCGGGAACTACTGGTACAACCAGCGCTCGGTCGGCATCGAGCACGTGGGCTACTACAAGCAGCCCTACCCGGAGGCACAGTACGCCTCCAGCGCGAAGCTCGTCGGCTACCTGACGGGCAAGTACAAGGTGAAGAAGGACCGCGCCCACATCATCGGGCACGACCAGAATCCCCAACGGCAACGTGATGGCGCAGAGCTCCGCGCCCTGCAGCAAGTCCCCCTCCTCGTGCGAGTCGGGCTCCAGCTACGGCGGCGCGGGCAACCACCGCGACCCCGGCATCTGGGAGTGGTGCACGTACATGCCGAGGTTCGGCGGCACCTGCAAGTGCAACGACATCTGGAATCTGTGGAACTGCTCCTCGGACCACACCAAGGCGTTCCGGTGTACCAACGGGCAGGTGCAGCTCGAGACGTGCGACGGCCCCGGCGCGTGCCAGTCCAAGCCCATCGGCCAGAACGACGTCTGCAACCAGGCGCCGCCGCCGGATGACGCGGGCGTGCCCACGGGTCCGTTGCCTCCGCCGCCGCTCCCGCAAGACAGCACCGCGGCGCCGGGCGGGGGCAACGGGAACACCGCGCCGGGCGAGGGCGGCGGCTGCTCCACCGCGCCGGGCTCGCGGGGCGACGCGATGGCGCTTGGCCTCCTCGCCGCCGCCCTGATCTTCTCCCGCAAGCGCCGCCGCCCCTGAGCCCATCGCGCCTTGCGCGCGATAATCGCCCGGCCAGGTCACCGGGACGCCCCCCTGTCCCCCCTGTCCCCCTTCCTGTCCCCGGACACCAAACGTCGAACGGCAGGCATGCTTGCAATTCGACGTTTCAGCGGGAATCTGGAGAGAGGGGGGGTGGCATGGGGTGTGCTGATGGTGAGGGGATGGACCCTGTGTTCTTCACCATCAAGCGGGCTTACTACGCGACGCTGAAGCTCACGCGGCGGGCGCTGGCGGCGATGGGACTCACCGCAGCGCGGTTCGACCTTCTCGACGCGATGTACCGGCTCGGGGCGCGCCGCGTTCACCTTCAGAGCAACCTTCGACGCGGACTCGGCGTCGCGCGCTCCACCATCAGCGTGATGATGCGGTCGCTCGAGCGGCTGGGGCTCGTGACGCGGCGGCGTGACGGGCGCGACATCCTGGTCGCGCTGACGCCGGAGGGGCGCGGCCGCGTGCGCCGCGCCTTCTACGGGCTCGTGCTGGTCGGCCACGTCGGGCTGGCGCTCGACGGCGCGCTCGCCCCCGGCGAGCGGCGCTGGCCCGCACAACGCGCGTGCGTCCGCGCCCGCCGGCACCTCCAGGTGCTCTGCCTGCGCATTCGAGACGGCTTCGGCGACGCGGCCGACCTGGACCGCCTCGGGAGCCTCTGGTGGGTGCGAGATCAAGAGACGGCACGCCGGGCACGCAGCCACGAGGCGCGCCGGCAGCGGCAGCTCGGCGACACGTATCCGCCGGTCGCGCCCTCGGCTTGAACGGCGCGCGCCGGCGCTCTACCTAGAAGAGCCCGCCCAGGCCCACCTGCACGCCGCCGGCAGTCGGCGCCGCGTACGGGAGGATGGCCGCCTGAGACTCGTCGCTGGTGGGTCGCTTGGGGAGCGGCTCCTTCGACATGCCGAGCGTGATCAGCATCCCGGCGAGGAAGCCACCACCAGTCCCCGCCGCGAGCGCCCCGAAGCGCTCCTCGGTGTTGCACTGCGTGCAGGCGCCCAGCGCGAAGATGCCGCCGGAGAGCCACGCCAGATCGACGTAGCGCACGCGCGAGATGCGCGGAGAGACGACGGAGGCCGTGAGCACGCCGACCGCCGCGCCTCCCAGGCTTCCGATGGCGCCGCCGAGGGCGAAGCTGGAGAGGGGATCGCGATCGGTGTAGTCGCTGCTCGTGGTGGCGCCGCCCGCGATGCCGCCGGCCACCAGCCCGGTCGTGAGCGCGGTGGCGGCGACCCAGTGCGAGCGCCCGGGCGTCGTCCGGAAGATCGCGGCGGCGACCGCGCCGCTGACGATGCCGGCGCTGCTCATGGTGAAGGTCCACGCCACCGCGCGACGCGCCGGGTGGCTCGCGGAGAGGCTGCGGGAGTAGACGCCGTAGCTGCTGTCGACGCCGTAGATGTGGTTGCCGTCCCACAGGCCGAAGCCGAGCCCCGCCGCGGTGCCCACCAGGAAGCCGCTGGTGACGGCCTCCGCCGCGCCATAGCGGAAGGCGTGGTGGAGGTCGGCGAAGGCGATGGCGCCTGCGCTCGCGCCCGCGATGCCCAACCCGAGAAGCGTCGCGCTGCCGCTGTCGGCGAGGACGGCGGCCATCAGGCCCGTGACGATGCCGTAGCCCTGCGCACCGAAGACGTAGAGCGAGACAATCTCGTCGGTGCTGCGGCGCTCGGGGTCGGGGGTCTTCGGCGGGAGCGGGAGGGTGGAGACGACGGCGCCCGCGGGCGGAGCGGCGAGGGAGCTGCCCGACGCGTGCGCCGAGGCGATGCCGAGCTGCCCGAGCGCGGCCGTGCGGGCGACCGGCGTCGGCGCGGTGCGAACGAGATCGGTGTATTCTACAATGGCCGAGTCGAAGTGCCCCTCGAGCATCGCCCGGCCTGCGGCGGCGTAGCGCGCCTCCCAGCTCGCCGACGGCGCGGCGGCCCCCGACAGCGTGACGCCTGGCGAAGCCGAGCCCGCGCCCGCGCCCGGCGCGCCCGCACCCGGCGCGCCGGCAGTTGCGGCGGCGGAGCCGGCCCCGGGCGCGGCCGACCCCGACGCGGGTGGCAGCTTCGGCAGCGCCGTCGCCGTCCCCTTCCCCGTCTGCGCGAGAGCTCCGGTCGCGGCGAGCACGGGCACCAGGCCCAGCAACGCCGCCGCGGCGAGCTTCACAGCGACCCCGCGAGCCCGATCTGCAAGCCGCCGTTCGTGGGGGTGATCATGGGGACGAAGGACATCCCCTTGTCCGGCTCGTGCTCCGACAAGGGGTCCGGCTTCATGCCGATGGTCGCGAAGAAGGTGCCCACGAAGCCCACCGCGTCGCCGATCGCCATCGCCGCGAAGGCGCCCGTCGGCGAGCAGCTGTACGCGCCGCACAGGCCACCGGCGAACAGACTCCCGCCCAGCCAGCCCGCCTCGATGAGGTGCGCGCGGCCGCTCGACATGGAGAGCGGACCGGCGGTGAAGATGCCGGCGCCCAGACCGCCCAGACCGGCGAGCGCCGCGGAGAGGCCGACGTTGCGGTTGGCCTCGTTGCTGGTGCCGCTGTGGTCCTTCAGCGCGGTGTCGCCGCTGGCGGCGCCGGCGAGGCCGGCGGCGAAGAGCCCGCTGGCGAAGGAGACGTCGTAGACCCAGGTGGAGCGCCCCGGCGTGGTGCGCACCGCCGACCCGGCGATCGCGCCGATGACGGCGCCGCCCGTGGTCATGGTCCAGATGTACGCCATGTCCTTCGTGTACGAGTGGAAGGAGCTCTTGGCGCGGTTGCCTGCCCACTCGTTCCACGCGACGCCCTCCCCGAGGCCGATCATCGCGCCGGCGAACATGGACTGCGGCACGCCGTAGCGAAGCAGGTGCGCGTTGTCCAGCAGGGCGACCGCCGTCACGTTCGCGCCGGCGAAGCCCGCGCCCAGCAGCAGGCCCGCCACCGAAGCCCCCGCGGTCGGGTTGCCGTTCTTGGTGAGCGAGTCCACGAAGAAGCCGGTCAGGATGCCGTGGCCCACCGCGCCGACGTACAGAAGGACGAGCTCGTCCGCCGAGCGGCGCGTGCGGTCCCGATGCACTGCCGGCGCAGGGAGCCGCCCCGGCGCCGTCGGCTCCGTCCAGACGCCGGCGCTCCGCGCAGGCGCGGGGGCGATCGCGACGCCATGGTGCTGCTGGTACTGGGTCGCGAGGCGGAGCTGGTCGAGGGCGAGATCGCGCGCCGCGGGCGTGGGTGCCGTCGCCGCGAGGTCGGTGTACATCTGCACCGCGGCGGCGTAGTCCCCTGCGGTCATGCGGCGTCCCGCTTCGTCGTAGCGCTGCTGCCACGCGGCCATCGCGTCGACCGGAGGCGCGGCCGACGCGGAGGCCGAAGGCTGCGCCGCGCTGCCGCTCGCGGGCGGCGCCGCCGACGACGAGGCGGAGGGCTGGGCCGCGGCGCCCGACGCCGTCGGCGACGGGGGCGGCAACGGCGGGAGCGTGGGACCGGAGGACTGAGCAAGAGCCCTGCCGAGCAGCGGTCCGGTCAAGACCAGAACGGAGAGAAGCCAAGTGCGCATGCGCATGTTCGAAACGTATCACAGCGAGGTCAGGTTCCCCGCGCGCCGATGGCGTGGCATAGTCCTGTCTTCCCCGCACCGGCCCCCTCGAGGTTGTCTGCATGAATCTGGGCGAGAACATCCGCTTCTACGCCGCCACCGACGTTGGCAAGGTCCGCGATCACAACGAGGACAACTTCCTCGTCGACAAGAAGCTCGCGCTCTTCGTCGTGGCGGACGGGATGGGCGGCCACGCCGCCGGAGAGGTCGCGAGCGCCATCGCGGTGCGCACCCTCCACGAGGAGATCAAGAAGGAGCGCGAGCTCATCGCGTCGTACGCGGCCACGCCGCGGCAGGCCACGCCGCGGCAGGTCGTCGCCCTGCTCGAGCATGCCGTGCAGCGCGCGTGCGCCAAGATCCACGAGGAGGCGCAGGCCGACCCCGAGAAGCGCGGCATGGGCACCACGCTCAGCGCGATCATGATCATCGGGCAGCAGGGCTTCATCGCGCACGTCGGGGACAGCCGCATTTACCTGATGCGCAACGGCCACGTGCAGCAGGTCACCGAGGACCACACCGTCTACAACGAGCTCATCAAGCGCGGGAAGCTCTCCCGCGAGCAGATCGAGAAGGTCGCCCAGAAGAACGCCATCACCCGCGCCGTCGGCGTCTACGAGCGGGTGGAGGTGGACACGCTCGTCCTGGAGGTCCTGCTCGGTGACGTCTTCCTCCTCTGCTCCGACGGCCTGGCCGGCTACCTCGAGGGCCCGGAGGAGCTGGAGCCGCTCCTCGCCCTGGAGGGCAACGCCGCCCCGAAGAGCCTCATCGACCTCGCCAACGACCGCGGCGGCAAGGACAACATCACCGGCGTCGTCGTCAAGCTCGGCGACGCCGACGCCCGCGACGAGCAGCGGGCCCGTCTGCTCAGCCTCAAGCGCGAGGTGCTGGCGAAGATGCCCATCTTCTCGCGCCTCACCGAGCGCGAGCTGCTGCGCGTCATGCAGGCCGTCGAGGTGCGCGCCTACGACAATCAGGCGGTGGTCATCAAGGAGGGCGACAAGGGCGACGAGCTCTTCATCGTCCTCACCGGCAAGGTGCGCGTCTCGCGCGGGGACCAGACCCTCACCTTCCTGGGGCAGGGTGAGCACGTCGGCGAGATGGCCCTCATCCGCAGCGTGCCGCGATCGGCGACGGTCACCGCGGAGGGCCACGCTGAGCTCATCGCCATCCGCCGCGCCAACTTCTTCGAGATCCTGCGCAAGGAGCACGAGCTCGCGGTGAAGATGCTCTGGCAGTTCCTCGGCGTGCTGGCGGACCGGCTGGACCAGACCTCCAGCGAGCTGCGCCACGCCAAGCAAGAGCTCTCCGCGGAGGACGTCTCCGCCGAGATCTTCTCCGACGCCGAGCACCCCGCCCAGCCCGATTGACGATGCTGCGCCCTCGCTCGCGATCGTCAGCGTGCTCGCGATCCGCGGTGGCGCCCCGCCCCCTCCCCATCTTGCTGGCCCTCTGCGGCCTCTGCGCCGTCGCCGGCTGCAAGCACGACGAGGAGTTCAGCCCGGTCCCGCCCCCATCGGCCTCCACCGCGAGCACCCTGCCCCCCCCGGCGTCCGCCTCCGCGTCCGCCTCCGCCGCCCCGCCTCCCCCCGCCTGCCGCGTCATCGCCGTCGCCGGTGCGCCCGCCCTGCACCCGCGGGAGGCCGTGCCCGACGACTTCATGGCCCTCCCCGCCGGCTCCAAGATCACCGTGGAGGACACCCGCTCCACCCGCCAGACCACCTTCCTCGGCCCGGCCTCGGTCTGGGCGTGCGTGGCAGGGGACGAGGCCACCTGGCTGGCGCAGGGCACCTTCCAGAGCGTCGCCGGCGCGGGGGAGCGCCCCGGCGCGCAGGAGTGGATCACCACCCCGGAGGCGGTCATCCGCTACGCGTCCGCCCGGATGAAGGTCTTCGCGACCCCGAAGGGCACCGTCGTCCAGCTCTCGGCGGGCGCCGCCTCGGTCCTCCCCTTCGGCCCGGTCGCCCGCCCGGACGCCGGGGCGGCGGAGGCCGGCGCCGCCACCGACGCCGAGGGCTGGGTCCGGGTGGTGCCCGGCGTGGAGCTCCGCGTCATGACGGTGCCCGGAGGACCGCGCGCCGCCGTGAGCCGCTGCGAGGGAGACGGCCGCGACGCCCGCGCCCTGGCCGACGCGATGGGCCGCGCGCCTCACGCCGACGGCGGGGCCAACCTGGGCGAAGTGACCCTGCGGCACGTGGTGGCGCGGGAGAAGGCGCGCGCCGCCTGCGCGGTGGCTGGCCTGGTGGCGCGGCGGCTGCCCCAGGGGCCGGAGCGCACCTCCCTCGTCGCGCGGGCCGACGCCGGCGACGCCGCGTGGCGCGTGGTGCCGACAGGCAGGCCGTGACGCGCGGTTGACACCGTCTCGCAGGCCCGGCTAGCGTCCGCAAGGCGACATGATCTCCAAGAAGGCGACGCTGCGAGTCCTATTGGGCTCGGCCATGGCCGTCGCGGCCACCGGTCGCGCAGCACACGCCGACGAGCCCGTCGCCGCCGGAGAGCCGCGCCTGCTCGACGAGACCGCCGAGGCGACGAGCGTCGTCGATGCCTTCGACAAGGGCGACCCGTTCGACCTCAACATCACCGTCGGCTTCCAGCAGTCATGGAAGCGCGCCGACATCCACCGCGAGACCGCGCTGAACCAGCCGGGCCTGTCCACCGGCGGGTTCGTCTCCAACAACGAGAACGTCGCCAGGTTCTCGCAGGACCTGAGCATCCTCAACGTCGGCGCGGACGTGGGCATCTACCACGACCTCGCGCTGGTCTTCCGCATGCCGATCGTCCTGGCGGATTCGCGGCAGCTCGGCGATCTGGACGGCTCGTCCAAGAACCCGCAGCGCCTCTACGACCCGACGGGCGCCCCGCTGTTCAGCGTGCCCTTCAAGAGCCCCACCCGCTCGGGCATCGACTACTTCAGCGTGGGCCTCAACTGGGCGCCGCTCAACCAGCAGCGCGACCACACCAAGCCCACCTGGGTCATCGGCGCGGAGGGCCGCTTCGGCGTGGGCTCGCCGCTCCACGCGTGCGACGCCACCCAGAGCAGCGACAGCCCCCGCTGTCCCGACCCCGCCAACCCGAGCGACACCACGCGCGACCCCGGCCTCAGCCGCGCCATGTACGGGGTGGACGTCAAGACGGTCATCTCCCGGCGCTTCGGCTACGTGGAGCCGTACACTGGCTTCGAGTTCCTCGCGGACTTCCCCCGCTCCGACAGCGACTTCGGCAAGACGAACAACTTCCGCGGTGCGCTCGTCAACCACCCGCCGCTGGTGGGCACCTTCACCATCGGCCTGGAGGTGGTGCCGTGGGAGCGCCGTGAGGCGTGGCAGCGTCTGGTGTTCGACGTGCGGGTGCAGGGCATCTACAACTCGCCCGGCCGCGAGTACTCCGAGCTCTTCGACGCCCTCGGCTCGTCGACGGCGCCGACACTGCGCAGCGCCAACCCCTCGGCGTACATGGCGGGGCCCAACGGCAGCAGCATCGCCGACCCGAGCGCGCAGCAGGTCTACTTCACCGGCATCACCGACCAGCAGGCCTACGGCGCGCTGTCGGCGCAGGCGGGCGTGACCTGGCAGGCCGGGCAGTACGTCAAGTTCAACCTCTCCGGCGGCGTCCGGCTGAACGAGTCGCACGCGGTGACCGCCGCCGACCCGTGCAACCCCAACGTCTCGGCCGACGCGGCGAGCTCCGGCCCGTGCCGCACCGCCGACCCCAACTCCGCCACCCAGCGCGTCACCGGCATCCCCAACCCGAACTACCGCGCCGTCATCGACGCCCCGGGGCATCGCTTCACGGTGGACAACACCGTGATCGGATCGCTCATGGTGAGCGGCGTCGTGATGTTCTGACCGCGCCACCCCGCCCTCTCCACGAGGGAGAGGGGCGGCGGTGGAAGAAGGGGTAGAGTGGGGGCATGCGACGGGTGTTGCTGCTCGCGATGGGGCTTGCCGCGGCCTCGGTGGCGCGCGTGGCGGACGCGGGCGAGCCCGCGCCGTCCGCCACCGCCGCGCCCGCGCCGTCCGCCGCGCCCGCGCCGTCCGCCTCCGCGCCGAAGACGCCGCCACCACCTCCCCCCACCGGGGACGAGACCTCCACCACCCCCGCCATCCTGTGGCCGACGCTCACGCCGGCCGGGGACTCCGGCGGGGGCCCGACGCATCGTCCCACCGAGGCGGAGCCTGGACTCTTCGTGCGCGCGCAGGAGCTCGACGCCACCCTGCGCGACGCCGTGCAGGATCTCGGCCTGTCCCTCTCCCTCGGGCAGCCGCCGGGCGAGCATCCGCGCGACATCGATCTGGTGCACGCCGCCGCGGCTTCGTCTTCTTCCGCGCCGCTCGCCGCCGGCGCGGCGGCGGGGGCGGGCAGCGAGACGCCGGGACGCTGGGTCATCAGCCCGCGGCTGGAGAGCGCCGGCACCAACACCTACCTGCTTCGCATCGTGGCGGTGCCGCCCGGATTCGAGCGAGCTGCGAGTGCGCGTGGCCACCGTCAAGGGCGTGGACGTGGCCGCGCGCGGGCTGGTGATGCTGCGCGACCTCATCGCACGCCACCCGAGCGAGGCCGCGCTGGCCGCGGTGCGCGCCAACGAGCCGACGGGCGTCACCGGCCCCACCGCCAGCGTGCCGCGCTCCACCGGCCGCGCCATCTTCGCGGCGACCGGCACCATCTTCGGCGGCTTCCTCGCCTTCAGCCTGCAGCGCGTCGCGGTGACCGACCCGAACAACGCCGACGACCCGCGCGTCCTCTACCCGCTGCTCCTGCTCGGCGCCGGCGTCGGCCTGGGCGGCGCGCTGCTCGCCAGCACCGAGTGGGACGTCACCACCGGCGACGCCCTCTACTTCGCCGGCGGCGCCGGCTGGGCGACAGCGGCGGGCTTCTTCATCTCCAGCGCGAGCGACGTGCAGCCTCTCAACGACCGCTACCTCTGGGGCGCGACCGGCGGCCTCATCGGGGCGACGCTGGCGACCGTGTCCCTCACGCGCGGGCACATCGACGACGGCGGCGCGGTGCTGACGCACTCCGGCGCGGCGATCGGCCTGGCCACCGGCAGCGTCATCGAGGAGATGGCCAAGGGCACCATCGCCCGCCCCCCGCCGATGGGTCAGGGCATCGGTACAGCAGTCGGGCTGGTGGGCGCGGGGCTGCTCGCGAGGCTCGTGAAGGTGTCGGCGTCGCGGGTGCTGCTGGTGGACCTGGGGGTGGGCCTCGGGAGCCTGGCCGGCGCGGCCGCCACCAGTCCGGTCATCTTCAACGACCAGAACCCGGACACCACGCGCGTCTTTCTGGGCGTCACGTTCGGCGCGGGCGTCGCCGGCGGCGTCCTCGCGTACTTCCTGACGCACGCCTCGACCACGCCGCCTCTGAAGAAGGCGTGGGGCATGCCGGGCGGCGGGGTCATCGCCATCGGCCCGGACGGGCGCACGCCCGCCGTGGGCCTCACCTGGACGGCCCCGCTCTGATGGGCGACGCGGGCGCCAAGCTCCTGGCGGGCTCCGCCGGCGCGCTCTTCCTCCTCGGTGCACCGGCGGCGCACGCCGACCCGGCCGCGGCCGCGTGCACCACCATCGTGCACGGCGGCGTCTTCGACACCGGGATCGGCACCAGCCGCGTCGGCGACACGCTGATGGCGGAGCTCGGCGGCGAGTCGCTCGGCCTCCGCGCCTTCTCCCACGGGCGCTGGCTGCTGCAATGGGACGTCCTGGCCGCAGCGCGCGCCGGCTGGCTCGCCAGCGAGCACCCCTTCCTCTTCCTCGCGGGCGCCCACACCCTGGCCTGGCTGGAGGGCGGCGTGCGCATCCTCCCTCCGAAGCACTGGAGCCCGTACCTGGGCGCGCGGCTGGGTGGCGACGTGACGCTGATGGGCCACCCGGGCCTCGCCTCCTCCGACTTCGACACCATCAACGACGTGGGCGGCGCGGGCGGGGTCGTGGCGCGCGGGCTGGTGCGCGTCGCCGCGGGCGCCTCCTTCCTGGACCGCACGCGCTCGCTGCTCTTGGTGGCCTTCGCGCAGGAGGCGATGCAGGCGCGGCAGGTGGCGACGCCCGGCCTCGCCTTCACGCAGCTCGGTGTCGGCGCGCGCTTCGATCTGGCGGAGAGCGTCGTCGCCGAGGTCGAGGGCTCCTGGGGCGTCACCGCCGACAGCACCGACGCGCTGCGGGGCATCTCCGACCAGACGTCGCGGATGGGCGTCGCCGCCGCGTTCCGCAAGATCTTCCACAACGGCATGTGGCTGGGCGTCTCGACGTCGCTGGAGCGCGACGGCGACGCGGTCACCTACCCTGGCGGCGCGAACTTCCAGACCACCGGCGCGCCGCGCTTCGCCTTCACCTTGCTCTACGGCGTCTCGCTGGGGAGGCGGCCGTGAGGCCCCCTGGACTCCGCTCGCCGCGGGGGCTCCGGCGCGCCGCCCTCGGACTCGCCCTCGGCGCGGTCGTGTGCGCCGCGAGCTGCGATCCGCAGCGGGCGGGCTGGGGCCTCGACGCCGTCGAGACGATCCCCACCCCGACGGACGATCCCGGCCTGGGGTGTGGCGTCGTCGTCCCGGCCGACACGACGGCGGCCGCCCGCGCGGCGTGCACCTTCACCGCCGGCGCGCACGCCGCGCAGTCCATCGGCGTCCCGCGCGACGTCGGCCTCCACGTCCCGATCCGGCACGTCATCGTCGTCATGAAGGAGAACCGCAGCTTCGATCACCTGCTCGGGAAGCTGCACGATCGCGGGCAGCCGGGCGTGCAGGCCGTCCCCGCGAGCTACTCCAACCCCGACGCCAGCGGCAACCCCGTCTTCCCCACGCACGCCACGACGACGTGCATTCCCTTCGACCCCGTCCATCAGGCGGACTCCATCGCCGCGTGCATCGACGACGGCACGATGGACGGCTTCGTGCGGAACGCGGCCGCGACCACCGACTCCGACGGCAGCTTCGCCATGCAGTACTACGACGCGACCGACCTGCCCTTCGACTACTGGCTCGCCTCCACCTTCGCCATCGGCGATCGCGACTTCGCGCCCACCGCGAGCGGCACCTTCGCCAACCGCGCCTTCTTCATGTTCGGGACGAGCGCTGGCGTGGTGGACACCGGATTGGTGCACCCCGCACCCAACACGCCGTCCATCTTCCACCTGCTGATCGACGCGGGCTTCACCTGGCGCGCGTACTCGGATGGCGCACCCCTCAGCGGCACGCTCGACTGGCAGGCAGGCGACCCGGGCGTGAGGTCGATGGCGGACCTCTACGACGACCTGGACCACGGCACGCTCCCCAGCGTGGCGTTCGTCGATGGTCGGGAGAACTACGAGGACGACCACCCCATCGCCGACCTGCAGCTGGGGGAGGCCTGGCTGAAGCGGATCTACGACCACGCGGTCACGAGCCCCGAGTGGCAGCGCCTGGCGATCGTGTGGACGTACGACGAGTGCGGCGCCTTCGCCGACCACGTCCCGCCGCCGGGGGCGTGCCGCGCCGCGCCGTCCGGGTCTCCCTTCACCCTGCGCGGCCCGCGCGTGCCGCTGGTGGTCGTCTCCCCGTGGGCGAAGCGCAACTACGTCTCGCACGTGGTGCGCGACCACACCGCGATCACGCGCTTCATCGAGACGCTCTTCGACCTCCCCGCGCTGACGGCCCGCGACGCGAACGCCGACGCGCTGCTGGACATGTTCGACTTCTCCTGCGGCCGGGACCTCTCGGTCCCCGCCGCGCCGGCCGCCGGGACGGGCGGGTGCCCGAACCCGCCTCCGCCGGGGAGCGACTAGGAAGCCGGCGCGCTGACCGCCGCGCCCAGCACGTCGGCGATCGCCGCCTCCAGCGCCCGCACGTCGATGGGCTTGTCCAGCACCGGGCGCCCGGACCGCGCGGAGAACTCGCGCGCGCGCGTGTCCAGCGCCCCGCCGGTCATGAAGATCATCCGCGCCTCCAGGCCGCCGAGGTGGCGCTGCACGTAGTCGTGCAGGTCCATCCCGGAGACGCCGTTCATGTGCAGGTCGCAGAGGATGACGTCGAAGCGCTCATCGGCCTCCAGGCGATCGATCGCCTCCTGTCCGCCGAGCGCCACCGCCACGTCCGGCCGGCGCAGCAGGCGCGCCACGAGGTGGGCGAGCTGCGGTTCGTCGTCGACGACGAGGAAGCGCGCGCCATCCTCCGGCGCGGCGGGTGCCTCCTCCACCGCGCCGCCGGCGCGATCGCTCTCCGGCGCCTCCGCCACGCACGGGAGCACCACGCGGAACCGGCTGCCCCGCGGGGCGTTGGGCGTCGCCGTGATGCTGCCACCGAGCGAAGAGACGATGTGCCTGGAGATGGACAGGCCCAGGCCGGTGCCTTCGCCCGCCTTGGTGGTGAAGAACGGCTCGAAGATCCGGCTCGCGTGCTCGGCCGGGATGCCCACGCCGCTGTCCACCACCTCCACCGCGATCATGCCCGGGTCCGCGGGGTGGACCTCCAGCCGGACCTGATTACCCTCGACGTCTCCCTCCGGGATCGCCTGGCCGGCGTTGACGAGCAGGTTCAGGAAGACCTGCCCGAGCCGCGCCTCGCTGCCCAGGACGAAGGGCACGTCATGGTAGGCCTTCACGAGCCGCGCGCGGTGGTGCACCTCGTGGTCGGCCATCGCCGCGCAGAGGTCGAGGACGTGGCCGAGGTCCACCGGCTCGAGCGACTCCACCGACTCGCGCGACAGCGCCCGGAGGTCCACGACGATCGCGCGGATGCGCTCCGCACCCTCGCGGACGTTGGCGAGCAGCTCGTGGAGCTGGCGGGCGCGCTCCGGCTCCAGCGCGACGTGACCGAGCTCGCGGTCGATGAGCTCGAGCGAACCCAGGACGTAGGCGAGCGGGTTGTTGATCTCGTGGCCCACCGCGGCCGACAGGCGGCCGAGCGCCGAGAGGCGGTCGGCGGTGACGAGCTGGGCCTCCAGGCGCTTGCGCTCGCGCAGGTCGTCGATGACCCCCATCGGGCAGAGCTCCCCGCGCAGGAAGATGGGGACGGAGGTGACCTCCACCGGGATGCGCGAGCCGTCCTTGTGTGCGAGCGCGTGCTCGCGCGTCCGCACACCCGCCCGCTCCTCGGGTCGCGATTGCATGTGGTGCTCGACGTAGGCGCGGTGAGGCACGTCGACGATGGAGAGCACGCTCGCCCCCAGCAGGTCCGCCTCCGCGTAGCCGAACACCTCGGTGAACGCGCGGTTGATCAGCACGAAGCGGGCGTCGCGATGAATCACGGCGGGCACGGGCATCGCCCGGATGAACTCCTCGAAATGCTCCTCCGACCGGCGAAGCGCCTCCTCGGCCTCGTGACGCTCGGTCACGTCGTGCGACGTCGACTGGAAGCCGGCCACGGCGCCTCCGGCGTCGCGCAGCACGTCCGTCGTGTACTCCATCCACACGTACGTGCCGTCCTTGCGACGCGCCCGGGCGGTGACCGTGGGCGCGGCGCCCGTCCGAAGCGCCTCGGCGAAGCCGGCGCGGCGAGCCTCCAGCTCCTGCGGATTGAGGAAGGCGAAGGCGTCCTGCCCGACAATCTCCTCCGGGTCGAAGCCGAGCACCTGGCGGATGGACGGGGAGACGTAGGTGACGCGCCCCTTCGCGTCGATGCGCGAGAGCACCGCGTGCGCGTTGTTGGCGAGGAGCTCGTAGCGCTCCTCCGCGTCACGTAACGCCGCTCTCGCGGCCTCCACCTCGGCCGTGAGGCGGGCGATGGCGTCCCCGTCCCCTTCCATGCGCGGCCAGTATAGCGGAACGCCGTCTCTTTACTTCGGCGGTTCGGGCGGGAGGTAATCGAGGAACGCCGCCGTCTGGTTGGGCACGCCGAAGGCCGCCGCGCAGCCGCTGAGGGACAGGCCGTTCGCGACGAAGCTGGACGCGGTGCCGGCCAGGTCCGGCTTGTTGACGACGGCGAGGTACTGCTTGCCGTAGCCCACGTAGTAGACCTTGCCGTCGGGGGCGAGCTTCGCCGCGGCGAGGCCGGTGCCGCCGAGCTTCGTCTCGGTGCTCGTCAGGAGGTCGTACTGGTAGGCGATGCCGCTCCAGCCCTCCGTCCCGCGGACGTAGTAAAGCTTGGTGCCGTCCCCGGAGTAGGAGGCGTGGAAGCCCAGGTCGCCCGTCACGATCTTCTTCACGTTGCTCAGCTTGCCCGTGGCGCGGTCGATGTCGGCCGTCGCGATCGTGCCGGTGGCACCGCCCTCGTTGACCGCGAGCACGACGTGATCGTAGTCGTACGAGTGGTTGATCGCCGAGCGCAGCACGGTGCCGGTGATGCCGGTCTGCGACACCACGGGCGTCGTGCTCACGCCGTTGGCGGTGACGAGGAAGGCGTCGACGGAGCCCGCCCCGTCGTAGCCGAGCACCCAGAAGTCCTTGCCGTCCGAGTGCGGGAGCATGTCGAGCGCCTCGCCCACGTTGCCGGCGTGCAGGAGCTGGTTCTTCTGGGTGACGGTGCCGTGCGCGCCCTGGTTGAGGTCGATCGTCGAGTAGTAGATGTTGCCCGTCGGCGACGAGTCGCTGGCGTAGTCGACGCTGAACACGTAGAAGGTGCCGCCGTTCTGGCTCTGCTTCGGCGTGATGAGCGCGGGCTCGCTCGCGCTCGGCTGGCCGTTCACGCCGCCGCCGTTGGCGAGCAGGGTGTTGTCCACGCCGTTCCAGATGCTGATGCCGTCGGTGTAAAAGAGGAGGGTGCCGTCGGTCGGGTCGGTGAAGACCGCGGTGCCCTCGTTGCCGCTGGAGGTGGGCACGGGCGGCCCGCAGGTGACGACGGGTGTCCCCGGCTTGCGGAAGTCGATGAGGGTGTCCTTGCCGTTGCCCGTCGGCTCGCCGGTGATGAACCAGACCTGCTCGAGCGTCAGGCTGCTCACCGGCTTCGCCGGGCCGGAGGCCTCGACGGGCTGCGCGTCGCTCGGGTTGAACACGACGTCGTCGACCGTGCCGCCGTCGCCGGGCGGGATGCTCCCGTCGTCCCCGGGGGTGGTTCCGCCGTCGAAGGTGCTCTGGTCGTCGGAGCTGCCGCAGCTCAGCGCCGCGAAGGAAGCGCCCAGGCCCACCACCACCACGCTCGCAACAAAGGTCCAGCGTCTCATCGTCACCCCGCCAGTTGAGCCTCGAGGTTAGCACCCGACCTGTGGCGTGTCGCGGCCGCCCCAGAAGACGCGTGTGGGGGAACGTGGGTGTCACCCGGCCGCCATGAAGGCGTCACCCTCGCGCCCCCGGCGGGGTAGAGTGCGAGGTCTGGTGCTTCGCGAGCTTGGCCTGCTCTTCCTGGTCGCGTGCGGGAGTCAGGGGTTCGGTCCCCCCGACGCCTCGCCGTCCGACGACGCCGGCGACGCCGCGAGCGACGCGGGCCCGACATGTCCGGCGGGGCAGGCCTTCTGCGGCGGCGCCTGCATCGACGTGACGGCCGACGACGCCAACTGCGGCGGCTGCGGCGTGACGTGCGCCGGCGCCCAGCACTGCGGCGGCGGCGCCTGCCGCGCGTCGAACATCCAGCACGTGGTGCTCATCGTGCAGGAGAACCACACCTTCGACGCGTACTTCGGCCGCTTCTGCCAGGCGCCCGCGGGCTCCAACCCCACCTGCACGAGCGGGCCGTCGTGCTGCGAGCGCGCCCCCGACAAGGAGCCCGGCGGGGCCTCGCCCGTCGCCCTCGACGACTCGTCCAACTTCGCCAAGGACCGCGATCACCAGCAGGCCTGCGAGCTGCAGCAGATCGACGACGGGAAGATGGACCGCTTCGTCACCGGGAGCACCGGCTCCGACACCTGCCTCGGGTCGGGCCCCGCGTGCGCGAGCGCGGACAACTTCGCCCTCGCCGACGCGAGCACCGTCGGTGGCTACTGGTTCATGGCCGACAACGGAGCCCTCGCCGACCGGTACTTCCAGCCCATCGCCGGGAGCTCCTCGTCGAACGACATGTACTTCGCGACCGCCCACTACCAGTTCACCGACAACGAGGCGATGCCGGAGGCGATCGGCTCGCCGGTGGGCTGCACGCAGGGCGTGTGCGTCACCGGAAAGCCCACGACGTTCTCCGGCCGGACGACCATCGCCGACCTGCTCCTCGCCGCGGGCAAGACCTTCACCGTCTACGCCGACGGCTTCGCCCACTCCGCCGCCGCCGCGCCCTCGTGCGAGAGCGTCCCGCCCGACTGCACCTACAACACGATCCTGCACCCCATCGCCGCGCAGGCCTGCAAGTACGACGCCTCCGACATCCCCTTCGCGTACTACACGCAGTTCGCCGACGGCCCGCACATCGTCGACTACGGCCAGCTCGCCGAGGACGTGACGAAGGGCGCGCTGCCGAGCTTCGCGTACGTCAAGGCGCGCGGCTTCCACAACGAGCACCCAAACGTCTCCACCATCAGCGACGGCATCGCCTTCGTCGACGCCACCGTGAAGACCATCGAGAGCTCATCGTACGCGAGCTCGACGCTCGTCCTGCTCACCTGGGACGAGGGCGGAGGCTTCTTCGACCACGTCGCGCCGCCGCCCGCCATCGACACCGACGACGCGTCGAAGCCCGTCCCGTATGGCACGCGCGTCCCCCTGATCGCCATCGGCCCCTTCGCGAGGAAGGGCGCGGTCTCGCACGTCACGATGGAGCACTCGTCGGTCGTGCGCTTCCTCGAGTACAACTTCCTCGGCCCCGTCGGGCAGCTCGACCACGACGACGCGAAGGTCGCCAACCTCGGTAGCCTGCTCGACCCGACGAAGACCGGGGTCCCCATCCCCGAGTAGCTCCACGCCCGCCGCGAAGGCCGGGCATCCCCGTTCACTTCGGGACGGGGGGATCACCACCGTGTTGATCGGCTGCACGCTCGCGCCCGCCGGGTAGGCGTAGCTCACGGCTTCGGAGAAGAAGCCGGTCGAGGCGTTCGACCCCCAGCCCCACACCGTCAGGCCGAAGGTCGCGTCGCTGTGCACCTCGTGGCGGCCGTTGTCGCAGCCGTTGACCTTCTGGAAGTTGCCCGTCACCAGGTCCACGCGGGTGTACTCGTACTGCCCGCTGCCGCCGACGGGCTGCCAGCCCTTGAGCACGCCCGCGCAGTCCAGCGTCACGTCGTGGAACTGGGCGTCGTTCCCCTTGCGCCGCACGAAGACCAGGTTGGTCTCGGGGTACGTCGGGTCGGTGAAGAAGATGTACGAGGCGAGGTACTGCTCCGGCGGGATGACGTCGACGAACTCGGGGTCCCCCGCGCAGCCGACGGGAGAGCCGTAGTTGCCCGGCAGGGTGAAGCAGCCGGTCATGTGGCCCCCGAGGAAGAAGGGGTGCTTGTCGTCCTGGCTCTTCACGACGAAGGGCGGGCCGGCCGCGTCGAACTCCACCACCTGCCCGCTGTCGATGGTGGCGGGCGCGCCGGCCACCTGCGGATCGTAGGTGAGCTTGGTGCCGTCCACCGCGCCGACGATGCGCCACGGCGGCGACTCCGGGTTGCCCTTCAGGCGATCGCGGTAGTGCGCGGCGACGTACTCGTGGCCCAGCGCCTTCACCGGCGGGATCTCCTGG
The DNA here is from genome assembly GCA_963782055.1 of uncultured delta proteobacterium. Classification (GTDB taxonomy): domain Bacteria; phylum Myxococcota_A; class Polyangia; order Polyangiales; family Polyangiaceae; genus DASXHD01. The sequence continues at coordinate 6,040,422 of CAWAIF010000003.1, forward strand.
TGCATGCCGTCGCACGCCGGCTGCTCCAGGTTGGTGCAGCGTAGCAGCTCGGGGCGCCGGATCAGGCGCGCTTTCGGCGGACGAGCGCCAGCCCGAGCACGGCGGCGAGCGGAAGGAGCAGGTCGCCCGGCCCGCCCCCGGCGGCCGAGCACGCGCCCTTGGCGGAGGGCGTGTAGTTCGCCGACCAGGCATCGGTCGCGATGGGGATGGTCACCGGCTGCACGACGTTCTGCCCATCGAAACTCGCGCCGAGCGTGAGGGCCTTGCCGCCGAGGCCCGGCGGAAGTGTCACGCGGAAGGTGAAGAGGCCCGGCGCGACGCCACGCGTCATCACGGGCGCGGGGACCACCGGCCTCCCCAGCACCGTCGCGATGGGCTGCAGGCGGGAGATGTCGAAGAGGGCGGCGCGCTTGCCCTCGGCGGATCGCAGCTCGAGGATCGCGGTGAGGGGCGTCGAGCCGTCGGCGGTCGCGTAGTCCGCGCTGAGGGTGAGCCAGCTCGCGTCGGGGCTGGGGAGCGCCAGCGCGGGATCATGCATCTCGTCCAGGGCATCGAGCGCGCCCAGGCCGTCCAGCTCGCCCACCCCCGCCTGATCGTAGAACGGCGCCGGCCCCCGGAAGCGGTGCGCGCCCGTCTGCAGGAGCGCGCGCAGCTCGTCCTCGGTGAGGGTGGGGTCCTGCTGGAAGAGGAGCGCGATGACGCCGGCCACCATCGGCGACGACATGGACGTGCCCTGCGCGACGGCGTGGCGGTCGTCCACCTGCAGGCACCGGGGGTCGACCTTCCCGGTGCTCTTGCTCGGGGGGCACTGCGTCGTGAAGATGCTGGTCGGCTCGCCCGGCAGCGCCTTCTGGCTCATCGCACCGATCACCGCCGCGCCGGGCGCCACGATGTCCGGCTTGGGCACGCCCAGCACGTTCGGCCCGGCGCTGGAGAAGTAGCAGATCTCGCCCGACGTCAGCAGCACGCGCTTGGTGGGATCGCTGGGGTCGGCGGGGCCACCGCCCACGTCGTCGAGCACCGGCTCGGTGAGCGCGACGGTCTGCCCGGCCTGCGACTTCCAGCTGGGGCTGTTGACCGAGCAGCCCACCCCGATGATCCCGGGCGCGGTGGCGGGCAGGTTGATGGTGCCCTCGCGCACCGCCGCGGAGAAGTGCGCAGGTGTCTGGCCCTCCAGCGCCGCGTCGCCGGTGCCCTGCAGGTAGAGCTCGGCGATGCCGTGCCCGGAGAGCGTGACGGCGTAGGTGCCCGCCGGCCACTTGCCCGACCAGAGGACCACCGCCCCCCGCGAGCCCTCGGGGACGGGGCTGCCGGAGAGGCCGCTGCCGTAGATGACGCCCGCGTTGTAGCCGTCGCCGTTCTTCCCCTGCTCGTTGCCCTCCGAGACGGGGCCGATCCACGAGCCGTCGGGGCCATCCAGGCCGATGTTCATGTCCGCCCCGGGCCTCAGCGCGACCCAGATCTGGACCGCGCCGCTCTGCGCGCCGTAGGTGGTGACCGGGACGCGCACCACCGGACCGTCGGTGACGTGCACGCTCTGGTGGATGGGCGTGTCGAGGATGGATCCGCTGTTGCCCGCCGCGGCCACCAGCGCGTGACCGGGGTGGTCGGGGCCGACGTACGAGGCCAGCGTCTGCTCCCAGAGCGAGTTGCCGTCGTGGGAGCCGAAGTCGGTGCCCAGCGAGAAGTTGGCGACGACCGGCATGCCCATGGCGTCGCCGCGGTCGAAGATGAACTGCGCGCCGCGCAAGGAGTCGTCGTTCTCGATGGTGCCGGAGGCGTCGCGCGTGACGCGGACGATGATGAGGCCTGCGTTCGGCGCCATGCCGATGTAGGGCGTGCCGCCGCCGTTGCCCGCGGCGATGGAGGCCACGTGCGTGCCGTGGCCGTTGTCGTCCTCCGGGAGCACGTCGCCCGTGGACATCAGCTCGTCGATGTCCGCGCCGGTGAGCACCGCGCCCTTCTGCAGCACCCCGTTCTGGTCCTTGACGCCGTACTTGTCCTCCAGCTCGGGGTGCTTGCCGAGCGGCTTCATCGAGAGGTCCAGCATCCACGCGACGCGCGACTTGTTCGTCACCGGATCGCGGAAGTCGGGGAGCGTGGGGTCGAGGCCGGTGTCGGCGATGCCCACCAGCGTGCCCGCGCCGTCCGCGCCGCGCTGCTTGCGCGCGATGTCCACGTGCGTCCACTTCTGCGCGAAGAGCAGCAGCGTGTGCAGCGGCGGCGACACCTCCACCTGCAGGTCGGGGTGCGCCGCGCCGAAGGCGACGACCGTCTGCGGATCCCCCCGCAGCCGGCCGATGCCCGGGGCCACCGCGTCCAGCCCCAGGTCGGCGGCGTGCGTCCCCGCCGGCAGCTTCACCAGCGCGCCGATCTGCCCGGAGACCGGGGCGAAGGCCTCCCTCGCGTGGGAGCCCATCAGCCGGACCATGGCGACCCCGCCCGGAGGCTGCGCCGCGGCGACGGCCGGGAGCGCCATCACCATGGCCGTGAGGGCGAGCAGGCGTCGCATCCGCCGGAGCATACCCCACCCGTCGCCGGGGCGGCACGCGCGCCCCCACCCCAGCGAGGTGAATTCACCCACCTTCCCTCGGCCTGCGGCCTCGGCCGGCGGCGTTCTTCGCCCGGAGACTTGCCATCGTGGGGTGCCTCGGCCAGCCTTTGCGGTCTGACCCTCCCTGCGAGCGTTTCCATCACTGTGTCGGTCGTGGGGGTGCTCTTCGCTCTCCTCACGCTCGGCCTTTCCGTCGGCCCGGGGTGGCGCGAGCTGCGCTCGTTCGCCCTCTGCGCGGGGCTCGGGGCGCTCTTCTCCGTGTCCAACGTGCTGGTGACGCTGCACCCGCCGGCGGCGGTCACCCTCCTTCTCTCGCACGCGTCCATCGCCGTCGCTGGCCTGCACGGGAGCGCGTGGTTCGCCTACTCGGCACGGCAGGATGACCGCCGTCTGGTGGGCTGGGAGCGCGTGCTGGTGGGCGGCGCGCTGGTGCTGTCGGTCGTGGCGCTGATCCCCGGCGTCCTCGTCGGCGACCATGTGCGCTCGCGCGCGGTCCCCGCGCTGGGCGTCGTCTACCGTGACGGCGAGCCCACCGGCCTCGGCGTCGTGTGCTTCGCGTACTTCACCGGCGCGCTCGTCATCCTCATCGCACGCTACGCGCGCAAGTGGCGCGCCGGCGAGCGCGGGGCGGCCTCCCACGTGGTGGGCCTGTCCGCGCTCACCCTCGGGGGCCTGCTGGACAGCCTGGCGATGGAGGGCTTCTCGCCGCTCCCCTACCTCCTGGACTTCGGCTTCCTCATCCTCGTCGTGGCGGTTGGCTCGTCGCTGGTCTCGCGCTTCGTCCGCGCGGCGCGCGCGCTGGAGGACTCCTCGCGGCAGCTCTCCGACACGCAGGCCGAGCTGGTGCGCCGCGAGCGCCTCGCCGCGCTCGGCGAGATGGCGGCCGTCGTCGCCCACGAGGTCCGCAACCCCGTGGGCGTCATCTTCAACGCGATCGCGTCGCTCAAGCGCCTCCCGCCCAGCTCCGCGGGCGCCGGCGATCTGCTGCACATCGTCGAGGAGGAGGCCGAGCGCCTCAAGCACATGGTCTCCGAGCTGCTGGAGTTCGCCCGACCACGCGCGCTGCGGCTGCGCGCCGCGTCGCTGGAGTCGCTCCTGGCCGGCGCCGTCGAGGCCGCGCAGTACGGCAACCACGACCCGGAGGTGGAGGGGGTGCAGATGTCGGTGGAGGGGGAGTCGCCGGCGATCGTCTGCGACGAGCAGCTCGTGCGGCAGGCGGTGATCAACCTGGTCACCAACGCGTTGGAGGCGCCGCACCGCCGGAGCCCGGTGCGCGTGTGCGCGAAGGCGGAGGGCGCGCAGGTGGAGATCGCGGTCATCGACGACGGCGATGGCGTGCCGCGGGAGATCGCCGACCGCATCTTCGTCCCCTTCTTCACCACCCGCCCGACGGGCACCGGCCTGGGCCTGCCGCTGGTGCAGCGGATCGCCGAGGCGCACGGCGGCACGGTGGGCCTGCGGGCCACGCGAGGCGGGGGCGCGACCTTCGTGCTCTGCCTGCCGGTGCGCACCCGCGCCTGAGAGCGACCCACGCGGGCCGACGTGCTACATCGCGCGGCGTGCGCGTCGTCCACGTCGACCCGGACCGGCCGGATCCGGCCGTCATCGCCCTCGCCGCGCGCGAGCTGCGGGAGGGCCGCCTCGTCGCCTTCCCCACCGAGACCGTCTACGGCCTCGGCGCGCGCGCGCTCGATCCGGAGGCGGTGGCGCGCGTCTTCGAGGCGAAGGGGCGGCCGCGCGCGCACCCGCTCATCGCGCACGTGCTCGGCGAGGACGACGCGCGCTCGCTGGCGCGACGGTGGCCGGATCGCGCCTCGACGCTCGCGCGCGCCTTCTGGCCCGGGCCGCTGACGCTGGTGGTGGCGCGGGCGGCGCGCGTGCCCGACGCCGTCACGGCGGGCGGCGACTCGGTGGCGGTGCGCGCGCCGTCACACGCGGTCGCGCGGGCGCTCATCGCCGCGCTGGGAGAGCCGGTGGTGGCGCCGAGCGCCAACCGCTACCAGAGCCTCTCGCCCACGCGCGCGGAGCACGTGGCGCAATCGTTGATGGGTCAGGAGATCCTGGTCCTGGACGCCGGGCCGTGCGAGCGCGGCATCGAGTCGACGGTGGTGGACGTACGCACGGGGCCCCCGCGCGTGCTGCGCTTCGGCGCGCTGGCGCTCGCCGACGTGGCGCGCGTGTGTCCGGACGCGGTGTCCGGCGTCGTCAGCGCGCCCGCCGGCGAGGTGCGACCCTCGCCCGGGATGGACGTGCGCCACTACGCGCCGCGGACCCGCATGACCGTCGCCCCGACGCGCGAGGAGGCGATCACCCGCGCGAAGGCCGCGACGGGCCGGGCGGCGATCCTCCTCTTCGGCGGCGAGCCCCCCGGGGGCGTGACCGCCCGCGTGCTGCCGCGCGATCCGGTCGCCGCGGGCCGGGAGCTCTACGCCGCCCTGCACGCGCTGGACGCGGCCGGGGTGGACGAGCTGATCGTGGAGCCACCGCCGGAGCACGAGGGCTGGGAGGCGATCCGGGACCGGCTGGCGAGGGCGAGCACCTGATCGGCCCGCGCCCGGCGTCCCTTGCCAGCCCGATCCTTTACCTCTATAGGACCTCGCCATGGCCCTGAAGGACCGCGTCGCCCTGGTCACCGGCGGTGGGAAAGGCGTCGGCGCCGCCGTCGCCCTCCGGCTCGCCCTGGAGGGCGCAGAGGTCGCGGTCATGGGGCGCGACCGCGAGTCCCTCGAGGCTGTCGCCCGGGAGATCGACGGGCTCGTCCTCGTCGCCGACGTCACCGACCCCGCCGCCGTCGACGCCGCGCTCCTGCACCTGCGCGAGGAGCTGGGCGACGTCTCCGTCCTGGTGCAAAACGCCGGCATCGCCGACTCCGCCCCGCTCCTCGGCACCACCGACGAGATGTGGGACCGCACCATGGCCGTCAACGTGACCGCGGCCTTCCGCCTCGCGCGGTCGCTCGTCCCGGCGATGGTCAAGACCGGCTGGGGCCGCGTGGTGCACGTCGCCTCCAACGCGGGGCTCACCGGCTACGCGTACACCTCGGCGTACTGCGCCTCCAAGCACGCCCTCGTCGGCCTCACGCGCGCCATGGCGGCGGAGCTCGCGCGCACCGGCGTCACGGTCAACGCGGTGTGCCCCGGCTTCATCGACACCGACATGACCACCCGCGCCGTGGAGCGCATCGCGCACGCGACGAAGCGCACGCCGGCGGAGGCCCGCAAGGCGCTGGAGGATCTCAACCCGCAGAAGCGCCTCATCCACGTGGAGGAGGTCGCCCACGCGGTCGCCATGCTGTGCGCCGACGGCGCTCGCGGAATCAACGGACAGGCAATTCCCATTGACGGTGGACAGGTGATGCGATGACCCAAGTGATCTCCCCGCCCGGCGCCCCGCGCCCCCGCGGTTACGCCGACGGCCTCCTCGCTCCGAGCGGCCGCATGCTCTTCATCTCCGGACAGATCGCGTGGGACAAGGACGCGCGCATCGTCAGCCCGGACTTCGGCGTGCAGTTCCTCGCCGCGCTGGACAACGTGATCAACGTGGTCCGCGCCGCGGGCGGCGGCACCGAGCACATCGTCAAGCTGCTCGCCTTCGTCACCGACCTGGACGCCTACCGCGCCGCGCAGAAGGCCATCGGCGAGGGCTGGCGCGCGCGGATGGGCAAGTACTACCCCGCGATGAGCCTGGTGAAGGTCGCCGGGCTGCTCGAGCCCGGCGCGCTCGTCGAGATCGAGGGCGTGGCGGTCCTGCCGTGACGGCGGTCGCGCGCAAGCGCGGCACCCAGCCCGCCCGGGTCGGGGGCGTGGACGCGCTGGAGGAGCACCGCCACGACCTGGACGTGAGCGTGTGGCTGCGCCTGCTGGAGTGCCACGGCCGCGTGCTGGGGGACCTGCGCCGCGCGCTGGAGGCGGACTGCACCCTCCCGCGCTTCGAGCTGCTCGTCAGCCTGGACCGGGAGGACGGGCAGACACTGGCGGGGCTCAGCCGCCGGCTGCTGGTGACCGCCGGCAACCTCACCGGCCTGGTCGACCGCGCGGTGCGCGACGGCGTGGTCGCCCGCCGGCCGGACCCGCGCGACCGCCGCCTGTCGCGCGTTCACCTCACCGCGAAGGGCCGCGCCCTGGTCCGCGCCCTGGTGCCCGCGCACGCGCGCCTCGTCTCCGCCGAGCTCTCCGGGCTGGAGGTCGGCGAGCGGCGAGACCTGCGGCGCCTGCTCGGCAAGCTGCGCGACTCCCTGCGAGAGAAGGAAGCATGATCAGCCCCAAGACCTTCAAGTACGCGCTGAAGGACGGCGTCGCCGAGATCACCCTCGACCGCGCCGACAAGCTCAACGCCCTCACCTTCGCCATCTACGAGGAGCTGCGCGACACCTTCGCCGCGCTCGACCACGACGCGGCGGTGCGCGCGGTGGTGCTCGGCGGCGAGGGACGCGCCTTCTGCTCCGGCGGGGACGTGGAGGACATCATCGGCGAGCTCTTCGCCCGCGACATGCAGGGGATGCTCGCCTTCACCCGCGTCACGGGCGCGCTCATCGCCAACATCCGCAAGCTGCGGCGCCCGGTCGTCGCCGCGGTCAACGGCGTGGCGGTCGGGGCCGGCGCGGTCATGGCCCTCGCCTGCGACTTCCGCGTCGCCGCGGACAGCGCGCGCTTCGGCTTCATCTTCCCCAAGGTGGGCCTCTCCGGCGCCGACATGGGCGCGGCGTACCTCCTGCCACGCGTCGTCGGCCTCGGCCGCGCGAGCGAGCTGCTCTTCCTGGGCGATCTGGTCGGCGCCGAGGAGGCGCTCCGCATCGGGCTGGTCAACAAGGTGGTGCCGAAGGACCAGTGCCGCGCCGAGGCGCGCAAGCTCGCCGAACGCCTCGCGTCCGGCCCCGCCTTCGCGCACACCGTGACCAAGCAGATGCTGGAGAGCGAGCACACGATGGCGCTCGCCGAGGCGATCGAGGCGGAGGCGCAGGCGCAGGCCATCTGCATGATGCACCCCGACTTTCGCATCGCCTACGACGCGTGGGTCGCCAAGAAGCCGATCGTCTTCGCGGACGCCCCCTTCCCCTTCCGCGACAAGCCGTGACGCGCGCGCTGCCCGACTTCGCCGCGGCGGTGCCCGCGTGGCTGGAGGACGCGCACCGCGCGCTCGGCGCGGAGCTCTCCGCGCTGGCGGCCTGGCCGGACGACCACGACGCGTCGCGCGCCGTGGACCGCCTGCGAGGCGCCGGGCTGTTTCGCCTCGTCGTCCCCGCGAAGGACGGCGGCCGCGACGTCGGCGGTGCCCCGGAGCGGGTCAGCGTGCGCGCGCTGTGCGTCGCGCGCGAGGCGCTCGGCTACGTCTCCCCGCTGGCGGACTCCATCCTCGCGGTGCAGGGCCTCGGGTCGTACCCGCTGGTGCTCTCCCCGACCGCGCACGACCGCGGGCGTATCCTGGGAGAGGTCGCCCGAGGCGATCGCGTCGCGGCCTTCGCGCTCACCGAGCCGGAGGCGGGGAGCGACGTCGGCTCGATGCGCACCGCCGCGCGGCGCGAGGGCGACGGGTGGGTGCTCGACGGCGAGAAGGTCTTCATCTCCAACGTGGGCATCGCCCGGCACTTCGTCGTCTTCGCGCGGGTCGAGGGCGCGCCCAAGCCCATCTCGGCGTTCCTGGTGCCGCACGACGCGCCGGGCCTGACGCTGGAGAAGGTGCCCATGTCGCTGGAGCACCCGCTCGGCCGGCTGCGCATGAGCGGCTGCCAGCTGCCCGCCACGGCGCTCATCGGCGAGGTCGGGCACGGCATGCGGCTCGCGCTCGGCACGCTGGACGTCTTCCGCACCTCGGTGGGCGCGGCCGCGTGCGGGATGGCGCGCCGCGCGCTCGACGAGACGGTGGAGCGCGTGAAGACCCGCGTGCAGTTCGGCAAGCCGCTCGCCGAGATGCAGCTCACCCAGGCGGCGCTCGCGGAGATGGCGACCGAGCTGGACGCCGCGCGCATGCTCGTCTACCGCGCCGCGTGGCTGAAGGACCACGGCGAGCGCGCGAGCGTCGAGGTGGCCATGGCCAAGATGTTCGCGACGGAGGCCGCGCAGCGCATCATCGACCGCGCGGTGCAGCTCCACGGCGGCCTGGGCGTCGTGCTGGGCAGCGTGGTGGAGCAGCTCTACCGGGAGATCCGCCCGCTGCGCATCTACGAGGGCACCACCGAGATCCAGAAGCTCATCATCGGGGGCGCGCTCGTCGCCCCCGCCGGCGAGAAGCGGTGAGCCTGCTCTTTTCGCCGCTGCGCGTCGGGGCGATGACGCTCCCCAACCGGCTGGTGCTGCCGGCGATGGTGACGCGCCTCTCCGGGGAGGACGGCCACGTCAACGACGATATACGTGTAAGGTACACGCGATTCGCCAGGGGCGGCGTGGGCCTGGTGGTGGTGGAGGCGATGGCGGTGCACTCCGCCAAGAGCGGGCCGCTGCTGCGCATCTCCGACGACGCCTTCGTCCCCGGACTCGCCGACCTGGCGAAGCGCTGCCACGACGCGGGGCCGGGCATGGTGGTGCCGCAGATCATCCACTTCCTCAAGATCGCCCGCTCCGGCTGGCGGCAGACGGTGGACATGCTCTCGCCGGCGGACCTCGACGGGATCGTGGAGGCGTACGGCCTCGCCGCCCTCCGCGCCCGGACGTGCGGCTTCGACGGGGTGGAGCTGCACATGGCCCACGCCTACACGCTGTCCTCCTTCCTCTCCCGGCTCAACCCGCGACGCGACGCGTACGGCGGCACGCTGGAGAACCGCATGCGCCTCCCCTTGCGCGTCATCGATCGCGTGCGCGCCGTGGTGGGCGCCGACTTCCCCGTCGGCGTGCGCTTCGTGGGGGAGGAGTGCATCCGCAACGGCTACACCGTGGTCGACGCCGCCCCCATCGCGGCGCGCTTCGCGAAGGCGGGCGTGGACTACGTCTCTCTCTCGGCGGGCGGCAAGTTCGAGGACGCGCGCCACGTCCCGGGCGAGCCGCTCTACCCGTACACCGGCTACTCCGGCGACCGGTGCATGCCGGGCGCCAACTACCCCGACGGCGCCAACCTGCACATCCCGGAGGCGGTGCGCGCGGCGGTGCGCGCGGCGGGACACGACACGCCCATCGTCGCCGCCGGCAAGATCGGCACACAGGAGCTGGCAGAGCAGGTGCTGCGCGACGGCAAGGGCGACCTCGTCGGCATGGCGCGCGCGCTGCTCGCCGACCCCGACATCCCGCGCAAGTGGCGCGAGGGGCGCGACGACACGGTCGTGCGATGCGTCTACGGCAACGTCTGCAAGGCGCTGGACGAGAACTTCAAGCGCGTGGTCTGCACCCTCTGGCCGAAGAAGCTCGGGCGCGCGCCGGAGAGCGACGACGCCGCGCCGCCGGAGTGGCCGGCCGACGGCGCCGGTCTGCGTGCAGAATACAAGGACGGCCGGGTTCTCCTGCGCTGGCGCGCCGCGCACGACGGCGAGGAGGTCTACGGCTACCAGGTCTTCCGCACGGAGGCGGGCGGCATCCTCTCGCACTACGCGAGCGTGCGCGCGCAGTCCCTCCGCTTCGAGGATGGGCACGTGGTGGGCGGCGCGCGCTACCGCTACGCCGTACGGCCGTACGACCTCGCGGGCAACCGCGGGCCGGCCTCGCCGCCCGTCGAGGTGGCGGTGCCCGACACCCACGTACCGCCGGACGAGGCGCCGCCGGTGGCCGGCGATTCCGGCGCGCTCGGGGCGTGCGCCGGCAAGGTGTCATGACCGCACCGACGGTCGAGCGGTGGGCGCGCGACTACGTGCTCGCGCGCGACCTGGCCCACAAGCTGGCGCCGCCGCCGCGGCCGCGGGCGTGGGCGGAGCGACCCCAGCCGGAGCGCGTCGCCGCGCCGGGGAGGCCCCCGGAGCTGACGGTGGCGGCGCGCAGCCCCAAGCCCCTCGGTCCGCGGGCGCTGGAGCACCCGGAGCGGCGCGCGCGGCTGGTGCACACCTTCCTGCACCACGAGCTGCAGGCGGCGGAGCTGATGGCGTGGGCGGTGCTCGCCTTCCCGGAGACGCCGCGCGCCTTCCGCGTGGGCCTGCTGGGGGTGATGGCCGACGAGCTGCGGCACATGGCCCTGTACGCGAGCTACTTGACCGGTCACGGGTTCCGCTTTGGCGACTTCCCGGTGCGTGACTGGTTCTGGGAGCGCGTCCCCTCCTGCCTCACGCCGGCGGCCTTCGTCGCCACGCTGGGCGTGGGGGTGGAGGGCGCCAACCTGGACCACACCCGCCGCTTCGCCGAGCGCTTCCGCGCGGCGGGCGACGACGAGGGCGCGCGCCTGCAGGAGACCGTGGGCCGCGAGGAGATCCCGCACGTCCGCTTCGCGCGGCGCTGGCTCGCGCGCTTCGCCGGCAAGGACGACTTCGACGCCTGGCGCGCCGAGCTGCCTCCGCCGCTCTCGCCCCTGCTCATGCGCGGGGTCCCGATGGACCGGCCCGCCCGATTGCGTGCCGGATACACCGAAGACTTCCTGGACCGGCTGGCGGCCTACGACGCCGGCGAGGACGCGCCGCGCCGGTGATCGCCTGGGTGCTCAACCTGGCCGCGGAGGAGGAGCTGGAGCGACCCGACGCCCACACGCCCTCGCGGCGCGCGCGCGAGCGCCTCGCCGCGCTGATGGCTCACCTGCGGCCGCTGCTCGGGCCGGATGGGGTGGTCGTGGACGACGACACGCGGGTGCCCGCGGGCACGCCAGGGCGCGCGTGGTGCCCCACGCCGGCCGCGCTGCGCCGGCTCGCCGCGTGCGGCGCCCGGGTGCCGGAGGCGCCGCCGCTGGAGGTGCTCCGCCGCGTCAACCACCGCGCCTTCTGCGCGGCGCAGGGCCAGACGCTGGAGGGCGCGCGTTTCGTGACGACGATGGATGCGCTGGCGGAGGCGGTGGGGGGGCCGTCGGCCACCGGCGCGTGGCTCCTCAAGCACCCGCTGGGCTTCGCCGGCCGCGGCAGGTTGCGCGTGCCCTGCGGCCCGCTCTCCCCCGCCGACTGGACCGCGGCCGCGCGCCTGATGGAGCGGGCGGGAGGCGCGCAGGTGGAGCCGCTCGTCGTGCGACGCGGCGACTTCGGCCTGCACGGCTTCCTCGCGAGGGACGGCGCCCTCTCCACCGGCGAGCCGACGACGCAGCAGTGCGACGAGCGCGGCACCTGGCGCGGGACGGCGCGAGGCGCGGACCTCTCGGCGGACGAAGAGCGCGCGCTGCGTAACTCGCTCGTGCGCGCCGCCGACGCGCTGCGCGAGGCGGGCTACTTTGGCCCCTTCGGCCTCGACGCCTTTCGCTACGAGGGCGCGAGCGGCTCGCTGCGCTTCAACCCGCGCGCGGAGATCAACGCCCGCTACTCCATGGGCTGGGCCACCGGCATGGGCCCCCTCCGCCCCGACCTGCTCATCGCCGCCTCTCCCACCGGCCGGTGAGCGCTCGGCGGCGGCTGTTGCCCATGAGGGTCCACGCACGGCCCGACGCGCAGCGGAGATCCGGCGCGGGCCGGCGCCCAACGAACAACGACCGTTCCTCTCCTGTCCCCCCTGTCCCCCCTGTCCCCCCTTCCTGTCCCCGGACACCCAGCGTCGAAGTGCAAGGGTCCTTTCACTCCGACGTTTCTGCGGGGATCCGTGGGGAGGGGGGGTGGCATGGGGGGTGCTTTGGGGGTGGGGATGATGGCGGGACTGGATCCGGTGTTCTTCACGATCAAGCGGGCGTATTACGCGACGCTCCGGCTCACCCGGCGGGCGCTTGGGGCGATGGGGCTCACCGCAGCTCGGTTCGATGTGCTCGACGCGCTCTACCGGCTGGGGACGGGGTGCGCGCACTACCAGAGCGATCTGCGGCGCGGGCTCGGGGTGGCGCGGGCGACGATCAGCGAGATGATGCGGGCGCTCGAGACGATCGGGCTCGTGACGCGGCGGAGGGTCGGGCGCGAGGTGATCGTCGCGCTCACGGCCGAGGGACGCCGGCGTGTCCGGCGGGCGTATTACGGGCTCGTGCTCGTGGGGCACGTGGGGTTCGCGCTGGACGGCGCGCTCGCGCCGGGTGAGCGGCGCTGGCCCGATGCGCGGCGGTGCGCCAGTGCACGGCGGCACCTCGAGACGCTCTGCATGCGCATCCGGCACGGGTTCGGCGATCAGGCCGAGCTCGACCGGCTGACCGAGTGCGGGGCCTGGGTGCTACGGGACCTGGACCGCACCCGCCGCGCCCAGGCGCGCGAGGAGGAGCGCCGGCGCGAGCTCGATGGCGCACTCGCGCTCGCCACGCCGAGCGCGTGACCAGGCCGGCCCGGAAGCGCACCGGGCAAGCGAGCCGAGAGATCGAATCCTCCCGCCTCCAGGCGCCGCGCCGCGCGGCGGGAAAGAACGGAGCTCGCGCATGCGGCGGCGCGGTCGGCGCCGGCTCCCGAAGCGGGCCGAGCGCTGGTCGAGCGCAGGTCGTAGCTCGAGTTCGAGCCAAAGGCCGTGAACTCGCCGCTTCCAGACGGGGGTCGGCGCAGCGCCCCGGGGCGTGAGCTCAGCCCAGCCCGTGCGCGAGCTTCCTCGGTCCGTCGGAGAAGAGGACCTCCACACGCAACGGGTCGACGTCGATCACGATGCCCTTGCCGAACTTCACGTGCGACACGTACGCGGCGCGGGCGAAGCGGGACTTGGGGGAGTACGCGGTGAAGGCGTCATCCGGCTGCGAGGCGACGTCCTTTTCCCAGTCCCACTCCTTCGGGGGCTGTTTTGGGGAGAAAAACCCACCGTCGCCTTCGCTCTCGCGACCGCGACGCACTTCCTTGGAGCGCTTCATCGACATGGCGCGTCCCATATACTCGAATCCCGCGCGTTGACCAGAGGCGCTAGGCTCCTGCGCATGAGGCGAATGCTCTTTCTTGCCTGCGTGGTGGTGCTCGGCTGCCCCACCCGGTCCACCCCCGCGGCGCCCAAGCCCTGCACCAAGGTGGGTGACTCCTGCCAGTTTGCCCCCGGGAAGCTGGGCACCTGCGTCGCCCGCGACGACTGCCAGGGCCAGAACTGCCTGGTCTGCCAGTCGCAGCACTGAGTGAACCGCGGCACGCCCGACGCGTGGCGGAGGGTGCGGGTGACGGGCGCATGAACTCCGTGTACGAATGGTGGCCCAACCAGGAGGGCGTCATGCGCCGGTTCGTCTTGCTGCTCCTCACCGTCCTCGTCGTCACGCTGGCCAGCACGGCCTCCGCGCTGAAGCCCAACGCCCAGGGCTGGTACCACACCGGCGACGCCGTCCGGCAGAAGACGGTCGTCTTCGTCTCGGTGAACGTCTACCGCATCAGCCACGACATGAAGTGCGTGGTGCCGCGGAACAAGCGCGCCGTCATCGACGCCGCCTGCGACAAGCGCTTCACCTGGACGATGATGCGCGACGTGGGCGCGGGGAAGATCATCGACGCGATGCGCGAGGCCTACCAGATGAACGGCTACTCCAACGCCGCCAAGATCAACCAGGCGCTCGCCGCCTTCAGGGCGGAGTTCAAGGAGAACGCGCAGGTTCGCATCAGCTACAACGCCGCCGCCAAGACGACGACGTTCTGGGAGCAGAACGGCGGCACCACCACCGTGGCCGGCGAGGACTTCATGAAGGCCACCTGGAGCATCTGGTTCGGCAAGATCGACCCGCCGTCGATCGGCGACAAGCTCATCGCCAACCTCTGAGGGGCAGCCGACGCCCCAAGGGCGCGTGGACTGGGCCGTGGTCCCTCCCGCGTTCCGGCGGGTGTATCCTGGGGGTGTGACGACGCGGCCCACCTTCCCCGACGACCTCAACCTCGCCGACTACTACCTCTTCGACCGCCTCAAGGACGGGCTGGGCGAGAAGGTCGCCCTGCGCTTCGGCGATCGCTCCTGGACCTACCAGACCGTCGCCGAGCGCACGCGCGCCTTCGCCACGCTGCTGGCCGGGTCCGGCATCCGGCGCGGCGAGCGGGTGCTCATCATCCTGCCGGACGTGCCGCCGTTCGCGTGGGTCTTCTTCGGCACCCTCGCCGCGGGATGCGTGGTGGCGATGGGCAACCCCGACGTGCCGGCGGCGTCGCTGGAGTACCTGGTGGACTACACGCGCGCGACCGCCGTCGTGACCGTGCCGAAGGTGTACGAGGCGCTGAAGGAGGCGATGGCGGAGGGGCGCGTCGGCGCGGAGGTGCGCAGCATGTGGGTCGTCCCGTACGCCGCGACGGGGGAGGACCCGGAGGCGCCGCTCGGCCTCGGCGCGGTCGAGCTCGCCGCCGCGCTGAAGCGCCCGCCCGCGGAGGGCCGGCTGCCGCGCACGCACCGCGACGAGCCGGCGATCTGGCTGTTCACCAGCGGCTCGACGGGCGAGCCGAAGGCGAACATGCACACCCACCGTGACTTCGCCTTCAACACCGAGGTCTACGCCAAGCGGACCGTCGGCTACGCGAAGGACGACGTCTCGGTGAGCGTGCCGCGCCTGTACTTCGGCTACGCGACCGGCACCAACCTCATGTTCCCCTTCGCCGTCGGCGCGACGGTCGGCCTCTTCAGCGAGCGCCCCACGCCGGAGTCGCTGTCGCGCGCCATCGCCACGTACCGGCCGACCGTCGTCACCAACGTGCCGACGATGCTGGGCAAGCTGCTGGAGCACGACGCCGCCCTGCGCGCGAAGGGCGAGCCCGGCCTGGACCTCTCCAGCATCCGCTTCTCCCTCTCCGCGGGCGAGGCGCTGCCCAGGGCGCTCCTCGACCGCTGGCTGGAGCGCTTCCACAGCGACGTCTACGACGGCATCGGCTCCGCCGAGATGTTCCACATCTACGCCTCCAACCGCCCCGGCGACGTGAAGCCCGGCTCCCTCGGCAAGGCGGTGGAGGGCTACGAGCTGCGCATCCTGCCGGCCGACGCCGAGGGCGCGGGCGCGACGCCCTGCGCGCCGGGAGAGATCGGCGTGCTCTGGGTGAAGGGCGACAGCGTGTCGCTCGGCTACTGGCTGGACCGCGACAAGAGCTTCAGGACCTTCCACGGCCACTGGTGCCGCACCGGGGACCTCTTCCACGTCGACGAGGAGGGTTACCTGTACTTCGACGGCCGCGCGGACGAGCTGCTCAAGGTGAGCGGCCTGTGGGTCTCCCCGCTGGAGGTGGAGCAGTGCCTGATGCACCACGAGGCGGTCTCGCTCGCGGCCGTCATCGGCGTGGAGGAGGAGGGGCTACTCAAGCCGAAGGCCTTCGTCGTGCTGCGCGCCACGCACTCCGCCAGCGACGCGCTCGCCGGCGAGCTGCAGGAGCACGTCAAGGCGCGCCTCTCCAAGCACAAGTACCCCCGCATCGTGGAGTTCGTCGCCGACGTCCCCAAGAACGACCGCGGCAAGGTGGACCGCAAGGCGCTGCGGGCGATGGAGACCGGCCGGCGGGCCGGCGGCTGATGCGCCTCGCCCGGATGACCACCGACGAGGTGCGCGCGCTGCTCGAGCGACCGCGCACGGCGGCGATCGTGCCGGTGGGCAGCGTGGAGCCGCACGGCCCGCACCTGGGCCTGTCGACCGACACCGTGATCAGCGATCGCGCGGCGGAGCGGGCCGTGGCGCTGCTCGCAGCGAAGGGCGTGGACGCGGTGATCGCCCCCGCGGTGCCGTACGGCGTGACGCGCTACGCGGCGGACTTCAAGGGCGCCATCGGCGTCGACGAGGCCGCGCTGGTGCCGTACGTCGCCGCGGTGTGCGCGAGCCTCCTCGCCGATGGCTTCGGCCGGGTGTGCCTGGTCAACAACCACCTGGAGCCCGCGCACGATCAGGCGGTGCGGGAGGCCGCGCTGCGCGTGGCGGGGCCGGACGGCGCGCCGCTGCACCGCGGGCGGGTGGTGGTGGCGTGCCCGCTGACGCGCCGGTGGGGCCGGACGCTGTCGGCGGAGTTCAAGAAGGGCAACTGCCACGCCGGCCGCTACGAGACGTCCCTGGCGATGGCGGCGGGCGAGGATGTGCGTGCAGAGTACAAGGAACTGCCCGCGATCCAGACCAGCCTCTCCGAGGGCATCAAGGCGGGCAAGGCGACCTTCGCGCAGATGGGCCTGGACCGCGCGTACACCGGCGCGCCGGCGGAGGCGACGCGCGAGGAGGGGGAGGCGCTCTACGAGAAGCTCGGCGAGATGATCGCGGCGGAGGTGGTGGAGTCCTTCGACCGCCCGCCGCACGACTCGGCCCCGCTGGCGGCGGCGCGGCAGCGCGCGGGGCGCGCGGTGATGGCGGGCGAGTGGGCGGCGGCGCGGGCGGCGTTCGCCGAGCTCCGCGACCTCGTCGACGACGCGGCATCGCAGGGGCACCTGAGCGCGCTGGACGTGGCGGCGGTGGACGCGTCGCTCGCCGCGGTCAGCCGCAAGATGGGGGACGCCGACGCGGCGCGGCGCCACGGGGAGGCCGCGCGAAACGTGTATTCTGCACATGGCGCGCCGCAGCGGAGCGCGCTGTACCGCATCGAGCGCCTGGTGCTCGCGCACGTGGAGCCGGAGGACATGCCGGCGGACCGCCCGCGGGTGACGGTGGTCCACGCCGGGGTGGAGCACCCTGTGCGGTGGAGCCAGTTCACCATCGGGCGGTCGGTGGAGTGCGACCTGGTCATCTCGAAGGACACCGTGGCGCGGCTGCACGCGCGCATCGAGTGGGCGGAGGGCGGCTGGAAGGTCGCCGACCTCAACTCGGACAACGGCACGTGGTTCGAGGGCGCCTCCATCCGGCGGCGCGCCATCGCCGACGGCGAGGAGTACTCCATCGGCGGCGTTTCCATCCGGGTGCGGGTCTCCCGTTGACGTCGATGGGGGCGAAGGGCGCATGACGCGGGCAATCCGTCCCGGGATGACGGGCGCGCTCGTCGCGCTCGCGATCGGCTGCGGCCCCGCGGCCCCTCCTCCCGACTCCGGCGCCGGTCAGACCGGTGCCACACGACCCGCCGTCGTGCAGGCCGCGACCGACGTCTGCCCGCGCTTCGAGACGACCAGCCCGGGCCCCGTGTACCCCACCCGTCGCGCCTTCCCCGGCGTGGGGGCGATCGCGCTCGGTCCCCGTGACGTCGTCTACCGCGAGGGCAACCGCCTGCGCGCGGTCGCCATCAACGGGCGATCGGAGCCTCGAACAATCTACGAGGGCCAGGAGAACCTGGGCGCATCCATCGTCGTCGACGACGCCTCGGCGTTCGTGGCGGACGACCGGGGGCTGCTGCGGATCCCGCTGACAGGAGGCCCGCCGGCGACGCTCGCCATCTCCGGCGCCCCCGGCGCGGCGTACGAGCCGGTGCTCGCCGGCCCACGGTACGTCTACGTCGTGGCGACGCGCGGGTGCACGACGCCCCAGGACTGCGCGAAGGCCGACCGACTGCTCCGCGTCCCGAGGGGCGGCGGCAAGAGCGAGGCGCTTCGGGGCGCGCCGCCGGACGCGAGCCCGCTGCTCGCCACCGGGGACGGCCTCGTCTTCACGACGACTGAGAAGGGCCCCGACGGCAAGGCGATCGTCGTCCTCTGGCGATGGAAGGACGGGGACAGCGCGGCGACGATCAGCCGGGTCGTCCTGAAGTTCAACTTTGCGCAGGGGGAGTCGTTCGTCGCGGGCGCGCAGGCGGAAGGTGACACGATCTTCCTCGCCACGACCTTCGGCGACATCTTCGGCATCCCCGCCTCGGGCGGCGCCGCGCGATTTCTCAAGGGCTCCGCGGGCGGCGTCACCGCCTTCGCGATGAACCGCCGCTTCTTCTTCACGTCGCACCAGGTCGGCGGCCCCCGCTACACCCTGCAGATCCCGCGCGACGGCGTGGTCGACCGCCGCGCCAGCGACAGCGCGCAGATGTCCATCCTCGCGGGCGACAGCCTCCGCGCGAACGGCGCTTGCGCGTGCGCCACCGCGATCGTCTTCGGCGACCCGCACTCGAGCGCGCACCACGGGACGCTGGAGTGCGCCCTCGTCCCCTTCCGCGAGTAGACGCGGCGCTCAGCGCGCCCAGAGCTGCACGGCGTACGCGCCCTCGCCGTCGCCGACGGAGACCGCCAGCGTGGCGTCGTCCGCCTGCTTGAAGCACACCGCCTCGTCCGGCGCGATGGCGTGGTCGATCGGGTCGGTGTGGTACTGCGCGGCGGTGGCGCCGGTAGAGTCCAGCACCAGCACGACCAGGTTCTTGATGCCGGGGCTCGCCACGCCGTAGACGCGATAGCAGCGGCCCGCCTCCGCGTGGAAGCGATGGTCGACGGCGGTGGAGGTGGGCTTGAGCGAGCCGGCGGCGGTCACGCGGGCCGGCTTCGTCCCGGTGGCCTTCGCGCAGCCCTGCGCCAGCGCCGCGACCGAGCGCGACGGATCCGCCCCCGGCGTGAAGCGTGCGTGGCACGCCGCCCAGCCCGCCTGAGGCCTGCGCTCCACGCGCGCGGAGGTCAGCTGGTAGGGGGGAGGCACCATCGCGTCGGGCAGGGAGGTGATCGCCGCGGTGGACGGCGAGACCGCAGCGTCGACCGGGGCGCCCGCGTCGGCGGGGGCCGGACGCGGGGTGACCACCTTGGGCGGGGGCTCCTTGCCGCCGCACGCGGCGAGCACAAGGAGCACGGGGAGTCCTCGGAGACGCATCGGCGCGGAGCCTACCCCAACTCCCGCGCCGCGGCGCGCCTTCGAACCAAAGCCTGTATCCGGAACGCCACACGCGAGGCGCAGCGGTCGTAGGCAATTCGTCGGGGCTGGTGCGCGCCGTAGGTAATTCGCCGGGCGCCGATCGTCGGCATGCTCGCGATCCGCCAGACGGCGCCGCGAGATCCGTACGCGGCACCGTCTGGCATCCGCCGTGCACTGGGGGACTGCCATGAACACTTCCACTCGCTTCGCCTTCCTCGGCCTCCCGCTCGCTCTCGGCGCGTGCTCCCTGTCCTCCTCCTCGTCGCCACCCCCCGGCAACGACAGCGGCCCGCACCACTCCACCGAGTTCACCACCGACCAGCTCCGCCCCTCGATGAGCGCGCAGTCGGACGGGCACAACCTCACCATCTTCGCCGCGGTGATGACCCACGACGGCAGCCTGGTGAAGGTGGACGGCACCGACTGGCTGACCGCCTCCCTGGACGGCAGCCCCGACCTGCTCCTCGACTGGCAGAGCGACGACCCTCCGCACTACGTGGTGAAGGCGCTCGCCCCCACCGACGCGACCGACGCCGTGGTGACGCTCCACCGCGCCAACGGGGAGACCGACGCCGTCCACCTGCAGGTACCCGGCGCCTTCGATCTCGCCGGCGACATCCCCACCGACGTGCAGCGAGACCAGAGAGTCACCCTTCACGTCACCCCTGCCCCCGATCCCGACGGCGTCTGGTTCGTCTACGCCGACGGCCCGTGCGCCAACTACGGCGACGCTCCCTCGAGCTTCGTGGCGAAGCCCTCCGGCGACACGCTGACCTTCACCGCCAAGCTGGACGACCGTGTCGCGAGCGGCGGCTCGTGCACCGCGACGATGAAGGTGCAGCACCTGACCATGGGCACCGCCGACCCGACGTTCGCCGCCGGCTACCCGATGGATCTGCTCGGCGTCCAGGAGCGCCGCTTCGTCGTGACCTTCGAGCCCTAATCCCCGGGCCCTCTCGCGCTCGCTTCCCTCTCGCACCCGCGCGAAGGGAGCGAAGCGGGGGGGCGAGCGCGGGCGCCGCGGCTTGCCAAATCGGCGTTCGTGATCCTCGAACGCCGAACTTCGCGAGCAAAGCGAGCGCCGCGTGGGGTGGTACCCCAAACAAAAAAACCGCGTTTTTCGGGGCGGGGCGGCGCGTGCCGCCCCGTGAGACAAGACCTAAATCGGACGAGCGCGATTCCGAATCGCGCTCGTTCATTTAAATCTCGATGTCCAGCCTCGCCGCGCCGACACGCAGCCCGCTCGCGGTGACGTGCAGCACGCCGCGCCCCTTCACCACGAAGCTCGCCACCCTGGACGCGCCGTTGCCCTTGCTCCGCATGTGGAAGATGCTCGCGCCGGAGTCGAAGAGGCCGCGGCCCCAGCCCTCCAGGTGCCCCAGCTCCACCCGCGCGTCACCGACGACCTCGCACCCCTCCGCGGCGACGTGCACGAAGACGCGCGCGTCGAGCGCCAGCTTCTTCGCCGAGGCGAGCACGTACGAGGGCAGGTAGCCCTCGTTTTCCACCACCAGGCGCACGCGCGTCACGCCGTCGCCCAGCGCCTCGGTATGTGTATGATGCACGCGAATCGCCGGCGCCATCGCCGCGACGCGCAGGAACGTCTTCGCCTGCTTCTCGCAAACCTCGCCCAGCCGCTCGTACGGCGGGTTGGAGAGGCCCACGCGCATGTCCAGGCCGCCCACCTCCACCTCGCCGAGCTGCGGGTGGGTCACCTTCTTCCACGGGCGAAAGACACGTCCCTTGTTCTTCTCGGCGTCCCACTTGGCGAAGCGGACGAGATCGTCGCGCGTGAGGAAGGCGTAGTGGTCGACGAAGGGCTTGCGGCGCGGGATGCCCAGCTCGCGGAACAGGTCCCAGATCTCCACCGTGTACCCGAGCGCCCCGCGCTGGTGATACGCGTAGTCGATCACGTCCCCGCGCAGCGGCTTGTCCGGCTCGTAGAGGAACTCGTGGTACCCGCTCACCGTGGGGTAGCCCCCGTACTGCTCCCCCCACGCCTCGATCTGCCGGTACACCGCCAGGTCGAAGGGCTCCATCTTGGAGTCGGGCGCGTTGCCGAGCGGGCGGATCTGCACCCCGCCGAAGGTGTGCAGGTCCAGCCACGCCACGATGTGCGGCCGCGCGCTGGTGAACTCCACCACCGCCCGCGACTCCGGCTCGCTCGTCGGGAAGCTCCCCGCGCCAATCTGCTCCGGCTCCGGCGCCCAGGCGTACGGGAAGTTGCGGTTCATGTCGGTGTCGTTGTCCGACAGGAAGTACGGGTCGGGGATGGTGTGGCCGTCGAAGTGCTCGATGATCCCCTCGGGGTAGACCTTGTAGAAGGGCCCGACGTCCTCCAGCGTGCGCGGCACGAGCACGCCGGGCGCCTCCTTCGACAGGGCGAACTCACCGGCGGGATCCGCCACGCGCATCACCAGCGAGACGCCGTTGCCGTCCACGTCCTTGCAGATCCAGCGCGGCGTCGGCGCGTGGTGGCGCCGGTCGCGGTCGTTGCTGCGCACGTAGCCGCCCGTCCGCAGGATGGACTCCGCGCCGTCCGGCGAGATGCGCGGCATCACGTAGAAGAGCACCTCGCGCAGCCTCTCGCAGACATGCGCGGGCAGGTCGCGCACCGTCTGCGAGCCGGTGTGCAGGGCGATGACGTCCTCCGCCATCGCCAGCGCCACGCTCGATCCCGCCAGCTCGGAGGCGTGCATGTTGCCGCCGACCCACACCGCCGGGCGCGCGCGGTCCGGCTCCGGGCCGATGACCAGCACCCACAGGTCACGCCCGCCCGTCGACTTGCCGATGCTCTGCAGACGGACGTGGCCGGGGTGCTTTTTCGCCCAGTCCTGAAGCGTCCGGGTGATCTCGTCGTAGGTGAGGTAGTTCTCGCGGAAGGACATGCTCACACCGGCAGGACCATGTGCTTGCGCCGCGGCCGCCCCTCCACCTTGCCCGCGTAGCGCGCGAAGCGGGTGGCGATCTCCTTGCGGAGCCGCTCGCCAGGGACGACCGCGTCGATCACCAGCTCGCTCGCCAGCTTCATGATGTCGATGTCCTCGCGGTACTCGTCGCGCAGCTTCGCCACGAAGGCGTCGCGCTCCGGCCCGGCGGGGACCTCCTGGATCTTGTTGTAGTAGACCGCGTTGACCGCCGCCTGCGGCCCCATGACCGCGATGGAGGCGCTGGGCAGCGCGATGCACGCGTCCGGCTCGAAGGCGGGGCCGCACATGGCGTAGAGCCCGGCGCCGTAGGCCTTGCGCACCACCACCGAGAGCTTGGGCACCGTCGCCTCGCTCACCGCGGCGATCATCTTGGCGCCCGCGCGGATGATCCCCTGCCGCTCCACCTTGGTGCCGATCATGAAGCCGGGCACGTCGGCGAGGTACAGCAAGGGGATGTTGAAGGCGTCGCACAGCCAGATGAAGCGCGCAGCCTTGTCCGCCGAGTCGACGAAGAGCACGCCGCCCAGCCACTTGGGCTGGTTGGCGACGACGCCGACCACGCGCCCCTCGATCCGGGCGAGGCCGGTCAGGATCTCCCGCGCGAAGAGCGCCTTGATCTCCAGCCAGGAGCCCTCGTCGATGATCTCGCGGATCACCGCCATCATGTCGAAGAACTTGTTCTCGTCGGCGGGGATCAGCTCCTCGATGCGCTTGCCGCTCCTGGCGGGCGCGCGCGGCGCCACGTCCGGCGGCAGCCCCGCCTCGCTGGAGGGGAAGTAGGCGAGGTAGCGCTTGCAGAAGGCGATCGCCTCGTCCTCCGTCTTCACCAGCACGTCCCCGCAGCCGGAGACCGAGCAGTGCATCTTGGCGCCGCCCATCTCCTCCAGGGTCACCTTCTCGCCGATCACCATCTCCGCCATGCGCGGCGAGCCGAGGTACATGGCGGCGTTGCCCTCCACCATCACCACGACGTCGCAGAAGGCGGGGATGTACGCGCCGCCCGCGGCGCTCGGGCCGAAGAGCAGGCACACCTGAGGCACCTGCCCGCTGAGCTGTACCTCGTTGTAGAAGATGCGACCCGCGCCGCGTCGCCCGGGGAACATCTCGATCTGGTCGGTGATGCGCGCGCCGGCGGAGTCGACGAGGTAGAGCATGGGGACGCGCAGGTCTCGCGCCGTCTCCTGGATGCGGAGGATCTTCTCCACCGTGCGGCGGCCCCACGAGCCCGCCTTGATGGTGGAGTCGTTGGCCATGATCGCGACCGTTCGCCCCGCGACCATCGCCGTGCCGGTGATCACGCCATCGGCGGCGAGCTCGGGGTCCAGGTTGTTCGCCAGCTCCGCGTCCTCGACGAAGCTCCCGGCGTCCACGAGCCGCGCGATGCGCTCCCGCGCGAAGAGCTTCCCCGCGTTGGCGTTCTTCTGGTGGTACTTCGGCGCGCCCCCCTTCTCCACGCGCTCCAGCGTTTCTTCGAGTTTCTTGCCTGCGGTCATCGGTAGGCCCGCACGGTACCCGAACCGCGGCCCGATGCCGAGGGGACAGGTCGCCGGGCTCGCCGCCCTGACATGCTCCGCTGATCAGGTGCGTGCATGTCCGACCGATCGGGGAAGCGCGCCGTGATGACGCTTGCCATGTCCACCGTCCGTCTCGCATCCTCGGAAGGACGATGAGCTCGGTTCCGGGTCGGAAAGACGGCGACGGCAGGGCACCCGCCGGGACCGACCCGAAGGAGCCCCGCAAGGAGCCGCGCACGCGCACGGCCCCGATGATGCCGGCCACGCAGGCGCCCCCGGCCGCGCCGCCCTCGCAGGAGCCGGCGGTCGTGGTCTCTCGCGTGCTGGACGTGGGGCCGCCGCTCGTCCCGCGCCATCGCCCCCAGGCCCCGCCCCCGGAGGCGCCGCCGCCGGTGCCGCCGCCCCCGCCCGTGCCCGCCGTGGCGGTCCCGCCGGTGCGCTCGGCGGCCGCGACCCTCGGCGCGATGCCGGCGATGCGCCCGCGCGCGCCCACGCTCATCGACTCCACGCCCCCACCCGCGCAGCCCCCGCGCGGCGCGCCGGAGGCCCCCCCGCCCTCGACACGCCACGGCCGTCCGGCCGCGCCGCCGGTCGACGTCGAGCTCCCGCCCAGCGAGAGCCTCTGGGACAGCGTGGAGGCCCTGCTCGACGACGTCGACGCCGGCTTCGGCGCCATCATGGATGGCCCGCCCAACACGCTGCGCGACCCGCAGACGGGCGGGGCGGTGCCCGGTACCGGGATGAAGTCCCCGAGCGGCGGGATGTCCGGCGCGCGTGAGCTCTTCGCGCAGCTCGCCACCTCGCACGTCCGGCACGTGCGCGACTTCATGATCGACGTGAAGTCCGGCCAGGCCACCGCCGACTGGCTGCCCATCTGCGAGCCGGCGGTGCGCTCGGTGCGGCAGATGGCCGAGCAGCTCGACCTGCCGGAGCTGTGCAAGGGCCTGGACGGCTACCTCGCCGCGCTCAAGACCGCCGCGGAGGAGTCCGGCTTCTCGGTGGACGGCATGGTGCGCGACCTGTTGCTCGCCGCCTACGAGCCGCTCGTCACGGCGATGCCCTCCGCCTTCGGCCTGGACGCGGTCAAGAGCCGCCGCGAGGGGATCATCGTGCAGTCGCTGCTGTTGCAGATCCCCGACGTGCGCAAGGTCACCATCGACAAGCTCTACGCCAACGGCCTGACGGCCCTCGACGCCTTCTTCCTCGCCAAGGCGGACGAGATCGCCCTGACGACAGGCATCGACCGCGCCATCGCCGAGAAGATCGTGGACCGCTTCGCCCGCTACAAGAAGGAGCTGCAAGGCGGCGCGCTGGACGAGGCACGCAGCTTCGAGCACAAGCGCCTGGACGAGCTCGCGGGCGAGCTCGCCACCCAGCAGGCCGCCTTCGAGGAGGCGGAGCGCAAGGACGAGTCGAGCAAGAAGCGCGCGGCGCGCAAGGCGCGCGAGGCCGTGCTGCTGGAGGTCAAGGTCCTGATGGCCCGCCTCGGCGAGGTCGAGCGCGTCAACGTCATCGAGCGTCTGCCCTTCTCCAAGAAGGTGGCGGAGCTCCGGAAGTACCTCGAAGAAGCCAGGGAGCGAACGTGAGGGGACATGCCCGAACTTACGCGTGAGCAGCTCGAGACCAAGGCGGCGGCAGGCGAGAAGCTGGACCGCTCCGACCAGCGCGGTGCGCAGCTCCAGGGCGTCAAGCTCGCCGGCGCGAGCATGCGCCGGTCGGACTTCGAGGGCGCCAACCTGGAGGGCGCCAACCTCTCCAAGGTGAACCTGAAGAACGCCAGCCTGCGCGAGGCGTACCTCGCCGGCGCGGACCTGCGGGAGGCCAACCTGGAGAGCGCCGACTTCGAGGGCGCCAACCTGCAGAAGGCGAACCTCTCCGGGTGCAACCTGGGTCGCGCCAACCTGGAGGGCGCCGACCTCACCGGCGCCAACCTGCGCGGGGCGAAGCTCGCCCACGCCCAGCTCGACTCCGCCAACCTGGGCGGGGCCGACATCTCCGGCGCCGACCTCTCCCGCTGCGACCTGGTCGAGTGCTACCTGGGCGGCGTCAAGGCGCTCAAGGCGGACCTCTCCGGCGCCAACCTGGAGGAGGCCAACCTGGAGGAGGGCGACTTCGCCGAGGCGAACTTCGACGACGCGCAGCTCCCCGGCGTGGGCGCCACCGCGACGAAGTTCGGCCGGGCGAGCTTCGTCAAGGCGGACTTCACCGGCGCCAACCTGGTGCGCGCCGACTTCTCCGGCGCCGACCTGCGCAAGGCGAACCTGGAGAAGGCCAGGCTGGAGGACACCATCCTCAGCGGCGCGCGCATCGCCGGCCTGGTCACGAAGGGCGCCACCATCGGCAAGGTGACGATCGACTGGGCGAACATCAGCCCGGAGGACACCGGCAGCAAGCGCGCCCAGGGTGACGCCGCGCTCGCCGCGCTCACCGGCAAGGAGCCGGAAGGCGGGGTTCGCTCCAAGCACGTACGCTACTTCGGCGCGGGCGACGTGCTGCGCTTCGCCGCGCTGGAGTTCGACGCGGGTGCCAGCGTGGAGATCGAGAGCCGCTTCGAGCAGTGCTCCATCGCCCTGGGCGACGGCACCGAGCTCGTCGTCGGGAGCGAGGGCGTGCTCGCGGGGTGCAACATCAAGGGGGCGGGCAACATCACCATCCACGGCCAGTTCTTCGAGGGCGGCGACGCCCCCGGCATCGTCGGCCCCAGGCGCCTCATCGTGACCACCGGAGGCGTGATGGTGGGCTCGGTCGTGCAGCAAGGGGAGCAAGGCACCGAGTTCGGTTTCGAGCCGGGCAGCAGGCTCCGCATGAAGATCACACGTAACGCCGGTAAGAATGGGAGGCCGTAAATGAGCGACGCGTCGGAGAAGAAGACTCTGGTGGAAGAAGGCACCGAGTTCAAAGGCTCGCTGACCTCGAAGTGCCCCGTCGAAGTGCGCGGCAAGGTCGAGGGCGACCTCGCGGCGCCTTCGCTCCACGTCAGCGACTCGGGCGCCGTGCACGGCAAGGTCCGCGTCGAGCGGCTCGAATCGAGCGGCGAGATCTCTGGTGAGTTCGACGCCGACGCCATCCACCTCTCGGGCGTGGTGAAGGACAACACCGTGATCCGCGCCAAGACGCTGGAGGTCCGCCTCGCCCCGCCGAGCGGCAACAAGATGCAGGTCATCTTCGGAGAGGTCGCGATCGACGTGGGCGACGCCCCCGCGAAGGAGGCCTCCTCCGGCAAGAAGAAGGGACGCGAGAAGGAAGAGGACAACAAGAGCGTTCCGCCTCCCGGCTGAGCCTCCCCCAGGCTACGGGCCCGCGGGCTCCAGGCTCCGGCCCTGCGCGAGCTCGGAGCCCGGCGCTGGATCGCGGCCTGTCCATCCCCGCTGCCCACCTTCCCCTTCGCGCCACCCTGCCGCTCTCACCAACCCGCAGGAATTCGGCATGTACATTGTAACGCCTTGACTGGCGCCCCATTTGCAGCGAGGACCCTCGCTCCAGGGTTCGCTGCCAGCGGGACGAGGGTCATGACGCATCACTTTGCTCGGTTTGCTTTCTTTGCGTCCTTCGCGGCCATCGGCGGCTGCGCCACCGGCATCCTGCCCATCGGCGACGGAGACGGCGGGGTGGTGGTGCGCGACGGCGGCTCGCACGGCGGCGACGGGGGCACCAACGGCACCGACGGCGGGAGCAACGGCTGCGGCAGCTGCCCCGCCGGGGCCACCTGCGTGAACGGCGCCTGCGAGTGTCAGGGCGGCAAGATGATGTGCGGCAACACCTGCGTCGACACGCAGAGCGACGCCAACAACTGCGGCCAGTGCGACAACGTCTGCGGTGCAGACGCCGGGGGGGGCGGCGGCACCTGGGGCTGCAACGCGGGGCAGTGCCAGCTCGGGTGCACGGGCAACGAGACCGCCTGCAACGGGACCTGCGTCGACACCTCCACCGACACGAACAACTGCGGCACCTGCGGCAACTCGTGCGGGTCGGGGGAGTGCTGCAACGGGACGTGCGCCGACACGACGAGCGACCAGAACAACTGCGGCACCTGCGGCAACTCGTGCAACGGGCAGAGCTGCGTGAACAGCCAGTGCTGCGCCAGCCCGCCGACGGGCAACTGCTCGCACGCGCTCTGCACGCAGGGCAGCTACCTCAACGACCTGTGCGACCCCGCCGGCTGCGTCGACA
This sequence comes from uncultured delta proteobacterium, assembly GCA_963782055.1. Taxonomy (GTDB): domain Bacteria; phylum Myxococcota_A; class Polyangia; order Polyangiales; family Polyangiaceae; genus DASXHD01. The sequence goes on from CAWAIF010000003.1 coordinate 6,068,192, forward strand.
CCGTCTGCTTCTACGACGACTACTGCTGCTACTACGGCTGGGACAGCGCCTGCGTGGACGAGGTCACGCAGTACTGCCAACCGTACAGCTGCAACGGCGGCTGCTGAGGCGGCCGGCGGCGGCTCCTCACCCGCCGCAGGTGCTGGCGCACTCCGACGTGCACGCGACCTGGCAGAAGCAGCTCGCTCGCGCGTTGTAGTCGCTGATGCCGTTCGCGTAGCTGTTCGCGCAGTTCTGGCTGCAGGTGCTGTCGCCGTTGCACCCACCGAGACAGCTCGTGAGGTCGGCGCAGTCGGGGTTGTTGTCGCAGGTCTGCGCCTCCGACGCGCACGCGCCGCTCACCGCGTCGGTGATGCACTGGTCGCAGGTCTGCGTGGTGCCCGACTGGCAGCTCCCGGCCACGCACGACTCGCCCCCGCCGCAGGCGTTGCCGCACTTGCCGCAGTTGTTCTGGTCGCTCGAGGTGTCGACGCACGCGCCACCACACATGGCGCCGCCGGTGGTGCACCCCTGGAAGGAGGTGGACTCGGTGGAGAAGGTGGTGACCTGGACCCAGCCCTCCTTCTGCTCGTGCGCCGTGCTCATCGAACCCTTGGTGGCGATGCCCTTCTTGGTGTCGACGCGCTGGCGTGAGACCGACACGCCGAGCGTGGAGGACGGGCCGAGCACCTCGTTCACCAGGTCGCGCGCGACGTCGTACTCGCCGGCGGAGTCCTTCGCCTTGCATGTGGCGGTGCCGCCCGCGCCGGAGAGGGTGATGACGATGGAGTCGTCCCCCGCGGTCCACTGCACCGGCAGCGCGTCGCTGCCGAAGACCTTCGCCTTGGTGAGCTGACCGAGCTGGGTCTGCAGGAGCGTCGTCGCCGTCACGCTCTGCGACCACGCGGAGAAGCCGGTGGCTGCGGCCCCGGACGCCTGGACGGTGATGGACGCGCCGGGCACGAAGGGGGCGCCCGTCGTCGGGCCGGAGTACTTGTACGGCGGGTAGAGCGTGATGGGGACCGACGTGCCGGCGAAGGCCACCGGCCCGGAGTCGAAGGTCTCGACCGCCCGGCACTCCGGGTCCGCGCCCGGGCTCGGGAAGTAGCACTCCTCGCCGTCGCCGCAGGACTTGCTGCACGTCTTGGTGCACGTGGGCTGGCAGGAGTCGTTGTACGAGCACACCTCGCCCACGCCGCAGGCCGTGGCGCACTTGGGGGCGGTGACGATCTCGCAGCCGTCCATCGCGGTGGAGCACTTCTTCGCGGCGGTGGAGTCCGGGATGAAGCCGACCGAGACGACGGGGGCGACCGTGCCGGTGGTGCTGGTGCTGTGCGCCTCGCCGAGCAGGACCGTTCCCAGGGCGTGCGGGGGACCCGCCGTCGGGTCGTCGCTGGAGCCGAAGTTGTTGGCCGTGGCGCACGCGACGAGGGCGATGGCGCCGAAGAGGGACAGGCCGAGGTTCCGCGCGTAGCGCGGGCCGGCCCCAAGGACGCGGGGAGTGGTCAGTGAGGGGCGCATGAGTTCGAATCCTCCGGGTCCCAGGTACGTGCAGGTGGGTGGATTCTTCCCTCGGCATTGCACTTTTCCCGGCCCCCTTGGCTTGCCCCGCAAATCGGCTAGGGTTGCGGCGCTTGGCGGGGACCCCGGCCCCGCCCCCGGAGGCTTTCATGCGCTCGACCTCGAACAGGCTGCTCGCCCTCGGCGCGGCGCTCGCCCTCGTGTCCATCTTCTTCGCCATGTCGGGCTGCGGGGTGCGTTCGCCCCTGGACGACGGCATCCTCTCCGGGGACGGCGGCGTGAACGGCGACGGCGGCCCGTGCGGCCCAGGCACGCAGGTCTGCAACGGCACCTGCACCGTCACCGACTTCGACCCGAACAACTGCGGCGGCTGCGGGACGGCCTGCGCCCAGGGGCAGTCGTGCGTGGGGGGCACGTGCACCACCAGCGAGTGCAACGGTGGCTCGACCAAGTGCGGCGACCTCTGCGTGGACACGCAGAACGATCCGGCCAACTGCGGCGGCTGCGCCCAGAGCTGCCCCGTCGGGCAGGTGTGCTCCGCCGGCAAGTGCGACCTCGCCTGCAACGGCGGCACGACCAAGTGCGGGAACCTGTGCGTCGACGTGCAGAGCGATCCGAAGAACTGCGGCTTCTGCGGCAACACCTGCCCGGACAACCTGGTGTGCACGCAGGGCGGCTGCAACACGACCTGCCTGGGCGGCACCACGCAGTGCGGCCAGGCGTGCGTGGACCTGAAGGTGGATCCCTCCAACTGCGGCAAGTGCGGCAACGCGTGCCCCGGCGGGCAGGTATGCTCGGCGGGGCAGTGCGCGGTCACGTGCGCGCAGGGCCTGACCAAGTGCGGGAACTTCTGCGTCGACACGCAGAACGACCAGAAGAACTGCGGGCAGTGCGGCTTCGTCTGCTCGGGGACGGACAAGTGCATCACCGGCAAGTGCACCAAGTGCGACAGCGCCACGACCGACTGCGACGGCGACGGGTGGACCGTGGCGGAGGGTGACTGCTGCGATCAGCCGGGGCCGTGCGGGTCGGAGCCGGAGCTGGTGAACCCCGGCGCGGTGGAGGTCGTGGGCAACGGCATCGACGACAACTGCAACGGCCTCGTCGACCTCTTCGACGACACCGACACGCAGCCGTGCGACAAGGGGCTGGCGGCCAACACCACCAACGCGGTCGACTTCGCCAAGGCGATCGGCATCTGCCGGCAGACCACGGCGAACCCGCCGCAGAAGAAGGACAAGACCTGGGGCCTGCTCTCCGCCAAGCTCGTGCGGGCGGACGGCACCGCGCTCACCGACCAGAGCGGCCACTCCATCCGCACCAAGTTCGGGCAGAACATCCTGCCGCTGAACGGACAGTCGCTCGCCGTGCTCTCCAGCGGGCTCGCCTCCGACGCGACGCAGACGACGCCCGGGCCCAACGGGGGGGCGCCGGGCGGCAACAACGTCAGCTACGCCTTCAACCCGAACAGCAACGTCAACATCTCGACCTGCAACGACTCGCTGTGCATCAAGGACTGGCTGAAGACGGCGAACCCGCCGCTGAAGGCGGCCAACCAGCTGCCGCAGGCGCCCAACTGCGGCAACATCACGCAGCCGTCCAATGCCCACGACTCGGTCATGCTGGTGCTCACCCTGCGCGCCCCCACCAACGCGCGCGCCTTCTCCTTCAACTCCTACTTCTTCTCGGCGGAGTTCCCGGAGTACGTGTGCACCGCCTACAACGACCAGTTCATCGCGCTGGTGGACACGCCGAACGGCACGCCCTCGCCCATCGCCAACCCGGTGGACAAGAACCTGATGACCTTCACCCAGAACAACAAGAAGTGGCCGGTGGCGATCAACATCGCGAGCGGCACCAGCGTGTTCTCGGTGTGCGACGCCGCGTCGAAGAGCCAGCAGTGCCAGGGCACGCAGGTGAGCAACATCTCCTGCGGGCTGGGGGCGACGCAGCTCGACGGCACCGGCTTCGAGAAGCCGAACGCAGGCAACTGCCTGGTCGGCGGCGGCACCTACTGGCTGACCACCGCGGGCAACGTCATTCCGGGGGACACGGTCCAGCTCCGCATCGCGATCTGGGACGTGAGCGACAACATCTACGACTCGCTCGCCCTCATCGACGGCTTCCAGTGGCTCGCCAACGCGACGCTGCCGGGCACGTCGAACTAGGCCTCACCCCCCCGGCCCCCCTCTCCGCCTCACCCCCCCGGCCCCCCTCTCCCTACGAGGGAGAGGGGGGAGAAGAAGAAGTTGCTGAAGTGGATCGCAGGACGTTCCTGAAGCGCGGGGTGGTCGGGGGGGTGCTCCTGATGCTCGGGGGCGGGGTGGGGCTGTACGCGGTGCCCACCAAGCACCTCGCCGCGCTGCCGAAGACGCCGCTCGCGGTGCTCGAGCCACGGAGCTTCCAGGTGCTGGTGGCGGTGGCGGGGCGGGTGGTGACCGCGCAGGGCGCCGACGCCGCGGACATCGCGGCCCGTGCCGACGCCCTCCTGGCGAACGCGCCGGAGGAGGTGCGCCACGACATCAACCGCCTGCTCATGCTCTTCGAGAACGCGCTCCCCGGCCTCCTGCTCGACGGGCGCCTGCTGCCCTTCACGCGACTCTCCCCGGAGGCGCAGGACGCCGCGTTGCTCCGCTGGCGCGACAGCTCCTTCGCGCTGCGCCGCAGCGGGTACCACGCGCTGCGCAAGGTCTGCCTCGCGGCGTACTACGCCAAGGAGTCGAGCTGGCCGGCGCTCGGCTACGCGCCGCCGACTGGCCTCAACGCGATGGCCTACGACGACTCCAAGGTGGGCACCCCGGAGTGGCTCGCCAGCCAGGGCAAGGGCGGATGACCAAGCTCGCGCTCATCCGCTCCAGCCCCAACGTCGTCGACGGCTCGGCGCAGAAGGCCGACCTCGCCCTCGACGCCGACGTGTGCGTCATCGGCACCGGCGCGGGGGGCGCGGTGACCGCCTCGGTGCTCGCCGCAGCCGGCCACGCCGTGCTGATGATCGAGGAGGGCGGCTACTACACCCAGGACGACTTCACGATGCGCGAGCGCGACGTCGTCCCGAAGCTCTACCAGGAGGCGATGACCCGCACGACGGCCGACCAGGGCATCGCGGTCATCCAGGGCCGCACGGTCGGCGGGGGCACCGTCGTCAACTGGACGACCAGCTTCCGCACCCCCGAGGACGTCGTCGCCCACTGGAAGGATCACCACCACGTCGGGGGCTTCGCCTACGCCGATCTCGTCCCGCACTACGAGGCGATCGAGGCGCGCCTGGCGGTCGCCAAGGTGCCGGTGGACGCCCTCAACGGCACCAACCGCAAGCTCTACGAGGGCTGCAAGGCGCTCGGCTGGGACGTCGACACCCTGCGCCGCAACGTCTACGCCTGCATGCAGACGGGCTTCTGTGGCCTCGGCTGCCCGGTGAACGCCAAGCAATCGATGCTCGTCACCACCATCCCCGACGCCATCGACGCGGGCGCGCGGCTGGTGTTCCGCGCGCGGGCGGACAAGCTGGAGGCCGCCGGCGGCCAGGTGACGATGCTCCGCGGGACCCTGCTCGACGCCGACGGCAAGAAGCCCACGGGCCGGTCGTTCACCGTGAAGGCGAAGCGCTTCGTCCTCTCCGGCGGCGCCATCAACAGCCCGGCGGTGCTCCTGCGCTCCGGCCTGAACGCGGGCGGACTGGTCGGCCTGCGCACCTTCCTGCACCCGGTCATCGGCAGCGGCGCGCTCTACGACGAGCTCATCATGCCGCAGCAGGGCGCCCCGCAGAGCGCGGCGAGCCACCACTTCGCGCGGCGCAAGGAGGAGGTCGGCTTCTTCCTGGAGTCGACGCCCTGGTACCCCTCGCTGGCGGCGGGCGCGGCGCCGGGCTTCGGGCCGAAGCACGAGGCCTTCATGAAGCAGTTCGCCCACACGGTGACGCACATCGCGATCGCCATCGACGGCTTCCACGACGACGTGCCCGGCGGCAAGGTCACGCTGCGCCCCTCCGGCGCGCCCCTGCTCGACTACCCCATCCCCCAGCGCGTCTGGCGCGCCTTCCGCTTCGCGCAGAAGCGCATGGCGGAGCTGCAGCTCGCGAGCGGCGCGAAGACGGTGATGACGCTCCACGACCCGCCGCTGGAGATCAAGAACAAGGCGGACATCGACAGGGTCGTCGACGCCGGCCTCTTCGACGTGGGGCGCCTGCCGGTCTTCACCGCCCACCAGATGGGCGGCTGCCCCATGGGCGACGACCCGAAGACGAGCGTGGTGCGCAGCGAGGACCTGCAGCACCACACGCTGAAGAACCTGCACGTGATCGACGGCTCGGTGTTCCCGACGAGCCTCGGGGTGAACCCGCAGGAGTCGATCTACGGTCTGGCGCGGCTCATGGCGACCCGAATGAAGTAGGGCTGCCCCTCCTCGCGGCGGTGGTGGGCTGGTGATGCCGTGGGGGCGGGCCCGAGCGTCCGTGGTACGCTGAACCATGCTCGCGTCGTTCTCCGTCGCGAATTTCAAGAGTTACAAGCTCGCCAAGCTGCCGCTGGCGCCGCTCACGGTGCTCGTCGGCGCGAACGCATCGGGGAAGAGCAACCTGATCGAGGCGATGCAGCTCCTTTCGTGGCTCGCGCATGGTCGGCGCTTGCCCGACCTCTCGGCGGCGATGAAGGCGGGTGAGGTCGCGATCCGCGGGCTACTACCCGACCTCCCCCTCGATCCCTCTCTTCCCATCTGCCTTGGCTGCGAGCTCGACGAGCCCGGAGGGCCTCGCCTCGAGCTGGAACTCCGCACCGATAACGGCGGCCCGCGCATCGTGGGCGAAGAGCTGCTAGTGGACGACGAAGCGTCGAGTGTCCCCTACTACTACCGCATCGATGCGCCTGCTCCGGAGCATGGCAGCGAAGTCCAGGTCGCCTACAACAACTTCTCCCGCGGCAAGAACAAGCCTCACATTGCGTGCGTCGATCAGCAGGCGATCTTCACCCAGCTCCTGACGCCGGCCAGGTTCGCGAACGAGACGTCGCAGCAGAAGATCCCGACCGCGGCCACAACCGTCGCGAGCGCGCTCGCCTCGACGCTCTTCCTCGACCCGAACCCGAAGGAGATGCGAGGGTGGGCCTATGCCGACGAGCAAGAGCTGCGCGGTAGCGGCGCCAACGTCTCCTCGACGTTGAATCGCCTCTGCAACCAGGGCCAGAAGGAAGCGATCCTCTCCTTCGTGCGGGCGCTGCCCGAGCAAGACATCACTGACATCGGGTTCCTCACGACGGCACGGAACGAGGTGATGGTTCAGCTCACCGAAACCTTCGGTGGGCGCCTGGGGAGCTCGGATGCGGCCGTGCTCTCCGACGGAACCCTCCGCGTCCTCGCGGTTGCGGCCGCAGTTCTCTCGGTGGACGAAGGGTCGCTCGTGGTCATCGAGGAGATCGACAATGGGGTACACCCGAACCGGGCGCAGATGCTCCTCGAGGCGCTCCATACCACCGCGCGCAAGCGGAACCTTCGGGTCCTACTCACCACGCACAACCCCGCCCTCGCCGACGCCACGCCAAAGCGGGCGATCCCCGACGTGGTCGCCTGCTATCGCGATCCGGAGTCAGGGCTGAGCTGCTTGCAGCGCCTGTCCGACCTCGAGGACTACGCGGCCCTCGTGGCGCAGGGACCGCTCGGGTTCCTCCTGCAGAGCGGGACGCTGGACCGGTATCTCAAGCGACAACGAGACGGAACAGCGCGCGAGCGCGAGAGCCAGGAGGTGTTGCAGCTCTTCCGCAGGATGGGGCAGTGACGATCTGCATCGTCGACACCAGCATCCTCGACGAGCTGCTCAACGTACCCGGAAAGGCGAACCACCACGTGGAGACGCTCAAGGACTACGAGGCGAAGCAGAAAGGGAGAGAGCAGTTCCTGGTGCCCGTGGCGGTGATGATCGAGACGGGGAACCACATCGCGCACGCGAGCGAGGGCGATGTACGTCGCAGTCGCGCGGAGGCCTTCGTGGAATTCGTGCGACGGGCACTTGATGGCACGAGCCCGTTCACTCCCACGCCGTTCCCGGACGACGCGGCGCTACGCAGTTGGCTCGGCGACTTCCCGGATCATGCGATGCGCAGGATCGGTCTGGCCGATCGGAGCCTCATCGCGCTGTGGCACGAGCAACAGGAGCTCCATCGCCGGAGGCGTGTGTACATCTGGGCGCTGGATGCGGAACTGGCCTCGCGGGACACCGGGTGAGCACCTCAAGTCTGGCGCGCCGCTCCACCAATCTGGCGCGTGCAATCCCCATTCACGGGACCCGCACCGACGAACACCATCCTCCCCGTGTGGCGCGCGGAGCGCGACACCGTGGGGAGGACGCGCGCGCGCAGGGCCCACGCGCAAGCCCGCGTGCGCGCCGGATGGTGTGCACCATGCACATCGCCGGCGGCGCGCGCGCGGGCGAGCATGGGCCCGAGCACGCGCGAGGAGGGGCCTCCTACTCCCCGCTCCCCCCCCGCGCGACCTGCAGCTCCGGCGGCTTGATCGCCACGCGCGATCCCGCCGGCACGCTCTGCGTCATGAAGACGGAGCCGCCCACCACCGTGCCGGCGCCCAGCGTCGTCTCGCCGCCCAGCACCGTCGCGTTGGCGTAGACCGTCACGTGATCCTCCACCGTGGGGTGCCGCTTGGTGTTGCGGATGACGCGGCCGCGCTCGTCGCGCGGGTGCGAGAGCGCGCCGAGGGTCACGCCCTGGTAGAGCTTCACGTGATCGCCGATCTCCGTCGTCTCCCCGACGACGACGCCCGTCGCGTGATCGATGAAGAAGGAGCCGCCCACGCTGGCGCCGGGGTGGATGTCGGCGCCGGTGGTGGCGTGCGCCCACTCCGTCATGATGCGCGGCATCAGCGGGATCCCCATCTCGTGAAGCTCGTGGGCGATGCGGTAGACGGTGACGGCGAGCATCCCCGGGTACGCGAGGATGACCTCGTCCAGGTTGGTGGCGGCGGGATCGCCGTCGAAGGCGGCCTGCACGTCGTCGAGCAGGCATGCACGCACCTCGGGAAGCCGGGCGAGCAGACGTCCGGCGAGCTGCCGCGCCGCCGCCGCGCAGTCCTGCTCCGAGAGGGTGCCCTCGTTCTCGGCCGCGTAGCAGAGACACTGGCCGATCTGCCGCGTGAGCTTCTCCCGCAGCGTCGTCAGGAGCACGCCCACGTGGTAGCCCACGTTCTCGTCGGTGAGGTCCTGCCTGCCGTAGTAGCCGGGGTAAAAGAGCTGCAGGTAAAGCTCCAGGATGGCGATGATCTCGTCGCGGGAGGGCAAGAACCGGCGGTTGATGTGGTGGGCGCGGGGGTCGCCGCGGTAGCTCGCGAGCAGCGCGTCGACGAGCGCCGGGAGCTCGGTGGACTCGGTGGGGTTCATCGGGCCGCAGCTTAGCCCGATCGGGAGGAGGCCGCTCAGGCGGGCCGCACCGCCGGCACGCTCCGGGAGCTGCGGAGCGTGCGCATGGTCATGGCGCGGACGATGGCCATGCCGAAGGAGCGCGCCACGTCCGGGTCGCGCGCGGTGATCAGGTTGCGGTCGATCATCAGACGCCGCGGGGCCACGAGCGCCCCCGCCCGCTCCAGCTCGGCGACCTCGGTGGGGTACGCGGTGACACGCCGGCCCGCGAGGAGCCCCGCGTTCGCCAGGATGACCGGGGCGATGCAGATCGCCGCGACCACCTTGCCCGCGGCGAAGAGCTCGCGGGCGGCGTGGAGCGCGGCCGGGTCGGCGAAGAGCTCCCTGGCGCCCGGCCCGCCGATGAAGGCGACGGCGTCGAAGGTGCTCGCGTCGACGGCATCCAGGGCCTCGGCGGTCACGGTGCCGCCGCGCGTGCCGGTGCACTCGCCGGCGGAGCGGCTCGCCACGACACACTGGTGCCCGGCACCCTCCAAAGCCTCCCTCGTCTTGAAGAACTCCTCGTCGCGGAAGCCCTGTCGTGCGACGACCAGCAACACCTTCGCCATGGGTGCACCTCGTCGCGCGGGGCTTGCGAGCGCCATACCATCCCGAGAAACCTCGCAAGGCGAGCTCCGGACGGGCGCAGGCGGTGCGCCTCGTGGCGAAAGGAGTGTTGCCCTCGCCGCGGCCGCCCCTCACTCCGCGGCAGCGTCCGCCGCCGCGTCGTCGGCCGGGGCCGCGTCGTCGACCAGGGCCGCGTCGTCCGCCCCGGCGTCGTCCGGCTCCGCCGCGTTCTCGCACTCGTCGGCAATCTGGCAGGTCTCCGCCTGGCCGACGCACACCCGGTGCGTGTCGTCGAAGACGGTGTCGCAGTAGCCGCCGGCGTCCTCCAGGGTGCAGTCGAGCGGCCTCACCCCGCAGAGCTGCTCCAGCCGGTCGCACACCTGGGCGCACGTGGGCGGGGCGTCGGTGGAGCCCACCTTCGGCACCTGGCTGCCGTCGATCCCCCCGGCGTCCCCGCAGCCGGCGAGGAGCGCGAGGGCCGCCACCACCACCACCGCGCCCCCCGTGCATCGCCATCCGCTCACCAGGGCCAGCATAGGCGGCGCCGGCGGGCCATGGCCACCCGCGAAACTAGCGGCACCGTGGCGTGGCGCCATGGTACTTTGTCCCCCGGTGCCCCACACGCGGGGCGGACAAGACCATGGCGAAGCATTGGGGGCGACCAGCGGGGGGACGCCGGTGAACGGCGCTGATCCCACCGTGGTGCCCGACCCCTCCCCGCAATCCTCCCCTACCCTCCGCGGCGGCTCGGTGGAGACACTCCCGCCCCCGCGACCTCGCCGCAGGAAGCGCCTTCCGGCGGCCGTCCTGCTGGCCGGAGGGATCGCCCTGCTCGGGCTGGGAAGCGCCCTCGCCGCGCTCGTCATCCGCGTCGTCGCGCCCCCCGTCGGGCTGGCGCCCGCCGCCCCCATCTCCACCGGCTCGGTCGCGGCGCGGGTCGACCCGTCCGCCGCTTCCCTGGCGCCGAGCGCGAGCGTCGCCCAGCCGAGCGCGGTGGTGTCGGCCACCCCACCACCCACCGCCACGGCGCATCACCTGTCCCGCGGCGGCACGCCCGCGCACTTCCACCCCCACCCCACGGCCAGACCGAAGGGCGGGACGGGCAGCGGGCCCAACCTGGACATCCAGCGCGAGCGCTGAGCAGAGCACGCCACGGAATGACACGCCGCCCGCGCCGGACCTCCTTGACGCATCGACGATGGGCCCGCCTCGCGTGCGCGCTCCTGCTCGCCCTCGGCTTCTCCCTCGCCGCCGCGCGGCCCGCCCGCGCCGACAACCTCGCCGACGAGGCGGACCTGCAGTTCCAGCTCGGCGCCGACGCCTACGAGAAGGCCGACTTCAAGGTGGCTCTCGAGCACTTCCTCACGTCCAACCGGCTCGTCCCCAACCGCAACGTCCTGTTCAACATCGCGCGGACCTACGAGCAGCTCCACGAGGCGCCCGACGCCTACCGCTACTACGTCGACGCCCTGGCCGGCGAGACGCGCGCGGCGCAGGTCCGGCGCATCCACGACGCCCTGGCCCGCGTCGCGCCGAGCGTCGCGGTGCTGAAGGTGATCACCCAGCCCCCCGGCGCCACCGTGTACCTCGACCGCAAGGACCTCGGCCCGCGCGGCAACACGCCGGCGGATCTGGGCCTCCCCTCCGGCCACCACAAGGTCATCGTGGAGCTCGCCGGCTACGAGACGGCGATCCAGGACAGCGTGGAGGTGAAGGTCGGCAAGCAGACGCGCGTGGAGATGCGCCTGGTGCCCATCCTGGGCACCGTCCACGTCGGCGGCGAGCCCGGCGCGCAGGTGCGCATCGACAGCGAGGACTCGCCGGTCAAGTGCACCGTCCCGTGCTCCACGCAGATCCCGCCTGGCCGCCACGCGGTCATCGTCTCCAAGGAGGGCTACCAGACGCTGGATCTGCCCATCAACCTGCCGCCGCGGGGCGCGGTCACGGTGCGCGCGCGCATGGCGACGGTGACCGGCTCGGTGGTGGTCAACACCGACATCCACGACGCGCTCATCACGGTGGACGGCCAGCCCAGCGGGTTCACGCCGGCGGTCATCAACGTGCCCATCGGGACGCACACGCTCCGCGTGACGCTCTCCGGCTTCCGGCCCATCGAGAAGACCATCGTGGTGCGCAAGGGCGCGCAGGTGAAGCTGGACCTGCAGCTGAGCACCCTGGAGGAGGTGAGCGCGGCCTCCCGCTTCACCGAGTCCATCCAGGACGCGCCCGCGTCGGTCACCGTCATCACGCAGCAGGAGCTGCGGGCGATGGCGTACCCCACCATCGCCGAGGCCATCCGCGGCATCCGCGGCATGTACCTCTCGTACGACACCAGCTACGACACCATCGGCGTGCGCGGCTTCTCACGCCCCGGGGACTACGGCAACCGCATCCTGGTGCTCGTCGACGGCCACCCGGCGAACGACGACTACATCTGGTCGTCGTACGTGGGCTACGACGGCCGCGTCGACATCGACGACGTGGAGCGCATCGAGGTGGTGCGCGGCCCGGGGTCGGTGCTCTACGGCACCAGCGCCTTCTTCGGCGTCATCAACCTGGTCACCCGCTCGCGCGACCAGCCGACGCACGTGGAGGCGAGCCTGTCGACCGCCGGCTACGGCGTCGGCCGCGCCAAGGCCACGGGCTACTGGCGCATCAGCAAGGACGCCGGCGTCTGGACGTCGGTCTCCGGCGCGCACGCCCTCGGCCGCGACTACTACTTCGAGGAGCTGCGCGACAATCCGCGCGGCACCCCCGACCCGAGCGACCCCACGCAGACCATCCCCCCGCGCACCGACTACTACGGCAAGCCCTACGACGGCTGGGCGCGCGGCGTCGACGGCTTCGACGCCGGGATGATCAACGGACGCTTCTGGTGGAAGTCGCTGACGGTGCAGTGGTTCATCAACACCCGCAAGAAGACCCTGCCCTCGACGGAGTACGAGACCGTCCTGAACGACCCGCGCGACCAGTTCACCGACACGCGCGGCTTCGTCGAGGCGCGCTTCGAGCCGCGCCTGTCCAGGACGGTGCAGCTCTTCGCGCGCGCGCACCTGGACATGTACGACTTCAACGACTACCTCGGCTACCCGAGCTGGCAGCAGGACCCGACGAGCCGCGGCTCCAGCCGCGACACCTACCGCGGCCGGTGGGGCGGCCTGGAGGCGCGGGTGCAGCTCACCCCGGTGAAGCAGCTCCGGCTGATGGCGGGCGGCGCCTTCATCCAGCACTTCGAGACCTTCCAGCGCGGCGTGGACGACATCGGCCCCTACGTCTTCGACGACGCGCGCAACCCCTCGCGCAACGACCCGTTCTACGTCGCCGCCGGGTACGTCAACGCCGACATCACGCCGGTCAAGGCGCTCAAGATCACCGCCGGCGCGCGCCTGGACTATTACGAGTCGGTCCACAACTTCCAGTTCCTCGACGCCTTCAACCCCCGCCTCGCCTTCGTGATCAAGCCGTACCCGCGCGGGACGGTGAAGATCCTGGCGGGTAAGGCCTTCCGCGCCCCCAGCGTCTACGAGCTCTACTACACCGCCGACACGCAGATCGGGGCGCCGAACCTGACGCCGGAGCAGGTCTACTCCGGCGAGGTGGAGCTCTCGCACCGCTTCACCAGCACGCTGGTGGGCACGGTGGCGGGCTACGTCAACGGCGTGACCAACCTGATCGAGCTGGTGGACGTGGTCGACCCGCGCGACGGCGCGACGAAGAATCAGTACCGCAACTCCCCCTTCCCCGTGCTCGTCGGCGGCGCGGAGGTGGAGGTCCGCCGGGAGTGGCGGGGCGGATGGATGCTCTCCGTCACCGGCAGCGTGCAGAAGGCGCAGTATCTGAACCGCGAGGAGACGCTCGCCGGGGTGACGGGCGCCGACTGCGCGGCGATCGCCGGGACGGAGACGGCGGGCGGGTGCCGGGCCACGGCGGTCCGCGACGTCCCCAACTCGCCGCTGCTGCTCGGAGCCATCAAGGGCGCCGTGCCCATCCTGGGGCGCACGCTGATGCTCATGTCGCGCCTCACCTTCGAGGGCGCCCGCGAGGACAACAGCTTCGCGGCCTACGACCGCAGCACCTCACCGCCGGAGCCGCTACCCGCGCAGGGCTCCACCAACCCCGGGCTGGTCTGGGACCTGGTCTTCTCCGGGGAGGCGGAGCGCCTGGGCGTCCGCTGGGCGGTGGGCGCCTACAACCTGATGGACTGGAAGTACGAGGCCGTCCCCAGCAGCGAGTTCACCCAGCGGACCATCGTGCAGAACGGGCGGACCTTCCTGGCGTCGGTCACCGCCTCCTTTTGACGCGCTGCGTGTAAGGCGGGCGGGCGCGGGCGCGTTGGAGGGGCATGCGCCACCTTCTCCTTCCCCTTCTCTTCGCCGCTTCCATCGGGTGCGGCACCTCCGTCTACATGCCCAGCCAGGTCGCCCACTTCGATCCGGACGGGCCGGCCACCGAGATCGACGACCAGGACGTCGCCAAGGCCTTCGCGGCGCGGCCGCAGCTCGGCGACAGGCTGAACGTCGCCTACTTCAGCTTCGACGCGAGCAAGAACGCCGACGTCGAGCGCGTGCTGCACGCCATCCCGGGCGTGGGCAGCGTCTACTCCATCCCCGCGCTCGCCGTGACGGGCGCCAGGCGCTTCGACGCGCCCGCGCCGGAGTGGCAGGCCCCGCCCGCGCGCCCCTTCAGCATGAAGAAGCTCCGGCTTCTGGCGGCGCGCGCGCACTGCGACGTGGTGGTGGTGGTGGACTACGGCTACCGCACCGACGTCTCGGCCAACGGGCTCGCCGCCTTCGACGCCCTGCTCGTCCCGGCGCTCTTCCTCCCCTTCCGCGACGTGAAGGTCCAGAGCTACGTCGACGCCTTCCTGGTCGACACCCGCAACGGCTACCTGTACGGCGAGACGACGAGCAACCACCAGGACGAGAAGAAGTTCCAGACCCTCTACGCCGACGACTCCGGCGTCGTCGCCGCGCAGTGGGACACGCTGAAGACGGAGCTCCAGGACTCGCTGGTGAAGGTGGTGGAGGCCGAGCGCTCGAGGGCGAAGGTCGTCGCCCCCGACGCCGCGAAGTGACCGGTGCTTCCCGCGGCCACCGGCGGCGGGTACCCTCGGCGGCGCGATGCCCGACCTCGACGATGGCCACACGACGCAGGTGAAGGGCTCCGGCTCCGCGGTCTACACGCTGAAGAACAGCGGCGGCGTGTACTCGTGCACCTGCCCGGCGTGGATGCACCAGTCGGTCACCATCGAGCGTCGCACCTGCAAGCACCTGCGCGCCTTCCGCGGGGAGGAAGCGGAGAAGGCGCGCGTCGGCGCCCTTCCGGAGAAGAAGGCGAGGCCCGCCCGCGCCGGCGAGGCCGGAGATGCGGGGGCCGAGCCGCCGCTCCTGCTCGCGCACAAGTGGGCGATGGACATCGAGCTCGAGGGCTGGTGGATGAGCGAGAAGCTGGACGGCGTGCGGGCCTTCTGGGACGGCAAGCAGTTCGTCTCCCGGCTGGGCAACGTCTTCTTCGCGCCGGACTGGTTCGTCGGGGACCTGCCCGCCACGCCGCTCGACGGCGAGCTGTGGGGCGGCCGCAAGACCTTCCAGCGCACCGTCGGGATCGTGAAGCGGCAGGACAGGCCCCCGCAGTGGAAGGACCTCCGCTACGTCGTCTTCGACGCGCCGGAGCACGGCGGCGAGTTCGAGGAGCGCCTCGCGCGGGTGAAGGAGCTGCTGGAGGGCAAGGCCGCGTACGCGAACGTCCACCCCCACGAGGTGTGCCGCGGGGTGGACCACCTCAAGGAAGAGCTCGCGCGGGTGGAGGCGCTCGGGGGCGAGGGGCTGATGCTGCGCAAGCCGCGCAGCAAGTACGAGGCGGGGCGCAGCCACACCCTGCTGAAGGTCAAGACGTTCCACGACGCGGAGGCGCGCGTGGTCGAGCACGTCGCCGGGAGGGGACGCCACAAGGGCCGGCTGGGCGCGCTGCTCGTGGAGCTGGAGGACGGCACGCGCTTCAACGTGGGCACCGGGTTCTCCGACAGGGAGCGCGAGCACCCTCCGGCGGTCGGCGCCATCATCACCTTCCGCTACCAGGAGCTGTCGGAGGGCGGCGTACCGCGCTTCCCCACCTACGTCGGCGAGCGCGTCGACGCGAAGTTCGTCTCGAAGGCGAGGGGCTAGCGCTTCACTTGCAGACGACGGTGATCGTCTGGGTGCCGTTGTTGCCCAACTGGCACGTCGGGCCGTTGATGCCGCCCCAGTCGCCGTTGGTGTTGATGCACGGCCGCACGTTGTAGGTGCCGTTGCAGCTGCACGTGGTGGCGTCGGCGGAGAGCTCCCACGTCATGCCGGAGCAGAAGTCGACGTTCCACGTGTAGCCGCCGCAGCTCAGGCCGGCGACGGTGGTGCCGTTGTGCAGCGCCTGGCAGAGGGTGTTCGCCCCGGCGCCGGTGCAGGTGCGGCCGGTCTGGTCATTCGACCCGCTCAGGGTGATGGAGGTGTACGTGCCGGTGAGCTTGGTGCGGAAGGCGTTCCAGTCGATGCACTGCTGCGTCGCCACCTGGCCCTGCGTGAAGGTGTCGGTGAAGGTGGTCGCGGCGGTGCACTGCCCCGCGCTGCAGACGGGCGTGTTGCCGTTGCACGTGACCCCGCAGCCGCCGCAGTTGTTGGTGTCGCTCTGCACGTCCACGCACGCGCCGTTGCACACCTCCTGGCCGACGGCGCAGCAGTGGCCCTGATCGCACCACTCGGTGTCCGCGGCGCACGCGGTGTTGCAGTCGCCGCAGTGGTCGTGGAAGTTCTGTGTGTCGTAGCAGATGCCGTCGGCGCACTCGGTCATGCCCTGCGGGCAGGTGACGCCGCACGCGCTGTTGGCGCACGAGGCGGTGCCCAGCGACCAGCCGGTGCCGCCGTCGTAGCCGCCGTCGAAGAAGACGCCGGAGTCGGGGTTGCCGTTGCCGGGAGGCAGGGCCCCCGCATCCGCCGTGCTGCAGGCGGTGGTGCACTGCCCGCAGTGCGCGGGGTCCTTGGTGAGGTCCGCGCACGTGCCCGCGTCGTCGTTCTGGCACTTGACGAGGGGCGGGTCGCACTGCGCCTTGCACTGCCCGTTGGAGCAGACCTCCGCCGGCTGGCACGCGTGGGTGCAGCTCCCGCAGTGCTGCGGATCCTTGGTGAGGTCGTACTGCGGGCAGGCGCTCGCGTCCCCGATGGGATTGCTCCCGTCGGGCAGGCTCCCGTCCGCGCCGGCGTCCGCGTCCGGCTGGATGACCAGCCCGTTGGCGCACGCCGCGAGCGCCGCCGCCGTCACCACCACTGCCCCGGCCCAGAGTGCTCCCCGCTTCACGGGACCAACGTAGCAGATGTGCCCCGCTACCGCCCCTTGAACGCCGGCTTGCGCTTCTCCGCGAAGGCGCGCAGCGCCTCGGTGCGGTCCTCGCTCACCAGGGTCCTGTCGTAGCTCACCTTCTCCAGCTCCAGGCCCAGCTCCAGCGTCGTGTCCAGCGCGCGGTCGATGGCCTCCAGCGCCGCCGCCTGCGCGATGGGCGCCCCGTTCGCGATGGGGGCGATCCACTCCACGGCGTCGTCCACCACGCTCTTGCCGGCGGGCGTCACGCGGTTGAGCAGCCCCCAGGCGAGCGCCTCCTCGGCCGAGAGCACGCGCGCGAGGAGGATCATCTCCTTCGCCCGCGCCTCCCCCACCACGCGCGGGAGGCGCTGCGTGCCGCCGGCCCCGGGGATGATGCCGAGCGAGGTCTCCGGGAGCGCGAGCCGCGCGTGCGCGGCGCCCACGCGCAGGTCGCACAGCAGCGCGAGCTCCAGCCCGCCGCCGTACGCGACGCCGTTGATGGCCGCGATCACCGGCTTGGGCGAGCGGTCGAGCGGGCCCAGCTCGGAGCGATACAGCTGCACCTGGGTACGCACGTCGTTCTCGCTCATCCCCTGGCGCTCCTTCAGGTCGGCGCCGGCGCAGAACGCCTTCTCGCCCGCGCCGGTGACGACGATGGCGCGGACGGAGGGGTTTTCCACCGCCTCGCGCGTGAGGCGGCCGAAGGCGAGCAGGGTGTCGCGGGAGAGGGAGTTGCTGCGGTCCTGGCGGTCGATGGTCCACACCGCCACGGCGCCGCGCTGCTCGACGCGGATGGGGTCGGTCATGCCTTGCCTACTTCTTCCCCTTGCTCTTCGGTGCGCCCCTGGCGGGCTGCTCCTCCGGCGCGACCCGCGCCTCCAGCTTCGCCAGCCGCGCCTTCAGCTCGGCGTGCTCGTTCTGCAGCTTGTCGAAGTCCTCCCGGAGCTGCTCGGCGGCGCGCTTGCCCTCCCCGCCAATCTCTCGCAGCACCTCGCGGATGCGCCGGCGCACGCGAGGGTCCAGGTCCACCGCGAGCCGCGCGCGGAGCGCGGGCCGAGACTTGGCGTCGCCCAGCTCCCCGATGGCGCGCGCCACGTCGACGCGCAGGTACGGGTCTGGGTCCTCCAGCAGCTCCTCCAGCGCCTCGCGACCGCGCCGGTCCGCGGCGATCTTGGGGATGGCCATGATGGCGGCGCGCCGCGCGCGCGTGGGGTGGCCGTAGCGCGTGCGCGTGAGCACGTGCGGCACGGCGCGGTCGTCCCGCAGGGCGGCCATGCCGTCCAGCGCGCCGGCGGAGATGACGTCCGCCCAGGCGCGGCGGTCCACCACGTCCACCAGGACCTCCAGCACCGAGCCCTGCTTGGTCTTGCCGAGCGAGCGCGCGGCCTCCGACTCGACGAGGTAGCTCGCGTCGCGCAGGGCGAGCGGCTTGATCGCCTCCGCGGCCGCGGCCGTCTTGAACTGGCCGAGCGCCGCCACGACCGCGCGACGCACCTTCGGGTGCTTGACGCCCGTCATCGCGGCGAGCGCGTCGAAGCACTCGCGCGCGCGGATCTTCCCGAGCGCCTCCGCGGCGTCCGCGCGGACACCCCAGAACTCGCGGTCGTCCTTGAGACACGCGGAGAGTGCCTCGATGGTCACCGGGTCGTCGCTGCGGGAGAGCGCGCGCGCGGCGAGCCATCGGCCGCGGCCGGACTTGGCCATGCGGAGCTGCGCGCGCAGCATGTCGAGCGGCGCGTTGACCGTCACGCTGCCAAGGATGGCCAGCTCCGGGTCCACCACCACGAAGGCCGGCCTCTCCGCGCACGGCAGGGCGAAGCTCTCCACCTTCTGCGTGACCCCGACGCGGCGGCGCTCGACGGTCCCGTCGCCCACCACCACGTCCAGCACGAGCGAGAGCGCGAAGGCGGCGGGGACGCCGTCGCTGGTCGACTGGTGCTGCTTGACCTCCACCACCAGCAGGCCCTTGTCCCAGGAGAGGTTGACGTCCACCTCCGGGTGACCGGGCTTGTGCACCCACTGCTCGAAGAAGCGACCGAGGCTCCGCCCGCTGACCTCTTCCAGCGCGCGCATGAGATCGCGCGTCTCCACCAGGCCCCGCGCGTGGCGCGTGAGGTAGACGTTGATGCCCTTCCAGAAGACGTCGTGCCCCAGCTCGGCGCGGAGCATGTGGAGGGTGACGCCGCCCTTCTCGTAGAGGTGGCGATCGAAGAGGTCCAGCGGGGCGTCGTAATCCTGGCAGACGATGGCCCGGCGGTAGCGGCCCGTCGCCTCGCCCACGTACAGCTCCAGGTCGCCCTTCAGGCCGTAGTCGTACTCGTCCTTGCCGAGGTGCTTCTCCCGCCAGACGTGCTCCATGAAGGTGGCGAAGCCCTCGTTCAGCCAGCCCTCCGACCAGTCGCGGCAGGTCACGTAGTCGCCGAACCACTGGTGGGCGAGCTCGTGGGAGATGAGGTCGTCGCTGGTGATGTCCAGCGTCGCGCGCTTGTCGAGCAGGGTGTGCTCGTAGAGGGTGGTGGCGGTGGTGTTCTCCATCCCACCGAAGATGAAGTCGCTGACGACGACCTGGGCGTACTTGTTCCACGGGTACGGCACGCCGAAGAGCTCGCCGAAGTAGCTCACCATCGCGGGGGTGTTGGCGAAGGTGCGCTCGACGTCGCCGGAGCGGCCCTTCGGCACCCAGTAGGAGAGCGGCACCTTGCCGGCCTTCCCCTCGCGGACCTCGAACTCGCCGGCGACCAGCGTGAGCAGGTAGCTGGAGTGGGGCTCCACCATCTTCCAGTGGAAGACCCAGGGGCCCTCCTTCGGCGTGTGCTTGGAGACCAGCTCGCCGTTGCCGAGGACGCTCCAGCCGTGCGGGGCGTGGACCGTCATCTCGGTCTTCATCTTCACGTGCGGCTTGTCGTGGCACGGCAAGAAGTGACGCGCGTCCTCCTCCTGGCACTGGCTCCACACCTGGTACGGCCGGTCCGGCATGTGCTCGTCGGGGGCGAGGAAGTACAGGCCGCGCCGCGGCGTCGCCCCGTAGACGATCTCGATCACCGCGTGCTCCGCCGCGCGCGGGATGGCGACGAAGAGCAGGCGGCCGTCGTAGCGGTGACGCGCCGCCTTGCCGTCGACGCGCACGCTGGTGAGGCGGAAGCCCACCGCGTCCAGCTCGATGCCCTCGGCGTCGGCGGCGATGCGTCGCACCGTGAGCTTCGTCGTGGCGCGGAGGGACCGGGTCGGCACCTCCAGCGTGACGTCGGCGGCGAGGTGCTCGATGGCGAAGGGCCGGTCCCGCTCGAAGTTGTGCGGCGTGCCGGAGAAGGCGAACGGGCGGCCGCCCCCATGCTCGCCCGAGGCGTGGGAGGCGCTGCACCCGCAGCGTTCGTGCAAGCGTTGATGAGCCATGGATCTGCGACTCTGGCACGACTCGAAGGGCATTTGGAGACGCTTGATGCGGCGTCTGTCATCCCACATCCACCTACCGGCTCCCCGCGCGGACGCGCGCGCGTCAAAGCAGGCGGTAGTGGCCGAGGCGCGTCCAGGCATCCAGGACGTCGTCCTCCGTCGGCGTGGGGCCCATGTTGTGGATGAGGAGTGGCACGCCGCGCGGCCCTTTCCTGTCGCTCACCACGCCGATGTGCTGCGGCGAGCAAGCCGGGCAGGCCGTGAAGGAGATGACGACGATGTCACCCGGGGCGTAGCCGGAGGCTGGCTCGATGGGCAGGCTGCGGGCGTGGCGCTTCAGGTACACCCAGAGCGGACCGACGCGGCGGTGGTCGATGTTGGCGTCGGGCTTCTTCACGTAGGCGGCATAGGCCTGCGGCGCGCGCAGCACGTCCTGGTGGACCAGCTTCTGAAGGTCAATCCCCGCGGCGCGGTACCCGCGGATGACGACGTCGGTGCAGACGCCGATGGAAGAGTCGACGTCTCCGCCGGGGTAGGAGATGGGGAACCAGCGGCCGTCGTAGGCGACCTGGCGTGTCACCTCCAGCCGCGCGCGAGACACGACCTGTTCCCTCTTGCTCTCCTGCTTCTGCGCGGCGGGGCCATCCGCACGAACCAGGAGCGGGGAGAGCAGGGCGAGCGCGCCCGCGACCAACAGAGCAGCCGTACGCATGGCGTCTCGTTGGACACGGGGCCACGGCAGGGCTTTGCCCTCTTCTCCCGCGGGGAAGAGGATCGCCGAAAGATCAGAAGATCAGGAAGATGGAGGGGTTGGCAGCCCCGGGGGCTGGGCTCACGTCTCGGTGGTGAGGAACTGAAAGAGCTCCTCGCGGGTCCAGCGCTCCTTGCCCTCGCGGCAGAAGCCATGAATCCAGGCCGCCGCACCCTCCCTGTCGGCGAAGACCTTGGTGGGCGTGCGCGGGCGGCCCACGAGCACCATCGTGCTCAGGAAGGCGCGCGTGGCCGCCCCGGCGAGCCCCTCCACCAGAACCAGATGTGCGGTGGCGAGGTTGAAGATGGACTCCGAGCGCGTCATGCGCGCCGTCTCCTCCCGAACCTCCTGACTGAAGGAGGGCTTGCCGGAGAGCACCACGTTGAAGAGGGCGAGCTGGTCGTACGTCCGGCGGATCTCCTTGCCGGCCCGCGCGAACTCGCGAAGCTGAGGGACGGTGGGCGCGTCGTACCACGCGGCGAGTACGCAGTTGCGCTCCTGCGTCATGCGCAGGATGTGATCCTTGAACAGCTCCCGGGCCATCGACGGCCGAGGGTACCACAGCGCGCGAGGCGCTACGGCGCAGCGGGCGTCACTTGATCGGGATGCCGCCGCCGTCCTGGTCGGTCACGGGCGCGGACGTCGTCGACCCGGCGCCCCAGAACACCAGGTTCGGCGGGGCGTTGGGGATGTTGATGTTCTGCGTGACGATGGCGTTGTTCTTCGCCGTGATCTGGAAGAGCTCGCCGGCGGCGTCGAAGCCGAAGAGGGTGCCGCCCCAGAAGGCGAGGCCGTAGACCGCCGAGTGGTTCACCGAGCCGTAGTTCTGCACCACGTTGCCGGTCTTGGGGTCCACCTGCAGCAAGCAGTCGTTGCAGCTGTTGCCGTTCACCGTGAGGAAGGTGCCGCCGTTGATGACCGAGACGATGTCCCCGCTGGACGAGTAGCCACCGGTGAGGGTGCCGACGTTGGTCACCGCGCCGCTGGAGGTGTCGATGCGCACGTAGGTGCTGCCGAAGTAGCCG
Source organism: uncultured delta proteobacterium (assembly GCA_963782055.1). GTDB lineage: Bacteria > Myxococcota_A > Polyangia > Polyangiales > Polyangiaceae > DASXHD01. The sequence continues at coordinate 6,090,150 of CAWAIF010000003.1, forward strand.
ACGAGCGCCTCGGCGTTCGCGTCCAGCGTGCCCTTCGGGACGAAGGACAGGGAGTTCGGGTAGCTGCCCGTGGAGACCTGCGTGCACTTCGCCGTGGCGAGATCCAGCTTGTAGAAGGCGCTGAAGGTGGTGACGAAGGCGTTGGAGTTGGCGTCGATGGCCAGGTCGATGACGCTGGAGCAGCCGCCGCTGAAGCTCCCGACGAGGGTGACGCCCTTGGTCTTCGGGTCGACCTTGTAGAGCTGGCTGGGGCTGTGCGCGTAGACGACCGCGACCTCCGGCGGGGGCCCGGAGTCCACCACGACGCCGGCGTCGCCGCCGTCGAAGCTGACGAAGCCGGAGTCGTCCCCGTTGGTGCCGCCGCCGTCGTCGGTGGTGCCGCCGCCGTCGTCCCCGCCGCCCGCGTCGCCGCCGTTGTCGAAGCCGGACGGGCCAGTGGTGCCGCCGCAGGCCGCGAACGCACCGGACACCAGGACCGCACACCCAAGGGCAAGCAAGCGACTACGCATGACGGCCTCCTGGTCTGAATCTAACAGACCGAGCCCCGGCGGACCACCGCGGCGGTGGCGTACGCTCAGGGATCGGCCGCCGGCGCCAGCGTGGGCAAGACGATCCCGCGTGTCTCGGGCAGCACCCAGACCCACGACGCGGTGCACAGCGCGAGGACCAGCGGGACGGACAGGCCCCCCGCGAGGCCGTACGCGCCGACGGCCCACGCGACCAAAATGGGCGCGCCGAGCTGCGCCGCCCGCGCCAGGTTGTAGGTCGTCCCCATCGCGAAGGCGCGCACCTCCGTCGGGTAGAGCTCCGCCAGCAACGCGCCGAACCCCGCCGTGCAGCCGGAGCCCACGCCCAGGGCGAGCATCGTCGCCCAGAAGAGCACCGGCGTGGCCGAGAGGCGCTCCCACGCGAAGGCGAGCGGCGCGATGGCCGCGGCGGTCAGCACCGAGAAGAGCGCGAACGCCGGCCGGCGGCCGAGACGGTCGGACACCTGGCCGAAGATCAGCATGCCGGTGAACTGCCCGACCTGCGCGGTCATCACCCACGCGACGCTCCGGGCGACGCCCTGGTGCATCTCCTTCACCAGGAAGGACGGCAGCCACGTGTAGCAGGTCCAGTAGGTGCCGAGCTTGAAGACGCCGAGGATCCACGCGAAGAGGAGGCGCTTGCCCACGCCCGCGGCGATGACCTCGCGTATCGGCGGGCGTTTCTGGCCGACGTCGTTCGGCAGGTGGAGCGAGCGGCGCGCGGCGAAGGCGAGCAGCGCGGTGGCGCTCGAGCCGATCATCACCCAGCGCCACCCCACGTGCGGCGCGATCAGGTAGCCGGCGATCGCCGCGATCGCCACGCCCACCGGCTCGCCCGACTGCAACAGCGCGGAGCCGCGCCCGCGCATGTGGTTGCCGATCGCCTCCGCCACCAGCGCGTGGCCGATCGCCCACTCGCCGCCGACGCCGAGCCCGACGATGGCGCGGCCGAGCAGGAAGACCCAGATGTTCGGGGCGAGCCCGGCGACGATGGACCCGAAGGAGTAAAAGAGGATGGTCGTGGCGAGCATCGTGCGCTTGCCGATGCGGTCGGCGAGCGCGCCGGCCACGATGCCGCCCAGGCCGGAGGTGCCGAGCGCCACGCCGAGCATCCACGCCTCGCCGGTGGCGGTGAGGTGCAGCGACTTGCCGACGTCGTCCTTCAGGAAGCCGAGCAGGACGAGGTCGTAGAAGTCGAACGTCCAGCCGAAGAAGGCGAAGAGGAAAATCTTCGTCGGGAAGCGGCTCGCCGCGGGCGCCTCGGCCATCCGCCCAGCCTACCTCAGGGCTTGCGCGGGCGGCGCGACGGACGACGGCTCGGCCGCGCGGGCGCCTCGTCCTCCTCCTCGCGCGGGATGGGCTTGCCCGTCGGGCGACGCGGCAGGGCCAGCTCCTTCGGCGCGGGGCGCGCGGCGACCGCCGGGTCCGGGGCCTGGTCGGAATCCAGCCAGCTCGCGCGCACGTCCATCGTCTTGTTCATCGACCGGCGCCCGGGGCCCGGGGGACGAGCCTCACTGCCGGGCAGCGGGGGCACGGCCAGGCGCGCGCCGGGGATGGGCGGCGGCACCTGCTTCTTCCTCGCCTTCCCTTCCGCCTCGCGCTCCTGCTCCTCCTCCGGCTCGAGCCAGTCGCTCTCGACGGTGAGCGTCTCGCGTTTGCGCGAGGACGCGGAGGTGCGCACCGAGGGGCGAGGGGGCGAGGGCCGCGGAACGGAGGGGCGCGGCGGCTTCTTCGACGTCCGCGGGGGCTTGGATGCGGTCACGACGCGGCGAGCATACCACTTCCCCGGAGGGCCGGCCCGCCACCCCCGAGAGGCGCGCGCCAGGACCGTTGCGCGCTGGCCCGGAGAGTGCCAACGTGGGGGCATGATGCCCTCCTTTAAGCTCCTGATGCTTGGCTTGGTCCCGCTCGCCGTCGCCGCGTGCGTCGGCGACTCGCCGGTGACGACGAACGACGCCGGCGGCGACGATAGCGGCGTCACCCCGGACACCGGCGCCCCCCCCGCCGACGCGGGCGGCACGGACGGTGCGAGCGACGCCGCCGCGGACGCGCCCCTCACCTGCAACAACGGCCTGACGGCGTGCGGAGGGACGTGCGTCGACACCTCCATCGACGACAAGAACTGCGGCAAGTGCGCCCACGACTGCGGCGGGGTCGGCCTGTGCACCGATGGCGTCTGCCAGCCTCAGGTGATCCGCGACAAGATCGCGTACGGCCCGGTCACGATGACCGTCGACGACAACGGCGTCTACTTCTACGCGCAGAACGACAACGCCTTTCAGATCCAGAAGTGCCCGCTCGCCGGATGCACCCAGACGCCGGCGATCGTCGGGACCATGATCAACTACTACTACAGCCTGATGGGACAGGCGGGCACGCTGGTCTTCACGAGCTCGAACCAGTCGACGAAAGAGCGTCCGACCTTCTTCTACTGCGACGACAAGGGGTGCCCATCGTCCGGGACGGTGATCTCCAGTCAGAGCGTCGACAGCGACGGGCTCGGGTCGGTCGACCTGCTCTCCTTCAAGGGCAAGGACGCGTACTACCTCCACCAGAACGCCCACGCCCTCCGCCACACCGTGTGCGAGGCGGGGGTGTGCGGCAGTCACGAGGACATCTTGTCCACGTCGACGACCTCCGTGAAGATGCTCACCTCCGACGGGACGAACCTCTTCTTCATCGACGGCAACGGCGCCCTCGATCGCTGCGCCGCCAGCGGCGCGTGCACGCCCACGGTCCTCGCGGGCAACCAGAACGCCAAGGCCATCGCGATCGAGGGCACCAACCTCTTCCTGCTCGTCTCCGGCGCGTCCGGCTACCAGGACGGGCAGATCAAGACGTGCCCGACGAGCGGGAACTGCTCCCCGGTCGTCTTCCTCAAGAACATGGCCTACCCGACCAGCTTCACCGTGACGCCCGTCGGCCCGGCGTGGTTCGCCGAGGACGTCGGCAACCTGCAGACCTGCCCGCTGCAGAACTGCGTCGCCCCGATCAACGTGGTCAAGAACCTCGCGTCCGTCGGGCTCCAGCAGCTCCAGTCCAACGGCAACTTCGTCTACTGGGTGCAGAACGGATCCATCGCCAACACGCAGGCGATCTTCCGCGTCGCGCTCTGACGCCCGCACCTCCCCGGCGCCCCACCGACGTGCAGCGGAGGGGCGCGTAGGGAGGAGGGGCCTCAGCGGCCGAGCGCCTCCGCCCGGTTGACGATGCGCGGCGTGAGGAAGATCACCAGCTCGTTGCGCGAGTCGCTCGCGCGGCGGCGCTGGAAGAGCACGCCCAGGATGGGGATGTCGCCGAAGAAGGGCACCTGATCCAGGTTGCGGCCGGTGTTGCGGGTGTAGATGCCGCCGATGACCGCGGTGTGGCCGTCCATGACGAGCAGATCGGTCTCCGCCTCGCGCTTGAGGATGGTGGGGTCGCCGCGCGCCGACGTCTGCGTGAAGTCCGGCTCGTCGCGGTTGATCTTCACGTGCATGGCGACCGAGCCGTCGGCCGTCACGTGCGGGCGCACCAGGAGCTGCAGCTTGGCCTCCTGGAAGGTGGTCTGCACGCCCTGCGCGCTGATCTGCGCGAACGGAATGAGCGTGCCCTGGTTGATGCGCGCCTCGCGGTTGTCCAGCGTGAGGATGCGCGGGCTGGAGACGATGCGGATCATGCCGCTCGACTCGGCGGCGGAGAGGCGCACGTTGAGGTTCAGGTTGTTGTCGACCGACCCGAACGTCAGGCCGAGCGCGCCGCCGGCCCCGGTTCCGACCGCGGCAGGGAGGTTGACCGCGAAGTTGGGGTTGGGGATCTGCCGCTGGAACGGCGAAAGACCCGCGGTGGGCGACTGCTGGTCGTAGTTACCGCCAGTGACGCCGACGCGCGAGGGGAAGGCGATGCCGGTGGGGTTGCCGGTGGCCTCGCTGAAGGTGGTGTCGCCACCCCACTGGATGCCGACGTCGCGCAGGTACTTGCTCGTGGCCTCGACGATGCGCGCCTCGACGAGCACCTGCGGGGTCTGCGTGTCGAGCGAGCGCACGAGCTCCTCGACGTGGTTCAGGTTGCCGGCGATGTCGCGCGCGATGAGCACGTTGGTGCGCTCGTCGACGGCGATGGACCCGCGCGGGGAGAGCAGGTCCTTGGCGCGCGCCTGGAGCTCCTCGGCGTTGGCGTAGCTCACCGGGATGAGGCGGGTCTCGAGCGGCGCCAGGTCGAGCTCCTGCTTGGCGGCGGCGAGCTTGAGCTCGCGCTCCTTCTGCAGCACGGCGATGGGCGCGACGCGGATGATGTTGCCCTGGCGCACCATGCCGAGGCTCTTGGCCTGCAGGACGACGTCGAGCGCCTGGTCCCACGGCACGTTGCGCATGCGGATGGTGATGTTGCCGGAGACGTCGTCGGCGGTGACGATGTTGACGTGCCCGACGTCCGCCAGCAACCGCAGGATGTTGTGGATGTCGGCGTCCTTGAGGTCGAGGTCGATGCGCCGCCCGTGGTAGCGCCCCACCTGCGCGTTGACGGTGGACGCGAAGCCCGCCGCCCCGCCGCCGGTGGTCTTCTCCTCGATGCCGCCGCCGTCCTCGTAGTTGGTGATGACGCGCGGGACGTCGACGGGCTCGTCCTCGCGGGCGACGGTGATGACGCGGCGGCCACCACGCGCGGGCCCGGAGATGGGCGAGTCGACGCCGCTCCCGGCCGGCTCGTCGAAGGACCACACCAGCTTGTTGCCCTCCACCGTGACCTCGCCCTCGGCGGAGCCGGCGCGATTGATCTCGATGATGGCCTTGCCCGCGTGGTTGTCCACGAAGGTGCTGACGGTCCGCAGGAACCCGTGATACGCGCTCACGTCGAGCGTGCGGAGCAGGGTGTCGGGGACCTTGGTGTTCTTGAGCTCCAGCCGGACCCTGCCGCTAGGCGTGGTGGTGAGCGTGTACGCAGGCATGGGCGAGACCGAGATGACGACCCGGTCGTGGCCGCGGCCGACGCCCGCCGGCTGACGCTCGAAGCGCACCTCGGAGAGGGCCGCGCGGTCCGGCTCGGTCTTCGCGAGCGTGGGTGCGGGCAGGGTGCTCGGCGCGGTGGTCCCCGCGGGCGCGAGGATCAGGTGCAGCGTCGTGCCGTCCACGCGCACCCGGTAGGTGGCGTCCCTGGTCATGTTGACCAGCACGCGGGCGATCGTCCCCGACCCCGAGCGGTAGGCGCGTGTGAGGACGCCGAAGCCCGAACGGGACAGCGCCTGCGGCGCGCCGACGACGTCCGCGTTGGAGAGGTCCAGGATCAACCTCTTGCCTCCGGCGTCCGAATCGGACCTGGTACGAGGGCGCGGACGTGCCGACGACCTCGATGTCGGTCGCCGAGGGTATCCCGTCGGCCGCGTGCACTCTGACGTCCCGCACGTGATTCGGAGCCGCCTGGGCGAGCGCCGAGGCCGGCCAGAGGCCGAGCGCCGACGATCCCAACATGGCGATGGCTCGCGTTCGTGCTGCCTTCTTCATGGCAACTCCTCGCGCCCTTCGGACAGAAGGGCATGCGAGAGGACGGTAGTCCGGGCATCCGGAGACGGCCCACTTTGTGGCGAAAGTCAGCGCGCGAAGACGCCAGGCAGAGCATTGTCGCCGGCCACCACGCCGCCCGACGCGAGCGGGAGGATGGGGCGCGGCCGCACGGGAGGGCTCCGGACGCCCGACGCGTGGCGGAGGGCCACGCTCAGTTCACGCGCGGCTGGCCGTTCTGGTGGTCGCTCTCGGGGTGGAGCGGGATGACGCGCGTCGCGGGCGGCACGCCGGGCTGCGCGGGGTCCTCGCGCGTGAGCACGATATCGCCGTCGCGGATGCGGTCGACGCGCCAGTTGAGCTGGTAGTCGGCGCCGTTGGTGCCTCCGGTGTGCACGGTGTCCGGCCGGCCGATGAAGTCGCCCTTCTTGACCACCCAGCCCTTCGTCGTCGGGTCGACCAGCATCGCCCGGGGGTAGTCACCGCCGCGGACGATCGCCACCAGCTTGAGCTCGTCGAGCGAGTACTGCGGCAGCACGACGGGGAGCTGGCGCTCGTGGGTGTGGGACTTTTCCTGGACGAAGAGTTGAGCGAAGGAGCGGAAGGGATCGCGGGAGTGGTCGCTCTCGGTGAACTCGTTCTCGGTGTACTCGACCATCGGCCCCTTGGGGGCGAGCGCGCCGGCGTCGGGCGCCTTCTTGGCCGCGCTGCGCTGCGCAGCCGTGGGCGGCGGGGGCATCTTGTTGGCCTTGCTCCCGCCGCACGCGGCGATGGACGCCGCGGGCAAGAGCACGCAGAGGAGCAGGAGGCGGCGCATCACTTCATCCCTCCGGGCGGCGGGCGTCCGCCGGGCGGCGCCTTGCCGCCGGGCGCCTTCGCCGGCTTGGCGGCCACCGCGTGGAACGTCGTCGCGAGGCACTTGGCCTTCACCTTCACCTCGTCCCCGTCGAGGTGCGGGTCGCTCATCTCGATGTTCTCGATGTTGATGATGCGCTCCACGCGCCCCGCCTCGTAGGCGAACTTGGCGATCTGGTGGAAGCGGCCGCTCATCTCCAGCTTCATGGGGAACTTGGCGTAAAAGGCCTGCTGCTGCTCGTCGAGGGGCTGCCAGGACTTCAGGTCGACGCCGCTCACGTTGGCCACCTGCTGCAGCGCGGAGAGGAAGGCGGGCGCCTCGGTGTCGGCGGGCAGCTCCTTGTTCAGCTCGCGCTGCTTCTGCTGGCGGAGCGCGAGTTCGTCACGGTCGGCGATGTAGGAGGCCTGCGCCTGCTGCTCCTTCGACAGCTCGGACTGGAGGCGCGTGTGCGCGTTGTTCGCCGCCTGGATCTTGGCGGAGATGTCGCTGTAGAAGACGACCCAGTAGACGAGCGCGACGAGCACGACGCCGATGGCGCCGACGCCGAGCCGGGCGGGGAGTCCGAGCTTCGCGAGCCCGCTGGTCTGCGCGGTGGAGGTGGCCATGTCAGTATTTCACCTTCGCGCTGACGGCGAACTGCTTCAGGCTGATGTGGGTGTCCTTGTCGACGACCTCGGTCGCCGGGAGCGGCTTCACCTCGTAGAAGAAGTCGCTCAGGGCGAGGCGCCGCAAGAACTCGGCGACGTCCTCGCCGTCGCGGGCGAGGCCCTCGATCTTCACGTTGCGGTCGACCTCGGAGTACTTGGTGAGCCACAGGCGACGCGGGTCCCAGTTGGGGTTGGGGACGGCGCCCGGGTTGTCGCGCTTGAGCTGCTCCAGCTTGTCGTGGTCGACGGTCGGCCCGCGGCCGACGGTGAGGATGCGCGAGAGCTCCAGCAGCACCGACGTGGGGCCGGTGCGCGCGGCCTGCAGCTTCTGGATGGCGTCCTCGCGGTCGCGGAGCTGCGCGAGCTCGGCCTTGATCTTCGGGTGGTCCGCCGTGTCCTTCTTGATCTTGTCGATGCTGGTCTGCAGGTCGGTGTTGTCGCCGTTGATGCGGGTGAGGGTCGTCTGCTGCGAGCTGTGGAAGAAGGCGAGGCCCGCGATCTCCAGGAGCATCGCCAGGACGACGAGGCCGACCCACGCCTGGCCGCCCGCCCCGGTGGAGGCGCGGCGGGAGGTCTCCTTGCGCTGCGCGAGGAGGTTGATGCGGACGCGGCGCGTCTCCAGGTCGCGGCGCTCCTTGTCGGCGCGCAGGGCGAGGCCCACGGCCACACAGAGCTGCGGCGAGCGGGAGCGGAGCTCCGCCTCGTTCACGGTCTTCGGGTCGACGGCGAGGTTGGCGAGCGGGTCGAGCACCATCACCGGCACGCGCGCGCGCTTCTCGACGGCCTGCACGAGCGGCTGCAGGAAGGCGCTGCCGCCGCACACGTAGACCCGGTGGATCTCCGTCTCGCCGCTGGTCGCGAGATAGAAGTCGAGGGAGCGCTGGATCTCGCCGGCGAGCGAGTCGCACGCCTGCAGGATGACCTGCATCACCTGCGGGGGGGCCTGGCCGTGCGCGGCGCCGAGCTTGTACTGCTCGGCCTGGTCGAAGGGCACGCCGAGCTGGCGCTGGATCTCCTCGGTGATGGTGTTGCCGGCGTTGGTGACCTCGCGCGTGAAGGCGGAGACGCCGCGCGAGACGATGTTGAGCGAGGAGACGGTGGCGCCGATGTTGAGGAGCGCGACGGTCTGATCGTCCGGCAGGCCGTGGATGTACTCGAAGACGTTCTGGACGGTGAACGCGTTGATGTCGACGACGGTCGGCTTGATGCGAGCTTCCTTGACGATGCTCGCGTAGTCGTTGATCTCGTCCTTCTTCGCGGCGACGAGGAGGAGATCCATCTGCCCGGCCTCCGGCCGCCGGCGCAGGACCTCGTAGTCGATGTTCATCACCTTGATGTCGAAGGGGATGTGCTGCTCCGCCTCCCAGGTGATCTGCTCGGCCAGCTCCGCGTTCGTCATGAGCGGCACTGTGATCTTGCGCACGATGACGCTCTGGCCGTACACGCCGATGGCGCACTCCTTCTGGGGGATCCGCTGCTCGCGGAACAGGCGCGAGATCGCCTCCAGCACCGCGGGGCGGTTCATCACGTGCCCGTCGACGATCGTCTGCGGGGGCAGCGGCATGTAGCCGTAGCGCACGACGGTCAGCCGCTTCCGGGCTTCCTTGAGGAGCACCACCTTGATGGAGCTCGCCCCGATGTCGACTCCGACCAGGTTCTTGCCTTCGGCCATGCTGGTTCGTGCTTTCCGGCGAAGCGGTCCGACCGCGTTCGGACGTAAGTGTGGCACCCCCGTTCGGCGTCGGTCAAAAAAGAGCGCCCTGAGCATTGGAGCGTCGGGCCGCTTGAGGTATGGACGCTCCATGCAGTTTGCACGGATCGCGGCGGTGGCGGCGGCTCTCGGGCTGACCGCGGTGGCCCCCCGCGCCGGGGCCGACGTGACCCACGTGGTGGCCCGGGGCCACACGCTGACGGCCATCGCCCACCGCTACCACGTGACGGTCAAGGCCATCATGACCCGCAACCACATCAAGGACGCGCGGCACCTGCGGATCGGCCGGGTTCTGGTGATTCCGGGCGTGAACCCCACCCGGGAGCAGCACGGCCACGGCGCCAAGGCCTCCCATGGGCACACCCGCCCACACAGCTACGCCACCCGCGCCAAGACGCCGGGCGTGGTCCACCTGAAGCGCCTGGCCACCGACGAGAAGGCCACCGTCCGGCTGCTGGACCGCCGCCGACGCGTCCCGCCGACAGCCCTCAAGCGGATGCGCCACATGATGCGCTACCCCGACGGGGAGACGCACGCCATCGACGGGCGGCTGCTGGCCCTGCTGGCGATCGTCTCCGATCACTTCGGCAGCAGGCCCATCGAGATCATCAGCGGGTTCCGGCCCTACCGGCCCACCCAGTACACCCCGCACTCCAAGCACAACATCGGCCACGCCGTCGATTTCCGCGTGGTGGGCGTGCCCAACGAGGCCGTGCGCGATTTCTGCCGGACGCTGCACAACACCGGCTGCGGCTACTACCCCAACAGCGTCTTCGTCCACATGGACAGCCGGAGCGCGCCGGCCTACTGGGTCGACTACGCGCGCCCGGGGGAGCCGCCCAAGTACGACAAGCCCAACTCCGGGGCGGACGAGAGCGGCTCGGATGTCGCCAACGAGCAGCACATCGCCGCGCCCAAGGAGCCGGATGGCGCCGCTGCGGACCCATCGCGGCAGGGCGACAGTCCTCCGCCGGACGCGAAGGACTCGGACGACGGGAAGACCGACACGCCGGCCAACGCGCCCGCGGACGGAAAGAACAGCGCTCCGCCCCCTGCCGCCTCGGCCTCGGGGTCAGCCGCGACCCCCCCGCCGAAGCCGAGCCACTAGCGGCCAGGCGTGCCGAGAGCGGGGGCCCCTCCCCATTTTCCGGGCAAATGCTTGATTGCTAGCGTGCTTGCAATGGACGGAACACATACCGTCCGTTCGGACGGATACTCCTTTGGCGGGTGTGGTCACGTCCGATTGTCAGCAGGCTTGCAGTGGGACGGGTGAAAGCGCGGGTGGGGGCGAGGGGGGGCTGCTGCGTGAGTCATTCGTGACCTGGCAGGCTGGGGGTTTGTGGTCACCAGCGACCGCAATCGGTCGGCCTGGCGGCCGTAAGATACTGAGAATAGGCGTTAATGTTGCTTGGCACGCTTGTCGCAATACCTCCTCCGCGAAAGGCAAGGATGCGATGACCGCCCAGCTTCACAACCCCACGGCCCACGAGGTCACTCAGTTTCTTCCGCTCGTCTACAAGACGGTCGCGCGGATGGCCGGGCGTCTTCCTCCCAACGTGCTCCGCGACAATCTCATCGCCGCCGGCACCTACGGCCTGCTCGACTCCCTGCGTCGTGATGGCGGCGAGCGCGGCCCGCAGTTCGAGTGGTACGCCCGCATCCGCATCAAGGGGGCCATCGTCGACGAGCTGCGCGCCCAGGACTGGCTGTCGCGGCGGGCACGCGGCCGCGTGACCGCGGCCGGCAAGAGCGAGACCCCGTCGGAGCGTGCCACCGTCGTCGGCTTCGACGACCTGCCGGGCCGCAGCGGCGCCAACCTGACCGACGCCAACGACCCGTCCCCGTCCGACCTCGTGGAGGAGCAGGCCGAGCGCCGCGCCCTGCGCGAGGCGGTGGGCGAGCTGCCCGAGCGCGAGCGCTACATCGTCTCGATGCACTACTTCGAGGGCGTGCAGCTCAAGGACATCGCCCGCAAGCTCGGCGTGAGCGAGCCGCGCGTGTCGCAGCTCCACGCCCGCGCCGTCTCGATGCTGCGGCAGAAGATGGCGGCCTGAGCGCCGCTCCCGCCACCTGGCGCTACTTCCGCGCCTCGAAGTGGAAGGCCCGCGGCTTCATCGCCTTCGCCATCACGAACAGGCGCGTCTCGGGATCGCGCGCCACCGGCGGCGCCCCCGTGCCCGCCCGGCGCACCGGGGCCGTCGACGAGACGCCGCGGTCGAGGAGCACCGCGCGCGTGCACCTGGCGTGCGCCAGCGCCTCGCCGAGCGGCGCCGGCGAGAGCGTGTCGCCGCGCGCCACCATCACCCGACCGTCCGGCGCGATGCCCAGCACCGCGTGCGGCTGGGCGCCGTCCGCCTTGCGGAGGAAGGACAGCCTGGCGTCGGTCGTGAGCTGGCCTCCATCCAGCACCAGCGGCAGCTCCACCGCGTCGACACCCGGCCCGGCCTCCAGCGCCTCGGCGCCCGTCAGGATGGCGAGCCGCCCGCCCCGATGCACGACGAGCACGCCCATCCCCGCGCCTCGCCGCACCGGGAAGACGTTCTTGCCGGAGATGATGAGGCCGCGCGGGCGGTCGTCGCGAGCCACGCCCATCCCCACCGTCATCACCACCTTGGCCTCGTCGCCCGCGTCAATCTCGTGCGGCGGCGCGCTGCCGGTGCCCGCGTCCGGCTCCGCCGTGCCCGCCGCGACGGCGAAGGTGGCGCGCCCGCTGACGACGCTGACGACCGAGACCGCCGCCCCATGCTCGGTGACGCCGGCCTGCCAGAGCCCGGGGCTCCACGCCGGCGGCGGCTGCGTCCCCGCGTCCGGCTCCCACGCGACGCCGTCCAGCGGCGCGGGCGTGGGGTCGCGCATGAGCATGTAGAAGAAGTCCTTCGGCGCGTACTCGATGTAGCGGTCCGTCGACACCCCCATGAGCGGGGTGAGCAGCTCGGAGTGGTAGTCGTGCGTCTTGAGGTCGTGGATCGTGGTGAAGATGAAGCCCGTGTGGTGCGGGTTCATGTCCAGGTGGATGGCGTAGTCGCAGCCCGCCGCCAGCAGCGCCTTGCCGAGCGAGGTGGCGTTGGTGTCGTCGCCCCACCCGTACATCATGTGGCCGGCGCGCGTGACGCACATGGCGCTGCGCTCGGTCTCCATCGTGGTGCCGGGGAGGGTGTAGCCCCAGAGCAGGCGCTTGGTCGGGTTGACCTTCCCACCGTCGACGAGCGGGTCCAGGTTCTGCCGGAAGGAGTCGATGTCGGCGTCGGGGATCCCGAGCAGCCCGCCGATGTCGGTCGTGTTGCCCCAGGTGCCGAAGCCGGCGCGCCCGTCGGCGAGCACCACGACGGTGGCGGCGCTGGGTTGCGGGGGCAGCAGCACGCGCTTGTGCACCATCATCCCGTAGTTGCCGTGCTCCGTCTTGAAGGCGCCGTTGAACGCCGCGACGACGCGGGTGAGCACCGCCGGGTCGCGCGGGAGGCGCCCGGGGCCCGCCGCGCCGGTGAGCGGCTTGGGGTCCTCCGTGCCCGCCTCCATCTGCAGGTCGAGCTGCCGCATGTCCATCGCGACCAGGATGATGTGCGTGTACGGCCGCGCCTCGTCCGGCCGCACGAAGGTCTGGTAGAAGGCCGGCGGCGGCTTCCCGCCCGCCGGCGCGGGGAAGCGCTTCATCCACGCGGGCTGGAAGGGCTTCCACTGGCCCTCCCCGGGCTCCGCGGTCTTCCAGATGGAGGGGATGTCGGCGGGCGGCCAGGCGCTGTCGTCGGAGAGGTTGGCGGTGTCGAGCACCTTCGGCGGGACGGCGGCGAGGGTGTCGGTGTCCGTCGGCCCGTGGAGCTTGAAGGCGGTCTGCTTGAGGGTGTCGCGCGCGGCGAACACCTTCTCCTCCAGCCAGGCGATGGGGGCGGGGCCGGTCACCGCGCGCACCGTGTCCACCGCCCAGAAGATGAAGCGCTTGGGCAGGTGGCGCGCGGGCTGGGCGTGGACGCCGTGGACCGGCGCGGCGAGATCTCCGTGCACCAGGTCGAGCGCGGCGTGGCGCGTGCCCACCCTGTCTCCCAGGTCGATGGCGAGCGCGCTGTCCCCCAGGGTGAGGCCCAGGCGCTCCGGGGGCTGCTCGAAGGACACGTCGATGCGCCCGACGCCCACGCCGCTGCCGGTCTGCTGCAGGTTGGTGACGTACGCCGTCGCACGGTCGAGGGGCTTGATCGCGGTGTTCTGCGCGCCCTCGCCGCCGAGGTAGAGCGCGGTCACGCTCTGCTCCTGCCCGTAGGCGTAGGTCGCGAAGGCGGCGCGATCGCCGCGCACCACCAGCGCGTGATCGTCCCCGAGCGGCGTGTCGGTCAGGTCGTGCGCGCCGCCCAGGGCGACGGGGTGGCCCTCCGGCGAGACGCGCACGCGCACGCGCCACACGTCCCGCGGACCGCCGGGCGTGGCGCTGGAGAGCACCAGCGCCCAGCGCCCGAGCACGTAGTCGGAGAGCTCGCCGCCGGACGGCTCCCAGCGGACGTCCTGCGGCGCCACGTGACCGGAGGTCGCCTCGCCCATCGCGTCGGCGAGCGACTGGATGCTGTTGCCCGGCGCGCCGCCGCGCGCGAGCGCGACGGCGACCGCCGCTCCGGCGCCGAGCAAGGCGACCCGGGCGTGCAAGGCCACGTACGTTTGCAGGGAGATCTCGGCCACGGTGTCACGTCGAACGCGCCGCGGGGGCGCTTGCATCCCCGAGTAAGCGCGCGAGGCCGGGCCGTCAACATTACGGCGCCCCCGAACTTGGCCCGCGCGGCGAGGGCTTCGTAAGAACGGCTCATGCGTACGGCGCGCCTGGCGCTGGTCGTCGCGACCAGCTTGCTCGCAACGGGGTGCATCGAGTCGATGCTCACCAACGGCACCATCGCCTCCACCCGCGAGGCCTCCGACGTGCTCGACCAGATGGGCGACTTCGAGCTGGCGAAGAGCGCGGTGCAGGCGGGCAACGTGCAGAGCGAGGGCTTCCACAAGCTCGCGCCGGACAACGAGGACGCCCTCTTCATGCTGGTGCAGGGCTGGGCGGGCTACGCGTGGGGCTTCTGCGAGGACGACATGGAGGTCGCCCAGGACGCCGGCAACGACGCGCTCGCGGAGTACCACCAGAAGCGCGCGAAGATGGCATACGACCGCGCGGTCTTCTACGGGCTGGAGCTCATCGGCCACAAGGACGGCGGCTTCAAGGACGCGAGCAAGAGCGAACCCAAGCTGCAGGCGTGGCTGAAGGACCACTTCGACAGCGAGGCCGACGCGCAGAACCTCTTCTGGCTCGGCTACGCGTGGATGTCGCGCGTCAACCTGCTGCAGGACGACCCGGCGATGGTCGCCAACCTGTACATCGGCGTGGACTTCATGGAGCGCTCGATGGAGCTCGACCCCGACTACTACGGGTCGAGCGCGATGGTGGCGATGGCGGCGTACCACGGCCGCGCGGCGAACGCGGAGGTGGCGGAGGCGCGCAAGCTCTTCGACCAGGCGCTCGCCAAGACGCACCGCAAGGCGCTCACCGTGCAGCTCACCGAGGCGCAGTTCGCGTGCACCATCGGCGACAAGAAGCTCTACGAGAGCCTGCTGCGCGAGATCCTCGCCGCCGACGACCCCGACCCGGCGCAGCGGCTGAACAACATGCTCGCGAAGCGACGGGCGGCGCGGTACCTCGACCCGAAGCGGGAGATGGACTGCGGCTTCCTCGAGTAGCGCGCGCCCCGGGCGATCAGCCGCGCTTCGTCTTGCGTCCTCTCGGCGGGTGGAGCGTCTCCCCCTTCGCGCACATCGTGACGAAGCGGGCGATACGCTCGGCGCGCGTCTCCGGCTTCTTCGCGCTCTGCACCCGGTAGAGGATGGCGTAGCGGTTGGCGCGGTCCAGCTCCTCGAAGAAGGCGCGCGCCTTCGCGTTGCGCGCGAGCGCGGCGGCGAGATCGTCGGGCACGGCGGCGCTCCTCGAGCCGTCGTACGCCCGGTCCCACCGACCGTCGCTGCGCGCGCGCTCCACCTCCGCCACGCCCGGCGCCGCCATCTTGCCCGCGGCGAGCAGCGCCTCCGCCCGGGCGCGGTTGATCTTCGACCACGGGCTCTTCGCCGTGCGCGGCGTGAAGCGCTGCAGCCACGCGGTCGCGTCGAGCGCGCGCTTCTGGCTGTCAATCCAGCCCCACGCGAGCGCCGCGTCGAGCGCCTGGGCGTAGGTGATCCCCTTCGCGCCAGGCCCCTTCGGGATGCGCAGGAGCACGCCGCCCCGCTCGGTGTGATGTGCCGCCAGCCAGGCGTACCACTCCGCGGCACGCCCGAACGTCAGGATGGTCTCCGCCATGGGCTCACCTCCTGGCACCGGCGCGCCCGGGCGTCTTGCAAAATCCCGTCACGACGTCACGTGCCGGCGCGATCGACCCGCTCCGCCACCCGCCGGATCCCCTCGGCGAAGCGGTCCTCGGGCGTCAGCAGGCTCACCACGACGAACGCCTCCTGCGCGAAGTCGAAGAAGGCGCCGGGGTGGACGTAGACACCGCCCTCGAGCAGGGCGAGCGCCCACGCCTCCTCCGGTCGCGTGAGCGGGAGGCGCAGCGTGGCGTACCAGCCGCCCTCCGCCGACAGCAAGGTGACGGCCGTCCCGGCGAGCAGCTGCCGCGCCGCCTCCAGGTTGGCGCGCGTCCGCGCGCGGATGGCCCCCGCCGCGCGCTCCCGGGTCGCGAGCAGCGCGGGGAGCGCCGCCTGCACCGGCGCGCCCACGGAGAGGTACGCGTCGGCAATCCACTCCAGCCGCCGCAGCGCCTCCGCTGCCTCCCCCGGCGGGCCGGCGACCACCGTCCATCCCAGCTTCATCTGCGGCAGGGCGGCGAGCTTGGACAGCCCACCCAGCGCGAACACCAGGGAGTCGTCACCCTCCCGCGCGACGCTGGTGACGCGGCGCTCGTCGCCGCCCGCCGCCGCGTCGGAGAGCGGGTAGGACGCGAAGACCTCGTCGCACACCAGCGGCAGGCCGAGCGACCGCATCGCCGCGAGCTCGCCCGCCTTGAGGAAGGAGCCGGTGGGGTTGTTGGGGCTCACCGCCAGCACCGCGCGCGTGCGCGCCGTTCGCGCGCGGCGCAGCGAGTCGGTGTCGACGTGCCACGCGCCATCGTAGCGGAGACGGTACGGCGACAGGCGCACGCCGTTGAGCACGGCGAGCTGGCCGAAGAGCGGGTAGCTCGGCGCGGGGACGAGCACCTCGTCGCCGGGGTCGCAGAGCAGGGTGAAGAGGAAGGCGTAGGCCTCGCTGGTGCTGGCGGTGAGCACGACGCGCGAGGCGTCCGCCCCCACCTCCCGCGCCACCGCCTCCCGCGCCGCGTGCGTGCCGAACGCCGCCGGCTCGTAGACGAGGGCGCCGGGCGACGCGAGGGCGGAGGCGACGGCGGCTCCGTCGTAGGGGATGCCCGCGGTCGTCGGGTTGGAGACGGTGAGGTCGAGCACCTCGAGGCCCGCGGCGCGCCGCGCGGCGAGCGCCCTCGCCAGCGCGTTCGGCTCCGGGTCGTGCGCGCTGCGCGCCGAGAAGCTCAAGGCGACGACCGCACCAGGCGCTCCCCGTCGACGGTCATCACCCACTCCGAGCCGTCCAGGTGAGGCGGGTCGGTGACCTTCAGGCGCTTCTCGTGGACGAGGAGGTTGATCACGATGTCGTCGCCGGCGAAGCCGAGGAGCGCGCCCTTGTAGGACTCCTTGGCGCCGCCCTTCGCGTGGGTGTAGTCGATGCTGCCGCGCCGGATGACGAGCGTCGTGTGCGGGCCGGTCCACTCGCCGACGTAGTCCATCTTGCCCGGGGGGATGGACGCGTCGGCCATCGCCGCGGCGTGGGAGGCCGCCGCGCGCGCCCCCGACTGCAGCGCGCGGATCCCGCGGTAGGCGACGTAGAAGAGGACGACGCCGCTCAGCACGAGCGTCGCGGCCATGATGGCCATCACCGCGTAGAGCTTGTTGTTGGGGGCCCTCTGCGGCATCGGCTAGCGGCCGTGCCTCGCCGCCTCGTCGTAGACGGCGGGACTGAAGGTGGTCCCGCGGAGCCGCGCGCGCGTGTCGGCGAAGAGCTTGTTCCACTGCGCGACCTCCGCCGCGTTGGGCGTGTACGCGGTCATCCGCTGGCGGCGCCGCGCGAAGGCGGCGTCGTCTTCCCGCCGGATGCTCGTCGTCAGCGCGCGCGCGGCGACGCGCCCCGTGTCCATCACCGCGGACTGCGCGTCCGGCGGGAGGGAGCGCATGCGCCCGAGCGACATGAAGAGCGCGCCGATCTCGAAGTGGGTGGGGAGGGTGTCGATGTGGTCCAGTCGGGCCGCCCACTGGAGCTGCTCGGCGACGAGCGGCGGCACGTTGATGACGTTGACCTGTCCGGCGGTGAGCGCGGAGAGGACCTCTGTCTCGCTCATCGCCTGAGGCGTGATGTCGCCCAGCACCGAGTAAAAGACGGGGTCGACGGGGTCGCCCGGGATGAAGAAGGTCTTCCGGTGCTTCACGTCGGCGGGCGATCGCACCGGGTAGCCCCCCGACATGAAGCGGCCGGTGCCGATGTCGCCCCAGCCGACAATCTTGAAGCCTGCCTTCTCGAAGCCGGCGTCCATCGTCGGCTGGAGCGCCTGGCGCGCCTCGTCCAGCTTGGCCCACGAGGGGAAGAGGCCGGGGAGCTGGAAGACGAGGCACTGCTTGTAGACCTGACCGAGGCCGATGGCCGTGACGGCGGCGCCGTCGAGCTGGCCAGTGCGCATCTTGGCGACCATCGCCGCCTCGTCGCCCTGCGTCGCGTTCCAGAAGAACTGGATGCGCACCGCGCCGTGGGAGCGCTCGGCGGTGGCGCGCGCCCACACCTTGAACACCTTGCCCCACGGCGACGCCGGCGGCGCGACGGTCCCGAACTTGAGGACCACGCCATCGGCGCGGGCGGCCCGCGCGGGCACGAGGAGGCAGAGCAGCGCGAGGAGGGGGAGGAGCTTCCTCATGGCGCGGCCGAGCTTACACCTCGAGCGCGACGAAGCCGAGCGTCGCGCCGCGTGCTACGGTGCGCGGCCGCATGGACCTGAAGGAGCTCATCGTCACGCCGGAGCTGGATGGCGTGCGCCTGGACAAGGCGGCCGCGGCGCTCGCCACCGGCCTGTCGCGCGCGCGGCTCAAGAAGGCCATCGACGATGGCCTGGTGCGCGTCAACGGCCGGCGGCTGCCCAAGGGCGCGCTGGTCACCAAGGGCGACGTGCTCTCCATCGACACCGCCGGCATCCCCGACCCGGACGCCCCGGCGGTCGCGACGCCCGACGCCCCGCTCGAGGTGCGCTTCGAGAGCCCGGAGGTCCTGGTGGTGGACAAGCCGGCGGGCCAGCCCACCGCGCCGCTCCGTCCCGGGGAGACGGGCACCCTCGCCAACGCGCTGCTCGGTCGCTACCCCGAGCTGCTCGGCGTCGGCTACGGCCCGCGCGAGCCGGGCATCGTGCACCGCCTGGACACCGACACCTCCGGCCTGGTGATCGTCGCGCGCAGCAAGGCGGCGTTCGAGGCGCTGCGCGCCGCCCTGCAGGAGGGGCGCGTGGAGAAGGCGTACCTGCTCGTGTGCGAGGGCAAGGACCTGCCCGACGAGGGCACCATCGCCTTCCCCATCGCCAACCACCCGAAGGACCAGCGCCGCGTGCAGGCGTGCGTGCACCCGCGCGACGTGATGCGGCTGCACCCGCGCCCGGCGTCGACGCGGTACCGCGTCGTGCGGCGGAGCGGGAAGTGGGCGCTCGTGGAGGCGCGCATCGAGAAGGCGCTGCGCCACCAGAATCCGCGTGCACTTCGGCGCGATCGAGCACCCGCTCGCGGGGGACAAGCTGTACGGCGGCGTGCCGGTGCGGGACCTGGAGCGCCACGCGCTGCACGCGTCGCTCGTCGCGTTCGCCGGGGCCGAGGGCGTGCCGGCGTTCCGCGTGGAGTCGAGCCTGCCGGCGGAGCTCGAGACGCTGCTGGCCAGCTAGTTGCGTCAGCCGGCGGCGACCTTCGTCAGGAGGCGCAGCAGGTCGCGGCGCTCTCGGGCGGTGAGCGAGGGGAAGCCGCTCGCCTCGAAGCCCAGAAGCGCGCGCACGACGGCCTTGCGGCGACGCGCGTCGAAGGGCGCGGGCTCGATGCGAAACGCCCGCTTGTCGGCCCCGTCGCGGGTGCGACGCACCAGGCCCGCCTTCTGCATGCGGTCGATCGCCCCGGTGAGGGTGCCGCTACTCAGCACGAGCGCGCGCTGCAGCTCCCCCACCTTCATCGGTCCCTCGAACCACAGGAGCACGAGGATGTGCGCCTGCTCGGCGGAGAGGCCGAAGGGGCGCAGCAGGTTGTTGCAGTCGCGGTTCACCCGGCGGAACGCGCGGACGAGCGCGTAACCGAGGGACCCCGCGAGGCGATCGTCTTGCATGCGAGATAATTACCTCGTATACGAGATGACTGCACCATGGATCGACTTCGCCTCCTCCTGGATCGGCTGGTGCTGCGGAGCAAGGACCCGCCCGCCGGCGGCGAGGTCGGGGAGGTACCCGCCGACCGCTACACCTCGCCGGAGCGCTTCGCCGGGGAGCTGCGCGTGCTCGGACGGACGCCGTCGCCCGTCGCGGTGGAGGCGGAGCTCGCCGTGCCGGGCGCGTGCGTGGCGGTGGAAGTCGGCGGCGTGCCGCTGATCGTCGCGCGCGGTGACGACGGCGTCTTCCGCGCCTTTCGCAACGCATGCCGCCACCGGTCGACGGAGCTCCTGGCGCAGGGCGCGCCCTGCACGAAGAAGGCGTTCGTCTGCCCGTACCACGGGTGGACCTACGACCTGCGTGGGCGCCGCATCCACCTCCCGCACCCCAAGGCCTTCGGCGCGATGGCCGACCCGCGCGATGGCCTGGTGCCGGCGCACGCCGAGGTCCGCCACGGCCTGGTGTGGGCGGCGCTCGCGCCCTTCGACCTGGACGCGCACGCCGCGCCCATCGCCGGCGACCTGGACGCGCTGGGGATGGATCGTCTCGCGCTCTACCGGCGCGCCACGCGCGAGGTGCGCGGCAACTGGAAGCTGATCGTCGACGCCTTCCTGGACGGCTACCACATCCGCCACCTGCACCGCGACTCCATCTACCGCTTCTTCGTCGACGCCCTGGTCGAGGCCGAGCAGGCGGGGCCGCACGTGCGCGCGCTCACCGCGCGGCGCGAGCTCCTGCAGGCGAAGGACCTGGCGGGCGCCGACGTGCGCGAGGTGGCGACGCCGAGCTACGTCGTCTTCCCGAGCACCGTCCTGGTCGCACACCCGGACTTCGTGAGCGTGCTCACCTGCACCCCGCGCGCCGCCGACCGCACCCTCTTCTCCCACGCGATGCTCGTGCCGGCGGAGCGCCGCGGCGAGGAAGCGCACTGGGCGAAGAGCTTCGCGCTCATCGACGAGACCGTCTTCGGCCGCGAGGACCTGGCGACGGTGGAGGCGATCCAGCGCGGCCTCGCCGCCGGCGCGTCGGAGACTCTCCTCTTCGGCGAGCTGGAGCAGGCGTCGCTCTGGTTTCACCGCACGCTGGACGCGGCGGTGGGCTAGGCGCTCGCCCGCACGTAAAGCGAGGGGGCGCACGCCCACGCGTCGATCGCCGCCGCGTCCTCCGCGAGGAGGAAGGGCGCGACCTCCTCCACCAGACCCACGCGAGCCGTCGGTGCCCCCAGGCGGATCGCCGCCGCCTTCGCCACGGCCGCCACCATCGGGTGCGGCGACTGCACCAGCCGGGTCAGCTCCGGCACCAGCGTGGTGAGGCCCAGCTCCGCGACGAGCACCGCCGCGAGCGGCCGGCGATCCAGCTCGTGCTCGACGCGGTCGCGCAGCACCGCGCGCAGCGCGTCGATGGTCTGCGGCGACGCGGCGCGACCGCCGCCGAAGCGGTAGCCGGAGGTGGGGACGCCCAGGCGCGTGGACGCGGGCCCCTCGTGGAGCGCGTCGGCCGCGGCGGAGAGGAGCAGCTCGAAGTCGGGCTCGGTGGGGCCCTCGCCGCACCGCTCGCCGTCCATGTCCAGGGCGACGCGGCGGGAGGCCTCGCTCGTGTAGGCGTCCAGGTGCACGAGCAGCCGCTCCAGCGGGGCGGCGCCCGCCGTCCGGCCGGCGAACCGCTCGTGCTCGGTCTCGACCGAGACCACGCTCCACAGCGTCGAGGGCGTCGCCATGTCGCGGCCGTAGACCATGTGGAGCTGCACCCCGCGGAGCGCGGGCCAGTGCAGCACGCGCGGCGCGTCCTCCTCGCCGACCACCACGCCCCACGGGGTGAAGCCGAGGCGCACGGCGGAGCTGCCCCACCGGCGCGTCGGGCCGCCGAGCTTGCGCAGCGCGAGCGCGAGACCGGTGGAGAGAGCGGCGGCGCCGAGCAGCGCCTCCTTCAGGCCAAGCTCGCCGAGGACGCCTGCCCCCAGGCCCGCGCCCAGCGTGAAGAGGCTCGCCGCCACGCGCGTGGCGAGCCTGGGCCCCGGCTCGAAGCCGACGTAGCGGAAGTCCGGGGGTGGGGCGAGCCGTCGAGCTGCGGGCACGGGGGGTGCTTGAAGTGTACGATCCGGGCGAGTCCACCGCGAGCGTTCCCTTGCCCACGTGCGCCCACTGCAGAGCCGAAGTCCCGCCGCCGGTGCGCGTGTGCCCGTCGTGCCATGCGCTCGTGCCGCAGGGGCCACCGCCGATTGTCCCGGGCGCCACCATCGACCTCACGACGTCGCGCATCGTGGTGGACGCGCGCCTGGGCGAGGGGGGCATGGGCGTCGTGTGGCGCGCGTGGCGCTTCTACCCGCCGGGCGATCCTCGGTCGCAGTCGGGCCCGGAGCCGCTCGCGCTCAAGGTGCTTCGCCCGAGCGTGGGCGGCACCGAGCAGCTCAGGCGCTACTTCACGCGCGAGGCGGAGCTGCTCGCGCGCGTCTCCCACCCCAACGTGGTGCGCGCCTACGAGATGTTCGACCACGGGGGCGCGGCGGTGCTGGCGCTGGAGCTTGTCGACGGCGATCCGCTCGACGCCATCATCGCCCGGCACGTGGCGCGGGCGCGCCTCGCCGGGCCGGGCGCGCTGCCCGGCATGCCCTTCCTTCGGTCGTGGGCGTACTTCGAGCAGCTCCTCGGGGCGCTGGCGACGATGCACGCGCTCGGCGTGGTGCACCGCGACGTGAAGCCGCAGAACGTGCTGGTGCGGCGCGACGGGATCGTGAAGCTGGGCGATTTCGGGATCGCCAAGCACGTGCGCAATGACCCGAACGCGCCGCCGGACCTCGCCGGCACCGACGCGGGCGCGGCGCCGGGCACCGGGGCGTACATGTCGCCGGAGCAGGTCCTCTCGCGGCCGCTGGACGGGCGCAGCGACCTCTACTCCGCCGCCATCGTCCTGTACGAGATGCTCTCCGGGCGGACGCCCTTCACCACAGCGGGCAAGAGCGAGCTGCTGGTGCGGCAGGAGCAGGTGACGGGCGCGCCGCCGCCGCTCCGCGCCTTCGTCCCGCAGGCGCCGCCCGCGCTCGACGCCCTGTTCACTCGCGCCCTCGCGAAGGACGCGGCGCAGCGCTTCCAGGACGCCATCGCGATGGGCAACGCCTTCCGCGGCGCCTTCGGCCTGGCCGAGACGGCCGAGTGGCGCGCGCAGATCGAGATGGCGCAGCGGGCCGCGGCGCCGGCGGCGGCGGACACGGCGAAGCGGATGGGCACGCTGCGTGACTTCCTCGTCGAGCGCTACCAGACGGCGCCGATGCCCGCGCGCCCCGCGCGGTAGCGAGGCGGTCTCACGAGGGCGGCGGCACCGACTTCGCGCGCATCCGCATCGGTCCCTTCGCCTGCCCGGGCACGACGAGCTGCCGCGTCACCAGCGCCACGAAGACGAGTGTCTCGGCCGTGTCCAGCCCCACCCCGCTGCGCACGATGATCTCGGCGAGGGTGCCCGGGCGCGCGCGGATGGCGTCGAGCACGGCGTGCTCTTCGGGCGTGAGCCCGGCGAGGTCCAGCATCGACTCGGGGTGGAGGGTGAGCGGCAGCGACGCGGCGCGCTCCAGCGTCTTGCCGACGCGCGCGCGATCGCTCCAGGCGCGCACCGCGACGAGCACCGCGGCGAGCGGGTCGGCGTCGGGCGTGTCGTCGGGGCCGGACGCGAGATCGACGTCCTCGTAGAAGGCGTACCGCGCGCCGGCGCCCAGGTTCACCACGTCCTGTAGCCGCGCCGGCTGCCCGTTCGAACGCACGCGCACCGGGGCCCCGCGCACCAGGTGCAGCAGGTGCCGCGCGCCGTCCGCCTCCACCAGCTCCAGCGTGCCGCTCAGGCCGTGGTCCAGCGCGTAGACGAGCACGTGCACGAGGGGCGTGGCGGCGAGATCGCCGCGCGCCGTCGCCTCCGGACCCGCGGGCCCGGGGGCTGGCGAGCGCAGCCGCTGCTCGCTGCCGGCGTCGCCGGGGTGCGAGTCGTCCCGCGCGAAGGAGCCGGTGGCCGGCGGCGGGCGCGAGGCGGTCGCCATGGGGCCCATCATCGAGCCGCTCGGGCTCGGCGCGGTCATGGGCGGGGGCGCGCTGCGCTCGGTCGCGGCCGGCGGTCCCTTGCGCCAGTTGTCGATGCTGACGACCTTGTCGATGCGCAGACCGTCGTCGCCGGTGAGGGCGAGCTCCACCTCGAAGGGCTCGGAGTACTCCTCGCCGGTCTCGTCGAGCACCAGCCGGGCGAGCGGCCCGTGCGAGGTGCCGCGGTTGGACGCGATGACCTCCGCCACCTCGCCGCTGGTGAGCTTGGCGACGGTCCCGGCCGGCACGAAGCCGAGCGTCGCGACCAGCAGGCGGAGGGCGGTGCGCTCGGGCGTCGTCTCCGCGCGGTCGGCCATCGCCGCGACGACCGTCTCCGGGTTGGGGAGCAGGGGGCCGCTGCGCTCGCACATCGCGTCGCAGTAGGCGCGGGCGGTGGTCACGAGGCGGGCGTGGAGCGTCGGCTTGCGCGTGCCGCGGTAGACGGGGCCGGCGCCCTGCCCCATCCACGTCGCCTCGAAGCAGATGACCGAGCGCGCCAGCATGGAGGTGCTCCCGCGGCCCTGCGCGGCGAGCACCGCCGCGGCCGCCGAGACGAGCGCGAACTTCTCGGCGTCGCTGGCGCGCGCCTTCGCCGCGCCCTCGGCCATGGCGGCCAGGGCGATACGTGCAATCTGCACGCGACTGTCGGTGAGGGAGCCGGCCATCGACGCGGCGAGGAAGGCGGCGCTCGCCGCGCGCGCCGCGTCGTCCCCGTCGGGGGAGCAGTCCACGGCGCTGGAGACGAGCCACGCCGGGGTGCTCGCCAGCTCCGCCATCGCCTGCGCCACGCGCACGAGCACGTTGGGCGTGCGGTAGCGGCGCGAGCCGACGGCCGCGAAGTGGCGCCGGATGGCGACGACAGCCGCGGCGTAGGTGCGGATGACGCGCGGCTCGATCGGCAGGCGCTCGACCTCCAGCCCGCGGACGCGCAACAGATCGTGCGACGCGCGGAGCCGCACGCGCTGCGACGCGCAGGAGAAGCCCGAGCTCGCCTTGCGCAGCGCGGCGCGGGCGGCGCTCACGAGCGCCGCCGCGTCCTCGGCGTCGAGCGCGCCGTCCAGCGTCACGGCGACCGCGCCGAGCTGCGCGAGCACGTGGCCGATCGCCGCGGCGGCCTCGTAGACGGCGGCGCCCCCCCACACGAGTCGGCCGGCGACCAGCGCGGCGCGGCGGGCCACGAAGATCTCCAGCGCGCCCCCGCCGGCGGCGCCGGGGTGGGCGCGCACGGCCTGGACGAGATCGTTGGCGGCGGCGATCTCGGCGGCGTCGGGCTTGCCCTCGGCGAGGCGCAGGGCGGCGGCGAGCGTCACGACGACGCGCGCGCCGGCCTCGTCCCGGGCGTCGCCTCGCGGCAGATCGATCGGCGTGCGCGGCGCCGCCAGCGGCACGTTGGCGGCCGCGGCCCGCGCCACGTCGTCGCCGCCCAGGCGCGCGAGCAGCGGCTCCAGCGCCACCTTGACCGGGTCGGGCATGGGCCGGCGGAAGGCGGCCAGGAGGGCGGGCACCTCCGCCTTGGCGACGCGCGCGAGCAGTGGCGCGACCTCCGCTGCGACGGCGGGGCGCTCCGGCAGGGCGCGCAGCAGCGCGGCGAACGCCTCCTTGCCGAACATGGCGCTGGTGACCGCGGCCTCCAGCTTCGGCGCGTCCTTCGCGCCCACGAGCCGCGCGAGCCGCTCCGACGCCGCCTGGCGCAGACGCACCGCCTCGGCCACGCGGCCGGCCTCGTAGAGCTCGACGGCGGTACGCCGCAGCGCGCCGAGCACCGTGGCCACCTCCCCGGTCTTGGCGGCGTCCACCAGGCCCTCGGCGAGGACCTCGGCGTAGCGCTCGATCCACGCGTCGGTGTCGAGCTGCGTCGCGTACACCGCGCGGATCACCTCGTCCGGCGCGAGGGGCGACGCCTCCTCCTCCCGCGCCGAGCCGGCGGCGCGCGCCCCGTGGCATCGCCGCGCCGCCTCGCCCTCGATGCGCAGCGACTCGGCGAAGAAGGCCTCGCGCGCGTCGACGTCGCCTTCGACCGCGACCAGACACGCCTCCACGCGCACGTGCGGCAGCGGCGCCTCCCAGAGGGCGATCCCCGGATCGCGCCCGGCGGAGACCTCTCCCGTCCACGCGGAGAGCAAGGTGCGCAGCTCCTCGGTCGTGATGCCGGGCGTGAAGCGAAGCCAGCGCACGCCGCACTCGAAGAGGCGGTGCACCAGCGGCTCCAGCGCGGCCTCCGGCGTCCACACCACGTGCTCGAAGGTGGCGAAGCCGAAGGGCCGCACCTCCAGCACCACCGCGGCGTGGCGGCGGCGGTGGATGTCGGCGAGGGCGTCGGTCGCGCGGTGCAGCGCCTGCTCGACCTCGGGGTCGGTCCACGAGCCGCCGAGGCCCTGCCGCAGCGCCTCTTCCAGGAGGGCGAGCCAGGCGGCGATCTCGCGCACGCGCGCGTCTCCCGCCTCGATGACCTCCTGCACCGGCGTGAGGTCGGCGACCTCGGCGTCGACGATGGAATCCTGCGGGGGTCGCTCGGAGAGGCGCGTCGCGGAGGACATGGCGGCGATGACGGCGCTCTGCATCTCGCGCGCGTCGCGGTAGCGGTCACGCGGCTCCCACGCCAGCGCGCGGTCGATGAGGCGCACCAGCTCCTGCGGCATGTCCGGGGCGATGTTCGCGATGGAAGGCACCGGCTCGTTGGCGGCGAGGTGCAGTGACTCCTTCTCCGTCTTGCCGCGGTGGATACGCCGCCCGGTGATGAGGGCGTGCAGGAGCGCCCCCACCGAGAAGACGTCGGAGCGACCGTCGATGCGGTTGACCTGGCCGCGCGCCTGCTCCGGCGACATGTACGCCGGCGTGCCCAGGGCGAGCCCGTGCGCGGGGCGCTCACCGCCCTGCTCGCGCGCCACGCCGAAGTCGAGCAGCTTCACCTCCCCGGCCCGCGTGAGGAAGAGGTTGGCCGGCTTGAGGTCGCGGTGCACCACGCCCTGCGCGTGGCACGCGGCGAGGCAGTCGAGCACGCGCTCGGCGATGTGCAGAGCCTGGGCGACGGGCACGGTGCGGCCGGTGCGACGCCACCAGTCGCGCACCGTCTCCCCCTCCAGCAGCTCCATGATGAGGAAGGGCTCGTCCGCCTCGGTGACGTCGTCGTCGAGGACCTTCACGCACGCGGGGTGGCCGATCTTGTTGGCCAGGTACGCCTCGCGCAGGAAGCGATCCACCACCCCGCGGTCGCGCGCGAGGTCGATGTGCATGATCTTGAGCGCGGCGCGCTGCCCGTTGCGGTGGGTGGCCGCGTACACCGCCGCCATGCCGCCCAGTCCGAGCATGGCGTCCAGGTGCCATTTGTTCTTGACGAGACCGCCCACACGCCGCGACGCGGCGTCCTCTTCGCGTGAGCGCAAGACGTTGGGATCGGCCATGGGAGCGGGGAAATCAGCATACCGGCGCCACGCGGCCTTGACGAGCCCCGCGTCCGGTCACTCCCCGCGCGAGTAAGTCACCGCAGCCAGCGCGCCGATGAGCCCGGCCACCGGGGCCGCGACCACCGGAAACAGGCCGAAGGCCACCGCGAGCGTGAAGAGGAGGCCCGGCGCCAGGCCCATCATCATCGCGCGCAGGGCGCGCTCCCGCGCGGCGCGCGGCAGGGTGAGCGCCGAGACCGCGTCGCGCAGGTCGTCGCCGGCGAGCGACGCGGACCACTCCCCCGGCGAGCCGCCCGCGGAGGCGAGGGCGACCGAGACGTCAGCGGCGCCGAGGGCCGCGTCGTCAACGGCCGGGTGGCCGAGCACCGCCACGACGTCCCCGCCCTCGCCCAGGGCGCGCACCTCCGCGCCGCGCTCCGCCACCGCCACCTCGGGCCGGAGGTGCTCGACGTCCAGCGCGCGGCCGATGGTCTCGCACGTCTCGCGCGCCTCGCCGGAGAGGAGCACCGGCTCGATGCGTGCATCATGCAACCTCTGGATCGCCGGGCGGGCGCCCGCGCGCACGGCGTCCTGGAGCGCGAGCAGGCCGACCAGCTTGCCGCCCCGCGCGAGGAGCAGCACGCTTCGCCCTTGCGCCTCGTGCTCGCGCACCGTCGCGTCGGCGACGGCGACGCTCACCTTCTCCGAGAGGAGGAAGGAGCGGCGCCCCAGCGCCGCGCGCTCGCCCGACGCGTCGGTGGCGGAGACGCCCGAGCCGTAGTGCACGGCGGCGCGGACCGACTCCAGCGTGACCGACCGGGCGCGCGCGGTGTGGAGCACCGCCGCGAGGAACGGGTGCGTACCGCCCATGGCCAGCGCCCCGGCGAGGGCGAGGACGTCGTTGCTGTCCTGCGCGAGGCTGCCGGAGGGCGGCGCGGCCGCGTCACCCGTCTCCGCCGGGCCGCCCGCGAAGCTCTCCACCGCGACGACCTCCGGCTCACCGGCGAGCACCGTCCCGCGCGTGCACACGACGGCGATCTGCGCGCGACCGGCCCGGTCGAAGGCGGCGGGGTCGCGGTAGAAGATGCCGGCGTGGAGCGCGCGCAGGTGGCCGCGCCCGTGCGTCAGGGCGACGGCGCCCAGCACGCCCGGCGCGCCGAAGGCGGAGATGGCCGCCGCCGCCGTGGCGACCGAGGCGAACCAGGAGCCGCCGTTGACGAAGGCCGCAGCGCCCGCGAGCACACCCACCAGCGGCACGACGCGCTCGGCCGCGATGCGCGCGAGGTGCACGACCGGCGCGGCCACGTCGACGCGGGAGGCGGGCGAGACGAGCAGCTTCACCGCGGCGCGATCGCCGCCGGTCCACGTCACCGCCACGCGGAGGTGCCCTGAGAGCACGCGCGCCCCGGCCACGACCGGGTCGCCCTCTCGCCGGGGGACGTCGAGGGTGGCGTCGACCCACGGGCTGACGGTCGCCTCACCCGCGACGACCACCCCGTCGACGGGCATGACCTCGTCGGTCTCGACCACCACCTGCTCGCCGGCGCGCACCTCGTCGGCCGCGCGCACCCGGCCCTGCCCGTCGCGCGCGGGCACGTCGATGGCGCGGAGCAGCCGCCCGCGCAGCGCGGCCGTCGTCTCCCGCGCCCGGGCGAGCACCGCGTCGACGGCCAGCACCGAGGCCGCCGTGAGGCCGGCGATGGACGCGACCTGCGGCGTGCCCTTCGCGTGGACCGCGAGCGCCCACACCACCGGCACGCCGGCGAGCACGACCGGAGCAACGGGCGCCCACGCGCGCGCCTCCGACGCGTCCCGCCGCCGCAGCAGGGTGACGACGAGCTGGCAGGCGCACGCGAAGAGGGCGAGCGGCGCGCGGAGGGTCGCGGCCGGAGCGCCCACGAGCGCCACACCGAGCGCGAGCGCGCCGGCGGCGATGCCGGCGTAGGTGACCGCGTCGACGCCGGCGCCACCACGCGCCTCCCCGGACGGGGGCGCCCCCTCCGCGGGCACGGACTCCACGCGCGGACGCATCGAGGGGGGCTCCGCCGTGTCCGCCACCGACACCGCCCAGGTGCGCACCGGGCCCGATCGCGGGCCCAGGTCTTCCTGCGGCGACTCTGCCTCGACCTCCGCCGGCGGCGAGGCGTCGGAGTCCGCCGGCACGAGGAGGCGATCGGACGATGTCGCCGGCGCCACGGGCGGCGGCTCGGCGGTGGCCACGTCGTCGCGCGCCACCGAGTCGGCGACGCCCTGCATGTACTTCGCCTTGCAGTCGCGATCGCAGAAGTAGAGGAACCGCCCGCCCAGGATGGCGACCTGCCCGGCGCGGAGCGCGTCGACCTCACGACCGCACGCCGGGCACGCCTGCGGGGCGTCCGGCATGTCAGGCGCTCGCCGAGCGCGGCGCGCCGGCGGTGGCCGGCACCTCCAGCAGGAGCTTGCGCACCACGGCGACGCCCTCCTCGAGCTGGGCGACCGACACCACCAGCGGGGGGCAGAAGCGCAGCACGCGCTCGCCCGCGGCGGTGAGGAGCACGCCGAGCTGCTGCGCGCGCGCGACGAGCTCCCGCGCGACGAGGCCCTGGCGAAGCACCAACCCCTGGAGCAGTCCCTCGCCCCGGGCGCCCTCGCACGCGTGCGGCAGCTCCGCGACGAGCGCCTCCAGCATCCGGTGGAGCGCCGCGCCCTTCTCCCGCGCGCCCTCCACCAGCTTCTCCTCGTCCATGACGCGCAGCACCGCGAGCGACGCGGCGCACGTGAGCGGGTTGCCGCCGAAGGTGGATCCGTGGGTGCCGGGAGGCAGCGCGCCGGCCAGCGCCTCCGTCGTCAGCATGGCGCCGATGGGCACGCCCCCGCCGAGCCCCTTGGCCAGCGCCACCGCGTCCGCGCGCGCGCCGCAGCCGTCGTGCCCCAGAAAGCGCCCGAGCCGACCGACGCCGGCCTGCACCTCGTCGACGAGGAGCAGCGCGCCGGCGGCGTCGCAGATCTTCCGCAGCCCCGCGATGAACCCGGGCGGCGCCACGAAGACGCCGCCCTCTCCCTGCACCGGCTCGACGTTGACCGCCGCCACGTCGGGGCCCATCGCCGCCTCCACCGCGGCGAGATCGCCGTAGGGCACGTGCGTGACCGCCCCGAGCTCGCCGAAGCCCTCGCGGTACTTGGGGGTGCCGGTCATCGAGAGGGCGCCGAGGGTGCGCCCGTGGAACGCCTTGTGGAAGGCGATGACGCGCACGCGTTCTTTCTCGCCGCGCCCGAAGAAGTGGTGGCGCGCCAGCTTGAGCAGCGCCTCGTTCGCCTCCGTGCCGGAGTTGCAGAAGAAGGCGCGGTCGTAGCCCGTGCGCTTGCAGAGCTCCGTCGCGAGCCGGATGTTCGGCTCGTTGTAGTAATAGTTGGAGACGTGAATCACCTTCGCCGCCTGATCGGCGATGGCCTTCACCAGCTCGGGGTGCGCGTGCCCCAGCGCCGAAACTGCGACCCCCGCGCCGAGGTCCAGGCAGCGCTTGCCGTCGACGTCGAAGAGCTCGCAGCCGCTGCCGCGCTCCACGACGAAGGGCGCCGGCCGGTAGTTCTGGTACAGGTGCGACCTGGCGGCATCGAGAAGCTCGGCGCTCTTGGACATGCCCGTCTCTTAGCGCCGCGCGCGCCGGGCATCAACGTGCCGCGTCGCCGCGCAGGGCGAGCACGCGGGCGGCGATCTCGACGAAGCCGGTGCCCATCTCCCCCCGCGCCACCCAGCGCGGAGGCAGGGCCAGCCGCGGCATCGAGGCGGCGACGTTGGCCACGCCGAAGGTGACGTCGAAGGCGTCGAAGCACGCGCGGTCGTTGCCGCTGTCGCCGGCGAAGGCCCAGCGCGCCCGCGCCGCCGAGGCGTCCTCCCCGAAGCGCTCGCACAGCAGGGCGATCGCGCCGCTCGCCTTGTCGTCGCCCGCGAAGGTGGCGTGCAGGTGCACGCTGGAGCGGGAGCTGCGGGCGCCGGCCTCGTGGATGACGCGCTCCATCGCGCGCGCGCGGTCCTCCGGCATCTTGACGCGCTCGCCCACGTCCCACGTCACGTCGGAGCGGCGCATGTCGACGTCGTCGGTCGTGCGCGCCTCCGGGACGACCTCGCGCATGCGCTCGACGATCCCGGCGAGCCGCGCGCGGCGCGACCGCCGCTCGGCCGCGTCGCAGCGGTCCAGCACCGACACGCCGCGCGCCTCCCGCAGGATCCAGATCGCGCCGTTCTCGGTGATCGCGGCGTCGACGGGCCACTGGCGCGCGAGCACCTCGCCCCAGCCGGAGGGGCGGCCGGTCACCATCACCAGCTTCAGCCCAGCGTCGTGGAGGTCCCAGAGCGCGCCGTACGCCTCGCGGGTGAGGGTCCCGTGGGAGAGCACCGTGTCGTCCAGGTCGAAGAGCAGGCCGACGAGGCGGCGCGCCGTCGTGGCGTCCAGGGCCTCGAGCGGGCGCACGTCAGGCCCTCTTCTCGACGCGCGCGATGAGCGCCTTGAGGTACAGCCCCTCGGTGTGGGCGGCCGCCACGGGGTGGTCGACGCCCTGGAAGTGGCGCTCCACGACGATGGGGAGGCGGCCGCAGCGCATGCCGCCGGTCGCGAGCGCGCGGGTCAACGCGGCGAGGTCCACCGCGGCAGAGCACGACGAGAGCACGACGAAGCCGCCGGGACGCGTCGCGCGGCACGCGAGCTCGGCCAGCTTGGCGTAGGCCATCAGCGCGCCGTCGCGCGCGCGCCGGGAGGGCGCGAGCCGGGGCGGGTCCACCAGCACCATGTCGTAGCCGCCCTCCGCGCCCGCCTCGGCCAGCACGTGGCGCGCGTCGGCGCGCACGAAGCGGATGCGCGCGTCCAGGCCGTTCAGCGCCGCGCAAGCGGCCCCCACCTCCAGCGCGGGCGCGCTCTCGTCGACGGCGACCACCTCCGTCGCCCCGCCGCGCGCCGCCGCCAGCGCGAACGGCCCGACGAAGCTGTAGGCGTCCAGCACGCGCTTGCCCTTCGCCAGCGACTCGACCCGCGCGCGCAGCGCCCGCTGGTCGAAGTAAAAGCCCGTCTTCTGCCCGAGCTCGGTGGGGATGGCGTAGCGAAGCCGCCGCTCCAGGAAGGAGAGCTCGGTCACCTCGTCGCCCAGGATGACGCCCGACCCCGCGTCGAACGCCTCCGCCTTGGCGATGCTCGGCGAGGTCCGGTCCAGGATGGTCTTCGGCCGCAGGATGTCGACGAGCGCCTGGAGCACCAGGCTCTCGCGCAGCTTCATGCCGAAGGTGGAAAACTGCACGGCGAGCACGTCCCCGTAGCGGTCCACGATGAGGCCCGGCAGCTCGTCGCCCTCGGCGTGCACCAGCCGGTAGCCGCTGGTGTCGGGGCCGGGCAGGCCGCACTGTCGCCGCCACGCATCGGCGCGCCCGATGCGGTCGTGGAAGAAGCGCCCGTCGATGCGCGTGCGCTCGTCGCGGACGATCAGGCGCACCGGGATCGCCGATCCCGGGGAGTAGAAGCCGCGCCCGAGGAAGTTGCCGCGGGGGTCGACGACCGAGACCTCGTCGCCGCCGGTGGCCCCGCCCTCGACCCGCTCGACGGCCTGGGCGTAGACCCACGGGTGGCCCGCCCAGATGGGCTGGATGTGGCCGGGCTTCAGGCGGACGGTGGGCATCGGGGAGCCGCCAGGTATACCAGCCTCCCCTTCCCCACGATCGCCAGCGTGCTAACGATCCGACGGGGGCCCCGTCCATCCATCCGTTCAAGGTGCCCCGTGAACCGGCGGTCACTGTGCCCCGCGTGGGGTGCCGATTCCTGGCCGTTTCGAGAGGTTTCCCGCTGGCACTGCCATTGCTTAGGATCCAGAGTGCGTGCTTGGAGGCACGAGCCCATGACGAAGATGGTTGCGCCCCCGAAGAAGATCCTGTCCCTGAGCGTGTTCGCCATCACCTTCGGGGTGGCCGCGGTCGCGTCGGCGCAGCAGCCCACCCCGAACTGTCCGCCGGGTAGCTGGTTCTGCGCGGATGCTCAGGTGCAGGGCAGCGCGTCGGTCAACGTGGGTGGTGGGCAGCAGCTCCAGCCGCTGCCTCCTCCTCCGCCGGCTCCCCCCGCGCAGCCCCCGGTCGTCATCACCGACGCGCCCCCGGCCCAGCCCCCGCCCGTCGTGGTCTACCAGCCGGCGCCCCCGCCCGTCGTCTACGTGCACCCCCGCACCGAGTACACCGGCCGGATCGTGCGCCGCCGCACCGTGCTGCCGTACGCCCCGCACGAGTGGGGCTTCAACCTCCGGCTGGACGGCGCGCTCTTCGGCGGCGGCTACAACAACAACGCCGGCATGGGCGGCATCGGCGGCGGCCTCCGCTACAAGTTCACCCCGTACATCGGCGTGGAGGGCGGCGTCGATTTCGTCATCGGCCGCGACTACAACGACTACGCCCGCAACGAGAGCGCCTTCACCGTCAACGCGCTGCTCTTCTTGAACCCGAAGAACCGCGCGCAGGTCTATCTGCTCGGCGGCATCGGCTGGTCGCTCGCCCACGTGACGAACGACACCTACTACGACGAGGCGAACTACAACCAGACGCAGGACTACGCCTACTTCGGCGGGCAGTTCGGCGTCGGGCTGGAGTACCGCGCCTCGCGCGCCTTCGCGGTCAACTTCGACCTGCGCGGCTTCGTGCGTGGCCGGACGGACCCGGGCTCGGGCAACAACCCCGAGTTCACCGACCCGTCCACCGGCCAGACGACGAACACCTCAGGCGGCGCCCTGGCCACCGTCGGCATGACGTTCTACTTCTGATCCGATCTTCGGCTACGCTCCGCGTGGTTTGAGCTCGAAGAAGAAGTCGAAGAAGAAGAAGACGGAAGAGGTCCGCGACCCGGCGGCGCTCAAGCGGACGGCCGCCGTGCTCGCCATCTGCCTGGCGAGCGGCGCCATGATGGCGCTCTCCACGCCGCCCTGGGACCTGGTCCCCTTCCCCTTTCTGGGCATGGTCGTGCTCGCCTACCTGCTGGGCGAGCCGGTCCGCGCGAAGCGAGGCTTCCGGTTCTGGACGGCGGGCGGCCTGCGCGGCCTGCTCTTCGGCACCGGCACCAACCTCATCGCGCTGCGCTTCGTCGTCGCGGTCATCACCCGCTTCACCCCCCTGCCCTGGGCGGCGGGCGCGCTCGCGCTCGTGCTGCTCTCGCTGGAGCAGGGCTTCCGCTTCTGCGCGGCGGCCATCGTCGCCATCCACCTCACGCGCAGGGGCGTCCCGCGCTGGCTGTCCTTCGGGCTGGGGGTGTACCTGAGCAGCTTCCTCTGGGCGCTCTTTCCCTGGACGGTCGCCACCGGCCTCGTGCCCTACCCACCCCTGCTGCAGCTCTGCGAGGTCATCGGCGAGCGCGGCGTCTCGCTGCTGATGGCGCTCTCCTCCGGGCTGGCCGCGGAGGCCATCCGCTTCTATCGCGCGGGCCCCGAGCAGCGCCGGCGGGCCGCGCTGACCGGCGGGGCCGCGGTCGCCATCCCGGTGCTCATGCTGGTCCACGGTCTGCTGGCGACGCACCGCGTGGAGGCGGTGCGCGCCGCCGCGCCGAAGGCCCGCGTCACGCTCATCCAGCCCTCCATCGAGGCCACCGAGCGCTGGGACCGCAAGCAGGCCGAGGGGATCCTCAACCGGCTCGCCTCCCTCACGCGCACCGCCGAGCGCCGGCAGCCACCGCCCGATCTCACCATCTGGACGGAGGCGTCGTACCCGTACTCGGTGAGCGCCAGCGCCCGCTACGACCGCATGGGCGGCTGGGCCATCATGCAGCCGGGCATCCACGGTCCGCTCCTGGTCGGCCTGATGATGCGCACCAGCAAGGGCTCCTACAACTCGGCGGTGATCGTCAACGGCGGCCGCTTCAGCGAGCCGTACTACAAGATGCACCTTCTCGCGTTCGGCGAGCACGTGCCGCTGTCCGACACCTTCCCGTGGCTCCGCGAGATGTTCTTCCGCGGCACCGGGCTGCTCGCCGGCACCAAGCAGGTGCGCCTCGACTCCGGCAAGATCCACCTGGCCGTCCTCAACTGCTACGAGGACACCCTGCCGGAGGCCGCCCGCGAGGCGATGGCGGTGCGGCCCAACCTCCTCGTCAACATCACCAACGACGCCTGGTTCTCCGGCACCACCGAGAGCGAGCTGCACCTGCGGCTGGCCGTGCTGCGCGCCATCGAGATGCGCCGCGACATGGTGCGCGCGGTCAACTACGGGCCGACGACGTGGGTCGACGCGACCGGCCGCACGCGCGCGCGCTACGACAGCCCGCTGCCCGGCACCCTGCCCACCGAGCCGGCGCTGCTGGAGGGCGAGACCCTGTACGCGCGCGCGGGCGACGCGCCGCTCCTGTTGCTGACGGTGATCCTGGTCGGGTACTTCTTCGTGCAGCAGAAACGCAAAGGGCGCCCGGCCTCGTGAGACCGGACGCCCTCGGCGCTTCCTCTCGAGGAGGACTTACTGGATGAGGTCCTTCAGGGCCTTGAGCGCCGACGCGCGGATCTTCTTCTGCGCGGGCTTGGCCGGACGGTTCTCCATCGACTTGGTGAAGGGGTTGTAGCGCGGGCCGGCCGGGATCGGCTTGGTCTTCCGCACCTTGAGCTTGAGCAGACCCGGGATCACGAACTCCCCGGGGCCACGGC
The DNA here is from genome assembly GCA_963782055.1 of uncultured delta proteobacterium. GTDB lineage: Bacteria > Myxococcota_A > Polyangia > Polyangiales > Polyangiaceae > DASXHD01. The sequence goes on from CAWAIF010000003.1 coordinate 6,125,870, forward strand.
TGCCCAGCTGCTTCTTGATCACCTCCGTGAGGCTATCAAACACGCGATTCACGCTCTTCTTGTCGAGCTCAGCCTGCTCGGCAATTTCGGCAATCACCTGCGCCTTGGTCAAACGCTTTCCAGACATGTGCGCTTCCTCCTGACGAACGAATCGTTCTTGTGGTCCGCCACTCTTACGCCCAATCACCGAGCGTTCGCAGAACGCGCGGTGCCGGGTAGCAACAGCGCCCCCCGTTGCGGGCCCTGTATAAATCGATGCGTATCCCCGCCCGTGGCCTTTCGCAAGGAAAAAGAGGGGCCTTTGCGCGGCTCAGCGTCTCGGGGGCCCGAAAAAGTGGGCCGTACGTGAGGCGTCGTCTCTCAAAAGCCCCGCAGTTACGAACTGTTTTCAGCCATTCTGAAGGCTCCGTATCCGGCATTACCCCCGGCCACGCTCAGCGCGTTGATTGCGCTTCCCGCCCTTCCTCCCGGGAGGGGTCGACGCGGCGCACAGGCGGTCGGTCTCGGCGCGCATGGCGCGGTCCCGGCTGGGCGTGTCGTGGTCCCAGCCGAGGAGGTGGAGCAGCCCGTGGGCGAGGAGCATGGTGGCCTCTTCCAGGAAGGGCTTGCCCGCCGCCTTCGCCTGCCGCCGGGCCGTCGGTACGCTGATCACCACGTCCCCCAGAAGGCCCGTTTCCATGTCCCCGAACTCCCCCTCGGCCATGGCGAAGGCGAGCACGTCGGTGGGGCGGTTCTTCTTGCGGTAGACGCGATTCAACTTCTGGATTTGATCATCGTCGGTAAGAACGATTGATAATTCCGCGTTTCGCCGTTGAACGGCGGACAGCATCGAGCGCGCGCGGCGGGACAGCTCGCGCGCGTCCACCGCCCCCAGCGCCCTCTCTTGCACAACGAGTCGAACCGGCATCGCCCGTGCCCCTGTGCTAGACGTGCAGCCACGCGCGGTCAACGCGCGAGAAGAGCCATGCGCGCGTGCATCGTCATCCCGGCCTTCCAGGCCGAAGCCACGCTGGAAGCCGTGCTCGGCTCCCTGCGCGCGGGCCTCGGCGACCTCCTGGGGGACGCGCCCGTCCTGGTGGTGGACGACGGCTCGCACGACCGCACCGCGGAGGTCGCGCGCCGGGCGGGGGCGCGCGTCTTCGTCCACGCCACCAACCGGGGCAAGGGCGCCGCCCTGCGCACCGGCCTCGCCGCCGCGCGCGACGCCGGCTGCGAGGCGGCGCTCACCGTCGACGCCGACGGCCAGCACCCCGCGGACGCCGCCCGCGCCGTGCTCCTCGCCGGGGACGACCCCGGCGCCCTGGTGCTCGGCGTGCGCGACCTGGCGGGCGCGGGGGCGCCGCGCGCCAACCAGACGTCCAACCGCATCTCCAACTTCTTCCTCTCGCGCTTCTCCGGGCGGCCCCTCGCCGACACGCAGTGCGGCCTGCGCCGCTACCCGGTGGAGACGACGCTCGCCCTCGGCGCCCGCGCCCCCGGCTACGCCTTCGAGGCGGAGATTCTGCTGCGGGCGGTGGCGGCGGGCGTCCCCATCGTCGAGCAGCCGGTGCGCGTGCTCTACCCGCCGGAGGGCGAGCGGGTGACCCACTTCCACAGCGTCAAGGACCCGGCGCGCATCGTCGGGGCGGTGGTCCGCACGCTGGCGGAGATCCACGTGCGTGGACGCGGGCGCTCGTCCGTCCAACGCGGGGTGTCGCCTGACTCCAGGGTGCCCGGGGACGAGCCGAAGCGCCCCATCGCCGCCGAGTGACCCATGGGGATCCTCGCCCGGCACCGGAAGAAGCTCATCGCGCTCGCCGTCCTCCTCGGGGGCCCGGTGATCGCCCACTACGTGGTGCGCGCGACGACCGGCTTCGCGCCGCCCGCGGTCAGCGTCCCCGACGAGACCATGACCGACGACGGGACCATCCGCCGCGTGGGGCCGGCGTACACGCGGCTCTCCGGCGGCGTGCGCGAGGTGTACCTGGAGGGCACGCCGGAGCAGCTCGGGGAGCGCCACGTGCGCCTGCTGCGCGATCACATGGCCGCCGACGAGCACGCGCTCTGGGGGGAGTTCGCGCACTTCGTGCCGCTCTCGCCGGCGCGCACGCTGATCATGGACATCAGCCGCGTGCAGTACCGGCACCTGGACCAGGGCATCCCGGAGGCGCGCCGCCGGGAGATGGCGGCGGGCGCGGCCACCTTCCAGCCCGACCCGATGGCGGCGAGCACGATGCCCACCTACCAGCGCGTCGTCTTCCTCCACTCCGTCTACGACATCGCCCTGTCCTTCGAGCACTCGCCGCTCATCGGCTGCTCGGCGTTCGGCCTGGGCGCGAGCACCACCAAGGACGGCCACGTGCTGGTCGGGCGCGCCTTCGACATGGAGATCGGCGACGTGTTCGACAAGGACAAGGTCGTCTTCTTCGTGCGTGAGGACGGCAAGATCCCCTACGCGAGCGTCGCGTGGCCGGGGCTGATGGGCGTGCTCACCGGGATGAACCTGGACGGCGTGATGGTGCTGGTCAACGGCGGCCGCGCGCGCGCGCCGAGGACGAGCGGCCTGCCCGTCGTCTTCAGCCTGCGCGAGGCCCTGCAGAACGCGCACGACACCGACGAGGCCACGGCGATCCTGGCGAAGCAGGACGTGATGGTCTCGCACATCGTCTTCGTGGCGGACGCCGCCGGCCACTTCGCGGTGGTGGAGCGCGCGCCCGGCGCTCCGGCGACCATCCGGCGCGACTTCAAGGACCCCGACCGCGTGGCGGTGACCAACCACTTCGAGGGTCCGCTCGCGAGCGACCCGCGCAACGTCGCGGTCGAGCAGCACACCACCACCCTCGCGCGGCGCGCGCGGCTGGACGAGATGCTCGCCGCCGTCGCCCCCGGCTCCGCCGACGCCACCAGCGCCGTGGGCATGCTTCGCGATCACCAGTGCGCGCACGGCGAGAAGTGCCCGCTCGGGGACCGGCGCACCATCGACGCCTTCATCGCGACACACGGCGTGGTGGCGGACACGACAGGACGCGTGCTGTGGGTCAGCAAGGGCCCGCACCTCTCGGGCCAGTTCGTGCGCTTCGACTTGAAGGCGATCTTCGCGCCCGGACACGATCCGGCGGCCGACGGCGCCCCGGAGACGATCGCCGCGGACCCGGCGCTCTTCGACGGGCGCTACCAGCAGGGCGTCGCCCACGCGGGCGGCCCCCGGATCGGCGGGGACGCCAGGTGAGCCTCTCACGACGCGACCTGCTCGTGGGCGCCCTCGGCGGCGCCGCCGTCCTCGCGCTCGGACGCCGCGCGCTGGCCGACGCGCTGGGGGACCGGCTCGCCGCGGTGAAGCGGGCGCGCGCCGGGCTCCACACCCTCGTCGGGCCCTTCACGCAGGAGCGGACGATCGGCCTGCTCGCCACGAAGGTGCGCTCGACAGGCACGCTCTACCTCCAGCTCCCCGGCCGGCTGCGCTGGGAGCTCGCCCCGCCGGACTCCATCGTCTACTGGGTGACGCCGGAGGGCCTGGCGTACAGGGGAAAGAACGGTCACGGCCGGCTGCCCATGACCGAGCGCATGGCCCCCGCGCTCCAGGATCTGCGAGCGATGCTGGGGGGAGACATCGGCGCCTTGCGCGGGCGCTACGACATGAAGGAGGTGCCGGTCGATGGCGACGGGGTGGGCTTCGAAGCGGTGCCGAAGCCGGGGCAGCCGTCACGCTTCCTGAAGCTCACCTTCACCTTGGCGCCGGACCTCGTCCGCCCACGCAAGGTGGTGCTGGTGGAGGGCCCGCGCGATCGCACCGAGATCGACTTCGGCGACCTGAAGAAGAACGCCCCGATCGACTCCACCCTGCTCCGTCTCCCATGACTCACTCTTCTCCCCCTCCTCTCTCTCTCTACGGAGAGAGAGGCTGGGGTGAGGCGGCACTCGGACGCGGGCGAGTCCTTCGGCGCCGGCGCGAAGCGCGCCGGACGCGACTACCCGGCGAAGGTCACGAGACCGTCGTAAGGCACTCCCTACCTCGTGACGAAGCGGCACGCCCCCCAGCGGCTCTTCTTCTCCCCCTGTCCCCCCTGTCCCCCCTCCCCGTCCCCGGACACCCAGCGCCAAAGTGCAAGGGTCCTGTCACTCGGACGTTTCTGCCGGGATCCGTGGGGAGGGGGGGGGTGGCATGGGGGGTGCTCTGGGGGTGGGGATGATGGCGGGACTGGATCCTGTGTTCTTCACGATCAAGCGGGCGTACTACGCGACGCTCAGGCTCACTCGGCGGGCGCTTCGGGCGATGGGGCTCACCGCGGCGCGGTTCGATGTGCTCGACGCGCTCTACCGGCTGGGGACGGGGTGCGCGCACTTCCAGAGCGATCTGCGGCGCGGGCTCGGCGTGGCGCGGGCGACGATCAGCGAGATGATGCGGTCGCTGCAGAAGGTCGGGCTGGTCAGCCGGCGGCGCGTCGGGCGCGAGGTGATCGTCGCGCTCACGCCTGAGGGGCGTCGGCGTGTTCGGCGGGCGTACTACGGGCTCGTGCTCGTGGGGCACGTGGGGTTCGCGCTGGACGGCGCGCTTGCGCCGGGTGAGCGGCGCTGGCCCGATGCGCGGCGGTGCGCCAGTGCGCGCAGACACCTCGAGGCCCTCTGCATGCGCATCCGGCTCGGCTTCGGCGACGGCGCCGAGCTGGACAGGCTGACCGAGTGCGGGGCCTGGGTGCTACGGGACCGCGACCGCACCCGCCGCGCCCAGGCGCGACAAACGCAGCGCCAGCGCGACCTCGATCGCGCACTCGCGGGCGTCGCGCCGAACGCGTGACCAGATCCGCCCCGGACCCGCCGGACCCGCCAGCGAGCACGACGGGGGATCCGTGCCGCTGTGCGAATCGACGCGCAGCCTCCGCGACCGCTCACGGACGCGGGTCGGTCGACAGCATGCCGAACACCGCGTGGTCCAGCCAGCGGCCGTGGCAGCGCTCCGCCTGGCGGGCGATGCCCTCGAAGCGGAAGCCGAGGCGGCCGATGACGGCCAGGCTCGGGTGGTTGTCGGTCGCGGCGGCGACGCGCACGCGGTGGGCGTGGAGGGTGTGGAAGGCCCAGGTGATCACCGCGCGCGAGGCCTCGGTCATGAAGCCGTGGCCTGTCGAGTCGGTGCGCAGCCAGTAGCCGAGCTCCACGCTCTGGTGCAGGTGCGCGAACGCCTCCAGCCCCACCACCCCCAGCAGCCGGCGCGACTTGCGATCGCGGATGGTGAAGCGGCACGCGCGCGCGTTGTCCCAGTCCTGCGCGCTCGCCTCCGCGTAGCGATGGCTCGCGTCCTGATCGGTGTTGAAGGGCACCCACGGCAGCCACGGCTCGAGCTGCGAGCGCGAGCTGTCGACCGCCTGCCACAGGTCCGGCGCGTCGGAGGTGTCGATGGCGAGGAGATTCAGTCGCGGAGACTCGACGGGCCGCCGTTGCAGCTCGATCCGCGGCGGGACGCTCAGCATGAAGCGTAAGATACGCTACTTCCGGGCCGTCTCGAGCGCAGAGGGATAGGCCTGGACCAGGTCCTTGGCAGGCCGCTCGACCGACTCCAGGGGGCTGGTGACCAGATCCCGGCCCTCCGTGGCGAAGTAGAGCGCCTCCCCCATGCGCGGCTCCCCCGGGTTGGGGACGATCGCCCCGTTCAGGTAGAACCTGATTCCCCCGTGGACCCGGCGGCGCAGGGCCAGGTGCCCGTGCAGGAAGTCCCCGGTGCGGCGGTCGCGTACGGCGACGCAGAAACCGTCGCGGAAGTGGTACTCGGTGTTCTTGGTGACGTAGACGCGGTGCCGCCGCCAATCGGGGCCCGCGAACTTGGCGGCGCTGTCCTGGCTCATGGCCGGAGGGTGCCTTCGGCCCCCGCGCCGGGCCAACTTTTCACCCCGAACCGCGCGCCATCGCCTCCCGCACCACCCCCCTCACCCGCGCGATCCCCTCCACGCTCCGCGCCCCGTACCAGCACAGGTCCTTGCCGCTCATCCGGACCACCGCGCCGCGCGCCGCCGCCGGCGTCGGCTGGGCGAGGAACACCTTCGCGTCCTCCTCGCTGAAGGGGTGCGGCTCGTCGGGGAGCAGGATCAGCGCGGGCGCGCGCGCGTTCACCTCCGCCATGGTCACGCGCGGGTAGCGGGTGTCGCGGCCGGCCACCCTCTCCGCGGGCAGGGGCGGGGCCTTGCCCAGGTCGGCGGCGAGCGGGTAGCGACGCTCGCGGTCGGCGAAGACGTTCTGCGCGCCGGCGAGGTCCAGCATGTCGCTGATGAAGGTCTGGCCGTGGATGGTCATCAGCGGGTCCATCCAGATGGGGCAGAAGGTGCGGACGGGCGTCGTCTGCGCGCGCGCCGCCTCCGCCTCGCGGTGGGCCTCGTAGCCGCGCCTGACGAGATCCTTCACCGCCGCGTCCGACGCGACGCCGAAGACCTGCGCCAGCCGCGCCAGGTGCGCGAGGCCTTCGGCGACGCGCTTGGGGAAGGCGACGAGCACCTTCACCCCGCGGGCGGCGAGCGCCTCCAGATCGCCGCGCGTGTTCTCCTCCTGGTTGGCGAGCACCAGGTCGGGCGACAGGTCGCAGATGGCGTCCACGCGCGGGTTCTTCGTGCCGCCCACGCTGGGCAGGCGGGCGACCACGTCTTCGGGCAGCTCGCAGTAATCGGTGCGGCCCACCAGGGCGCTGGCGCAGCCCAGCGCGGCGACGCTCAGCGTGTCGCTGGGCACGAGCGACACGACGCGCCGCGGCGGCCCGCCGAGGTACACGACGCGGTTCATGTCGTCGCGCACGCGGAGGCTCACGTCAGTCCTGATAGGGCTGTGCGGGCGGCGGAGAAGGGGGGCCGCCGTCGGCGTGCACGCCGATGGAGGCGGCGCAGTCCGCCCACGCGCGATCGTCGCAGACCTTCTTGCCCGGCGTGGCGGGCCCTGGGCTCGTCCCCTTCGCGATGCAGGCGATGACGTCGTCCTGCTCGTGCTCGGCCAGGCGGTCCAGGATGAAGGCGCACCCGCGGCTGCACTCGTCCGCGGTGCACTGCGTCCCCGCGCGCTTGTCGCACGCCCGGGCGCACGCGACGTCCGGACGATCGCTGGGCTCCCAGCACGCGCCGAGCAGCACGACGGACGCGGCGACCACTCCGGCCCACACCAGCGCGCCCCTCACCCGCCGGCCTCCTGCACGGCCTTGGCCATGGCGGCGCCGAGCACCTCGGGGCCCTGCGCGCCCTCGATCTTGTACCGGCCGATCCAGATCGTCGGCAGCCCGTGCCCCTGCGTGGCGTGGAAGGCGGCCTTGTCGGCGTCGATGGACTTCTGCGTGGCGGGGTCCGCCATGCACGCGCGAAACTTCTGGGCGTCCAGGCCGAGGCCGCCGGCCATCTTGACGCAGCCGTCGTCGGTGAGGTCGTCGACGGGCGCGGCGAAGAGCTCGTCGGCCATCGCGTCGCCCTTGCCCATCGCCTCCGCGCAGCACTCCGCGCGCGCCGCCGAGAGCGCGTGCGGATGGATCTGGGAGAGGGGGACTTGCTTGCGCACGAGCCGGTACTTGCCGCGATACTGCGCGAGCGTCGGCGCGAAGTCGAGGTTGGTCTGCCGGCAGAAGGGGCACTCGAAGTCGACGAAGTCCACCACGGTGACCTGCCCGGGCGGCGTCTTCGCCATCTCCTGCGCGATGAGGGCGGGGAGCTTCGGCTTGACGGCGGCGTTGGCGGCGAAGGGCGCGACCACCGCGACGCCGAAGGCGGCGGCGACCCCGAGCTTCGCCGGGAGGTTGCGCGGGAAGTCCACCTCGATGCGCTGGCGCCAGAGGGTCAGCCCGAAGAGCACCAGCGTGGAGACGTCCACCGTCAGGCACCACTTGCAGTAGGTGTGCAGCACGAACTGGACGTAGATGAGGTACGTCGCCGCGCACGCCCCGAAGCTGATGGCGAGCAGGTGGAGGAACCGCACGACCGAGCCGCGCAGGAGCGCGAGCACGCCGAGGATCAGGAAACCGATGACGCCGTAGAGGGGCGTCGGCAGGCCGCCGATCGACGCGAACGCCGTCTGCCGCAGGACGTTGCACCCCCCGGTCTCCGAGCAGAAGAGCGGCGCGGGGCGGAGGTAGTCCACGAGCAACGCGGTGCTCGCGCCCAGGCCGAGGAAGGTGAAGAGCGACAGCGCGGCGAAGAGCCACGGCTTCGCGGGCTCCGCCGGTTCGGGGGGCGAGGGCGTCTCGACCAGAGGCGTCAGGTTGGCGCTGTTCATGCGTCCTTGGTGGAACCGCTTTGTTAGCGCACGCGGCGGGGGATTTCTTCCCCTTCTTCCGCTCCCCTTCGATTCCTTCAACATCCCCACCGAAAGTGACGTACACGCAGCTTATGGCTTCGGCCCTTCCCTCGAAACAACGCATCCTTCAACTCCTGGCGGAGGGCGATCGCGCCCGCCACGCGCACGAGATCGCCGACGAGCTCGGCGTCTCCGCGGCACGCTATCCCGGTCTGGTCCGGCTGCTGGACGACCTGGTCTACGAGGGCCAGCTCTCCGTCCGGCCCGGCCACCGCTACAAGCTCGGCGGCGACACCAAGAAGGTCCGCGGGCTGGAGACGGACGGCTTCCTCTCCATGACCCCGCGCGGCGCGGGCTTCGTCGCCACCGGCGGCACCGCCGGCGACGTCTTCGTCCCGCCGGAGGCCATCGGCGGGGCCATGCACGGCGACAAGGTCCGCGTGGCCATCGTGGCGCGCGGCGCCCGCGGCCCGGAGGGCGAGATCGCCGAGGTGCTCGAGCGCACGAGCAAGCGCGTCGCCGGCGTGCTGCGCCGCCGCGGCAAGAGCGCGTGGCTGGAGCCGGACGACTCGCGCATCCGCGGGCCGATCGCCCTGCCCGCGGACGTGGACGTGCGCGGGGCGGAGGGCAACAGCGGCAAGGACGGCGACGCGGCGGTCGTCACCATCACCCGCTACCCCGCGCTCCTCGGCGAGAACCCGGTCGGCAAGCTGGACGCGGTGCTCGGCACGCCCGGCGAGCTCAACGTGGAGGTCGCCAAGGTGCTCGTGCGCGAGCGGGTGGACGAGCTTCACACCGAGCAGGCGGTGCGCGAGGCGGAGAGCTTCGGCGAGGCGGTCCCGCACGAGATGCTCGCGGGCCGCGACGACCTGACGCACCTGCCGCTGCCGACGATCGACCCGGAGGACGCGCGCGATCACGACGACGCCGTGTGGGTGGAGCGCACCCCCTCCGGCGGCTACCGCGCGTGGATCGCCATCGCCGACGTGAGCTCGTACGTGCGGCCGGAGACGCTCCTGGACGCCGAGGCTCGCGGCCGCGGCTGCAGCGTCTACCTCCCCGATCGCGCCATCCCCATGCTCCCGCGCGCGCTCTCCAGCAACCTGTGCTCGCTGCTGCCCGACGTGCTGCGCCTCTGCCTGTGCGCGGAGGTGGAGCTCGACGCCGGCGGCAACGTCAAGTCGGAGAAGCTGCACCGCGGCTTCATGAAGAGCCAGGCGAAGCTCACCTACGGCGGCGTGGCCCGTGCCCTCGGCTTCACCATGGCCGAGCCGCCGGACCCCAAGGCGGAGGCGATGGTGGAGGGGCTGCGCGTCGCCAACGAGCTCGCCCGCGCGCTGCGCGGCAAGCGCATGCAGCGGGGCGCCCTGGACTTCGAGCTGCCGGAGGCGAAGATCGTCCTGCACGAGACGACGGGCCAGCCGGTGGACGTGCAGCGCCGCGCGCAGGATGCCGGCGTCAAGAAGGCCTACCAGCTCATCGAGGAGCTGATGCTCCTCGCCAACGAGGTGGTCGCGCGGTGGCTCATCGGGCGACAGCGGCCCGCCATCTTCCGCGTGCACCCCCCGCCGGACGAGGAGAAGCTCGTGCGCTTCGTGACCATGTGCGAGGAGCTGGGCATCGCGGTGGACATCGCGATGACGCAGGATCCGAAGAAGCTCAGCGACCTGCTCAAGTCGCTGGCGACGCACCCCAACGCGGCGGTGCTCAACATGCTCTTGCTGCGCTCGATGAAGCAGGCGAGCTACGACGTGGTGAACATCGGCCACTTCGGCCTGGCGTCGAAGGCGTACGTCCACTTCACCTCGCCCATCCGCCGCTACCCCGACCTGCTCGTGCACCGCCAGGTGCACGACGCCATCCTCGGCCACAAGGTGGACCGCTCGCCGGAGGCGGAGAGCGGGCGCGCCGAGGCGGCGCTGCTCTCGTCGCGCAACGAGCGGCGGGCGATGGAGGTGGAGCGCGAGGTGGCGGACCTCTACCGCGTGACCTTCATGCGCGACAAGGTGGGCAGCCGCTTCGAGGGTCGCGTGACCGGCCTGGTCGGCTCGGGCGTCTACGTGGCGCTCGACGCGCCCTTCGTCGACGTGCTGGTCCGCTACGAGGATCTCGGCCCCGAGCGCTACGAGCTCGACGACTCCGGCCTGCGCGCGATCGCGACGCGCTCCGGCGCTGTGGTCAAGCTGGGCGACCGCATGCTCGTCGAGGTGATCGACGTCGCCCTGCTCCGCCGCACCGTCTACGCGCGGCGCATCGGCGGCCAGGACGGCGCGCCGCTCGAGCGTCGCGGCCCCCAGCGCGGCAGGCGGGGGGCGGAGGTTCGCTCTCCGGGCAAGACGCAGCGGACGAAGGATCAGCGCGCCGCGCGCGGTGGCTCAGGCGGCCGCCGCGCCACCAAGGGCGGCGCGACGAAACGAGGCGGCGGCAAGCGACGCTGACGTGGGGACGGGCGCCTGTGCCCGTGTCCGTGCCCTGATGCGGGCCGCAGCCCTTAGCCCTCCTTACTGGCGATCGGGGGCTCGGGACACGGACACGGGCAGAGACGCCCGTCCCTGGTGGAACCGTCACGCGCCGTCAGGCGGCATGAACGGTCCCTCCGCGAACGCGGCGTCCTCCACGACGGTGCCGCCGCCGGCGGCCGCGCTGGAGAACGCGCCGATGCGCGCGGGGGGCGCCTTCGGGTCGGCGGCCCCCATCACTCCATCGATGACGCCGATCTCCTCGTCGAGCACCTCATCGTGCACGAACTGGCGATGCGTCTCCTGTTCCATCACCACACCGGCCATCGCGCCGATGGCGGCGCCCACGGCGCCTCCTGCGACGACTCCGACCGGTCCGGCGATGGCCCCTGTAGTCGCTCCCGCGATGGCGCCAGCAAGGGAGGTGGCGTCAACGAGGCTTGGCGGGGTGGACTCGAGACCTGTGAGGTGTTTGCGGTCCCTCCTGCGTCTGAACAACTTGCCCATGATGTGGGGGACTGTTGCATCAGGTGGGCCAGGGTGCGAGGAGCCCTCCAGGCCAGCAATTTCGCGGAGTTTGGGGCGGGCAGCGCCGCAAGTTTGGCAGCGCGACGCAGAAGATCGCGCCAGCGAGTCGGGGAGAGCCCACGCGCCGCGATCACATCGCGACCTTGACCGGCGATCGACGCGGCTCCGTCGTGCCGTCGCCGATCTGACCGCTGCGGTTCGCGCCCCAGCAGTAGACGTCACCGCTCGTGGTGAGCGCGCAGCCGTGGTCGGCGCCCATCGCCACGCCGGTGACGCCGGTGACGCCGGGCAGCGGCGCGGGCAGCTCACCGGTCGTCTGCGTGCCGCGGCCGAGCTCGCCCTCGGTGTTGGAGCCCCAGCAGGTGAGCGTGCCGTCCTCCATCAGGGCGCAGGTGTGCGACTCGGCGGAGGAGAGCGACGTGACGCCGTGCAGGTGAGCGACGTCGAGCGCCTTGGTGTGATCGTCGGAGTCCGCCTGCACGCCGAGCTCGTTCTGATCGTTGCGGCCCCAGCACTTCACCCCGCCGCCGAGCACGGCGCAGGCGAAGGTGTCGCCCGTGGAGATGGCGGTCACGCCGGAGAGGTGCGGGTCGGCGAAGGACGTTCCCTTCGGCGCGCTCCACACGCCCTCGCCCCAGCAGCGGGCGCCGCCGTCCCGGGTACGCGCGCAGGCGTGCGCGCCGGCCACTGCCAGCTCGGCGGCGACGGCGTCGCCCGTCTTGGCGGGCGCGTCCAGACCCCAGCACTTGACCGCGCCGTCCCCCGTGCGCGCGCAGATGACGTAGCCGCCCGCCTCGAGCTCCACCGCGCCGGAGACGCCGGGGACCTTCGTCGGGGGGATGCGCTCCACCAGCTTGCCGTTGCCCAGCATGCGGCCGGTGCCCCAGCACTCCACGCCCCCGTCCGTCATGCGGGCGCAGGAGAAGTCCGCGCCGAGGGCGATCTCCTCCACGCCGGAGAGGCCGGCGACGGGCGTGGGGCGGGTGCGATCGGTGTCGGTGCCGTCGCCCACCTCGCCGCCCTTGTTGCGGCCCCAGCAGCGGACGGTCTTGTCGGACATGCGGGCGCAGGAGTGGAAGTCGCCGCAGGCGACCTGCACCACCTTCGCGCGCGGCGCGGAGGACACCCCCGCGTCGGGTCCGGAGGAGGTGGTGGTGTCACCGCCGGAGGGGGGCGGCTTCGGCGGCGGCCCGCCGCAGGCACCGAGCAGCGCCGCGAGGGCGACGGGGAGCACGCGAGGCGTCACGGCGCGTGAGCGTACCAGCTTCTCCCATCAAAGCGAGATGCCGCGCCTCGGGTCTTCCTTCTGGTGCTCGGCGATCTTCTCGAAGAGGGAGGAGAGGTCGGCGCCGTTGCCCTTCGGGATCTGCACCTGGAAGTGGACGTACAGGTCGCCGGGGGCGCGGCCCTTGCGGGCGACGCCCTTGCCCTTCAGCCGCATGACGGTGCCGCCCTGCGTGCGCTCGGGCACCTTGAGGCTGACCGAGCCGTCCAGGGTGGGGACGCGGACCTTCGCGCCGAAGTAGGCCTCGTGCAGGGTGATGGGGAGGTCGAGGTGGAGGTCGTCCTCCTCGCGGCGGAAGTGGGGGTGCGGCTTGACGTGGATGGTGAGCAGCAGATCGCCGCGCGGGCCGCCGCTCGGCGAGGGAGCGCCCTGGCCTGCGATGCGGACGCGGCTGCCCTCCGCCGCGCCCGGCGGGATGCGCACCGTGACGGGCGGGCTGCCGCCGCCCTGGGGCCGCAGCTCGAGGGAGGTCCCGCGGATGGCGGAGGCGAGGTCGACTGTGATCTCGCTCTCCAGGTCCGCGCCGCGCATGGGGCCGCGCCGGCGGGCGCGGCCGAAGAGATCGCCGAAGACGTCCCCGTAGCCCTCCACGCGCTGACCGCCGCCACCGCCGAAGAGGTCCTCGATGTCGATGCCGCCGGGGATGCCGCCGCCGCCGCCACCGCCGCGGGCACCGCCCTGCGCGGCCCAGCGCTTGTAGGCGCGCACGCGCTCGGCGTCGAAGCCCTCGCGCAGGCCCTCTTCCCCGAACTCGTCGTAGAGGGCGCGGCGCTTGGCGTCGCTGAGGACCTCGTAGGCGTGGTTGATGGCCTTGAACCTGGTCTCCGCCTGCTTGTTTCCCGGGTTCTTGTCCGGGTGAAGATCCTTGGCCAGCTTGCGGTACGCCTTCTTGAGGGCGGCCGCGTCCGCCGTCTTCGAGACGCCGAGGAGGCCGTAGAGGTCATCCGCCATGCCTGGCGAAGGTAAGTCGGTCCGCCGCGATCGGCAACGCCCCCCGTCCCGTGCCCGTGCCCCCGTGCCCGTGCCCGTGAGAAGAAGGGAGAGGGAAAGGAAGACGGGAAAGATGAGCGGAGGAGGGGAGCGGGAAGCGGGAACAGACAGCGCCGTCCCCCCGTGATTCGGCCTGGAGCGTCAGCCAGCGCCGGGGGCGCCGGCGCCACCGTCGAGCCGAGCATCGGCAGTCGTCCGTCGCCGCCACCGTCGACGAGGCCTCCGCCGCAGCCGCGGGACCAGCCTCGACCATCGGCCCGCCTTCACCGCTGGCACTGCTCTGGGTCAGGAAATTCTTGGCCACAGGCCGCCAGGCACGGGCTCGCGCTACACGTGTAGCAGTCTCCGCCGGAGCCTGGACAGCACGCGCTACCCAGTCGCGACAGATGGCATTGCCACGCGGGTGGACAATACCGAGCCCCGACGTCCGAGCTGGATGACGAGCAGAGAATCCCCTCCGCCCCGCCCTCTGTCGCCCCGGCGTCGACAGAGGGAGCAACGAGGGATGTGCGCGCTCCGCACCCGGCCACCCACGGCACGATGCTGCAGCTCGCTCCTGCGAAGAACAGAAAACTGGTCCGGCGTGCGGGCCCAGCTAGAAGAGCCATGAAGCCATGATCTCGCTGTGCCCACCATTCGTGGCGTAGTTCCGCGTGTCGCCAGCCCACACCGCCAGAAAGGTTGCATCCGAGTAGTAGGCGCCAAGGTGCTGATAGTCCCACGTTGTGGTGGGCCCGGTCGTATCAGCATTCAGCCAGTGAGGATCTCCGAACGGCAAGCTTGCCGTCCAGGGAACCGCCTCGGCCGGATTGCGCTGCATGCCGACTGTGACAGGCACGTCGGGGATGGTGCGCTGCGTCGGGGATGCGATCGCGTGGGCGAGGGCTCCCCCACGACTCCTCAGTCGTGCACGATCACCCGCGTCCCCGGGTTGTTCTCCGTCGCGTCGACGCCGTGCCAGCCGTCGGGGAGGCGCGGGCCGGTCCAGAAGAAGAGGTTCTTGGCGTCGATGGGCTCCAGGTTCACGCAGCCGTGGCTGCGCTCGTGACCGAAGCGGGAGTGCCAGAAGGCGCCGTGCAGGGCGTAGCTGCCCTTGAAGTACTGGATCCACGGGACGTCCTGGATGGAGTACGGGCCGTCCGCCACCGTGTCGCTGTCCATCGTCGCGGCGATGTGCTTCTCGATGATGCGGAAGGAGCCGGTCACCGTGCGGTGGTCCTGCTTGGGGTCCTTGTCGTTGTGGCGTCCGCTGGAGATGAGGGTCGCGTAGAAGGGCTTGTCGCCCTCGAAGGCCACCAGCGTCTGGGTGCGGATGTTGACGTCGATCCACTTCTCGCCGGGGGCGAGGTCGGAGGGGGGCGGGCCGGGGTCGGTGCGCGTCGACTCGATGTCGCGCATCCACCAGCCCTCCTTCGTCTCGTAGTAGTTGCGGTTGTCGATCACCACCTTCTTGCCGGTGAGCTCGACGGCGGTGAAGCGGTCGACGTGATCGTGGCGCTTGGCCTTCTTGGCGGCCTCGTCGATGTCGTACTTCCAGCCGTGGGGGTTGAGCATCCACCCGATGGGGAGCTTGCGGGTCTCGCCGGGCTTGCTGAAGTCGATGCCCTGGAAGTCGATCTTCGACTTGTGGACGACGATGTGCTCGACAGGGGCGAAGGCCTGCGAGGTGGTCTTCCAGAAGAGGCCGGAGTGGCTCGTCGCCTTGCGATCGATGGAGATGTAGAAGCCCTTGACCATCCGCAGCAGGACCAGCGCGCGCTGGCCCTTGATGTCGTCCAGGCTCACCTGCGGGCGCTCGCCGTTGTGGTCCTGCAGGTACCAGGGAACGCTGCCGTCGTCGGCGCGCGCCGCGGCCTGGGCGCGGGCGAGGTCACCGGGGCGGCTCTTGCCGACCAGCAGGCCCTTCTCCACCTCCTTGCGCTCCCGGCGGGTGGGGACGCGGCGGTAGAGGGGGGTGCCGTTGGTGATGTTGAGGCCGTACTGGTAGGGCAGCGGTCCGTCCATCAGCGGCGGGTGGAGGCGCTTGCCGTCGGCGAGCTCGGGGTTGTTGGGGTCGGTGGTGACGAACTGGCCGCAGATGAAGCCGCCCTCCAGCAGCTCGTACCAGCCCTCCGGGCAGTTGCTCTTCTTGATGACGCCCGGTTTCACCGCGACGGTCTCCCCGTTGCGCATGTAGCCGAGGCGGATGACGCCCTTGCGCTCGTCCTGGGCCTTGTCGGGGTCCTTCGGCGGCCACTCGGTGGCGCTGAAGATGGGGGTCGGCGACGCGATGGCGATGACCTTGGGGGTGTCCGGCGGCGGGGCGGCGCTCTTGGCGGCGGCCGGGCCCTTCACCAGGACCACGGGGGGCGCGGCGGACGCCGAGGCGGCGCTGGCCGCGCCGTGGGCAGGGTCGCCTCCCTTTCCATGGCACGCGGCGGCGAGGGCCACCGACGCGAGCGCAAGCATGCTCGCGATGGGCGCGCGGGCGACCGGGGTGATGCGGGAGACGGGTCGCATGGGTGCGAGTTAGGACAGCTCGGCGGGCAGCGCAAGATTGTGATACTTACGGCGTACGGTTGACACGATGAGCGCACCTCCCACCTTCCGCAACCTGCTCGACCTGGCCCGCCTCCCCTACTTCGAGGTGAAGGACGGCGGGCTGGTCCTGGCCGATCCCTCGCTCGGGCCGACGGTGGACGTCCACACCCACCTCGCCCTCTCCTACGTGCGCAAGCCGACGGTCGACCTGGGCCGGGAGACGCCCAGCGCGGAGCTGTACCTGCGGGCGGACAAGCCGATCGACTTCGGCGTGTACATGAACCGCAACTTCGCGCCGTACGACCTGGCCGCCATCGAGCACGACATGACGCGCGAGGTGCTCGGGCCGAACGGGATGCGGGCGACGCACACCCTGCCCAACCTGCTGCGCGACATGCGCAACCTGGGCGTGAGCCAGTGCGTGCTGCTGCCCATCGACTTCCCCTTCCTCTCCGAGAACTCGGAGACCTGGCTGAACCTGACGCGCGGCAACGAGCACGTGGTGTGCTTCGGATCGGTGCACCCCTACCGGCGCGACGTGCGCGGGCAGGTGCACAAGCTCGCCTCGATGGGCGCGCGCGGGCTCAAGTTCCACCCGGCGGTGCAGCTCGTCGCCGCGGACGACCGGCGCGCGATGAAGCTGTACAAGCTGTGTGCAGACTACAAGCTTCCCATCCTCTACCACTGCGGCCCGGTGGACATCGAGACGCGCCTCGGGCGGCGGCTCTCGCAGGTGCGCCGCTACGAGCGCGCCATCGCCGAGAACCCGGGCTGCACCTTCGTGCTGGGGCACTCGGGGGCGCTGCAGATGGACGAGGCCATCGCCTTCTCGCGCAAGTACGACAACGTCTACTACGAGATCGCCAGCCAGAGCCTGCCGGCGGTGGAGAGGCTCGTCGCCGAGCTGCCGCCCGGGCGCCTGATGACCGGCTCCGACTGGCCCTTCTACCACCCGGCCGTGCCCATCGCGAAGGTGCTGCTCGCGACCGAGGGCGACGAGGCCGCGCGCCGCGCGGTCCTCTACGACAACGCCGCCCGCCTCTTCGGGCTGCGACCACCCGAGAACCTCGACGTTCGAACGCCAGCCGCGCGCGCAGACACCAAGGTCAACTGATCCCCAAATCGTCACTCGGTCGCAGCATCGGATCCATACCCCGACTCGGGTGACGCGTCAGCACCACCGTCGCGCGGAACACAAATACTGGCGCCCTGTACATCCACCTCGCAACCCCAGACATGATGCTGGCAGACGCAGAGCCACGCATCGACTGGGGGCGCGTCCGTACCTGGACACTCGCCGCGACCGATCAGGTAGTGGCACGTCGTGTCTCCACCACACGCCCCCGAGGGTAGATCGGCCTTTGCGAGGTACGCGCCGACCATTGCATCACCCCGCGGGCCGCATGTGTCCGGCGCCTCCTGCCCGCCACAGGCAACCGTGAAGAAGGACACCGAAATCAGCACGGCGCCCAGGGCGAATCCATCCATTCCGCGCATCTGGCCCTACCACTGTGGCGCCGACTCCGCAGGCAGTGGCACGACCTCACTCGGAAGATGAAGCTCGGTCCCGTCCTGCGCAAAGTGGCGAAGGGAGGCCCCATCCATCACGTCATATGAGGCAAATACTACGAACGGGACATCGTGCCAACCAGAGTGACGAATCACCACCGCCCCCGGAAGAGCGCCCGTCGGGAGGAGTGCCTGGTACGCAACGAGCTGTACCGGATCACTCACCATGGCCTGAAGAGCATGGGCGTCGTCGACGACGGAGTGCGGGAACGCAGGCCACCAAACCTGCTCGTAGCTCGTCATTGTACCGTCAGCGACCTCAATGGCACTTGCAATTGAGTCCGTAACGGGTACCCCCTCCACGCCGCGCTGCAGCACGGACGCAAAGGCTCGGGTCGTTCCCGGCACACCATGCTGAGCCTGCACTTGCTCGATCCTCCCGTCAGTCAACAGTCCCACGCCTATCACCTGATCCGGCGGCAAGCCACGACCCAGGTAGTAATTCATGACCGCTTGAT
Organism: uncultured delta proteobacterium; assembly: GCA_963782055.1. Taxonomy (GTDB): domain Bacteria; phylum Myxococcota_A; class Polyangia; order Polyangiales; family Polyangiaceae; genus DASXHD01. Next base: position 6,143,908 of record CAWAIF010000003.1, read on the forward strand.
TGTGAGCAGCCCCAGACATCGTATAAGCCGGAGCGTTTTCGTAGGGAGACGTAGCATTGGAAACAGCCATCGTACCACCCGTCGCCAGGTACGTGGCAAAGACGCCCAGCGTACCGCGGACACGGTCGAAGCCTTGACCCTGAGTGTCGCTCATGAATGCCCCAAGAGCGAATGACGAGACCCTTTGCGTGAAGTAGAAACCGGGCACGTCGCCACTAGACGCTTGCGATTGATCGGCGGTGCCATCCGGCTCCCGGGGCGCAGTACTACATCCGTCTGCCACCACCATCATCAGGACCCATGCCAATACTTCCACGCCTCGCGCACTGAACTTCACCATGGCTTCTCTCCACGACAGCGCTGCTGAACTCACGGCCTCTCAAACGGTATTCCTACGACATCCCAATTACAGAAGTAGTCAAACACGAGGTCCTGCTTACCCTGCGCATCCCGACCGTCATCCTGCACGGAATACCAATCCTCGGAGTCCATGTGCGCTTCTGCCAGCACAAAACTTGTGTCGGCAGACAGCGCCACCTGACAACCGCATCCATTCATGCCGAATCCGCCGCCCCACGAGAAGTCGTCGGGATGTGAAGAGTCGCAGTTGAACCCCTCTTTCTGAGGCTCCTTCACCATGGTGCGCAGCCATGCGTGCTCGACGGACACCAAAGGATTCACGACATACTCGTCGGCAAGATCCTCGCCACGCGTTGCTATCGCTCCGGTGTCACCCGTGACCGGCATATCTGTCCCCAGCCAGTGGAGGCCGCCCAACGCGGGCCAAAGCCATTCCTGGTACATGTCTGGCTTCACGCCGTGACTCTCATCAAGAATGGCAACGTTCAGTCCGCCGTTGACTCCCGCGTTGTCCCATGGCCCACTCGTCGGTGACTCTCCCCACGCGACCAGCCCTCCCCCAATGTCGACTTGGTTGCCATAGGTCGCCACACCGGGTTGACCGTTCAACCTAGATTTCGCTCCATTCCGGCGACGGTTGCATGATGCACGCTCCTGAAAATCGACGCGCGCCCTGGAATTTAGCGCTCGGCGCGCCGGTTGATGGAGTTGATGAAGACAACAGCAAGCGACACGCCGAGCACCCAGAAGGTGCGACGAGAGCAGCTCGGAAGCAAGCGTCCCGAGGGGTGGGAGTGGCAGCGGGCGAATCGCCGGGTGCGGCGAGCACGCGCGAGCGGGCTGGAGGTGGGGCGGCCGGACCCGAGGTTGTCGGGACTCGGGGGCCTCGCGTCCTTCAACGCGTTCGTGCAGGGGATTGGACTCGGGCGTCGGCTTCGGCGGGACTTCGGGCACCTCAAGACCGGAGCGCAGGTGGTCTATCCGATGGCGGCGCAGATTCAGCTTCTGCTCGACGCGTCGGTGGCGGGAGCGCGGCGCATCTTCGACTTCGAGGTGCTCGCGACGGACCCGGTGTTCCGGCACCTCGCCGGCGGCATCGTGCCGAGCATCGACGTGCTCTACGACGATCTGCGGCGCTTCACGGGCCGCGAGCTCGAGAGGCTGGAAGAGCTGATGGCCGAGCAGGGGCTCGAGCCGCTCACCAAGCTCCGCGCCAAGGAGCTGACCATCGACGTGGACACGACGGTGACGCCGCTGTTCGGCGAGCAAGAGGGAGCGCACGTCGGCTACAACCCGCGCTACCACGGCCGCGTGAGCTATCACCCGATCCTGGCGCGCATCGCCGAGACCGATACGATGCTCGGAGCGCGGCTGCGGCCGGGCGACACGGGCATCGGCGAGGACGACGTCGAGGACATCGCGCAGTGGATCGGACGGCTGCATCGCGCCGCGCCGAAAGCCGTGGTGACGATGCGGATCGACTCCGGCGGAGAGTCTGCAGCGCTGCTTTCTGCGGTCGAGCGCGGCGGGGCGTACTTCGTGGCGAAGATGCGGCAGACCGCCAACCTGATGAGCGCCGTCGCGCGCACGACGCGCTGGCGCACGACCGATCGCGATGCCTTCGGCGAGCCGACGCGACAGGTCGCCGTGGTGGACTTCCGCCGCGACGACTGGCCTCCCGGCTGGCGCGTGGTGGCGGTGCGGACCAGCGAGCGCGACACCGGCAAGCAGGTCCACCTCTGGGAGGACCTCGACTACTCGGCGCAGGTCTACCTGACCAACGATCACGACCGCGACGCCGACGACGTGGCGCGCTTCTACGACGGCCGGGCGGGGATCGAGCCGCTCTTCGCCGAGCTCAAGAACGCCTTCGGCATCGGCTACGCCCCGACGAACACCTTCGACGCCAACGAGGCCGCGTTGCTGCTCAAGCTGCTGGCCTACAACCTGATGCGTCGCTGGGTGCTGTCGCTGTGCCCGGGGACCGCCGTGGCACACTGGCGCGCGACCTGGATGCGTCGCGCCTGCGTCCTGGTGCCCGCTCGCCTGCTGCGCGTCGGGGGTCGCTGGCAGCTGCGACTCGCTCCTCGCCCGATGCTGAATTGACCGGCACACAACTTGGTTTGCGAGGCGGGGGAAAGGGGGACGTGTGCTCACGCTACGCGCTTATCGTGCGCGGCAGCCGTGCCGGGCACCGATCCGGGACGCGCCGACCCGTGCGACGCCCGCGCCCGCTCCGAGGACCGGTGCGAGCGAAATCCAGGTTCAACTCAGTGTAGTGCGGCTGTGTATATAGACAGTATCGCTTGAACGGCGCCTGAAGACACACTCCCGGCAGCGTCGTGCCAAGGAGAGGGGCATTACAATCGGATGCGCTCTGGCAGTAGCTGTCGTCTTTGATGAGGTTGGATCCGTGACCAGAATAATAGGCTATCGCTGCATTCGGACTATCCCAGAGATCCCCAAATCCCAGCGCACCTAGGTCCGGATCACAGAACGCCCAGTCAATCACGTTGCTGTCGCGATAAACCCACAGATTCTCGTAAGGGGACGCGGGATTCCAGGCCGCGTTCCCGAGCGCCATTCCCGTGAGGAATCCTGCGGTGTTCTCGTTGGAATAGCGGAGGTTGTTCCCGCCATCGCCACCGTAGTCGTTCACGCTCCAGCCGATCAGATAGGGACCCGCCATTGCGCTATTGCAGAGCAACGCGCATCCCAGCCCCAAGAACCAACCAACCACTCCCCTCGCTCGATGCCTACCCCCCCCCAGCTTTCCCCACATCGCCATAGCCGCCTCCCTGTCGTGCGATCTAGTCACAACGACACAGCTAGGTACATTCTACGTTTGCCACCTCATCCGTGCAAGCAAAAGTGTACTCCGCAGGCATCTACATCTGGTGCAGATCTTCTCCGGCGGCGTGAAGCGGCGTGATTCCGTCGGGTTGCGGGAACTTCCCGGGGCGGCGTGATGGTTGTTCCGGCGAAGGCCTGGAGCCTTGGACAGGAGCCGCTGATGAGCGCCGCACGAACAGATCTGGTCGGGACGGCGGAGACGCCGTTCGCCCGAGCGAGGGCCCACGCCGCGAGGGTCGAGGGTATGCTGACGAGCGACGAGATGACCCGCAAGTCGCACTCCGAGCTCGAAGAGATGCTGGAAGGGCAGGGCCGCGAGTGGGCGCGGCTCATGCTGGAGGCGAACCTTCGGCTCCGCGCGCAGCTCGAGAGGCGCACCGAGGTGGTCGGCGACGATGGCGTGGAGCGCGACCATGCCCGCGACAGCGAGCGCCATCTCGAGACCGTGCTCGGTCGCGTGCCGGTGCAGCGGTGCAGCGGTGCAGCGGCTCGCGTACCAGGCGCCGGGCAGCAGCGACCTTCACCCGATGGACGCGGCGCTGAACCTGCCGCGCGAGATGTTCTCGCACGGCGTTCGTCGGTACGTCGCGCGAAAGGCCGCGAGCATGTCGTTCGACGAGGTGGTCGACGATCTGCGGGAGACCGGCGCGTCGATCGCGAAGCGGCAGGTCGAAGACCTGACGATCCGCGCGGCACAGGACTTCGACGCGTTCTACGAGCAGCGCGCCGCCGCCCGCGATCCGAAGGACGACCTGCTGGTCAACAGCACGGACGGCAAGGGGATCGTGATGCGTCACGAGGACCCTCGGGAGGGCACCCGCCGCGCGGCGGAGAAGCGCGGCCGCAAGCTCGAGACGCGGCTGACGCCGGGTGAGAAGAGCAACAGGAAGCGCATGGCGCAGGTCGCGACGGTGTACCTGGTCGCGCCGTTCCCGCGCGGGCCGGCGGACATCATCCATTCGCTGCGCAAGCCCGACGAGGTCGACGCGAAGCGGCCACGGCCGACGGACAAGCGCGTGTGGGCCAGCGTCGAGACGGCTCCCCGCGAGGTCATTCGGGAAGCGTTTGCCGAGGCGCTGCGGCGCGACCCCAAGAACGAGCGGCGATGGGTCGTGCTCGTCGACGGCGAGCCGAAGCAGCCGCGCGCGGTGAAGGCCGAGGCGCGGCGCGCGGGCGTGAAGGTGACGATCCTCGCCGACGTCGTGCACGTGCTCGAGTACATCTGGGCGGCGGCGCGCGCGCTCTTCGGAGGGAGCAACGCGAAGGCGGAGAGCTGGGTCGGCGACCGGCTGCTCGCGCTGCTCACCGGCCGCACCGGTGGCGAGCTCGCCAAGACGATCCGATGGTGGGCGGCGAGGGCGAAGAAGCTCGATGACGCCGCGCTCGCCGCCATCGACAAGACCTGCGCGTACCTCGCCGACCGCACGCGCACGCGGCTGCTCGGGTACAAGGACGCGTTGCGCGACGGGTTGCCCATCGCGACCGGCGTCATCGAGGGCGCCTGCCGCTACGTCGTCAAGGACCGGATGGACCGCACGCGGGCGCGATGGTCGCTCACCGGCGCGGAGGCCGTGCTGCGCCTGCGCGCCCTCCGAGCGTCCAAGGACTTCGACGCCTACTGGGCCTTCCACCTCGAGCAAGAGAGCGAGCGGAACCATGCGTCACGCTACGCGGACGCCAAGATCCCTGACCCGCTGCCGCCGCCGGAGCCGAGGCTCAAGAGGGTCAAGTGATCGATCTTGCTGTGATTGGACCCCGCCGGAGAGGAGCCGCACCCATCTACATCTCCGGGGAAGGTGCGGGGACGGGGGGACGGGGTAGGAGGTCATGTGCCCACCACGTGGCACGCATGCATCCTCCGGCACCTGTCAATCGGACATCGTGACGCGGAGGATCTCCTCCGTCGTCGTGACGCCGTCCAGGACCTTGGTGATGCCGCTCATCCGCAGGGTGAGCATGCCGCCCTTGATGGCGGCCATCTTGAGGTCGGCCGCCGAGGAGCCGCCGAGGACCATCTCCTTCAGGTTGTCGCTGAAGCGCATGACCTCGTAGAGCGCCACGCGACCCTTGTAGCCGGTGTTGTTGCAGGTGCGGCAGCCGGCGCCCTTCATCAGGTTGCCGGTGGCGATCTGCTCGTCGGTGAAGCCGATCTCCTTCAGCGCGCCAGGCTCGATCTCGATGGGCGCCTTGCAGTCGACGCAGATCTTCCGCGCGAGGCGCTGGGCGAGCACCAGGTTGACGCTGGCGGTGATGAGGAAGGGCTCGACGCCCATGTTGAGCAGGCGGAAGATGGTCGCCGGGGCGTCGTTGGTGTGCAGCGTGGAGAGCACCATGTGCCCGGTGAGCGCCGCCTTGACGGCGATCTCCGCCGTCTCGAAGTCGCGGATCTCGCCGACCATGATGATGTCCGGGTCCTGCCGCAGGAAGGAGCGCAGGGCCATCGCGAAGTTTAGGCCGATCTCGTCGTGCATCTGCACCTGGTTGATGCCGTGCAGGTTGTACTCGACCGGATCCTCCGCGGTGCTGATGTTGTGGGCGACCTTGTTGAGGTCGCTGAGGGCGGAGTACAGCGTCGTCGTCTTGCCGGAGCCCGTCGGCCCGGTGACCAGCACCATGCCCCACGGCTGGTGGATGGCCCAGAGGAAGTCCTCGAGGGGCTCGGGGTCGAAGCCGAGCTTCGCCATGTCCAGCTGCAGGTTGCCCTTGTCGAGGAGGCGCAGGACGATCTTCTCGCCCCAGAGCGTCGGCAGCACGCTGACGCGGAAGTCCATCTCCCGGCCGCGGCCGAGCTTGAGCTTGATGCGCCCATCCTGCGGGAGCCGCCGCTCGGCGATGTCGAGCTGGCTCATGATCTTCACGCGGCTGGCGATCGCCGCCTTCAGCTTGAGCGGCGGGGTCATCTCCTCGATGAGCACGCCGTCGATGCGGTAGCGCACGCGCAGCTTCTTCTCGTACGGCTCGATGTGGACGTCGCTCGCGCCCTTCTTGATGGCGTTGAGCAGCATCATGTTGACGAGACGCACGACCGGCGCGTCCTCGCTCGCCTTCTCCAGCTCGAGGAGGTTGACCTCCTCGTCGTCGCCGGCGATCTCGATCTCGTTCTCGTCGAAGCCGGCCATCACCTCCTCGTAGGAGGGGCCGACGTTGTAGTACTTCTCCACCGCGGCGAGGATGGCGCCCTCGCTCGCGATGACCGGCTCCACGTTGTAGCCGGTGAGGAACTTGAGGTCGTCGATGGCGTTGAGGTTGGTGGGGTCCGCCATCGCCACGACGAGGGAGCTGCCCGCGCGCGAGACGGGCATCACCTTGTGCTTCTCGCACTGCTCGCGCGTGACGAGCTTCAGGATGTCCGCGTCGATCTCGTACTCCTCGAGGTTGATCGTGGGGACGCGGTACTGCTGCGAGAGGAAGTTGGTGATCTCGGTGTCGGAGATGTAGCCGAGCTTCGCCAGCGTGTAGCCGAGGTTCTGACCGGACCGCTGCTGCTCCTCCTGCGCCTGCCGGAGCTGCGAGAGACTGATCAGCTTTTCACGGACGAGAAGCTCCCCGAGACGGTTGTTCGCCATGGTCCTCCAGGTGGCAAGACGGCAGGATCCATGGATATCGCAGCGTGCGCCCGCGTCAAGCGAGCCCGGGGCTCACTGGATGATGTGGGAGCGGATGCGCTGGAAGAGGACGTCGAAGAAGGGGTTCTCCGTCGACGGCTCGCCGGGGCGGGGGCAGATGGAGGCGACGACGCCCTGGTCGCCCAGGCCCTCGGCGAGGCGGAGCTGGCGGATCGTCGGGTAGGCCTTGCCGCGGATCTGGATCTTGCGGTTGTTCGGGTCGCAGAGGGGCGGGCCGTCGGCGCTGGTCGCGGAGCCGACGCAGTCGCAGGACGGGGCGAACTGCGGGTCGGTGCAGTCCTTCGGCGTCGTGAGCGGGAAGGTGCACGCATACTGCAGGTCGAGGCCGACGGGGCTCTTGTGGGTGTTCCACTCCCGGCCGTGGATGGGATCGGTGTCGTCGGCGGCGGAGGGGGGCGGCAGACCGGCGCGCGGGTCGATGGACTCCAGCATGTGTGGGTCGATGCCCTCGGTCTGGTAGGTCGCCGGATCCTTGCCGACGATGCGCTGCCAGTCGCCGGCGGTCAGCGTCGACTTGAGCGGGGCGGTGGTGTTGAAGGGATCCTGCGCGAGGAGCTGCCAGGGCACGCCGCCGATGATGAGGTAGTAGACGAGGCCGGTGCCGCGCGGGCCGTCGTCCAGGTGGCAGAGATCGCCGTTGGGGTCCGTCGGCAGCGAGGCGGCGAAGAGGGGGTTCTGGCAGTCCTTGGTGCCGACGTAGCTCCCGTTGCCGTTCGGGTGCTCGCCGTCACGATCGGGGACGGTGCGGGAGGTGAGGCCGTCCACGTAGCGCGAGACGGGGAACTGCGGGTCGTAGCCGTAGCGGCGCTTCATGTCGTTGGTGTAGCGGACGTTGATGCCGTCCTGCTGCAGCGTGTAGAAGCCCTGGCAGTTGTTCCCGCAGGCGATCTGGCAGCTCGGGTCCTGCGAGATGGGCGTCCCCGACTTCGCCTTGTTGCCCACGAAGCCGCAGGAGGTGCAGTCGGGGTCGTTGGGGCCGGTGTGCATCGGGTCGTTGGGGTTGACCGGCTCGTCGCACTCGTGGGTGGCACGCGGGGCCGCCTGGCCGAAGGGGGAGCCGGGGTACGCGAGCGTGCGCGACACCCAGCCGCGACCGCCGAGGGCGAGAGGATCGCTCCACGAGTCCTCCTCGTCGGTGAGCTGGATGATCATCACCAGCGAGTCGGGGCGCAGGAAGTCGTGGCGCTGCTTGAGGATGTTGGCGTCGATGCCAACGAGCTGCGCCTTGGCCGGGTTGCCGGAGTTGGGGTCCAGCGAGATCGCGTTCCACGGGTCGGGCTGGACGAGGAAGCGGTACCAGCTCTCCAGCTGGGCCTCCAGGCCGCAGCCGAACTCCTGCACACCGCCGACCAGGTCCTGGAAGTCGGTGGCGAAGGTCTGCTGGTCGGTCTCCTTCGGGACGTTGGGGCTCGGCTTGTTGGCGTTGGCCTGCACCGGCGGGAGCCAGGCGAGGAAGTCGCCGCCGGTGCCGTCCACCGGCTGCGCGTTGGCCACGGTGGCCTCCACGCCGGAGGGCGGCGGGTTGGCGAGGTCCGGCCGCTTGCGGTTGATGAGCTCGCCCTTGTCGTTGTTGTGGCGGCTGAGCTTGGCGAGCTGGGCGATGGGGTTCTTCGCGTCGTCCTGGCAGATGTCGGGGGCCCCGCCGCCGCCGAGGGACGAGGTGACGATGCCCACGTGGATGTCGACGAAGGGGGCGAACTCCCGCTGGGTGCCGGCGGGGCAGCTGCCGTTCTGCGCGGCGACGGGCGGCGCGTCCGGCTGCCCGGGGTTGATGCAGAAGGGGTTGACCAGGCGGTCGATGAAGTAGGGGATCGAGGCGTTGAGGAGCTCCTGCTTGTCGCCCATGGACGCGGAGTTGTCGATCGCGAACAGGACGTCCGCCTTGTTGGACTTGCTCAGCTTGGGCGGGCCCGCGTCGCCCGCGTCGCTCACCGTGCCCGCGTCGTGGTGTCCGTGGCCGAGGGAGGTGCGGCCTCCGCACGCCCCGACCACCGCCAGCACCGCCAGCACCAGAGGCGGCGCCATCCACTTCCCACGCTTCATCGACCTTGCCTCATGACCGACAACCTTATCAGCTCGGCCGTGGCTTCTTTGGTAAGAAACGGGCGGTGGGGCTGTTCGACCGCTGGCTCGGCAAGGGACGGGAGGTGCGCGCGGCGCGCCGGGCGGAGCTGCGCGGCGAGCTCGCCCGCGCGGCGGAGCTCTACGGCCTCGCGGGCGCGCCGGAGGACGCGGCGCGCGTGATGATGCTGCGCGGCGACGCCGAGACCGACCTCCGCATTCGCATGCGCCACTACACGCAGGCGGTCGCCACCGCGCCGGAGAAGCACGCGGTGCGCGCGGAGGCGCGCCGCAAGCGCGCCAACCTGGTGATTGCGCAGCTCTCGGCGGGCGCGGCCTCGGCGGCGGGGCGACGGGAGCTGGCGGAGGCGGCCGGCGAGCTGCTGGCGGTGGGCGACGCGCTGAAGGCGGCCGAGGCGTTCCGGCTCGCGGGGGACGGCGAGGGCGAGGCGAAGGCGCTGGCGCAGGCAGGCGACGTGGAGCGGCTGGAGTTCCTGCTCACCGAGCAGCAGACGACCGACCGCGAGGCGCGCAAGAGATCGGAGCTCCACGCCGAGGTGGAGATGCTGGTGCAGTCCGGCCGCCGGCGCGAGGCGCTCGCCGCCGTCGAGACGTGGCTCGCGGCGCACGGCGATGACTCGGTGATGCGCGAGCGCGCCTCGGGGCTGCGGGGCAAGCGGGCGCTCGGGCCCATCGCGCAGGTGTGGCTGGACGGCAAGCCCGCGCCCATCGTGCTCGGAGACGAGGTGGTGATCGGCCGCACCGAGGGCACGCTGCAGGTGCCCAGCCAGGCGGTGAGCCGCGCGCACGTGCGCATCGCGCGGGAGAAGGGCGAGGTGGTGGTGCGCGATCTGGGCAGCCGCAACGGCACGCAGCTCCGCGGGATGAACATCGCGGGCGCGCTGCCCGTCGGCGAGGGGGTGGAGCTCACGCTGGGCAAGGAGGTGCGCCTGCGAGTGGCGCCCTCGTCGGCGGTGGAGGGCGCGGCGCAGATCGAGATCGGCGGCGCGACGTACGTGGCGCCGCTCGGCCCGGCGCGCATCCCCGGCACCGGCTGGGAGCTGCGGCAGGGGCCGGAGGCGTGGATCGAGCTCGTGGCGAACGATGCGCCGCCGCTGCTGGGCGACGTGAGCCTCGCCCCGCGGACGACCCTCCTGATCGGCGACGTGCTCACGAGCACGCGCGGCGGCAAGGAGATCCTCCGCGTCGTCGGCGAGTGAGCCTCACCCCCCGGCCCCCTCTCCCTGCGCGGGAGAGGGGGAGAAGAAGAGGGATTTCACAAGACGACCACGTTGTCGAAGTCGACCGCCCTGCCGAGGGCCAGCGTCACGTCGTCAACGATGCCGATGGCGAGCTCGGAGCCCGAGGTGACGCCGACGCCGATGGGGCCCACCATGTTGTTGTCGTACTTGATGCCAATCAATCCCGGGCTGCAGAGGACGGTGATGGTGTGCCACATGGCGTCCGTCGCGCTGGCCAGGCCCACCACCCCTCCCTTGTCGTCCTTGACGTGGACGCCCTGGCCATCCACGGAGAACGTCAGCGTCCCGGTGGGGTCGGTGATGCGCATGAAGTCGGCGGCGACGCTGCCGGAGACGAAGCGCGCGTTCACGGTGATGGTCTTGGGGCTGGTCGTGATCTTCTCCGTCACCGCCGCGTGCTGACCCACCCCCGAGACCTTCGCCTCCATGGCGTTCGGATCAGAGAGCGGGTTGGTCTGCACCACCGCCAGGGTCCCCCCGTTGACGTCCTGCGCGTCCCACTTCATCGCGGGGTTGCTGCCCTCGTCCCAGTCGGCGCAGAAGATGGCCTGCGGGTGCGACGCGCAGTACCCCAGGTCGGGCGCGTCGGGCTGACCGCCGCCGTCGTCCGCGTCGACGGCGTCCGCGCCCGCGTCGTCCGGCGCGGCCTGGTCCGGCTCCTCCGCGGCGTCGGAGCCCCCGGCGTCGCCGCTGCTCCCGAAGGAGTCGGGCCCGCACGCGGCGGTGAGCAAGAGCACGAGCACGACGGACGAAGGAAGGCGCATACCGACGAGTATAGCGCCACGGGGGCGCGCGGGCCTCAGTGCATGGCGAGCCCGAGGAAGTAGGGCCACACGATCAGCGCCAGGAGCGCCTTCCACCACACCAGCTTGAGCAAGCCGAGGGTGAACAGCCAGCCGCCGAACCAGAGCGTGCCCGCGAGGGGCGGCCCCGGCCGGAGGCGCGCGGACCGCTCCGCGCGTGCCCTGGTCTTGCGCTCGGTGGGCTCGACGTGGACGTCGATGTGAGGGAGAGCGGGAGTCTGGGTGGTCATGGTGCGCCGAGTTGCAACGGGTGGACCAGCGCGCAGCCGGCCAAGCGCCGGATGCGCGGGGCGGCGGGCGTGCTGCGGCAGAAGAGGTTGCGCGCGCGTGCAGGGCTTGCGATGCGCGCGCGGCGGCGGGAGGGAGGGCTGGCGATCATGCATGCGGTTGCGCCGTCTCGTCTCGTCGAAGCGAATCCCATGCCACGCGCCGTGGGCTACAGTCCTCGCGTGGGCTTCTTCTCCAAGCTCTTCGGCAGGCCGGCCCCTCCTCGCGCGCCGCAACCCACGGCGCCGGCAACGGCTGCACATGCGCCGCCACCGGCGGCGGAGCCTGACCGGAGGGAGGAGCCGGAGTCGGACCTGGACCGGCTGGGCAAGAGCGGGGCGCCGGGAGGCCCGGCGGTGGAGGAGGCGGTCGCCATCTTCCGCCGGCTGCGCACCACACCGGACGAGGGGCACGCGATCGAGCGGATCCAGCAGGCGACGCTGGAGCGGGTCGTGCCGGAGCCGCTGCTGGTGGCGGCGGCGGCGGCGCTCGTCGACCGCGGCGAGCCGGCGAACGCGCTCACCCTGCTCGACCACGCGGGCAGCGCGCCGGGCCTGCTGCTGCGCGCCGACCTGGAGGCGGAGCGCGGGGACGTGCCGCGCGCCCTGGCGCTGGTGGAGCGGGTGCTGCTGCGCGAGCTGGATCACCCCGGCGCGCGCGAGCGGCACCGCCGCTGGCGGGAGGAGCTCGGCCTGGTGGAGGGCCGGCGGCCCGACGCAGCGACGAGCACCGTCGTCTCGGCGGAGCCCGACGCCCCCTACCAGCTCCTGCGCGAGGTCGCGCGCGGCGGCGCCGGCGCCGTCTACGAGGCGGACGATCGCGAGCTCGGCCGGCGCGTCGCGCTGAAGGTCTACCACGAGCCCACGCGCGACCGGGACCAGCTCGTCCACGAGGCGCGCGTCGCGGTGAGCCTCAGCGGGCCCGGGGTGGTGCGCGTCTTCGACCTGGACCCCGATCACGGCTGGATCGCCCTGGAGTGGGCGCCGCTGGGGGCGGTGCGCGAGCGCCTGCGCGCCGGCGATCTCGCGTCGCTGCTGCCGGTGGAGCGCTGGGCGCTGCCGCTGGCCCAGGCGCTCGCCCGCGTGCACGACGCCGGCTGGGTGCACCTGGACGTGAAGCCCGCCAACGTGCTGGTGCTCGCGCCGGACCGGCCGGCGCTCACCGACTTCGGCATCGCCCGCCGCGCGGGGGCGCAGAGCCCGCGAGGGAGCATGGGCTACGTCAGCCCGGAGCGGATGAAGGGAAAGCGTGCAGACTACAAGGATGACGTCTACGGCTTCGGGCGCATCCTGGAGGACGTGCTGGACGCCGCGGACGACCCGGCGGCGTCGGCGCGGTGGCGGGCGCTGGCGCGGGCGTGCACCGGTCCGGAGGAGGCGCGCCCGGCCCACGCGCGGGATCTGGTCCTGCGCGTCCGGGCCGCCGTCGCTTCGGCATCGTGAACGGCCGTCCCGCTTGACGAAGGCCGCTTGCGGTACCAGATTGTCCGGACCATGCCTCCGAAGACCTACAGCGACCTGCTGGCCGACACCAAGAAGCGCATCCAGGAGGTCTCCCTCGACGAGCTCAGGCGCCGGCTGGACGCCGGCGAGCCGGTGGTGCTCGTCGACGTGCGGGAGAAGGAGGAGTACCGCGCCGGCTTCATCCCGGGCGCCATCTCGGTGCCGCGCGGCTTTTTGGAGCAGCAGATTGAGCAGAAGGTCCCGGACAAGACGGCGCGCGTGGTCGCCTACTGCGCCGGCGGCGTGCGCAGCGCCTTCGCGGCGGAGACGCTCGCGCAGCTCGGCTACGTCAACGTGGAGAGCGCCAACCCCGGCTTCGTCCGGTGGAAGGACCTCGGCCACCCCATCGACCATCCCCCCCAGCTCACCGAGTCGCAGCGCGACCGCTACTCCCGCCACATCCTCTTGCCGGAGGTGGGGGAGGCCGGGCAGGTCAAGCTGCTCAAGTCGAAGGTGCTGCTCCTCGGCGCCGGCGGCCTGGGCTCGCCCGCGGCGCTCTACCTGGCGGCGGCGGGCGTCGGCACCCTCGGGATCGTCGACGCCGACGTGGTGGACGCCTCCAACCTGCAGCGGCAGATCCTCCACGCCACCAGCCGCGTCGGCATGCCCAAGGTGGAGAGCGCGGCGAAGGCCATCGCCGACCTCAACCCCGACGTGAAGGTGATCCAGCACAGGGAGCGGATGACCAGCGAGAACGTGGAGCGCCTCTTCGCCGGCTACGATCTGGTCGTCGACGGGACGGACAATTTCCCGACACGCTACCTGGTCAACGACGCGAGCGTGTTCCTCGGCAAGCCTGTCGTGCACGGGTCCATCTTCCGCTTCGACGGCCAGGTGACGACCTTCGTGCCGAAGAAGGCGGCGCTCAAGTTCGGGGTGCCGGAGAGCCCGTGCTACCGGTGCCTGTACCCCGAGCCGCCGCCGCCGCACCTGGCGCCGAGCTGCCAGGAGGCGGGGGTGCTCGGGATCCTCTGCGGCATCATCGGCACCCTGCAGGCGACGGAGGCCATCAAGCTGATCCTCGGCAAGGGCGACGTCCTCGGCGGGCGCCTGCTCACCTACGACAGCCTGAAGATGCGCTTCCGCGAGCTGCGCCTGCGCAAGGACGCGGCATGCCCGGTGTGCGGCCCGAAGCCGAGTATCACCAGGTACGTGGACTACGAGGGGTTCTGCGCGCTGGGGGCGTGATCCCGTAGTCCCTACTTCTGGCAGGCGCCCGTCACGCACTGCATCCCGAAGAACACGCAGTTGGTGCAGCCCTGTCCGCCCGAGCCGCAGGCGAAGGGCTGCGTGCCGACCGCGCAGACGCCGTCGGTCGTGCAGCAGCCGGCGCAGGTCTCGGGACCGCACGGCGGCCCCGCGTCGGAGCACACGCCGCCTCCACCGTCGAGGAGCTCGCAGTGGCCGGAAGCTTGGGCCGGGTTGCACCGCAGGCACGGCTCGCCCCCATGCCCGCAAGCGTTGTCGTGGCGCCCGGAAGCGCAGTACTCATCGCTGTCGCCGAAGCAACAGCCGTCGCAGTTCGCCGAGTTGCACGGCCCGCCCGTGGGGTAATAGCAGGTTGCGCCCTTGCAGATGTCCTCCTTTGGGCACACCTCGCATGGCTCGCCGTAGCCTCCGCACACCCAACCGGCATCGACGTCTGCGGGCCCCTGATAGCAACCGCCATCAGGGACACAGCAAGACTTCGGGCACGTGGCGAAGCCGCACCCGGCCGGGGTGACGTCCGGCTCGGCATCGACGCCCCCCTCACCGTCGACGCCGGCGTGTGCCTCCTGCGAGCCGTCCGCAGCCGTGCCATCGAGGATGGTTCCATCCTCCGAAGCGTCATTGATCTCGTGGAGATACAGGCCCGTTCGGCTTCCGCACCCCTGCCAGCAGAGCGCCATGAAGCACGCCCCCGCGATCGCGAGGAAGCCCCATCGGCGCGGCGTCCCCATCAGCCCCATCAGAGGAGCGCCGCGCCAACCGGTCTGCATAGGCCAACGCGGAGCGTTCAATTCGTAAGGGTGACGCTGTCGCACGGGGAGCCACCGCAGAGATTCGTATTCGCGCAGAGATCTCCGCCACTGAAGGACACCTTCGTCCCCCAGGCGCTATTCTCGAAGTAGCCATCCTCCCCGCCCGGCAGCGAGCCAGGGTAGTACGAGTACACGTTGTTGGACCAGTAGACCCAGAAGCAGGTGGGGGACCCGAGACAGAACTGATCACTATCAAGATTCTCTGTACCCTGCCCGGCGAGACAAAGCCGCGCGAAGCTGCCCGAAGTAGGGCAGTTACTCACATCGTAGACCCAGAGGTCGCTGTACGCACAATTGGGGTCCCCCGAGATCGCCGCCGACTGCTGGGCCACTGCTTCCCCACCGCCGGTCACGCTCGTGCCTGGATCGGGCTGAGGCGCAGGTTGGTGGTTGAGGAACGCCTTCTTCGCGGCCAGCTCCCTCGCGTATTGTTCGGGTGACGCGACGTAGTGGTACGTGTGCAGCTTCCCGTCGGGCCCGACGCGGATCACCGTCGTGTCCACGCCGTCGGTGGGCGGCGTCGCCCCACCCGAGGAACACCCGGCTCCGACGAGAACACCCACCGCGACCATCGCGAGCACACCGATCCAGCGTCCAGAAATCTTGTTCTTGACCATCTTGCACCTCACAGGATTGGTCTCTGCTTAGCGGCCGGAAGACGGCCCGCGGCCCGGGCGTGACGTCGACCGTCGGAGGACTCGCCGGCTAGTGGGCAAAGACAGACGGAGGCGGCTTGCCGTGGAGGTGACTTTCGTACAGCCCGATGACGAAGCCCCGAAGCGGGAGCCGGCACTTGCGCCGCGTCTGCGTGATGCTCATCCAGTGCGCCAGGGTGGCGCTGCCGGCGGCCGAGCGCGTTCCGCCGGTCATCGCGCGGTGCCGCCCGTGGGCGCGGATGTCGCGTTCGGTCGCGTTGTTCGTGGCCGGGACGTCGGGGCGGTCGATGAAGAGCGTCACCCCCACCTTGTGCTCGTCGAGGCGCTCCTGCAGCCGGACGATGTCCGGGAACTCCACGAAGTTGGTGCTGCTGATGAGATGGCCGAGGCGGATGCGCGCGCCTCGGCGCTGCTCGGGATCGCCGCTCGCCGCGGCGTGCTTGCCCGCGACGTAGAAGCCGATGAGTCGGTCGCGGCGCACGGGGTGAGCTCGGCGATCTTCTTGGCCTCGCGGATGGTGTGCGCACCGCAGTAGGCGTGGGTCCAGCCGTCGTGACTCGTGTACACGCCGTAGAAGTCGGTGCACAGGACTCCTTTGAAGCTCGCGCCGAGCATCGACTCGGCGACCCACGCGCCGCGCGACAGCTCGGCGCGGAAGACCGAGACGCGGTCGGTGCGCATCAGCCACATCCAACCCGGCACGCCGTCCTGTCGATGGCCGCTCTCGTCGAGGCCCGCCACGGGCGATGCGCGCACCGCGTCGACCAGCTCGTCGTAGCTCGGCGCCGAGCGGCGTCGCAATCGGTCGAACATCTGCGCCAGGCCGCCGGTCGTGATCGAGATGCCGAGCCACTGTCCGAGGAACGCACTGATCTTGCCCAGCGGCATGTCGCGCTCGAAGCGCAGGTCCAGCGCCATCGCCTGCACGTTGGGGCCGAACGACACCGCGGCGACGCTCTTGCCCGCCGCCGGCGCGCCCGGCAGCTTCGCGACCACGCGCTTGTGGCACACCTCGCAGCTGCCGACGTGCGCCACGTGATGCGTCTGCCGCGGCTGCACCACTGGGATGTCGGTGACGACTGTGCTGTCCGTCTCGCCCGTCGCCACGACTGCCCCGCCACAGCTGCACGTCGCCGGCATCTCGTGCACGACTTCGTCGTCGACGTGGGCCGGTGCGGCGGGCCGCGATCCGACATGGCCCACCTTGCGGCCGCGCGGCTTGCCCGAGGGCGCCCGCCGACCCTCGGAGCGCGACGTCCGCCGCTTCCCGCGCTCCCGGAACCCGCGCTTCCACTCCTCGATCTCCTTGCGCAGCTTCGCCAGCTCTTCGCGAAGCGCGGCGTTCTCCTGCTCCAGCTCCTGGATCCGCTGCTCGGGCGTCACGTGATCCGGGATGCTCCCGATCAGGCCCCATGGAAAGAACTTCTCGCATCAGGAACGAAGAATGGACCCACAGTGTGCGACACCGCTAAGCAGACACCAGGATTGTGCCCCCCCCCCGCGTCGCCGCGGGATGAGTGCACCGCGATGACAGCACCGCCGGCTGAGCCGTGCAAGGGGAAAAGGACGCAGGCGAGACCACTACCAGCTAGCGGGTAGATCGTTTGCCCCGCTCGCCTGGCCCATGCGGTCGAGGCCGGTCCACCTCGCTGATGGCCCCCTGCGTCAGAGCTGCCAGGAGGGGGGTCGGCGAGCTGCGCCTGCGCAAGGACGCGGCGTGCCCGGTGTGCGGCCCGAGGCCGAGCATCACCAAGTACGTGGACTACGAGGGCTTCTGCGCGCTGGGGGCGTGACCGCGTAGTCCCTACTTCCGGCAGGCGCCCGTCACGCACTGCATCCCGAAGAACACGCAGTTGGTGCAGCCCTGTCCGCCCGAGCCGCAGGCGAAGGGCTGGGTGCCCACCGCGCAGACGCCGTCGGTCGTGCAGCAGCCGGCGCAGGTCTGGGGGCTGCACGGGGGGCCCGCGTCGGAGCACACGCCACCGCCGCCGTCGAGCAGCTCGCAGTGGGCGGAGCCCAGCTTCGGCTTGCACAGCGAGCACGGCAGACCGCCGTGCCCACACGCGTTGTCGTGTCGTCCGGAGGAGCAGTAGTCGTTTCCGTAGCAGCACCCGTCGCAGTTGGAGGGGTTACACGGACCATCCGTATTGATCAAACAGGATTGGCTCTTGCAGAAATAGCCCTTTGGGCACGTCTCACACGGCTCGCCGAAGCCCCCACACACCTGATGGTCCGGATCTTGGGGCCCCTGGAAGCAACCGCCGTCCGGGAGACAGCAAGTCGAACAAGTATCGAAGCCGCAACCGGTGGGGATGACGTCCGGCTCGGCGTCGACGCCTCCCTCCGCATCGAGGGCGGCGTCGGTCTCCTGCGATGCGTCCCGCGCCGCGCCATCGAGGATGGTTCCATCGTCCGATGCATCGCTGACGTCGTTGAGATACAGGCCCGTTCGACTTCCGCAGCCCCACCACGAGACGGACACGACGCACGCCCCGGCGATCATGAGGAATGCCCATCGGCGCGGCGCCTCCGTCGGGGGAGCGCCGCGCCGACCATTCCGCGGAAGCCGCCGGGCAGCGCTCAATTCGTGAGGGTGAGGGTGTCGCACGGGGACCCACCGCACAGGTTCGTGTTCGTGCAGTTATCTCCACCACTGAAGTACACCTTCGTCCCCCACGCCGTATTCTCGAAGTATCCGTCCTCCCCGCCAGGGATACTACCCGGCCAGTACGAGTACACGTTGTTGGACCAGTACACGGTGAAGCAGGTTCCACCGCTGCAGAGCAAGAACGTGTCGTTGTCGAGGTTCTCCGTACCCTGACCCGCAAAGCAGACCCGCATCCAGCGTCCAGAAATCTTGTTCTTGACCATCTTGCACCTCAGAGGATTGTGCCCCCCCGCGTCGCCGCGGGATCAGTGCACCGCGATGACAGCACCGCCGGCTGAGCCGTGCAAGGGGGAAATGACGCAGGCGAGACCACTACCAGCTAGCGGGTAGATCGTTTGCCCCGCTCGCCCGGCCTACGCGGTCGAGGCCGACCCACCTCGCTGACGTCCCCCTGCGTCAGAGCTGGCGGGAGGTGGGTGTTCCGCGAGCTGCGCCTGCGCAAGGACACGGCATGCCCGGTGTGCGGCCAGAAGCCGAGCATCACCAGGTACGTGGACTACGAGGGGTTCTGCACGCCGGGGGCGTGATCGCTCTGACTTACTACTTGCTGCACACCTGTTCGACGCAATGCGTCCCGTGAAAGACGCAATCGTCGCAGGCGACACCGCCCTTGCCGCAGGCGAACGGCTGCGTCCCGATGGCGCAGGTGCCGTCTGCCGTGCAGCACCCGGGGCAGTTGTCCGGGGAGCATGGGGGCGCGGCGTCGAGGCACTCGCCTCCGCCCGCTTCCAGAGGCGTGCACGGGTCGCACGCGTCGCAGTGCCCCCCCCCGTGACCACACGCCCGCGCGTGGATGCCGCTCGCGCACCAGTCGGTTCCTTGGAAGCAGCAGCCCTCGCAGTTGGACGCGTTGCACGGGCCGTCCGTGAAGTGGAAGCACGTGCCCTGCTTGCAGTACCCGGCCTCGGGACACGTCTCACAGGCCTCTCCGTGGTCGCCGCACTGCGACTGGTTTGGTTGGGGCTCGATGCACGTCCCGTCCGGCGTGCAGCACCCCTTCTCGCAGGTCGCCAGGCCGCACCCGCCCTCCGCGCCGCCGTCGACATCCATGTTGGAGTCGGCGTCGGCTTCGGCTTCGGGTGCGTCGCCGAACCCATCTTCCGCAACTGTACCGTCCACGGCGCCATCCTGAACGAGGCCCCCCCCGAGCCCCGTTCGACTACCGCATCCACCGATGCCGAGGTCGACGGGCAGCGCGGACGCCAGCGCAACGATGAGCAGACGATGCCAGCGCACCACGATCGCCTTGTCGGACCGATCAGTCGGTCAGCACCAGCGTGTCGCAGTCACCACCAGGGTTGCAGAGGTTGGTGTTGGTGCATCCCTGATTGGCACTGAAGCTCACCTGGGTTCCCCAAGCATTGTTCTCGAAATACCCAACCTCCGATCCGGGGGAGAACGAGTACACGTTGGCGTCCCAGTACACATAGAAGCAGCTTCCACCGCAGATGTAGAAGCCCTGGTTGTCGAGATTCGCCGTTCCCGAGCCGTTGAAGCAGATGCGGGCGGAGCCACTGCCGGGGCATCCGCTCTGATCGTAGACCCAGAGATCACCGCCCGCGCAGGTCACCACCGAGATCGCCGCCGACTGCTGGGAGACGTCTTCCCCGCTCCCCGTGACGCTCGTGCCCGGATCGGGTTGCGGCGCAGTCTCGTGGTTGAGGAACGCCTTCTTGGCTGCCAGCTCCCTCGCGTACTGCTCGGGGGACGCGACGTAGTGGTACGTGTGCAGCTTCCCGTCGGGCCCGACGCGGATCACCGTCGTGTCCACGCCGTCGGTGGGCGGCGTCGCCCCACCCGAGGAACACCCGCCTCCGACGAGGACGCCCACCGCCACCATCGCGAGCACACCAATCCAGCGCCCAGAAATCTTGTTCTTGACCATCTTGCACCTCACAGGATTGTGCCCCCCGCCCCCCCGCGTCGCCGCGGGGGGGGTGCAGTCCCGATGACAGCACCGCCGGCTGAGCCGTGCAAGGGGAAAGGACGGGAAAGGACGCCGACGGGACCACTACCAGCTAGTGGGTGGATCGTTTGCCCCGCTCGCCTGGCCTACGCGGTCGAGGCCGGTCCACCTCGCTGACGTCCCCCCGCGTCAGAGCCGCGAGGAGGCGGGGATCCCCGAGCCACGCGTGCGCAAGGACGCGGCGTGCCCGGTGTGCGACCCGAACGAAGCCGAGCATCACCAGGTACGTGGACTACGAGGGGTTCTGCGCGCTGGGGGCGTGATCCCGTAGTCCCTACTTCTGGCAGGCGCCCGTCACGCACTGCATCCCGAAGAACACGCAGTTGGTGCAGTCCTGCCCGCCCGAGCCGCAGGCGAAGGGCTGCGTGCCCACCGCGCAGACGCCGTCGGTCGTGCAGCAGCCGGCGCACGTTTCCGGGTCGCAAGGCGGGCCCGCGTCGGAGCACACGCCACCGCCGCCGTCGAGCAGCTCGCAGTGACCGGAACCTTCGGCCGGGTTGCAGCGCAGGCACGGCTCGCCCCCATGCCCGCAGGAGTTATCGTGTCGGCCTGTGGAGCAGTAGTCGTTGCCGTAGCAGCAGCCGTCGCAATTCGAGGGGCTGCACGGCCCGTCGGTAGCGCGCAAGCAGCTGCCCTTGCAGAAGAACCCTGCGTCCACATCACACTTCTCACACGGCTCGCCGTAGCCGCCACATGCCTGGTTCCAGTCCTTCTGCGGCAGGACACACTGACCATCGGACGCACAGCAACCGTCTGGACAGGTCTGGAAGCCGCAACCTGTCGGGATGACGTCCGGCGCCGCGTCGACGCCGCCCTCCGCATCAAGGTTGGCGTCTGCTTCCTCTGAGCCGTCGGCGGCACCATCGGGGACCGTGCCATCGGCCGAGGCGTCGCCGATCTCGTTCAGATACAAACCAGTACGGCTTCCACACGCTTCTACACCGAGGACCCAGATAGCGACACAGGTACACACGGACAGGAGCGTCAGAGCGGTAGGGGACCTCGGCAGCATGCGTTTCGGCACCACGCCCACCTCAACTAGTTGGTGAGCGTCAAGTAGTCGCAGTCTCCGCCCGGGTTACAGAGGTTCGTGTTGGCACAGCTGGTGTTGCTGCCTCCACTGAATGACACCTGGGTGCCCCACGCACCATTCTCGAAATATCCGTCCTCGGTCCCCGGCCAGTACGAGTACACGTTGTGGGACCAGTACACGCTGAAGCAGGTGCCACCGCTGCAGAGCAAGAACGTGTCGTTGTCGAGGACCTCCGTACCTTGCCCGTAGAAACACACTCGCGCGAAGGTGCCCGAAAGAGGGCAGCTGCTCACGTCGTAGACCCAGATGTCGTTCGGGTCGCAGCCACTATCCTTGGTGATGGCGGAGGCCTGTTGCCCCACGGCTTCCCCCCCAGCCGTACCTTGCGGCAAATCGGCGGCCCGCGCACGCGGGTCGAGCACGTGCTTCTTCGCCGCCACCTCCCGCGCGTACTGCTCGGGGGAGGCGACGTAGTGGTACGTGTGCAGCTTCCCGTCGGGCCCGACGCGGATCACCGTCGTGTCCACGCCGTCGGTGGGCGGCGTCGCCCCACCCGAGGAACACCCGCCTCCGACGAGACGCCCACCGCCACCATCGCGAGCACACCGATCCAGCGCCCAGAAATCTTGTTCTTGACCATCTTGCACCTCACAGGATTGTGCCCCCCCCCGCGCGTCGCCACGGGATGGGTGCACCCCGATGACAGCACCGCCGGCTGAGCCGCGCAAGGAGAAAGTGCTCACTACACCCTAGTGGGTAGACCATCTGTCCCACCCGCTCGGTCGACCCTGACCAGCTAGTTTGCTAGGGCGACGTGCTGGGCGGGCGCCTGGTCACCTACGACAGCCTGAAGATGCGCTTCCGCGAGCTGCGCCTGCGCAAGGACGCGGCGTGCCCGGTGTGCGGGCCGAAGCCGAGCATCACCAAGTACGTGGACTACGAGGGGTTCTGCGCGCTGGGGGCGTGATCGGGGCGTGATCGCCGCGACTCCCTGCTATTTGGTGCACACCTGGTTGATGCACTGGGTGCCGTGGAAGACACAGTCGTCGCAGACGATACCTCCTTTTCCGCACGCGAACGGCTGGGTTCCGACGGCGCATGTACCATCTGTCGTGCAGCATCCGGGGCAGTTGTCCGGAGAGCACGGCGGGGCGGCATCGGCGCACTCGCCGCCGCCCGCCTCGAGAGGCGTGCACGGGTCGCACGCGTCGCTGCCGGATGCGGCAGTCGGACGGGCCTCGGATCGGGGTACCTCCGGGACGGCGGCATGGATGGCACCGTGGCGGACGATGGAATCGGCGACGCACCCGCCGACGCCGCCGGCGAGTCAGATTCGGAGATCGACGGTGGCGCGGACGGCGCGTGTGGCCCGCAGACATGCGCCGACGGGACATGCGTCGATTCGCACCACTACAGCAACGCGGCATGCGGCGACCACGGAGAGGCATGCGAGACATGTCCCGACTCCGACGCCGGCTACTACAGCGCGCAGGGTACGTGTCTCCACTTCACGGACGGGCCGTGCAACCCATCCAACTGCGACGGCTGCTGCTTCCAGCAGACAGACTGGTGCGCGAGCGGCATCCACGCGCGGGCGTGTGGTCACGGAGGGGGCCACTGCGACGGTCTCTGCTTAGCGGCCGGAAGACGGCCCGCGGCCCGGGCGTGACGTCGACCGTCGGAGGACTCGCCGGCTAGTGGGCAAAGGCAGACGGAGGCGGCTTGCCGTGGAGGTGACTTTCGTACAGCCCGATGACGAAGCCCCGAAGCGGGAGCCGGCACTTGCGCCGCGTCTGCGTGATGCTCATCCAGTGCGCCAGGGTGGCGCTGCCGGCGGCCGAGCGCGTTCCGCCGGTCATCGCGCGGTGCCGCCCGTGGGCGCGCGGATGTCGCGTTCGGTCGCGTTGTTCGTGGCCGGGACGTCGGGGCGGTCGATGAAGAGCGTCACCCCCACCTTGTGCTCGTCGAGGCGCTCCTGCAGCCGGACGATGTCCGGGAACTCCACGAAGTTGGTGCTGCTGATGAGATGGCCGAGGCGGATGCGCGCGCCTCGGCGCTGCTCGGGATCGCCGCTCGCCGCGGCCTGCTTGCCCGCGACGTAGAAGCCGATGAGTCGGTCGCGGAACTCCTCGGTCGCGGCGCACGGGGTGAGCTCGGCGATCTTCTTGGCCTCGCGGATGGTGTGCGCACCGCAGTAGGCGTGGGTCCAGCCGTCGTGACTCGTGTACACGCCGTAGAAGTCGGTGCACAGGACTCCTTTGAAGCCCGCGCCGAGCACCGACTCGGCGACCCACGCGCCGCGCGACAGCTCGGCGCGGAAGACCGAGACGCGGTCGGTGCGCATCAGCCACATCCAACCCGGCACGCCGTCCTGTCGATGGCCGCTCTCGTCGAGGCCCGCCACGGGCGATGCGCGCACCGCGTCGACCAGCTCGTCGTAGCTCGGCGCCGAGCGGCGCCGCAATCGGTCGAACATCTGCGCCAGGCCGCCGGTCGTGATCGAGATGCCGAGCCACTGTCCGAGGAACGCACTGATCTTGCCCAGCGGCATGTCGCGCTCGAAGCGCAGGTCCAGCGCCATCGCCTGCACGTTGGGGCCGAACGACACCGCGGCGACGCTCTTGCCCGCGGCCGGCGCGCCCGGCAGCTTCGCGACCACGCGCTTGTGGCACACCTCGCAGCTGCCGACGTGCGCCACGTGATGCGTCTGCCGCGGCTGCACCACTGGGATGTCGACGACGACCGTGCTGTCCGTCTCGCCCGTCGCCACGACTGCCCCGCCGCAGCTGCACGTTGCAGGCATCTCGTGGAAGACTTCGCCGTCGACCTGGGCCGGTGCGGCGGGCCGCGATCCGACATGGCCCACCTTGCGGCCGCGCGGCTTGCCCGAGGGCGCCCACCGACCCTCGGAGCGCGACGTCCGCCGCTTCCCGCGCTCCCGGAACCCGCGCTTCCACTCCTCGATCTCCTTGCGCAGCTTCGCCAGCTCTTCGCGAAGCGCGGCGTTCTCCTGCTCCAGCTCCTGGATCCGCTGCTCGGGCGTCACGTGATCCGGGATGCTCCCGATCAGGTCCCATGGAAAGAACTTCTCGCATCAGGAACGAAGAATGGACCCACAGTGTGCGACACCGCTAAGCAGACACCCGCCAACTTCCCCATAGGGCTCCGAGGCCACCGCCTCGCCGCTGCCGCGCACCGGCTTCGTCCAACCGTCGATTTCGCGACCGCGCACCCGCGCCACGCGACCGCCGCCGCGACCCGGCGCGCTCACGCAATCGACTCTTACTTATGCGAAGTGGGGCCGTCCGGTGTCACTGGAAGGACGGACCAGGGTGGCCCCGAAGCTCGTCGATGACCGCCGGCGTGAAGGTCCGCTGCAGCGCTGCAGCTGCTCCTCCACCGCGCTCGCCTCTTCGCTCGGCTCTGGCCGGCTGCTCGTGGCTCGGGTAGCTCTCGTCGTCATCGGGCGTCCTCTCCTTGTTGGTGTCGCAACCGAACAACGAGAATGGCGCCCGAGTTATTTCCATCATTCCGCCACGTTATGTCCAAAGGATCTGGCCATGGGGCGAGGGGAGCTGGCGCGGCGGCAAGTTCCCCGACGTGCGCGGCCGAAAGAGAAGGTCACCGCAAAGGACCGCAAGGTGGCCGAGCTGGAGCGACAGGTCCGGCACGGAAGCGGTCACCTAGCAACGCGGCGGCGATCAAGGCATGCACACGCCCTGAGCGCACTGCCAGCCCCCCTTGCAAGAATGACCGCACGCGCCGCAGCTCGTCGGGTCGTTCAGGAAGTTGGTGCACCCCCCCTGGCAGGCGTCGGGGCAGCCCGCGTCGTCGAGGGTGCAGAGATTGCAGAGGGTGTTCGCCTCACAGGGCTTGATGCAGTGGGGGTGTGGCGTGCGATCGGATGCTCCACAGTAGAAGCCGCCATTCCCGCCGTTGGGTGCGGAGGTGCAGATCGTGTCGCCCTGGCAGAGTTCCACCTGGGAGTAGTAGTTCAGCCCGGCATCGGGATGGATCACGCCGTGTTGCTTGTCGCAGTAGATGCCTGGGCGCAGTGAGCCATCCGGGGCCGCGTCCAAGCCTACATCATCGCCGAAGACGAGCCCCCCGCACGACGCCACGATGAGACCGACGATGGCGACCACGGCCAGGGCAATGACACGTGTGCACGTCACTGGGGCTTCCACAGCGTGGCGTAGATGCTACTGTTGGATTGCTCGTCGCGGGTGTCGCCCCATGCCGGGAAGCAACCCACGCTGGGCGCGCACGTCATCCCCTCGTAGTCGCCCCACGGCGTGTTGCCCGTGCCGCTTCCCTCCGTGGGATCGATCGTACTCCAGGGGATGAGATCCCCATCCGCAATCTGCGCTGCCAGCTCCTCGATGCCGTTCCAGCTACCGTTCACGATGGCGCGGCCGAAGATGCTCTGCAGCGCCGGCGGGCCGGGGCTGCGGCGCGTGTCGTGCCACGCCACCGTCACCGTGGGCTGGGTAGGCTGCCACATCCAGGCGGCCGACGCCGCGAACTGGTTGCTGACGCACTCCGTCCCGTTCGAAAAGCACGGCTGCGGCTGCCCCCAGAGCGTGATGGTCGGTGCCACCTCGAAGACCGGCGCGAAGCCGGTGCTGATGCTGACGTCCGACGTCGTGTAGAAGACGCGCTGGCCTCGCGACGTCTGCTGATGGGTATCGGGGTCCGTCTGGAACAACGTCCGGTTCCAGAAGACGTGCCACGACGAGGTCTCGGCGTCGTAGACCACCGCGGGCCGCGCGCGGTTGTTCCCGTGGTGGCCGTTCGCGTCGGGATCGACGCAGCTCGGCCAGGCGGAGTCGGTGTCCAGGATCACCGAGCCATCGTCACCGCCGACGGACTTGCGCCAGTGCTCCCCCCAGTCCGACGAGACCGCCGCGCGTAGCTCCAGGTCGAAGGTGGGGTTGGTGGGGCAGTCGTCCAATTGATCGGATTCCAGATCCGTGCTGTCGGCGTTGGCACGCGGGAAGGTGACGAGCAGCCGCTCGCTGCTGCCGTTGCCGCAGTCGTCGATCTGCGCAGCCATGGGATCGGTGCACGCCGCGGCGATGTTGGCGTCGGAGAAGGCGACGCAGGACAGGTTGCAGTCGATGCGGATCTCCCGCGGAGGGGGGCTGCCGGAGCTGTCGATGGTCCCGTCGCTCTCAAAGTGCAGACGCCGGATCCAGTTGCGCGACAGCCCCTGGGACAGCGAGCTGTTCCGGTTGCGCCAGTTCACCCACACCACGTGCGGCTGGTTCGGGCCGGCCGGCTGCACCCCGTCCCACTCCAGGGACGCCGTGGGCTGGTCGGCGAAGCCCGGCTGCGCACCCGCCGCGCCATCGGAGTTGCTATCCGAGACCATGGCGAAGCACTGCGGCCCGCACAGGCCACCACCAGGAAGGTTGCCGTTGGGCCCGAAGGTCTGGCCCCCATCCCTGGAGAGGAACATCACGATGTCGCTCGTGGTTGCGCTGTTCTGCGATGCCGTGCTCACGGCGGGCTCGAAGTACGCCAGCTGGTTGGGCCAGCCGGTGGGCACGAGCGCAGGGTCCCCGGCGGTCCCCACGTACTGCGTGCCGTCGGTCAGGGTGGGAGGTGTGCCGGTGAAGAAGGGGTTGCTCGTCTCGTCGCGCGTGGTGAAGGCTACGCCGTCGGTCGAGAACGTCCATGCGGCGTACTTGTTGTTGTGCGACGCCGTGTTGAAGGCGATGACGGTGGACGCGGGGCTGGAGAGGCTGACGTCGTCGAAGAGGGTGTCATCCCCGTCGCCCGGCCAGTTGTCGTCGTGGTTGACCAGCTTGAGGACGTACTCGTGGCCGGAGACGAGCGGCGCGTCGACCTGGGTCCAGCTGTTCGTCGTGCAGGTGCGCGGCAGGATCGTGGTGACGGTGCCGCCGGCGGTGTTGTCCTTCAGCGTGGCGGTGGCGAAGTCGCAGTTCGTACCGCACACGTCGTTGCAGAACATCTTCCACCAGAAGTGCAGGTCCACCGGGGAGACCGCGGGCGCGGTGAACGTCTGGCTGATCGTGCTGTCCCCGTTCGTCGGCTGCGTCGACCCGAGCATCGCGGCGAAGCTGCCGGAGTGATGGTCGGAAGAAACGACGGTCTCGGACGCGCCGGAGGCGACCCATCCCATGAGGTCGCCGGTCTCGAAGCCGTCGTTGAAGCCCCCCGTCGGAAGCACGGCCACGCTGGTCTCGTTCCCCCTCTGATCGGCCGCGTCGATGTTCCCGAACGTCAGGGGCTGGCTGGCCGTCGCCACCGGACCGTCGTCGACCGATGCGCATCCCACCATGGACCCAGAGCCCACCACCAACGCCGTGAGCGCACCGAGGGCCATCGCTTGCAGGTCCATCTTCATCGCCCCACCTCCGACATGAATGACCGCGCGTGTGCGCAGATGGCTGAAACGAGATACGAGGCTACGGAGGGGTGGTGTGTAGCGCAACGGACAAAGCAGGACTCTCGCCTCAATTCACGCGCATGTCACGGACTACTACTACCTGGGGTAGTAGAGACCCCGTGCCCCGCCTGATGGCTCATATCGACTATGAGCCCGGGAGCTGGAAGCCGTCTGGGACGAGGGCATGACGGACCAGACGACCGCTTCTTCTTCCGGGCTGTACTACCTCTTCGACCCGAGCTACTCGTACGTCACGATGTTCGGCTACGACGGCTCGGACCTGTCCATCGCGTCCACCCAGACCGGCCTCGCCGAGCTGGAGGACATCGCCAATACCGCGGCGGCGATCTTTACGGCGACCGGTAGGTACTGGTCGGCGGCAGGAGGGTGGGCGAACGTCAACGTCCAGGCGCCGCCTACCGGGACGTTTTCCACCCTGCAGACGTACTGGGCCACCGGCCTGCGCGAGCAGGACGTCCTCGCGCAGGATGTTTACGATGGGATCCCCGTCGAGCAGACGGTCCCCGCGTCTGGCCCGAACACGTACAGGCTCTGCGCCCACTGGCACGTGCAATACGAGGACGCGAAGTCATACTATACGAACGCGATGCCCACGCAGGGACTCCAGAACGGCACGGCGGCGTACTCGCGGTACTGGATCCAGTACAAAGTCGGGAGCACGTACCACTACGTCGCGAAGGGCTTCCTCGACGCCGACGGCTGCACCATGCCCGTGGCCCTCGACCCGCTCACCGCCTACTCGCTGTGGCAGGAGTCGATCCTGCAGAGCGCGGAGACCCCCGCGGGTGGACGTCTACTACGGGGGCTGGAACCCGCGGTTCGCGTACTTCACACACAACCCCTGGGGTGGCGCATGCACGTTCAATTGCGTGCAGATGGGCGACCTCGAAGCCACTGCCTTCACAGTGAGCGGCGTCCCGTCCACGACGACGATGACGACCACGACCACGCCGTTCGATCTGGCTGCCAACGGCGCATCGGCCGTCGGCTCGGCACTTCGGACTCCGGGACTGGTCACCCAGCTCTCGGGGTACGCGCCCGACATGAGGGTGTACGTGAATCTGCTGAGTGAGAGCGGCGGCGAGACGGGATATTACAATACGCAGCCGAGCAACCCCACCGACAACAACTACGGCGTATACCTGTCCCCGAGCGCCGAAGATGGTCATGA
Organism: uncultured delta proteobacterium; assembly: GCA_963782055.1. Lineage (GTDB taxonomy): Bacteria > Myxococcota_A > Polyangia > Polyangiales > Polyangiaceae > DASXHD01. The sequence continues at coordinate 6,172,593 of CAWAIF010000003.1, forward strand.
CTCCAAGTGGCAAACCATTATCGATCACGAATTCGGCCACTACGTGACGGACCTTCGCTCTGGGACGTCCGACTGGGGTTTTGGATTGCCCAGTGCGAATCCCGCGTGCCGATGCAATCACATCCTCGACCAAGGACAGGCCAGCCATTGCCTTCAGTCTGCAAATGGAAATGGCTTCGCGACCAACGAGGGCTTCGCGCACTTCTTCGCAGCGCAGGCCCTCCAGCCGCTGAGCCATTCGAGCTGCAACTTCGGCTACTACAAGGAATTTCTCGAGGACGACTCCTCCGTCGACCTGCCGCCGGTGACGAAGAGCTGCGCATCCCAGGTCAAGTGGGGGTGGTCTTATAGCTGCACCGACAGCAACTCTGCGGTGGAGTGGGACTGGCTGGGCGGACTGTGGAGCGTCCGCACCGACCCGACCGCGCCGTACTCGATGGATGACTTCTTTGCGGTGCGAGAGGCTGCCTGCGGTCATCCCGGGACGCGCCGCGTGTACCCGAACGACGCAGAGTTGAGCCCCGCGCTCATACGGTCAGGGGCCGAGACATTGTATGGCTCCGGTAGCCCGAAGTCAGTGAGGCTCAACGTCGATTTCACCGCGAATGGGATCTAGCCGCACATCCTTCCTACGCCTGCTCGCAGTGATCTCGCTGCCCGGATGTCACTCCTCGACGCCAGCTACGCTGCCTGGGGAGGCGGGATCGGACGGCGGGAACGTGGTGTCGCAGCCGCACAAGACCCAGGCCTGCGTCGTCGATCCGACGGGCGTCACCGCTCCGGGGGCGTGGGTCGAGGTTTCCGCTGGTTCCTTCGTCATCGGCTCCCCCCCGACGGAGCCCGGTCGTGGGCTCCACGACGAGGAGCAGGCCCCGGTCACCCTGAGCCACGCGTTCTGGATGCAGCGGACGGAGCTCACCCAGGCCGACTGGACCTCCATGTGCCTGGACAACCCGAGCACCCTCAGGCCGGACGGGACGGGGGACTGCAGCGCCTCCGATTGTCCGGTTGGCAACATGACGTGGTGGGAGACGCTCGAATTTGCGAACATGCTCTCCGCCGCCCACGACCCGCCGCTGCAGCCCTGCTACGTGCTGCAGGGCTGCACGGGCGCGATGGGACACTACCGCGTCTGCACAGGCGTCACCAGCAGCGCGTCCACCGTCTACGAGTGCGTAGGGCTACCGGCTTCCGACGGAGGTGGAGTGGGAGTACGCGGCACGCGCCGGCACCACGACCGCCTTCTACGGCGGCGACATCGTCTCCTCGCAGAACGAGGCGTGCCCCGACGACGTCAACCTGGATCCCATCGCCTGGTACTGCGCGAACGCCGGACCGATGACCCACCCCGTGGCCAAGAAGGCCCCGAACGCCTTCGGGCTCTACGACATGCTGGGCAACGCGTACGAGTGGACCGGCAGCGACTTCACGAGCTATGCGTGGGGCGACGGTTCCGACGCCACCCTGACGGACCCGGATGGCACGGTCGACGATGGGGAGGAGAAGGTCTTCCGCGGGGGCGCGTTCAACATTGACCCCACGGTCTGTCGCGCGGCAAACAGAAACATTGCCGCGGACGTGAAGAAGCCGATCGAGGCTGGACCGGAAATTGGCTTCCGACTGGTCAGAAGCAAGCCGTGACCTTCGCGGCGAGGTCTGGCGATGCGCCACTACCGGACGCTCCTCCTCGGAGCGTTCACCGCATGGCCAGATCCTTTGGACATAACGTGGCGGAATGATGGAAATAAATCGGGCGCCTTTCTCGTTGTTCGGTTGCGACACCAACAAGGAGAGGACGCCCGATGACGACGAGAGCTACCCGAGCCACGAGCAGCCGTCCAGACCCGAGCGAAGAGGCGAGCGCGGTGGAGGAGCAGCTGCAGCGGACCTTCACGCCGGCGGTCATCGACGAGCTTCGGGGCCGCACCGGCTACAACCCGCGGCAGCGGCGCGCCACCGCGTTCCGCCTGGTGCTCACGGTCGTCGAGGGGTTCCTCGCGGGCCAGACGCTGTCGTTCGAGTCGCTGCGGGCGATCTTCGTGAGGCGCTTCGGCTTCATGCGCCCGTGCCCGTTCCAGAAGCGGTTCAAGCAGGAGTCGGCGGCGGCGTTCTTCCGCGCGGCGCTCGAGCACCTCGTGGCGTCGGTGACGAAGGCGGCGGGCCTGGAGCTGAGCGGGCCGCTCGCCCGCTTCGAGGACGTGCGGGTCTACGACGGTACGGGGCAGCGCGTGCCACCGCGCGGGCGCGAGCTGCTGCCGGGATGCACCAAGGGCAAGGCCGGCACCAAGTGGGTGATGGGCTACAGCATCAAGACCGGCCTGCTCGAGCACGGCGTCTCCGACGCGGAGACCGCGTCGGAGACGCCGCTGTGGCGGAAGCTGGTCCCGAGCTTCACGCGCGGGGTGCTCTACCTCTTCGACCTCGGCTTCTTCGAGCGCGCTCTGTTCACCCAGGCGAAGGCTGCCGGCGCGCACGTGCTGATGCGCCTCAAGACCACGGCGAAGGTACGCGTGACCGCGCACATCTCGGAGAACGGCCACACCCCGCTCCACAACTGGTCGCTTGGCTACTACCTGCAGAGCGTGTCGCGCAAGCGCGGGACGATCTTCGACCTCGACGTGACGTGGGGCAAGGGCAAGGACACCGTCGCATTGCGGCTCGTGGGACTCGCGCACAAGTCGACCGTCATCCGCTGGTACCTGACCACCGTGCCGCGCAGCGTGCTCTCGCCACGGCAGATCATCCAGACCTACCGACTCCGCTGGCTGATCGAGCTGCTCTTTCGCGAGCTGAAGCAGACCGCCGACCTCGGCCGCTCCTTCACCGCCGATCCCCACGCGATCAAGGCGCTCACCTACGGCGCGATGCTCGCCCACGCGCTCGTGCGCTCGGTCAGGATCCAGGCTGCACTCGCGCGCGACGTCCCTCTCGAGCAACTGCGCCCCCTGGCGACGTTGCACGTCGTGCGCGCCTACGCGCGGGACCTGGTCGACGCCCTCGTCTCCCTGAGCACCGCCGCGTGGACTGCCGTCGTGACCACCGTGGGCGCGGCACTCGTCGCTCTGGCACGCGAACGACAACCTTCACGCTCCAGGAAACGAATCGCCCGCAAACTTGGGGCGATCGGTGCTTAAGAGATCGGGCATGGCGTTCACCGTGCCGTCCTTCTAGCTAGGTCCGCGTTGTCTCTGCTTAGCGGTACCTGATGCCACCAGAGGACGCCCGACATGCGGAATTCCCCGGAAATTCGCGGCGGCGGCACGGCGGCAGGGGGCGCCTGCGGGCAAACGATGCGTCATCGGAAGACGTTCCGCGCATAGGAAATGCTAGCGCGGTCGGGCGCGAAAGTTTACGAAATCCATCTTGGACGAAGCCGCTGCGCGGCAGCGTGGCTCCGCATCAAGCTCGCTCGCGAGCCGGGAGCCCCGCGAGCGTGTGCGCGCTGACGAGCCCGCCTCGTAGCCCTCGCGTGCCGTGATGCGGGCGATCCTGCGGCGCGCGCCGCCCGCTCGTGGGCGCGCGCGGAGCCGAAGGAGGCCGCGATGGGTGCGAAGCGAAGACTGCGGGACACGATGAGCGAGGACCTCGCGCTGCGAGGGATGAGCGCCAACACGATCGCCACGTACGTGGGGTGCGTGCGGCGGTTCGCGCAGTACCAGGTGCAAAAGGAACGTCCGGATCTCCGCCGCCCCCAGCGCGCACGGCGACCGCCCGTCGCTTGCCACACGCCTGCCCTCGTGCGCACCGCGCTGCCGGAGCCCCGAGCTCGCGACCCGCCGGGGGCCGCATGATCTCCCCGCGTCGTGTTCCACTGCGCTCGCTCCACGAGTGCGGCGCAGGCCCCTGTCCATCCGCGCCACGAAAACCCGCCCTCCGAGCACGCACGGCTGCCCGCTGCGCGCTCCGGGACGCCCGCGTCGAGCGCCGTCCCGCCGCCCGCTCCGCACCTCGCGCACCCGCACGCGTGACCCACACGCCGCCAACTTCCCCATAGGGCTCCGAGGCCACCGCCTCGCCGCTGCCGCGCACCGGCTTCGTCCAACCGTCGATTTCGCGACCGCGCACCCGCGCCACGCGACCGGCGCCGCGACCCGGCGCGCTCACGCAATCGACTCTTACTTATGCGAAATGGCCGTCCGGTCTCACTGGAAGGACGGACCAGGTCTAGCTACGTCAGGGGCAGACGCCTGCGTCCCCGTCGACGCACACTCGCCCGCCGTCTCCCAGCGGACAGCAAAGCTGGCTCCAGTAGCAACCCGGGCCGAAGGGCTGGCAGGTGCACCAGTCCAGGCCGGTGTTCGTACCGCACACGCCGCGACAGTACATCGATACGGTGTCGCCCGTGCCGAAGGTCCGAGGGCAGCACGTCTCAATACCCGCGCCCTTTCCGACGTCGGCGCAGGTCAGGCACTCCGTGCCGACGTCCTGCTCGGGCACGCACTCGTAGCCATGCGGTTCGACATAGCAGCACCGGGCTGCTGAGGGGCAGCCATCCGCCGCGCCACAGGCACACTTGGGCTGGGAGTCATTGACGGATGCGATGCATGCGCCGTTGCAGTATCCGCCTGCGCAACAGGAGTCCACCCATGGCCCCTGTCCGACGGGGATGCCGCAGTCGTCCTGCGCCGCCGCGTCGATGTCGGCTCGGCCGTCGAACGCCGCGTCCACCGCGGCGGCGTCGATACCACCGTCCGGCGGCGCCACCTCGCCTCCGCAGCCGAACAGGGCCAGCGGGAGCAGCCATTTCGGGCTCATTTCGGTGGCAGCGGGCATGTTGGCTCGCAGGTGAGACCGCCGCCGTCCGGTTCCGTGGCGCAGCAGTGTTCGGGGCTGCAGCTCGAAAGGAAGTGGCCGCATGTGCACGTAGCGCCATCGCCGCAGGTACCTCGACAGACCGCACCATTGCAACAGGTGAGTCGTTCCATGCCATTCCCCACATCGAGCACCGCCGCATCCTCGCACGGGTTGCCGGCATCCTGCTCCACATCTTGCGAAGCATCCAACGCGGCGGCGGAGTCCTCAGTTCCGCCTTCCGCCGGGCCCGCATCACGCGCGCCGCCGGGCTGCGTGCTGGCGCACCCGATCAGGACGGTGGCCGAGAGGAGCGCCGCAGAGTTCAGCCCGGCCACGGCCACGCCTGAAGATGCAGCTCCTGTCCCTGGTAGATGTTCGTCTGATGGCACCCCAGGTGTTCGTCGCTCGAGTAGATGGCGACGTGCGTGAACGCCGTTCCCGATGGCGAGGTGACGGGTACGTAGCGAAACCCGAAGAAGTCCCCCCAGTAGTAGTAGTTGCTCCCATACCGAGCGGGGCACACCTCCGGGTCGTGTCTGCTTAGCGGTGTCGCACACTGTGGGTCCATTCTTCGTTCCTGATGCGAGAAGTTCTTTCGGCTCCCCCGCCGAATCCGTGGGTTGACGTGAAGCGGATCGCTCGGCGCTCGTCACGGGGCTCGCATCGCGGGAGCGTGTGGGCGTCCCGCCCGCGAGCCTCGCGCCGAGCGCCGGTCGTTGGGGCTGGAAGGGAAGGATGCATCGTGCAAGGAAGACGGCATCCAACCTCCAACCCCCTCGCACGATGCACCTTCAATCTATCCTGCGCCGGCTGCAGCCGCAGCCCGGATTCGTCTACGACAAGATCACCTGGGCCGGGACGCCCACGCGGCCAGCGCTGCACGTCCACGTTCGACCTCGCCGCGGGTCCCTTGCCGTGTGCTCGCACTGCTACCGGAAGCGGCGCGGCTACGACCACGGGCCGCCGCGCCTGTTCACCTTCGTGCCGCTCTGGGGCATCGCGGTGTTGTTCGTCTATGCGATGCGCCGCGTGGACTGTCCGCGTTGCGGCGTCACGGTGGAGCTGGTGCCCTGGGCCTCCGGCAAGAGCCAGGCGACGCACGCGTTCGTGTGGTTCGTCGCGAGCTGGGCGCGGGTGCTCTCGTGGACGGAGGTGGCGCGCCGCTTCCACTCGAGCTGGGACACCGTCTTCCGCTGCGTCGAGCACGCGGTACAGTGGGGCCTCGAGCATCGCAGCCTCGATGGCATCCGGTCCATCGGCGTCGACGAGCTGGCCTGGAAGAAGGGGCAGAAGTACCTCACCGTCGTCTACCAGATCGACCACGACTGCCGTCGCCTGCTCCACATCGCCCGCGACCGCACCGCCGCGAGCTTCCATTCCTTCTTCGACATGCTCGGCGAGGAGCGCACCAAGGCTATCGCCTTCGTGGCCAGCGACATGTGGCGTGCCTTCCTCAGCGTCGTGCAGGCCCGCTGCTCCGTCGTCCTCCACGTGCTGGACCGCTTCCACGTCGCCAAGCTCCTCGGCGAGGCCGTCGACACCGTCCGTCGCGACGAGGTCCGCGCCCTGCGCGCCACCGGACGCCACCCCCTGCTCACCAAGACCCGCTGGCTGCTGCTCAAGCGGCCCAAGAACCTCCGGCGCGGCGAGCGCGGTCGCCTGCGCGAGCTCGTCCGCATCAACCTTCGCTCCGTCCGTGCCTACCTGCTCAAGGAGCAGTTCCAGCACTTCTGGACCTACACCTCGGTCGCCGGCGCCGGCCGCTTCCTCGACCGCTGGACCACCATGGCCTTGCGGTCCCGCCTCGCCCCCTTTGCGAAGTTCGCGCGCACCCTCCGGAGCCACCGACGCGAGCTGCTCAACTGGTTCCTCGCCCGAGGGGAGTTCGCCGCGGGCGCCACCGAGGGATTCAACAACAAGGCGCGAGTTACGACCCGAAAGGCGTACGGCTTCCGCAGTCCAAGACACGCCGAGATCGCCCTGTATCATGCGCTTGGTGCCCTACCCGAGCCGCCTTGGCTCACCCACAGATTCTGCTGAGGAGGCGGATTTCCTATGCGCCGACCCGGCACGCCCACCGCGTAGCACAACTTCCCCCCGCACGCGTGCCCGCGACCCGCCCCGGGCTGGGAGGGGACGCGCCCATGCCCCGCCCACTCGATCGCACGAGGCAGCCCTCCGCGACCTCACGCCCCCGCTCCGGGTGGCGCGTGAAGTGCCTGAAGGCTTCGGCCTCGCGCTCGCGGTCCCTCCTCACATCCTCCGTCGACTCGGGTGTGCGACGTGCCCGAGTCGGCCCCCGCGCGACGGCGAGGCGCGCGCTCCCCCGACTGCTGGACGCGTCGCGCTGGTGTGGGAGAGCCGTCCAGAACTGCTCCCGAGGAACCGCTGCGGTTCCCTCCGGGGTGGCGGTCGGGTTTACGGATTCGTCACCAGACGACGATTGACAACTATCGCGATCCGATCTGTAGTGGTCTTGTCGGGGGACTGAGCCGCAAGTCGCCTCCGACGTCGACTTCGACGCGAGGAGGACTCGATGGACCACATGCCCCCCCCCCGGACGTACACGCACATACTCTAGCTCTGCTGCCGAGCTCGTTCCGCTCGCGCTCGCACTGACGCTTTCGATGGCGGCTTCGCTCGGGTGCAGCCCCGCGCCGCTTCCCAGCCCCGGACCGGAGCAGCTCGTCGACAACAACGGGGACGAGACCTCCGCGGGCTTCGCGCCGGCGAGCGTCGGCGAGGCGGCCGGGATCCCGGTCGCCTTTCCCGCGACGGCCGTGTCCTCGTTCAACGAGTTCACGCGACCGGCGGGCGGCGGAATCTTCGGCTATGCTTGGACGGTGGACGGCATCAACTGGACGAGCTGCAACGCGGACCAGTCGGGGCCTTGCTTCGTTCCCAAGCACCCGTCGCAGAAGAACTGGCGTGGAGACCCCGCCATCGCCGCCGCGCCGCAGGGTGGCGGGATCGTCGTCGCGGCCAACCTGGCCAACACCACCGACGACTCCGGCAACCCGAACATGATCGTAGCGGCGCTCTCCTTCGACGGGGGGCGCTCCTACGGCAACACCCAGTGGGTGAATGGCGATGGCTGCACGGACGGCGATCAGGACCAGGAAGCCATCGCCTTCGACCCGACCACGACCGAGCCGACCGTGTGGATCGCCTGGCGGCACAACGGGGCCGCTGGTCTCTCGGGGACGTACGGGATCTGCGTCCGCGGAGGCACGGTGAACGCTGCGGCGCACACCATCGACTGGTTCGGCCCGTCGGAGGAGATGCAGAACCTCGACCGCGCGCCCTTCCACGGCGCCGGCGGCCTGCTGATCCAGCCGGCACACGACGCCGTGACGGTGATGTACTCGAACACCGACCGTGCGGACACGTCGATCTTTTGCAGCACGCACGACACGCAGGTCAAGTGGTTCACAGGCACGACGACCGATGCCGGGGCGAGCTGGTCGTCGAGCCACTTGGTCTACGACACCCAGACCTTCCACTGGTGCACGTCCGGGTTGCACTACCAGAACGGACTGCGGGCCTTCGGCTTCGTGCGCGACTCCTATGGTGACCTCTGGGCTGCCGTTCACGACAGCCCCGGCACCATCCGCACCTTCACCAGCACGGACGAAGGCACCACGTGGATCGCCAACAGGGTGATCTCGGTGATCGGATTCCCCGATCTCCTCTTTCCGACGCTCGCCGCGGGCGCGGGGGGACGAGTGGGCCTCACCTTCTACGGCAGCGAATCTGCGGAGCGAACGATGCGGATGTTCTTCACGGCCAAGGGCTACGATCCCGCGCAGCCTCAGCGCTGGAGCTTCCCGCTGGCGTACGGCAACGTGTTCCTGGCGTCGGGGCTGCTGAGCCGATCGCTCGGCGATTACCTCGGGATGACCGTCGTGCCGAGCGGCTCCTTTCACTTCGGCGACGACGAGACCTTCCTGCCGCTCTACACCGACGGCGGCGGGGCGGGCTTTCAGGTCTCGTCGGCGCTCATCGACATGCCGGGGACGCTGTGATCGCTCCGCGCCGTTGCAGCGCATTCCTTCTCGCCTGTGCAATGTTCGGGCTGGGCGCCGCCCCGGCCTGCGGGGGCCGAACCGGCGACGGTACGGACGCCGGTGTCGACGGGGCGGCAGACGCCGGTGCGGAGGCTGGACCCTGCGACCCCAATGTCCCGAGGCTGCCTCAACAACCCTGCACCGCCGACCTCGTCAAGATCTGCCAGGACTGGGCGGCCCAGGCGGCCGCACCCGCCGGCGCTTACGGCTCCGCGAGCTGCATCGTGGACAGCGTGACGGGCCATACCGACTGCACGCTACCGACCTGTGACAACGGGATCTGCGGTTGCGGGTCCAGCAACGTCGTGTGCCAGAGCGGCCAGGTCTGCGCGAGCGACACGCCCGGCGGCCCCCTGCACTGCGTGACCGCCTGCAAGGGGCTCTGAGCGTGCGGCGCCTTCGTCTACTCGCCGTGCTCCTCGTGACGGCGTCCGCTGCCTGCGGCGGCGTCGTGGTGGACGACGACGGCGGCGCCAACTCGAACGGAGACGCCGCCCCCACGGGGGATGGCGCGCCGGACGACGCCGCCGGTGTGCCCCCCTTCCTCGACGCCTCGTGGGACAGCCCCTGCTACACCGTCAGCTACTCCTTCGGGGACGGCAAGTGCTCCCCGGAGCGCGACGCCATCTGCGAGGCCAAGGCAATGCGTGCCGCCGTCGACGCCTATGCGCACTCGCGATGCCTGAACGGCCTCTGCACCCGCGGGGACTACTGCTACGGCAACCCCGTCGTGTGCGCCTGCTCGCCCAAGGTCATCTGCGCGGCGGGGTACGTCTGCTACAGCTTCACGCCCGACGGCGGCGCGCACTGCAAGGTGGAGTGCACCCCCTGACGCGCCCGCCAACGACGCCGTCACCTGTACAGACGCCTTGACAGGTCGCCGCGACGTTGGCGAGATGCGCTCGTGCAAGGGGACGTCCGGGACCTCGCCCGCCGCTGGGAGCGCTCGCTGCGGCGCGCCCTGCCCGCGGTCCGGCGCGAGGCCCTCCGCCTCGAGCGCGGCGCGCTCCGGAGGCCGGAGCGCTTCCACGATCTCGGCGTCGCGCTGGACGCGTGGCGGCGCTCCGGGCGCTTCCGCCTCCTCGGCTTCCGCTCCTTCACCGCGTACCTCCGCGCGCGCGGGGGGATGAGCCGCGCGACGGCGTACAAGCTCATGGCGGTGGCGTCGGGCATGGACAGGGCGACGGCGAACGCGCTCGGTCTGGAGCGCGCCTACGCGGCGACGCGCCTCGGCCCGCGGGGCACCGCCCTCGCCGCCGACAGCTCCGTCCGCGCCCTGCGTGCCCGCGCGACCGCCACGCCGGGCCGCGCCGCCGGCGCCGCCGCCCGCGCCCTCGCCGCGGCCCTCCGCGCGCCGCTCGGTGACCGCGGGCGCGTCCGCGCCTCGCGCCGCGGCAAGGGGTGGCGGATCGCGCTCGAGCTGAACGTCGAGGACGCCCGCACGCTCGCCCGGCTCGTCCGGGCGCCGCGCCGATCGCCTTGACGTCCCGTCCCCCGGCCAGGAGAGAACGGACACCCGCGCGCGTTGCAGGGGCCCCCCCCGAGCCGCCGCGCGCGGGAGTCGGCAAGGCTGCGAGCGCAGCGAGGACGGCCCCGGCCTTGCCAACCCCCTTCCCCTTCCCGTTCCCGTTCCCCCTTCCCGTTCCCCGTTCCCGTTCCCGTTCCCGTTCCCCTTCCCTTCGCGTGCGCAAGTGCGGGCGCGTGCGCGAACGCGGGCGCGGGCGCGAACGCGAGCGCGAGCGCGAGCGCGGGCGCGGGCGAGGGCGAGGGCGGGAGAGGAGGGGGCTCGCTCGGGGGGAGGTCATCGTCCCGCCGTGCTCGGAGTCGGCAAGGCCAGGCCGTGCTCGCCGTCCTCGCCGTGCTCGGCCGCGCGTGCGCCTCGGGCGACGATGGACGCAGCGCGCGGCCTGCGCGCGGCTGCGGGCGGCTGCGCGCGGTGCGCGCTCCGCGCGCAGCCTTGCCGACTCCTGCGCGCGGCGGGCTTGGGCGTTCGCCCCCCGCGCGAGGGTGCGCGGGCGCATGCAAGGAGTCGAACGATGTTGCGTATCTATCCTGTGTTGCTGGAGCTCGTGCGGACGCTGGCACCTCTCGTGCGGGAGCTAGAGCGGCATGATCCGAGATCTCGCGCGGCAGTGCAGGCGGGCGCTGGCGAGCGCGCCGCTCAACGTGGCCGAGGGGATGTACTCGCAGGGGCGCAACCGGAGGGCGCGCTACCACAACGCGCTCGGCTCCCTGCGGGAGGTGCTGGGGTGCTTCGAGGTCGCCGCGGCGCTCGGCTACTTGCCCGGGCTCGACGACGGACTGCGGGACCGCGTGGATCACGTGCTCGGCACGCTGGTCCGCCTGGTCGTCGCGCGCTGAGGCGCGCGATCGGCGACGTCGCCGGAAGATCGGCGACGTCGCCGATGCGCCTGGGCGCGAGCGCGTGGGCGGGCGCGGGCGCGTGGGCGGGCGCGTGGGCGCGTGGGCGAGCGCGAGCGCGTGGCCGGAACCGGGCGGGCGCGATGAGACAGGACATCGCGCCCGCCGAGCCACCCTGGTCCGTCCTTCCAGTGAGACCGGACGGCCCCACTTCGCATAAGTAAGAGTCGATTGCGTGAGCGCGCCGGGTCGCGGCGGCGGTCGCGTGGCGCGGGTGCGCGGTCGCGAAATCGACGGTTGGACGAAGCCGGTGCGCGGCAGCGGCGAGGCGGTGGCCTCGGAGCCCTATGGGGAAGTTGGCGGCGTGTGGGTCACGTGTGCGGGTGCGCGAGGTGCGGAGCGGGCGGCGGGACGGCGCTCGACGCGGGCGTCCCGGAGCGCGCAGCGGGCAGCCGTGCGTGCTCGGAGGGCGGGTTTTCGTGGCGCGGATGGACAGGGGCCTGCGCCGCACTCGTGGAGCGAGCGCAGTGGAACACGACGCGGGGAGATCATGCGGCCCCCGGCGGGTCGCGAGCTCGGGGCTCCGGCAGCGCGGTGCGCACGAGGGCAGGCGTGTGGCAAGCGGGGCAGCGGCGCAGGTCGATGCCCGCGATTCGCAGCAGCAGGTCGGCGGCGTCGGCACGGCGCACCGGTCGCGCAGCGGGCGCCGCGTGCGGACCCAGTCTGCGGCGTGCGGTCTCGAGGCGCGTGGTGGCGTGGCTGGCGGAGTGCAGGCCGTAGTGGCGGATCTTGACGAAGCCGCGCGGCAGCACGTGCTGGACGAAGCGCGCGAGCAGCTCCTCGGCCGGGACGGTGACCGACTTGCCGTCTCTGGTGCGGAAGGTGACGCCGCGCTCGCCCATCGAGACGAAGCGGTGGTTGGAGATGCCGACGCGGTGCGTGTAGCGACCGAGGTAGCGGATGACCTGAGCGGGGCCGCCAAAGGGTCGCTTGGCGTAGACGACCCAGGCCTTGCGTCGGAGCGCCAGCAGGTCGACGCCGCCCAGGTCGACGAGGCCGCGCGCGTGGGCGCGCTCGAGAGCGGCGAGCATCTTGCCGCGAAAGAGCGCGCCCATCACGCGCACGGGGAAGAGGAAGCGACGGCGCGCGCGCACCCAGCGCGCGGCGTCGCCGGTGAGTCCGCCGCCGGTGACGATGGCGTGCACGTGGGGGTGGAAGAGCAGCGCGCGCGTCCAGGTGTGCAGGACCATCGTGACGCCGAGCTCGGCGCCGAGCCACTTCGGATCCCGCGCGAGGGTGGCCAGCGTGTCGGCCGCGCTCGCGAAGAGCATGTCGAAGACCCGCGCGCGCGAGCGCCGCGCGACGGCGCGCAGCTCGGCGGGGAGCGTGAAGACGACGTGGAAGTAGTGCACGGGCAGAATGCGCTCGAGCCGCGTGGCGACCCACCGCGCCTGCGCGAGCGACTGGCACTTGGGACAGTGCCGGTTGCGGCACGAGTTGTACGACGGTCGCTCGAGCCCGCACGCGGTGCACACGTCCAGATGTCCGCCCAGCGCGGCGGTCCGGCATCGCTCGATCGCCCGCAGCGCCGACCGCTCCTCGGGACGCAGCACGCGGCCGCCGGCGAAGGCCTCGCCGTGGGCGCGCACCACGTCCGCGAGCTCGATGGGCGCCGCGCACGTGCGCGCGGGCGCACACGACGGGTGCATCGGGGCTCAGGGCAGCGCGTCGAGGGGGCTCTGAATCGACTGCACGCGGGCGGTGCTCACGTGCAGGTAGGCCATCGTGCTCCTGAGCGACGCGTGCCCGAGCAAGACCTGCAACGTGCGAAGGTCGGTCCCTGCGTCGAGCAGGTGCGTGGCGAAGCTGTGGCGCAGCGTGTGCGGCGACACGCGCCGGGTGATGCCCGCGCGCCGCGCCGCCTTGAGGATCGCCCGGTGGACGGCCGCGCGCGTGAGGAGCGTCCCGGGCACGCGCCCCGGAAACAGTTGCGGTCCTGCGGGTCGTGACGCCTTCCAGTACGCGCGCAGCGTCGCCAGCAGCCTCGCGCTGAGCATCACGTAGCGCTCACGCCCGCGCTTGGTGTGCCGCACGTGCAGGAGCATCCGCTTCGGATCGATGTCGTCCACCCGGAGCTTGCACACCTCGCTCACGCGCAGCCCCGCCCCGTAGGCGAGCATCACCAGGGCCCGGTGCTTGTGGCTCGTGAGCGACGCGAGCAGCCGCGCCACCTCCGCGCTCGTCAGCACCACCGGCACGTGCATCGGCACCCGCATGCGCGCCATCCCCAGCGTCGCCTCCGGCCGCTCCAGCGTCACCTCGTAGAGAAACCTCAGCGCGGCCGCGTGCACGTTGACCGTCAGCGCCGCCAGCCTGCGCTCCGCCACCAGGTGCAAAAGGAACGTCCGGATCTCCGCCGCCCCCAGCGCGCACGGCGACCGCCCGTGGTACTGCGCGAACCGCCGCACGCACCCCACGTACGTGGCGATCGTGTTGGCGCTCATCCCTCGCAGCGCGAGGTCCTCGCTCATCGTGTCCCGCAGTCTTCGCTTCGCACCCATCGCGGCCTCCTTCGGCTCCGCGCGCGCCCACGAGCGGGCGGCGCGCGCCGCAGGATCGCCCGCATCACGGCACGCGAGGGCTACGAGGCGGGCTCGTCAGCGCGCACACGGCTCGCGGGGCTCCCGGGTCGCGAGCGAGCTTGATGCGGAGCCACGCTGCCGCGCAGCGGCTTCGTCCAGTGCGCCCAGCATGGGCATCAACCCGGAGGTGAAAGTCCTTCCTGAAATTGGTCACAATGACAGAAGCGAACCACAAGGGCGGAACCGTGAGGGACCGTCTGGAGGAAGTGGGGAGCGAAGCCGCGGGCCGACGTACAGAAATCGGATCGGAGGCGTGGCCGAGCAGGGCGAGCGGACTGGAACCCGCGAAGCTCTCGTGACCGAAGCTCGGCGGCGTATATCCGGCGGTCGTGCGGTGAAGGTTGATGCTCTTACCTGGGGAGATCTCGCCTCGCGCCTGAAAGGGCGACGGCCGGCGACAACGTCGGACGGAGCGAGAAGTCAGCAGAGGCCGTAGTAGCGGCGAAGGAGCCGGGCAGGGACCCCCCCCGAACCCCGGAAGTCTCTATCGCTGCGAAGGGCCAAACGGAGAGGAGGGCGAAACGCCCATGGATCTCGAGAACGCGCAGCCACAGAAGTCCAAGAGCGAGACGCCGACCGCCGCGGATGGTGAAGCCCCGAGCGACGACCGACGCGTGGAAGCGGATTCGGCGACCCATGGAACCGAGCGCTCAGGAACGAGCGGGCTGATGGAGGCGGCGCTCACGCGCAAGAACCTTCAGGCCGCGCTGAAGCGAGTGAAGCGGAACAAGGGCAGTCCCGGCATCGACGGGATGACGGTGGAGGAGCTACCGGACCACCTTCGCGTGCACTGGCCGTCCCTCCGCGAGCAGCTGCTCGCGGGGACGTACCAGCCGCAGCCGGTGCGACGGCACGTGATTCCGAAGAGCGGCGGCGGCGAGCGACAGCTCGGCATCCCGACGGTGCTCGACCGACTCATCCAGCAGGCCCTCTTGCAGGTCCTGCAGCCTCGATTCGATCCGACCTTCTCGGAGCACAGCCACGGCTTCCGGCCGCGGCGCAGCGCGCACGACGCCGTGCGCGAGGCGAAGCGGTATGTGCAGCAAGGAAGACGATGGGTGGTCGACGTGGATCTCGAAGCTTTCTTCGACCGCGTCAACCACGACGTGCTCATGGGGAGACTGGCCAAACGAATCGAGGATCGGCGCGTGCTGGGACTCATCCGTCGCTACCTGAACGCCGGCATCATGGCGAACGGCGTCGTGATGGATCGCGACGAGGGAACGCCCCAGGGCGGTCCTCTCTCGCCAATGCTTGCGAACGTGCTCCTCGACGAAGTCGACAAGGAGCTGGAGAAGCGCGGACACGCCTTCGTGCGCTACGCCGATGACAGCAACGTTTACGTGCGGTCACGGCGAGCGGGCGAGCGGGTCATGCAGGCGCTGCGGCGTCTCTACGCGAAGCTCCATCTCCAGATCAACGAGTCGAAGAGCGCGGTGGCACCCGTGCAAGACCGGAAGTTCCTCGGCTACACCTTTTGGTTGTCGTCGAAGAACGAGGTCCGCTGCCATGCCCGATCTCTTAAGCACCGATCGCCCCAAGTTTGAGGGCGATTCGTTTCCTGGAGCGTGAAGGTTGTCGTTCGCGTGCCAGAGCGACGAGTGCCGCGCCCACGGTGGTCACGACGGCAGTCCACGCGGCGGTGCTCAGGGAGACGAGGGCGTCGACCAGGTCCCGCGCGTAGGCGCGCACGACGTGCAACGTCGCCAGGGGGCGCAGTTGCTCGAGAGGGACGTCGCGCGCGAGTGCAGCCTGGATCCTGACCGAGCGCACGAGCGCGTGGGCGAGCATCGCGCCGTAGGTGAGCGCCTTGATCGCGTGGGGATCGGCGGTGAAGGAGCGGCCGAGGTCGGCGGTCTGCTTCAGCTCGCGAAAGAGCAGCTCGATCAGCCAGCGGAGTCGGTAGGTCTGGATGATCTGCCGTGGCGAGAGCACGCTGCGCGGCACGGTGGTCAGGTACCAGCGGATGACGGTCGACTTGTGCGCGAGTCCCACGAGCCGCAATGCGACGGTGTCCTTGCCCTTGCCCCACGTCACGTCGAGGTCGAAGATCGTCCCGCGCTTGCGCGACACGCTCTGCAGGTAGTAGCCAAGCGACCAGTTGTGGAGCGGGGTGTGGCCGTTCTCCGAGATGTGCGCGGTCACGCGTACCTTCGCCGTGGTCTTGAGGCGCATCAGCACGTGCGCGCCGGCAGCCTTCGCCTGGGTGAACAGAGCGCGCTCGAAAAAGCCGAGGTCGAAGAGGTAGAGCACCCCGCGCGTGAAGCTCGGGACCAGCTTCCGCCACAGCGGCGTCTCCGACGCGGTCTCCGCGTCGGAGACGCCGTGCTCGAGCAGGCCGGTCTTGATGCTGTAGCCCATCACCCACTTGGTGCCGGCCTTGCCCTTGGTGCATCCCGGCAGCAGCTCGCGCCCGCGCGGTGGCACGCGCTGCCCCGTACCGTCGTAGACCCGCACGTCCTCGAAGCGGGCGAGCGGCCCGCTCAGCTCCAGGCCCGCCGCCTTCGTCACCGACGCCACGAGGTGCTCGAGCGCCGCGCGGAAGAACGCCGCCGCCGACTCCTGCTTGAACCGCTTCTGGAACGGGCACGGGCGCATGAAGCCGAAGCGCCTCACGAAGATCGCCCGCAGCGACTCGAACGACAGCGTCTGGCCCGCGAGGAACCCCTCGACGACCGTGAGCACCAGGCGGAACGCGGTGGCGCGCCGCTGCCGCGGGTTGTAGCCGGTGCGGCCCCGAAGCTCGTCGATGACCGCCGGCGTGAAGGTCCGCTGCAGCTGCTCCTCCACCGCGCTCGCCTCTTCGCTCGGGTCTGGACGGCTGCTCGTGGCTCGGGTAGCTCTCGTCGTCATCGGGCGTCCTCTCCTTGTTGGTGTCGCAACCGAACAACGAGAAAGGCGCCCGATTTATTTCCATCATTCCGCCACGTTATGTCCAAAGGATCTGGCCATGGGTCCGCTGCACGATCGCGCGCAAGGCCCTCGACACGATGAAGGACCGCGTGCGGCACATGACGAGCCGCATGCGCGGTCGGAGCCTGGCCCAGGTCTGCCGAGATCTGCGAGGGTACTTGCCAGGCTGGAAGAACTACTTCCAGCTTGTCGAGCTCCGCACGCTCTTTCGCGAGCTGGACTCTTGGATCCGGCACCGACTCCGCGCACTGCAGTTGAAGCAGTGGGTGCGAGGAGCATGCCCGATCTCTTAAGCACCGATCGCCCCAAGTTTGAGGGCGATTCGTTTCCTGGAGCGTGAAGGTTGTCGTTCGCGTGCCAGAGCGACGAGTGCCGCGCCCACGGTGGTCACGACGGCAGTCCACGCGGCGGTGCTCAGGGAGACGAGGGCGTCGACCAGGTCCCGCGCGTAGGCGCGCACGACGTGCAACGTCGCCAGGGGGCGCAGTTGCTCGAGAGGGACGTCGCGCGCGAGTGCAGCCTGGATCCTGACCGAGCGCACGAGCGCGTGGGCGAGCATCGCGCCGTAGGTGAGCGCCTTGATCGCGTGGGGATCGGCGGTGAAGGAGCGGCCGAGGTCGGCGGTCTGCTTCAGCTCGCGAAAGAGCAGCTCGATCAGCCAGCGGAGTCGGTAGGTCTGGATGATCTGCCGTGGCGAGAGCACGCTGCGCGGCACGGTGGTCAGGTACCAGCGGATGACGGTCGACTTGTGCGCGAGTCCCACGAGCCGCAATGCGACGGTGTCCTTGCCCTTGCCCCACGTCACGTCGAGGTCGAAGATCGTCCCGCGCTTGCGCGACACGCTCTGCAGGTAGTAGCCAAGCGACCAGTTGTGGAGCGGGGTGTGGCCGTTCTCCGAGATGTGCGCGGTCACGCGTACCTTCGCCGTGGTCTTGAGGCGCATCAGCACGTGCGCGCCGGCAGCCTTCGCCTGGGTGAACAGAGCGCGCTCGAAAAAGCCGAGGTCGAAGAGGTAGAGCACCCCGCGCGTGAAGCTCGGGACCAGCTTCCGCCACAGCGGCGTCTCCGACGCGGTCTCCGCGTCGGAGACGCCGTGCTCGAGCAGGCCGGTCTTGATGCTGTAGCCCATCACCCACTTGGTGCCGGCCTTGCCCTTGGTGCATCCCGGCAGCAGCTCGCGCCCGCGCGGTGGCACGCGCTGCCCCGTACCGTCGTAGACCCGCACGTCCTCGAAGCGGGCGAGCGGCCCGCTCAGCTCCAGGCCCGCCGCCTTCGTCACCGACGCCACGAGGTGCTCGAGCGCCGCGCGGAAGAACGCCGCCGCCGACTCCTGCTTGAACCGCTTCTGGAACGGGCACGGGCGCATGAAGCCGAAGCGCCTCACGAAGATCGCCCGCAGCGACTCGAACGACAGCGTCTGGCCCGCGAGGAACCCCTCGACGACCGTGAGCACCAGGCGGAACGCGGTGGCGCGCCGCTGCCGCGGGTTGTAGCCGGTGCGGCCCCGAAGCTCGTCGATGACCGCCGGCGTGAAGGTCCGCTGCAGCTGCTCCTCCACCGCGCTCGCCTCTTCGCTCGGGTCTGGACGGCTGCTCGTGGCTCGGGTAGCTCTCGTCGTCATCGGGCGTCCTCTCCTTGTTGGTGTCGCAACCGAACAACGAGAAAGGCGCCCGATTTATTTCCATCATTCCGCCACGTTATGTCCAAAGGATCTGGCCATGGTGCGAGGAGTCACCGTCTTCCGAGAACTGCGCCGACGGGGGATTCCCTCCCGTCGACGCTCGCCGCGCGGCAGCAAATACGACGCGCTGGTGGCGAACCTCGGGAATGCGCGTCCTCAGCGTGGCTCTGCCGAACAAGCTCTTCGACGAGCTGGGGCTTCCCCGGCTCGACACGTGACCTCAACTCTCCGAACCGCCGGATGCGGACCCGCCTGTCCGGTGGTGTGGCAGGGGTCCCCGGGGAAACCCGGGGCCCCTATGCCGATACGTGTGTTTCGTAAACTTTTCCCGCCCGATCGCGCTAGGATTTCCTACGTGCTCCACCGGCGCCTGCTGCAGGTCCATGTCGGCGGCGAGCGTTGGGCGTAGTGATGCGGCCGGGGCCTCGGCCTGGGCTACGAGGGGACCACCGGGGGCCACCTCACGGCTGGTGGCCGCCGGGCGGGCACGTGGAGGCGCAGTGCGGCCCCGCGTCCGGATATGTGCAGCAGTAGTGCTGGACGTCGCAGCCCAGGCCGTCGCCGCACCGGCACTCGCCGCCGATCACGTGATCGCCGATGCAACAGTAGCCGTCGACGCACGCCTGCTGCGCCACGCAGTCCTGGAGCGCCCCGTGGGGGCACGGGACGAGACCGGTGGAGCCCTCGTCCGCGCCGCCGGCCTCCACCGTCACGTCGCTCACCGAGGCGTCCTGGGGTGGGCCGCCGTCCTGGTAGATCACCGCCTTGCCACCGCAGCCGGCGGCGGCGAGCGTGAAGAGCGCGGCGGCGCGCGTCACAGTTCCCATGCTCCCCTTCCGCCGGCGTCGCGGCAGGCGGCCACCGACGTCGCGCACACCGGGACGCTGGCCTCGGGGTAGTCGCAGCACATCTCGGGGGGGAGACACCCGAGCGAGTAGCCGCAGACGCACTTCCCCGCGCGGCCCTCGCCGGAGCAGCACCAGCCTGTGCCTATGTCGCAGTGGGCTTGCAGGCCCTCGGAGCCACAGTTGTAGTCAACCTTGCAGAAGCTCCCGTCTTGCGCAGGAAACTCGCCCGGCGCGGGCGGATAGAACCCGTCGAAGCCGTGCGCCCCATCGAACTGGGCGAACCAGTCCAGCTCGGCGTCGGAGATTCCGTCCGTGCCTCCGTCCTCGGACGCACCGTCACTGGAAACGCCACCGTCCACACTCGCGTCCGGGCCGACGTAGACGAAGGTCCCACCGCACGCAGCCAGCCCCGCAACGATCGCACCGAGCAGGGCGTTGCGCGTGGCTACCACTTGACCGACTCCACGAACTGGTCGTTCGTGAGTCCTCCGCTGAGGCACTGCGTGGATCGGGCATAGGTCGTGATCCAGAGGGGCTCCGGTTGCAGCACGCCGTTCACCAGACGGCTCGGTGTGTCGAAGGGCGTCACCGAGGCCTCGTAGTCGCCGAAGTAGAAGTTGCCCGTCATCTCGTCGGTACGCGTGCTCGTACAAGGGGTGTAGGCGGTGCCGAGCGCCGCTGGCGTCGCCTCATCCGGAGGAGCCTCGCTCCCGACGATGGCACCGAACGGCACGAAGGTGCTCCCGTTGGTCGCGGTCTGCTGGTACCAGGTCAGCGCCGCGTAGCCACGCGTCGGGCTGGCACCCAGCGCCGGCTGGAACTGCTCGCCGGCGTACTGAGGTACCTCGAACAATTTCTGAGGAGTCCAGCCCAGGTTATCGGGAAAGATGTAGTCGCAAGCATCCTGGTTAGTGTCGACACAATCGTAATATGCCGCACGAGAATAACCCGCAACATCAATCCGGAACGCCAGATGAAGCTCCGCTCCATGGTTCCCCACGTCGAACGCGAGCGGCGTGGGGTCCCGCCAGTTGCGACCGAGGGCTCCGGGGGCCTCGTAGGGGACGGTCTGGTCGTCGAGCCGAAAGATCTCGTGGGGGCTCCAAAGGTCCGTCGCGGAGGCGCGCGTCAGGCGAACGACGATGGCGTCGTATTTGCTCTCATTGTGGCCCTTGGAAAGAGCCTCCTCAGCAGAATCTGTGGGTGAGCCAAGGCGGCTCGGGTAGGGCACCAAGCGCATGATACAGGGCGATCTCGGCGTGTCTTGGACTGCGGAAGCCGTACGCCTTTCGGGTCGTAACTCGCGCCTTGTTGTTGAATCCCTCGGTGGCGCCCGCGGCGAACTCCCCTCGGGCGAGGAACCAGTTGAGCAGCTCGCGTCGGTGGCTCCGGAGGGTGCGCGCGAACTTCGCAAAGGGGGCGAGGCGGGACCGCAAGGCCATGGTGGTCCAGCGGTCGAGGAAGCGGCCGGCGCCGGCGACCGAGGTGTAGGTCCAGAAGTGCTGGAACTGCTCCTTGAGCAGGTAGGCACGGACGGAGCGAAGGTTGATGCGGACGAGCTCGCGCAGGCGACCGCGCTCGCCGCGCCGGAGGTTCTTGGGCCGCTTGAGCAGCAGCCAGCGGGTCTTGGTGAGCAGGGGGTGGCGTCCGGTGGCGCGCAGGGCGCGGACCTCGTCGCGACGGACGGTGTCGACGGCCTCGCCGAGGAGCTTGGCGACGTGGAAGCGGTCCAGCACGTGGAGGACGACGGAGCAGCGGGCCTGCACGACGCTGAGGAAGGCACGCCACATGTCGCTGGCCACGAAGGCGATAGCCTTGGTGCGCTCCTCGCCGAGCATGTCGAAGAAGGAATGGAAGCTCGCGGCGGTGCGGTCGCGGGCGATGTGGAGCAGGCGACGGCAGTCGTGGTCGATCTGGTAGACGACGGTGAGGTACTTCTGCCCCTTCTTCCAGGCCAGCTCGTCGACGCCGATGGACCGGATGCCATCGAGGCTGCGATGCTCGAGGCCCCACTGTACCGCGTGCTCGACGCAGCGGAAGACGGTGTCCCAGCTCGAGTGGAAGCGGCGCGCCACCTCCGTCCACGAGAGCACCCGCGCCCAGCTCGCGACGAACCACACGAACGCGTGCGTCGCCTGGCTCTTGCCGGAGGCCCAGGGCACCAGCTCCACCGTGACGCCGCAACGCGGACAGTCCACGCGGCGCATCGCATAGACGAACAACACCGCGATGCCCCAGAGCGGCACGAAGGTGAACAGGCGCGGCGGCCCGTGGTCGTAGCCGCGCCGCTTCCGGTAGCAGTGCGAGCACACGGCAAGGGACCCGCGGCGAGGTCGAACGTGGACGTGCAGCGCTGGCCGCGTGGGCGTCCCGGCCCAGGTGATCTTGTCGTAGACGAATCCGGGCTGCGGCTGCAGCCGGCGCAGGATAGATTGAAGGTGCATCGTGCGAGGGGGTTGGAGGTTGGATGCCGTCTTCCTTGCACGATGCATCCTTCCCTTCCAGCCCCAACGACCGGCGCTCGGCGCGAGGCTCGCGGGCGGGACGCCCACACGCTCCCGCGATGCGAGCCCCGTGACGAGCGCCGAGCGATCCGCTTCACGTCAACCCACGGATTCGGCGGGGGAGCCTGGAAAGAGAGACGCGCCCGTTGTCCAGATACGCGAGGTAGGCCAGGTTGGACGAGACCATCTTGACGATGACGTGACTGTAGCCGCCGTGCGAGGCGAAGGCGAGGGGCAGCGCCTGCGGCGGCCCCCATGCCGCGTCGTTGCCAGAGTCCTCTGTCGTGACGACGTACACCTCCTTGCTGTGCGCCGTATCGAAGCCGAGCATGGCCGCGTCGCCGGCCATGGAGAGGGACTCCTGGTCCGGGAACTCGCCTGGAAGGTAGGCCGCAACGTAAGGCGGCGCGAACGTTGGCGTGCCGTCCTCCGACCGCGCGACCACGACGGAGTCGGGGTCCACGTTCGTCGTGTCACAGTAGTCCGCAGTGGAGGTCACCCCGAGGTTCGCGTACAGCACGCGGGTGCCGTTGGTGGCGAGCCATGGGTCGCCCGCGAGCGCGAGCGG
This sequence comes from uncultured delta proteobacterium, assembly GCA_963782055.1. Taxonomy (GTDB): domain Bacteria; phylum Myxococcota_A; class Polyangia; order Polyangiales; family Polyangiaceae; genus DASXHD01. The sequence goes on from CAWAIF010000003.1 coordinate 6,194,971, forward strand.
GCAATGCGCGGCGGTGCACTGGCTGGGCGCAACGGGCTGGATGTCACCCCGGTTCATCCAGGAGACGGGCTCGAGCGAGGTCAAGACACCCAGGTTGTCGAAGGTGGCCGTGGAGAGCCCGGCGAACGTCTGGCCCCGGTACAAGAGCTGCGACCCGTCCGGGATGAACCCCGGCGTGATGCATACGCTCTGGCCCGGGTTGTTGGGGTCGACCTTTCGCTCGCCCTGCTCGTCGTTCGTACCGAGGAAGAGCGTGTGCGTGGACGCCACGTAGACCGACTGGGTCTCCGACTGGAAGAAGTTGCGGCGGGTGGCGTCCATGGTGGGGTTCGACGCGTTGGCCTCGCAGCCGGCAGCGATGACCGCCGCCATCGCCAGAGAACACTTCGCGACCATCTTGACGCTCGCTCCCATGAGCCCTCCCTCTCGCGCGACTGCGCGCAGTGCAGCAGCGCACGGCAGAAGTCGGGTGTCAACGGTCGGTGACGCTCAATTTCAAGATGGGTACGCCGATGTCGGCCGACTACGCACAAGGACCGATGGAGACGAGCGCGGCGCGCGGTCTCGATGCTCTGGGCAGCCGGCGATGCGCGCCTGCACGACCGGGAACCCCACCCTGTCGCCGAGGTGCCAGACGTACGTCACCTCCCCGGTGAGCGGCGGCGGCGGCGGGACGTCGGCCAGATTGGCGTGGCACACGGGTGGCGGCGGCCTCGGCGCGCGCGCTCCTGCGCGCCAGCGCGCGGCGACGACGCCGGCCAGCGCGGCGGCGCCGGCGGCGGCGAGGACCCAGCGGAGGGAGGCGCGATTGGCCACGGCGAGAGGGTAGCGCCGGGCGGGGCCCCCTCGCCACATCGGCGGCCGCTCACGCGGGCACGAACAGGCCCCGCTCCGGTCGACCTGCTCGGCCGGAGCAGCTAGGGAGCGTACGGGATTTGAGCGCGGTTTTCCACGAGCCTCGAGCCCTCGGGGCACCGCCGGCGGCGGCGTGTGGTGCGCCTGAACGTCGCATGGCGGCCGCGGCGGCGGGCGGAGCGCCGGTTTCCAGCAAGGAGCCGCCATGAAGAAGAGAGCCGCAAAGAGGAACAGGAAGCAAGAGGCGTCGGCGGGGGCCGCGCTGCCGGAGGCGTTCCGGCAGATGGTCCCGCCGATGATCGCCGGCATCGAGGTCACTCGGAGCGGCTTGCTGGCGTTCGTCCACGCGATGGGTCGCGCCGCACTCGACGAGCTTCTTCGGGGCGAGGCCGAGCGCGTCGCTGGCCCGAAGGGCAAGCACGTCGCTGGTCGTGCCGCGCACCACTGGGGCACGACCCACACGCCGCTGCCGTTCGGTGGGCGTGACATCGTCGTGCAGCGGCCGCGCGTCCGCAGCAAGGACGGGCGCGAGGTCGCCTTGCCGTTGGTGGAGGAGCTTCGTCGTCGCGACCCGCTGCCCGACCGGGTCGCCGAGCAGATCGTGCTCGGCGTCTCGACGCGCGGCTACGAGCGGAGCCTGGAGCCGGTCGCGGCCGGAACCAGGACGCGGCGCGCGAGCAAGAGTGCGGCGAGCCGGGCGCTCGTGGACAAGACCACGGAGAGGATGAGCGCGTTCCTCCGCCGCCGTCTTGACGCGCTCGACATCGTGGCGATGTTCGCCGACGGACTGGAGGTGGCGAGCCAGACAGTCATCGTGGCCCTCGGCGTTACGGCCGAGGGGACGAAGGTGCCGCTGGGCCTCTGGCTCGGCTCGACGGAGAACGCGGCGGTCTGCACCTCGCTCGTGCAGAACCTGGTCGAGCGGGGGCTGAGGATCGACGGCAAGTTCCTGCGCGTGATCGACGGCGGCAAGGGGCTGCGCAAGGCGCTCTGCGACGTGCTCGGGTCGAGCGCGGTGCTGCAGCGCTGCCAGGTCCACAAGACGCGCAACGTCCGCGACCATCTGCCCGACTCGCGCAGGGCGTACGTGAGCGGCCAGATGCGCGAGGCGTACCGGACGCGCAACGCGAAGGTCGCCAAGAAGCGGCTGCTTCAGCTCGCGTCGTGGCTCGACAAGAACGGCGAGGACGCGGCGGCCGGCAGCCTGCGCGAGGGTCTCGACGAGACGCTCACCGTGCTCAAGCTCGGCCTCCATCCCACCCTCTGCCGCACCTTCGCGACGACCAACGCCATCGAGAACATGAACGGGACCATCCGCCGCACGCGCAACGTGAAGCGCTGGCGCGGCGGCCCGATGATCCGCCGCTGGGTCGCCCTCGCGGTGGTCGAAGCGCAGAAGAAGTTTCGGCGCGTGAAGGGTCACGCCCACATGTCCGCGCTCGTCCGCGCCCTGCGCCCCGAGCAGCTCACCGTTGCCGACCGGGAGAAGGTCGCGTAGTCCATCAGACCGCCGCCGGTACGACTGCTCACGTAGGTTCGCGTTTTCCAGTCGGAGCGAACGAACCTTTTCGTATAAGTAAGAGTCGATTGCGTGAGCGCGCCGGGTCGCGGCGGCGGTCGCGTGGCGCGGGTGCGCGGTCGCGAAATCGACGGTTGGACGAAGCCGGTGCGCGGCAGCGGCGAGGCGGTGGCCTCGGAGCCCTATGGGGAAGTTGGCGGCGTGTGGGTCACGTGTGCGGGTGCGCGAGGTGCGGAGCGGGCGGCGGGACGGCGCTCGACGCGGGCGTCCCGGAGCGCGCAGCGGGCAGCCGTGCGTGCTCGGAGGGCGGGTTTTCGTGGCGCGGATGGACAGGGGCCTGCGCCGCACTCGTGGAGCGAGCGCAGTGGAACACGACGCGGGGAGATCATGCGGCCCCCGGCGGGTCGCGAGCTCGGGGCTCCGGCAGCGCGGTGCGCACGAGGGCAGGCGTGTGGCAAGCGGGGCAGCGGCGCAGGTCGATGCCCGCGATTCGCAGCAGCAGGTCGGCGGCGTCGGCACGGCGCACCGGTCGCGCAGCGGGCGCCGCGTGCGGACCCAGTCTGCGGCGTGCGGTCTCGAGGCGCGTGGTGGCGTGGCTGGCGGAGTGCAGGCCGTAGTGGCGGATCTTGACGAAGCCGCGCGGCAGCACGTGCTGGACGAAGCGCGCGAGCAGCTCCTCGGCCGGGACGGTGACCGACTTGCCGTCTCTGGTGCGGAAGGTGACGCCGCGCTCGCCCATCGAGACGAAGCGGTGGTTGGAGATGCCGACGCGGTGCGTGTAGCGACCGAGGTAGCGGATGACCTGAGCGGGGCCGCCAAAGGGTCGCTTGGCGTAGACGACCCAGGCCTTGCGTCGGAGCGCCAGCAGGTCGACGCCGCCCAGGTCGACGAGGCCGCGCGCGTGGGCGCGCTCGAGAGCGGCGAGCATCTTGCCGCGAAAGAGCGCGCCCATCACGCGCACGGGGAAGAGGAAGCGACGGCGCGCGCGCACCCAGCGCGCGGCGTCGCCGGTGAGTCCGCCGCCGGTGACGATGGCGTGCACGTGGGGGTGGAAGAGCAGCGCGCGCGTCCAGGTGTGCAGGACCATCGTGACGCCGAGCTCGGCGCCGAGCCACTTCGGATCCCGCGCGAGGGTGGCCAGCGTGTCGGCCGCGCTCGCGAAGAGCATGTCGAAGACCCGCGCGCGCGAGCGCCGCGCGACGGCGCGCAGCTCGGCGGGGAGCGTGAAGACGACGTGGAAGTAGTGCACGGGCAGAATGCGCTCGAGCCGCGTGGCGACCCACCGCGCCTGCGCGAGCGACTGGCACTTGGGACAGTGCCGGTTGCGGCACGAGTTGTACGACGGTCGCTCGAGCCCGCACGCGGTGCACACGTCCAGATGTCCGCCCAGCGCGGCAGTCCGGCATCGCTCGATCGCCCGCAGCGCCGACCGCTCCTCGGGACGCAGCACGCGGCCGCCGGCGAAGGCCTCGCCGTGGGCGCGCACCACGTCCGCGAGCTCGATGGGCGCCGCGCGCGTGCGCGCGGGCGCACACGACGGGTGCATCGGGGCTCAGGGCAGCGCGTCGAGGGGGCTCTGAATCGACTGCACGCGGGCGGTGCTCACGTGCAGGTAGGCCATCGTGCTCCTGAGCGACGCGTGCCCGAGCAAGACCTGCAACGTGCGAAGGTCGGTCCCTGCGTCGAGCAGGTGCGTGGCGAAGCTGTGGCGCAGCGTGTGCGGCGACACGCGCCGGGTGATGCCCGCGCGCCGCGCCGCCTTGAGGATCGCCCGGTGGACGGCCGCGCGCGTGAGGAGCGTCCCGGGCACGCGCCCCGGAAACAGTTGCGGTCCTGCGGGTCGTGACGCCTTCCAGTACGCGCGCAGCGTCGCCAGCAGCCTCGCGCTGAGCATCACGTAGCGCTCACGCCCGCGCTTGGTGTGCCGCACGTGCAGGAGCATCCGCTTCGGATCGATGTCGTCCACCCGGAGCTTGCACACCTCGCTCACGCGCAGCCCCGCCCCGTAGGCGAGCATCACCAGGGCCCGGTGCTTGTGGCTCGTGAGCGCCGCGAGCAGCCGCGCCACCTCCGCGCTCGTCAGCACCACCGGCACGTGCATCGGCACCCGCATGCGCGCCATCCCCAGCGTCGCCTCCGGCCGCTCCAGCGTCACCTCGTAGAGAAACCTCAGCGCGGCCGCGTGCACGTTGACCGTCAACGCCGCCAGCCTGCGCTCCGCCACCAGGTGCAAGAGGAACGTCCGGATCTCCGCCGCCCCCAGCGCGCACGGCGACCGCCCGTGGTACTGCGCGAACCGCCGCACGCACCCCACGTACGTGGCGATCGTGTTGGCGCTCATCCCTCGCAGCGCGAGGTCCTCGCTCATCGTGTCCCGCAGTCTTCGCTTCGCACCCATCGCGGCCTCCTTCGGCTCCGCGCGCGCCCACGAGCGGGCGGCGCGCGCCGCAGGATCGCCCGCATCACGGCACGCGAGGGCTACGAGGCGGGCTCGTCAGCGCGCACACGGCTCGCGGGGCTCCCGGGTCGCGAGCGAGCTTGATGCGGAGCCACGCTGCCGCGCAGCGGCTTCGTCCAACGTGTGTTTCGTAAACTTTTCCCGCCCGATCGCGCTAGGATTTCCTACGTGCTCGAAGCCATCACGAATGAGCGGGCCATCGTCGAGCAGGACGTGCTCGTGGAGTGGGCTACGTCCAGAGAGTGCTCATGTCTTTGGTCCACGAAGCGCCAACCAGGGTGCAGCCCTTCCCCATGCCATCAAATATGAGTGATGGTTGAAACAGAATAGATACGTCATTGGGTGGTCGCATACCCAGCATTCAAAACGTTGACACTCTCCTAACAGGCGCGTGAGGTCCGAACCATTTGGAAAGAGGAACCCATTCGCTTCATCGTTGGGCTTGAAAAAGAGATAGTGGGGTGCTTCAGGCTCGAATTCCCCCATCCAAAGGCGCGTCTCTTCACCATGCGCGCTTGGTGCGCGATTCTCGGCGAAGTCCCAGATCGGGCTATCCCTCCCAGGAAAGAAGTTGCTTGCCGCTTCACGACGTAGCCGCGACGCCTCGCCTGCGTCTAACACGGTGAGGTTCACGGGTATCGCAAGTGTCCGGTTTGTATCGTTGAGAAGATCAGCAAAGTAGCCCATATACCCTCACTGACGGTGTGCGAAAACTTGTTCGATGAATATGTGCCCGCTTGGTGCACCTTTACCTGCGCCTTGCCAGCCGATGTGCGGCACGTCCATGGCCAGATCCTTTGGACATAACGTGGCGGAATGATGGAAATAAATCGGGCGCCTTTCTCGTTGTTCGGTTGCGACACCAACAAGGAGAGGACGCCCGATGACGACGAGAGCTACCCGAGCCACGAGCAGCCGTCCAGACCCGAGCGAAGAGGCGAGCGCGGTGGAGGAGCAGCTGCAGCGGACCTTCACGCCGGCGGTCATCGACGAGCTTCGGGGCCGCACCGGCTACAACCCGCGGCAGCGGCGCGCCACCGCGTTCCGCCTGGTGCTCACGGTCGTCGAGGGGTTCCTCGCGGGCCAGACGCTGTCGTTCGAGTCGCTGCGGGCGATCTTCGTGAGGCGCTTCGGCTTCATGCGCCCGTGCCCGTTCCAGAAGCGGTTCAAGCAGGAGTCGGCGGCGGCGTTCTTCCGCGCGGCGCTCGAGCACCTCGTGGCGTCGGTGACGAAGGCGGCGGGCCTGGAGCTGAGCGGGCCGCTCGCCCGCTTCGAGGACGTGCGGGTCTACGACGGTACGGGGCAGCGCGTGCCACCGCGCGGGCGCGAGCTGCTGCCGGGATGCACCAAGGGCAAGGCCGGCACCAAGTGGGTGATGGGCTACAGCATCAAGACCGGCCTGCTCGAGCACGGCGTCTCCGACGCGGAGACCGCGTCGGAGACGCCGCTGTGGCGGAAGCTGGTCCCGAGCTTCACGCGCGGGGTGCTCTACCTCTTCGACCTCGGCTTCTTCGAGCGCGCTCTGTTCACCCAGGCGAAGGCTGCCGGCGCGCACGTGCTGATGCGCCTCAAGACCACGGCGAAGGTACGCGTGACCGCGCACATCTCGGAGAACGGCCACACCCCGCTCCACAACTGGTCGCTTGGCTACTACCTGCAGAGCGTGTCGCGCAAGCGCGGGACGATCTTCGACCTCGACGTGACGTGGGGCAAGGGCAAGGACACCGTCGCATTGCGGCTCGTGGGACTCGCGCACAAGTCGACCGTCATCCGCTGGTACCTGACCACCGTGCCGCGCAGCGTGCTCTCGCCACGGCAGATCATCCAGACCTACCGACTCCGCTGGCTGATCGAGCTGCTCTTTCGCGAGCTGAAGCAGACCGCCGACCTCGGCCGCTCCTTCACCGCCGATCCCCACGCGATCAAGGCGCTCACCTACGGCGCGATGCTCGCCCACGCGCTCGTGCGCTCGGTCAGGATCCAGGCTGCACTCGCGCGGTGTCTGCTTAGCGGTGTCGCACACTGTGGGTCCATTCTTCGTTCCTGATGCGAGAAGTTCTTTCCATGGGACCTGATCGGGAGCATCCCGGATCACGTGACGCCCGAGCAGCGGATCCAGGAGCTGGAGCAGGAGAACGCCGCGCTTCGCGAAGAGCTGGCGAAGCTGCGCAAGGAGATCGAGGAGTGGAAGCGCGGGTTCCGGGAGCGCGGGAAGCGGCGGACGTCGCGCTCCGAGGGTCGGCGGGCGCCCTCGGGCAAGCCGCGCGGCCGCAAGGTGGGCCATGTCGGATCGCGGCCCGCCGCACCGGCCCACGTCGACGACGAAGTCGTGCACGAGATGCCGGCGACGTGCAGCTGTGGCGGGGCAGTCGTGGCGACGGGCGAGACGGACAGCACAGTCGTCACCGACATCCCAGTGGTGCAGCCGCGGCAGACGCATCACGTGGCGCACGTCGGCAGCGGCGAGGTGTGCCACAAGCGCGTGGTCGCGAAGCTGCCGGGCGCGCCGGCGGCGGGCAAGAGCGTCGCCGCGGTGTCGTTCGGCCCCAACGTGCAGGCGATGGCGCTGGACCTGCGCTTCGAGCGCGACATGCCGCTGGGCAAGATCAGTGCGTTCCTCGGACAGTGGCTCGGCATCTCGATCACGACCGGCGGCCTGGCGCAGATGTTCGACCGATTGCGACGCCGCTCGGCGCCGAGCTACGACGAGCTGGTCGACGCGGTGCGCGCATCGCCCGTGGCGGGCCTCGACGAGAGCGGCCATCGACAGGACGGCGTGCCGGGTTGGATGTGGCTGATGCGCACCGACCGCGTCTCGGTCTTCCGCGCCGAGCTGTCGCGCGGCGCGTGGGTCGCCGAGTCGATGCTCGGCGCGAGCTTCAAAGGAGTCCTGTGCACCGACTTCTACGGCGTGTACACGAGTCACGACGGCTGGACCCACGCCTACTGCGGTGCGCACACCATCCGCGAGGCCAAGAAGATCGCCGAGCTCACCCCGTGCGCCGCGACCGAGGAGTTCCGCGACCGACTCATCGGCTTCTACGTCGCGGGCAAGCACGCCGCGGCGAGCGGCGATCCCGAGCAGCGCCGAGGCGCGCGCATCCGCCTCGGCCATCTCATCAGCAGCACCAACTTCGTGGAGTTCCCGGACATCGTCCGGCTGCAGGAGCGCCTCGACGAGCACAAGGTGGGGGTGACGCTCTTCATCGACCGCCCCGACGTCCCGGCCACGAACAACGCGACCGAACGCGACATCCGCGCCCACGGGCGGCACCGCGCGATGACCGGCGGAACGCGCTCGGCCGCCGGCAGCGCCACCCTGGCGCACTGGATGAGCATCACGCAGACGCGGCGCAAGTGCCAGCTCCCGCTTCGGGGCTTCGTCATCGGGCTGTACGAAAGTCACCTCCACGGCAAGCCGCCTCCGTCTGTCTTTGCCCACTAGCCGGCGAGTCCTCCGACGGTCGACGTCACGCCCGGGCCGCGGGCCGTCTTCCGGCCGCTAAGCAGAGACCTCGCGCGCGACGTCCCTCTCGAGCAACTGCGCCCCCTGGCGACGTTGCACGTCGTGCGCGCCTACGCGCGGGACCTGGTCGACGCCCTCGTCTCCCTGAGCACCGCCGCGTGGACTGCCGTCGTGACCACCGTGGGCGCGGCACTCGTCGCTCTGGCACGCGAACGACAACCTTCACGCTCCAGGAAACGAATCGCCCTCAAACTTGGGGCGATCGGTGCTTAAGAGATCGGGCATGGGGCAATCCCGCCGTGCGCGTCGGTTTCGATGACCTGATCTTCGGCACCAACGATGTCGTCGGCGGACCTGGCGGGCCCGTCACCACGCAGACCGACAGGCTCGACTGGGCGATGACGACCCCGTTCTTCCACTGGGACTTCCGGAGCTGGCAGCTCGTCGGCAACCGGCTGAGTGGGGACCTTTCAGACTTCGGCCTCCCCACCTACTCGCTCTCGCTCGAGCCCTATGTCTGGTACGGATCGACCACAGCCTTCTGGCGGACCCTCTCGGCCGCCACGATCGTGCCCGGCCAGACTGGCACCACGGATCTGTGGAACTAGCACGAGGTCCTTCTGTTTGCCCGCGATCCGCGATCTGGTCGAGATGAGTACCTACTTCCGGAACTTCATGGCCGATCTCCTGAGGGCCCACAATCCGCAGAACGACGACCAGACCCAGCAGGATCTCGACACCTACTTCAACTCCGCGTGGCGCGATCTCTATGCCGGGGTGCAGGTCCCGGCCGCTGCGACCCTCTGGTATCCTCCGCAGAAGGGGACGACCCCTGGGGCCCTGATCACTGCCAACATCATGAGCTCCAGCTTCTGGGGCGCGGAAACGCCGGCGGGGCCGGGCGCCGACCCCAATCCCGATCTCTCCGGCTCGGTCAAGGCAGCGAAGGTCATCAACCACGGCATCTGTAGCCTGCTCGTGCCCTACGTGTCCGCGGCCCAGGACGGCAGCGGGCTGATGGAAAAGCTCGCGACCGACGGGCCGCTCGCGGTGGCGAAGCTGGTCTTCAGTCGCTACGGCGACTCCGCCGACGTGGAGAAGCGGTGGCTCAACGCCGCCCCCTTCCTCGACTTCACGGAAGAACAGGAGGACGCGCAGCTCGGCGGATTCTTCCTGAACTTCAACGTCCAGTTGAACGTGCCGGTCCTGGGTATCACCGTGGGTGGACCGAACCTCTACTACCACAACGCGCTGCGGTGGCGCCTGTACGACGGTCGCCTCGCGGCGGACGGCGAGGTGCTGGACAAGTTCGGACGGGGGAGCGGCGCGTCCGACGCGATGGTGACGTTCGACGACGTCCTCACGCGCCAGCTCGACCACACGCCGCGCACCGGGGACGACCCAGCCTCGCTCGCCGAGGCGATCTTCCAGGAGGCGAACGCCCAGCAGGTCTACGAGGGAGACACTGGTACGGTAACCTGCACGCAGATCGTGCCCGGCGAGGATTCGCTCGGCTACGATCCGGCCGAACCTTGTTACGACTTCATCAAACAGATGAAGAGCGACGTGCACGAGGCGCTGACCTACCTGTCGGCCCCGCTCGGCCTCACGCCGGAGCAGCAGCAGCAGGTCGAAGACTCGCTCGTGGCGACGGACTTCCCAGGTGGTTCATTGAGGAACTTCCGCTGCGCGAAGTTCCCCGAGGACGCCGAAGGTCGTTGTCAGTTGGGTGCGGCTCTTCTCCGGCGGCGCGAAGCACAGCGAGATCGATCACTTGACCCTCCTCAGGCGCGGCCTGGGAGGCGGCAGGGGGTCAGGGATCTCGCCCTGATCGTAGCGTGACGCATGGTTGCGGTCCTTGTCGCGCGCGAGATGGAACTGCCAGTAGGCGTCGAAGTCGCCGGAGGCGCGCACGGCGCGCAGGCGCAGGATGGCCTCGGCGCCGGTGAGCGACCAGCGCGCGCCGGTGCGGTCCATCCTGTCCTTGACGAGATAGCGGCAGGCGCCCTCGATGACGCCGGTGGCGATGGGCAGGCCATCGCGGAGCGCGTCCTGGTAGCGCATCAGCCGGGTGCGCGTCCGGTCGGCGAGGTAGTCGCAGGCCTCGTCGATCGCGCGCAGCGCTGCGTCGTCGAGCTTCGGCTTCTTGCGACGTGCCGCCCACCAGCGGATGGTGCGCGCGACGTCTCCCCCGCTGCGGCCCGTCAGCAGGGCGAGCAGGCGATTGGCAACCCAGCCCTCGGCCTTGGTGTCGCTCTTGCCGAACAGCGCGCGGGCCGCCGACCAGATGTACTCGAGCACGTGGACGACATCGAGCAGGATGGTCACCTGGACACGGGCGCGCCGGGCCTCGGCCTTGACGGCGCGAAGCTGCTTCGGCTCGCCGTCGACGAGCACGACCCAGCGGCGTCGCCTGTCCGGATCGCGCCGCAGCGCCTCGGCGAACGCCTCGCGAATCACGGTGCGCGGATGCTTCTCGACGCTGGCCCACACGCGCTTGTCGGTGGGGCGCGGTCGCTTCGTGTCGACCTCGTCGGCGTCCCGCAGCGAGTGGATGATGTCCGCGGGCCCGCGCACGAACGGCGCCACCGAGTACACCGTCGCGACCTGCGCCATGCGCTTGCGGTTGCTCTTCTCGCCCGGCGTCAGGCGCGTCTCCAGCTTGCGCACGCTCTTCTGCGCCGCCAGGCGTGTGCCCTCACGCAGGTCCTGGTGGCGCATCACGACGCCCTTGCCGTCGGTGCTCAGCACCAGCAGGTCGTCCTTCGGATCGCGCTCGGCCGCGCGCTGCTCGTAGAACGCGTCGAAGTCCTGCGCCGCACGAACCGCCAGCTCTTCCACCTGCCGCTTCGCGATCGACACGCCCGTGTAGTCGCGCACCATCTCGACCACGTCGTTGAACGACGCCCTCGCCGCCTCCTTCGCGACCATGCGCCGGATGCCGTGCGAGAACATCTCCCGCGGCAGGTTGAGCGCCGCGTCCATCGGGTGCAGGTCCTCCGTCGCCGGCGCCTGGTAGGCGCGCCGCGGCACCGCCACCCGCCCCACCAGCGTGTCCAGATGCCGCTCACTATCGCGCGCGGAGCGACGCTCCACGCCGTCCGCCCCGACCACCTCGGTGCGCTTCTCCAGCGCCGCCCGAAGCTCCAGGTGCTCCTGGAGCATCAGCCGAGCCCACTCCCGGCCTTGCCCGTCGAGCATCGCCTCCAGGTCCGAGTGCGGCTTGCGGATCATCTCCCTGCTCGACACCATACCCTCGACCTTCGCTGCGTGCGCCCTCGACTTCGCGAACGGGGCCTCGACGGCATGGATCGGATCGGCGTGCACGGCACTCATCGGCGGCTCCTTCCGGGGCGCGGCTGCGCCCTCACCGCCACAACGTCACGCTTGCGCGGAAAATTCCCCGAAGTATGCGAAATCAGGCCGCCTCACGCCGCCGTAATGGAGCCGCACCCATCTCGATGTCCCCGAACACCGTCGTGTACGTCGCGCGCGTCTCGCGCCCGTTGCCCCACTGCTCGCCATCGATCGTCACCTCCGGTGCGCTCGTGTCCGCCCGCGCCATCACCTCGCGCATCAGCACGCGGCCGTACGCGTTGGTCAGCTCCTGGGCTCGACGCTCCACCGCCAGAAGGTCGATCGCGTCGGGGCTCGTCGCCGCGATCTCCCGCCGAAATTCCGCCAGCTCCCGCTCCACCGTCTCGATCTGCGTCCCGATGTCCATGCCTACGCTTCTCGATCGACGCGACCTCTACGCGCAAGCGAAGACGTCACGCGACCGCACGGTTGCAGTGCCACGATCGATTGCCGCCAGGACTGGATCTGCACCCAAGCAGACACGACAGCACCGCCGGCTGAGCCGCGCAAGTGGGAAACGGTCACTACACACTAGTGGGCAGGCCCGTTTGCCGCTCCCGGCTCCGGCTACCCGGCTAGTCCGTTGATCTTCGTCAGCACACGCCCCAGCGGGAAGCACCGTCCTCGCACCGTCGCACCGGTCGAGGCGCGTTCGTTGACACGGTCGGCGGTCGCCTGGCGACCCATGGCAGTCAGCCCTCCAGCACGGGCCCCATCGCCAGCGCGCAGCCGGCCTCGCGCGCGGCGGCGAGCTCCGCCTGCGTGCGCACGTGGGCGGCGACGACGCGCACCTTCGCCTCGCGGCACGCCTCCACCATCGAGGCGATCACCCGGCGCTGCACCTTGGAGTCGGCGGCGGCGGCGGTCTTGCCCACCGTGCGCATGTCGAGCAGGGCGTACGCGGGGCGCAGCACGCCGACGCTGGTGAGCGCCGCGGGGCCGGCGACGGTGCGGATTGCCAGGGAGAAGCCGAGGTCGGCGAGCGTCTTCGCCCGCGCGGTCATGTCCCCCACGTCCAGCGCGTCGCGCTGCTGGACGGCGACCACCACCTGCGCGGCGTGGCAGGCGAAGGACGACGCGGCGTCGTAGAGGGTGGGGTCGAGCAGGTCCTCTGCGCTGCAGTCGACGAGCTGCGTGGTGGCGCGCGGCGGGGCCTCGCCGACGAGCTCGCGGAGGCGGCGGCCGAGATCGCGCTGGCGGCCGAGCGCCTGGGCCACCAGCGGCAGGTCGTCGTGCGCGAAGGCGGGGGTGCGCAGCGCCAGGCGATGGCCCCACACCGAGGAGGTCGCGAGAATCGACGATGGCCTCGCGGGCGATCTCCGCGGCGGCGAGCGCGCCGTCGAGCTGCGTGCCCAGGGCGAGCTGCACCGGCGGGGAGAGGCGGCGGCGCGCGAGGCGCGCCAGCGTCTTCACCAGCGCGCTGGTCGGCTGCCCGTCGATGGGCACGACGGGGATGTGCACGCCGTACGCGCGCTCCAGCTCCTCGCGCGCGCCGGCGTCGCTCACGATGAGGTCGACGCGCTCGCGCATGAGCACCTCCGCCGCGGCGGCGGGGTCGGCGGCGCGGATGGCCTCGTAGCCGCCGGTGGTGAGCTCGGCGGCGCGGCCGGCGGCGGCGGCCTCGTCCCATTCCACCAGGAGCACGCGGCCTGCCATGTCTATCCCTTCTGTCATAACTGCGGCCCGGCGCCAATGCACGGCGGTCGATAATCCGCGGGCCACGGCCGAGCCGAGTCAGGGGCCTCCCGCGTGAGCCGTCCTCCTGCTAAGGAGACACACCATGTCGGATAGAGTCACCCCGCGGGAGATCCTGAAATCGAAGGGCAAGCTCGACAAGGACGTCGTCGCCGTGAAGGTCGGCGACCGCATCGTCGACCTGCACACGCCCATCGACCCCGCCTCCGAGGCGATCCCCGTCCGCGCGAGCGATCCGGAGGGCCTGCGGGTCATCCGTCACTCCACCGCCCACGTGATGGCGGACGCGGTGCAGCGGCTCTCCCCCGGCACCAAGGTGACCATCGGCCCGGCGATCGAGGACGGCTTCTACTACGACTTCGACAAGCCGGGCGGCGCCTTCAGCGAGGAGGACCTCGGCAAGATCGAGAAGTCCATGCTGGAGGTGATCAAGAAGGACACCCCCTTTCGGCGTGAGGTCGTCTCGCGCGACGAGGCGATGCAGCTCTTCCAGAAGATGGGGGAGAGCTTCAAGGTGCAGATCATCGAGTCCATCCCGGCGGACGAGGAGATCAGCCTCTACAAGCACGGCGCCCCCGGGGAGGAGTGGGTGGACGTGTGCGAGGGGCCGCACGTGCCGTCCACCGGGTGGCTCAAGGCGGTCAAGCTGACCAGCGTCGCGGGCGCCTACTGGCGCGGGGACGAGCGCAACCCGATGCTGCAGCGCATCTACGGCACAGCCTTCCCGTCGAAGGAGGCGCTGGCGGAGCACCTGCGCCTGCTGGACGAAGCGCGCGCGCGGGATCACCGCAAGCTGGGCAAGGAGCTGGACCTCTTCATGTTCAGCGAGCTCGCCCCGGCGATGCCCTTTTTCCTGCCGAAGGGCGCGTACGTCTACAACCGGATGATCGACTACGTGCGGGAGGTCTACGCCAGGAGCGGGTACGAGGAGGTGATCACCCCCCTCGCCTACGACCCGAAGCTCTTCCGGCAGAGCGGGCACCTCGGCAACTACAACGAGAACATGTACCGGCTGTGGACGGAGGACTCGCTGGCCCCGCCGGGCGCCGACAAGCCGGGCGGCCCGGGCGCGAGCGCGGAGGCGATGGCGAAGCACCTGCAGGATGCATCCTTCGCCCTGAAGCCGATGAACTGCCCGAGCCACTGCGTGATCTTCGGCTCGAGGAAGCGCAGCTACCGGGAGCTGCCGTGGCGCATCGCCGACTTCGCGCGGCTGCACCGCTACGAGCGCGGGGGCGTGGTGCACGGCCTGGCGCGGGTTCGCAGCTTCTCGCAGGACGACGCGCACATCTTCTGCGCGGAGGAGTCGGTCTCCGCCGAGATCGAGGCGTTCATCAAGCTACTTTATGGCGTTTACGAGACATTCCACTTCGAGAAGGTGGACATCAAGCTGGCGACCCGTCCGGACAAGCGCATCGGCTCGGACGAGATGTGGGACCGCGCGGAGGGCGCGCTGGACGCGGGCCTGAAGGCGGCGGGCCTGCCCTTCGAGATCACCCCGGGCGAGGGCGCCTTCTACGGGCCGAAGGTGGAGTTCCACGTGCTGGACGCGCTCAAGCGGAGCTGGCAGCTCGGCACCATCCAGTACGATCCCAACCTGCCGGAGCGCTTCGAGCTGGAGTTTACCGGCGAGGACGGCAAGGCGCACCGGCCGGTGATGCTCCACCGCGCCATCCTGGGCTCGCTGGAGCGCTTCTTCAGCGTCTACCTGGAGCACTGCGGGGGTAACTTCCCGGTGTGGATCGCGCCGAAGCAAGCGATCGTGCTCACCGTCAGCGACAAGGTGGACGACTACGCGAAGAAGGTGCACGCACAGCTCCTCGAGGGCGGGGTGCGCGCGGACGTGGACATGAGTTCGGACAAGCTGGGCGCCAAGATCCGCAACGCGCGGCTGCAGCGCTATCCGTACCTGTGCGTCGTCGGGCAAAAGGAGGCGGAGGCGGGCGCGCTCGGGGTGCGGTCCCGCGACGCGGGGGAGCTCGGCGCCATCCCGGTGGAGGAGTTCATCGCCCGGGTGCAGAAGGAGAGCGCGTCGCGGGGCGCGGCCCGCTGAGGGGCGGGGGGGCTCCCCCCCGGCTGGCGGCCACGCGTCCCACCGCTAGCATGCTCGCGCTCTGACGCTCGGCCTGCCGGTCGGCTGGCCGGCAGGCGGGGGCCAGGCCAGGGGTGTCCCCCGAGCGTCGCCGGCTGCCCGTCCCATTGCTAGCACGCTTGCACTCCGACGGCCGGCGCGCGCTCCGGGGGGAGCCCCGCCGCCGGCGGCCGCATTCTTGGCCGCCTCGGCGGGGGCGCCCGATACTCCGCCGGTGGCGAACGCGACCCAGGCGCCCGCAACGACGACCACCACGGTGCGCGTCATCGGGGCGCGGCGGCATCCGTTCCGGGACGCGTATCACGGCTTCTTGCGAATGCCCTGGTCCGCGGCCCTCGGGCTGATCGTCGCGACCTACCTGGTGGTGAACGCGATCTTCGCCATCGCCTACATGCTCTCGGGGGGCGTCTCGGGCGTACGGCCGGGGGACTTCGCCGACGCCTTCTTCTTCAGCGCGCAGACGCTGGGCACCATCGGCTATGGCGCGATGTACCCGACGTCGGCGGTGGCGAACGCGCTGATGGTGGCGGAGTCGGTGTGCGGGCTGCTGATCACCGCGCTCGCCACGGGGCTGGTCTTCGCCAAGTTCTCGAGGACGACGCCGCGCATCCAGTTCGCGCGAAGCGCGGTGGTGGGGCCGTGGAACGGGAAGCCGACGCTCATGCTGCGGGCGGGCAACGAGCGGGGCAACCAGATCGTGGAGGCGCTGGTGCGGGTGTCGATGGTGCGCACCGAGCACACCGCGGAGGGGGTGACGTTCTACAAGATGGTGGACGTGCCGCTGGTGCGGGAACGGTCCCCCTTCTTCACGCGGTCGTGGAACATGATGCACGTCATCGACGAGAAGAGCCCGCTGTTCGGGAAGACGCCGCAGGCGCTGGTGGACGAGGAGGTGGAGCTCATCGTCAGCCTGGTCGGCACCGACGACACGTCGCTGCAGCCGATCCACGCGCGGCACAGCTATGACGCGAAGGACATCGTGTGGGGCGCGCGGCACGCGGACGTGCTGAGCGAGGAGCCGGACGGGACGATGACCCTGGACCTGCGCAAGTTCCACGACGTGGAGCCGACGCGGCCGATGGACGGTTTTCCGTATCCGCAGCCCGCGTCATCGACGTGAGGCGCGTCGCGTCCTACGGCTTGATCACGTCCCCGAAGCTCCACTCCACACCGGACTTGAAGCGGCGGTAGGGCTTGCGCTCGCCGTCCTCTGCGGCGCGGCGGACGTTGGGGTCGCCGGAGCGGGCCTCGCGGTACTCGAGCAGGGCGTCGTCGCGACGACCGAGCAAGTCGTGGGTGCGACCGCGCCAGAGGTGGAAGGCGGCGCGACGCTCCCCGCCCGCGTGGCCGATGCGGATGGCCTCGTCCAGGGCGGCGGCGGCGGCGTTCAGGTCACTGGCTTCCAGGGCGAGCAGGCTCGCCACGAAGGCGTAGACGGGCTCCTCCGGATCGTGCGCACGCGCGCGCTCGACGTGCTCGCGCGCGGAGATGAGGCTGCCGTCGTTGAAGTGGGCCTCGTACCCCTCGCGGTAAGCGTCGAAGCCGGCGAGGAGGTCGGCGTCGACGCGGGTGCCGCCGACGAGGCGCGGTAGATCGATGCGCGCGCGGCGCTGGCCGAGGTCGAAGGCGAGGTACGGGCGGTTGGAGACGGGCGGGCGGCCGGTGGCGACGTAGACGATGCCGCGCGCGGCGTCGAAGACGACGGAGGCGACGGTGGTGAGCGACGAGATGCTCATGAAGCGACACTCGGCGTCGACGTCGCCCAGGATGGAGGCGATCTCGTCGGCGTCCACGCGCCCGCGCGCCTCGCCCAGGCGGCGGTTGACGGTCTTGTAGCGCGCGACGTTGTTGCGCCAGTAGGAGGGGTAGAAGTCCACCTCCGTCTTCTGCAGCTCGCGGTTCAGGTACACGTTGGAGTAGCCGAAGGTGTCCTCGTGCCCGGGCTTCGCGATGTCGGTTCCCTCGAAGGCGGCGCGGCGAGAGGAGGTGACCTCGTAGCAGAGAACGCGCTGCTCCTTCGCGCTGGCGATGACGTACGTCCACGCGCCGTTGGGACGGTGGCCGTCGAGGATGCGCTTGGCGTCGTCCAGGGTGTGGGCGTGGCGCATGATCTCGTCGCCGACGACGCCGACGGGGAGGCCCTCGAGGTCGAAGTCGGTGCAGGCGATGTGCTGGTGCACGACGAGGGAGAGGCCGGAGGCGTTCATCGCGGTGATGCCGCCGAAGAGCACGCCGGCGGCGGCGATGGAGACGTAGGGCTGTCCGTCGTCCGGCTCGTGGAAGACGACCGCCTGCTCGCGGTCCCACACGCCGACGCCCTGGTAGTCGAAGTTGCGACCGTGGAGGAGGCGGCCGTGGGCGGTGGCCTCGCCCCAGGCGACGGCGCTGGTGCACCCGATGACGGGGACGCCGTGGCGGGGCGCGAGCGGGGAGCGGAAGAGGCGCTTGTACTGCGTGCCGACCCAGAGATAGGTCTCCGGCATGGTGGCGGCGCGCAGCAGGTCGGCGCGAGACATGCCGGCGCCGTCGGCGAGGCCCTCGAGGGCGCGGCGGATGCGCTCGGGGAAGCGGCGTGCAATGCGGCGGCCCACGGTCAGGTAGAGCGCGGTGCCGAGCGCCTTCGACACGGGGGCGGCGGCGGTGCCGAGCAGCCCGGAGCCGAGGAGCTTCTCCACGTAGCGGGCGAAGTACGGGAGGGGGCCGCGGGCGATGGCGTCGCGGAGGATCTCGCCGTGCTGGTGACCCATGGCGTAGTCGTCGCCGTGCAGACGCAGGACGTGGATACCCTCCACGCGCTCGTAGGGGGAGGACGTGGAGGGCTGGGGAGCGGCGGCGGTGGTCGGGGCGGTGGCCATGGGTGATGGACCATAGCCACCGTCGGCGCGGGCGGCCAGTCGACCCCGTCGACTTCCGCCTCTTGGCGCGCGCCCTGGCGCCCCCCCCCCGGGCTGCCCCTCCACCACGCCCGCGGCCAATCGTCGGATTGCAAGCGTGCTCGCAATCGGACGCTTCGCGGCGGCAGGTGCCCACCGCCCGTCCGCGGTCAATCGTCGGATCGCAAGCGTGCTTGCGATTGGACGTTTCGCCGCGGGCCGTGGGGGCCGGCCGGCCGGGCGAGTCGAAGCCGGAGGGGCGATTTTGATGGTAAGAACGACCCCGCGATGGGCCTCTCGTACGAAGACGTGTGCGAGGCGCTCCGGGGCGAGAAGCTGCCTTGCCTCTTCGTTGACCTGGACGCCTTCGATCGCAACCTGGACCGCCACCTGGCGATGCTCCGCCCCCGCGGAACGCCGCTGCGCATCGCCAGCAAGTCCGTCCGCGTCCCCGCGCTCCTGCGTCGCGCGCTGGACAGGAGCGAGGGGCTCGCGCGAGGGCTGCTCTGTTACGATGTCGACGAGGCGGCGGCGCTCGCCGCCGAGGGCTTCGACGATCTTGTCGTGGCCTACCCGACCTTGCTCCCGGCGCACATGCGCACGCTGGTCAAGCTGGTGCGCCGCGGCACGCAGGTCAATCTGGTGGTGGACTCGGCGGAGGGGGTGCGTGTGCTCGGCGAGGCCGCGGCGCTTGCCGGGGAGACGGTCGGGGTGGTGATCGACGTGGACATGGCGCTTTCGCTGCTCGGCGGGCGCGTGTACCTCGGCGTCCGGCGCTCGCCGGTGCGCACGGTTCAGGACGCGGTCGATCTCGCGCGGCGGATCGAGAAGACGCCGGGGGTGCGACTGGACGGCGTGCTGGGCTACGAGGCGCAGGTCGCCGGCCTGCCCGACGCGAGCCCGTTCGAGCCCCGCCTCAATCGCATCAAGAAGACGATCCGCGGGCGCAGCGTGGTGGACGTGAGGCGGCGCCGCAACGAAGTGGTCCATGCCCTGCGCGACGCCGGCTTCGCCTTGCGGCTGGTCAACGGGGGCGGCACCGGATCTCTCGACTCCACCACGCCGGAGTCGGGTGTGACGGAGGTGACCGCCGGCTCCGGCCTCTTCAAGCCTCACCTCTTCGACTACTACTCCAGCCCCCACATGCGCGCGCTGGAGCCCGCGTGCTTCTTCGCCCTGGAGGCGGTGCGCCGCCCGGGACCTGAGTACGTCACGTGCCTCGGCGGGGGCTACGTGGCCTCCGGATCGGTAGGCGCGGACAAGGCGCCGCGACCGTGGCTGCCGGAAGGGCTCTCCCTGCTTCCCGCGGAGATGGCCGGCGAGGTCCAGACACCGCTCCGCCTCCCGCGGGGGACGCACGTGACGCTGGGCGCCCCCGTCGTGTTCCGGCACGCCAAGGCGGGTGAGCCGATGGAGCGATTCCGCGAGGTCCTGCTGTTGCATCATGCACGGATCATGGAGAGGGTGCCGACGTACCGCGGGCTGGGGTGGTGCTTCCTTTGAGCGCGCGTCGGGTCAGGCGTTTGGCGTGGGCGTCGGGGGCGCGGCCGTGAAGAGCCCGCGCTCCAGCTCGCGCCGGCGCTCCCGGTGCCGCTGCGCGCGCTGCTTGCGGTAGATGTCCGCCAGCACCCAGAAGCCGTACTCACCGTGCACGTCGAGCGAGGCCTGGTCGCCGAACCCGACGCGAATGCGCATGCAGAGCGTCTTGAGGTGCTCCCGCGCCCGCGCGCACGCCTCGGGAACGGGCCAGCCGCGCTTGCTCGGCGTGAGAGCGCTGTCCAGCGCGAGCCCCACGTGCCCGACGAGCACCAGGCCGTAGAACGCGCGCCGGATCAGGCGGCGACCCTCCGGCGTGAGCGCGACGATGCACTCGCGCCCGTCGCGCCGCCGCGTGACGAGCCCGAGCTGCTCGAGCGAGCCGAGCATGCGGCTGATGGTGGAGCGTGCCACGCCCAGCCCGCGCCGCAGGTTGCTCTGGAGGTTCACCGCGCCCGTCCCGAGTCGATAGAGCGCGTCGAGCAGGTCGAAGCGCGCCGCCGTGAGTCCCATGGCTGCCAGCGCCCGCCGCGTGAGCCGCAGCGTCGCGTAGTAAGCCCGCTTGATGGTGAAGAAGATGGGGTCCATCCCACCCCCAAGAGCACCCTCCATGCCATCCGCCCCCCACCCCCCCCTCCTCCACGATTTCCCGGCGAAACGTCGGAGTGCGAGCGTGCTTGCAATGGGACGTTTGGTGTCCGGGGACAGGGGAAGGGGACAGGGGGGACAGGGGGCTGGCGCCAGCGGGGAGGTGGCGGAAGGCGTGTCGGAGGTCGGGCGGCGAGGCTGGCGCTCAGGCGATGCCCGCGGGCGACCACGGGCGTCCCGTCTCGCATTCCACGTGGCGCAGCGAGACGCCCTGAGGCGTCACGTCGATCACGCCGAGCACGATGGGCAGACGAAACCGGCGCGGGCCGACCGAGCCGGGGTTGAAGACGGTGATCCCGCCGTCTCGCCCGACGAAGGGCACGTGCGAGTGGCCGCACACGACGAGCGACGCGTCCTCCTTGCGCGCCATGCGCGCCACGTCGGCGCGCAGCTTCGGTCCGTAGACGGCGATGTGCACCAGCAGGATGGTGAGCAGCGTGCGCGCCCCGTCCACGAGGTCCACCGCGACGACGTCGGGCACTCCGGGGACGCGGGCGTCGATGTTGCCCCGCACGGCGGTCACCGGTGCATGACGCTCCAGCCCTCGCAGCACCGAGAGATCGCCGATGTCGCCCCCGTGAAGGATGTGTCGCGGCGCGATCTCGTCCAGCCGCGCGTCCAGGTGTGGGTCGGGGCGGCCATGCGTGTCGGCCACCGCGGCGATGCACACCCTGCCACCCGGCGCCTCGATGGTTGCGCGTGTGTGTACGCGGCGGCTGCCGGCCGAGGCGCCACCGCCGCCCGAGCCACTGGAACCGTGGCCGCCGCTCGAGCCACCGGAACCGCGACCGCCGCCCGAGCCACCGGGACCACCGCCGCCGCCGGGTGCGGTAGCGGAAGCCGAGGCGGAGGCGGACCGGGTGCGCGCCATCAGGGATGGAACATCCATACCCTATCGTTGCCGGCGATGTAGATCCGCCCGAGCGCGGCGATGGGCGTCGTGAAGATCCCCACCCCGCTCACGCCGTTCCCCGCGGTCTGCGACCCGTCGTAGACGACCGCGCCGGTGCCGACGTCCCACCCGCGCAGCGTGTTGCCGACGACCCAGACGACGGCGTTCGCGTGGCCGTCGGTGGTGGTGATCATCGGCTCGCCCTCGCTCTGGCTGTCCGCGCACCAGGCGACGGTCGCCTTCGGCGGCGCCGTCGCGGAGATCTTCAGCGCCACGAGGTCGCCCGCGCCCGTGGGACAGCCCAGGCCGGTCGCGCCGCCGTAGCCGTGCAGCACGACGTACGTCCCCGCGCCAGTCGTCACCGCCGCCGCGGCGTTGATGATCTCCCCGCTCACCACGTGGGCGTTGAACACGCCGTCGCCGGAGCCGGCGTCGGCGACGCCCCCGAGGTCGGCGCGGTCGAGCAGGTAGACGTAGCCGTTCTTTCCGAGGGAGAGCACCAGGCTCGCGGGGGTGGCGCCGGGCGCCTCGACGATGACCGGCCCCGACCCGCCGATGTCCACGTCGCCGGTGTCCAGCGCCTTCCAGTCGTGAGGCGCGAAGTAGTCGGCGGGCAGCCCGGTGAAGCTGGGCCCTGCGTGGAACCGGAAGATCGCCTCGCCCCCCGACCACTTGCTCGCGCCGAAGGTGTTGCCCGAGGCGACGTAGAGGTCGGTGCCGTCCGCCGCGACGCCGCCCGGCGCCCACATCCCGCCGCCCTTCGCGGGCGTGACGTACCCCTTGATCGCCGACGGGTTCACCTCCGGCACGCCGATGGTCCACCCGTGGTAGTCGCCGCAATCGCCGTAGTGCCCGCCGAAGGGCACGTACACGACGCCGCCCTGCAGCGCGAGCGCGCCGCGCTGGTTCTCCAGCTTGGCGCTGAAGCCGCCGCCCACCGTGGAGAGGTCGACCGGAAAGCCGGCGCGCTCGCTCCCGTCATCCACCGAGAGCGCGTGGAGCATGTGCGTTTGGATGGCGCTCTGATCGCCCACCGCAGCGCTGACGTAGAGCGTGCGCGACGCCGCGTCGATGACGGGCGTGCCCGTGATGCCGATGGGGTGCACGTTGCCGCACCCGGCCCCGCTGTTCTGCGCCGGCGTGCCCAGCGTCTTTTGCCAGAGCGGCAGTCCCGTGTCGGCGTCGAGCGCCGTCACCTGGTTGCTCTCGGTGAAGGCGAAGACCGCGGCCTTCCCACCCGGTCCGTCCTCCAGGAAGAGCGCCTGCGCGTAGACGTGGCCGGAGATCGTCCCGTCGAACGTCTTGTCCAGCTTCATCGTCGCGGCCGCCGCCTTGGTGAACGTCGGCTGCACGTACAGGCCGTCGCGCGAGGCGTGCTGGTGGTGCGTCAGGACCGAGTCGCCCGCGTCGACGTCGCCCGCGTCCCCCGCGTCCGCCGCGCTGCCGTCCCCGCCGCCGTCACCCGACGCCACGTCGGGCACGTCGGCGTCCGCCGCCGCGCCGTCGGGCAGCGTCCCGTCGAGGAGGGAGGCGTCGGTCCCGCCGTCCCCGGCTCCGGAGCCGCCTCCACCACAGCCTCCACACCCTGCCGTCACCAGGAGGACACCCACCACCAGACTGGCCGCGCCGCGCATGCCGTATCTTGGGCGCACGCTCCGCCGCCGGCACCATGAATGACTTGCGCGAGCGCAGGCCCTATGCTCCCCGGCCAAGGAGCTCTCCCCATGGCAGCCGCATACATCCTCGACGCCGTCCGCAGCCCCCGGGGCCGCGGCAAGCCCGGCAAGGGCGCACTCTCAAAGATCCACCCGCAGAACCTGCTCGCGCAGACGCTGCAGGGGCTGGCGAAGAAGAGCGGCCTCGACCCCAAGGACGTCGACAACGTCGTCGTCGGGTGCGTCTCGCAGGCGGGCGAGCAGGGCGCCAACATCGCGCGCAACGCCGTGCTCGACGCCGGCTGGCCCATCGAGGTCACCGGCACCACCCTCAACCGCTTCTGCGGCTCCGGCGCGCAGGCCGTCAACTTCGCCGCGGCGGGCGTCATGACCGAGCAGCAGGCCTTCGTCGTCGGCGGCGGCGTCGAGTCCATGTCCCGCGCGCCGATGGCGTCCGACGGCGGCGGGCTGGACGGCAACAACCTCCACCTCCGCGAGCGCTTCGTGCAGGTGCCGCAGGGCATCAGCGCCGACCTCATCGCCACCCTGGAGGGCTTCAGCCGGCAAGAGCTCGACGCGTGGGCGCTCCGCTCGCAGCAGCGCGCCGCGAAGTCGCTCGAGGATGGCCGCTTCGCGCGCAGCCTCGTGCCCATCGTCGATCCGGAGACCGGCGCCGTCGTCCTGGACCACGACGAGTACCCGCGGCCTGGCACCTCGGCGGAAGGCCTGGCCAAGCTGGAGCCCGCGTTCGTCACGATGGGCGCGACCCCCGCCGGCGCCGACGGGCAGACCCTGGACCAGATCGCGCTGGCGGCCTACCCGCAGGCCAAGGCCATCCACCACGTGCATACTGCAGGCAACTCGAGCGGCATCGTCGACGGCGCCGCCGCCGTGCTCGTCGCCTCCGAGCGCGTGGTGAAGGAGCGCGGCCTCAAGCCCCGCGCGCGCGTCCGGGCGTGGGCCACCATCGGCGCCGAGCCGGTCATCATGCTCACCGCCCCCGCGCCCGCGTCGGAGAAGGCGCTCCGCCTCGCCGGCATGAGCGCCAAGGACATCGACCTCTGGGAGATCAACGAGGCCTTCGCCGCCGTCGTCCTCCAGACCATCCGCAAGCTCGCCATCGACCCGGAGAAGGTCAACGTGTGCGGCGGCGCCATCGCCCTCGGCCACCCCCTCGGCGCCACTGGCGCCATCCTCATCGGCACTGTCCTCGACGAGCTGGAGCGCCGCGACCTCACCACCGCCTGCGTGACCATGTGCATCGGCGGCGGGCAGGGCATCGCGACCATCCTGGAGCGGGTGCGCTGAGCGGGTGATGACACGCTTCTTGTGGATCTGCCTCGGGGGAGCGCTCGGCACCGGGTCGCGCTACCTCATCGGCCTCTGGGCCGGGCGCGCCCTCGGCACGACCTTCCCCTACGGCACCCTCGCCGCCAACATCCTCGGCTGCTTCCTCATCGCGGCGGTGACCCACGTCGCGCTCACCACCACGAGCATCTCCCCCACCCTGCGGCTGGCCATCACCACCGGCTTCATGGGCGGGCTGACGACATACTCGAGCTTCAACCTCGAGACCACCACGCTCCTGCGCGCCCGGGCGTGGTACGCGGGCCTCGTCAACGTGGGCGTCACCCTGAGCGTGTGCTTCGTGGCGGGCATGCTCGGGCTCCTTGTCGCGCGCCGCATCGTGGGCAACTGAGAGGACGACCATGCCCCTACGACCCTCTCGGGACGCTGAGGGTCCGGGCGCTGGAGGTTGATTCATGCGAGTTCTGGACGGCGAGCAGATCCTGGTGCGCATCTTCATCGGTGACGCGGACAAGTGGCACCACCAGCCCCTCGCGCGGGCGTTGCTCGAGCGCCTGCGCAGCGAGGGCTTCGCCGGCGCGACCGTCATCCACGGCGTCGCGGGGTTCGGGGCGACGAGCGTCATCCATACCGCCAACATCGTCGCGCTGTCGGCGGATCTGCCTGTCCTCGTCGAGGTCGTGGACGACGCAGCCCACGCCGATCGGCTCGTGGAGATCCTGGACGAGATGCTCACCGGAGGCGCCCTGGTGACGATGGAGAACGTGCGCGTCCTCAAGTACGCAGCCGGAAAGAAGGCGTGAAGAGCCCCTGTCCGGTCTCGGGCGCCGGGCGAAAATTGGGGATGCATGCGCGCCCGTCGCCTCTGTTAGGCTTGGCGCCATGGTCCTGACCAAGAAGCGCGCCGCCAAGCCGAAGAAGAAGACCGCCGCCACGAAGAAGCCGCGCGCCGCCAAGCCGAAGAAGGCGCCGGCGAAGCGGAAGGCGGCACCCGCGAAGCGCAAGGCCACCAAGCGTCCCGCCGCCAAGCGCAAGGCCACCAAGCGTCCCGCCGCCAAGCGCAAGGCCACCAAGCGTCCCGCCGCCAAGCGCAAGGCCACCAAGCGTCCCGCCGCCAGGCGCAAGGCCACCAAGCGTCCCGCCGCCAGGCGCAAGGCCACCAAGCGTCCCGCCGCCAAGCGCAAGGCCGCGGCCGCGAAGCCCGCGCCGGCGAAGAAGAAGAGCGCACCGAAGGCCCGCGCCGCCGCGAAGCCCGCCGCCCTCCAGCGCCGCGACGGCTCCGGCCACCTCGAGCCCCACTACGCGGCCCAGCTACGCAGGATCACCCGCGAGGGCCGGCACGAGGATCCGGAGGACTTCGTCCGCGGCAACCGCGCGATGGATCCACTCGCCCAGCAGCTCGGCCAGGAGTACGTCGAGACGGTCACCAGCGCCGAGGATGAGGGCGAGGACGTGCTCTATCAGGACGTGCCGGAGGAGGTGGGCGGCCCGTTCGTCATCAGCCCCGCCAGCACCGAGTTCGCCCAGGGCACCGACGCGTCCAACCCCAGGGGCGCGAAGCGCGAGCCGTTCCCGCGGACCTGACGGTCCCTCGGCCGCGCCAGACCACGCGGCACGTTGCCCCGCGCCGGATTGAGCGCCCATGTGCTTAACCGGCACCGCGAAGGTGTCGTTCGTCCATCCGTGGAAACCGTCGCTCAGGTGGAGGACGCGCGCGCCGCCGTGGGCGGGCTCTGGCACCGCCTGGTGCGGGTGTCCCCCTCGGTGACCGATCCGGTGGTCCGTAGCCACGCGCGGCTCGCGGCGGGGCTGGCGCTGGTGTCCACGGTGCTGACCGGGGCCGCCTCGCTGCAGGCGGCGCTGCTCGCCCCGGCGGCGGTTGCCCATGTCGTGGCGCCCGTCCTCGTCGTGACCACCACCCTCAGCGGCGTGGGATACCTCCTCGCGCGAACGGGCCGCGTCCTGGCGACGGTCGCGCTGCTGATGTTCCTCGGCCTCACGTCCCCTGCCATCACCCTGCTCACCCACGACACCTCCGCGTACGGGGCGACCGCCCTGGCGGCCTTCGCCATGATCCCGGTGCTCACGTCGACGGCGCTCCTTCGCTCCCGCGGCGTGCTCCTGGTGAGCGCGACCGTGCTGGCGGCGGTGGTGGGCACACTCCTGTCCCTGCACGAAGGCGGCCAGAACGTCGCCGTCCCCATCCTCCTCCTCGTCACCACCTCCACCATCCTGGTCGTCGCCAGCCGCCACCGCGAGGCGGTCGAGCGGCTCCGACAGGCCGCGCTGCAGCACCGCAACGAGGAGCTCCAGCGCCTGCGCGACACGCTGGAGGAGCGGGTGGCCGCGCGGACGCGGGACATCGAGCGCAGCCACTCCGAGCTCGCCCACGCCTACGCCGACCTTCAGGCCAACCAGGAGGCGCTCGTCGCCTCGGAGAAGATGGCGCTCCTCGGACGCCTGACGGCAGGCGTGGCGCACGAGATGAACTCCCCGCTGGGCGCGATCCTCGCATCGGTCGATCACCTGGAGACGCTCGTGGACGAGTACGGGGAGTCCATCGGCGACGCGACGGTGACCGACGCCGACCACCGCGAGATCCAGAAGGAGCTGCACGAGTCGGTGCAGATCGCTCGCCTCGCGACCGAGCGGGCCACGTCCTTCGTGCGGAGCATCAAGTCGCAGACGCGGACGAGCACCCCGGGGCGGGTCGACCACTTCGACATGGCCGCGGTCGTCCACGATGCGGTGCTGCTGCTCCAGCACCAGGCGCGAGCGGCCCGCTGCAAGGTGAACGTCGAGGCGCCCGCGCGCCCCGTGCCGGTGGACGGCGACGCGGGCCGTCTGGCGCAGGCGGTGACCAACCTGGTGAGCAACGCGATCGACGCGACGGGGGAGAGTGGCGGCGGCGAGGTGCGCGTGACCATCGCGCGCCAGCCAGACGTCGTCGTCGTCGAGGTGCACGACCAGGGCGCAGGCATTCCCGCTGACATCCTCCCCTCCATCTTCGAGCCGCTGTTCACGACCAAGCCCTTCGGTCGCGGGACCGGCCTGGGGCTCGCCATCACCCGGGAGGTCGTCGAGCGCGACTTCGGCGGGTCCATCGCGGTCGACACCTCGTCCGGAGGCAGCTGCTTCCGCCTGGAGCTTCCCACCTCCCAGGGAGTCGACCATGCCGCGTAAGCGCACCACCGTCTCGACGGGACGCTCGGTGCTCGTCATCGACGACAACGCGGAGTACCTGACCTCCACCGCGCGCATCATCGCGCGCGACGGCCACGAGGTGCTCACGGCGAGCTCCGGCGAGGACGGCCTGCGGATCCTGCGCGCGCGGTCGGTGGATCTGGTGCTCGTCGACTACTTCATGCCGGGCATGACGGGCGAGCAGTTCGTGAGCGAGCTGCGCGCCTTCGACGCCAGCGTGCAGGTGATCCTCCAGACCGGCTACGCGAGCGAGCAGCCCCCTCGCGAGCTCCTCCGGCGGCTCGACATCCAGGGCTACCACGACAAGAGCGAGGGCCCGGCCAAGCTGGCGCTCTGGGTGGACGTGGGGCTCCGCGCCGCTTACACGGTGCAGCTCCTGGACAAGTCCCGCCGCGGCCTGGAGTACATCCTGAGCGTCACGCCGGAGCTGCACCGGATCCAGCCGCTGGATCAGCTCCTCAACGGGGTGCTGCTGCAGACCGTGGGGCTGCTCGGCGCCGTGGACTCCTTCCTCGCGGTGGCGAGCGGGCCGCCGCAGGAGGTGACCGAGGAGGCCTTCGTCGCCACCGTCCAGGCGGGCGGCAAGCTCCGCGTGCGCGCGGGGACCGGCCGGTTCGCGGCGAGCGCCGGCGCCGGCGAGCTCGATGCCGCGCAGTCGACGGCCATCGCAGAGCTGATGCGCTGCGGCGAGGTGCGCGCCAGCGGCGAGGGGACGGTCGTGCCCCTGCGCGTGGGACAAAGCACGCTGGGCGTCATCTACGTCGATCGCAAGGTGGCGCAGCCGCGCGACGTGGAGCTCGTGCGCGTGTTCGCCAACCAGGCCGCCGTGGCCATCCACAACGCCTCCCTCTACGAGCTCGCGGCGGTGGACCAGCTCACCCGCGTCTACACCCGCACCTTCTTCCAGCACGCGCTGCTTCGCGAGCTGCGGTCCGCGCACAGGCTCGGTCGAGGGGTCGGCCTGCTGCTGGTGGACGTGGACGACATGAAGTCCATCAACGACGTGGGCGGGCACCTGTGCGGGGATCAGGCCCTCGCCGCGGTCGGGAGCTTGCTGCGACGATGCACCCGCGCGACCGACGTGATCGGCCGCTACGGGGGCGACGAGTTCGTGGTGGTGCTGCCCGGCGCGGACGCGGCCGGCACCGAGGTGGTCGCGCGTCGCATCGTCGAGCAGTGCGCGGGGCTGCAGGTCCCCGGCGCCGATGGCAAGCTCGTGGACGTTCGGCTCACCGTCGGCACCGCGGTCGTGCGACCCGAAGACGAGGCCGCGGCGGCGCGCTCCGCCGGGTACTTCGAGGCGATGGCGCGACGACTCGTCGACGCGGCGGACGCCTGCCTGTACGGCGGCAAGTCCGCGGGCAAGGCCCGCACGCTGGAGGCGCGCGCCGTCGGCTGGGACGCCCTCTCCCTCCCGCCCTCGTCGGACGGCCACGGTCCAGACTGGCTCGCCTGACGCCTTTTCGCTGGCCCTTCCTCGTCCCCCCTTCTAGAACGAGGCGGTGGTGGAGCGCGCGGAGGTCGTCATCGTCGGCGGGGGACCCGCAGGGCTGACGACGGCCATCGCCTTGCTCCACGCCGACCCGTCCCTCGCCGAGCGGGTGGTCCTGCTGGAGAAGGCGCGTTACCCGCGCGAGAAGTACTGCGCCGGCGGCGTCGGCGGTCGCGGCGACAAGATCCTCGCCTCCCTCGACGCCCGCCCCGACGTGCCCTCGGTGCCCGTCGACGGCATCTCCTTTCGCGCCGCCCGTGGGGAGCAGCGCGCCGTGGTCGGCGGCATCGGGCGCGTGGTGCGGCGCATCGAGTTCGACGCGGCCCTCGCCGGGATCGCGCGGGCGCGCGGCGTGCGCATCCTGGAGGACGCGCAGGCGACGCGCGTGGAGGCGGACGCGCGCGGCGCCACCGTGTACACCTCCCGCGGCGAGTACCGCGCCCGCATCGTCGCGGGCGCCGATGGCGTGGGCAGCGTGGTGCGCAAGGCGATCGGCCTCGGCGCGGGGCGCCTGCGCGCGCAGGTGCTGGAGCTGGACACCGAGCCGGTCGATGGCGACCCGGAGCGCACCATCCTGCACTTCGACGCCGCCGACCGCGGGCTCACCGGCTACTACTGGGACTTCCCGACGATCGTCGGCGGCGAGGAGCTCATCTGCCGGGGCATCTATCACCTCCGCATGCGGGAGGACGACGTGGACATCCACGCACGCCTCGCCGAGCGCATGGAGGGGATGGGGCTGGACATCACGAAGTACAAGAACAAGCGCTACGCGGAGCGCGGCTTCGACCCGACCGAGCCCGTGGGCAAGGGCCCGCTCCTGCTCGTCGGAGAGGCGGCGGGCATCGACCCCATCACCGGCGAGGGCATCGCCCAGGCGATCGAGTACGGCGCGATGGCCGGCACCTTCATCCACGACGCGCTGCGCGGCACCGCGTCGCTCGACCGGTGGTCGGAGCACGTGCGCACCTCGCGTCTCGGGCGCGACCTGCGCATCCGCAGGCGACTCACGCAGTCCTTCTTCGGCCCCGCGAGGCCCGACATGGAGCGCCTGCTGCTGGAGAGCGACAGGCCGCTGCGCGCCGGGTGCCGTCACTTCGCCGCCATGTCCTTCGACTGGGGCGCGCTGGCGGGCGTCGCCTACCGCGTGAGCGCGCTGTGGCTGAAGCGCCGGCTCGCGGGCCCGGACGAGGCCCCCGCACCCGCAGACTGAACCTCACCCCGCCGCGCGTGCGGCGGCGGAGGACCAGGGGTACTTCGCCACCAGGCGGCGCCCCCGCTCGCGCGTGGCGGCGTCGAGCTCCCCGCGCGAGGCGAGCCGTAAGGCGCGCGCGAGCTCCTCCACCTTCTCGAAGCGGTCCTCGCGCTCCTTCGCCATCGCGATGGCCATCACCAGATCCACGTCCTCCGGCAAGCGCGCCGTCGCGCCCGGTCGCACGGGCGCGGTGTGCACCACGTGATAGAGCAGCGCGGCCACGTCCTCCCCGACGAACGCCGGCTTGCCGGTCAGCGCCCGGTAGGCGACCGTCGCGAGCGCGTACAGATCGCTCCGGTGGTCCACGGCCTCCAGGCGCACCTGCTCGGGCGCCATGTACGCCGGCGTCCCGACGAGCGCCCCTTGCGTGAGGGTGGCGCCCCCACCCTCCATGCGCGACACGCCGAAGTCGAGCACCTTCCACGTCCGCGAGCGCCCCTCGTCGAGCATCAGGTTGTGCGGCTTCATGTCGCGGTGCACGATGCCTGCCTCGCGGATGGCCACCAGCGCCTGCGACGCATGCTCCACCAGCTCCACCACCCGGTGCAGCGACATGCGCGGGTCCTTGCGCAGGTGCCACGCGAGGTCCTTGCCCACCAGCCGATCCATCGCGACGAAGGGGAGGCCGCTGTCCGTCGTGCCGGCGTCCAGCACCGCCGCCACGTACGGCGAGCGCACCTTGCGGGCGAGCTCCGCCTCGCGCACGAAGCGCTGCACCATCGAGGCGTCGGAGAGCACGTTCGGGTGCAACAGCTTGACCGCGGCCAGCGCGTGCGTCTCGGCGTGCTCGGCGGCGTAGACCTCGCCCATCCCCCCGCGGCCGAGCACCTCGCCCAGCAGGTAGCCAGCCACCGCCTGCCCGGTGAAGCGCCCCTCGCCAGGCTGCAGCGCGCGCTCCAGCTCCCCGCGCGCCTCCTCCAGGAGCGCCTCGCGCTGGTTGAGCTGCCGGTGCGCGCGCTCCATCCGCGCGAGGGCGAGCTCGGTCGCGCGCCGGCTGGACCTCGCGAAGAAGTACGTCACCGCGAAGACGACCTGCGTCATCACGACGAAGAAGGCGCGCCAGGTGGCCGTCAGGTGGCCGATGGGCATGGGCCCGAGGTCGGGGAAGAGGCCCGTCACCACGCCCATGGAGAGGACGAAGTAGCAGAGCGCCCCGACGACGTAGGTCGTGCGCGCGGCCATGCGGCTCTCGCTCAGGCCGAAGAAGTAGACGCCGATGGGCAGGACCATCACCGCGGCGGTGAAGAGGCCGAAGTAGAAGAGCGCGAGCTCCCCCGAGACGCCGAACACCACGCCGACGAGGGCGATGAGACGCGGGGTGTAGCGCTTCTCGTCGTGGAGGACGCGCAGGGCGTACAGGCCGACGAGACCCGCGATCGCGCAGCAGCCCATCGCGAAGACGCGCAGGGCGGGCGGACCGGAGACGAAGGGCATGAATGCGGCGCCGGTGAGCACGAGGATGGTGGTGAGCCGGAAGAAGGCGCGCGCGCGCGTCGCCTCCTCCGAGTGCATGACCACCGAGGTGGCGAGGGTGGTGGTCGCGGAGCTGCCCGCCGACGTGCGGGAGGGTGTCACGCGCGACACGGAGCGGTAGGAGGAGTCGCCCTCGCGCGAGACAGTCGGCCGCGAGGTCCCGGAGTCGTCGCCGGCGCCTCGGGAGGCGGGCGTCTCGACCATGGTGCTTTCGTCGTCCCCGGACATCCCCAGGACAAACGTAGCAAATGCGCGCCGTCCAGGGGACCGCCGCATGGCGCCGGCTCCAAGTCCTCGAGGATCCCGCCCAACTAGCTGGGCGGGGAGGGCTCTCAGCGGGCGGGCGGAACGGCGGCGACGGAGAGCACGCCGAGGTCCTCCTGGGCGTGGCCGCTCGCCAGGAGCTCATCCATGCGCCTCGCGAGGGCCGGCAGCACCGCGAGGGGCACCTCGCCTGCTGCCTCGATCATGAGCCGCGCGTCCTTGCGGGCCATGCTCAGCTCGAAGCTGGCCCGGTAGTCGCCCCTGGCCATCGCCCCGCCGCGGTAGCCGATGACGCCCGCCGGGTTGAACTTGCCGAAGAGGGCGTGCGCGTCGGTCGCAGGGATGCCGAGGCTCTTCGCGATGGCGTAGACATCCGCCAGGCCGCCGACGATGGCGAGGATCATGGCGTTGCCGAAGAGCTTGTAGGCCGCGGCGAGGTCCCGCCGCTCCCCGACGTACTCCAGGGTGCCGGTCATCGGCTCCAGCGCCGGCTTCGCGCGCTCGAAGGTGGCTCGCGGCGCGGCGGCGAGCATGATGCCCTTGGCCTCGCGTGCGGCGGAGGGAGACATGAAGACCGGGGCGTGGACGAAGGCGATGCCCTCCGCCTCCAGCCTCGCGGCGCGCGCGGCGGTGCCCGCGGGCGAGGCCGTCGTATGATCGATGACGAGGGCGTCGCGGAGGGCGTCGCCACACTGCTCGAGCACCGCGTCCACCGCGGCGTCGTCGCTCAAGGCGAGGTGCACCCGCTCGGCGCCCGTGGCGGCCTCCCGCGGGGACTTCGCGACGCGGGCGCCCACCTTGGCGAGCGCCTCCGCCTTCGCCGCGGTCCTGTTCCACACCGTCACCTGCTCGCCGCGGCGCGCCGCCGCCTCCGCCAGCGCGCCGCCGATGAGCCCCGTCCCTAGGAAGGTCGTCTTGGCCATGAGGAGGAGCATGCCAAAACGACCGGGGAACGCTACACCAAGACGGCCGCCGGCTGGTCCAAACCCCCGCGCTGATGTACGCCTCGTACGATGCTCCATCGCCTCCGCATCCGCGGCTTCAAGTCACTCCACGACGTCGACGCCAAGCTCGCGCCCGTCGTCGTGCTCTTCGGTCCGAACGCGGTGGGAAAGAGCAACTTCCTGGAGGCCGTGCTGCTGCTGTCTCGGCTCGTGGGCGAACGCACCGTCGCAGAAGCCTTTGGACCACCGCTCCGAGGGTACCCGATGGAGGCCTTCAGCTTGCCCGCTGGTGGTCTGCCGCAGCTACTCAGCCAGTCGTCCGCGTCGCTACGTCTCGATGCCACGGTGACGGGCGCGGAGTCACCGCTTCGCTACGCCGTCGAGGTCGAGGCGACGCCGGGAACCGGCAGGCTCGCCGTGACCGACGAGTACCTCGCTCGCCTGAAGCGGGATGGCGAGCCGAAGGGTCCCCCGCGCATCGAGAAGGCCGGCGACCATCTCGTCGTGCGGCGGTACAACGAGGCGGGTCACCCCAGGCAGGAGCCGCTAGGGCTGAATCATACGCAGGCATCCAACCTCCAGTTCTCCGGCGAGACTCGGTACCCCGACTTCGACCGACTCCGGCAAGAGGTCGGCGCGTGGCGCTCGTACTACCTCGATCCGGCAACGGCGATGCGCTCCGCCCAGCCACCGCGAGACGTCTTGGACATCGGCAGCGCAGGCGAGCACATCGCTCCGTTCCTGTATCGAATCCAGGGGGACGAGGCGCAGCGCAAGCACTTCCTCGCCGTCCAGCGAGCTCTTCGGGCGGCCATTCCGTCGATCGAAGCGCTCGGCGTCGGGCTCGACAAGGAGCGAGGCACGCTCGAGATCCGGATCCGGCAGCACGGCACGGACTACTCTTCTCGCGTCATCTCCGAGGGGACGATGCGCATTCTCGCGCTGTGCGCCATCGCGGCCAATCCCTGGCCGAGCTCCTTGGTCGCCTTCGAGGAGCCCGAGAACGGCGTCCACCCACGACGCATCGAGGTGATCGCCGACATTCTCTCCTCGATCGGCCGGCGCACGCAGCTGTTGCTGACCACGCACTCACCGACGCTGGTCGCCGCGATGCTGCAGAGGCAACGCCAGGACCAGAACCACGTCCTCTTGCTCCGCTGTGTCCAGGAGGACGCCGGGACCCACTTGATACCCTTCGTGGATCCCGGCGCACTCTTCGAAGACGAGCCCATCCAGCAAGCCTTGCGGGGCAGCGAAGACGAACTGATCATGACGGACATGCTCATCCGCGGTTGGCTCGATGGCTAGGTCCGTCGACCTCTTCTGCGAGGACCGCGGGCATGAGCAGTTCGTGCGGCCGCTGGTGACCAGGCTCGCAAGCAAGGTCGGGGTGAACGTGCAAGTCCGTGTTCGCTCGGCCAGAGGTGGCCATGGCCGTGCGGAGTCGGAGCTCAAGGCGTGGCAGCGGGCAGCAACGCGGCTTGGCGACGTCCCGGACCTTCTGATCGTCGTGATCGACGGCAACTGCACGGGGTGGCATGCTGCAAGGGCCGCGCTCCTGGAAGTGATCGACACGTCCATCTTCCCGCACGTCGTGATCGGATGTCCTGACCCGCACGTGGAACGCTGGTGCCTTGCCGATCCGCTCGCCTTCCAAGCCGTCGTGGGAGTACCGCCACCTCCCGACCCGGGGAAGTGCGAGCGGGACTTGTACAAGAAGCTTCTCCGCACGGCTCTCGAGCAGGCGCACCAACCCATCCTGACTGACGTGATGGAGTATGCTCCGGAGCTCGTGGAGCGAGCGGACCTCTATACGCTTCAGACGGCCGAGCCGTCGCTCGCCAAGTTCGTCACAGCACTCGACGCGGCTCTGAAGCGACTGGCGCCCGCGTGAAGTCTGCTCTCGGCATCCGTCCGGGATCGCTGCGCGATTGGCTGCTGCCACTCGCGTTCGGACCTCTGGCGCTCGCCGCGTGCTCGCCCTCGCCATCAACGCCGCCCGCGGACGACGCCGGCGCCGGAGACGACGCGCCGAGCTGGCTGGGGGACGCGGGCCTGGTGGTGCGACCGCCGGTGCAGACGCCGCTGCGAAAGGAGTGCGGGATCGCCTCCAACCCGGGGGACATGCCGCTCGGGGCGGATGCGGCGTCGGCGTTCCTCCGCAAGGGCTACTTCGACGCCGCGCTCGACCTGGGCGGCGTGATGGTCCGTCGCGACTTCCGGTGGGCGCAGATCGAGCCGCAGAAGGGGACGTTCGACTTCACCCTCTACGACGCGCTGGTGTCGGAGGCGCAGGCGCGCGGGGTGCCGCTGCTCGGCGCGCTGCTCTACGGCGCGCCGTGGGCGAACGCGGGCTCGGGCGGCGACGAGTTCTACCCGCCGACGGACCCGGGGGACTTCGCCGACTACGCGCGCGCCACCGCGGAGCACTTCAAGGGGAAGGTGGCGGCGTGGGAGGTGTGGAACGAGCCGAACGGCGGGTTCCGCTTCTGGAAGGGCACCCTCAGCGGCGATCCCGCCGCGTACGGGGCGCTGCTCATCGACGCGCACGACGCGGTGCGCCAGGCAGACCCGAACGTGCCCGTGCTGCTTGGGGGGACGGTGTTCACGCCGCAGCTCATCGACGGCGCGATGACGTTCCTCGGCAAGGCGTACGACGCGCACCCGGACCTCGCCTCGCACTTCGAGATCGCGGGGATCCACACGTACGCTTCGTACCCTCCGGAGCGCGCGCCGGAGGTGGGCGAGCTGGACGATCCGCCGCTGGAGGCGAAGATCCAGATGCACGCGTGGCTGCTGGCGCAGCACGGCGGCGGGGACAAGCCCATCTGGATCACCGAGATCGGCTGGCCGGTGGTGGAGGGCGCGGTGGACGAGGCGGCGCAGGCGCGCTTCACCGTTCGCGCGACGATCCTCGCCGCGCACGCGGGGGCGAGCGGCATCTTCTGGTACACGCTGCGCGACGGCCCGGACCCGGCGGCGTTCCCTCCGGAGGACGCCTTCGGGCTGCTGCACGACGACGCGGACCCGGCGAACGCGAAGGAGGCGACGCCCAAGCCGGTGTACCTCGCGCTCAAGGCGATGCTGGCGCGTGTGGGCGACATGTGGCCGACGACCCAGGACGCGACGATCGACGGTCTGCCCGCCGACGCCCGGGCGATCGTGTTTCGCGGCGCCTCCGGCCCGGCCGTGACCGCCGTGTGGACCGTCACGACGGCGGCCGCGACGGCCACGTGGCGCGGGGGCCCGGCGGATGTGGTGGGCGAGATGGGCGACACGGTCGGGAGCGTGGACGCCGGCGGGAGCGTCGCCATCGGGCCCGACGTGGTCTACGTGGCGGCCCGCTGATCCGCGTCCCCCTCGTGCTCGGGTGAGGGGTAGAGTGGCGCACTCGAAGGAGGCCCCATGACCCAGCAGCCCCAGCAGGGGACGCCGTACCGCGTCGGCGTCGAGCAGACCGTCCGCATCATCGTCACCACCGGCAACGAGGTCGCCGGGTATCGCGTCGCGAGCTACCTCGGCATCGTGCGCGGGATCATCGTGCGCTCCCCCAGCTTCGCGCAGGGCTTCGTCGGCGCGTTCAAGCAGCTCGGCGGCGGCAACATCAAGGAGTACGTCGAGGTGTGCGAGATCGCCCGCCACGAGGCGTACGTGAAGATGCTGGAGCACGCCGAGGCGATGGGCGCGCACGCGATCATCGGCATGCGCTACGACGCGACGGAGTTCATGACGAGCACCACCGAGGTGCTCGCCTACGGCACCGCCGTTCGCCTTGAGCAGGCGTGATCGCGCGCCGCGGCGGCCCTTCCGCTCTCCGCCGCCATCGCTCCCCCCGCGCTCGCCGCCCCGCCCTCCGTCCCGACCGTCCCTCCCCCCCGTCACCTCTCTTCCCCAACCGCCCACCCCTGTCCCCCCTGTCCCCCCTCCCTGTCCCCGGACACCAAACGTCGGACTGCAAGCGCGCTCGCACTCCGACGTTTCGCGGGGAATCTGGGGAGAGGGGGGGGTGGCATGGGGCGTGCTCTGGGGGTGGGGATGGACCCTCTGTTCTTCACAATCAAGCGCGCCTATTACGCCACGCTGCGGCTCACGCGGCGGGCGCTCGCGGCGATGGGGCTCACGGCGGCGCGGTTCGACCTGCTCGACGCGCTCTATCGACTCGGGACGGGCGCGGTGAACCTCCAGAGCAACCTTCGGCGAGGGCTCGGCGTGGCGCGCTCCACCATCAGCCGCATGATGATCTCCCTCGAGCGGCTGGGGCTGATCACGCGTCGGCGCGATGGGCGCGACTGCATCGTCAAGCTCACGCCGGAGGGGCGACGGCGCGTCCGGCGCGCGTTCTTCGGGCTGGTGCTCGTGGGACACGTCGGACTGGCGCTCGACGGCGCCCTCGCACCGGGCGAGCGCCGGTGGCCTGCCGCGCGTGCATGCGCGAGCGCCCGCAGACACCTGGGGGCGCTCTGCATGCGCATCCGGCTCGGGTTCGGCGACGAGGCCACGCTGGACAGGCTCACCGAAGGTGGCTTCTGGTTCTTGCGAGACGAGGAGCGCACGCGCCGCGCGCGGGCCCGCCGAGAAGGCCACCGGCGCGCCATCGACGGCGTGTTCGCGGTCGACGCGTCCTCGTCCTGACCGTTGTCGTCCGCGGCGTCCGCGGCGTCCGCGGCGTCCGCGTCGTCCGCGGCGTCCGCGGCGTCCGGCGCAAGCGCCACCCGTGACGCCGGCAGGATCCGCCGGCGCCTCAGGGGCAGTCGACGGGCAGCACGTCGTAGACGTAGGTGGAGCCCCCCGCCGTGACGCTCACGCGGTAGACGTCCCCCACCTGCGGGGTCCACCCGCTCGGCGAGAAGGAGATGGCGTCGTCGCCGAAGCCCTGGTTGAGCTTCTGCGTGGACACCGCGACGTCCTTGTTCGCGCCCATGTCCTTGACGGCGATGACGGCGCCGGAGATCACGCTCTTCTGCTTGATGTGGAAGCTCCACGGCGTCGTCTGCGCGACCGCCTTGGGCACGTAGCCGGAGGGCGGCCACGAGTACCACGCGGGGTACGGCCCGGTGCCGCTGGTGTCGAAGACGCCGAGGCACTGCGCCTTGCCCTGGTAGCCGTTGTTGCCGCCCTCGTAGTAGCCGACGCCCACCTTGCCCAGGTTGGGGTGGAGCACCCACCGGCGGTGGCCGAGCGTCGTCGCGTTGCCCGGGTCGCTGACGTACAGGTCGATCGAGTCCGCGCAGGAGGTCCCCCACGCGAGGTTGCTCTGCCCCGACCACGTCGCGCCGAGCGCGTTGTAGCAGGTGGCCGTGTTGGGCGGGCTGTGCGGGTTGCTCAGGCTCTTCGGGTTGTTCCACGCCTGGATGACGGCGCACGCCTGGTCGCCCTGATCCTTGGTCGCGTCGTCGGTGACGGGGTCGAGCCCCTCCATCCACCGGTACATGTTCGTACGCACCAGCGTGTCGGTGATGCCGCCCGCGGCGAGCGTCCCCACGTCGCACTGGTTCTGCCCCGCCGTGAACGGCTTGGGCGTGGTGACGACGTGCCCGTCCTTCCAGTGCTGGCAGACGTCCGCCTGCGTGTGCGACGAGGGCGTGCCCGCCGCGGCCGGCGTGCACCCGCCGTTGCCGTCGGGCACGTAGCCCGGGCTGCAGACGCAGGATGCGTCGTTCAGGCACGTCTCGCCCGCGCCGCACACCGAGCTGCCGCAGGGCGCGGGGCCGGAGTCTTGCGGCAGCGCGCCGTCCAGCAGGATGTTGGACTCGTCGCCGCCGCCATCGCCGATACCGCCACCGTCGGTGGCCGCGCTGTCGTCACCGCTGCAGGCGAGCAGGAGCGCGCTGCCCCCGACGCACAACGCCACCGCCCATCGCCCCAGCCCCACGCCCCCTTCGGGCCGTCGGCCGGCCAACCGCCGGAGCTCCGTCGCCATGGTGACCTCCCGCGCGCCCGGCGAGGGGCGCGAAGGTAGAGGTTAGCACGAGGCGCTACGCAGGCGTCAGAACGGGTCTTTCTTCGTCGCGGCCTCGATCCGGTCGACGAAGGCTTGCTTCAGCTCGCTCAGCGTGAGCTTCGGCGGGATCTTGTTCACGTCCACCGAGGCGATCGGCTTGAGGACGCGGCCGACGATCGTCACCTCGCTGATGGTGATGACCCGGCCCTTCGTCTTGCCCTGGGCGAAGGCGTCCTGCGTGATGAAGAGCCCCAGCCCCGCGAGCGCCGCCACCACGAGCTTCATGCGTCCGTGCCTCATCCCTCGAGGCTACCACGAGACGCGGGGGCGCGCTGCGCCAGGGTGTCTGCCCAGTGTCGGCCTTGACACCGGCCCCGCGGGCCGCTACTTCCACGGGCTCGCCTTTCCAGGGCGCAGGCGCGTAGCTCAGTGGTAGAGCACTACCTTGACACGGTAGGGGTCGTAGGTTCAATCCCTATCGCGCCTACAACTTTTCCGCGGGTTTCCGCGGATCGTTGAACAAGCCGGATCGGCTTCACACGACCTTTCACACGACCACGCAGCGCGTCAGGCGAACGAGGCGGTTCACGTCGAGATCGTGAGGAACCCGCATGCCCGTTCTCGACATCCCGCATCGCGTGGTGAAGTTCGCCACAGCGCTCCCGACGTTTCCTGCGCGCGCCGCTGTTCATGCGCAACTGGCGCCGAAGGAACTCTTCGGCGACGAGTCGCTCTCTGGACGGCTCGTGGTCAACGCTGGCGGTCAGCAGGTCCAGCTTCGCGCCGACATGTGGCACGGCGGAATCTTGCGTGACGGCGGCGGTCGTCTTCCCAACGCTCATGTGAGCGCGATGTTCTTCAATCTCGCCCTACGCGTCGAAGGAAGCATCGCGATCGTCGAAGGCGAGTTGGACTCCGAGGGAAGCTTGCGGCGTTGCATCGAGATGGTTGCGACGGAGCTGCCCGCACTCTTGTCGAACGCTCTTCATGCCCCCGTGCTTGTGGCCGATGTTTTCGGTACGGTCGGCGAGCGTTCGTTTGAGGTCGAGGTTCGGGGCGAGTTCCAGAACGTGATGTACTCGGCGGGGTCATCGACGATGGCCACGTCAATCGAGGAAGAGATGGTTCGCATCTCGAAGGTCCCAGCGGAGGGTGCAGCGAGATTGTTCGCGGCGTACCGCTACGTGAACCACGCTCGGTGGCTTGCGTATCGGGGGGCGCATCCGGCTCAGTTCGCAGGCGAACAACTTCTGAATCTGAACAAGGCTGTCGAAGTCCTCCTGCCTCACGGCGGATCGATCGAAAAGCTACGCACCAGCTTGCGGAGCCTCGGGGTGCGCGAAGAGGTCGTCGAACTGATCGCCGCTCTCGCATATGTCCGCAACCAAGTAGATGTCGGTCACGCGGCCGTCGAGGTGCTGGATGTCAAAGAGCACTGCAACCTGCACACGTTCGTCCTCTACGCGATGGAGATCGTGGGGTGGCTCGTTGGGCACGTCTCGCAACTCGCTGGCGAGGGCCGACTCAAGCTGTCGCCACTCGCTGCCAACGCCAAGAAGCCGCGCGACGAAACGCTGTCGCGAGTTGGGGAACTCCTGGGCAAAGTGAACCCAGTCCGCCCGGAGACGTTTCTTCGCAAGTAATTGTTGCATCGGAGTCGCACGTGTTCATCGTCGATCGCGACGACATTCGCCTCACCCAAACGTTCAAGCCAAGAACGGATCCGCTGCTCCTGCGCTCCGACGAACCTTGCCCGTGTGGCAATGGCGCCTTGCTCGGGAAATGTTGCGGACGAAATCGGCTCTGGCATTGCCCAAGACCCGTCATGCTGCGCGCGAAGGTTCCATCAGTTCGTTTCCGCAATCGTGATTGCTTCGCGTCTTCCGACTGGGGATGCACGTCCAAAACGTCGTCGGAGCACGTGATGAGCGCGTCGGTGCTGCGCGCATTCACGGGCGGCCGTGAGACGGTCATGATCACCGGCCATCCGTGGCAGAGGGAGAAGGAGCAGACCGTCGGGATCGGGAACCTCGGCGCAAAGGTTCTCTGCACGAGGCACAACGCGCTATTCAGCCGCCTCGACGATTTCATGGGCCGTACGTTCACGACGCTGCGGACCGAGACGCGTTCATTGCGTGACGGTGCCGATGGAGCGCGCGTGAGAGCGCAGCTCGTCAACGGGCACGACATCGAGCGATGGATGCTCAAGGCGCTTTGTGGTCTGCTACGCGTCCGCCCATGCAAGGGCGTCGGCGGCAATCTGTGGCGCCCTCCAGATTCATGGCTCCAGATCGTCAAGGGGGAGAAATCGTGGCCGCCAGGGTGGGGTCTGTACGTAGATCATGATCCCGGTGTCGCGTGGACGACGATGGTCACGCTGCCGATGATCTCGGAGCCGCCTCGACCCCTGCCGATTGGACTCACGATTTGGTTCCATGGTCTGGTTCTGCGGCTGCTTGTGGTCGATCCGCAGCGGGCAACGCTGGTCGGCAGCGGGCCGCGTTACCACCGTCTCCGCGAGATCCGCTGGTGGTCCGAAGCCGAAGCGTGGTCGTTGCTTCTCGGGTGGAAGCAGGAGAGTCGGAATCCGACAGCACGCTTGAATGTGCCCATCACGTTGCACCGCGCCTAGCGCTTCGCACCTTTGGCTGTTCGAGCGGTCGCGATGTCCACGACCTTCCCGATCGCCTCGCGCATCTCGTGCTCCCCGGGGGTCGAGTACCTGACGACCATGGCGTCGGTCGCGTGGCCAGAGATGGCCTTCTTCACGACGTGCTCGATACCGGCGGCGCGGGAGAGGTCCTGGAACGTTCGGCGCCCCGCCTTGGGCGTGATCTTCTTCGTGAGCCCGATCGCCTTCGCGACCTTCGCGAATGGATCCTGTAGCGAAGACGAGCACCGGAAGCTCCCGCTACGTGCCGGGAAGAGGAGGTCGCTCTCCAGTTGCTCATCGCTCGTGAGTTGGGTCTTGATGTGCCAGTCGAGAACGGCGCACACCTCGGGCGGGAGCGCGATCCGTTGGTCCAGCTTGGTCTTCGTTCGCTCGACTGCATCGCCCCCGAAGGTGTACGAGCGACGCACAAGAAGGAGGCCCTCACCCGGGATGTAGTCGCGGTTCGGGCCTGAGCGACGGAGCGGACGGAGCGTCGAAGGACGATGCCCGATGACAAATGCGAGCAGGGTGATCGCGTAGTGCTGGGGAAACCGCTGGCGCATCTTGGCGAGGAAGGCGCGCACTTCCTCGGTGGTCAGGCTGTTGGGCTCCTCGTGCGTGTAGGTCCTGCGCATGTTCGACCGGAATTGGCCGAGATCGCGGAAGCACCCGTTCAACCACGCGCTAGAGGGCGTGCACAACGCCGCGCTGGATGGCCCTCCGTCGTATGAGGCCACCCCCGAAAACTGAACTCGCACAGGCACCTGGTCGGCGACCCTCAGAAAATCGAAACGCCACGAAAACTCTCCTTGTGCGTGCGCAATAGGAGGAGAGCCACGCAGTGACCGATACTCCCAGGCCGCCGCCGGACAGCTCGATGCCCATCTACCTCGCCCATGAAGATGCCGACGGCCAGGAGCTTCACGTTCGACGGCGACCTGGCCGACCTCTCAAGATCGCGCCTGCTCCCGATGCCGACCAGGAGGTGTACCTACGCCAACTCAACGCCCGGCGGGAGGACCACATCGAGAGAGATCCAGTGCGTCGTGCCCGAGCATCCGAGGATCTCCTCCACTCCACGTTGGTCGCGATGGCGGAGGAATGTGCGTCGATCGGGTTCGACGTTCGACATGGCCTCCGCGTGGGACAACATCCGAAGCAGATCGAGCAGACGATTTCACGCCACGTCGATGGCGTCTTGAAGATCGCCAACGTGATTCTGACGATGAGGAGGACCGGCATCGAGCCCGACA
Source organism: uncultured delta proteobacterium (assembly GCA_963782055.1). Taxonomy (GTDB): domain Bacteria; phylum Myxococcota_A; class Polyangia; order Polyangiales; family Polyangiaceae; genus DASXHD01. The sequence continues at coordinate 6,237,804 of CAWAIF010000003.1, forward strand.
TCTCGCCCTCCACGGTCCAGGTCCTCAGGGAACTCTGGATGGACACCGTGGCCGAGGTCGCACGCGGGACGTTGCCGGACGAGTTGGCCGAGAAGGTCCTGAAGATGTACGAATCGCGGATCGATGGGGCGGCGACTTCCACCACCGACTGAGCGCTGTCCCGGAAGTACGCTACCCGACCAGCCCCTGCTGACCCCCTCCAGCTCCGTCAATTTGTTGGTCGGCGGGGCTCGATTCCGGAGGAGGTTTTCGGGACGACGCCAGCGTGGCCGCCAGCGTGGACTTCGGGATCTTCAACGCGATGGAGATCGCCCTCAGCGTCCGGCCCTCGATCCTCATCGCCCTGGCCTTCGCGACCGTCTCCGGATCCATCCTGGGCGGACGACCCCAAGAGCCCCCCTCCGCCTCGATCCGCTCACGGGCAGCGGCGATTCGCTCCCCCAGCGCCAACCTCTCCATCTTGGCGGCCCAGGCCATCACCGAGATGATGATCTCCGCAGCCGGGCCGCTCAAGTCGAACCCGTCTGCCACGCTTACCACCTCGATTCCGGCCGTTCGCAGCCCCTCCAGGGTCGTCAACGTGTCGGCGATGCCCGTTCGGGTCAGGCAATCCAACCGAAACAAGTAGAGGCGATGACCTCGAAGGCGACCCGCACGAGCTTCCCGCAGAAGGCGTTGAAGCTCCGGTCGGTCCATCGTCTTGGCAGACCGCTTCTCCGCGAACCAGGTGCCGATCGAGTCACCTCGGGCGGCGGCAGCTCGTTCGATGGCGGCCCGTTGGGTCGCGTGGTCCTGGGCCCGCGAGGACACGCGAATGTAGGCGGTGGAACCGGCGATACCCATCCCCCTACAACACCGTGGCAACCGCCTGGATCAAGGTCGAGGAGCCGATGGCGACGGGGGTCGGCATGATTCTCTCTCCTCTACAGAAGTCCTTGCCAGCGACACTAGCGATCCAGTACCCCCTCCAGGGGCGGACACTGATCGCTGGCGTCGCTGGAGGTCGGGCTCCCCTGGGCGGGGGCCCGATCATCACCTCGGCCTCGTCGATCTCGGATCCGGGCGCGACTCCGAACGTCGAGGGCGCCGAAGCGTGCTGACCACCACGGGCTCCCGGCATCGCCGCGATGGTGGTCTCCCGGGCGGTGAAGATCACCATGATGAAATACGCTCGATTATCTGGCCGGTCCTCCGTCCACGCCGGTACAGCCCGTTCGGTGGGCACTCGCACGGCGATCGGCCGATCCCCGAAACTGCGGAACCGACCCCACCCCCAAGAACGGGTCCCATCCCGTCCGGCAGCTTCGCGAAATTTGGGTCGTCGGCGAATTCGACGAGATCGCCCCCACCCCCATCAAGTGGGTCCCATCCAGGCTGCCCGGGCGGGCTCACGAAATTTGGGTCGTCGGCGAATTCGGCGATCGCCCCCACCCCCATCAAGTGGGTCCCATCCCGCACGCTCGGGCAGCTTCGCGAAATTTGGTTCGGCGGCTACTTCGACGGGATCGACCCACCCCCTCAAAAGGGGCCCCATCCAGGCTGCCCGGGTGGGCTCGCGAAATGTTGGTCGGCGGACCCCGGGCCGAGGACCCCAAAACAGTCCTGAGGCGGGCGTGGGTGTCCCTCGTCGTCGTGAGCACAACTTCGTGTCGCGCAGCTCGTGCAGAGCAGGGCGCCCGGCCAACTGTTCCGGGCGCCCTCCTCGTCACCGACGACTACTTCGACGGCGGAGCGTTGTCTCTGCCGCCACCCGACGGATTCGGCGTCGTGCTCGGCCAGTTGCCCCCGTAGCCTTGGCCGCCCTTGGGGACTCCGCCGCCCTTCGGACCCCCCACCGCTACTTCCCTTGCCCATGACGTGCGGGCTATCGATTGTGGCGACCACAACGGCTACTCTCGTCAGGTCTCTGCTTAGCGGCCGGAAGACGGCCCGCGGCCCGGGCGTGACGTCGACCGTCGGAGGACTCGCCGGCTAGTGGGCAAAGACAGACGGAGGCGGCTTGCCGTGGAGGTGACTTTCGTACAGCCCGATGACGAAGCCCCGAAGCGGGAGCTGGCACTTGCGCCGCGTCTGCGTGATGCTCATCCAGTGCGCCAGGGTGGCGCTGCCGGCGGCCGAGCGCGTTCCGCCGGTCATCGCGCGGTGCCGCCCGTGGGCGCGGATGTCGCGTTCGGTCGCGTTGTTCGTGGCCGGGACGTCGGGGCGGTCGATGAAGAGCGTCACCCCCACCTTGTGCTCGTCGAGGCGCTCCTGCAGCCGGACGATGTCCGGGAACTCCACGAAGTTGGTGCTGCTGATGAGATGGCCGAGGCGGATGCGCGCGCCTCGGCGCTGCTCGGGATCGCCGCTCGCCGCGGCGTGCTTGCCCGCGACGTAGAAGCCGATGAGTCGGTCGCGGAACTCCTCGGTCGCGGCGCACGGGGTGAGCTCGGCGATCTTCTTGGCCTCGCGGATGGTGTGCGCACCGCAGTAGGCGTGGGTCCAGCCGTCGTGACTCGTGTACACGCCGTAGAAGTCGGTGCACAGGACTCCTTTGAAGCTCGCGCCGAGCATCGACTCGGCGACCCACGCGCCGCGCGACAGCTCGGCGCGGAAGACCGAGACGCGGTCGGTGCGCATCAGCCACATCCAACCCGGCACGCCGTCCTGTCGATGGCCGCTCTCGTCGAGGCCCGCCACGGGCGATGCGCGCACCGCGTCGACCAGCTCGTCGTAGCTCGGCGCCGAGCGGCGTCGCAATCGGTCGAACATCTGCGCCAGGCCGCCGGTCGTGATCGAGATGCCGAGCCACTGTCCGAGGAACGCACTGATCTTGCCCAGCGGCATGTCGCGCTCGAAGCGCAGGTCCAGCGCCATCGCCTGCACGTTGGGGCCGAACGACACCGCGGCGACGCTCTTGCCCGCCGCCGGCGCGCCCGGCAGCTTCGCGACCACGCGCTTGTGGCACACCTCGCAGCTGCCGACGTGCGCCACGTGATGCGTCTGCCGCGGCTGCACCACTGGGATGTCGGTGACGACTGTGCTGTCCGTCTCGCCCGTCGCCACGACTGCCCCGCCACAGCTGCACGTCGCCGGCATCTCGTGCACGACTTCGTCGTCGACGTGGGCCGGTGCGGCGGGCCGCAATCCGACATGGCCCACCTTGCGGCCGCGCGGCTTGCCCGAGGGCGCCCGCCGACCCTCGGAGCGCGACGTCCGCCGCTTCCCGCGCTCCCGGAACCCGCGCTTCCACTCCTCGATCTCCTTGCGCAGCTTCGCCAGCTCTTCGCGAAGCGCGGCGTTCTCCTGCTCCAGCTCCTGGATCCGCTGCTCGGGCGTCACGTGATCCGGGATGCTCCCGATCAGGTCCCATGGAAAGAACTTCTCGCATCAGGAACGAAGAATGGACCCACAGTGTGCGACACCGCTAAGCAGACACCTCGTCAGGCGGTCATCCGCTGGTCGTCGGTCTCATCGAGGGGAGCAACATGTCGGAAGCCTGGGTCTACATCGATGAGTCGCAAGGACCGGCTGCCGACGCCGTGGACCCGGGCAAGCCGTTCCGCGTGGGCGCCCTCGTCGTCGAACGCGAAATCGGCGATGACCTTATCAAGAAGGCGCTCGGAAAGCTCGCTGCTGATCCCGACGCGAGGGGTAACGCAACAGACGAAGAGACCCTCAGGCGCGGGTACTTCCACGCCTCCTTGGACAGCAAGAACGCGCACTCGTGGTTGAGCCGCGAGATCGTCGCCGCCCCGATCGACGGCGCATTCTCCGACATGCAGTGGCACTTCGGGCGCAAGGACTCGGGGAAGTACGGGCCCGGCGAGCTACATCCGCTCATGAACCTGCTTGCTGCGCTGACAGTCACGCAGGACGACTACGATGCCGTCCACCTCGTGGTTGCGAGGCGCGAGGGGACCTTCGACGAGGGGAACGTGGCGGATTGGGGTACCTACTGGCGCTCACGCTGCCTCGGCGCATTTGCGAAGCAGCCCAACATTCCAACCCGGTTCCCGCTGATGACGATCAAGCTGGTCGGTGGAGATGAGCCCGGCGTTCAGGTCTGCGACATCGTGCTGTGGGCGGTCCAACGCGCCGCGCTCGACGCGCTCAGGGCCACGGGCAACGACGATTGGCTGAAGCGCCTCGGTCTCACAGCGTGGGCTGGTGGCGGTGAAGTGGGCGGTGCGCAGGAGCAGGTGAGCGTCACGCTCGGCAAAGGCGTGAAGCGTAACTTCCTTCCGAACCTCAGTGGCGGGAAGCCCCGTGCGGTAGGGGATCTCGGCGAGGGTGAAACCCTGATTCTGATGCGCGAGATCGAACAGGAAGTAGTCCGCGTCGCGGCTCTCGCGTCCGGGCACCACCGCGTCGGTCATCTCGCGAACGAACTCGGAGAGGTGGTCACCTCCCTCAACGGCAAACCGACCGTTGACGACATCCTCAAGTTGGCAAGCGCATTCCTCCTCGTGTGCGACACGTTGCCGACCTACGACCCAGCCGATGCCGCCGCCTACGTTCGCGTCGTCGAGCGTCGTCGGGTCGCCGCAGCCGTCGTCGATGTTTCGCAGATCACGTCGTTCGGCATGGCGATGCTCTGGAGCCGCTCACCACGGTAGTACGGCGCGTTAGGCGACCCTGAACCGCCGCTAGAGCCCTTGACAGGAATCGAACCTGCGACCGTCCCCCTGACTTGCGAAAGGGGCGCTCTATCCGACTGAGCTACAAGGGCACCTGAATCCTACCGAACGGCACGACGCCCGCCAAGATCGAGTCGGCCGGTCGCGGAAGACGGTCACCGGCACCGGCGGTGATCGGTGTCTCCGTCCGTCCCTCATGAAAGACCAGCCATCTCGTTGTGCCGCCCCACACAGGACGGGAGCAGCATCGCTCGGGTCGTCACACGCTGGTCGATCGTCGGGGGTAGGGCACGCGGCGTCCCGGTGCATCGTGACCCGAGGGAGCTGGCGCCGAAGCGTCGCCAGCTCCTTCGGTACGTCGTGCAGCTTCAGAGAGCGCAGACGCTTATGCGAATCGCGCCGCCAGCCCACGAAGAACGGTCTCGGCCCTGGAAAGTGTTTCGTGCGAAGCCGGGACCGTCTTCGTTCGCCAGCCATCAACGACCGCCACCAAGCACTCGACCTTGCGCTCGTGTGTGAAGTCCCCCCACCCGTTCTCCGTGTAGAGCTGCTGCATGAACGGGACATTCAACACGGACGCCTTCGCAGGCATCGTGAACCCCGCTCCTTTGAGCCTCGTGACGGCCGCGAGAAGCTCGTCACGATGAATAACGTCTTCGACCTGGGCCTGCGGCACGCCAAGAATGTCGGAGTCGGACATCAACGCGACGGCCTTGCCGCCCGGCAGCAGGTCTCGTCGCAACTGCCCGCCCTTTTCGAGACCGGCCTTGTCGCCATCCAGCAAGACGACGAGCTGTTGGTCGGTCGTCCCGGGGTGAGCGAAGAGCGAGACGAGGGGCACCATGTGCGAAGTCCCGCCCGCGAAGAGGATCACGATGTCGTCCGGGAGAGATGTCTTGCCGCTCTCGGTGAAGATCGTCTTGAGCCCCTGAAGGATGCAGTAGTCGGTGATTCCCTCGACAATCAACACGTGCTTGCCGATGAAGAGGGTCTGCGCAATCTCGTAGCCAAGCGCCGCTTGGAGAGGCAGAAGTGTGTCCCGGTCCCCCTCGGGCTCCGTTCCGAGCGAGACGTGGGTGTAGACCCGCTCGGAGCCCTCCGGCTTCTTCAGGTACACGGTCCGCACGTTGTCGAGATGGAGGGGATCCACCATGAACGGCGAGTGGGAGCTGTAGATCGTCTGGTTCTTCTCGGAGATACGCTGGAAGAAGCCGAGCAACTTCTGCTGGGCGCGAATGTGAAGATGAAGCCCGGGCTCGTCGAGCAGCAGGATCGCACCCGCGTGGGCCTTCTCCGACTCGACGAGGAAGGTTAGGTAGAAGGAGAAGAACCACTGGAAGCCTTTGCTGCGCTCGTGGAATGGGATCTTCCAAGGGTTCTGGTTGTCGGACACGCGTAGAACGAGGTCTTCCCCATCGGCCTCGATATTCAACGTGTGCTGGCGTTGATCCCACCAGTCCATCCACTCGCCTGTCAGGGCGTACGACGCCGACTCCGTAAGGCTCGACCGCTCATCCTTGCGTCGTTGAACCTGGTCCTGCGTCTCGTTGGGCTGAATCGGAAGGCCGAGGCGTTGAAGCTCTTCCGGGTCGAGGTGAGTCCACTCGAACAGCGCCATCTGCGTCCTGACGCGTGGCTCCACGGGGGTCGCGCCCCGGTGCGCCAAGAAGGTCCGCAAGTTGATGCGAGTCTCCAGACGGCCGTAGTCGTCGAAGTAGATGAAGGTTGGCAAGTGCGCCTCGGTCCACTGCTCGACGGCGACCCTCGTTTCTTCGGGCAGGCGGATTGACGCGAGCGACTCGATTGCGGCGAGGTACTGCGGCTGCAGGTCGCCCAGAACGGCGGCGACCTGTGGGAGAAGGAGCTTCAACTTCCGCGCGCTGTCGCGGACCGCCGCAGCATCCTGGATGCCCGCCGACAGCGGTTGAACTTCGGTGCGCGCCTGCGCCAAGATGGTCTCGGCGGCTTCATCTGGCCCTTCCGCTTGGAGCGCCTGCTGCAAGTCGAGGACGACCGGCGGGATCGCGATGGGACTCGGCGCCAGATCGAAGGAGTAGGATCTCCTTCCCGCGTATGTCGTCGAGACCTCCACCGCCTCGGGAGTCGGAAGCCCAGCCGCCGTGAGACCGTCTCGATCGGCTGGCTCCAGCGCGAACCTCAACGACACCACGATCGGGTCGGTGCCCCTGTCCTTCGAGTAGCGCTCCTTCGGGTAGTCGTAGAGGAAATCGTAGCCGGTCCCTCCCGCGTTCTTGAACTTCCAGATCGCCTGCATCACGGCTGACTTCCCGCTCTCGTTCTTCCCGAGCAGGCAGGTTACGTCGGGGCGGACCTTCACCCAGCCGGTGTCGGTGATGGTCTTGTACTTCTGGACCCTGAACTCGTTCAGTCGCATCGCGCCCACGACGGTACCACGGCCCAGTCCCGCCGAGATCGCGGCCTCGTCGCGACGACGGTCACCTGGTAGCGCTCGGCCCGGCGCCGTGACCCTTTCATCGCTCGCCGTGTGCTTCTAGGATCCGTCCGTTGGAAGGAGGCATCGATGGCCGATGCGGGACCGTGGGCTTCGGGCCCGGGCGAGATACTTCGTCACGCGCTGAAGTTGCTCAAGAAGGATTCGGACACGAACCGGCGGCTCGCCATGATCCTCATCGACAACGCCGTCGAGTTGACGCTCAAGACGTACCTGGGGCTCCCCGGTCGGGTCACCGGCATCAAGATCGGTCGGGACAAGTTTCGCGACATCAGTGAGAGCTTCCCGAAGCTCCTCGACGCGATGGAGGAGCACGCGGACGAGAAGCTCGCCGGGATCGATCTGGGCCAAGTCGAGTGGTACCACCGCCTGCGGAACGAGCTGTACCACCAGGGGAACGGGCTGACGGTCGAGCGGCAGAAGGTTGATGTCTACGCCGAGCTGGCGAAGCTTCTGTACATGAACCTGTTCGGGTCGGAGATTGAGGTCGAGGAGGACGAACAGATGGAACTCCTCGGCGCCTTCATGCTGGGGTGGCAGCGTTCGGAGCGAGCACGTTTGGCCCTTGTCCCAGGGGAGCGCGGCACGAAGTCGGCGTTTGCCGCCGCAGCGATGCGCTTACGCTTCCCCGAAGTGGACGGCGCTGACGCGAAGCTCGTCGCGGACTTCAACGAGCTACGTCAGGTCCGCAATCAAGTCGTACATGGGCAGGTGGAGCGGACCGCCGTCACCCGCGAACTCGTCGAACGCGTGAACGAGCTCGCCAAGAGGGTGGAGTCGTTGAAGCCACGAAGCGGTTGACGAAGACCGCTCTTGCTCGACCGCGTTCGGGAACGCCTCGTAACACCCCTCAGGTAGGGGTCGCTCTTCACACGACCTTTCACACGACCTGATGGTCACGCCGAGCACTTCCCACTCCTTCCAGGTAACTCTGCGTCAAAGAGAATTCCCGACGAAAATGGGGTTTGCTCGGCACTTGCATGCAATATGCAAGTGCCTTGACACGGTAGGGGTCGTAGGTTCAATCCCTATCGCGCCTACAGAGATTCCGGCGAGTTAGCTTCCGGCCTCCGCGAGCGGGACGCTCGAACACCGGTACGTCGGCTCGGCGTAGTACGAGTCGCCCCCCGCGTCACACACCCGCCCACGCACGAGGCACCCCCCCACTGGCACGTTGTCGAGGCGGGTCGTGCGGGCCCACACTCGCCATTCGTGGAAGACTGTCGCCGTGCCGTCGCCGGTCGAGGTCATCCTGTTGTTCGGGCTGGTCGCGCTCCCGCTCCTGGCGCTCGCGGGCATGGCGATGTGGACGCGCCGCATCCGGCGTCTCGGCACCCTCCCCCGCTTCGCGTCCATCACGGCCAACGCCCTCCTCATCCTCTCCGCGCTGCTCATCGCGGTGGACCTCTTCGACGCGGGCGAGGCGCTCATCGGCGGCGGTCACCTCTCGCCGGCGCGCAGGGCGCGCGTGCTGGCGTCGGGCATCTCGGAGAGCCTGAGCACCAGCGCGCTGGCGATGCTCACCGCCGGGGTGGACGCCGCGTGGCTGATCTTCTGCACGTGGCGATGGCGCCGGCACCCCGACCCGCAAAGGTGACCGGCGGCGCGGGACACTCGCCTGCCTCACGGGCGGCGGGCCGCGCGGAAGGGGCGCGTGATCTCCAGCGTGCGCTCGCGGAGCACGCGACGCGCCTCCAGGTCGTACGCCTGCTCCTCGGCGCGCGAGGGCCGCGTCTCGAAGTAGTAACGACCGCTCGTCTCGTCCTCGAGCGCGGCCCGGAGGACGTGCGCGATGACGTCGGCGCCCCCCTCGGCGGGTCCGAGCGGGGCGATCCCGGCGTCGCGCACCATGCCGGTGTCGAGGAAGGTGCCCGGGTGCAGCGCGTTGGACGCGACCGACGTGTGCTTCCCGGCGAGATCGAAGGTGTACATCACCATCGCGAGCTTGCTGCGCCGGTAGGCGCGCACGCCGTCGTACCCGCGCTCCGTCATCAGGTCGTCCAGGTCCAGCGCCTCCTGCCCGGCCGAGGCGACGTTGACGATCGCGCGGGATGGCGCGCCGCGAGCGAGGAGCTCCTCCGTGAGGACGAACGGGGCGAGGTAGTTCACCGCGAAGCGCAGCTCGAAGCCGTCGCGGCTCGTCTCGCGCACCGTCTTGTCCTGCCCGAAGCCGACGCCGGCGTTGTTGACGAGCACGTCCAGCCGCGGGGCCACCTCCAGCGCGGCACGCGCCAGACCGGCCGTCTCCGACAGCGAGGTCAGGTCGCACACGAGCGGGGTGACCTGCGCGCCGGAGTCGCGCAGCTCCTTCGCGAGGGCGTCCAGCCGCGGGCGCGAGCGCGCGTGCAGGAGGAGGGTGGCGCCCTCCGAGGCGAGGCGCTTGGCCGTGGCGCGGCCGATGCCGCCGGTGGCGCCGGTCAGCAGGACCGTGAGTCCGGTCCAGCGGCCGGAGGGCGCCCGCTCATCCGGGCCGATCACGATGCCTCCGCCGGGGCTGCCACCGCGTCCGTCGCGTTCTTCATGCTCCCCGAGGATAGGGCCGGCCCGCCCGCGAGACGATGGCGCCGCGTCGGATCGCCAGCATGCAGCGGTCGGGGGGGCCGCCTCGCCCCGGCCTGCCCCGCGCGGTCAATCGTCAGCCTACGAACGGTCCGGCGCTCACAATCCATCGTCACGCCGGGACGGGGGTGGGCGATGGGCGAGGCTCCGCCGCCGCCTCCCGCCGGGCGTGCTCCCGGCGGATCAGCAGCGCGAAGGTCAGCCACCCGCAAGCGAGCACCACGTTGATGGTGGCAAAGAGGGAGGTGGACCAGCCGAGGTGGGTGCCGGTGTAGACGGCCAGCGCGCTGAGGATGGCGCCCACGCGCACCGCCACCGTGTCCACCGCCGTCTTGCCGACGAATTTCTCCGCGCGCGTCGCCATCAAGAAGAGGGCGTTGCGCGTCGTGTCCTGCAAGGAGTACTGCGTGCCGTTCTCCCCGATCTTGACGACGCGCAGCACGGCGAGGGTGGGCCGCACCGCCGCCGTCGCGTACGCCAAGAGGGAGAAGGCAGGCATGAAGAGCAGCGCCCCGCGCACCCCCACCAGAGCGAAGATGCGCGAGACGGCGAAGAGCTGGAGCACCAACCCGACGAGGTTGTACCAGGCGAAGTAGTTCGCCTTGAAGGCGCCGACGAACTGCTGCTGCGCGGCGAGCGACCCGTGCGCGCTCGCCTTGGCCGCGACGATCAGCGAGCGGTCGAGCAGATACTCGCCGGAGCTGTTCACCCAGTTGAGCAGTATGACCAGGCCCGCGATGAGCAGCAGGTACCTGTCGCCCGCGATCAGGCGGAAGGCGCCCTGCGTCGCGAGCGGCTCGTCGGGGTGCGCCTTGTCCGTGCGGGGCGCGGCGGCCGCCGCCCGGCGCTCCACCGTGACGATGAGCGCGAGGCAGACGAGCAGGATCCCCACCGCGATGGCCATGATCATCGCGGGGCCGAGGGGGATGAGGGCCTGCGCGAAGCGGGCGCCCGCGACCGCGCCGATGGAGCTCCCCGCGCCGATGATGGGGAAGAGGCGCTTGCCTTGCTCGTCGGTGTAGATGTCGGCCGCGAGCGCCCAGAACTGCGCGACGATGGTGTAGCTGAAGACGCCCACCCAGAAGAAGAAGGCGAGCCCGATCTCCACGTGCGCGCGCTGCAGGACGGCGAAGACGACGAGGTTGGAGACGAAGAAGAGAAAGACGATGGTGAGCAGGCGCATGCGGCCGACGCGCTTGGCGAGCTCGCCGTAGAAATGGACGAAGCCCGCCATGATGACCGCCTGCCCGGCGCGCGCGTACAGCTTCACCTCCGCCCCGCCCTGCAGCAGGATGAGCGGCTCGCGCACCGTCTTCAGCAGGTAGTACGCGGACAGGAGCAGGAACGCGGCGAGCGTCATCACCGCGACGTTGACGGCCTCGTCCGGATGGACCTTGGTGAACGGACGCAGGAGGAGCGCGAGGGTGCGCTGGACCGGGGACGACTTCACCTGGTGACGGTATACACCGTCCGGCGGCTGTGGTGGAGCGCCCCGACAGCGACGGGACGCCACATCGGCGGGGACGGTGTCGGGCGCGGAGCAGGCCGCTCGCGGTACCCGATCTACTCCCCAGGGAGTAGATCGGCGGGCGGCTTGGTGACGGTGGGGGCCGCTGGTATGATCGACGGGTCCCTTTGTCCGACGCCCCCTCACCCCACTACCTGGTCGTGGAGGACGATTCGGTTCTGGCGCAAGCGCTCAGTCGGTTCTTGAGTACGACCGGGGGGGGAACCACCGTCGCCTCCACCATCGCCGACGCCCTCGAGTTCATCGACGCGGGCGGCCCTCTCGCCGGCATGGTGCTGGACGTGGGCCTGCCCGACGGCTCGGGGCTGGAGCTGCTCGCCGCCGCGCGTGCGCGCGGTGTGCAGGTGCCGGCGCTGGTGCTCACGGGGTACCAGGACGAGGGGACGATCACCTCCGCGCAGCTCCACCGCGCCCAGTTCTTGCCGAAGCCCCCGCGCGAGGAGAACCTGCGCGCCTTCGTCGACGCGGCCATGACGTTTCGCAAGCTGACGCGTGTGCGCCTGCAGGAGACCGTCGACGACTGGGCGATAAGCCACGGCTTTACTCCTCGCGAGAAGGAGATCATGCTCCTCGCATGCACGGGCTTCGCCCGCGGGGAGCTCGCCGAGCGCCTCGGCGTCGAGGAGACGACCATGAAGACGATGGTGCGGCGGCTGCTGCGCAAGTCCGGGCAGTTCACGCTGGGGGACCTCGCCGCGAAGGTCCACCGTGCCCTCTTCGAGCATGAGTGACGCGGGGGAGCTGAGCCTGCGCATCCTCGGGGGCCTCGCACGGTACGTCGAGGACTTCCACGGCCGGGAGGCGCTCGTGGAGGTTCTGGAGGGCACGGGGGTCGGGCGGGACGACCTCGACCAGGGGCGCTGGGCGACGCTCGCGCAGGTCGAGGCGGTGCTCGCGCGTGCTCGCCCCCGCTTCCCGGACGACGCCTCCTTCACCCGCGCCTTCGGCTACCGCCTCGCCGACTCCCTCGGGCCGATGCGCATGCTGGCGTGGGCGACCTCGCCGGCGCAGCTCTTCGCCAAGGGGTTCGAGTCGATCGACACCCTCTCCAACATCAGCCACGCGGAGCTCGCGTCGGTGGCGCGCAGCTACGTGGACGTGCGCTACTGGAGCGACATGCCGGAGAGCCGGCTCTTGTGTCTCTCGCGGCAAGGGCAAGTGGGCGCGCTCACCACGCTGGTGGGGCTGCCGCCGGCGACGTTCGAGGAGAGCGCGTGCGTGGCGCGCGGCGACGAGGAGTGCCTGTATCGCATCCGATGGGTGGAGGGGCGGCACCGCTGGTGGACGCCTGTCGGGCTCGCCGGCGGGTGCGCGGTCGCCGCGCTCGCCGCCCACGCGAGCACGGCGCTGCTGCCGTGGCTGACGTTACCGCTCCTCGGCGGGCTGGCGGGCCACGCGATCGCCCGGCGGCGGGTGCTCCGGCGTCACCTGGAGTTCGAGCGGCAGGCCACGCACGCCCTCGCCGAGCTCGCCCGCGTGGAGGCCGAGGCCCGGCGCGAGCTCGTCGGCCTGCACGAGCGGCAGCAGCAGTGGAGCCGGCACCTGGAGAAGGAGCTCGCCGAGCAGCGGGCGGCGCAGCAGCTCACGATGCGGGGCGTCTCGCACGACCTGCGCAACCCGCTCGCCGCCCTGGAGATGCTCTCGTGGCAGATGAAGAGCGCCCTCGAAGGCAACGACGACGACGTCGAGGGGCTGATGGACGACTTCGGCGCGGCGCTCGCGCAGCTCAAGCGGCTGGTCAACGAGCTGGTGCAGGGGGCGCAAGCGTCGCCCCCGGCGCGGCGGGGCTCGCGGGTCGAGGTGAGCAAGCTTCCGGAGCGGCTTCGGCGGCGCCTCGGCGCGCTGGTCTACGGCAAGGACATCGCCGTCTCGGTGCGCCTCGCGGAGAGCGCGCCGGAGGCCATCACCATCGCCCCGCTCCTGCTGGACAGGGTGCTGGACAACCTCTTCACCAACGCCGCCAAGTACACCGAGCACGGCCGCATCGTGCTGGAGGTCGGCGGAGACGAGCGCGGGCTGGTGCTCCGCCTCTCCGACACCGGCCGCGGCATCGAGCCGGAGCGGCTGCGCGAGATCTTCGACTCGCCGGGCACCGCCCCACACGACGCCGAGGGCAAGAGCTTCGGCATCGGGCTGTCCGTCGTGGTGCAGCTCCTCGCCCAGATCGGCGGCAAGCTGGAGGTGGCCTCGCGCCCTGGCGAGGGCACGACCTTCTGGGTGCACCTGCCGCCGGAGTCCGGCTGGGACGCCGCCGGTCCCGGGCCGGTCACCGAGGACGTGGTGCGCGACGTCGTTCACGTACGCACGCCCTCGTCGCACCCGCTCGCGCGGCGAGAGTCCATCGCGCCTAGACCCGGCCTCGATACCTGACGACGCGAATGCTCTTGCCGCGCGGCAGGACCACGTGCTCGAAGGTGTGGGTCATCCGGAGCACCGCGCCGAGGCCCGACCCGAGGCCGTCGCGCCGCACGAGCACGTCGGGCGCGATGGGACCCCGGTCGTCGTGGCCGTCGCGCAGGGCCATCGGGAGGTCCCGGATGGGCGGGCCGGCGTCGGCGGCGACGACCTCCAGGCCCACCCCCCGCGTCTCCTCCACCAGCCGCAGCCGGAGCTCGCCCCCGCCCGCGTGCTTGACGAGGTTGGACGCGAGCTCCATCACCACGATGCCGACCTCTTCCTGCGCCACGCGGTCGAAGCCGGCGGACGCCGCCAGGTTGCGCGCCAGGCGACTGGCGAAGTACGCGTCGGTGCGGTCGCGGACGGCGACGCTCGAGGCGTCCCGCGTGGAGACGGCGGTCATTCGGGCCGCGGCTTGCGGACGTACCGCCGGTTGACCCACTGCCGCAGGCCATCGCGCAGGCTCCGGTGCGTGCGCACGCCGTGCAGCTCGACGCCGATGTGGACGACGGTCTGGGCAATCCCGGGGTTGATGCCGGTGAGCACGCAGTGCGCGCCCAGCAGCCGCACCGCCTTGGCCATTCGCAGGAAGTGGTCGGCGGTGCGCGTGTCCATCGCCTCGATGCCGGTGATGTCGATGATCGCGCACTCCGCGCCCTTCGCGACGATGGCCTGCAGCAACGACTCGGTCATCTCGGCGCTGCGGTGCGAGTCCATGACGCCCACCACCGGGAGGCACAGCACCCCGTCCCACACCTCCATGATGGGGGTGGAGAGCTCGCGGATGGCCTCCCGCTGCCGCTCGATCATCGCCAGCTTCTCCTCCAGCTCCGCCTGGTAGGCGCTGGATTGCCGGTGGGCCTGCTCCAGCGAGCCGACCATCTCGTTGATGGCGACGCGCAGGGCGCCGAAGGGGTCCGTCTCGGGGAGGTTCTGTGTTTCCAACCTCACGGTGTAGTCGCCCGCGCCGACGTCGGCGAGGGTGAGCAGGATGTCGGCGATGCGTTCGGAGACGTCAATCTCGCTCATGACCCTTGCCTCCTCACGACCACTGCACGCCGAAGCGAAAGGCGCCGCCGCCGGGCTCGGTCTCGAGTGGCTCGTAGCGGACGTCGACGCCGCCGCATCCCATGGCCTCGAAGACGCCCTCGATCCACCCGGCCGAGACCGGGGCCACGTGCTCGAAGCCGTCGACGCCGCGCATGATCATGGTGGCCCGCTTCTCCTTGAAGCCGGCGGGGTCCACCTCGAAGGTGCCGAAGGAGAACATGCGGGGCCAGATGTCCGGCACCTTCTTCAAGAACACCGGCGGTGTCATCACCTTGAGCAGGAGCCGCATGAAGGTGCCGGTCGCCGCGTCGGAGAGGTGGCGGCCCAGCGCGCGCGAGGTGCGCTCCGCCTCGTCGTCGGCGGGCGCGACGCTCGCCATGGCCCGCAAGAACGCCACCAGGTCCCCGATCGGGTACCAGTTGCCCGTGCGCACGCGCGGGAGCTTGTCGCGCACGTCCCGGGGGAGCTGCTCGATGATCCGGTCGCGCACCTGCGCCGAGTAGTGGGTGTCGATGAAGGTGATCGTCTGCTCCAGGTTGAAGCCCTTCGTCAGCCTGTCGTCGCTCATCGCCGCTCCGCTCCTTCCTCGTGGTCGTGGTGGTCCTCGTCGCCGAAGAGCGCGTCGTCGAAGGCGTCGTCGTCGCCGAAGGTCGCGCCCTCGTCGTCGTCCTCGCGCCACTCCCTGCGCACGCCGAGCAGCTCGAGCGCCGCCTCCAGCGATCGCGCGGAGTCGACGTGCGGCATCTCGATGCCCATCGTCTGGACGGTCATCGCCGCCTCCGGGCTCATGCCGGAGAAGACGGTGCGCGTGCCCATCAGCGCGACCGCGGTGGCGAGGCGCGAGAGCGTCGCGCAGAGGTGGCTGTCGATCATCCACGCGCCGGTCAGGTCGATCACCAGCGCGCGGATGCCGCCGTGGTGCACGCGCATGAGCACCTCGTCGCAGAGCGTGCCGGCCATGGCGTCGTCCACCTCGCCCTGGATGGCCACCAGCAGGATGTTCCAGAAGCTCAGGATGGGGATGCGTTCGGTCATGGGTCCTCCGTGAGGTCGGCCACGAGGATCGCGGCGTCGTCGTGAGGGTGGGAGCACGCGCCCAGCACGTGCTCGCACGCCCCTTCGGCGTCCAGCGCGCCGAGGTCGGACGGCGAGAGGCGTGTCGCCACCACGCCGTCGGTGAAGAGCATCAGGCGCCCGCGCGGGAGCAGGCGGCCCTCGAACACCTTGAACGCGCGCACCTGCGCGCCCAGGATCCCCGGGCTGAGCACCGAGGGCACCTGCCGTGGGTGGGAGCGCAGCTCGACGTTCCCGACGCCGCACCCGCGGACGGCGCCGTCCTCCACGATGCACGCCATGGCCGCGGCGCCGCGCGAGCCGCGCAGGGCGTCGTGCATCGCGCGGACGACGAGCAGCGGCCCGCGGTCGAGCGCCGCCTCCGCGGCCACCCGCGCGGCGAGCGACGCCACCTCCGCCGCCTCCGGCCCGTGACCGAGCGCGTCGATGACGCAGAGCAAGGTGTGCGGCCCCTCCCCGCGCACGACGACCCTGTCGCCGCACTCGCGCTCGCCGCGGCGTGGTCGGGCGCGGTGGGCCACGACGAGCCTCATACCGACATCTCCACTTCCACCGTCGTGCCGCGGGCGCCGCTGTCGATGGCGAAGTGCCGGGCCAGTCGCTTGGTGCCGAGCAGGCCCAGGCCCAGGCCGGTCTTGCTGCGGTAGCGGCCGGACATGATCTCGTCCAGGTTGTCGATGCCGCCGCCGCGGTCGGTGGCGACGACGCGCACCACGCGCGCCTGCCCGCTCTTCGGCCCGAGGTCGATCGCGCCGCCGGGCGTGTAGAGCGCGATGTTGCGCGCCAGCTCGGCGACGACGGTCGCGACGCGCTGGATGACGAAGCTGCGCGCGCCGAGCTCCTCGCACAGGGCCACCGCGGCCTGCCGGGCGAGGAGCACGTCGTGCTCGACGGACACCGGTACGCGCCGTGCCTTCGGCGTCGCGGCGGTGCCGACCGAGAGCAGCTCGGTGCGCAGGCGTCGTGGGTCCACGTTGCCGAAGAGGCGCAGGCCGTGCTGCAGGTCGGAGAGCAGCGCCGGCACGTCGGTCGACTTGAGGCTCGTCGCCGTCAGACCGCGACGGCGCAGGGCGCTCTGCAGCACGCTCTCGGCGTTGAGCCGCGACACGTGCCGACCGAGTACGGCAACCACTCTGGCGTAGGGGGTGTCCACCGGGAGGCCCGTCAGTCGACGCCCTCGGGGTCGGGGCCGAGCGCCGGCTCGTTCCAGCGCATGACGACGGCGGCAGCCGAGGAGGCGCTCCCAATCGACTGCAGCAGGACGAGATCGCCCCGGCGGAGCCTGCCCTTGCGGGCTGCGTAGTGCAGGTTCCCCGGCATGAGCGCCGGGCCGGTGTTGGCGTAGAAGCGATTGGTGCACACCGTCTTCGCCGGGTCCACCTCCAGCGCCCGCGCGGCGAAGCGCGCGAACCAGGGCACCGGCGTGTGGAAGACGAAGAGCGCGATGTCGGAGAGGGAGACGCCCGCCGCGCGCGCTGCGCCCTCGCAGACCTCCCGCACGTAGCGCGTGGCGGTCTCGGCGAGCACGCGCCCCGTCTTCGGGGAGGCGACCATGTGCACCCACGGGGCGCCATCGACGTTCTCCAGCTCGAAGGAGAAGGTGCCGCAGGTGTCCGACGAGTGAGTCGCGTGGCCGCCGAGGTAGCCGAGCCCCTCCTCGACGGGCGAGACGACGAAGGCGCCCGCGCC
Source organism: uncultured delta proteobacterium (assembly GCA_963782055.1). GTDB lineage: Bacteria > Myxococcota_A > Polyangia > Polyangiales > Polyangiaceae > DASXHD01. The sequence goes on from CAWAIF010000003.1 coordinate 6,255,193, forward strand.
GTCCCCGAGGAACCACGCCAGGGAGTCGCTGCCGTGGACGAAGCGCGAGTAGGTACACGACGCGACGACCAGCACGTTCTGGTGCTCGCCGGCGGCCACGAGACCGCACGCGGTCTTCAGCCCGACGACCGACCCCGAGCAGGCCGTCTCCATGCTCCAGGCCGCGCACCGCGCGCCGAGCGCGCCCGCCACGCGCGGCGCGTTGCCCACGCCGATCTGGTCGGGCAGGAAGGAGGCCACCACGATGAGGTCCACGTCCGCCGCGCTCATCCCGGCGGCGGCGAGGGCGTCGGCGGCGGCCCGCGTCTCCAGCGTGAGCGCGCTCTCCCCGGACCCGAGCACCCGCCGCTCGATCGAGCCCCGGAAGGCGTCGCGCAGGTAGGGCTGCATCTCCTCCTCGAAGAGGTTGCGGGGCGGCTCGCCGGTGCGCGCCCAGAGCCGCGCGAGCGCCGTCTTCTCCGCGGCGGCGACGACGTCGGGGTACAGCGCGCGAAAGTGCCCGTTGTCGCGGACGACGCCGGGGAAGGCCACCGCGAGCGAGCGAATGCCGACCGAATCTCATCGCCCTCCTCCGACGCCCTGGCCGAGCAGGCTGGCGTTTCGCTTGCGCGCGGGCGCCGCCTCCGCGGGGTCCACGTCCACGTCCACCACCACCGGCCCTGACTCGTGCATCGCCTCGCGCAGGGCGTCGTCCAGGTCGGACTCGCGCGTGACGCGCAGGCCGCGCGCGCCCATCGCCTCGGCCAGGCGCCCGAAGTCGGTCGGGGGGATGGCGGTGGCGAAGGGGGCGTAGCCCACCGACTCCATGCCCTGGCGGATCATCCCGTACTGGCTGTCGTTGAGGACGACCCACATCGCGCGGGCGCCGTGGTGCACGGCGGTGCTGATCTCGCTGTTCATGAGCATCGCGCCGTCGCCGAGCAAGGCCACCGCCTTGCGGCCGGTGGCGAGCGCCGCGCCCACGACGCCCGTGGCCGCGTGACCCATCGAGCCGAAGCCGAGGCTGGTGCGGTAGCCGCCGCGGCGGTCGAAGCGAAGCCAGTGCGTGGCCCAGGCGAAGGCGTTGCCCGCCTCCGACATCAGCACCGCGTCGCTCGCGTCGACCACCTGCCGCTGCAAGGCCGCCATCAGCGCCTGCGGGCGGACACGCCCCTCCGCCCGCAGCGCGGGCGCCGCCGGGAAGGGCGCGGTGCGAGGCGCCGCCGCGGAGGAGCGCAGGGACGGGCCACGATCCATGAGGGCCTCCAGGAAGAGGGCGACGTCCGACTCCAGCGCGAGGGTGGGGCCGTCGGGGTACGCCGCACCGAAGACCCCCGGGTCGATGTCGACGTGCAGCAGCCCCTTGGACGGGAGCAGGCGCTCGTCCCAGAGCGACGTCATCTCGCCGAGTCGCGTGCCGAGCACCAGCACGTACTCCGGGCGACGAGCGGCGAAGTACTCGTCCACCGTGGCGTGACCGCCGAACCCACTGACGCCGAGATATTGCGGATGCGACTCGGGAAAGACGCCCTTGCCGCGCGGCGACGCCATGACCGGCGCGCCGGTGCGCTCGGCGAAGCGGCGCAGGACCGGCCCCGCCCCGCGCGCGCCGAAGCCCGCCCATACGACGAACGATGAGCCCGCGAGCAGCTGCAGCACCACGTCCAGCGCGGTGGCGCCGCAGGTGACGTGACCGAGCGACTCCGGCGCGCGAAGCACCGCGTCGGGCGCGGGGGCCGACTGGAGCGACACCGGGAGCTGCAGGTGCGCCACGTACGGCCCGGCGCGCCGGAGGCCGCGCAGCACCCGGTTGGCGACGACGGCGAAGGAGGCCGGGTCGTCCAGGAGCAGCGACTCGTCGAACATGCCGCCGCCCGGGAAGACGCCGGAGTGCGTCACGGGGCACGCGCCGGTCTCCTGGAAGGCCCACCTGCCGCGCTGAGCCGCCGACGTGGCCGCGGAGACGAGCAGCACCTTCGCCCCCTCCCAGCGCGCGGCGGCAAGGCCGGTGAGCGCGTTGGTCACGCCGGGCCCTGTCGTGGCGAAGACGAGCCCCGGACGCCCGGAGGCGAAGTAGGCCTCCGTCGCCGCGAAGGCCGCCCCCGCCTCGTGGCGGCAGTGCACGACCTCGATCGTGCTCTCGTGAAGGGCGCGAGCGAGCGGGGCGATGGCGCCACCAATCAGACCGTACGCGTGCGTGATGCCCGCGCCCGCGAGCATGCCGACGAGCGCCTCGGCGACCGTCGGCGCGAGCCGCGGGTCGCGCGTCGCGGGGCGAATGCGTGACTCCGAGGTCGCGGCCACGCCGCTCGACTTGGAGACCGGAAGGGGGGATCCCATGGGGACGCGCACGGTCTACGGGTCGCCGTCGTCGTCGTCGCAGTGCGAGACGCTGCAGACGTGGGGGAGCGGCGGACGCCCGGCGTCCCAGAAGGCGAGCGCGCTCGTCCAGAGCTCGTCGCGCCCGGGCTCGAGGAGCAGCGCGTGGCCGCCGCCGGCGATGACGTGGAGCTGCACCGGCCCGCCGTAGTCCGACTGGAACGCGGTGACGTCCTGGGGCGGGGTGACGGGGTCGGCGGTCCCCCAGAACTGCAGCGCGGGCGCGCGGCCGTCGTGGGCGTCGAAGGGCGGCAGGTCGAAGCCCTCCAGCGTGGGACCGGTCGCGTAGGAGCCCACCAGGTTCTGGCCGACCCAGTCCACCGCGGGGGCCTCGGCGCTGGAGAGGAGCGGCGCGTAGGCGTCGGGCGTGGTCTGGATGTAGCCGTTCGGCGCGCTCTCGAGGAAGGCGAGGAACTCCGGGGTGAAGAACACCGACTGGAAGAAGGGCGTGACCGACTTGTAGACGTTGGACGCGACCACGATGCGGCCGATGTGGTCGGGATCCGTGGAGGACTCGGTGCCGCCGAGGGCGATCGCCAGCGAGGCGCCGAGGCTCATGCCGAAGACGTCCACCTTGTCGACGTGGTGGGTGCGGCGGATCCACTCCACCAGGGTGCCCAGGTCGCCGAGGAGGCGCTGCTTGGTCACCGTGCTGCCGTCGGCCGGGCGGGTGCTCAGGCCGTAGCCCTCGTAGCTCGGGGCGAAGACGAAGTAGCCGTCCTTCGCGATGCGATCCATCGCGTCGTAGCTGGGATCGCCGTCGACGTGGGCGTCATAGATGGCGTTGGTGGCGAGCGTGGGGGGGAGCAGCAGCACCGCGCGCCGGGACGAGGCGACGAGAGAGGCGGTGGTGTAGCGCTCCAGGACGTGGAGCCTCACGTCGTGCGAGATGCGGACGAAGTGCTGCTTGGCGACGAGATGGTCGCACGACTGCGTGCCGAACTCGGACGCCTGCTGAGCGACGGCGTCGGGCCCAGCGCCGGCCGAGCAGCCGGCGACGAAGGAAGCGGCGACAAGGACTCCCAACCACGGACACCTCATGAGGACCTCCACGGTGCGCGCGTGTCGGACGACGCGATTGTCGTCCGCGGGCATAGAGCCACCTCGCCACGATAAGTTCCGCTCGGCTCCCGCGGAATCATCCCTGTGGGATGACAGCGCTCAGGAGAAGCGGGCGCGTGGCTCGAGCCCGAGGAACGCGCTGTAGCGGGCGGCGGCGCCGCGCACTGCGTCCTTCGCCTCGCGTGAGAGGCGACCGAAGGGCTCGACGTCGATCGTCAATCGCGCTCGTTCATCTAGAAGCGAACGATCGGCCGCTGATCGATCGCGGCGATGGTGCCGGCCACGTCGTCGGGCGTGACGACGATGGGGAGCGAGCCGTCGTTGCGACGGATGATCACCGCCTGGCCGCAGCGCGTGGAGTACAGGCGAAAGCGGCCGAGCTTGTCGCTCGCGAAGAGGCCGTAGCTGCCGAAGAAGCCGCCCACGCCGAGGACACGCACCCGGCGACGGCCGAGCTCGCTCACCGGGGCGGCGCTCTCCACCGAGGAGAGGGCCACGCGCAGCGGCCGCCAGGCGCGGCGCTCGATGCGGAGCTCCGCGCCCTCCACGACCAGGGCGCTGGGCCCCATCATCCAGGAGAGCGCGAGGGCGCCCAGCACCAGCGCGATGACCGGGAGGCGGCCATCATGCGGGAGGAAGACGGCGGCGAGCACGAGGGTGACGACCACCAGGAGCGACGAGAGCACCGTGAAGTTGGCGTGAGCACGATCCAGGGAAAACGCCGTGCGGAACATGCAGCTCAACCTAAGACCGCCCCCACCGGCGGCAACGAGTATCGGCACCCGCGGCGTCCGATTCTGGGGCCCGTCACCCCGGCAGCTTGGTGGCGGTCGCCGCCGTTTCGGCGCGCGGCGCCGGCTTGGGCGTCTTCGCCGTGCTCTTCGGCAAGGTGGGGGCCTTCGTCACGTCGGCCGGCGGCTCCGCCGTCATGCTGCCGAGGAAGGCGACGATGGACCGCGCCTGCTTGGCGCTGATGTTCTTCCCGAGCTGGTACTCGGCCATCATCATCACTGTCTGCTCCAGACTCTTCTGCGACCCGTCGTGCAGGTAGGGGCCGGTGTCGGTGATGTTGCGGAGCATCGCCACCTTGAACTTGCCCTTGTCCGCATCCTGCTTGGTGACGCCGTAGAGGCCCTCGTCCTTCAGGTTCGGCCACGGCTTGATCAGGCCGAGCTTCTGCACCATCGAGCCGCCCACGCCCGGCCCCTGGTGGCAGGTCTCGCATCCGGTGTCGAGGAAGGTGGCGAGGCCGGCCGTCTGCGTGTCGGTGAGGGCGGACTGGTCGCCCTCGAGGTACTTGTCCCAGGAGGACCGGTAGAGCAGCGTGCGCAGGAAGGCGCCGAGCGCCTTGGCGGTGTTGTCCAGGGTGACCGGCTTGGCCTCCCCGGGGAACGCCTTCTTGAAGTCGGCGACGTACTCGGGCATCGAGGTGAGCACCGCGTCGAGGCGCTTGTCGTCGGTGTCCATCACCGCGGGGTCCTTGAGCACCATGCCGACGGCCTGCTCCACGGTATCGGCGCGCGCGTCCCAGAACTGCTTGGTCTGCACCGAGCCGTCGACGAGCGGCGGCGTGTTGCGGCCGAGGACCTTACCCCCCTGCCCCTTCGACAGGGCGAGCCCGTCGGTGCCGGCGTGGTCCAGGTGGTGGCAGCTGTTGCAGGAGAGGCTTTGCCCGCGGGAGATGCGCGCGTCGAAGAAGAGCATCTTGCCCAGGTTCACCTTGTCCGGTGTCCCGGGGTTCTCGGGCGACTCGTTCTTCGCGGGCAGCGCCTTGAAGAGCGCGAGCATCGCCGTGTTGACGACGGGGGCCTTCGCCGTGGGCGCGGCGGCCTCCTGCACGACCTTCTGTGGCGTCGGCTTCTCCTGGCACGAAGAGGAGACGGCGGCGAGGGTCGCGACGACGGCGGTGGCGAGCAGCGTCCGGATGTCCATGGCGCGTTGCTAGGACCTGCGCCGGGACGGGCAAGACCCCGCGCGAAATCGGCGCGGCAGAGGATGCGCGGCCCGGCGGTCGGGGCGCGTCGGCTCAGCGATCGCGACGCGTACGTCGCCTGGACGCGACGGCCAGCCCCGCGAAGAGCGCGAGGGCCGCGCCCCAGCCGCCGCCGCCGGCGGAGCCTGTCTCCACCGCGCAGCCGCCGCCTCCGCCTCCTCCTCCGCCGCCGCCGGTTCCCGCGCCGGAGGGCGGCGCGGCGACCTGGATGCTGAAGGGCGCGTCGGACTTCTTCGACGAGATGCCCGCGACCACCACGACGCCGGCGCCCGTGACGGTGGCGGGCAGGTGCGAGAGCTCGTCGAGGCGAGCCTTGCCGCCCTCCAGCGGGAAGGTGCGCGCCGCGACGCGCGTCTCGTCGCCGGTGAGGGTGAGCTGCTCCTGAGCGTCGCCGAAGTCGTACGAGTAGAAGAAGACGGAGAAGCCGGTGGCGATGTCGCTCACGCCGGAGTCGTCCATCGGGGTGAGGGTGACCTCCGGGTAGCTGGCGGCGTCGGCGTAGCCGCCCGTGCCGGCGCGCGAGCCGGTCGCCGCGTTCCACGCGGCGAAGGTCGGGTACGCGTCGGCGAGCGACGAGCCGAACGTCGGAAGCGCCGCGTCGATGGCGTTCATCGACGGCGGGCCGAGCGTGGCCTCCTGCTCCAGGGAGGCGCGGATGGTGTCGGGGTCGAGGTACTGGTCGAGGAAGACGGGCCAGATCGCAGCGCCGTAGAGGAAGCCGGAGACCACCCCGCCACCGGCGATGTCGATGGACTTGCCGGCATCGGAGAAGAACGCGGGGAGGAAGGACTCCAAATCCGTCTCCGCGGGGTAGAGCGTCTTGGCGGCCCACTGCGCGGTGCCCTCCGCCCAGAAGTGGTCGAGCTTCTGGTCGTAGGCGTCCTGCACCGAGTGGAAGATCTCGTGCGCGATGACGACGTGGGCGCCGAGCTCGAAGGAGCCGTAGATCTTCTCCAGGTGCGACTCCACCTGGAGGAAGGTGGTGCACTGCGTCGCCTTGCCGCTCGCCGTGCACGTCTCCGTCGCCGTGTCGCCGTCGGCGGCGTTGAAGTGCATCAGGTACAGGTCGAGGGCGGGCGACCCGCCGCACGCGTTGCCGGAGCCGCTGTCGGAGAGCGGCGCGGTGAAGCCCATCTGCACGTAGGACGCGAACGCCGCGTCGGCCACCGAGGCGGCGGTGGCGACGTTGTCGGGCACCTGATCGACGCGTGTCGTCGTGGGGTCGACCGCGTGCATGCCCGTGGTGGTGTACCAGACGCGCACGCTCTTGCCGTCGAAGTGGGAGACCGGGTCGGCGCCGTAGTCGTAGCCGTTCACCCCGCCCGGGTCGGTCGGGCGCTGGCAGGCGGCGTGGGCGGTGCGCGCGGCGAGGCCGGCGGCGGCGACGCAGAGCACGGACGCGAACGTACGCGCGCGCATGGCTACAGGCCCGCGACCTCGATGAGGTACTCGCCGGCGAGCTGGCTCCCGCCCGTGCCGCCGTCGGGCCGGCCGTAGAAGGAGAGGATGGCGACCTTGTAGAGCTTGCCCGTGGCGCCGCGGACGATGAAGGTGGTGCCCGGCTTCGGCGTGACGGTGTTGGTCTGCTGGTCGTAGTCGTACCAGTCGCTCATCGTCGTCAGGATCTCGCCGGTGGCGTCGGTCTTGGGGTTGCAGTCGGCGTCGACGAAGGACTCGGTCGCGAAGGTGCCGGTCGCGTCGGCGGCGGTGACCTGGTCGAACGCCTTGGCGACGGTGAGCAGGCCGCCCTGGCCCGGGCCCCCGTCGCCGTCGTTGGTGAAGATGACGGGGCGCTTGAACGCCAGGTCCCAGCCAGTGGAGGTCGGCGCCTGCACGTCGGTGACGTCGACGCGGGTGGCGGTCTCCAGGTTGACGTAGGTGCGCGGGTACTGATCCTGGAGGGCGAAGCTCCCAGCCGAGGCGTCCAGGTAGACCGTCTTGACGCCGTTGGTGTCGCTCACCACCGAGACGACGCCGGTGGAGACCTTGTCGACCGGCTTGAGGACGGACGACAGGGCGGCGGAGCACATGTTGCCCGCGTCCGCGGTGGCGTCGGCGGGGGCGTCCACGTCGGCGTCGCCGGCGCCGGCGTCATCGGTGCTCGCCGGCGAGCTGCTGCAGGCGGTGACGCCCAGACCCATGAGGAGAAGAAGAGGAGGGAGGCGCAAGGTCCCCAGTGTACCGCCTCCGCGGGGGACGAGCGCACCTTTCGCGTGCGCCGGAGAGGTCCATGCGCCTCGGAAGCGTGGTTCCCGGCTCCGCGCCCGGGACCATCGGGTGCCCCCTCCCGCAGCGGGTGCGCGTCGGCGCAAAGTCCAAGCGCGCCGGAGGCCGCCTTTGGCGAAATGCCAACCGCGAAGGCTCGCGGCGCCGTCAATCGGCGGGTCGCCGGGGCAACCTCCCAACATCCGGTGGTGGCACGCAACCTGCTCTGTGGTGTGAGTTGCCATGTTTGCATCTCGTCGACATCTCTCCACGGAGCGCGCTCAGACCCTCAGTCGGGCCGGAGACTTGCTCCTGATCTGGGGGGCCGCGTGGCTCGCGGCGCGGGTCGAGGGGCCTCTCGGCATCCTGTCCTTTGGCCTCGCCGCCACGCTCCTCTGGCTGCTCGCCGCCAGGGTGATCCGGCAGTACGACGCGACCAACGGGCGCGGCTTCGTCGGCGACCTGGTGCTCACCCTGGTCATGGTGATCACGGTCTCCGGAGTCCTCTTCGCCGCCAGCATCCTCCTCGGCCACGCGGAGGTCGAGCGGTTCGCCGCGGTGTGGGTCCCCTCGGTCCTCGTCGCCCGGGCGATCGTCATCGGCCCGCGGCTGCGGGCGGCGCGGCCGGTCGACGCGGTGCTCGTCGTGGGCGTCGGCCCGCTCGGCCGGGTGACGGGCAAGGAGATCGCCGAGAGCGGCCGGAGTGTCCTCGGCTATCTCCGCTTCGAGGACGAGGAGCCCCACGCGCACCTGCGCGCGACGGTGCTGGGGACGGCGGGGCACCTGGAGAACGTCCTCAAGGAGCGCGTCGTCGACGAGGTGTACCTCGCCGCCACGGCGGACGAGCACGCTGCGGCGGTACAGGACTCCATCCGCACTTGCGAGCGCTTCGGCACCCCCTTCGCCCTGCCCGCCTTCGCGTACCGCCTCACCCGCGCCCGGCCTGTGGGTCCGCTCGGGCATGGCGACGGGTACGCGCACTTCCTCAGCGTGCGGCAGAAGCCGCTGCAGCTCTGGCTCAAGCGGTTCTTCGACCTCGTCGCCTCCGGCGGGGCGCTGGCGCTCCTCTCGCCCCTCCTCGTCGGCGTCGCCGTGGCGGTGAAGGTGACCTCACGCGGGCCCGTCTTCTTCCGTCAGGAGCGCGTCGGCCTCCATGGCCGCACCTTCTACATGCTCAAGTACCGCTCGATGGTGGCCGACGCCGAGGCGCAGAAGGCCAAGCTGCTGGCGCACAACGAGCAGGCCGGCCCGGTCTTCAAGATGAAGCGCGACCCGCGCGTGACCGCGGTCGGCCGCTTCATCCGCAAGTTCAGCATCGACGAGCTCCCGCAGCTGGTGAACGTGCTGCGCGGCGACATGTCGATCGTCGGGCCGCGCCCGCCCCTCCCGAGCGAGGTGCGCCGCTACCAGGCCTGGCAGCGCCGGCGCCTCTCCGTCCGCCCCGGCCTCACGTGCGTCTGGCAGGTGAGCGGCCGCAACGAGATTTCTTTCGAAGAGTGGATGCTTCTCGACATGCGCTACATCGACCACTGGAGCCTCGCTCAGGACTTCAACCTCATCCTGCGCACGGTGCCGGTCGTGTTGACGGGCCGCGGTGCGAGTTGAGGAAAGGAGATCCGATGAAGAACCGAGTGGCGCTCGTCGTGGAGGACGACCCGATCCTCCAGCGGGCGATGACCAACCGCCTGGGGAGGATGGGCTTCGACGCGCTCGGGGCCCTTCATTACGACGCCGCGCTCCTACGGCTCGCCGAGCGGCGTCCGCACCTCGTGTGCGTCAACCTGGAGCTCCCCACCGAGTCCGGGTACGAGGTGTGCGAGTACATCCGGCGCGACGCGAGGCTCGCGCGCGTGCCCATCATCGTGACCAGTGAGTCCGGCTACCCGGAGGCCATGGCGAGCGCGGAGAGGGCCGGCGCCAACGCCTTCCTCAAGAAACCCTTCACGATGGCGGCCCTCGTCGCCTACGTGGAGGCGCTCGTCCACGGACACGAGAGCGAACCGCATCTGAGGAGGCTCTGGCCATGAACGCCGCCCGCCGCCGCACGGTCTTCTTCCTCATGATCCTCGGAGCGCTGCTGGCACTCGTGCCGGCGTGCGCGAGTCAGGGCCACTACGTGTGGGTGGGCGATCTGCCGCCCAGCCAGGGCTCCGATGCCTACGTCATCTCGGCGGGCGACCTGCTCAACGTCCGCGTCTTCAACCAGGAGAACCTCTCCACGCACGCGCGGGTGCGGACCGACGGGAAGATCGCCGTGCCGCTCCTCGGCGACGTGGCGGTCGCCGGGCGCACGCCCTCGGACGTCACAGGCGAGCTGCAGAAGCGCTTCAAGCAGTACGTGGTCTCGCCGGAGGTCACCATCACCGTGGAGGAGATCCAGCCCACCGCGGTCTCGGTGCTCGGGGAGGTGTCGCACCCGGGCAACTACACCCTCGCCGGGTCGGCGGGCGTGCTGGCGGCGCTCGCCGCGGCCGGCGGGCTGACCGAGTACGCGAGCCGCAGCGGCATCTACGTGGTGCGCCACTCGCCCCCGCAGGACGTCCGGTTCACCTTCGCCTCCCTGACCGACGCCGAGAGCCGCGCGGCCACCTTCCGGTTGCGGCCCGGCGACGTCGTGGTGGTCGAGTAGGGTGTCGTGCTGTCCACGCTCCTCGCCGCTGCAGCCGTCTCCGGGGCCCTCGACCTCTCGGACCGGACCGAGCTGCGCCTGCGCGATCCCGGATCGCTCGCCGACACGGTGTCCTTCGACATCGCGACGGCGCCTCGCGCCGAGCTGACGCTCTCGTCCCGCCGCACGACGCTGAGGCTCAGCTACGTGCCGGAGGTCACGCTCTGGGACCTGAACGTGGCGCCCTCGCCGCCGGTGCTGATGCAGCAGGCCTCCGCGCTCGGAGAGTGGAGGCACAAGCTCGGTCGGCTGTCGCTCGAGCAGAGCGGCTCCTACGGCGACGTGAACTACGCGTCGCTCACCTTCGTGCCGGGCCCCGCCGGGGCGCCGCCGCGCGTCGACGTCGTGCCGGCCTCGCAGGTCATCCACTACATGTCGTCGACGAGTGTCCTGTCCACCGACCTGAACCTGCGACGCTGGAGGCTGGGCCTGCGCGGCGGCTATCAGGTGCTGGGCGGCGCCGACACCGAGGCCCGCGCCATCCTCCCGCTGCAGTCCGGTCCCTTCGGCGAGGGCCTCGCCGACTTCGCCCTCAGCCGCCGCGCCGACCTGCGAACCACCCTCTCCGCCGCCGAGCTCTCCTTCTCCAACGGCCCCGAGAGCGTGCTCGTCACCGCGCGGGAGGGCTGGCATCACGCGTGGAGCCGGACCACCCGCACCGAGCTCACGGCGGGCGTCACCGAGGCGCGCTCCCGCCCCGACGACCGCTCGACCAACCGCTACCAGACCTTCCCCGTGGGGGAGCTTGCGCTGGAGCAGAGCCACCTGACCGCCGGCGATCGTGTGGTCGTCCGGGTCGGGGCCGGCGTCTCGCCGACCGTCAACCAGCTCTATGGCAACGTCGACGAGCGCGTGGAGGGCACGGTCCGCGCGACGTGGACGCACCGACGCCTGGCGCTCACGGCGTACGCGTCGGCGCAGCAGTCGGTGCCGACCGACGGCGACTACGCGGTGCAGCTCCTCGCCGGCGAGCTCTCCGCCACGTACGACACCGGCGGCGTCGTGTCCTTCGATGGCGGCGTTCGCGCCATCGGCCAGCGCGCCAACGAACCGCCGCCCCCAGGCTCCGGCGTGCCGGGGGAGAGCTCCTTCGTGCAGGGGATCGTGTTTCTCGGGGTGACGCTCCGCGCGCCCAAGCTGAGGTTCTGAGAGAGGAGATGCTCCGATGAAAGGCTTCTGGGATCGAACGGACTGGGAACGCATCTGGTTTCGCACGCAGAGCCGAGACTGGCGGGCCCTGGCCGTGGTCCCGAGCGACGTCGAGACCGAGGCCGCGGCCTACGACATGGCGCGGTTCATCGCCGGGCTGGCCACGCAGCACGAGGAGAAGCTCTCCCTCGCCGACTTCCGCGACGTGCCGCTGCCGCGGGTCAGCGCCTTCCTCCAGCTCGCCGACTGGCATCTCGGCTTCGGCGAGCGGCTCATCTACGCGACGCGGAGCATCGCCGAGAACGTGGCGACCGTGCGCGTCGCGCGCTCGGCCGACTGCGTGTTGCTGTGCGCCTCGCTCGGCACGACGCCCCTGCGCGCCATCGAGGACGCCATCGAGCAGATCGGACGTGATCGGTTCCTGGGGAGCGTCCTGTTCCGGCCGCCGAAGCGTGGTCGCGCCAACGAGACCGCGCTGGTCAAGCGAAGCGGCAGCGAGGCCTGGCCGTGACCCTGCAAGCCAGCCCCGACGGCGCGGCGGTCCTGCGGGAGCCCACGCGATTTTACCTGGGACACGTCCCGGTCGACCGGCTCACCTTCGACGGCGCGCTCGACGCCATCGAGGCGATGATCCGGCGCCGGTCCGGGGGGATCGTCTTCACGCCCAACGTCGATCACGTCGTCCTCGCCGAGCGTGACGAGGCCCTGAGGCGCGCGTACGCGCGCGCCGACCTGGCGCTGGCCGACGGCATGCCCATCGTGTGGGCGTCGCACCTGCTGGGCACACCGGTGCCGGAGAAGGTGTCCGGGTCGGATCTGGTGCCGCGCCTGCTGGACCGCGCGCAGGACCTCGGCTGGCGGGTGTACTTCTTCGGCGGCGGTCACGGCTCCGCCACCGAGGCGGTCCGTCGTCTGCGCGAGTCGCGTCCGCGCCTCCGGATCGCCGGGGCGGAGTCCCCCCGGGTGGACATGAGCCAGCCCCCGCGGCGGCGGCGCTCGGCGATGGAGCGCATCCGGTCGACCTCGCCCGACGTGGTGCTCGTCGGCCTCGGCGCGCCGAAGCAGGAGCTGTGGATCGACGAGGTCGCCACCACCCTGCGTCCCGCGGTGCTGCTGGGCGTGGGCGCCTCCCTCGACTTCCTCGCCGGCGCCGCGACGCGCGCGCCGCGCTGGATCTCCGAGAGCGGCCTGGAGTGGGCGTACCGGCTGGCGCGCGAGCCTCGGCGCATGTGGCGGCGGTATCTGGTGCGCGACCCGCGGTTTCTGGCCATCCTGGCGGGGGAGCTGCTCCGGCGCGGTCGAGGGCCCGCGCCGTGACCGATACCCCGGTCGCCTCCGACGCGCGGAGCGATACCCTGCTGGCGATCCGCAACGTGCTCAAGCTCGGCGGCTCGCTCTTCTTCACCTGGACCATCGCGGTGGTCATCCGTCTGCTGCTCCCCCGGTACCTGGGGCCGCAGCACTACGGCACGCTCACGTTCGCCGACGCCTTCACCACCACCTTCTTCGTGGCGCTGGGGTTGGGCGTGGACGTGTACGTCCGGCGGCACGTCTCGGTGCGTCCGGCGCACGCGAGCGACTTCTTCGGCGGGACGCTCTCGCTGCGCCTGCTGTTGACCGCCGTCCTGGTGCTGATCATGGGGGTGGCCATGCACGTGATGGGGCGCCCGCCCCAGGTGCAGGCGCTCGTCTACCTCTTCGCCGCGGCGCAGTTCCTGGTGGGGATGAACACCACCCTCGCCGCGCTGCTGCAGGCGCGCGGGAGGGTCGGCGGGCTATCGGTGCTCTCGGTCGTCTCCAAGCTGGTGTGGGGCACCGGCATCGGGTTGGCGATGCTGACGCACACCGGGCTCTGGGCGTTCGCCGCGGCGCTGGTCCTCTCGGAGGGGTTGAAGGCTACGGCGCTGTTCGTGCTGGCTCGCCGACACCTCGGCCTGGTGGTCCGGCTCGACTCGCGGGCCACGCGAGCGATGGTCCTGGCGAGCCTGCCGTACTACCTGACGACCGTCGCGAGCACGGCGTACGGCAAGCTGGACATCACGCTGCTGGCGCTGCTGGGCAACGATCACGCGGTCGGCTGGTACGCCGGCGCGGGCGCCATCGCGGGGCTCACGCTGCTGGTCACGCCGCTCATCGACTGGGTGCTCATGCCGACGTTCGCCCGCGCGGAGGCCCGCTCCCGCGAGGAGCTCTACGACCGCGTGCGGTCGGCGACGCGCCTGGTGCTCGGCGCGGCCATCCCCGCGTCGCTCGTCACCATCCTGGGCGCGCACCTCTGGGTGCGCGTGCTCTTCGGCGCGGCCTACGACCCGGCCGCCCTGCCGCTGCAACTGCTCGCGACGACCTTCGTCTTCACGTACGTGAACATCATCTACGCCATCACCCTCACCATGATCGACCGCGCGTGGGCGCTGACCGCCGTCTCCGGCGCGGGGCTGGTCGTGAACGTGGCGCTCAACCTGGTGATCATCCGCCCGGCCATGGCGGCGTTCGGCGACGGGGGCGGAGGCGCCGGCTGCGCGCTGGCGATGCTGGGGACCGAGCTCTTCGTCACCGCGTCGATGATCGCGCTGGTGGGGCGCGGGGCGTTCGACCGCCGCACGATGCGCGTCGTCTTCGCCAGCCTCGGCGGGTGCGCGCTGGCGGTCGCAGTCGACCGGCTGCCCGGGTCGCACGGGATCGGGCACCTGGCGCTGGACATGCTCGCCTACTTCGCCGTGGCGGCGATCGCGGGCCTGCGCGGCGTGCGTGAGGGCATCGCCCTGGTCGCCTCCGCGGTGCGCAGGACGCCCCGCCCCGCGCCGGCCGCGTCGGCGAACCGGAGCTAGGATCCGGGCGCCGGCGCGGAGGACCCGCGCGGTCGCGCGCGGCGCGACGCCGTCAAGGGCGCGCGTACAGCGGCTCCGCCGCCTCCGCCCAGAGGCGGTTCATGGAGGCGATGCCCTTGTCGTTCGGGTGCAGGCCGTCGCGCAGCTCGTCGGGGTGCGCCAGAAACCACGCGTAGAGATCCGGGCCGGCCGGCAGGTGGTGGTCGGCGCGGATGCTATCGATGACCTCGTTGAAGCGGGGGATGCCCGCGTGGTGGCCGTCGGACGCGTACGGGATGCGCGCCAGGATGGGGACGCGGCCCGCCGCCTGGACGTGGCGCACGATCTTCTCCATGTTGGCGCGGAAGGCCGCCGTGTCGGTGGTGTCGCCGGCGGCGTCGTTGCTCCCGTAACCGATGGCCCAGAAGTGCGCGTCAGGGCTGCGCGCGAGCCAGTCGTCGACGCGGGCGGCGCCCTGATCGCTCTTGTCACCGCCCACGCCGCCGTTGATCGTCGCGGGCATGTGCCGCGGGTGCCGGGTGTGGATGCGCTCGGCGAAGCTGGGCCCGTGCGACGGACCGCGGGCGAAGGCGAACGCGGTGATGCTGTCGCCCATGAAGAACCAGCAGTCCTGGGTGCCCTCCGACGCGTCGTGCACCTCCACCTCGTTGATCTGCACGCCGTTCGGGCTGATCTTCGGCGCGCGCGTGATCACCAGCTTCACCCAGCGCTGCCCGAGGAAGGGCACGGCGTGCTCGGCGCCGTGGACGGCCACGTCGGGCACGTCCACCGCGGTCTTCCAGGTCCCGTCGGTCCCGTCGGTCGAGTCGGCGGAGGTCTCCACGCGGTACGCGCCCGGGCTGCCGTAGTCGGTCTCCTCGTAGTTGAAGCTGCCCGCCGAGCTCCACGTGAGCAGCAGCCGGGAGGGCCCGCGGCCCACGTCGATGGCGAGCCACGCGGGATGCTCCGGCGTGGGGTGCCCCGCGTCCCACCAGCTGTGATAGTCGCCGTCGGTCGCGCGCCGCACGTCGCTGTAGCGCGCGGCCGACCAGCCCTCCGTCCGCTTGCCCCGCGAGACGAGCGGCATCGGGGCGACGACGCCGGCGCGGGCGCCGCGGGCGACGGAGGCGGCGACGGACGCGGGCACCGGCGCGGGCGCGACGTGCGCGGTGGCGTCGACGGTCTGAGCGACGCGCTCGCCGTGGGAGGGCGTGCAGGCGGCGAGCAGGGCGACGAGGAAGGCGGCGCGTCGCACGTCAACCTGCCTTCTGGGCGACGACGCCCGGCGCGAAGTAGTCCTTCAGTCGCAGGAAGTGCTTCTCGAAGAGCTCGTAGCTCGCGACCGACACCAGCAAGGAGAAGGCGGCGCCCACCGTGGCCTGCAGCAGCACCGCGGCGAGGTGCGAGCCCAGCCACGCGCCCAGGACGCGCTCGGTGCCGCGCTCGACGAGCGCGAAGGCGACGATGCCGTGGAAGACGTACAGGCCGTAGCTGTACTTGCCGAAGAAGCGCATCACCGGGGCCCGGAAGACGCGCCCGAGGACGCCGGCGCGCCCGCCGGCGACCGTGACGACCAGCAGCGCGCCGAAGGAGAGCGCGACGAAGGTCCCGCGCAGCGGCACGACCACCTCACGCGCCACGCCGCCGGTGAGGGCGTTCCACGCCGAGGTGGCGAGGACCAGCCCGGGCATCACCCAGGCCCACGGCCGCGCGACGCGCGCCAGCGCCTGGATGCCCACGGCGCGCGACGCGATGGCGAGGAACCCGCCCACGCAGAGCGCGTCCAGGCGGCACGGCGTGAGCGCGGTGACGGCCACGTCGCTCGCGCCGGAGGCCAGCATCACGCACCGGAGGACGAGCGCGAAGGCCGCGACCGACGCGCAGATCCAGAGCAGCTTGTTGCGCGAGAAGGTCGCCACCACCAGCGGCCAGAAGAGATAGAAGTGCTCCTCGACCGCGAGCGACCAGAAGTGGCTCACGTAGGGGAGCGTCCAGCCGTGGTGCAGCGAGACGTACACGTTGGTCGCGTACGGCCACAGCCACCGCTGGTGCTGCTCGGCGTCCACCAGGCTCGCGGGGTAGGCCACCGGGAGCGCGGGGAGCACAACGAACAGGAGCGCCAGCACGCCGTAATACAGGGGGAAGATGCGCAGCACGCGGCGGACGTAAAAGTTGCGGTAGTAGCGCGGGCGCTCGCGCGCATCGTAGAGGATGCCCGTGATGAGGAAGCCGGAGAGGACGAAGAAGAGGTCCACGCCCCAGACGCCGTAGTTGGCGAGCTTCACCATCCCGCGCTCCAGCGCGGTGCCGGGCGTGCTGTCGCCGATGAAGTGGACGAACAGCACCATGATGATGGCGAGGCCCCGCATGCCGTCGAGGGCGGGCATGTGGCCGCCGTGCGCCGGGCGGTCCACCACGGCGGCGGGCTCCGCCGTCACGGCCGCCTCCGCGTGAGCAACAGGCGCTCGTAGAGCCGGACCAGCCGCTCGACCGACGCGTGCCAGCCGTAGTGCGCCTCCACCAGCCGCCGGCCCGCGTCGCCCAGCCAGTCGACGAGCGAGGTATCGTCCAGCAGGCGGCCCACCTGCGCCGCGAACCGCACGGGGTCGTCGGCGAGGAGCAGATCGCGCTCCGGGAGCACGTCCAGACCCTCCGCGCCGAGGGTCGTGGAGACGATCGCCTTCCCCATGGCCATCGCCTCCACGATCTTCAGGCGGGTGCCCCCCCCGATGCGCAGCGGCACCACCACCACCGTGGCGCGCTCCAGCCACGGTCGGAGATCGTCCACGGTCCCGGTGATCCGGACGTCCGGCCCGGCCTGGGCGAGCACCGCCTCCGGGGCCTTGCGGCCGACGATGGTGAGCGAGACGCCGGGGTAGTGCGCGCGCAGCCGCGGCATCACCTCGCGGAGGAAGTACAGGATGGCGTCGGTGTTGGGGTAGTAGTCGATGGCGCCGAAGAAGAGCAGCGACCGCGGCTCCCGCCGGAGCCTGTCGCCCGGCCGGAAGTAGTCCACGTCGACGCCGTTGGGCACGACCTCGGTGCGCGTGCCCGGCGCGTCGGCCAGCACGTGCTGCCGGTCGCGCGGCGAGGTGACGGCGCAGCCGTCCACCCGCTCCCAGGCCGCCCGCTCCTCGCGGCGCACCTTCCGCCAGTCCACCGTGCTGTAGGCGCGCCGCAGCGGGCTCGCCTCCGCCTCCGCGGTGCGCCGCACAATCTCGTACTCCACGTTGTGCTCGTCCAGACAGATCACCGGGCGTCGCCGCGCGTCACCGATGCGGTAGCCCGCCATGTGCGCGAGCTCGAGCTGCACCACGTCGAAGCGGCCGGCGGCGAGCAGCCTGTCGAGCGCCTCCTGCAGCGCGCGCTCGCGGTGCACGACGCGCTCGTAGCTCCACGGCGAGACCAGCGATCCGAGCTGCAGCAGGCGCTTGCGCACGCCCTCGGCGGCCCGCTTGGGTCCCGGCACCGCGACCACCTCCTCGCAATATGCACGCGTCGCCTTTAGGCTCTGCTCCAGCCCCGGCTCCCCCGGGTCCACCAGGGAGAGCACCGAGACGTCGTGGGCACGCGCCAGGCCGGCCGCCAGCGCATGAATGCGCTGCTGCCCGCCGAAGCGCGGCGGGCTCGGCAGGAAGGGCGTGACCACCAGCACCCTCAGGCGGGAGCGGGGGGCGTTGCGCGGCCCATGGGCGCGTGCTTGACTCCTTGCGAGGTCGCCGGAGCGATGCGCAAGGTCATCCTGCTCTCTATCCTGCTCGCGAACATCGCCATCCCCCTCTGGGCCGCGCGCGAGCGGAAGGCTGGCCGCGGCCTGCGCAAGGCGCTCCTGGCGATGCTGATCTTCAACGTCGTCTACCTGGGGGCGCTCCTGATCGTCTACCCTCACCTGTAGGTTCCCATGACCACCGAACGGCGGCACTTCCGCAGGCTCAGCGCTCCGGTCTTCTGGCGGCTTACCGGGTTCCGCGGGGCGCGGAGGCCCGTCGACGTGAGCCTGGGCGGGATGCGGATGTACTGCGACGACGCGCTGGACGTCGGCAAGGTGCTCGAGCTCGAGCTGCTTGCCGCCGACGACGACGAGCCGATCGAGTTCCTCGCCCGGGTGGTGTGGGTCGACGCCCTTCCCGAGGGTGGGCCCGCGCGCTTCGACGTGGGGCTTGCGTTCATCGAGCTGCCCGACGGCGCGCGGCACCGCCTCGCCGGACTGCTCTCGACCGATTGACGGAGCGCCGCGCTTCATCGCATCGCTTCCCTTCTGGCGTCGAGCCGGATGTCGAGGACCGTGATCGAGTACGGGGGCAGCGTCGGGTCCGTCGTCCGGGCGAAGCCGGGCGCGCCGGCGCGGTAGACGTAGCGCGTGGTGGAGGCGACGTGACCGCACGTGGAGACGTCGAGCTGCGGCGCGACGGGCGTCGTCGGGTCGAGGTCGAGGAGCACCACGACCATGTGCCCGCCGGCGGCGTCGCGAGAGGCGTAGACCGAGGCCAGCGGGCTGGACGAGTCCGCGCGCACCGACCAGTCGAGGAAGCGCCCGCCGGCGCCGTCGAAGTTGCGGTAGGCACGGAAGGCCCAGAACGCCGGTGAGTCCTCGGCCGGGTAGTCCCAGTAGAAGGCGGAGGTGACGCCCTGCGCGCCGAAGGCCCCGAGCGCCTCGGCCAGCGCGAGGCCGCCGCTCATGTCTTGCTCTGCTCCGAAGTTGTACTCCCCGATGGAGATGCCCAGACCCGGCGCGTTGTCGTCGATCCACGCCTGCACGCGCGGGATGAGCCGCATCGGCTTGCGGATCCACGACTCGTCGGCGTAGGTCGGGTCCCAGAGCGAGCGCGGCGCGCGGACGCGCCGCCCGGCAGTCGCCGGGTCGGTGCCGCCGGAGGTGCCGATGCCGATGTCGCGGCCCTGCGGGTAGAAGTGCACGTCGACGACGTCGATCAGCCGCTGGCCGCTGCGCTCCTCCGCGGCGCGCACCTGCCGCAGCCACCACGGCAGGAGCGGCTCGCTCGCGTGGCGCGCGCGGTCCGGGTGGCCGAGGCGGTGCCGCCCGCGGTCGACGGCGGAGTCGAAGTAGGCCGGCCAGCCCCAGAGCGCCGGTCCGGCGATCACCGCGTCCGGGTCGGCGTGGCGGATGGCAGTCGCGTAGGTGATCGTGCGGCGCAACAGCTCGTCGTAGGACACCGGCTCCGGGTGCACGTCGCGGTGCGTCTCGTTCCAGAGCATCGGCTCGTTGTCGAGGATGTACATCTGCACGCCCCGCACGCCCTGCTCGTGCCCGCGCTCGCGGATGACGCGCACCCACGCGGCGATGTCCGCCGGGCGCATCGGGACGCTGGTCTGCTGCGGGCTGCCGGGCTCGATCAGCCGGCCGTCCGGCGTCACACCGTTGCCGCAGTCCGGCCGATCGAACGCCGTCGCCTCCTGCGGGCCGTAGACCGAGACGGGGAAGCCGCACGAGGTGACGTCCTTGGTCACCCAGCCGATCGTCGGCACGGTGAGCGCGGTGGCGACGCCGTGCGCGACGTCCTCGTCGATGAAGTGCTGGTACGCGGGGCCGGGCTTGTCGTCGTAGTCCACGTTCTCGTAGAACCAGTCCTTGCCCGAGTTCCACGCGTGCCCCTTCCCCCTCCAGTCGTAGCGGCTGGTGTGGTCGCCGCCCCAGCGGCGCGCCGTCGCGCCGAGCTCCCACTCCACGGGCGTCTCGTGCATCGGCAGCTCGGCGATGCCGTAGATCAGCGGGCTGATCGGGCGCGTCGCCTCGTCGCAGTGGATGACCATCGGGACGCGCGCGAGGAGCCCCGGAGGGCGCGGCGCCGGCCGGGGGCTCCCCGGTACGAGCGACGCGGCGGCCGCGAGGACGGACATGAGCAGGAGGCGGTGCGCCATCACGACTCTCCCTCTCGCGGCGTGCGGACCCAGCGCTTGTCGCCACGGCCGGCGCGAAGCGGCAGGGTGAGCTTCCAGGCGACGTAGATGGGCGCCCACGCCAGGCCGAGCAGACCCCGCACGCCGGTGCCGGAGAGGTGCCAGCCCCGCAGCGCGTACGCGGTGAGGGCGACGGCGCAGAGCGCCCACGGGACGACCACCACCACGAAGTGACCCGCGACCGCCCACAGGAGCACCGACGCGACCAGGCCGACGGCGGTGCCGGCCGCGAGCGTGGAGAGCGGCGGGACGATGAGGTCCATCGCGAGGTCGAAGGCGACGGCGTCGCGCCTGCGGAGCGCCCGCGCGAGCAGCCGCGGGACGACCGCGAGGGCGAAGCGGCGACGCCCGTCCTCCCAGCGCCGGCGCTGCGTGCGCGAGTGGCCCTCGGTCGCGGGCATCTCCCCGAAGACGTGCGCCTCCGGGGCGTAGACCACGCGGATCCCCCGCTCGCCGAGGCGCACGCCGTGCTCGACGTCCTCCACGACGGAGTAGGCGTCGTAGGGGACGGCGCGCAGGAGCGCGGTGGTGAACGCCATGCCGTTGCCGCGCAGCCCGCACGAGACCGCGAGCCGCTCGCGCGCCAGCGATCGCAGCCGGTGGAAGGTCGCGAAGGCGACCGCGACGAGGCGCGCGCGCCACGAGGCGTCGGGGTTTCGCACCGAGTAGTCCGCCTGCACCGCCATGGCCCCGTCCTCGATGCGCGCGGCGAAGGCGCGCAGCAGGTTGGGCGACACGACGGTGTCGGCGTCGACGACCACCACCGCGTCGGCGAGGCCCTCGCGGAGTACCTGGTCGAAGGCGTACGCCAGGGCGTGGCCCTTGCCGACGCGCGTCAGGTCGTGGCGCGGCCGCACGATGGCGCCGGCGGTGAGCGCGCAGCCGGCCGTATCGTCCTGACAGTTGTCGGCGACCACCACGACGCGGAACAGGTCGTGCGGGTAATCCAGGGCGCGGAGGCTCGCCACCGTGGCGGCGATCCCGTGCGACTCGTCGTGGGCGGGCACGATGACGTCGAAGCGCACGTGGGGTGCGCGCCCGGGCGGCGACGGTCGCCGCAAGGAGAGCGCGGTGAGCAGCGCGAGATAGCTCGCCAGCGCGAGCACCGGCACGGCGGCGAGCGCGAGCAGAACCTGGGCGAGGGTCATGACACCGCTCCTTCTGCGCCCTGCGGCGCCGGCACGAGCCCCTCCGAGGGCACCACGCGAATGTCGGGGAGCGGTGCGGGGGCCTCCGCCGGCACCCACGCGTGCGTCCGGACGGCGAGCTGGCTCGACACGGCCAGCGCCGGGGCCACGGTGAAGACGCTGGTCCACGTGCCCAGGCCCATGTCGCCGTAGCAGTGCACCAGGTACACGACGATCATCGCGACGGACGCCAGCGCCGCCACCCGGTCGTCACGCAGCTCGGCGTGCAGGCACGCCCGCGCGCCGAAGAACATGCCGACGAAGAACATGGCCCAGAGCGCGGTGAAGCCGACAATCCCGCCGTAGGCCCAGAGGCCCATGATGCTGTTGTGCGGGATGAACCGGTAGAGCGCGTAGACGTTGGAGATGTCGGGCAGCTTGACGATCTCGATGTAGCCGTGGCCGTAGCCCTCCCCGAGCAAGGGGCTCGCGCGGACGGTGTAGAAGAGGTCGTAGTTCTCCCAGTCGCGCCACTTGGCCGACATGTCCGCGCTGGAGTCGACGACCGTCCGCAGCACGTGCACCGGTCGGAAGATCGCCGCCTCCGACCCCCAGCCCAGCACGAAGTAGACGAGGAGCAGCGGGCTCGCGAGGAGGAGGGCTCGCTGGACGAGGCGCTTCGCCCGGGTCGGCGGGCTGAGCCAGAAGACCACCGCGAGCCCGACGATCAGCTCCACCCACACCATGCGGCGGTTGTTGGCGACCATGCCGGCGACCAGCAGCGGGAGCGTCACGACCGCGAGGAGCACGCGGCCCCGGGAGCGTCCGGCGAGGAGCATGATGACGACGGCGCACGCGGCCCCGGCGAAGAGCATGGAGTCGGCGTGCGTGGTGGCGTACTCCAGCTCCGCCTGGCCGGGCGGGGGCGCGATGGTGTGGCGCACGTAGATCGCCACGACCGCCTTCAGGCACGCCGCGCCGATGAGCACCTTCGCCAGGGACCATGCGTCCTTCGGCCGGAGCGCGTAGTCGAAGGCGAAGAAGACGAGCGGCAGGTAGACGACGCGCTGCACCTGCCAGAGCGAGCTCGCGACGTCGGCGCCGCCGCGGACCATGCCGTAGACCCACATCCACGTCATGCCGCCCAGCGCGACGACCACGGCGAGGCGCATCGGCCGCGCGCCCGCGATGCGCCCCGGCTTGTCGATGGGCGAGCGCGAGTACACCCGCCAGAGAAGGACGGCGAACAGATAGACCAGCACCACGTCCAGCCCGGAGAAGATGAGCGCGCGGTGGTGGAGGGTGACGTTCAGGTGCGCCAGAAGCAGCGCGCCGGCGGTGTAGAGCGGAGACTTCCACAGACCCTGCGCCGGCGCGTCGGCCGGGTTCTCCATGGTCAGCGCGAGGAAGGCGATGACGAAGAGCGGCCATCGCAGGGGCAGCCGCCACACCGCGTAGGCGAGGCCGAACACGATGGCCGGCGCCACCGCGAGCAGCGGGTTGCCGTCGCTCAGCACGACGGCCACGAGGCTCAATGCGCAGAGGCCGACCCCGGCGAGGAGGAAGCCCAGGGACCTCATGACTCCCCCCTCGCGGGAGGGGCGGCCATCGCCACCTCGGCGAGCGCGGGCGAGGGCGTCGGCGAGGCGCCCGAGGGGACGGGCCTGGCCCGGAGCAGGCGCCGGCGCAGCCTGGCCGCGGGCTTCTCCACCAGCTCGTGAATGAGCCAGGCGATCGCCGCCGAGATGGCGAGCGCGACGAGGGTGCGCGCGATCGGGTGCGTCGGGAGCACCGGCCGCAGGCCCTCCAGCACCACGTGGTGGACCAGGTAGAGCGAGTACGAGAGCACGCCGACGAAGGCGAGCAGGCGCGTGTTGAGCACCCGCATCGGAGCCCAGGTGGGGAAGCGCATCGCGACGATGAAGAGCGGGTAGAGCGCCACGCCCTGGAGCGAGTAGCGGAAGGTCTCCCGGAAGCCGGGGTCGCGCAGGACGAAGGAGACGAGCAGCATGGCCGCCCCGATCGGCAGCATCACCCACTTCCACACCCGCGCGGAGAGGCGCGACGGGCCGTCGAGCATCGGGTTGCCGTGGACCGCCAGGGCGCAGCCGAAGAGGATGGAGTCGACCCGCGTGTCGCTCGCGACGTACGTGCGGTTCGGGGGCGAGTTCATCCCGTAGACGAGGACACATCGCCACGCGAGCACCAGCACGCAGAGCGTCCAGAGCACCACCGCCTGCCGGCGCCCGCCCTTCACGAAGCGGCGGAGCAAGAGGTACACGCACGGGAAGATCAGGTAGAAGTGCTCCTCCACCGCGAGCGACCAGTAGACGCCGGTGCCGGCGGGCTGGCCGTCGTAGCCGTGCCGGACGATCCAGTAGTTGGCCATGTGGAGCGTCTGCGCCGCCACCGCCTCCGGCTGGTAGCCGCCCGCGATCAGCCCGACGGTCGCCGCCAGCACCGCGAGGGCGAGCACCACGTAGAAGGGCGGCAGGATACGCAGCACGCGCCGCAGGTAGAACCGGCGCAGGCTGCAGGTGCCGTGCGCGTCATGCTCGATGCGCAGCAGCGTCGTGATGAGGTAGCCGCTCAGGAAGAAGAAGACGGTGACGCCGAACCCGCCCGGCACGACCCAGTACAGCCCCGCGTGCGCCGCGAACACGGTGAGGAACGCCACCGCACGGATCCCGTCGAGCGACGGAACGTGGAAGGCCTCCGGTCGGGGGGACGGAGCGCGTGAAGTCACTGGACATCGGGCTCCGGCAAGCGGGGCAGCTCGATCTCCGCGACGATGGGGCGGTCGAGCAGCCGCTCGAGCTGCCAGCGTTCCACCAGCCGTCCCCGGCGCAGGTCGGCGATCACCGCCAGCACGAGGGAGACGGCGGCCGCGGCGAGCACCCCCGCGAAGATCACCAGGGGCGCCTTCGGCTTCACCGGCTTGCGCGGCAGGTGCGCGGGCTGCACGACGGAGTAGCGGTACTTGAAGGCGGCCTTGGCGGTGTCCAGGTCGATCTGCGCCGTCTGGATGTGCGTGCGGAGCGTGGCGTAGTTGGTCATCGCCTCGCGGAGCTGGCCGCGCGCGTAGACCATGTCCGGGTCGCGGTCCTCACGAAGCTGCAGGTCCAGGCCGAGGATGTTGTCTGCGAGCGGCCGCGGCGTGGCCGGGGCGGCGCTCACCGGAGCGGGCACGTAGCGCGGGGCCGGCCGCACGCGGCCCGGCGGGTCGGCGGCGCTCGACTCTCCCCTCTTGTACTCGTCCTGCAGGCCGGCAATCTCGGTCCGGAGCGACTTCACCTG
Source organism: uncultured delta proteobacterium (assembly GCA_963782055.1). Taxonomy (GTDB): domain Bacteria; phylum Myxococcota_A; class Polyangia; order Polyangiales; family Polyangiaceae; genus DASXHD01. The sequence goes on from CAWAIF010000003.1 coordinate 6,279,778, forward strand.
GGGCGAGTCCCCCGACACCGACGCGACGGCCTGCTCCAGGTCCACCACGGCGGGGTGGTTCTGCGTGTAGAGCGTGCGTGCGTCCGCGAGGCGCGACTGCAGCTCGGAGAGCCGGTGGTGGCGGAAGTCCTCCAGGTCGGAGAGCGTGCGCTGCTTGGCCTCGATGCGGGCCTTGAGGGCGACGCGCGCTGCGGTCTCGGCGGGGGGCGGCGCCTCGACTCGCCGCGGCGCGACGACCATGCGCGGCGCCGGGGCGGGCGTCGGCGTCCTGTCAGCGCCCGCCGGACGGGGCGGCGAGTCCTTGGCCGCTCGCAGCTTGTCGATGGCGCTCACGGCGGTGTCCACCTCGGTCTTGGCGCTGGTGGCGTGCGACTGCAGGATGGCGATGGACTCGGAGAGGGCGGTGACCTCGTCGGCGTAGCGCGCCTCCAGGTAGTTCTGCTGGGCGGCGTCGATGATGCGGCAGGCCATGTGTGGGTCGGGCCAGTTGATGGCGATGGTGACGGTGTTGCCCCCGTCGTCGGTCCAGACCGAGAGGCGCTTCTCCAGCAGCTTGACCATGTCCTCCACGCGGTCGTCGGCGGTCTCCTTGTCGGCGCCAAACAGGCCGACGATGGCGTTGCGCGCGCGCTGCGACGGTGCGAGGTGCGCCTGGTAGTGCTCCACCAGGTTCGTCTGGTGGATGAGGGCGACGAGGCTGTCGTGACGGAGGATCGTCTCGGCGGCGGTGCCGGTGAGGGCGGTGTTGTTCCCCTCCGAGTCGCCGCGCACGGTCAGGGCGGGGTTCTTGTGCGCGAGGACCTTGGCCTGCACGTGGTAGGTCTTGGGCAGCGAGTAGAGCGCGCCCACCGTCGCGCCGACAATCGTCAGGAAGACGAGGAGGGCCATGAGCCGGTGCCGGCGCATGGAGCCCTTGAGGAACGTGTAGTAGTTGCGGGCCTGCTTGCGGTCGAAGATGGGCTCGCTCTCGATGTCATTCGCGTCGTCGGCGGAGTGCATGTGGGATCCTCGTTGGAGGACACAAAGCATGGGCCGTTCCACCAGCCCGGCCGTCGCCCCGCGCAGGCCGGCTGGTTTGCGAAATGCCACTCAACCTGCCGGGCGCTCGTGCCCTCGCCGACGCCGACAGCCGCCGCCGGCCCCCTCCCGAGCCGCCTCCGGCGCGATCCCTCTGCGGCTCCGGCGCGGACAATGCGCGAGCCGGTCGCGCCACTGGCCCACTTTCCCCTGTCTCGCGCGCGGAACGCAAAATGCAACCCGCAATGGCTCGATGCCCCTGGACAACGCCTCCACTCGCGAAGTGCCCGGCGACCGCCGGTTCCTGCCACCGGTACCCGACGCGGAGCTCGTCGCCCACAGCCCGTCGATGCGCGCGCTCGTCGAGATCCTCGTACGGGTGGCCGCCTCCTCTGCCCCGGTGGTCATCGTCGGGGAGGTGGGCGTCGGCAAGACGCGCGTCGCGCGCGCCATTCACGCGCGGAGCGCCCGCGGCGCCGGGCCGTTCGTGTGCCTGTCGGCGACGTCGGCCCCGGAGCCGCTGCTGGAGAGCGAGCTCGTCGGACACGTGCGCGGCGCCTTCGGCGCGGCGACGGAGGACCGCCCGGGCCTGGTCGCCCGCGCCGACGGCGGCACGCTGCTCCTGGATGAGCTCGGGGAGATCCCGCGCGCGGTGCAGTCCAGGCTCGTCGCCGTGCTGCGCGACGGCCAGGTACGCCCCGTCGGCGCCGACGCCGTGCGCGACGTGGACGTGCGGTTCATCGCCACCACGCGGGACGACCTGGACGCCCTGGTGCGCGAGGGTCGCCTCCACCCGGACCTGCGCTACCGGCTGAACGTGGTGACCCTCGTCGTCCCCCCGCTGCGCGAGCGGCGCGAGGACCTCCCCGCGCTGGCGCGACGCTTCCTGGAGGAGGCCCGCCTTCGCGCGCCCGCCTCCCCCGTGGTGGACATCGACGACGAGGCGATGGCCGCGCTCGTGCAGGCGCCGTGGCCGGGCAACGTGCGCGAGCTCGGGAGCACGATCGAGCGACTCGTCGTCCTCGGCGCGGGCCCCACGGTGCGCGTGGAGGACCTGGCCTTCCTGGAGGCCGCAGGCGACCACCCCTGGCCCATCGCGCAGAGCGGCCTCTGCACGCTGCGGGAGATGAACCAGCGATACCTGGACTGGGTCCTCTCGCAGACGGGGGGAAACAAGGAGCGCGCGGCGAAGATCCTGGGCATCGACCTCTCGACGCTCTACCGCTGGCGCCGCTCCGGGAAATACAGGACCGCCTGATGGGCGGACTCCCGTGCCCGTGCCCGTGACCCCCGCACGCCGATCGTCCCGGGGGACGCGTACGGGCGCGGGCGCGGGCACGCGTACGGAGTTCTCGCGTCAGGAGGCGGCGCCCTGCTGTCTGGAGACGTAGGCCGCCATCCGCGCGATGGAGTCCAGGTTGTCGGGGAGGATGTCCTCATCGGCCACCACGATGCCGAAGTCCTGCTCGAGGAAGGCGACGACCTCGAGCACGCCGGTGGAGTCGATGACGCCGGTCTCGATGAGAGACGCCTCGTCGTCGAGCTGCGAGAGCTCGGCCACGTAGAAATTGTGTGCGATGAATTCCCTGATTTGCTCTTTGGTTTCCATGTTCCCAGTCCGTGTGAGAGGCAGCGCGGCCCTGTTCTTCATTTCAGTCCGGTCTTCTTGATCTTCCCGGTCGAAGTCTTGGGGAGCTCGGCGATGAGCTCGACCGTCTTGGGCACCATGAAGCTCTCCAGGCGCCGCGCGCACTCGCGCAGGATGTCCCGCTCGCCGAGGTCCGCGCCTTGCTCCAGCACCACGAACGCCTTGACGGCCTCGCCGAGGATCGGGTCGGGCACGCCGATGACGGCCGCCTCCTTGATGCCCGGGATGTCGACGATGGCGCTCTCGACCTCCTTGGGCGCGACCTTCTCCCCGCGCGACTTGATGATGTCGTCCATGCGGCCGACGAAGTAGAGGTAGCCCTCCTCGTCCAGCTTGCAGTAGTCGCCGGTGTAGAGCACCTGCTCGCCCGGCAGCGGGCCGGGGCGGAGCTTCTTCGCCGTCTCCTCCGGCTTCTCCCAGTACCCGCGCATGACGGTGGCGCCGCGGATGACGAGCTGACCCACCACGCCGGGGCCGACCGGTCTGTCGTTCTCGTCGACGACCCACAGCTCGGTGTTGGGGATGGCCACGCCCACGCTCGTCGGCTTGCGCTCCAAATCCTCCGGCGGCAGGTACGTGCACCGCTTGCACTCGGTGAGCCCGTACATCGAGTAGATGCGCGCCTGCGGGAAGAGGTCGCGCAGCATGGTGATGTGCTTGACCGGCAGCGCCGCGGCGGTGTTGGTCACGTAGCGGATGGAGGAGAAGTCGTGGGCCGAGAGGGTCTTCAGCTCGGCCAGGATGGCGAAGATGGTGGGCACCCCTGGGAAGCCGGTGACCTGCTCTTCCACGACGCGCTTGAGGACCTCCGCCGGGTAGGTGAAGGAGCGCTCGAGCACCAGCCGCGCGCCCACCTTGAAGGCCATGATCATCTGGTAGAGGCCGTAGTCGAAGGCGAGCGGGAGCACGTTCAGGATGACGTCGTCCTCCACGTTCCGGATGTAGGTGGTGATGGACGTCGCCGCGGTGAGCATGTTGCGGTGCGTGAGCATCACGCCCTTCGGGTCGCCCGTGCTGCCGGAGGTGTAGATGATCGCCGCCAGGTCGACGTCGATCGCGCGGCGCGGGGGCGGCGCGCTCCCCTCCCCCTCCCCCAGGGCGTCGTCCAGCGAGACGACGCCGCGCACGCCCTCCAGGCCGCGCGCGCCGGAGAGCCCCGCCACCACCACCGCGCGAAGGTGCTCCGACGCGGCAGCCGCCGGCGCGAAGACCGGTCCGAGACGCGCGTCGGTGACGAGCGCGGCGGCCCGGCAGTCGGAGAGCAGGTAGGCGAGCTTGTCGGTCTTGGTCTGCGGGTTGACCATCGAGACCACGCCGCCGGCCTTGAGCACCGCCCAGAAGGCGACGACGGCCTCCACCGAGTTGTCCAGGAAGACGACGACGCGGTCCCCGCGCTCGACGCCGCGCCGCACCAGCGCGTGAGCCAGGGCGTTGGCGCGCGCGTCCAGCTCGGCGTAGGTGGCGCGCTCGCCCCGGCACACCAGGGCGACCTTCTCCGGCAGCCGGCGTGCGGACTCGGTCAGGTAGTCGTGGAGCAGCGCGACCGCGCGCTCGTGGCCGGGAGTCGGTGTGTTCATGGCGATGATACCCTCTCGATCAGGGTCCTCGGCGTGGCGACGGCCGTCTCCGGCGCGTCGTGGACGAAGTGCTCGTGGAGCAGCTGGGTGGAGAGCACGCCCACCACCGCCATGTTGTCGGCGTTGGAGAAGGGCGTCCCGCCGCCGTGCTCGCGGAGCTTCTGCCGGAGCCGTGCGACGGCTCGCGGGTCGAAGACGCCGGCACGCGCCACCGATCGCTCGCTGATCGCCTCGGAGACCCACGCCGCGGTGTGCGGCCCGGCGAAGGCGAGGGCATCGGGGGCGCGGTACGGCTGCTTCTTCCGCGCCACGATGGACGGCGGGACGAGCTCGCGGGCCACTTCCTTGAGGACGTGCTTCTCGTCGAGCACGTTCAGCTTGAAGCGGTCCGGCAGGGAGTGGGCGAGGGCGACGACCTCCTTGTCGAGGAAGGGGAACCGCCCCTCGACGGAGTGGGCCATCAGCATCCGGTCGCCCTGCGACGCGAGGATGTAACCGGCGAGCAGCGTGCGCAGCTCGAAGTACTGGTCCTGGGCGAGCGGCGTCCAGCCCTGAAGCTCCGGCGGGAGCGAGGCGAGCAGCTCGCCGATGGCGTCGCGCCCCCCGAGCAGCGCGCGCATGTCCGGCGAGAAGAGCCGCTTGAGCGCGGAGGTGGTGCGCCAGCGCAGCTCGTGACCGAAGCCGGGCTCGCCGGCGCGCCCGAGGTTCCGGCCGAAGAACTGCCGCGCCATGGTGTGCTGCGCGACGGGCGAGCGGGCGAGGTACGGGTAGAGGCGCTCCAGCAGGCGCGGGCGCATCGCCGATTCGGGGTGCCGCGACCAGAAGCGCCGCACCCTCGCCTCGCGGAACAGGTCGTAGCCGGCGAACATCTCGTCGGCGCCCTCGCCGGTGAGCACCACCTTGATCCCGGCGTCGCGCACCAGCCGCGAGAGCAGCATCATGGGCGCGGGCGCGGTGCGCAGGATGGGCCGCTCGGTGTGGGCGACCACGTCCGGAAAGACGTCCACCACGTCGCGGGCGGTGACGACCACCTCGTGGTGCTCGCTCCCGATGGCGCGCGCCATCTCCCGCTGGTAGCCCGTCTCGTCGTACTCGGCGTCCTCGAAGCGCAGCGAGAAGGTGGCGAAGCCGGGCCCCTGCGCCCGAAGCCCGAGGGCCGCCACCAGCGAGCTGTCCAGCCCGCCGGAGAGGTAGCTCCCCACCGGGACGTCGGCGCGGAGCATCCGCAGGCGCGTGGCGCGCTCCAGCGCCTCGCGCACCGCGTGCGTGGCGTCGGCGAAGCTCCCGCGGAAGCTCCCCTCCTCGCCGGCGGGGAAGGCCGGCGGCGACGGCGCGCGCGAGACGACGCCGCCCGGGCCGTACGTCCGCACCTCCCCGGGCAACAGCTCGCTCACCCCGACGAAGACCGACTGCGGCGGGACCACCGACCAGAAGGTGAACGTCTGATCGAGCCCCTCCGGGTCGAGCTCCCGCGGGATGCTGCGGTCGGCGGCGAAGATGGCCTTCACCTCGCTGGCGAAGTACAGGCGCCCGGCGTGCTCGCACACGTAGAGCGGGCGGATCCCGTGCGTGTCGCGCGCGAGGACGAGCGCGCGGCGCGGCGCGTCCCAGATGGCGACGGCGTACTGCCCGTTGAAGCGCGCGAACGCGTCGTCTCCCCACTCCTCGTAGGCGTGGACGATGACCTCGGTGTCGCTGCGGGTGCAAAAGACGTGGCCCAGCCGCTCCAGCTCGTCGCGCAGCTCCACGTAGTCGTAGATCTCGCCGTTGAAGACGACCTGCACCGACCCGTCCTCGTTGCCGAGCGGCTGCTGCCCGGTGGCGAGGTCGACGATGGAGAGTCGCGTGTGCGCGAGCCCCACCCGCCCGTCGCGATACACGCCCGACTCGTCCGGGCCGCGGTGCCGCAGGGCGGCGGCCATGCGAAGCAGCTCCTCGCGCGAGGGAGGTCGCGCGGCTTCGGAGCGCACCAGGATACCGGCGATGCCGCACATGGTCAGTGCTCCTCCACCGGCTGGGCGAAGAGGGGCTGCACGTGGAGGTACCGCGTGGCGCGTCGTTTCGCCTCGATGTCCCGGTATACCCGCTCCACCTGCGAGGCGCTCAGGTCCACCACCGGGGCCACCTCGCTCGACGGCACGTCGTGGTCGTGGGCGTACAGGCACAGGTCCATCCGCCGGTAGTCGACGGAGAAGTAGAACTCCTCCTGCGTCTGCTCCAGGGAGTAGGTGTCGGTGGTGGGCGGCCGGCTGGTGATCTCGCGCGGGATGCCGAGGTGGTCGGCCAGCGCGTAGACCTGCGTCTTGTACAGGTGGGCGATGGGCTTGAAGTCCGCGGCGCCGTCACCCTGCTTCACGAAGAACCCCTGGTCGTACTCCAGGCGGTTGGGCGTCCCCGCCACGGCGTAGCGGAGGCGGTCGGCGTGGTAGTACTCCACCATCTTGCGCACCCGCTGCTTGAAGTTGGTGGCGGCGACGAGCTTCAGGTACGCGGCGGGGGACATCCGCGCGGTGCGGCGCTCACCGTCGGGGCTCTCCACCGTGAGCATGGAGACGTTCAGGCGGTCGCCCTCCAGGATGGAGGGCAGGGTGATCTTGCACTTCCAGTCCTCGCCGTAGTCGGGGAACACGGTGCGGATGGCCTCCACCTGCCGCGCGTAGCAGCCGATGCCCGCGAGCGCGGGGGCGATGTCCTCCACCTCGGTGGCGATCCCCAGCGTGCCGGCGACGAGCCGACCGAGGCGCAGGGCGTCGTCGGAGGAGTCGCGCTCCGGCATGAAGAGGCCGAACACCCGCTCCGGGCCGAGCGCCTTCACGCAGAGGGCAGCCACCACCGAGCTGTCCACTCCCCCCGACAGGCCGAGGACCGCGCCCCGGCGCCGGAGGGTCTCCATGACCTGGACGCGGATGGTGCGCTGCAGGCTCTCGGTGAGCGCCGCGGGATCGATGTGAAGGACGTCTCTGGAGAACATGGGGACCTGCAGGGGCTGCGCGTGGCGGCAGGATTTTTCGCGTCCGCCGCCAGCGGGTTCAAGGGGAGAGGCCCCCGTGCGGCGGCACCAAGGCCTCGAACCGAACGCCGACTCGAGGAATGTGGATTGCACGGACGGGGGGCATGAGCTGGCTCGGTGCAATCTCCGTGCGCCGCAAACTTCACGGGTGCGCGAGTGTGGGTGAAGGGACGCGGGCGCACGGAACGGTGTGGGTCCACGGGGGGGGCTCGGTGCGCCTCGGCGCGCGCGTTCACCTGGACGGAACACGCGCGCCCATCGAGCTGCACGCCGGGCCGGGGGCGGAGCTGGTGCTGGACGATGACGTCCACGTGGCGGGTGGCACCTCCATCGAGGCGCAGCACGCCGTCCACATCGGGGCGCGCACCCGCGTGGGGCCGTTCTGCAAGGTGCTCGACACCCACTACCACCGCCTGGAGGGCGACCGGACCGAGCGCCCCCCGCCGGGATTGGTGGTGGTGGAGGAGGACGTGGAGCTGGGCCCGCGCACCGTGCTCCTCCCCCGGGCGCACGTGGGGCGCGGCTCGACCGTGCGCGCCGGCACCGTCGTGACACGGCGCTTCCCTCCGGACAGCGTCCTGTCGGGCATCCCCGCCGCGGCGCACGCCCGGCCGCCGGCGGGTCGTGGCGACGGGGCGAAGCGCGACACCGACAAGAGGCCATCGGATGCGGCGCCGCCCGCCGGGGAGCCGCCGCCGGCGGTGATCCAGGAGGCTCTCCGCATCGCCCGGTTGCTGGTGACCGACCCGTTGGCGGGCATGGGCCGCATCGAGCGCGGGCTGGGAGTGGCCAGGGCACAGTGGGTCTTCCGCAAGTGTCGCGTCGGCGCCCTGGTCAACGTCCTCGGAGACCTGCGCGTGCAGGCGCGCGGCGAGATCACCTTGGGCGACCGCATCCAGTTCGTTCAGGGGATGGTGTCGAGCGAGATCGTGTGCGACGACGGCGCGGAGATCCGCATCGGCACCGGGACCATGTTCAGCTACGGCCTGTCCATCCACGCCCTGCGCAGCGTGCGCATCGGCGAGCGGTGCCTCTTCGGGGCGATGGTCCAGATCCGCGACGCCGACCACGAGGGCATCGCGCCCGTCGTCATCGGCGACGACGTGTGGGTCGCCCACGGCGCGATGATCGAGCCGGGCGTGACCATCGGCGCCGGCAGCGTGATCTCCGCCGGCAGCGTGGTGACCTCCGACGTCCCGTCCCACAGCATCGCCGTGGGCAACCCGGCGAGCTGCATCCCCCTTCGCATGATGACGCGGAGGGAGGCCGCGCCCCTCGGCCGCACCAGCGCGAGCGGCGCGGGATAGGCCGTTCCTCTGCGCGCGGGTGGCGGTCGCACGGCGGCGGCCAGGGGTGGGCGGCGGCCGACGCGAGCGATGGTAGCTTCGCCTGATGCGCACCTCGTGGCTCCTGCTCGCGATCGCCGCCGCCGCCGGCGCGACGTGGGCGCGCGCAGCGAGCGCGGGCGACGCGGCGCTCGTCGTCATGCTGGAGAACGACGACGCCGCCCCGCCGGAGTCCGCCACGCTCGACGCGATCCGCGCGCAGGTGGGCGACCTCCCCGTGAAGGTGCGCCTCGAGCGCCACGCGCGCTTCGCCGACCTGCGCGCGCAGATGGACTACGCGGCGCACCTGGCGTCGTCGTCCGGCGCGCGCGGCGTCTTCTGGGTGAACGCCGACGTCTCCGGCGATGTCCTGCTCTTCATGCTCGACCCCGACGGCGACCGCCTGCTCCTGCGCCGCATCGAGGGCCACGGCGCGAGCGAGGCGGTGACCGAGGAGGTCGCCAACGTGGCGCACGCCATCGTCGAGGCCCTCGCCGAGGGGCAGCGCGTCGGGATGACCGCGGTGCCGGTGCCGGCGCCTCCTCCGCCTCCGCCGAGTCCACGGCCACACCCACCACCCGCACGGCGCACGCCGCCGGCGCCGCGACCAATCCCTCACCCGCGCCCTCCCCCTCGCCGCCACGTCCCGGCGCCGGGCGTCCCCGTCTGGACGCAGGCCGGTTGGGCGGGCTCCACCTGGGCGTCCGGCGTCCCGTGGACCCACGGCGCCGCCCTGGGCGTCGAGGCGCGCCTCACGCGCGGGCTCCTCTTGCGTGCAGACTACACGTTCTTTCTCCCGGCGACGGTCGCCGCGCAGGGCACGACGCTGCAGCTCGCCCGGCACCCGGCCGACGTCGCCTTCGGATGGGAGGGTACCTTCGGCCGCCTCGGCGTCGGCGCGGAGCTGGGCGCGACGCTCGATCCGGTCGGGCGCGCCACCCTCGCGGTCGCGGAGGGCCTGACGCCCGCGCCCGATGGGATCGCGCTGACCTTCGCCCTCTCGCCCCGGGCGCGCGCCGCGCTGCGCCTCCTCCCGTGGGTGGAGATCTACCTGCGTGGAGGCGTGGATGTCTTCCTCGCCCAGCCCGCTTACGCCATCGGACCCACGACGCTGGTGTCGCCGGACGTGGTCCGCGCGCGCATTGACAGTGGTCTGTCCTTCAGAGTGTTCTGAAGCGTCCTTTTGATCCGCCCGATTTCGACCGCCGGCCCCACTGTAGCGGTGGAGTCTGCTCCGGCAGACGCCTCCGGTGGGAGCGTGCAAGGTCTCGATGAGGATCGGTCGTTGATGCAGCGTGTCGCAGCCGGAGAGCGCAGGGCTCAGCAGGATCTGCTGACGCGGCTCGCGCCGCGCGCGCGCCGGGTCTCCCTGGCCCTCCTGCGCGACGCGGCCGACGCGGACGACGCGGCGCAGGGCGCGCTCCTCGAGGTGCTCAGGTCCGCGCACACCTACGGCGGGGCCGCTTCGGTGGAGCGCTGGGCGGACCGCATCGTGGCGCGCACCGCCATTCGCCTCGCGCGGGACAACCGGCGCCGCGTCCCCCCGGAGGCCGCGCCGGAGAGCGCGTCGCCGCCGTCGCTCGAGGGCGCCGCGCACGACGTCCGGCGCTACCTGGAGGTCCTCCCGGAGGCGCAGCGGACCACCCTCGTGCTGCGCCACGTGATGGGCTGCTCGATCGAGGAGATCGCCGCGACGACGGGCGTGCCGGTCAACACCGTCAAGGATCGCCTGGTGCGCGCGCTGGGCCAGATCCGCGGCATGGTGCGGCGGGGCGAGGGGAGCGCATGAGGTCGCCCGCCACGTGCCGCGACTGGGCGCGCGTCTTCGAGGCCGAGCTCGTCGACGACGCCGTCCCGGAGGAGCTGCGGGAGCAGGCCTCCGCCCACGAGGCCGCCTGCGCGCAGTGCGCGGCGGAGCGGGAGACGTGGCGCGCGCTCGCTGCCCTGCCGGAGGAGCGCGCCGGGACCGACGCCGCCTTCGCGCAGGGGGTGCTCGCCGCGCTCGACCGGAGCAAGGTGATCCGCGTCCGGCGGTGGTGGGCCGCCGTGGCCGTCGCGACCGCCGCCGCCGCAGCCGTCCTCCTCGTGCTGCGCGCGCGCCACCAGGCGCCGCCGGCGTCCCCCGTGGAGGTGGCGAGCGTGCAGGTGTCCGAGCTCTCCGGCGAGGTGAAGGTCGACGGCGCGCCCGCCGCCGTCGCGGGGGCCGTACGCCCGTCGTCCGTCGTGTCCACCGGCGCCGGCCGCGCCTGCCTGACGGTGGACCCGCGGGTCCGCCTGTGCATGGACCACGACACCGAGGTGGCCGTCGCCGACGTCACGCTCGCGCATCGCCGCGTGGACCTGCGGCGCGGCCGCGTCGTGGTGTCGCTCGCCCCGCAGCCCGCGGGCTCGACCTTCAGCGTCTCCACGCGCGCCGGGAGCGTCACGGCGATCGGGACGGCCTTCGCGGTGGACGCGTCGGGCGACGCGGTGGTGGCGCGCGTGCTGCACGGGGTCGTCCTCGTCCGCAGCGGCGCGGCGGAGCAGCGCCTCGGCGCGCACGAGCGCATGGTGCTCGGCGCGCAGGTGCGCTCCACCTGCTCGGACGACGAGGTGCGCGCCGACCAGGCGCTGCTGGACGGCAGACCGTCTCCGGGGCCCGCGCCGTCGGCGGCGAGCACCATCCCGTCGGTGGACATCGGCGCCCTCCCGATCGCCTCGGCCTCAGCCGCGCCGCAGCCCTCGCCCGCCGACCTGCTCCGCACGGCCCGCTCGCAGCGCGGCGATCGCGAGCTGGCCCAGGCGGCCGGCACCTACCGCAAGCTGCAGAGCCTCTACCCGGCCAGCGTGGAGGCACGAGCCTCCTACGTCTCGCTGGGAGAGCTGCAACTCGGCGGGCTGAACGATCCCGGCGGGGCCCTCCGCTCCTTCGACGCGTACCTGGCGAGCCCCGGCACGCTCACCGAGGAGGCGCGCTACGGGCGGATCCGTGCGCTCCGCGCGCTCGGCCGCGGAGACGAGGCGCAGGCTGCGGTCTCCTCCTTCCTCGCCGACTACCCGTCCAGCGCGGAGGCCGCGGCGCTCCGAGCCGAGCGCGCACCAAGTAATCCGAAGTAATCCGCCCGGGAGCCCCCAGGCCATCCACTAGGGGTGCATGAAACGAAACGCTCTGGTCTCGATGCTCGCGTGCGCCGCCCTCGCCGGGGCGGCCTGGCTGGGATGCTCGGCCGATCAAGTCGCCTTCTCGACCGACGCGGGCGCGCCCGACGACGCCTCGCCGGGCGACGAGGTGAACGTCCAGTTCGACGCCGGACCCACCGGCCTCTTCGACATCCAGCCCTCCGCCGAGCAGACGATCCAGGTCGCCATCGGCCAGAAGGCGCCGACGGTCGACTACACGGCCTCGATCGGCACCACGCCGGTGAGCATCGGCTGGAACGTCGACCGCGGCGAGATCGGCGGCGTGCCGCCGGGCCCGGCGAGCAAGGCCACCTTCACGCCCACCGGGACCACCGGCGGCATCGTGACGGTCATCGGCAGCGCGAACAAGCAGACCGTCTCCCGCACCGTCTTCGTCGAGCTCTCCGGGCAGCAGAACGGGGCCAGCAACGATCCGCTGGAGCAGCAGCAGATCCCGCAGACCGTCGGCGACCTCGGCAAGGGTGGCGGCGTGGGCGGCGTGGGCGGCGAGGGGCTCGGCCCCGCGGTCACCGACGCGCCCACGCTGGCGGCGCTCGCGAACCCCGCGCACGACGGCAAGGCCCAGGGGCTCGCGTTCCTCTACCCCTACGACAAGACCGTGTGGCCGCGCGGGATGCTCGCGCCCCTGCTCATGTGGGACTGGAGCGTGGGCGACGCCGACGCGATCAAGATCGACCTGAGCACGACGAGCGGCTCCTTCCACTGGTCGGGCACCTTCGCGCGGCCGGCGATCCTCCAGCAGACGGGCGGCAAGTTCATCCACCACCCCATCCCGCAGGACGTGTGGGACATGGCGACCAACACGGCCGGCACGGTGATCCACGGCGCGCGCGACAAGCTCGTCGTGAGCGTCACGGTGGCGAGCAACCAGCAAGGCTACGGGCCCATCTCCGAGACCTACGACGTGGCGCCCGGCCGCCTCACCGGGACCGTCTACTACAACTCGTACGGCACGCGGCTCACGCACACCAGCTGGAAGGACAAGGCCGGCAACCCCATCGGCGCCGCCGTGCTCAGCATCCGCTCCGGCGATCTCGCGCCGAAGGTCGCCGCCGGCTTCGACAGCACCGACGCCACCGGCTGCCACGTGTGCCACGTGGTGGCGTCGCGGGGCGGCTCGCTGGTCGCGCAGTCGGAGGACAAGGGGTACAGCGATCGGCACAGCTACCGCCACGATCTCGGCAAGGCGGACGCGAAGGGGACGAGCCTCGCCCCCGACTACAAGTTCGCGTGGTCCGCGCTCACCAGCGACGGCGCGCTCGCCTTCACCAACTCCACGCACCTGTCGTGCACCAACTACGGCGTGGACAACAGCCCGAGCGAGCTCTGGAACATGAGCAACACGCCGTCGAAGGCGACCATGTCCGGGCTGCCCAACGGGCTGCAGGCCGGCTACCCGTCCTTCTCCCCGGACGACGCGTACCTCTCCTACATCGACGTGACGGGCAGCCCCAACGACGTCCACGGCCCCCTCACGGTCGCCAGCTTCAACCCCGCGACGCACGCCTTCTCCAGCGTGCGGTCGCTCGCCACGCCTGCGCAGGGCAAGCGGCTCGGCTTCCCCTCCTTCACGCCGGACGACAACGGCGTGGTCTACGAGACGCAGGTCCGCGACGGCACCACCTCCGGCGTCGAGGGCGTCTACTGCGGCGACAGCGAGCTGGTGACGCGCGCGGGCGCGCGGGGCGAGCTGTGGTGGGTCAACACGCAGGGCAACCCGAAGCCTGTCGCGCTCGATCGCGCCAACGGCAAGGGCTACCTGCCCCTCGGCCCCAACAACCACGGCGCCTCCACCGGCTCCGATCCCGTCGACAGCTACAACGAGAGCGGCCTGGACGACACGACGCTCAACTACGAGCCGACCGTCCTGCCCGTCGTCGCAGGCGGCTACGTCTGGGTGGTGTTCACCAGCCGCCGGATGTACGGCAACGAGCTCCAGTCCTTCCCGTACCGGAGCTGGCCCGGCGAGTACGACACGAGCAACGTCGCGCTCGGCACCACGAAGAAGCTCTGGGTCGCGGCCATCGATCTGAACGCGCCCCCGGGCACCGACCCGAGCTACGCCGCCTTCTACCTCCCCGCGCAGGAGCTGCTCGCGGGCAACTCGCGCGGCTTCTGGGTGCTCGACCCCTGTCACGAGGACGGCGACACCTGCACCTCCGGCGATCAGTGCTGCAGCGGTGGCTGCGGCGGCGGCGGCGACGGAGGCCTGGTGTGCTCGCCTCCGGTCGGCTGCTCCAAGGTGTCGGACAGGTGCACCACCGCGGCCGACTGCTGCGACTCCACCAACCAGTGCATCGGCGGCTACTGCGCCTGGATCCCCCCGAAGTGAGCGACGGTCAGAGCGACTCCAGGTAATCGACCAGGTTCCTCCGGTCGGCGTCGGTCAGCGACTGGGTGTTGCCGTGGAGGGAGCCGGCGCACGCGGTGTCGGTGAGGCGCGCCATCAGGGTCGGGGCGCAGCCGTCGTGCATGTAAGGCGCCCGGTCGCCGACGCCCAGCAGCATGGGCACCTGCACCGGCGTCTCGCGCCCGATGTCCACGTCCTCGGCCATCGTACCCTTCGGCCCGTCGTGGCACGCGACGCAGCCGCCGGTGCCCTCGAAGATCGCCTTCCCCGCGGCGACGCGCTGCGGATCCAGATCGGTGCGCGCGGGGATACGCGGGACCGCGCCGAGCCAGCGCGCCAGGATGGGGAGCTGCGCGTCGCTCAGCGCGCCGCCGCTCATGCGGCTGGTCAGCACGTCGTGGGTGAGCGCGGCCAGATCCTTCTGGTCGCCGTCCCAGTGGTACGGGGCGCTGCCGGCGACCACGCCGCCGCGGAGCGACTGCGTCCGGCGGTCGCGCTCCTCGCCGTCCTCGAAGAAGGACCAGGTGTGCCCGTCGTCCCCACCCTCGGCGTGGCAGCTCATGCAGGCCACGCCCGCGAGCGTTGGCTGGTGGAAGACCGCGAAGCCGGTGTCGGCGTGGCTCGTCTTCTGCGGCAACGCCACCTGCTGGACCTGCTCGGTGTGATCCGGGCCTCTGGTCTCGACGACGAGCGCCGCCGGATCGCGCTGCTGGAACACGATCGCGCGCGGGAGCGTCCCATGCGGCGGCGCCACCGCGATGGACAGGAAGGCGCGAGGCACGGCCGTCTCGGAGAGCGAGGGTGGCGCCACCTGCGTGTCGAGGGTGCGGTCCGCCTGGACGATCATCACGCTCCCGCCCTGGACCGGGACCGCCAGCGCGCGCCCGTCGTCGGAGATCGCGACGTCGATGACCGGCCCCGCGGGGACGAGCTCCACCGGCGGGGCGGGCACGCCCGCGGAGAAGATGGTCACCTCCGGCCCCACCAGACCGGTGACGTCCCCCCCGCCGGCGCCGTACGCATCCGGCGCGGCGACGTCGATCAGCATGGTGGACGCGCGCTGGTGCAGCATGAGCACCCCGCCGCCCGGGGCGCGCACCGCGCGCCACGCGAGGTCCGGCTGGAAGCCGTCGGGCGCCAGGGGCGCGGTGCGCCCCACGACGTCGCCGGCGGGATCGATGGTCAGCAGCTCGGCGCTGCGAAAGCGTGTAATATACAACTTGTCGCCGTCGACCACGACGTCGCGCAGATCGCGCTGCAGGTGCAGCACCCGCGTCGGGGCGCCGCCCGCGGCGGGGAGCGTCACCAGCTCGCCGGTGGCGCAGGCGACGAGGACGCTGTCGCTCGCCGGATCGTAGTCCAGCCCGCGGGGCGCGGGGCACACCGCCGTGCGATCGAGCAGCGTCTGGGTCACGGGGTCGATCGTCACGACCGCGCCGCCGCGGCGCAGCGCGACGTGGACGTGCCCCGCGCCGTCGGCCACCATGCGCCCCGGCTCGTCCCCCGGCTGCAGCGCCACCCCGCCCAGGTACCCTGCCCCGTCGATGGACACCACGTCGATGCGGTCCTCGTCCGGATCGGAGGCGACGGCGATCCGGCCCACGGGGCTGGAGGATGGGACCACGAGCAGGGAACCCCCGGACAGGGGCGGGGGGGGCGCGTCCGCCTGCACGGCGACGCCGCCCAGCACGGGCGGTTCGAAGGGCGGCGCCGCCTCCGAAGAGGGCACGCCCCCGTCGTACCAATAGTCGTAGCCGCCACCGTACGACCAGCGGTCCTGGCAGGCGGCGACGGCGAGGGCGCAGGGGACGGTGAGCAGGAGGACGAGACGAGCGAGGGGACGCATGCGGGCCGCGAGTGCACGGAGGGTGCCAGGGGGTGCGGGGTGCGGCTGGAGGCGGAGGAAGCGCGGGAAGGAGGGCCGGGGGGTGTCCGGCGTGTGCAGCGTGGTGCACAGGTGGGAAGGTTGGGGGGCCCCTCCAGCTCGTGCTCGGGCCCATGCTCGCGCCCGCGCGGGCCGGCGATGTATGCGAGGTCACGGGCTGCGGCCCGCACGGGCGCTTGCGCGTGGGCCCTGCGCGCGAGCTTCCACCCCTCGATGTCGCGCTCCGCGCGCCATACGGGGAGGATGGTGTGCTGCGCGGGGACGGAGCGGCGGTCTGCGACGTGAGGGACGCGGACTTTCTCCTTCACACGTACGAACACCTTGTTCTTCCCAACTGGGCCGGAAGGACGAGGTCTAGCAGGTCCCCCGCCCGCTCGTGAGTGAGGCGGCGGTTCGCCCGGCGGCGTGCGTCGACTCCCGACTTGCGTCGTGGGCGCGGCAGGGCTCGAACCTGCGACCCCTACCTTGTCGAGGTAGTGCTCTCCCACTGAGCTACGCGCCCGCCCCTCCACCGACGCGCGCTCACCCCCTGCGCTGACGCCGCCGCAGCAACCCCAGCGCCCCCACCAGCCCCGCCAGCGCCGCCGCGTCCCCCGCACCTCCCGCGAGCGCGCACCCGCCCGACGAATCCCCGGGCCCCGACACCGCCTCGCACAGGGTCCAGTCCCCTCCCCCGCCGCACACGCACGCGGGCGCGCACCGGCCGCGGGAGCAGCACCCGGACGCGCAGTCGGCCGCGACCGTGCAGGGGTCCTCGCACGCGCACGCGCCCCCCGCGCAGGCCGCGGCGATCTTCGCCTGCGCCGGCTGGCAGACCAGCGGCGCGCTGCCCGCGTCCGGCGGCTGGCCGCACGCCGCGCTCTGGCCGCACACCGTGCCGCAGCAGTAGGGGAAGTCGGTCGGGCAGCACATGCCGCCGTCGCAGTCGACGGGCGCGCTCGCCGGGCAGGCCGCGCGCGCCGGCGACGCGAGCAGCGTGAGCAGCGCCGCCACCGCGATCCCGGACGCCACGCGCCGTCGCGCCCCGCGTCCCGCGCCGTGTCGCACCCCGCGTCCCGCGACCATCGCTGGAGCGTATCACGCGCGAGACATTCCCCCCGCGGGCTACTAGGATGCGCGGGAGCCATGGAGAGCGGATATCGCGACGCGGACGCGCGCGCAGCCGTCCAGCGCTACGGCGGCCCGGAGGAGCTCGCGCTGCGCACCTACACCGCGCGCCTGCTCGGCGCCTCGCCCGCGCTCGTGCTGCACGGCGGGGGCAACACCTCCGCCAAGGGCAAGCTCACCGACCGCTTCGGCGCGGCCCTCGAGGTCCTCTACGTCAAGGGGTCCGGCTGGGACCTCGCCACCATCGAGCCGCCCGGGCACCCCGCGGTGCGCCTGGAGCCCCTGCGCACCCTGCGCGCGCTGGACGCGCTGAGCGACGAGGACATGGTGGCCGAGCTGCGCCACGGCCTCCTCGATCCCTCCGCGCCCACGCCCAGCGTGGAGACGCTGCTCCACGCGTACCTGCCCGCGCGCTTCGTCGATCACACGCACGCCGACGCGGTGCTGGCCCTCGCCGACCAGCCCGACGGCGAGCGCATCTGCCGCGAGGTCTACGGCGCCGGCCTGGTGTGGATCCCGTACGTGATGCCCGGCTTCGCCCTCGCCCGGCGCGTCGCGGACGCCTTCGACGCCGCGGCCGCCTCCGGCGCAACCCCGAAGGTCATCGTCCTGGAGCGCCACGGCGTCTTCACCTTCGGCGAGAGCGCGAAGGAGAGCTACGAGCGGATGATCCACGCGGTCACGCTGGCGGAGCGCGCCATCGCCGACAAGCGCCGCACCGTCGCCACCACCGCGATGCACCGCACGCAGGGCCTGGAGTCGCGCGTGCTGCCCCGCCTGCGGGGCGTCCTCGCCCGCCTCGCCGGAGACCCGCCGGAGCGCGGGCCCATCGTCACCGTGCGCTCCGCCGACGCGGTGCAGGACTTCCTTGCCCGGCGCGACGGGGTCGAGCTCTCGCAGACCGGCTGCGCCACGCCCGACCACGTCATCCGCACCAAGCCCACCGCGCTCTTCGTGGACAACCCCGACTACGGCGACCTGGACGCGCTCGCCCGTCGGCTGGAGGAGGAGGCCACCGCCTACGCCCGCCGCTACGACGAGTACTTCGCGCGCATGTGCGCCGAGAAGGGCGTGACGAAGAAGAAGCTCGACCCCTGGCCGCGCGTCGTCCTGCTCCCCGGCTTCGGCGCGTGCACCGTGGGCGCCACCCTCGCCCAGGCGAACGTCGTCGGCGACGTGTACGAGCACACCATCTCGGTGATGACCGACGCCGCGGACATCGGCCGCTACGCGCCCGTCTCCATGTCCGACCTCTTCGACGTGGAGTACTGGAGCCTGGAGCAGGCGAAGATGAAGCCCGCGCAGCGCCTCCCGCTCGGCGGGGCCGTCGCGCTGATCACCGGGGCGGCGTCGGGCATCGGCCGGGCGACCGCGGAGCTCTTCGTCGCGCAGGGCGCGCACGTGGTGCTGGTCGACCGCGACGCGCCTGCGCTGGAGCAGGCCCGCGCGGCGATCGGCAAGCCCTCGCAGACCGTCGCGCACCGCGCCGACGTGACCATCGAGGGTGACGTGCGCGCCGCGGTCGCCCTCGCCGCCCGGACCTTCGGCGGGCTGGACGTGGTCGTCTCCAACGCGGGCACCGCCCCGCAGGGACGACTGGACACGCCCGACGGCGCGGAGGCGCTGCGCGCGTCCCTGGAGGTGAACCTGCTCGCGCACAACCACGTGGCGAAGGCGGCGGCGGAGGTGATGCTCGCGCAGGGCCGGGGCGGCGCGCTGCTCTTCAACGCGAGCAAGAGCGCCTTCAACCAGGGCCCCGGCTTCGGGCCGTACGCCGTGGCCAAGGCGGCGCTCGTCTCCCTGATGAAGCAGTACGCCGTGGACCTGGGCAAGATGGGCTTGCGCACCGGCGCGGTGAACGCCGACCGCGTGCGCACCAGGCTCTTCGCCGGCGGCGTGGCGGAGGCGCGCGCCAAGGCGCGTGGCGTCCCCGTCGACGAGTACTTCCGCGCCAACCTCCTCGGCCGCGAGGTGCTGGCGAGCGACGTCGCGCAGGCCTTCTCCTACCTCGCGCAGGCGCGCGCCACGACCGGCTGCGTGATCACCGTCGACGGCGGCAACGCCGCCGCCTTCCCCCGGTAGCCCCCTGGCCCTCGCTCATCGCCGAGGGCCGAGCCTCGGTCCACTTCGATCAGCGCCCCGATGACGCGGTCGAACCCATCCTCCTACATTCTGATCTTGCTGTTCACGACGCCCACGACGCCCCACGACCGACGCGTACGACGGAGAGGTCAGAAGCGGACCGTCAGCTCCGCCCGCGCGCCCTCGTACGCGGGGAAGAAGCGGCACACCCCGCTCACGCACTTCAGGCCCGGGCGCTGCTGGCCGACGAGCACCTTCAGGTTGGAGTCCGCCGTGAAGCGGTACAGCACCCCCGCGTTGATGTAGAGCCAGGGCGGGTAGCCGTAGGTCGGCGGCAGGTTCTTCGTCGTGTACTCGATGCCCTGCGTGATGACCCACTTGGGGGCGATCTTGAGGGCGGTGTAGTTCTCCCCCTCGACCCAGTACTGCGGCGCGCTGGTGCCCTGGAAGTTCTGGTTGTCCTCCCAGCGCACGCGGTGGCGGCCCGTCAGCTCCACCGAGATGGGGCCCTTGATGTGCTTGGAGAAGGTGTAGGTGATCTCCGACTGCCGGTAGAAGGGCTCGCCGGTGGCCTTCACGTCGTTGCGCGCGCCGATGGTCGCGTACAGGTAGCTCGTGTTGTCGTCGAAGTCGTACTGGATGCCGGAGAGGCCGTCGAAGACCTGGTTCTCGTACTCCCGCGGGTCCTGCCCCGCGGGCACGATGATGCTGCCGTCGCGGGTGCAGCGCGCGTTTTGCTCGGTCTTCGTGTAGGCGTAGATGCCCTGCAGGTAGACGAGCATGTCCTTCGAGACGCGCACGTCACTGCGGATGCGCCCGCCATCGACGCAGGCGTTGAAGAAGCCGTACTGGTTGTCCTGGGTGATGACCTCGGTCGTGGGCGTCGTGGCGTAGAAGACGTTGCTGAAGGCGGAGGCCTTCGTCGCGTTGAGCGAGGCGTCCACGCTGTAGAAGTTGCGGTTGCTCTTGAGCTCGACGGTGTTGGTCACAGGGCCCACGCTGCCGGAGTACGCGGCGTAGATGGCGTTGCCCTGGTCGTCCATGCTCGGGTCGAGCGCGCTGCGGTTCTGGATCGCGCCGACGACGTAGAGGTTCCCCAGCGGGCCGAGCTTCGGCACCTCCATGCTCTGCGCGACGGTGGTGGTGGACTGCGACTGCCGGGTGCGGCTGGTGTTGTCGGCGATGGAGTCCAGCCACGTCGCCTCGTAGCCGGCGTCGCAGTAGCCGATCTCGCGCAGCAGCGGCCCCTCGTCGTAGATGCGCGAGGTGCCGGCGTAATACTGGTAGGGCGCGCAGCGGGTGAAGTTGGACGCGCTGGTCCCGAAGACGACGGGGCCGCCCTGGCCCCCCTTGATCTCCCCGGCGATGACGTGGTCGGAGCCGAAGACCGGGAACGGAAGGTTGGACTCGTAGGCCGGGTTGGTCGACGGCACCGTCTTGGAGAGGAAGAGCGAGCGCCCGGAGGGCTCGTCGATGCGCGATGGGTTCATGTACCCGCCGACGAGCGTGAAGGCGAAGGGGCCCTTGGTGATGGCGACCTTCGCCCCGCGCACGGTGGTGTCCAGGCCCAGGTCGTCCACCTTGCGGGCGGTGATGACCAGGCCGCGCGCGAGCTGGACGTAGGCGTCGCCCACGGTGAGCTCGACGCCCGGCGCGTTGTAGGTGACCCACATCTTCGCGGGGTAGATCGCGTTCTGGAAGCGCGTCAGGTCGTCCGACTGCACGCGCGAGGAGTCGGCGAACTGGTCCATCGACGCGGGCGTGTTCCAGTAGACGACGGAGTCCAGCCGCAGGCCGACGGTGATCTTGTTCCAGATGAGCGAGGCGTTGAGCCGATTGAGCCACTGCCCCCACGGGCCGCCCCCGTCCACGTCCAGATCCTGCGGCGCCACGGTGAGGCCCAGCCCGCCGGCTGTCTGCACGCGCTGCGAGAGGATGGAGACCTCGGTGACGTCGAGGGTGAGCGGCTTCTTCAGCAGCTTGGGCAGCTCGAGCGCGCGCGCGGGCGCAGGCCACACCGCCGCGGCCGTTGCCACGACGAGCGCGCATACCCCCCGGCATGCCCTCGCCAGCCTCACGAGGCGAGATCATTACTTGGCCGCGGGGGCGAGGTCGAGACCTTAGCTACGCCGCGCCGCGGCGTGGTCAATTGGCGGCGGTGGGCGGCCCTGCGGGCGCGGCGCTGGCGGCGGGTGGCGGCGCCGCGGAGGCGGCTAGCGTCTTGAGCACGTCCTGCTTCACCAGCACCTCGTCGCCGGGGTTGTAGCCCTCCCGGACGGCGACCACGCGACCGGCGCGGTTGATGATGACGCTGAGCGGCGCGCTCTTGCGCGGGTTGTAGATGCTCGCGATGCGCGAGTCCTCGTCCAGCAGGACGGGGAAGGTCATCTGGTTGCGCTTGGCGAAGGCGGGCACGTCGGCGATGGTGTCCGGCCCGTCCATCGACACGGCGACGACCAGGAAGCCCTGCGACTTGTAGTCGTCGTAGAGGCGCTGCAGGTGCGGCATCTCGGCGAGGCACGGCTGGCACCACGTCGCCCAGAAGTCGATGAGGATGACCTGCTTGCCGAGGTGATCGCTCAGGCGGAAGGTGTTGCCGTCGGCGTCCTGCGTGGTGAAGTCGGTGGCCGCGGAGCCGCCCTTGACGTCCCCCGAGCCGTCGCTCGCGCTCTTGACGTCCTCGCCACAGCCCAAAATGAGCGCGAGCGCCACGAGGGCGCCCGCGCGGACGATGCTGTCTCTGGTCATGAGTCCGGAAGGAGCGTGGGGCTCACTGCTTCGGCGGGTTCGCCGACTCCCAGTTCACCCACGTGAGAACCTCCTGGTCGAGCGAGGGGTTGAAGCCCACGCCGGCGTCCAGGATCTCCATCGAGCGGGCGTCGATGTTGGCGTTGAAGGGGACCGCTGCTGCGTCGAAGAAGACGCCGAGGTTCTTCACGCCGGGATCGAGCATCTCGGTGAAGTTGGAGTTGTGGTTGTTGATCCAGATGTTGAGGTCGTTGAGGGTGGCGCCGGTGCCGGTGACCGCGCCGTCGGAGAGCGCCTGCACGAAGACGACGCCCTTGTCCGCGAGCTCCGCCGCGAAGCCAGGCGCGCCGCTCTTGCCGGAGATGGCGTCCGTCTCCTGGTTGCAGGGCCCGCACCACACCGCCGCGACGGTGATGTGGATCACCTTGATGCCGGTGCCGTTCGGCCCGAGCTTGCCGTCGGGGTCGAAGTACTGGGCGAGCGAGATGGTCTTCGTCCCGTTGGACGTGTCCACCTTCTGCGCGGTGTTGTCCCAGGGGTAGCCGACGAAGGTGAAGTTGCGGATGCGGTTGCCCGGCGTCGTGCCCTTGCGCGCCGAGGTGCCGAGGTCGGCTGTCGGGTAGCAGGTGCCGTAGGGGTTCTGGTCGGCGGTACCGCAGGTGCCCGTGTTGTTGTCGTTGGTGATCCCCTTGTCGGGATCGATGGGCGGGGGAGAGGAGCTGCAGCCCACGGTGGAGAAGGAGCTGACGAGCACGGCGGACAGGGCGAGAAGGAGAGGCTTCATGGTGGTCCCTCGACGATGGGCTGGAAGCTCAGCCTACCCCTCGCCTGGCGGAAATCAAGGCGCGCGAGCGCTATCGAGTGCTCCTGCGCCGCGTGACTTCGTTGGTGTTCTTGCGGCGTGAAAATTCTCCAGCCAGCGCGGAGGCAGGCGCACTGCGTCATGCGGGCCGCCAGAGCGCGGCGCACTTGCTTCGCCGCGGCCGGTAGACCCAGTATAAGCAGCGTCAGGTCCTTCGGGTCGCCGGCCCGCGCCCGCGCGCGGAGGACCTCACACCAGCGCTTAGGAGCCCCGCATGTCCACGACCGCCTCTCGCCTCGCTGCCTCGTTCGCCATGGGAGCGACCGTCGCGCTCTGGTTCGGCTGCTCCAGCACGCCGCCCGCCGCCGTCTGCGACAGCAGCACGTGCCTCCAGGGCAACACGTGCATCACCGGGTTCGCCACCTACGAGGACGAGCAGAACAACACCCCCGACACCAAGTGCCGGCTCCAGTGCAGCGCGCCGGAGGACTGCCCCTTCGACTACCACTGCGTGGCGGGCGGGAAGATGCAGGACGGCGGCGGCGACGCGAGCTACTGCGAGAAGGACAAGAAGGAAGACTTCCTCCCCGGTGACGGCTACTTCACCAAGGGCCCGGGCGTCTGGGGCGACAAGTGCGACCCCACCAAGGGCTTCGACCAGAACCCCGACTGTGACACGGGGCAGAGCTTCTGGTGCTACGGGACCTCGCCGACCGACGGCAACTCCTACTGCACGCAGTACCAGTGCGGTGACGACAGCGACTGCCCCGGCGGCTGGTGGTGCGCCACGGTCAACGACACGCCCAGCGTGACCGCGGTCAAACGCGCGGTGCCGGGCGGGTGGGGCGCCGACCACACCACCTCGGTGTGTATGCCCCGCGTCTACAACGTGAACCCGGGCACGTACTGCTCGCCCTGCAAGAGCGACCTGGACTGCCCCCTCAACACCGGGATCAAGCAGCACTGCGCCACCACCGACCAGGGCGACCAGGTGTGCGCCGTCGAGTGCCAGAGCGACAACAACTGCCCCTTCGACCAGCACTGCGGCTCGGTCGACGGCATCGACAGCAACGTGTGCCTGCCCAACGCCGGCACGTGCAAGCCGACCGGGGACTTCTGCTCGCCGTGCACGTCGGACAAGGACTGCGGGGGCGGCTTCTGCGTGCAGGCGGACTACTCCACCGAGCACTTCTGCACCGCGCCCTCGGGCACCACGTGCAAGGTCGTCAACAACGCGCTGCAGTCGACGTGCCCCGGCGCGGTCACCGGCGGCGCCGGGGTGACCTGCTCGTACAACGCGCTCTTCACCTTCCCGCTCAACCAGTGCGTGGGTCTGTACAACTTCGGCAGCGGGGCGAACGCCAACAAGGTGTTCGGGTGCTGGACCCGCGCGCATTGAGAGGATGTGAGCTTCGCTCACACCCCTCTCACGACTGGTGGCAGGGGCGGCACGCGCCCCCCCTCCCCGCGCCCCTCTACCCTGCCTTGTCCTTGCGGGTCTGGACGAGGGCGGTCCACATCGCGCGGTCGTCGGTCATCGCGAGGGCCGTCCACAGCGCGCCCGCGCACGCCGCGAGCGCGCGCAGCGGCACGTCGAACACGCCGCGGCCGAGCAGCACCAGCGCCAGCGAGCAGGTGACCGCGGCGAGCTGGCCGGTCTGCGCGATCGCCGCGAGCGCCAGCAGCACCGAGGCCACCGCGAAGAACGCCGCCAGCGACGACAGGCCGTAGGGCTCCGGCGGCGCGGGGTAGCCGAGGGCGGTGTGCAGCACGGTCTGCCACGTGGCCGCCTGCGCGTGCCGGCCCTGCCCGGCGCCCCAGACCAGCACGAAGGCGATCGCCAGCGCGACGGTGGAGGAGAGCTGGCTCGTCCAGCGGCCACGGGTGCCCAGCCAGGCGACCGCCGCCATCTGGCCGAGGCCCTCGAGCACCACGCCCGCGGTCGCGAAGCCGCGCGCCACGCTGTACGCGCGGAGGCTGTCGCCGGCGAAGTAGGCGATCTGCCAGCCGACGAGGCGCACCAGCCCCGCGAGCGCCAGCGACGCGAGCACCAGGGAAAGCGCCCGGGTGTGTGGCGCGCGCACCCCCGCCGCCGCGCCCGCGCCGGCCACGACGCACGTGCCGACGACCATCAGGATCGTCCCGATGGGGCTGAGCGGCCGTACGAACGCCGGCACCACCATGAAGGTGACGAGCGTGGCGCCCGCGATGAGCGGGCCGCGCACGAACCCGGAGATCCGCGAGGGCCGCGTCAGGTCCACGGCGCCGGTGACGATCAGCCCGACGAGCAGCAAGCCCATCGTGTACGAGCCGATGCTGGACACGCGCTCCCAGCGGGTGATCACCGCGTCGGAGGCGTTGCCGCGCAGGCCGGGGAGGATGATGCCGCCGAGCAGCGCGGCGAGCACCGCGACGAGCGCCGCGGCGCGGAGAAGCCACGCGCTGCGCAGGGCCGGCGCCGCCATCCGGGCGTACGACTCGGGCGAGCGCGAGCTCGGGACCGAACCATCCTGCATCAGAGACTCACCGTCGGCTGCACGCTTCCTTGCGCTCCCGCGAACGCCGCCGCGGCGCGCGGGGCGCGGAGGAGCCTACCCGCTTTGACCGGGCGCCTCCAACGCGGTTTTTGGTTGCTCACCCGTCGTGCGCCGGCCGCACGAGGAGAAGGCCCTCGCGGGTGTCGTTCATCCCGGGCGGCGGGGCGCCGCGCTCACGCGGGTTGCCCGCGGGCGTCGGCGTGACGGGCGACGGGTTCTGGCCCGGCAGCGGGCCGGGCGCCACCTTCAGGATGAAGGGCCGCGCGTTCATCGTGGAGCATGCGTAGATCTCGTCGCGGTGGAACTCCCAGTGGAGGTACACGCGCCCGTCGGGGGAGATGATCGCGGAGGGCGCCGGACCGAAGGGCGAGGCGCGCTCCACCGAGTCGAGCGCGGCGATGTCGAACGCCGTCACCCCGCTGGTCTTGACCACGCCCATGCGCACCAGGTGGCCGTCCCTGGAGAGCACGATCTCCAGCCGGGTGATGAGGTGCTGATCGTTGAGCGGGTTGCCCGGCGGCAGGCTGTCCAGCGAGAGCAGGAAGCTGTCGGCGAAGATGGGGTGGATGCGGTTGTGCATCGAGTTCAGGTACGTGGCGAAGGGCACCGCGGCGGTGTTGAGCGCCGTCTGGTTGCCGGGCTTCACGCTCGTCACGTAGTTCTCGATGGCGCTGCGCCAGCGCTGGAAGTTGGAGGCCTGCCAGGACCCGCGGTGCTCGCTCTTGCGGCGCGCCCCGTCCGCCTCGCGCTCGCGACGAAGCTCGTCCTTACCGACGACGGCGACCACGCCGTGGTTGTTCAGGTTCAGGTTCACCTGACCCGGCTGCGCGCGGCCACCGAGGCCGTAGGTGCGGCGGCCCGCGACGGGCGGCGGGAGCTTGCGGCTCGCCGAGCCCGGCCCGGTGCGCTGGCGATCCCCCTCGCCGGGGGTGCGCGCGATGTTGAACGTCCAGCTGCCGTTGTCGGCCGACTGCAGGTCGGGCGAGGGAGGTGCGGTGTTGCCCGGCGCGAGGTCCGGCGGGGGCTGCACCTGCTGCTCGCTGCCGCGCGGCTTGCCGTCCCCGCCGGAGCGGGGCGTCGCCTGGGAGGGGGGCGCGATCATGGCGACGGGACCCATCGGCCTGTCGGGGGGCGGGTCGTGCTGGATGTCGAACTCGGTGCCGCGCTCGCCGGGCGCGCGCCTGTCGTCGCCCTTGTGCGCGTCGGCCTCGGCGATCTTCGTCTGGTTGCTGTCGCCGGGGTTCTGGTCGGGGTTGGAGTGGACGCCGCTCGGGGTGGGGTTCTCGTCGTCGCGGTCGTGCGAGGTGAGGGTGGCGACCGTCTCCTTGTCGACGTGGTTGGCCTGGTCGGCGATGAAGTGCGCCTTCGAGTTGTCCGCCTGGTCCGGCTTGACGTGCTGGCGCACCGCGATGCGCTTGTCGGAGTGGAGCGGCGGCGGCGGCGCGACCTTCGCCGAGGGCTCGGGCTTCACCAGCGCGACCACCTTCTTCTCCGCCTGGGGCTTGGGGACGACCTTCTTCGGCTGGACGGGCTTGGCGGAGGCGACGGGCGGCGGCGGGTTGACCTTCGGCTTCTCGGTGGGGGCGGGGGGCGGCTCCGTCGGCACGGGCGGCGCGTCGGAGTGCGAGTCGTCCAGGGAGATCTCGACGGGCTTCTGGTGGGCGTCCACCTTGCCGCCGACGAGCTCGGCGAATGTCTCGAGGGCCTTGTGGTCCTCGTGCACCACCCCCACCTCGTAGCCGCCGACGGCGAGCCCAAAATGCAGCCACGCAGCGACGCTGCCCCAGAGGAACACCATCAAGGCGTAGGGGACGGTGCTTGTCTTCCCGTCGCGGTCCATGGACAACAGCCTCTCCCTTCCGAGAGCTGCGAGTACGCTAGCATTCCCCTGCCCCGGGGTCGATCGGCCCCCCCGGAGCGAGAGAACGTTGGCAAGCCAACGATGAAGCATCGCCCGTGCCGTGGACGCGGGCGGCCTCTGCCTACGGACCGCGCGATACCCGCAGGTTCTTCGCACGTGCCGGGCCACCTCGCAGCCCGACCGCGACGCGCACGCCCTGCGCCGGTCCGGCGGGGCACGCGCCCGCCGTGTCACCCCAGCGGTACGTCACGGTCGCGCCGCGGCGCTCCACGTGGAGCTTGGCGGGCAGCGCGACCGCAGGAGTGGGGCAGGTCACGCCGCCGACCTCCACCTCGCGGCCATCGTCGCTGCGCAGCACGACGTGCGGCGCGCCGTCGGCCGGGGCGTCCACGTCGACGGTCACGTCCAGAAAGCGCGCGTCGGAGACGAAGACGCTCGCCCCGACGGGCAACGCGAGCCCGCTCGCCGAGTCGAAGACCATGCCGGCGAGCGAAGGCGCGCGGTCGGGCGAGAGCAGATCGGTCCCCGCCTGCGCGAGCAGCGTGGTCGTGTCCGTCGCGAAGGCGTTGCGGATGGAGAAGCGCCGGCCGGTCACGCTCGCGTCGGAGTCGAGCCAGAGCAACAGACCAGGGTCCGGCGACGCGGTCGGCGCGCCGGCGGGCGGCCCCGCCGGGTCGAGTTGCGAGTCGGCCAGCACGTCGAAGCGCTCCTGCCACGGGTCCCAGCGCAGCCAACGGCCAGGCGTGCTCGCGTCCGGCTTCCCCGTCCAGAGCACCGGCCGGCCCTCCGCGCCCGGGAACAGGCGCGGGTCGGTGAGCGCGCCCTCCACCGCGTGCCCCGGCGCGACGGCGCGGTCGGCGGAGACGATCCACACGCTCTGGAAGTCGGCGGGATCCGACGCGACGGGCGCGGCGACGTAGAGGGCGCCCCCGCCATCCAGCGCCACCGCCGCGTATCTGGGCCGCGCCGGGACCACCGCGCCGGAGGCGAGCGGCGTACGACCGTCGGCGGAGAAGAACTCCAGCGTCCCCACCGGCTGCGTCGCGGTGGCGTCCTGGAAGCCGCCCGCCACCATCACGGTGCCGTCCGCCAGCCGCACGACGACCGGACGCATGCGAGGCACGGCGAGCAGCGGCATGCCGGAGGCCGTGGCGCGCCGGTCCTGCGGGTCGACGCGCTCCAGCGAGGCGAGCACCGAGCCGTCCGGACCCACGCCTCCCACCAGCAGCGTGTCGCCCGTCACGAGCTGCACCGCGCCGTGATCGTGACGCGCGACGCTCAGCGCGATGGGCTTGCCGTCGAAGTCGCCGACATTCGCGTCCCACACCTCCGCGTTGTCGAGAGCCGCGGCGGCGTCCTCCGCGCGCACGCCGCCCGCCACGAGCCCGCCGTCGCCGAAGGGCGTCACCGTCGCGCGCGCGCGGGGGGTGAGCAGCCCGCTCGGGAGCGCGGAGACGGTGCCGAGGTCCAGGTCGACGAGGTAGCTCGCCGGGGTCGCCTGCGCCGACGCGGTGCCTCCGGCGACGAGCACGCGCCGCGCCGAGATGGCGCCGACGTTGGGCGCCTGCGACGGCACGCAGCGGGTCGCGGTCTGCACACAAGCCGCGGCCGAGAGCGAGCACGCCTGGCCCGCAGGCCAGAGCAGCACGTCCACGTCTCCCTCGACCGGGACGCCGGTCACGCCGAGCCACGACGCGCTGGTCCTGTCCACCACGTCCAGCGCGAGCGACCGCGTCTGGGCCGGGATGCCGTCCAGCGTGGCGCCCGGCTGCAGGAAGAGCTGCGCCTGCGCGGGCGTCGAGGGCGAGGGCTCGAAGTCGCCTGTGGCGTGGTAGACGCCGAAGGGCTGGTCCGGCGCAGGGCAGCGGGAGGACACGTGCACCGTCACCACGCGCGTCACGTCGCGGGTGCCCCCGCACGAGGCGCCGAGCGCCGCCGCGAGGGAGATCGCCCCGAGCCTCCACCCCCGCGCACCCGTCCTGCTCACGATCACGCGCGCAGTGTACAATGCAAGGAGCGTGTACCCGCAGGTCTTCGGAAAGTACGTCCTCGAACGTGAGCTGTCCCGCGGGGGGATGGCGCGTGTGCTCCTGGCCACCCTGCGCGGCGCGGGCGGCTTCGAGAAGAAGCTGGTCGTCAAGCAGATCCGCGACGAGCTGGCGGTGGACGAGGAGTTCGTGCGGCGCTTCGTGGAGGAGGCCAAGACCACCGTCGCCCTGAGCCACCCCAACATCGTGCCCGTCTACGAGCTGGGCGTGGAGCTCGGCACCTACTACCTGGCGATGGAGCTGGTGGTGGGCGTGAGCGTCGCCGAGCTGCTGGCGGACGGCGCGCTCTCGCCGGAGGAGGGCGCGTACATCGGCGTGGAGGTGTGCCGCGCGCTGGACTACGCGCACCGGCGGATGCAGGTCGTGCACCGCGACATCACCCCCCGCAACGTGATGGTCGACGAGGAGGGGCAGGTCAAGCTGATCGACTTCGGGATAGCCCTGCTCGCCAAGGTGAACGAGGGGCAGCAGGTCTTCGGCTCCCCGGGGCACATGCCGCCGGAGCAGACGGCGGGCGATCGCGTGGGGCCGCCGGCGGACCTGTTCGCGCTGGGCGTGCTGCTCATGGAGGCGTGGAGTCGCAAGGCGCCCTTCCGGCGCAAGACCGCCGAGGAGATCGACGCCGCGCTCCACGCGCCACACCCCAGGCCGAGCGACGCCGACCCGCGGCTGCTCCCCCTGGACGACATCATGGCGCGCACGCTCTCCCTCGACCCGGCGGAGCGCCCGCAGACGGCCGACGAGCTGGGGCGCGCGCTGCGCAAGTTCCTGTCCGGCGTGGACCTGGGAGACGTGGAGCGCGGCCTGGGCGAGCGCGTGCGCGAGCGGCGGATGGTGCAGGAGCGGCGGCGAGCCGCGCCGGACGAGCCCGCGGCGCGCGGCAAGGAGCCGAGCCACGGCGAGATGGTGACCAAGACGTTCGCCGCGCGCGAGGAGGTGCACCGCTGGGAGAGCGAGCGGCCCGGCGCCCCGGACGAGGCCACCGGCCCCTCCACGCGCAAGCTGGAGTCGACGCCGCCCGACCGCATCGAGACGGTGGCGACGCGACCCATCGAGACGCCGGTCACGCCGAGGACCAGGTCGGCCGACGGCGCGCGCCGCGATCCGCCGCGCTGGGGCCTGTGGCTCGGGCTCGCCGCGGCCGCGACCGTGGGCGTGCTCGCGGTGCGCGACGCCGGGCGACCGCCCCCCGCGCCGGCCGCGACCTCCACCACCACGGCGACGACCGCGGCACCTCCGGCGACGACGACGCGCGCGCTCCCCCCACCTGCGACCGCCACCACGGCCGCACCCCCACCGTCGACGGCGCCCGCGCCGTCGGAGTCCGCCGGCCCCACCGAGACAGCCGCCGCGCACCTCGCCCTCTACGGCGACCCGGGCACGCGCGCGGTGGTCGACGGCGTCCCGCGCGGGACCTGCCCCATCTCCGACCTCTCGGTGGAGCCCGGCTCGCACGACGTCCGCTTCGTCTTCGACGCGACCGGCGAGTCCAACGGCAAGCACGTGACGCTGCGGCCGGGCGATCACGTGCGCGTGCGCGCCGACTTCACCGGCGCCACCCCCACCGTCACCATCCAGCGCTGAAGAGCCGCCCAGAGCGCTGTCCACCCGCAGGCCCGGGGCCCTCGGCTTCGGCCCGCGGAGGTGCTAACACGGCGCCGCCATGCCCGACTTCTTCGATCTCGCCCGGCACCTCACCCCCGAAGAGCAGACCGTGCAGCGCACCGTGCGCGCCTTCGTCGACGCCAAGGTGCTGCCCGTGGTGGGCGACTGCTTCGAGAAGGGCACCTTCCCCACCGAGCTCATCCCGGAGATCGCGGCGATGGGTCTGCTTGGTTGTAATCTACACGGATACGGCTGCGCCGGCCTCTCCGAGGTGGGCTACGGCCTGGCGATGCAGGAGCTGGAGCGCGGGGACTCGGGCATCCGCTCCTTCGCCAGCGTGCAGGGCAGCCTGGTCATGTACCCCATCTGGTCCTTCGGCTCGGAGAAGCAGAAGGAGGCCTACCTGCCGAAGATGGCGCGCGGCGAGATCATCGGCTGCTTCGGCCTGACCGAGCCCGACCACGGGTCCAACCCCGCCGGCATGCGCACCGTGGCGATCGACGACGGCGACGCCTACGTCATCACCGGCACCAAGCGCTGGATCACCAACGGCAACATGGCGCAGGTCGCGCTGGTGTGGGCGAAGCTGGGCGGCCACGACGGGCCCATCCACGGCTTCCTCGTCCCCACCGACAGCAAGGGCTTCGAGGCGCGGCTGATCCACAAGAAGATGAGCCTGCGCGCCAGCGTCACGAGCGAGCTCATCCTGGAGGAGGTGCGCGTGCCGAAGGACACCATCCTCCCCGGGGTGAAGGGGATGAAGGGCCCGCTCTCCTGCCTGACGGCCGCGCGCTTCGGCATCGCCTGGGGCGTCATCGGGGCGGCGACCGCGTGCTTCGACTGCGCGGTGGACTACGCGAAGCACCGCGTGCAGTTCGGGGGCAAGCCCATCGCCGCCCACCAGCTCGTGCAGGCGAAGCTCGCCGAGATCCTGACGCAGATCAGCGGCGCGCAGCTCATGGCGCTGGAGGTCGCGCGACTGAAGGAGGACAAGAAGCTCCGACCGCAGCACGTCTCGATGATCAAGCGCAACAACGCACGCATGGCGCTGGAGACGGCGCGCACGTGCCGCGACATCCTGGGGGGCAACGGGATCACCCTCGAGTACCCGGTGATGCGCCACCTGTGCAATCTGGAGACGGTCTTCACCTACGAGGGCACGCACGACATCCACACCCTCATCCTGGGCCAGGACATCACCGGCATCCCCGCCTTCGAGTGAGCGGTCCGTCTCGGGGGCGGCACGCGTTGCCTTTTTCCCCCCACGCGGGCGCGACTTCGTCGCGGGATCTCGACGGCTGGAGCCCTCCTATTCGCCCAGGAACGGCCGCGAGAGAGCGCCCGTCTGGCGGAGCGCCTCGTAGACGGCGATGCTCGCGGCGTTCGCCAGGTTGAGGGAGCGCACGGCGCCGATCGTCGGGATGCCCACGACCCGATCGGCGTGGGCGTCCAGCAGCGCGGCGGGCAGGCCGACGCTCTCCTTGCCGAAGACGAGCGCGTCGCCCGCGTGGAACCCGGCGTCGAGGTAGCTCCGGGCGGCGTGGGCGGAGAAGAGGTGGAGGGTGCCGGTGGGGCTCTCCTTGCGGAAGTCGTGCAGGAAGTGGGCGAAGTCCAGGTGCACGCGCAGGTCCACCAGGTGCCAGTAGTCCAGACCTGCCCGGCGCACCGCGCGCTCGTCGATGCGGAAACCGAGGCGCCCGACGAGGTGCAGCCGCGACCCGGTGGCCGCGCAGAGGCGCCCCACGTTGCCCGTGTTGGGCGGGATCTCCGGTTCCACGAGCACCACGTGGAGCGGGGAGGCGGGCGCCGGAGGGCGCGCCCGCAGGCGGGCGGAGGAGGAGGTTTCCACGTCGGCGCTTAGCCTTACCTTGACGGCCTTGCGGCGCCAAACGTAGGCTCCTCTGCCGAGGAGTCCCCTTTGCGCACGAGCCGCGCCGCCCGCTTCGCCCTTTCCACCGCCGCTTCTCTCGTCGCCCTGCTGGCCGGGGCGCATGCGGCGCATGCGGGGGACATGGACCCGGCCACCGAGCGGCTCGTGCTGCAGCCACCGGGGCTCCCGGCGGGGTCCACCTGCCAGAGCGCTGCGGCCGATCCCAACGGCACCCTCGCCGCGACGGGTCAGGCGCCCAACGCCTTCCCGTGCCGGCCGGACAACGTCGCCTTCGCCAACCTGGTGAGCGAGCTCGGCTTCGCCGTCGCCCCCAACGCCTTCCACCCGGCGCGCACCACCGGCTTCGGCGGCTTCGCCCTGACGATGGAGGCGAGCTTCACCAAGATCAACTCCGACGCCTTCAGCAAGGGCGCCGATGGCTCGTCGGTCCAGTACTGGCACGTCGGCACGCGCGGGCGGAAGGACACCAACACCAACTCGTACACGGGCGTCAACAACTCGCCCGACTCCATCCTGCAGCTTTACTCGCTCAAGGCGCGCAAGGGCCTGCCCCTCGGCTTCGAGCTCACCGGCGTGCTCGGCTACCTCGCCAACACCACCATGTGGACCGTCGGCGGGGACGTGCGCTGGGCGCCGTTCGAGGGCTTCCGCACCGGCGTCGGCGGCATCCTGCCGGACATCGGCGTGGGCGGCGGCGTGCGCACCGTCGTCGGCACCGACAAGTTCACGCTGACGACGGTGGGCCTGGACTTCCAGCTCTCCAAGCGCATCCCCATCGCCGACAGCTTCCAGCTCACGCCGTACGTCGGCTTCCAGCGCATCTGGGTGTTCGGCGACTCCGGCATCGTCGACTCCACCCCCAACGTCGACCCGCTGGCGCAGTGCGGCTACCAGGGCCCCGACGCGACGACGGGCGCGCCCGTCTGCAACAACAAGCTCTCCAACGGGGCGGACAACAACTCCGACTTCAACAACAACTTCATCTTCCAGAAGGTCCGCACGCAGCGCAACCGCGGCATCGTCGGCATGACCTACCGCTACGAGATGCTCTACCTCGCCGGCCAGTTCCTCATCGACCTGACCGATCCCACCATCGAGGGGCAGAGCTACCTGCAGAACAGCCGTCAGTGGACGCTCTCCTTCGAGGCGGGCGCGTACTTCTGATCGCCGCGGCGCTCGGCGCGTGCACGCCGCGCTCGCGCGAGCCGGTCGGCACCTCGCTGGGGGGCGGCGGCGGCGGCGCGGCCCCGGCGGCGAGCGCGGCGGCGTCGGCGTCGGCCGCGCCCCTCGCGGGCTTGCCTCGGGACTTCCGCACGGCGTGGACGCGCGTCGGCTCCGTCGCGATGTCCGGCCACGGCGCGGGCGAGTGGAGCGACGTGGTCTACGCGAGCCGGGAGGCGAAGGACGCGGTGGCGGAGGGGACGACGGTGCCGGACGGCGGCGCGCTGGCGGCCGACCACGCCTCGCGGGGCGCCGACGGCGGCGCGGTGGCGGGGCCGACCTTCCTGATGACCCGGGGCGCCGGCGGGTGGCGCTTCGCGATCGCCGCACCGGGCGGGAAGGCGGAGCTGGACGGCCCTGCCGACGCGGGCGTGCCGCTCCCGACCTGCGCGCGCTGCCACGCCGACGCCCCGCACGACGGCGTCTTCCCCTTGCCGCAGTGAACGCGCGGCGCGGCAATCACCAGAGGACGGCGATCACGACCGACGCGACCACGGCCACCGCGCACACGAGGGTGGCGACGGCGGCGGCGGCGTACGACGCGCGCAGCGCGGGCCGCGCCTCCTCCCCGACGAGATGGTAGCAGCCCTTGAGGAAGGCGCGGCTGGAGCGTGTCGGCAGGCCGACGCTCAGGCCGAGCAAGCCGAACGCGCGCGCCGGGCCCTCCTTGAAGAGGAGCACGAAGAAGCCGATGGGACCGAGCACCAGATCCCAGCCGGCC
Source organism: uncultured delta proteobacterium (assembly GCA_963782055.1). Taxonomy (GTDB): domain Bacteria; phylum Myxococcota_A; class Polyangia; order Polyangiales; family Polyangiaceae; genus DASXHD01. Next base: position 6,314,393 of record CAWAIF010000003.1, read on the forward strand.
GCGTAGAGACCGAAGCGCAGCGCGCGGCGCGGCGAGCGGCGATCCTGCGGCGCGCCGCGGTCCATCGCCCACCCGTGGGCGGCGTGCGCCGCGACGAGCAGCGTGGTCAGACCGGCGACGGCCACCAGGCTGACGCGAAGGGCGAGGCCGAGGCTGGACAGGTCCAGGTGCACCCCGACGGCGAGCAGGGCGGCGACGAAGGTGAGGCCGAGCGCGGCGAGCATCGACGACGCGGCGAGCAGCTCCGCCAGCAAGGCGAAGCGGAAGGCGGGGAGCATCGGGCCGTCGGGCAGCGACTCGAAGAAGGCCTCGGCGTTGTGGGTGGCGGCGCGGGCGGTCGCCCAGACGCGGCCCAGCGCGGGGCCTGGCCGCTCCCACGCCACGATGGAGATGACGCCGGAGCGCGAGCGCTCCTCGGCGCAGCCAGGGCAGTCGGGATCGCCACAGAAGGCGCAGACGACGGCGGCGGGGACCTCCACCAGGTCGTCGCGAGGCGCAGCGGTGCCGGCGACGGCAGACGGATCCCGGGCGAGCTCCGGCTCGCGCTCCGGGTCCCGCGGAAGGCGCTTGGCGGGCGACATCGAAGACAAAGCATGGCTCAAGCGGAGGCGAATTGCCACACGCCCGTGTTCGGGGCCCTCCGCAAGCAGGCTGACGGTCGGGGGGCGGCGGGAGGCACGCGGGGAGGAGGGGGTGGTACCCTGCCGGGACATGCGGCCGGGGGAAGTCGTCGCGGAGCGCTTCGCCATCCAGCACCTGGCCGGCACCGGGGGCATGGGCGCGGTCTACAAGGCGCTCGACCGCCTCACCGGCGAGGTGGTGGCGCTCAAGACGCTGACCGGGGCGAGCCCGGACAGCCGCGACCGCCTCGCCCGCGAGGGGCAGGCGCTCGCGCAGCTCCGCCACCCCCACGTGGTGCGCTACGTGACCCACGGCGCGACCCCGCAGGGCGAGCCCTTCGTGGCCATGGACTGGGTGGAGGGCGAGACGCTCGGCCGCCGGCTGCAGCGCGAGGGGCTCACCGCCCGCGCCGGCTTGCTGCTCGGCGCGCGGCTCGCCGAGGCGCTGGCGTACGCCCACGAGCGCGGCGTGCTGCACCGCGACGTGAAGCCGGGCAACGTGATGCTGCGCGGCGGAGCGCCGGCGGACCCGGTGCTGGTCGACTTCGGCGTGGCGCGTCTGGAGGCGGGGTACGCCTCGCTGACGCAGACCGGGATGATGATCGGGACGCCCACGTACATGGCGCCGGAGCAGGCGCGCGGCGCGCGCGACGTGGACCGACGGGCGGACGTCTTCGCCCTCGGCTGCCTGCTCTTCCGCTGCCTCGCAGGGCGCGTCCCCTTCGAGGGCGAGGACGCCCTTGCGGTCCTCGCCAAGGTGCTGCTGGACGATCCGCCGCGCCTCGGGACGCTGCGGCCGGACCTTCCGCTCGAGGTGGACGACCTGATCCACGCCATGCTCGCGAAGGAGCGCGACGACCGACCCGCCGACGCGCGCGAGATCGCCGCGCGCCTCGCGGCGCTGGCAGAGCGGGCCGAGGACGCCGGCGCGCCGTCCCGCCCGCGCGAGCGCATCACCATGACGGAGCGCCGGCTGCTCGGGCTCATCGCCGCCGACACACGCCTGCGCCTCGCCGACGACGACGAGTCACGCGCGCCCGCGTCGGCGCTCTTGGCCCGCGTGTCGGCGGCGACGCGCCCCTTCCGCGCGCAGTGCGACGTGCTCGCCAGCGGCTCGCTGGTGATCGCGCTCTCCGGCCGCCCGAGCGCCACCGACCTCGCCAGCGACGCGGCGCGCTGCGCGCTCCTGCTGCGCGACGAGGTACCCGGCGTGGCGATGGTGCTGGTCACCGGCCGCGCGGTGATGGGCGGCGAGGGCGCGGGAGAGTCGCGCGCGACGACCGTCGGCGCCGCCGGCGACGTCTTCGAGCGGGCGACGCGCCTGCTGCGGCGTCACGCGCGCGGCGACGGCGCGCCGGGCGTCCGCGTCGACGATGCCACGCGTGATCTGCTCGACCCCCGCTTCGACGTCGCGCCCGCCAAGGGCGGCCCGGTGCTGCGGGGGATGCGCGCGGCCGCGGAGCCCATCCGCACGCTGCTCGGCAAGCCGACGCCGTGCGTCGGGCGGGAACGCGAGCTGCGGGTGCTCGAGGCGACGCTGGACGAGTGCGTGTCGGAGGAGCTCTCGCGCGCGGTGCTCGTCACCGCCGACGCCGGGATGGGCAAGTCGCGCCTGCGCCACGAGTTCTTGCGGCGCGCGCGCGAGGGCCACGCTTCGCTGGAGGTGCTGCTCGGGCGCGGGGACCCGCTGACCTCCAGCTCGCCCTACGCGATCCTGGGGCAGGCGCTCCGCAAGGCGGCCGGCGTGCGGCAGGGTGAGCCCGCCGTCGAGCGCGCGGCGAAGCTGGCAGCGTTCGTCGGACGCGACGTGCGCGCGGAGGACCGCGCGCGCGTCGTGGCCTTCGTCGGCGAGATGGTCGGCGTGCCCGCCGCGGGGGAGCCGGGCGCGCAGGTCCTCGCGGCGCGCCGAGACCCCATCCTGATGAAGGACCAGACGCGCCGCGCCTTCGAGGACTGGTTACGTGCAGAATGCATACATCACCCGGTACTGATCGTGCTGGAGGACGTGCACTGGGCGGACACGTCGTCGATGCGCCTGCTCGATGCGACGATGAGCGTCCTGCCGGAGTCGCCCCTGATGCTCCTCGCCCTGGCGCGCCCGGAGGTCGACGCCCAGCTCCCGGGGCTCTGGCAGGAGCGCGGGGCGCAGCGGCTGCCCTTGACCCCGCTCTCGCGCAAGGCGTCGGAGAAGCTGGTGCGCGAGGCGATCGGCGATCGCGTCTCGGCGGAGGCGTGCGCGCGCATCGCGGCGGTCGCCGCGGGCAACGCCTTCTACCTGGAGGAGCTCATCCGCGCCGCCTCCGGCGGCGAGGCGGGCGCGGTGCCGGAGTCGGTCCGCGCGATGGTCCAGGCGCGGCTGGAGGCGCTCGAGCCCCAGGCGCGGCGCGTGCTGCGCGCGGCGAGCCTCTTCGGCGAGACCTTCTGGGTCGGCGGCGTGCGCGCGCTCGTCGGCGAGGCGGCGGCGCGGAGCGAGGCGCCGACGATGGCGACCGGCGGCGCCCGCGCCCGGACGACGGGCGAGATCGAGGCGTGGCTGGCGGATCTGGGCGAGCGCGAGCTGGTCGCGCGCCGGCCCGAGGCGCGCTTCCCCGACGAGCAGGAGTACGTCTTCCGCCACGACATCGTGCGCGAGGCGGCGTACGGCATGCTCACCGAGAAGGACGCGGGCCTCGGCCACCGGCTGGCGGCGGAGTGGCTGGTGGGTGTCGGCGAGGGCGACGCGCTCCTCGTGGCGGAGCACTTCGAGCGCGGCGATCAGCGCGAGCTCGCGGCGCCCTGGCTCGCTCAGGCCGCCGAGATGGCGCTCGACTCCAACGACTTCGCCCTGGTGCTCTCCACGGCGACGCGCGCCAGGGCGTGCGGGGCCGACGGCGAGGTGCTCGGGCGCGCGCGGCTCGCCGAGTCGGAGGCGCACAGGTGGCGCGGCGAGACCCGCGAGGCGCAGCTCGCCGCGGAGGACGCGCTCGCTCACCTGGAGGAGGGCACCGGGCGGTGGGTCGACGCGGTGGCGGCGGTCGCGTTCACCAGCGGCTACCAGGGCGACACCGACACCCTCGAGCGCATGGCCCACGTGCTGCTCGCGCACACGCGCCGCGTCGCGGAGGGGGCGCAGCGGGAGACCATCTTCGCCCTGGCGCAGGTCGCCCGGAGCGTGGCGGTCCACGGGCGGCCGGAGCTGGGCGAGCGCCTGATGCGGGAGACGGACCGCCTCGCCACGCCGCTCATGACCAGCGACCCCGCGGTCGCCGCGCGCGTGCACGCAGCGCGCGCCCTCGAGGCCATCAGCGCGGGCGATCACGCTGGCTTCCTCGCCCGGGTCCGCGACTCGCGCGACCAGTACGCGGCGGCCGGCGACCTGCGCAACGAGGCGTCGCAGGACACCAACGTGGGCTACGCCCTCGGTCAGCTCGGCCGCTACGAGGAGTCGGAGACGGTCCTGCGCGCGCGCCTCGCCGCCGCCGAGCGCGCAGGGTTCGCCACGACCGCGCTGCACGCGCTGCAGAACCTCGGGTTCGTGCTGCTCCGCCTCGGCAGGATGGAGGAGGCGGAGCGCATCCAGCTCGAGGTGATCGAGACCGCGAAGCAACAGGGGGCGCTTCGCTACGTCGCCAACGGGCACGCGTCGCTCTCCATCATCGCCCTGGCGCTGGGCCAGACGGATCGCGCCGTGGAGGAGGGCCTGGCCGCCGTGAGCGCCACCGCGACCGACAGCCCGCGTCATGCGTACGCGCTCACCACTCTCGCCGACGCGCTGCTCGCGCGGGGGGAGACCGACGAAGCGTGCCGGCGCGCGGCCACCGCGATGGACCTGGTGAAGCGCGTGGGCTCCTTCGACATCGGCGAGGCCTACGTGCGCGTGGTGCACGCGGAGGCGTTGCTCGCGGCCGGCCGCGAGGAGGAGGCCGCCGCGGCGACGCGCGAGGCGCGCGACGAGGTCCTGCGGCGCGCGAACCTCGTCGGCGAGGCGGACCGCGAGACCTTCGTGCGGGCGGTGCCGGAGAACCGGCGCATCCTTCGCCTCGCCACCCAGCTGCTCGCGGGGTGAGCCCGCGCGGATTCACCTCTCAGTGCAGCACCTGACCGTGCGAGGTGCCGCGGGAGACCTCGATGTCGTCGACACGCCCGCCGAAGCGCAGCGAGAGCACCAGCGCCACCGCCGAGAGGCCGAGGGAGAGCCAGAAGGCGGGCTCGTACGTGAAGCGCAGCGGGACCAGCCCCCCGTGGGGCGGCCGCAGCCACAGGATGACGCACGTGATCAGCGGCGCGGCGGCGAGGAAGGCCGCCGCCACGCGCGCGCCGCGCATCTTGACGATGCTGCGGCGGCTGAGCACCGTCGGGATGAGCACCAGCCAGCCCACGCCCGCGCCCCACGCCCAGCCGAGCCGGCGGGCGAGGAAGAACCCGGTGAGCCGCACGTCGTCGGGCAGGGTGACGTGGATCCACGGGAAGAAGAAGAGGGCGATGCCCAGCAGGCCGCAGACGGCGAGCAGCCCCCTTCCCCGCGCGACGTAGGTCCACTTCAGCGGCTCGCTCGCGGGGTCGACCGGGACGCCGTCCTCGCTCATCGCGTCGTGGGAGGGGGGCAGCTTCTCGAAGGCGACCAGGGACATGCCGCACACCGGGCACTCCTTCGCCTCGTCTTGCTGGAACATCTCCCGGCAGAAGGGACAGGCTACGAGTGCCATGCGGGACCGGCGGGGAGCATAGCGCGAAGCGCCCTCCCGTCTCTGGGAGCGGGGAAAGGAGGCCATCGAAGGGGCGGACACCGCGCCGCGGCCGGAGTTCCGCGCGCCCGCGGCGCACGTTGGGGGGCGCGTGCCGCCCCTCGCCGATCAGCCGCCCGCAGGCTCAGCCACGAGGGCCGCGCTGGCCGCCGCGCGCTCCGCCTGCCGCTTGCTGCCGCCCTCCCCCCGAGCGAGGGCGACCTCCTTCACCTTCACCTCGACGATGAAGTGGGGGGCGTGGGCCGGCCCCTCCGCGCTCACCACGTGGTAGGTGGGCGCCGGATCGCCCCGGGCCTGCACACGCTCCTGCAGCTCGCTCTTCGGGTCGCGGCCGCTGGAGGAGGCCGGCTCGCCGTTCTCCCGCACGATCTCCGCCACCAGGCGCCGCACGCCGACCATGCCGTGCGCTTCGTAGACGGCGGCGACGAGCGCCTCGACCGCATCGGCGATCACGTTCGTCTGCGCCTGCTCGACGCTCATGCGCGCGCCGCGACCCAGCGCGATGCACCCGCCCAGCCCGACCGCACGCCCCCACCGCGCCAGCGCCTCGGCGTTGACCAGGGCGCTGCGCATGCGCGTGAGGGTGCCCTCGTCGGCCTCGGGGAAGTCCTGACAGAGCTGCTCGCTCACGCACACGCCCAGCACCGCGTCGCCCAGAAACTCCAGGCGCTGGTTGTCCGACGCGCCCGTCTCGTTGGAGTACGACGGGTGGGTGAGCGCCTCGACCAGCCGCGGGATCGTAGCGTCGGAGCCTGTCGTCAGGGCCAGCCGGACGGCGAGCGCCTCGCGCGCCTCCTCCAGGTTCATGCGAAGGCGTCCGTGGCCTCGGCGAGGGCGAGGTCCAGCTCGGTGACGCCCTTCTGGTCGTGCGTCGTCCACACCACGCGCGCGCGCCCCCACCCGAGCTCCACGTCGGGGTGGTGATCGCGCTTCTCCGCGGCGAGCCCCACGCGCACCACGAAGGCGAGCGCGGCGGAGAAATCGGGGAAGGTGAAGGCGCGCGCGATGGCGTCCTGCTCGCCGGCGCGGACCTTCTCCCAGCCGCCGTGGGCGCGCAGCCACGCGTCGATGGCCGCGGGTTCCAGCTTCTGAGGCCGAGTCATGCTCCGAGGGTGCCTCGTGTCGCGCGCGACGGCAAGACGCACGAACGCGCGCTCAGGGCGTCGTCGCGGGGGCGACCTGGCCGGGGCGCTTGCGCGGGACGATGGTGCCGTCCGGCGGGGCGACGTCGATGCCGTTGAGCAGCTCCGGCGCGTAGTCCTTCAGCTTCTGCGTCTTGAGATCCCCGATGAGCTTCTTCGTCTCCGCGTCCACGCGGTCGCGGTAGATCGCGCTCTGGATTTGCTCTTTGACGTCATCGACCGAGCGGTGGCTCGCGCCCACCGTCCCGCGGCGCCAGACGACGGCGAAGTCGGGGCCCTCGGGCACCGGCTGCGGCACCATCTGCCCGTCCCGCACCGTCGTCGCCGCCTTGACCACGCCGGGGTCCACCTTGAGGCCCGCCTCGTTGGAGGTGCCGTCCGGCGCGACGAAGCCGAGGTTGCCGCCGCGCAGGTTGGTGGCCTTGTCCACGCTGTGATCGCGCGCGAGCTTGTTCCAGGTGGAGAGGGACTGGTCCTTCTTGGCCGCGGCGAGCACCGTCTCCGCTTCCTCCCGGGTGGCGCAGAGGATCCGGTAGACGTTGTAGCGCTCCGGCGCGTCGTAGCGAGCCTTGTGCGCGTCGTAGTACTTGCGCACCTCGTCCATCGGGATGGCGGAGGCGGGGCCGAGGCGCGCGCGCAGCGCGCGGAGGGTGGCGTCGGCGCGGACGCGGTCCAGGTCGAAGCGGGTGGGGACCTTGTCGTCCAGGTGGCGAGCGCCGGCGCCGAGGGCGAAGAGGGTCTCCGGGACGAGCACCTCGTTCAAGAACTTCCTGCGGACGGCCTCTGGCGTGGCGCCGAAGGTGCGGAGCTGGAAGGGCGGGACCTGCGCCAGCCGGTCCTCCAGCTCGCCCACGGTGATGTTGCGGGGGCCGACGGTGGCGACGACGGCCGCGCGGCGCTTGGCCTCGGCGTCCTGTGCGTGCGCCGCCCCGCCCGCCACGACCGCGAGCACGACCCCGACGACGACCGAGCGCAGGCGCATGCCCACCGTCTTAGAGGCACCCGGCCCGCGGCGCAACGGCAGAGCCCCACCGGGCGGGCGACCGGCGCGGCTCATCGGCGCTTGCGCTGGGCCGCCTCGCCGCGCGACTCGCGGAGCGACGCGCCGCGGTGGTTCTCGCGCTCCGGCTTGCCGAGCACGCCGGCGGCCTTGAGCACGTCCTCCCCGATGCCGAGGAAGCGATAGACCTCCGGCCGGAAGCCGTACGCGCGGTGGAGGCGCGAGACGGCGACGGCCACCTCCTCGCCGAGCACCGCCGACTTCTTCACCTTGGCGACCTTGCGCAACGAGCCCACCGTCTCCCCGAGCTCCAGCAGCTCCTGCACGTGGGCGAGGACGTCCAGCGGCTTGAGATCCCGGCTGCGGGCCTTGCCGCTCTCCAGCTCGCGCAGCAGGCGCAGGCGGCGCTTCTCGGTGCGGCCGTCCAGGCGGCGGCGACCGGCGGCGCGCCCGCCGAGCACGTCGTTGAAGTAGCGGGCAGCGCGACGCTTCTCGATGGCCTCCGGACTTCCGCGTCGATTGGCGGGCTTCGACTTCGCCATTTCACCCGGGACCCTAGTGCCCGCAGGCCATGGTGTCAATGCACCTTGTCAGGACGATCAATGGCCACAATGAGATGCAGATCGGCCAATCAATCGACCCATCAAATACGCTTCCTCCCGCAGGTCCTCGCCCGCGCGTCCTCGTCCTCTTGCGCGCGGGTGGTCGTGGAACAGCAAGATCTTCTGATCTTTCTGTGACCTGCCAGCGGCGATGGGCGGCGGACGCCGAGGCTACTTCGAGGCCGGGGGCATCTCGCTCACCGGGGGTGGGCCCTCGACGGGCAAGACCAGCCGGAACTCCGCGCCGCCGCCGCCCGGCGGCACGACGTACGCGAGCTCGCCGCCGTGCTCGATCGCGATGCGCTGCGCGATGGCGAGGCCCAGGCCCGTGCCGTGCTCCTTGCTCGTCGCGTACGGCTCGAAGAGGCGCGGCACCATCTCCGGCGCGACGCCCGGGCCATCGTCCTTCACGCTCGCCGCGACGCGGTCGCCGTCCAGCTTCTGCACGCGGACGGTCACCTCGCCCTTGCCCCGCTCGCGCAGCGCGTCGATGGCGTTCTGCACCAGGTTGGTGAGCACCTGCACGATCTGATCGCGATCGGCCATCACGTGGGGCACGCCCGCGCGCGCGTCGAAGCGCAGGCGCACCTCCCCGGCGGTGGGCTCGTGCAGCTTCACGACCCCCCGCGCGAGGTCCACCAGGTCGACGTCCTGCGGCTTCGGCGGTGGGAGCCTCGCGAAGGCGGTGAACTCGGTGACGATACCGGCGATGCGGTGCACCTCGTCGAGCACGGTGCGCGTCGCCTCGTCGAAGTACTCGTCGAACGCGGGGTCGGAGCGGGCGCGCAGCCGGCGCAGGGTCTCCACCGCGGCGCGGATGGGCGCGAGCGGGTTCTTCACCTCGTGCGCGACGCGACGCGCCACCTCGCGCCACGCCGCCACGCGCGTGGTGGCGGCCAGGCGGCGCCGCGTCGCCTCCAGGTCCTCCAGCATGCGGTCGAAGGCGCGGGTGAGCTCCGCCACCTCTCCCGAGCCGCGCACGCGGACCGGGCGCGCGTCGCCGCTGGCCACGCGACGCGCCTGCTCGGAGAGGTCGGAGAGGGGGCGGCTGAGGCCGCGGGCCAGGAGCACCGCGAGCAGCAGGGCGAGCGCCGCCGACGCGCCCCCGTACAGCGCGATGGTGCGGTCGATGTCGGCGAGCGTCTTGTCCAAGGCCGACTTGTCCTTGGAGACGACGATGGGGAAGCTGCCACCGTGCCCGTCGCCCACCTTGCACGTGGCCTTCGCTGTCGCGTCGGTGCTCACGGCGTCGCTGCCGCGCGCGACGCTCACGTTGACGGTCCGGCCGATGCGCTGGAGCAGCGGGTCCAGGTGGCGCGCCCCGAGCAGTCCGACGCCCGGCCCGCGCTTGCCGCCGCGCAGGCAGCGCAGCACCAGGCTGGGCTGCGACGGGAAGGTCGCGCCCTTCGGTGGGCTGTCCTCGATGACGTGGAGCGGATCGTCCTCGATCTGCGCGGCCGCCTCCTTCGGCGAGAGGCCGATGAGGTCGCGCGGATCGGCGCCCAGCACGTCGCCGCGGCCGTTGACGAGCACCAGCTCGTCCAGGTCGAAGGACTGCCGCTCGGCGGGCACCAGCGCGGCGAGAGCCACGCGGCGCTCGTCCAGATCGCCTGCCTCCATCGCGAGCAGCGTGCGGTCCACCAGCTCCCCCGACGCGCACGCCCCGCCGAGCACCTTGCGGTCGGACTCGGCCTGACGGCGCACCTCGGCGTCGACGCGCGAGCACGCCGAGCGGACCTCGTCGTCGAAGCGCGCCGTCTCGGTGCTGCGGCGCTCCTCGCGCAGCGCGAGGCCCAGCCCGGCGGTCGACGCGACCACCAGCAGGCCGAAGGCGATGACGAAGCGCGGGGCCAGCCTCATCGCTTGCTCCGGAAGGCGCTCCCCCAGTCGATGCCGTAGCCCAGGCCGGAAGGAGGGAGGGTCAGGTCGGGGACGCGGCCCCCCTGCACGCGCACCTCGCCCAGCACGCCCACGCGCATCGTCCGGGTGAGGGTGCGCGGGGGAAGGGAGCCGATGCGGGGTGGGTGGCGTACGGCGTCCACGGCGGAGGCGGGGTTGTCGGCGGTCGCCAGCCCCGCGAGGGTGCCCAGCAGCCCTGGCGCGAAGGGCCGCGCGAAATCGACCGCGAGGGTGAAGGCGCGCGACGCGCGGCGCGCGGCCAGCTCGCGCCAGGGCACGGGCCGCGGGGTCACCTCGTGCGAGGCGCGCGAGAGGGTGGCGGCCACCGCGCGCGCCACCTCCACCAGCCACGGCGCGTCGTCGCGCACCAGCAGATCGCACGGCGCGCCGCCCCAGCCCTGGTCCGGATCGGTGCGCCACGCCGGGCCGAGCGCCAGGTACGACAGGCGCGACGGCGCGATCCCGTCGCAGAGCCGCTGCGCGGTCCCCGGGGCGTCCCACGCCCCCACGAGGCGGCCGGTGCGCAGCAGCGCCCAGCCCACGGCGCCGGCGTCGAACGGCCGGGAGCCGGCGCGCGGCTCGTGGAGGCCGGAGCCGAGCCAGCCCATGTCGTCGGTGCCCGCCTCGAAGGAGCGCAGCGAGTCGGCCAGATCCGACGCGGCATGGACGGTCAGCGTGTCGAGGAAGGAGGGGCCGAGCGCCGCGCGAGGATTGCGGCTGAGGGCGAGGCCTCCCCCGCGGCGCTGCGCGCGGAACGGCCCGGTCCCGTCCGGCCGCTCCGGCGCGAACGCCATAGGGACGATCGCGGTGAGCGGCGACGCGAGGGCGCGCGCGAGCTTGCCGGGATCCGCCGACGGGAAGAAGAGGGCCGCCTCGCCCTGCCGCCGCGGGACCGGGACGTCGGCGAGCCAGGCGCGGGCGCCGGAGCGCTTGGCCCGCGCGAGGGAGTGGACCACGTCGCGCGTGCCGATGCCGCGGCCGAGGGCGGTGGACAGCCCGGCGCGCAGCGCGACGCGCGCCCCACCCTTCGTGGCCTCCGGGGGCGACTCGGCGAGGGCGGGGACCACCGCGTCGCCCTCGAAGGCGTAGAGCGCGTCGAACATCGCCTCGCCGAAGATGGCGGCCGCCGCGTCATCGGCGCGGTGCGGGTCGACGGAGGCGAGCGGCCAGGGGACGCGGAGGGTGACGCTTCCACCCACCGGCGTGCGGGCGAGGGCGAAGGCGGGGGTCGCGCGCGCGAGGAGGCCGCCGAGCGCGCCGAGGGTGAAGGCGCGGCGCCCCACGCCACGTGCGACCTCAGCGGACAACCCACACCTCGTCTCCGACGACGGCCACCAGCGCGGGGACGCCGCGATCCTCCGGCGGGCACGCGGCGAGGGCGCGCACGCCCGCGGGCGCCGGCAGGCGGAGGCGCACGCGCGGCGCGCCCGGGCCGAAGGACACGACGGTGATGGAGTCCTTCTCGGTCACGTCGCCGCTGAAGGCGACCTCCGGCACGCCGTCCAGGTCCATGTCCAGCCCGGCGATCTGCGCGCCGGCGTCGTCCTGCGTCGGCTGCTCGGCGCCGCCCACGCGCACGCGCAGCTTGCCCCCCGGGTCGCGCGTGGCCACGACGCGGACGACCGCGCCGTTCTTCTGGACCACGTCGAAGAGCGCCGCCGCGTCGTAGCGGTCCGGGCCGAGCGTGTCCGCCCCCTGCCCTGCCGACCCCGCCGTGCGGCACGGCTCGAGCGCGCCGCCGAGCGCGCTCGCCTCCGGATCCGGCGAGGCGCACGCGCCGAGCCCCACGGGGAGGCCGTGCAGCGCCTGCGGAGCGCCCAGCGCCGCGTCGGTCACGACGCCCCCTCGATCGGTGAGGCCGAGCCAGAGGCGTCCCGCGTCCATCGACGCGGTGGCGATGGGCTCGCGCAGCGGCACCGGGGCGCGCGGCGCCAGCGCGCTCCACCGCGTGGTCTTGTCCGCGACGAACTGCCCGCCGCGCAGCCTGCCGATCGCCACGCGCTCTCGCGTGATCAGCGCCAGCTCCAGCCCGCCGTCGCCGTCCAGATCGCCGCACGCGGCGGCGACCACCTTCCCCTCCGCCTGCGTCGCCTTGTGGACGTGCGCCTGCTCCAGCAGGATGGGCGGAAAGACCGCGCGCACCTCCGCGTCGATGGGCGCGGCGGCGTAGGCGTGCGCGCTCGGCGGCGGAGGCGGCAGCCGCACGCGATCCCAGGCGTTGACGACCAGCGGGTACTCGTCGGCGGTGACGCGGAGCTGCCCCTTCTGCACCTCGACGCGCAGGTAGACGAGCGCGGAGGCGTGCGCCGCCTCCCCCCGCGCCGCGGCGAGGGGGAGCACCTTCGGCAGCGCGCGGGCGGTGCCGCCGAGCTGCCCGGCGACCAGCGCCGCGACGCGCGCGGCCAGCTCGTCGCCCCGCGTCGCCGGGATGTCGCTCACCAGCGGGCCGGCGGCGACCATCGCGCCGGGCTTCACCGCGCCCAGGCCCTTCGCGATCTCCCGCGCCACGGCGCCCAGGGCGGTGGTGGGCACGGGCGTGGCCGCCGCGCTCGTCCCCTTCGCCTGCGCGAGCGCCGCGGACGAGGCGTAGGCCAGCGAGAGCACGTAGAGGAGAGCGGTCCTGGGGCGCATCGGGAGTGCGCCAGCGTACCACCCGCGCCACAGGTGGCGATCCGATGCGCCAGCCTGGGGCCGGGGAGGGCCAGCCGGCGGCTGCGTACTCCGCCAAACCGGGCGTCACGCCCCGCGCGGTTCGCGGAGAGGCGATGGAGAGCTGGCTCAGCGCGATGGCGCCCTACTCCTGGTCTGGGAATACTTCGATCGAGAGATTCACTCCAAGGCGAGCCAGTTGCACCACACAAGCATGCGAAATGGTGAATCCTGCATTCTCGCGCCCAACCAATCCCAGGTACAGCTCGCAACTGCCGCCCGTTTCCACGAAGTCGTGCAACCATTGCTCGTTCTCGACCAGACGACGTACCCATTCGCCGATCAGATCCTCCATGTCGAACACCTGAGGCAGTTCGCCGCACCAATAGGTTTCCTGGCGTCGACCCGTCAATGGGTGGCCCTTTGGAGTTCGACGCTCAGCTCCAACCTTCCAAGAATACAACGGTTGAAGGCCGAGCCTGCTGGTGACCTCTTCCGGGGCCATGCTCGGGTGCGTCAGGCGACAAGCGAGGCTGTTGGGAGGACACCTCGAGATCATGGAAGGTAATCCTCGACTGGGCCATTATCGATGGCGTTACCTTCACCATCCCCAGTTATCACATGCCCATCCGGAGCGATCCCGACCCAATCCTTTGGTCCTGCGAGGACTCCCTCCTTGATTTTCTGATGTTGTTTAGTCCATGGTGTCTGATTGATGGGTTTCGTCCCGGTCGGACAGCCCTTCGGCTTGGCTTCCTTGGATCGCGATTGGGGCGTCTCCGCGAATAGACCGATCTGGTCAGAAATCCGGTCTCCGATCTCACCTCCGTAGATGCCGCCGAAGTAGATACCCGCCAGTCCACCCACTCCCATCCCTACGGTCGCCTCGGCTGGGGCACCCACCACAGCCGCCGGACCGGTAGTCAGAAGTCCCGTGCCACCTCCAGCGACGAAACCAAGATCCGCGCCGATGGCGCCACCGCCGACCGCGCCGAGCACCGTACCGATGAAGCGCCCGAGTGGAGTGTATCCCGATGGATCGATGCAGTTGACCGGGTCGTCTCACGTGTGCGGGTGCGCGAGGTGCCGAGCGGGTGGCGGGACGGCGCTCGACGCGGGCGTCCCGGAGCGCGCAGCGGGCAGCCGTGCGTGCTCGGGGGGCGGTTTTTGGTGGCGCGGATGGACCGGGGCCTGGGCCGCACTCGTGGAGCGAGCGCAGTGGAGCACGACGCGGGGAGATCATGCGGCCCTCGGCGGGGCGCGAGCTCGGGGCTCGGGCAGCGCGGTGCGCACGAGGGCAGGCGTGTGGCAAGCGGGGCAGCGGCGCAGGTCGATGCCCGCGATTCGCAGCAGCAGGTCGGCGGCGTCGGCACGGCGCTCCGGTCGCGCAGCGGGCGCGTGCGGACCCAGTCTGCGGCGTGCGGTCTCGAGGCGCGTGGTGGCGTGGCTGGCGGAGTGCAGGCCGTAGTGGCGGATCTTGACGAAGCCGCGCGGCAGCACGTGCTGGACGAAGCGCGCGAGCAGCTCCTCGGCCGGGACGGTGACCGACTTGCCGTCTCTGGTGCGGAAGGTGACGCCGCGCTCGCCCATCGAGACGCCCATCACGCGCACGGGGAAGAGGAAGCGACGGCGCGCGCGCACCCAGCGCGCGGCGTCGCCGGTGAGTCCGCCGCCGGTGACGATGGCGTGCACGTGGGGGTGGAAGAGCAGCGCGCGCGTCCAGGTGTGCAGGACCATCGTGACGCCGAGCTCGGCGCCGAGCCACTTCGGATCCCGCGCGAGGGTGGCCAGCGTGTCGGCCGCGCTCGCGAAGAGCATGTCGAAGACCCGCGCGCGCGAGCGCCGCGCGACGGCGCGCAGCTCGGCGGGGAGCGTGAAGACGACGTGGAAGTAGTGCACGGGCAGAATGCGCTCGAGCCGCGTGGCGACCCACCGCGCCTGCGCGAGCGACTGGCACTTGGGACAGTGCCGGTTGCGGCACGAGTTGTACGACGGTCGCTCGAGCCCGCACGCGGTGCACACGTCCAGATGTCCGCCCAGCGCGGCAGTCCGGCATCGCTCGATCGCCCGCAGCGCCGACCGCTCCTCGGGACGCAGCACGCGGCCGCCGGCGAAGGCCTCGCCGTGGGCGCGCACCACGTCCGCGAGCTCGATGGGCGCCGCGCGCGTGCGCGCGGGCGCACACGACGGGTGCATCGGGGCTCAGGGCAGCGCGTCGAGGGGGCTCTGAATCGACTGCACGCGGGCGGTGCTCACGTGCAGGTAGGCCATCGTGCTCCTGAGCGACGCGTGCCCGAGCAAGACCTGCAACGTGCGAAGGTCGGTCCCTGCGTCGAGCAGGTGCGTGGCGAAGCTGTGGCGCAGCGTGTGCGGCGACACGCGCCGGGTGATGCCCGCGCGCCGCGCCGCCTTGAGGATCGCCCGGTGGACGGCCGCGCGCGTGAGGAGCGTCCCGGGCACGCGCCCCGGAAACAGTTGCGGTCCTGCGGGTCGTGACGCCTTCCAGTACGCGCGCAGCGTCGCCAGCAGCCTCGCGCTGAGCATCACGTAGCGCTCACGCCCGCGCTTGGTGTGCCGCACGTGCAGGAGCATCCGCTTCGGATCGATGTCGTCCACCCGGAGCTTGCACACCTCGCTCACGCGCAGCCCCGCCCCGTAGGCGAGCATCACCAGGGCCCGGTGCTTGTGGCTCGTGAGCGCCGCGAGCAGCCGCGCCACCTCCGCGCTCGTCAGCACCACCGGCACGTGCATCGGCACCCGCATGCGCGCCATCCCCAGCGTCGCCTCCGGCCGCTCCAGCGTCACCTCGTAGAGAAACCTCAGCGCGGCCGCGTGCACGTTGACCGTCAACGCCGCCAGCCTGCGCTCCGCCACCAGGTGCAAGAGGAACGTCCGGATCTCCGCCGCCCCCAGCGCGCACGGCGACCGCCCGTGGTACTGCGCGAACCGCCGCACGCACCCCACGTACGTGGCGATCGTGTTGGCGCTCATCCCTCGCAGCGCGAGGTCCTCGCTCATCGTGTCCCGCAGTCTTCGCTTCGCACCCATCGCGGCCTCCTTCGGCTCCGCGCGCGCCCACGAGCGGGCGGCGCGCGCCGCAGGATCGCCCGCATCACGGCACGCGAGGGCTACGAGGCGGGCTCGTCAGCGCGCACACGGCTCGCGGGGCTCCCGGGTCGCGAGCGAGCTTGATGCGGAGCCACGCTGCCGCGCAGCGGCTTCGTCCAAGATGGATTTCGTAAACTTTCGCGCCCGACCGCGCTAGGATTTCCTATGCGCCTACCGAGCAGAAGCTGGACGAAGCACGTCGGGCGCCACGATACTGCATGAGGTGCTGGAGGAGGCGAGGAACGTCTTGTAGGTGGTGTCGTAGTGGTAGTCGTCACGCAGGCGGGGGCGCCGGTGAAGGACTCGCTCTTCGTCGCGACGCGGCCGCTCGCCTCTCGCGCCCGTGCGGGGCGGTAGACCCGGGCGAGAGCCGGCTCGAATCGCCTACCCTCCACCATCGCGCAGGACAAGCGGTGCCCCCAGCTCCCGGAGGGAAACAATATCTACGATCCGGTCGTGATCGGAGTCATAATAACCAATGAGCTCCACATATCTGCCTTGGCACGCGGAAAAGCTCGCGAGTTGCTCACACCTGATCCATAGCCAGTAGAACTCGTGGTCGGGGTTGCCAAAGGACCCTAGCCTCGAACCGAACTCTACATGCTCGAGTGCGCGGTCAACCACGTGACCGTGCATGGTGTAGGGGACCTCGCACCTGGGCGACTGCATCGTGGCATCCGTGTCCAGCGCAAGCCATCCTCTGACCTTCACGGCCTCGTGTGGCATGCCGCGTTCGGGATACGCCAAGGGCCGCGCGGACGTCGGCGTGCCAGCACCAGCCGTATATGCACAGAGCGGCGTCAGTCCTCTGGATTGCATCGGGAGAGGCGGAGGCACGTTGGCGTTGCATTGCGCTCCAAGAGCGACGATCAGCGCACCGAGGGTAACCTGCACGAACTTACCACCCGCCGCGCAGCTCACGGCTGAAGCCTAAACGGGACGATTAGATTTGGCGCATTTGCGGCCGTCCGGAGTAGTTGCAGGCTGCGCGCTCCACTAATCCAGCTCTGCGGCGATTCGTTCGGGCGCGGTATGTTGACCGGCCATGTGGCCGGCGGTATGTAGATGTACCCGTACCCGAAGCCGCTTCCCTTCCTCGCGTCCACGTAGAGGATTGGGGTGTGGTTGTCGCAGGCTGTCTTTATGTCTGAGGGTGAAAACGAGCCCCCATTCGGGTGCGTATGAAAGATCACCTGCGCACCAGAGTGCCAACCGATGCCCCCTCCGGTCGGGCTCACTTGCTGTAACGTATACGAGAACTTGCCAGAACCGCTCTTGTAAAAGACCCCGCCCCACTCGTTGTGTGTCTGCTCCGTACCGGCAAGCGCGTCACGCAAGCCGCTTAAGAATGCGTCCGGGCCGTAGTCGTACCGCTCGCCCGGAGCGTACCCCGATGGATCGATGCAGTTCACCGGGTCATTCCCACAGTACGCGTAGAAGTTGAGCCCGCCGCCGAAGCGGATCGGGTCCTTGCTCAGCCAGCGGTGCTCCCAGCCGCTGTAGTCGCGGGCGCCCATGTGGTAGATGGCGGGGTAGTAGTCGAAGAGGCCGCCGGCGAAGCCGAAGGGCTGGTAGGCGGGCAGGCTGGTCATCGCGCCGAAGTCGTTGTAGTAGGTGTACGGGCCGTCGATGATGTTGCCGGGTGTGCCGCCACACGCCGGGCCGCTCAGGCAAATGACCGCGCGCGCCGTGCCGATCCCGTCGCTGACGATCCGCAGGATGCTACCATCGGCACGGTAGACCAGATCCGGGATGTTCGGCTTCGTCACGTAGGCGAAGTGGGCCGTGACGGCCCCGTTGCTGTCCAGGGTCGCGATGACTCGGTCGCCCTGGTAGAGGTACCCCGCGCTCTCGGCACCGGGCGGCTGGCTGCCGCTGCTGGTCCGGAAGACGAGGCGCCCCTGGCCGTCGATGGCGTAGTCGAGCGTCACGTTGCTGGATGGATCGGAGTAGTGACGGAGGTTGCCGAGGGGATCGTAGCCGAAGCTCTGGGTCTGCCCGCTCCGGTGGCGGACCACGGCCTCGCCGTTGGAGGAGTAGTCCCAGGTCCAGTAGCCGTCATTGATGAGCCGATCCTGCGCGTCGTACGTCCACGCGCTCCCGGCGCCGCCGTTGCCGTCGGCGTCATAGGGGGTGTTCGCGGGCGGGGCCGCGCAGCCCCCGGTGGTGGTGGAGTAGGCGAGGAACGTCTTGTAGGTCGTGTCGTAGTGGTAGGTCGTCACGCAGGCGGCGGCGCCGTTGAAGGACTCGCTCTTCGTCGCGACGCGGCCGCTCGCAGGATCGCGAGTGTAGACCAGAGCGTAGCGCGGCTGAGCGTTATAGGTGATCGTGTCGCTGATCAACGCCCCGTAGCGGTCGTAGTTGAACTCCTCGTGGAGGTGGTTGTTGTCGGTGTCCGTGCTCGCGAGCATGCGGTTGTAACCGTTCGCGCCGCGGTTGAGCGTCATGGTCATGCCCCCCACATCGACCGCGCTGAGCACGCCGTCGCCGTCCAGGTGGAAGGTGTACCCGAGGCCACCGTCGATGTCGCGCGTGGTCAGCCGGCCGTAGCCATCGTAGCCGTAGTTGACTTTGCGCGTGGCGTTGGGCGACGTGAGCCCGTAGGTCTCCTGCGTCAGCATCGAGCCCTCGTAGCTGTAGGTGAGGTCGACCTGGCCGTTGTCGAGGGTGTGCAGGTGCCCCGTCGACTCGTACGCGTACTGGTTCGTGACGGTCCCGGTGAACGGCGCGAAGTAGCTCACCGCGGACGGACGCCCGGCGCCGTCATACGCGTAGCTCACCGTGCGACCAGGTTCCTGCATGCTCGTCGTGAGGCCATCCAGATCGTAAAGGTAGCTGGTCGGGCCGGTGGCGCCAACGGGCGGTGGCGTGTAGGTGTCGAGCAGGTCCAGAGGGGTCGCGGAGAACTGGTGCCACTTTCCCGCGGGGGTGTCCGCCCAGGTTACGTTGCCGTTCGGGTCGTAGTACCGGAACAGCGTTCGGCCGGGAATGCTGAACCGCTGGGGTCGACCCACAGGGTCGAACATCGAGTAGCCGTACGTGCCGATGCCCGGCACGTCGATGGAGGCCACCGCTCCGGTCGCGCCGTCGTACGTGAGGTTCGTGATGCGCGAGTTGACGGTGTAGGTCTCGAGCTGTCCGGTCGCGGGGTAGTAGCCGATCTGCACCGGGTAGAGCGGCGCGTTCGCGCCCGGCACGTTCCCCGTCACCTGGATGCTGGACGGACGCTCATGCTGGCTGTCCAGCGTGATCTCCGTCCTGGCGCCGGCGGCGCTGGTCTCGGTGACCTTCGACTGGCTCGAGTCGTACTGGGCCGTCCAGGTGAGGGTGTTGTTGTCGATGTCGGACCGGGTGGTGGTGTCTGTCTCGGACGTCACGTCGTCGGTCTGCGGATCGGTGACGACCATGCTCGAGTGGGTGGTGGTGACCGTCTTGGTGCCGTCGACCACCACGCCCTTCGCCGGGTAGCTCGCGTTCACGCCGAAGCGGGGGTCGGGGGCGTACGTGCTGGAGATCTGCGTTCCGTCGCGGAGCGAGACGTCCTCCGATCCGTCGGCGTACGTCGTGTGGGTGGACAGCTGGCCCGCCGGATCCGTGATGATCCGCGACTCCACCTGGTTGGTGCCCTCGTCGCCGGTCGCGCCACGGGTGGTGTCGACGGAGTAGGTGGTCGCGCGGGATTCCGCGGTGGTCAGCGCGACGTTCCACCCGCTGCCCGTCACGGGCATCGAACGCGCCAGGGTGACCCCGGGCGAGCTCTGCGGGTTCTTGTCGTTGGTCAGGAGGCCGACGCTGTCGTACGTGAAGTGGTGGTGCTGGCCCTTCGCGTCGGTGAGGTCGGTGAGCAGGCCGCCGGTGCCGTAGGCGAGCTGGATCGTCTCGTTGTTGGCGTTGACAATTCCCGCGAGGTAGAGCGTGCCGCCGTAGTCCTGGAACTCCAGCGTCGTCGGCTCGTTGCTCGCGATCCCGGTCGGGGGCGTGATGCTCTTGCAGTCGTCGAAGCCGCAGGAGGAGCCGGCGTCGGTAATCTGGGTGACGTTGTCGTAGTCATCCGTGATGGAGGACAAGACGCCCCCGGTGTACGCGAGGGTCTCGAGTGGTACGCCTCGGTAGCGGCTGAGGGTGGCGACGTGCTGCCCGCTGCTGTCGAACTTGTAAATGGCGGAGCCGTCGGGGCTCAACAGGCGGTAGCCCGCGGTCGGGTCCGGCGTGCCGAGGGGCTGCAAGGCCCGGACGATCGTGCCCGTGTTCCAGTTGCTGGGTTCACGGCTGGTGTAGAACAGCGATCCGTCCTGCCCGTCGGCCAGTCCCACCAGCTCCGAGCCGCCGCCGTGACCGCCGCCCGTGGCGGGCGCGCCGTCCACGTAGGCGATCGTATTCTGCCCGCTGTTGACGATGCAGCTGCTACCTACCACCGTTGACATGGTCCCGTCTGGCTCGATCCGGCGCACTGCAGCCTGGCCCTTGTCGGCGATGTACAGCGCTCCGGCCTTCCACAGCAGCCGCTGGGGGGCATCGAGCGGCGCTAGGGTTGCCGCGTTCCCATCGCCCCAGTCATGGGGGCAGGCGTTCCCGTAAACACCGTCGTCGAATCCGTTGCCGCCCGCGGCGACGTGCAGCTTGCCGTCGGTGGACACGCGGAACACTACCGCGCGACTCAGGGCTGCCCCCTCCTCGGAGAAATAGACATCGCCGTTCGGGGCGACGGCCACGCCTTCGACGTCCTGCAGGGCATAGCTCGTCGCGGCCTGCCCTTCCATCGTGGCGAGGTCCGCCAGGTTGCCATTCCCAGAGCCGGCGATCGTCTCCAAAACGCCGTCAGTCCGTACGCGCCGGACCTCTGACTCCACCTTCCCGCGGTTATCGACGAACACGACGCTGCCATCGGGGGCGGTGGTGATCGCGCTCACGGTGTTCAGGGAGGCCGCCGTTGCCAGGCCCCCGGCGGCCTCGAAGTGCCCATCCGTTCGGCACCCAAGCTGGGAAGGCCGCGCGTCGCCGGCGAGCACCGTCGTGTGAGCGTTGCTCCAATGGGGTGGATTGTCCGTCGGGGCGTCCACGTGGAGCACGTCGCATGCGCCTCCGACGAGCACCGCGCCGTCCCGCGCCGGAGCCACGGCCTGGCCGTTCACGTACACGCTCCCGAGGTTAGTGCCGTTGCTCGGCACCGGTGGGGCGCCGGCATCGACGCTCGACACGATCGTGTTGCCGGGAAACGCCCTCACCGCGCCGCTGTAGAGTCCGATGTCGGCGGCGAGTATGGTTCCGTTGCTGTCGCTCG
Source organism: uncultured delta proteobacterium (assembly GCA_963782055.1). Lineage (GTDB taxonomy): Bacteria > Myxococcota_A > Polyangia > Polyangiales > Polyangiaceae > DASXHD01. The sequence goes on from CAWAIF010000003.1 coordinate 6,335,418, forward strand.
TGGCCGTCAGCCCTCCCAGCTGATCCGAGGTGTCCTCCTGCCGCACCATGTCCGGAAGCTGGGTCGCGGTCCGCTTCTCTCCATACCCCGTCCAGAGCGTGCCACTGCTCGGCTCGTACACGTGCTCCGCGCTCAGGGTCCACCCGCCGAAGCCGAGGGGTTGGGCGTCGAGTGCGTCGAGCCGCACGTCGTAGTCGCGGCGCAGAAAGATCACCCGCTCGTTGCGGTCACCATCCACGACCACGTCGCCACCGGTCCCGAAGGAGCCGAAGGTGGGGGTGAGGCCGGAGGGCGTCGCCGTGTAGGCGTAGGCCACGCGGACGTGGGCGACCACCGAGCCCTGGATCGGCCGCCCGTACGCGTCCTCGCGATTCCACGCCCACGACACCGACTGGTTCTTCTTGTTCGCGTCGAGCGGCGTGAAGAGGGCCCGCTGGCCCGCGACGTCGATCTCCACCTCGGCGTAGTTCGGGGCGACCTGGAGCGTCGTGTTGTCGGTGTACGGAACCGTGATGACCGGGTGGAATCCGCGCTGCGTCTCGCTCCGGTAGTGCAGGCTGTACGGAGTTCCGGCGATCGGGATGTCCTCGCCGAGCACCTGATTTTCGCATTCGATGATGGATCCAACGTGCTTGCAGCCCCCGTCCTTGGCCGTGCTCGCGGACGGAGTCAGGTTGGGCGGCGCCGATGCGCCCGCCTGGGCTCCGGAGGTCCAATTGGTATCAATCCCAGAGAAGTGCGGGAGGGGGACGCGCCACACCTGCCGCTGGGTGACGTTGCCGTAGACCGTCGCGAGCTCCTGACGCTCGCCAGGGGTGATGGGCGGCGACTCCAGGGAGTAGTCGCTGATCTCGGTCGTGCAGCCGCCGGTGCCCTTGCCGAGCCGTGCCATGGCGTTCTGCACATCGATGATGCAGTAAACCATGCCGTTCGCCTCCGGTTGCCAGACCCCGCGCGACCGATCGTAGCTCCCGGTCGGGATCACGTTCTTCCGGTGACCTTGCCCGTCCGCCGTGTCGTCCATCGAGACGCCGGTGAAGTTGTCCAGGTAGAAGAGGACGTCGTGGTTGAAGTGGACCGTCGCGTCGCCGGCCTCGAGCATCGCCGCCTCGAACGCGTAGGTGTAGGCGCTCTGGGGCGGTAGCTCCCCGGGGAGGGCAAGCCGGCCCTCGGACCCCACGGTGTACTCCGTGACGTGCATGGTCACGGAGGGACCGCAGTTTGGACACTCCTGCTGATTCACCGTCGTGCCCGGCGGTATCAGAACCGTGGCGGTCCGTTGACTATCTGCGTCGCTATGCGCGTTACCTCTCACGTCCTGCCAGTAGTCGACGCCGGCACCCAGGTTGATGGTCTTGGTGTTCTCTGGCTTCGTGAGCGCGATGTCCGGGAGCACGGTCCAGTCGAGCCATCGCGTCTCGGCGCGCCGCTGGACCGTGAGGTACGCGGGGTCGTTCACGTGGTCCGACAGCTCCACCACGTACGTGGTCCCGCCGTTCACGGCGATGTCGAACCAGCCGTCCGCCCGCGTCTCGGTCGTGCCGTACTCCGGATGGTTCAGGATGTTCACGGTGATGTTGCCGAGGTTGACGCTCGGATTGTCGCGGTCGACGACGTGCCCGCGGATGATGGAGACGTGGCTCTTCACCATGTTCGCCGTGACGCCGGTCTGGATCTGGCTGACCGCGTCGAGCATGCCCTGCCCGATGTCGCTCGGGACCGTGCCGCCGCCCGGATAGGGGGTGACCGTGCCGCCCGGCACGCCACACCCCTGGATCGGCGTGTTGACCGGGTGGCCGTCGACACACGCGTCGTCGGTGCACGCGTTGCCGTCGTCGACCGAAACGTCTCCGCCCGTGGTCTGTTGGCCGCTCTCCTCGCAGTAGGTGGTCGTGTACTGCGCGACTCCATTCTGGTCCGTTCCGTCGCACTGCGCCCCGACGACGGTGCCCGCAGCCACTTTCTCCGTGTTGTCGATCACCCCGTTGACGCACTTGTCCACGGTGCAGGGGTCCCCATCGTCGGCGTTGAAGTCCACGTCGGCCTCCAGCTGGGCGGACTCCACTCCGGGCTGCGTCACGCCCGCCGAGAGCATCAGGTACGACGTGGTCGTCGGACTCCCCGCAGACAGCGCGTTCGTGCAGATCGTGAGGGGTAGCGGGTTGGTCTCCAGCCCCGTCTCCTGCGTGCGCCCGTATGTGCAGTAACCCCCTTCGACCGTGAACGTGACCCAGATCGAGTCGCCAGCCTGGACGTTGGCGCTCACGACGTTCACGGTTGCGGGCACCAGGACATGCCGCTCGCTCCCCAGTGACAGGTAGTAGCTGCCGCTGTCGGACCATGCCGGAATCCCCTGATTCCCGCAGGCGGCGGCGAGTGGGCTCTGCGTGCTGGCTGGCTGCTCGTCGGGTGAACCGCCGCACGAGAGGCCGATCACCACTGCCAGGACAAGCATCGCCGCCGACCGCCCGGAGATGCGCAGCTTCGTCAGTCCCATGACTCCCTCCTCCCCAGCGACTGTGCGCGCCGGGGGGGGGGGGCGCGTCAACCCATTTAGTGCCGCGACACGACGTTGTTGCACGTGGACGCGTAGTCGGTGGGTCCGGCGTCCGGATGCTGAGATTCGTAGGCAATATCGGGAGCCAGAGACAAGGAGTCGAGTGATCTGTGAGTGCCGTCTACTCCCTAGGGAGTAGACCCATGTGTTCAGGTGGACGCGATGCCCCGGGCACGTCTCCATGGATGGAGCGGCGCGACACATGGTACCGTCGCATCATGCGGTGGGAAGTCCGGAGACGAGGCCCCATCGTCGTCGTGGCGGCAGTGCTCTCCCTCTGCCACGCCTGCGGGGGCACGACGGCGACCGCACCCCCGCATGCCGTGCTCGGGGCGTCGGAGCTGGACTTCGGCCTCGTCGATTGCGGCAGCACCGAGTCGACCGAGCTGCTGACGATCGGGAACAGCGGCGGCTCCCCGCTGACGTGGGAGGCGAGCCTGGGCAAGACGGACGCGTTCTCTCTGGATGGCGCCGCCACGGGCACGCTCGCCCCGGGAGAGACGGCGAGCCTCCCGGTGAAGGCGAAGGTCCCGGGCGGCTCGCCCGCGGCCGAGGCGCTCGACACCACGCTCTGGGTGACCACGAACGATCCGGCGAACCCGACGAGCAGCCTTCCGCTCCACCTGCTCTCCCGCGGGGCGATGCTCACCGTGAAACCCGCCAGCGCGGACTTCGGGCAGATCCCGCTCGGCCTGAAGGCGCCGGACATCCCCGCGTCGGTCACCAACTCCGGCAACGTGGCGGTCACGCTGGCGCTCGGCGCGCCGCAGGACTCGCAGTTCACCGTGACATAGGACGGCTCCCCCTTCGCGGCGACCCTGCCACCGGGCGGCGAGCTCACCACCACCCTGGGCTTTGCGCCGACCATCGACAAGGCGATGGTGGATGCCTCTGCCCTGCTCGTGACTGGCGCGGTGTGCGCCGCCCCCAAGACGATCGCGATCAAGGGCGAGGGCACGAAGGGGATCGCGGGCGTGAGCCCGGGCCTGCTCGACTTCGGTGTGGTCGGCTGCGCGACGGCGGCGCCGCCGCAGAAGGTGACCCTGCTCAACGCGGGGAACCAGGCGTACGACTTCACCGCCACGCTGTCGCAGGGCGGAGGCTCGCCGTACGTGGTCACCCCGAGCAGCGGGACGGTGCCCCCCAAGTCGCAAGTGCAGCTCGTGGTGGCGCCGAAGACCGTCCCGTCGCAGTCCGCGCTGACGCCGGACCTCTACGACGACACGCTGGCGATCACGACCACCGCGCTCGACGACGTGCCGCACGCCGTCGCGCTGCTGGAGTCGGCAGGCGGCGCCATCCTCTCCACGAGCGCGCCCCTGGTCTTCTCGCGGCTCGCCGTCGGGGCCGCGCCCGCTCAGCAGCAGCTCGTGATCACCAACACCGGCAACCAGCCGGCGCAGGTGATCCTGAGCCCACCCAAGCCCTTCTCGGCGGCGAGCCCGGTGCTCGTACCCGCGGGTGGCATGGCCACCACCACCATCTCCTTCACGCCCGACCCCGGAAGCCTGGGCCCGGTCACACAGGACCTCGGGATGACCACCAGCGATCCGGTGTGCGCGCCGCTCACCGCCGCGAACGCGACCGCGACGACGTACGACCGGGCGAAGATGATCGCGGCGGGGGGCTGGCACGCCTGCGCGACGGCGGTCAGCGGGGTGACGTATTGCTGGGGCCTCAACATGGTCGGTGAGCTCGGTGACGGCACCACGCTAATGGGGAAGAAGCCGGTGCCCGTGAGCGGCCTGAAGGACGTCGTCGGGCTCGGGCTGGGCGAGCACCATTCGTGCGCCGTGCTTCAGGGCGGCACCGTCGAGTGCTGGGGCGCGAACTTCAACGGGCAGCTCGGCGACGGGAGCACCGGAGAAGACTCGACCAAGCCCGTCGTGGTGTCGAACCTCGCCGATGCCATCCAGGTAGCTGGCGGCATGAGGTCGTCCTATGCGCTGACATCGACGGGAAGCGTGGTGGCGTGGGGCCTCAACGGCGACGGCCAGCTCGGCGACGGCACGACGCTCGACTCCAACGTCCCCGTGGTGGTCTCCGGCATCACCGACGCCGTGCAGGTCGCCGGACGATGGGCGACAGCCTGCGCGCTGCGTGCCGGCGGCGGCGTCTGGTGCTGGGGCCACGCTTTTTTGGGCGACGGGACGACCGGATCGTCGGCCGTGCCGGTGGACACGGGGCTGACGGACATCGTGCAAGTGGGCGGCGGGCCCGGTGCGCAGGGGAATGGGTGCGCGGTCGAGAAGACGGGCGGCGTGGAGTGCTGGGGCTACAACCCGTACTCGATGACGCCGAGCTCCTTCGGGGGGCTCACCGACGCGGTGCAGGTCGAGGTCGGCACGGAGTCCGCGTGCGCGCTGCGCGCGGGCGGAGGCGTCATGTGCTGGGGCGACAACTCGTATGGACAGCTCGGGAACGGATGGGGGGTCGCCAGCTGGGTGCCCGTCGCGGTATCAGGCGTCACCAACGCCGCGAGCATCGCCGTGGGGCCAGACTTCGGCTGCGTGATGAATGGCGACGGTACATTGGAGTGCTGGGGGCGAGGCGACCTCTGTCAACTGGGCAGCGGCGTCCAGGGCGGGAGCTTCACGCCGGTGTCCGTGGTCGGGTTCGACTGACTCCTCCCGACCTCGGGGAGCCCTCAATTCGGCGGCGGGACGCTCTTCAGGAAGTAGACGTACGAGTACGCGCCGGCGCCGTTGCAGGGGGCTCCGCCGCCCACGATGATCGAGCCGTCCAGCAGCGTCGCCGACACGAGCTCCATGTTGTTGTCCTTCAGCGTGGGGAACGCCGTGACGTTCCCACCCGCCCCGTCGACGACGTCGACCGCGTTGGTGGTCGGGAAGGTGTTGCTCTGGCAGCCGTAGGTGGTGGGGTAGGGCGCGTCGACGCCGCCGGCGACCATCACCGTGCCGTCGCCGAGCAGCGCGGAGGCGAACTTGAGCCGGGGAGAGCTCAGCTTCTGCGAGAGGGTGGTCACCTTCGGCTGGCCGACGTCGATCATCTCGATCTCGTCGGTGGGGGTGTTGTTGCCGTTGATCACGTCGTTTCCTCCGGGCGCCATCAGGCGGCCGTCGGGGAGCGTGAGCACCGCGACCGCCCCGTGGGCGAGGGGCGCGGCGACGGTCGAGAGCTTGTCGGTGTCGGGGTCGTAGATCTCGCTCTGGCCGGTGGACAGGAAGGCCACGCGCCCGTCGCGCATGCGCACCGGCCAGCCGAACTGCGTGTTGGCGGAGGTGATGGACAGGGCGGTGAACATCTCGGTGGCGGGATCGAAGACCTCCGCGGTGTTCTTGCCGTTGGAGGTGATGAGCACGCGGCCGTCGGGCAGCAGGATGGGGCGCATGTAGATGCGGGTGGTGTCGAGCACGGTGCCCTTCGCCTGCGTGAACGTGTTGGTCGTCGGGTCGAAGAGGTCGGCGACGGCGCGATCGCCGCTGGTCTGGCAGCCATTGCCGGTGGGGATGTTGCAGGTGCCGACGATGAGCGCGCGGCCGTCGAGCAGGGTGATCGCCGCGGTCGCGTAGCGCGGGACGGTCATGTCGTTGGCCGCCGGCGTGATGGCGTGCGTCTGCGGGTCGTACAGCTCGCCCGACTTGAGCGCCGAGGTGGGCTGGGTGTTGGAGGTCCCGCCGACGATGAGCACCCGGCCGTCCTGCAGCGTCGTCATGGCGGGGAAGTTGCCGCGGGGGGTGCTCATGCTCACCGTCGTCCACTGCTTCTCGAAGCCCTCGGTCCGGTAGGTGAAGGACTGCGGCAGCGTGGCGGTGTACTGCCCCACGGCGACGTGCACGTCGTAGGTGCCCACACCCGCGGGCGGCGTCACCGCCAGCGCGGTGGTCGCGTCGATGAAGCGCGCCGGCGCGCGCCCGTCGCCGATGGTGACGCGCATGCCCGCGGCGAAGCCCTGGCCGTGGAGGGTGACGTAGGCGCCGCCGTTGACGTAGCCCTTGTCGCCGGTGAGCGAGGTCAGCAAGAGGCCGCACTTGGGATCGGAGGAGCAGGATCCCGCGCAGCAGCTCTCTCCCTGCGCGCACACGCGGCCGCACGCGCCGCAGGCGTTGGCGGAGGTCTGCGTGTCCTCGCAGGTGCCACCGCAGTTTACCTGGCCGGTCGGGCAGGTCGGCGCGGCGTCAGCCGCGTCCACACCGCCTGCGTCGGGCCCGGCGTCGCCTCCGGTGAAGGGGAGCGGCGAGCTCTGGCCACAGGCGACCGCGAAGGAAAGAAGGAAAAGGGCAATCGGCTTCTGCATCCCGCCAGCCTATCACTCACGGCGACCGGTCTCGACCCGGACCGGTCGGCTTGGATCTGGCCACCGCCGCGCGGATTTGAGACAGTCGCCGGCCATGACGATCGACGGAAAGCCCGGCGTCGAGTGGCACAACTACGTCGGCGAGCAGCGCTTCACTCCCGCGCGGACCTTCAAGCCAGATACCGAGGAGCAGGTGGCGGAGGTCGTCGCGCAGGCGGTGGCCGACGATCAGCGCGTCCACGTCGCCGGCGCCGGTCACGCCTCCTCGCCGCTCGTCCGTACCGACGGCTTCCTCGTCGACACCTCCGCGCTGACCGGAGTGCAGCCCGTCCACGACGCGGACCTCCTCGCTCCGACCGGCGGGCACCACGTCCGCGTGCTGGCCGGCACGCGCCTCTTCGACCTCGACGCCGCGCTCGACCGCCTCGGCCTGGCGATGCCCAACCTGGGCTCGGCGACGTTCCAGTCGATCTACGGCGCCATCGCGACGGGCACGCACGGCTCCGGGGCGGGCTTCGGCGCGCTGTGCGACCTGGTTCGCTCCGTCGATCTGGTGGACGGCTCGGGCAACCGCCTCCGCGTCGAGCCCGCCGCCGGCTTCACCCGACCGGACCTGGCGCCGCCGGGCGTCACCGTCACCTGCGACGACGACCTCTTCCGCTCGGTGGTCGTCGGCGTCGGCGTCGCCGGCCTGGTCACCTCACTGGTGCTGGAGGTGACCGAGATCTTCGATCTGGAGGAGACGCGGACGCTGGCCACCTGGCAGGCGCTGAAGGGCTCCCCCGACACCGACGCGGCGATCCGCGCGGCGCCCCACTGGGAGATGTGGCTCAACCCGTACGCCGACGTGGACGGCAACAACACCGCGCTCGTCACCGTGCGCGCCAAGGCGCCGACGGGCACGCCGCGCAACCCGCGCCCCGACCCCTGGGAGCTGCGCGTCAAGCCGCTGCGCGAGGCGATGGTCTTCGCCCTGGACGCCCTGCCCTTCGCCGTGCGCCCCGCGCTGGACATGGCCATGCGCTCGCAGGCCACCATGACGCCGCACGTCGACGCCTCCTACCGCATCTTCGACCTGGGCTCGGTCAACGACATGCCCGCCGTCGCCACCGAGTGGTTCTTCCCGATGGACCGGTGGAAGGACGCAGTGGACGCCCTGCTGCGCGCGGCGGCGCGGCTGGCGGTCCGCTCCGACATCGGCGGAGTCCCCTTCGGCGTGCGCTTCATCAAGGCCAGCCCGCACTTCCTGGCGATGACGCGCGGAGAGCCGGACGAGGTCTTCTGCTCCGTCGAGCTGCCCGTCTACTCCACCGAGCACGATCGCCGCACCCTGATGGTGCACTACGAGCGCATCGCGGCGCGCCACCGCGGCCGGCCCCACTGGGGCCAGCTCCACCGCACGCGGCCGGGGAAGCTCGCCGAGCGGTATCCCGAGATCGACCGCTGGAAGGCGGCGCGCGCGCGGCTGGACCCGCAGGAGCGCTTCGCCAACTTCACCTCGCACGCGGAGGGGCTCACGCCGTCGCGCATGCCGCACCCGGTGATCGGGGACGTCGGCTTCTACGACACGTCGGTCGTCCGCGAGGTGCTGCCGATGAACCGCCCCGGCTCCACCGCGGTGATGGTGGACCGCCGCCGCTTCCGCGTGGAGGCCTCGGCGGCGGAGGTGGCGCGCGCGCTGAACGAGGTGATGATCGAGCCGGGCCTGCTCATCGGCCGGCGCTTCATGGTGGTGCGCGCCGAGGACCGCACGGGGAAGCCCTTCGAGGTGGGCGAGCACTTCCAGGGCCGGTTCGCGCTGGACGAGCAGCTCCTGGAGGACACGCGGCCGAAGCCGCCGCTCTGGACACGGCTGCTGCGCAAGGCCGGCGTGCAGAAGGCGCTGCAGTACATCGAGGACCACGGCCTGGCCGACTACGGGATGGTGGAGCGGCTGGAGCTCGACCCCGCGCCGGGTCAGCCGTACGCGATCCGCTACGCCTACACGACGGGCACCCCCTTCTCCGGCTACAGCGACTTCACCGTCGCGCCCATCGACGCGGGGCGCTGCCTGTACACCGAGCGCATCACCTTCCAGCCGGAGAACGAGCTGGCGCGCCTCAGCATGGAGCTCATCGGCATCCGCCTGCACAACCAGGTGGTCTTCGGCCAGGTGGAGGCGACGGCGGACCGGCTGGGTGTGGAGTACGAGCCGCTGGACCCCGACGACCTGGGCAAGGCGACGGGGCCCTGACCGGACCTCACACGGACGCGGCTCGACTCTTGCTCCGCTCCCTGCCATTGGAGTCAAGGATGCCAGGCGATCTACTCGTCAGGCGCAGGGTCGTCCCCGCGAAACCATCGGACGAGCACCTCCGCGAGCCGGCCTATTGCGTTACCCATCTTCAGCCGTTCCAGGGACAGGCTGGACGCGAGTTCCTCGAACAAGGGAGGCGAGGCACGTAGCCGATACTCATTGAGCGCCCTTCGCAGACTTTGCTTCGGCTCGGCCTCATCGGGGGTTACCGTAGCAGCGTGGAGAAGCGAGCGCTTCTTCGCGAGCTCCGCAAGCACGCGATCCCACACCGGCACAAGCGCAATCTCGAACTCCGGATCGAAAGCGATCGCGGCAACGCGCTCCTTATCAACGCCGACACGTGAGAGAGCGTCCTTGACGTCAGCTTCGACCCGTGACGGCTCCACGTCCTCGCGGCCGGACCCGTGATGGTCCCACAGGATGATGAAGTGTAACGCCTCGTCCCGGAGAAACGGACCCAACGCGGCGGCAGGATCGGTGGCGACGCGCGCGTCGTGCATCGGGTCGCGGACCGCTTGCCACGCGAAGTTGCGCAAGCAACGCCGTGCTACTCCGCGCGCGATGAGCTTCGTTACGAACCGCTCCGCATCGGCGTCAGCGAACAGTACGACCAGCTCGGATCCCGCCACTAGAGAACCCCTGTTGCAAAGACATCCGCCAGCCGCACTCGACCCCGCCATTGCTGCAGTTCGACCACCTCCGTGCCGCGCAGAATTTGAGCGGTCCCATGTTCAGTTCGACGGAACACGAGCGCCTGTTCCATTGATGTCTGGGCGAGGAACACGGGGGAATGTGTCGCGACAAAGACCTGCATGGTCCTCATTTGCGACAGGGCATCGAAGACGGATTGTATCGCCAGCGGATGCAGACCGTTCTCGGGCTCCTCCACGAGGTAGATACCGCGCTGCTGTTCTGTCTCGGCATACGCCAAAAGGGATAGTGCGAGCAGACGCAGCGTCCCGTCGGAGAGCAGCCACGACGGCACCGGCCCCTCGTGTGCACCGTGGAAGCGACCTCGCAGAACCACGTGCTTGTCCTCTGGACGTTCCCAGGTGTCGATACTCGCGAGCCCGCTGACTGCATCACCAACGTGACCAACCCACTGCCCGAAAGCTACCGGATCGCGCTGCTCCAGCGAGCGCGCGGCCACGGCGAGGTTCGAGCCGTCACGAAGCAGACGCGTTGGACTGCGCGGGGGCGAGGGCAGTCTCAGCATGTGGGAATCGAGTTCCACAAGCATCACGCCATCGCGCAAAAGGTTCCTAACCGCGATGGCGCCGGGGAAGCGATCCGTGTCCTCGGGGATATTGCCGAGCGCCGAGCGGGTCGGACCAAAACGGAACTGGTTGTTCCAATCGGTCTTCTCATCCCGGAAGTAGTCCTTGCCCTCCCCGGTCTTGCCCACGATCTTTCGCCAACCCTTGGGCGCGGTGTGGTGCACCACCTCGCCGAGCTCGGCGTCATCGCCGAACAAGCTCCGTTGGCGCTCCACCGAGTTCGGCCCCTCCGGCAGTCGAAACAGGTTCTCACGCATGACGACCGGGGCCCCGCTAGCACCGCCGGGCTCAGGGCCCACTTCCAACTCGTAGCGATACGTCCCCTCCGCCAGCTGGATCGCTATCCCGAAGGCAACCGGCTGGTCTTCGCGGAAGCACAGGTCGCGGAAGCCTGCCCCAGAGCCGTCGATCGCCATGTCGACAGCACGATCCACACCGTCGGAGAGCACATGGCTTACGAACCGGAGGGCGGACATGAGGGTGCTCTTGCCCGACGCGTTTCGTCCGACGAGGACGGCGAAACGGCCGAGATCCACGCGGTTGCTTTCAAGCATCCGGAAGTTGCGCACCCACACCCGCTGAATCATCCGTCGTCCTTTCTCTGAGCCAACAGCCTAGGCTCTTCCGTTGGCACATGCACCCGCAGGTGGTGCATGTCGCAGGTCGCACCGCTGGCCGAGCCGTCTTGCGGATGCGGCATTCCTCGGCGCGCGCACGCGTCGGCTACCGCCAGGCGATCTCCATCACCATCTCCGGGTCGCCGTCCTCGCCGCCGGAGAGGATCCGCCCGCGCAGCAGCCTGGCGCCGCTCAGCGCGACGAGCTCCTCGGTGGCGCCGACCTGATCCCGCCAGCAGTTGCGGTCGAAGCCGTGGCAGCCCTTCCACGTCAGGTGCTCGACGCGCTGCCCGACGTTCTGCACCGAGACGCTCGCGCTCTCGAAGTAGTTGGAGAAGACGCGGCCACCCTGCTTGATGAGGGTGTCGGGGTTCATCATCCGCATGAAGACGCGGTGGATGGTGCTCATGTTGGCGCGCGTGGAGCTGCGGCCGAGCAGGCGGACCACCGAGGGATCGGCGTGGCGCACGGCGCTGGCGAAGAGTGCGCGGTACCAGGCGACGGGGTACCAGCCGGCGGCGATCAGGCTGCGGGAGCGCAGCGCCTCGCCGCCCTCACCCTCCATGTCGCGCACCACCGCGTCGTGGTACTCGAGGCCGCGGAGCGCCTCGAGCACGCCCACGACGCCGAGGATGTTGGTCCCCTTGATGCGGATCTCGTCGGGCACGAAGGGGAGGTTCCCACGCGCCGCCGGGGCGGATCAAGCGATGATGGGGGCGACGCTCAGGGGCGGCGGGCGGCGAAGATGCGCACGCCGATGGCGCTGACGAGCATCGGCACGAGCACGGCGATGACGACCGCCCACGGGCCCATCTTCCACCACTTGTGCGGCGAGTAGACCATGTACGTGAGGAGCGGCAGCGCCGGGGCGGCGAGCCCCGCGAGCCAGGCGCGCCCGCCGTTCATCAGGGTGCGGGCGCGGACGCCGAGGAGCGCCAGGTCCACCAGGACCTGAAGCAAGAGGAAGACGAGCGCCCAGCCGGTGGCGACGGCCATGCCCACCACCCAGAAGACGGTGCGCGGCACCAGATCGGGCAGCGGGCCGAAGGCGGCGTAGAGGGAGACCGCGCCGTACGCCGCGCCGAACGCGCCGACCGCGGTGGGTGCGAGCCACCCGGGGATGGAAGGACGGACGTAGCGATCGTTCTTGGTGGCCATGGCTTCCTCCAGAAATACGTAGCACGCGGCGAGAAGATTCCCAGGGTGCGAGCCTTGCGCGCGGCTACGATGTAGGCGTGCGTCGTCTTGCCTTCCTCCTCGGCCTGGTGGCGGCCTGCAGCGCCGATTCTGCGACGCCCCCCGGCCCCACCGAGCCATGCCCCAGGACCGACCTGGATGAGCTCCCCGCCAGCACCGCCCACACCCCGCGCTGGGCGCTCGAGCCGTGGATCTCCAAGGACATCTCCACGCGCGACGACACCTACGCCTTCGTCGGCGGCTTCCAGGACCGCGACATCCCGGTGGGCGTCGTCGTCATCGATAGCCCGTGGGAGACGCACTACAACACCTTCGTCCCCAACCCGACGCGCTACGCCGACTTCGGCGGGATGATCTCCGACATGCACGCGCGCGGGGTGCGCGTGGTCGCGTGGGTGACCGGGATGACCAACACCTCCGGCCTGGACTCCGAGCCTGGCGGCGACACCTACGTCGGGGCCTCCCCCAACTACGCCGAGGGTGATCGCTGCGGCTACTTCATCGACCAGAGCGCGACCTACTTCTGGTGGAAGGGCTTCGGCTCGGGGATCGACTTCTTCCACCCGTCGGCCACCGCGTGGTGGCACCGGCAGCAGGACCCGGTGCTGGCGATGGGCCTGGACGGCTGGAAGCTGGACTTCGCAGAGAGCTACATCAAGACGGATCCCGTCCAGACGTTCGCCGGCCCCGAGTCGCACCAGGCGTACTCGGAGGCCTACTACCACGACTACCTCGCCTACGGCCGCAAGGTGCGCGGCGACGACTTCCTCACGATGACACGCGCGTGGGACGAGTCGTACGGCTTCGCCGGGCGCTTCTACGCGCGCAAGGAGGACGCGCCGGTCGCGTGGATGGGGGACAACCGCCGCGACTGGGTGGGCCTGGGCGACGCGCTGGACGAGATGCTCACGTCGGCGGCGGCGGGCTACGCCATGGTGGGCTCCGACATCGGCGGCTACCTGGATCACGACGACAAGGATCTCGCCGGACCGGAGATCCCCTTCGACCTGGAGAACTTCGAGCGGTGGATCGCGGTGGGCGCGCTCTCCCCTCTGATGGAGCTGCACGGCCGCGCCAACCTCACGCCGTGGACGACGCCGGACAAACCGGACGAGGTCACGGCCATCTACCGCTACTGGGCCAAGCTCCACCACGAGCTGGTGCCCTTCTTCTACAGCCTCGTCGAGGAGGGCTGGGGGCACGGGACGAGCGCGGTGGTGCCCGTCGGCGACGCGGGGAGCTGGCACGGCGACGACCGGTACTTGCTGGGTCAAGCGTTGCTCGTCGCCCCGCTGCTCGCCGCCGGCGGCAAGCGCGACGTGCCCCTGCCCTCCGGCGCCAGCTACTACGACTTCTGGGACCCGACGGCGGCGCCGTATGCGGGAGGGACGACGCTCGCGGCGTACGACGCGACCGACCCGCAGCGCGTGCCGCTCTTCTTCCGGGAGGGCGCCATCGTGCCGATGAACGTGGAGGACGACGTGACCGGCTTCGGCGACGCGGCGTCGAAGGGCGCGCTCACCGTCGTCGTCTACCCGGGGTCGGCCTCCAGCTTCGTGCTGCACGACGAGGACGGCGCGCCGACGCACATCGACGCGAGCGCGGCCGGCGGCGCCGCGACGCTGCACATCGACCGCGCCCTTCGCACCACGATCTTCCGCGTGCGCGTGGAGACCGCGCCCGCCGGCGCGACGCTCGACGGCGCCGCGATGACCGTGTTCGCCACCCGCGGCGAGTTCGACGCCGCCGCCTCCGGGCTCTACGTCGACGCGCCGGACCACTTCGCGTGGGTGAAGGTCCCGCCGGGCGGACCGGACACCATCACCGTTCCTTGATGGGCAGGTCGGGGCCCGGGTGGACCGAGCTGGAAGGTCGTCATTGACAGGTGTCGACGGGAACCGTTCCGGCCTGGCAGGCGAACACCGCCGTCGCCGGCGAGCAGTCGACGAGCTCGGCTTCGTCGGCGTTGTTACAGGCAGCGCTCTGGCAATAGCAGGCCGCTCCGGGGGCGGCGTGACAGCAGTGCCCGCCGCTCGGGAGAGGGCACGAGGCAACCGGCACACCGAAACACTCCACGTTGAGGCCACAGTAGCACGAGCTGCCTTGCTGACAGCACGTGATCGCGTCGCTCGCGCACATACAGGCAGTCGTCACCCCCGCGTCCACGGTGGCGCAGCAGTGCGCAGCGCCGCCGAGCGAGCCGGGCGAGCAAGAGCCCGAGCGCGCGGCCGCGTTCTGGCACAAGCAGGTAAAGCTGTCGCCGGAGCAGCTCAGGATGGCGTCGCCCGAGGACGAGCAGGCGAGGAGGCATCCCGCCGCGATGGGAACGACGCTCGTGATGATCTGGTAGTACCGTCCCGGAGTCATGGGTGCCTCCCAATACTGGGCGTTGGCGCCCTGGGCGCGTGGCTCGTCGCTCAATTACTGCGCTGGTTGCGGCGCGCCGAGAGACGAGAGCGGTACCCGCCCGATGGTCTGCGTGCCCTTGGAGGCCACGCGAGCAAAGAGCTCTGTGCACGTGAGGGCGAGAGGAGTGATCCAGCCCCACCCATTCCCGTTCGAGAGGATCCAGGACGCGCCGTCGGAGACCCGGATGATGCGGATCCCGAGGCCGTTCTCCGCCGCTGCCAGCCCACAGCCGACGACCATGGACAGAGCCCCGATGGCATTCGGGATCTCGGCGGTGAGCCGCCTCGGCTTGAGGTCCGCGGGGTCCATGACGTAGGGGGACGTCCAGTAGTCGGCGGTGGTGTTGAACGCGTTGTCGATCGGAGGCCCGTGGGCCTCAATCCACACCATGTCCTTGCCGTCGGTGCCCATGTCCGCGGCGGGGTGCTGGGGATCGTAGTTGTAGTTGATGAAGTCGTGCGGGCCGCTCTGCTGGCTCCACCGCCGGATGACCGCTATCGATCCTGCACTGCCGAGCCAGAAGAGCTGGTCGGCGAAGAAGTGAGGCCCGCTCTGCCCGAGCGCGCTGTCCTGCGCGGGCGTCGTGATGTCGAGCGCATGTTGCCCGGTCGACCAGTCGAGCAGCTCGATGGTCGCGTTGTCCTTCATGTGGATGACGCCTGGGTCGCCCACGTCGAAGGCGTGCTCCGCGAGGTCTGGCGCGCCTGCGCCGTTCGCGTAGCGGCGGTGAGACGTCGGCGCGATGCTCGCTGTCGTTCCGCCGATGTAGCCGTTCGTGGGGCCCCATCCACGCTCGCTGACCTCGACCAGCCAGCGCGGGGCGGTGATGCTTTGCAGGATCGCCTGCGTCACCTGGCAGTTCTGCGGTACCGCCGACATCAGGGCCGAGTACACCGGCCCGTCGGCGCCGGCGACGATCTCGACGGAGTGGTCCGCATACGGCCGACTGGTGAGCAGGACGACGTGGCCCTGCGCGTCGAGCGAGGCCGCGGTGTCTGTGGAATCGAGGCCGCCCCAGTTGCGGTCGATCCACCGGCACCCCGTCATCCCCGACGGCGTCTCGCACGAGGTCCAGGCGACGGGCGGCGGGAGCTGGGAGGCATCGGCGGGTACGTAGAAGCCGCAGCACGGATCATAGTCGGGGTACTCCACCCAGCCTGACGGGACGAAGCTCGGTCGCTCCGGCGGCGTGCAGACCCGGTAGGGGGCGTCACCGCCCACATCCTGCGCCACGTCCGCTTCCACGCCGGCGTCGGCCGCAGGCGCTGCGTCCGGCAAGCCGGTGGGGTCGGGCGAGCAGCTCGCGCAGGCGCTCGGCCCAAGCGCGAGGGCGAGGCAGCTCAGAGTGATTCGTCCAGATCGCATGGTCCGTGCTTGTCGAGCGAGGCGAGGCGGTCGACCCGAACTTGCCCGGCCTGCTCCACCACGAAGGCGTAGCTGCTGGCGCTGGCGATGGGAGCGGCGAGCAACCGCTCGGCACCCGACTTGTGCAGCGCCGTCACGTGCACGCGACCCTCCCCGTCGAGGTCCAGTCGGCCGGTGGCGAAGCCGTGCTTCTTGCTGCGCGCGAGGGTGACGAGGATCCCGCCGTCCCGGTCGAGCGTCAGCCAGTACTCGTCGTAGGCCCCGATGGCGGGGAACTCCGCCAGCTCCTCAATCCCCCCCCCGAAGGTGGCGCGAGACAGGCGGATCCGCGTGAACCAGCCGTCGCGCAGCTTGTCGACCACCCAGAGATGGTCGTCCGCGTAGGAGTAGGTCGCCGCCAGGATCTCGCCGTACGGCTTCACTGCGCCGAAGCACAGCGCGCAGCGCGTGCCGAGATCCGCTCGGGGGGTGATGTCCGACCAGACCCCATCGAGCGTGTGGAGCCAGACGTCGTGCTGCAGTGCGCCGCCGGCGCGGCCACCCGCCAGCAGCACGCCGCCAAGCACCCGCGAGAACGCGGCGACGAAGTCGGTGCGGGCGCCGGGGCTCGCCCCGTCGCCACAGCCCGTCCCCGCCGTCGGGGAGCACGCCGGAGGCGGCGCCACGACGTCACCTCCGGAGAGCAGCCCGAGCACCTCCGTGCCATCGGTAGAGACGGCCGCCGCGTCGTACGCGGTCTGCCCGGCGCGGCTCACCTCGATCGCACCGAGCCAGGTCTTCATGGGGTCGAGCCCGATGCTGGCGACGGTGGAATCGAGCGGGTGTCCGGTGGACTGCGTGCACGGAAGCTCCGCCCCCGCGCCGTTGGGGAGGTTCGCGGTCGAGATGAAGGTGCCGTCGTCCTGCAGCGCTCCCATCGTGGAGAGGGCCGACGACGGCACCAGGACCTCGGTGTCCTCGCGCGACCGGATCTGGAAGTTGCCCGTGCCGGGCGGAAGAACGAGCCAGCCCTTGGGCACGAGCGCCTTGCCCGGTCCCCCGAGCCCGCTCTGACCGTTACCGGCGACGACGATCGGGCTGGGGATCGGGCACCAGCTGATGCCGGTCGACGCCTTGAGATCGATGTAGTTGTTCGCGACGTTGAGGCCGTGGAACCCGACCGTCACGCCGCCTGCCGTCTGATGGAGGCTGTCGCTGCCGACGTCGGTCGCGCCGTGCATCCAGAACACGCCGTCGAGGCAGCCCGGATCCGGGCTCCCGTTGACGAGGGTGCACACAGGGATGGCCGGCGCATTCGGGCTGGTCTGGAGCCAGTAGCCGAGGTCCGCCTGGAAGTCCCAGGTGGACGTGGACACCGTCGAACCGTACACCCAGTCTGGGAAGACGTGGTCGCGCGCGCCGCCGAAGGTGACCCGGTGCCATGGATGTTGTAGGTCGTTCTGTTCGGCGTCCGCAGTGCTCCAGAAGCTCAGCTGCGCATCCTGCACGACGGAAGGGTCCTTGCAGTTTGCCGAACCCAGCGATGTCCCCTGACAGTACCTTGCGGACGTCTGCCCCACGCCGACCAGCTCTGGAATGGCTGGCTGGGTTCCAGCCGGCAGCGGATTGACGGTCGTGCCGTTTGCCGGAAAGGAGGGCACTGTCTGCGTGGTGACGTCGTCGGTGATCCGCTGGCCGGTGCAGACCTTAGTGTCGGGCGGGTACGGCGACCCCTGTGGTACGCAGTTGGTCGTCGCGATGTGAGAGGTGCCGAAGGATCCCGGGCACGGTACCGGATCGCACCGGTCGCCCCAGACCTGGGTGGGCGAGTTTGCCTGCTCCGCGAGGTAGTTGCAGTCGACCTGCAGGGAGTTGGCGACGTTCGGGCAGTTGTCAGGATAACGATACTTCCCGTTGCGCGACGGATCCGAGCACTCCTGCTGGCACATCGAGCTCGCCGAGGGATCACACGCGCCGCACACGCCGTCGTGGTCCACGTCGTGGCTGCAAGGACAGTCGCGGCACGCGTCCCCTATGCCGTCGGGGAGGGACTCGGTCTGGTCCGGATTGTAGACGTACGGGCAGTCATCGTGGCTGTCGATCCAGTGATCGCAGTCCTGGTCGTCCGGCTCGCACGCGCCGATGTAGTCGACCTTCCCGCGCCAGAACGTGCCGTCGAGGAAACCATGACGCAGCCGCCATGCCGTCCCATGCGGCTTGAGCACGCCCACGGGGGTGTCATCCTCCATGTTCTGGATGATCCAGTCGTGCGGGGACTGGCCGCCGGTGTACGTGATGTCGGTGAAGAAGGTGGGGTTGCCCGTGAACGGGATCCCGTGCGTCACGCCGAGGACGTTCCGGAAGTAGTTCCCGCTCCCGTCGGGCGCCGGTAGGCGCACGAACAGGGGCCCACCGGAGTCACCGGGCTGTGACGACCAGTCGCCGTTGAGCGGCGACCAGTACCGATTCTGATTCGAGTCGATAGTGGGATCCAGCAGGATGGGATTCGTCGGGCCCCCGACCGTTCGAACCGACGTGCTGCTGAACCCTGCCATGCCGATGGGATAGGCAAACCTCACGACATCGGAGTTCTGCAGTGGCGTTCCCGGAGGAAAGGACAGCGTGGGCTGGTAGGCGTAGGCGTCCTTCAGCTCATACCCGAGCAGGGGCCCGCTCGGGTTGCAAGACAAGGTGTTGAGGGTTGGGTTGTTCGGCGCGGGCGCGCGGGACGGGCACATGTAGATGAGCGCTACGTCGCTGCCCTTCTCCCCCTCGGGATGGTCCGGATGATCCTCGATCGTCCGCGTCTCTCGCGCCGCGTACCGAAACTGCAGTATTCCGGATTGGTCGTAGACGCCGATCGCCCATTGCTGCCGGTTTGCGGCGCCCTTGTAGTCGTCGCCGAGGATGCAATGGAGCGCGGTGACCACGACCGACGGGCTGATGAGCGTCCCCGAGCAGGTCGTGTTGTCGCTCGCGACGAGCTTCACGACGGTGTTGGCCTCCGGGTTGACTGCGTCAACGCTCGCGCCGGTGCCTGTCACGGCTTGCTGTGAAACGTCGACGGGGTCACCGTCAACGCGCAAGCCGGTCCCAGAGCGACCACGCTCGCCAGCAGAATGTGCCGAATGCCCATGTGCCACCCCTTTCCACAGATGACACCAATCGCATACTTGCCGACTGGTGCCAAGGGTCGGCGCCCTGTCTCTCCGCGGCAGCGCGTACTACAGTAGCGCTTCTTCAGGGACGACATCCTACTTGTAGGTGGTGGCAGCCCTGCGACCCCACCGTTCCCAGGCTCCCGCAAGAACCGTGTTCGTCCGATCTCCAGACCATCTGTCAGCAGTGGGCCGAGCAGGCAGCCGCGCCGGCGAGCGCCTACGGTGCGGCCACGTGCACCGTGGACGGCGTGACCGGGCAGACGGGCTGCGCGGAATCCCACGTGCGACAACGGGACGTGCGGCCGCGGTCCGAACCAGAGCCCATGCCTGGGCGGGCAGGTCTGCGCGAGCGACACGCCGAACGGTCCCCTCCACTGCGTGACCGCCTGCAAGGGGCTCTAGCGGTGCGGCAGTTTCACCTGGCCACCTCCCTGCTCGCGCTCGCCGTCGCGGATGACGACGGCGGCACGTCGAGCAGCGTCGGCGGGGGCGCAGACGGTACCTCCGGCGACGGCGCGCCGGCCGACGAGGCGGGCGTGCCGCCCTTCCTCGACGCCTCATGGGACAGCCCCTGCTACACGGTCAACTATTCCTTCGGCGACGGCAAGTGCTCCCCGGAGCGTGACGCCATCTGCGAGGCCAAGGCGATGCGCGCGGCGGTCGACGCGTACGCCCACGCCCGCTGCCTGAACGGCTTCTGCACCCGCGGCGACTACTGCTACGGCGATCCGGTGACGTGCGCGTGCTCGCCCAAGGTCATCTGCGCGGCCGGCTACGTCTGCTACAGCTTCACCCCCGACGGGGGCGCGCACTGCAAGGTAGAGTGCACGCCCTGAGCGGCGTGGTGAGAGATCGCCGCTGGCTCTAGCTCACTCCTCCGGCGGCGGCGCCGCGGTCGCGTCGGGCGCGCCGCCATCCGCGGTCACGCCCGCGTCGTCCGCCGGGACGTCCGCGGTCTCGGTCGGCTCGGTCCCCTCCAGGAACACCTCGTCCATCGTGTCGTCGTCGCCGTCGTAGGGGAGCTTCCCCGTCTTCCTGTCGATCTTCACGGTGACCACGCCCGGCGGGCGCGGGAAGTCCGACGGCGGCTTGCCGGCCTCCGCCGCCTTCATGAAGGCGATCCACGCCGGCAGCGCCGCCGAGGCGCCCGTCTCCCCGCGGCCCAGGGACTTGCCGTCGTCGTAGCCGACCCAGGTCACCGTCGCGATGTCGGTGGAGTACCCGGCGAACCACGCGTCCTTCGACTGGTTGCTCGTGCCTGTCTTGCCCGCGAGGGGCCGGCCGAGCATGCGCGCGCGCGCGCCCGTGCCGTGATCGATGACGCTCGTCAGCATGCTGGTGGTCACGTACGCCTCGGCGTCGTCCAGCACGCGGCGCGGCGGCGGCGGCGGCGCGAGGTCGAGCGCCTTGCCGTCGGGGCCGACGATGCTCTGGATGAGCTTCGGCCGCTCGTAGACGCCGCCCGCGGCGAAGGTGACGTACGCGCCAGCGAGCTCCAGCGGCTTGACCTCGTAGCTCCCCAGCGCCAGCGAGAGGTCCGGCTTCATCGTCGACTCGATGCCGAGCGACTGCGCCCACGAGACGACGTTGGCCGGCCCGACGTCCAGCAGCACGCGCACCGCCACGACGTTCACCGACTGCGCGAGCGCCTCGCGCAGCCGCATGAAGTCGGTGCCGGCGTAGCCCTCGTAGTTGGTCGGGTGGTAGCCGCCGGGGAAGAAGTCGGAGCGCGGGTCGACCAGGCTCGCCGGCGTGAAGCGCCGCGCGTGCAGCGCGTAGGAGTAGACGATGGGCTTGAAGGTGGAGCCCGGCTGGCGGCGCGCCTGCGTGGCGCGGTCCAGGCCGCCGGTCGCGCCCTCGTAGCTACCCACCAGCGCGAGCACCTCCCGCGAGCGCGCGTCGATGGCGACGAGCGCGCCCTCCGGGCCGGACTCCAGGCGCAGCGGCACGCGGGACTGCGCCGGGGCGCCCGCGTCCGCGCCGGCGGCGGCGTCGGGCGGCGGCGCGAGCAGGCTGACGCGCACCAGCGCCCCCGGCGGCGCGAACTGCGACGCCGGGAGCTTGCCCGGGTCGTAGCGCGCGAAGTCGCCGAGCCTCACCGTGCCGGTGACCGTCCCCGCCCGCACGTCGAAGGTGTTCTTGGCGTCGTCGTCGGCGACGACCTCCCCCAGCAGCACCTTGTGCCGCTCGAAGGCGGGCGTGCCCTCGAAGGGCTTGTCGTGCGGGGGCGCCCTGTGGATGACGCGGCCCTTCCTGTCGAGCTTGGGCCCGGCGGGGGGCTTCATCGCGCCGATGAGCTTGTGGCGCTTGTCGTAGGTGTCGAGCGCGCCGCGCAGCGCCTTGCGCGCGGCCTCCTGGAGCTTGGGGTCGATGGTGGTGGTGACGACGAAGCCCCCGCGCGCGGCCTGCTCCGGCGCCAGCTCGCGCAGCGTGCGCTTGGCGATCTCCACCACCTCCGGCGCGAGGCCTTGCTCCGCCGACTCGGGGGAGGCCAGGTGCACCGGCTCGTCCTTCGCCGCGGCGTACTGCGCGTCGTCGAGGAAGCCCTTCTCGTGCATCTGCCCGAGGACGTAGGCGCGCCGCGAGAGCGCCCTGTCCATGTGCTTGTGCGGGTTGAAGGACTCCGGCCCGGCGATCGTCCCGGCGAGCAGCGCCGCCTCGGCGATGGTCAGGTCCTTGGCCGACTTGTCGAAGGTGCCGCGCGCCGCCTCCTCGATGCCGTAGGCGCCGTCGCCGAAGTAGATGTGGTTCAGGTACAGCTCCAGGATCTCGTCCTTGGAGAGCTCCTGCTCCAGGCGGCGCGCGAGGAGCGCCTCGCGGATCTTGCGGCGGAAGGTCTTCTGCGGGTCGAGCAGCAGGTTCTTGACCACCTGCTGCGTGATGGTGGACCCGCCCTGCGTGAAGTGCCCGGTGCGCAGGTTGACGATCATGGCGCGCGCGATGCCCCAGTAGTTGAGGCCCTCGTGCTCGTAGAAGCCGGCGTCCTCTGCGGCGAGCACCGCGAGCTTCACGTGCGCCGGCAGCGAGGCGATGGGCACCACGGTGCGGCGCTGGGTGTAGAGCTCGGCCAGGAGGGTGGTGCCGTCGCGCGCGTAGACGCGCGTCACCTGCGGGGGGTGGTAGTTGCCCTTGAGGTCGGCGACCGACGGCAGGTCCTGCTCGTAGTGGCGCACCGCGAGCGCGAGGGCGATGAAGCCGACGACGGCGAGCACGCCCGTCGCGATGAGGGCGCGGCGGGTCCACCTCCAGAGGGCGACGCGCACGCGCTGCCACCGCGTCCCGGCGAGGACCTCCCCCTCCTTCTTGCCGTCGCGCGAGGGGCGGTCCTTGCCCTCCAGCTTCTCCAGGAGGGTGGGCTCGCGCGCCTTGTTCTGACCCACGCCTCCGTCAACGCCCGAGGCGGAGCGCTTCGTCCCGTGATCCGCGCGAGGCGGCGGAGGGTCGGAGGTCGGCACCGCCACGGTTTAGCGAGAACCGAGGCGCCGCGCCACTTTGCGGTCAGTTGGGGGGTGGTGTCGGCACGGCGGAGGCGGAGAAGACGAGCGTCCCGCCGAGGGCGGTGGTGGTGTCGATGGTCGCGTTGTCCCCCTCGTAGGCCCACTGGCTGGACTGGTCGACCTGGAAGCGCTGGATGACGTCGGGCGGGGAGAAGTTGTGCGAGGTGGAGAAGAGCTCCTTGCCGTCCGGGCTGAGCGCGACGGAGATGGGGTTGGTCCCGCTCATCGTCTGCTTCAGGGAGAGGTCGTCGTTGGAGTCGAGCGCCAGCGCGAAGACCTTGTTGGACTGGATGTCGCTGACGTAGAGCGTGCCGCTCTTCTGGTCCATCACCATCAGGTGGGGGCGGCTCGCCCCGGCGACGGGGAAGCCGCTCAGCTCGTTGCCTCCGGGCAGGGCGAACTCGCGAATGGTGCCGCTGAACTGCTGCGTGGCGTAGAGCCGCTTGCCGTCCTTGGAGACGGCGACGCCGATCATGTTGCCCAGGCCGGTGATCGCGCCGCTCTTGGTCATCTTGCCCTGCGAGTCGAGGGTGAAGCGGGTGATCTCGTTGCCGTCGCGGGCGACGAAGAGCTCCTTCTCGTCGTGGCTGAAGGCGAGCTGCATCACCGCGCCGGCGGCGTCGTTCATCAGGGTCTCGCCGTTGGAGGTGAAGCTCTCGGTCTTCGCGTCGTAGAGGAAGCGCGAGATGCTGCCGGTGGTCATGCCGCGACGGTTGCCGACGAAGACCTCCGCGGAGGTCTGGCGGAAGGCGAGGCCGATCGGGTCGGCGACGTCGGTCTTGGGGATCGCCGTCGCCTTGGTGGCGGGCTGGAGATCGTCCGGGACATCGTAGCGGAGGACGCCACCCCAGGTGTTGGCGGGCGCGGCGCCGGCGGGCGTCTCGGTGACGAGGATGAAGAAGCGGGGGGAGGGCGGGCCGGCGTCGGGCGGCGCGGCGTCCAGGAAGGAGACGACGTCGGCGCCGGCGTCGGCGGGCGGAGCCGCGTCGGTCGTGACGCCGTCGTCTGCCGCATCGCCGGCGTCGGTGCACCCGAAGCTGCCCGGCCGGCACCCGATATCGGCCGTGCCCGAGCACCCGGTGAGCAGCGCCGCTCCGCTGGCGAGCCCGACCGCCGCCACCGCACCCCAAGTCAACCAGGTCATCGATGCCATCACCGCCTCCGTCCCCCTTCATGTCCGGGGGCGCCCGGCTTTATGACCCGTCATTCATTTCGCGCCGGCGGCGGTCGCCGCGCGACGCAGCTCGGCGCGCTCGGGGGCGAGCTGGCTGTCGGGGAACTCCCGCGCGTGCTCGCGCACGAGGTCGAGGGCGTGCTGCGGGTCGGTGGCGAGGCTGCGGCGCGCCTGGAGCAGCAGCAGGCCATCGCGCGGGGACGGAGCGCGAGTCGAAGCCCGCGCGGCGAGCGGCGCCGAAGCCGCGGGTGGCGGCGGCGCGACGCGGGGCGTTGCCTTCAGGACGGGGCTGACCACGCCCTGCGCCGCGACGCCGGACGCAGACGGCGCGGGCGCGTCCGCGGCGAGCGGCGCGAGGTTGGAGGGGACGACGGCGGCGGTCGCCGCAGGGGGCGCGACGTCGCGAGGCGCGTCGACCACGGGCTGGGGGACCTGCGCGCCGGGCCCGCGGGTGAGCTGGTAGCCCGCGGCGGCGAGGGCGGCGCCGAGCAGGAGCGCGGCGGCGACCTTGGTGCTCGTCGCGGCGAACAGGCCCTTGAGCCCACCCACCGCCGGCGCGGCGACGAGGCCGCCCGCCGCGAGCACTCCGGCGACCTCCAGGCCGCGACGGACGCGATCGACCGCCTCGTCGTCCAGGACGTCGCCTTCGGCGGAGGCGAGGAGCTTCGCCAGCTCGTCGTCGCCCGACGCGAGACGCTGCGGGTCCCTCATGGCGCCACCGCCCTCGTGAGCGACTGCCGGACGCGCCCCCGCGCCGCGTGCAGGCGGGAGTATGCGGTCTGCAAGGGACACCCGACCGCCGCCGCCACCTCCGTCATGGCCAGCTCCTCGATCTCGTAGAGCACGAAGACCACGCGCTGCTCCTCGCTGAGGCGGGAGAGCGCCTGGAGGAGCCGCTCGCGCAGCTGCGTGCGCTCGGCAGTGGCGTGCTGCGTGGCGGGGGCGGGCATGTCGGCCGGCACCTCGCCCGCCTCGTGCCGCCGGCGCGCCGTGCGCTTGGCGTTCCGCGCGACGTGCACGCAGATCTGCCGGATCCACGAGCGCGCGCCCTCCGGCACGGCGAGATCTCCGAGGCGCCGGTGGACGACCAGGAAGACCTCCTGGCAGGCGTCGTCCAGGTCCGCGGGGGCGACGCCCAGGTACCGCAGCGTCCGGCCGACGTAGCGCACGTGCTCGGCGAAGAGGCGCTCGAAGGAGACGGCGGCCGGGCGCACGGGCGCGCGGACGCCATACTCGGGCACGAGCGCTGCGGTGGCCATACCGTGCGCATGTCCGCCCGGCGGCGGGATTATGAAGCCGTCGCGCGAGGCGGTCACGAGTCCTCCCGGGCACCGAGACCGAAGGTCAGCACGGGGACGACCGGGGCGGCGCGAAAGAGGGTGGACGCGGCCCCGCCATCGCCGCGGTAGACGTACTCCGGCACGCCGAGCAGCGCGCGTGCGGCCACGCGGACGGTGACCCACACCGGACCGCCCACGCGGAAGGCGAGCGCCAGCTCCGGCCCGGCGAAGGCGACGGGCAGCTCGGTGGCGCGGGTGTCCACGAGGCCCTGCGGGGCGGCCTCGGTCGCGCCGCCTCCGGCGACGACGCACGCCTCCACCCGCAGGGCGTGGCGAAGGACGGGGGAGAAGCAGCCGCCGGCCTCGCCGGTGAAGGCCCAGATCCGCGCGCCGACGGCGCCGTCGGCCGCCTGCGCGGGGAGCCACGCGTCGAACGCGACGGCGACGGACCAGCGCCCGAGGTCGATGACGCCGCGCGCGTAGGCGCCGGCGGACGGGCGCGGCAGGAGGCCCGGCGCCGCGCCGAAGCCCGCTTCGCCGCCGAATGTGGCGTGGAACGCGCGGGGCGGCGCGGCCGGAAGGCGCAGCGGGGTGGGCTTCGGCGCCGGGCTCGGCGCGGGTGCGGGCGGCAGGTGCGGACCGGCAGCGGGCTCCTGCACGTCGTCCACCATCAACGCCACGACGACGGCGGCGGCGTCGTCCAGGCGATCGCAGGTGGCGGTGTCGGTGGTGATGCGCCGCGCGGCGAGGGTGTCTCCGCTCGCCGACACCGTCCGGATGACGGCGCGAAAGCCGCCGCCGGGATCGGCGCCGATCGTCGCCTCCACCGTCGCCGCGGGCCGGTCGGAACCGTGGAAAACCGGGCGACCGAGCGTGTGCTCCACGGTCGAGGCGAGCGTCGGGCCGTCGATGCACCCGTCGGCGGTGTGCCAGCGCAGCGCGACGTGATGCGCGGGCTCCGCATGTGCGGCGCCGCCCCACGCCAGCGAGCAGGCGACGAGCACCGCGCAGGGAAGAGCATGGCCAGGCCGCACCCCGTCACTCCCTCCGGACACAGAAGGTGCCGCTCGCGGTGGTCATGCCGTAGTAGCCCGCCACCGTTCCGCCGGCGTCGGGCCAGGTCTCCAGGTGGACGGTGCCGAGGTCGAACCTGGTGCCTCCGTCATCGCCGGTCAGCCGGGCGTCGCCGGAGTAGGTCCCGGCGCCGTACGTGGTCGTGGGCTCGGTCCGGAGCACGACGCTCGCGTCGCCGCTGCACGCGACCACCTCCATGCACGGCGCGAACCAGTCCTCCCCACCGCAGTGGATGAAGCGCGCGAGCGGCGCTGACGCATCCCCGCAGCCAGCGTCGTAGACGCGAGGGCCCACGTCCACATGGTAGTCGCCGTCCACGCAGGGGACGCCGGAGTCGATGACGGGGGTCGCCCTGGGCACGGTGGCCGCGTCCGGCACACCCGGCGCCGACGCATCCGGCGCCGACGCGTCGGGCGGCAGGACGGCCTGGACGCCGGCGGCAGTCCCACACGCCGCGGCCGCCAGAGGCAGCACCGGGAGAACGCACGCGAGACGGATCCGGAGCCCCATACCTGCACGATGCGCGTGCCGCGCGCGCCTGGCCCGTTACATCGGATTACGCCCCCCGGCCCCCCCTGCTGATCGCGGCGCTCAGCGGCCGCGCCCACCGCCCCCCCCTGTCCCGGGACACCCCCCCAGGCCACCCATGCCACCCACGTTTCGAGGCCAGATCATTAGCAAGCACTCGAAAGGGCCTCGAAACGTGGGGGGGGCGGGGGAGAAGGGGGGGCACGGGGTGTGCAGTGGGGGAGGGGATGGATGCCATCATGTTCGGGCTCAAGCGGGCCTATCAGTCAACGCTCACCCTCGGGCGCGCCATCTGTTCCAAGTTTGCGCAGGGGCTCACGCCGGCGCGCCTGGACATGATGTACGCGGTTCACGACAACGCGATGAACTACGTGACGCAGATGAAGCTGCGCCGGCTGCTCGGGGTGTCGCGGCCGACGGTCAGTCGCATGTTGAAATCGCTCGAGGAGCTGGGCTGGGTGGAGCGCAGCCCGGGGCCGCACCTGGACAGGCGGACCCGCAAGGTGCGGCTCACCGAGCGGGGCGTCGCGCTGCTCAAGCGCGTGCTCGCCGCCGTCCTCGCCACCGACATGGTGAAGTTCATCGTCGACACCTCGCTCTCGATGGGGAGGTTCTGGGACGCCGGCCGCTGTCTGGTGGAGCGCGACCGCACCGAGGGCATCCTGCGGCGCATACGGCACGACTTCGGCGACACCGCGAGCATCGAGTACCCGTGGGACCACCCCGACGACTAGGCCACCCGCGTCACTTCTTGAAGAGGGACATCAGCAGCATCGCCAGACCCACGCCGGCGATGAGGAAGGCGACGGCCACCCCGGCGAGCAGTCCCATGCTCGGCTTCTTCTGCGACGCGATCCCCGCCATCCCCGCGTTCGGCCTGGTGGGAGCGTCGGGGAGGTTGGGCAGCGAGCTGGAGGAGGAGGGCGCCGGGATCTGCGCGATCGGCGCGATCGGGCCGCTCGACCCCGTCGGCAGCTCGCTCTTGCCTTCCAGCACCGCCTGGAGCGCCTGCGCCAGGTCCGCCATGGAAGCGAAGCGCTCGTCGACCTGCTTGGAGAGCGCCTTCTGCATCACCCGGTCGAGCAGCGGCGGGAAGGTCCTGCCCGCGACGCGCTGCGAGAGGGGGATGGGCTTGCCGGTGACGTGCAGCGACAGGAAGTCCATCGCGCTCTTCGCCTCGAAGGGCAGCTTGCCGGTGAGCACCTCGTAGAGGATGACGGCGAGCGAATACTGGTCGCTCGCCGGGGTCAGCGTCTTGCCCTGCGCCTGCTCCGGGCTCATGAACTCCGGCGTCCCGAAGACCATCCCCTCCTGCGTCAGGATCACCGACCCCGGGCGCATCTCCCGCTCGGTCACCTTGGCGAGCCCGAAGTCGAGCACCTTGGGGTAATCCTTCAGCCCGCCGGACTGGCACAGGAAGATGTTCTCCGGCTTGAGGTCGCGGTGGATGATCCCCTGCCGGTGCGCCTCCTCCAGCGCCCCGCACACCTGGATCAGGATGGGCAGCGCCCGCTCGACGGGAAAGGGCCCCTGGGCGCGAACCGTCTGGTTCAGGTTCTTGCCCTCCAGGAACTCCATGATGATGTAGAGCGACCCATCGTCGAGCTCACCGTAGAGGAACACCTTCACCGTGTTCGGGTGCGTCAGGTGGCTCATCGCCCGCGCCTCGCGGCGGAAGCGCGAGACCAGGTCCTTGCGGTTGGCGAGCTTCGGATGGAGGATCTTCACCCCCACCATCCGGTTCATCTCCGGCTGCAGCGCCTTGTAGACCGCACCCATCCCGCCGGAGCCGATCTTTTGGAGGATCTGGAACTGTCCGTTCAGAATGTCGCGTCCAATGAACGGATCCGGCGGCGGCATCGGAGAGAGCCGGTGTATCACAGAGGCATGACGATGGGATCAGGCAGCGGCGCAACCCTCCCCGTGGCCATCGCCCTGACGAGCCCCTTGCTGCGGGCGGCAGGCTTCAGGCACGGCTTCTCCACCCGCGTGCTGGATCTGCGCCCGGGCGCCAGCGAGCGCGAGGCCCACCTGGAGGCTTTCGCCCTCGTGCTCAGGTTCGACCCCGCGCGCCTCTTCCTCGCCTCGCAGGTTCACGGCGCGTGCGCGCTCCAGGCCGAGGGAGAGCCCACCGAGCTCGCCACCCGCGCGGCCGACGCCCTGATCGCCCGGTCCGCAGGGGACGCGGTGGGCGTGCGCGTCGCCGACTGCGTCCCCGTGCTCCTCGCCGACCCTGACACCGGCGCGGTCGCCGCGGTCCACGCCGGATGGCGTGGCGTCGCCGCGGGCGTCATCGCCTCCGCCGTCAAGGAGGCGGCCGCGGCGGGCTCGACCACGCGCCTCGCCGCCATCGGCCCGTGCATCGGCGCCTGCTGCTTCGAGGTCGGCGCCGACGTGGCCGAGCAGATCGCCGCCGCCAGCCGGCCGGAGGTCGTCATCCGCCGCGAGGGCGACAAGGCCCACATCGACCTTCGCGCCGCCGTGCGCGCCCAGCTCCGCGACGCCGGACTCGCCGACGAGTCCATCGACGACGTCGCCGGCTGCACGCGCTGCGAGCCCTCCCGCTTCTTCTCGTACCGGCGCGAGGGCGAGCGCGCCGGCCGCCACCTCGCGGTGATCGTCGCCCGCTAGCTTCGCCGTCCGCGCGGGCGGCGGCGCATCACGCCGGCCTGGGCACGCCCGGCATCCGCCGGAAGCCGTCCAGGAGCACCTCCAGCCCCGTCTCGAAGATCTCGTCGAAGTGCGACGGCGCCAGGAACGTCGCCACCCGCGCGAGGTGCGGATACGTCACCTCGTCGGACTCCACGGTCTGCGTCGTCGCGCCCTTGCGCGCGGCGAACGAAGCGCCGGCGATCTCGTCCAGCGCCGTGCCGC
The DNA here is from genome assembly GCA_963782055.1 of uncultured delta proteobacterium. Taxonomy (GTDB): domain Bacteria; phylum Myxococcota_A; class Polyangia; order Polyangiales; family Polyangiaceae; genus DASXHD01. The sequence goes on from CAWAIF010000003.1 coordinate 6,364,961, forward strand.
TACAGAAGTTGCCGACCGTCCGGAACAGCCGCACGGCGAGGTGCGCCTCGAACCCCTCCTCCAGCAGCGCGGCGAACATCTTGTCCAGCAGCGCGAGCGTCCCGGGCGTGTCGAACCGGCGCATCGCCACGAGGGGGAACGCGTGCGGGTGGATCCGCGCGAGCGCGCGGTAAGAGCGGGCGAAGCCCAGCACCCGCGCCTCCCATCCGCCGCCTGCGGCCGGCACGTCCACCTTCCGCATCACCAGATCGACCACGGCGTCGAGCAGGGCGTCCTTGCTGGGGAAGTGGTTGTAGATGGCCATCGCCTCGCAGCCGAGGGCGCGCCCGATCCGCCGCGTGCTCAGCTGCTCCAGCCCGTTCTGCTCGATCAGCTCAAGGGCCGTGTGCGCGATGCGGTCCCGCGTGAGCGGCTCCCGGCGCTTGCGCGGCTTCTTCTCCTCGAGCTTCGGGGCGCTGGACATTTCTGCCTCCAGGGTAGTCCAGCCGGCCCGGAGTACACCGTAAAATATGGGATCTTGCCTACCCCTCCCCACCCTCACCCGCGAGGCGGGCCCCCTTCACTTCTCCTTCGCCACCACGATGTTGTAGACGCCCTTGCCCGTCGCCACCGCCTCCTCCGGGTGACTCGCGTGGAACAACCGCACGTCCACCACCCCCACCCGGTTGCCCTTCCGCACCAGGTGCGCGTCCGCCTCCAGCTTCTCCGCGCGCCCCGGGCGCAGGTAGTCGACGCGCAGGTCGATGGTGGACACCCGCGCGCGCGCGTCCGCGACGCTCGCCCACACCGCCATGCCGCCCGCGACGTCAGCCAGCGTGCTGATGACGCCGCCGTGCAGCGCCGGCCGCAGCGGGTCCCCGATGAACTCCGGTCGGAAGGCGAGCTCGAGGTGCACCGTCTCCTTGTCCAGCCCCACCACCTTGATGCCGAGGAATTTGTTGAAGGGGACGAAGTCCTCCATCATCTGGCGAAGCGCGGCGGAATCCATCGCGGCCGACCATAGCCGAACGCCGGCCGAAGACCGAGCGCGAACCGGGAGGCCTCGCGATCGTCCGTGCGCCCTTCGTGCCGCCGATCGGCCTGCGGCCGGACCTCAGGGGTCGGTCGTCGACGTGGCCGCCATCGCCAGGAAGTCGATGAGGTCGATCTTGGTCACGATGCCGACGAGCTCGTCCTTCTCCGTCACCATCGCCGCCTTGGCGTCGGCCAGGGCGCTCTGGAGCAGCTCCACCTTCGTGTCCGGCGTGACCGTCGCGTAGTCGCCCTCGGCCAGGTCGCCCACCGGCGACTCCAGCGTCTTCTTCCCGCTCACCAGGTGGCGCAGCAGGTCCACCTCCGCGACGATGCCCCGCAGCTTGCCGTCCTCCACCACCGGCAGCTGGCTGATGCCGCTGCTCTTGAGCGTGTCGATCGCCTCGCGCACCGTCGTCTTCGTCGACGCGGTGACCAGCTTGGCGTGGTAGCGCGGGCCGAGCACGTCGCGCACCGTGCCGAGGCCAGGCTGGTCCTCCAGGAAGCCGTTTTCGCGCATCCAGTCGTCGTTGAAGATCTTGGACACGTACTTCTGCCCGGCGTCGCACAGGAAGACGAGGATCTTCTGGCCGATGCGGTCGTGCGCCTTCGCCCACTTGAGCGCGCCGGCCACCGCCGCGCCGCCCGAGCCGCCGACGAAGAGCCCCTCCAGGCGCGTCAGGTCGCGCGTCATCAGGAAGCACTCCTTGTCGTCGACGCGCACGATGTCGTCGAGGATCTTCAGGTTCATCGTCTTGGGGAAGAAGTCCTCCCCGATGCCCTCCACCTTGTAGGAGAAGGCCTTGGTGATGCGCCCGGACTTCACGAAATCGTAGTAGAGCGAGCCGACCGGGTCGACGCCGACGAGCTGGACCTCCGGCTTCCTCTCCTTGAGGTACTTGCCCGTGCCGCTGATGGTGCCGCCGGTGCCGAGCCCCGCGACGAAGACGTCCAGCTCCCCGCCCGTCTGCTCCCAGATCTCCGGGGCCGTCGAGAGGTAATGCGCCTCCGGGTTGGCGGGGTTGTTGTACTGGTCGGCGTAGAAGCAGTTGGGCGTCTCGCGCGCCAGGCGCAGCGCCACCTGGTAGTAGCTGCGCGGGTCGTCCGGCTCGACGGCCGTCGGGCAGACCACCACCCTGGCGCCGAAGGCGCGCAGGTTGGCGATCTTCTCCTGGCTCATCTTGTCGGGCATGACGAAGATGCACTTGTAGCCGCGCACCGCCGCGTTGAGGGCGAGCGAGGCGCCCGTGTTGCCGCTCGTCGCCTCGATGATGGTGCCGCCCGGCTTGAGGCCGTTCTCCTCCGCGCGGCGCAGCAGGTTGGCCGCCAGGCGGTCCTTGTGGCTGCCGCCCGGGTTGAGGAACTCGCACTTGACGTAGACCTCCGAGGCGAGGCCCTGGGTGACCTTGTTCAGCCGGACGATGGGCGTGTGCCCGACGGCCTGCAGGATGTTCTCGAGCGCCCCGTGCATCATGGCCAAGGGGCATACGCTGGGGGCGACGCGCCATCAAGACCGACCCTGGCCCGGCGCGACTTTCCCCCGCCGGTCACGCTCCGGGCGTCACATCGTGCACTGCCACATGACCGTCTGACAGAGGATCTGGCCGTACTGGTCGGAGCCGCAGCTCGTCCCGCCGTTGTCGAAGGTGGCGTTGCCCAGCGAGCTGCAGCTCGTGGTGCTCTGGCAGTAACCGCACACGTTGCCGCACGTGCCGCCGTGGGCGCCGAGCTTGTTGTAGCCGAGCTGCTTGCAGATGTACTCGGCGTGGTAGCTCCCGCCGTTGGTGGAGAGCATCGACACCCAGGCGGTGGTGCAGTCCGCCTGGCAGACGACCCACTTCAGGTTGGCGTTGGTCACGTCGCCGCCCTGCTGGCACTTGGTCGCCTGGCACGACGCCTGGCACTGGCCGTAGCGGCAGAGAGGCTTGTCGCTCGGGCAGGTGGTGCCGCAACCGCCGCAGTTGAAGCGATCGATCCACGGGTCGACGCACACCTGCGCGCCGAGCGTGCCGGCGTCGCCCGCGTCGGGGGCGCCGGCGTCGGGGTAGTCGTTCGGGCACATGGTGAGGCCCGTCTGGCAGGTGAGCTGGCACTTGCCCGAGACGCACTCCTCGCCGTCGCCGCACACCGTGCCGCAGGCGCCGCAGTTGGCGCGGTCCACGTCCGTCGACACGCACGCGCCGTTGCAGTCGGTCGTCCCGCCGCCGCACGAGGGCCCGCACTTGCCTGCGGAGCAGACCTCCCCCGGGTTGCACGTGTGGCCGCAGAGCCCGCAGTTCTGCGGATCGCTCTCCTGGTCGACGCACACCGCGTTGCACAGCGAGGTGCCGGTGCCGCACGCGTACTTGCAGCTCCCCTTGGAGCAGACCTCGTCCGGCTTGCACGCCTTGCCGCACGCCCCGCAGTTCTGCGGATCGCGGTCGAGCGCGGTGCACGTGTCGCCGCAGTACGCGCTCCCGGCGCCGCACGACGGCCCGGCGTCGCTCTCCGGGGGTGAGGTGTCGGTCACCTTGCCGGTGGCGCAACCCACCGCGACGGCCGCGATCACCCCGGCGAAGACGAGGGCTTGGCGCAGATGCATCATCAGATCCCCCCGTCCGCGGCGACGCACGTACCGAAAGAGCACTTGGGCGTGCTCCCGTTGCAGGCGGTGCCGCACCCGCCGCAGTTGAACGGATCGAAGTCGATGTCGGTGCACTCGTTCGGGCCGAGGAAGGCCGCGTCGGCGCCGGCGTCGGACGGGTAGACGCCGGCGTCGGGTGTCGGGCAGAGCGTGAGCCCCTGCTGGCACTGGAGCGCGCACGCGCTCTGCACGCAGTCCTCGCCCACCTCGCACGCCGTGCCGCAGCCGCCGCAGTTGAAGCGATCGCTCTGCGTGTCGAAGCAGCCGGCGTCGCCGCACATGGTGGTGTCGCCCCCGCAGGTGAAGCCGCAGGCGCCCGCGGAGCAGTACTCGCCCGCCGGGCACGCGGCGCCGCAGCCGCCGCAGTTCTTGGAGTCCACCTTGATGTCGGTGCAGGTGTCGCCGCACTTGGTGGCGCCGCCCAGGCACGTCAGCCCGCACTGCCCCTGCGAGCAGACCTGCCCGTCCGGGCACGCCGTGCCGCACGCGCCGCAGTTCTGCGGATCGCGGTCGACGATCACGCACGAGCCGCCGCAGTCGGTGGAGCCTGCGGGGCAGGTGAAGGGCGTGGCGTCGGGCGTCGAGGTGTTGTCTCCACCCGAGCTGCACGCCACCAGAAGGAAGGCGAGGGCGTACATACCGCGCATCCGGTCATTGTCTCGCGGCCAGCCGGCGCGGTCAACGGCGCCCCGAGCCTACATCGGCCCCGGGGGTGCGCCGCCCCTCACCTTCGCCAGCTCTGGAGCTCCGCCTCGAACCCGCCCATGTCCACGGCGAAGCCGCGCGCCTTGCGGAAGCCCGCCTTGGCGAGCACGGCGTCGGTCTTCTTCGGCCGCGGGGTGATCCACACGAAGCGGCCCCCCCGCCGGAGCGCCGCCGCCAGGTTCTCCAGGAAGGGCAACAGCAGCGCGTCCAGATTGGTTGCGCTCTGCACGCGCCTGCCCATCGGCGGGTTGGTCAGGACCAGGTTCACCCCCGCCGGCGCGAAGGTTCGCGCGTCGGCCCGCATGAGCGTCACGCCTCGCACGCCGGCACGCGCCAGGTTCTTGCGCGCGGCGTCCAGCGCGCGCTCGTCCAGGTCGGTCCCGATCATCCGCGTGAAGGCCCCGAGCCGCGCGCGCTCCGCGAGCTCCAGCCCGGAGCCGACGAAGGGGTCCCACACCACGTCCGCCGGCCGCGCCTCCCCCAGCCGGGCGATGGCCGCCGCGAAGCTCGGGTGCGAGGCGGCGGGCACGTCGGCGGCGCGGTAGGCGAAGCGCGCGTCCCCCACCCCGCGCGGCTCCGCCTCGATGTGCAGCCGCCCCTCGCGCGGGTCCACGGTGATCTCCCACGCGCTGCCGCGCGGGTCGTTGACCCAGCCGGTGCCCGCCTGCGCGACGCGCTCCGCCACGCGCCACGTCAGCGCCCGGCGGTGCCCCTGCCCCGCCCACGCCAGCCGGAAGCGCACGCCCTCCGGCGCGAGCGGCCGCAGGATGGGCGCCGCCCCGGCGAGCGCCTCCGCCACCGTCTCGGCGACGTCGGCGGAGGGGTCGAGCGGCGCGTCGCAGAGAGGGATGGCAACGTGAGAGAAGAGACGCGACGACTCCAGCGACGCGAGCGGCCCGCCGAGCAGCACCCGCACCGCCGAGGGTGACTCGATGACCGGGTGCATCGCCGCCACCTCCTCGGCGAGCAGGGGCGCCAGCCCGGCCCGGCAGCGCAGCACCACCGAGATGGGCCGCGACGGCCCCCGCGTCGCGTCGATCGTCGCGCGCGACGCCGGGCGCGCGCCGGTGCGCTCCAGCATCAGCCGCGCGCGGTCGCGCGCCTGCCGCAGCATCGCGTCGTCCGTCTTCAGCCGCATGAGCATCGCGAGCGAGGTGGGGCCGCCCACCTTCCCGAGGGCCTCGACCGCCGCGCGCAGGACGGGCAGGTCCGTCTCGCCCTCCAGCCGCCCGAGCAGCGCCGCCTCGATGCGCGAATCTTGCAGACACGCCCGGCCGAGGGCCCGCGCCGCCTCCTTGCGCGTGCGGGCGTCGGCGTCGCGCAGCGCCCCGAGCAGCGCCTCGCACACCGCCGGGCCGTGCGGCCCCGCCTCCTTCGCCGCCGCCTTGCCGACGAGCGTCACCAGCCGCCGCCTGAGCTCCGGCGTGGCTCCTTCCAGGCCGGCGAGGGCGGCCCCGATCACGTCGTCCTGGCTCCGCAGCAGGGCCTGCTCGGCCTCCTTGCCCGCCTCCCCGTCGGCGAGCAGGGCGAGCAGGGGCCGCGTTTCCCGCCTCCCCGGCGTGAATCCCTTCGAGCGGACCTTGTCGCGCAGCGCGTCTTCGCTCATGGGATGTAACCAGCCGGCGTCCTCGTGCGTAGCCCAGGCAGGTGCCACCGTGAAACAAAGAAACGACCCGGAGCCCCACGTGACCGACCTAGACCCGGCCCCGCCGCGCCACCCGGACGAAGACCTCATCCTTCGCCCCAGGATGTCCAGCCGCCGCACCTTCGTCCGCGCGGTCACCGCGGGCACCGTCCTCGCCGCGCTGGGCGGCGGCCTGTACATAGTGCTGCCCGACGCCGAGACGCGCCGCGCCCGCCGGATGAAGCTCGCCGACGGCCGGCCGCGCCTGCCGCCCAACCAGTACCTCCTCCAGCGCCTCAAGCCGATGGGCGGGCGCGAGGGCGATCCCAGCCCCGGCGCCTGGCGCCTGAAGGTCCACGGGGAGGTGGAGCACCCCTTCGAGATCGACTTCGCCGGCCTGCTCAAGCTGCCGCAGGTCCACCAGACGTGCGACGTGCACTGCGTGACCAAGTGGAGCCTCTTCGACAGCCACTGGCAGGGCGTGCGCGTGAGCGAGCTCGCCAGGAAGGCCAAGGTGAAGCCGAGCGCCCACTACGTCATCTTCGAGGCCGCGCACGGCTACACCTCCAACATCTCCCTGCACGACGCGCTGAGGCCCGACGTGCTCGTCGCCCACCGCTACGAGGGCAACGCCCTGCCCACCGCCCACGGCGCGCCGGCGCGCGCGCTGGTGCCGGAGCGCTACTTCTGGAAGAGCGCCAAGTGGCTCACCGGGATCTACTTCAGCGCGGTGGACCAGCCGGGCTACTGGGAGACGCGCGGCTACAACAACCACGCCGACCCCTGGAAGGAAGAGAGATACTCGTGACCGCCGCCGCGCGCCCCACCGGCCGCCGCAACAAGTTCCTGCTCCGTCCGTGGGTGCGCGCGCTGCACCGCGACCTCGGCTACACCGCCGTCGGCCTCACCTTCGTCTACGCCCTCTCCGGGCTGGCGGTGAACCACATCCCCGACTGGGACCCCAACTTCCAGAACCTGAACCTCTCCCACGATCTCGGCCCGATCACCGGGGACGATGACGCGGCGACGGCCACGGTGCTCGCCAAGCTGGGCATCCACCAGACGCCGAAGGAGTCCTACCGGGAGGGCGACGAGCTGGAGATCCTGCTCGAGCACCGCACCCTGCACGTGACCACGGCCACCGGCCATGTCGTCGACGAGCAGCAGAAGCCGCGCTTCTTCCTGCGCGCCGCCAACTACCTGCACCTGAACCGCGGCAAGAAGTCGTGGCGCAACTTCGCCGACGCCTACGCCATCGGCCTGCTGCTGCTCGCCACCTCCGGCCTCTTCATGATCCCCGGGCGCAGGGGGCTCCTCGGGCGCGGCGCGGTGTTCCTGGCGATCGGCATCGCCATCCCGGTCGGCTACCTCATGGTCTTTGGCGGGCCGTGACCGCCGGCGCGTGGGGGGCGCTCGTCGGCCGCGGGGCGTCGCGCGCAGTCTCCGCGGCTCCCTGCCGGGCCGTCGCGTAGCGCTTCACGTCGAAGCGCCGCGTGCGCAGGCGAAACTCCCAGGTGAAGCCGGGCCACGCCGTCGTGTTCTTGCCGGAGCGCGTGAGATACCAGCTCACGCACCCGCCGGTGTTCCACACCGTGCGCTCCAGGCGCTTCTGGATCGCCTCGTTGTAGCGGGCCTGCGTCTCCGGCAAGACGTCCACCCACTTGAGACGCTCGCGGCGCATCGTCCGCACGGCGTCCAGGATGTACTGCACCTGCGACTCGATCATCAGGATCATCGAGGAGTGGCCGAGGCCGGTGTTGGGCCCCTCGATGAGGAAGAAGTTGGGGAAGCCGCTCACCGTCGTGCCCTTGTAGGCCTGGATGCCGCCGGTCTGCTTCCACGCGGTGTCCAGGTCCATGCCGCCCGTACCGACGAGCTCGTAGGGAGAGTGGAGCTCCGCCGCCTCGAAGCCCGTCGCGTAGACGATGACGTCCACCGGGCGCTCCTTGCCGTCGCGCGTGACGATGCCGCGCGGGGTGATCTCCGCGATGGCGTCGGTCACCAGCTCCACGTTCTTCTGGCAGAGCGCGGGGTAGTAGTCGTCGGCGAACAGGACGCGCTTGCACCCGAGCCGGAAGTCGGGCGTCAGCTTGGCGCGGAGCGCCGGGTCCGCCACGCTCTTGTCCAGGAAGCGGCGCGAGCGAAGCTCCCGGATGGCGTTGAGGCGCGGCTCGACGACGTAGCCGACGGCCATCGCCTCCATGATGGAGTAGATGAGGCCGCGCGCGAGCTTCTGCAGCGCGGGGTGCTTGCGAAAGAGCGCCTGCTCCTTCTCCGGGATGGGCCGGTCCGGCTTGGACGCGACCCACGCGGCGGTGCGCTGGTAGACGTGCATGCGCCCCACCTTCTCGGCGAGGCGCGGGATGATCTGGATGGCGCTCGCGCCGGTGCCGATGACGGCGACCGTCTTGCCTTCCAGCGCGTAGGAGTGGTCCCAGCGGGAGGAGTGGAAGGTCTTGCCGGCGAAGGTCTCGCGGCCGGGAATGTCGGGGTAGACCGGCTTGCTCAGCGCGTGACCCGCGCCGGAGACGAGCGCGCGGCCGGTGAGCGTCTGCCCGTCGGCGGTCTTCACCGTCCAGAGGCCGGAGTCCTCGTCGAAGCGGGCGCTCGTCAGCTCGGAGTGGAAGCGGATGTGCTCGCGCACGGCGTACTTGTCGGCGCAGTGCTCCAGGTACGCGAGGATCTCCCTCTGCGGCGCGAAGAAGCGCGTCCAGCGGGGGCTCTGCTCGAAGGAGTAGGAGTACAGGTACGAGGGGACGTCGCACGCGATGCCGGGGTAGGTGTTGTCTCGCCAGGTCCCGCCGACCTGGCCGGCGCGCTCCAAAATCACGAAATCGTCGATCCCCTCCTGCTTCAGACGGATGCCCATGCAGAGGCCCGCGAAGCCGCTGCCGACGATGAGGATGGTGTCCGTACCCATGGGTGACCCGAAGCTTGAGTCGCTATTGACCGGAAGTCAATAACGGCGAGTGGCCGACGAGACGCAACACAGGCGGGCCACGCGGCGTGACGCCACGAGGGCGGCACCACCCGTCATGCTACGGTTCGCTGGTGCGTGACGCGCTCGTGTCCCCGGTGCCGCTCGCGCTCGCGGGCTGTGGAAGCCCGCCCACGACCACCGCCGGAGCGCCGCCCGCCGGGGACTCGGTCCGGTACCTGGTCAACGCCGGCACCGACGCGGCGGAGGTCGACACCATCCTCGCCCTGAAAGAACCCGCGCGCGACGACGAAGCGGCACCCCGCCGGCGTCCGCCGACCTCGAGGAGCTCTTCGCCGGGGGGCGCGCATCCAGGTGAACCAGTCGCGCGGCGTGACACCGCCCTGAGAGCATGACTCGCCCGGCGCCTGCTCCCCGTCCCCAAATCGCACGGGGCAGCGAGGGCGTGACGGTCGTCGTCACGCGCCGCGTGAAGGCGGGGCGCGAGACAGACTACGAGGCGTGGCTCGCGAGGCTCCTCGAGAAGGTCGCGACGATGCCGGGCTACCTGGGCGTCAGCGTGCGGCGCCCCGCCGACGGCGGGCCCCGCGAGTACACCAGCGTGTACCGCTTCGCGGACGTGGACAGCCTGCGCGCGTTCGAGGACAGCACCGAGCGGCGCGAGGCGCTCGGCGAGGTCGGCGACTACGTCGAGTCGGACGCGACGTGGCGCAAGCTGACGGGCCTCGAGCTCTGGTTCACCGCCCCACCCGGCACGGTCACGCCCGAGCCGTCGCGCTTCCGCATGACGCTGGTGATGATCGTGGTGGTGTACGCCTTCGTCCTCGTGCTCGGGCCGCTGGTGGCGCTGGTCATGCCCGGCGCGCGCTTCGAGCTGCGGCTCTTCGTGGCCATCGCGATCGAGGTGACGCTGATGACCTACGTGCTCATGCCGCGCCTCACGCGGTGGCTCGCGCGCTGGATCTACCCCGGAAGGTGAAGGCGCCGTGGCTCGGGTGCTTCTCCCGGGGTCCCGCCGACCTGCCCGGCGGAGCGCCCCGTTCACCCGTGATGCCGTGGCCAGCCTGGACGCGCACCTGGGCGCAGGGCTCGATGGTGAGCGTCGCGCCCTGCGCGACGCTCGGCGATCGAGAACGGGACGCCCTTCACCAACCCCCACGCGCGCTGCGTGCGCTGACTCAGAGCAGGCAGCCGGTCGCCCACTTGAGGGCGTTGGTCGTCAGCTTCACCGTGTTGGTGTCGTTCACCCAGGTGGTGTTGCTGCTGTAGTTGGCCGCGTGGGTGACGTAGACGAGGCGCCCGCCGGGGCTGTCGCGCACCACCACGCCCGCGCCGCCGCAGAGGCTGTTGGTCGCGATCTGCGTGCCGTTGTTCATGATGGTGCCGATGGAGCAGCCCATGCTCGACGTCGTCGTGAACGCCGTGTTCAGCCCCGTCCAGATCGGGTGGTTCTGCTGCGTGAGGGTGAAGGTGATCGTGCCGGTGCTGCCGCTCGTGTACTGGTACAGGTTCAGGCTCTTCAGCGTGGCCCAGCGGCCGTTGTACGGGTGGTAGCCGCCCCAGTCGGTGATGACGACGCCCGTGCCGTTCGCCTGCGCGTTGACGATGGCCTGCTGCCCGGCGAGCGGCATGTCGGTCGAGTAGTCGTCGCCGACCATGATCATGACGACCTGGAAGCTGCTCGCCGCCGGCGTGCCGGCGTAGTTGATCGCGCCGTCGTCGACGGCCTGCGCGGTGAGCCCGGCGTTGTTGGCCGCGGTGACGAAGGCCGCGGTCGTCGCCGTGTGGCTGTCGCTCAGGATCAGCACCGAGGTGTTGCACGCGGTGCACGTGCCGTTGACGCAGTACGGCGTGTTGCCGGAGCAGGTGGTGCCGCACGTCTTGCAGTTGTTCGCGTCGTTCAGGGTGTTGGTGCAGGTGCCGTTGCAGTTGGTCTCGCCCGCCCCGCAGCACTTGCCCGCCGAGCAGACCTCGCCGTTCTGCGTGTCGCACGCGGTGTTGCAGTCGCCGCAGTGATCGGGGTCGGTCTGCGCGTCGACGCACGCGCCGTTGCAGGCGAGCAGCTTGCCGCAGTCGAGCACGCACCCGCTGTTGACGCACGACCAGGTGCCGCTCACGCCGCCGTCCACCCCGGCGTCGTCGCCGGCGGTGCAGTCGGTGGCGCAGCTCCCGCAGTGCTTCACGTCCTTGGTGGTGTCGACGCACTCCGAGCCGCAGGTCTGGGCGTTGATGCCGCACTGGCAGTTGCCGAGCACGCACGTCGCCCCGGAGGAGCAGGCGTTGCCGCACTTGCCGCAGTTGGCGCTGTCCTTCTTCAGGTCGACGCACTGGTCGCCGCAGGTCGCGTTGCACGACGCCTCCGCCTCGCCGCCGCCGCCGTCGTCGGTCACGCCGCCGTCGCCGCCCTGGGGGTTGTCCTGGGCGACGAGGCCGGTGGCGCACGCCGCCGCAGCCACCATCAACCCTGAGGCAAGAAAGCTCGTCCAGCCGAAAGCACGCATTGGGCCATGATACGGCAAATTCGCGACAATCTTCCCCCTCGCGGCGGCCGGCGAGCCCGCGTGGCCAGGGCGTGTAGACTACCGGTCGGTGCACCACCTCGATCTGGCCATTTTTCGGGCGATCTACGCGGGGCCGGGGGCCCACGGGGCGCTGTTCATCCTGATGGTCGGGCTGACCATCGTCGGGAGCGGCTGGACGATGCTCCCTCTCCTCGGACTGGTCGCCCTGCCCCGCACGCGCCGCTTCGCCGCCTGGCTGATCGGCGCGCTGCTGGTGACGGCGCTCGCGGTGGTGGCCCTCAAGGCGGGCTTCGGGCGGGTGCGGCCGTGCGGGTGCGTGCCCGGCGTGGCGTGCCTGTTCGGGCACGCGCCGACCGATCCCTCCTTTCCGAGCGGCCACGCGGCGGGCGCCTTCACCCTCGCGGCGTTCGTCATCGCGCGGTGGCGCGGGTACACGGCGCACCCCGTGGCCTGGCGGGTGCTCGGGACGATCGGTCTGGTGGCGGCGGCCGCGGGGATCGCGCTCTCGCGCGTGTACCTCGGGGTTCACTTCCCGGGCGACGTGGCGGCGGGCGCGGCGGTCGGCACGACGATCGGGACGCTGGTCGCGGGCGCCTCGGTCCGGCGGGGCGCGACGACCCCCGCGTCCACGACCTCCGACATGGCGTCCTAGTGCGTTTGCGGCTAGTATTCATTTGAACGAAGCGCCAGCGGACCATGCCCGATCTCTTAAGCACCGATCGCCCCAAGTTTGAGGGCGATTCGTTTCCTGGAGCGTGAAGGTTGTCGTTCGCGTGCCAGAGCGACGAGTGCCGCGCCCACGGTGGTCACGACGGCAGTCCACGCGGCGGTGCTCAGGGAGACGAGGGCGTCGACCAGGTCCCGCGCGTAGGCGCGCACGACGTGCAACGTCGCCAGGGGGCGCAGTTGCTCGAGAGGGACGTCGCGCGCGAGTGCAGCCTGGATCCTGACCGAGCGCACGAGCGCGTGGGCGAGCATCGCGCCGTAGGTGAGCGCCTTGATCGCGTGGGGATCGGCGGTGAAGGAGCGGCCGAGGTCGGCGGTCTGCTTCAGCTCGCGAAAGAGCAGCTCGATCAGCCAGCGGAGTCGGTAGGTCTGGATGATCTGCCGTGGCGAGAGCACGCTGCGCGGCACGGTGGTCAGGTACCAGCGGATGACGGTCGACTTGTGCGCGAGTCCCACGAGCCGCAATGCGACGGTGTCCTTGCCCTTGCCCCACGTCACGTCGAGGTCGAAGATCGTCCCGCGCTTGCGCGACACGCTCTGCAGGTAGTAGCCAAGCGACCAGTTGTGGAGCGGGGTGTGGCCGTTCTCCGAGATGTGCGCGGTCACGCGTACCTTCGCCGTGGTCTTGAGGCGCATCAGCACGTGCGCGCCGGCAGCCTTCGCCTGCGTGAACAGAGCGCGCTCGAAAAAGCCGAGGTCGAAGAGGTAGAGCACCCCGCGCGTGAAGCTCGGGACCAGCTTCCGCCACAGCGGCGTCTCCGACGCGGTCTCCGCGTCGGAGACGCCGTGCTCGAGCAGGCCGGTCTTGATGCTGTAGCCCATCACCCACTTGGTGCCGGCCTTGCCCTTGGTGCATCCCGGCAGCAGCTCGCGCCCGCGCGGTGGCACGCGCTGCCCCGTACCGTCGTAGACCCGCACGTCCTCGAAGCGGGCGAGCGGCCCGCTCAGCTCCAGGCCCGCCGCCTTCGTCACTGACGCCACGAGGTGCTCGAGCGCCGCGCGGAAGAACGCCGCCGCCGACTCCTGCTTGAACCGCTTCTGGAACGGGCACGGGCGCATGAAGCCGAAGCGCCTCACGAAGATCGCCCGCAGCGACTCGAACGACAGCGTCTGGCCCGCGAGGAACCCCTCGACGACCGTGAGCACCAGGCGGAACGCGGTGGCGCGCCGCTGCCGCGGGTTGTAGCCGGTGCGGCCCCGAAGCTCGTCGATGAGCGCCGGCGTGAAAGCTGCTCCTCCACCGCGCTCGCCTCTTCGCTCGGGTCTGGACGGCTGCTCGTGGCTCGGGTAGCTCTCGTCGTCATCGGGCGTCCTCTCCTTGTTGGTGTCGCAACCGAACAACGAGAAAGGCGCCCGATTTATTTCCATCATTCCGCCACGTTATGTCCAAAGGATCTGGCCATGGCCAGCGGACTCCTTCCGCACCCGTAGTTGGGTACGGGCGAGGAAGCGTACTCTGCACGGCCCGCTTCACCGGGCGCGGGTGCGCCGCGGCGCTTCTCGGAAAGACCCAGTCGCTCGCGCCCGCCGACCCCGGCAACTTGGTTGACCACCCTGAGCCGTTCTGGCGACTTGCTGCTGGCGATGCCGTGCAGTTGCTGACACCCATCGGCTGTCAGAGGTTGCACAACCTGGCACGCCGACCGCGCGCGATCCGCCCTGAAATCGCGGGGCGATCCCGTGGCATCGGACGTGCAGGCAATCGGGGGGATGGATGAGCGTCGCTGCACGCCGGTGGTCCTGGTGGTCGGTCTGCTCTGCGCGCTGGCCGGGGCGCTCGGGTGTCGGTCGAGCAGCGTCTTCCCCGACCCGGACGACGCCGGGTGGAACGGCGACGGCGGAGGCTCGCCGCTGCCCGCGGACGGCGGCTTTCCCCCTCCGGTGGGCACCCTCTTCGGCGGCGCGGCCGTGCAGGCGGACGCGCCGCCGCCGCCCCTCTCCGGCGGGTCCCTCCTGGTCGTTCACAGCCCCGAGCTCGGGCGGCTCGCGGTCGCGTCCGACCCGGACGAGGACAAGGTGGACGTGGTCGCGCTGGACCCGACCGCGCAGGACGCCGGCGACGCGGGGTCGGTGCTCGGCACCGTCGCGCTGCAGCCGGGTGACGAGCCCGGGCGCCTCGTCGCCGACGCCGCGGGGCACGTGCACGTCGCGCTCCGCCGCGGCGGCGCGGTCGTCACGATCGACCCGGCGACGCAGACGCTGCTCGCCCGCACGCCCGTGTGTCCCGCGCCCCGCGGGCTCGACTACGACCCGCAGACCGACTCGGTCATCGTCGCGTGCGCGACGGGCGAGCTCGTCACGCTCCCGGCGGCGGGCGGCGCGCCCACCCGCGTGGTCCGCCTCGACCGCGATCTGCGCGACGTGATCGTCGACGGAGACAAGTTGTATGTTACACGCTTCCGCAGCGCCGAGGTCCTCACGCTCGACGCGAGCGGTGCCGTCGTCGCGCGCACGAGGCCCGCGCCCTCGCCCGGCTTCTCGCCCGACGTCGCCTGGCGCGCCGTGCGCACCCCGGACGATCGCATCGCCATGCTGCACCAGCTCGCGTCGGACGGTCCGATCGACGTGGCGGTGCCCAACGCGTACGGGGGCGCCGGTGCGCCGGACGCCGGGAAGACCCCGGGCGTCGTCCTGCCGGAGGTGACCTTCTTCACGAAGGGCGTCTCCGGCCCGCAGACGCTCGCCTTCGCCAAGGGCCCGGTGATCGACGTCGCCGCCACCGCGGACGGGCGTCTGCTCCTCGTCCCGGTGCGGAGCGCCGCGATGCTCATCGTGCAGGCGGACGGGACGCTCTCCGGCACCGGCCTCGTCCCGGCGCACGCGGGCGGTGGGAGCCCGGCGCTGCCGAGCGCGGTCGTCGCGGTGGCGTTCGCGCCGGCGGACGGGACGCACGGAGACGCGGTGGTCCTGCAGCAGCGCGATCCGGCCGCGCTCCTGGTTGCGCCCCTCCGGACGTCCGACGTGGGCCCCTACGAGTCCATCCCCCTTCCCCAGGCGAAGGCGCACCTCGACACCGGCTTCGCCGTGTTCCACCAGCCGGTGGGCGCCGGCCTGGCGTGTATCAGCTGCCACGCGGAGGGCGGCGACGACGGGCACGTCTGGCACTTCGTCGAGAAGGGCGAGGCGCACGCCCGCCGGACGCAGTCGCTCCGCGGCGGCGTCGTCGCGGGGAGCGCGCCGTACCACTGGGACGGCAACGAGGCGGACCTCTCGGCGCTCGCCGGCGACGTCCTCACCACGCGCATGGGCGCCATGGCCAAGCTGACGAACGCCCAGCTCGGCGTCGTCGCGCGCTGGCTGGGCGCCATCCCCCGCATCCCCGCGCGGACCGACCTCGCCCCGGACGAGGTCGCCGCCGGCAAGGCCATCTTCGAGGGCACCGGCGGGTGCGTCGCGTGCCACAACGGCCCGAAGGGAACGCTCCCCGGCAACGTCGACGTCGGCCGCGAAGCGCCGCTCCAGGTCCCGATGCTCCTCGGCGTCGGCGACCGAGCCCCCTACATGCACGACGGCTGCGCGAAGACGCTCATGGACCGCCTCACCGACACGTCCTGCGCCGGCTCCCTCCACGGCGACACCAAGTCCCTCACGGCCACCGACCGGGAGGACCTGGTCGCCTATCTCGAGTCCCTCTGAGTCAGCGTTCGCGAATCACGACCGCCCCGCGCCTGAGCTCGAACGCCGGCCCCCGATGACGCTCGGGCTTGCGCCGGGGGCCCCATACCATCCACCATGCCCGTCGCATGCGGTCCCGGCCCATCCACGCGCTGCGCCTCGCGCTCTCGGTCGCCCTCGCGGCCGTGTGCTGGCTGGTCGCCGGGTCCGCCCACGCCGCCGCGCCGCAGTGCGACGAGCGCGGGGCGATCACCTTCGCCCCCAACCCCACGCTCCAGGAGCCGAACGCTTCGGTGGAGACGTCGGTCGATTGCCAGACTCCCTCGCTCCCCACGCAGGCCTACGAGCACGGCCGGTCGCAGGGTCCGGAGGGCAGCGCCGCCGCCGCGGTGCGGGCGCTGCCCGCCTCCCCGGTGCTCCTGACGCCCGCCCCCCTGCGCGCCGTGCTGCCGCCCCCGGCAGAGGTCTCACGTCCCCCGGCGGGCGTGTGCTCACGCGTCGAGCGCCCACCGCGCGCGTGATCCGCCCCGGCTCACCGCCGGAGGCCCGAGTGTGACGCCCCGTTTCCTCGCTCCCGTCCGCGCCCGCGCGGTCGGAGCGAAGGCGCACCTGCCGGTGTGAGCGACAAGCGCCGGCCATGCGTCCGCCAGGGTGCGACCGCCGATCCGGCGGGCGCATCGCCGCGGAGGCGTCGAGAGAGTGTGTCCGTGTCCCCGAGGCACGGGCATCGACGTTGTTGCTTGCTTCCAACCCAAGAGAGACATCATGGCAAAGAACGACAACAGGCCGCAGTTCGTGCCCCCCGATTCGGGCGGCATCAACACGGGCGTGGCCATCATCGGATTCATCTTCTGCTTCCTCGCCGGCGCCCTGCTCATGTGGGGCTACGACGCCAAGCGCCTGCGCAACGGCGACATCAGCGCCGACACCGCGCAGGGGGTCGCCTGGGACGACAGCGACTCGCCCATCCCGATCACCAGCAAGGACCCGATGTGGGGCAACCGCGACGCCCCCGTCACCATCGTCCATTTCTCCGACTTCCAGTGCCCCTTCTGCAGCAAGGTCGACGCGACCATGCAGCAGATCAAGTCGACCTACGGTCCGGACAAGGTCCGCATCATCTGGAAGAACGAGCCGCTGCCCTTCCACCCGCACGCCAAGCCCACGGCCGAGGCGGCGATGGGCGTCTTCGCCCTCAAGGGCAACGACGCCTTCTGGAAGTTCCACGACCTCGCCTTCCACAACCAGTCGGCCCTCTCGCCCGAGCAGTGCGAGAAGTGGGCGAAGCAGGTCGGCGTCGACGTGAACAAGTTCAAGGCCGGCATGGAGGCGCACACCTGGCTCAAGAAGGTGGAGTCCGACCACGCCGAGGCGCAGAAGGTCGGCGTCAACGGCACGCCCGCCTCCTTCATCAACGGCGTCAGCGTCAGCGGCGCGCAGCCCTTCCCCAAGTTCAAGGCCGTCATCGACCAGGAGCTGCAGAAGGCGCAGGCGAAGATCGCCAGCGGCACGCCGAAGGACCACGTCTACGTGGTCATGTCCCAGGAGAACCACAAGAACGCGCCGCCCCCGGCCGACCAGGAAGAGCAGGACGACAAGACCGTCTTCAAGCTCCCCATCGGCAAGGCGCCCGTCCGCGGCCCCGCCACGGCGCTCGTGACGATCGTCGAGTTTTCCGACTTCCAGTGCCCGTACTGCAAGCGCGTCGAGCCGACGCTCAAGGCGCTCAAGGACAAGTACGGCGACAAGATCCGCCTCGTCTGGAAGAACGAGCCGCTGCCGTTCCACCCGCGCGCCGAACCTGCCGCGGAGCTCGCCCTCGAGGCGCGCGCCGAGAAGGGTGACGCCGGCTTCTGGGCCGCGCACGACAAGCTCTTCGAGATGCAGCCCAAGCTGGAGGACTCCGACCTCCAGGGCGCCGCGCAGGCGCTGGGCCTGGACGTGGGCAAGGTGATGGATGCCATCAAGACCCACAAGTGGAAGCCCGTCCTCGCCGCGGACAGCGACGAGGCCGAGGACTTCCAGGCCTCCGGCACCCCGCACTTCTTCATCGACGGCCGCCGCCTCGTCGGCGCGCAGCCGCAGGACAAGTTCGAGAAGGTCATCGACGAGGAGATCAAGAAGGCGCAGGACCTCCTCGCCAAGGGCACCAAGCCGGACCAGCTCTACGCGGAGCTGACCAAGGACGGCAAGGGCCCGGCCGAGCCGGAGAAGAAGGACGTCCCCCTCTCCCCCAACGCCCCCGCGCGCGGGAACCTCAACGCCAAGGTCGTCGTCCAGGAGTTCTCCGACTTCGAGTGCCCGTACTGCAAGCGGGCCGAGGAGACGGTGAACGAGGTGATGAAGAACTACGGCACCAAGATCAAGTTCGTCTGGCGCAACATGCCGCTCCCCATGCACCCCGACGCGCCGCTCGCGGCCGAGGCGGCCATGGAGGCGTACCAGCAGAAGGGCGCCGGCGCGTTCTGGGCCATGCACGACAAGCTCTTCGCGGGCCAGGGAACGCAGGACGGCCTCAAGCGTCCGGCGCTCGAGAAGTACGCGCAGGAGCTCGGGCTGGACATGGACAAGTTCAAGTCCTCGCTCGACAACCTCTCGCACAAGGCCGAGATCCTGGCCGACTCCAAGGCCGGCAACGCGGCGGGCATCAACGGCACGCCCGCGTTCGTCATCAACGGCTACTTCATCAACGGCGCGCAGCCCTTCTCGAAGTTCCGCAAGGTCATCGAGAGGGCCCTGGCCGAAGCGAAGTGACCGCTTCTCCCCCCCTCCCTGCCAGTCAGGGGGGCGGGGTGAGAGAACCCGCGAGCCCCCGGCGTCCTCGAGACGCCGGGGGCCTCGTGTTTTTGTGCTGCCATGAGACCTCCCGGGGCTTTTGCGCTAGAAGTCCTTGCCGTGAAGAAAGCCCTCGTCCCCTTCGCCCTGCTCGTCTCCCTGGCCGTCGCCTGCGGCGGCGCCACCCCCGCGCCCAAGGAGTCGGCCGTACAGCTCCCGCACGTCTCCGGCGGCGGCGTGGTGGAGGGCCCCGCGGCCCCGCCCGTCGGCGAGGCGGACGCGACGGTGCCCATCGTCACCGACGACCCGACGTGGGGCAGCCGCACGGCGCCCGTCACCATCGTCGAGTTCACCGACTTCCAGTGCCCCTTCTGCGGCCGCGCGGTGGGGACGGTGGAGCAGCTCGAGCACGACTACGGGCCGGCGCAGCTCCGCGTCGTCTTCAAGAACTACCCGCTCTCCTTCCACCCCTACGCCCGCCCCACGGCCGACGCGGCGGCGACGGTGCATGCCCTCGGCGGCGACGACGCCTTCTGGAGCTTCTACCACCAGGCGTTCTCCCACCAGCAGGCGCTCGACGAGCCCAGCCTGGAAGCGTACGCCCAGCGCGCCGGCGTCAGCCTGGCTGCGTTCCGCTCCGCGCTCCGCGCCAAGCAGTTCAGCAGCAAGGTGGACGCCGACCTGGACCTGGGCAAGCGGCTGGGCGTCGACGGCACGCCCGCCTTCTTCATCAACGGCACGCGCCTCGTCGGCGCGCAGCCCATCGAGGAGTTCCACAAGACCGTGGACGCCGAGCTCGCCAAGGCGAAGGCGGAGCTCGCGAAGGGCGTGGCGCCGGCGGCCCTGTACAAGACGGTCGTCGCCGAGAACTACAAGCCCGCCGCCGAGGAGGACGACGAGCCTCACGCGGACACCACCACGGTGTGGCGCGTCCCGGTGGACGCGAAGGCGCCGGTGCGCGGCGCGGCCACCGCGCTGGTGACCATCGTCGAGTTCGGCGACTTCCAGTGCCCGTACTGCAAGCGCGCCGACGCGACGATCAAGGCGCTGCGCGCGGCCTACGGCAACGACCTGCGCGTCGTGTGGCGCAACGAGCCGCTGCCCTTCCACAAGCGCGCCGAGCCCGCCGCCGAGCTCGCGCTCGAGGCCCGCGCGGAGAAGGGCGACGCCGGCTTCTGGGCCGCGCACGACAAGCTCTTCGACACCTCGCCCAAGCTGGAGGACGCCGACCTCGACGCCATCGCCACGGCGCTCAAGCTGAACCTGGCCAAGGTCCACGCCGCCATCGCCAAGCACAAGTACCAGAAGGTGATCGACGACGACGTCGACATCGCCGACGACTTCCAGGCCAGCGGCACCCCGCACTTCTTCATCAACGGGCGACGGCTCGTGGGGGCGCAGCCCATCGAGAAGTTCAAGGCCATCATCGACGAGGAGCTGCCCAAGGCGCGCGCGCTCGTCGCCGCCGGCACCAAGCCCGAGGACGTGTACGCCGGGCTCACCAAGGACGGCAAGACACCGCCGCCACCGGAGAAGAACGCGGTGGCCTTCACCGGCAAGGCGCCCACGCGCGGCGCCATCCACGCGCCGGTGAAGATCGTCGAGCTGGCCGATTTCCAGTGCCCCTTCTGCAAGCGCGCGGAGGACACGGTCAAGCAGGTGCTCAAGGGCTACCCCGGCAAGGTGAAGGTGGAGTGGCGCCAGATGCCGCTGCGCATGCACTCGCAGGCGCACCTCGCGGCCGAGGCCGCGGCGGAGGCCTTCGCGCAGAAGGGCAACACCGGCTTCTGGAAGCTGCACGACCTGATGTACGAGCACCAGACCGATCCCGACGGCCTCTCGCGCGCCAGCATCGAGGGCTACGCGAGGACGGCGGGGCTGGACGTGAAGCGCCTTCACCTCGCGCTGGAGACGGGCAAGCACGTCGCGGCGATCGACGCCGAGGAGAAGCTGGCCACCGACGCGGGGATCACCGGCACGCCCACCTTCCTCATCAACGGCTACGTCCTCAGCGGCGCGCAGCCCTACGCCAAGTTCCGCAAGCTCATCGACCGCGCGCTGGCGGAGGCCAAGGCCGCCAAGGGCAAGCACCCTTGAAGCGCGCCGCCGCCGTGACCGCCGCCGCCGTCGCGCTCGCGTGGGCGCTGCCGGCGGCCGCGTTCGAGCACCAGCACCACCTGGGCGCCGACGGCGGCCTGGCCATCCTCGTCATCGACCAGAAGGGCACGCCCTCGATCGGCGGCGGGGGCGGCCTGCACTACGCCTACGGCCTGACCGACGCCTTCAACCTGATGGTGGAGGGAGCCTTCTGCCCGGTCGCGCTGGAGGAGCTGCCCGGCAAGGACGTGCCGCACAACCGCCCGACGATGGTGACCAACCTGGGCGCCGGCGTGAGCTACGTCTTCGACGTGACGCGCTGGGTGCCCTACGTCGGCGTGCTCGCGACGACGTACTGGATGACCGGCGGCACGGTGGACTCCCCCGGCCTCGCCGGCGGCGCGGCGCTCGCGCTCGGCCTCGACTACGAGTTCACCCGCCACTTCACGATGGGCCTCGCGGTGCGGCAGCACTTCATCTTCTCCGACTTCACCAACTACCCGTCGTACACGCAGGTGTTCGGGAGGCTGGAGTACACCTGGGGGTTCTGAGAGGTCACCCCTCCATCCGCTTGGCGAGCTTCCCCGCCAGGCCCGCGAAGGCGCGCGGGACGGCGCGCTTGATGCGCCAGGCCCAGCGACCGTCGGCCATCGGGACGCAGTAGAGCTCGTCCGTCTCCACCGAGTGGAGCGCGGCGCGGGCGACCATCTCCGCGCTCTTGCCGCGGTTGACCAGACGCTCGGCGCTCTTCTTGATGTCGTCGCTGGTGAACTGGCCGGACGCGGCGATGTTGGTGCGGAAGAACGTGGGACACAGCACCGTCACGCCGATGCCCGTGCCCTTCAGCTCGCCGGCGAGGGTCTCCGAGAGGGAGACGACGCCCGCCTTGGCGACGTTGTAGGCGCCCATGCGCGGCGCGGACAGCAGCCCGGCCGCCGACGCCATGTTGAGCACGTTGCCCGAGCCCTGCCTGCGCAGGATGGGCACGAAGACGTGGCAGCCGTGGATGACGCCCCAGAGGTCGACGTCCAGCGTCCAGCGCCAGATGTCGAGCGACAGCTCGCCGATGAGGCCGCCGGAGGAGACGCCGGCGTTGTTGACGACCAGGTCGACGCGGCCGTCGCACGCGGCGGCGAGGGCCTCCACGTCCTCCACGCGCGTGACGTCGCACGCCATCGCGCGCGCCTCCTTCGCGCCGGCCTCCCGGGCGAGGCGCGCCGACTCCTCGGTGGCCTCCAGGTTCTTGTCGGACAGGAGCAGGCGCCCGCCGCGGCGGGCGAGCTCGAGGGCGAGCGCGCGGCCGAAACCGCTGCCCGCGCCGGTGATGACGGCGAAGGGATTCTCGGGGAGCTTCACGGCGCGTGAGGGTAAGCGCCGCGACGACCGAGCGCAATCAGCCGGGCGGCGGCTGGCTGCCCGGGGCCTGGTCCAGGCCGAAGCCGTCGTGCAGCGCGCGCACCGCGAGCTCGGTGTACCTGGCGGGCACCAGCACCGAGACCTTGATCTCGCTGGTGCTGATCGCCTGGATGGGGACGTTCTCCGCCGCGAGCAGCCGGAACATCTTGGAGGCGATGCCGGCGTGCGATCGCATGCCCAGCCCGACGATGCTCACCTTGACGATCTCGGGGTCGTAGCGCACCTCGCGCGCGCCCAGCCTCTTCGCGATGGCCTCCAGCTCCGGCTTGGCGCGCGCCAGGTCCGTCTTGGGCAAGGTGAAGGTGACGTCGGCGCGGCCCTCCGACTCCGTCGCCGCGTTCTGCACGATCATGTCGACGGAGACGTTCTTCTCGGCGAGGTGGCCGAAGAGCTCGGCCATGGCGCCCAGCTTGTCCTCGAAGCCGACGATGGAGACGCGCGCCTCGCCCTTGTCGTAGGCGACGCCGGCGACGACCACGTCCTCCAGCGCCTTGTCCTCGCGCGTGACCCACGTGCCCTCCTTGTCCGAGAAGGAGGTCCTCACGTGCACCGGAACGCCGTACTTCATCGCGATCTCCACGCTGCGGATCTGCAGCACCTTGGCCCCGAGGGAGGCGAGCTCCAGCATCTCCTCGTAGGAGATGCGCGCGATCTTGCGCGCCGACGGGCAGACGTTGGGGTCGGTCGTGTAGACGCCGTCGACGTCGGTGTAGATCTCGCACGCGTCGGCCCCGATCGCCGCAGCCACCGCCACCGCCGTGGTGTCCGAGCCGCCGCGGCCGAGGGTGGTGATGTTGCCGTGCTCGTCCACGCCCTGGAAACCGGCGACCACCGCGATCTGCCCCTGCTCCAGCGTGGAGAAGATCTTGGAGCCCTCGATGGCCTTGATGCGCGCCTTGGTGAAGGCCCCGTCGGTGAGGATCTTCACCTGGTGGCCGACCAGCGACCGCGCCTTGCCGCCCTCCGCCTGGATGGCCAGGGAGGTGAGCGCGGCGGAGACCTGCTCGCCGGTCGCTGCGAGGGCGTCCATCTCGCGGGCGTCGGGGACCTCCGTCACCTGGTGGGCGAGGCCGAGCAGGCGGTTCGTCTCCCCGCTCATGGCGCTGACGATGAGCACGACGTCGTTGCCCGCGCGCTGCGCGGCGAGGCACCGCCTCGCCACGTTGCGGATGCGGTCGATCGAGCCCACCGACGTGCCGCCGAACTTCTGGACGACGAGTGCCACGGCGCCGAACGACTACGGGCAAACCCGCGCGCCGTCAACCGCCCGCCGCGCGATCGCCCGCGGTGAAATTTCGGGGCAGCGCACGGCGAACCGTCTCCGATGCTACGCTCGAGGACCGTGGGTACGACGCTCCAGCCCGGGACGATCTTCGCCGGGGACTACCGCGTGGTGCGGCCGCTCTCCTCCGGCGGCATGGGGGCGCTCTACGTCGTCGACCAGCTCTCCACCGGCAAGCAGCGCGCGCTCAAGCTCATGCACCCGGAGCTGGTGGCGGACGGGACGCTGCGGCGGCGCTTCGAGCAGGAGGCGCGCATCGGCGGGCGCATCCCCAGCGATCACGTGGTGGAGGTGCAGGCGGCGGGCGTGGACGTGCAGACGGGCTCGCCGTACCTGGTGATGGAGCTCCTGGAGGGCGACGACCTGGCCGCCGTCGTCGCCGCGCGCGGCCCCCTGCCCCCCGCCGAGGCCCGCAGGCTGATGGAGCAGCTCTGCCACGCCGTCGGCGCCGCGCACGCCGCGGGGATCGTGCACCGCGACCTCAAGCCGGAGAACGTCTTCGTCGCGCGCTCCCGCCGGACCGACGTGGCCTTCACCGTGAAGGTGCTGGACTTCGGCATCGCCAAGCTGATGAGCGAGCAGACGACCCAGAAGACGGCGGCGATAGGCTCGCCGCTCTGGCTCGCCCCCGAGCAGACCGAGCGCGGCCCGGTCACGCCGGCCGCGGACGTGTGGGCGCTCGGCCTCATCGCCTTCAATCTATTGACGGGTCAACCATTCTGGACCGCCGCCCTGGCGCCGGACTCGACGGTCACGCAGGTGATGCGGGAGGTGCTCTTCGAGCCCATCCCTCGCGCCTCCGTGCGCGCGGCGGAGCGCGGCCGGCAGGTGCCGCCGGCCTTCGACGCGTGGTTCGGGCGGTGCGTCGTGCGCGATCCGCGCGCGCGCTTCGCCGACGCGACCCAGGCGTGGCAAGCGCTGGACGGGGCGCTCTCCCCGTCGACGTCGATCGTCCCCCGCGGCGGCGCCGTCGCCAGCGGCACCGCGGCGGTGCTCGGCGCGACGCAGCCGGTCTCCGCGCCGCCCGCGATGACACCGTTCCCCGGCACGCCGCCGAGGGTCACCCCCGCGCCGCCGACGCCCGTCGTGCCGAGCGCGCCGGCCTTCATGGGCACCCCCGCGGGCCTCAGCGCCAGCGCGCCGGTCGTGCGGAGGAAGAGCCGGTCGGGCCTGTGGCTGGGCTGCGGCGGGACGGCCCTCGCGCTCCTCGTCGGGGGCGGCGTGCTGCTCGCCACCTGCATCCACCAGGTCGGCGACCACTGGCAGCTCAGCCGCACCGCGGAGGACCCGAAGACGGGGGAGATGGTCAAGGTCACGCAGGACAAGGACGGCTTCCACTTCGACGCCAACAGAGACGGCGGCGACATCGTCATCGATACCAACCGCGAGGGGCAGCACGTGAAGGTGGGTGGGCTGGAGGTCGCGGCGACGACGAGGACTCCGCCGCCGCCCATCCCGAAGGTGGCTGCGCCGACCGCCACCGCCACGACGGCGCCCGCCGCCGGCACGACGCATGCGACCTACCACCGAGGGAAGGGAGAGCACACCATCTCCGGGGTCATCGCGGACGCGCCACATGGCTGGGGCGCGGGGGTCTTCAACACCCGGCTGCTCAACCCCTTGCAGACATGCCGCGACGCCGTCGCGGACGGCAGCGCCAACGCCATCCAGGTCCACACGGACGTCGACACCACCGGGAAGGTGACCCACGTGGCCGACCCCTTCGGCACCGGCGCCTCCGAGCCGGGCGTACAGTGCATGATGCAGGTCATCCGTACTACCCAGTTTCCTGCGACACCCAAGCCCGTCACGGTGAACGTCCTGGTGAGCTGGGTGGAGTGACCCCGCCAGAGCCGTGGGGCGGGCTGCGGGGGCCATTTGGGCATTGACCGGGGACGTGAGGGCGCGGGATGGTGCGCGCGGTGGGGCCGTACGCGAGCTACCTGGTCGAGACCTTCGTCACGCTCGTCGTGGTGTGCGGGCTCGCCTTCGTGGTGCTCTTCGGCGCGCGGCGCCTCGGCGTGGGGCGCGCCTCCGGCTCCATCAAGCTGGTCGGCCAGCTCCCGCTGGACGCGCGGCGCGCCATCTACCTGGTGAAGGTGGGACGCGCGGTGCTCGTGGTCGGTGCCTCGGAGTCCGGGCTCACCAAGCTGGGCGAGCTGGCGGAGGAGGACGTGCCGGCGACGCCCGAGCCGGCCACCGGCGGCTTCGCCGGGGTGCTGGCCCGCGCGATGGGCCGCAAGGCCGCCGGGGCGGAGGCGCCGGACGCGCCGGGGCCCGCCGATGACTGATCGCCGCGCTCGCCAGGCGGTGGCGCTCGGCGCGGGCGCGGCCGCGTTGTTGCTCCCGGCCGCCGCGCTCGCCGCGCCGCCGGGCAGCGAGGGGGACCTGCTCGGCCGCCCCATCGTGCTGGTCGTGGCGCTGGCGCTGGTGTCGCTGTTGCCGTTCGTCTTCATGAGCGTCACCGCCTTCGTGAAGATCTCCACGGTGCTGCAGATCGTCCGCAGCGCCATCGGCGCGCAGAACGTCCCGTCCAACACGGTGGTGATGGCGCTCGCCGCGTCGCTCACCCTGCTGGCGATGGCGCCGGTGGGCGACAAGATCTGGGCGCGCGCCGCCCCCATGTTCGAGGGCAGCGGGACGCCGGACACGATGACGCTGGTGCGCGGGGGCATCGACGCCTTCGAGGAGCCGATGCGCGACTTCCTCTCGCAGAACACCAGCGCGAAGGAGAAGGAGCGCTTCCTCGCGGTCGCGAAGGAGTCGCGCCCGGCGGCGGACCGCGGCAAGGTGAAGGCGGACGACTTCTCGGTGCTGGTCCCCGCCTTCGTCACGACCGAGCTGACGGAGGCCTTCGCGATAGGCTTCTTGATCTACCTGCCGTTCCTCGTCATCGACATGGTGGTCGCCAACGTGCTGCTGGCGCTGGGCATGCAGATGCTCAGTCCCACGCAGGTCAGCCTGCCCTTCAAGCTGCTGCTCTTCGTGGCGATCGACGGGTGGGGGCTGCTCGCCCGCGCGCTGGTTGCAGGATACAGCTAGTTCGCGCGGCTCCCTCCGGCGCGGAGAGTGACGCGCGCGCGCACGCCGTTCTTCGGGCGAAGCGTCACCGCGGGCTGCAGCTCCACCGGCCCCGGCGCCTCCACGTGGAAGCGCTGCACGATGCACGCGAGCAGGAGCACCGCCTCCAGCATGGCGAAGTGCATGCCGATGCACGCGCGCGGCCCGCCGCCGAAGGGGAAGTACGCGTAGCGCGGGATGGACCCGCGGCGACCAGGCGACCAGCGGTCCGGATCGAAGCGCTGCGGCTCCGGGAAGAAGCGGGGGTCCTGGTGGGTGACCCACTGGGTGAGGAAGATCTGCGTGCCCTTCCGGATGACGTGCCCGTCCAGGTCGATGTCGGCGAGCGCCTCGCGGCCGATGCCCCAGGCCGGCGGGCGCAGGCGCATCCCCTCCTCGATCACCTGCCGTGTGTAGACCAGGCGCGACTCGTCGGCGGCCCCGGGCGCGCGGCCGCCGAGCACTCGTGCGATCTCTTCCACCAGCGTGCGCTCCGCGTCCGGGTTCTCCGAGAGCAGGTGCAGCGTCCAGGTCAGCGCGAGGGAGGTCGTCTCGTGACCGGCGAGCAGGAGCGTGACCAGCTCGTCGCGGATCTGCGGGTCGTCGATGGCGCCCTCGTCGTCGCGCGCGTCGAGGAGCCAGGAGAGCAGGTCGTCGCCGCGCGGCGCCGCCTTGCGGCGTGCCAGCATGCCGTAGACGATGTCGTCGATGCGCCGCGCGGCGCGCTGCGCGCTGCGGTTGCGCGGGAGCGGCCAGGCGACAGGCAGCGGGAGCCAGCTGGTCATCATCTCCTCGAAGCGGTCCATGAAGGCGTCGATGGACGACGACATGGCCGCGGCGTCCGCCTCCATCTCCGCGCCGAAGAGGGCGCGGCCGACGATCTCCAGCGTGACGCGCGACATCTCCGCCGGCAGGTCGATCCCCGCGCCGTCCTTCCAGCGGTCGAGCATCGCCTCCACGCGCTCCACCATCGTCTGCGCGTAGACGCGGATGCGCTCGTTGTGGAAGGCGGGCTGGATGAGGCGGCGCTCTCGCTTCCAGAGCTCGTCCTCGCTGGTGAGCAGGCCCTTCCCCATCACCAGCTCCAGCTCCTTGAAGTCCCACGACTTGTGCAGCCGTGGCGTCTCGCGCGTGAGGATGCGCTGGATCCACTCCGGCCGGTTGACCTGCACGCACCGGAAGGGCCCGATGCGGAAGAAGGCGACGTCGCCGTGGTCGCGCGCGAGGCGCGTGCAGAAGCCGAGCGGGTCGCGGCGGAAGGCGGGGAGGCTCCCGAGCAGCGGGACGCCGCGGGGTCCGGGGAGCGCGGTGCTCATGGCTCGCGCTCCTTTCTGGGCGCGGCCCCGTCGAGGAACTGGCGGAGCACCAGGTCCGGGATGGCCTCGAGGGACGGCCGGGTGCCGCCCGACGCGAAGTGCTGCACGAGCGCCAGATCGTCCAGGCCGACGAACCAGAGCGCGAGCTCGGCCAGCGGGAGATCGCCGCGCACGTGGCCTCGCGCCATGCCATCACGCAGGATGGCCTCGATGCGCTCGAGGAAGGGCGCGGCCGACTCCAGCAGCGGCGCGGTGAGGGCCGGATCGCCGCTGAGCGCGACGCGCACGAAGACGCGAGCGAACGCCGGGTGCCGCTCCACCCAGCGCATGTCGCTCACCAGCAGGGCGTGGAGGCGCTCGCGCACGTGGGCCGCGGGATCGTCGTCCGACTCCTCCACCGCGCGAGCGCACGCCTCGCGCACGACGGCGAAGAAGAGCGCCTCCTTGGAGGGGAAGTAGTTGTAGACGGTGCCCTTGGCGAAGCCGGCGGCGGTGGAGATGCGGTTGATGTTGGCGCTGGCGAGCCCCTCGCGCGCGAACTCGTCGGCGGCGGAGAGCAGGAGCTTCTCGCGGGTGAGCTCGCGAAGCTCGTCGCGGGCGCGGGGGGAGGTGGATGTCATGGGTGACCGGCCACCCATATATTGGGCCATAGCCCAAATCTGGCAACCCCCCATTCTTCGGGTCCGCCCGCGCGCGCCTGTCGCGCCCACCCGCGCCGGCTCGACGGCGCCGCGGCACGACGCTCGTGATATGCCGAGACCATGTCGCAGCCGCTACCGCCTGGCTTCCCGCAGCAGCCTCCGCCCGCCGTGAGCGCGCTCGACGGCCTGGTGCCGACCAACCCGCTCGCCGCGCTCTCGTGCTGGTCGGGGATCTTCTCGCTGCTCTTCTGCTTCTTCGGTCCGCTGCTCGGGCCGCTGGCGTTGATCACCGGGATCATCTCCCTGAAGAAGGGCGCGATGATCCAGCAGAGCGGCTACGGCAAGGCGACGTCCACCGCGCGGAGCTGGATCGGCATCGTGACCGGCGCGCTGGGCACGGTGGTGGGCATCGTCGTCCTGGTGATGGCCATCCTCGACCACCACCGCTGAGGCGCGCCGGACACCTCGGCGGCGGCGGCCTCACCGTCACGGCACGTAGCTCGCCTTGATCTCGCCCTTCCCGCCGGCGAACGAAACGTCCAGCTTCGGGACGTTGACGATCTCGAACGTCGCCGACGCCAGCCGGATGCGGTCGTGCGAGCCGTCCACCTTCTCGAAGATGCGCGTGAAGAGCTGGTCCTTCACCGCGCGCCGCTTCCGGTAGTCGACGACGTATCGCAGCGTGAACTGCAGCCAGTTGTCGTTGGCCGCCATGGTGACCACCGGCTCCACGGCGGCCTCCTCCAGACGGTACTTGCGCACCGCCGTGAGCCAGGCCTCCCGAGACTGCAGCGCGAAGTCCTTGCAGACCTCGTCGGCGACCGCGGCCATCATCTGCCGGGCCAGCTTCCAGTCGGACCCGTAGCGGACGGGGATGGTGATCTCGTCCCAGAGGAACGGAAAGTCGGCGGAGTAGTTGAAGACCGGCTCGGTGAAGACGTGTCTGTTGGCGATCCGGACGATGCGACCGTTGTACAGGTCCGCGTCGACCCACTGACCGATCTCCATCAACGTCGTCCGGAGGATGCCGATGTCGATGACGTCGCCCTTGACCCCCGCGAGCTGGATCCGGTCACCCGTCGCGTAGAAGTTGCCGAAGGAGATGGCGACCCATCCCCCGATGCTCACGATCACGTGCTGTAGCGCGAAGGCGATCCCCGCGCCCGCCACGCCGAAGGCCACCGTCAGGCCGGCGAGCCGGTCGCTGAAGATGGCGGCCAGCAACAGCCCCGACGCGACGTAGAAGGTGAAGCTGACGGCCTTGCGCGCGCGGTAACGCGCAGCGGTGTCCTTCACGTGCCGCCCGATGGACCGCCGGAACAGGCGGCTGAGGACCAGCAACAACACCACGCCGACGACGGCGCCGATCCCGCTCCGCACCAGCGGGATCGACAGCCAGTGCGTCAGGGCCGGGATCATGACCGACTCCGCCGCGCGGATGGCAGCCACCCCGCCCGCAAGAACTTCGGGGCGGGTGCACGACATGCGCGCTCCGACCCGAGCGGAACCACGAGGATGGGCTGCTGGCTCGGCATCGGAGACGCATGACGCACGAGACGTACCAGGCGGCGCGAGCGCCGCGGGCGCGGCTCAGTGAAGCGGCGCGGCGGGCTGCGGCTCCTCGGCGGGCGGGGGAGCCTCGTGGGCGGCCCGCCTCTTCTCCCCACGCTCCTCGATCGTCTTCATGATCTGCTCGCGGATCTTCTTGCCCTGCGTCGGGGCCAGAACGAAGACGATCGCCCCTCCGGCGGCTGCGCCGGCGGCAAACCAGAGGAGCGGGCGGAGCGCGCTCTCGCGGCGCTGCAGGCCCACGCGTCTCAGCAGGGAGTCTCCCCCACGCACCTCGGCGACGCGCAGGTCGTTGATGAGGCGAAGCGCCTGCGCGCCCAGGTCGACGATCGAGGCCCGGGTGCGAGTGGCTGCGTGTGTCACGTGGGTGGCTGCCTTCTCGGCGGTGTCGGTGACGGAGCTCATGGTGTGCCTCCTTTCGAGTTGCCGACCTTCGTGCATCAAGCGAGCCACTGGGCCCGCGGCGGGCCG
The DNA here is from genome assembly GCA_963782055.1 of uncultured delta proteobacterium. GTDB lineage: Bacteria > Myxococcota_A > Polyangia > Polyangiales > Polyangiaceae > DASXHD01. The sequence goes on from CAWAIF010000003.1 coordinate 6,395,352, forward strand.
CCCCCACCATCTCTTCGGCTCGAGCACCTCCCCTGTAAGGCCCGGCCACCTCCGCCGTTCCTCCTCGCGAAAGGGAACGGGAAAGGGACCATGAGATCGCTTCTTCTTCGAGCTGGAACTGGCATCACCCTCGCGTGGGTGCTCTCCGCGTGCGGCGCGTCCATGAAGATGGCGCCGGAAGCTCCGGATGCCTACGCGCCGGCGCGCGCGGCGGTGGCCGACGCGGCCCCGGGCATGGCGGGAGGCGCCCAGGGGGCGCAGCCAATGAACGCCCCGGCCCCGGTCGCCAACGTCGGCGGCGGCGCGCCCCCAGGGCTCGCGACCGGGGCGACCGGCGCCAAGGTGACCACCACCACGACCAAGCCACGGACCGCCGAGGCGCAGAGCCCGGACGTGCTCATCGTCTACACCGGCGACGTGCAGATGATGGTCGACGAAGAGCGCATGGCGACCACCATCGACAAGATCATCGACGCCGCCGAGGCGGTGGGCGGGCACCTCGCCGGCCGCAAGGACACCAGCGTGCAGGTGAAGGTGCCCTCCGCGCACTTCCGTGACGCGCTCTCGCACATCGAGGAGCTCGGCGCGGTCACGCACCGCTCGGTCTCGGCCGAGGACGTCTCGGAGGAGTACCACGACGCCGAGGTGCAGCTCGCCAACCTGAAGGCGACGCGCCAGCGCCTGCAAGATTTCCTGAGCAAGGCGCCCAACGTCAAGGACATGCTCACGGTCGAGCACGAGCTCGAGCGCATCGGCATGGACATCGATCGCATCGAGGGCCGCATGCGATACCTGCGTGTGCACACCGCCTTCTCGCTCATCTCGGTGGAGCTGACCGCCAAGCCGAAGCCCGTGAAGGTGATCGCGCAGAAGCCGCCGCCGCCTCCCAAGGCACCTCCCCCGCGCGCCATGGACCTGCCGGTGACCTGGCTGGACGACATGGGCGTTCCCCAACTTCTTCAAGTCGAAAAGTGAGACTGACCATGCGCTTCCACACCATCCTCTCCGCCCTCGCCTGCGTCGCCGCCCTGAGCGCCGCGTGCACCCCCGCCGCCCGGCTCTCCGCCCCCGACGGCTTCACCCACCTGGACGGCAAGTACGACGACCGCGTCGCCAGCGCGCGCGGCGTCGTCGTCGGCGCCCGCGTCGAGAAGAACGAGCCTCAGGCCAACCTGGAGTTCTGGACGGACGCGATCGATCTGCGGCTGCGGCAGCGCGGCTACGTCCCGGAGGCTTCGAGCGGCGCCGACGTGAAGAGCGCGAGCGGCCTGCCCGGCAAGTCGCTGCGCTACACCTGGTTCGACGGGACGCGCGACAACGCGTACTGGGTCGATGTCTTCGCGACCGACCGCCACGTGGTGCTCGTCGAGGCGGCCGGCGCGACCAGCGACTTCAGGGCGAGCGAGAAGGCGGTCGAGGCGAGCATGAGGTCGGTGCGGGTCGACTGACGCCGGGACCCGACACGCCCCACGCGGGGAGGGGCCCCCGCCCAATGCATGACCTTCCCTCGGCCTCTGTAATAGAGGAGTGGAGCAAAGGGGGATCGAACCCCTGACCTCCGCATTGCGAACGCGGCGCTCTCCCAGCTGAGCTATTGCCCCGGGTGACCCGGCGGTCGGGGGACCGACGGGCGGCGGCGGACTCTACGCGCTGGCCTGGCGATGTCAAGCCGCCACCGCAGGACACGGACGCGGGCGAGGCGCGGCGGCTGACGCCCCGCCTCACCCGCGTCGGGGGCGAGCTACTTCTTCTTGCCCTTGTCCTTGTCCTTGTCCTTGTCCTTCTTGTCGTCGTGGTGGGCGGTGCTCGGACCGCCCTTGTCGTGACCCTTGTCGTGATTGGCGTCGTGGCCCTTGTCGTCGTGGTCCTTGCCCTGGCCGTTGTGGTTGCCGTCGTCGCCGTGCTCGTCGTGGCCCTGCCCCGCGTGCATCCCGTCGTCGCCGTGCTCGTCGTGGCCCTGTCCGGCGTGCATCCCGTCGTCGCCGTGCATGTCGTGATCGTGATCGCCGTCGTGGTGCACCGGCGGTCCAGCCATGGGCGGCGAGTCGGGCGGCATCGCCGGGCCCGGTCCGGCGGAGCCCTCCGCGACGCACGCGGTCGAGGACAGGGCGAGCGCGCCGATCGCCGCGATGGCGATCAGCGTACCGAACGAACGTGCTTCGTGACGCATGGGTTTCTCCTTGTCGTCGGCCACGCCGACGGGACGAAGCTACGCGGGTCGCGGGCCTCGTCAATGTGAGCAAACGGAGGCGGTGTCGCGCATCACGCACACGCGCCCCGGTCAGCGGGGCGACCACCTTACCGGTCCTGGTTGCGACCAGAGCGCCCCCTTCGGCCCTGAATTCCTGGGCGAATCGTCGTGGCGAGGGGGTTGCACGCTCGGCGAGGATGACCCTTCGCATCCTGCTCAGCCTTGCCGTCGTGGCGGCCGTCTCCTCCTCGTGCAGCTCCAGCGACTCCAACCAGTCATGCGCCGTCGGCGACACCGAGGCGTGCAAGGACGCGGGCGACGGCTTCGTCTGCGAGCAGGTGCAGGGAGGGACGACCGCGTGCTTCGCGCCGCTCACCGTCCAGGGCAAGGTGATCGACGGCCAGACCAGCGCGCCCATCGCCAACGCCAGGGTGCTCGCGCGCGACGTCGACGGCGCGGCGGTGAGCCCGGTCGCCGTCACCGCCGCCGACGGCACCTACGCGCTGCGCGTCCCCGCGACGCGCGACGCGTCCGGCGCGATCGTGTCGTTCAAGGTGACGCTGCGCGCCGACGCGCAGGGCTACCAGTCCTTCCCGGGCGGCATCCGCATCGCCCTGCCCTTCGACCTCGCGACCGCCAGCGGCTCCCCGCCGGTGCTGGAGGCACCCCCGACCACCGTGGCGCTCTTCTCCACCGGCAAGTCCGGCCAGGGCTGGATCTCCGGCAAGGTGGACTCGTCGAAGGCGGCGGGCACCGTGGTCGTGGCGCAGGGCGGCGGGACCGGCGTCGCCGATCGTGACGGGTCGTACGTCGTGTTCAACGTCGACCCCGGCACGGTCACGGTGAACGGCTACGTGGCCGGCGTGAACCTGAAGCCGGCATCGGCGACGGTCACCGCGGGCGCGGAGACGCCGAACGTCGACCTCGCGGAGGCGGGCGCGGCGAACGGCTCGGTCACCGGCTCGGTCAACATCGTCAACGCCGCGGGCGCGTCGTCGACGTCCGTCGTGCTGGTCATCGACGACACCTTCAACGCCACGCTGGAGCGCGGTGACGTGCCGGTGGGTCTGCGCGCGGGCAACGTGAAGGGCGCCTACTCCATCACCGGCGTGCCGGACGGCAAGTACGCCGTGCTCGCCGCCTTCGAGAACGACGGGCTGGTGCGCGATCCAGACACCAGCATCGCGGGGACGCAGATCCAGCACATCACCGTGTCCGGCGGGCCGACGTCGGTGTCCGGCTTCAAGGTGACCGGCGCGCTGGACGTCATCTCCCCCGGCGCGGGCGATCCGGAGACCGTCACCGGGGCGCCCACCTTCCGGTGGAAGGACGACTCCAGCGAGACCGGCTACCACCTGCAGGTCTTCGACACCTTCGGCAACGTCGTCTGGGACAATCCGACCATCCCCGGCTCCAGCGGCTCCGACCCGTCGGTACCCTACGGTGGTCCGTCGCTCTCGCCCGGCGCCTGGTACCAGTTCCGCGTCACCTCCCTGAAGAACCAGACGCCCATCGCGCGGACCGAGGACCTGAAGGGGATCTTCATCGAGCAGTAGCGACGAGGGCTCAGCCCGCGGGCGCGAGCAAGGTGAAGGGCTCCGGCCCCAGCTCGTAACCCGCCTCGCGCAGCACCACCCGCTCGGGGTGCGCCGGGTCGTCCTCCACCAGCGCGCGCAGCCGGTGGAGGGTCACGCGGATGCGGTTGGTGTCGTTGAGCGGGTGGAACTGGCGCACGCCCCACACGTCGCGCGCCAGGTCCTCGAAGCCGGCCGCTCCGCCGCGGGTCGCGAGCACCTCCAGCACCTTGAGCAGCAGCTTCTGCCGCACAAGGCTCACGGTGCGCCCGCTCGGCAGCCACACGCTCTGACGACGCACGTCCACGCCCCAGCCCGCGCGCCACGCACCGCCCTGCCGCCGCACGCTCACCACGCGCGCCGCGGCCTGCGCGCGCACCGCGTCCACGACCGCCGCGTCCACCGCGTCGAGGGTGGGGCGCTCGGCGCCGAGCAGCGCGCGCGCGCGACGCGCCGCGGACGGGGCGACCTGGTCCATCATGGCGAGCTCCTCCAGCGCCACCGGGTCGAGCGCCGGCTCGTCCAGCGCGCAGGCGAGCAGCCGCGCCTCTGCCGCGAACCGCGGCGACGGGAGGTCCGCGGCGCGCCGCGCGACGTCGCCCGCCTCCGCGAGGGCCGCGGCGCGGTCGCCGGAGACGGCGAGCGCCTCGACGAGGGTCAGGCGCGCCTCCATCTGGTGCACCCCCCAGCCATGGGTGCCCGCCACGTCGATGGCGCGGCGCGCGAGGGCCGCCGCCGGCGCGCCGCTCACCAGCGTGCGCGTGGCGTCCACCATCGCGCGCAGGATGGTGCCCTCCACGTCGCGCGGCTCCGGCGCGGGCAGCTCCCGCCCGGCGCGCGCGGCGCAGAGCGCCAGCCGCAAGGCGAAGCTGGAGCGGGACCCGGCGCCGAGCGGCAGCCGGTCCAGGTCCAGCGACTCCGCCGGCTCGGCGAAGAGGCACCGCAGCCGCTCGCGGGTATCCAGACACCAGGCGTGCACCAGCGGGTTGCGCTCGCGCGTCTCGAAGACGAGCCGGTCGATCTCGGCGTGCGCGCCCTCCAGCTCGCCCGCGGCCATGCGCCGCTCCACCTCCAGCAGGTGCGAGATGGCGTGATAGACGGTGTCCCCCTTCGCGCGGAGCAGGCGCTCCAGCAGCGCCCTGGCCTCGGCCAGGCGCCCGCGCGCGACGGCCAGGTTGGCGATGGCGTTCTGCTGGATGCGCGTCGCGCGCAGGCTGTCCAGCGCGCCGAGCTCCTCCTTGCCGCCTGTCAGCTCGTCGTGCGCGCGGTCCAGGTGCCCGCACTCCATGTACGCCGCCATGCGGTAGTAGCGCGCGAAGAACTCCGGAGGTCCGCCCAGCACGTCGGTCGCCAGCCCGGACGGCGCCTCGCGCTTCGGTCGGCCGCCGCCCTGCTCCAGCGTCCGGAGCGCCCGTTCGGTCTGCCCCGCCTCGGCGAGGTAAAACGCCAGCAGCGCGCCGCGCACCGTCGCGCTCGCGTCGTCCACCGGCTCGAGCTGCTCGAGCACCTCCACCCCGCGCTCGGCGCGCTCCAGGCTGTGCACCGCCATCGCGTGCAGCAGCCCGGCCCAGAAGGCCGTCGGGGCGTCGTGCGCGGCGTGCGCGGCGCGGTAGGCCGCGTCGGCCACGCGCTCGGAGTCGCTCAGACGCTCCTCCACGGAGAGGGCGCGCGCCCACAGCAGCCGCTCCACCACGGCGTCGGCGGGCGGCTCCTCCAGCACTGTCGTCACCTTCACGTCGGCGAGCTGCAGCGCGGCGCGCAGCTTGAAGGAGCGGAAGGCGGGATCGTCGACGGGGGCGAGCAGCTTCCAGAGCGTCGGCGCCTGACCGCCCCGCAGCAGGGCGTCGAAGGACGCGCGGCACAGGGCGAGCGCGCTCTCGGTGTCCCCCACCTGCAGCGCGAGCCGCACGGCCTCCGTCGCCTCCGCCTCGCCTCCGCTCGACGCGAGCGCCGAGACCGCGCGCCGACGCGCGTGCCCGCTGGAGGGCGCGATCCACTCCTCCACCCACGGGCGGGCGGCCTCGTGAAGGCAGAAGCCACCGGCGACCGCCTCGACGAGGCCGCGGCGCTCCAGCTCGTCGATCGCGGGGCGAACGTCCTCGCCCACGCTCTCCTCCAGCACCTTCTGCAGGACGGGGCGCTCCACCACCCAGAGCACCTCCAGCACACGACGCCCCAGATCGTCCACGCCCTCGAAGGGCTCGTCGCGCGTGGCCACCGGGACGCCGGCGAGGCGCCGCAGCATCCATGGAGAGCCGGCCGCCTCCCGCGCCACCGACAGCGCGCGCGCCCGGGAGAGCTCGGGGTCCACCTCGCGAGCCAGCGCCGCGAGCTGCCGCTCGGTCAGCGGCCCGAGGCGCAGCACCTGCCCCGCGAGCTCGGGAGCCGACGGCACCACGCGGCTGGTGGCGATCCAGCGCGAGCGCCGTGCGTAGCGGGCCACCGAGACCAGCAGCCGCTCCGCCTCGGTCATCGCGTGGTGCACGTCGTCCAGCAGCACCACAGCCTCGTGGGCCTCGGCGAGGTCGATGGCGTCCATCGCCAGCTCCTCGTCGTCGCGCCCGGGCAAGGCGATCGCGGGCGCGCCGCCCAGACACCCGAGCGCGCGCACCAGCTCCAGCAGCACCTGGCCGAAGGGCTTGGAGGCGCGCAGCCCCACCATCACCGCCCGCTCCAGCCGCTCGCGGAGGTGGGCCTGCACCGCGGCCGCCGCGAGGGACGTCTTGCCGAGCCCGCCGACGCCGCACACCACCAGCACCGGGGCGCGGCGGAGCATCGCCCGGAGGGTGCGCAGCTCCTCACGCCGGCCGAGGAAGGTCGCCGGCGGGTTGGGGACTCGGTAGGCCAGCGGAACGCGGGGAGAGGGCATCGCGCGGGTCCACCATATCAAACCCCGCGCGGACGCCGGGGATCCCGCGTAATCCGGTGTAACTAGGCGCCGGCGCTGGACGCGCTAACCTCGGGTGGTGAGCCCGCGACGCCTTTCCTTGCCCTTTCTCGCCCTGTCTGCCCTCGCCGCCGCCGCCAGCGCGCCCGCGTGCAGCAGCACCCCAGACACCACGCCGCCGCCGGACGACCGGCCGCCGCGCATCTGCAAGGTGCCCGGCGACGCGCCGCAGCCGTGGTTCCACGAGGTCACCGACCAGGTGGGCCTGGGCAAGACCGGCTCGCTCGAGCCCATCGCGGTGGGCGTCATCGCCGCCGACCTGGACGGCGACGGCTTCCCGGATCTGGTGACCTACGCGGGCAACTCCTCGCGCGGGATGATCACCGACCAGAAGAGCGTGCTCTACAACAAGCGGCTGCGCTTCGTCTTCATGAACCGCCCCGACCCCAACGACGCGTCCAAGCGCGTCTTCGTCGACACCCTCGCCGACTCCGGCCTGCTCGCCACGCGCGACGGCAAGGGCGATCGCGGCTGGGGCCTCATCAACGCGGGGGATCTGGACAACGACGGCGACGTCGACCTGCTCCTCTGCCCCGCGGACGTCATCTCCAGCACCTACTCGCCCGAGGATCCGTGCGACGCCTTCCTCAACGACGGCAAGGGCCACTTCACCCTCGCCCCCCAGAGCGATCTGGACAAGAAGGTCATCTGGGTGGGGAGCGGCGCGCTGCTCGACTACGACCGCGACGGCGTCCTGGACTTCTGGCCGGCCACGGTGGCGCACTGGCCCTACGACCCCAACGGCCCCAACAACGAGCCCCCCACCCTCTACCGCGGCAACGGCGACGGCACCTTCACCAACGTCTCGGCGCAGGTCGGCCTGCCCACCACCGACGGCACCCTCATCCAGGGCACCCAGTGGCGTCACGTCTTCGGCGTGACGGCGTGCGACATCGACGGCGACGGCGACGACGACATGATCTTCGCCTCCTACGGGCGGGAGGAGAACCAGGTGTGGCGCAACGACGACGGCCACTTCGTCAACGTCGCGCACGATCTGGGCATCGACCACGACGACCGCGAGGACTACTCCGACGACCAGTCCTACCGCTGCTACTGCGCGGCGACGCCCGGCGCGTGCCCGGCGAGCGTGCCCGCGCCCAGCCCGGCGAGCTTCTGCAACGCCTTCGGCAACGGGCTGGGGCGCGGGTGGGGGCCCAACATCAGCGACAAGTCCTTCTCCCTGGGCGGCAACAACTTCACCATCGCCTGCGGGGACATCGACGACGACGGCGACATGGACCTGATGAGCGCCACCATCGTCCACGGGGACGTCGGCAGCTCGGAGGACCCGTCGGAGCTCATCTTGAACCCGGGCGACGGCAGCAAGTTCACGCGGCCGGGCAACGAGACCAACGGCATCGACCGGCCGGAGACGGGCATCTACTGGAACCACGGCGACGACATGGCGGTGTTCGCCGACCTCGACCTGGACGGTCGCAAGGACATCTTCATGACCACCACCGGCGCCTACGGCCCGGTGGATCGCTCCCACCTCTGGCACCAGAAGGCGGACGGCACCTTCGAGGAGATCGCCATGCAGGCGGGCCTGGTCAGCTCCAACTTCATGCCCAACCACCAGGGCCCGGTGTTCGTCGACATCGATGGCGACGGAGACCTGGACCTCATCGACGGCCAGACCGACGGCGTCCAGAGCATGCACGCATACATGAACGACGTCGGCCAGGACTCCAACTGGTTGCGCGTACGCCTGGTGGGCTCGGGCGCGGGCGGCTCCAACGTCTCCGCCATCGGCGCCATCGTGCGGGTGACGGCGGGCGGCCGCACCCAGACCCAGGAGATCCAGGGCGGCTACGGCCACGGCAACCAGGAGGCGGGCCTGGTGCAGACCTTCGGCCTGGGCGACGCGTGCGACGTGGACAAGGTGGAGGTCCGCTGGCCCAACGGCGACTCCACGGTGTCCACCTTCAGCGACGTGCGGGCGAACTACACCATCGAGCTGCACGAGGGCGACGACGCCGTCCACTACGTGAAGCACTAGCCTCACCCCACGGCCCCCTCTCCCGGGGACGGGCCGGGGAGCCCAGGATGCTTCATCGGCGGTAGACTGCCCGCATGAGCCAGATCTTCCGGTGCGCCAACTGCCTCGCGCCGCTTCGCCTCGACGCCGGCCCCATCGCCACGTGCTCCTACTGCGGCGCGCAGACGCTGGTGAGCGCCCCGGCCGCGGTCGCGAAGCCGCCGGTGGGGAGCGGGCGACGGCTGGCCGCGGACGTCGCCTTCGTCGTGTCGCCGACGCGCCGGATCCCCTTCCTCGAGGCAGGCGCGCCCGTGCCCATCTTCCGTACCCAGACGCTCTCCACCTCGCGCGACGACCAGGACGAGCTGAAGGTGAACCTGGCGCAGGGCGAGCGCGAGCTCGCGAGCTTCGGCTTTCCGATTCGCCAGCGCGGGCCGCGCGGCGTCCCGAAGATCGCGCTGACGGTTCGCGTCGCCGAGAGCGGCGCGATGAGCGTGACGCTCACCGAGCCGGGCACGGACAACGCCCTGGACCGCGACGGCATGCTCGCCGAGGTGACCGGCTGATGAGTCGAGTGGACCAGATCCGCGAATGCGCCGTCGAGCTTCTGCAGCGCCTCGGGCGTCTTGGCGAGGAGCGAGACGAGGAACACGGTGGACCGGGCTCGGCGAAGGCGGTGAGCTCGTAGCGGCCCGAGGTCGGCTGATCGCAACGAAAGACCGATCAGTGGGACGCGCCGTTCAGTCGCTTGGCCCGGTTCTCGACGGGACGCTTCGCCGCTTCAGCAGCCCTGACACGACGCTGGCAGCGTGGTCGCGGAGAGCGAGGCGGCGCAAGCAGCGGCCTGGATGTCATTCGTGCACGTCGTGAGCTGAGCGCTCGTGCATGCGTCCATCGCAGTCTTGTTGGGCAGAGCGTCGAGTACCTTCTGCAGGCACTGGTTCGTCGTCCCGTCCGCCCCGTCCGTGGGAAACGCGACGCTGTATTCCACCGGGAAGCAGTCCTTGAGCCGCTGGCAATACGGGGGCGTGACTTGGCGCGCTGCCGCCTCGGTGGTCGGGTTGTCGCCACCGCTGCAAGCAGCGAGGCTCACCCCGGCAGCGACCAGCACGAGGACAACGGCTTTCGACGCGATTCGGCTCATCTCTTTCTCCTCCTCCCGTTCCGTGCTTCGGGACCTCGCGGACGTGCGCGCCGGACACGCTCCCGAAGAGAGCGAGCCCGGAACGCTGTCCAGCCGCGTACCGCTGTGCGGCGACGACGACACCGAAGTCCCCTCTACCGGGCGTGGCGCGTCAGACAAAGGGAAAAGCACTCGAAGGGCGGGCGGCTCGAATGCTTGCTCGTGCCCGGGCCGACGCACCAAGCGCCCCTCCTGGACGCGCTCTTCGCCGAGGCGATGGGCCCCTCCGCGTGCGCTCGCGCCGCCGCGTGTTGCCCGTGCACTGCGGGCGAAGGACGGCGTCGAGAACGGCGAGGACACCGTCGCGATCTGCGGTGGTTCCCCTGGCATGTCGCCGCTCTATTGCCGGAGCTGGCAACGGCGGCGGTGAGAGCGTACCGGCGCGAGCCGCCCGCCGAGTGTGCCCGATGACATCCCGGCTCGGCGCAGTGAAGCGCCCGCCGCCCGCCGGAAGGCTGGCGGGACTCTTCCGCCCCTCCGGCGTGGCACCGCACGAAGCGCCCTCGCTCGTTCCCTCCCAGCCCGGGCGGAGGGCCATCGCGGGGGAGGGCCCGTTACCTCCGCCTTCCCCGGCCACAGCCCGTCACCGCCGAGCAAGAAACCCTCCCCGCCCGAGCGAGCGAAGCGAGCGATGGGCCGGAGGAGGGCGCCCACGCGCAGGGCCCGCAGGGCCCAAGCATGGGCGGGGCGGGGCCCCCCTTGCCCCTTCTTCTCAGTTCGAAACCACCGTCCGCGAACAATTCTGCTGACTGAAGTTGTAACGCGTCCCCCCATCCACCATCTCGAAGTCCGCCGGAGTCAGCGCCTTCAGATCGTGCGTATCCATCACGTCCGCGAGGTCCGTCGTGGCGGACACGAACAGGTAGTTACTCCCCGAGCCGTCATCCAGAAACATCCCGTACGTCTGCAGCGCCTTGGCGATGGTCCGCGCCGCATCGCTGGGGAGCGACGCGAGGTTGTAGTCGGAGCGCAGCCGGATGCGCGCGCCGTAGGGCATCGTGTTGGATCCGCCGGTGGGCCCGCCCAGGTGCGTGGCGGGGTGCACGTACACCGCCTTGCGGATCAGGCTGTTCTTGAGGGTGAAGCGCATCGCGTGGGCGATCTTGCCGGCCTGGATCTCCGCCTTGGTGACGAGCAGCGGGGCGATCGGCATGTCGGCCGCGTCGGAGCCGGTGCAGCCGTCGCCGCGGGAGAAGGGGTTGCCCGGCTGCCAGTAGTCGTGCGTCAGGTCCCACACCGCAAGGCAGGTGCCGGTGAAGGTGCCGCCGGTCGCCTGACCGCCGGTGACGTCGGCCTGGTAGAGCTCGTAGAGCCTCGTGCCCTGGTAGACCAGCAGGTGGCAGTCGTCGCCCTGGTTGGCGCAGTGGTAGTCGCTGGAGCCCTCGATGTTGCCGCCGGGCGGCAGCGCGATGGGCGAGGAGTCGCAGTCGGGAGGGCCGTAGCCGACGTCGGTGAAGGCCCGGCGCGTGAGGTTGGCGTCGGCGTGCAGGATCGCCATCGAGGGATCGAGCTGGAAGGGCCCCCACCCCGTCTGCTCCAGCGAGGTCTGGATCGTCCCCCACTCCGAGTCCGCCGCTGCCTTGGAGACGTCCTGGTAGATGGTGGAGGATCCGGGGAAGTCCTGTGATCCGGTCGTGCCGCCGTCGCCCCCGCCGCCGTCCGTCTGCGACGAGCCGTCCGGCCCGCCGCCCCCATCGCCGCCTCCTCCATCCGCGCTGGCGATCGCGTCCGGTCCGCCGTCGGCGCTGGACGAGTCATCTCCCCCGCAGGCGAGAGGCAGGAGGCAGAGGGCGAGACCCAGGCAGGCGATTGTGCGCATCAGTGATAGGCTACCAGATAGGAGTTGAGGTCGATGTTACCGCTACCGCCCGTCGGCGGCTCGGCGTTGTTGAACATCCCCTTGTAGGTCACCGTCGCGTCCTGTCCGGGGGTCACGTCCTTCGTCACGTCCTGGGCCCACGGGTCCACCTGCCAGCCGGGGCACCACCCCCCGCGCCCGAACCACCACGTGCCGCCCTGGTTGGGCACCATGCCCGTCGCCCAGTTGGGGACGCACTTGTCGCTGGAGCCCGCCATCGGGAAGTCGTGATCGTACTTGGTGCCGTTGACGGTGAGCTCGTGCTGGTGATCGCAGAACTCGGAGCACGAGCTGGCGTCGTTGCCGTGGCCGGTCACGATCGTCCACAGCTCCACGCGCGTGGCGTCGGCGGGGATGGGCACCGTCGCCGGCGTGCGCCCCACGTTGTAGTTCTCGTTGAAGGCGCCGCCGGTGAAGAGCGGGGTGATCGCCTCCGGCGTGTAGCCCTTCTTCTTGTTGGAGAAGCGCAGGGAGAGCGTGGTGGCGGTGGGCTGCTTGTTCCACGAGGGAGCGAAGTCCCAGCGGAAGTGGCGCATCCCGCCGTCGCGCAGCAGGGCGAGCATGGGCGTGGCGTCGACCACCCAGTGCGTCTCGCGGTGGTAGCTGGTGATGAAGCGCGCGATCTCGGTGTACGCGGGGGCGCCGCCGTCCCCGGCGTCGCCGCCGTCGGTGCCTGCGTCGCCGCCGGCGCTCGGCGCCGCCACCCCCAGCGAGGCGATGTAGTCCCACGCGCCGCAGCTCTGGAACTCCGCCACGCTGGGCGTGGGGCACGCGCTGGTGACCTCCACCTCCAGCGTGTCGAAGCCCTTCATCTGCTGCGCGGTGGGGAGCTGCACGTCCGTCTCGGCGAACTCGCTCAGGACCTGCCCGTCCCAGAGCTTGACGACCGTCGCGCCCTCCGCGTCCAGCTTCTCTTGCTGGTCCGCCTGCGCGTTCATGTAGTCCGCCTCGTACGCCGCGTAGGCGATGTTGTTCTGCCAGGGCCACTGGTTGGCGTCCTGCAGCGACTGGTCGAAGCGGGTGACGTCGGCGAGCTGGCCCACGTCGCGGATGCGCTGGAAGCGATCGATCGCGAGGCCGCTGACGGCGTGGTGGGTGAGCGCCTGCCCCACCCAGTTGCCCAGCGCGCCGCCCCGCGTGGCGACGACGTGCAGGTGCGGACGCCACTGGGCGGCGTCGGCGTCGGACATGCCGCCGAGCAGGGTGTCGACGCGCTGCTGCATCGCGCTGGTGACGTTCTGCGCGTTGGCGTCGGAGCCCTGGAGGGAGACGAAGAAGTAGTGGACGTTCTTCGGGGAGGCCTTCAGGAGCGCGGCGAGATCCTTGTCCTTGGTCCAGATGGAGGTGGTGTCCAGCGCGGAGACCGTCAGGATGTCCGGCAGGAAGATGTAGCTCTCGCACCCGGTGAAGCTCTGCTTGAAGTCCCAGGTGGTGCCGTCGACCAGCGGGACCGTGAAGTCATCGGCGATGTCGCCGCGGTTTGCCCCGTAGGGGCCCGGGGAGAAGGGCACCGTGGGGAGGCCGAGATCGCTGCACGACGCGGACTGCGGGCCCGCGTCCGGCTGCGGCGCCACGTCGTCGGCCGTCACGTCGTCGCCGGCGTCCGGACCGCCGTTCTGATCCCCGGAGTCGGAGCAAGCGAGGAAGCCGGCGGAGCACGCGAGCGCCGCCACCGAGCCCAGAGCGGAGAGGCGGAAGAGAAGCGAGCGCATCATGGAATCTTGCGCCGCAACGCCGTGGAAGGGAAGCGGCCGCGTCACACAAGCGTCATTCGGCGTGGTCGGCGGGGCGTGCTACGCCCTCCCGCATGCGCAAGGCGCCCATCCTCTTCTTGCTCCTCGCCGCCGCGTGCGGCCCCGCCGCCGACTCGCAGCCACCCGTCGCGCCGCCCGCACCGACCACCCCGGTCGCGAGCGCCACGGCGACAGCCAGGCCCGCGGCGCCCGCGAAGCCCGCGCCGGTCGTCGTCGCGATCATCGTCGACCAGCTCGGCGCCTGGGTCGCCGACGAGCGCCTGCCGAAGCTCCCCGACACCGGCGGCTTCGCCCGCCTGCGCCGCGAGGGCACCTGGGTCCGCGACATGCACTACGCCCACGCCGTCACCGACACCGCGCCCGGACACTCCGCGCTCTACACCGGCGTGCCCCCGCGCCGCTCCGGCATCTACGGCAACGAGGCGGTGGATCCCAAATCGCGCGAGCGCGTGTCCATCCTGCACGACCCGTCGAGCAGGACGCTCCTGTCCGACGGCGCGCACGGGGGCGCGAGCTCCTCCCTCGCCATCCTGCAGGTGCCCACCGTCGCGGACCGCTTCCGCGCCGCGCACCCCGACGCCGACATCGTCAGCCTCTCCCTCAAGGACCGCGGCGCCCTCTTCGCCGGGGGGCGGCACCCGAGCGCGAGCCTCTGGTACTCCTCCGGCAAGGACGCCTTCGTCACCTCCACCGCCGTCGCCGGCGCCTACCCCGCGTGGGCCGCCCGCGCGCAGGCCGGCGGCGTGGTGACGCACCTGCGCGACGCCCCGTGGACACTCGGCGACGCGCGATCGTGGGTGGCGGAGAACGCGCGGCAGGTGGACGCGCAGCCCGGCGAGGGCGACATCGACGGCTTCGGTATCACGTTCCCTCACGCCTTCTCCGCCTCGAAGAACCCCAGGTTCGCGATGAAGGCGAGCCCCCGCGGCGACGCGGCGGTGCTCATGCTCGCGCGCGCCGCGCTCGCCGCGCACAATCTCTCCCACCCCATGCTCCTCGCCCTCTCCCTCTCCTCCAACGACTACGTCGGCCACGTCTTCGGGCCGGACTCGTGGGAGGCATGGGACTTCCTGCGCACCCTCGACGCCGCCCTCGGCAGCTTCTTCGACGCGCTGGACGCGCGCGTCGGCAAGGACGGCTGGTCGCTGGTGCTCACCGGCGATCACGGCTCCCCCACCCTGCCGGAGCTCTTGGACGCGAAGCGCCCCTGGTGCAAGAAGGGCGCGCCGGCGGACCCGTGGGAGCGCCCGTGCGGCAAGGCGGAGCGCCTCTACCAGGACAAGCTGGCGAAGGAGACGCAGGCGGCGGCGGTCCGCGCGGTGGGCAAGGGCGACTGGATCCGCGGCGTGGCCGATCCATATGTATTCTACACGGATGCCGCCGTCGCCCTGCCGGCGGCGAAGAAGGCGAAGCTCGGGGCGGCGGTGATCGCCACCCTCGACCGCCACTTCGGCGTCGACAAGGTGATCCCCTGGAGCGGCGAGGCGTGCCCGGCGCAGAGCGACGAGTCGCGTGACGCGCTGGTCTGCCGCGCGCTGCCGCCGAAGGACAACCACGGCCTGTTCGTGCTGCAGAAGCGGGGGTCCTTCTTCGATCCGGACTACGTCGTGGGCAAGGGCATCTCCCACGGGAGCACCTACCCGTTCGATCGATCGGTGCCGCTGCTGGTGCGCGCGCCCGGCCGGGCGAAGGCGGGGGACCGCGAGACCGGCCCGGTGAGCTTCGCCAGCTTCACCCGGACCCTCTCCTCGCTGCTCGGAGTGGCCCCGCCGCCCGGGTGCTTCG
Source organism: uncultured delta proteobacterium (assembly GCA_963782055.1). Lineage (GTDB taxonomy): Bacteria > Myxococcota_A > Polyangia > Polyangiales > Polyangiaceae > DASXHD01. Next base: position 6,410,625 of record CAWAIF010000003.1, read on the forward strand.
ACGGCAAGGATTTCGCTCCGCGACATTAACAATGTGGAGCGTCCGTGGGGTGACGGGCCTGCGCTATAGTCTGCGGTGATGAAGACGATCTTTGCTTTCTCCTTGTTCGCCGGCGCGGTGCTCCTCGCCGCCTGCGGGCGGACCGACCTGGGCGCCGAGGACATGATCCCCGAGGACGGCGGCGCCGACGTCACCGGCGACGCGTGCCCGCCGACCCAGACCGAGTGCGGCGGCGCCTGCATCGACGTCTCCAGCGACCCCGCCAACTGCGGCGGCTGCAACATCTCCTGCGCGTCCACGCAGACGTGCACCGGCGGCCAGTGCCTCACCAAGCAGTGCCCCGCGGGCAAGACGCTGTGCGGCGACACCTGCGTCGACGTGACCACCGACGGGAAGAACTGCGGCGCCTGCGGCACCGCGTGCCCCGACACCGAGGTGTGCCTCTTCGGCTCGTGCGCGCTCACCTGCGACGTCGGCCTGGCCAAGTGCAACGGCGGCTGCGTCGACCTGCTCAAGGATCACGACAACTGCGGCGGCTGCGGCAAGACGTGCGCCGTCGACGAGACCTGCGCCAGCGGCCTGTGCTGCGGCGCGGGGGAGTCCAACTGCAGCGGCGTCTGCGCCGACACGCAGAACGATCCGCAGCACTGCGGCACCTGCACCACCAAGTGCGGCCAGGGGGAGAGCTGCAACGGCGGGCAGTGCGGGAGCTGCAGCAAGACGGTGCTGGTGCTGTCCGACAGCGACGCCAGCGCCAACGCCGCGCTGAAGACGGCGCTCACCAACGCCGGCTTCACGCCGACCCTGATCGCCGGCGGCGTGGTCACCTACGCGGGCAACCCCGCGCCCAGCGGCTTCGGCGCGGTGCTCGTCAGCAACGGCGAGCAGTGGAACCAGGACATGAACGCCTCGGGGCAGACGGCGATCGTCAACGCGCAGCAGGCGGGCGACACCGGCGTGGTCTTCACCGAGTGGGCGGCGTGGATGCCGACGATCAACCTCTGGAAGACCCTCCGGCAGCTCGTGCTCCTGCAGCACGACTCGGGCGTCGACTCGACGCTCACCTTCGACCTGAAGGTGAACAACCACCCCATCTGGAAGGGGCTGCCGACGACCTTCACCACCGTCAACAAGATGGGGGCCAACGTCGGCGCCACGCTGCTGCACAACGCCACCGAGATCGCCGGCTGCAGCGAGTGCAAGGGCCCCGGCGTCGCGGTGCTGGACGAGCAGGGCAAGGGGCGCATCGTGCACATCGCCCACGCGGCGAGCTACCAGGGCGGCGGCAAGGCTTGGTCCAACGACACCAACACGACGACCATGCTCACCAACGCGGTGGGCTGGGCGGCGAAGTGTCTCTGAGGGGTTCCGGCGGCCACCTTCCTTGGTACGCTGAGCGCTGGAGGCTGCCCATGCGACTCGTCCCCCCTGCGATCCTCCTCTGCCTGCTCGTGGCGTGCGGCGGCGACGACTCGTCGTCGGCCAACCCGGACGGCGGCGGCACCGACGGCGGCAGCGGGTCCGACGGCCAGAGCGCGGCGGACACCGGCGGCGGCGACGGCTACGTCCCCCCGGCCGCGCCCACCTGCACCCCGCCGGAGACGGCGCCGGACACCAGCAACCCGACGACCGTCGTGGGCACCGGCCCGGGCACCTGCACCGAGGCCGCGCTCGTCGCGGCGGTGGCCAAGGCGGGCGTCATCACCTTCGACTGCGGGGACGCCGCCACGATCACCGTCACCAAGCCGCTGATGCTCCGCACCGACACCGACACCGTCATCGACGGCGGCGGCAAGGTGACCATCGACGGCGGCGGCAAGACGCAGATCATGAACTTCAACCACCCCAACTACCGGGTGAACGACGTCCGCCTCACCCTGATGAACCTGACGCTCGCGCACGGCAAGATCAGTGGCACCAAGAAGTACGCCACCGCCCCGGCCCCCTGCTCGACGGGCTACTACGACGGCTACGGCGGCGCCCTGTTCGTGCGCGACGGCGTGGTGCTCATCATCGACACCGTCTTCGACTCCAACGGCGCCGAGCAGCTCGGGCCGGATGTGGGCGGCGGCGCCGTCTCCCTTCAGGGCGTGAAGAAGGCGACGATCATCGGCAGCACCTTCAAGAACGGCACCGCCAGCAACGGCGGGGGCATCGAGTCGCTCAACTCCGACTTCGACGTCTACAACTCCGTCTTCGCCAACAACACCGCGACGGGAAACGGCGCCAACAGCGACGACGCGAACAAGTGCCCGGTCGTCGCCGACAACGGGCAACACCAGGTCGGCTCCGGCGGCAACGGCGGCGCCGTGGCCATCGACGGCGGCTCCGACCTCACCCACACCTTCTGCGGGGTCACCTTCACCGGCAACAAGGCCGGGTCGGGCGCGCTCGCCGGCGCCATCGGCCGCACGCCGGACAAGGCGAAGCAGAAGACGGTGATCGACCGCTGCCTCTTCGACGCCAACACCGACCCCGACGGCGGCGGCGGCGCGCTCTACTTCCACAACTCCGACCTGCAGATCCTGGCGACCACCTTCCACGCCAACACCGCCAAGGGCTGCGGCGCGATCCAGGCGGACGGGACCACCATCGACTTTTCCAACGACACCTTCGAGGGCAACCAGGCCACCGGTTCGGGCGCCGTCGGCGGCGGGATGTGCCTCTTCGGCGGCGACGGCACGATGAAGAACGTCACCTTCGCCAACGGCAAGGCCGACGGCTTCGGCGCCGCCATCTTCGGCAACCCCACCCTCACCGTCGACAACACCCTCTTCTCCAACAACACCGCGAACAACCCCGGCGCGCCGATGCAGTGCCAGATGACCGCGACGGGCGCCGGCAACCTGCAGTTCCCCAAGAACCACCAGAACGGCGGCGCGGCGGACGCGACGTGCGTCACCGGCATCACCATCGCCGACCCGATGCTCGCCGCCATCGGCCCGAACGGCGGCCCCACCCCGACGATGCTCCCCAAGGCGGGCAGCCCCGCGCTCGGCCTCGGCAAGGCCTGCCCGGCGACCGACCAGCGCGGCACCGCGCGCCCGGCGGACGGCTGCACCTCCGGCGCGGTGGAGGGGACGAAGTAGCGCGCGCCGCCCGGCTTCAGGCGCGGCCGAGGAGCTCGACGACCAGCTCGCTCGGCAGCGGTGGACTGAACCGCCCCTGGCGGCCGCTCATCCCCCGCGAGCAGAAGATGGCGTTGAGCACCGACTCCTCCGTCGCCTCGATGACGGCCTCGTAGAGATCGTTGACGTAGGCGTCGGAGAGGAAGCTCACGCTGAGGTACTTGCTCGGCCGCTCCTGCGTCCGAGGCAGGCGGTTGGCCGTGCTGAAGGCGACGATGATCTCGCCGCTCGTCGACGCGGCGATGGACCCGGCGCGCCCCAAGCCGAGGGCCGCGCGCTTGGAGAGGCGCCCGAGCTGGCTGGAGACGAGCGGCGCGTCGGTCCCCACCACCACGATGATGGAGCCGTAGCTCTTGGTGCGCCGCTCCATCTCGTAGAGCGGGTCGAGCTGCCGCCCGATCACCGCCCCCGCCACGTTCAGGCTGGCCATGCGTCCGAAGTTGGAGAGCACCAGCACGCCCAGGGTGAAGGTGCTCTCCCCGATGGGCACGATGCGCGAGGAGGTGCCGATGCCCCCCGCGAAGTCGAAGGTGGTCATGCCGGTGCCCGCGCCGACCGAGCCCTGCTCCACGCGCCCGCCCTTCGCCGCCTCGATCGCGCGGACGGCGTCGGTCGAGGGGCTCGTCCCGACGCGCACGTCGTTCAGGAAGGAGTCGTCGGTCTCGCCCACGACCGGGAGCACGACGTCGGTGCGCGTGCCGAGCTCGGGGTGCCTCTTGGTCATGTGCTCGATCACCCCGTGGTGGACGCGACCGACGGAGTGCGAGTTGGTGAGCAGGATGGGGGTCTCCAGCCACCCCCACTCCATGAGCTGCGTCAGGCCGGCCATCTCCCCGATGCCGTTCAGGACGAAGCCGCCGGCGACGAGGCGTCGCTTGAAGACGTCCCCGCCGGACGGCAGGACCGCCGTCACCCCGGTGCGCACGGCCGTCGTGCCCTCCTCGCCGGGCACCTTCACGTCGTCGCGGATGGTCGTGACGTGCCCGACGCGCACCCCCTTCAGGTCGGTGATGGCGTTGAACTGGCCCGGCGAGAAGCGGCCGATGCGGATGCCCAGCTCCCGCGCCGTCGGACGGTCGGGGCCGGTGCTCTCGCGCGCGGCGATGTCCACCCGCCGCGGGGTCCGCACCGCCAGGTCGTGACGGCGCGCGGCCGAGCGCACGACGAGGCGCAGCACGTCGTGCTCGTCCAGCCCTGCCGCGGCCGCCGCCGTCATCAGCGGACCGTGCGCGCGCAGGCTCGGCAGCGGGTCCAGCGCGACGAAGCGCGGGGTGCCGTGATCATCCAGCCGCAGCTCCACGACGCCGACATCCCGGCAGCTCGCCGCCTCGAAGGCCTTCTTCGCCAGCGCCCGAACGGCCTCGCGCTGCTCGGGCGTGAGCTTCGCCGCGGCGCGGCCCTCCACCGCCTCCACCACCTTGCCCGGCAGGGCCTCGAGCAGCGGCACGGTGAGGGCGCGGCCCCGGCCGCCGGCGGCGACGGCGACGCCCTGCGCCGCGAGCACGGTCTGGGCGAGCTTCCGGTCCAGGTTCATGTCCAGGAGCGCCGCCCCGCTGCCGGTGTACGGGAGGCGGAGCTGCTCGAAGAGGGCGGCGTAAGAGACCTGCCCCGCCTTGCCGATCCGGCCGCGCGCCAGGTTGAGCACCAGCGCGGGCGCGCTCTCGACCAGCCGCGCGACGATGGTGGCGGGCGTGCCGGAGACCTCCACCGGGGTGACGCGATGATGGAGCTCGACCAGGAGGGCGCAGACGCGATCGACGTCCTCCTGACGGAGGCGCTCCCCCTCGCCGGGAGACCCGAGATGGTAGGCGACAGCGATCTTCATTCGTCGGATGCCTCGCGCGGGTGTCTACTCGGCGACCTTGCGCCCCGGGACCGGCGGCTTCAGGAGCACGACCGCGTGCTTCGCGCGGATGCCGGGGCCCGCGTCGCCGGCCCCCGCGGCGACTGTCGCCAGGTCGAACGCGAGCCCCCACTTCACGCTGGCGTCGGCAGCAAGGTACCACACGTTGGAGTCGCACCTCGCCGCGAGCTTGCGTAGCCCCTCGGTGCCCAGCGTCAGGTCGGGGCCGGCCATGCCGTGGCTGAAGCGCACCGCCGTGCCGCCACCCGCCGACCACACCAGGATGGCGCTGTCCTTGCCGATCATCGCCACCGCGCTGCACGCCGACGCCGCGGGGTGATCGAAGTCCACCTCGAGCTCGCCCAGCGTCTGGTCGCGCCGGGCGGTCTTCACCCGCGCCCCCTTCGCCTTCGCCGCCTTGATGCCGCCGATGGCCGCGGCGACGTTGGCCATGGTGGCGTCGCGCAGGGCATCCAGCTCGAGCACCTCGCCCTCCACCTTGGGCCTGGTGGCGAGGAGCGCGGCGAGTCGCCCCGAAGCGTCCCCGGCCGAGAGGTCGACCTTGTCCCCGGTCACCATCACGGCCTTGCTGTCGACGGTCACCAGCGGGGGCGTCGGCGCGGGAGGCGGCGTGGCTGTCTGCGGTGGGGGCGCGGCCGCCTCAGGCGTGGAGGGGGCCTCCTTCTTCTCGTCGCACGCGGCGAGAAGGCCACAGAAAAGGAGGAGCGGCACGGTCGAGCGCCTGGCAGAGTCGCGGCAGGTCATGGGGAAACCTTCGCAAGACTAGCCAAAAGCCGGGCGCGGGCTCGCCAAAATCCGCTACCCTGGTCGCTCGAGCTTGTCGTCACGCCGTATTGCTCGTCACCCATGACCGAGCCTCCCGCCTTGCAGGATTCCCCAGCGCTCGAGGGTTCGCTCGTCGCCGGGAAGTACCGCGTGCTGCGATTGATCGGCACGGGGGGTATGGGCACGGTCTGGGAAGGCGCCCACGAGGCGCTCGGCACCAAGGTCGCCATCAAGTTCATCAAGCCGGCGCACGCGCAGGCGGCCGACGCCCGCCGCCGCTTCGAGATCGAGGCGCGCGCCGCGGCCAAGCTCCAGTCCAAGCACGCGGTGCACGTCTTCGACTACGGCGTGAACGACGCCGGCCTGCCGTACATCGTCATGGAGTACCTGGAGGGCGAGTCGCTCTCCGAGACCATCATCCGCCGCGGGGCGTTGCCCCCGCCGGAGGTGGCGAAGATCATCGGCCAGGCGGCGCGCGCCCTCGCCAAGGCGCACGGCGCGGGCATCGTCCACCGCGATCTGAAGCCGGACAACATCTTCCTGGCGGCCAACGCCGACGAGCAGGACTCCGACCTGCCCTACACCGTCAAGCTGGTGGACTTCGGCATCGCCAAGATGCTCGACGAGAACCTCAAGTCGGACGGCGCCAACAACAGCATGGGCGGGCCCACGCAGGAGGGCGCGGTCATCGGCACGCCCAACTTCATGGCGCCGGAGCAGCTCACCGTCGGCGGCTCCCCGACCCCCATCACCGACCTCTGGTCGCTCGGCGCCTGCACCTTCGCCGCGATGACCGCCCGCATCCCCTTCGAGGGCGAGGTGCTGGGCGACATCGTGCTCAAGGTGTGCGCCGCGCCCCTGCCGGTGCCCTCCAAGTACAACCCGAACGTGCCGCCGGGGTTCGACGCGTGGTTCGCGCGGGCGTGCAGCCGCAATCCGCTCAAGCGCTTCCAGTCGGCGGACGAGCTCTCGGAGTCGCTCGCCAACGTGTGCGGCACCGGGCGGGTGCGCGTGGCCACGCTGAGCGAGGATCAGGTGCAGTACGCCCTCAAGCCGGCGGACCCCGACCTCGCCGCGCTGGCGGACGAGATCGAGATCCCCCGGGGCATGTCCCCGCGGACCGCCCTGCTCGCCGGGCTGGTGCTCGGCGTGACGATGGTCATCGGGATCATCGGGGCGATCGCCTGGCGCGACAAGCAGCGCGCCGAGGACCAGATGAACGTCCCGCCCGTACCGACGGCGACCGACAGCGCGACCCCCTCGGCGACGGCCCCCGCCCCGAGCGCGAGCGCCAGCGCCTCGGCGGCCGTCCCCGACGCCGCCGCCCCCGCGCCGAAGCACGGCGCGAAGCACCACCCCCACGGCGCGGCCGCGCCGCACGCCTCCCACTCCGCTCCCGCCCCCGCCCCCTCGCCTTCGCCGGAAGACGGCGACGGGGGGGCGACGACACCGCCGGGGTGACGTCACCGCTCCAGCTCACCAAGCCGGACGCGCGGGGAAGGAGGGGCGGCGCGTGGCTAGGCGGCGCGCTGGCGCAGCTCGACCCGCAGCTCGTCGAAGCTGGGGGCCTGCAGGCCGCGCGCCCGGCGGAGCAGGAACAGCGCGTGGTGGACCTCCGTGTCGTCGGGCATGTCCGACGAGCCCGCGAGCACGTTGCGATCGGTCGCCAGCAGGAGGGCGGCATCGAGCTCGTCGCCGCGGGCGGCGTCGATGTAGGTGCGTGCTTCCTCGAGCGTGATCGTATCCAGGCTGCGCAGAATGAGGTTCGACATGGTGGTGCGTCCCCTTCGCCCACGACGCGAGGCCGCGGGCTTGGCCGACGTGAGCAGGTCACGGCGGGCAATGGCGTCGCGGCCGCACGAGGCGTCCGGGGCGCGTGTTGTGTGGTGCTGCGAGCGCCGGCCGCCCGATGGGGCGGCCGACACGGGGGCGCCCAGCGGGTCCGGCCCGCGAGGCGTCGAGAGAGGGTCCGGACGCGCGAGGGGCGCGTGGGCTGACACGATCCACGGGGCCGTCGGGCCGTCGGCCGGCCTTGGGCCGGACTTCAGGAGCGTCGCGCCGGTGCCGGCGGGCGAGAACTGCTCGAGGCGTTCCCGGTCGTCCGCGGTCAATCACCCTCCCACGCGCGATGCATGTATACCGCAAACGTAATCAACTCCGTGCAAAGCACAAGTATCTGTTTGCGATCTGCACGGAATCGTCACACGCGGACCTACACGGTCGCCATCCACCTGGCCCAGCCGTCCCGTCCGGCTCCCGGCAGCGCTACTTGCGGAGCGCGGGGTCCACGTCCAGCCAGCGGACCATCGCGCTGCCCGCGTGCTGCGCGTAGTCGATGCGGAGCTGCCAGTCGACGAGGCTCCCGGGCATCGCGCCGTAGACCATCGCCGGGTCCGCCATGAGGTGCGCGCTCCGTCCTCGGAGCTGCTGGCGCATCAGCAAGGCGAGCGAGTGACGAAGCTGATCCTTCAGCGCGGCGCGCTCCGCGGCGGGCACGCCCGCCTTCGTCGCCGCCTCCAGCGTGGCGACGCCCGCCTCGCACCGGCTGGCGACGGGCGTCAGCCGCGGGGTGACCAGCGGCCCCAGTCCGAGCGCGCCGTCGCAGTCGAAGGCGCAGTCCCCGGCGTGCAGCTGCAGCCCGCGGTCGTAGGCCTGCCAGCGCAGGCAGAAGTCGAGCGCCTTCGGGTCCGGCGCGCGGTCCCAGAGATCCCCCATCGCCTGACACGTCCAGTGCTCCTCGCCGAAGTAGTAGCGATCGCCGAAGAAGCTCCAGGCGGGGCCGACGAGGTGCGCGAGGCCCTTCTTCGCGCCCTCGAGGTAGCGCGGGTCGCCGGTCACCTGGTTGGCGCGCGCCAGCGCGAGCGTGGCCTCGCCGGAGAAGTAGAGGAACTGCACGTCGATGGGGCGGCCGTCCCTGTCCGCCTGGTGCATGAACTCGCCGTCCGGGCGCTGCTGCGCCAGCAAGAAGTCCGCGAGGCCGCGCACCAGCGAGAGGTAGGTGTCGTCCAGGCCGGCGCGCACGATCTCGGAGAAGGCGATGACCGCGAGGGCGGAGGAGCCGATCTCCGCCGGGAAGCCGACGGCGACGCAGGGGTTGCGGCCGCACTTGCGGAGGGCGTCGTTGCGCATCAGGCCGGCGGCCCGCAGCGCCGCGCTGCGCAGCTCGATGTCGTGGCTGCGGCGGGCGACCTGCGCGACGAAGTACGTCGCCCCCGCGTGGCGCGGCCAGTCGTAGCCGCTGAGCACCTGGCCGCTGGCGGCGTTGACGAGGTAGTGGAAGTGGCCGTCGTCGGAGACGCCGCGCGCGAGGTAGCGGGCGGCCTGGTAGGCGCTCATGCGCACGTCGGCGTCGTCGAAGCTGCTCGCCAGGATGGGCATCGGAGGGAGCTGCCCCACCACCGTGCGCTCGGTGCGGATGCGCCGGAAGGTGGCGCGCTCCTGGACGTCGATGGGCTTCGCCCCGAGCGGACCGGACGCGATCGCCGCGAGCAGCGGCACGTCCACGCCCATGTTGAGGCTGAGCGCGGGCATGGAGACGCCGTGGTCGTAAGCCTGGTGCGCGACGAGATCGTCGGGGGTGACGTAGGCGGTCTTACCGTCCAGGTCGACGCGCACGCCGTCGCGGCTCGGCACGAGGGAGAGCGCGAAGAGCGGCTCCGGCCACCGGAGGATGGGGCCCTCACCGACGACGCGCTCGTAGACCAGCGCGCCCTCGGCGGCGGCGAGCGGCGTCCCGCTCACGTCGGGGCTGGAGACGAGGGCGCGCGCCACCAGCTTGCCGCCCAGCCAGCGCGACGCGATGATGGTGGCCTTCGCCGGGGGGCGCACCCGCACGGTGCCGCGCACCACCCCGCAGGCGATGACGAGCAGGACGAGCCACCCGCCGAGCAGTCTGGCCAGCCCGCGGGGCGTCATGACGCCTTCTCGGATCCCTCCGAGGCGGGGCGCTGCGTGTCGTCCGGCGGCGCGGCGTCCGGGGCGACCGCCGCGCGCGACCAGGGGCCGACCATCACCAGCTCGACGGCCGGGATGGCCACGAGGTACGGAAGCGCCAGCGCCGCCACCAGGACCAGGATGACCGCGCCGCCCTTGCCCACCGGGCCGTAGATGCCGGAGAGGTAGCTGGCGGTCACGGCGAGCAGGGTGATGAGCAGGAGGCCCACGCCCAGCGAGACGAAGCTCGCCACCCGGGCGATCGACGCGGCGGCGCGATGGCGCGCCAGGAGCGCGACGCCGGCCGCGAGCTGCAGCAGGGCGACCGCCGTGGCGGTCACGTCGACCGGCGCCCACCGCGTGGGCAGCGCGCCGTAGACGCCGCCCAGCACGAGCGCGGCCACGACGAGGTCGAGCACGCCGAAGACGAGCTGCGTCCGCCGGCTCATGCGCTACCGGATCACGCGGCCTTGGCGTCGGACTGGATCGACGCGAGGAGCTTGTTGATGCTCTGCTTGGCGTCGCCGAAGAGCATCAGGGTGTTTTCGTTGTAGCAGATGGCGTTGTCCACCCCGGCGTAGCCCGCGCTCATGCCGCGCTTGAGCATGACGACGCGGGCGGCCTTCCACGCCTCCAGCACGGGCATGCCGTAGATGGGGCTCGCCTCGTCGGTGAGGGCGCTCGGGTTGACGATGTCGTTGGCGCCGATGATGAGCACCACGTCGGTCTTCTCGAAGTCCTCGTTGATCTCGTCCATCTCCTTGACGATGTCGTAGGGGACGTTCGCCTCGGCGAGCAGGACGTTCATGTGGCCGGGCAGGCGGCCGGCGACGGGGTGGATGGCGTAGCGGACGCCGATGCCCTTGTGCTCGAGCAGGGTGGTGAGCTCCTTCACCGGGTGCTGCGCCTGCGCGACCGCCATGCCGTAGCCCGGGATGATGATGACGCTCTTGGCGGCGAGCAGGAGCTGCGCGACCTGCGGGACGTTCGCCTCGTTCACCTTGCCGGCGGGGGCGGCGCCCTTGGCCCGCGGGCCGGTGGGCGCGGCGCCGAAGCCGCCGAAGACGACGTTCCAGATGGACCGGTTCATCGCCTTGCACATGATGTAGCTGAGGATGGCGCCGCTCGACCCGACGAGCGCGCCGGTGATGATGAGCAGGTCGTTGCCGAGCATGAAGCCCGCGGCCGCGGCGGCCCACCCGGAGTAGCTGTTGAGCAGGGAGACGACGACGGGCATGTCGCCGCCGCCGATGGCCATGACCAGGTGCAGGCCGAGGACCGCGGCGACGGCCGTCATGGCGAGCAGGTACTGCAGGCCCGCCGGCTCCCCGACGCGGATGAACATGACGCCGAGGGCCACGCTGCCGACGAGCATCAGCAGGTTGAGCATGTGGCGCCCGGGCAGGAGCAGTGGCCGGCTGCCGATGGTGCCGCGGAGCTTGAAGAAGGCGATGACCGAGCCGGTGAAGGTCACGGCGCCGATGAGGACGCCGACGAAGATCTCCACCTGGTGGACGACGCCCGCGCCCCCCTTGTTGGGCTCGAGGTAGCTGGCGATGCCGACGAGCACCGCCGCCGCCCCGACGAAGCTGTGCAGGATGGCGACGAGCTCGGGCATGGACGTCATGGCGACGCGCGACGCCACGGTGCCGCCGATGAGGGCGCCCACCACGACCGCCGCGGCGAGGATGCCGGTGGCCGAGCCGAGCGACTGCAGGGTGACGCCCGGGGAGGAGAAGAGCGCCACGCCGGTGACGACGAGCGCCAGCGCCATCCCGAAGATGCCGAAGGCGTTGCCGCGCCGGGCCGTCTCCTGCTCGGAGAGGCCGCGGAGGCTCAGGATGAAGAGCATCGCCGCGACGAGGTAGGCGAGGGCCTGGACGGAGCCGAGCATCAGCGGCCCGCCTTCTCGGCGGAGCCGCGCCGGAACATCTTGAGCATGCGCTGGGTGACGAGGAAGCCGCCGGCGACGTTGACCATGGCGAGCAGCACGGCCGCGCCCGCCAGGATGGTGGCGACGTGCAGGCCGCCCGCGCGCAGGAGCAGGACGCCGCCCACCAGGATGATGCCGCTGATGGCGTTGGTGACGCTCATCAGCGGGGTGTGCAGGGCGGGGGTCACGTTCCAGATGACGTGCCAGCCGACGACGCACGCGAGCAAGAACACCGTGAGGTGCTCCAGGAACTGGCTGGGCGCGAAGAGGCCGGCGACGCCGAGCAGGCACGCGATGAGCGCGACGAAGACGAGGCCGACCGTGTTGCTGTGCACCGGCGGGTGGTGCGCCGGGCCGCCCTTCGGCGTCTCCGGCTGCGGCGCGGCGGAGCGCGGGCGCGGGCGCGACGGCGGCGGCCAGAGCAGCTCGCCCTCGTTGAGCACGACGACGCCGCGGTGGATCTCGTCCTCCAGGTCCAGGACGATGTCGCTCTTCTCCTCGTCGTAGACGTCCTGGAAGAGGTTGTAGACCGTGGTGGCGTAGAGCTCGCTCGTCTGCCGGGCCATGCGGCTCGCCAGGTCGGTCGCGCCGATGATCTGCACGCCGAACTTCTCCACCACCTTGTCGCGCTCGGTGAGCATGCAGTTGCCGCCTTGCTCGGCGGCCAGGTCCACGATGACCGACCCGTGGTGCATGCTGACGACCGCGCCGGAGGTGATGAGCTTGGGCGCGGGCACGCCGGGGATGACGGCGGTGGTGACGATGATGTCCACGTCCTTGGCGTTCTCGGCGATGAGGGCCTGCTCGGCGGCGAGGTACGCCTCGCTCATCTGCTTGGCGTAGCCGCCCTCCCCTTCCCCCGACTCCTTGAAGTCGAACTTCAGGAACTGGGCGCCCAGGCTCTCCACCTGCTCGCGGACCGCGGGGCGGGTGTCGAAGGCGCGCACGACGGCGCCGAGGCTGCGCGCGGCGGCGACGGCGGCGAGCCCGGCGACGCCGGCGCCGATGACCAGCACCTGCGCGGGCTTGACCTTGCCGGCGGCGGTGACCTGCCCGGGGAAGAAGCGGCCGAAGTGGGCGGCGGCCTCGATGATGGCGCGGTAGCCGACGACGTTGGCCATCGCGCTGAGGGCGTCCATCTTCTGCGCGCGGGTGATGCGCGGGATGCAGTCCATCGCCAGGACGGTGGCCTTGCGGGCGGCGAGCATCTCCACCAGGTTCTTGTTGATGCCCGGCCAGATGAAGCTGATGAGGCGGCCGCCCTCCTTGAGCATGTCCGCCTCGTGCTTGCCATCGGGGCGGAGCATCGGCGGGCGCACCTTGAGGACGATGTCCGCCTGCTCGTAGAGCGTGGCGGCGTCGGGGACGACAGTGGCCCCGAGCTCGGCGTAGGCGCCGTCCTGGAAGTGGGCCGCCTCCCCCGCGCCCGCCTCGACGACGACCTCCAGGCCGAGCTTTGTGAGCTTCTTGACGACGTCCGGCGTGGCGGCAACGCGCTGTTCCTTGGGGTAGATCTCCTTGGGGATCCCGACTTGCATGGTCCTTTTTTCGCGCGTTGCCCCCCGGAACCGCGCGACAAAGCTACTCCCGCGCGGCTTCGAGCGAAAGGGCGATCACGCCCTCTGTCGCGGTGGCCGGGTGCTTCAGGTCGCGATGCCCCGACGCATGGCGGAGGGCCCGCGTGGGGAGGGCCTCGCCCGGTCCACGCGTTGCCTCACGTCCTGTCAGAACTGGCCATAGACGAACGGCTCTGCCTTCGCGCCCGCCGCCAGGTGCAAGCACAGCGCGACCGCGGCGAGCACGGCGCCCTGCACGACGGCCGGGGTGCGCGCGAAGAGGCCGTGAACGCGTTCTTCCCAGTCCTTCGGCACGAAGTGCAGGACCATGGCGACGACGACGAGCACGACGACCTTGGCGGGCAGGTTGGTGGTGCCCCACTCCAGCCGGCCGATGCGAGAGAGCATGAGGCTGGCGTGCGCGAAGGTGGGCGCGCGGAAGAAGATCCAGGCGAAGCACACATACTGGAAGGTGAGGAAGGTGGCCACCGCGTTGCCGAGCCAGGAGCCACCGGGCGCGGGTGCGCTCGGGCCGCGGCGGGAGGGCAGCGGCGCGCTCTCGCCCTCCGGCGCGAGGCCGGCGGTGGCGCGGCGGGTGCGCCACCTCTGCCACATGCGCGTGCCGGCGAGCGCCACGCCGTGGAGCGCGCCCCAGATGACGAAGTTCCACGACGCGCCGTGCCACAGGCCGCCGAGGACCATGGTGATCATCAGGTTGCGGTACGTCTTCCACGAGCCGAAGCGCGAGCCGCCGAGCGGGATGTACAGGTAGTCGCGCAGCCAGGTGGAGAGCGAGATGTGCCACCGGTGCCAGAACTCCTGCAGATTCTTGGAGATGTAGGGGGCGTCGAAGTTCTTCGGAAGCTCGAAGCCGAAGAGGAGCGCGCTGCCGATGGCGACGTCGGTGTAGCCGGAGAAGTCGGCGTAGATCTGGACGGCGTAGGCGTAGACGGAGACGAGCACCTCCACCGAGGAGAAGCGCTCCGGGTTGTCGAAGACGCGCCCGACCATGTTCTGCGCGAGGGTGTCGCCGATGACGATCTTCTTGAGCAGGCCGGTGGCGATGAGCCAGAGGCCGCGCGCCTGCTGCGACTCGTCGAAGACGGGCTCGCGGTCGAACTGCGGGAGCATCTGCCGCGGGCGCACGATGGGCCCGGCGACGAGGTGCGGGAAGTAGCAGACGAAGAGCAGGTAATCGAGGTAGCGCCGCGCGGGCAACAGCTCGCGGCGGTACACGTCGATCGTGTAGCTCATCGTCTCGAAGGTGAAGAAGGAGATGCCGAAGGGCAGCACCAGCCGCAGGTGCACGCGCGAGACGTTCCACCCGGCGGCGTGCGCGAGGTCGGCGAAGGAGTCGACGGCGAAGTTGAAGTACTTGAAGACCGCGAGGACGCCCAGGTAGTAAAAGACGGAGCAGAGGAGCAGCGCCTTGCGGCCCAGCGGATGCTCGACGCGGCCGAGCGCGCGGCCGATGTAGAAGTCGAGCGTGGAGCCGAGGAAGATGATCCCGAGGCAGAGCACGCTCCAGGGGATCGCGCCCAGCGGGACCGGCTCGTCGCGCGCGGAGTCGAAGGTGCCGTAGAAGTAGAAGCCGTAGCTCGCGACGATCAGAAAGAGGATGCGCAGGGTGCGGTGCTTCCGGACGGCCCAGAAGACGACGAAGCACAGGACGAGAAAGACCCCGTAGAGCGGCGAGTTGAACAGCACGGCGCGCCTGCCCTATAGCGCGACTCGCCCCGCGCGTGCGAGACCGATCGCCGGGGCGGGCTCCGGGACGCGCGCCCAGTGCTGGGCCACGTCCTCAGAAGAGCATCGCGGCGCCGCCGAACTGGAGCGTCGCCCCGGGCGCCTGCGGGATGTCGGCCGTCTTCCAGGCGTCGCCGTCGAGCGTCGCCGAGAAGACCTCGCCGCTCTCGGTGAAGCCGTAGAGCGTGCCCCTCCACGCGGCGAGGCCGTAGACGTTCTTGTAGGGCACGGGGCCGTAGTTCTTCTTCAACGCGCCGCTGTTGGGGTCGGCCTCGACGATGCAGTCACCGCAGCCAGGGCCGCTGACGCTGAGGAAGAGCCGGCCGTCGTAGGTGTAGACGAGGTCGCCGCTGATGCTGAGCTGGGCGTTGGGGTCGTTGCCCGTCGCGAGCGGGCCGACGTCGCTCGTCGTGCCGTCGGCCATGTTGATCTTGACGTACTCGTTGCCGTAGTAGCCGACGAGCGTCTCCTGCGCGGGGTCGAGGATGCCGGCCGGCACGAAGGCGAGCGCCACCGGTACGGTCGAGCCGCCCACCTTGGTGCAGGTGCCCGTCGCCGGGTCGACCTTGTTGAGCGCGCCGTTGGACACCCAGAGGCCACCCTGCTGGTCGATCGCGATGTCCACCGCCTCCGCTGCCTCGCAGCCGGTGAGGGGGCCGACGGGCGTGGCGGCGAGCGACGCGACGTCCAGCGAGTAGAGGGTGCTCGCGCCGTTGGCGTACACCAGCCTGGGAAGGGGCTCCTCCGGCGTGCTGTCGCTGCTGCATGCGAGGAGTCCCGCGGCGAGCCCGAGGGCGAGGATGCGGCTCATGGCTCGATCCTACGCGAGGCGAGAGGCCGTGACCATGGCGAGCGCGCGTGCTATCGGCACACGCGGACCGTGAGCACGCAGAGCCCCTCGGCGAACGAAACGGCGCCCGCGCCCAAGACGCGCCACCCCCTCGCGCAGAAGACGACGCGGGCGCTCCTCGTCATGCTTGCCCTGCTGGCGATCCCCTATGCCTCGCCGCGCCTGCGGCGGCTGCGCATCGTGCACGCGCCGTGGGACCACACCGACACCGAGGCCGTCGCCGCGGCGCCGGTGGTCCCGCCGCCGGTCACCACGATGGGGGAGGACCAGCTCGGGGCGACGCAGAACCAGGCGACCGTCACCAACTCGCTGCCCGCCGACGACCGGGTGCCCCTGGACGCGGAGGAGCTCGCCAAGGCCGCGGGGTCCATCGCCATCGAGGACGCCACCGGCCACGCGCTCGACGCCTTCTACGCGCAGCTCGCCCGCACCATCCGCAAGGAGCCCGGCGCCGTCACGCGCATCCTCCACTACGGCGACTCCGTCATCGCGAGCGACTACGTCTCCGGCACGATGCGCCGCAAGATGCAGGAGCGCTTCGGCGATGCCGGCCACGGCTTCATCCTCACCGCCAACCCCTGGGAGTGGTACTTCCACAACGATGTCTCCCACCGCGCCTCGGGCGGGTGGAGCATGAGTCGCATCACCGGCCCGCTGGTCAAGGACGGCCTCTACGGCCTGGGCGGCGTCTCCTTCCACACGCGGCAGACGGCCACCGCCACCTTCAGCACCGTCTCGCGCGGGGACTTTGGCCGCAGCGTCTCGCGCTTCGACGTCTACTACCTGGAGCAGCCGGACGGCGGCGACTTCCAGATCGAGATCAAGGGCAGCGACCCGGTGCGTGTCTCGACGCGCGGCGACGCCAAGGTCTCGCGCAAGAAGTCGGTGACGGTGCCGGACGGCCCGGCGTCCATGACGATCCGCACGCTGGGCGGGGGCGACGTGCGCATGTTCGGTGTCGTCATGGAGCGCGACGTCCCCGGCGTGACCTACGACGCCCTCGGCGCGCTCGGCGGCCGCGCGAGCCTCTGGCACGTCATGGACGCAGCGCACTGGAAGGACCAGATGACGCTGCGCGACCCGTCGCTCATCGTGGTGCAGTACGGCACCAACGAGAGCGAGGACGGCGGCGTCAACGAGCCGCAGTACCGCAAGTCGCTCGGCGCCCTGCTGGATACGCTGAAGGCGGCCGCGCCCGGTGTGTCCATCCTGGTCGCCTCGCCGATCGACCGCGCGGAGCGCGACGAGAACGGCCACCTGCGCACGCCGCACGTCATCCTGCGCCTCGTCGCCCTGCAGGAGGAGATCGCCAAGGCCCACGGCGTCGCCTTCTGGAACACCTTCCAGGCGATGGGCGGCAAGGGATCGATGGCCAAGTGGGTCAAGCGCGGCCTGGGCGGCGGCGACCTCACGCACCCCTCGCCCGCGGGCGCGACCGTGCTCGGCACCCTCTTCTTCAAGGCGCTCACCACCGGCTACGACGCCTACGCCAGCACGCACAAGGACGCGCCCATCGTCGACGCCGGCAGCGACTGACCAGCGCGCCCCCGTCCCCCCAGACACCCGCGCCCCCGTCCCCCAGACACACCACGGCGCACCAGACGAGGGAGCGCCCGGTGCGAAAACGCAGAAGTGACCGGCGCGCCCTTCCGGGCGGATGACTCTGGCGGAAAATGGACGAAGGTCCCGGTGACTACGAGCAGAATTTGTAATGCGGCACCCTTCATTTCAGGCACCAGGGGTCCTGCTACCCTCCGCACACGCCACCACTCCACCAGGTTCCGAAGCAGGAGCGCCGACGACAGGCGGCTTGCACCGCCCATCCGCGCGACAGCCGTGGTCATGCTACTTTCCGGCGCCTGTCGCCCTCACCGCACACGGCGAATGACGGCACGCGCTTCGAGTTTTCGACCTCGATCGCCCTCGCCCGCCGTCGAGGCGATGCCTCGTCGTGCAGGGGTGCCGCGTGGTAGCGCGGCGCGGTCCGGGGGCGGGAAAGCAAGCCCGGCAACAGCGTTCGGCCCGAGGGAGCTCGCTTGCGCTCCTCTCTGTCCCAATCCGCAAGCCCTTTAGCTTTGCAAACTCATGTCATGAAGCCGTCCTCCATGCAGTGATCCGTTTGTTTCGGCGCGCCCACGCGAGACAGCCGCGTCCAGCTCCGCTCGCGAGTCGGATCTGGTGGTGCGCCTGCAAGCCTCCGAGCACGAGTCGTGCCGACACGAGAGGCGCGTGCTTGCCGCGCCGCACGACTGGCGACCCTGTCCCCCCTGTCCCCTCCGCCTGTCCCCGGACACCCCCGTCGCACCCGGCGACAGGCGGGATCCCTCAGAGCGGAATGGCGACGAAGGGGGACTGCTCGCCCTCGCCCGAGCCGGCGGGCGGCGCGTCGGACGGGGTGATCGTGGGGCGCGGCGGAGGCGCGGCGACGGGCGGCAGGTTCTTCTGGGCGCGCCAGTCGGTGTAGGCGCGCAGCAGGTCCGCGGCGAAGAGCTCTCCCAGCACCGCGTAGCCATCCCGCGTCATGTGCGTGTGGTCGTGCTGGGCGCGCGGCGGGTCCTCGTCGGCCCAGGTGATCATGGTGCCGGGCCCACCCATCGCGGTGAGCTGATCGTAGAAGCCGCAGCCCGCGGCCTTGGCCACGCGGCGCTCCACCTGCACGATGTCCTGGACGCGCTGCGAGGGCACCCACGCCTTGCCGCCGTCCGCCGCGGGGGTATCCGACTCGATGGCGCGGTCCGGTGGGCCGAGCAGCAGGCACGAGGCCGACGGCACCGCCCGCGCGACGCGGCCGAGCGCGTCGACGAGCTGCCGCTCGATGAGGTCCATGGATTGATCGTCGGCCGACTCGTTGGTCCCGTAGGCGAGGACGACGAGGTTGGGCGAGCGGTGGCGGATCTGCTCGGCCATGTGCTGCTCGTTCCACTGCAGCGTCGTCGCGGCGCGCGCGCCGTTGATGCCGAGGGCGTCGTAGACCACGCCCACCTTCGCACGATCGAGCGAGACGCCGAAGAAGCGCACCTCGCCGTCGCCCCTGGCGCGCACCTCCAGGCGGTGCGGGCCGTCGGGCACGTCCACCTCCTTGTACGCGGAGGCCGCAGTCTTCGCGCGGGTGGAGACGCGCGCGGCCGGCAAGCCGTCGACCAGCAGCTCGAAGGACCCGCCCTTCGGCTGCGCGAAGTAGTCCAGCTCGATGCGCGAGGAGGGCGCCGTCACCTCCGTCCACGCGCGCGCGTTGCGCTTGCTGGTGAGCAGGCACCAGCCGGCGAGCCCGTAGCAGCCGTCGCCCACCAGGTGGCCGTGCTCCAGCTTGCCGTGCTCCGCCTTCCAGCTGTGCGTCATGCCGGGCGACTTGATGCCCTCCTGGTAGTACGTGCGCCACGGGCGGCCGAGCTCCAGGAAGCCGCGGCCACCGTCGCCGAAGCGCGCCTGCAGCTCCTGGCGCACCGTCCCGGTCTCCAGGTCGGCGGCGGTGTGCGAGTCGCCGAACTGCAGGACGCGCACGTCCTCGGTCGCGGTGCCGTCGTCGACGGCAGCCAGCGCGGTGAAGAAGTGGCCGAGCCGCCCCGCGTTCTCCAGCGGGCTCGCGGGAGGGACGGGCGCCGGCGCCGCCGCGTCGGTCGCGGCGGCCACCTGCACCGACGCCGCCGGCCGCACGACCGTCGGCGCGCTCACCTGCTCCGGCGTCTGGCCGCGGTCCCCCATCGCGGTCGTCTGCCCGCAAGAAATCAGCAGAAACAGCGGCAACAGCGGGCGGCGCACGACCAAGGGATCCTTGCACGTTACAGCCAGCCGCGCGAGTTTATTGCGGAACGGCGAGACTTTCGCCAGGGTGCGCGTGTGCTGGAGCGCGTTCTGGATTTCTTCGCGCCGATGTTCGGCCGCGACCTCGGGCCGCGCGCGCGGGTCGTCGTCGCCGGACTGTGGGTGGCGGGGCAGGCCGCGCTCATCGCCACGGGCGGCATGCGACCGGACAACGCCTTCGCCTTCCGCATGTTCAGCGAGTCGTCCACCATCCAGATCGTCCTGTACCGCGAGGTGGAGGCCATCTCCGGCGAGGGCACCCAGCTCGTGCGCGTCGGCGCCGACGGCTCGTGGGTCGCCACCGACGACAACGGCGACCCCCAGCGCTTCTCCTGGCGCGATCGCGTCGCGGATCCCACCCTCTCGCGCCTCGACGTGACCGAGCACGCCAGCTACGGCGCCGACGCCCAGCTCGCGCGGCTCCGTGCGGCCCTCGACGACGTCATGGCGCACACCAACAACGACACCCAGACGATCGCGCTGGTCGCCGACGTCACCGTGCGTCGCAACGGGCGGCCCCCCGAGCACGTGCGACTGACGAGCGCGGCGCGGGGCCGCTGATGGCCGGCGACCTCCTCGGCCGCGCGCGCAAGCGCCTCCGCGCCTGGCAGATCGAGGGCGGCGACACCCACGTGCTCGCGGTGGCGCGCATCCTCTTCGGCCTGCTCCTCTTCTGGCAGGCGCTGGACGCCGCAAGGGCCCTCCACGACTCGCGCTACTTCGGCGACGTCTTCCACATGCCGATGATCCCGGAGGCCCTGGTGCCCTCGCGCACCGTCTACGTCGGCATCCTCGCGGCGCAGATGCTCTGCGCGGCGCTGGTCGTCGTCGGCCACCAGGCGCGCCCCGCCCTCCTCTTCTCCGCCCTCTCCGTCGTCTACGTGCTGCTCTGCGACCGGCTGCACTACCACCACAACCGCTACGCCCTCGCCTGCTACGCCTTCCTGCTCGCCTTCTCCCCGTGCGACCGCACCCTCGTGCTCGGGCAGACCCCGGAGGAGGAGGACCGCTTCGGCCCGCTGTGGGCGCAGCGCCTCGCGCAGCTCCAGGTGAGCATCATCTACCTCGCCTCCGGCGGCTCGAAGCTCCTCGACGCCGACTGGCGCCATGGTCTCGTCTTGCTCGACCGCCTGACCCGCTACGGGTACATCGCGCTCGACAAGGGCGTACCGCAGCGCGTGGTCGCCGCCTTCCAGCAGCCGCTGGTCGCCAGCGGCCTGGCGAAGGCCGCCATCGCCACCGAGCTGCTGCTCGCGGTCGGCCTCTGGGTGCCTCGGCTGCGCGCGCCGCTCCTCTGGTGGGGCGTCATGTTTCACCTCACCATCCAGGTCACCAGCCAGGTCGAGCTCTTCACCTGGACCACGCTGGTCGCCTACGCCCTCTTCGCCACGCCCGACCGGCGCGCGCGCAAGCTGCGGTTCGATCCCTCGCGCCGCGTCTGGAAGTGGCTCGCGCGGGGCATCAAGGCGCTCGACTGGCTCTCGCGCTACGAGCTCAAGGCCTGGGAGCCCGACCGCCTCCGCGCGCGCTCGCTGGTGGTCGTGCGCCGCGACGGCAGCATCGCCACCGGCCTGCGCGCCGCGGCGATGGTGGCGCGCACCACGCCGCTGCTGTTTCCCCTCTGGGGACCGCTCGCCCTCGTCGCCGCCTTCACCAAGAGAGGCGACGCCGGCGTCCGTTCGTGAGAGTGTCGGAGGCCGCATGGCCCCGCGCGCGCGTGCGCTCCTCGTGCTCCCGCTGATCCTCGCCCTCGGCGCGCCGGCCGCCGCCGCGGGCCCGGCGGACCCCTCCGCGCCGGTGTCGGAGACCTTCGGTTACTCGCCGTACGAGACCGAGACCATCGCGATGGTCCTTGAGCGCCTCCACGCGCGCGCCGAGCCCGCGCCGGACGGCAAGATCATCGAGGGCATCGACGTCGTGCGCCTGGAGGTCTTCGAGCACCGCGATCCGGTGCCGTACTTCCTGAACGCCTTCCACGCCACCTCCAAGGAGTGGGTCATCCGGCGCGAGGTGCTCCAGGACGTCGGCGACAAGTACGACCAGCTCCTCGTCGACGAGACCGCGCGCAACCTCCGTTCTCTCCCGCAGCTCTCCCTCGTGCTCACCGTCGCGGTGAAGGGCTCCTCCCCGGGCAAGGTGCGCCTGGTGGTCATCACCAAGGACGTCTGGAGCCTGCGACTGCAGTGGGACATCATCCTCACCAACGGCGGCCTGGAGCGCCTCGTCCTGCAGCCGGCGGAGACCAACCTCCTCGGCATCCACCACACCCTCGGCGCCAACTTCCTCTACCAGCCGCTCTCCACCTCCCTGGGCGCGTACTACGTCGTGCCCCGCTTCGGGCGGTCGCGCGTCGAGGCGACCGCCAGCGGCAACGTCGTCGTCGACAACACCACCGGCAGCCCGGAGGGCTCCTTCGGCGGCGCCACCGTCGCCCAGCCCCTCTGGTCCACGCGCACCCCCTGGGCGTGGAGCGCCACCGCGCAGTGGCGCAACGAGATCACCCGCCGCTACTCCGAGGCGGCGCTCGCCACCTACGACTCGCCCCTCACCCCGCAGAAGGACGGCATCCCGTACGAGTACCACAGCGATCTGGCCCTCGCCGAGGCGAGCGTCACCCGCTCC
This sequence comes from uncultured delta proteobacterium, assembly GCA_963782055.1. Lineage (GTDB taxonomy): Bacteria > Myxococcota_A > Polyangia > Polyangiales > Polyangiaceae > DASXHD01. The sequence continues at coordinate 6,432,823 of CAWAIF010000003.1, forward strand.
TTCGGCTGGAAATACAAGAACGACTTCGTCCTCTCCTTCCAGGCGCTGCACCGCAGCTACTCCACCCTCGACCTCTCCGGCTTCGACCCCGCCGCCGTCGCCCAGTTCCGCGCGACGCGCGTCCCCATGAACGACGACCGCGTCGGTCCGGCGCTCCAGTGGCGCACCTACACCAACGACTTCGCCCGGGTGCTCGACCTGGAGACGCTCGGCCTGCAGGAGGACGTGCGCCTCGGCCACTACCTCGGCGTGAAGGTCTACCCCGTCTCGCAGAACCTCGGCTCCACGCGCACCTTCCTGGGCGTCTTCGCCGAGGCCGGCTACACCGCGGCGATCAAGGACGGCATCTTCCGCGTGGACGTCCAGAACACGACCGAGGCCAACACCACCGACGTGCTGCAGGGCGTCTTCGACGCCGAGACCTACTTCGCCACCCCGCGCTTCGGCATCGGCCGCCTGATCTGGGCGGGCCGCTTCATCGACCGCTACGCCGACTACCTCAACCAGGTCAGCTACGTCGGCGCCAACAGCGTGCTGCGCGGCTACCCGAGCAACTTCTTCGTCGGCAAGAACGTCGTCGCCTCCAACCTGGAGTACCGCTCGCGTCCCCTCGAGATCCTCAAGGTCCAGGTGGGCGGTGTCCTCTTCTACGACGCGGCCAGCGCCTTCGACGACTGGTCGCAGGTCGTGCCGCGGCACGCCGTCGGCTTCGGCGTGCGCGCGCTGCTCCCCCAGTTCGACCGCATCGTCTTCCGCGCCGACCTCGGCTTCCCCATCTCGGCCAGCCCGCTGCCCGCGGGCGTCGGCCCCGTCACCTTCTACGTCACCTTCGCGCAGGCGCTGGAGGCGCCGCAGTTCGGGCCCCCGTCCTCCAGCATCGGCGCGCTGCTCGGCTCGACCTCGCGCTGACCTTCACGCGCCAGCGGTGCCGAGCGCCGGGCCGACGCCTTCACGCCATCGCGCGCTCAGTCCGGCGGGATGCAGATTGGCGCGGAGCCGTCACAGCCGGCGCGGCACGCCGCTCCGCTACCGAAGCGCGCGACGCACCGGTTGTCCTCGGTGCACGCGACGGTGCAGATGTTCGCCATCGACGAGCACCCGTTTCCGACGGGCAGCGACTCGGTCAGGCACGTCGTCCCGCCGCCGCAGTCCGGCTCGACCACGTTGCACGGCTCGCCCGGCGGGATCTCGCCCGCGTCGCTCTTGCCCCCGCATCCGGCAGCCACCAGCGCGAGGCAGATGACCAGGACCGGGCTCCAGGGGAACCGCGTCATCCAGCCTCCGTCCGCCTCGTCCAGGCTTGCCGCAGAGCCTGCACGATCGCGCCGCGGCCGGCGCACGACGGAGCACCATCCTCCCCGTGTGGCGCGCGGAGCGCGACACCGTGGGGAGGAAGCGCCACGCGCAGGGCTCGCGCGCAAGCCTTCTCGCGCGCCGGAACATGTGTATCCTGCATACATTGGCGGCGCGCGAGAAGGCGAGCACGAGCCCGAGCATGGCGCCAGGAGGGGCCCACCCCCCTCTTCGCCCCACCCCTCACCACTCCGTGCGCTGGACCACCGGGAGCTGCAGCGCGCGCTCGCGGTCCAGGTCCAGGTTGCCCACGTGGAGGCTGAGCGGCGCCTGCACCCACTTGTAGATGGACTGCACGAAGAGGCGCCCGAAGCGCTCGGCCCAGGCGTCGGTCTTCTGGGCGCCGTGCTCCGGGAACATGGCGCCGAGCACGGTCGCCACCTCCTCGACGCTCATCTTCTCCCCCGCGTAGAGCGCGAAGCACGCGTCCAGCACCGGGAAGGGCATCAGCTCCCGCTCGTCCTCCTGGTCCTCCGCCAGCTCCGCCGACGCGGGCTTCTTCAAGGTCAGCCGGATCGCCTCCGAGCCCGTCGTCTCCAGCAGGTAGTCCAGGAGCATGTTCACCACCGTCTTGGGCACGTTGGCGATCACCGAGAGCGCGCCCTCCAGGTCCCCGCCGATGGTGCAGTACCCCACCGCCTTCTCGCTCATGTTGCTCGTCTGCAGGAAGAGGCCGCCCGCGGAGTTGGCCCACGTCCACATCCGCTCCGCGCGCACGCGCGCCTGCGCGTTCTGCCGCGCCATCGGCGTCAGCGCCTCGCCCGGCTGGAGCATCCCCTTCACCGCCTCCAGCTCCCGCTCGAACGCCTCGTCGATGGGCACCTCGGCGTAGACCGCGCCCAGCTCCTCCGCCGTCTTCTTCGCCGCCGCCCGCGTCTCCTCCGAGGAGTAGCGGCTGGGCATGAAGAAGCCGCGCAGGATCGCCCGCGCCTTCGCGTCGCGCCCCGCCTGGTCCAGCGCGGCGAAGCGCCTGTCGACGTAGCGCCGCGCGATCCACAGGCTGAGCAGGCTGTCGCGCCCGCCGGAGAGCGCCACGCCGATCGTCTTGAAGGCGCGCGTCTTCTCGAAGTAGTCGCCCACCCCGACGGCGAGCGCGTCGAGCAGGTCCTCGCAGAAGCGCGCGCGGGGATCGGGCGGCGGCGCGCTGGTGTCGGGCAGGAAGAAGCTCCGGTTCGCCGGCACCGGGTAGGTGAGCTTCGCCCGGCCGGGGGCCTTCGCCTCCACGCGCACCCGCCGCACCGCCGGCGTCGCGTCCAGGAAGGCCCGGCGGTCGTGCCGCCAGGTGGTGTTCTCCGATCGCAGCCGCTCGGTGCGGTCCAGGTCCACCGTCACCGCGGCCACGCCCTCCTGGAAGCGCGGTGCGTCCAGCAGCACCCGCCCGTTCTGCGCGACGAACCCGCCGCCGTCGAAGATCAGGCCGTCGTTGGCGCCGAACAAGTTGCAGTATGCAACCGTCGCCTGGTTGTCCGCCGCGCGCGTGGCGATCATCTCCCGCCGCGTCTCCATGATCCCCAGCCGGAAGGGCGACGCGGAGAGGTTGAGCACCAGCTCCGCCCCCGCGTAGCACCGCCGCCGCATCGGCCCGTCGGGCGACCAGAGGTCCTCGCACACCTCCACCGCGAAGGTGGCGAAGGGCGCGTCGAACACCATGTCCCCGAAGGGCACGCCGCCGATCTCCCCGCTCAGCCCCGGCTCCCCGCGCGAGAGCGTGCGCTCCTCGTAGAAGACGTTGTAGGTGGGCAGCTTCTCCTTCGGCACCAGGCCCAGCACCCCGCCGCCGTGCACGACGGCCGCCGCGTTGTAGAGGCTGGGGCCCCGCGCGACCGTCAGGCCGAGCGTGAAGATCGCCTCGTCGCTCGCCGTCGCCTCCGCGAAGGCGCCGAGCGCCTCCCACTGCGCCGCCACGAAGGCCCGCCACTGCACCAGGTCCTCCGGCGCGTACCCGCCCAGCACCTGCTCCGGCAGCGCCACGAAGGTCGCCCCCTTGGCGGCCGCCTCCCGCGCGAGCTCGATCGCCCGCGCCGCGTTGCTCTTCACCGCGCCCACCGTGCTGTTGGCGGTCGCCAGGGCGATCCGAATGAGTCTCATTGACTGTTTCTCGCTAGCCCTTCTCTAGGGTCACCGGAAGGCTCCGACCAGCCCCTCGTACACGCTGGCGTGGGCCGCCACGCTCGCCTCCACGTCGCGATGGTACCCGCCGCCGAGCGTCACGACGAGGGGCACGGCCAGCCGCCTCGCCAGGGCGAAGACCGCCTCGTTGCGGGCGCGCAGGCCGGCCAGGGTGAGCCGCATCCGCCCGAGGCGGTCGCCGGCGAGCACGTCCACGCCCGCCTGGAAGAAGAGCAGCTCCGGACGGAAGCCCTCCACACGCTCCAGCGCGCCGCCCAGCGCGGCGAGGTACGTGGCGTCGTCGCACGCGTCGGGCAGCTCCACGTCGAGGGAGCTCCGCTCCTTCCGGAAGGGGTAATTACGTGCACCATGCAAGGACACGGTGAGCACGTCGTCGTCGCCGGCGAAGATGGCCGCGGTGCCGTTGCCCTGGTGCACGTCCAGGTCCACCACCGCCGCGCGGCGCACGCCGTGATCGCGCCGCGCGACCCGCACCGCGACCGCGATGTCGTTGAAGACGCAGAAGCCCTCCCCGCGATCGGCGAAGGCGTGGTGCGTGCCGCCGGCGATGTGCCCCGACGCTCCCTCCTGCAGCGCCCACGCCAGCGCGGCCAGCGTCCCGCCCACGCTGCGCAGCGATCGCTCCACGAGCATCTCCGACCACGGGAAGCCGAGCCGCCGCACCGCCTTCTCCTCGAGCGTCCCGTCCTTCACCGCCCTGACGTACGCGCCGTCGTGGACGAGCGTGACGTCCTCCACCGTCGCGCGCGCCCCTCGCTGCATCGCCCACGGGAACGCCCCCGACAGCCGCGCGTGGAGCTTGCCGTACTTGGCGATCGGAAACCGATGCCCCGGCGGTAACGGCAACCGGTGCAGGTTCTCGGTGAAGATCAGCCGCACCCCCTCATTGGTACCTGCAACCCGCCGCCGCGCAAACGGGGACTCCCGCGCCGATTTGCCCGAAATCGGACCCCACCCGTCTTGACGCCCCCCGCCCCATCCACACGATCCGTAGGTGAGCCGCCACATCTTTCGCCGCTGGACGCGAGGACTCTTCCTCCTCCTCTTTGCCGTCGCCGGCCTGGGCTGGTCGGCGGCCGCCCGGGCGGAGACGTACGTCCACATCGGCATCACCGGCGTCATCAACCCGGTCGAGGCGCGCTACGTGCGCCACGCGCTGGACGTCGCGCACGATCGGCACGCGGCCTTCCTGCTCGTCTCCATCGACACCCCCGGCGGCCTCGTCAGCTCCATGGAGGAGATCACCTCCGCCATCACCAACGCCAACGTCCCGGTCGTCGGCTTCGTCGAGCCCACGAGCGCGCAGGCCACCAGCGCCGGCGCCTTCATCCTGCTCGCCACCGACATCGCGGCCATGGAGCCCCACACCCGCGTGGGCGCCTCCCATCCGGTCGGCAACGAGGGCAAGGACCTCTCCAGCGTCATGAACGAGAAGGCGACCAACAGCCTGGTGTCGCTCGCCAAGTCCCTCGCCGCCCGTCGCGGCCGCCCGGAGAGCTTCGGCGAGTCCATCGTGCGCAACTCGGCCAGCTACACCGCGGAGGAGGCCAAGGCGAAGGGCGCTGTGGAGATCCTGGCGCCCGACCGCGCCGACCTGCTGCGCCAGCTCGACGGCCGCGCCGTCACCGTCCACGGGCACGAGGTCGTCCTGCACACGCAGGGGGCGCAGGCGATCGAGCTACCCCTCTCCTGGCCCGCGCGCCTGCTGGATCACCTCGCCGACCCGACGATCGCGTCGATGCTGCTGTCCCTCGGCATGCTGGGGATCCTCTACGAGCTCTCCTCCCCCGGCATCGGCGCCGCGGGGATCGTCGGCGTCGTCTCGCTGCTCACCGGCCTCTGGGCGATGAGCGTGCTCCCGGTGGAGCTGAGCGGCGTGCTGCTGCTCGTGGCCGGCTTCGTCGCCATCGCGATCGAGATCAAGGTGCAGAGCCACGGCGCGCTCGCCTTCGGCGGCGTGGTGTCGCTGCTGCTCGGCGGGCTCATGCTCGTCGACAGGGCGAGCTACTTCGGCGGCACGCAGCAGGTCGACTGGCGCGTCTTCGCGCCCTTCCTGGCGCTCGCGACGGCCGCGGTGGTCTTCCTCGCCTCGGTGGTGCTGCGGTCGCAGCACGCCCGCCTCCAGACGGGCGTGGAGTCGCTGGTGGGGCGCAGCGGTCACGCCCGCTCCACCTTTCGCGCCGCCGGCGGCGGTTTCGCGGGTACGGTCTTCGTGGACGGGGCGCGCTGGGCGGCCAGGTCCGCCGCCCCGCTGGAGGACGGGGCGGACGTGATCGTCACCGCGGTGCTCGCCGGTCCGGCGCGCCTGGAGGTTCGCCCGGCGACGCAGCCGAAGAGCCCCGGGGGCGAGGTGCGCGTCGAGCCAACGCTCGCGAGGCCGTGACCCGCGAGCTCGAGTCAGAGTGAAAGGAGCTTCTTCGATGGATCCCAATGTGCTTCTGATCGGGCTGTCGCTCGTCGCGGCGATGGTCTTTCTGGTGGTGGCGCGCGCCGTCCGCATCGTCAAGGAGTACGAGCGCGGCGTCGTCTTCCGCCTCGGCCGCGTGGAGCCGGGCAACGTGAAGGGCCCCGGCCTGCGGCTGCTCGTGCCCTTCATCGATCGCATGCTCAAGGTCGACCTGCGCACCGTCACCCTGGACGTGCCCCCGCAGGAGGTCATCACGAAGGACAACGTGACGATCAAGGTCAACGCGGTCGTCTACTTCAACGTGATGAACCCGGTGGACGCCGTCATCAAGATCGCCAACCACTTCGTCGCCACCTCGCTCTACGCCCAGACCACCCTGCGCAACATCCTCGGCCAGCACGAGCTGGACGAGATCCTGGCGGAGCGCGAGAAGATCGGCCAGGCGCTGCAGCGCATCATCGACGAGGCGACCGACGCATGGGGCGTCAAGGTGAGCGCGGTGGAGATCAAGGACATCGAGCTGCCGGAGGTCATGCGCCGCGCCATGGCGCGCCAGGCGGAGGCCGAGCGCGAGCGCCGGGCGAAGGTCATCGCCGCGGAGGGCGAGTTCCAGGCCTCGCAGAAGCTGATGGAGGCCGCGCAGATACTCGAGAAGAGCGCGTCGGCGCTGCAGCTGCGTTACCTGCAGACGCTGGTGGAGATCGGCGTGGAGAACTCGACGACCGTCGTCTTCCCGCTGCCGCTCGACCTCGTCGGCCCCTTCAAGGAGCTGCTGACCACGAAGAACTCGCAGCGTTGACGCGGGTGGCAGGCACCGGTCTTGCTTCACCCCAGGCATGACCGGCGCCCTGCTGCCCCTGCTCGTCGCCGTCGTGTTCTGCGCGGTCACCTCCGCGCTGGTGTTCCGCGGCGTGCGCGTCCGGCAGGCCAGAAATCTCATCGCCTTCGGCGCCGTGGTGATCGACGTGAACCCCGAGGGTGTACCCGCGCGCGAGAGGTCGCGTCGCGTGCCGCTCGACGACATCATCGATCGCGCGGGCGACCTCGCCGCCAAGGACGACGCCGTGGTGATCATCGGCCGGCACCTGCGCGCCGTGCGCGCCGCCTACAGGCTGCGCGCCCTCGGCTTCCGCCACGTCACCGCCGTCGCCGCGCTCCGCGGCTGACGCGCGCATCTCCTTCGCGACGGCGCGAGCCATGCACCTGACCGTCGCCGCGGCCCCCGCCGCCCCCGCTCTTTGCGCGAGCCGCGCTGCACTCCGCGCGGCCAGGTGAGGGGCACCCTTGATGCAACCCGTACGTGCGTGCCCCCCGCGATGGCCCGCCTCGCCCAGATCTTCACGCCCGAGGGCGTGCAGATCGCCGTCGTGCTGCTGCTGTCCTTCCTTGTCGGTCTGGAGCGGGAGGAGCACAAGGCGAGCTCCAAGCACTACAGCTTCGGCGGGGTCCGCACCTTCCCCCTCGTCGGCCTGCTCGGCTACGCCCTCGCGTGGGTCTCGGCGCCGAGCGTCGTGCCGCTGACCATCGGCCTGGCCGTCGTGGGCGCCCTCATGGTGGTCTCCTACCGCCACAAGCTGGCGCACTCGCGCTCGGCGGGCGTGACGACCGAGGTCTCCGGCCTGCTCACCTTTCTGGTGGGCGCGCTCGTGCAGCGCAACGGCTTCTGGATCGCCGGCGCGCTGGCGATCGTGAGCGCGGGCCTGCTCGAGCTCAAGGCCGGCCTGCAGAAGCTCGCCGCGCGTGTCGGCCCGGAGGAGGTGCTCTCCCTCACCAAGTTCCTGCTCCTGTCCATCGTGGTGCTCCCGGTCCTGCCGAACCAGCCCTTCGGCCGCTTCCACGTCAACCCCTTCCGCACGTGGCTGATCGTCGTGGTCGTCAGCGGCATCTCCTACGGCAGCTACGTGCTGCAGCGCTGGATGAAGGGGCGCGGCGACGTGCTGCTCGTCGGCGTGCTGGGCGGCGCGTACTCCTCGACCGCCACCACCGTGGTGCTCGCCCGGCGCGGGAAGGACACCGACCGGCCGCACGTCTTCGCCGGCTCCATCCTCGCGGCCTCCGGCGCGATGTACGCGAGGCTGGTCGTGTTGCTCATGGTCTTCGACGCCACGCTGGCGCGCGCCCTCGCGCCGGGGTTCCTCGCGCTCGCCGCGCTGGCGTGCGGCGGGGGCTGGCTGGTCGCGCATCGCGACGCCGGCACCGCGGCCCCGAGCGAGCCGGCGCGCACCAAGAACCCGCTGGAGCTGCGCACCGCGCTGCTGTTCGCCCTCGTCTTCCTGGTGATGCTCATCGCGACCCGCGTCGCGCTGGAGACGCTGGGCAGCGGCGGCGTCTACGGCCTCGCCGGGGTGATGGGCGTCGCCGACGTCGACCCCTTCGTGATGAGCCTGACGCAGTCCGGCGCCGCCGCGGCCACCCTCCACACCGCGTCCATCGCCGTCACCATCGCCGCGGCGAGCAACAACCTCGCGAAGGGCGTGTACGCGTTCGTCATCGCGCGGGGCAAGACGGGCACCACCAGCCTGCTTCTCCTCGCCGCTCTCGCCGCCGCAGGCCTCGCCCCGATCCTCTTTTTCTGAATGGACGAGCGCGATGCGAAATCGCGCTCGTCCGATCTAGGTCTTGTCTCACGCTGCGGCACGCGGCGCCCCTCAGGGAAGGATCTGGTCCGGGTACCGCCGGATCAACGCGTTCTCCGCAGCGCGCGCCTCATCCGCCCTCCCCACCGCCCGGAGCGCGCGCGCCCGGAGCGTCAGCTCCTCCGGCTCCAGCTTCCGCTTCGGGAGGGCGTCGATCACACCGAGCAAGGTGAGCGCCCTGTCCGGGTCGCCGCGCAGCAACGCGCCGCGCGCCTCGCTCACCAGCCGGGCCTCCCGGGCGAGCTCGTCGCCGGGGCCCGCGCCCTGCGCGGCCGCTGCCTGGCCGCCGCCGGAAGCGCGCGGCGTGTCCGCGATGCGCGCGCTCGCGCGGCTCGCGTGCACGACACCCGCGCCGGCCCCCGACGCGGTGCCCACCCCCACGGCCCGCGCGACCTCCCCGCCCCCCGGGCCCGCAGCGGCGCCGCCCCGCGCCCGCGCGACGTCACCCTGCGCCCGCGCCTCCATCGCCACCGTGGCCCGCGGCAAGCGCTCCGCGACGCCTCGGCGCGCGATCGGCTCGGGCGCCACCGACGCGCCCGGCGCGGCCGGGCGCAGCGCGAGCAGCGCTCCGGCGAGCCCCACCGTCACCACACCCCCGAGCAAGGTCCCGAGCACCAGCTTGCCCGACAGCCCCTTGGCCGTCGCCAGCGCGGCGGGCGCCGCCGCCGCCGCCTGCACGCCCCGCCACATCGCCTCCCGCGAGCCGGCGTTCGGCCGATCGTCGCGCGCGGCGCGCAGCAGCGTCCTCGTCTCCGACGACAGGTCGCTCATCGCACACCTCCCGTGTCGACCGAGCCGACCAGCCCGCCCACGGCGGAGAAGCGCACCCCGCTCGTGCGCTCCTGCGCTCGCAGCGCGCGCTCCAGGTCCACCCGCGCGACGCGCAGCCGCGAGTACACGGTGTTGACCGGGATGTCGAGCGACTCGGCGATCTCCGGCGCCGTCATCTCCTCTACCTCGTGCAGCACCAGCACCGCGCGCTTGCCCACGTCCAGCGTCGCGAGCGCCGCGTCCAGTCGCTCCAGCGCCTCGCGACGCTCCGCGCTCGCGCTCTGGTCCGCCTCGAAGGCCTCGCGCTCGCCTGCGGCGCCGCCGTCGGCGTCCTCGGGGTGACGGCGCCGGTGGCGGCGCCAGTCCGACGCCACGCGCAGCACGATCTGGAAGAGCCACGCGCGCGGGCCGTGGCCGCGCTCCTGAAACTCGGCCAGGCGCCGGTGCGCGACCACGAACACCTCCTGCGTGCGGTCGTCGATGTCCGCCTCGCTCACGCCCAGGCGCCGCAGGTTGCGCCAGACGAAGTCCACGTGCGCGTCGTACATGGCGCGGAAGTCGGTCACCGCACCCTCCAGGTGAGGCCGACCTCGGTGCGCAGGGCGAGCAGGTTGGCCGGCTCCGCGCCGGTGTGCCCCACGTCGAAGCCGGCGAGACCGCGCACGTCCACCGAGAGGTTGCTCGCCAGCTCGCCGCGCAGCCCGAGGCTCGCGCCGGGCGCGAAGAGCACCTGCGTCGCGTGCTGGTCGCCGGTGATCTCGTCCAGGCCGGCGATCTCGGTCGAGAGGCAGGTATCGAGCTGCAGCCCGTGCCGCTCGATGTAGTTGCCGGGGAGGCGCACGCACACGTCTACGCGCAGGCCGTAGTAGCCGGCGTGCTGCCCGAGCGAGGTGGCCCACAGCAAGGAGGGCCGCACGAAGATGCCCTTGCCCGTCTCCGCCGTCAGGGAGACGTCGCCCCCGACGAAGGGCGAGACGGCGGTGACGCCCACCCCGCTCATCAGCAGGCCCGCGCCGCCCAGCTCCACGGTGCGCCGCCCCTCCGGGTGATCCAGGATGGGCGCCGCCTCGTCGTTGACGGGCGTGGGGGGCGACGGCGGCGGCCACGCGGCCTGGTCGGCGACGGTGACCACCGGCGGCTTCTTCCGCGCAGCCATGCGCGCACGCTTGCGGTCGTGCTCCACGTCCAGGACCATCGACGCCCAGACACCGACGGCGTCCACGACGGAGCCGCACCGTTCGCCGCGCGCCACGTCCAGGTCGCGGTGGGCCACGCCCGCGCCGCGCTCGTCGTCCAGCGTCGCCTTGACCAGCACCCGCGGGCCGTGCGCCTCGCTCGACACGCGCAGCCGCCAGCCGGCCGCCGGCGCCACGCTCGCCCCGAGCGCGTCGCGCAGCGCGACCCCCGCCCGCGCGGCGTCCGCGCAGACGTCCGGCGCCTCGATCACGATCGCGGGCGGCTGATCCATCCTCACCCTCCGATGGCCGCTAAGGCGCCAGTCCGTCGGCGTCGCCAGTGCCTATTTCGACTCTAGCAGAAAATTTCAGCCTGACCGGCCGGGATGCTCACCGCGCGACCTTCATCGGGACGTTGCCGCTGAGCCAGTAGACAGCACCCGCGTCGATCGCGATGCAGTCGGGGTGATCCTGCCCGCTGGCGAGCTTGCTGGCGACACCGGCCTTGGCCCGCCAGATGGCGCCGGCGGGGCTGGTGCCCGATCCGCCGGTGGCTCCCTCGTCGGCGATGTACAGCGTATCCGAGGCGCCGTCGTAGGCCAGTCCCCGGGGGCCGGGGATGGCGATCCCCGCCGGCTTCACCACGGGGGTCTGCCCCTCCACGATGAGATCGATCTGCCCGGCGCCGCGGGCGGAGAAGAAGGTCTGCTGTCCCGGGGCGACGATGGCGATGCCGTCAGGACTCGGCTGGGTTGTCGTGAGGGTGCTCACCGGCGTGCTGGCGCTGGCCGCAGACGCGCGCCACACCGTCCCGCTGGTCCATGTAGAGTACACATATCCGCCGCCCACCGCGAGCTTCACCGGCGTGCCGACCACGTTGCCCAGCACGGTGCCAACGCCCACGCAGTCAATTCGGCCAGGCGTGGTGGTGACGCCCGCGCAGACGTGCGTGCCGTCGGTCGCGACCGGACCGTACGCGCCGCCGGTGAACACCGAGACGCCGGTGGAGAGGGCAGCCACGCCGTCGCCATGGGCGTAGTAGACATCCTTGGCGTCGCTCGCGATGCCGAAGGTCCCCCCGGGCACACCGGTGGCGACGGGCTCCGGCGGTCCGCCGGCGCGCGGCACGGTGAGGACGTCCCCCTCCATCTGCTTGTTCGCGCCGGTGGTGAAGTACACCTTGTCCCCCGCGACGGCGATGCACGCTCCCGGCGCGAGCGGCTCGGGCTGCGTCCCGGGCGGGTAGAGGCTGCACACGCCACCCTTGCACTCGCCGCCGGAGCAGTCGAAGCCGCACGCGCCGCAGTTCTTCGGGTCGGTGGCGAGGTCGGCGGAGCAGGCGCCCCCGTCGAGCGAGCTCTCCCCGCACACGTCGCCGGAGCACGCGGTGTCGTCCACCGACGCACCCACGCACGCGCCGTGCACGCACGTCTGATCCGCCGGACACGACACGCCCAGACAGTCGGTGCGCAGCTCGATGGGAAGCTTCAGGGACCGGTGCGCGATGTAGCGGAGCGACCGGCGCGCCACGATGCAGCCGTCCGGCGCGTCGACAACGCACTGGTCGGTGCTCCGGTCGACGCCCAGGATCACCGTGAGCGAGAGGGTGTCGCCCGCGCCGCTCGGCACCACCACCAGCGAGCCCACGCGGTTGCTGCCGGCGGGCCCCGCGGCGGGCGAGCACCCCGTGGCGTCGATGACCTGGGCCTGCGGGGTCGCGACGGTGTCGGGGGCGCCGACGCGGATGGTCACGCCGTCGGCCTGGACCGCGCCGCACGCCGCCTCGGTGGAGATCTCCAGCGTGATCTGCGTCGGGTCCAGACACGACGGCGCGAGGGCGATCAGGGCGGCGAGGGCCGGGAGGGCGAGCCACAGGCGCATACGCAGCCAGTGTAGGCCAGCCTGGAGCACAGCTTGCCCCAATCGTTCGCCAGCCTGCCCTGGTGGCACCCCGCATGCTTGTGCTGGTGGGCATGGTCTCCCTCTCACGCGATCTCCGGCGCGGGGTCCAGCGGCTGCTGCAGCCTGCCGCGCGACGCCTGGCGCGGCACGAGGGGCTCCCGCCCTCGCAATGGCGGCTGGAACGCGACGATCGCGGGCTGCTGGCCCTCGACGGCCTGCCCCTGCGCGATCTGCTGCGCGACCACGGCTCGCCCCTCTTCGTCCTGGACGCCGCCCGCCTGGACGACAACGCCGCGCGATTCCTGCGGGCCCCGGCGCACCGAGTGTGCGGCGTGGAGCCGCACTACTCCTACAAGACCAACCCGGTGCCGGCGGTGCTCGACCGGCTGCACCGCCACGGCGTCGGGGCGGAGGTCATCTCGGAGTACGAGCTGTGGCTCGCGCGGCGGCTGGGGGTGCCGCCGGAGCGCATCGTGGCCAACGGGCCGGGGCGCTCGCCGGCGATGCTGCGGCAGGCGGTGGAGCTCGGGGTGCTGGTGCAGGTGAACCACCGCGAGGAGATCCCCCGCCTCGCCGAGACCGCGCGGGCGGCGGGCAAGCGCGCGCGGGTGGGGCTGCGCGTGGTGACGGCGTCGGGCTGGTCGGGGCAGTTCGGCGAGCCCATCGCCGGCGGGCGCGCGCTGCAGACCTACCGGGACATGGCCGCGCGGCCGGAGCTGGAGGTGGTGGCGCTGCACGCCCACCTGGGTGGCGAGATCACCTCCGCGGAGGCGGTCGAGCGGCTGGCGTGGGAGCTCTCCGACCTGGCCGCCGCCGTGCGGGATGCGACGGGCGTGGCGCCGGAGATCCTGGATCTGGGCGGGAGCCTCGCCTGCCCGACGGTGGTGTCGCACGACAAGGTCCGGCTGCGCCTCAATCGTTCGCTGGGCACCGATCTACCGCCGCGCGCCCCCTCCGACGTGCTCGACATCGACGGCTACGTCGACACGGTTGTGCGCGCGGTGGAGGACGGCGCGGCTCGCCACCGCCTCCCGCGGCCGCGCATCCTGGTGGAGCCCGGCCGGGCGATGACGGCGAACGCGGCGATGCTGCTGACGCGCGTGAGCAGCCTGAAGGCGAGCGGTGCGCCCGGCGTGGTGCACGCCATCCTGGACGCAGGCGTCAACGTCGCCGAGCCGGTGCGCGGGGAGTACCATCAGGTCTTCGTCACCGACGCGCCGCGCGAGCGCGAGGAGACCTACCGGCTGACCGGCCCCATCTGCACGCCGATGGACACCCTCGTCTGGGCGCTGCGCCTGCCCGAGCTGCAGCCCGGCGACGGCCTGGCGATCATGGACGCGGGCGCGTACTTCGTCCCCTTCGCCACCAGCTTCTCCTTCCCGCAGCCGGCGATCGTGATGGTGGAGGACGGCCGTGCCCACTGCCTGCGGCGCGCCGAGACCTTCGACGACCTGGTCTCGCGCGACCTCTCGTGACCGGATCGCCTTCAGTTCGCGGAGGGCGCGCGGCGGCCGGCGGGCACGCCCATGCATGCCATGTGGCGGCCGGCCCAGTGCTGGATGCGGGCGAGCGCCTCCGCCGGGTGCCCGCCGGTGCCCTTGAAGCCGACGAGGTAGACGTGGTTGTCACACCACCCGGTGACCGCGACGCGCTCGCCGCCCGGCAGCACGGCGATGCCGCTGCCGCGGTCCAGGCCGGGCACGGTGTAGGTGGTCTCCTTCCAGTCGCGCGTGTCCACCACCGAGACGCTGTTGGTCGCCCCGTAATCTGCAGAATACACGTATCGCCCGTCCGCCGTGGCCTCCAGGCTCTTGGGCCACGTGCCGATGGGCACGCTGTGGGTGACGCGCTCGGTGGCGAGGTCGAGCGCGTCGATGCGCGAGTCGTGGTAGCAGGAGATGAAGAGGGTGCGCTCGTCGGGGGAGAGCGCCAGGTGGCGGGGGATGGCGCAGGCCGCGAGGCGGTAGCTCTCCCCCATGTCCGGCCCGCGGAAGACGTCGATCGACGCGCCGTCGAAGTTGGCGACGTACAGGCTGCCCCCGCGGGTTAGGACCATCCCGCGCGGGTGCTCGCCGACGGGCAGGGTGCGCACCACCCTGCCACGCGCCAGGTCCACCTCGCTCACCGAGTGGCCGTTCCAGTTGGCGGCGAAGAGGGTCTTGCCGTCGGGGGACAGCGCCATGATCTTGGGGTGCGAGCCGACGTCGAATCTCGCGCGTCACCCGGCGCGTGCGGGTGTCGATGAGCTGCACGGTGTCCCGCGCGAAGTTGGACGCGTAGAGGGTCGCGCCGTCGGCGGAGAGCACGCTCTCCACCACGATCCCCGGGACGTCGATCTCACCCTCCGGCGCGAGGGTGCGCGCGTCGAAGACGCTGATGTTGTCGCCGTTGGCCTGGCCGAAGTTGGTGACGTAGAGGCGCGTGCCGTCGGGGGAGAGGGTCACGCCCTTCGGCATCGAGCCGGTGGCGGCGACCTCCTGCACCTCCAGGTCGGGGGGCTTGGCGAGCGCCGCCGAGGGGAGAAGCGCGAGGAGCAGGGCGAAGGCGACGGAGAGGGGTCCACGCGGTGAGGAGGACGTCAAGGCGCACCCAGGCTGGCCTCGACGACGTCGCGGATCACGCGGTAGCGGCGGTAGTAGCCGACCACCTTCACGACGTAGTCGCGCGTCTGCGTGAAGGGCGGGATGCCGCCGTACTTCATCACGGCGTCGGGCCCCGCGTTGTACGCCGCGACGGTCAGGGAGAGATCGCCGTTGAAGGCGTTGGCCAGGATGCGCAGCAGCCTCACGCCGCCGAAGATGTTCTCCCGCGGGTCGTCGATGTCCTTTACCTGCATGCGGTCCGCGGTGTCGGGCATGAGCTGCATCAGCCCGCGCGCCCCCGAGACGCTCACCGCGGCAGGGTCGTAGTCGCTCTCCACCTTGATGACCGCCCGCACGAGCTGCTCGGGGATCTGGTAGAGCGTCGCCGCCTGGCGGATCCACTCGTCGTAGCGAGAGAAGCGCGCCGGGTCGTGGTCCTGCGGCGGGTGGATGGGCGCGCCGCTGCGCGGGGCGTTGCCGCCGTGCACCACCACCTTGACCCGCACGCCGGGCGGCGGGGTGGTGGTGAAGTGCACCACGCCGTCCTTGGACGTGTACTGGTAGATGTCGGCCCGCGCGAGGGCGGGGGCGAGCACCATCAGGACGGCGAGGAGGGCGTGACGGACGCGCATCGGCCGAGTGGATCGTGCCGCAGGGCGCGGGCGGCGGCAAGTTGCGTGCGGCCAGACGCCCCGCCCCCCGCCCGTGGTATAGGGGCAGCCTCATGACGCACTGGCAGACGGTCGCTCTCGCGGCGCTGGCCGTGGCCTTCGGCCTGCTGGTGCTGTGGCAGGTCCGCCCGGCGTTCGGCAGCCGCCGCGGCGCGCCGCTGCGCAAGGCGCTGCGCGAGGCGCACCGCCGGGTGGAGGCGGCGAAGAGCGACGACGACCGCGCGTCCGCGCTGGCCGAGGCCGCCGATGCCTGCGCCGCCGCCATCGGCCGCTCGTCGGCGGCGGTCTCGTACTACCTGCGCGCCATGCGCCTGCGGCCGGGCTCGGTCGCCCTGGTCGAGCGCGCGGAGCATTCGCTCGCCCGCCGGCCGCGCGCCCTGGAGACGCTCCTCTGGCGCAAGCTCGGCGCGGAGGGCTTCACCCCCGAGCTGCGAGAGGCGCAGACGGCGGCGCTCGCCGCGCTGGAGCGCGTCTACCAGGACCGCCCCCGCTTCGCCGCGCGGGCGCGCGCCCTCGCCCACCTCCGCGAGGCGCTGGAGGCCGGGCCCCGCTCGCCCTCGGCCTAGCCGCGCCGCGCCTCGGCGCGCAGGCGCGCGTCGATCACCCGCAGGCGCAGGTGCTTCATCGTGCGCACCAGCACGATGAGCAGCAGCACCGCGCCCACCACCGAGACGAGGATGGTCTTGACCTTCTCGTCGGAGATCTCCATCGGCTTGACGGCGGCGGACGCGGCGTCGAACTTGAGGTCCGGCGGCCAGAAGGTCTTGGGCAGCGCGTGCCGGTGGCTGAGGGAGAGCCAGTCCATGAGCCCCGCCACCGTGATGTGGACGCAGAAGCCCTGGTAGATGCTCTTGGTCTTCATGCTGAGCGACCCGAGCGCGATGCCCGCGACGATCGCCCCGTTGGCCTCGAGGTACGGCTTGCCGTAGTGGATCATGCAGTACGGCACCGCCATCGCGAAGATGGCCCCGGAGCCGAAGCTCTTGCGCAGCACGCCGAGCCAGAAGCCGCGGAAGAACATCTCCAGCGCGAAGAACTGGACGAAGTAGATCCCTTCCCAGACCAGGAAGTCGAACCAGCTGCGCGACGACTGCTTGTAGAAGGGGTAGTACGCGCCGAAGTCCGGCTGGCGGCTGACGACGAGCATCGCCGGCAGCACCACCGCGAGGAAGAGCAGGTAGATCCACGCGTGCCGGAAGAAGCCGCGGGTGCGCAGGCCGAGGTCGAGCAGGGAGTCCTTCGGGAAGAGGATCTTCCAGAGGGGGAAGGGCACCAGCACGTAGCCGGCGACGCGCGTGAACACCCACCAGCCGAAGCCCCAGAGCTCGTTGTAGCGGAGCATCTGCAGCACGTTGTGGTGCGCGGTGTCGAACTTGAGCAGCGCCGGCTGGATGGCCTCGTCGAAGTAGCCGCGCCCGCCGTAGTACTCCTGCATGGTGAGCACGACCGCGCAGATGACCAGGGCGAGGAAGGGGCGAAGGTCCTGCTTGCCGCTCGCCAGCACCTCCCCGCGGTGGCGCTGCGCGTCCTCGTCCAGCTCGCGCCAGGTGCGGCGGAAGAAGAAGTAGAGCGCCGGCAGGACGACGAAGAGCGCCGGGATGGGCAGGATCGGCTTGGCCGCCGTCAGGAAGGCGTCGAACGCAGACGGCTGCGGCGGCTGCGCGGCGGCGATGGGCGCGAAGATGGCGGGCGCGATCACTTGGACGGCGTGGCAGTGGCGCGCTCGGCCGTGGCGGCGCCGCGTTGCAGGCGGGCGAGGCTCGTCGACTTGCCGAGCACCGCGAGCACCTGGAAGAGGCCGGGGCTCGCCTTGCGCCCGGTGAGGGCGACGCGCGCGGGCTGCGCCACGTCCTTGATGGCGAGGCCCTTCTCGGCGAGCCACGCGTGGGTGCGCTCCTCCAGCGCCTTCTCGTTCCACGAGGCGACCGCCTCGAAGAGCATGGCCAGCGCGCGCAGGTGGGCGGCGTTGTCCGGGACGAGGAACTTGGCGACGGCGGCCGCGTCCATCTCCGGAGGGTCGCGGAAGAAGAAGTCCAGGCCGTCGGCGGCCTCGATGAAGGTGCGCGAGCGCTCGCGCACGGTGTAGAGCGCCTCCTTCACCTGCGCCTCGGTCACGCCGGACAGACCCCGCTTCTCCAGGAAGGGCAGCGTGCGTCGCGCGTACTCGGCGTCGGGCATCAGCCGCGGGTCCTTCATGTGCGCGTGCTGGATGGCGAGGAACTTCTTCGCGTCGAACTTGCCGTCCCCGCGCCCGCACGCCGCCCAGTCGAAGGCGTCGACGAGCTGTTGCTTGGAGAAGATCTCCTGGTCGCCGTGCGACCAGCCGAAGCGCGCCAGGTAGTTGAGGACCGCGTCCGGCGCGTAGCCCTGCTCGCGGTACTCGCCGACGCTCACCGCGCCGTGGCGCTTGGAGAGCTTCTCCCCGCTGGGGGCGAGCATCATCGGCAGGTGCGCGAACTCGGGCACCGGCGCGTCGAAGGCGCGGTAGAGCAGGATCTGCGGCGGGGTGTTGACCATGTGATCGCGCCCGCGCGCGACGAGGGTGATGCGCATGGTCATGTCGTCGACGACCACGCCGAAGTTGTACAGGGGCACGCCGTCGCTGCGCAGGAGCACGAAGTCCTGCTGGGCGGCGTTGGGCGTCGTGACCTCGCCGAAGACCTTGTCGGCGTAGGTGACCGAGCCCTCGCCCGGCGACCTGAAGCGCACGACGAAGGGCTTGTCCGGCTGATCGGTGCGCGCGCGGCAGGTGCCCGGGTAGCGAAAATTCGCCTTGGGGTCCTTCTTCTTCAGCGCCTCTCGCTGCGCGTCGAGCTCCTGCTTGGTGCAGTAGCACCGGTACGCCTTGCCCTGCGCGATGAGGCGCTCGGCGTGCTCCCGGTAGAGGCCCAGGCGCTCCATCTGGGTGTACGGCCCGTGCGGGCCCCCGACCTCCGGGCCCTCGTCCCACGTGAGCCCGAGCCACTTCATGGCGTCGAGGATGATGTTGCGGCTCTCCTCCGTGGAGCGCTCCTGGTCGGTGTCCTCGATGCGGAGGACGAAGACGCCGCCGGTGTGGCGCGCCCAGAGCCAGTTGAAGAGCGCGGTGCGCACCCCGCCGATGTGCAAATACCCCGTGGGCGAGGGCGCGAAGCGAACACGCGGCTTGTCGGTGCTCATCGAACCGGAACGAGTAGCAGAGCGCGGGGATCCAATCCACCGGCAGCCACCGGGCTGGCAGCGGCTAGCGGACCCACTCCATCTGCCTGGAGATCGCCTTCGCGACCTCCTCGCCGTACAGCCGCTCCACCACGTGCAGGCCCACGTCGATGCCGGCGGTCACGCCTCCCCCGGTGACGAGCTGGCCGTCCTCCACCACCCGGTCCGGCGCGGCCGTCGCCCCGAAGCGCCCGAGCTCGCCGAGGGCGCTCGCGTGGGTCGTGGCGCGCTTGCCCTCCAGCCTCCCGGCCGCCCCGAGCAGGAGCGCCCCGGTGCAGACGCTCGCCGCCAGCCGGTTGCGAGGGAAGGCGGCGAGCCAGGCGGTCACCGCGGCGTCGTGCTCCAGCTCGCGCGTGCCCTTGCCCCCGGGCACCACCAGCACGTCGAACTCGCCGAGGTCCGGGCGCACGCGCCCCACGTCGAAGCGCGCGCCGTCCTGCCCCCACGGCAGCCCGCCCCCCGCCGAGACGATCTCGAAGCGCGCGTCGGGGTCGAAGCCCATGGATCGCACGCGCGAGATGGGATCGTGCACGCCGACGAGGTCGAGCAGCGTCATCCCGGGGAAGGCCACGAAGGCGAAGTGGGTGCCGGTGACCGCGTCGGGCCCCGCGTCGGTCTGGTCCAGCGTCATCACGTCCAGGATGGCGTCGCGCGGGATGGGCCCGTGGACGTGCGGCATGGGCCCGCGCGGCGTGGCCACGATCTCCACCTTCGCCTCCAGGCGCCGCGGGTCGATGCACAGCACGCAGAGGTGCGCGTCCGATTCGAAGTACAGGCGCGCGGACTCGCGCACCGCGCGCCGGTAGGAGCAGTGCACGAAGCCGTCCGCGGCGAGCGACGCGGGCGCGTACGGGTCACCCCCGATGCTCTCGACGGTGGCGACGTGATAGAGCCAGCGCAGCACTCAGCGCACCCGGACGCTCTGATTCATCCACTCCAGGCTCTGCGCGTAGCGCTCCACCGCCGGCTTGGCGCCGCCCGACTCCACCAGGAAGAGGCGCTTGTCCACGATGTAGAGCGTGAGCCAGTACGCGAACGGCTTGTTGCCCTGGTCGGAGCCGAAGCGCAGCTGCTTGCCCGGCACGCCATCGGCGGACTTCACGTCGCGCGTCTCCAGCAGGGCGTAGCCGTCCACGTCGCGCAGCTGCAGCGTGCAGGCGCGCGTCCAGAAGGCGAGGTCGCCGGGCGCGTCGCCCTCCAGGTCCTCCACCTGCACCGCCACCACCACGCCCTCCGGCGTGGTCGCGCGGTACGCGTAGTTTGGCTCCTGGTTCTGCAGCTCGACGAAGCCGGGCGCGGTCTTGATGTCGAAGGGGCGCCCGCACGCGCACAGGAGCGCGGCGACGGCGAGGGTGGCCCAGATCTTCACGGCGGTTCTCATTGCGAAAGGCTCAGGAGGCGGGGGAGCCCCAGTCCGGACAGCCAGGGGAAGGGAAGGCGCAGCGGCACGTCGCGCACCGCCGCCGCGCCGCGCGGCTCGAAGGAGGCGGTGATGGAGGAGTAGGCGATGCGATCGCGCAGCAGCTTGAGCTTGCCCTCCATCAGCTCGATCTGCTCGGTGATGCGGCCGAGCTCCTTCTCGATCGCCAGCGCGTCCTTCACGCTCGCCTTCTCCAGCAGCGCCCGCAGGCGCTCCTGCATGGCGCGCGCGTTCTTCAGGCGCGTGGAGAGGTCCATGAACTGGTCGGTCACGTCCTCGGCGGTCACCTCGCGGTGGAGCACGTCACCGGTGGCCTCCACCTGCTTGAGCGCGTCGGCGAAGCGTGCGCGCGGGACGCGGATGGTGATCTGCCGGTCCGTCCGGGTGGCGAGGTAGCCGCCCATGTCCTTGGCCATGTGCTCGATGGTGTCGAGGGCGGGCTCCACCTGGTACACCGCCAGGGTGATACGTGCAGTATACACGAGCATCGCCGCCTTGTGCGGCGCCTCGGTGGCGTCGGTCGTGGGGGCGGGCTTCGTGGTGGCCGGCGTGCCCTGACCGCCCGCCGCGCCGCCGGCGGCCGAGCCGCTCGCGGCCGAGCCGGGCATCGGCGGCGGGCTGGTGTCGATGGGGTGCTTGCCCAGGTCGGCGACCTCCTCGCCCTGGCCTTCCCGGTCGATGGCGCGAGGCGGTCTGGTGGGCGGGGGCGGCGGCTCGTCCGGCTGGTCGCCGAAGCGAGCATCCTCGTCCGGCGGCGGCGCCTCCGCCGCGGGACCGACGCCCTGCGAGGCGGTCCCCGAGACCTCGGTGCGCGCCTCCCCCGCGGCCGCTCCTCCACCGCCGCCGTAGTACGACGCCCCCGACGCGGGCGACTCCGCCGCCGCGCCACCACACCCCACCAGGGCAACGAACGCCCACCCGTACCACGCTCTCATCCTGCCTCCGTCACTCGCCGGCTCGCGGCCCGCCTGGGGCCCGCCGCGCGGCGCCGTCACGTTACACCCGAAGGGCGCCGGGGAGCGCTTGGACTTGCGACGCGGGCCGGCGACTGGTATGCGTGCGCCCCGTTTTTCGCCGTGCAAGTCATCTTGCACACCCACCCGTCCCCCGCTCGGCTCGGCGGCGCGGACTCGAAAAGGAGAGCCCCCCATGAAAAGCCCCCTCTCGGTCGTCAAGGACAAGTTCGGCGACAAGCAGAAGCTCGTGGCCGCCATCGAGAAGCTCGCCGGCGACGACCTCTGGGTCTCGCGCACCAACGAGAAGAAGGGCCTCGCCCACGTGGCGAACGCCAAGCTGCTGCGCCTCCACGCCACCTTCGACGCCGTGAAGGAGAAGTTCGGCACGCGCGAGAAGCTCATCGCCGCCATCCTGGAGCTGGAGAAGCGCGCCAAGGACGAGGGCTACAAGACGCGCATCTCGGCCTACCCCGTGCCGCGCCTCTGGGACATGTACCGCTCGCTGGACAAGCGCGTCGCGCGCGCCGGGCAGGCGGCGAAGGCCGCGCCCGCCAAGGCCGCCAAGCCGAAGGCCGCCGCCAAGCCGAAGGCGCCGAAGAAGGCCGCCGCGAAGAAGGCCGAGTGAGGTGAGTGACAGTCGTGTGACACACCCAAACCGTTGATGGCCCGAGCGCAGGGCTGCTAGGTATTGGGCCGCGCGTCCCGGCGGGTCGGGCGCAAGGAGAGTCATGGCCAAAGTTCAGAAGTCCGCCGGCGTGGCCGTCGGCCCGACGGGATACCCCGAGATGCACGAGATGCTCGTGCCGAAGGCGATCTTCTTCACCAACGGCGTCGGCGTGCACAAGGACCGCCTCTCGTCCTTCGAGCTCTCGCTCCGCGACGCGGGCATCGAGAAGGCGAACCTGGTGACCGTGAGCTCGATCTTTCCGCCGCGGTGCAAGGAGCTGAGCCGCAAGGAAGGCGAGAAGCTGATCAAGCCCGGGCAGATCGTCCACTGCGTCATGGCCCGCCAGGACACCAACGAGCCCAACCGGCTCATCGCCGCGTCGATCGGCGTCGCGCGTCCGTCCGACCCGAACATGTACGGCTACCTCTCCGAGCACCACAGCTACGGCGAGACGGCCAAGACCGCCGGCGACTACGCCGAGGACCTCGCCGCGACGATGCTCGCCACCACCCTCGGCATCGAGTTCGACCCGGAGAAGGCGTGGAGCGAGCGCGAGCAGGTCTTCAAGATGGCCGGCAACATCCTGCGCACCCGCCACGTCGTGCAGAGCGCGGAGGGTCACAAGCGCGGGATCTGGTCGACCGTCGTGGCGCTGGGCGTGTTCATCTTCTGAAAGAGCGGGGCTTTTACCCTTCTTTACGGCCTCTTGCCGTGTCGCACCGCGCGGGGCGTGTCATCGTAGGAGCCATCGGAGGTTCTCCCATGGCACCGTGGTTCCGTCCCGCTCGCATGACGCCCGTGATCCTCGCCGCGCTGCTCGCCGCCGGCGCCCTTCCGGCGTGCGCCAGCTCCGCCTCGATCGAGCAGCCCGCCAACCAGGCGTCCGGGGAGACGCGCGCGCCGCTCGCAGTGACCGCCCACGGGCCGATGAAGCTGGGCGTCGAGGCGCTCGGCGAGGTGCCGCTGCGCGCCGACCAGCGGCAGACCATCGAGCAGATGGTGAAGGACGCCGAGACGCGCCACCAGGCTCAGCGCAAGGCGCGCGAGGACCTCACGCTCGCCGTGGCCGATCAGGTGCAGGCCGGCGCCATCGATCGCACCGCCCTGCAGCCCAGGATCGACGCGGCCGCCGCGGCGTACGAGCAGTCTCGCCCGCAGGACCGCGCCGACCTGGAGAAGCTCCACGCCCTGCTCACGCCCGAGCAGCGCATCGCCTTCGTCGACACCCTGCGCGCCAAGATGGAGCAGCGGCACCACCGCCACGCGGGCGCGGCGGCGGGCGCGCACAAGGGCGCGCACAGGGGCCACATGGGGATGAAGAAGTGGGCGGAGGCGCTGGGCCTCACCGACGCGCAGCGCTCCGCGATCCGCGACAAGTTCATCGCGCGCTTGCAGCCGCAGGGCGGCGCCGCGGTCGCGGGGCAGGCAGGCCAGGCCTTCGCGAAGATGCACGAGGTCCACGAGCGCCTGGAGAAGATCCTGGACGCCTTCAAGACCGATCACTTCGTCATGGACGAGGTGGCGCCGCCCGTCGACGCCAAGCAGATGGCCAACGAGTTTGCCGACCACGCGATCGACTTCGTCCAGACCGTGCTGCCCGAGCTCACGCCCGCGCAGCGCACGATCGCCGCGCAGAAGCTCCGCGAGCGGGCGAGCCACCTCGAGGAGGCAGCGCACCCGCTCGCGCAGTGATCGCCGTCACTACCGCTTCTGGTCCGGCGAGACCGGAGGCGGGTCGCCGGTGCCACGCGGCGGGGCCGGCCGGACGTCCCGGGGCAGCAGCCCCGTGCCTCCCGGCGAGACCCTGACGGTCGGCTGGGCAGCGACCTGGTTGTTGTCGTTGCCTTCGCCTACTGCGGCAACCGCGCCACCCGCGTTGGGGACACGACCGGGCGTGTTCTGTCCGGGCTGCGCCCCCACGCCCTTGGTCTGGGGCGTGATCTGGGTCACGGTTTGCTGCTTCGACTCCTGAGTGATGTTGTCGTTGGGTGGGACGTTGTTGGCGCCCGCCTGCGTTCCCTCCTTCGCACACGCCACGAAGGCGCCGGCGCCGAGCGCCGCGGCGAAGAAGAGAGCCGTCCACGTTCGACGGATCATGATGGGCCTCCTGACTTGGCTTGGCAGGGGGTACTTCAACGTTCGTGCCGAGCCGGATCCGGCTGAAAACAAGGCCCGGGGAGCCGCCGACCGCGCGAGGATGGCGTAGCTACGCAAGGGCTGCAGCGGCCGAGCTTCCCCTTGCGGGGACGGCCCCGTACTCTCCGACCACCCCCACGATGACGACGGCGGCAGAGCAAGGCGCGGCGCGACCCGCGCACGGACCGGGCATCCTCGCGGCGTGCATGGCGGTGCTCGGCAAGGACCTGCGCATCGAGCTGCGCACGCGCGAGGTCGTCACCACGACCGGCTTCTTCGCCGTCCTCGTGGCCGTGATGGCCTCCTTCGCCTACACGACAGGACCGGAGACGACGGTGCGCGTCGCCCCGGGCACGCTGTGGCTCGCCATCGCCTTCTCCAGCGTCCTCGCCCTCGGCAGGAGCTGGCAGCGCGAGCGCGAGGATGGCGCATTCACTGCGTTGCTGGTCGCGCCGGTGCCGCGCGCCGCCATCTTCCTCGGCAAGGCCCTCGGCGTGCTCGCCTTCCTGGCGGTGGTCGAGGCGCTGCTCGTGCCCGTCGTCGCGCTGCTCTTTCACATCGACCTCTTGCCAATCCTGCCCTCCCTGTTGCCCATCCTCGGGCTGGGGACGGTGGGCGTGGTCGCCACCGGCACCCTCTTCGGCGCGATGACCGTGCGCACCCGCGCCGGCAATCTGATGATCGCCACGGTGCTCTTCCCTCTCCTCTCCCCGACGCTGCTCTCCGGCGTCATGGCGACGCGCGAGCTGCTCGCCGGCGCGCCCTTCGAGGAGTACCGCGCCTACCTCGGTTTCCTCCTGGTGTTCGACGCCGTCGCGCTGGCGGGCGGGCTGGGTATGTTCGGCGCGCTCGTCGATGACTGAGGCCCGGCCGACTGCCCGACGGGCGCCGCCGGCTCAGCGACCGACGCGCGACGCCAGATCGCGGGCGTCGGCGAGCACGCGCGCGGGCTCGAGCGGGGCGCCGGTGATCTCGCCGAGCACCCAGAAGCCGTCGCGGACCTCGCCGCCCTCCGGGCGCACCGCGAAGCCGCGTGGCTCGTGCTCGGGCTTCGCCCCCGCCTGCTCCGCCAGCTCGAACGAGGGGGCGCGCGGGGCGTCCACCAGCACCGCGTCGACGCGCAGGCGCTCCTCCTTCCCGCCCTCGACGAAGGCGACCTCCTTCACGTGGGTGCCGCCGCTCACCGCCACGGGCGCGCCGCGCACCACGCGCACGTCGCAGCGGCTGGCGGCGCTCCGCGCGTAGGCCTCGCCGAAGGGACCGCCTCCCTCCACGACGAACACCGCCACCCGCTCGCCGAGGCCCACGCCTCGCGCGAGCAGACCGCACGCCGCGCGCGCGCTCATGACGCCCGGCACGTCGTTGCCCTCGAAGGCGACCACGCCGTCGTGGGCCCCGGGGGCGAGCACCACGTCGCGCGCCGACGTCACCTCCGCGCGGGCCTCGTCGGCGTCCTCCGCCGGGCCGACCACCAGCACGTCGTCGCCGTAAATCCCCGCCGCCGTCGTGCGCAGCCGCAGCGTCACCGCCCCGCGCGCGACCGCGGCGTCGAAGCGCTCGCGAAGGCCGTCCCACGCCGCGTCGAGCGTCGCGACCGTGCTGCCACCCGCCGCCAGCGCGTCGTCCACCACCTCCACCCGCCTCCCCGCCGCCGCCAGCTCCAGCGCCGCCGCCATGCCCGAAGGACCCGCGCCCACGACGAGCACGTCCAGCGCACGCCGCGACGCCTTCGCCGCCGGGGTCGCCGTCCTGGGCAGCCGCCCCAGGCCGGCCACGCGCCGCGCGAAGACCTGCATCACCTGCTGCAGCCCGGGCACGCCGGCGAAGAGCTCGTGATGGTTGAGCCCGGAGGCGAAGAACCAGTCGGTCACCCGCAGCAGGTCGATCTCCCGCGAGCCGAGGGTGTTCTGCGACTCCACCACCGCGCCCTCGCGGACCGGGTGCAGGCAGGTGGTGACGTTGGGCACGCCGTCGACGCGCGCCAGGCATCCGTCGCACGCCCCCCGGAAGCACGCGGGCCCGCGCGGGCGGTGGTACTTCGGGCTGCGCGCGAGCGCGAGCTTGCCGGCGGCGACGAGCGCCGCGGCGACCGGCTCGCCCCGCTCGGCGGTCACCGGGTGTCCGTCGAAGGTGAAGGACACCGGGTCGCGGAGCTCGCGCCCGGCCGCCCGGGCGGGCGTCGTGGGGCGTTCGGGGCGCCTGGCCATGCCGACCGCTTAGCACGGCGGCGATGCGGGGAGCAGCCGGCGGCGGTTGCGTGTACCTTCAATCCGCCCCATGCGCATCGGCTTCCTCGGTCCTGCAGGCGACCAGCTCGGCCTGCTGGAGCGCGCGGCGAGCTTCCTGCTCTCGCGCGAGCGCGTCACGCGAGCGGTCTACCTCGGCGACGACGGCGCGCTCGACCGGTGCGTCGTCGGGTGGGCCCGCCGCCTCGTCGGCGACGACCCGACCGACGACGCCGCCTGGCGGCGCGCTTCGGAGATGGCCGTCTCCGGCACCGCCGCGCAGATCGACCGCTTCGTCGCGGGGGAGCGCGAGCGCCTGCGCCTGCGCGCGCTCGTGACGCTGCCGGAGGAGATGCCCTTCGCCTTCGAGACGCTCGGCGAGCTCGGCGTCGCGATGGCGTACGACCCCACCCTGCTCGACGAGGAGGACCTCGCCCACGCCAACCTGCTCGTGATGGGCGACTCCGACGAGCCGCGCCTGGAGGAGGCCGGGGCGCGGTGGCTGCTGGCGCCCGGCCGCATCGGCCGGCGCGGCGGGGTCGCCGTGCTGGACGTGCAGAAGGAGCCCGCGGTGGTCACCGTCTACGACCTGGACGAGCGCGAGATCATCCGCGCCGAGCTGTCCGCGCCGCGCACGCACGCCGGACACCGCGCGCCATGACCACCGTCGCGGTCTTCGGGGGCAGCTTCAACCCGCCGCACATGGCGCACGTGCTCGCCGTCGCCACGGTGCTCGCGACCGAAGACGTCGACGCCCTGCTGGTGGTGCCCACCTTCCGGCATCCCTTCGGCAAGCCGCTCGCGCCGTACGACGACCGCGTCGCCATGTGCGAGATGGCGATGGCGTGGATGCCGCAGGTGGAGGTGTCGCGCGTGGAGGAGGAGATGGGCGGCGCCAGCCTGACCCTGCGCATGCTCGAGCGCCTGCAGGGCGCGCACCCCGCGTGGAAGCTGCGCCTCGTCATGGGCGCCGACCTGCTGCTCGAGGCGCACAAGTGGTTCCGCTTCGAGGACGTGGAGAAGCTCGCGCCGCCCATCGTGCTGGGGCGCGTGGGGGTCAGCCACGCGCGCGCGCTGCACGCCATCCTGCCCGACATCTCCAGCACCCTCGTGCGCGCACGGATCGCCGCGGGCGCGTGGGACGAGCTGCACGGCATCGTCCCGCGGCGGGTGCTGGCCCACGTCCGCGAGAAAGGTCTTTATGCGTCCCCGTCGTAGCCGCAGCAAGGGCCTGTCCATGCGCATCGCCATCCTCGGCGCCGGGAAGGTGGGCCGCGCCCTCGCCGCCGCCATTCGCCACGCCGGCGGTCAGGTCACCCTGCGCGCCGCGCGCAAGGGGCCGCCCCGCAGGCCGTTCGACGCCGATCTGGTCATCCTCGCCGTGCGCGACCGCCAGCTCCCGGGGCTGATCGAGGCGCTGCTCGCAGGGAAGGCGGTCACGCGCGAGGCCGCCTACGTCCACGTCGCCGGCGCGCTCCGGAGCGACGCGCTCGCGCCCCTGCGCGGCGCGTGCGCCGGCGTCGCGCAGATGCACCCGATGATCGCCTTCGCCTCCACGCGCTTCTTCCCGCAGCTCGCGAAGGGCAACGTCCACGTCGAGGGGGATCGCGTGGCCGTCGCGCGGGCGCGGCGCCTCGCCCGGGCGCTCGGCATGACGCCGCGCACCTTCGCCCGCCTGGACACCGTCGGCTACCACGCCGCGGCCAGCCTGGTCGCCAACACCGGCGCCGCCGTCGCCGCGCTGGGCGCGGAGGTGCTCGTCGCCTCCGGCGTCCCTCGCGCCGAGGCGCCGAAGCTGCTCGGCCCGCTGCTGTGGAGCGTCGCGCGGAACGTCCAGACCCTCGGCTTCCCTGCCGCCCTCACCGGTCCGGTCCGGCGCGGCGACGTCGCCGCGCTGGAGAAGGGCCGCACCACCCTCGGCGCCCGAACGCCCGCCGCCGTTTCCTTGTATGTTGCAGGTATCCGGGCCCAGCTCCCCCTCGCCCGGGCCATCGGCGACGCCGCACCGGAGGCCTTCGACGCCATCGCCCGGTGGCTGGAAGATCTGCCCCGGCAGGAAAAATGAGGGTGCCGAGGACGCCGGCCGCCCGGAAGCCTCCGGAGCCTGCACATCCGCGCAGTCCGGACGCCATTTCAGCCCACTTTTTTGCCTGCGTCGGCTTGCTGCGATAGGTCGGTAGAGGTAGCCTTTTCTGACCTTGGCTGCACCGCTTGCCACCTCGCTTTCGCCGGCGTCCGCCGCACCGGCGACGGGCCTCGTCGTCCTGGACGAGCGCCTGCATCGCGGGCAGGCAGGCGTGCTGCTCGTGCACCTGATCGAGGCGCGCTCGCGCGACGCGGTGTGCGCGCACCTGGCCCGCTCGGCCCGCGCCGCTGGCTGCTTCGTCGTCGTCGCCAGCGCGCGACCCGCGGCTCCCACGTGGCGTGACGTCGCCTCGCGCCTCGGCCTGCGGGACATCGACTGCGCGCCCGCCGCGTGCGCCGCGCAGATCGCCGCCGCCGCCGCGGCGCGCAGCGCGGTGATCCTCGCGCCCCTCCCGCCGGAGGGCACGTGGGATCGCGCCGTCGCCGTGGAGCTCTCGCACCTCGCCAGCCCGCCTTCGGTCATCCTCCTCGCCGCCGCGAGCGAGGTGCGTGACGTCCACGGCGAGCGCTTCGAGGTCGGTCCGTCCCTCACCGACGAGGAGAAACAGCTCTGGATGGGCGCCCTCGCCGGGGAGGCCTTCGCCACCATCCCTCACGACGACATCGCCTCCCTGGAGGACTGGTGGCGCGCGGCGCGGCAGGCCCGCCCGCAGCCCGGCGCGATCGAGCTCACCGGCGACGCCAGCGCCCTCTTCGTCGCGCTCGCGGTCGCGGGCCGGGCGTGGAGCACGCACCAGCTCGGCGAGCTGGGGTGCACCTCGCGCGCGGTGCAGGAGCTGGTGGCCGCCGGCGCGGCCTCCGTCGATCGCTCCTTCGTCGCCATCAGCGAGAGCTGGCGCGACGCCGAGGGCGAGGCCGACGCCGACGCCGACACCCGCGTCGTCGGCCGGGTCGCCGCGGCCCTCGCCCGGCGGGGCAAGCGCGACCCGTGGGCCCAGGCCCGCGCCGCCGAGCTGTGGCTGCGCCTGGGCGATCTGGATCACGCCGACGTGGCGTACGGCTGCGCGCTGGAGATGGCGGACGAGAGCCTCGCCCGCCGAGAGGTCGTCGCCGCCTGGATGCGGTCGGTCGCCACGCAGACGGGCGAGACGCAGCTCGCGCTCACCAGCAAGGCCGCCGAGCGGGCGCTCGGCGCAGGTGAGGCGGACGAGGCCTACCGCTGGGCGAAGGTCGCCGCCGCGGCCGCACCGCAGGACCACGGCGCGATGCTCCTCCTCGGCCGCGCCGCCGTCGCGATGGGCGATCTGGTCACCGCGAAGATCGCCCTCGAGCACGCGCGCCAGGCCGCCCTCGACGCCGAGCAGCGCGCCCAGCTCGCCGCGGAGCTGGCGGAGGTCGCCTACCTCACCGGCAACGCCGGGGCGGCCGCCGAGGAAGCGGGGGAGGCCGTCGCCGCCCGCTCCAGCGGCACGCGGCTGCGCGGGCGCAACACGCTCGGCAAGCTCCTGCTCGCCGAGTCCAAGTGGGAAGAGGCGGCGCAGCACTTCGCCGAGGACGCGTGCGTCGCCTCGTCGCTGGGGGACAAGACCAGCGAGCTGCGCGCCCACGTCAACCGCGGCATCGCGCTGCTCTGGCGCGGCCAGCTCGACGAGGCGGAGCAGGTCTTCGCCACCGTGCTCGAGCAGGGCCGGGCGATGGGCGAGAGCCGCGCCAGCGCCTACGCCCTGGAGAACCTCGCCGTCGTCGCCATGTGGCGCCACGACTACGGCACCGCCCTCTCCCAGTGGGAGCGCGCGCTCACCCTGCGCCTGCGCCTGGGCGATCGCCTCGCCACCGCGCGCGTCATCGCCAACGTGGGCGAGCTGCGCCGCAAGCTGGGTCTCACCGCGCACGCGGAGCACGCCGTCGCCTTCGGCCGCCGCCTGCTCGGCCCGGGCATGCCCACCGAGATGTCCGCCCACTTCGCCGTCGTCGCCGCGCGCCTCGCCCTCGAGCGCGGCAAGACCGCGGAGGCCTACCGCGAGATCGCCTCCGCCATCGCGGATGGCGAGGCGGTCAAGCAGACCGAGTACCTGGGCGAGGACTACCGCGTCGCCGCGCGCGTCGCGCTCGAAGACGGCGACATCGCCCGCGCGCGGTCCGCGCTCGCCCAGGCGTCGGGGCTTGCCACCACGCCGGAGGCGCGCGCCGAGGTGGCGCTGCTCCATGCGCTGCTCGCCCGCGCCGCCGGCGAGCTGGACGACGCCACCCTGGCCGCCGCGCTGCGCCTCGCGCGCGTCGCCGGCGACGAGGAGGTCGCCCGCGAGGCCCACCGCCTCGCCTTCGAGGTTCACCGCGCCGCCGGTCGCGAGGAGCAGGCTCGCGCCCACCTGGAGCAGGCCATCGCGCTGCGCGACGCCGTCGCCGCGGCGGTCGCCGGGGAGGTGCGCGCCGCCTTCCTCGCCCGCCCCGACGTGGCCCAGCTCGCGGAGCTTCGCGCCCAGCTCGCCGAGCCGGAGTCCGCCGACGACACGTCCGCCCCGCCGGTGTCGCTGCCGCCACGCTCGCGCAGCTCGGCCCTTCCGCGCGAGATCGTCGGCGACGACCCGGCCATCCGCGGCCTGGTCGGCGCCATCCGCAAGGTCGCCCGCGGAGGCGGCACCGTGCTCATCCGCGGCGAGAGCGGCACCGGCAAGGAGCTGGTCGCCGAGGCGCTGCACCGCGCGAGCGATCGCGCCGCCGGCCCCTTCGTCGCGGTCAACTGCGCCGCGCTCGTCGAGACGCTCCTGCTCTCCGAGCTGTTCGGTCACGAGAAGGGCGCCTTCACCGGAGCGGTGACGCGCCGGCGCGGCCGCTTCGAGGCGGCGGACGGCGGCACCCTCTTCCTCGACGAGATCGGCGACATCTCCCCCCGCACCCAGGTGGCCCTCCTGCGCGTGCTGCAGGAGCGCACCTTCGAGCGCGTCGGCGGCACGACGGCCATCCGCGCCAACTGCCGCATCCTGTTTGCCACCCACCGCGACCTCAAGGCCATGGTGGAGCGCGGGGAGTTCCGCGAGGACCTCTACTACCGCCTGCGCGGCATCGTCCTGGAGGTGCCCGCCCTGCGCCACCGCCTGGGCGACATCCCGCGCATCTCCGAGCACCTGCTCGCTCGCATCGCCGTCGAGCGAGGGGAGACCCCCAAGGCCCTCGCGGAGGACGCGCAGGAGCTGCTGCAGCGGCACCGCTGGGCGGGCAACGTCCGCGAGCTGGAGAATGCGCTGCGCGCCGCCTCCCTCTTCGCCGAGACGAGCATCATCACCGCGAGCGACCTCGCCGACAACGTGGAGGATCTGCAATCCCTCGCGCAGGGCCCGCGCATCTCGCTGGTCTCTCTGGTGCCGCCGCCCTCCTCGGAGCGGGTGGGCGCGGAGGACGAGGGCGAGAGCCCGCTTCCCCCTGGCGAGGCGGGCGCCACCGCCGTCGCCTACGCCTGCGTCCGCCAGGGCGCGGTGTCCCTGGCCGACCTGAAGCGCCAGATCGAGCGCGACTGCATCGCCCGCGCCCTCGCCGAAACGCACGGGAACATCACTCGAGCCGCAGCCCTTCTGGGCATGAAGCGTCCGCGGCTCTCCCAGCTCGTCAAGCAATACGGCCTCGCCGTAGGCTCCTTGGAGAACTGATTCGCCATGAGGATCAACCAGCGCAAGACAAGGATCGGTCGGTGGGTGCTCCTGCTCCCGCTGCTCGTCACCGGATGCGTCGTCGCCTCCCAGCCGGACCCGGCCGAGAGCAGCGAGACCCAGGGCCTCTCCACGGCGCCCGCGACCACGGCGGCGCAGCCCGTGCGCCTCGACACCACGGTCATGTGGGTCCCGGGCGTGGGGTACGTCCCCGTCCGGCCGCAGTCCCTCAACGGCGCGCCCGGCCCCAACAACGCCGGCGACCCCAGCGCGACCGGCGATGGCACGGGCAACGACCCGCACCCATCTCCCTGGCACGGAGACCTCACCGGCTCCGCCACCGGCGCCGACGACACCGAGGGCTGCGACCCGCACCCGTCCCCCTGGAACCCCCGCGGCAACGTCACGCGCTCCGTCCAGTAGCCCGCGCAACGGCCGACTCGTCACGCCTCGCGTGGCGTGACACACTGGCCTCGTGGAGGACCTCCGCCCCCGCACGACGCTCTTCTGCGCCGTCCTCGCCCTGGCCATCGCGCTGTCGATGCTGCTGCGCGGCCGGCGCGCCGTGCACTGGCTGTTCGCGGCCTTCGCGACCGACCTGGCGTCCTGGTACCTGACCCAGTCGCTCTACGGCCTCTTCCAGGCGCCCATCTGGGTGCGCGCCACGGCCGTGCTGACCGTGCTCTTGCCGCAGTTCGCGGTGCACCTCTTCCAGGCCGTCGTCCCGCTGGAGCACGACGCCAAGCGGCCGGTCCTGCCCCGCGTCGCCGCCATCCTGGCCGTGCCCATGCTGGTGCTGGAGCTCTCGCCCTACCAGAACGCCTCGCTCGCGCTGGCGCTGCTCTACACCTACGTCTTCGGCCTGCTCGCCGCCGCGCTGGTCTCGCTCGCCCTGCGCGCCAGACGTAGCCCCTCCCGCGCGGTGCGCGACCGCGTCCGCTTCCTGGTCGTCGTCGGCGCGCTCGCCACCACCTTCACCCTCGCCGACTTCCTCTCCTTCATGGGCGTGGTGCTGCCGCCCATCGGCGCGGTGCTCTCCATCGTCTTCCTCTTCGTGCTCGCCGAGTCGCTCACGCGCCCGCGCCTGGCCGACCTGTACGAGATGGCGGGCCGCCTGCTCGTCGCGACCGCCCTCGCCTTCTCGCTGGCGGGCATCTTCTACGTCTTCGTCGCACTCGTCGGCCGCTTCAACACGATGTACCTGAACGCCGTCCTCGCGGCGATCGTCTTCCTCGTGCTCTTCGAGCCGTTGCAGACGGAGGTCGAGCGGCGCATCCACCAGTTCTTCTTCCGCGAGCGCTACGACCTGGAGACGAGCGTCGCGGAGCTCCGGCGCCGCCTCTCGCACGTGCTGGAGATCGACGAGATGGTGGAGACGCTCCTGTCCGGCCTGGAGCGCTCCCGCCGCGTCACGAGCTGCGCCATCTACCTGCGTGATCAGGACGGCCACGGCTTCGACCTGGCCGGGTCCTTCGGCGACGCCGCGCCCTCCGACGGGCAGCCTGTCTCCCCGCTCCTGGGGCGCATCCCGCGGCGCATCGAGGCGCTGGTCGCGCGCCCGCTGCTGGATCGCCTGCAGCACTCCAGCGTCTCTTTGGAGGAGCTCTCGCGCGAGGGGAAGGAGTCGGACACCTCCGTGCTCACCGC
Organism: uncultured delta proteobacterium; assembly: GCA_963782055.1. Taxonomy (GTDB): domain Bacteria; phylum Myxococcota_A; class Polyangia; order Polyangiales; family Polyangiaceae; genus DASXHD01. The sequence continues at coordinate 6,466,428 of CAWAIF010000003.1, forward strand.
GGCGAGCACCGTGGGGCTGCTCGGCAGCTCGGTGCTGCTCGCGGTGCGCGGCGACGAGGACCAGCTGGTGGGCATCATCGTGGTGGCCGACTCCCGCGTGCGCGACGCCTTCACGCCGGAGGAGATCTCCCTGCTGGAGACCGTCGCCTCGCAGATCGGCGTCGCCATCGCCAACAGCCGCATCTACTCGCAGATGAAGGAGCGCGATCGCCTCGCCGCGCTCGGCGCGATGGCGGCCGGCCTGGCGCACGAGGTGAAGAACCCCCTGGGCGCCATCAAGGGCGCGGCGCAGCTCCTGGAGGAGATGGGCGTGCAGGGCGAGGGCGAGGGCCAGCGCGAGTTCGTGGGCATCATCCTGGAGGAGGTGAACCGCCTGGACCGCGTCGTCGGCAGCTTCCTCGACTACGCGCGGCCGCACGCGGGCAACCCCATCCCGCTCGACCTGAGCGGCGCGGTGCGGCGCACCGTGCAGATCCTCTCCAGCCAGCAGGGCGAGGACGTGAACATCCAGCTCGAGCTGGCCGAGAGCCTGCCGCGCGTGAAGATCGACCCCGAGCAGTTCCGGCAGGTGCTCATCAACCTGGTGCAGAACGCCATCCAGGCGATGAGCGGCAAGGGGCGCGTCACCGTGAGCACGTCGGCGCGCAGGCCGCCCTCGCGCGTGTGGAGCAGCTCCTCGTCCAGCTGGGCGTCGGCGCCGCCGAGCGAGCGCATCGCCCGCAACGCCGAGCCGGAGGTGGTGGAGGTCTCGGTGCGCGACACCGGCCCGGGCATCTCCCAGAAGGTGCTCAAGAACCTCTTCGTGCCCTTCTTCACCACCAAGGAGCGAGGCACAGGCCTGGGCCTCGCCATCAGCCAGAGCATCGTGCAGAACGCGGGCGGCACCATCCAGGTCCACAGCCAGCCCGGCGCGGGCACCACCTTCACCATCGTGCTGCCCGCGTCCACCGACACCCTCGCCACGCCGTTGCCCGAGCCTGTGTCCCCCGTGCCGGCGCCCGCCGCTCCCGCCAAGGCGTGAGGGTGAGCGCCGCGAGGACCGCACGGCGCCTCGCTGCGGCGCTGCTGATGGCGCTGCCGGTCTTGCCGGCCACGGGTGACGCGCGGGCCTCGGCGCTCCGCGAGGCCGGCGCGCGGACCGCTGGCTCGACGCTGGCGATCGGCGATCTGGAGATCGACCTGGTACGCGTCGCGGCGGGCACGAAGGGGGCCGGCACCGCCCGGGACTTCTACGTCGCCCGCGAGCCCACCTCCCGCGGCGCCTTCGCCGCCTTCGTCAAGGAGACGGGCTACCTCACCGAGGCGGAGCGCGCCGCGAAGCACGCGGGGGACGCGGCGCTGACCGCCGCCCGCACGTGGAGCTCGCCTGGCTTCGCGCAGCGCGACGGCCAGCCGGTGCTGTTCGTCAGCCAGGTGGACGCCGTGGCCTTCACCGCGTGGGCCTCGGCGAAGACGGGCAGGACGGTGCGCCTGCCGACGGAGGCGGAGCACGCCCTGGCGCTCCACGCCGGCGCGATCGCCCCCGCCCGTGGGGGCACCAGCCCGCTGCGCGAGTGGTGCGCCGGCCAGGAGGGCGACGAGGCGGCGGGCGCGCCCGACGCCGATCAGGGCTTCCGCGTGGTGGCGGACGTCCCCGCGGGCCTCGCCGCGTCGCTCTCCGCGGTGCCGCCGCTCGTGCCGCCGGGGGGGCCGCGCGGTGTCGCGGGCGTGGCGCCCGGAGCCCCGAAGGACGACGGCGGGATCGGGTGGCTCGGCGTGATCTCGGGGATCGCGGGGGCGGCGCTGGTGATGCTCCTGGTGATCGGAAGAAGGCGGAGGGGGTGAGAAGATTGGGGGGGCCCCTCCTGGCTCGAGAGCTTGCGCGCGAGCCTCCTTCCCTTGCCTTCGCTCGCTCGGGCGGGGAGGAGGTCCGGGGCGGTGGTGGGCTGGCCATGGACGAGGAGGCGACGCGGTCCGGAGGGCTGCTCTGGCGGGCGTTCGCATGCTCGCGCTTCGCTCCAGCCTGCACACCAGCGAGCAGGACACCCTCCCCGTGTGGCGCGCGGAGCGCGACACCGAGGGGAGGGGCGCCACGCGCAGGGCCCACGCGCAAGCTCGCGTGCGCGCCGGCGCTCGTGATGAGGTGCACGCTGGCGGCGCGCGCGCGAGCGAGCATGGGCCCGAGCACGGCGCGGGAGGGGCCCCCCCTCCTCTCTCAATCCCCCTGCATCAACCCGCGCACGCTGCCGTCCGCCTGCAGCTCCACGTGCCACGCCGCCGGCTCCCGCGGCAGGCCGGGCATCGTCAGCATGTCGCCCGTCAGCGGGACCAGGAAGCCCGCGCCCGCCGAGACGCGCACCTCGCGCACGGTGATGCGGAAGCCCGTCGGCGCGCCGTGGCGCGACGGATCGTCGGTGAGGGAGAGCTGCGTCTTGGCCATGCACACCGGCAGCTTCTCCGCGCCGAGCGTCCGCGCGCGCGCCAGGTCCGCCTTCGCGCGCGCGGTGAGGTCCACGCCGTCGGCGCCGTAGACGGCGCGGGCCACCTTCTCCATCTTCGCCTCCGGCGGGTCGGCGGCCTCGTAGGCGTACCGCGCGACCGGCGGCGAGGCGTCCGTCGCGTCGGCGGCGTCCGCGACGACCTGCGCGAGCGCCACGGCACCCTCCCCGCCCCGCGCGAAGCCCTCGCTGCGCGCGCACGCGGCGCCCAGCCTCGCCGACGCCGCCTCCACCGCGCGCAGCTCGTCCTCCGTGTCGCCGGGGAAGACGTTGATCGCCACCACCGCGGGCAGCCCGAAGCCGGCGAGGCTCGCGAGGTGACGCTCCAGGTGCGCGACGCCGCGCTGGAGCGCCGCGGCGTCCGGACGCGACGCCTCCTTCACCGCCAGGCCCCCGTGCATGCGCAGCGCGCGCAGCGTCACGACGAGCACGGCGACGCGCGGCCACACGCCCATCTGCCGGCACTTGATGTCCAGGAACTTCTCCCCGCCCAGGTCGAAGCCGAAGCCCGCCTCGGTGACGGCGTAGTCGCCCAGGTGCATCGCCAGGCGCGTGGCGAGCACGCTGTTGCACCCGTGGGCGATGTTGCCGAAGGGCCCGGTGTGCACCAGCGCCGCGCCGCCCTCCGCCGTCTGCACCAGGTTGGGCAGGAGGGCGTCGCGCAGCAGCGCGGTCATCGCCCCCGCCGCGCCGACCTCCTCCGCCGTGACCGCCGCGCCGCTCGTCGTCGCGGCCACCACGATGCGCCCCAGCCGCGCGCGCAGGTCGGCGTGGCTCTCGGCCAGGGCGAGCACCGCCATCACCTCGCTCGCGGCGGTGATGTCGAAGCGCTCCTCGCGCGGGACCCCGTGCGCCTTGCCGCCCAGACCCACCACGCAGTGGCGCAGGAAGCGGTCGTTGATGTCCAGCGCGCGGCCCCAGCGCACCTGCCGTGGGTCGATCTCGGCGCGCGGCGCGCCGCCCGTCACGGGCACCGCCTGGCGGAAGTGCAGCGCGTTGTCGACGAGCGCGGAGAGCAGGTTGTGGGCGCTGGTGATGGCGTGGATGTCCCCGGTGAAGTGCAGGTTGATGTCGTCGGCGGGGACGAGGGAGGCCTTGCCGCCTCCGGTGCCGCCGCCCTTGACGCCGAACACCGGCCCGAGCGACGGCTCCCGCAGGGCGAGCACCGCCTTCTTGCCCAGACGGCGCATGCCCATCGCCAGCGCCACCGACGTCGTCGTCTTCCCCTCCCCGGCGGGCGTGGGGTTGATCGCCGTCACCAGCACCAGCCGCCCCTCGCCGCGCGGCGGCACCTGCAGCGCCTCCAGCCCCACCTTCGCCTTGTCGCGTCCCCACGCGATCGAGAAGGCCTCCAGCCCGTGCTCCACCGCGACGTCCAGGATGGGCCTGCGCGCGAAGTCCACCATCAGCCGTACCGCTGCTCGAAGAGGGCGCGCAGCGACGGCATGGCCCGGAGCATGCCCAGCGAATGCTCGGCGTGACCGCGCGCGAAGCCATTGCCGATGAAGAGGTCGACGTCCTTGCCGACGCCCTCCGCCCCCAGCGCCGCCTTGGTGAAGCTCGTCGACATGGCGAAGAAGTACGCGATGCCGCGGTCGCGCGCGCACAGGATGGCGCCCATCTCCACGTCGGGCACGTTGACGCAGGAGAAGACCACGTCGGCCTCCTTGCCGCCGGTGCGCGCCAGCACCTCGCGGCGGGTGGCGACCGGATCGCGGGCATCGGCGCGCACGACGTGATCGCACACGCCGAGCGCCTCGAGCTCCGCGGCGAAGGGCGCGTGCGACTCCACCCCGACGACGAGCGCCTCCTCGCCGCCGGCGCGACGCGCCTCCGCCGCGCAGAGCACGCCGCTCTTGCCGCCGGCGCCCAGGATGACGACGCACGCGCCGGGCCGGACCAGCCGCGCCACCTGCGGCGCGGCGCCGGCCACGTCCAGCACCGCGAGCGCGACCCGCTCCGGCAGGTCCTCGGGCATGCGCGCGTAGGGCGACGAGGCGAAGAGCACCGCCTCGCCGTCGACGTCCAGCTGCGCGCTCGCCGGGCGTACCGCGCGCACGGCGTCGATGCGCAGCGGCGTCAGGGAGAGGGAGACCAGCGAGGCGACCCGGTCGCCCACCGCCAGCGCGCCGTCGCCCTCCCGGCCCGGGGCGAGCTGGAGGACCCGCCCGAGGAGCATCCCCCCCGATCCGGTGACCGGGTTGTGCTGTTTTCCACGGCGCCCCACCGTCGCCCGGACCAGCTCGACCACACCCTCCTCGGCGCCCCCGCCGGAGGCCGCGCTCGCCTCCTCCATCTGCCGGAAGCTCGCCGCGTCGACGTTGAGCGTCTCCACCGCGATGAGCATCTCACCGCGGAAAAGCCGCCCGAAATCGCTGTCCAGGCGCTCGGCGGGTTGAGGCAGGCTGCCCGCCGGCTCCAGCGCCCGGTGGGTCCCGAAGGGGTCACCGGCCGCCTCGACGGGCCTCGGCGTCGGAAGGGGCTTCACGCGGCCACCATAGCCCGCAACTTCGGCCGGAACTACGCCGACTTGACCACCTTTGGCCATGGTAGCTACCCTTTTACCGACGTGGCAGAAGGCCTTGAGACTCGTCCGGCGTGGGCGCCCGAAGCGATGAACGATCCGTCAATCCCTGGACCGCAGCAACGCGGAAAGACGTTCGTCCTTCGTTTCATCAGCGGCAAGTACCAGGGCGGAGAATTCCCGGTCACGCCGGGCAAGGAGATCATCGTCGGGCGGTCGAGCGATCTGGACATGGTCCTGGTCGAGGACATGGTCAGCCGCAAGCACGCCCGCATCAACCTGCAGGCGGACGGCATCTGGATCGAGGACCTCGGCTCGACCAACGGCACCTTCGTCAACGGCGAGAAGATCAAGCGCGCCCGCCTCAAGGAGGGCGACCGCATCCTCATCGGCACCAGCATCCTGAAGGTCATCGCGGGAGAGGGCGCGCCGGAGAGCACGAGCACCACAGACGCCAAGCGCGAGCTGGAGAGCGTGGCGGCGCAGCGGCGCACCAGCCAGGCGCGCACCATGTCCGGCGCCATCGAGGAGGTGCCGCTGCCCGACCTGATGCAGCTCTTCGGCACCTCCAAGAAGAACGGCGTGCTGGTCATCCGCACCGACGACGACGTCGGCAAGATCTACCTGCGCAAGGGCAACATCTACTACGCGCAGATCAACGAGCTGGACGACGTCCCCCCGCTCAAGGCGCTCTTCCGCATGCTCACCTGGAAGAAGGGCCTCTTCGACCTGGACCCGCCGGACGAGCGGCAGTTCCCCGGCGAGATCGACGTCACCGTCCAGGAAGTCCTCATGGAGGGCATGCGGCAGCTGGACGAGTTCGACCAGCTCCGCGCCGAGCTCCCCGACCTCAACGCGCGCCTCGCCCTCGGGGCGCCGCTCATCCCCCCGCTGCGCGATCTCAAGGCGGAGGAGCTGGACGTGCTCCAGCTCGCCCACAACTACGGCCACGTCGAGACGGTGCTCAACAAGAGCCTGGCGACCGACCTGGAGACCGTGCAGATCCTCCTCAAGCTGCTGAAGGCCTCGTACCTGCGGGCGGAGTAGGGATGCGCGTCGTCGTGACCGGCGCCTCGAGCGGCATCGGCCGCTCGCTGGCGCTGGCGTGGGCCCGGCGCGGGGCGCACCTGATCCTCTCCGCCCGCGGCGCCGACGCCCTCGCCCGGGTGGCGCGGGAGGTGGAGGACGCCGGCGGCCGGGCCACGGTGTGCGACGCCGACCTCACCCGCTCGCGCGATCGCGTCAGGCTGATCGACCGCGCCCTGGCGGAGGGCGGCGTGGACGTGCTGGTGAACAACGCCGGCCGCGGCTACTACGCCCTCTTCCAGGACATCGACGTGGTGGAGCTGGAGAATCTCTTCGCGCTCAACGTCGTCGCGCCGGTCCACCTGACGCAGCTCGCCCTGCCTTCGCTGCGCAAGTCGCAGGGCGCGGTGGTGATGATGTCCTCGGTGGCGGGCGTCGCCTCCTCCCCGAAGCTGGGCGCCTACGCCGCGAGCAAGTTCGCCCTGGAGGCGCTGAGCGTCGCGCTGCGCGCCGAGGAGCCGGAGCTGCGCGTGGTCGTGGTGCGGCCGGGCCCGGTGGACACCCCCTTCCGCGCCAACGCCTTCACCCGCAGGACGGGCGCCGGCGTGCGGCCGAAGGCGGCGCGCGTGCAGACCCCGGAGGAGGTGGCCGAGCTCACCCTCCGCGCGGTGGACGAGGGCGAGCCGGTCGTGGAGACGACGGCCTTCGTGCGCGTGGCGTCGCTGGCGTCGCGGTTGGCGCCGGGCGTCTTCCGTCGCGTCGCCCGCCGCATGGCCCGCTCCTCCTGAACCGGCGCCCGCGCGCGCGGCCTACCGCCGCACAAAAGCAGAGCGCCCCGGACCTTTCGGCCCGAGGCGCTCATGCCTACCGTGCGCGGTGCGCGCTCAGTAGTAGATGCCGGAGGAGAAGAACTTGGCCAGCTCGCGGGCCGCGTTCAGGTTGGAGACGTAGCCCTTGAGCTGCGCTTCCTTGGTGTAATCCTTCGGCGTGGCGGTGTTGTAGACCGGATGGGTGAAGCCGTTGTCGTCGGTCATCGTCCCGGTCTGGGTGTACGCGGCAGCGGCGAGCTGATTGGCGTACTGGATCATGCGGGCGCCCATCGTCGTCTGGACGGGAGCCATCTTGGAGTTCACGACCTCGGTCCCGTAGTTGCGGGCGGCGAAGATGTCGCCCGAGAGGGGATCGCGGAAGCGGATCTGCTCGGCCAGCGGGACGTCGACGGTGTCGGCGCCGCCCGGAGACCAGATACGCAGCTGGTCGGTCGTGTTGGAGTTGAGCTGGGTAGCCCCGAACCAGTCCACGAGGAACATGAGCGGGTACTGCTGCTCCCAGCCGAGGAGCGGCGACAGGACCGTCGCGCCCGCCGGGTAGTCCAGCTTGGTGGTGGTGGGATCGTTCGGGTCCCACTTGTCCCAGGGGAGGTAGCGGACCTCCGGAACCGTGCTCGCCAGGTTGCCGGTGGGCAGCGTGACGTACGGGCCGAGGGTCATCGGGTCGCCCGCCATGACTTCGGAGAAGAAGCGGCGAACCTGGTTCGGATAGAGACTCGCGAAGTTCAGGTTCTTGTAGCGACCGTCGATGTAGTCCTCCTTCGAGTTGGACACGAAGTTGTTGTACGCCTCGGTCAGGTAGAAGGCGGCGTACAGCTTCTCGTACCAGGTACCCGCCTGGGTCTGGTAGTCGCCCCACCAGTAGCCCTGCGTGTAGTCGTAGTCGTTGTGGAGGTAGCGGCCCTCACCCGAGCCGAAGCCGACCTTGAAGTCGCCCTCGGGGAAGTTGATGAGGTTGTTGATGTCCTCGCCCTCCGCGTAGTCGAAGGGCATGCCCGTCTGGGCGGCCTTCTGGATGGCGTAGGGGCCGGGCTCCGGCCGCGTCAGCACCCGGAGGAAGGTGGCGAACGCGTCCTGAGCGCCGAGGGTGAGGGGCATCAGATCGCCCGGGTTGCTCTCGGCCTGGACCGGGTTGCTGGAGAACTGCACCATCAGCGCGAGGGTGCGGGTCATCTGCGAGAGCTTGTCGAAGTACCGGTCCGCCGATCGGCTCATGACGCTCTGAGAGTTGAACGTCACGCGGTCGCGGCGGAAGTTGTCGAAGACGTACCGGTTCTCGTAGGTCGAGATGATGAACTGGATCTGCTCGTAGGCGTCGGCGCCCGCGTCGAAGCGGTACACCGGAACGTTGCCGATGTCGGCGAACTCGTCCGAGCCGAACATGTACGGGTGTCGGACGTTGCCGTCGGGGGCGACGGCGAAGTTGGCGACGAGGTCGGGCCGCACTGCGGTGACCGCGGGGGTGTACTTGTCCACCGTCTTCATCATGCGGAAGGGCACGTACTCCATCTTGAAGCCGTCGCACTTCGCGCTGAGCGGATCGTTGGGATCCGACTGCGGGCCGCAGTTATTGAGGATGTGGTAGTACTCGTTGTACCAGGTGTAGTGCACCCCACCGAGGCTCTGGCCGCCGATGCCGCCGAAGCCGTCGAGGACCTGGAGGTACGCCTTACCCTTGTCGTTGCTCTGGGCAGCGTCGGTGTCGACGTCCACGACGTCGCCGTATGCGAAGCGCATGGCGGCCTTGTCGTAGTTGCCGATGTCGTTCATGTCCTGGGTCTGGTCACCCGGGTAGTCCATGACCGTCGTGGAGCCCCACTTCCAGATCATGCCGTTGACCTCTTGCTCGGTCACCGGGTCCATCCACCGCGGGCCGGCGCACTTGGTGCCGTCCGTGTTGGGGGTCATGACGTCCTGGCAGGGCTTCTCCGCGCCGTTGCGGGTACGGAGCTGCCAGTACTGCTTGTGGTAGTTGAGCGAGTCGATGCTGCCCGTGAAGTTGTGGCGCAGGCCCATCGAGTGGCCCATCTCGTGGGCGATGACCGCGACGTGGAACTGCTCGCGGATCCACTTGCGGAGCGACTCGTCACGCTGGTGCTTGAGCGCCGGGTAGTTCGGGTCGCTGGTGTCGGGGAGCGGGAAGAGCTTCTGCGCCTGGCGCGCCAGGCCGACGAGAGAGTCGGGCTCCGGCTGCTCCACCTCGCAGTAGCCGCGCTGGGCGAAGGACTTCTCGCGCATGCGCTTCATCCAGGCCCGGAGCTGCGGGTTCATGCCGCGCAGGAAGGAGGCCTTGTTGACCGCGTCGTCGTTGCCGGCGAGCGGCGTCGAGGGATCCATTCCGGCCGCCTGGAGCATGTCCGGGGTGACCATCTTGGTCTCGAGGTCGGTGTCGATGGCCGCCTTGCGGATGGACTCGAAGTTGGAGTCCAGCGAGGGGCCGAGGACCTTCTGCAGGGTCTTGGCGGCCTTCTCGCGCTGCATGGCCTTCGGCAGCATGGCGTCGGCCTTGGTGAGGCCGTTGGCGCTCGCAAACTCGGCCGAGGTCGAGTGGATGCGCTTCAGGATCTCGTCGTGGGAAAGCGTCTTCGGCTGGTACCCGGAGGTGCCCAGCTTGCTCGCCTTGACCCAGTCCTGCAGGTAGCTGCCGCCGGCGATGTCCTTGTCGCTGATCTCGCCGTTGATCCAGCGGAGGAGGTCGCCCGTCCACTGCGCGACGAAGTCGAGGACGTAGCCCCACTCGTTGACGCTGGTGGAGACCTTCTCGCCGGTGGTCGGGTCATCCGCGTCCACCATGATGCCCCACGGGGAGTGCGTCTGGGGGGCGGTGATGATGTTGACCATGTTGTAGCGGAGGTCGCCGATCCTCGCGAGGAGGCCGGGCGGTCCGCACGCCGGGTCGTCGCTGTCGATGACCGGGTTGTGGCAGAGGACGAAGACGTCGGGGATGGTCTCGCCGCCGTTGGAGCGGGTGGCGAGGTCGTTCTCGTCGGTCACGAAGCCGGAGTCGTCCGCGCCCACCTGGTCGGCGTCGGCCTTGGAGCCGATCTCGGCCGCGCGCTTGACGGCGACGTTCCACTGGTCGAGGGCGACGCGCGTCGACGCGAAGAGGTCGGGCGCAGCGCCGGGGCCGTAGTACCAGGGGATGGTCCTGAGGGTGCGCTCGTGGAGCGGCAGCGTGCACTTGTGGGCGGTCTCGTCGCAGCGAGAGCCCGGGTGCGTCATGTCGCCGTTGGCGTCGGTGAACGCGCACTCGGCCTCGGTGTAGTTGTCCGTCGACGACTTGCGGTGCGGGTCCGCGCCGACGGGCGTGCCCGGGAAGGGCTGGCCGTTCGGGTCGGGGATCGGCAGGCCGGTCTGGCCGTCGGTGGCGAAGGTGCCGTCCTCGTTGACCTTGTACTTGGCGACGTTGCCCTTGTCGTCACGCCAGTAGTCGACGGCGCACTGGCTGCCCTCGATGTGGCTCTTCTGCCAGATGTTGTACTTGGCCGCGTAGCGGTGCCACTTCTGGTCGAGGATGGTGCCGTAGTTGCGCTCGAAGCCGTAGCGGTCCTGGGTGAACCAGCCGAAGGCCTCCATCTTGTTGCCGTCCCAGTCCGACGCCTCGTAGTCGTCGTCGACGACCTTCTTGAAGGACAGGCGGAGGGTGACCTCGGTCGGGTTGCAGTTACCGACCGGGTAGTTGCCGCCGTAGGCGTACGGGAGGAAGCAGGCCGGGAACGCGCCCCACGGCGTGTTGATGGTCTGCGGCGAGGCGAAGGCCTTGCTGGTGATGTCGAAGTAGCCGTCCGCCTGATCGAAGACCGGCGCGTTCGGGCTGGTGGGGTCCGACTCGTAGTACGACATCGGGTCCCACTTCACGCCGCCGAAGATGCCGAGCTGCGAGAGGGTGTCGACCTCGTAGCCGTCGGTCACCAGGTTCTTCGACCAGTCGACGCGCATGTACTCGCGCTCGTTCCACGGACGGTCGGTGGTGTTCTCGGTGACGACGTTCAGCTCCTCGCCCGTGCTCGGGTTGTAGGAGCGGCGGATGTCGAAGTGGCTGCTGATGGCGAACATCGCGACGACCTGACCGTTGTTGCTGGTCTTGGTGCCGTTGTGATCGCTGTCCTGGATGCGCTCGTAGGTCTCCCGCGCGATGAGATCGTTCTCGGTGATCTCCCACTTGATGCGCGTCAGCGGCTGCGCGTACGAAGCCGTGAAGAGGCCATCACCGCCGCCGTTCCCGTAGGGGACGTCGATGACGGTGTTGCGCATGTAAAACTCGGGATCGTCCGACGAGTCCGAGAGGCTCGCGCCGACGAAGAAATGCTTCGAGAGCGCGTTCGGCTGAACCTGGTTGATCGGGTCGCGCTCCTGCGCACACCCCGCCGATGCCCACACGACGGCGCCGAACAGAGCAGCCAGCCCCAGACGCCTTGTCCACTTCGGTTGCATCCGAACCTCCTTAACAAACCCGCGGCCCTCCCCCATGGGACGACCCATCCGTGCACGAAGCAAGATTGAAACCAGCAGTTGTTCCCTAACGATTCCCTGCACTTACAGCACACCACGTTGGCGTTCGCACGCCCTTTTGGGGGCTGCCGTTAGCGTCGTGACGACCTGACTTCCACCGCCCGCGCGTGAGCCTCGAGGCCCTCGAGGCGGGCGAAGGTGGTGATGGCCTCGCTCTGGCGGGCGAGGGCCTCCGCCGTGTAGGCGATCACCGAGGTGTGGACGAAGAAGTCGTAGACGCCGAGGGGCGAGCCAAACCGGACCGTCCCCCCTGTCGGAAGCACATGGGAAGGGCCGGCGACATAGTCACCAGCGGCCTCCGGCGTCAAGCCACCAAGAAAGGCGGCGCCGGCGTGCCGAATTTGCCGAAGCATTCCATTGGGTTCCCGGACCTGCAGGCTGAGGTGCTCGGCGGCGATGGTGTCGGCGACCTCCGCCAGGCGCGCCCGCGTCTGCACCACGAAGCAGACCCCGTTGCCTTCGCAGGCGGCCCGGGCGATGGCCACGCGGGGGAGGGTCTCCAGCTGGCGGGCGAGCTCCTCGGCCACGGCGTCGGCCATGGAGGGGGAGGCGCAGACGAGCAAGGGGTAGGCGGCCTCGTCGTGCTCGGCCTGCGAGAGGAGGTCGGCGGCGATGACGCGGGGGTCGGCCTCGTCGTCGGCCACCACCAGGATCTCGCTCGGACCGGCGACGCCATCGATGGCGACGGCGCCGAAGACCAGGCGCTTGGCGCAGGCGACGTAGAGGTTGCCGGGGCCGACGATCTTGTCGACCCGCGGGACGGAGGCGGTGCCGTACGCGAGGGCGCCGATGGCCTGCGCACCGCCGGCGTCCAGGATGGCGGTGACGCCGGCGAGGTGGGCGGCGGCGAAGACGGTGTCGTCGCTGGCGTCGCCGGCGAGGGGGGTGGCGAGCACGACGTCGCCCACGCCGGCCACCCGCGCGGGGATGGCGCTCATCAGGACGCTGGAGGGGTAGCGGGCCTTGCCGCCGGGGGCATACACGCCGACACGGGAGAGCGGGCGCACGCGCGTGCCGACGGTGACGCCGTGCTCGGTGTGGCGGAAGCCGCGGTCCTCCGGGTCGTGGGCGCGGCCGAAGAGGTGGGCGAGCTGCTGCTCGTGAAAGCGGCGGATGCGGTCGGCGGCGAACGTCATCGCCGCGGCGGCGCCGGCACCCAGCCGGGCGAGCGCGCCCGCGCCGTCGTAGTCGTGGAGGAGGAGCGCGGCGGGGCGGCGGTGATCGAAGCGCTCGGCGTAGCGGAGCACGGCGGCATCGCCCTCGGCCCGGACGGCGGCGAGGATCTCGCGCACCGCGGGCTCGACGCGTGACGTATCGGCCTCGCCGCGGGCGACCACCCGAGCCAGCGCGGTCTCGAAGTCCGGCGTGCCGTCGTGGACGATGCGCAGCATGGCGCGCGGTGTGTAGCACGCGGACGTGGTAGCGTCTCGCGTGATGCGTGCGCGCGTCCTGGTCGGTGGCGGCGTGCTGGCGGTGCTCCTCGCGACCGGCTGCCCGCGCCCGCGCTGCGCGTACGTGGACGGCGCGAACGGCCCCCACGGCGCAAACCGTTGCGTGCCGCTGGTGTGTCCGCACGGCTCGACCGCCGACGGCGATGGGCGCTGCGCGTGCGTGGATGGCCTGGTGCCGATGTTCGGCGCGTGCATGCCGGTGGACCGGGTGCAGCGCTTCTGCGGCCCATCGACGCGCGTGGAGCCGACCGGCGCGTGCGTGCGGCGGGCTTGCGAGCCGGACGCGGCCGTCGACTGGTCCACCGGAGCGTGCGTGCCCTCGCGCACGCTGCGCGACATCGCGTCGTCGACGCTGGGCTTGCGACTGCAGGACGAGCAGCGGCTCGGGTGCCCGGGCGCGGTGATGGGCGTGCGAGGGTCGAGCGTCTTCTGTCTGGCGCCGCAGGACGCGTGCACGCGCACGGAGGGGCGGACCGCGAAGGGGTGCGACGCCGCGCCGCCCTGCCCGCCGGGCGAGGTGCGCGACGAAGCGGCGTCGCGGTGCGAGCGCGTGGTGCTGCCGCGGCGCGGGACGGAGTACGTGGTCGACGTGGCGACGTGGGCGCGGCTCGCGCTCGGTCCGGACGGCGGGACCGCGACGCCGGCGGTGTGCGCGCCGCTGCGCGCCGACGCGCGGGCGCTGACGGGCGGGGCGATGGGGAGCTCCAGGGTGCTCGCGCTGGACGTGACGCTGGTGTTCCCGGACAACGACGTGACGCAGGTGGAGACGCGGGTGCGGACGCACGAGGGCGGCTACGGGAAGCCGGCGGGGCCGGCGAGCGGGCGGGTGGCGGCGGCGGTGGGGGACGTGGTGGAGGCGCTGCGCGACGTGGGCGGGGTGGCGAGCGCGGCGGCGGTGGATCTGCGGGTGCGGTGCGATGTGCAGATGGGGCAGAGCCCGGCGGGGGTGGCGCGGGGGGCGGGGGATGCCGGAGTGGATGGGGGGTAGGGCGCGAGGGCGGGCGCGAGGGCGGGCGCGGGCGCGGGCGCGGGCGCGGGGGCGGGCGCGGGCGCGAGGGCGGGCGCGGGCGCGAGGGCGGGCGCGAGGGCGGGCGCGAGCGCGAGGGCGGGCGCGAGGGCGGGCGCGAGCGCGAGGGCGGGCGCGAGGGCGGGGGCGGGCGTGGGCGCGGGGGGAGTGTTGGGGATCGGGAGCTGGCGAACGATCGGCTCTGGGACGTGGGGAGGGCTGGTTCACATTGATAAAATCAATGTGTACATTGACAAAGTTAATCTTGTGATCAAATAGTCTCGTCATGAAGCGGGCTGCTCCTACGGTTTGCCCTGCGTGCTCGGCGCCCCTGCGCATTGCGCGGCTGGAGTGCGATGCGTGCCGCACCGCGATCGAGGGGGACTTCGACATGGGGCGCCTCGGGCGGCTGTCGCGGGAGCAGCTCGCCTTCGTGGAGGTGTTTCTGGAGTGCCGGGGGAAGATCAAGGACGTGGAAGCGCGGCTGGGCATCTCGTACCCGACGGTCGTGTCCCGGCTGGAGCAGGTGGTGCAGGCGCTGGGCTCGTCCGCCGCTCCTGTGGCGCAGGACGCGGAGGTCAGCGCGCGCCGCACCCAAGAGGTGCTCGACTCCCTGTCCCGCGGAGAGATCACGCCCACGGAGGCCGCGGCCCGGCTGCGTGGCAAGAAGGAAGGAGCATCGTGATGGAGACGACGGAAGAGGATCGCTGGCCGCTGCCGCTCGCGGAGCACCCCGCGCTGGAGATGGAAGCCGACTTCGCGGCGCTCACGATGGTGCCGCTTCGCGAAGGCGAGGAGCCGTTCCTGGAGGCGCGCACGCGCCACGGGCGGCGGCTGCAGCTGGAGGTCGCCGGCGAGGGCGGCACGACGCGCGTGCGCGTGGGCCACTCCGGCACCTTCTGGGGCGGCTGGGAAGCCGGCGGCGCGCGGCTGGTGGCGCACGTGCCGCGTGACGTCCGCGCGCGCGTTCGCTCGAGCGCGGGGCGTATCCACGTCGAGCACCTGGAGGGCTGCACGCTGGACATCGAGGCGGACGCGAGCCGCATCTCGCTGGAGGACGTGGGCGGTGCGCTGCGCGTCCACTCCGACGCCGGCCGCATCGACGGCGTGGCGATCCGCGGCCGGCTCGACTTCGGGTCGAGCGCCGGCGCCATCCGGCTGGAGGTGGCGGCGCTGGATCCCGGCCAGCACCGGGTGGAGACGAACGTGGGCTCCCTGCGGCTGGAGCTCGCGCGTGGCCTTCCGGTGCGCATCGACAGCAAGACGTCGATGGGCTCGTCGAAGGTGGACTTCCCCTCCACGAGAGACGCCGAGGCGGTGCTGGAGCTGTCCGCGGACGTGGGCGCGATCCGAGTCCGGGAGTCGCACCGCCGCTACGAGGCGTCGCAGATGGCGCCGTACCCGCCGTGGCCGGCCGGGCCCTATCGCGCGCCCCAAGCAGGGGCGACACCGGGCGTCACGCAAGAGGAGCTGGATGCCATCCTCGAGCGCGTGGCGGCAGGCTCGCTGTCGCCCGCGGACGCGAGCGCCCTGCTTCGCGCCCTCCGTACGCCCTGAGGCCTCAGGTCCAGTGGCCGGCGCGCAGGGCGGCGGCGTCGATGACCTTGACCTTCGGGCCGAGCGCCTCGCGGAAGCTGTCCTCGTCCTCGTCGTCCATGATCGCGTCGCCGAAGCCCGCCGCGATCTCCATGGCGGTCGCCAGGATGCGCAGGAACTGGGCGAAGCTGGAGGCGGCGAGGGTGGGCACCCACTTGTCCTGCCCGCTCATCGCCGTGTAGACGGGGCAGTCGCCTTCGGGATCGGGCTTGGAGACGTCGAGGAAGTAGGGGTCGCCCAGCAGGGAGCTCTCCCCGATGACGACCCAGGAAGCCTTCCACTCGGCCGGCGGGGAGCCGCCGTCGGAGGGGGCGACGACGGTGGTCTGCGCCTTCAGCAGCTCGTCCGCGGGGAGGAGCCGGATGCGCTCGACCGGCGTCACCGTCTCCACCTGCTCCGGGTTGGCCTCCAGCAGGAAGGCGCGGAAGCGGGAGGGGACCTTGAGCTGCTTCTTGAGGGCATCCACCAGCTCGGCGGGCGCCTTGCCGAAGGTGATGGGGAGCTTCCGTCCCCCAAATACCGTCTTGAGACCTTCTACTGCGTCCGCCAGATCGCTGTCCACATCACCCTCGTTCCCACCACCCCTGCGCCGACTCTGTTCTGGGCCTTTGCGCTGCTGGCATCATGTTCCGCGGCGCGCACAGCGGAGGCGAGTGTACACGGTGCAGGGCTGGCCGCAAGCTCCGGCGCGGCCAATCCGCAGGTAGATTTCTTTGCGATGTCGGCAGCTTGTACGGCGCGTTTTTTCCTGCAAAGAAGCCGCCTCCGCCGGCGGGCTCAGCTTCGCCGGCGGTTGTGCCGCCCCACGAGGGAGGCGTAGTCAGGTGTGGGCGGGGGCTCGACGACGAAGGCCTCCCGGGCCACCTCCGCGGCGGGCGGCAGCTTCTCCACCATCCGTCGCAGCTCGGCGCTGCCGGGGACGCGCTCGTCGTGCGACCAGTCCTCGAGCGCCTGCACGATGTCGTCCACTCCGGTACCGCGCAGGTGACCGCGCCGGGCGAGATCGAGGTAGCTGCGGGCGAGCGCGTCCCCGTCGAACCGGTGCTGCACCACCAGCTCCACCGCGACCCGCAGGACGGCCTGCGGGGGGAGGCGACCATCCTCGTGCACGCAGAACGCGGCCTGCAGGTAGTTGTAGAAGGGGACGACACGCGGCCCGTAAAGACGGAACTCGTCGGGCGGAGACTGGCGCTCCAGGTGGATGAGGATACGCTCGACCGCCTCGGTGTGCTCGATGCGCGCGATGCTCTGGAGCACGGCCTCGAGCACGTCGTCGTAGACGCGGCCCTTCTCGCAGACCGCCAGCACCACGCGCTCGTCGACGCGGCCCGCCACCACGTCGGCGTAGAGCGAATAGACGAAGGCGTCGGCCTCCGCGTCGTCTCCGAAGAGGGTCTCGTGCGGGAGCGCGGGGCCGTTGGCGGTGGGCAGGGCGAGCGACGCGCGGGCTCGCAGCAGCGCGGGGAGCTTGTAGCCGAGCTGATCGCGCAGGGCGCGGAAGCGAAGGCGCAGGACGTTGCGCAGGTTGGGCTTGAGGGTGAAGGTCTCCCACGCCACGCCGTCCAGCCGCAGTTTGCTCTCCAGGCGGCTTCGCATCTGCTCCGGCGAGCCGGAGAGGATGTGCACCGCCACGCCGGCGCGCACCATCTCGCGCAGCAAGGTCGCGGCACCCGGGTTGGTGCGCTTCTCGTCGGGGCGCTCCAGCGCGGTTCGCACGAGATCGCGCAGGGTGTCGAACTCGGTGCGGAGGTAGGTCTTGTCCAGGTCCCAGCGCGCGATGTGCCGCGGCGTCGGGCTGGCGGACGCGTCCGGCTCTCGCTCCGCCTTGCCACGGGTGCGGCCTCGGTCCGGGACGGAGCTCATGGGCGGCGATTGTAGCAACGCGGGGGCCTCAGCGACACGCAGCCTCCGCGCCGGCGCCCGCCGGGTCGCACGACGAGAAGCCGAGGGAGGCGCAGCTCACGCGCTCCTTCGTCCCCGCGGCGCAGTAAAGGAGGCTGCCCGCCTCGCACCGAGCAGGACCCGGAGCGCAGGACGCCGCGCGGCGCTCGCACACGGCGCGCCCGCCACGGACGGCGCACGTCAGCCCGTGGGCGGCGCAGTGGGCGACGTGCATCCCCGCGTAGTGCCCGGAGGGGACGCAGGCGAGCGCCACGTCGCCCTCGCACGCGCCGGCGGAGCTCCCGCCCTCGCACCCGCGGCCGGCGGGCGAGAGGCACGCCGCCGAGGGCATGCCGTCGGCGTCGGTGGTGCTCGCGCATCGTGTGCCGGGCGGACAGGTGCGGCGGTCGGCGATGCCCGCGGTGCAGCCGAGGAGTGTGGCGGCGCCGTCGCAGCGGAGCGCCGGTGCGCCCGACGGGCACAGGCCGGGGGCGACGCATCCGCGCACGAGGAGCTCGACGTCGGCGCGCTCGCCGCACGCGGCGCCCATCGACGCGCAGTCGACGGCGGTGCTCTCGGCGCCGTCCTTGCCCTCGCAGCTCACGAAGCGCGCGCCGTCGCATGCGCTCAGCGTCCCGGGGTGGGCGCGGCAGTACTCCGTCGCGGCGGGGTCCGCGGGTGCGTGTGTGCACGCCTCCACCGCCGCGCACGAGCGGGCGCGCATCAAGCAGTCGGCGAGCGGCCTCTCGCCGGGCGCGGCGAGCAGCCACCAGTCGACGCACGCGCCGGGGGCGCGCAGCGGGGCGGGATCGTGCGCGTCGGTGCAGCTCGCGACGCGCACGCACTGGCGGGCGACGCGAGCGAGGACCTCGTCGGGCGGGGGAGCGGCGGCGCGCCTGGCGGGCGGCGAAGCGCACGCCGCGCAGAGAGCCAAGCCGATGGCGGCGGCCGCCCCGGCTCTCCCCGCGTGCGCGCGCGCGGCCCCCACGCGGCTACACCGCGATGGACCGCTTGAGGTCTTGCAGGGACGTGACGAGCTCGCGGGAGCCGAGGCGGGTGGCCAGCTCCAGGGCCTCCTTGAGGTAGGCCTCCGCCTCGCGCACCCTGTCGCGCCCGTGCGCCACGTGGGCCAGCGCGCCGAGCACGCGCGCGCGGTCCTGGCCGCTCGGGCCGGCCATGTCGAGCGCCTCGCGCAGCACGCCCTCGGCGTCCATGTAGTCGCCCGACTGCGCGAGCGCCTCGCCCAGCTTGCGGCTGAAGATGAGCACCGCGCGCTCGGGATCGTCCAGCTCGCCGCGGAAGAGCTCGCGCCGCGCGAGCTCCAGGCCGCGCCGAAGCGCGAGCACGCTTCCCTGCGCGTCGCCGCGCTGGGCGCACTGTGCGCTGACGCGCTCGAGCAGCAGCAGGGCCTCGAAGGCGTTCTGCGCGGCGGCCTCGTGCAGGGCGCGCACCTCGATGGGGCCCTCCAGCATCTCGGCGACCTGGGCGGCCTTGGCGTGCAGCTCGCGGCGAGCCGACGCGGGCGTGGTGGCGAGCACGATGTCGTGCAGCAGCGGGTGGGAGGTGCGCCACGCCGCGCCGTGCGACTCGATCATGCCCGCGGCGCTCAGGGAGGCGACGGCGTCGGTGAGCTGCGCCTGGGTGTCGTCGGCGAGGAGGGGGCGCACGGTGTCCTCGGTGGCGTCGCCGGTGACGGCGATCGCCTGCAGCACGCGACGCGCGCGGGCGTCGAGGCGCTCGACGCGCAGGGCGATGAGATCGGGCAGGCGGGGCGGCGCGTTCTGGCCGTGCTCGCGCAGGAAGCGGAGCATCTGCTCGAGGTACATCGGCGCGATGCCGCGGCCGCCGCCGACGGGGGGCGCGGACTGTCCAGCGACCGTGGCGAGCAGCTTGCTCACCACCGGCCCCGTGAGCGGCCCGAGCACGCGCTGCGCGGAGTGCGTCTCCGGCCAGCGGGGGTCGAAGGTGGGGCTGTGCGCGGCGAGCAGGAGCACGGGCACGAGCGGCGGCTCGGAGACGGCGTCGGCGATGGCGTTGCGACTGACGCCATCGACCGCGCCCAGGTCGTCGACCGCGAGCACGACGCGGCGACCGCCGGTCCGGCCGTTGGCGCGCACGAGCGCCCACCGGAGCGCCTCGGCCGCGGCGAAGCGGCGCTCGTCGGCCGAGAGGGACGCGCTGCGCGCCTCCGGCTTGCCGAAGATCTGCGCCAGGCCGCTGCGCGCCTCGCCGCTCGCGGCGGTCCACTGGCCGAGGCCTCCGCCATCGTCCGGGAGGGCGGCGAGCTCGACGATGGCGCGACGCAGGGTGTAGTTGCCGACCTCGGCCCATGTCGGGTCCGGCCCCACGCTGACGACGGTGTCGCCGGCGGCGGAGGAGACGTGCAGGAACTCGCGCAGCAGGCGGGTCTTGCCGAGCCCGGCGTCGGCCACGATCCGCGCGGCGCGCAGGGAGGCGCGCGCGGCGTCGCGCTGCTGCTCCAGCCACTCGAGCTCGTCCTCGCGACCGACGAAGGCGAGGGGGAAGATGGGCTTGTCGGAGAGGGAGAGCCGGCGCGGCTGGGTGATCGCCTCGCGGGGGGTCACCGGCATCGCGGCCATGGTGGGCCCGCGCTCGTCGATGCGCGGGGTGGAGACGGGCGCGGGCGGCGCGAGCGGGCTGCCGCACTCGCCGCAGAACTTCTGCGCCGCGGCGTTGACGGTGCCGCACTTGGGGCACTTGCTCCGCCCCGACGCGCGCGCGTGGGCGTCGACCGTCGCCATGCCCTCCGCCAGCGCCTCGGAGAAGACGTCGGCGGTGGCGTAGCGGTCGCTCGCCTCCTTGGCGAGGGCTCTGTAGACGATGTCCACGAGCACCTTGGGGATGGCACGGTCCGGGGCGACCTGGTTCGGGTCCGGCGGCGGCTTGGAGAGGTGCTGCAGCACGACCTGCGTCGGCGACTCGGCCTCGAAGGGGAGCCTGCCGGTGAGCAGCTGGTACATGATCACGCCGACGGCGTAGAGGTCGCTGCGCGGGTCGAGGGGATCGCCGCGGCCCTGCTCGGGGCTCATGTACTCCGGCGTGCCGCAGACGATGCCCGGGCTGGTGATGGAGGGCTGCGAGGCCTCC
The DNA here is from genome assembly GCA_963782055.1 of uncultured delta proteobacterium. GTDB lineage: Bacteria > Myxococcota_A > Polyangia > Polyangiales > Polyangiaceae > DASXHD01. Next base: position 6,486,839 of record CAWAIF010000003.1, read on the forward strand.
ACCTGCATCTTGGCCAGGCCGAAGTCGACGACCTTCACGAAGTCGCCGCCGCCGCGCACCGGCTCGAGGATGATGTTCTCCGGCTTGAGGTCGCGGTGGATGATGTCCAGGTGGTGCGCCTCGAAGAGCGCGGCGAGCACCTGGCGCAGGACGTTGACGATGCGGCGGAAGGGCAGCGGGCCCTCCTCGTACGCGACCCGCGCCAGGTCCTTGCCGCGCAGGTACTCCATGACCAGATAGAGCTGGCCGTCGGGCGTCTTGCCGAAGTCGATGACGGCCACGGAGTTGGGGTGATTGAGGCGGCTCGCTGCGCGCGCCTCGGTGATGAAGCGCGCGACCGCGTTCTCCTCGCCGGCGAGGTGCGGGTGGACAATCTTGACCGCGACGGTGCGACCGAGGTTGGTCTGCTCGGCGCGGTAGACGCGGCCCATGCCGCCGACGCCGATGAGTTCGAGGATGACGAAGCCGCCGGGCAGCGTGCGGCCCACCAGGGCGTCGTCCTGGTTCTGGGCGACCTTCCCGATGGGGAAGCCGCACGTGGGGCAGAACTGGTGTGTGGAATCGCAGGCATTCCCACACTGCGGGCAGGCGTTCATCCGGGCCGAAGGCTACCACGGCGCCAGGCGAGCGGAAACGCGAGACCTTGCGCGTGAGCCCCCCGCACCCCCCTTCTTTGCGCGGGCGGGGAGGGCTAGGATGACGCCGTGTCCAACTCAGCCGCGGGCCGCATGCGCATCGGCGAGCTGCTCGTCGCGGCGAACCTCATCACCGAAGCCCAGCTCGAGCAGGCGCTCCAGCACCCCCGCAAGGAGGGCGAGCGTCTGGGTGACGTGCTGGTGCAGCTCGGCTTCGTGGGGGAGACGCAGCTCACGCAGACGCTGGGGCAGCAGCTCGCGGTGCCGTGGGTGTCGCTCTACCACGTGGATTTCTCGCGGCAGCTGCTGGACCTGGTCCCGCGCGAGCTGGCGGAGCGCTACTTCGTGGTGCCGGTGTTCGTGCGGCGCGGCAAGAAGTCCGCCGGCGAGACGCTGTACGTGGCGATGAACGACCCGACCAACGAGCGAGCGCTCAAGGAAGTGGCGCAGTTCTCCGGGCTGCCGGTCAAGCCGATGATCGCGTGCCGCAGCGACATCGGGAACGCCATTCGCGTGTATTATACAGGTAATGTCGGGGGGCCGGACGAGGCGGCCTCCGACGCGGCGGCCTCCGACGCGGCGACCTCCGACGCGCCCGCCTCGTCCCCGCAGGAGGCGGCGCCGGCCGTCGCGCCGCGCGCCCCTCCCCCGCCGCCGCCCAGCCGGAGGGCGGCGGTGGTCCCTCCGCCGCCACCTTCGGCGCCGGCGGTCATGCCGCCGCCCGAAGAGGGGGAGCCGCCGCCATCCTCCGAGCCGCCGGCGTCGGAGGACAGCCCCTCGGCGGATCCCGAGGTGGAGGCGCGCGAGATCATCCCCAAGCCGAAGCGCGGGTCCGCGACGCCGATGATCGCCCTCACCCTGCTGGACGGCACCACCATCCAGATCCCCGCACGCAAGCGTCATCGGGCGGCGAGCCAGCCGGCCAGCGGGGAGGTGGACCCGCTCACCGCGCGCGACCTGATCAGCGCGCTTCGGGCGGTCTCTCACGGGGCGGACGCGTCGGAGATCCTGGGCGGCGAGCCGAGGTGGGAGTCGCTGGTGGCCGCGCTGCTGAGCGTCCTGCTGAAGAAGGGGCTCGTCGCGGACTGGGAGTTCATCGAGGAGTACCGGAAGATCTAGCCGGGCCCCCGGGGCGGCTCCCCCCAGCGCGAGGGAGGCGAGGCCAATCGTTCGCCGGCAGACGACCGGATGGCCCCCGCCCCGTGGGGGCGCCGCTGCACGAGAGGGGTCAGACGGACCGTTGGCCGGCGAACGATCGCGAGGACGAGACCGAGTGCGGAGGGGCTACTTGATGGCGCCGGCCGCGCGCAGGCGATTGATGATGGAGGCGTCGACCCCGGCTTCGCGGAGGACTTCCTCGGTGTGCTCGCCCTGGCGCGGCGGGGGCGCATGCTTCGCGGCGCGGTCGGTGACGGGCAAGCGCATCTGGGGGAGGGTGCCCCAGGGGGAGTCCATGTCGAAGAAGACCTCGCGGGCAGCGAGGTGGGGGTCGGCGGTGAGCTCGCCCGGCTCGAGGACGGGCTCCAGGCAGCAATCGCGCTCCGCGGCGAACGCCACCCACTCGTCGCGCGTCTTCTCGCGGAAGATCGCGGCCAGCTTCGCCTTGAGCTCGGCCTGGTGCGGTCCGGGCGTGATGCCGGCCATGTCCGGCTCGAGCCCGGCGCCGGCGCAGAAGGCCAGCCAGAACTTGGGCTCCAGGGCGCCGAGCGTCATCGCGCGATGGTCCTTCGTTGCGTAGACGCCGTACGCCGCGATGCCCCCGCCGAGCGGCTCCTCGCCGCGCACGGGCGTCTGGCCGCCAAGGAGGTTGCCGATGGCCGCGACGGCGAAGCCCATCGCCGACTCGCTCATCGACACGTCGACCACCTTGCCCTTGCCGGTGCGATCGCGCTCACGCAGCGCCGCGAGGATGCCGATGACGCTCCACAGCCCGCCGCTCACGTCGGCGAGCTGGAAGCCGGGGAGCTGCGGCGGCCGATCGGCGGGGCCCTGGAAGCCGAGCACGCCACCGCGCGCGAGGTAGTTCACGTCGTGACCGGCGCGGGCGGCGAGCGGGCCGGTCTGCCCGTAGCCGGTGAGTGAGCAGACGATCAGCTTGGGGTTCTGCGCGAACATGGCGTCGCGCGAGAGGCCGAGGCGCGCCATGACGCCGGGGCGAAACTGCTCGAGCACGACGTCATAGTGCTTGAGCATGTGCAGCACGACGGCCTGCGCCTCCGGCTTCTTCAGGTCGATGCCCAGGCTGCGCTTGTTGCGGTTGAGGGCGAGGAACATCGCCGACTCCCCCTCGCCGTTCGCCTCGACCTTGGGCGGCATGTGGCGCAGGTAGTCGCCGCCCTCCAGGTCCTCCACCTTGTCGACCTGCGCGCCGAGATCCGCCAGGACCAGCGACGCGAAGGGACCGGGCAGGAGGCGGCTGAAGTCCAGAACCCGAACGCCATAGAGCGCTTCCATCGTGCACCTCCGAAAAGGGACGAGCCCTCCCCGGGGGGGACCGGAGAGGGCTCGGGCCCGAGGTAGGCCCGCGCGATGCGGGCTACGCGCGGGTCACTTGAAGCTGAAGAGCTTCTGGAGCTTCATCGCCAGGGTCGGGTTGCCCGCCACCTTCAGCTTGCCCGAGAAGAAGAGCTGCATGCCGTTGGCCTGCGGGTTCTCCAGGAGCTTCTGAAAGTCGTCGGCAGCGATGGTGATGGTGCAGTCGGGCGCCTCGCCCGAGCCGGGCGTGCACGACGGACCGCTCGCCGAGACGTCGATGAACCACTCGCCCTCACCGGTGATGTTCATCTGGTACTTGGCGCCAATCAACTTGGCTTCCTCGGCGTTCTTCGCCATCCCTGCGGGGAGCGTCTCGTTGAAGAGCTGCTTGATGTCGGCCATCGCCCTCTCGCCTCCTGAAAGCATGACCGTCCCGCGGCCTGCGGCCTCGGTTGGTCCGTTCTTCGACCGAGCCACGGGCTCGGACTCGATTTCGTGGAAACTGAATCGCGGTTCAGTCGGGTACCACCGCCAGCCTCGCGGCGTCAAGACGCCCCGAGCTGCCCCTTCATGAAGTTGCGCAGGCGGCGCGTGGGGCGGGGCATGCGGGGTGGGCGGTCTACGCGCCGGAGCAAGGGGTGGCGCTGGTGTCACTCGATCATCGGGGCGGGCCACTCGAACGGGTCGCCGGACGCGCGGCGCCGCTCGATGCGCCTGTTCGCCGCGACGCGGTCCACCAGGTCGAGCCAGGTCCACCCCGACTCGTACGGATCGCCCTCCGCGGCGTGCAGCGTCGCGAAGTCGCCGAAGGTGTTGCGCAGGCGGCTGTGCAGCCGTGACAGCCACCGGCGGGCGCGGCTGCACGCCTTCGGGTGGGGCCAGTGGTGCGGGTCCGGCGTGAGCGCCGAGTCCGTCGTCAGATCGATGAGCCCCGTGCGCACGAGGCTGCGAAACGCTCGCGAGACGCGACGGCGCCCCTCCGGCGTGAGCTGCACGTCCACCTGCCGCATGTCCTCGAGCGGCGGCAGCCGCTCCACCAGGCCGATGCCCTGGAGCGAGGTCACCATCTTGCTGATGGTCGACCGCGCCACCCCCAGCGCCTTGCGCAGGTCGCTCTGGTAACAGAAGTGGTGCGGCACGCGAAACAGCGCGTACAGCAGGTCGAAGCGCGCCGGGGTGAGCCCGAAGCGAGCCAGAAGCCGGCGCGTCACACGCAGCGTCGCGTAGTAAGCGCGCTTGGTCCCGAAGAAGAGCGGTGTCATGCCTCCACTCCTCAGCACCCCCCATGCCAGCCCCCCCCTCCCACGCGCTCCCCAGAAAACAGGGCGCTCGTTTGCCGGCGAACGATCCCCGGGTGTCCCCGGACAGAAAAAGGGTGTCCGGGGACAGGGGGGCAACCGCCGAGGTGGGGGATGGCGCGCGGGCTCAGTCGCAGCGGACGCGATTCCGGCCGCCCAGCTTCGCCTGGTACATGCGGTCGTCGGCGACGGCGAGGAGCAGGTCCCCGGTCGCGCCGGCGTCGCAGTCGTCCAGCGTGGCGACGCCGACGCTGACGGTGAAGCGCAGGATGCGGTCGTTGTGGGGGAGCTCCATCCGGGCGACCGCGCCGCGAATGCGCTCCGCCAGCGCGATGACGCCGCGCTTCTGGACACCGCGAACCATGACCAAGAACTCCTCGCCACCCCAGCGCGCGAGCACGTCCTCCGCCCGGATGAGACCGAGCACGCGCTGCACGATGGCGCGCAGCACGGCGTCGCCCGCCAGGTGACCGTGCGTGTCGTTGACCGTCTTGAAGTGGTCGATGTCGAAGAGCAAAAGACCGAGCTGCCCCTCGTGCCGATGCGCGAAGGCCATCTCGGCGGCGATCCGCTCGTTGAGGTAGCGGCGGTTGAAGGCGCCGGTCAGGGCGTCGCGGGTCGAGGCCTCGAAGAGCTGGCGCGCGAGCTTCTCCTCCGCGTCGTCGACGATGGCGAAGCGCAGGACCACGTTCGGGCTGACGGCGATGCGGTCTCCCGGGCGCAGCTCCAGCCGCGGCACGCGCTCGCCGTTGATGTAGGTGCCGTTGCGCGAGTCCAGGTCCTCCAGCACGTAGCGATCGCCCTCGCGCAGGATGCGGCAGTGGCGCCGGCTGGTGCCGCCGTCGTCGATGCGCACCTCGGCGGCGCGGTCGCGCCCGACGATGGTCTCGGCGCGCTCGAGGACGAAGCACTTGCCCGCCTCCAGGCCTGTCAGCAGGACGAGCGTGGCGCGCCGCTCCGGCGTCGCGCGCGGGACGGGCTGCACCTTGAAGGCGGTGGGGCTCGTCGTGGGCTGCTCCATGTCCGCGCCGTGGTGCCAGTCCGGCGAGGAGAGCCGGCCGCGATCGGGGGGTGTGCTGGAGCCCCGCATCAGTTGCACTCCGTCGGGGCGCCGTAGGCGGGCATCGCGTCAATCTGCGCGCGCGTGACCTTGCCGGACTGGATGATGGATTTGTAGGTCTGCGCGCTCGGCCGGGCGGTGCGTACTTTGGTGGTGGGATCGACGGCGTAGAGCCCGAACTTCGGGCAGAAGCCGCTGGCCCACTCGAAGTTGTCTTCCAGCGCCCAGTGGAAGTAGCCGCGCACGTCCACCCCGCGCTGGATGGCCCAGCCGAGCTGGTACAGGTGTTCGGCGAGGAATCGGCCCCTCATGACGTCCTGGGAGTCTGCCACACCATTCTCGGTGATGACGACCGGCAAACCGTAGGGGGCGACCTCGTCCATCACCGTGCCCAGGCCCTCGGGGTAGATGTCCCAGGCAAAGTCGGTCTTGGGGCGATCGGTCGGCATGTGATCTTGGGTTACGGCCACCTTGACCACCGGGATTATGATGCCCCGGGACGCGCTGACCAGGGTGTCGGAGTAGTAGTTGACCCCGATGTAGTCCTCCCGGCCCTTCAGCGTCGGATCGGCCGTCACGTCGTTCGGGCCGTCCAGCTTGCCGTCGTAGTCGTCGTCCCAGTCCCCGCGCGTCACCGCGTTCAGCATCCAGTCGTTCCAGAGGTAGCGGAGGCGGTCCGCGGCGGCCTGGTCGTCGGGGTCGGTCGGGTCGTTGGGGTGAAAGGTGCGCAGGTGTGCCGCGAAGGAGACCAGCGCCGCCTTCCCGTCGCCGTCGGCGTCGGTGGTGTCGGCCTGGTGGAGCGCGTCGTAGCAGGCGGCGTGCGCGCGCACCTCCGCCTTGGCCACAGCGAAGGCGCGGTCCATCGAGAGCACCAGGCCGGGGGGAAGCTCCCCTGCACGTAGCCGCCGAGCACCAGGTTGAAGGGCTCGTTGATGGTGATCCACCAGTCGACCTTGTCCCCGAAGCGCTTGCCCATGCGCGAGCACCACTCCGTGAAGAGCTGCACCGCGTCGGGGCGCTCCCAGCCCTGCGGGTCTGCTGGCTTGCTCACGTCGTCCAGCCAGTCCGGGAGGGCGAAGTGCTGCAGCGTGACCATCGGGGTGATCCCCGCGGCCTTCAGCTTGTCGAGGAGCGTGGTGTAGGCGGTGACGCCCGCCGGGTCCGGCGTGTCGGCGTCGAAGGCCGCGCGGGTAGGATAGAGGCGCGCCCACTCGATGGAGAAGCGGTAGGCGTTCTGCCCGCTGTCCTTCAGGGCGGCGACATCCTCGTCGATGTGCGCGAGCGCGTCGGGGCCGCCGACGTCCGGCTTGTCGCCGTTCTTGATCTTGCCGGCCATCTCCACCCAGTGGCCCCAGTCCGTCGCTTGCAGGCCGGATTCCACCTGGAAGCCGGCTGTCGCCGAGCCCCACAGGAAGCCTGGCGGGAAGGTGACCTCCGCGGGGGGCGGGGGCGTGTCCGAGGGCGTCGACCCCGACGAGCACGCGATCGCCACGGCGACGGCGGTGACGGCGGCCAGGCGACGCAACATCGCCACTCATGCTAGCACGGGGCCATGGGACTCCTCGACGGCAAGGTCGCGCTCATCACCGGCGCGGGAGGCGGCATCGGCCGCGAGCACGCGCTGCTCTTCGCGCGCGAGGGCGCGAAGGTCGTCGTCAACGACCTGGGCGGTCCGCGCGACGGCAGCGAGAGCGACGCGAGCGCGGCGGAGAAGGTGGCGCGCGCGATCACTGGCGCGGGCGGCGCGGCCGTCGCCAACCACGACTCGGTGGCGAGCGCCCAGGGCGCGGCGGGAATCGTCAAGGCGGCGATGGACGCCTTCGGGCGCGTCGACGTGCTGGTCAACAACGCCGGCATCCTGCGCGACAAGACCTTCCTCAAGCTGGAAGAGGCGCACTGGGATGCTGTGATCGACGTGCACCTGAAAGGCACCTTCCTGGTGAGCCAGGCGGTGGCCAGGCAGCTCGTCGCGCAGGGCGAGGGCGGGCGCATCGTCAACACCACCAGCGTGAGCGGGATGCTCGGCAACTTCGGCCAGGCCAACTACGCCGCGGCGAAGGCGGGCATCTACGGCCTCACGCGCACGATGGGCATCGAGCTACAGAAGCACCGCATCACGGTGAACGCGCTGGCGCCCATCGCCAAGACGCGCATGACCGAGGACCTGCCCATGTTCCAGGGGACCGAGACGCTGGGGCCGGAGCACATCGCGCCGGCGGCGCTCTTCCTCGCGAGCCCCCTCTGCGGGGAGCGCACGGGGTACGTGCTCGCGGCGGCGGGCGCGCGCATGTATGCCTTCAAGGTGGTGGAGACGGCCGGCAAGTTCAAGGACGAGGCCGCCGGCGTGTGGACTGCGCAGGAGATCGCGGATCACTGGGACTCCATCGTGAAGTGAGGCTGGCTGACGCCGGCGCGCCCGGAGGGGGTCCGGGCGGCACGGGGCCCAGCCCCGGCGATCGTTCGCCCGCCAACGAGCCGACCACCACCCGCCGGTCCGGAGGGGGTCCGGGCGGCGCCAGCCCCGCCAATCGTTCGCCGGCCAACGAGCCGAACTCCACGCGCCGGTCCGGGGCGGGGGCGGCCGGCGGCTCGTGATAGGCTCGGCGTTCCCCATGATCCGCAATCTCCTCCAGGCTGCCGCCGCTTACGTCCGAAAGAACCCCGACGAGATCGTCCGCGCCACGCTCAACGCCGGTCGGCTTCGCTTCGGCATACCCATCGCCGCGCTCGCGTGGATGGCCGGACAGGTGAAGGGGAAGAAGGCTCCGAAGGACATCGAGGTGGGCGCGGTGCCGCCGGCGCTGCGACTGCAGGCGACCGTCGACGCGATGGGCACGCAGCTCCGCGCCGCGGCCTCGATCAAGATCGACGAGGTGGAGATCACCGCCGATGCCATCCGCGTGGGCGTGCGACTGAACGACATCAAGCTGAAGGTGATGGACGAGAGCGAGACGCCCGTGGCCACGCTGGTGAAGTCCGGCGCGCTCAATCTCTCCAAGCCGGGCAACCTGGTGAAGTTCATCCCCAAGCGCCCCGCCGCCATCGTCGAGGCCGAGGGCGACCGCATCGTGGTCGACCTGCTCAAGGTCCCCTCCCTGGCGACCAACGGGCGGCTGCGGCAGGCGCTGCAGGTGGTCTCTCCGCTGGTGGGCATCCGCGCCATCGAGACCGAGCGCGATCACATCTACGTCGCGCTCAAGGCGACCCCCGGGGGCCTGCGCCGGGCGCTCGTGGCCATCCGCGAAGCGCGCTAGATGAGCGGCCGCCATTCGCGAGCCCGAGCCAAAGGGGGAGCCGCCGAATTCACGTCGGCGGCGCGGGGCATGAGCATCCCCCCCCGCGATCCGGCGTGGCCGGTTCGTGCACGCTGAACTCGGGACACATCGCTTCGTGGGCAGAGGTTGAGCCAGCTCTCGCTCTTCGGGTCGGTCTGCGGCGTCATCTTCCTCGCCGAGCTGCCGGACAAGACCGCGGTCGCCGCGCTGGTGCTCGCCACGCGACATCGCGCGCTCCCCGTCCTCCTCGGTGCGGGCCTCGCGCTCACGGTCCAGAGCGCCGTGGCCGTCGCGGCGGGCGGGCTCTTCGCGCTGCTCCCGCGCACGGCGGTGCACGTGGCGGCGGGGCTGACCTTCCTCGCGTCCGCCTTCTTCATGTGGCGTCAGAAGGAGGACGCCGAGGAGGAGGTGCGCGCGGCGAGCGGACCCGTGGGGGCCAGCTTCTTGCGGTCGGCGTGGTTGTCCTTCGGCGTGGTCTTCGTGGCCGAGTGGGGGGACCTCACGCAGATCGCGACGGCCGCGCTGGCCGCGCAGACGCGCGCTCCGCTCACCGTCTTCGCCGGCGCGACGCTCGCGCTGTGGCTGGTCACGTCCATCGCGGTGGTCCTCGGTCACCGCGCGGCGAGGTACCTCAACCCCCGCACGACCCAGCGCGTCGCGGCGGTCCTCTTCGCCGGGATGGGGCTCTTCATGCTCGGGCGCGCCGCGAGAATCTTCTGAGCTTCGGCTACTCCTCCAGCGGGGGCGGGTCGGAGATGACGTCCAGCTCCATCGGCTTGCGCAGGGCCATGAAGGCCTGGATGCCCCTCTTCGCCTGGGTCGAGAGGTGCACGAAGTGGACGCCGACCCCCACCACCCGGCCGTGCTCGACGAGCTGCCAGGCCACCTCCGCCTCCACCGTGGCCTTCTTCTTCAGGAAGGTCAGGTTGACGGTAATGGGCGCGCCAATCTCCAGCGGGATGTCGCTCTCGATGAAGAGGCCCCCCAGCGAGATGTCGCGGGTGCGGCCGGCGTAGAAGTTGTGCGTCGACTTGAAATCGACGGCAACAGCTACGGAAAGGCGTGGGTGCTGTCGTCTCTCGGGGGTCCTCATGGCTTCCTCTTGGAGTGATACGGCCTGCCCCCCTGCCACCGAAGGCCTGCGCTTCACTTTTCGGCGCGACGCCTGGGGGCGGCCGGCCTCGGCTTCGACGGCGGCCTGTGGTACTGCCGCCCCATGACCACCGGAGGCGGCGCGCCGGCCGCCGAGCAGGAGAAGCGGGCCCCCGTCCTGCAGCAGATCAAGGAGTTCGCCGCGCCCTTCTGGGCCGCGAACGTGATGGAGCTCATCGAGCGCCTCGCCTACTACGGCGTGCGCGTCGTCATCCCCATCTACATCGCCAGCTCGGAGGACCCGACCGGCCTGCACTTCACCAACACGCAGAAGGGCACCATCCTCACGGCGTGGGCGCTCGTGCAGACGCTGCTGCCCATGTTCACCGGCGGCTTCGCCGACAAGTACGGGCGCAAGCCGACCATCGCCGTCTCCATCGCCATCAAGATGGCGGGCTACCTCTTGATGGCCACGCAGCGCAGCTTCTGGGGCTTCTTCCTCGGCTGCCAGGTGCTCGCGGCTGGCACCGCGATCTTCAAACCGGGCGTGCAGGGCACCCTCGTGCGCGGCACGACACGCAGCAACTCCTCTGTCGGCTGGGGGCTCTTCTACCAGATCGTCAACATCGGTGGGTGGCTCGGCCCGCCGCTCGCCGGGTACCTGCACCACTACGCGTGGAAGTGGGTGTTCCTGGCGTGCGCGGGCATCGTCTCGCTGAACTACATCACGCTGATGATGTACAAGGACCCGCCGGACACGCCACCCGCGCCGGACCTGATCGAGCGGGAGACCGCGGGCTACCGCGACGCGGCGAAGGAAGAGACCGCGCTGCCCATGACGATGAGCTCGCGCACCGGCTGGCAAGTCTTCGTCTACTCCATCAAGAACCTCTTCAAGCCACGCCTCATCAGCTTCATCCTGGTGATGAGCGGCTTCTGGGTGATGTTCATGCAGCTCTTCGACGCGCTGCCCAACTTCATCGAGGAGTGGACCGACAGCCGCGGCGTGGTGGCGGCGCTCCACCTGAAGGAGGGCATGCTCGCGCAGGCCACCACGCGCGGGCTGCAGATCCCGCAGGAGTGGATGATCAACCTGGACGCCACCGCCATCGTCTTCTTCATGATCCCGGTGGCGGCGCTCACCGCGCGCACCAAGCGGCTGCGCGCCATCTTCATCGGCATCTTCGTCTCGGTGCTCGGGCTCGCGATGGCCGGCCTCACCATGAGCGGCGGCTTGTGCCTCGCCGGCATCCTCGTCTTCGCCTTCGGCGAGATGACGGCCTCGCCCAAGATGAACGAGTACCTCGGCGTCATCGCGCCCAAGGGGGAAGAGGCGCTCTACATGGGCTACGCCAACGTGCCCTTCGCCATCGGCTGGACGTCCGGCGCCTTCGTCGCGGGCATCCTCTACGACCACCTCGCCGACAAGGCGAACCTCGCGATGCGCTACATGGCCGCGCACCACCTGGCCACGCCGGAGGCGCTGAAGGCCATGAAGCGCACGCAGGCGATGGACGCGCTGCAGGCCGCCACGCACCTGGACGCGACCGCCGCCACCAAGCTCCTCTGGACGACGTACCACCCGTACAGCTTCTGGTACCCGTTCATGGCGGTGGGGCTGCTCAGCGCGGTGGGGATGGTGATCTACGCGCAGATCGCCAGGCGCTGGACGCACGAGAACGCCTGAGGCCTCACCCACGCCCCCCCTCTCCGCCTCACCCCCCCCCTGCCCCCCTATCCCTACGAGGGAGAGGGGGAGAGGAGAAGGAGAGCGCGGGGGTTGCGGAGGGGCGCGGGGGTTGCGGGGGGGGACGGGAGCGGGGGCTCGGCAACGGCCGCGCGAGGGGGGCCGGCACGGGGCGTGCTCTTCAGGTGTTGCCGGCGCGTGGACGCGCCGCCCTGGAGGTCGTCATGGACGTCGGGAAGGTGTGCACGCGTGAGGTCGAGACCATCCGCAAGAGCGATTCGGTGCTCGAGGCGGCACGGCGGATGCGCGAGCGCCACGTCGGGGACCTCGTCGTTCTGGACGGCACCGGCGGAGGTCCCGCCGGCGTCCTCACCGACCGCGACATCGTCATCGGCGTGCTCGCTCAGGATGTGACCCACATCTCGCGGCTGTCGGTGGGGGACGTGGTCACCGCGGAGGTGGTCGTCGCGAAGGAGACCGACGAGGTCGCCGACGTGCTGGAGCGCATGCAGAAGGAAGGCGTGCGGCGCGTGCCGGTCGTCGACGACAAGGGCCTGCTCGTGGGCATCTTCGCGCTGGACGACGCGGTGCGGCTGCTCGGGAGCGAGCTCTCCAGCGTCGCGTCGCTCATCACCGGCCAGCGCGAGCGTGAGAAGGCGCGCCGGGGGGCGTGACGTGGCCTCCCGCTATCCCCCCATCCCCAAGGATCCCTCGACCTTCCGCGTGCAGCCCAACCTGGCGGACTACGGACGCGCGCGGGAGACGTTCTCGTGGGACCAGGCACGCGCCGAGCTCGACGGACTCCCCGAGGGCCGCGGCCTGAACATCGCCCACGAGGCGGTCGACCGCCACGTGCGCGCGGGGCGCGGCGAGAAGGTGGCGATCCGCTGGCTGGGCAAGGGCGGGGCGAGGCGCGACCTCACCTACCGCGACCTGATGGAGGAGACGAGCCGGTTCGCCAACGTGCTGCGCGCGCTCGGCATCGGCAAGGGCGACCGCGTCTTCGGCCTGCTCCCGCGCGTACCCGAGCTCTACGTCGCGTGCCTGGGGACGCTCAAGAACGGCAGCGTCTTCTCCCCCCTCTTCTCCGCGTTCGGTCCGGAGCCCATCGCCGCGCGCGTGGGGCTGGGCGAGGGCAAGGTGCTCGTGACGACCGAGGCGCTCTACCGCCGGAAGGTGGCGGCCGTGCGAGACAAGCTCCCCTCCCTCGAGCACGTGCTGCTCGTGGGTGCGGAGGGCAAGGTGCGCGCCCCCGGGGCGCACGACCTTCGCGCGCTGATGGCGGCGGCGGACGCGCGCTTCGAGATCCCGCCGACTGACCCCGAGGACATGGCGCTCTTGCACTTCACGAGCGGGACGACGGGCAAGCCGAAGGGCGCGGTCCACGTGCACGACGCCGTGGTCGCGCACCACGCGACGGGGAAGCTGGCGCTCGACCTCCACCCCGACGATGTCTTCTGGTGCACCGCGGACCCCGGCTGGGTGACCGGCACCTCCTACGGCATCCTCTCCCCGCTCACCCACGGCATCACCAGCATCGTGGACGAGGCGGACTTCGACGCCGAGCGCTGGTACTCCATCCTGCGCGATCAGAAGGTGACCGTCTGGTACACCGCGCCGACGGCGGTCCGCATGATGATGCGCGGCGGCGTGGAGCTGGCGAAGAAGGCGGGGAGCCACGCGCTGCGCTTCATCGCCAGCGTGGGCGAGCCGCTCAACCCGGAGGCGGTGCTGTGGGGCATCGAGGCGTTCGGCCTGCCCATCCACGACAACTGGTGGCAAACGGAGACGGGCGGGATCATGATCGCCAACTACGCGGCGATGGAGATCCGCCCCGGATCGATGGGGCGGCCGCTGCCCGGCGTGCGCGCGGAGATCGTGCGCCGCAACGACGCGGGCGGCGTGGACATCGTCGAGGGCGGCCCGGGGGAGCTGGCGCTGGTGCGCGGGTGGCCCTCCATGTTCCGCGGCTACCTGCACGACGAGGCGCGCTACGCCAAGTGCTTCGCCGGCGACTACTACCTGACGGGCGACCTCGCCTGGCGCGACGCCGACGGCTACTTCTGGTTCGTCGGGCGCTCCGACGACGTCATCAAGTCCGCCGGGCACCTCATCGGCCCCTTCGAGGTGGAGAGCGCGCTGCTGGAGCATCCGGCGGTGGCGGAGGCCGGCGTCATCGGCAAGCCGGACCCGGTGGCGATGGAGATCGTCAAGGCGTTCGTCTCCCTCAAGCCGGGCTACGAGGCGAGCGACGCGCTGACGCAGGAGCTCATCGGCTTCGCCCGCAAGCGCCTCGGCGCGGCGGTGGCACCGAAGGAGATCGCCATCCTGGCGTCGCTGCCGCGCACGCGCAGCGGCAAGATCATGCGGCGCCTGCTCAAGGCGCGCGAGCTGGGGCTTCCGGAGGGTGACACCTCCACGCTGGAGGGCGGATCATGAGCACCGACGACGTCACTCGCGATCAGGGCGCGGCGCCAGCTGCCGCGGGCTCCCTCATCAAGGAGCACGCGCTCGGGCTGCTGCGGCAGATGGTGCGCATCCGGCACTTCGAGGAGAAGTGCGCCGAGCTCTACAGCGCGGGCAAGATCCGTGGGTTTTTGCACCTGTACGTGGGGCAGGAGGCCGTCGCCGCCGGCGTGATGCCCTCCCTCGGGCCGGAGGACGCCATCGTCTCGACGTACCGCGAGCATGGCCACGCCCTCGCGCGCGGCGTGCCCATGAACGCCATCATGGCGGAGATGTTCGGCAAGGCGCAGGGCTGCAGCCGCGGCCACGGCGGCTCGATGCACCTGTTCGACGCATCGCGCCGCTTCTACGGCGGCAACGCCATCGTCGCCGGCGGGCTGCCCATCGCGGTCGGCCTGGCCCTCGCCGACAAGATGCAGCGCCGGCCGCGCGTCACCGCCAGCATCTTCGGCGACGGCGCCACCGCGGAGGGCGAGTTCCACGAGTCGCTCAACCTCGCCGCGCTCTGGAAGCTGCCGGTGCTGTTTCTCTGCGAGAACAACCGCTACGCGATGGGGACCGCGCTGGAGCGCTACCAGTCACAGACCGACCTCGCCGCGAAGGCGCGCGGCTTCGCCATGCGCGCCGACAAGGTGGACGGCATGGACGTGGAGGCGGTCGAGGCGGCGGCGCGGCGGGCGGCGAGCCACGTGCGCTCCGGGGAGGGCCCCTACTTCCTCGAGATGCTCACCTACCGGTTCCGCGCGCACTCCATGTTCGACCCCGAGCTCTACCGCCCCCGGAGCGAGGTAGCGGAGTGGAAGAAGCGCGACCCCATCGACCTGTTCCGCGCGCGCCTGCTCGAGGGGCGCTGGGTGGACGAGCGGGAGTACTTGGACATCGTGAAGGATGTCGACGAGGAGATCGAGCGGGCCGTCGCCTTTGCCGACGCCGGGACGCTGGAGCCCACCGCCGACCTGCTGAGGGACGTCACCACGCCGAAGCAGGCCGTGCAATGAGCGCCGCCGCGACCCTGAGCCCCGCGGTGGTGCGGTTGACGTACCGCGACGCCGTGCGCTCCGCGCTGCGCGAGGCGATGCACGCCGACCCGCGCATCTTCCTGATGGGCGAGGACGTCGGCCGGTACGGCGGCTCGTACGCATGCAGCAAGGGCCTGCTGGAGGAGTTCGGGCCGGAGCGCATCCGCGACACGCCGCTCTCCGAGTCAGCGTTCGTGGGCGCGGGCATCGGCGCCGCGCTGGGCGGCATGCGACCGATCGTGGAGATCATGACCGTCAACTTCAGCCTGCTCGCCCTCGACCAGATCCTGAACAACGCGGCCACGCTGCGGCACATGTCCGGCGGGCAGGTGAGCGTGCCTCTCGTGGTGCGCATGGCCACGGGCGCCGGTCGGCAGCTCGCGGCGCAGCACTCGCACAGCCTGGAGAACTTCTACGCGCACATCCCCGGCCTGCGCGTCCTCGCGCCGGCGACGGTCGAGGACGCGCGCGGCATGCTGCTCGCGGCGCTCCGGGAGCCGGACCCGGTGATCCTCTTCGAGCACGCGATGCTCTACAACCTGGAGGCGGAGATCGACCCCGACGCCGGGCCGGCGGACCTGGACCGGGCCGCGGTGCGGCGCACCGGAAAGGACGTGACGCTCGTCGCCTACGGCGGCACCGTGGGCAAGGCGATGGAGGCGGCCGGCGTGCTCGCCGCGCGCGGCGTCGAGGCGGAGGTCGTGGACATGCGCACCCTCCGCCCGCTCGACGGCGAGACGATCCTGACGTCGGTCCGCAAGACCCGGCGCGCGGTGGTCGTCGACGAGGGGTGGAAGACGGGGAGCATCGCCGGGGAGGTCAGCGCGCGGATCATGGAGGGCGCCTTCTACGACCTGGACGCGCCCGTCGCGCGGGTGTGCACGCAGGAGGTGCCCATCCCCTACGCCAAGCACATGGAGGACGCCGCACTGCCGCAGGTGCCGGAGATCGTCGACGCCGTCATGGCGATGGTGGGGTCCCATGGGTGACTTCCTGATGCCTTCCCTGGGCGCCGACATGGACGCCGGCACCCTCGTCGAGTGGCGGGTCAAGCCCGGCGACCACGTGGCGCGCGGGGACATCGTCGCGCTGGTGGAGACGCAGAAGGGCATCGTGGAGGTGGAGATCTGGGAGGCGGGCGTCGTCGAGTCGCTGGTGGTGAAGCCGGGCACCAAGGTGCCGGTCGGCACCGTGCTGGCGACGCTCCAGGGCGGGCCGACAGCCGACAAACCCGCCGCGGCGCCCGCCGCGGCGCCGGCCCCGACGCCGCGGCCGCCGGTCGCCCCGGCGCCCTCGCCCCCGGTGGTGCTGCTGTCGACCGAGACTCGCGTGCGCGCGTCCCCCGCGGCGCGCCAGCTCGCACGGGACCGAGGCGTCGACCTCGCCGCCGTGCACGGCACCGGACCGCACGGCGCGGTCACGCGGGAGGACGTGGAGCGTGCGCCGCCCGCGCGGGTCGCGGAGCCGGTCACCCCTCGTCCCCCCGCCGCGGTGGAGGCCGCCGGCACGCAGGCCGCGATGCGCAGGGCCATCGCGGCGGCCATGTCGCGCTCCAAGCGCGAGATCCCGCACTACTACCTGGCCACCGACATCGAGGTGACCCGCGCGACGGCGTGGCTCGAGCGCGAGAACGCCGCGCGCACGGTCAACGAGCGCGTGCTCTTCGCGGTGCTGCTGCTCAAGGCCACCGCGCTCGCGGTCCGCGACGTGCCGGAGATGAACGGCTTCTACTCCGACGGCGCCTTCCGGCCGTCGGAGGCGGTGAACGTGGGGGTGGCGATCTCGCTGCGGCAGGGCGGGCTCGTCGCGCCCGCCATCCACGACGTGGACCAGAAGCCGCTGGTGCGCGTCATGGCCGACCTGCGGGACCTGACGACGCGCGCGCGGGCGGGCTCGCTCCGAAGCTCGGAGATGAGCGATCCCACGATCACCGTCACCAACCTGGGCGACATGGGCGTCACGTCGGTGTTCGGGGTCATCTTCCCGCCGCAGGTGGCGCTGGTCGGCTTCGGCAAGGTCACCGAGCGCGCCTGGGCGGAGGGCGGGATGGTCGGCGCCCGGCCGGTCGTCACGGCGAGCCTGGCGGCGGACCACCGCGCCAGCGACGGCCACCGCGGCGCGGTCTTCCTCGCCGCGATCGCGCGACACCTGCAGGAACCGGAGAAGCTGTGATGGACCCGACGCAGATCCGAGAGGCGGTGGTGCGGGCGCTCAAGCGCGTGGCGCCGGAGGCCGACCCGGCCACGCTGGACGACGCGGCCCCGCTGCGCGAGGAGCTGGACATCGACTCGATGGACTTCCTCAACTTCGTCGTCTCCCTCCACGAGTCGCTCCACGTCGACGTCCCGGAGGCCGACTATCCCAGGATGCAGACCCTGGGCGGGGCGGTCGCCTACCTCGCGAGCAAGCTGGACCGCGGCGCGGCGTGAGGTGCGAGAGCGCGCGGCTGGCCCCGGGCCGCTCGTGATAAGGATGAGCGGGAGATGAGCCAGCACCAGCTTGATGGCGTCAACGACATGCTGCGGCAGACGGTGGACCACATGCGCGAGGGCATTCAGGTCCTCGCGCCCGACTGGCGCTACGTCTACGTGAACGAGGCGGCGGCGCGCCACGGCCGCAAGCCGCGGGAGGAGCTGGTCGGCAAGACGCTGCTGGAGTGCTACCCCGGCATGGAGAAGACCGAGGTCTTCGGGGTGATGGAGCGCTGCATGAAGGAGCGGCGCGCGGCGCAGCTGGAGACCCCCTTCACCTTCGACAGCGGCGAGACGGCCTGGTTCGAGCTACGCGTGCAGCCGTGCGAGGCAGGCATCGTGGTCCTGTCGCTGGACGTCACCGACCGCAAGTCCGTGCAACGCAAGGTGCGCGAGGAGCACGACCGCACCCTGCGCAACATGTCCACGCCGGTCGTGCGGGTGCACGAGGGCGTGCTCCTGCTGCCGCTCGTCGGCACGCTGGACACCGAGCGCGCGGAGCGCCTCATCACCACCGCGCTCGAGCGCGTCGCCGACGACCACGCGCGGGTGCTCATCCTGGACGTGGCGGGCGTGCCGACGATGGACACGGCGGTCGCCGGGCACCTGGTGCAGACGTCCGCGTCGGTGAAGCTCCTCGGGGCCACGACGGTGCTCACGGGGATCTCCGCCGACGCGGCGCGGACGCTGGTTCACCTGGGAGTGGACCTCTCGACGATGAAGACGGTGCGCGGGCTGGAGGAGGGGATCGCGCTGGCGATGGAGCTGGCGAAGGCGTAGCCCTTCGTCGCGCCATGCTCCGGCCGATCCCCCGGCTCGGTGCGGGACGCGATCACCGCGCGGCGGTGTCCCGGAGCTTCTCCAGGATGCTGCCCCAGCCGCCGGCGGAGCCCACGCTGTCGCGGACCTTCTCCCAGCCCTCGCCGTGGCAATCCAGCTCGGAGTGGACCAGCTCGACGCGCGTCTTGCCGTTGCCCTCGTCGTGGAAGGTGACCTCGACGCGACTCGCCTTCGCCGGGTCGGGGTCGTACGCGAAGGTCGCCCCGAGGTGCCACGAGAGCGCGACGCGCGTGGGCGGCGAGTAGAGGAGCACGCGGCCCCAGTCGCACTCCGTGCCGTCGTGCCCGCGCTCGAACCAGCGGCCACCCTCGCGCGGCTCCAGGATGGCGGTGTAGGGCTCCACCTTGCCGATGTGGTGGGAGCGCGGCCACCACGTGTCGAACCTCTCGGTGAAGACCTTGAAGACGTGCGCGACCGGCGCGTTGACGAGGACGGACTTGCGGACGCTGGTCTCGGGGCTGCTCATCGCTTCTTCTCCTTGCGGCGTGTCTTGACGGTGGCTGGGCCGCGGGCTTGCTCCGCGGCGTGGCTCTCTTCCGCGGCGCGGCGCAGAGCGTCGAGCGCGCCGTCCCAGAAGCGGTCGAAGTAGTCGCGGACGGCGGCGAGGCCCGCGCGGTCGATCGCGTAGAGCCGGCGCGTCCCTTCGGCCCGCGACGTGACGAGCCCCACGTCCCCGAGCACCTTGAGGTGCTGGGAGACGGCCGGCCTGCTGACCGGAAGGCCCCGCGCGATCTCCACGACCGCGAGCGGGCCGCCGGCGAGGCGCTCGAGGACCGCGCGGCGGGTCGGGTCGCCGAGGGCGTCGAGCTGGCGGGCGGCTTGGTAAGTCACCACGAACGGTAAGCTAACACTAACCATCGGCCCGTCAAGGGCTCGCGGGCTCCCGAAATGACGAACGCGCACCATGACCGGAGTCGGTCGTGGTGCGCGTCCGTGGGCCGCCCGCTCTCGCGCGCCGGCGATGCCGGCTAGGCGTGCGGGTGCGTCACTGGCACTTGCCGCCGCTGCAGTGGCCGCCGTTGCACTCGCTGTCGAAGTTGCACGAGCCGCCCGGGGCGTCGGAGCAGGTGCCGCCATGGCACTTGGCGTTGCCGCGACAGTCGCTGTCGAAGTTGCACTTGCCGTACGGGTCCGCGCTCGCGCGCGGGGGCGTGACGGAGAGGAGGGCGAAGATGCCGAGGCCGGCGAAGAGGATGACGAGTTTGCGCATGGTGGTGATCTCCCGGCCGTCACCTACGGCGCGACGCGTGGAATGCTTCCCGCGGGCAGACGCACGATGCGCGTCCCACGGCAGGAGTCTTTCACGGCGAAGACAGGGTCGGGGAGGCGGGATTTGACACCCCCCTCTCCCGACCAGGCGGCCACACACGCGCGGCGGCTGTTTCTCGTGGGGTTCGCGGTCGGGGGTGTGACGAGGTGGGACGGGATGCACCAGGAAAGCACGTCGCGTTTGGTAACGGGGTGGAAACGGGGCGGCACCCCGAGGAGGTTGGTCAGAACGAGAACCGCGCCGCGACCAGCCTCGACGCGTTTTGCACCGGATCCACCGTGACCCAGACCGGGAAGAAGGAGCCCGGCCGCGTGCAGCTCTGCGCTATCGGGGGAGGCACCGTGGCCACCGTCGCCTCGTGCTCGAGCAGCAGGCCACCGTCCGGGGCGAAGTCGTCGGGCAGGATCACAGGAGCCTTGATCGGCAGCCACGCTTCGTTGGCAGAGCGAGGCGCCACGTTGCCCTTGATCGCGGCGTGGAAATCCGTCGGAGAGACGCCCTCGTAGTAGAGCACGCTGACCCGGTTCAGGCCGTCTGCGGCGAGCGTTGGGAACATCGCGGCGAAGGGGGCCGAGACGAAGGGCTTCGCACAGCTACTCAGGGGTGCAGTCCAGCTCGCGGTGGGACCGCCGTCGACGTTGGACGTGGGCGAGCGAAGGCAGTACTCGCTCCAGGTGCGCCGCTCGACGTCGAGGGCGAGCCCGGACGCGGTGCTCATGAAGACGCGGACGGTCTGCTGGCTGTCGTTGATCGCCGCGTAGTAGGTGCCGTCAGGGGTGCGGAGAAAATCGAAGGCGCGCAAACCGTTCTGGATGTGCGCGGGTCCTGGCGCCTGCCGCAGGCACGATTGAAACTTTGTCGTCGTGTAGATCACGGAGTGATCCGTCCAGTCGATGCCCTGGTTGAACGAGGTCACGGTCCCCCAGGACACCTTCAGCGGGGCCTTGCTCGGACAGGCGTGGAGGGCGTCGCTGTTCGAATATGCCACGGTGAGGGCACCGTCGCCCGCCTGCACGCGCAGCCCGCCTTGGCCGAGGTTGATGTCGTCATGCTCTCTGTCCATGTTCTCGATGGTCCTCGAGCCATCGAGGAATGTCAGCGTGCCGTCCTTCACCATCGCACGCCTGACGCAGCCTCCGTAGGAGCTCGCTCCCTTGTGGCGCCACGCGAACCACGCCGTCGGGGGTGCCGTCGTGTAGTCGAAGGTGACGTCCGGAAGGTCTTCGTCCCCCGGATCGCACTCGCCGCCCGGCGCGTTGACCTGGAATGCCTGGTCGAAGGACACGCCATGATTGGTCGACAGGAGGGCGACCACGAGCCCTCCGGTGCCATGGCCGGTGTCGTTCGCGAGCGTGACGTAGACGACGCCGCCACGCCCGTCGGTGGAGAGGGCTCCCTTGCCCACCCAGCCCGTCTGCCCGGCGATCATGGGGACGGGGTTTGGGTTGTTGCAGCCCGCCGCGGGGATGGCGGCGTTACAGACGGTCCAGAACGCGCCACTGGCATTGGCGTAGGCCCAGCCGACGCGCGCGTGGGTACCGCCGGCCCAGTCGGTGAAGCTGACGACGAGGAACTCGCCGGTGAAGACGGCGGAGGGGTTGTTGGCGTTGACCGTGATCGTGTGAGGCGCCCCGGCGTCGAGCGCCTGGGAGGTCGTGTTCACCTTCTCGCCGCCGCTGCGCGAGCACGCGGCGCCGAGGGCACCTGCAGCGCCGAGCGCCGCGATGGCTCCGAGGGCAAAGATTCGTGCCGCGACGGTGTTCATGGATCCCCTCCAGGTTAGGCGGCGCCTCATGGAGACACCGGCGTGCATGGGGGCTCGCAGGAAGTGGTGCTGCCCCGCGTGACACACAGCGTCGGTCCGCCGAGCGAACAGTGATCGTCGCACGTGAGATCCATCACGCATCCGGCCACGTCAGGTCCAAGCGTGCAGCCGCCGTCATCTCCGACGCGTTCGTAGTTGCAGACAGCCGCGCAACGGACCGGCACCGACGCGTCGCCGAGGACGAACTGCTGGAAGAAGGCCTTGCAGAACGCGTCGCCCGACGGGCCGGGATGACAGGTCACGTGGAGGCGTTGCGCGGGATCCGTCGGATCACCTGTGTTGGTCGGGACCCGAGCGCTGCACGGAGCCCCCCCGCAATCCGAGCGTAGCGGAAGACCCGGCGGTACGCGCTGCGCTGCCCAGTCCTGGCACCCGTTCGGATCGCAGTCGCCACCGGGCTGCAGTAGGTTGAAGCTCGCCGGGGCGTAGCCGTTGCAAGCGCTGCCGGGCGAGAAGATGGGTTTGCCATCCTTGCCGTAGAATGTGCCGTCGGGAGCGAGCGTCCCGTCGTCCTGCGAGAGATCGGCCACCTTGCCGCCGCACACCGCCGCGAGGAGCGGCAGGACCAGAAGCACGGCCACCCGCCGCCTCACGGCGTGACCTCGGTCGTCTGCAAGGTCGGGTTGCCCGCGTTGTCGCTGGGGTTGTCCAGGAACGTCCAGACGGGGAAGAAGGTTCCCGCGGCCCCGCACGCAGGGGCGCCGGTGCCCCCTCGTACTGTCATCGCCTCATAATCGCCCAGCACGCGGTACTTCGCCCATGGCCCAAGGTTCTCATCGTTCGGCGTGAAGTCGGCCGTGAGCATCGCCGTGTCCCAGGTGCTCGTCGGGCTGCGAGGCCAGACGTTCGACCAGAAGCGTACATGGAACTTGAGGTCCGTAGGATTGGTGGAAAAGGCGGATCGAGCTCTTGTCGCTCTGCGCCGCGACGTAGAGTGTGCCTTCCGACGCGCGCACCACGTCGAAGATGCGGTTGCGGTCTTCCACCGTGCCCGCTGCCACGCACGAGTGCCAGTCGGTCGTCTTGAAGAGTCGCGTATGCTGGAACCACGTCTCCCCGTCGTCGATGGACGTGACCGACTCGATGGCGACGCTGTCGGTGTTGTTGGTCGGGCACTTGATGACCTTGTTGTTCGCGTACAGCACCGTGACCGCTCCGTCCCCTGCGACGACGCGCATACCGCCCTGCCCGTTGAACGCCACCTCCGTGCTCATGTGGTCCACGGATCTGCTGGTATCCAGCCAGTGGATCGCGTCGTCGTTGCCGACGTAGCCTCGACGGACACAACCTCCGTACGCGTTGGGCCCGAAGTGGCGCCAAACGACCCAAAGCGTCGGTGGCGACGTGGTGTAGTCGAAGGTGGCTCCCGGCTGGTCCTGCACGCTGTCGCCGCAAACCCCGTCGTTCACCTGGGTGAGGCTCTGCGGCAAGAAGGTCTGTCCGCTGTCGTTCGACACCAGTGCGACGACGCGCCTGCCGCCCTTCGTCCCTGACGTGCCATCGTCGGTGAGCGTGACGAAGACCACGTGGCTACCCCTGGGCAGGTCCGTGCGGTGATCGGAGACGACCGTCGTGTCGCCGATGAAGCTCCAACCGGCGCCCGCGTCGACACCGGCGTCCGTACCGTTGCACGACGTACTCCCCAGGCTGCAGGGCGTCCATGTCTGGCCGCCATTCGGCGACCATGCCCACTGGGTGCTGTTGGACGATGTGCAGAGGATCTCGCGGCCCGCGGACGGTGGCGACCAGCAGCTCGATGGCTCCTGGGTGCCACCTGAGATCGTGACGACGGTGCCGGCCTCGAGGGCTTCGGAGATGGTGCCGGTGACCTCCGTCTCCGGCGAACTCGACGCGCAGTGCACGGCCCACACAGTGAGCGGCACGACAGCGAGAAACCGAATGACCCTCATCGCGCCCTCCCTGCTTCCCACCAAACGGTACCACCGAGGCACTTGCGGATGGACCTCTTCGCTCACGCCCCCACCAACTCGTGCGCGCGTGTGCCGCAGTGTGGGCGTTCGCAGCGCGGGCAACGCTCACGCCCGCCACTTCGCTCGTTCAGATCTTCCTTCGCCCCAGCGGCTTGTTGCGCCCGCTGGATGGCTCGCCATGAATCGGTCGTCCAGGTCGACGGGGCGCGCGTGAACGCGGTGCCTCGAAGAGCACGCGCAGCGGGACCCCCAGAGCATTCGCAACGGTCAGCGCCGTCCGGATCGTGATCGCCCGGCGGCCATTCTCTATCGCCTGATAGTCCTTCTCCGGCATTCCTACTGCAACGGCCGCCTCGGCCTGTGTCCAGCCGCGGGCTCGGCGCAGCTCGGCAACCTTGCGGCCCAAGTCGTCCAACACGGCCGTGAGGTTCTGGCGCACCCGGCGACGATTGCGGTTGCGTCAAGGCATAAACACCTGTGATACTTCTGGTGTTTCTTCGGGAGGTGCCCATGGTTCCGCGAACGCTGATGGTTGCTGGCCTTCTTGCCGCTGCGTGCTCCTGCTCAAGCACGGTCACCCAGCCGCCCGACTCCACCGCCGACGCGGGCGCGGACGCGGAGGCGCCCGCCGACGCGGGCGGGGACAGCGCGGCGAGTTGCAGCGCGGCCAACTGCACGGGCTGCTGCTTGAACGGCGCGTGCCAGGCGGGGACAACCTCGGCGGGCTGCGGGAAGAACGGCGCGGCGTGCGTGGTGTGCTCCTCCCCGCAGGTGTGCGGCGCGGACCAGACGTGCGGGATCGATCCCGCGAGCACGTGGACGATCCAGCCGGTGAGCGCGAGCATCAGCACCACGAACCAGGGGGCCGACTGGGACCTCGGCGGCGGAGCGCCGGACCCGTACGTGAGTCTGTGGTGCCCGCCCTCGGCCTCCACGCCGGTCAGCACGCCGGCGGTGCAGGACTCCTTCTCGCCCACGTGGTCCACCGGCGGGTGCTCGATGAAGGCGAAGGATCTCCTCTCCGTGGGCTTCGCGCTCGCCGTCTTCGATCAGGACGTCTCGTTCGACGACACCATCGCCTCGAAGGGCACGATCGTCCCGAAGGAGCAGGAGTTGATCCAGGGCAGCAAGAACCTGACGAACAACGTCACCCTCCTGAGCCTGAAGGTGACCTTCACGATGCAGTAGCCCCGGCGCCGCCTTGCCGTGGGCGCGGGCGCTAGCGCATCGCCTCTACCTCGATCACCACGTCGGCCTCGTGGCGCAGCTCCTCCGAGCCGCGGAGGTCCCCGCTCTTGTTGATCTGGGACGTGGCGAGGAGCAGCGACAGCGACGGAAGCGTGAGGAGCAGGTGCCGGACCTCGCGCGGCTCGAACATGCTGCGCTGGAGGCTGTCCACGCCCAGCGCGGTGACCTTGCGCTCCCGCACGATCGTAGCGACCTGGTCCACGCTCGCGTGCGAGGCCACGAGCAAGTCCTCGCGCTTGATCGCGAGCCGAGCGAGGCGGGCAGCCAAACTCGGGCCGCCCGGCTCTTCGATGCTCAACAGGAGGGCGGTCTCCTGCATCGCGTCCAGCGCGCGCGCGCGGGCGTGTAGCCGTCGTCCGAAATCGCCGCTGAGTTAATCGATCGGTCTGTGGCGCCACCGACCGTCACGGCCCCGGGTCGCGCTCGCGCACCTCGACGACATGCTCGTCGTGCAGCGCGTCGGCGGGGGCGAACGGATCCGCACCCAGCCCCCGTCGATGGTGAGGAGGGCTCACGACGGTGGACGACGACTGAAGGGTAGGCGTTCACGTCGGCGCACCGCATCGCACAACCTCACCTCTACGTGCGCCTCCATGGGCCGGACCATTACCCCGGATCCTCGTGACGGCGGAGACCGCCCGCGTCGTCGAGGAGTCGATCACGCACTTGGCGGCGGCCGGTCCGAACGTCTACACCCGCGGCGGCGCGCTTGTCCGGATCGTTTGTGACCAGACGCCGGGTGTCATCACCCGCGAATCCAATGCACCAACCATCCGGCTGCACACACCAGCCACGCTGGACGTCGAGCTCTCGCGCAGCGTCGTCTACAAACGCGAGCGTCGCGGTCAGAGCGGCGGCGCACAACTCGAGACGTGCTCGCCGCCGATGCGCGTGCTCGCCGCGCTGCTGGAGACCGGCGAATGGCCGGGGCTGCGATGCCTCGACCGGGTAGCCAGCGCCCCGATCCTTCGCGCTGACGGAACCGTCGCCTGCAGGCCGGGCTACGATGCGCGGAGCCGCACCGTCGTGGCCTACGAGGGCGGCTTCGATGTCTCGGAGCCGCTGCAGCGCAGCGTCGCAGTCCTTGCATGCGACGACCTGCTGGACGTTGTTCGCGACTTTCCGTGGCAGCAGAAGGCCGATCAGTCCGCGTGGCTGGCGCTCGTGCTTACCCTGCTCGCGCGCAGCGCCATCTCCGGGCCGGTTCCGATGTGGACCGTGACAGCCAACGTCCGTGGTGCGGGCAAGTCGCGGCTGGTTGACGTCGCAGCCATCATCGCAACCGGCCGCACCGCAGCACGGGCGACGCAGCCTGCCGACGATGCCGAGGCCGGCAAGGTCATCACGTCCATCGTGATGGCGGGCGACGAGATCGTGTTGCTCGACAACGTGGACCGCGCGCTCGGCGGCGCCAAGCTCGACGCCCTCCTCACCGGCGAGCGCTGGAAGGACCGGCTTCTCGGGACCAACACCACGATCGATCTCCCGATCCGCACCGTCGTGTGCGCCACCGGCAACAACCTGGACTTTCGTGGCGACACGCTCCGCCGCGTCCTGCCGGTGCGCCTCGACTCGCCGCTGGAGCGGCCGGAGGACCGTACCGACTTCATCCAGTCGGACCTCCTCGGGTACGTGCGCGGCCACCGCCTGGAGCTCGTCAGGGTCGCGCTGACGATGCTACGGGCGTGGTTCGTCGCCGGCCGGCCGCAAGTTGCGGATGTGCGCCGGTGGGGATCGTACGAGGCTTGGTCGGGGCTCGTCCCGCACGTCCTGGCGTGGGTCGGACTCCCTGACCCGCAGCTCACCCGCGAGGGGCTGGAAGCGGACGACCCGCGCATGCGCGCGCTCGGCGTGGTCATGGAGCACTGGCACCGGCTGGAGCAGACATGCGGCAGCGTCTCGGGCATCACCATCCGCCAGGCGCTGGACAAGCTGTACCAGGACTGGTCGTCCTCGACGCGACGGCGAGTACGACGAGCTGCGCGAGGCCCTGGAGATCCTTGCGCCGGGGCGCGCCGGCCAGCGTGTTTCCGCCACGGCGCTCGGCCACGTGTTTCGTCGCGCGCACCGCCGCGTCTTCGGTGGCCACCGCCTCGTGGATCTGGGCGCTGGCCACGCGAACGTGGCGCGCTGGGGGGTGCGGTGATGCTCCGCGAGGGATGCGAGGGATGCGAGGGACGCGTCCAGCTCCGTGCGCGCGAGAGGGGAGAGTTCCCAATCCTGCTAACGCGACAACAACCCTCGCATGACTCGCATGACTCGCATCCCGGCCTCGACGACCGGAAGAAGGAGACCGACCATGGCTGACTCCGCGACCACGCTGCCCCTCGCCCACCGCGCCCGACGGCCTCCGAAGCTTCCGGCGCCGACCGCCGGCGCCGTCCCGACCTTGCAGACAATCGAGGAGGCTGCACGCACGCTGCGCGTCACGACGACTGCCCTCCGGGCCCGCTGCCGGCGCGCGGCGGCGACCCCCGACCCCCAGGGCAACATCGTCCTCGCCCCCGGCGTCTTCGCCGTGAAGCTGGGACGGCACTGGCGCGTGCGCTTCGCGACGTGACGTGACCTGACGACGCGCCACCGCGCGTGCCAGCGTGCTGTGCGTGTGCGTGGTCGCCATGGAGGTTCCCATGGCCAAACGCAACAACGGAGACGTCCGCCGCATCAAGCGCAACGGGCGCGTCCACTGGGTCGTTGATTTCTTCTGGTTCGATCGATCGGGGCGCCAGCACCGCTACCGACGCGACGCGCGCGTGCAGACGCGCGATGGCGCGCTGGTGGAGGCCCGGGCGCTTCAAGAGCGCGCGTGGCGCGAGGGGACGCTCTCCGAGCGGCCCGCCGTGCCCACGGTGCGCGAGTTCGTCGAGGGGCTGTTCCGCTCGACGCGCATGCCGACGTTCCGGCCGGCGACGCGCACGCGGTACGAAGCCCTGCTCAGGCAAGGGTTGCTCGCCCACTTCGGTGGCCTGCGGCTCGACGAGCTGGGCCCGCACAACGTCCACGCGTACGCCGCGAAGCTCGCGGAGCGTGGCGTGCAGGCGAAGGGGCCGGTGGTGCTCCTCCGCACCATCGCGCGTGCGGCGCTGGACCTCGGGCTCATCGACGCGATGCCCACCATTCCTCGCGTGTGGAAGGACAGCCGCAAGCTGCCCGACGCTCCGCCGCGCGAGGAGGTGGAGCGCCTCATCGCGTCGGCGACGAAGTGGCTCCGCACCGCCATCGCCCTCGCCGCGTTCGCCGGGCTCCGCTCCGGCGAGGTGCGCGCCATCGAGGTGGGCGACGTCGACCTGGCCCCCGGGCGCATCGTGGTCCGGCACGCCATGTCGGATCGCGTGATCACGACGCCGAAGTCCGGGCACGAGCGCATCGTGCCCATCGCGCCGGCGCTGCGGCCCATCCTGGAGGACGCGCTGCGGGGCAAGCTCCCGAAGGCGAGGCTGCTGACCACGGCGCACGGGACGACGCCCCCGCGGCAGCACGTGCTCATACGGCTGAACGCGCTGGAGGATCGGCTGGGCATGAAGCGCTGGACGTTCCACCAGCTCCGGCACCACTTCTGCACCTCGCTGCTCCAGGGCGGCGCGCACCTCGAAACGGTACGCGTGCTGGCGGGCCACTCCTCGGTGACCATGACGCAACGCTACGTGCATGCGACCAGCGGCGAGCTGGAGCGCGCCATCGCGCGGATCTGACGCGGCGACTGGTAACGAAGTGGAAACGGCGTCCACCCCCGATCGCCAAATCCCAGAGAATCAAGCCGTTTTTGAGTACTTCGGTCGGGGAGGCGGGATTTGAACCCGCGACGACGAGCACCCAAAGCTCGTGCACTACCGGACTGTGCGACTCCCCGGTGCCCCGTGATCTAGCACGGCGGCCGGCGGGGCGCGTGGCCGAGCACGAGGGGGGGACGCGGAATACCTGGGCCGGCGCGGCGGTTCGGCCTCCGATGAAGGCGGGGTCCCTCGCGCGCGCGCTGCTGGTCACCTCCGGGCGCGCGGTCGCCCTGCGCGCGGTGCCGCTGGCGTGCGGGGTGGGGATCGCCGCCACCGTCCTCTTCGCCGGCAACGGGCTGCGCGCGGCGGACGTGGTCGCCATGATGCACGGCTCCCTCGCGGTGCGCGCCGCCCTCTGGGCCGCCTGGACGGCGGCGGCGACGACCGCGATCGCGCCCGCCTACGACGCGCCGGGCACCCGCACGCTGCGCTCCTCCCGCCCGCCGCCTGCGCTCCTCGCCGCCATGCTCCTGCTCCTCGCCGTCGCGGCGCAGCTCCCGTGGAGCCTGCTCTTCCTCCGGGGCGGCGGGGCGGCCGCGGGCGCGCTCGCGGCCCTGCTCGCCGCGGCGGCCTCCGCGTCCGCGTTCGCCGCGTCCCGCGCGCGTGCGGGCGCGCTCCTCCTCCTCGCCGTCGCGGGCCTGATCGCCGCCGACCTCCCGCCCGCGGTCGCGATCGCCCCCGCCGCGGCGCTCGCGATCACCTCGGCGCGCGTGGCGTGGCGGTCCGCGCTGCAGCAACCTGGTGCGCTCCGCCTGGTGCGGCGCGCGCCGGCGCCCGTGGCGCTCGCACTGGCCTACCTGGCGCGCATGACGCGGGCGGCGCGCGGACGCCTGCAGTCCGCCGCGGTGCTCGTCTTCGCCGCGGGCGGCGGCCTCGCCCTGTCCCTCCGTCACGACGCGGAGGCACGCCCGGTTCCGCGGGCGCTCCTCGTCTTCGCCCTCCCCCTCAGCGTCGCGTGCGGGATGCTCGCCGCGCCGGCGGTGGAGACGGAGGCGCGGTTGCGGCCCGTCCTGCGCGCCACGCGCACCCGCGCGCTCGTCCTCGGCGCCGCGATGACGCTCGCGCTCGCCACGCCGTCGACCGCCCTGGCCGCGGGTGCCGGCGCGATGGCCGCGACCGTGTCGCACACGCCCCACACGGTGACCCTCGCGTCCGCCGCGTGGGCGGTGCTCATCGCCGCGTCCGTCGCGTGGTGGGCGCGGCGGGCGGCACGCGCGCGCCGGCCCTCGGTGTTCCTCGCCGGCGTGGTCGCCATCGGGGCGGCCTTCACCGCGGCGGCGGCGTCATGGTGAGGGCGCGCGGGCTCGGCAAGTGGTTCGGCGCGCGCCGCGTGCTGGAGCACCTCTCCCTCGACGTGTGCGCCGGGGACCGCGTGGTCGTCGTCGGGGAGAACGGCTGCGGCAAGTCCACGCTGCTGCAGCTCGTCGCGGGGGTGCTCGAGGGGCACGAGGGGACGCTGAAGACCCCGCGGTCCATCGGCTACGCGCCGGAGAAGCCGGACATCCCCGATCACCTGCTCGCCGTGGAGTGGCTGGACCTGATCGCCTCCCTCAAGAGCGCGCGATGGAGAGAGGAGCTCGGCGTGGGCGCGCTGCTCGGACGCAAGGTGGCGGCGCTCTCCCTCGGGCAGCGGCAACGCCTGTCGCTGGTCGCCGCCTTCACCGGGGCTCCGCCGCTGCTGGTGCTGGACGAGCCGACCAACGCGCTCGACGAGGACGCGCGGGAGGCCGTGATCGCGCGCGTCCTCGGCTCGACCGCACTCGTCGCCACCCACGACCGCGACTTCGCCGCCCGCGTGGCGACGCGCGTGGTGACGATCCCCGAGCTGTCGGATCCCGGCGCCGTGGCCTGAAGCCTGCGCGCTCCGCGGCCGGCGGCGCGCCGGTCCTTCAGCCGGAGCCGCCGGGTCGCAGCCAGCCGCGCTGCCGGAGCAACGCACGCACCCGCCGCTCCACGTCGTCGCGGATCTCCCGCACGCGAGCGGGCGGCTTGCCCTTCGGGTCTTCCAGCGGCCAGTCCTCCCGCTCCGCGCCCGGGACGACGGGGCACGCCTCACCGCAGCCCATCGTCACCAGCAGGCACGCCCCCGCGGCCACCTCGCCGGTGAGCTTGCGCGGCGCGACGCCCGCGAGCTCCACGCCGAGCTCGCGCATGACCTCCACCACCTCGGGGTGCACGCGCCCGGCAGGCTCCGTCCCGGCGGACACGGCGGCGGCGGCGGACGGGTCGACGAGGCGGTTGAAGAGCGCCGCCGCCATCTGTGAGCGACCCGCGTTGTGCACGCAGGCGAAGACGACGGTCAGCCAATCAACCGCAGCAGCCACCGGACTTGGTGTCCTTCGCCGGCTCCGCGCCCGCGACCTTCGGCACGCAGCAGCCGGCCTTGGCCGTCTGGTTCGTCATGACCGACGCCTCGCCCTTGACCACGAAGACCTCCCACGAGTTGCCGTCGGGATCCTCCACCCACACCTTGTCTTGGAGCGCGTAGCAGCACTCGGTGTTCTCCTCGGTGAGGGTCTTGAGGCCGGCCTCCTTGAAGCGCGTCCACGCGGCCGCGACGTCCTCGCTACCGGCGACCTGGATGCCGAAGTGGCTGGCGTTGACGCCGGTGCGCGGCGCCTCCTGCATGCTCAGGTTGAGGGAGGGCGACGCCAGATCGAACTTGGCGTAGCCGGGGCGGCGCTTGGTGGCGGGGACGCCGAAGACCTTCTCGTAGAAGGCGACGGAGGCGTCGATGTCGGAGACGTTGAGCGAGACGTGGGGCTTGAGGACGTTCATGAACTGGACCTTCCGGTGATTCGTGTTCAGCAGCAGCTCTCTGGTGAGGCCTTGCCGCACTTGCAGCAGTCCTCCCAGAGGAAATCGGTCAGGGCGCGCAGGACCTTGTAGTCCGCGGTGTGGAAGACGGACCGGCCCTCGCGCCGCGCGACCATCAGGCCCGCGCCGACGAGACGCTCGATGTGGTGGCTGAGGGTCGCCCAGGGAATGCCCAGCTTGTCCTGCAGCTCGGTGGCCGTGGTCCCCTCCGGCCCGGCCTGCACCACGTGGCGGAGGATCCCCAGGCGCGCGGGATGCCCCAGGGCGCCGAACTGCTCGGCGTGATGGTCCAGCTTGGAACTCACATCGATATATCTAGATCATTCGATACGACCCGTCAAGCGCAGCGACGTCCGATCGCGAGCAGGCGAACGATCGCGCGACGCGTCGTGGGTGACGCGCCCCCCGGGCCGTCGGGGACCTCCGGGCGCGTCGGCGCCGACGCGGGCGGCACGCGCTTGTCGCGAGATACAGGCGACGGCCCATGGATTGCTATGGTGGTGCCCGGAGGACCACCACGATGCCCATCGCCCGATCGCTCGCCGCCTTCCTCGCCGCCGCCGCCTCGGTGCTCGCCGTCGCCTGCAGCTCCGGAGCCGGAGACATCTGCCGGACGTACTGCAAGGACGCCCAGGCGCGTCAGTGCACGACGATCAAGGGCGACTGCAACACCTTCTGCTCTGCCGTCGACACGGTGGCCGGGGAGGGCTCCTGCACCTCGCAGGAGGACGCCTACACCTCGTGCCTCAACCAGGGCGACACGTGCACCGGCGACGCCCGCTGCGGCAGCCAGAAGAACGCCTTCAGCAACTGCGCGACCGCCTACTGCGTCGGGCACCTCAGCGAGGCGAGCTGCCAGACGATCGCCGCCTCCTTCTGAGTCGCCCTCGGACGCCCGCGGTTGATCGCCGCGGCGGAGACGCCTACAAAAGGCCCCGGTGCATCGTCCGGGTCTTCTCGCCGTCTTGGTGCTGCTGTCGTGCAGCAAGGACAACGCCGCCCCGGACGCGGGGGCGCGGCCGACGGGCGCGATCGACGCCGCCGTCGACGCACCCGACCTGGACGCGCAGGCCGCGGCCGCGCGGGCGCGCGCGCGGGAGAAGGCGCGTGCCGAGCTGGACGCGGGCACGTTCAAGGGCCCCGAGCTCTACGCCGCCGCCACGCGGACCTCCGTGATGAACGTGCCGGCCTGGCCGGCGACGGACGCCGACGGCGGCGCCCTGCCCTCCCCCGACGTCTACCGCCTGGGCTACCTGCGGCACGGGTCGCACGTACCGGTGCTCGCCGCCCCCATCGTCAACGACGACTGCCACGAGGGCTGGTACGAGCTGGTGGAGGGAGGCTACGTGTGCGGCAAGTACGCGTCGCTGGACCCGAAGGACCCCGCGGTGCGCTTCGCGGCGCACCCGCCCGACCTCTCCAGCCCGATGCCCTACCGCTACGGCGTCGCGCTCGCCGACGAGACGCCGGTCTACCGGCGCGTGCTCTCGCACCACGACCGCATCAGGTACGAGCCGTGGCTCGCCCCGCCCGACCCACGGAAGCTCGACGGCGGCGTGGCGGACGGCGGCGCGCCCGACGAAGACGCCGGGGAGGAGGAGGAGGCCGACGGCAAGTCGAAGGACGCCGGCGCGCCCGACGCCGCGCCCATCAAGCTGCGCGATCTGCGGGGCCACGGCGTGCTCGCCCACCGCATCATGAAGGGCTTCTACGTGGGGCTGGACCGCGACTTCCACGCCGCCAAGGCGCACTGGTGGCGCACGACGGAGGGCTTCGCCATCCCGTACGAGCGCATCATGCTGCAGAAGTGGACGCCTCCCTTCCACGGCGCGTGGGTGCGCGCGACGGGCGCCGACCTCGACGGCGGCCTGCCCGAGGCCGGCGCGATCGAGGGCAACGGCACCGCGGTGCTGGTGCACACGACCTACGCCATGCGCTACCGGGACGACGACAAGGGCCACCTCAAGCCGTACGGCCGGCCCATGCCGAAGTGGAGCGCGCTCGAGCTCGCCGGCGATCCGCGCATGGTGGGCGGCGTGGCGTTCCAGCAGACGACGGCCGGCTTCTGGGTGCGCGTGACCGACATGAAGGTCGCCCACGCCCAGGTCCCCGACGACCTCGGCCCCGGCGAGAAGTCGATCAACGTCGACCTCGGCGACGAGGTGCTCGTCGCCTTCGAGGGCAAGCACCCGGTGTTCGCGACGCTGGTGTCGTCGGGCAAGCGCACCCCGTGGGACCCCATTCACGATCACCCCACGCCCACCGGGACCTTCCACATCTACGAGAAGCACGTCTCGGCGACGATGGACGGCGACGTCGCGGCGACGGGGCCGTACTCGATCGAGGACGTGCCGTGGGTGATGTACTTCCAGGGGAGCTACGCGCTGCACGGCGCCTTCTGGCACAACTACTTCGGCTCGCCGTTCAGCCACGGGTGCGTGAACCTCTCGCCCACCGACGCGCGCGAGCTCTTCTTCTGGACCGAGCCCCGGCTTCCGGTAGGCTGGCATGGCGTGTTCCAGACAGCACAGAATCCGGGTACGCGCGTGGTGATCCACGGGCCGCCGGAGAAGAAGAAGTGATCGGGCGGGGGGGGCGCTTCGGCGTGCTGCTCGCCGGGGCGCTCGCGGTGGGCGCGTGTGCGCCGGCGTCGCGGACCTCGGTGGACGTGCACGCGCGCGTGGCGGTGTCCATCTCCCCCACCCCGGACAAGATGCCCTTCGACCCGCGCAGCGCGCGGCTGGTGCAGGCGAGCGGGCAGCTCACCGAGCTGGTCGGCCACACGGTGTCGCTGCAGGTGGACGCGGCGATGGTGCCGGCGTTTCGCTCCGGCTTCGAGGAGGCGCTCGTCGCCTCCTTCGAGAACGTGGTGCGCGACCTGACGGCGCTGCAGAAGGACGAGCCCGCCGCCTTCGATCGCGGCGCGCCGCTGCTGGAGCACATCGAGCTGCGCTACGACGTGACCGCCTCCCGCGACGAGGCGGCGCTGGAGACCGCGTCGCACACGCTGCGCATCCGCGGCCCGGCCCGGCGCGGCGCGCTGGTGGCGGAGGGCGAGGTGGCTCGCGCCTTGTCTGTAGAATACACGCAGTTTCTGACGGCGCGGTTCGCGTCGGCCACGCCGGACTCGGTCGCCCCGGCGGACCGGCGCGCGTATTTGCAGTACCTGACCGGACACCTCCCGGGGCGCGGCTACCCGAGCGACCCGCGCGCGACCACCCCGGCGGAGCTGGGCGCCTCGAAGCGCGCGGCGCGCATCCTGGCGGTGCTGCGGCTGGAGGCGCTGGACCCCTCGCTCTCCGCCGAGACGCACCGGTGGCTGATGCAGCAGCTCTCGTGGTTCGTCGACCTGTACGCGAACGACACGCTGACGGTGCGCGACGTCCCCGCCCGGACGACCTTCCGCGCGGCGGAGCGCGCGTACGTGGCGTGGCTGACGAAGGCGCTGCCGGCGATGGACGACGCGGCCCAGGCGCGCGTGATGGGCTCGCTCTTCGTGCGCACCTCCACGGCGAACCGCGCGGCGCTCGGCGGAGCGAGCTACGTGCCCTTCGCCTTCCCGGGCGTGGACCTGTTCGCCATGGGCCTGCGCGTGGTGGACGCGTGGCGGGCCGCGGGGCACCCGACGCAGCTCTCCCCCGGCGGGACGAAGCAGACGTTCGAGCTCATCGCCTGCCCGCGGCCGAAGGGCCGGCGCGGGTCGCGCTCGCTGGCGCCGCACTGCGACGAGGACTGGTACCGGCTGGCGCTGGGGTCGTCCGCGGGGCGCGCGCGGCTCGCGCGGGCGCTTCTCGATCGCGACGATCCGGTGTTCACCGAGATGACGTTCGTCAACGTGCCGTACGCCAGCCGTGACGGCGTGGACGACACGCTGGCGCTGCTCCGCGCGGTGGAGGCGAAGCCCTCGGTGTGGACGGGCGCCGTGCGGGTCTTCGCCGACGAGCGCGGCGAGACGGTGCACGACCGCACGGTGCTGGAGGAGGCGCAGCGGTGGTGGCTGGAGCACCCGGACCGGCGGGGGGTGGTGCTGTACCTGCTGGCCCAGATGGACCGCTACGATCACGGCGACGTCGACTGGCGGGGTTTCGGCAACGCCTTCTCTGCGGTGAGCGCCGGCGAGCTCGCGAGCTACCTCGCGCAGGGACCGCGGGCGATGTCGCTGGTGCCGGTGGTGTGGCGGGCGCTCGCGCCGGGCTACTCGCGCGCGGCGATCGTCCTGCCGAAGCTGGACGCCTTCCTGGGCGATCCGCACGTGCGCGACTACGACTCCGCCGACCCGTACCGTACGCTACGCGGGATCGTCGGGCGGCTTTGCGCGGAGAAGAACACGAAGGACCTCGCCGCGGTCCGCGCGTACCTGGAGCAGCGGGTGAGCGCGCACCCGGGCGAGCCGTACGCGGCCATCGCCGACGAGGCGACGAGCGCGCGGTGCAAGCCGCCGCCGCCGAGCCCGCCGCCGCACAGCACGGTGCGGCTGGCGCCGGCGAGGACGAGGCTGCGGATCATCCAGCAGCAGCACCAGGGGCCGGAGACGCCGTGAAGGTCGCGGCCGTCCTGCTCGTGCTCGCGCTCGGTGCCGGATGCGGCGGCGGCGCGGTCACCGCCGTGCACGTGGAGAGCTCGGCGACGATCGCCATCACCCCGGCGCCGGACGAGCTGCCGTTCGATCCGCGGGGCGCGCGCCTGCACGAGGCGACGGAGCAGCTCTCGGCGCTCGCCGGGCACGCGGTGTCCTTCCAGTTCGACGCGGCGCTGGTGTCGGAGCTGCAGTCGGGCTTCGAGGATCAGCTCATCGCCTCGGTGGAGGCGGTCGCGCAGGGACTGGCGGCGTGGAAGAAGGACGAGCCGGCGGCGTTCGCGCGCTCGGCGTCGGCCCTGCAGCACGTGGTCTGTCGTTACCGTGCGGCGCTCCGAAGCGCGCGCGCCACGCTGGACGCGGCCACGGGCGTGTTGACGGTGGACCTGCCCTCGCGCATCGACCGGCTGATCTCCCGCGGGCTGGTCTACGTGGCCCTCCAGGATGAGAGCGACGCCTGGGCGGACAAGGCGTACGGCGGCGCGTCACCCGATTCGGTTCCGGCGGCGCAGCGCCGCGCGTACTTCGGCTACCTGATCGCCACGCGCCCGGGCTACGGCGCCCTCTACGAGCGACGGTTCCGCGCGGCGCAGAGGTCGCTCTCGCGCGCCGACCGGCTCGCGCAGTCCCCGCACGCCGACGTGATCCTGAAGGTGCTGCGGCTCCTGGAGCTTGCCAAGGGCACCGACGCGGGCCTGGAGCGCGACGCGAGCGCGTGGCTCTGGGATCAGCTCGACTGGTTCGGGTACCGCTACGCCGGCGACCAGAAGGAGCTCGCGCAGGTGGGCGCGGGCACGCCGTTCCGCCACGCGGAGTCGGCGTACATGCGCTGGCTCGCCGCGCAGCTCCCGCACGCGACGCTCGCCCAGCAGCGCGTCGCCGCGCGCCGCTTCTTCGCGCACGACATCGCCGGCTGCACGCGGGAGGGCTGCACGCGGCAGGCGGGCGCGTTCCCCGGCATCGACACCTTCGCCTTCGGGCTCGGCGTGGTGGACGCGTGGGCGCGCGCGGGCCACCCCGCGGCCAAGGAGCACGACGCGCGGACGGACCTGCTCGACAGCGTGGTGTGCCCCTACGAGCGCGACGCCGATGGCAAGCTCTCCTACTGGCGCGGCTGCTCCGCGGGCTGGGTGATCGGCTCGGTGGTCGACGACGCGACGCGCGCACGTCTGGCCCGCGCGCTCGATCAGCGCAAGGACGCTGTGCTCGTCGCCGACGTCTTCATGAGCATGAAGTACGCGCCGGCCGGCCCGCTGCTGGCGCTCTTTCGCGCGCTCGACCCGAAGGGGCCGGCGTGGCGCACCGCCGCGGGGGTGCTGGGCGGAGAGCTCTTCGACGACCACTCGCACGAGCTGGTGGAGGAGGGGCAACGCCTCTGGAAGGCGCACCCGGAGCACCGCGGCACCGCGCTCTACTTCGTGGCGCGCTCGAAGCGGGGCGAGCCGCAGTACTACGTCGACAAGTTCTTCAAGGGCTTCGCGCGGAGCTGGGGGGCAGGCGTCGACGAGCCGATGCTCTCCGAGATGCTCGGCTACGGCCTGCCGGCGATGGAGCTGGTGCCGAGCGTGTGGCCGGCGCTGACGCGCGGTTTCTCGCACGCGGGCGTCGTGGTCTCGCGGCTGGATGCGCTGATCCCGGACGCCGCCGCGCCCTCCGCCGGGCGTGCCCTGCGCGCGCTGTCCGCGGTGGTCGGGCGCCTCTGCGAGGACGCCGACGCCGCAGGGCTCGGGACGGTGCACGCATACCTCGCCCGGCGCTCCGGCGCGAAGCCGGCGGAGACGAAGGCGCTCGCGACGCTCACGCGCGACACGGCCCCGGGCGGCTGCAAGGCACGCAAGCGCGAGCCGGCGGACGCTACGACCGACCCGTGACCCGCCGAACCAGCGCCTTCTGCAATCGGCTCATGCGCACGCCGGGCCTCACGTCGGTCATCAGGCGCTCGGCGTCCTCCGGCGACGCCGCTCGGCCCTCGGCCACGAGCACGCAGGCGACCACGGCGGCGGAACGGCCGTGGCCCGCCGCGCAGTGCACGTAGCTCACGCCATCATGCGCGCGCACCCTGTCCACCGCGCTGGCGAACGCGGCGTCGTCGGGCACCGACCCGTCCAGCGTGGGCACCGCGACGTACTCGCCGGAGACCGGCGCGAGTCCGGGGAACTCGGCGGTGAGGTCCACCACGAGGCGCACCCCCGGCGGCAGCTCGTCGCGCCCCAGCGGCTTGCGCCCCAAAAACAGGCCGGGCCGGATCTCGTGATGAGCTGCCTCGCGGCGCAGCCGGAGCAGCAGGAGCACCAGCCACGCGCCGGCGAGGTAGGGGGCGGTGAGTAGCATGGCGGCCGGGCTCAGCCGCCCGCGCGCGCTCTTGCCGAAGACGCGGGGCCCGACCCCCGCGTAAGCGAGCGCGACGACGCCGAAGCTCACCGCCGACCAGATGAGCGCGAGCTCGGCAGCCGTCACGGGCGCCATCCTCGCGCGCAGTGCCGCGGAGCAGGCCAGCATCACGGAGAGCAGCCCGAACGCGACGCTGAACTTCGGCTCCGAACGCCCCATGACCGCCCGTAGTCCTACCCGACACGCCACCCCCCCGCCATGCTCCCCGCCGCATCACTGCCACCCTCCCTGCCATCTCACTGCCCCGCCAGCCGCCAGCCCCTCCCCTGTCCCCCCTGTCCCCTTCCCCTGTCCCCGGACACCAAACGTCCCATTGCAAGCACGCTCGCACTCCGACGTTTCGCCGGGAAATCGTGGAGGAGGGGGGGGTGGGGGGCGGATGGCATGGAGGGTGCTCTTGGGGGTGGGATGGACCCCATCTTCTTCACCATAAAGCGGGCTTACTACGCGACGCTGCGGCTCACGCGGCGGGCGCTGGCAGCCATGGGACTCACGGCGGCGCGCTTCGACCTGCTCGACGCGCTCTATCGACTCGGGACGGGCGCGGTGAACCTCCAGAGCAACCTGCGGCGCGGGCTGGGCGTGGCACGCTCCACCATCAGCCGCATGCTCGGCTCGCTCGAGCAGCTCGGGCTCGTCACGCGGCGGCGCGACGGGCGCGAGTGCATCGTCGCGCTCACGCCGGAGGGTCGCCGCCTGATCCGGCGCGCGTTCTACGGCCTGGTGCTCGTCGGGCACGTGGGGCTCGTGCTGGACAGCGCTCTCACGCCGAGCAAGCGCGGCTGGCCCGTTCCCGAGGCGTGCGCGCGGGCGCGGGAGCACCTCAAGACGCTCTGCATGCGCATTCGCGTCGGGTTCGGCGACCAGGCCTCGCTCGATGTGCACGGTGAGTACGGCTTCTGGGTGCTGGCGGACATCTACCGCAAGCAGCGCGCGCAGCGGCACCGGGAGCGCCGACGCGAGCTGGAGCGCGCATGCGATGGATGCGGCGAACGGTGAGGACGACCTCGCCGCGACGACCACGACGACGCCAGGACCGACTGCGGCGTCGCCCGCCGACTCCTGCGCTACGCGCCGAGCGAGGCGGCCAGCTCCTTGCCGCGCTCGTCGAGCGCCTCGGTGCGAAGAGCGACGTCGAAGCCCCCCTTGCCGACGGCCTTCTCCAGCGTGGCGAGCACGTGCTTCGCGTCGTCCTCCGGCTCGGCGACGTAGACGGGGCGCGCCGGCTTCGCGAGCGGCGTGTCCTCCAAATCCGTGTCCGGACCGATGAGCGCCATCGGCAGGTCGCGATGCGGCGAGAACCCGAGCGAGCCGGCGAAGCCGATCGCGTGGTGCACGATGGATCGCGCCGTACGCGGGTCGACGCGCTCGACGCCCGCGGCGTGCCCGCGCTTGAGCTTGCTCACCAGGTAGTCGAGGTCCTTGTCCTTCATCGGGCCCTGCACGTGCGCCGACTTCACGCCCAGGCACGTGCGGTCGACGAGGGCGACGACCGCCACCGTCGAGGCATCGGGCAGCACGCGCGTCAGCACGACCGAGACGAGCGCGGGGCGCTCCGTGCTCGCGTCGTGCCACTCGGCGGAGACGTACGCCGGTCCGAACGGCGCCTTCGCGGCTCGCTCGATCAGCAGGCGCAGCTGCTCGTTTCTGCCCGGCGCGACGCCGCGGCTACGTGCGTCTTCCCGTTTCTTCTTCTGCTTGGCGAGTCGATTCTGGTGTCCGCGGTGGCTCATGAGAGAAGACGCGTACCCGCGCGGGCGCCCAGCCGCAAGCGCGGCGAAGCGCGCGCGGGGCCGCTGGGCGAGCGGCACACCCTCCGGTCCGCCGTGCCCGTGCTAGCATCCAGAGCGCAATGCTTTGGTACCTGCTCGCCTCCGAACAGCGCTCGACCTGGGAGCACCGCATCGGCTCGTACATGGGGCCGTGCAACGCGTGCCGCCAGCAGGCCTGGCAGCTCGCCTTTCGCATCTACCAGACCAAGGGAACGCCCGCCTCGCCGGGCACGCCCTACGGCTTCGCGATGAACGAGCGCTACCAGATCCGCTGCTCCGCCTGCGGCGCCGGGAGCCTCACACAGCACCCGTCCACGTGGACGCAGACCGTGCAGTTCGTCCAGGAGTACGGGCCCGTCGCGCCGGCCACACCCGCGTACGTGGCGATGGCGTATCCCGCCGGCCTCTGAGGCGACCGCCGGGCCGGCCCATTGTAAGCGTGCTGACAGTCCGACGCGTGGCACGAACGCGCGGGGGAGGCCCGGGCGGCCGGGTCAGCCCGCCGCGGCGCACGTGACGAGCGCGCCGGCGACCCACGTCGGGCGCGGCGTCCGCAGCACGTCGGAGTAGTCGACGAGCACCAGCTCCCGCAGCGCCGGACGCCACCCGCCGGTCGCATGCAGAATACACGCAAGCGCGGGCCCCACGTCGCGAAAGTCCGACCGATGCTCGGCGCATGCCCGCGCGAAGCCGCCGTAGTCAGCCGACGCCAGCGCGGCGAGCTGCGCTTCGACCCAGCCGCGCGCCGCGTCGCGCGTGGCAGCCTCGCGCTCGTCCTTCGCCTCCCCCGCCGGCGTGCCGTACCCGACACCGTGGTGCACGGGGTCCGTCGTCGCGACGAGCGCGGCGCGCCCGGCCACCGCGTGGAGCTCGTCCATACCCGGGAGTGAGGCGGGATCCTGCCCGGAGAAGAAGGGGTAGCGCGCCACCACCCGCGGCGGCCGCGCACCCGCACGCCGCGCCGCGAGGTCGATCAGCGCGGTGAATCCGTCGAGGGAGAACTCCTCCGACCACCGCCCACCATCGCCCGACACCCCCGGTCCGTGCACCCTCCGCAGCGCGTCCAGCGCGTCGCGGTCCCCCGCGCGCGCACGCCCGACCACCGCGGCGTCGGCCTCGCGCGCCCCGTGCAGCACGCCGAGCGCGAGCACGGTGTCCGCGCCGCTCGCCACCACCGCGGCGGCGACCGCCGCCACCAGCTCCCCCGAGGAGGACAGCCGCGTGTGCGGGAACACGAGCGCGCCGCCCGCCGGGAGCGCCACCCGCGGCGCGCGCTCCAGCAGCGCGGCGAGCCCCGCCTCCCCGAGCGACGCCCGCTCGGCGGCGTAGAAGCGCCTCCACTCGGCGGCGCTCATCGTCATCGGTCAGGACGTCGCCTTCTGGACCGCCTTCACCAGGTCGTCGCAGCACGAGTCGTAGCGAAGGTCCGCGTCGCCCGAGGCGCCGACAGCCACACGCACCTCCGTAGGGCCCTTCCCGTGCTTCGGACACTTCACACCCTCGAGCTTCTGCCCGAGGTCGCGCCCCAGCTTCTGCAGCGCGGCGGCCACGCCCTTGTCGGGCACCTCAGCCGCGGGGACGTCACCGCGACCGCGAATCCACATCGTGACCTTCACCGGCAGCACCCCGCGAGGATACCCGAGGTCGACGCCGCCGGGCGAGCCTCCTTCCGGAATCGCGGGCGCGCGGCGTGTGCCGTTATACACTGCTCCCCGATGCACGCGGGCCAGCTCGTCGCCGAACGCTTCGAGGTCGTCGAGCTCGCGGGGTCCGGTGGCATGGGGAGCGTGTACCGCGCCCGCGATCGCCTCACCGGCGCGCCCGTCGCGCTGAAGGTGCTCCACACCCCCGACCCCGCCGAGGCCGCGCGGCTCATGCGGGAGGCCAAGGTCCTCGCGTCCTCGCAGCACCCGCGCATCGTCCGCTACGTGGCGCACGGCACGTCGGACGGGCAGCCGTACCTCGCCATGGAGTGGCTGGAGGGCGAGACGCTGGAGAGCCGCCTCGTGCACGGTCGCTCTCTCACCGTCGCCCAGACCCTGACCCTCGGCCGCCGCCTGGCCGACGCGCTCGCCTTCCTGCACGAACGCCGCATCGTCCACCGCGACATCAAGCCGTCCAACATCATCCTGACCCGCGGCGACATCGGCTCCGCCAAGCTCCTCGATCTCGGCATCGCGCGCGTCCCCACCAGCACGCGCCCCACCACCCGCACCGGCACCACCGTCGGCACCCCGGGGTACATGCCTCCGGAGCAGGCGCGCGGCCTGTCCACCCTCGACGCCCGCGCCGACGTCTTCTCCCTCGGCTGCGTGCTGTACGAGTGCGTCACCGGCCGCGTCGCTTTCTTCGGCGACAACATCATGGCGGTGCTGGCGAAGATCCTCATGGGCGACTCACCCCGCGCGAGCGAGGCCCTCGCCGACATCCCGCCGGAGCTCGACGACCTGCTCTTTTGCATGATGACCAAGTCGCCCGACGCCCGGCCGAAGGACGGCGCGGAGGTGCTCGCCGCGCTGTCCTCCATCGCCGTCGAGCACGCGCCCCCCAGCCGCGCCGTCCCGGGCCCGCGCTCCCTCACCACGGGCGAGCGCCGCCTGGTGTGCGTCATCATGGCGCGACCCACCGGCGACACCATCGACGTGTCGAGCGCACCCACCGTCGCGGCCGCCGCCTCCGGCGCCGGCGTGGGCGATCGCCTCCTCGCCGCCGTCGCCCCCTTCGGCGCGAAGCTGGAGTACCTCGCCACCGGCCTGCTCGTCGTCACCCTGGCCGACCGCGTCGGCGCGTCCGTCCTCGTCTCGCGGGCCGCGCACTGCGCCCTCGCGCTCGCCCGCGAGCTGCCCGAGCACCGCGTCGCGCTCACCACCGGCTTCGGCGAGCTCTCCGGGCGCATGGCGATGGGCGACGCCATCGACCGCGCCGCGCGCCTCGTCTCCGGCAAGGACGCCGACACCGACGTCGTCTCCTGGCACTCCCGCGCGAGCGAGCGCGTCCTGCCGGAGATCGATCTCTCCAGGAGCGCCTCCCTCCCCATCGCGCCGAGCGCCGACATCCGCCTGGACGACACGACGGCCGGCTTGCTCGGCGCCACCTTCGACATCGGCGGCGACGACGCCGGCCTCTTCCTGCGCGGCACCCTCTCGCGCGAGGCCCGGCGCACCCTGCTCGGCAAGCCGTCCCCCTTCGTCGGGCGCGAGCGCGAGCTCGCCACGCTCACCGGCCTCTTCGCCGATAGCCGCGAGGAGCGCGTCGCCCGCACCGCCCTCGTCACCGCGCCGCCCGGCGTCGGAAAGTCGCGCCTTCGCCGCGAGACGCTCCAGGCCATCGCGGCGGCGGACGAGACGGCGGAGGTCTGGCTCGCGCGCGGCGACCCCCTCAGCCAGGGCGCGCCCTTCCAGCTCCTCGGGCAGGCCGTGCGGGCGGCGGCGGGCATCCGCGACGCCGAGCCGCTCGTCGTTCGTCGCAAGAAGCTCGCCGCGCGCGTGGCGCGTCACCTCCCCCGCGAGGCGGCCGCCCGGCTCACGCGCTTCCTCGGTGAGCTCGCCGGCGTCCCCTTCGAAGCGCAGGGCGACGCCGGTGCGCGCGCCGCGCAGAGCGACCTGCTCCTCATGGGCGACCGCATGCGCTCCGCGTTCGTGGAGTGGATGGAGGCGGAGTGCCGGGCGCACCCGGTCGTCCTCGTTTTGGAGGACCTGCAGTGGGGTGATCTCCCCTCCGTCCACTTCGTCGATCTCGCGCTCCGCACGCTCGACGCGGCGCCGCTGCTCGTGCTCGCCTTCGCGCGGCCCGAGGTGCGCGAGAGCTTCCCCGACCTCTGGTCGGAGCGCGGCCTGCTGGAGCTGCGGCTGGCCGCGCTCGGCAAGCGCGCCAGCGAGAAGCTCGTCCGCGCGATGCTCGGCGACGGCGTGGAGGACGCCCGAGTGGGGCGCCTGGTGGAGCACGCCTCCGGCAACGCCTTCTACCTCGAGGAGCTGGTGCGCGCGGAGGCGGAGGGCCGCGACGACCTACCGGAGACGGTGCTCGCCATGATCCACGCCCGGCTCGAGCGCCTCGACCCGGAGACCCGCCGCGTGCTCCGCGCGGGCTCCGTCTTCGGGGCCGCGTTCACCGAGGAGGGCGCGGCCGCCCTGCTCGGCGAGGAGGCCGACACCGCCGAGGCCATCGACGAGCTCGCCCGCGCGGAGCTGGTCGGCCGCCGCGGCGTTGACGTCGTCTTCCGCCACGCGTCGGTGCACGACGCGGCGTACGCGACCCTCACCACCGAGGATCGCGTGACCGGGCATCGCCTGGCGGCCGCGTGGCTGGAGCGGCGAGGCGACGCGGACGCGGCGCTGCTCGCCGAGCACTTCGAGCGCGGTGAGGAGCCGGCGCGCGCGGCGTCGGGCTACCTGCAGGCGGCGGCGCAGGCTCTCGAGGGCAACGACTGGGCGGCGACCGTCGCGCGGGCCGACCGCGCGATCGCGTGTGGCACCTCCGGCGACGCCCTCTCCCGCGCGCACGCCCTCGCGTGCGAGGCCCTGCTCTGGCGCGGCGAGCCCACCGCGGCTGGGGCCCGCGGCCGCGCCGCCCTCGAGGCCGCGGGCCCCGGCGGTGACGCCTGGTTCACCGCCGCCGGCCTGCTCGCGCTCGCCAGCTACCGCGAGAGTGACGTCGCCGCCGTACGCCGCGTGGCCGAGGCGGTGCGCGACGCGCCCGCGGGCGACGTCACCCTGTTCCGCATGGTCGGCACGGCGCGCGTCGCCTCGCGCGCCCTCGGCACGGGCGCCGTCGAGCTGGGCGACGCGCTGCTGGCGAGCATCGAGCCCCACGCCGCGAG
This sequence comes from uncultured delta proteobacterium, assembly GCA_963782055.1. Taxonomy (GTDB): domain Bacteria; phylum Myxococcota_A; class Polyangia; order Polyangiales; family Polyangiaceae; genus DASXHD01. Next base: position 6,531,579 of record CAWAIF010000003.1, read on the forward strand.
CGAGCCCGTGGTCGCCGCGTGGGTACACAGCGCGCGCGCAATGCGCGGCGCCTGGCTCGCCGACGTCGAGGCGGAGGTCGACGAGCTCGTGCGCGCCATCGCCCGGTTCGAGGAGGTCGGCGACCTTCGCAACGCCTGCATCTGCCGCATCAACGCGAGCGTGCCCCTGTCCCTCGTCGACTTCGCCGAGTCGGAGCGCATGCTGCGGGGCGCCCTGCAGATCGCCGAGCACCTCGGCCTGCAAGGGGCCGCGCTCTCCGCGCGGCAGAACCTCGGCGTCGCCGTCGCGCGGCAGTTCCGCGTCGAGGAGGCGCTCGAGCACCTGCGGGCGGCGGCGACGGGCTTCCGCGCGCGCGGCGACACGGCGAACGAGGGCGCCTCCCTCGTCTACCTCGGCGTCATCGGGCGCCGCGCGGACCTGCAGGAGGCAGAGCGTGCCGTCCGCGCCGGCGTCGAAGCGCTCGGCGATCGCGACAGCCTGCTCGCGGCGGGCCTCGGAGGCCTCGCGCGCGTCCTGCTCGATCGGGGGGACGTCGCCGGCGCCCTGCAAGCCGCCCGGCGCGCCGCCGACCTCGCCGCCCGCGCGGGCGGGATCCCCGAAGGCGACAACATCGTGCGGGTCGCCCTCGCCGAGGCGCTGTGGGCGGCGGGCGAGCGCGAGGAGGCGCGCCGGGTCGTCGAGGAAGCGCGCGACTGCATCCTCTCGCGCGCGGCCACCCTCCGGCGCGAAGCGTGGAAGCGCACCTTCCTGGAGGGCGTCCGTGAACACGCGGACGTCCTCGCCGACGCGCGCGCGTGGCTGGAAGAGGAGTAGCCGGGTCGGGGCGCGCTACACCGGGACGGGGCCTCCGAAGAGGCCGCCCATCCGCAGGAGCCACAGGACCACCATCGCCGCGAAGAGGCTCAGCGCGCCGATCGCCGCCGCCCGCCCGAAGCGCGTGCGCCAGAGCTCCCACGGGACGCCCGTGAGAAGTGTCGTGCGCGTGGCGGCGAGCGCGACCAGCGCGTACGCGAGGATCGCCGGCACCGCGAGCGGGTGCATGTGGAGTGATCCGGAGACGTCCCCGTGGAGCAGCATCCACGTGGCCCGCGTCATTCCGCACCCGGGGCAGGGGCGGTGCAGCACCCGCGCGAAGGAGCACGTCTGCTCACCCGTGAGCGTGGCGATCGGCGAGAGCCCGAACACTCCCAGCACCGCGAGGGCGCGTAGCCACCGCGGGAAGCTTCGTGATGACGGCGACGTAGCTCTGATTTCCACTTGACCGTGACAATCTGCAAGGATGGATGACACGATGCAACCCATGCTCCAGACGCAGACCGAAGCGCGCCCCGAAGCCTGGGCTCCGTCGACGTGCCCTTCGGCCGGTCGGCCCACGCGAAACGCGGGACCTCAGGGGTACGGGCCGCCCGGCGGCTACGGCCCCCCTCCCGGCGGCGGCGGCTACGGCCCCCCTCCGGGCGGCGGCTTCGGTGCGCCCCCGCCAGGCTACGGCGCCCCGCCCGGCGGCCCCCCTCCCGGCGGCTTCGGCGGCCCGCCGATGGGCCCGCCCGGCATGCCCGGCATGTTCCCCGGCCAGCGCAACAGCGGCCTCGCCATCGCCTCGATGGTGTGCGGCATCCTGGCCATCGTGCCGGGCTGCTGCTGCGGCCTGTTCGGCCTGCCGCTGTCGATCGCCGCGCTCGTGATGGGCGGCATCGCCATGTCGCAGATCAAGAACTCTGCCGGCCAGCTCAAGGGCGGCGGCTTCGCCATCGCCGGCCTCTCGTGCGGCGGCGTCGCCATCGCGCTGGACATCGCCGCGGTCTTCTTGAACGTGGCCCAGCAGGTCTCCAACAGCGTCTGACTCGTGTCTTCGCCCTTCGGGCGAGACGATCACTCGGCCATCAGAGCGCGTGCGTCGTCCGGGCCGAGATCGTCCTCGATGAGATCCACCCCGGCGCGCGCGAAGATGCGCGCGGCGGCGGCGAAGCGCGCGTCCTTCTGCGTCTGTAGCGCCCACTGCGCGTGGTCGACCATGAGCGCGAGCTGCAGCGCGCGCCCCAGCGTCATCGCGAAGCGGCGCGCCCCCTGCTCCACCGCCGCGGGGCTCTCCGCCATCGCCTTGCCGAGCCACGCCTTGGCGTGTCGCAGCGCCGCGCGCGCGGCCTCGCCCGCCTCCCGGAGCGAGGCGTCGCGTGCATTCTGCACGCATTGCTCCACCTCCGCCTCCAGCGGCGCGAGCGAGCCCCCGCGCGAGAGCGCGCGCAGCACGTCGAGCGACAGCACGTTGGTCGTCCCTTCCCAGATGGGGAGCACCTGCGCCTCGCGCAACAGGCGCGGCAGCCCGGTGTCCTCCACGTAACCCGCCCCCCCGAAGGACTCGAGCACCTCGCTCGCCACCGCCACGCCCTGCTTGCCGGTCACCAGCTTCGCCAGCGGCACGACCAGCCGCAGCAGCGCCATGTCCTCGTCCGTCGCCGCCTTCGCCTCCTCGCGGCCGATGAGCTCCACCGCGCGGAACGCCAGGAAGAAGGCAGCCTCGTACTCCGCTTCCGACCACGCCAGGGTGTCGAAGTGCAGCGGCTTGTCGGCGAGCGGCGCGCCGAAGGCCACGCGCTTCTGCGCGTAGTCGCGCGCCAGTGTCAGGCCGCGCCGCATCCCGGCGGCGGCGCACACCGCGTTCCACGTCCGCGTCGTCGCCAGCATGGGCGTGATGTTCTTGATGCCGTCTGTCGTGCCGGCGACGGCGGTGGCGAGCGCGCCGTCCATCGTGAGCTCCGCCGTCGGCACCATCCGCGTGCCCAGCTTGTCCTTGAGGCGATTGACCTGCAGGCCGTTCATCATGCCGTCCGCCTGCCTCGTCTCCAGGTAAAAGAGCGCCAGACCCTTGCCGCCCGGCGGGTTGCCCTCCGGCCGCGCCAGCGTGAGCGCCATCTGCGAGGTCGTGGCCGAGGTGAACCACTTGGTGCCGTACAGCTTGTAGCGGTCGCCGCCCTCCGCCTTCGCGACCGTCTCCGAGATGGCCACGTCGGAGCCGCCGGTGCGCTCGGTCATCCACTGCCCGCTCGTCCACGCCTGCTCCGGGTCGCGCGACGTCAGCCGCGGGACGGCGTGGTCGATGAGCGCCTTGTTGCCCATGGCGCGCAGCGTGCGCGCCGCGCCGTCGGTCATCGCCAGCGGGCACGAGTAGACGTGCCACGACGGGTCGATCACGTACACCAGCGCGAACTGGTGCACGCGCGAGTGCTCGCCGTGCTTGCGCTCGTACGCCGCGGCGACCACGCCCTTCTCGGCGGCGATGCGCGCCGCCTCTTCCCAGAGCGGCGAGACCTCGATGCGGTCCACCCGCCGCCCCCAGGGGTCCCACTGCACCAGCTTGGGTTCGTCGCGCACCTCTTCCACCGAGCGACGGTAGAGCCGCCCCCCGGCGAGCTCCCCCAGCTCGCGCAGCTCGCCCTCGATGTCGGAGAGCACCTCCGGCGGTAGCCGGCGCTTCAGGTAGCTCTTGAGGACACGGTCGGAGTCGTACTGGTTACCGAGCTCGGGCGGGGTCTGGTAGAAGGCCATGCCCGGGAGCCTAGCGCATCGAGCCCGCAGATCGATTGCCCTCCGTCAACGGCGGCCCCGGCGTCGGACTGTTGGCACGCGCACCCTAAGGCGCCGGCCCAGCGAGCCGCGGGGGAGCATCCGCCCCGGCTCAGCCCGCGGACCACATCTTGTCGGTCTGGCCCATGTGGAAGAACCCCGACAGCGCGCGGCGCATCTCCGACCACCGGCGCGTGCGCACGTACCGGCGCTCCAGCCCGCGCACGAACCTGTGGGCCGCGCGGTTCGCCACGCGGTAGCGCTGCCCCAGGTCGGAGCCCTCCTCGTGCACGAAGCGCACGTGCTCGTAGAGGCGCTCGCGCAGCCTCCGGCTCCTCGGCTCGTCCAGGTCGTCGAGCTGCGCGGCGAGCACCACGTACTTGTCCACCTCCGCCTGCAGCTCCATCTCCAGCGCGGTGGTGGCGCGGTCCGCCGAAGCGCGGTGCGCCAGGTACACGAAGTGGCTCACCCCCTCGATCACCTGGCACAGGACGTCGAAGCCCCGGTGCTCCACCTGCGGCAGCCGCAACCCCATCTCCAGCGTGCCGTCCTCCGACTCGCGCACGAAGAGCGTCTCGCGCTCGCCCTCCTCCGCCGGGAGCACGAACGCCTCCACGTCGGCGACGCGGTCGAGACGGTAGGCGCGCTCCAGCAGCCGCTGCACACTCGCCGCGAGGGCACGCTCCCGGACCAGCGGTGCGCCATTGCCCTCCAGCAGGCTCGTCACTGTACTCCCCGGACCGGGCGCGTGGGGATGAGGCCGTGCTCGGTGAGCGACACCGCCAGCCGGTCGCTGCCCGTCTTGAGCCAGCGCTCGTAGACACGCAGCAGCCCCTGCGAGCCGGCGGCGCCGCCTGCCAGCGTCACGTCGGCGATCTCCCGGAGCACCGACACGAACGCCTCGAAGCGCTCCGCCAGCTCGGCGAACAGGTCGATGCTCTGCGCCTGCTGCTCGAGGGAGGTCGTCGACGACGAGGTGCGCAGCATCGCGCTGGCGGTTCCGTACGCCCGCGTCCCGATACCCAGCACGTAGCGGCGGTCGATCCCGCGGGCATCGAAGTGGTCGCCGAAGAAGCCCGTCGCGTACAGGACCGTGTCGCCCAGCACGCGCAGCCGCTCGAACCGGTCGGCCGGCTCGGGGGTCGTCAGCGCGGCCTCGAGCTGCAGGGTGAGGGGCTGGTGCAGGGCCTCGTCCTGCTCCTTCTGCGGCCGCGTGTAGTCGGCCAGCAGCTCCACCAAATACGAGGTCGCGACGATCGAGGCCTCCAGCTGCCGCGCCCGCAGGGCGTCGCCCACCATCTCGTCGAAGAAGCCCCGGACCGATCCCGTCGCGACGATGCCTGCCGTCATGGCGTCTGTCCGATCGCTCGCATGCTGACGATCATTTTACGCCCGCCGAAATAGAGCGGCAATTTCAGGCACTTGGAGATGGCGAGCCGGCGCCCCCGCGCTGGCACTCCCCCCGGACCCCTGCCAATCCGCTCAGTGCTGCGAAAGTGACGAGATTTCCACAGGTTGGAAACGACGCGCTGCCCCTTGACGTCACGGCGTGGCCGCTTATCTTCCCCGCGCGCTGCTAGCACTCTCCCCTGGTGAGTGCCAAGAATCGACCTGCGGTCGAGCCGCAGCGCCCTCGACGCTGCTTCGGCGGGGTCGGTGTCGTCACTTCGAGCCGCCCACGGGCGGCTCGGCTCCGCCACCCGGCGCGAGCCCAAACGAGAAGGAGAGCAACCATGGCCAACATTCGCCCGCTTCAGGACCGGGTCATCGTCAAGCGCATCAAGGAAGAGGAAAAGACCAAGGGCGGGATCATCATCCCCGACTCGGCCAAGGAGAAGCCGGTCGAGGGCGAGGTGCTCGCGGTCGGCAACGGCAAGGTCAACGAGGACGGCTCCGTCCGCAAGCTGGACGTGAAGGTCGGCGACCGCGTGCTCTTCGGCAAGTACAGCGGCACCGAGGTGAAGATCGACGGCGAAGAGCGCCTGATCCTGCGCGAGGACGACATCCTCGGCGTGCTCGAGAAGTGACCGGAACCCCAAGGACTAGAGGAAGAACATGGCTGCCAAGGAAATCGTTTACACCGAAGCTGCACGCAACCTGATCCTCGCCGGCGTCAACGCGCTGGCCGACGCGGTCAAGGTCACCCTCGGCCCCAAGGGTCGCAACGTCGTCATCGACAAGAGCTTCGGCTCGCCGACGGTCACCAAGGACGGCGTCACCGTCGCCAAGGAGATCGAGCTGGAGAACAAGTTCGAGAACATGGGCGCCCAGATGGTGCGCGAGGTCGCGTCCAAGACCAGCGACGTGGCCGGCGACGGCACCACCACCGCGACCGTGCTCGCGCAGGCGATCTACCGCGAGGGCAGCAAGCTCGTCGCGGCGGGCCACAACCCGATGGAGATCAAGCGCGGCATCGACAAGGCGGTCGAGACCCTGGTCGAGAGCCTGAAGAAGATGTCCAAGCAGACCAAGGACCCGAAGGAGATCGAGCAGGTCGGCACCATCAGCGCCAACGGCGACGCCGAGATCGGCACCAAGCTGGCCGAGGCGATGGCGAAGGTCGGCAAGGAGGGCGTCATCACGGTCGAGGAGTCCAAGACCGCCGAGACGACGCTGGACGTGGTCGAGGGCATGCAGTTCGACCGCGGCTACCTCTCCCCGTACTTCGTGACGGATCCGGAGCGCATGGAGGCCGTGCTCGAGGGCGCGTACATCCTCATCTCGGAGAAGAAGATCTCCAACATGAAGGACCTGCTCCCGGTGCTCGAGGCGATCGCCCGCAGCCAGAAGCCGCTCCTCATCATCGCCGAGGACATCGAGGGCGAGGCGCTCGCCACCCTCGTGGTCAACAAGCTCAAGGGCACGCTCCACTGCGCCGCCGCCAAGGCCCCCGGCTTCGGCGACCGCCGCAAGGAGATGCTCAAGGACATCGCCAAGCTCACCGGCGGTCAGGTCATCTCGGAGGAGCTCGGCCTCAAGCTGGAGAACGTCACCATCAGCAATCTCGGCCGCGCCGAGCGCGTCACCCTCGACAAGGACAACACGACCATCGTCGACGGCGCCGGTGACAAGAAGGAGATCCAGGGCCGCATCGCGGAGATCCGCGGGCAGATCGAGAACACCACGAGCGACTACGACCGCGAGAAGCTCCAGGAGCGCCTGGCCAAGCTCGTCGGCGGCGTCGCGGTGGTCAAGGTCGGCGCCGCCACCGAGACCGAGATGAAGGAGAAGAAGGCCCGCGTCGAGGACGCGCTGCACGCCACGCGCGCGGCCGTCGAGGAGGGCATCGTCCCGGGCGGCGGCGTCGCGCTCATCCGCGCGCAGGCCGGCCTCGACGCTCTCAAGCTCTCCGACGAGCAGATGGCGGGCGTGAAGATCCTTCGCCGCGCCATCGAGGAGCCGCTGCGCCAGATCGTGGGCAACGCGGGCCTCGAGGGCTCCATCGTCGTGAACAAGGTCAAGGAGGGCAAGGGCGACTTCGGCTACAACGCCGCGACCGACCAGTACGGCAACCTCCTCGGGATGGGCGTCATCGACCCGGTGAAGGTCGTGCGCACCGCGCTGCAGAACGCGGCCTCGGTCGCGAGCCTCATGCTCACCACCGAGTGCCTCGTCGCGGAGCTCCCCAAGGAGGAGAAGGCGGCCGGCGGCCACGCGGGCCACGGCCACGGCGACTTCTGATCGCCGCTCCCGCACGGAAGGAGGCCCTCGGGTTCGCAAGGACCCGGGGGCCTCGTCTTTTTGTTCGCGGGAGGGGCGCAGCATGCGCGTGCTAACGGTCCGAGCGCGGCCCGATTTCGTGCGACGCTGCGCGCATGCGACCCGACGCGCTGGAGCGGCGCGACCCCGAGTTCATCCGCGAGGTTCTCCCCGCCTTCCTCTTCCTCGCGCGGCGCTACCACCACACCACCATCACCGGCCTGAAGAACGTCCCCGACGGCCCGGCGCTGATGGTCGGCAACCACAACGGCGGGTACCTGGTGCCGGACATGTTCGCGTTCATGGCGGAGTACTGGGACCGCTTCGGCGTGCAGTCCCCGTCCTACGGCCTGATGCACGACTTTCTCTTCGGGGTCCCCGCCCTGGGCACGCTGATGGCGAAGGTCGGCGCGGTGCCAGCCGACCCGCAGAACGCGGCGACGCTGCTGGGCCGTGGCGCGCGCGTGCTCGTCTACCCGGGTGGCGACATCGACGCGTACAAGCCGTACGCGCGCCGGCACGAGGTGGTGTTCGGCGAGCGCACCGGCTTCGTGCGGGTGGCGCTGCGCGCCGGCGTGCCGATCGTTCCGCTGGTCTCCTGCGGCGCCCACGAGGCGCTGCACGTCTTCACCGATGGGCGCGCGCTCGCCCGGCGTACGCACTTCAAGCGCGTGATGCGGGTGGAGGTGCTGCCGGTCGCCTTCTCCCTGCCCTTCGGGCTCAGCTTCGGGCCGGCCTTCCTCTACCTGCCCGCGCCGGTGCGCATGAAGCTGAGGGTGCTCCCGCCCATCCACTTCGATGGGCTCGGGCCCGAGGACGCGAAGGACCCCGCGGTGCTGCGCCGCTGCCAGGAGCAGGTGCGCGGCGTGATGCAGCGCGCCCTCGACGAGATGGTCGCGGAGGGCGGCTGCGGACGCCGCAAGCTCACCGACGTGCTGCGGGGGCGCTGACGATCAGCGGCGGCGACGGCGGCGCGCGGCGCCCGCGAGGGCCAGGCCGAGCAGGCCGATGACCGAGACGCCGAGCGAGCCGCGCGTGCCGGAGGTGTCGCAGCCGTCGCCGGACTTGGCGCCCGGCGTGGAGCCCGGCGCGTACGGCGTGGTCTGCCCGCCCGGGCACGGGTTGTAGCTCGGGTCGGTGAAGTCCTTGGTCTGGATCTGGTTGGAGACGACGGCCTGCGTCGGCTCGGCGCCGACGACCAGATCCGTACCGAGCGCGGTCGCTGGCAGGTTGGTGCGCAGGCGGGTGATGGTGATGTCGGAGGGGTTCATCCCGGCGGTGGCGCGGTCGAAGTCGTCGAAGACGTCGCACGCGGGGACCTGCACGGTGCAGTTGCCGGCGTCGGGCGGGCCGCCCGCGTCGAGCACGCCGCCGTCGTCGCCCGCGTCGGGGGAGCCGGCGTCCGGCGTGCCGGCGTCGGGCACGTCGCACGGCACGTCCACCGGCGGCGCGATCTGGCAGGCGTTCTGGTAGACGTTCTCGGCGACGGGCACCGCGCCCTTGCCGGCGTACTCGGTGACCCACACACCCTTCGGGTCGCCGTCGGTCGTCTGCGCGAACAGGGTGGTGTAGTTGGAGCGCTGCGCGTTGCCGTCCCACTTCACGTTCGCCGGATCGATCACCGCGTTGTCGAAGGTGGTGGCCTGATAGCGCCCCTCGCTGATGACGAAGAGCTCGATGCCCACGCTCTGGCCCACGCCCGCCGCCACCATGCGCAGCGGCAGCGTGCCGTCGGCGCCGGGAGAGACGACCCGGAGCGGCTGCATCGCCCGAACGCCCTGGTTGGGGCGCAGGCGCACCGCGACGAAGTCGAACTTCAGGTTGTTGTAGTAGTCCAGCACCGGGGTGATGGACGACGGGATGGCGAAGTTGTGCTGCTGCAGCCAGTCGGTGATGGCCTGGCCCTGCGACGCGCGCAGGATGACCGCCTCGTACGGGCCGACGACGTTGTCGCTGACGACCTGCACGCCCGCGTCGTAGGCCGCCCCTGCGTCCGCGCCGCGGTAGGTGCCGCCGGCGTTGGGCGTCTGCAGCGAGCTGTCCGCCGCGGCGCCGCACCCGAACCCGCCGCCACCCCCTGACCCTTGCGGGTAGTAGCAGGTGACCTGCGGCGGGGAGATGGTCGGGGCGGTGGCGTTCTCCAGCGCGGTGAGGAACTCGTCTCGGGCGAGCTCGATCACCGTGCCGGCGCGGACGGGCAGCACCCAAGCGAACTCGGTCGGGTTGCCGGAGTAGCGCACCTGGTCCCACAGGATGGTCTGCGTCTGCGAGACGGAGAAGGCCATCCGGTGGTCGGTGATGACGCTGGGGGTCTCGTTGGGAACCTGCTCGTGAAAGCAGCCGCCGCAGGCGCGCGCCGGCGCCTCGTGCCAGACGGCGCAAGCCGCCATCGCCACCAGACCCAGTCCAACCTTCGAAAACGCGCGCATCGAGGCCTCCCTACGTGCCAGCCCGCGCCGACCATGACGCGGATGTCACACCCGGACCAGGCTCCTGCCACCGGCTGGCGGGGGATCCTGGTCGCTGGGGTTTCTATCGCAAGGGGGATGCCATCGACGCGTCACCGCCGGCGGCGGCGGATGGCGCCCGCGAGGGCCAGGCCGAGCAGGCCGATGACCGAGACGCCGAGCGAGCCGCGCGTGCCGGAGGTGTCGCAGCCGTCGCCGGACTTGGCGCCCGGCGTGGAGCCCGGCGCGTACGGCGTGGTCTGCCCGCCCGGGCACGGGTTGTAGCTCGGGTCGGTGAAGTCCTTGGTCTGGATCTGGTTGGAGACGACGGCCTGCGTCGGCTCGGCGCCGACGACCAGATCCGTACCGAGCGCGGTCACCGGCAGGTTGGTGCGCAGGCGGGTGATGGTGATGTCGGAGGGGTTCATCCCTGCGGTGGCGCGGTCGAAGTCGTCGAAGACGTCGCACGCGGGGACCGTCACGGTGCAGTTGCCGGCGTCGGGCGGGCCGCCCGCGTCGAGCACGCCGCCGTCGTCGCCCGCGTCGGGGGAGCCGGCGTCCGGCGTGCCGGCGTCGGGCACGTCGCACGGCACGTCCACCGGCGGCGCGATCTGGCAGGCGTTCTGGTAGACGTTCTCGGCGACGGGCACCGCGCCCTTGCCGGCGTACTCGGTGACCCACACACCCTTCGGGTCGCCGTCGGTCGTCTGCGCGAACAGGGTGGTGTAGTTGGAGCGCTGCGCGTTGCCGTCCCACTTCACGTTCGCCGGATCGATCACCGCGTTGTCGAAGGTGGTGGCCTGGTAGCGCCCCTCGCTGATGACGAAGAGCTCGATGCCCACGCTCTGGCCCACGCCCGCCGCCACCATGCGCAGCGGCAGCGTGCCGTCGGCGCCGGGAGAGACGACCCGGAGCGGCTGCATCGCCCGCACGCCCTGGTTGGGGCGCAGGCGCACCGCGACGAAGTCGAACTTCAGGTTGTTGTAGTAGTCCAGCACCGGCGTGATGGACGACGGGATGGCGAAGTTGTGCTGCTGCAGCCAGTCGGTGATCGCCTGGCCCTGCGACGCGCGAAGGATGACGGCCTCGTAGGGGCCGACGACGTTGTCGCTGACGACCTGTACTCCGGCGTCCTTGGAGATCCCTGCGCCGGCGTCCCGCGCGGAGGTCGGGGCGGTCCCGCCGAAGTCGGCGGTGTTGGACGACGCGCCGCAGCCGAAGCCGCCGCCGCCGCCGGCGGAGCCGGGCGGGTAGTAGCAGGTGACCTGCGGCGGGGCGATCGTCGGCGCGGTCGCGTTCTCCAGCGCGGTGAGGAACTCGTCGCGCGCCAGCTCGACGACGGTGCCGGCTCGGACCGGCAGCACCCACGCGAACTCGGCGGGATCGCCGGAGTAGCGCACCTGATCCCAGAGGATCGTCTGCGTCTGCGAGACGGAGAAGGCCATGCGGTGATCGGTGATGACGGTGGGCGTCTCGTTCGGGTTCTGCTCGTGGAAGCACCCACCGCAGGCGCGCGCCGGCGCCTGGTGCCACACGGCGCACGCCGCGAGTGTCGCCACGGCCACTCCCACCTTCGAGAAACTACGCATTCGAGGCCTCCGTCCTTGCGCGCGCCCCACGACGCGCACTCCCCACCTGATCCGCAATCATGCCACTTCGGGCGGCGACGATCCCGAGCAAAGTGATCGGCGGCGAACCGGCGAGCTCAGCCGCCCTTCTTGTGGGGCGGAGGCTTGAACAGACCCAGCTCGGTGCGGACCTCCAGGCCATTGCCGTACTGCCAGACCTTGAGGACCTTGCCGTCGCGGAGCTGGAACACCTGCGCGGTGTGGATGGCCACGTTCTTGCCGGTGGCGGGGAAGCCCTCCCAGCGGGCGCTCTGCTTGCCGGTGAGGGTCGTCTCGGCGATGACCCAGCTCCCGAAGCCCCACGCCCCGGTGACGTTCACCTTCGGGCCGGTGAGCGCCTTCTGGAGGGTGTCGAACGCCTTCTTCATGTCGACGGTCCCCAGGTAGCTCTCCTGGCGGGTCACGTCGTCCCACACGATGGAGTTGTTCATCGCGCCGATGAAGTCGGCGTCGTTCTTCTTCTCCACCGAGCCCCAGAGCTTCTTCACCACCTCGACGTTCTTGTCCTCTTCGGGCGTACCCGCGCTCTGCACGGTGCGCATGGAGGCGGGGGCGAGCGGCGGGGGTCGGACCTTCTTCGTCTTGAGCGCGCCAATCTGCTCGAGCACGTTGGCCATGTCGAAGTAGCGGCGCTCCTTGGTGACCAGGCCGTCGTCGCCCACCTCGAGCACGCTGAGGCCGCGGACGCCGATCTGCTTGTCGGTGCGCTTGTGGCCCATGAACTCGCCCTGCTGCCGGGCGGAGAGCACCCACTCCAGCGCGGCGACCTTTCCCTTGGAGTAGAGGTGCGCGCCGGACATGCGCGTGTCGGGGAAGGAGGCGAGGAAGGCCTTCTGCTGCGCCACGATGGCGTCGTTGCCCTGGAGCATCGGCTGGCCGGGCATGGAGAGCGTGGCGTCCTTCGCGTAGGCGGTGCCGTAGCGGGTGAGATCCTGCGTGTTGAAGCCGTCCAGGATGGCGTGGATGGCGTCGGTGGCGTCGGGCCCTGGCGGCGGCGTCTCCACGGCGGCGCTCGCGGAGGGGGCGGCCGACGCGCTGGGCGCAGGTGCCGTGGGCGGGGGAGGCGGTGCAGGTTTCGGCTGCTCCACCGGCTTCTCCGTCTCACCGCCACCACCGCAGGCCACCAGCAGGCCCAGAAGAACGAATGCCCTCCGCATCACAACACCTCCTGTCGGGGCGGATACTACACCGTCGACAGGAGGGGCGGCACGCGCCGCCCCTCCCCGCCCAAGTGAATTGGGCAGGGCCCCTCCTCACGCGGGCCCTCCGCTACGCGTCGGGGCGTGGCTACCCGCACCAGGTTCCCAGACGGCTGCGGCACGCGCCGCCCCTCCCCGCCCAAGTGAAATCCTCCGAGACTTCGAGGGCCTCAGGAGAAGACGTGCACGCCGGGGTGGACCTGGTAGGTGCCGATGGTGCTGCCCTCGCGCGCCGGCTGGCGGGAGCGGACGCTCACGATCTCCCAGTCGGGCAGGACCACGGCGGTCAGGGTGAGACCGAAGACGCACCCAGTGTCGATGCCCACCGCCCACTCGGAGACCAGCGGCCTGTCGACCACGGTGTGGCCGAAGATCAGGCGCTCCGGGCCGCGCCAGTGGTTCGTCCAGAAGGTGTGCGTCGCCGGCGCCCTGGAGGGCCAGTAGCTCTTGCGCTCCGGCGGGCGGATGCACTGCGCGTGCAGCAGGTGATACGGATCCTGCGAGGCGAGCGGAACGCCGGGCATCGCGCCGGCGTGGACGACGGCGGCGCCGTACTCCGGGAGCGGGACGAGCGCGGGCAACGTCTCGAACCAGGCGTAGTGCTCCGGACCGAGCGCCCGCCGGGTGCGCAGGTGATCCGGGGAGAGGTGCTGGTCCTCGCGGCGGCGGATCTGCAGGTGCTTCTCCTCGTGGTTGCCGAGGATGCATTCGTGGCGCATGGCGAGCTCGACGCACTCCCGCGACTTCGGGCCGCGGTCGACCAGATCGCCGGCGAAGATGACGCGGTCCGACGCCGTGACGGCGAGCCGGTCGAGCAGGTCGACTGCCTCGTCGTGGCAGCCGTGGAGATCGCCGACGACGATCGTTCGCCTGGGGTGCCGATTTTCCATGGTGCGAGGGACGCGGCGAGGCATCCGGCCCTGACAGGGTAGCGCGCGGCGTCGGCCTCGGCTTCCGGCGCCCGTTCCGCTAGGCTGCGGCCATGAGCGACCCCACGCGGTTCTTCCTCCCGCTCGAGATCGTCGCCTCCGGCACGACCGACATCGGCACGGTGCGGCGGCACAACGAGGACGCGGTCCTGCTCCGGCCGGACCTGGACCTCTACATCCTGGCGGACGGCGCGGGCGGGCACAACGCGGGCAACGTGGCGAGCGCGCTGGCGACGACGGCGATCGCCAACTTCTTCGAGGCGACGAAGGTGGGCAAGGAGGAGGAGCCGGACCTGGACTCCTTCGGGCTGCCCATCGCCGCGCGCCGCCTCGCCGCGGCGCTGCAGCGCGCCAACGAGGACATCCTGGAGATCGCCAAGACCTCCAACAAGCTCAACGGCATGGGCACGACGGCGGTGGCCATCTCCTGCTTCAAGAAGACGGGGGTGATGCACGTCGCGCACGTGGGCGACAGCCGCTGCTACCGCTTCCGCGACGGGATCCTGGAGCAGCTCACCCACGACCACTCCCTCATCAACGACGCGCTGGAGATGCGACCCAACATCGACGACAAGGCGCTCGCCAAGCTGCCGCACAACGTGGTGACGCGCGCGCTCGGCATGGAGCCCAACGTGCGCGTCTCGGTGCGCAGCTACCGGATGCTCGCGGGGGACAAGGTCCTGCTCTGCTCCGACGGCCTGTCCGACACGCTGGACGACGACCTCATCGGCGACATCATGGCGACCGACCGCACGCCGGACGAGACGGTGCGCGCCCTCATCGCCAGGGCGAACGACCTGGGCGCGCAGGACAACATCGGCGTCATCATCGCGCAGATCAAGCTGGCGCCGGACGCCGTCGCGGTGCCGACGGTGCCGCGCTACACGCCGCGGCGCCCCGCGTCGGTGCCGCCGCCCAACGCCGGTGCGCGCAACGAGGACCCGGAGATCATCATCCTGTCGGTGGAGCACGAGGGGGAGCCCCCGCAGTTCCACGTGGTGCCCGCCGAGAGCGCCGACGACGAGGTGATCGAGGCGCTGGAGGACTTCAGCAAGAACCGGTGAGGGGCGTCACCGGTGACGGATCACCGGGTGGGCCGCCCCCGCGTCAGGCCCGGGAGCGTGCCGCCGGCGGCGCCGGGAGCCGGGCCGCGACGGCGCGCGCGAGGCGCTGGAGCGGCGAGCGCCTGCGCAGCGGCTTCACGGCGAAAGGCTCCAGGCCGCGCTCGACGAGCAGCGCGTTCGCGGCGCGGAGCCCGGTGACGACGGCCTTCTCCATGTCGTGGACGGCCTCGTCGGTCCGGATCCAGCTCCCGCACAGTACGAGGTTCGGGACGGCGGTTCGCATCCGCGGCTGGTAGCGCGCGTGGCCGACAGCCTGCTTGTCGAACGTCCGCTCGTTGGCGGCATGCTCGACGTGGACGACCGCGCCGGCCAGCTCGGGCCACGCGCGCACGAGCTCCCGCTCGACGAGCCGTCGCACGACGTCGGGCGGCGCGGCCGCGAGCTCGCGCGACGCGAGATAGCTGTGGAGCTCGATCACCTCGCCGCCCGTGGCGGCGCGAAAGGCCATGAACTCGTCCTGGTAGTGCGACAGCACGAAGTAGGTGTCGAGCATGCGGAACTGCCCCGTGAAGATGCCCATCCACGGGTCGTCTGCGCGGATCTGGCGCGAGGTGATCACGCGGATCGCGACGCTGCCGACCGCGTCGAGGTTGGCGGCGGCGCGAACCTCGTCCACGTCCGCGAGCGCCGGCAGCAGCCACCGCTGGAAGCCGGGGATGTCGGTCGCGCCGACGACCGCGGCGCACGGCAGGCGCACGGGGTCGCTGAGCGTCTCGAGGTCGCCCGGACGCCGCTCGGTCGGCTGCAGCTCGACGGCGACAATCCTGCCGTCGCGACGCTCGATGCCGACGGCCGTCGCGTTGCGCAGGATGCGGCCGCCTCGCTCACGGAGCGCGGCGGCGAGGGGATCGATCAGGTTGGTGCCCAGGTTGCCGCGGAAGCACCACATCTTGTGGTCCTCCGGGTGCCCGATCATCGTCGTCTCCATCATCGACAGCGCCCACGAGGCGCTGATCTCGGTGTGGGGGTGGAAGGTGCTCGCCTTGCACATGGCCTTGAACATCTGCTCCATCTGCGGTGGCAAGCCAATCCACGCGAACATCTCGTGAACGGACAGGTCGTCCCAGCGCTCGTAGGCGCGACCGTGCTCGAACGACCACGTCACGCAGAGCCGCGGGAGCGCGGCGACGAGGCGACGCGTGTCGGAAGCGGTCCAGCCCGGCATCCGCATGGCGGTCGTCATGTGCGCGAGGAAGTGCAGCAGCGAGGCCGGAGGCCTCGCCGGGTTGACGTCGAACGGGACGAGCCGGTGGACGGTGGTGCCGTCATCCACGAGATAGCGCGTGCGATCGCAAGGTCGCACGTGCAGGTCGAGGACGCCGAGGCGGGCGAGGAGCGCCTTCATGTTCCAGTACTGCGACCACATGCAGTGCTGGCCGTGATCGAAGGAGTGCGTGTGGCGCGTGCCTCGCCACTCGAACGTGTACGGGGCTCGGGCTCGGGTCCGACCCCCGAGAAAGTCGGGATGTGCCTCGCAGAGCATCACGTCGACGCCGCGCTCCGCGAGATGGATGGCCGCTGTGAGGCCGGCGAGGCCGGCGCCGACCACGAGTACCTGGTCGCTCATGGATGCTCCGTGTGCTTGCTGGCTGCCTGCTCCGGCGCACCCGGCCTGACAGAGGGGCGCGGGCGCACACACGCGGCGCATCCTAGGCGACGCCGTCGGCGTCCGTCCACGGCGCCGTTGCCGCTCGCAGCGGGGCGCGCGGGCCCATCGACGGGCGGTCCCACGCGCCACGAGCAATCCGCAGCGGCTCGCTCTGGCCCGCCTCGCCGCCTTCGCCGGCGCCACGGAGCTCGCGGAGCGCTGGCTCTCCGGTCGCGCGGTGCTGCCCTGCGGTTCGGGGCGACGCTCCGCGCCTTCGACCTCCGCCCGCGACGCGGCGGGCCATCGCCACGCGGGGCTTCGTCGCGCTGGGCATCCTGATCTTGCCCGTCGGCTCGCTCGTCCTTCTTGCGCGCGGGGATCTCCTCGCGGCGATGTCGCCGCCCAACGCCGGCGCGCGCAACCGAGGCCCCGGAGAGCATCATCCTGTCGGTCCTGGTTGGTGGAGAGTACGTATCGCCGTAGCAGAGCGGCCATGCCGGGTCGCTCGTGATGGGGACCTGAGTGCCCCGGCCGGTCCCCACTATGCGTCACGCGGTGCCCGAGCGTCGTAACCCAGGTTGGGCCCGAGCCAGCGCTCCGCCTCCGCCACGGTCCAGCCCTTGCGCCGCGCGTAGTCCTCCACCTGATCGCGGTCGATGCGGCCTACCATGAAGTAGCGCGCCTCCGGGTGCGCCAGGTACAGGCCGCTCACGCTCGCCGCCGGCGTCATCGCGTAGGACTCGGTGAGGCGAATGCCCACTTCCTCGGCGCCGAGCAGCTCGAAGAGCTTGCCCTTGTCGGTGTGATCGGGGCACGCGGGGTAGCCGAAGGCCGGGCGGATGCCGCGGTACTTCTCGGCGATGAGCTCCTCGCTGGAGAGGTCCTCGCCCTGGCCGTAGCCCCATTCCTTGCGCGCGCGGGCGTGCAGCAGCTCGGCGAAGGCCTCGGCGAGGCGGTCGGCGAGCGCCTTGACGATGATGGCGTGGTAGTCGTCCAGGTCCTTCTCGTACGCCCCCGCCAGCTCGGCGGCCCCGATGCCCGCGGTGACGGCGAAGGCGCCGACGTGATCGCCGAGGCCGCTCGCCTTCGGCGCGACGAAGTCGGCGAGGCACAGGTGCGGCTTGTCCTCGGTCTTCTGCGCCTGCTGGCGGAGCATGTTGAACCGCATCAGCTCCTTTTCCCGCGTCTCGTCGGCGTACAGGACGATGTCGTTGCCCTCCCCGCTCGCCGGCCAGAAGCCGTAGACGGCGCTCGCGGTCAGCGATTTGTTCGCGATGATCTCGGCGAGGACCTTCTGCGCGGTGTCGTAGAGGTCGCGCGCGGCGGCGCCCTGCTCGGGGTGGTCCAGGATCGCCGGGAACTTCCCGCGCAGCTCCCACGCGGTGAAGAAGAAGGTCCAGTCGATGTACTTTACAATCTCCTCCAGCGGGTAAGACACCAGGGCCTTCTTGCCGAGGAAGGTGGGCTGCGGGAGGTCCTCCGCCCGCCAGGTGATGCGCGCGCGGTTCTCGCATGCCGCCGTGAAGGGGACCATCTGCTTGGCGGTCTTGTGACCGAACAGATCCCGGAGCATCGCCTGCTCCTTCTTGTTCTTCTCGTCGAAGGCGGGGCGCTGTTTCGGGTCGAGCAGCGCGGCGACCACGCCGACGGCACGCGAGGCGTCCAGCACGTGCGCGGTGGTGCCCTGGTAGCCGGGGGCGATCTTCACCGCGGTGTGCTGGCGGCTGGTCGTCGCGCCGCCGATGAGGAGCGGCAGGTCCACCCCGGTGCGCTGCATCTCGGTGGCGACGAAGGCCATCTCCTCCAGCGACGGGGTGATGAGGCCGGAGAGCCCGATCATGTCCACCTGCTTCTCCTTCGCCGTCTGGAGGATGGTCGCGCACGGGACCATGACGCCCAGGTCGATGACCTCGTAGCTGTTGCAGCCGAGCACCACGCCGACGATGTTCTTGCCGATGTCGTGCACGTCGCCCTTCACCGTGGCGAGCAGGACGCGGCCGTTGGCCGACCTCCCGCTCTCCTCCTTCTCCGCCTCCATGTAGGGGAGCAGGTGCGCCACCGCGCGCTTCATCGCCCGCGCGCTCTTGACGACCTGCGGCAGGAACATCTTCCCCGCGCCGAAGAGATCGCCGACGATCTTCATGCCGTCCATCAGCGGACCCTCGATGACCTGCAGGGGACGCTCGTACTTGAGGCGCGCCTCCTCGGTGTCCGCCTCGATGAAGTCGACCACGCCTTGCACCAGGGCGTGCTCCAGGCGCTTCTCGACGGGCGCCTCGCGCCAGGAGAGGTCCAGCTCCTTCTTCTTGCCCTTGCCCTTGACCTGCTCGGCGAGCTGCACCAGGCGCTCGGTGGCGTCGGGGCGGCGGTCGAAGATCACGTCCTCCACGTGCTCGAGCAGCTCCTTCGGGATCTCCTCGTAGATGCCGATCTGCCCGGCGTTGACGATGCCCATGTCCATCCCCGCCTTGATGGCGTGGTAGAGGAACGCCGAGTGCATCGCCTCGCGGACGCGGTTGTTGCCGCGGAAGGAGAAGGAGAGGTTGGAGACGCCGCCGGAGATCTTGGCGCGCGGGCACCGCTCCTTGATGATGCGCGTGGCCTCGATGTAGTTCTTCGCGAACCTCGCGTGCTCCTCGATGCCCGTCGCGATGGCGAGGATGTTGGGGTCGAAGATGATGTCCTCCGCCGGCAGGCCGACGGTCCCGGTCAGCAGCTCGTAGGCGCGCTCGCAGATCTCCACCTTGCGCTCGGTGGTGTCCGCCTGGCCCTTCTCGTCGAAGGCCATCACGACGACGCCGGCGCCGTAGCGCTTGACGGTGCGCGCCTTGCGGAGAAAGTCCTCCTCCCCCTCCTTGAGGCTGATGCTGTTGACGACGCCCTTGCCCTGGACGCACTTGAGGCCGGCCTCGAGCACGCTCCACTTGGAGCTGTCGATCATGATGGGGACGCGGGCGATCTCCGGCTCGGTGGCGACCAGGTTGAGGAAGGTGGTCATCACCTGCTCGGAGTCGAGCATGCCCTCGTCCATGTTGATGTCGATGATGTTGGCGCCGTTGCGCACCTGGTCGAGGGCGACCTCCAGCGCGGTGGTGTAGTCGCTCTTGCGAATGAGCTCGGCGAAGCGAGCGGAGCCGGTGACGTTGGTGCGCTCGCCGATCATGGTGAAGTTGGCGTCGGGGCGCAGGGTGAGCGTCTCCAGCCCGGACAGGCGCGTCAGGTGGTCCGGCGCCGGCGGGGTGCGCGGCGTCTTCCCCTCCACGGCCTTCGCGATCGCCGCGATGTGGTCGGGCGTGGTGCCGCAGCACCCGCCGACGAGGTTGACGAAGCCGGCCTCCGCCCACTCGCCCAGGAAGCCGGCGGTCTGCTCCGGCTGCTCGTCGTAGCCCGTCGGCGCGAGCGGGTTGGGCAGCCCGGCGTTGGGGTACGCGCTCACCAGCGGGTCGGCGATCTGAGAGAGCGCCTGGATGTACGGGCGCATGTCGGCGGCGCCGAGCGCGCAGTTGATGCCGACGCTGAAGGGGCGCGCGTGGGCGACGCTGGTCCAGAAGGCGTCGATCGTCTGACCGGAGAGGGTGCGGCCGCTCTTGTCGGTGATGGTCACCGAGATCATGAGGGGGACGCGCTCCCCGCGCTCCTCGAAGACGTCCTCCACCGCGACGAGGCACGCCTTGAGGTTGAGGGTGTCGAAGACCGTCTCGGCGAGGAGCAGGTCCACGCCGCCGTCCAGCAGCGCGCGGACCTGCTCGGCGTAGGCGTCCTTCACCTGGTCGAAGGTGACCGCGCGGAAGCTCGGATCGTCCACCTTCGGGGAGATGGAGAGGGTGCGGTTGGTGGGGCCGATGGCGCCCGCCACGAAGCGGGGCCTGTCGGGGGTCTGCTTCGTGAACTTGGCGCAGGCCTCCTTCGCCAGGCGGGCGGCGGCGAGGTTGATGTCGCGCACCGCGCCCTCCAGCGCGTAGTCCGCCTGGGCGATGGCGGTGCCGTTGAAGGTGTTGGTCTCGATGATGTCGGCGCCGGCGGCGAGGTACTGCTCGTGGATGCCCAGCACCACCTCCGGGCGCGTGAGCACGAGCAGATCGTTGTCGCCCTTGAGGTCCTTGCCGTGGTCCTTGAAGCGGGCGCCGCGGTAGTCCGCCTCCGCCAGCTTGTGGCGCTGGATCATGGTGCCCATCGCGCCATCCAGGACGAGGATGCGCTGCTTGGCGAGGGCGGTGAGGGTCTCGAGGGTGCTCGGCATGGCGGGTTCCTACTTGGTGGCGAAGGCGGTGACGACGGGGAAGTGAGGCGGGCGGCGCTCGCGGGAGGTGGCCTCGCAGCGGGTGACGCGGAGCTTTGCGCGAGAGAGGAGCTTTTCCAGCGCGGCGGGGGAGAAGCCGGGCCGGACGTGGCCGTAGCTCTTCACCACGCCCTCCTGCTTGTGGGCGCCCAGGGTGACGACGACCAGATCGCCGCCCTTGCGCAGCACGCGCGCCGCCTCGGTCACGGCGCGGGCGGGGGCGTCGGAGTGGACGAGCACGTTGAAGAGGAGCACGGCGTCGAAGGATGCGTCGGAGAGCGGCAGCTCGTGCATGTCGCCGAGCATGGCGCGGGCGCGCGGGACGCGGGCGAGGCGCTTCTTCGCGGCCTCCACCATGCGCGCGCTCCTGTCGATGCAGGTGACGCTGCGCGCGCGGGGCGAGAGCAGCTCGCTGACGGTGCCGTCGCCGGAGCCGATGTCCAGCACGTCCCCGAGGCGCACCAGGCCGACGAGGCCGTGCGCGAGCGACTCCCAGGTGCGACCCGGCGAGTAGTGGCGCTCCATGCGGCCGGCGAGGGCGTCCAGGCCGCCTGACGCGCGGGCGCGCAGCAGGTCGGCGCAGCGGCGGGCGTCGCCGTCGAGGACCGCGTCGTCCACCTGGCCGCGGACGAAGGCCCAGAGCTTCTTCGCGTCGTCGGCCAGGTCCTCGCGAAGGGCGTAGAAGGCGGAGGCGCCGTCCTTGCGGTCGCGCACGATCCCGGCCTCCCGCAGCTTGCCGAGGTGCATGGACACGCGCGACTGCCCGAGGTCGGTCACCGCCGTGAGCTCCGCCACCGACAGCTCGTGCGCCGCCAGCAGCGCGAGGAGGCGCACGCGCGTCGGCTCGCCGAGCAGGGCGAGGAGGGTGGAGGTGGAGGCCAGCGTCGCCATATATCAACCCATCAATATATCATGATGACCATCCCCGCCACCCCTCCGGCCCCCTTTCCATGTGCCTGCTAACGGTCCCCCCAACCCCGCGAAATCAGCCGGGACCTGCCGCCCCTGGCGCCCGCCACCAGCTCGGCTATGGTGCGCCGCCATGTACTACGAGACGTTCTCCCAGATGCAGAAGATGCTCGGCAACCTCGACACCTGGCTCGAGAAGGCGACCGCCCACGCCGCGAAGAAGCCGTTCGACGTGAACCTGCTCATGACGGCTCGCCTCGCGCCGGACCAGTTCCCCCTCGCGCGGCAGGTGCAGTCCTCGTGCGACAACGCCAAGCTCGCCGCGGCGCGCCTGACCGGCAAGGAGGCGCCCTCGCACCCCGACACCGAGAAGACCGTCGACGAGCTCCGCGCCCGCATCAAGGCGGTGCGCGCGTGGCTCTCCGCCCTCACCCCGAAGGACTTCGAGGGCGCCGCCGAGCGCACCATCAGCCAGCCGCGCTGGGAGGGTAAGTGGATGAGCGGGGCCGACTACTTCGTCGAGTACGCCGTGCCCAACTTCTACTTCCACCTGACGCACGCGTACGCGATCCTCCGGCACAACGGCGTCGAGGTCGGCAAGCGCGACTATCTGGGCTCACTCTCGATGCGCGACGCCTGACCCGCGCGCTCATCCAAGGGGGCGATGCGCACCCTCGTCTGGTTCCGCGGCAAGGACCTGCGCGTCGCCGACCACGAGCCCCTCGCCGACGCGGCGTCGCGCGGGGAGGTCATCCCGCTCTTCGTCGTCGACCCGTACTTCTTCGACCCGGCGCGCGCGCGGGAGCTGCCCCACCGCATGCAGTACCTGGTGGAGTCGCTCGCCGCGCTCGCCGCGTCGGTCGGGCGGCTGGGCTCGCGTCTGGTGCTGGTGGAGGGCGAGAGCGTGGAGGTGGTGCCGCGCCTGGCCGCCGCGTGGCGCGTGGACCGGGTCGTCGGCTACCGGTGGAGCGAGCCCTTCGGCGTGGAGCGCGATCGGCGGGTGGCCGCGGCGCTGCGCGTCCCCTTCCAGCGCTTCGAGGGTGAGACGCTCGCGTCGCCGGGGCAGGTGCTCACCGGCAAGGGCACGCCCTTCGCCGTCTTCACGCCCTTCGCGCGCGCCTTCGACGCCACCGTGCGCGTGGGGGAGCCGCTCTCCGCGCCGCGCCGCCTGCCGCCGCTGCCGCAGGACGTGAAGACCAGGGAGACCCCGCTGCCGACCCTCTCCAGCCTGGGTCTCGTGCGCAACGAGGGGCTGCTCGCCGCCGGGGAGAAGGCGGCCCGCGCGCGCTTCCTCGCCTTCCTTCGCCGCCGCGCGCCGCGATACCACGCCGAGCGTGACCGGCTGGGCCTGGACGGGACGAGCCGCGTCGCGCAGGACCTGAAGTTCGGGACGCTCAGCGCGCGCGCGGTGTTCTGCGGGGCGCGCGCCGCGCTCGCGCGTCACCCCGCCGCGCGGCGCGCCTTCCAGAAGGAGCTCGTCTGGCGAGAGTTCGCCCACGACGTCCTGCGCCACCGGCCCCAGGCGCTCACCGCGCCGTACCGGGCCGACTTCCGCGGCTTCCCCTGGCGCGAGGACGAGCGCGCCTTCCGCGCGTGGGCGGAGGGCTGGACCGGCTACCCCGTCGTCGACGCCGCCGCGCGGCAGCTCCTCGCGAGTGGCTTCGTCCACAACCGCGCGCGCATGATCGCCGCGAGCTTCCTCGCCAAGGACCTGCTCGTCGACTTCCGCCGCGGCGAGGCCCACTACATGCGCTGGCTCACCGACGGCGACTGGGCGAACAACGACCTGGGCTGGCAGTGGTCGGCGGGGTGCGGGTGCGACGCGCAGCCCTACTTCCGCGTCTTTCACCCGGTGACGCAGGGCGAGCGGTTCGATCCCGGCGGCGCGTACGTCAAGCGCTGGGTCCCCGAGCTCGCGCGTCTCGACGCGCGGTGGGTGCACCGGCCCTGGGAGGCGCCGGCGGCAGCGCTCGCGGCGGCGGGCGTCGTGCTCGGCAAGACGTACCCGCGGCCCATCGTCGACCACGCCGCTGCGCGCCGGCGCTTTTTGGCGCTCGCCGAGGAGCACCTGCGCGGCGCGCCCGCGGACGTCAGCGCTTGACCGACGCCATGCTCCGCTCGGGGTAGCGCGCGCCGGCGGCGACACCCTTCGGGGCGATGGCGTCCAGCGCGGCGAGATCCTCCTTCGAGAGCCGGACCTCCAGCGCGCCCACGTTCTCCTCCAGCCGCTTGCCGTGCTTGGTGCCCGGGATGGGCACCACGTCGTCGCCCTGCGCCAGGACCCACGCGAGGGCGAGCTGCGCGGCGCTCACCTTCTTCTGCTTCGCCAGCTCCTGCACCTTGTCCACCAGCGCGAGGTTCTTCTTGAAGTTCTCGCCCTGGAAGCGCGGCGAGATGCGGCGGAAGTCGTCGGCGGCGAAGTCCTCCGGCGAGCGGATGGTGCCCGTGAGGAAGCCGCGACCGAGCGGGCTGTAGGCGACGAAGCCGATGCCCAGCTCGCGGCAGGTGGCGAGCACGTCGTCCTCCGGCTCGCGCGTCCAGAGGGAGTACTCGCTCTGCAGCGCGGTGATGGGGTGCACCTTCTGGGCACGGCGGATCGTCTCCGAGGACGCCTCGCTCATACCGAGGTGGCGCACCTTCCCCGCGCGCACCAGCTCCGCCATCGCGCCGATGGTGTCCTCGATGGGCACCGTCGGGTCGACCCGGTGCTGGTAGTACAGGTCGATGTGGTCGGTGCCGAGCCGCTTCAGGCTCGCCTCGCACGCCGACCGCACGTACTCCGGCTTGCCGCTGATGCCGCGCATCGCCGCGTTCTGCTCGTCGCGCAGCAGGCCGAACTTGGTGGCGAGCACGAAGTCGTCGCGCTGCCCGCGCAGGAACTTGGCGAGGAGCTCCTCGTTGTGGCCGATGCCGTACATGTCGGCGGTGTCGAGGAAGGTGACGCCCAGCTCCTTCGCCCGGGCGAGGGTGGCGAGCGACTGCTTCTCGTCGGTGGGGCCGTAGAACTCGCTCATCCCCATGCAGCCGAGTCCCAAAGCCGAGACCTCCAGCTTCCCCAGCTTGCGCATCTGCATCGTCTTCCTCCTGTCGGATCGCCTTGGATGCCTGGTGGGTGCGGGTGGTTGTTGCTAGCGCACCTGCAGCTCCTTGCACGAGCTGCCGATCTCGATCTCCTTCGTCGTCGGGCCGACCGTCGTGCTGGTGATCCCCTTCTCCGAGTCGTCGATGATCCAGAACATGTCGCCGGGGCTGAAGGTGTGGCTCGACACCGAGTTGGAGTCCACGCTGGATTTCGTGCCGCTGCCGAAGCCGGGGTCCTTGCCGTAGAACACCGGGACCGTCTTCGGGCAGCTGCTGCGGATGGTCACCGAGACCGGCCCGGGCGCCGGGGCCGCGCCGCCCGAGCCGGTCGCGCCCGAACCGCCGGAGGACGGGTCCGCCGCGCCGGAGGTGCCCGACGAGCTGGGATCGCCGGCGCCGCCGGAGGAGCCGTAGGACCCACCCGAGGAAGGCGAGCCGGCGCCGCCGCCGGGCTGCGCCATCGGCAGGCACGCCCCGAGGGCGACGAGGAAGGGGACGAGCGCGAGGCGGGAGGTCTTCATGGCGGATCCTTTCGGCGGCTCCTACGGCTACGTCACCGCGCACCTTCCCGGCAAGCGGGTATGCTCGCGGCCATGCGCGAGGGCACCGCGAGCCGCACCGCCATCTGGGTCGCGGTGCTGCGCGGTCTCGGTGGACTGGACGCCCCGGCGGTCGCCGGCGATCCCCTCGCCGCGGCGCTCGTCCCCTTTCCGTACCGCACGCTCCTGCAGGCGGCGGAGCGGGCGCCGCGGGTGACGCGCGCCGTGCTCCGCGGCGCCGCGCGCGTCTCGCGCAACCTGTCGCGTCACATGTCCCTGCGCACCCGCGCCATCGACGACGTGGTCTCGGAGGAGGCGCGCGCCGGGTGCCGGCAGCTCGTGCTCCTCGGTGCCGGCCTGGACGCGCGCGCGTACCGGCTGGAGGCGCTCGGCGAGTCCGTCGTGTTCGAGGTGGATCACCCCGCGACGCAGCGCCACAAGCGCCGCGCGGCGGAGAGGCACGCGCCGATCGCGAGGGAGGTCCGCTACGTCGCCATCGACTTCGCGCGAGAGTCGCCGGGCGACGTGCTCCTGGAGGCAGGTCTGGACCCGGCGGCGCGCTCGACCTTCGTCTGGGAGGGCGTCACCATGTACCTCGAGCGCGCGGCGATCGACGCGACGCTGGCGGCGGTGGCGAGCGTGGCGGCGCCCGGCTCGTGCCTGGTCGCCACCTACTACGACGCGCGCCCCAAGCTCGCGCAGGCGCTCGGCCTGGGCCTGATCGTACGCGCCGCCGGCGAGCCCTTCCGATCTCGCATGACGCCGGAGGAGATCGCCGGACGCTTGACGCGTCAAGGGTTCGAGGTGGTGTCGGACGAGGGCATGGACGCGTGGGGGGACCGGTACCTGGGCGAGGCGACGCCGGGGAGCGGCGAGCGCATCGTCCGCGCACGGCGGACGTGACGGCGCACGTGCGCCTTCACCCCCCGAAGACGCGGGCGACCTGGAACACCACGATCGCCAGCACGAACGCCGCCGCGTAGCTGTACGCCAGCACGAACGCGGGCCACTTCCAGCTCCGCGTCTCCCGCCGCAGGGCTGCCACGGTGCTCATGCACTGACAGGCCAGCACGAAGAAGGCCATCAGCGCGAGGCCGGTCGCGGCGGAGTAGGCCCGCAGGCCGTCGGGGCCGCGGGCGTCGCGGATCTTCTCCGCCAGCGGCGCGGCGTTGTCGTCGGCGTGCTCGATGCCGAAGATGATGCCCATCGTGCTCACCATCAGCTCGCGCGCACCGAAGGAGCCGATGAGCCCCACGTCGATGCGCCAGTCGAAGCCCGCGGGCCTGGTGATGGGCTCGAGCGCGTGCCCGACGTGCCCGGCGATGCTGTTCTCCATCTGCACCATCCCCGCCGTCGCCCCCGGCGGGCCGGCCTGGTGCGCGGCGAAGGGCGCGGGGACCTTGAGCAGCACCCAGAGCGCCACCGAGGCGAGCAGGATGAAGGTGCCGACCTCCTTGACGAAGCGGCCGGCCCCGCGCCGCGCCATCGCCCACACCACCCGCGCCTGCGGCATGCGGTAGGCCGGCATCTCCAGCACCAGCGGGAGCGCGCGGCCGGTGTGCTTCACCGTCTTGCCGATGACGAGGGAGGCCACCAGCCCGGAGAGGATGCCCGCGAAGTAGAGGCCGACGAAGAGGAGCGACTGCAGCCAGGGGCTTCTCTTGCCGAAGAACGCCGCGATGAGCAGCGCGTACGTCGGGATGCGCGCGGAGCAGGTCATCAGCGGCAGCACCAGCAGCGTGCGAAGGCGCTGGCCTGGATCCCGGATGATGCGCGTGGAGGTGATCGCCGGCACCGCGCACGCGTGAGCGGTCAGCAGCGGCACGAAGGACTTGCCGCCCAGGCCGGCGAAGCGCAGCACGCGGTCGACGAGGAACGCGCCGCGCGAGAGGTAGCCGGACGCGTCGATGATCTCCATCGCCACCGTGAGGATGACGATCTGCGGCAGGAAGGCGAGCACCGTGCCGGCTCCTCCGAGCACCGCGTCGGCGAAGAAGGAGGAGAGCCAGCCCACACCGAGCAGGTGCACCACCCGCGCTCCGAGCCAGCCCATCAGGGCGTTCATGGCGTTGGACGCGGGGTCGGCCACCAAAAAGACCGCGGCGAAGAGGGCGGTCATCAGACCGAGGAAGACGACCGGGCCCACGACGGGGTGCAGCAGCACCGCGTCGGCGCGGGAGGACCACGCGCGGCGGGCGCGCTCGCGGGCGCTCGCGTGATCCGTCACGGCCGCGCGGGCGAGGGAGGCGGCGTCGATGTCCCGCGGCTCGGCGGGGGCGAACCCCGTCGTTGCGGCGTCGCGGATGGCGGCGGCCACGCGCTCGCGCACGTCGGCGTCGCGCGCGCTGACGATGAGCACCGGGACGCCGAGCGCCTCGCGCAGCGCGCGCTCGTCCACCTTCTTGCCGGCCTTCTCCAGCACGTCGCGCTGGGTGACGAGCACCACCAGCGGCAGGCGCCGGCGCAGGAGGTCCAGGGTGAGGCGCAGGCCGAGCGCGAGCTGGCTCGCGTCCACCACCTGCGCGATGCAGAAGGGCTTGCCCCCCTTCTCCAGATCCTCGATGCACGCGAGCGCCTGCGCCTCGTCGCAGTCGGGGTCGAGCTCCGACGAGAGCGCGTAGACGCCGGGCAGGTCGAGCACGCGCGCGCGGCCGCCGCCGGGCAGGGGCATCGTGGCCTCGAGCACGTCGACGGTGACTCCGGGGAAGTTGCCCACCTTCGCCGACCCGCCGGTGACCGCGTTGTAGAGCGAGGACTTGCCTGCGTTGGGGCGGCCGACCAGCGCGACGTCGACGTCCCCGACGACCGGCGCCCGCGGCGCGTCGTCGTGGCACGAGGCGACCGCGGCGCGCGAGCCGGGAATCACGTCTCGACCTCGATGGCCTCCGCGAGGCTGCGGTCGATGGCGAACTCGCCGCCGCTGCCGGTGCGGACGTGGATGGGACCGCCGAACGCCGCGCGGCGGAGCACGCAGACCTCCTCACCCTCGAAGATGCCGACCGCGCGGACCCACTCCGTCTCCGCCTCACCCAGGACGATGCGGCGCACGCGCGCCGGCGCGCGCAGGTCGAGCTTCTCCAGGGTCGCGGCCCGCGCGATGCTCGCCGGCCGCGCGGGCGCGCGGGGCGACTCGTCGGAGAGCTCGGGGAGGATCGCTTGACTCATCTGGGGTTCGGCGGGATATGAATGTGATTTTCAATTTCAGATTACCACACCCGCCGGCCGGGACAAGTCCATGGAAATCAGGCAGATCACGCCTCTGCGGTGGTATCCGGTGGGCTTCGAGGGCCGGTATCCGTAGGCTTGGACCCACGGCCGGCGTCGATCGCTGAGCATGCTAACGATCGACCGTCCGCCGCTGGTCTCGGCCAGCGGCCCCGGCTCCGGAATCCCCCCTCCTCACGATGCCTCGCGATGATCCCTTCGGCTGGGTAGGCCACGTCCTCGACGGCAAGTACCGCATCGAATCGGTCGTCGGCGAGGGGGGCTTCGGCGTCGTCTACCGGGCGACGCACATGGGTTTCGAGCAGGCCGTGGCGGTCAAGTGCCTGAAGCTGAAGAAGGGGCTCGACCCGGAGGTCCACGACGAGTTTCTCCGCAAGTTCATCGCCGAGGGGCGGCTGCTCCACCAGCTCTCCCGCGCGACGGCGGACGTGGTGCAGGCGCTGGACGTGGGCGTGGCGACCTCGCCGAAGGGCATCGAGACGCCGTTCCTCGTCCTCGAGTGGCTGGACGGCACCACACTCGACCGCGAGCTGCGCGCGCGGCGCGGCAAGAAGGCCACGATCGACGAGGCGCTGGACCTGCTGGAGCCCGCCGCCCGCGGCCTCGCGGTGGCCCACGAGCAGGGCGTGTCGCACCGCGACGTGAAGCCGGGCAACATCATGCTCACCGGCGTGGGCAGCCGCCTCACGCTCAAGGTGGTGGACTTCGGCATCGCCAAGATGCCCGACGACGCCACCACCGAGGTCGGCCCCTTCGACAACATCGGCTCCGGCATGCAGGCGTTCACCCCGCGCTACGGCGCGCCGGAGCAGTTCAGCCGCAAGTACGGCGCGACCGGTCCGTGGACGGACGTGTACGCCCTGGCGCTGCTCTTCGTGGAGGTGGTGACGGGCGCGCCCGCGCTGGACGGCGACGACCCGGTGCAGCTCTACGTGGAGACGAGCGACGTGCAGCGCCGGCCGACGCTGCGCACGCGCGGCGCGGAGGTGAGCGACGCGGTGGAGGCGGTGCTCGCGCACGCCCTCACCGTCGACCCGCGGCAGCGCTACCGCGACGCCGGCGAGTTCTGGGACGCGCTGCGCACAGCGGCGGCGGAGGGCGGCGACCGCCCGAGGATCAAGAGCGTGCGGCCCCCGGCCATCTCGCGGCCGGAGAAGCCCGCCTTCGACCGCGAGGCGACCGACACCGATCGCGCGACGGCGAGCGGGCCGCAGACCGGCCCGCACACATCGACGGGCACGGGCACCATCACCGTCTTGCTGCGCGAGCAGCGCAAGCGCAAGGTGGTCTGGATCGGCGCGATCGTCGCGACCGCGCTCGTCGTCACCATCGGCTTCTTCGGGATGCGCAAGGCGGAGAAGGTGGAGGACGCCGCGTACCATGGCGCCGCGTCCGCGTCCGGCTCCGTGGTGGCGCCCCCGCCCAGCGTGGCGAGCGCGGCGCCTCGGCCGAGCGTCCCGCCCGCGCCCGTCGTCGACGCGTCGCTCGCGGTGACCGTTCCCCCGGGGATGGTGCTGGTGCCCGGCGGCACCTTCACGATGGGCAGCGACGGCGACAGCAAGTCGGAGCGCCCCGCGCACCCCGTCACCCTCACCCACTCCTTCTTCATCGACAAGACCGAGGTGACGGCCGCGGAGTACGGCGCGTGCATGAAGTCCCGCGCCTGCACCCACACGCGCATGATCACCGCCGACGCCAAGGGCCGCACGCACGCGACCAACTCGCCCACGTGCAACCGCCCCTACGACCGCAACTACGCGCGGCAGCCGATCAACTGCGTGACGTACGCGCAGGCGGCGGCGTACTGCAAGCACGTGGGCAAGCGGCTGCCGACGGAGGCGGAGTGGGAGTACGCCGCGCGCGGCACCGACGGCCGGGAGTACCCGTGGGGCAACGCCCCCGCGAAGACGTGTCGGCAGGCCATCTCCGGCGGCGCCGAGGGCGCGTGCGGCGGCCGCAAGGGCACCTTCGAGGTGGGCACGACGGTCGACGGGGTGAGCCCCTTCGGCCTGTTCGACACCTCCGGCAACGTCTGGGAGTGGGTGGTGGACGACTACGCCGCCTTCTCCCCCGGCGCCGTCACCGACCCGCTGCTCCCCCCGCGCGGCGCGAAGGGCGTCATCCGTGGCGGCTCGTGGGACTACTCCGGCGCCGCCGACCGTGTCACCGCGCGCATGGGCCTGGACCGCGACTTCGCCCTGAACAACGTCGGCTTCCGCTGCGCGAAGTAGCCTCACCCCCCGGCCCCCTCTCCCTACGAGGGAGAGGGGGAGGAAGAGCTCACCCCCGGCCCCGTCCGGTCAGTCGCCCGGGCAGGGGGTGCCGAGGGGGGCGGGCGCCGGGATGGTGGCGACGCCGGTCTTGAAGAAGGTCTCGTGGAAGCAGCCGTACTGGTACTTCACCGCGTCGAGCTGGCGGTAGATGGCGTGCGCGTCGGCGACGCCGTCGCCGTTGTACTGGATGATGGCGCCGGTGTACTTGGTGCCGTCCGCGCTGGTGAGATCCTGCGAGACCGGGTACGGCAGGATGCCGTCCAGCCCGACGAGCTTGAGCGCGTCCTGCATGGATGACCACACCTCGTCTCCCGCCTCCTTGTGCCCGTAGGCGAGCGCCGCGCCGTCGTAGATGGGAATGGGGAAGTACGGATCGTCCTTGCCGGCGATCTCGTAGATGGACCGCACCGGCGCGCCGGGCAGCGGCATGCGCGCCACGCGCGGCATGTAGACGTACGGCTCCGCCGGCTCCCACGCGGTCTCCAGCAAGCTGAGCGTCGGGTGGAGGTAGGTCAGCGGCTGCGTGCCGAGCAGCGCGCGGAGCTGGCCGGCGGCGCCGGGGATGATGGTGGTGAGCAGCACCTGGTAGGCCCAGAAGCCGCCGGCCCCCGTGGGCACCGCCTCCTTGATGCGCGGGTCCACGGCGCTCACCAGGTTGGTGTACATGCCCCCCATCGACTGCCCCTGCGCGCCGAGGCGGGAGGTGTCGAAGTGGTAGGTGCTGGCGCCGTTGGGCAGCGAGATCTTGCTGCATCCGGAGACCGAGGTGGGATCGATCTGGATCGAGGCCAGCGCCGAGATGAACATGCGCTGCTCGATCACCCCCTGCCGGAAGATGTCGCGAAAGGACGCCGGGTTGTTGAAGTTGAGGTACGCGAGCTCCGGCGCGCCGGGCACGCGCTCCGGGTTCACCGGCAGGGCGCTGCCCGCCATCGCGAAGCCGTGAGGCGCCATCACGTACGACGGCCCCTGCCCGGGGATGCCCACCTCGTCGGTCGGGCTCTGCAGCGGGCCGGAGTCGATCACCGAGGTGCTGAGGCCGCCGGACCCGTGGAAGTACACGATGAGCGGATAGCCGTTGGCCGGCATCGGCTCGTTGGGCAGCGAGATGGCGATGGGGGCGTCCTCGTCGCGCTGGTGGACGGGCAGGCCGTCGGGGCCCATCTGGAAGAGGCCGCCGGTGTCGAAGAGGGGTGTGCCCGTCTGGAACTGCGGGTAGGTGACCTTGCCGAGCACCTCGCAGAAGCGTCCCTGATCGCCGCCCTGCGGGACGTGCAGATCGGTGATCTGCACCGAGTACTTGGCGATGACCTTGGTCGATAGGTCGGCGAGATCCTGCACCACGTCCCCCGTCGTGAAGACGGTGGCGGCGGCGACGTCGGCGGGATCGAGGCCGTCCTGCCGGAGCGTCTTCCAGAGCGGCTCGTAGACCTTCCACGCGGCGAGCTCCGGATCGCCGGCCGGCGCCTCGAGTGCCTGCAGGTCGGTGAAGGCCTGCGGCGCGGCGAGCGGCTTGCCCGCGGCGTCGTCGAGCTTCTTCATCACCACGAAGGCGTACTTGCGCGACTGGTGCAGGATGAAGCCGGGGCGCGCGGAGACGGCGAGCACGTCGTCCGGCAGGTAGCGGTCGGCGTCGAGCGTCTGCGCGACCACGGGCAGGAGCTTGCCGCGGTCGGGCGACTGCTCGTCGACATCCATCAGCAAGAGAGGCGACGAGGCGTCGGCGGCGATGACGACGTTCGGATCCTGCGCGGTCACCGGGGCGGTGAAGCGGAAGTAGGCGACCGGGATCTGCGGGAAGCCCTTGCGGTCCCCCGCGATGCCCTTCAGCCCGTCGATGAGCCCGAGCGCCAGGCTGTTGGGGAAGCCGCGCACGTCGGGCGTCCCCTCCGGCGTGAGGCGCAGGTCGCTGGGGTAGGGGATCGCGTAGAAGGAGCTCGGGTCCCCGGGGTCGGTCTGCGTCACGTCGGCGTGCAGGTCGAAGTAGACCATCGTGCCGGTGGGGGCGGGCGCGGCGGTGGAGGAGCACTGCACGGCGACGGGGAGCAAGGCGAGGAGAAGAAGACGGAGGCGCATCGAAGCGCAACCTAGCAAATTCACGCCCCGGCGGGATCTTCTCCTCCTCTCCTTCCAGGAAGAGGGCAAAGGGGACAGGGGAAGGGCAGCGGCCGATGGGCTAGGGTGCGGGCCGTGCCGGACGGGGAGATGGTGTTCGAGGGAGAGGTCCTGCGGGTGACCTTCGAGAGCGCGGGATCGAGCTTCCGCGTCATCAAGGTGGCGGTCGAGGGGCAGCGCGACCCGGTGGCGGTCATCGGACACTTCCCCCCCGTCACCGCCGGCGCCCGGGTCCGGGTGCGCGGGGTCCGCGAGAGCGACAGCCGGCACGGCGATCAGGTGCGCGCCCTCAGCCTGACCGAGCTCGCCCCGGCCACGCTCAAGGGGCTGCAGCGCTACCTCGCCTCCGGGGCCATCAAGGGCGTGGGGCCCAAGACGGCGGAGCGCATCGTGGGTCGCTTCGGGATGGATGCGCTGCGGGTGCTGGACGATCAGCCGGAGCGGCTGAAGGAGATCACCGGCCTGGGCCACCGCAAGGCGGAGCAGATCGCCACCGGGTGGCAGGAGCAGCGCGGGGCGCGCGAGGTGATGGTGCTGCTGCAGGGCTACGGGGTCTCCCCCGCCCTCGCCCACCGCATCCACAAGAAGTACGGCGCGGAGGCGACCGTCGTCGTGTCGCAGCAGCCGTACCGCCTGGCGATGGAGGTCCGCGGCATCGGCTTTCTCACCGCCGACAAGATCGCGCAGGAGCTCGGGATCGCGAGGGACGCACCGGAGCGCCTGCAGGCGGGCGTGCTTCACGCGCTGCTGGAGCTGACCGACGCCGGTCACGTCATGACCCCCCACGAGCCGCTGCTGGAGAAGGCCGCCGCGCTCCTCCGCCACGACGAGCGGGATGGCCTGGAGCACGCGCTGCGCGCGCTGGTGATGTCCGGCTACGTCGTGCGCGAGGTGATGCACGACGCGACGGTGTACTTCACGCGCGACATGCACACCCACGAGCTGCGGCTCGCCGGACGCCTGCTGGAGCTGCAGGCCGCGCGCCACGCCGAGCTACGAGGCGCCGCGGCGGCGATCGCGCGGTTCGAGAAGCAGACGGGCGTGATCCTCGCGCCGGAGCAGCGGGAGGCGGTCGAGCTCGCCGCGCGTTCCCCGGTGCTGGTCGTGACCGGCGGGCCGGGTGTGGGCAAGACGACCATCGTGCGCGCGCTGCTGGCCCTCTTCGACGAGGGTCTGGTGCCGGTGCGCCTCGCCGCGCCCACCGGCCGGGCCGCCAAGCGGATGCACGAGACCACCGGTCGCGAGGCGCAGACCATCCACCGGCTCTTGGAGATCGACCCCAGGCGCGGCGTCTTCCAGCGCGACGCCGCGCGGCCGGTGGACGCGGGCACGGTCATCGTCGACGAGGCGTCGATGGTGGACCTGCCCCTCGCCGACGCCCTCACCCAGGCCATCGCCCCCGGCACGCGGCTGCTGCTCGTCGGCGACGTCGACCAGCTCCCCAGCGTGGGCCCGGGCGCGGTGCTGCGCGACGTCATCGCGTCGGGCGCGGTGCCTGTCGTACGCCTGCGCCACATCTTCCGCCAGGCGCGCGAGAGCCTCATCGTGCAGAACGCGCACCGCATCAACGCGGGGATGGCGCCGCTCGCCTCGCGCGACGCCGACGCCGACTTCTTCGTCATCGAGCGCAAGGATCCGGACGCCGCCCGCGCGACGGTGCTGGAGCTGGTCAAGGAGCGCATCCCCCGCCGCTTCGGCCTCGACCCGGTCCGCGACGTGCAGGTGCTCACCCCCATGCACCGCGGCGACGCCGGCGCGACGGCGCTGAACGAGTCGCTCCAGAACGCCCTCAACCCGCACGGCCGGGAGGTCGTGCGGCCGCCCGGCGCGCGCGTCTTCAAGGTGGGCGACAAGGTGATGCAGCTCCGCAACAACTACGACAAGGAGGTCTACAACGGCGACGTCGGCTTCATCGTGGGCACCGGCGGCGAGGAGGGGCGCGAGCTCGTCGTGCGCTTCGACGACCGGGACGTGACCTTCGCGCCGAACGAGCAGAGCGATCTGGTGCTCGCCTACGCCTGCACCATCCACAAGGCGCAGGGCAGCGAGTATCCGGCGGTGGTGGTCGTCATGCTGTCCAGCCACTTCGTGATGCTCTCGAAGAACCTGCTCTACACCGCGGTGACGCGGGCGAAGCGGCTGCTCGTCCTGGTGAGCGACGCCCGGGCGGTCGGGCTGGCGCTCAAGGAGGAGCGGCGCAACGATCGCCGGTCCAGGCTGGCGGAGAGGCTGGCCGGGACCGCCTGAGCTCGCCAGCGCCTGGCACGGGCAGCTCGCTCGGAGCCGGGCCTGTGAAGAAGTCGCTGGGGCGGGCGGGAATGAAGAGCACCCCGTTGACGTAAGCCCGAAGGGCCCTCAGGCTAGGTTGGAACCCAAATGATCAAACGCCTCCTCTATGGCCTCGTGTTCGGCCTCTTCGTGGGCGCCATCGTCGCCGCGGCCATCATCAAGGGGCTGGGGATGCTCTCCTTCGCGGGCACGAGCGGGGCCGTGCTGGCCTACGTCTTCGCCGCGGTCACCGGCGTCCTGGTCGGGCTCGTCGCCGGCAAGCCCATCTGGGCGTCCGGCGGGCAGATCGAGGCGGGGCTCAAGGCCTTCTTCGGCGCGCTCCTGGCGTCGGGCGCCATGTTCGTGCTCCGCCGCTGGGTCCACATCGATCTGGACCTCCACGGCATGGGCGCCGGGCCGGACCTCCCCACCGCCGTCGGCTACCTGCCGGCGGTCTCTCTCCCGCTCATCTCGGCCGTCCTGGGCGCCTTCTACGAGGCGGACAACACGCCGGAGCCGGCAGGGGAGAAGGGCAAGGACGCCAGGGACGAGAAGGCGGCCGCGGGCGGGAAGAAGAACGCCAAGCTGCGCGTCGCCGCCGGCGCGGGCGACGACGACGCGCTGGAAGAGGACGAGGCGCCGGCGAAGAAGGCGAAGAAGTAGCGGGGGAGGCGCGCCGCGGCCCCCAGCCCGAAGTCTGGAGCCCGGAGCCGCGAAACGAGCCGGAGGGCGAGTGTCGCTCAGAAGTCGTAGCCCAGCTCGTAGACGCCCTTCCCGTCCGCCAGCGAGAGCACGTAGAGCGCGGTCCACGACGAGTAGTACACGCGCCCCGCCTCGATGGTGATGCCCTGGTCCACCTGGGACGCGGTGTGCACCTGCACGTCCCACTGCCGAGCCCCCGTGCGTCCGTCGAAGCACGCCATGCGCACGCCCTTCTTGCCGTGGGTCATGCTGTAGGGGATGACGACCTTCTGGCCGTCGGACGCGGCCAGCACCGTCGTGACGTTGATGTCCGTCTCGAGTGGATCGACGCCCGGGATGATCTCCTTCCAGAGCACCTCGCCGTTCTCCACCGCGGCCACCATCCCCACGCTCGTGCCCTTCTCCCTCGACCCGATCATGAAGCTGAGGCCGGGCTTGGTCGGGACGAGCGCGCGGTACGCGGACATGCCCGGGATGCTGTGCAGCTCCGGCAGGTCGTGCTCGCGGAAATCGGCCCAGTCGACGAGCTCGTAGCGCGGCGTGGCGCCGCGTGTCTGGTAGACAGGCGTGCACTCCGGGCGCCTCTTGCCGTGCAGGTCGACCGCGCTCTTCTTCCCGGTCGCCAGGTCGAAGCGCGTGAAGGTGTCGTCGGCGGCCTCGATGATCACCGAGGCCCCATCGGCGCAGAAGCTGGCGGCCTTGTCGCCCAGCAGCCCCGACCACGCGGGCGTGCCGTTGGCGATGCGCGTCGCCTGCACCTTGCCCACGTCGTCGACGGCGACGAGCAGGTTGCCGACGAGGGCGCGCTTTCCGTCGAACGCCTCCTTCGGCGCGGGCGGCGCCTTCCAGAGCTGCTTCCCCGTCGCACCCTCGAACGCCGCCAGGTAGTGCGTCTTGCTCCCCGAGTCGCAGTGGCCCACCACGTCGGGGACGCCGTCGCCGTTCACGTCGGCGAGCATGGGCGTGTCGTCGAAGCTCCAGCTCTGCGCGAAGAGACCGCCAGAGCCCCCGGAGCCACCGGAGGTGGCGTCCGTGGCCAGCGACGCGCTGCGGACCGATGCGAGCAGGCCCACCACTGCGCCGCCCACGGCGATCACCACCGGGAGGATCCACACGGCGGGGGAGGGGCCGCGCGCGGGCACACGCACCACCATCATGGGCGGACCGCCGAAGTTGCTCGGCGGGAGCGGGCGCCTGCCCTGCTGCACCTGCGCGAGCGTG
The DNA here is from genome assembly GCA_963782055.1 of uncultured delta proteobacterium. GTDB lineage: Bacteria > Myxococcota_A > Polyangia > Polyangiales > Polyangiaceae > DASXHD01. The sequence continues at coordinate 6,568,370 of CAWAIF010000003.1, forward strand.
CCGCAGTAGGAGCAGCGGATCTCGGTCACGCCGCGGCGAACCTCCACGGGAGCGCCGCACTTGGGGCATACCGATGTGTCGAGCTTCGCCATGCGCGTCGTCAGCATACCGCGTGCGCGCCGGACGCTCCCGCGATCTCGGCGACCTTGCCAGCTTGTCGCTCCTTCACTAGAGCCGAACCGTGAGCGAACGAGCCGGCGGCACCGCGGGGGAGGCGGGCGCGGTCTCCCCGCGGTCGATCGCGCTGGCGCTCGCGCCGGGGACGCTGCTCGCCGGCGTCGCGGGGGGCATCGTGTTCCCCATCTTCCCGATCGTCGGGCAGCGCGTCGGACTTTCGCTGCCCTTCATCGGCGTCATCCTCGCGGCGAACCGCGCCGTGCGCGTCGTCATCTCGCCGCTGGTCGGCGTGCTGGCGGATCGTGTCGGCGGCCGGCGGACGCTGCTGCTGGGCCTCGCCCTGCAGATCGCGGTGTTCGCGCTCTACCTCGGCGGTCTGGTGACCCACCACGAGGGCGCGGGGTTCCTCGGCGGCCGGCTGCTGCACGGTCTGGCCTCCGCCTGCGTCTTCGTCGCGGCGCAGGCCCTGGCGCTGCAGTCCGGCGGGAAGGCCCACGGCGGCGCGGCGGCGGGCGCGGTGCGCGCGTCGCTCGTCTTGGGCATCCCGGTCGGCTTCGTCGCCGGCGGGCTGCTCTCCGACGCGGCGGGCAACGTGGTGACCTTCGCGGTCGCAGGCGGCGCGGTGTGCGTCGCGCTGGTGGCGGCGTACGCGATGGTCCCCGACGTGCGCACGACCGTCACCCGGCGGCCGCCGCTCCTCGTCGCCCTGCGCGCCATGCGTGACAGGCGCCTGCTCGGCGTGGGAGGTCTGAACTTCGCGATGAGCTTCGCCGCCGGCGGGATGGTGCTGACGACGCTCGCGCTGCTCGTGGAGCGCCGGCACCTCGTGGTGTTCGGGCGCGACGCGCAGGGCACCGCCGGACTGCTCATGGGCGTGATGTCGGTCGCCGACGCCATGTTCACGCCGCTGGCCGGGCGCCTCGGCGATCGCTGGCGCGCCCACGCGCAGATCGCCGCTGTGTCGACGGGGCTCATCGCGGTCGGCCTGGTGGTCATCGCTCTCGCAACGGGCACCGCGGGGACGGCCGCGGGCATCGCGGTGGTGGGCCTCGGCACCGCCGGGCTCGGGCCGTCGCTGCTGGTGCTCATGGGCGCGATCGTGCCGGCCGACAGGCGCGGCACCGGCGTCGGCGTGCTGCAGCTCTGCGGCGACGCGGGGGGGATGCTCGGGCCGCTCGTCGGGACCGCGCTCTTCGCCGGCAGCACCGAGGTCCCTTACCTGCTCACGGCGGCCCTGCTCCTCGGCTTCGTCCCGGTCGCCCTGTGGCTGGCGCGCATCGAGCGGCGCGCGGCCGCCCGCTGACCGTCACCCCGCGCGAGATCGGCCCGCCGCGACGGTGGTGCCCGCGCCCGCCGACGGGAGCACCACCCGGAACACCGTGCCACCGCCCGGCCGCGGCTCCGCCGCGATGCTGCCCCCGACCGACGTCACGATGCGATGGGAGATGGAGAGCCCCAGCCCGGTCCCGGCGCCCTCCTTGGTGGTGAAGAAGGGCTCGAAGATACGGTCACGATTCTCCAGTGCGACCCCCACGCCGGTGTCGCTGATGCGGACCTCGACGTGGTCGCCGTCCGGCGACGTGACCGCCACCCGCACCTCGTGCTTGGCAGGGTCTCCCTCCGGGATGGACTGGGCCGCGTTGAGGAGGATGTTCAAGAAGACCTGGCCCAGGCTCGCCTCGGTGCCACGGACGAGCACGTGCTCGCCGTACTCCTTCACGAGGCGCGCGCGCGAGCGGAGCTCGTGCTCGGCCAGGTTCACGCACACGTCCAGGATGTGGGCGATGTCGGTCACGACGGTCCGATCGCCCTGCCCGCGCGCCAGCGTCTTCAGGTCGTGGACGATGTCGCGCATGCGCGCGGCACCCTCCTTCGCCATGCGCACGTGGGCCACCAACCTCTCGGCCACACGGGGCGGCACGTCGTCGCGGGCGAGCTCTCGCTCGAGCAGCTCCATGTTCCCCAGGATGTAGCCCAGCGGGTTGTTGAGCTCGTGCCCGATGGACGCGGAGAGCCGTCCGAGCGCCGCGAGGCGGTCCGACATCAAGAGCTGCGCCTCGATCTCCTTGCGGTCGGTGACGTCGCGGGCGATGGCCAGCACGCAGGGCTCGCCGTCGAACACCGCGTTGTGCGCGGCGATCTCCGCGACGAGGCTCGTGCCGTCCTTGCGCACGAGGCGCTCCTCGGTGAGCGGCGCGGGCACGCCACGGCTGAGCACGTCGTGGACACGGGCCAGCACGCGCGGGCGGTCGTCCAGGTGCACCAGATCGAGCGCCGGCATGCCGCGGATGTCGTCGTCCGGGCCGTAGCCGAGCATCGCCCGCGCGGCGGGGTTCAGGTACTGGAGCACGCCGTGGCGATGAACCAGGGCGCCGTCGGGCATGCTCTCGATCAGCGCGCGGAAGCTCGCCTCGGAGCGCTTGAGCGCGCGCTCGGCGCGGTCCCGCTGCGTGATGTCTCGCATGACCGCGTACCCGGCCGGGCGTCCCGCCAGCATCAGGTTGCCGCACGACAGCTCCACGGGGAAGACGGTGCCGTCCTTCGCGCGGTGCCAGCGGACGTCCACGCGCGACGTCGCGCCCGTCGCCGCGTGCTCGATCGCCTGCCGCGTCGAGTCGGGCTCGGCGCTCACGTCGGTCACCTTCAGCCCGCCCAGCGCCTCCTCGCGGGTGTAGCCGTAGAGGGCGACCCACGCGTCGTTGACGTCGAGCAGCGCGCCCGTCCCCGGATCGAAGAGCGACATCGGGTCGAGCTCGTGCGAGAAGACGAGGCGGTAGGTCTTCTCGCTCTCCAGCAGGGCGCGCGTGACCTCGGCCATCGTGAGCCGCTCCGCCTCGCCCGCGTGCGACGCTTCCACGATGCGACGCAGCTCGGGCAGGACGTCGGCGCGCCCCGCCTTCTCGAGCGCGCTCTGGACGATGGACAGGATCTCGCGCGGCTCCAAGGCATCCACCCCGACCGCACACGCTAGCCTGTTTCGGGGTAGGGAGCCACGGATGCGCCACGCACGCCGCTCGTCCTCTCCGTTCTCGCCAGCGGGGAGGCGCTCCTGTGGAGATCGACTTCCCGGAGGTGCGTTTGGTGTGTGGCTGGCGGCGGCCATGCCCTCAGCCGATCCACTCCCCCAGCGGCACCACCTCCAGCCCCTTGTCCTTCAGCCCGCGCAGGATCTCCGGGAGCGCCAGCACGCCCGCGGGATCGTGATCCCCCCGCTCCGCCGCGTCGTGCAGCAGCACGATCGCCCCGTCGCGCGCGCGGGCGATCACCCGCGCGGCCACGGCCTTCGGGTCCGCCGCGATGCCGTCGCGCGCGCCCACGCTCCACCCGATGACGCGCAGCTTGAGCTCGCGCAGCACGCGGGGCACGTGCGGCGTGGTGTGTCCGATGGGCGGCCGGAAGAGCGTCGTCCGCTTCCCGGTGATCTCCTTGACCACCCGCTGCGCCCGCCTCAGGTCCCGCCGCCAGGTCTCCGGCCCTCGCATCGCGAAGAGGCGGTCGTGCGCGTAGGAGTGCAGACCCACCGCGTGCCCGCGCTCCACGATGGCGCGCACCAGCTCGGGGTGCGCCTCCGCCTTCTTGCCGATGACGAAGAAGGTCGCCGTGGCGCCGGCGGCGTCCAGCGCGTCGAGGGCGCGCGGCGTCCACTCCGGGTCCGGGCCGTCGTCGAAGGTCAGCGCCACGCCCTTCGCCCCGCGCGGGCCGCGCACCGTCGCGTCGACGAAGACGCGCAGCCGCAGGAAGAAGACCCCACAGAGGACCGCCGCGACGTACACGGCGATGAACGCCGCCGCGACCCCGACGGGCGCGCGGTGCACGAAGATGGCGCGCCCCGCGAAGGCGATCGCGGCGAGCGTCAGGGCGAGGAACGCGAGGCGCGCGGGGGGCACGCCCCGGACTATACCGCGCGCGGCAGGTCGATCACGAAGCGCGCGCCTTGTGTGGTTTCTACATCGAGATCGATACTGCCGCCGGCGTCCTCCACCAGACCGCGGCACACCGCGAGGCCGAGACCCGTCCCCTGCCCCACCTCCTTGGTGGTGACGAAGGGCTCGAAGAGGCGCGCGACCACGCCCCGGTCGACGCCCGGGCCGGTGTCCTCCACCACCAGATGCACGCGCTCCCCCTCTCGCCGGGCGTGGATGCGCAGGCGCGCGCCCTCCGTCCGCGCCGCGGTCATCGCGTCGCACGCGTTGAGCGCCAGGTTGAGCAGGACCTGCACCAGCCGCCCGTGCGCCATGCGCGCGGCGAGGCCCTCCGGCACGTCGGTCTCCACCTCCACCTCGCGGAACTGCTTCTGCGGGCGCAGCAGCCCCGTCACGTCGCCCACCGCCTCCCGCACGTCGGCGCGCGGGGGCGCGGCGTCGCTCGCCGGCCCCAGGTGCGCCTCCGGCCGGGCGAAGTCCAGCAGGTCGCGCAGCACGTGGTGGATGCGCTCGGTCTCGCGGTGCATGCGCTCGGTGAAGTCGCGCTGCTCGTCGGCGGACACGTCCCCGGAGAGGATGAGGTCCTGCATCCCCATGATGGCGGTGATGGGGTTGCCGATCTCGTGCGCGACGCCCGCGGCGAGCCGCCCGACGCTCGCCATCCGCTCGCTCTTGACGAGCTGTGCCTGCGCCTGCGTGAGGCGCTCACCGGCGCGGGTGAGCTCGTCCACCTTCCCGCGCAGGCTCTCCTCGTCGGCGATGAGGGCTGCGGCCATCGTCTCCACGCTGGCGCCCAGCTCGACCAGCTCGCGCGCGCCGGTCTTGGGCACGTCCAGCTTGCGCGCGCCGGAGGCGACGCGATCGGTCGCCCGCGCGAGCGACTCCACCGGCCGCACGATGAGCCGCGTGAGCGCGACGTACACGAGGAAGGACAGCGCGATGCCGAAGACCAGCATGTACACCGCGACCAGGCGCACCACCGGGGCCGCGCGGTCGGCGGCGGCGTCGGTGCGCATGCGCACCAGCACCACGCCCGTGCCGCGCGGGAGGGTGACGTCCAGCGCCTCGCCGCGGGCCCCGCGCACGCTGCGGTCGCTCTCCCCGTAGGGACGGGCAGGCGCCTGGAGCGCCGTCACCTCCCGCGCGTCCCCCGCGCAGGCCACGCGGCCGCCCGCCGCGTCGAAGACGCAGGCCGCGTCCACGCCGCCGGCGCCCACGTGGCTCTCCAGGACGTGTCGCAGCGCCGCCGGGTCCTCCACGTCCGTCTCGGCGACGTGGGCCGCCACCGCGCGCCCCAGCGAGCGCGCGTCGTCGACGCGCACCGAGTAGAGCGTCACGCGCAAGAGGCTGGCCACCGCGAAGAAGAGGGGCAGGAAGGCGAGCGCCATCAGCCCCACGATGGCGAGCACGATCTGGAGGCGAAGGCCGAGCGCGCGCATCAGGCGTCGCCCCGCGACGGGCGCGTCACTCCGCGTCGATCCAGTCGGAGAGGGTGGCGACGCCCGCGTCGTCCACCGCGTGCGAGACGATGGGCGGCATCTGCCCGGTGCCGCGGAAGCTCACCAGCTCCACCACCAGGCTCTTCGACGCGTCCCCCGGGGTGATGCGCTGGTAGCCCTGGTTCTTGTAGGTGGCGTAGTCCGCCGACTGCGGGGCGACGCCCACCGCGGTGGTCCACGTGTCCAGCGTCGTCACGTCCACCCCGCCGTCGGCCACGCCGCCGTCGGCCACGCCCCCGCCCAGCACGTCGGCCGCCGGCAGGCGCATGTACAGGCCGCTGAAGAAGGCGCCCGCGTTCTGGTTGCGGTTGTGGCAGGTCACGCCGCAGTTCATGTGCAGGTAGCCGAGCGCGGGCCCCGCCTTGCCGGTCGCGTCCTCCGGGAGCGTCGCCTGCGTCTTGGGCGGGGGGCTGGTGAGCCGCCCCTGGCTCGCCAGCCATTCCAGGGTGACGCCCTGCGCGGCGGCGAGCGAGGAGGCGATCGCCTCCACGCCGAGCACCTTGTCCTTGCGACCGCCGTGGCACTGGTCGCACGCCAGATGATCGGGGATCTCGTAGGTGCCCGCGATGCCCTTCTCGCCGTCGTCGGCGCGGGTGGCGTCGGTCTCGTCGTCCGTCCAGCGGTAGGTGGTCCACGTCCAGTCCGTCGTGCCTCGCTTGTAAAATACACGCGTTTCGATCCGCTTGCCGCCGACCTTGAACTCCTTGAAGGTCCGCGTGCCGACGGGGAACTTCCACTCGTCCATGTCGGTCGTGTCAATCTTCTGGCCGGGGGGCAGGTAGATCCAGCGCTGCTTCTCCGCACCGTCGCTCCAGAAGGAGACGCCCGGCGCGTACGGCAGCACGTCCGCCGCCACCGTCTTCTTCGCGATGTCGGAGTAGAGGCCGGCGCACGCGAGGTGGGTGGGGAGCTCGCCCGGACCGGCGTCGTCGTCGGCGCAGGGACCGGCGTCGGCCGCGTCTGCGTCGCTCGCGTCGAGCGCGTCGGGCGCGGCGTCGCCGGCCTCGACCGGCGTCTCGTCGCCGGCGTCGGAGGGAGGCTGCGCGGCGGCGTCGCCGGAGCAGCCGGCGGCGGCGAGCAGCAGCCCGGTGGCGACGAGAGGCCAGGCCCGGTGCAGCGTCATTGCGGCTTGTATCCTACACGAAAGACGCGACCGCCCGTGTCGTCGGAGAAGTAGACCGCGCCGCTGGGCGCCTGGCGGACGTCCACCGGGCGCGCGTCCCACGTGCCCTCCTCGAGCTGACCGCCCTGCCCCATCTTGCCGAGGATGGGATCGACCGCGGTGATCTTGCCGTTCTTGACGGTGGCGCGCGCGAGCACCCGCCCCACCGCGGGCTGCCGGTTCCACGACCCGTGCGAGGTGATGAGGAAGTCCCCCGCGTAGGGCAGCGCGTTGCCGGTGTACTGGATGATGCCCAGCGGCGCCCAGTGCCCCTGCATGACGAACTGCGGCGGCTGGACGTTGGCGGTGTCCTGACACCAGCCGTCGGTCTGCTGGACGTTCTGCGGGATGGTCTGGTCCGCCCACTGCGTGCCCGGGCCCTTGCCGCCGGTGACCTTGCCCTCGCTCCAGCAGAGCGGGTAGCCGTAGAACCCGCCGGGCGCGCCGAAGAGGTTGATCTCCTCGCCGGGGTTGTCGTCGTGGATGTCCCCGCCGAAGTCGGCGTCGGTGAGGTTGTCGCGGCCATTCTCCACGCCCCAGAGGCGGTCCTGCGCGTCGACGAAGAGGCCCACCTCGTTGCGCAGGCCGGTGCCGATGACCTCGCCCTGGGTGTAGTCGATGCCGCCGGCGGGGAGCGGGTCGGTGAGGGTGAAGCGGCGCACCTGCGCGCGGGTGTCGCGCAGGGTCTGGTCGGTGTCCACGTTGTCGGCGGAGCCGATGTTCACGACCATGCGGCCCTGCGAGTCGAACTGCAGGGTGCGGGTGTTGTGGTTGCCCCCGCCGGGCATGTTCTTGACGACGACCTCGGCTGCGCCGCTCGCCTTGCGCAGGCCGGACGTGTACGCCCAGCGGTAGACCGTGGTGTCGCTGGAGGCGTAGAGGAACTTGCCGTCGCGGGAGAAGGCGAGGCCGTGGTTGAGACCGGGCGCCGTCGCGAAGGTCTGCCGCTCCTGAGGAGCGCTCACGCCGTCGCCGTCGTCGTCGTAGACGACCACCACCGCGCCGTCGTTGATGAAGAGAATCGCCGTTGGGGGCGACATCGATCTGCCGGGCCGGACCGAGACCGGTGGCGTACACGACGACGCAGAGGCGCGGGTCGGCCGTCCACGCGCCTGCGTACGCGGGGCCCTTGCACGTGTCGGCGGGCGGACCGGCGTCCGCGCCGGCCTCCGGCTGGGTGGCGTCGGCGCCGGAGTCACCCGGGGTGGCTGCGTCGTCCCCGCCGCACGCGGCGAGGGCCAGGAGCAAGGAGAGGGACAAGGAAGCGCCGGCAGCCCGCATCGTTCGAGGGTGCGACGGGGCGCGCCGACGCGCAAGGCCCACCGGCCGCGCCTCAACGCGACGCGGACGACGCCGGCGCGGCCAGGTAGTCGACCATGAGCGCCCACTGCGCCTCGGTCATGTGCACGCGCGTCCGGTGGCGCACGAACGCCTTCTCCAGGTGCGCCCGCGTGCGCGTCCCCGGCTCCACCCGGCGGTGGCATCCGCCGCACCGCGCGTGGTGGATCTCCGCAACGACCGCGTACCTGGGGTCCACCGGACGCGGCGGCGGCGAGCCGCAGGCGATCGCGAGCGCCCCCGCCAGGACCGCGAGCAGAGGGACCGTCCACCACTTCACGCCCGGACCATAGCGCGCCAGCCCGCGCCGCTCACCCCCGGACGCCGAACGCCTGCTCAATCGCGCGCGCGATGCCTCCGCCGTCGAAGGCGGTCTCGTCCAGCACGTCCGTGGCGACGGACTTCACCGCGTCGGGCGCCTGGCCCATCGCGAAGGAGCGCCCGGCCGCCTCGAACATGGGGACGTCGTTGACCCAGTCGCCCACGCACACCGTCTCCTCGAGGGTGACGCCGTGGTGGGTGGCCAGCCACTTGAGCGCGGAGCCCTTGTTGCCTCCGGCGGCGCGCACCAGCATGCCCCACGTCGCCTCGAGGCGGCGTGTCGGGAAGGTGGCGACCTGCGCGGCCGCGCCGAGCGCGCGGGCGATGCCCTCGGCGGCGCACTGGATCTCGGCGAGGGTACCCACCGCCACCACAGCCGTCACGCCCTCCTCCGTCTCCCAGTGCCCGTGCTCCACCACGCGCTCGGTGTGCACGACGGAGGTGGACCAGGTGCTCACGTAGTCGAGGTACGGCGTGCCCGCGTCGTCGTGAACGACCTGGTCCTGCGCGAAGAGGAACGTCGCCGCGGCCGTGTCGGTGAGCACGCGCCGCAGCGCGCGGGCGTGGGTGCCGATGAGCCCGTGGTGGAAGAGCGTGCGGTGCGTCTCGGTGGAGACGAGCTGGCTGCCGTCCACGCACCCGACAGGTCCGACGAGGCCGATGCGCTCCGCCGCCGGGCGGGTGCCGGAGTAGAGGCGCCCCGTGAGGATGGTCGTCGCGATGCCCTGCGCCATGAGCGCGCGCAGGGCGCGCACGTCCGCTTCGTGAGGGACTCCCGACGGATCGAGCAGGGTGCCGTCCAGGTCCACGGCCAGAAGCTTGTATCTTTCGCGTCCCACGCCCTTACCCCCGCCGCCCTCTTGCTGATCGCGGCGGCGGCGCGCTCGCGAGGCACCCCGCTTGTACGGCAGCGAGGTCACGAGCCGGTCACGACGAGCGTCCGCCGCTCAGGCCTTGGCGGCCGGGTAGACGGAGATCTTCTGCTGGTCCTTGGAGCGCCACTCGAACGTCACCACGCCGTCGATGAGGGCGAAGAGGGTGAAGTCCTTCCCGCGCCCGACGTTCTTGCCGGCGGCGATGCTGCTGCCGACCTGCCGCACGAGGATGCTGCCCGCGGTGACGCTGGTGCCACCGTAGACCTTCACCCCGCGCCGCTGGGAGTTTGAATCGCGCCCGTTGCGCGTGCTGCCTGCGCCTTTTTTGTGAGCCATGATCGACCTCTCTCAGCCCTTGATGTTGGTGATCTCGAGGGCGGTGAACGGCTGGCGGTGGCCGGCCTTGCGACGGTAGTTCTTGCGGCGGCGGAACTTGAAGACGATGATCTTCTTGTCACGGTCCTGAGCCGTGATCTTGGCTTCCACCTTGGCGCCCGCCACGAGGGGCTGCCCGAGCTTGATGCCGTCGCCCTCGCCGACGAGGAGCACCTCGTCGAAGGTGACGCTGGTGCCCACGTCCCCGAGAAGCTTCTCGACCCGGAGCTTGTCGCCCTGAGCCACCCGGTACTGCTTACCGCCCGTCCTGATCACCGCGTACATGATGCGTTCCCTCTTGTGTTCCCATGACGAAGCACGGGTGGCCGCGACGGCCAGGGCCGCGGCGGGGTTTGCCTGGCCGGGCGGAGGCTCCGCCGGACCGGGGCGCGGAAGTATGCTGACCTGGCCCCTGGTGTCAAGCGAAGGCGGCGACGGATCGGAGATTGCATCGGGAGGACGCCATGACTCTGCGCGTGGGTAGTGCCCTGATTCTCGCTGGATTCGTGCTCTCCGCCTGCAGCGCGACCAATCCGGGGGTGGAAGGTTTGACCAGGCCCCTGGCCGGGGGCGAAGGGGGGATCCTGGAGGGGGGGACGGGGGAGAGCGGTGCGGACGCGGCGGCGGACGCGGGATCCGACGCCACGGCCCAGAGCAACGCCTTCACGGGGGCGGGAGCCTACGCCAGCCAGCAGCCGGCCACCACGGCCGCGATGTTCCACGACAACAACAGCGTGGGCATCACCCCGGGCAAAGGCACGCCCTGCCTGTCCTGCCACGGCAACGGGGGCAACGGTAAGGAGTTCCTCTTCGCGGGGACGGTCTTCCAGGACCAGGCCGGCACGATGCCCGCCGCCGACACGGAGGTGAGGGTCCGGGGGATCGACGGCACCGCCTTTCTCTCCCACAGCGACGCCGACGGCAACTTCTGGTTCGTGAAGGGCCAGGCCGACAACCTGCAATTTCCTGCCCAGTGCGGGGGGCGCGACGCCGCCCAGACGGCCCTGATGGTGGGGACCATCGCGACGGGGGACTGCAACAGCTGTCACGCGAACAACACGGACGCAACGCACGTGCCCTGACCGCCCCTCCCCGGCCGTTGCTTCCACCGATTTCGCGGGGGAGAGCGCGCCTACGGGCTTGGGCGGTCTGGGGGATTCGGGTATAGCCCTCAGCCATGCCGAGCGGGTTTCTCGCCGTCGTGCTTCACGCGCACCTGCCCTTCGTGCGTCACCCGGAGCACAAGCGGCACCTGGAGGAGCGCTGGTTCTACGAGGCGCTCATCGAGTGCTACCTCCCGCTCATCGACGTCTTCGATCGGCTCGCCGCCGAGCGCATCCCCTTCGCCGTGACGATGAGCCTCACGCCGCCGCTGGCGGCGATGATGAACGACGCGCTGCTGCGCGACCGCTTCGAGGCGCACCTCACGCGGATGGAGTCGCTCGCCGACGCCGAGATGAAGCGGCTGTGGGGGGACGCGTCCTTCGCGCCGCTCGCCACCTTCTACCGCGAAGAGCTCGCGCGCGTGCGAGCGGTGTGGGAGCGCCACGACCGTGACGTGGTGGGCGCCCTGCGCCACCACTGGAACGCGGGCAGCCTGGAGCTCATCGGCTGCTCGGCGACGCACTGCTACCTGCCCGGCATGCTCCCCGCGCGTGACGGCATCCGCCCACAGCTCGAGCTCGGCATGCTCGGCTTCGAGTCGATGGTGGGGCGACGGCCGCTCGGCATCTGGCTTCCGGAGTGCGCGTACCATCCGCAGATCGATCAGGACCTCGCGGACGCGGGCGTGCGCTTCAGCCTGCTCGACACCCACGGCCTGACACACGCGCGCCCGCAGCCCCCGTTCGGCGAGCACGCGCCGGTCATCTCGCCGTCGGGCGTCGCCTTCTTCGCGCGGGATCAGGAGTCCAGCCGGCAGGTGTGGTCGCGCCAGGATGGTTACCCGGGCGACGTCTACTACCGGGACTTCTACCGCGACATCGGCTTCGACCTGCCGGAGGAGCACCTCTATGGAGAGGTGGTGGGCGACGGCAACCGGCTCATGACCGGCATCAAGTACCACCGCATCACGGGCAAGACGGACCACAAGGAGCCGTACATGCCCGGCGTGGCGAAGGAACGCGCCTGGGACCACGCCGGCGACTTCGTGCAGAACCGCGCGCGCCAGCTCTCCTGGCTCTCGCACACGATGGGGGGCGTCCCGCCCATCGTCGTCTCGCCCTACGACGCCGAGCTCTTCGGCCACTGGTGGTACGAGGGCCCGATGTTCCTCGAGGCGATCTTCCGGCGCCTGCCGGAGGTCGCCGCCGACGTGGAGGCGATCACGCTGCACGACTACCTCCACCGATTCCCGGTGGCGGTGCAGGCTACCCCCGGCGCATCGAGCTGGGGCGCTGGCGGCTACGGCGGGGTGTGGGTCGGCCCGCACTCCGCCTGGACGTGGCGGCACGTGCACCACGCGACGCGCTACGTGGCATGGCTGGTGCGGGAGCACCGCGCGGCGAGCGGGGAGCGCGGCCGGGCGCTCGACCAGTGCATCCGCGAGCTGCTCTTGCTGCAGTCGAGCGACTGGAACTTCATCCTCACGACGGGCACGTCCACCGGGTACGCGCTGGCGCGCGTGCAGGCGCACACCCACCGGCTACGCCGGCTCGGGCACTTCGTGCAGACCGGGGTCATCGAGGGCGACGACGCCGCCTGGCTTGCCGACGTCGTCTCACGCGACAACTTCCTGGGCCACCTCGAGGGCGACGCCCTCCGCGCCCCCTTCGACGAGAGAAGCTGACACCCTCCCTCCCCGCGCCGCCCCCCGCCGCCGTCGCCCTGCCGCCCCCACCCCCCCTGTCCCAGGACACCCTTTTTCTGTCCGGGGACACCCGTGGATCGTTCGCCGGCAAACGAGCGCCCTGTTTTCCCGGGAGCGCGTGGGAGGGGGGGGTGGCATGAGGCGTGCTGAGGAAGGGGGGATGACACCGCTCTTCTTCGGGACCAAGCGCGCTTACTACGCGACGCTGCGTGTGACGCGCCGGCTTCTCGCTCGCTTCGGGCTCACACCGGCGCGCTTCGACCTGCTGTACGCCCTGTTTCGCGTGCCGCACCACTTCTGTTACCAGAGCGATCTGCGCAAGGCGCTCGGGGTCGCGCGGTCGACCATCAGCAAGATGGTGACGTCGCTCCAGGGCATCGGCCTGGTGGAGCGGCTGCCGCCGCTCGAGGACATGCGGCAGGTGGACGTGCAGCTCACGCCGGAGGGGCGCCGTCGCGTCTCGCGAGCGTTCCGCAGCCTCGTGCGCACGGGGCTCATCGATCTGACGACGGACTCGGCGCTCACGCCGGACCCGCACCACTGGCCCCACCCGAAGGCGTGCAGCCGCGCCCGCCGGTGGCTGTCGCGGCTGCACAGCCGGCTGCGCAACACCTTCGGCGACTTCGCGACCCTGCACGCCGCGGAGGGCGATCCGTACGAGTCGGGGTGGACCTGGCTCGACCTGGTGGACAGGGTCGCGGCGAACAGGCGCATCGAGCGGCGCAGGGCGTCCGGCGACCCGTTCGAGTGGCCCGCACCGATGATCGAGTGAGCCGCGCCTCCCGATGGCCGCCAGCGGCCCGGCCGCGCCAACTCGCGAGCCTCGCGCCATGCCAGGCGCGGGGATCTTGCCGCCCGCGGCATGCTCGGGCATGAACGAGGGATGCGTCTCGAAGGTACCTACACCGCGCTGGCCACCCCCTTCCTGCCCGCCGCAGACCGGCCCATCGACTGGGCCGCCTTCGACGCCCTGCTCGACGACCAGATCGCCGGCGGTGTGACCGGCGTCGTCCCCTGCGGCACCACCGGCGAGAGCCCGTCGCTCACCCACCACGAGCAGATGGAGGTGGTGCGGCGCACCCTCGCGAAGGCGAAGGGCAAGGTGCAGGTCATCGCGGGCACCGGCTCCAACGCCACGGCCAAGACCATCGAGACCTCCCGCGAGGCGGAGCGCGCGGGCGTGGACGCGGTGATGGTGGTGGTGCCCTACTACAACAAGCCCACGCAGGAGGGCCTCTACCGGCACTTCGTCGCCGTGGCGAAGGCGGTGTCCTGCCCGGTCGTCGTCTACAACGTCCCCGGCCGCACCAGCATCGACCTCTCCGCCGATACGCTCTCGCGCATCCTGGAGGCCGCGCCCAACGTGGTCTGCACCAAGGAGGCCACCGGCAACGTGCTGCGCGCGCAGGAGCTGGTGCGCCGCCACGGCGACCGGCTGAGCGTCCTCTCCGGCGACGACGCCCTGACCCTGCCGATGATCGCGTGCGGCGCGAAGGGCGTCATCAGCGTAGCCTCCAACGTGCTGCCCGGCGCGGTCGCGCGCGCCACGCGCCTCGCGCTGGAGGGCGACCTCGCCGCCGCGCGCAAGGAGCACCAGGCGCTGCTCCCCGTCTACGAGGCGATGTTCCTGGAGGCGAACCCCGGGCCGGTGAAGGCGGCGCTCGCCCACCGCGGCCTGATGAAGGACGTGGTGCGCGGCCCGCTGGCCGAGGTGAGCGAGTCCACCCGCAAGGCGGTGATCGCCGCGCTGGAGACTTACGCGCGGAGGAGCGCGTGAGCGACCTCTCCATCGCCGTCGTGGGCGCGAGCGGCCGGATGGGCCGCGCCGTCGTGCGGCTGGCGACGGAGGAGGGCATCGCGGTGCGGGCGGCGATCGCCGCCAGCGACGTGGGCCGCGACGCCGGCGAGCTCGCGGGAGTCGGCCCCATCGGCGTCACGGTGACGGGCCACGTCGGGAGCCTCGTAGCCTGCGACGCGCAGGTCATCGTCGACTTCTCCTCGCCCGACCTGTTGCCCGACATCGCCGAGGTGGCGGTGCGCGCCGGCACGGCGCTGGTGAGCGGGACCACCGGCGTCGACGCCGACGGGGCCCTCGCCCTGGACGAGGCCGCGCGCAGCGTGGCCGTGCTCTGGGAGCCCAACATGAGCGTGGGCGTCCACGTCCTGGGCGACCTGCTCCGCCGCGCGGTGGCGCTGCTAGGCGCCGGCTTCGACATCGAGATCGTCGAGACCCACCACCGCGCCAAGGTGGACGCGCCGAGCGGCACCGCGAAGCGCCTCGCCGAGATCGCACGGCAGGCGCGCGGGGTCGGCACCCTCGTCACCGGTCGGGAGGGCAAGCCGGGCGCGCGCAAGGCGCAGGAGATCGGCGTGCTCGCGGTGCGCGGCGGCGACGTCGTGGGCGACCACGTCGTGCACCTGCTCGGCGCCGGCGAGCGCCTCGAGCTGGTGCACCGCGCCACCAGCCGCGACCTGTTCGCGCGCGGAGCCCTGCGCGCCGCGCGCGCCCTCGCCGAGCGCCCCGCCGGCCGCTACACCCTCGCCGACGTGATCGGCTGATCAGAAGTCGAGCAGGGCAGAGACGCCGCCGCCGGTCGGCCCGAAGGTCGGCGTGATGTGCCACGAGCCGGCCTTGGGCGGCGGCTGCGGCTCCGAGCCGTGGTCGGTCGCCAGGATGACCACGCCGACGGCGGCCACCCCCACGCCCAGCCCACCGAACACCCAGGCGAGGGTGCCCTGCGTCTCGGCGTCGCCCTTGATGTTGCACGCCTTGGTGGCGGAGGGGCCGTAGCTCGGGTTCGCCTTCGCCGCGTCGCTGCAGACGTCGACGTTGGACGGCACCTGCGAGCGGTACGGGTCGCTGTCCCACTTGCCCGAGGCGTCGGCGTAGCTAGCGCCGAAGACGATGCCCACCACGCCGAGGGCCACGCCCACGCCGATGGTGCTAAACCCCACGATCTTCCGGATGGGCAGCGGCTTGGACGGCGGGGTCGGGGTCGTCGTCGCGGCGCCGAGCTGGAAGGTGACCTCGCTCTGCGCGCCCGCGGTGACGGTGACCGACTGCGGCGAAGCCGGGATGCCCGGCGCCTGCACCTCGAGCTGATGTGTGCCCGCGATCAGCGTCACCGTCGCGGTGCCGTTGGTCACGACGCCCACGTTGGCGCCGTCGGAGAGCAGCGTGCCGTCGACGTTGGAGTGAACGACCACCGTGCCCTGCGTGGAGACGCCCGTCAGCTTCTCGAAGATGCCCGCGGCGATGCGCTTGAGCGCCTCGTCGTTCTGGTCCTTCAGGTTGTCGCTGTAGGTCTGCCTGTCCTCCTGCCCCGGCTTGCCGCGCGTCCAGAGGTGCACGTCGGCGATGACCTGATGCGGCGTCGGCGCCTTGGTGACGGTGCCCCAGAAGAAGTTGTCCGTCTTGAGCTGATCGCCGATGCGCTGCAGGCACGCGGTGTCCGGCTTGGCCGGGCACTTCAGCGCGGGCAGCAGCATGCTGAGCGACTGGACCGTCTCGGCGAGCTTGAAGCCCGGCGCGTTGCGGACGCGAGACTTGATCGCCTCGGTGAGCGCCTCGGCCTGGTCCTCGCTCGCCTCGTCGGAGTCGAGCGAGACGACGTGCACGCCGCTGGGGCCGGCGGCGTGCGCCATACGCGGGAACAGCAGCAGCGCGCCGAAGAGGGCAAGCGCAAGGGAGAGCAGGGCGGGCTCGCTGAGTCGCTTCATGACCCGTGAAGGTATCGCGTTCGCCTCAGCCTTCCAACACTCTAGAGCTGCTAGGGTGGGCGGGTGCGCATCACCGGCGGCGTGCATCGTTCCAGGCGGCTCGTCGCGCCGCGCGGCGCCGCCACGCGCCCCACCTCCGACCGCGTGCGCGAGGCCCTCTTCTCCATCCTCGCAGCCCGGGGCAGCCTCTCGGGGGCGGTGGTGCTGGACCTGTACGCGGGGACCGGGGCGCTCGGCCTCGAGGCGCTCTCGCGCGGAGCGGCGCGGGCGGTCTTCGTGGAGTCCGACCGGGAGGCGGGGGCCGCGCTGTCGCGCAACCTCGCCGCCCTCGGAGAGGAGGGCCGCGCGCGGGTGATCGACGCGCGGGTGGAGCGGGCGAGCAAGCGGCTCGGCCCCGATCCGTTCGACCTCGTCCTGACCGACCCCCCCTACGCGATCGTGGCGGAGGCGGCGGAGGCGCTGGCGGGGCTCGTGGCCGGCGCCGCGGTGGCCGCCGGCGCGACCGTGGTGCTCGAGCACGCCTCGCGCACCCCCGCGCCGGAGGTGCCGGGCCTCACGCTCGATGACACACGCGTCTACGGCGACACGGCTCTTGCATTCTACACCCATTGAAGGGCACGCGCGCGCGCCCCACCGACGATCCCCCTGCTTTTGCGGCCTGACGCCGCGCCAACCCGGCCGCGAGGACTGTGTGGCCTTGCGATGCTGACCCTGTATACTCGCCGGTGCTCGCGGCAGTCGCGGCACGCCCCGCGGCGCTCCGGTCCCCTTCCACTCCATGAGCTCTCTCCCGCCCCCCTCGCAAAAGACGGGCATTCCGCCGTCCGGCGGTAACGGCAAGTACATCGCCGTCGCCGCCATCCTCCTCCTCGGCATCGGCGCCATCGCGTACTGGAAGCTACACGCGACGCCCCCGGCTCCCCCGCCGCCCATCCCCATCCCGACCGCCTCGACCGTCGCCGAGAACCCCAAGATCGACGACGTGCCGCCGCCCCCTCCGGAGCCGGATGGCGGCGAGGACGCCGCGCCCAAGGTGACGGTGGTCCACACCGGCGGCGGCGGCGGCGGGTGCGGCGTCACCGTCTGCAACGGCAACTCCTCCCCGCAGATGGTGGCTGGCCTGACGATGCTCGCCCGGCAGACCCGCCGCAAGTGCTACGAGCCCGCCCTCGCCAACGACCCGAGCCTCCAGGGTCACGTCATGGTCAAGCTGAAGATCTCCTCTGGCGGCCAGATCTGCTCGGCGACCGTCCAGAAGAACGACATGGGCAGCTCGCAGGTTGCCGACTGCGCCGCCCGCATGCTCCTCATCTCCGGACGCGTCCCCCCGCCGAAGGGCGGGTGCGTCAACGTCGACTTCCCCATCAACTACGTCGCCGCGGGTCACTGACGATGCGTGCCCGCGTCTTGCTATGGGTCTCGGTGGGCGTCGTCGGCGCGGGCGTCGCCCTCGCCACGGCCTGCGTCGACAACGTCACGCCCGATTGCAGCGGCGTGCAGGGGGACTGCTTCCCCACCTCCGACTCCGGCCCCCTCTCCGACGGCGGCGGGTCGGACGCCACCGACGGCCAGGCGGGCGACGCCTCGACGGACGGACCCGCCGAAGCCACGGTCGACGGCGGGACCGACGCCTCGACCGACGCCCCGGCGGAGTGACCCTCGGAAAGGATGCCGTGCCTCGTGGCGACGGACGACGACAACAAGCGCGGGAAGCCCGAGTCGGCACCGCCGTCGCGGACCGTGCTGCCCGGGCCGACGACGCCGCGGCGCCCGCGCACCCCCGTGCCGCCGTCGCCCCGGTCCCCCTTCTCGCAGCGTACTCCGGTGCCGCCGTCGTCGCGCCTGCCGCCCACGCGCCGCCCCTCGTCGATGATGCGCCTGCCCGCCATCGACTTCGACGTGGTCAACGCGGCGCGCCGCATCCTGGAGGGCTCCCTCGGGCTGGTGCCTGGCGAGAAGGTGTTCTTGCTGCTCGACCGCGAGCGCGCCGAGCTGGGCCCGGCGCTCGTGGAGACGGCGCGGTCCGCGGGCGCGCGCTGCGAGATGCTGGTGCTGGAGGACATCGAGCCGCGCCCGGTGCACACCCTGCCGGAGGCGGTGCGCGCGGCTGTGGGGGACGCGCAGGCCACCGTCATGCTCATCGGCTTCCAGGACGGCGAACAGCCCATGCGGCTGGAGTTCCTGGAGCTGGTGCGTGACCTGGAGCTGCGCCACGCGCACATGGTCGGCGTCACGCGCCGGTCGATGATCGCCGGCTTCTCGGTGGACCCGTCGCGCATCCTGGACATGACACGCGTGGTACGCACGCGCCTGCGTCCGGACTCCGCGCTCAAGCTCCGGACCGGGGCCGGCAGCGACATGTCGGTGACGCTCACGCCGGCGCACCGCTGGGCCGAGCATGTTGGCGTCATCCGCCCGGGCCGCTGGGAGAACCTGCCTTCCGGCGAGCTCATGACCTCGCCGGCGACGGTGGACGGCGTCTTCGTGTGCGACGCGAGCATGGGCGGTCACTTCGGCGCGGCGGCGGGGCTGATGGCCTCCACCCCCGTGCGCCTGGCCATCGAAGCCTCGGTCGTGCGCTCGGTGTCTTGCCCCGACCGGGGCCTGCAGCGGGAGGTGGAGGCCTTCCTGCGGCGCGAGCTCTACGCCGATCACGTCGGCACCGTCGTGCTGGGCACCAACGTCGGCATTCTCTCCCCGGTGGGGGAGCTCATCTGCGACCAGAACCTGCCCGGCCTTCACATCGGCCTGGGCACCACCTTCCCGGAGATGACCGGCGCGCCCTTCACCACGCGCTCCCAGCTCTCGCTCACCTGCGCCTACTCCGACGTGGATCTGGACGGCGCGCCCCTGCTGCGCTCCGGCCGCTACCTCATCTGAGAGGATGCGAATGAATTCCCCCACGCGGGCCCTCCGCTGTGCGTCGGGCGCGTCCGCGCGCCTTCAGAGGATGTGAATGCGCGAGGGTCCGGGCTCCGAGACGACCTCGGGCAAGCACGGCGTGCTCCTGACGGTGGCCTACGACGGCACGCCCTTCGCGGGGTGGGCGCCCCAGCGGGACGTACGCACCGTCTCGGACACGGTGCTCGCGGGTGTCCGGGCGATCGACGCCGGCGTCGCCGGCCTTCGCGGGGCGAGCCGAACCGACGCCGGCGTGCACGCGCGCGGGCAGCTCGCCGCCTTCGACACCGACCGCGCGATCGACGCGCGAGGCTGGGTGCTGGCGGTCAACGCCAACCTCCCGGACGAGATCGCCGTCCGGGCCGCGCGGGCGGTGCCGGTCGGCTTCAACCCGCGATTCGTCTCGCGAGGCAAACGCTACCGGTACCGGCTGCTGCTGGACCCCGTGCGCGACCCCCTGCTCCGTGCTACCGCGTGGCGGGTGCCCTGGGCCGTCAATCTCGATCGGATGCGCGCGGAGGCGCGCGACCTCGTGGGGACGCACGACTTCGCCGCGTTTCGCACCTCGCACGACGAGCGAGCATCGACCGAGCGGACGCTCGCCCGCGTGGACGTGGAGCAAGCGGACGAGCGGGTGGCGGCCATCGTGGTGGTGGGTGACGCCTTCCTCCACAACATGGTGCGGATCCTCGCCGGCATGCTCGTGGACGTCGGCCGCGGCCAGCTCGAGCTGGGCACGGCCCGGCGCGCCTTCGCGTCGAAGCGCCGCGGAGACCTCGGCGTGACGGCGCCCGCGCACGGCCTGGTCCTGGAAGAAGCGTTCGTCGATCTCCCGGCGGAGGCGGGGACCCCATGGCCGCCGTGACCGCCGCGCCGCGGGTGCAGGTGCGCCCGCCGCGTCCGGGGGACGGCCAGGCGGTGGCCGCCCTCTGGCGCGAGCTGTGGGACGTCCACGAGTCCTGGGGCGGCTACCCCGGCTCGAAGGACGACCGCGTCTACGACCGCGTCGCGGCGCGCATCGAGCAGGAGGCCCGGCTGCGCCGCGGCGGCTTCGTGCTGGGCCGCCACCTCCACGTGCTGGCCACGCGCGACGGCGTCGTCGCCGGCCAGGTGGAAGGCTGGATCGATCGTTACGGCGTCGACGCGCAGACACCGTCGACATGCGAGGTGCGCTCGCTGGTCGTCGCCCCCGCGGCGCGCACGCTGGGGCTCGGGCGCGTCCTGCTCGACGCGCTGGGGGAGATCGCCGCCGACGTCGCCGGCCGCGCCGCGGTGCTCGCAGCCGAGGTGCTCGAGCCCAACCCGGCGCACACCTTCTACGCCCGCGTCGGGTTCACGCCGGTCGCGTACACCATACGGATGCCGACCGACGGCGCCCGGTGGCCCGCGCGCGCGCGCTACGCCGGGCCGCGCGACGCACACGCCGTCGCGGTGCTGGAGGCCGCGCTCGCCGCCCGCCGCCGCGCCGCCGGGGACACGCGCTTCGACCCCCCCCGCGCGGTGGACGCGTCGTGGCTGCGAGCGATCGGCGCGCACCTCAACCAGCCGCCGGCGAGCATGCCGGCCGAGCTGGTGGCCACCGATGCCGAGGACGTCGCGCGCGCCAGCGGGAGCATCGTGGTGATGAACCTCGACCCGCCCTTCTCCTCCGGCCGCCGCGCCGCCCTCACCCGCGTCGCGCTCGACCCGGCGGCCGAGCCCGCGGAGTACGTGCCTATCCTCGGCGCGCTGGGCGCCCACGTGGCGCGGCAGTGGGGCGCCCCCACGATGGAGATCACCGATCTGTCCGCACCCGGCACCCCGCTCCACGCCGCCACGCTCTCGATGGGCGCGGTGCCGTGGTCCCGCATCGTGACGCGAACGGCCTGGCCGCGCGGGCGCTGACGAGCGCGGGCCGGTTGGCGTCCCGGCGGCCTTTCATCCCGCCACCCGAGGTTGCGTTCCCGCCCCGCGCGCCACATCCTCAGGGGAGGGCGCCGCCCAACCCGGCGCTCCTTCCGGAGATCGCCATGCCTCGCTTGCCGTCGGCCGCCCTCGTCCTGCTCACCCTCACGCTCGCGCCCGCGGCGTTCGCGCAGGGCCCGACGCAGGCCGCCTCCCCCTCCCCGCGGGAGGTGCAGGCGTCGCAGGCCGCCGCCCGCAAGCTCTCCGACGCCTTCGTCGCCGTGGCCGACCGCGTGAGCCCGAGCGTCGTGCAGATCGACGTGACCGTGCGCGAGACCAACGCCGACCCGCTCATGCGCATCCTCGGCCGCAACCAGAGCTCCCCCGTCGCCCGCGGCACCGGCTCCGGCGTCGTCTTCACGCCCGACGGGGCGATCCTCACCAACAACCACGTCATCGATCACGCGCTCACCATCAACGTGCACCTGCGCGACGGGCGCTTCCTCCCCGCCCGCCTGGTCGGGCGCGACCCCGACACCGATCTCGCCGTCATCAAGGTGGACGCGAAGGGCCTGGTCGCCGCTCACTTCGCCGACTCCGACGCCGCGCGCGTGGGCGAGTGGGTCGTGGCGATCGGCTCGCCCTTCGGCCTCGGCTACACGGTGACCACCGGCGTGCTCAGCGCCAAGGGCCGCGGCGGCCTGGGCGTCAACACCATCGAGGACTACCTGCAGACCGACGCGAGCATCAACCCGGGCAACTCCGGCGGCCCGCTCTGCAACCTGGACGGCCAGGTCCTCGGCATCAACACCATGATCGTGGGTCGCGGCACGGGCATCGGCTTCGCCGTCTCGTCCAACATCGCCCGGCGCGCGGCCGCGCAGATCCTCAAGACCGGCCACGTCGAGCGCGCGTGGATCGGCGTGAGCACCCAGGACCTGACGCCCGATCTCGCCGGCGCGATGAAGCTCGACCCGCGCGCCGGCGCGCTCGTCAGCGACGTGACGCCCGGCACCCCGGCGCAGAAGGCGCAGCTCCACCCGGGAGACATCATCGCCGCGGTCGCCGGCCACCCCATCCACGACAGCCGGGAGCTGGTGCAGGAGGTGCTGGCTCACGACGTCGGGCAGCAGCTCCTTCTGGAGGTGATCCGTGGCGGCAAGCACTACGGCACCTCGGTGACGCTCGCCGCCCGGCCGGAGGCACCCATCCCGCCGCTGCCGGTGCAGCAGCAAGGCGTGCCGCAGTCGGGGTTCGGTCTCTCCGTCCGCGACATGGCCGCCCAGCAGGCGACCCAGCTCGGGCTGGCGGCCAAGCCGACGGCCTTCGTCTCCAGCGTCATCCCGGGCTCCGCGGCCGACCGCGCGGGCCTGAAGCCAGGCGACGTGGTCGTCGAGGCGGACGGCGTCTCCGACCCGAACTCCAACCAGCTCCAGCAGGCCGCGCAGGACGGTGTGCTGGTGCTCCGCCTCCGCCGCGGCAACGCCAGCTTCTACGCGGCCCTGCGACGCCCCTGATCAGCGGCGCGCGCCCAGCTCATCCATATGTTTCCGCGGCAAACTCGCGGAGTCGAGGCGCCGCGGTACTGAACGCGTGAGCCCGCAAATATTCTTGCGCTTCCCGCGATCCGTCGTGGATGCGATGGCTGGAAAGTGAACAGCGCGAGGGGCCGGGGGCAGCCGCTTCGGTGCGCGGTGTTCCGTGCCCGAAGCCACTCCTAACCCAACGAAGCCTGCTTTCGAAATGTCGTCTCCCGAACCGCTGCGCGTCCTTTACGTCGAGGACGACGACCCGTTGCGCGGCGCCATGTCTCGTCAGCTCCGCCGTCGCATGCCGCACCTCCACGTGGACGAGGCGGCGACCTTCGATCAGGCCCTGGACGTGCTCGACCGCACCACGCCGGACCGGCTGCTCATCGACGTGTGCCTCGGCGACTACGGCAACACCGAGGGCCTGGACGTGCTGCGCGTCGCCCGGCAGCGCGGCATCGATGCCCCGGGGATCGTGCTCACCGCCGTGCTGGAGTTCGCCGTGGCCCGGGAAGCGCAGCGGCTCGGGGCCTACTTCCTCCCGAAGGCGGGGATGTCGCTGGAGGAGCTGGTGGACGTGCTCAGCCTCCCCCCGCCGCCGCTGGCCGGCCCTGTGACCGTGGGCACGCTGCGGGCGATGGCGGAGGTGATCGTCCGAGCGGAAGGAGCGCTCCCGGACAAGCTGGACGCGCTGCGTGACGAGGCGGTGACGTTCGCCCTGGACGTGTCCGGCGGGGGTCACAGCGCCGCCGCGAGGATGCTGGGCGTGCCACGGCAGTACGTCCAGTGGGTGAAGCGCAAGAGCTGAGCGGGCGGGGGCTCTGGGTTCGGGCGTCACCCGGACGTGGGGCGGCGCCCGCGGACGTGCTACAGACGCGCCGAGATGAAGGTCCTGGTCACCGGAGCGAGCGGCTTCCTCGGGAGCTGGGTGGCGGAACGCTTGACCCATCAAGGGCATGACGTCCGCGCCCTCGTCCGCAAGACATCCAACCGCAAGCACCTGGGCACCCTGCCGCGCGTCGAGCTGGCGGAGGGAAGCGTGGAGGACGCCCCGCGCGTGCGCGACGCGGTGCGCGGGGTCGACGCCATCGTCCACTGCGCGGGCCTGGTGAAGGCCCGGACGGAGGAGGATCTCCGCCGCACCAACGTGACCGGCACCCGGAACCTGATCGCCGCCGCCAGGGAAGCCGCCCCCGGCCTGAAGCGCTTCGTCCATGTCTCCAGCCTGGAGGCGTCCGGTCCCGCCACCGACGGCCGCCCCGTGCCCCTGGAGCAGGAGCAGCCCTGCACCGCCTATGGCCGCTCCAAGCTCGCCTCGGAGAAGGCCGTGCTCGACGCGCGCGGCGACCTCCCGGTGACGGTCCTGCGCCCCGGCGCCATCTACGGCCCGCGCGACCAGGAGATCCTGGAGGCCTTCAAGTCGGTCAAGCGCGGGCTGATGCCCACCATCGCCGGTGGCGGGGCGCTGGGGGTGTTCGTGTACGGGCCGGACTGCGCGGACGCGTGCATCCGCGCCATCGACGCCGAGACCCCGAGCGGCCAGGTGTACTTCGTCGACGACGGCAGCCCGGTCACCCAGCGGCAGTTCCTCGAGATGGTGGAGGACGCGCTCGGCCGCAAGGCGCTCATCCGCATGAGCCTGCCCGCCGGGGTCCTGCGCACCGTCGCGCGGGGCGTGGAGATGTACGGCCGCGCCACCGACAAGGCGGTGATGCTCACCCGCGAGAAGGCCAACATGCTCCTGCAGCACTTCGTGTGCGACTCCACGCGGACACGGGAGGAGCTGGGGTGGAAGCCGGAGGTGCCCCTGCGCGAGGGCGTCCGGCAGACCGCCGCGTGGTACCGAGAAGCCGGCTGGCTGTAGGCGGGCCCCCGGCGGAACGTCCGTGCAGGTCCGGGGACAGGCCGCCCGGGAGCCCGGAGGCCCCGCCTCCCAGGAAGCAAATGCCCCCTGGGACGGTTTGCGCTCCGGAGGCCGAGGCACTAGGTTGCGTCGGCTAACCGGAGCCTTTCGCACACGACATGATCACCTGGGCGCTCAAGAAACTGCTCGGCACCAGCCACGAACGGGAGGTCAAGCGCCTCCGCCCCAAGGTCGCGGCCATCAACGAGCTCGAGCCGTCGATCTCCAAGCTCTCCGACGCGAAGCTGAAGGCGAAGACGGCCGAGTTCCGGGAGAAGCTGGACAACGGCGCCAAGCTGGACGACATCCTCGTCGAGTCGTTCGCCGTGTGCCGGGAGGCCGGCAAGCGCGTCCTGAAGATGCGCCACTACGACGTGCAGCTCATCGGCGGGATGGTGCTCCATCGCGGGTCGATCGCGGAGATGCGCACCGGCGAGGGCAAGACCCTCGTCGCCACCCTGCCCTGCTACCTCAACGCGCTCGAGGGCAAGGGCGTCCACGTCGTCACCGTCAACGACTACCTCGCCCGCCGCGATGCCGAGTGGATGGGGAAGCTCTACGGCTTCCTCGGCCTCTCCACCGGCGTCGTCGTCCACTCGCAGAGCGACCACGAGAAGATCACCGCGTACCAGTCGGACATCACCTACGGCCAGAACAACGAGTTCGGCTTCGACTACCTGCGCGACAACATGCGCTTCTCCGCCCTGGAGTGGAAGCAGCGCCCGCTCAACTACGCCATCGTGGACGAGGTCGACTCCATCCTGGTGGACGAGGCGCGCACGCCGCTCATCATCAGCGGCCAGCCGGAGGCCTCGAGCCACAAGTACCGGACGATCAACGAGGTCATCCCCCGCCTGCGCAAGGACGAGCACTTCGTCGTCGACGAGAAGGGCCACACCGTGAGCCTCACCGACGATGGCGTGGACACCGCCCAGCAGCTCATGGGGCTGAAGAACCTCTACGACCCGGAGAACCTCGAGTCCCTCCACATCCTCAACCAGTGCCTGCGGGCGCACACGCTCTACCACCGCGACGTGAACTACCTCGTCACCGATGACGGCAAGGTCCTCATCATCGACGACTTCACCGGGCGCGTGCTCCCCGGCCGCCGCTGGAGCGACGGCCTGCACCAGGCCGTCGAGGCGAAGGAAGGCGTGCGGATCCAGGAAGAGACCCGCACGATGGCCACCATCACCTTCCAGAACCTCTTCCGCCTGTACAGCAAGCTGGCCGGGATGACGGGCACCGCGGACACCGAGGCGGAGGAGTTCCACTCCACCTACGAGCTGAACGTCGTCGCCATCCCGACGAACAAGCCCATCGCCCGCAAGGACTACGACGACACGGTCTACAAGACCGAGCGCGAGAAGTTCACCGCGGTCATCAAGGAGATCCTCGAGTTCCACGAGCGCGGGCAGCCGGTCCTCCTCGGCACGACGAGCGTCGAGAAGAGCGGCGCCATCGCCCGCATCCTGAAGAAGCGGCAGGTCCCCCACGCGGTGCTCAACGCCAAGCACCACGAGAAGGAGGCGTACGTCGTCGCGCAGGCGGGCCGCAAGGGCGCCATCACCGTCTCCACCAACATGGCCGGCCGCGGGACCGACATCGTCCTGGGCGGCAACCCCGAGATGCTCGCCAAGCTGGAGTTCAAGGAGCAGGGCAAGGACGAGGCGGCCGAGCCGGAGGAGTTCCAGAAGCTCGTCGCCAAGTACGAGAAGCAGTGCCGGAAGGAGGGCGACGAGGTGCGCGAGGTCGGCGGCCTGCACATCCTCGGGACCGAGCGCCACGAGTCGCGCCGCATCGACAACCAGCTCCGCGGCCGCGCCGGCCGCCAGGGCGACCCGGGCTCCAGCCGCTTCTACCTCTCGCTGGAGGACGACCTCATGCGCATCTTCGCGGGCGACAAGGTCAAGTCGCTCATGGAGCGCATGGGCCTCCCCGACGACGAGCCCATCGAGCACCCGTGGGTCACCCGGTCCATCGGCGACGCGCAGGAGAAGGTCGAGGCGCGCAACTTCGACATCCGCAAGAACCTGCTCGAGTACGACGACGTGATGAACGAGCAGCGCAAGACGGTCTACACGATCCGCCAGCAGCTCCTCATCGGCCGCTACACGCCGGAGATCGTCGACGACGAGGGCAAGCCCACCGGCAAGATGCGCGAGATCAAGGTCCTGGATCGCCTCAAGGACGAGGTGAAGGAGGCCATCCGCGACATGCTCCTCCACTACGGCACGCCGCTCCCCACCCCGGGCGAGGACGGCCAGCCGGCGGAGACGCCCAAGCGGCCGGAGAAGGTGGAGGACGTCAAGGAGCTCTACGACCTGGAGTCGCTCCGCAACGACGTCTACCAGTTCTACGGCTACCGCTGGGACTACAAGCCCAAGGAGGCCAAGACCCCCAAGAAGGTGCACGAGCGCCTCATGGAGGAGGTCCCGCAGTCGCTCACCGAGCAGCGCGAGCGCATGCTCGACCTCATCGACGGCATCATCGGGGCGATGGTGGAGGAGTGCTGCCCGCGCAACAAGCCGCCGGAGGACTGGGACTGGAAGGGCCTGCGCGCCGGCTTCGTGGAGCACTTCAACGTCAAGCCGAACGAGTTCGATCACATCCACATCGCCGAGGACCTCGCTCACGAGTTCTACCTGCAGGCGGAGAAGGCGCTGGCGGACAAGGAGAAGGAGCTCGGGACGGAGCTCTTGCTGCGCGTCTTCCGCCACTTCTACCTGGAGGAGATCGATCGCAGCTGGGTCGAGCACCTCACCAACATGGAGCACCTGCGCGACGGCATCGGCCTGCGCGGCTACGGCCAGAAGGACCCGAAGCAGGAGTACAAGAAAGAGGGCTACGACATCTTCATCACGATGATGGCGGCCACGAGCAGCAACGTGGCGAGCAAGCTCTTCAAGGTGCAGGTCCGCAAGGAGACGGAGATCGAGCAGCTCGAGCGCGCCGACATGGAGCGCCACGAGCAGCAGCAGCAGCAGATGATCATGCGCCACGGCTCCGACGTGAACCCGGGCGCCGACGACGAGGCGGACGACGCGCCCGCCGCCGGGACGCCCTCGCGCCGGCCGGCCGCGCGCGTGGTGCAGCCGCAGCGGCGCACCGGTCCAAAGATCGGACGCAACGACCCGTGCCCCTGCGGGAGCGGGCTCAAGTTCAAGAAGTGCCACGGCGCCGCCCTCGAAGAAGAGAGCGAGTCGGAGGGCGGCGACGACGCGACGGCCTGAGTCGCCCTCGCGAGACGCGCCGCGTCGACCACGATGTGGGACGGCATACGCCAGCGGCGCCCGTGACCACGAGGCGACCGTTCACGTTGCCGCGCGTTCACACGATACGTGCATGGTCCCTGTTTTCCGTGGCGCCCGGCGTGGAACGCGGCGTGCGATGCAGAGCCCCAGGAGGAGCTCTTCATGAATCGTCGCCTCGTCTCGCAACGTCTCTTCACGGCCGCGACGCTCGGCGGCGCCGTGGCGTGCAGCGCCGCCACCTTCGACGCCCCCAAGCAGGCGGACGCGTCGGGCACGTACACCATCGCCGTCACCGAGAAGAACAACGACTGCCAGCTCAACGGCTGGACGGAGGGCACCTCCAGCCAGAACATCCCCTTCACGTTGAGCCAGCAGGGCACCGACGCGACCGGGCACGTGGACGGGCTGGTGGGCAGCGGCATGGCGCTCTGGCTCGGCAACAACAGCTTCGTCGGCAACCTCCAGGGCCCCACGCTGAGCCTCACCGACTACGGGACGCGCTCCGACACGGCGAGTAACTGCTCCTTCACGGTCAACGCGCGCGTCGACGGCACGGTGCAGGCCTCCGCGGGGCTCATCAGCGGGACGATCACCTACAGCTACGCCACCAACGGCTCGCCCGACTGCGGCTACCGGACCACGTGCACCTCGGTCCAGTCCTTCAGCGGCAACAAGCCGCCGAGCTGATCGCATCGAGGCCCGAGGTCACGCTTCGCGGCGCCCGGTCCCAGCTCGCCGCGCGATGTCTTGCGCGGCGCAATTTTTTGCTAGAGTGCGGGGCATGAAAACCATCCGCATCCTGGCGGTCGCGGCCACGCTCGTCCTCGCGGGGACGTCGGTCATGGCCTGCGGCGGGCCTGACGCCAAGACGGCCAAGATCACCCCCGGCGACATGCCCGCCGGCGAGGCCTGGACCGGCGTCTACTTCCACCCGACCTTCGGCTACCTGCACCTGGTGGAGCAGGGCAACAACGTCATCGGCAAGTGGCAGCGCACCGACAAGAGCGCGTGGGGCCAGCTCTCCGGGACGAAGGTCGGCAACGTGCTGCACTTCGAGTGGACCGAGCACAAGTACGGCCTGGTCGGCCCCTCCTCCATGCAGCACGGGCGCGGCGTCTTCGTCTACGAGCCTGGCAAGCAGGGCATCGCCGAGCTGAAGGGCTACTACGGCCTCGACGAGGACGAGACGGGCAGCACCTGGAACTGCGTGAAGCAGCTCCGCATGCAGCCCGACCTCGACTCCATCACCGGTGAGACGCCCGGCGGCTCGGTCCAGCAGCCCGAGACGCTGCAGTAGGTGCCCGTCTCCAACGCGCAGACCCGGGATGCCACCATCGCGGGCCCGCTCGGTGGCCTGGCCCTGTCGTGCGTGAGGGCGCACGCGCCGATGATGGTCGTGCGCACCCTGCGCTGGTACCGCGACCTGGCGCGCCTCGGCCTGCACCTGCCGCTCTTCCTGGTGCACGACGTGGGTCTGCTCTACGCCGCGCCGAAGGAGCAGCTCGACGTCGGGCGCCGCCCCGCGACCGAGACGATCGTCGCGCGCCAGCCCAGGCTGCAGGAGCTGTACGAGGTCTACCGCGGCATCGTGGAGGAGATCGCGCAGAGCGAGGCGAGCGCGCGCGCGCGCAGCATGCGCCTCTCCGACGACCTGGTCGTGGTGGTGCTCGCGCGCGTGCTCGGGGCCGTGGCGCAGCGCCTCGGCCGGCCGCCCTACACGGCCGCCATCCCGCTCGACCCCGAGATGGTCCGCGACGTCGATGGCCAGCTCGCCTCGCTCTTCGCCGCCGTGCCGCGGGCGTGGGAGACGGCCGCGCTGGACGCGCTGGTCCGCTCGCGGCTGCACGTCCTCACCCTCGCCGACGCGCTCGACCTGGACACCCTGCGCCTGCTCGGCATGCTCGGCCCGGAGTCCTCCGCCGCCGGCGCCCTCGCGCACGTGGACCTGCTCGCCGCCATCTCCAGCCCGGCGGCCAACGACATCGTCAACTTCTCCCTGGAGCTCTTGCCCAGTGTGCTGGAGACGCACCGCAGCCACGCGACCGGGACGCACGCCGTGCACGGCTACTCCGGCATCGGCTCGAAGGGGTCGCTGGACTCGCTGGTGCTGACCGAGCTCGCCTGGGACCCCGACGAGTTCGCCCGGCGGATGATCGAGCACGAGATATTGTATTATACACGCGAGCAGGCGCCCGACGAGGCGCGCCGGCTTCACTACCTGCTGATCGACGCCTCCGCGAGCATGCGCGGCGAGCGGCAGGTGTTCGCGCGTGGGCTGGCGATCGCCCTCGGCAAGAAGCTCCAGCTCTCCGGCGAGGAGGTGTGGATGCGCTTCTTCGACTCGCGCCTGTACGACGTGCAGCGCGCGCGGCCAGGGCAGCTCCCCGCGGCGTACCTGCTCGGCTTCAAGGGCGAGCGCGGGCGCAACCCGGCGCGCGTCTTCGCCCAGCTCGCGACCGAGATCGACCTGCTCCGCGCGCGCGAGCAGCGTGACCCGGTGATCCACCTCATCACGCACGCGGCGCTGCACGTGCCGCGCCCGCTGGTGGCGGAGGTCGCCCGGCAGGCGCACCTGTTCGGCGTGTTCATCCTGCCGAGCGGGGGCAACCTCAACCTGGAGTACCTGGACCTGCTGGAGGGGCACGCGGTGGTCGACCACGCGACGCTGCAGCAGAAGTCGGCGCGCGCCGCGGCCGCGACGAAGATCGTGGACCAGGCGAGCAAGGTGGCGGAGCGGGTGAGCGTGCCGCCACCCAGCATGGGGCCGCCGAAGAGCGCACGCGACGAGGCGATCCCCCCGTCGCTCCGCGCGCCGCGCAGCAGTCGCTGAGCGAGGTCAGCGCCGGCGGCCGCCGCCGCGCTTGCGGGTGGCGCGCGGGAGCGAGCGCGGATCGCGCACCGGCTTCTCGGTAGCGGCGAGGCGCGCCTGCACGCGCCGCACCTCGTCGTGGTGACGCTGCACGAGCCGCTTGCTCGAGAGGATGCGCGCCAGCAGCGCGCGCAGCTTGGGGTCGGTCGTGCCGGTCATCGCCGCGAGGGCGTCGAAGACGGGCGCGCCGAAGCGCAGGGCGAGGGGCTCCGGCGCGGCGGCGAGGGCATCGAGCAAGGCCTTGTAGCCGGGGTAGCGCTCGGCTGCGCGGGGCGCGCCGTCGGCGAGGGCGAAGGCACCGGAGAGCAGGCTGACGGCGGGCGCGGCGTCGGGCAAGGTGGAGAGCCACTCCGGGTGCGTCAGCGCGCGCAGCGCGGCCGCGGCGTGGAAGTAGCCGTCGGTCCAGCCCTCCAGGTCGGCGGCGAGGGCCGGGCCCATCGCCGCGCCTGCCCGCATGAGGGCGAGCGGCACCGCGTCGCGCACGCGGAAGCGCTTGTCCTCCGCGGCGTCGTGGAGCAGCGCCACCATCGCGGGGCGGAGCGACGGGACGCGCGCCGCGCACTCGCCGGCGGCGAGGACGGCGGCGAGCGGGAGGAACTCCAGCTCGGTGCCGCCGGGCGCAAAGTCGGCGTCCAGACGGGCCATCGTGGAGACCACGCCGGCGGCCGGAGGGCCGACGGAGGCGCAGGTCGCGGCAAAGGACCACCCCAGCTCCAGGTTGGGGCTGGGACCGGGCAGGCGGGACCCGCGCGCCAGCACGGCGTACAGGGGCCCCGGGTCTCCCGCCTGGGCGCGCGCCAGGGCGGCGTCGAGCCCCCCGGCCGGTGCGTGTGTCATGCGCGCCACCATCGCACGGTCGCGGCGCCGGGGTGCTGCCTTTTCCGAGCCTGCCAGGCGGGTCTCGGGTAAGACTAGCGGGCCCACATGACCCCCACTCGAATCCTCGCCGCCACAGACCTCAGCGAAGCCTCCGACGAGGCCCTGCGCCACGCGTGTGCCGCCGCGAAGGCCAGTGGCGCGAAGCTCGCCATCTGCCACGTGATGCCGTACACGCTCGGCCTCCATCCCCTCTTCCCGCAGCAGAACCAGGCCTCCGTGCTGCAGATGGCGGAGTTCGAGGCGAAGGTCCAGGACCTCGTCGGCGAGCGCCTCGCCACGATCGAGGGCGCGCCGGAGGACGCGGAGATCTTCGTCGAGCAAGGCACCGAGTACGCGGGCATCATCCACCGCGCCGAGGCGTGGAAGGCCGACCGCATCGTGGTGGGCAGCCACGGGCGCACCGGCCTGAAGCGCACCTTGCTGGGCAGCGTCGCCGAGCAGGTCGTGCGCTACGCGCACTGTCCGGTCTACGTGGCGCGCCCGCACACCAAGCACGGCGTCGTGATGGTGGCGACCGACCTGTCCAATCCGTCGCTGCCCGCCGTGGCCGCCGGCGCCGACGAGGCGAAGCAGCGGGGCGCCAAGCTGCTTCTGGTCCACGCCATCGACTTCTCGGCGGCGACGCTCACCGCCGCCGCGGCCAACCCGCTGGGCGTCATCCCCGTGCTGCCGCCACCCGAGGTACAGAAGCAGCTCGGCGATGCGACCGAGACCATGCTCCGCGAGGCGCTCCAGCGCTT
Source organism: uncultured delta proteobacterium (assembly GCA_963782055.1). GTDB lineage: Bacteria > Myxococcota_A > Polyangia > Polyangiales > Polyangiaceae > DASXHD01. Next base: position 6,600,468 of record CAWAIF010000003.1, read on the forward strand.
CGGCGCGACCGGGGAGGTCAAGGTCCTGACCGGGCCGCCGCCCGCGGCCATCGTCAAGTACGCCGACGAGGTGGGGGCGGAGCTCGTGGTGGTGGCGACGCGCGGGCGGACGGGGCTCTCGCGCATCGCCCTGGGCAGCGTCGCGGCGCGCGTCATCCGGATGGCGGCGTCCTCGGTGCTCGCGGTGCGCCTGCCGACGTGACGTGAGCGTGAGGGCCGCCGGCGTCCGGCGCGTGGGGACAGGGCCGTCGGAGGGACGATGCCCCTTCGACTGCGGAGAGTCTTGCGTTAGCGTCTCCGCGTGAGCGCCCGTAGCTCAGCTGGATAGAGCAGCGGCCTTCTAAGCCGCCGGTCGGTGGTTCGAGTCCACCCGGGCGCACCGGTCGACCCTGCGGAGACCGCCCCCTCCGGCGCGCGATCGTCAGCATGCTCGCGATCCGGACGTTCGGGCGGCGTCCTTGCGGGGCGGGCCCGGGTTCGGCACGATCCGGACATGGCCCGCCCGCTCCCCCTGGTGGCCCTGCTGGCCCTCCTGCCGGCGGGAGCAGCCTGCTCCAGCGACCCGCCGCCCGGACCGGCCCCGGCCACCCGCACCAATCCCAACGCCGTCCACGTGGTCGGTCAGACCTTCCGCGACGGCCGCGGCCGCCAGCTCCTCTTCCGGGGCTTCAACGCCAAGGTGGACGGCATCTTCGACGCGAAGTTCGACGACGGCCGCGCCCCCAACGAGGTCTTTTACTCCTTCGACGAGCAGAGCGCCCAGCGCTTCGAGGATCTCGGGGTGTCGGCCCTCCGCCTCCCCGTCAACTGGAGCGCCCTCGAGCCGACGCCTGGCCAGTACTCCGCCGACTTCTTCGCGAGGATGGATTCGGTGATGGACATGGCCGCTCGCCACCACTTCCACGTCCTCTGCGACATGCACCAGGACGCCTACAGCAAGGAGGTCGGCGAGGACGGCGCGCCCCTCTGGGCGATCGAGCCGCAGCCGGCGCAGCTCCTCTCCGGCCCCAGCGACGACAGCCGCCGCACCTCCGCGCAGGTGCTCCAGGCCGGCTTCAGCTTCTTCGACGACCTCCCCGCCCAGGACGGCCGCTCCCTGCAGACGGCCTTCATCCAGGCCGTCTCGCAGATCGCACGCCGCTACGTCGGCAACCCCGCCCTGCTCGGCTTCGAGGCGTTCAACGAGCCGGTGGTCCTCAGCGAGTCCAAGCTGGACGACTTCCACGCGCGCTTCGCCGACGCCATCCACGCCATCGACCAGGACGCGCCGGTGCTCTTCGAGCCGCTGGCCACGCGCAACGCCAACGATCACGCGCTGCTGCCCGACGCGCCCTGGTCGCACGGTCCGGGTGTCTACGCGCCTCACGTCTACACCGGCTGGTTCTCGGTCCCCTCGCAGGACAGCTGGGCCTCGGAGGATCCGAGCGTGCTGCTGCCCAGCATGCAGGCCGCCTCGCAGGAGGCCGCCGCGTGGGGTACGCCGCTCTTCGTCACCGAGTTCGGGTGCGATCAGTCCATCACGCGCGGCCCGAAATGGGTCGCCGCCGAGCTCGACCTCCAGGACCAGTTCCTGGCGTCCAGCACGCAGTGGATCTGGGAGGAGAACGGCAACTGGGGCGTGCGCGACGCGAGCCAGACGGAGCGCCCGGCGACGATCGCGGTGGTCGCGCGCCCCTACCCGCGCGCGGTCGCCGGTGATCTGGTGTCGATCGAGCGCCCCGGCCCCGACCGCATGATCGTCCACTACCGCGCCACGCCGGCGACGGCCGGGCTGCCCCACGAGGTCTCCGCCTCGGCCGACTACTTCGCCGACTACCAGATCTTCTGCGACGGCGCCGAGGTGCAGCCCCAGCGCGCCGACGGCCGCGCCAGCTTCGTGTGCCCCGACGGCTCGAGCGGCGAGCACACCTTCGAGATCCGCGGCACGCTGAAGTAGCGCCGCCGCGCGCGGCGTCGAAGCGTCAGTTCGGCGGGGTGAGCACCGCCTTCGTCCACTGCGGGCTCACGTACTGCGCGTGGATGTCCTGCCCGGGGATCCAGAAGGGTGCGTAGCTCGGATCGACGTTGCCGCTCTTCAGCTTGTCCAGGTCGACGGGGATCACCCAGAGCTGCTTGCAGCTCTCCTGCCCCTGCACGAGCCCGCCGCAGCTGTGGTTGGCGACGGTGACCTCGTGCCCGTACGGCCGCTCCGACGAGTAGGCGAGCCACGCGTAGCGCGCGCCCATCGTCGGGGCCCACTGCGGCCAGGTGCTGGAGAGCGTCGTGCCCGCGCCGTTGGAGCCGTTCTTCAGCTCGAAGACCTGCCCGTCGGAGCGCCGCACCAGCATGATCTGCCCGCTCAGGTTGATGAGCGACTGCTGCGTCTTGATGGACCACCACCCCGCGGCGCGGGTGAACGCGACCGCGCTGCCGTCCGGCGAGATGGCGGGCAGGAAGTTGTTGTCCGCCGTGTCGGGGTTGGCGTTCGGGTCGGCGCCCACAAGCACCTTCGGCGCGCCGAAGGTGAACTGCGTGCCGTCGTAGCTCACCGGCGCCTCCACGATGGACGCGCGCACGATGTCGTCGCCCAGGTCGCGCACGTACGCCGTGGTGCTGTCGTAGGCGGCGAAGACGACGAAGCTGCCGTCCGCCGACCAGTCGGGCATGAGCGTCGCCTGCCCCGGCGGCGGCTTCCCGAGCTGGCCGATCATCGCGGCGACGTTGCTCGGGACGACGGCGTTGGTGTCGGGGTCGTGCATCTCCAGGCGCACCGTGCCCGCGGTGTTCTGCGCCACCACGTCCGGGACGCTCACCAGCATCGCCGGCTTCTGCTTCGACTCGAGCGGGTTGAACGCCGCGTACGTCCCGCGGAAGGACAGCGACGGCTGGATCTTGCCAGTGAACTGCTTCGCGTTGGCGTCGAAGGCGAGCGTCCCGAACTCGAAGTTGCCCCCGTTGTACGTGTACGCGAAGCGCTTGCCGTCGCGCGAGATGCGGTGGCACCCCGAGCACGGCTGCCCCTGCTGCAGCGCCGGCGCGTCGTTGGGCAGGGGAAAGTCCTTGCCCGCCGCGACGTCGATGACGTGGAAGCTCCCGGTGGAGGATTGCCACACGTAAATGGAGGCGTCGTCGATGGTGTCGCTCGTGACCGAGAAGGCGCGCGGTGCGCTGGTGCGCAGCAGCTTGCTCGGCCCGGTCGCGTCGACGACCCACGTCGTGGCGCCGGGAAGGTCCGGGCTGGAGGCGCGCACCAGGTTCCACGTCGGGGCGTCGAGCAGGACCTGCCGGTCCTTGGTGTAGAGCGAGACGTCCAGCGTGGGGGCCGTCATGTGCACGCGGTAGGTGTCGTTGTCCGACGCCTGCGACCACTGCATCTCCACCGGCGGCAGGTTGGCCGGGAGCACCGTGCGGTCCTCCGGGTACTCCAGCGACGGCGCGTTCTTCGGGTCGGGGTCCTGCGTCGCGCCGTTGAGCTGCTGCTTCGCCCCTGAGTCGGCCCCGCCCAAGAAGACGTCGCCCGTCAGCTTGACGCTCAGCCCGGCCTGCCCGCTCGCGCCGCCCATCGACGCCGTCACGTTGGTGGCGCCGCCGATGCCCGCCAGCGCCACGACGCCCCCTGCCACGCTCCCCACCGACGCGTTGCCGATGCTCCACGTCACCTGGGCTGTCACGTCGGTCTGCGCGCCGTTCTCCACCCGAAAGGCGCGGTAGGTCGTCGTGCCGGGCGGCTGGCCGAGCGTCACCGTCACCGCGGCCTGCGGCGGGTCGACGGTGATGGTGAAGGTGGGGCCCGCGTCCGGCTGCGTGACGTCCTGCCCGTTCCCCGCGTCGAACGTGGAGGTGTCGTCGCCGGAGCCGCATGCGAGCAGCAGCGTCGCCGCGAACAGAAGAAGCCCTCGCCACATCATGGGCGAATCGTACCACCCGAGCCCGGGTCCTGGAGCCCGAAGCCCGCGGCCCGGGGCCGCGACACGAGCCGGAAGGGCGAGTCTCGGCTCAGAGCGTGTCGGCCACCGCCCGCAGCGCGCCGGCGACGTCCCCGGCGATCGGCTCCTGGTGCGCCACGACGACGCGAACCAGATCCGGGATGGCCGCGAGGCGCCGGAGCTCGGCGCGGTAGGCCTTCTTGTCCTTGACCACGAACCACCGCGCGATGCGCGAGACGCGCGGCCCGCCGCTCGACCCTGTCACGTGCCGGAAGACGAAGCCCTGCAAGCCGCCCACGTGGGGCATGTTGAAGAGGGCGTCGCACATCACCACGCTCGTCCCCTTCCTCGAGCGCACCACCATCGCGCCCTCGGCCCGGGCGAGGCCGTCCAGGTACTCCAGCTTCACGTCCTCGTCCGGCGGGAAGTCCTCGTAGGTGCCGTCGACCTGCACCAGGCGCTCCACCTTCTTGCGCGCGGCGGCAGGGCACAGCACCACGATCTCGGGGTAGCGCGCCTTGAAGGCGGCCGCGTCCAGCCGATGGTACCCGTTGGGCACCACCAGAAACGCGGGCGTACCCCACGACTCCATCTCCTTCATGGACGCCTCGTCCATCACGATGGCGCTGTGGAGCACCAGCCGCCCGTCGGTGCGACGGGCGACGGTCATCGTCCGGAGCATCGCCATCCCGGGGAGGGAGCCGCGGACGGTCCAGAGGTTCTCCTCGAGCTGCTGGATGGGCTCGTGCGGCTGGGCGGTCCACTCGGCCGTCATGGGTCGCCTTCTACTTCGGAACGGGGGGGATGACGACGGTGTTGATGGGCTTAAGGCTCATGCCGCCCGGGTAGGCGTAGCTCACCGCCTGCGTGTAGAAGGTCGAGCCCGTCTCCAGCGTCCCCCACCCCCACACCGTCACGCCGAACGGCGCGTCGCTCTTGATCTCGTGCCGGCCGTTGTCGCAGCTGCCCTGCTTCTGGAAGTTGTGCCGGACCAGGTCGAAGCGGGTGAACTCGTAGTCGCCCTTCGACCCCACCGGCTGCCAGCCGGTCAGCGCGCCCGCGCAGTCCAGCGTCACGTCGTGGAACTTGGCGTCGCCGCCCTTCGAGCGCACCAGCACGAGGTCGGTCTCGGGGTACGTCGGGTCGGTGAAGAAGACGTAGGAGCTCTGGAACTCCTTCGCCGGGACGACGTTGACGTACTCCGCGTCGCCCACGCAGCCCTCCGGCGGGCCGTTGATCGAGCCCACCGAGGAACAGCCCGTCATGTGCGCCGAGACGTAGAAGGGGTGCTTCTCGTCCTGGCTGTGCACCACGTACGGACCCGTGCCGGAGAAGGTGGCGAGCTGCCCCTGGTTGAGGGTCGTCGGCGCGCCGGACGGCGTCGACGGCTCCCAGGTGAGCTGCGTGCCATCCACCAGGCCGAGCAGGCGCCAGGGCACCGACTCCTCCGGGGCGTTGTCCAGCCGGTTGCGGTAGCGCACCAGCACGTACTCGCTGCCCAGCGCCTGCACCGGCGGCACCTGCTGGTGGGCCGAGTCGCAGTAGGCCACGCTCGCGGGCACGTTGAAGCACGACATGCTCGCCCACATCCCCACCGGGTAGTTGGCCTGGATGGGGCTTCCGTCGAGCAGGTTGGTCTGCGCGAAGACGATCTCCTGCCCCTTGTCGAGCGCGTAGGTCTTCGGCGTGTTCTTCGTGGCCGCCGCGACGCCGCCGCCTCCGGCGATGTTCTGCGTCGGCAGGATGGTGATCTTCGTGCCGTTCTGCTGCGCGACGAGGTGCACCGCGCCGGGCGCGTTGGTGACCTGGCTCACGTTGAAGGGACTGACCGCGACGTAGTTGGTGTCCCACGCGCTCGTCGGCAAGAGCAGCGTCGCGCTGGTGATCGCGCTGGTGCCGCCGCCGTACGGGTAGATGTCGTACGCCGACACCGGCCGGTCCGTCGCGATGCGGACGGCGTTGCCCATCATCGTGCCGGAGGTGCCGAGCGCGAGGTTGCCGCTGGTGACGGGGCAGCCGCTGCCGGAGAGGAAGAGGATGGCCACCTCCCCCGCGGGGATCTGGTTGTTGGTCAGCGGCGAGTAGGTGATCGCGGCCCCGTTGCCCTTGGGGATGCGCGCGATGCTCCCGACGTTGATGCCGCTGCCCTTGAAGTCGCCCGTGACCGTCACCGGTGAGTTCCAGGTGTTCGCCAGGTACATGGCGAAGCAGCTCCCGCCGTACTGCGAGCCGTCGGGGGTGACGGCGTAGAACTCGCAGCCGATGCTGCCCTTGTTGGCCTTCGCGCTGTCGCATGCGGCCACGCAGTCGCCGCTCTGCGGATCGCAGCCCTGGTCGTCCGGGCAGGTCTTCTTGACCGTGCCGTGGCAGTCGACGACCGAGTGCAGGTCGGAGGAGCAGCTCACCGCGCAGGGCGGGCCGCTGTCCCCGGCGCCGGTGTCGCCGAAGGGATCGTTGCCGTCGAGCTGCGGGGCGCCGTCGCCGAGGCCACCGTCCACGCCGCCGTCACCGTCGCCGAACGCCGACCCGTCGGTCCCGCCGCACCCCGGCATGGCGTACGCGAGCGCCACCAGCCCGGGCAGCACCGCCGCGATCACGCGGCCCCCGAGGGGCTTCGAAGCCAGTCCAAGACGCATGCGCTCCTCCTTGCGGCCGCCCGCCGGCGCCGCTCGCTGCGGGGGCCACCGCCCGCGAGGACAAAACGATAGCGCTACCTGGTATCGTGGTCCAATGCCGATGCGGCGCATTCGCCAGCTTGCCGAGGTGTTCCGGGCGGATTTCGAGGCCAGACAGGAGGCGCACGCCGCGCGCATCGCCGGCTTCGACACGGCGTCGGTCGACGCCGGCGCGGGCATGGCCTCCTTCAAGCGAGGCGACAGGGTCCTCTGGGAGGGACACGCGGAGCTCATCGGCCGCTTCTGGGGAGACCTGGGCCTCTTCCGGTGGTGGTGGTCGGGCAAGGAGCACCACGTCAAGACGGAGACGTCGCTGATGGACCTCGCCTTCGCCGAGGCGCAGCGCGGAGACATCCGCGCGCTGCTCGTCCGTCAGATGCAGCTCGACGGCGAGACCGACGCCGAGCTGCTCTGCCGCGTGGCCGCGCACCTCGCGAGCGCGCGCGCGATGGTGCGCCGCACCGAGGGCGAGCAGACGGCGTACTACGCGCTCTTCGACGGCGCCGGGCCGTCGCGACCGCCGACCCTCTTCACCGCCGAGCTGGAGATGGCGCGCACCATGCCGCCCGGCGCGGTGGCGCCGGTGGCGTCGACACCGCCGGCGTCCGCCTCGGCTTCGCTGCCGCTGGGCGCGCCCGTCGTCACGCCCCCGCGCGACCTGATGCTGCCGCTGGCGCACGCCGCCGCCAAGACGATCCGCCCCGCCTACCCCGCCGGCTTCGGCGAGGCGCTCCTCATCGTGACCATCGACACGACGCGCGAGAAGGCGCGCTTCTTCGCGCAGATCGTCGCCACGACGCCGGACGGGCACCTCGACGCGGTGGACAGCACGCGCGAGCTCCTGGACGCGGTGGGGCACCTGATCACCGAGGACGCGCGGGCGGGCAACGGGCGGTGGCGCAAGCTGGTGCTGCGCGTCAGCCCGGAGGGAGACGGCGTGGCGATCCGCGGGGCCGAGGTGAGCGTGTGACGATGGACGTGGAGGGTCGTTGACCCCACACTGGCGCCATGGGCGACGCGCTCCTCTGGCACCGGCTGCAGTTCGCCTTCACCATCGTCTACCACTACCTCTTCCCCCAGCTCACGATGGGGCTGGCGCTCTTCATCGTGGTCTTCGAGGGCATCGCCCTGTGCCGCAACGACGAGACGTACCGCGACCTCGCGCGCTTCTGGACGCGCATCTTCGGCCTCAACTTCGCCGTGGGCGTCGTCACCGGACTGCCGATGGAGTTCCAGTTCGGCACCAACTGGGCGCGCTTCTCCCACGTCGCGGGGGGCGTCATCGGCCAGTCCCTGGCGATGGAGAGCCTCTTCGCCTTCTTCCTGGAGAGCACCTTCCTCGGGCTGCTGGTGTGGGGCGCGAAGAAGCTCTCCCCGCGCGCGCACTTCCTGTGCGCGGTGGCGCTGCTCGTGGGGAGCTGGTCGAGCGGCTTCTTCATCGTCACCACCAACGCCTTCATGCAGCACCCGGTCGGCTACACCAAGATGGCCGACGGGACGCTCGCCCTCTCCAGCCTGACGGGCTTCGTCTTCAACCCGTGGGGCCTCATCGAGTGGGTGCACACCATCGACGCCGCGGTGGTCACCGGCTCCTTCGTCGTGTGCGCCATCGGCGCGTACTGGACGCTCAAGCGCGCCCACGCCCGGCACGCGCGCGTCTGCTTGAAGGTGGGCACCACCGTGGGTCTCGTCGCCGCGTTCGTCGTGGCCTTCCCCACCGGGGACCAGCAGGCCAAGCTGGTGGCGAAGCACCAGCCCGTCGCCCTCGCGGCGATGGAGGGGCGCTTCCAGAGCGGGCCGCGCGCCGACATCACGCTCATCGGCCAGCCCGACGTGCCGGAGAAGCGGCTGGACAACCCCATCAAGGTCCCCGGCGCGCTGAGCTTCCTCGCCTACGGCACCTTCCACAGCGACGTCGCCGGCCTCGACGCCTTCCCGCAGGACCAGTGGCCCGGCAACATCGAGCTCCTGTACTACTCCTTCCACGTCATGGCGGGCCTCGGCACGCTGATGATCGGGCTGATGGCGCTCGCGCGCCTGCTCGTCTTCCGGAAACGGCTGGAGCGCACGCGTCCGGTGCTCTGGGCGCTCATGCTCGCCTTCCCCTTCCCGTACATCGCCAACACCGCCGGCTGGCTCACCGCCGAGCTCGGCCGGCAGCCGTGGCTCATCTACGAGGTGCTGCGCACGCGCGACGGCTCCAGCCCCACCGTGCACTCCGGCGACGCCCTCTTCACGCTCATCGGCTTCTGCGGCCTCTACCTCCTGCTCGGGCTGCTCTTCGTCTTCTTGGTGGGCAAGGAGATCGGCCACGGCCCGGAGCCAAGAGCCCCCGGCGGCGCGCCCCCTTCCCCCGCGGAGGCGACCGGTGGTTGAGATCTGGTACGCCCTCGTCGCGGCGCTCCTCACCGCCTACGTCGTGCTGGACGGCTTCGACCTGGGCGCGGGCGCCGTCCACCTCTTCGTCGCACGCGCGGAGCCGGAGCGACGACAGGTGCTCGGCGCCATCGGCCCGCTCTGGGACGGCAACGAGGTGTGGCTGCTCGCCGCCGGCGGCGCGCTCTTCCTCGCCTTCCCGCGGGTGCTCGCCTCTGCCTTCTCCGGCTTCTACCTCGCGATGTTCCTGGTCGTCTGGTCGCTCATCGTACGGGGCATCGGCATCGAGCTGCGCAGCCACGTGCCAGGCGAGCTCTGGCGCGCCTTCTGGGACTTCGTCTTCAGCGTCGCCAGCGGCCTGCTGGCGTTCCTCTTCGGCGTCGCCCTGGGCAACGTGCTGCGCGGCGTCCCCATCGACGACAAGACCGGGTACTTCGAGCTCTCCCTCTTCTCCAACTTCACCCCGGCGCCGCCGGTGGGGCTGCTCGACTGGTACACCCTGCTGATGGGCGCCTTCGCGCTGATCGCGCTCGCCGCGCACGGCGCGCTCTTTCTGGCGTGGAAGACGGGCGGCGAGCTGGGGGAGCGCGCCGCGCGGCTCGCCTCACGCCTCTGGCCGGTGGTGCTGGTGGGCGCGGTGGCGGTGTTCGTCGCCACCTTCCGCGTCACCCACCTGGTCCCACGCGCGGTCGCCGCCTTGCCCATCGCGCTCGCGGTGGGCGGGCTGGGCGTGTGGCCTGTCGCGCTGCGCCGCGGCCGCGTCCTCACCGCCTTCCTCGGCTCGTGCGCCTTCCTCGCCGGGTCCCTCGGCGGCGTCGCGACGAGCCTCTTCCCGGTGATGCTGCGCGCCACCGACGGCGCGGCGACGGTGGACGCCTACGCCGCGGCGAGCTCTCGCCACGCGCTCGACGTCGGCCTCGCCTGGTACGTGGTGGGCCTGTTGCTGGTGATCGGTTACTTCGTCAACCTCTTCCGCCTGCACCGCGGCAAGGTGAACGCCGCGGCGGACGGCGAAGGGTACTGAGCGGACGCGACGACGGCGCCGCCCGTGGCCTCAGAGGCCGATGAGCTTCGCCACGTAGTAGCGCATCGTCTCGGTCGTGCCGCCGCCGATGCGGAACAGGCGCTGATCCCGCCACGCGCGGGCGATGTGGTACTCCTCGATGTACCCGGCGCCGCCGTGGAACTGCAGGCACTGGTCGGCGACCTCCGAGACCACGTCGCCCATGAAGATCTTCGCCATCGAGATGAGCTTCACGGTGTCGAAGCTGATGGGCTCCTTCTTCACGTAGCGCTCGTCGTTGTACTCCTCCACCGCCTTGTAGGCGAGGGCGCGCCCGGCCTCCAGCTTCGTCATCAGGTCGACGAACTTGTGCTGCCAGTACTCGCGCTTGATGATCGGCTTGCCGAACGCCTTGCGATCGCGCCCGTAGGCGATGGCCTCCTCGATCATGATCTGCGCGCCGGCGGCGCTGCTCGTCGAGGCGATCAGCCGCTCGCTCTGGAAGTTCTGCATGAGGTACATGAACCCCATGTTCTCTTCCCCGAGCAGGTAGCGCTTCGGGACGCGCATGTCCTCGAAGTGCAGCTCCGCGGTGTCGCTGGAGTGGTTGCCCAGCTTCTTCAGCTTCCGGGACACGCCGAAGCCCTTGGTGCTGGTCGGCACCAGGAAGAAGCTGCAGCCGTGGGCGCCCGCCTCCGGGTTGGTCTTCACGAGCAGGGTGACGAAGTCGGCGCGGGTGCCGTTGGTGATGTAGGTCTTCGACCCGTTGATGACGTAGTCGTCGCCGTCCTTCTTCGCCCACGTCTGGATGCCGGCGACGTCGCTGCCTGCGTTGGGCTCGCTCACGCCGAGGGCCGCGATCTTGTCGCCGTGGAGGGCGGGGGTCAGAAACTCGGCGATCTGCTCCTTGGTCCCCAGGTCGCCGATGACCGGGGTGGCCATATCCGCCTGGACGAGCAGACCCATGCTCACGCCCGCCATCAGGCAGCGCGGCAGCTCCTCGCTCTTGACCACCGAGAACCAGTAGTCGCCGCCACCGCCGCCGATCTCCTCCGGGTAGTGGGCGCCGGTGATGCCGAGCTCGCCCGCGCGCTTGAAGACCCAGTTGGGGAAGAGCTCGTCCCGTTCCCACTCCTCGACGTGGGGAGCGAGCTCCTTCTCGGCGAACTGGCGGACGGTCTTGCGGAAGTGCTGGTGCTCTTCGCCAAAGGGGGTCGGCATGGCGGCTCCTGGGGGGCTTGGGGTCGGACGATTGTTGCGTCCGCGAAATGTTTGTACACGAAATATCTTGCCCCGCAATAGGCCAGTTTCCGCCCCATCCCCCCCGCCACCGGATCGGTAGCCGGCAAACGATCGGCGGCGGCGCGGAGTCGGGGCGGAGCGCGCCCCCCTGGCCATGCCCGGTCATGAGGGGCTGACGAGCCGCGAGGGCGGCCGCCGTCGTCGCCTTGCGGGGGCCGTGCCCAGGCCGCACGCTGACAGCAGCATGAGCGTGGCCTCCCTCTCCCGCAGGCTCGTCCTGGCCGGCGTGCTGGAGGCGCTCGCCGACGACCACGGCGGCTACGACCTGCTCGATCACTGGCAGCAGGGAGAGTTCCACCACGACGTGGTGCTCCGGGTGACCCGCCCCGACGGCCTCCCCGGCGACATCCTGGTGGTGGCCACCAACTGCAACGGCGGCGTGAAGGAGATCCTCTGCTTCGACCGCATCCCGGACCGCTGGGCCCTCTGGCACGCCCGCTGCCCTCGGAACCCGGAGTTTCGCGGCGAGCTGCCGCCCCTGCTCGACCGCGCGAGGACCGAGCACTGGTTCGACCCGTGTGCGCTCCTCGTCGCCGACGCGCGCAGCGAGCTCCGGCCCGAGCACCGCGAGCGCATGCGCGGCGGCGGCTGGTGCAAGCGCTGAGCGATCTCGGCTACCCTCGCGTGCATGGATGAAGTCGCCGTCACCGGCGCCGCGGGCTTCGTGGGATCCGCCGTGGTGCGCGCGCTCCTCGCCCGGGGCAGGCACGTGCGGGCGCTGCTCGAGCCCGGCGCCGACACGCGCAACCTCGCCGGGCTGGAGGTAGAGCGCGTCGAGTGCGACATCACGCAGCCCGCGCAGGTGAAGCGCGCGCTCGCCGGGTGCGCGTCGCTCTTCCACCTGGCCGCCATCTACAAGCTCTGGGTGCCGGACCCCGAGCCGCTCTACCGCGTCAACGTGGAGGGCACCACCAACGTCCTGCTCGCCGCCCTGCAGGCCGGTATCCGCCGCGTGGTCCACACCAGCTCCATCATGGCCATCGGCCTGGCCGACAGCGGCCCCACCGACGAGTCGCAGCGCTTCAACATCTTCGACATCGCCGGGCCTTACACGATGACCAAGTACGTGAGCGAGCGCATCGCCCTGCGCTTCGCCCAGGCGGGCCTGCCGCTCACCGTCGTGGCCCCCAGCATGCCCTTCGGCCCGGGCGACCGCGCGCCCACCCCCACCGGTCAGATCGTCCTCGGGGTGCTGCGCGGCGAGGTGCCCGCCATCGGCACGGGCCTGCTCAGCGTGGTCGACGTGGACGACTGCGCGACCGGCCACCTGCTCGCGGAGGAGAAGGGCGCGGTCGGCGAGCGCTACATCCTCACCTCGCATGACGTCACCCTCAAGGACTTCATCGGCGCCGTCGGCCGCGTCGCCGGCATGAAGGTGCCCAGGCTGGTGATCCCCCGCGCCCTGGGCGTCGGCATCGCCGCCGGCATGGAGTCGTATGCGCGCCACGTCTCGCACGCCGAGCCGATGGTGACGCTCAACGAGGCCCGCTTCACGGCGCGCATGGGCGGCTACTCCGGGCGCCGGGCGCGGGACGAGCTCGGGATGCCGTCGCGGCCGCTGGAGGAGACACTGTCGCGCGCCGTGGCCTGGTTCCGCGCGGAGGGCATGGCCTGAGCTGCCGGCCCTCGCGGGTGGGGCTCAGCGCTTGGGCCGCCGCTTCGGCGCCGGCTTGCGCCGCGCCGCCTTCTTCGCCGCCGCGGGCTTGCGCGCCGCGGACTTCTTCGCGCCCGCCTTCTTCGCCGCCGCGCGCTTGGTGGTCGCGCCCTGCCTCGCCGCCGGGCGCTTGACGGCCGTCTTGCGCTTCGCCGTCACCTTGCGCTTCGGCGCCGCCTTGCGCTTCGGCGCCGCCTTCTTCGGAGCCGCCTTCTTCGGAGCCGCCTTCTTCGGCGCCGCCTTCTTCGGCGCCGCTTTCTTCGGCGCCGCCTTCTTCGGAGCCGCCTTCGCGGCCGCCTTCCGCGGCGCCGCCTTCTTCGGCCCCGGCCGGTCCGTCTTCTTCTTGGCCGGCTCCCCGTGAGAGTAGCCAAGCACGCCGTTCGTCTCCGCGCGCGGCACCCCCTCGCGCTGCGAGCGCCTCGCGGCGAGCGTCCGCTTCACCTTCGCGTCCAGCTCGGAGAGCTGGAACGGCTTGTCGATGTGCGCGTCGGCGCCGTAGAGCGGGCTCGTCAGCTCGTTCACCCGCTCGCCGATGCCCGTCAGCATCAGCACGCCGGTGTGCGCGAGCGCGATGTCCTCGCGGATCTTCTTGCACACCTCCCACCCGCTCATCTCGGGCATCATCACGTCCAGCACGACGAGGTCGGGCAGCCGCTCGCGCGCGAGGCGCAGCGCCTGCTCGCCGTCCTCGGCGGCGATGACCTCCAGCTTGGGGTCCTCGAAGGAGCGCAGATGGTCGACCACCAGCTCGCGCATCAACGGTTCGTCGTCGGCCACGAGCACCAGGGGGTTGGGGTCCTGCATGGGCGCGATTGTCAGTTTTTCTCGGCGGCGGGGTCAAGGCCTCCTTGAGGCCCGCGCACACGTGGGACGACAGCCCGGAGGGCGCCGGACCCGGCCCGGGCGGATCGGGCCTTGTGATGCGGCCAAAAACCGACCATCTTGCGCTCGATGCGCGCGCTCCCCCTCGCGATCCTCGGCCTGCTCTGCGCCTGCCAGCCCACGCAGTCGGAGGCGTCGCGCCCCGCGGGCATCACCCTGCCGACCCTCCCCCCGCAGAACGTGGGCGATCCCATCTGCGGCCCGGGCTGGCAATGGGACGGCTCGCATTGCCTCCACGTCGAGACGGCGGCGGCGCCCGCCACCGGCGGCGTGACGGCCAGCCTGCCCGCGCCGACAGGTCTTGAGACGACCGACGTGGTCATCGGCACCGGCGCGGAGGCGCATCCGGGCGACCTCGTCGCCGTCCAGTACGTGGGCAGCCTCGCCAACGGCACCGAGTTCGACGCCTCGAGCAAGCACGGCGGCACGCCCTTCGAGTTTCGCATCGGCGACGGCAAGGTGATCAAGGGCCTGGAGCGCGGCGTCGTCGGCATGAAGGTGGGCGGCAAGCGCCGCATCACCATCCCGCCCGACCTGGCCTACGGCAAGCGCGGCATCCCGCCGGTCATCCCGCCGAACGCCACCCTCGTCTTCCAGATCGACATGGTCTCGGTGAAGAAGTGAGGGCTTGGGGGTGAGGCTCACTCGTCGCGGAACGTGGTGTCCACCCGCGATGTCGTCTCCACCAGCTCGCGCGACGAGTTCACGTACTTCACGATCGTCGGCATGTGCCCCTTGGTGAGCTTGAGCTTGTTCTGCATCATGCCCTTGATGGGATCGAGCTCCTTCCGGATCACCATCTTCCAGCGCGCGTAGTCCCCGACGATGACGAACGGCGCCTTCTGCGCCTCCTCCGCCGAGACCATGCGGCAGTCGGTGCACTGGCCGCGGTCGATGTCGAGCCAGAGGCCGGTGTCCTTCTCGATGCCGATGGCTGGGTCGGCCTTGACCACCATCGCCACCGCGCCGTGCGTCCAGTCCTTGCCCGCCTCCTTGTACTTGGGGTTCTGGTTGATGGCTTCCTTGTAGGCGGCGGCCCAGTCGTCCGACGGGAACAGGTGCGGCATCGTGGTCTCCTTCGGGCGCGGAGCGTAGTCGGCCTTCCCTCCCATGCCTAGGCCCGGTCGGGCCGCGCGGACCAGCTCGAGCGTCGCTCCCCTTCCGGCGCGGATGGACAGGCGGCGCGCGACGCGTCATGCTGCGCCCGTCGATGGCGAAGCGGACCGTGCTCGGGCGCAGCGGCGGACGCCTCGACGCCGTGCTGGAATTCGCGGCGTTCGCGGCGAGGCCCATGCCGCTGGTCACCCTGCTCGACGTGGCGCCCCACCTGATCGCCAACGCCGTGGGGGCGGAGGTGTGCTCCATCTACCTGCTGGAGGGCGAGGGCGAGCTCGTCATGCGCGGCAACGTCGGCTTCGCGCGCTCCGCGCTCGGCCAGGTGCGCCTCGCCATCGGCGAGGGCATCACCGGCGAGGCGGTGGAGTACATGCGCCCCGTCATGGCCCAGCTCGCGAAGGAGCATGCGTCCTACAAGCATTTCGACGAGCTGGGCGAGGACCGCTTCCCGGTGTTCCTCGCGGCGCCCCTGCGCGGCAAGTCCGGTCCTGTCGGCGCCGTCGTGGTGCAGCGCGCCCATCGCCACTTCGCCGAGGCGGACGTGGAGGTGCTCGTGCTCATGGGCGCCCTCGTCGCCGCCGGCGTGCGCACCGCCGAGCTCATCGACGCCCAGCGCAACAAGCTGCCGGCGCGCAAGGCGGGAGGCGGGACGCGCAAGGTCACCCTCCCGGGGCGTCCGGTCGTGCCCGGCCGCGCTCTGGGCGCCATCGCCGCCCTGCGCCGCCCGCCACACCGCCCGGGAGAGCCGGCCGGGACACCCGCGCAGGGCGACGCCGACGTGCGCATGCTGCGCGCCGCCTTCGACGTCGGCGAGAAGGCCATCACCGGCCTGCGCCGCCGCGCGACGCAGCTCGGCCTGATGCGGCAGTCGGGGTTCCTCGGCACGTACGTGGAGATCCTGGGCGATCAGCGCTTCCGCCAGCGCGCGTGCGAGCTGGCGGCGACGGGCATCGGCATCCCGCAGTCGCTCGGGCGCGTCGCGCGGGAGGTGGCGCGCACGGCGGTGGCGCTCACCCGCGACCCCTTCCTGGAGGAGCGCGCGCGCGACGTCGAGGACCTGTGCGACGCCCTGAGCATGCTCGCCGCCGCCGACAAGCGCGCCGAGCTCCCGCAGAAGGCGGTCCTGGTCGGGGACGCCCTCAGCGTCTTCGACCTGCTCGTCTCCTCGCGCGCGCACCCTGTGGGCATCGCCCTCACCGAGCGCGCCTCCGGGCCGCGCACCCGCACCCTGCTCGAGCTCATGGGCGTACCCGCCATCGTGGACGTCCACGGCCTCTTCCGCTGGGCCTCCGATGGGGACATCGCCCTGGTCGACGCCGACCACGGCCTGGTCATCATCAACCCCAGCAAGGGGGAGATGGCCTCCCTACGAGAATCGCGCCGGCGTGCGGGCGCCCGGGAAGAAGAGTAAACTCGGCCGATGCCCAAGGCCGAGCCGCAGCGGCGTGTCCCTGGAGTGTGCTGCCCGTGACCACCCCCTCCTCTCCGCCTCCCGAGCCCCAGGACGCCGTGCTGCAGGACATCGCCGAGGAGGGTGAGCGTCCCAGCATCACCGAGGTGAACGGCACCGTCGCCCGCTTCGAGATGGCGTACGCGCCGGACGAGACGGAGCGCCACCCCTTCGGGCCGCCGCTGCTCGCCCGCATCCCGTCGATGGTCTACCTCCTCTTCGCCGTGGGGATCGTCGCGGTGGTGGCCATCGCCCACGGCTCCGGCTCCAACAGCCGCCTCTACGTCTGGGTGGTAGAGGGAGATCGCGGCCGCCCCCTGCCCTCGCACGTGCTCGCCTTCCTCGTCTTCATCAGCGGCGTGGCGACCGTCATCCGCACCCACATGCGCGGTGTCGTGGTCAACAAGGATGGGGTGGAGGCCCGCTACCTCCTGCCGATGGGCCTGCCCCGCGTGAAGAAGTGGGCCTGGGCGCAGATCCACCGCATGGTGATGAGCGACGACGCCGAGGTGATGCTGGAGCTCTGGGACGGCGTGTACGAGCGGCTGCCCGCGGTGAGCAAGCGCAGGGATCTCGCCGCGCTGCTGGAGCACATGGCGCAGCGCCACGGCATCGCGGTCACCCACCTCGCGTCCCTGGAGCACTGAGGCACGCGTTCCATCGCGGCATCTCAGTAGGCGGCCTCCACGCCCAGGCTCGGGACGGTCACCGGGCCGATGTACTGCGGCTCGCACGTGTCCGGCTTGAAGGGGAAGAAGGTCCCCTTGTGGTCGCACGTGAGGCCGACCGCCTCCTTGTTGAGGGTGATGTTGAGGCCCTCCAGCACCAGCGCGATGTACCCGCGCCGGAAGATGCGCCACCGCTTCTCCAGCCGCACGTCGATGCGCCAGAAGGGGGGCAGGCGCCCGGAGTTGTACGGCGGGACGCTGATGCCCTGGATCTGCCGCGAGTACGGCATGCCGGAGTAGACGGTGAAGCGGGCCCCGGCGCGCCAGCCCTTGCCCAGGTCCGCCGCGGCCACGACGTTGAGCACGTGCGTGCGATCGAACTGGCTGAGCACCTCGCCGCGCCCCGCGGGCAGCGTGAGGTGCGGTAGCCCGGGCCCCCCCAGGCCGTCGTCCGGCGCGAAGGCGACGACCGCCGCCGGCGCCTGCCGCGTGGTGCGCGAGAGCGTGTAGCTGATCCAGCCGGTGAGCCGCTTGGTGAGCGCGCGCCGGAGGAACAGCTCCACGCCGTAGCTCCGCCCCTTGACCCGCTTGTCCAGGCAGCCGGAGTCGATGTGCTGGGAGGTCCCGCTGATGCACGTCGTCAGCGCGTCGGTCAGGCCGAAGTAGTCGTGCAAGAACACCGTGGTCGTGAGCGTGAAGCCGAGCGGCAGCCGCAGCTCCACGCCCTGGCTCGCCTGGATGGAGGACTGGAGACCGCCCGCCAGCGTCCCCAGGTCGGCGCCGGGCACCGGCACGACGAACGCCGGCGGCTGGTGCGCCACACCGAAGGTCGTCACCAGGACGAGGCGCGGGTCGACCGTGATGCGCGAGGAGAGGCGCGGGTCGAGCGAGGGCGCAGCCACCGCCGGGCCGCCGGTGAGGATCCGGCTGTCGGAGCCCAGCCCGGCGGCAATGCCCGACGCGCGCGAGGTGAAGATGTCGGCCCGCAGACCCGGCACGATCTCGATGCGGGGGTGCACGCGCCAGATGGCGTCGGCGTACGCGCCGAGCATGACGTCGTTGCGATCCGGGTAGGCGAAGCCGGAGCCGCTCGACTGCCCCGTCAGCCCGTAGTGATAGAGCATCGTGTCCGCGCCGGCGCGGACGCGCACCTTCGGGCTCAGCCGGCGGTCCAGCTCGGTGCGAAGCTGCACGGTCTCCGACTGGACGCCCGGCGCGTCGTTGCCGTCGCTGCCCCCGCCCGCGAGCGACTGGTCGATGCCGAGGGTGAGCGCCGTGCGCAGCTTCCCCCCCGGCACGTCGTGATCCCAGCGAAGGTCGACGCGGTGGAACTCTGTGCGGAAGAGCGCGTAGAAGGGCCCGTGGCCGATGACGTTGCCGCGCTCGTCGTAGACGCTGTCGCGGTTGTCGATCTCGTCGAAGCTGCCGAAGGCGAAGAGCGAGACCCTGTCGCGCGGGGTCAGGCCGTAGCCGACGCGCCCCTGGTAGTCCCAGTACGCGATCTGTGTGTCCGGCGCGAAGAGCTGCACCAGCGCCGCGGTGTAGCTGTAGCGGCCCGCGACCAGCGCGTCGCCGCGCCCGTGGTCGAAGGGCGTCTCGGCGAGCACACCGGCGTCGAAGAGGCGCACGTTCGCCTCGGCGTGGAGGCGCGTCGCCGGCGGCTTGGTCTCTCCGTCCAGGATGCCGCCGGTGTAGCGGCCGTAGCGGGCGGGGTAGCCGCCCGGGTAGAAGTCGACGCGGTCGATGAGGCTGGGGTGGATGACGCTCGGGCCCAGCGCGAGGTGGTAGAGGAGCGGCACCCGCACGCCGTCGATGAAGTAGCCGACGTCCCCCGGCGGCGCGCCGCGCACGAAGAAGAAGGGGAGGCCGCTCACGATGGGCGTGACGCCCGGCAGCGCGTCGATGGCGCGGAAGGCGTCGCCGAAGGCGCCGGGGAGCTGCCGCACCTCGCCGCCGCTCAGCGACACGCTTCCGCTCTCGTGGCGCTTGCCGTGGACGTGGACCTCCTCCGGCTTCTCCGGCGGCTTGGGCCTGGGCTTGGGCTTGACCTTTGGCGCCACCTTCGGCTTCGGGGCGGCCGGCGGCGGCGCCGGGGGGGACGGCCTGGGGGCGTGAAACGTCACCTTCATCCGGATGCGCGCGGCCACCGGCCTGTCCCCGCGACGCGCGGGGGAGAACCTCCACGCGCGGCACGCCGCGAGCGTCGCGGCGGCGAAGGGCTCCGCCCCCTCCACGACGCGCGCATCGGCGACGTGGCCCGTGCCGTCGATCAAGAGCTCGAGGATCACCGCCGCCTCGCCGGCGGCGCCCTTCGGGTAGGGAACGACACCGGCGTCCAGGGCGACGGGCGCGACGAGCGCGGGAGCCGGCGCGCGCGCGGAGCCGGCGGCCCCCGGCGGGGCGGCGTTCGCGGAGGCGGACCAGCCCAGGCACGCGATCGCGAACGCGGCGGCCTTCAGCCCCCGCGCCACTCTGCCTTCGCGCCGTCGCGCAACGCGCCGTCGCCCAGAACCTCCGCGGCCGTGCGCGCCATCGCGCGCGCCGCGAGCATGGCCGTGGCCAGGCCGCGCTCGCTCGCCGCCGCGGCGACGAAGGGCTGCTGGTGGATCATCGCCTCGCCCTCGTCCACCACGCCCAGCCACGGGTGGATGCTCGGCACCACCTGCGAGACGTCCCCCATGTCGGTGCTGGCCGCGCCCACGCGCGGGTCGGTCTCGCGCGGACGACGCCCCATCGCCGAGAGGTGCGCGCCGAACGCCCGCGCGAGCGCCATGTTGTTGCGCATCGCCCGGTAGCCCTCGTTCACCTCCACCGAGACCTCCACGTCGCCGGCCATCGCCGCGGCCCGCGCGCAGCGCTCCACGATGCCGCGCACCCGCGCCAGCTCCTCGTCGCTCGGCGCGCGGACCGTGATGTCGCACGCGGCGCGCTCGGTCACGATGTTGGACGCCTGACCGCCGTCGGTGATGACGCCGTGCACCCGCACGCCGTCGCGGAAGCGCGCGCGCTGCCCGTCCACCAGCCGGAACGTATCCATGCACGCGGTGAGCGCGTTGCGTCCCTCGTGCGGGGCGGCCGCGGCGTGTGAGGGCTTGCCGTGGAAGCGAAAGGTGAAGGTGACCAGCGCGAGGGCCGGGTGCGCCAGGATGTCGCGGTCGAAGGGGTGAAACATCATCGCCGCGTCCACGCCCTCGAAGGCGCCCGCCTCGATGAGCTTGATCTTGCCGCCGCCCCCCTCCTCGGCCGGCGTCCCGAGGAGGATCACCTCGCCGGCCAGGCGCTCGGCCACCTTGGCCGCGGCGAGGAAGCCGCCCACGCCGCCGGCGGCGATGAGGTTGTGACCGCACGCGTGCCCCAGCCCCGGCAGCGCGTCGTACTCGGCCAGGATGGCCACGCGCGGGCCGCCCGCCTTGCCCGCCCTCGCGCGCAGCGCGGTGGCCATGCCGCCCAGCCCCCTCTCGACCGCGAAGCCGCGCGCCTCCAGCAGCTCGGCGATGCGCCGCGCCGCCTCGTGCTCCTCGAAGCAAAGCTCGGGGTGCGCGTGAATGGCGAGGGAGAGCGCGCGCAGGTCGGCCTCGTCGGCGGCGACCGCGGCGTCCAGGTCATAGACGATCTCGGGGGCGAGCATGCCCCGGAAGCATAGGGCAAAGCGCCCGCCGCCACCGGCCCATTGGCGTGCGACGCGTGTGGCACCTCCGCCGACGACGAGTATGCTTGCCGCGGTCATGCGCGCCTCGCACCTCCTCCTTGGTCTGCTCGTGCTCGCGGGGTGCCCGGACAGGGGCCCCGGCGACCCGGCAGCCTCCGTCACGGCCGAGCCGTCCGCGGCGGCCACGGCGCCGGCGGCGGTCGCCAGCACGTCCTCCGCCCCGCTGCTGCTCGCCCCGCCGTTCACGCCCACGCGCATCACCGCCGAGGACGCGGCGATGGGCACGCACCTCGCGTTCGCCGGCTACACCACGCCGGAGAAGGACGAGACGGCGGTGCGCAAGGCCTGGGCCGACGCCGTCGCCGAGATCCGCCGCGTCGAGGCGCTCATGACCACCTGGCACGAGAGCGAGCTCACCCGCATCAACGACGCGGCGGGCAAGCACCCGGTGGTGGTGGGCAAGGAGACGTTCGACCTCATCGCCGACTCGGTGCACACGTCCGAGATCTCCAAGGGCACCTTCGACATCACCTTCGAGAGCCTGCACGGCCTCTGGAAGTTCGATCAGGACCTCGACCCGCACCCGCCCACCGCCGCGCAGGTCAAGGCGAAGCTGCCGCTGGTCAACTACCACCACATCAAGCTCGACCCCAAGGCGTCGAGCGTCTACCTGGACACGCCCGGCGTGCACATCAGCCTCGGCGGCATCGCGAAGGGCTACGCCGTCGACCGCGCGGCCGCCATCCTCGACGCCGACGGCATCACCTCCTACTACGTGCAAGCCGGTGGCGACCTCTTCACCCGCGGCCACAAGCCGGACGGCAGCGAGTGGCAGACCGGCATCCGGGATCCGCGCGGCCCCGCCACGCAGTACTTCGCGCTGCTGCCGGTGAGCGATCACGCCTTCTCCACCGCCGGCGACTACGAGCGCTCTTACATCGTCAACGGCCGCCGCTACCACCACATCATCGACCCGCGGACCGGCTTTCCCGCCACCGCCAGCCGCAGCGTGACCATCTGGGCGCCCACGGCCCTCCTCGCCGACGAGATCGACGACTGCGTCTTCATCCTCGGGCCGAAGGAGGGCATGGCCCTGGTCGAGTCCATCGACGGCGTGGGCGCGGTGGTGGTGGACGCGAAGAACAACGTCTGGGTGAGCAACCGCCTCAAGGGAAAGCTCAAGATCACCGGCGTCCCGACGGACGGGATCTGAGCGCTTCGGGTTTCAGGTCGGCGTCCCGCACCACGTGTAAAGGCCTGTAAGGGGCGTTGAGCGCGGCAGGCGCCGTGCTCTCATCGGGGCATGCGCAACAGCACCCGGTTCTGGAAGATCTCCACCTTCGTTCTCGGCGGCGCGCTCGCGGGCGTCGTCGCATTCTCCACCATCCGCTCCGCCGACGCCGAGCCGCAGCCCGCGATGAAGACCGCGCTGGCGCAGCTCCGCGCGGCCAAGTCCAACCTCGTCCGGGCGACGGCCCACAAGGGCGGCCACCGCGCCAAGGCGATCGCGCTGACAGAGCAGGCGATCGACGAGACGGTCAAGGGCATCGCCTACGAAAACAACCATCACCACCACTGACCTCGTCGCGACGCGCGCCCCGGAGCGGGCGCCGCGTGATCAGCGACGCGCGAGAATGCGGCGCCCGGCGTCCTCCAGGTCGCGGGCGCACCGCACCTCCATCACCTCGGTGCAGCGGGGCGCGTAGCGCGTCATCGCGCTGTCGCCGCTCGCCCACGCGGCACGCGGCTCCGGGCACAGCCAGAGCAGCGCCCGCGCGCGTCCTCGGATGCGGTCCAGCACCTCCTCGCGCGCCTGGTGGTAGTTGGTGCGCCCATCGCCGAGGACCACCACCGTGGTGCGACGGTCCACTTCGGCCAGGTGACGCGCCTCGAAGTCGGCGAGCACGTGGCCGTAGTTGGAGTTGTGGGTCACCGGCACCACCGCCCCGCCGTAAGCCTGGTCGATTGCGGCGCCCACCGGCGCCTCCTCGAACAGACGCGTCGTCTCCCCCAGCTCGCTCACGAAGACGAAGCTGCGCGTGCCGCTCCACAGGTCGTGCGCGGCGACCACGAACTCGAGCAGGAAGGTGGCGACGCCGCGCACCGAGTCGCTGATGTCGCAGAGCAGGAGCAGCCGCGGCCTGTCGCGCCTGCGGCGCCGACGCACCGGCGTGAGCGGCACACCGGAGGTCCGCAGGGCGCGCCGCAGGGTGCCGTGAGGATCGATCCGCCCGCGCTCGGCGCGTCGCTTGCGCACCCGCTCCGCCCCGCGGAGCCGCGCGGCGAAGGTGCGCAGCGCCCGGCGGACCTCCGCCATCTCGGCGGGGTCGAGCGTCGCCAGCGGCTGCGTCGCCGCCCCCCTTCGTCCGGTCAACGCCGCCGGCGGGGCCTGCAGCCGCGAGGCCACGTGCGCGCGCACCTCGTCCTCGGCGCGGTCCAGCTCGCGCTCCAGCGCGGCCGCGAGGGCCTCGGCGCGCTCGCCCAGCGCGTCCTTCAGCGCGGCGCGCAGCGCTCCGAGCCGCCGGCGCGCGTCCACGACGCCCACCCGGCGCAGGGCCCGGTGCACGTAGAAGCCCTGCTGCGTCGGCCCGCGCATCGCCTCGAGCTCGCGCTGCACGCCGCCGAGTCGCAGCAGGCGGTCCAGCTCGGCGCCACCCTCGAGCAGCGCGCCGAGGGCGGCCGTCGCGTCGTCGCCGGCGCCCGCGTGGGCGTCGAGCAGCGCCCGCAGCGCCGCCAGCTCCCCGGCGGAGAACCCCTGCGCGCCGAGGCGCTCGTAGAGGGAGAGCGTCGGGCCGCGACGCCCGAAGTACTCGTCGAAGGCCCGGTCGAACGCCGCGCGGTCGCGCCGGTCCTTCGCAAGCGTCGTCGCGAGCGCCTCGCGCAGCGTCGCGCGATCGCCAAAGCCGACGCACGCCACCGCGCGCGCCGCGTCGATCGCCGAGGACGGCGGCACGCGCACGCCCTCCCGCCGCACCACCCACAGCAGCTCGTCGAGCATGCGCGTCGCCGCGCGCCGGTCCGCCGTCCGCGCCGCCATCTCAGGGCTTCGGCGGCGCCGGCTCGGCGAGGAGCTGCTGCACCAGGTGCTCGATGTGCGTCTCGCCCCCCGACTCGTAACCGACGCTGACCTCGCGCACGACGCCGCGCTTGTCGACGACGAAGATCGCCGGGATGCTGCGCACGCCGTACGCCTCCGTCGTCGCGCCCGTCGGGTCCGACGCGATGGCGTAGTGTGTCCCGCTCTGCGCCGCGAAGAGCGCGGCCTTGTCCTGCGCGTCGGTGGTGATGCCGATGACGGAGAGCCCCTGCGCCCCGTACTTCGCCTGCCAGCCGTCCAGGATGGGCATGGTCATGCGGCACGGCCCGCACCAGATCGCCCAGAACTCGATCACCGCCACGCGCCCGCGCAGCGCCTGGACGGAGGCCGGCACCGCGCCCGACGCAGGCGCGAGCCCGGCGAAGGCGGGAGCGAAGGTGCCGACGTGCTCCATCCGCATGATGTCGTCGAGCGTGGGCCGGGCGATCAGCGCGGCCTTCGCCGTCCGCGTCTTGCCGAGGCGGACGAAGGCGATCTCCACGGTGTCCCCCTCGTGGTGCTGCGCCATCGCCCGCAGCACGTCGGAGGGCGTCTGCACGGCGACGCCGTCCACCTTCACGATGCGGTCGCCAGCGTGCATCCCGGCCCTCTCCGCCGGCGAGCCCCGCACCACGTGCTCGACCCGCACGCCGATGAGCGTGGGCCGCATCTCGATCCCCAGCCAGGCTGGCCGGGTGTGTACCGGGGGTCGGGGCGTCCCGACGCTCGGCTGCGATCCTGTGCGAGGGGGAGGCCCGGCCGCCAGCCCCGGCGCCGCCGAGGCCAGCGTGAGGGAGAGGCCCAGGATGACCCGCCGCAGACGCATGCCCGTTAGACTACTACGCGGCCGCCCTCATGCAGATCCCCGCTCGATCCCAGCTCGACCCTACAAAAGCGACGTAGCGCGGGGAGCAAGCTCCACGCGCTACGCTGAAGTCCCGGCGCCCCTCGACGACGCCGACGTTAGTCCGCGGGGGCCTCCCGCTCAGGGTAAGGAAGAAGGCGAAGCGACAAGGAAAAGGGAAGGTCTAAGCCAAGCCAGGAAGCGAAGCACAAGCGAGCCGCCAGAAGGGAGCCACGGCGGCTTCTTCAGCGCCGCAGCCCTCGGCGCCGCCCTACCCCAAGAGCAGTCTGCGTGCCAAGAAAGCGGGGGATCGCTGTGGATCTCCCAGGTGTGCGTGATTCCAGGCTGAGGAAGCCTTCCGATCGGACGGGTCCGCGCAAGGGGGGGGGCGCCGCTCGGGCACTCACGTCACGCTCCGGGCCTCACCTTGAAAAATTTGCGGACTTGCCTGCCGTCCTCCCGGGCCCTAGCCAGCCTTCCGGGGGCGACTCGACGCCCCATCGCGTCCCCTCGCCTGGCTGCCTCCAGTGAGCGCGGCCGTTCTTTCGGACGTTGACACCCCATCCAGGGCGGGTAAGTTTCGCGGCCCTGACGCGTCCGTGAAGACGGACGCTCGCGCCCATAGCTCAGCTGGATAGAGCACTGGTCTACGGAACCAGTTGTCGGAAGTTCGAATCTTCCTGGGCGCGCCAATCACTCGGTCGGTCATCGTGCACCCCGACGAACACTGGATGGACCTCGCCCTCGCCGAGGCGGACGCCGCGGCCGCCGACGGGGAGGTGCCTGTCGGCTGCGTGCTGGTCGCGGGAGACGCCGTGCTCGGACGCGGCCGCAACCGCCGCGAGAGCGCCGCCGACCCGACGGCCCACGCCGAGATGCTCGCCATCCGCGAGGCAGCCCGCGCACGCGGCGACTGGCGCCTCGACGGCGTGACGGCCTACGTGACGCTCGAGCCGTGCGTGATGTGCGCGGGCGCCCTCGTGCTCGCCCGCGTCGCGCGTGTGGTCTACGGGTGCGACAATCCCAAGGCCGGCGCGCTTCGCACTCTCTTCACGGTGGGCCAGGACACGCGACTGAACCACCGCTTCGAGGTGACCGCCGGCGTCCGCGCCGAGGCGTGCGCCGCGCGCCTGCGGGACTTCTTCGCCGCGCTGCGCGCGCAGGGAAAGAAGTGACCTGAGCAGACCTCACGCGGGTGTGACCGGTCCCCGAAGGCGCACCCTTCGCGCACGCCGAGGCCGCGAGAAGCGGCCTGGCCGAGGGCGAGGATCACGCGCGATCGCAGACGGGCAGTCGTCGCGCTCCCGCGCTCAGAGCGTGTCGACCGCCTCCCACTCGTCGTCGCCGAGGAGGTGCGCGCCGGTGACGGGCGGGCGAGGCGTGGGGAGCGGTGTCCCCTCCTTGTGGAACACCACCGTCTCCTTCTCCCCCTCGTCCAGCTCCGCCTGCGAGATCTTCCCCGACCGCTCGGCGATCTCCATCAGCGCGTGGATGTTGCGGTCCCACGACGGCGGCAGCTCTCCGCGCTCGTAGATCTTGTGGTAGCCGATCGGGTTGGGCAAAAGCGACGAGAGGAAGAGGCTCTCGGCGAGGTCGAGCTCCGCGGGCCGCCGCCCGAAGTAGTGCATCGCCGCGGGGCCGATGCCGTAGATGTCCGGGCCGAACTCGATCACGTTCAGGTAGAGCTCCATCATCTCCTCCTTCGTGAACGTGTTCTCGAGGTAGTCGGCGAGGATGACCTCCTCCAGCTTCCGGGAGAGCGTCTTTTCCCGCGAGAGGAAGAGGTTCTTGGCGAGCTGCATCGTGATGGTGCTCGCCCCGCGCACGAAGCGCCCGGCCTTGATGTCGGCGATCAGCGCCGAGCGGATGGCGGCGTGGTTGAAGCCGTGGTGGTGGAAGAAGGCGCCGTCCTCGGTGGTGAGCACCGCCACCTGCGCGAAGGGGCTGATGTCGGAGAGGTCGACCCAGTCGTCGGAGCCCGGCCCCGCCTCCCGCTCGTCCTGCGTGCCGTCCTTGTCGATGATCGTCTGCGTGAAGGTCTGCTGGAAGCGGTCCTTTCGCAGCGCGTCCGGGACCACCGCCATCTTGCACTCGTCGTCCACGTCGTAGCGCAGCGACATGTCGTCGAGCTTGCGCGTGTCGAAGGCCAGGTAGCCCTTCATCGCGAAGGTGCCGCGGAAGCGCGCCTGCTCCAGCTGCGGCACCAGCGCCGCCGGCAGGCTCTCCAGCAGCGACTGGCACCCCGCGATGGGCACGTCGAACCCCAGGCTCGCGGCGAGGTGATCGCTCGTCTCCTCCACGCCGCCGTGTCCGTGCAGGTGCAGCGAGCCCAGGCCCACCTCCGCGTCGTCCAGCCGGAGCGCGCCCTTGTCGTCCAGCAGGCCACGCGCGAACACGCGAAGGTCCATGCCGCGCACCGGCTGGTCGGCGAGCTTCGGGTGCTGCACCGAGAGCGACTGCGTCTTGAGGTCGACGTCGAAGGTGAGCGCGTCGCCCGCGTCATCCAGGTCGAGGTGCGCGCGCCCGCCGACCTTGGCGCGCTCGACGTCCATCAGACCGAGCGCCCCCTCCTTCACCCCGATGATGGAGAGGGAGACGGGCCCGCCGGAGAGCTCGACGACCGTCTCTCCGGGGGCGAGGGGCAGTCGCGCGTGGAGCGCCAGCGGCGTGGCGTCCACGGCTCCGCGCGTGGAGTAGTCCAGCGCGATCTCGGCGTCGTGCCGGGTGATGGTCACGGGGCCAGGCCCCACCGCGAGCTTCTCCTTGCCCCTCACCACCTCGACCGTGAGGCCGTCGATGTCCACCTTCGCGCCTTCGGGGAAGTGGCCCCCCGCGCGCTGCGCGAGGTAGCGCAGCCGCGCGCGCCAAGCGTGCAGGTCGGGCAGCGGCAGCGGCGGGTGGAACGGCTCCTCCGCCTTGCTCTTGCGCGCGTGGCCCTTCGCCCTGGGGGCGAGGGGGCGTGGCGGCGGCTCCGTTGACGCGTCCCCGCCGCCGGACGGCGTCGCCTCGTTGCCCGGAGGGGGCAGCGTCACCGTCACGTCCAGCGACTCCACGTGGCTCCCGGAGATCGAGCCCGCCGCGTCAGAGATCGAGCGAGCAGCTGGCCGCGTGCACCGACGCCGGTCCGGCGTGCCCGTCCACCGACTTCGCGCGGAGGGACGTCCCGCGGGTGCCCCGCTCGACGGACACGCCGTCCGCCTCCAGGACCGCGTCGTGACCGGGACCATCGAGCTCCTCCCACCGCAGGCTCATGCCATCCACGCGCATCGTGCGGGAGGAGCGGCTCCCCCCTTGCGCCTTGCCTGCCGGATGCCTCCCCCGCCACTCGGCGAGCGCCTTGCCCACGTCCTGCGGCGTGCCGTGGACGGCCACGCTCCCGCCCGGCACCGAGACCTCCTTCACCGAGAGCCCGGCGCTCAGGCCCACGTCCACCTCGTCCAGGGTCGCGCTGACGGCGTCGACCCCCTCCGGGGCGACGTGCACGTCCAGCAGGCGCACCGCGAACCATCCGGGGCGTACACCCCCCACCGTCACCACCAGGCCCCGCCCTGCAGCCTCCGCGCGCACGCGCGAGCGCACGACCGGGCCGAACGCCACGGCAGCCCCCGCGAGCGCCAGGGCGACGGCCCCCGCCGCGATCTTGGCTCGCCGAGACATCCGCATGGGCCACGCATGCTAACGCCCGGCGCCGGGGCCGGCATCCTTCCAGCGACGGAAACCCCGGACGAGGCCGACCGCCAGCGTGCGAGCGGTCGCTCGCGCCGCAGGCGGCGCGAGGTCCCGGCGGCTCCCTGTGCGGCGCCGTGCCCCAGCCGGCCGTGTGCGCGAGGTCGGGGGCACCTGCCCGCCGGCGCGGCGGCGCGGCGGCGCGCGGGGCCCGTAGGCCGCAAGTCGGACCGCAAGCGTGCTCACGGTCGGCGGCGCTGACCCCCGCCGGCGCGGCCCGTGTCGCGGGGAGCCCGAAAACTCGGACCCCAGAAAGACGAAAGGCTCGAGAGCACATGGCTCTCGAGCCTTTCGAGAATAATCCCGGCAGCGTCCTACTCTCCCACACGGCTTCCCGTGCAGTACCATCGGCTCCGAGGAGCTTAACTTCCGAGTTCGGGATGGGATCGGGTGTGGCCTCCTCGAGATCACCGCCGGAAACTTGTTGCGCCGCGCGCGAGGCGCGCCTGCGCGAAATCTTTGATCTGGATTGCGTCTTCGCGACCCGAATCCCGGGTGCGAGCTCATTGCTAGCCTTAGAGACGTGGTCAAGCCGCACGACCTATTAGTACCAGTCAGCTCCGCGGATTGCTCCGCTTCCACCCCTGGCCTATCAACCTCGTAGTCTTCGAGGGGTCTTTAGAGGCTTGCGCCTGGGATACCTTGTCTTGAGGCCGGCTTCCCGCTTAGATGCTTTCAGCGGTTATCCGTTCCATACATAGCTACCCGGCTATGCCACTGGCGTGACAACCGGAACACTAGAGGTACGTCCAACCAGGTCCTCTCGTACTATGGTCAGCTCCTCTCAAGTATCCTTCGCCCACGGCAGATAGGGACCAAACTGTCTCACGACGTTTTAAACCCAGCTCGCGTACCGCTTTAATCGGCGAACAGCCGAACCCTTGGGACCTGCTCCAGCCCCAGGATGCGATGGGCCGACATCGAGGTGCCAAACCACTCCGCCGATGTGAACTCTCAGGAGTGATCAGCCTGTTATCCCCAGAGTACCTTTTATCCGATAAGCGATGGCCCTTCCATACGGGACCACCGGATCACTAACGCCTGCTTTCGCACCTGCTCGACCTGTCGGTCTCGCAGTTAAGCTCCCTTGTGCGTTTGCACTCTACGCCTGGTTTCCAATCAGGCTGAGGGAACCTTCGCACGCCTCCGTTACGTTTTAGGAGGCGACCGCCCCAGTCAAACTGCCCACCAGGCAGTGTCCCCCGCC
>CAWAIF010000003.1:6635000-7003164 GCA_963782055.1 uncultured delta proteobacterium
CCGAGGGCACCGGAGTTCTCCACAGCTTCTCCGCATAAGTCTGCGGAAGAGCTGCGGATTCGCACCGTTCGGGAACCCCCGAAGTGGCGCGGGCGGCGGAACATAGTCGCCAGGCACGACGAGTCAAAGTTTTTTTCGCGGCATCGGCGGCGCCGGCGCGTGCACGTCATAAGCGCCCGATTTTATGGATGGTTTTCGCGTGCGGTATGCACACGAAAGGGTGCAGTCTGCACGCTTTTGACGCGGGCGGGCGTGGCGGTGGCCTTGCGGGCGGTCGGGACGTGCCCTGGCAGGCTAGGACGGTGGGCCTTGCGGGCGGTCGGAGAATGCCCTTGCACCCTGTCAGGGCCGTGGCCTTGCGGGCGGTCGGGATGGTGCCCGTGCAGGCTGTCAGGGCGGTGGCCTTGCGCGTGGTCGGGAAATGCCCTTGCACCCTGTCAGGACGGTGGCCTTGCGGTGGTCGGGATGGTGCCCTTGCCGGCTGTCAGGGCGGTGGCCTTGCGGGCGGTCGGGATGGGCTGTCAGCGCTGTGGGCGGTCGGGACGGCGCCCTTGCGGGCTGTCAGGCCTTGCGGGCGGTCGGGACGGCGCGCTCGCAGCCTCCCCGCCGCACGCTGCACGCCGGCTCGCCCGATCATTGGCTGGCTAACGGTTGACTGCGGTCCGGCCGCGCACAGGCTGACGGGGAGAGAGGCTGGCTCGGGCGGCCGCTCCGCGCAGGCACGCAAGCCCGGCGGCCTGGAGGCGGTAGGCCATCGCCGGGCGCCTGGCATCGACGCGTCGGAATGCTGCGGTCTGCCTCTGGCGCGAGCCAAGGAGAAGAAGCGAAACCTGTCAGGACGACCGCTCGTCCGCGTACCACCGCCCGCCGGCCTCCCGCACCAGGTTGAGCTCGTGGCCGGAGGAGAGCCGGACGCGGTAGCCGCGCTCCCGGCCGCGCAGACCCACCAGGGAGCCCAGGACCTCGACGCTGCAGGAGAGGCTGGTGCCCATGGACAGCCAGACGGGCCGGCGGCGGCGATCCGTCTCCACCTGGACGCCGACCCACTGGGGGCGCACGTCCGAAAGGGGCCACTCCGCCTCCACCGCGAGGGCGCGCTCGCAGGCGTCGAAGGCGCGCCCCACGGAGGGGAAGGCTCGCCGATGGAGCAGGACGACGAGGGCGTAGCCCTCGGGCAGGACGCGGACGATGGTGCTGCGGTGCCGGGCGCGCACGACGAGGCTGCGGAGGTGGCCGATCTCGGCGAGCTGGGCCAGCTCGGCCACCGCGATGCGCCACGTCGCCGCGGCGACCTTCACGTCGAAGGGATCGACGCGGGCGTAGTAGTCGACCGACTCGCCGTCCTGCGCGACGAGGGCGGCGGCGTAGGCGCCGGGGACACGCTGGACGAGATCACGCAGGATGAAGCTGAAGGCGCTCTCCTCCTGGTCGCGGACCGTCGGACGCCGGGAGGGCCGATTGGACTGTGCGGGCTCGCGAGCGCTCATCGGATGGCCACCGCGGCGGCCTGGGTCATCAACTCTTCGGCGGTCGGCTCGATGCGAACGGGGTGCTGTTGCTCGAGGCGCGCGCCGAGGGCCTTGAGCTGGGCCTGGCCGCGCATCTGCAGCGCTTCCTCGAGGAACATGGCGCGGCGCTGATCGATGGGCAGGACCTTGGGCGGCACGTGGTCGATGTCGCGGATGACGTGCCAGCCGAAGCGAGTCTCCACCACGCCGCTGGTCTGGCCGGGGGCGAGGCGGAAGGCGGCCTGGGCGAAGGTGGCGTCGACGGTGCCCGGGCGCTCGGTGAAACGGCCGTCGAGGGTGAAGGGCGGGAGCTTCTCCTCGCGCACGTCGAGGCCGCGGGCGTCGACGCTCTTGGCGCGGGCGATGAAGTCGTCGGCGTCGGTGGCGCCCCGCACGGCGCGCGCGATGTCCGCCGCGACCTGGGGGCCGAGCTGCGCGGCGTGCGCATCGTTGCGCTCACCGCGCAGCACGACGGCGTGGACGGCGTGAACGGCCTCCGGGACGTCGACGGAGCGCCAGTGACGCCGGGAGAGCTCGGCGACCTCCTTGTCGTCGGGCAGGCCCTTCGCCGTGACCTCTCGCTGGATGGTGTCCGCCGTCCACCGCGCGCGATCGGCGGTGAGGGCGCGGCGGGCCTCCGGGGTGTCATCCAGTCCGCGGGCGTGGGCACCCTGCGCGGCGAGAGCGTCGTCGACGAGGCCGTCCAGCGCCTCGCGCGGGGGGATGCCGCGGGCGCGGGCAACGTCGGCGACGAGCCGGCGTGGAATGGCGACGGAGCCGACGGTGGCGACGACGTCGCCCCCGAGCGTCGGGGCGGGCGGCGCGGGCGGCGGCGGTGCCTCGCGGTGGCCGCACGCGGCGGCGGCGACCGCGAGCGCAGCCGTCATGGCCACGCCGGCCGCGAGGTGCGCGCGAGCTCGCGTCACGAGATCTCCCTCGCCACCTGGAGCGCGGCGCGCGCGGCGATCGCGCCCACGCCGATCCAGTACAGAGCGGCGACGTCGTGCGACGAGGCGAGCGCAGCGCACCCGAGCGCGAACGCCGCGAAGGCGGTCACGACCAGGAAGGCACCGAGCAGATCCACCGATTGCACGATGCGAGAGGATATCAATCAATCGGCGATGCGGTAGAGAAGCCCGGCGAGGAGCGTCAGGAGCAGCAGGCCGACCCAGACCCAGCCGCGCAACCGGACGCGCTTCCGGCGCCCTCGGCGGCCATGCCGGGCCGAGGCGACGGCCGCCGCGGCGGTGACGATGGCGATGCCGCACGCGAGCGCGACCAGCCGGACGAGCACGCCCCGCTCGGGGGTCGCGACGTCCCAGCCGATGACCTGCAGCGCCGCCGCGAGCAGGCCGCCCGCGCCGACGACGATGGCGTCGCCTCGCGCGACGAAGCCCCGGGCCTTGAGGCCAGCCTCGACGCGGGCGGCAGGCACCGCACCGGGGGCCTCCTCGTCCGCCTCCGTCACGGGGGCCAGCCCGGGCGCAGCCGCGGCGTACGCGAAGACGCCCCAGCCGAGCAAGCCGGCGATGCCACGCGCCATCTCCAGGCGCGCGGCGCTGAGCGCCTCCGGGAAGGCGACCCACGTCGCGATGCTCGCGCCGACGAAGGCCCAGAGGGTGAGGGCGCGGCGCGCGGGAGCGCTCGACACCGCCGGCAGCAGCGATGGCGCTCGCTCCAGCAGCGCGCCGCCTCCCAGCGCGGCGAGGGCGACGATCGCGAAGAAGCCCGCGTACCACGGCGCGCCCTTGCCGAACCCCGCGGGCGCGACGGTCACCGCCCACACGTAGATGCCCGGGACGAGGACCTGCCCGGCGGCGCCCAGATCGGCCAGCCGTACGAGCGGCGAGGGCGAGCCGGTCGAGTCGCTCACGTCACCGGCTCGCGGAGCAGACGCGAGGGCGGGAGCGTCGCCGGCTCCCCCTCCGTGGCGGCGGCGAGCCCCAGACGCTTCCACAGGTCGCGATCCACCAGGTGGCTGGGCCGCACGTTCTGGAGGGCGGCGAGCATGATCTGCTTGGTGCCGGGGCGCTCGCGCTCCATGGTGTCGAGCATGCGGCCGACGACCTTGCGCTGCAGGTGGTCCTGCGAGCCGCAGAGGTCGCACGGAAGGATGGGGAAGGCGAGCGCCTCGGCGAAGGCGCGGATGTCCTCCTCCGCGCAGTAGACGAGCGGACGGATGACCACGTGACCGTCCTGCGCGACGAGCTTGGGCGGCATGGCAGCGAGCTGGCCGGCGAACTGCAGGTTGAGCAGGAAGGTCTGCAGCACATCGTCGCGGTGGTGGCCGAGGGCGATCTTGGTGCAGCCGAGCTCGGTCGCGGCGCGATAGAGGATCCCGCGGCGGAGGCGCGAGCAGAGCGAGCAGTAGGTCTTGCCCGCGGGGATCTTCTCCTGGACGATCGAGTAAGTGTCCTCCTCGATCATGGTGAAGTCGTGGCCCTCGCCGGCCATGTAGTCGCGGAGGACCTGCGCGGGGTAACCGGGGTGGCCCTGGTCGACGTTGACGACCTTGATGTCGAAGCGCACCGGCGCGCGGCGGCGCAGGTCGGCGAGCAGGCGCAGCAGGGTGTAGCTGTCCTTGCCGCCGCTCACCGCGACCATCACGCGGTCACCCTCGGCGAGCATCTCGAAGTCGGTGACGGCGCGGGCGAAGGCGCGCGTGAGGCGCCGGGAGAGCGCCACGTCGACGGGGCCGGTGTCCATCGTGAGCAGGTCTAGCAGAGGCCCCACTCCCGGACGAGCCGCAAGGTCTCGGCGTGCTCGGGGATGCGCTCGAGGAAGTCGGTGCGGTAGGGCTCCTCGGCCACCCTCCCCGCGCGCACGTCCAGCTCCTCGCGCGCGCGGGCGAGACTCGCCTTCGCCTCGTCGGCGCGACCGGCGGCGTGCAGGACGCGCGCGCGCGTGAGGTGGACCAGGACGCCGCCTTCCTCCACGGCGCCCACCCGCTCCAGCAGCTCGCTCGCCTGGCCGGAGCGGCCGAGCGCCGGGTCGAGCTCTCCGCGCGCGAGGTGCGCGGCCGCCATCAGCGCGAGCGCGAGCGGGCGCGCGGGCTCGCTGGACACCTCGAACGAGGCCGCCGCCTCGCGCAGCGCCTCGGCGGGCGCGCCCGCCTCCAGGTGCAGCATGGCGAGGTAAGCACGCACGCCGGACACGATGCGGCGGTCCTGCTGCTCCAGCGCCTCGGCCAGGGCCTCGGTCTGCAGGCGCAGGCCCTCCTCCAGACGGCCGGTGCGCGAGAGCACGACGCTCAGGTTGCTCTTGGCGAGGGCGATCTGCGTGGGGAGGCCCATCCGGACGGCCATCGCCAGCGCGTGGCGCAGGTGGGTCTCGGCTTCCTCGTAGCGCCCGAGGGAGAGCAGGGCGAAGCCCACGCTGGAGCCGATCGCGCTGGCGTTGCGGACGGCGCCCGCGCGATCGAAGTCGCGCGCGGCGGCCTGGCTGCAGCGCAGGTAGGCGAGCGCATCGCCGGCGTAGAGGCCGACGAAGGCGCGTACGCGGTTGACCCAGGCCGAGACGATCGGGTCGCCCTCGCCCCGGGCGAACGCCGCCTCCACGTGGCCGAGCATCTTGCCGGCGTCGTCCAGGCGCCCTGTGGTGGTGAGCTGCACGATGAGGGTGCACGCGGCCACGATGAAGCGCCCGGAGACCTCCCCCGCGGTCGCGACCTCCGAGAGGGAGGCGTACGCGCGCTCCAGCGTCTCGTGGTGACCGAGCCGGCACGCGGCCTGCGCCACCTCTCCGAGCGCGTCGAACCAGCGCGGGCTGCGGCGCGGCAGGTCCTCGAGCGCCTCCAGCGCGAGCGTCTCGGCGGACGCCTGGTCCGCCCGCCACTTGTGCGCCTCCGCCGCCAGCAGCTTCAGGTGCCCGCGCCGCTCGTCCGCGGCGCCGCACGCCAGCGCGCGCTCGACCGCGTCCAGCGCGGTGGTGAAGTCGTTGCCCTCCAGCGACTGCACCGCGAGCGCCTCGTACCAGCGCGCGGCCTGCGCGGGCTGCTCGCCGCGCTCGTGGTGCTCGGCGAGCACGCGCGGTGCGTCCTCGCCCGCGGCCTCCAGCCACGCCGCGGCGAGGCGGTGGGCGAGCGCGCGGTCGGAGTCCGGGACCATGGCGTAGACGCCGTCGCGCACCAGCGCGTGTCGGAAGGCGAGCTCGCGCTCTCCGGGGAAGCGCGAGGCGGTCCGCTCGCTCACCAGCTCGTGCTCCACCAGATCGTCGAGGGCGTCGTCCACGCCGCCCGCGCGCTTCTCGCCGCCGAGCAGCGCCGCCACGCCGCCACGCCAGAAGGCCTGGCCGAAGACGCTCGCCGCGCGCAGCACGCGCCGGAGCTCCGGGTCGATCTCGGCGAGGCGCGACTGCACCATCGCGACCACTGTGCCGGGCAGCTCGCTCGTCTGGCCCGCGGCGAGGGCGCGCACCAGCTCCTCCAGGTAAAAGACGTTGCCGCCGGCGAGGTCGACGATGCGCGCGACGTCGGCGTCGGCGGCCTGGTCGCCGAGCGCCGCGCGCGCGAGCTTCTCGGAGGCCTTGCGCGCGAGCGGCCCGAGCGGCATCTCGTGGACGCCCCGGTCCCGCCAGAGCGCCGGGAAGGCGTCGCGGACCTCCGGGCGGGCGAGGGCGAGCACGAACAGGGGGCGATCGGCGAGGTTGCGCAGCGCCGCGTCCACCAGCTTCACCGAGGGGAGATCGCCCCAGTGCAGGTCCTCCAGGATGAGGGCGACGGGGTGCGCGGCGGTCTCGGCGGCGAGCCAGTCCTCGAAGGCACGCCGCTCCTGGTCGCCCATCATCACGGCGTTGTCGCGGGCGAGGGCGAGCTTCTGGCTGGGCACGTCGTCGACCGGCACGCCGGCCAGCTCGCCCATGAACTCGACGACGCGTGCGCGCTCGCCCTCCGGGACGTGGCGCCCGACGCGGGCGCGGAGCTTCTGGCGGCGCGTCTCCAGCGGCTCGCCGTCCTTGATGCCCGCGATCTGCCGCACGAGCGGCGCCACCAGCCCGAAGGGGGCGCGCGAGCGGAGCGGGTCGCCGCGGGCGATCCGAGATCTCGCCGCCGTCGTCGCGGCGGCGGAGCTCGTTGACGAGCTCGTAGCGCAGGCGCGACTTGCCGCCACCCGCCGGCGCGGTCACGAGCACCGCGCGGGCCTGCGGCTCCTCGACGCAGTCGGCGTAGGTGGCGGCGAGCCACCCGAGCTCCCGATCGCGCCCGACGCACGGGCTCGGCCGTCCGAGCAGGGTGCGGGTGGGGGCGGCGAGCTCGCGCTCGGCCAGCAGCAGGCGCACGCCGTCCTCCACCGCGACCTCGAAGCGCGCGTCGAGGAGGTCGGAGGTCATCGGGTCGAGGGCGACAGGGCGCACCCGCCGCGTCCCCGCCAGCGAGGTGCGCTGCGGCGGTGCCTCGCGCTGGAGCGTCTCGGCGCGGGCGAAGAGGGGGGCGTCGGCCAGCCGCAGCTCGGTGGGGAGCCACCCGGTGACCGAGGCCATCGTCAGCTCCGGCCAGAAGGCGCGCAGGGCCAGTGCGCAGCGGACGTTCTGCACCGCGAGGTCGGTGGCGCTGCCGCGCCCCCGGAACGAGGCGAGCAGGGTGTCGCCGTCGTGGTGCTCGACGTGGCCACCATGCGCGGCGACGGTCGCGCGGACCATGCTGGCGAGGGTGAGGTCGGCGCTGTTGCGCTGCACCAGGGTCGGGTCGGATGCGTCGGGGAGGTGCACGTCGCCCACAAGCAGCAGGCCGACGAGGCGCTGCTCGGTGCCGGTGATCGCCACGCGGTGGAGGGAGGGGACGGACTGCTCGTCGTCGGGCACGTCGATGCCGGCGAGCAGGGCGGCCACCTCGCCGGCGTGGGCCGGGCGCGCCTCCGGGTCCTTGTCCAGCATACGCGCGACCAGCGCGTCCAGCTCCGGCGGCACGTCGGGGCGGCGGGCGCGCAGGCGCGGGGCAGGCTCGAAGAGCAGCTTGGTGAGCACCGCGCGCAGGTCCTCGCCGGCGAAGGGCGTTTGACCCGTCAAGCACTTGAAGACGAGGCACCCCAGGGCGAAGACGTCGGCGCGGGCGTCGACGTGGCGCGAGCCCTGCGCCTGCTCCGGCGCCATGTAGTTGGGCGTGCCGAGCATCATGCCCGTCGCGCTGACGTCGGCGCGCTGCTCGAACCGGGCCAGGCCGAAGTCGACCAGCTTCACGCGGTCGCCCTCCAGCATGATGTTGGACGGCTTGAGATCGCGGTGGACGATGCCGCGCCGGTGGGCCGCCGCGAGCGCCTCGGCGGCCAGCCGCACGATGCGCACGGTCTCCGCGCTGGTGACCCCCTGCCGCACCAGCCGCTGCGTGAGGCTCTCCCCCTCCACCCACTCCATCGCCAGGTACAGCTGCCCGGTCTGGTCGGCGCCGTGGTCGACGTAGCGCACGATGCCCGGGTGGCGCAGCTCGGCGAGGGCGCGCGCCTCGCGCAGGAAGCGCCGCCGCTCGGAGTCGCCGTCGACACGCAGCACCTTCAGGGCGACCAGGGCGCCGGTGGTGCGGTCGCGCGCGCGGTAGACCGCCCCCATGCCGCCCGTTCCGGCGTGCTCGAGGACCTCGAACCTCTCGATCATGGCGGCGCCCGCCTGCAAGCCCACGCGACTTTCCAGTCCAGGCGCGCGCCAGGGACGGCGCGGGCCATTGAACCGTAGTATGTCGGCGTGGGCCGCCGCGGGTCAACGCGCGCGGCTACTTCGCTGCGGCGCGCTCCACCAGAGCCAGGAAGGTCAGCACGGCGTGGCCGGTCGCGCCCTTGCCGTTCCAGGCGTAGGGGCGCTCGGTGGAGGCGGGCCCGGCGATGTCCGCGTGGACCCAGTTCTTGGTCTTCCCGATGAACTCGCGCAGGAAGAGGGCCGCCGTGATCGAGCCGCCCCAGCGCTCCCCGGTATGCTTGAGGTCGGCGATGTCACTCTTGAGCTGCTCGCGGTACTCCTCGACCAGCGGCATGCGCCACATCGTCTCGCCGGTCTGCTTGAGGGCGCTGGCGAAGCGCTGGGCGGTGTTCTCGTTGGAGGCGTACCAGCCGGAGTAGTTGTTGCCGAGGGCGACGACGCACGCGCCGGTGAGCGTGGCGTTGTCGACGAGCAGGTCGGGTGTCAGCTCCTTGGCGGCGAAGGCGAGCGCGTCGGCCAGGGCGAGGCGGCCCTCTGCGTCGGTGTTGATGATCTCGACCGACTTGCCGTCGAGCGAGCCCCACACGTCGCCGGGGCGGTACGCGTTGCCGTCGGGCATGTTCTCGGCGCAGGACATGATGCCGTGCACCTCGACGTTGGGCTTGAGGGCGGCGACGGCGACCATGAGACCGAGGACGTTCGCCGCGCCGGACATGTCGTGCTTCATCTCGCCCATGTTCTGCGCGGGCTTGATGCTGATGCCGCCGGCATCGAAGGTGATGCCCTTGCCGACGAAGACGTAGCGCTTCTTGGGCTTCTTCGAGGGCACGTACGCCATGTGGACGAAGCGCGGGGGGTGGCTGCTGCCGCGGCCGACCGCGTGGAGAAGCAACATGCCGCGCTTCTCGATCTCCTTCTCGTCGAAGACGGTGACCTTGAGCTTGTGCTCCTTGCCTGCGCGCACGGCGGCCTCCGCCATGGCGGCGGGCGGCATCGCGTTGGACGGCTCGTTGGACAGGTCGCGGGAGAGGTTGACGCCCGCGGCGATGCCCTGGCCGAGCGCGATGGCGCGCTTGGCGTCCGGGAGGAAGCGGCGGTCGCTGGTGAGGGTCACCTCCTCGAGCGAGGCCTTCGGCTTGCGGTCGCCGGTGAGGTACTTGGTGAATCGGTAGGCGCCGAGCTCCAGGCCCTCGGCGACGACGCGCAGCTTCGTCTCCAGGCCGTCGGGGAGGGCGACGACGAGGGTCTTGGCCTTCTCGGCGTTGGCGATGCGCGCGGCCTTCGCCGCGAAGGTGCGCATGTCCCCCAGGCCCGCGGCCTCGCGGTTGCCCAGGCCGAGGATCACCAGCTTCGCGGCCGGCAGCCTGCCCAGGGTGGGGAGCGAGAGCTGCTGATCCTTCTTGCCGGTGAACTCCTCCTTCGCCACCAGACGCGCGAGCCCGCCGCCGAGCGCGCGGTCGAGCGCGTCCATCAGCGCCCCCTTGCTGCCCTTCTTGGAAGACGAAAGCGTCCAGGTTCCCAGTACGACGACATCGGCGCTCAGATCGAGAGGGGGAGTGGAGCGCGCTACGATTTTCAAGGGCATGCGGGGGGGCTCCTCGGCGTGGGGCGGGGAAAACGGCCCGGAATATCGCAGATGAGCGGCCCTTCGCACAAGGGCCGCAGTTCGGAGCCGTGAAAAATAGTTGCTCCATCAAGTATCGACACGGCGCCCCACCCGCTGGGGCGCCGGGCCGCCCGCGCGCCCACCCACGCCGGGCCACGCGCGCCTCACTCAGCCGAAGTAGCGCTCCGACTTGCGCGTGAAGAGCGCCGGCCGCACCGAGGGTTCGCGCACGCTGTCGAAGGTGGAGCGTGTCGGGATGCCGTCGACGACGAGCGCCATGGAGCAGGGGCTCTCGGTGTGCGTCCACTCGACGACGCACGGGATGGTGTACTCCACGCCGGCGAGGGCGTCGGCCACGCGCACGATCACCTGCGCGCCGACGGGCACGGAGGAGGCGCTCGCGACGAGGAGCGCTGCCGCCGTCACCGCGCGGATCTCCACCGAGCGCGACGTGCCGTCCCCGATGAGCTGCGCCGGGAGCGCCTGGTTGTTGCGCGCGAGCGGGCCCTTCTTGGGGATGCGCAGGTCGCTCGTCACGAGCTGCATGAGGGAGAGAAGCTCCATCTGCTCGGGGGGCGCGAGCGGCTCGCCCAGCGTCGCGTGGCGCGCGGTGAGCTCCCAGAATCGGACCAGGAAATCGAGCTTCTCGATCACGTGCGCACCTCGTGTGCCCTGGCCGGGACCGGGCGGTTGGAGTTCTACCCAGAGGAGGTGCACCGGCCGTGCCAGCGAGCCTCATCTGGAGAACGCGTGTGGCTGCCCTTTGCTTACGGCTGGCGGGTGGGGTCGGTCTGCTGCGCCGGGCGTAAAGCAACCTTGCTCCCTCTCCCGCGAGCGCTCGAAGACGCCGGATTTCCGCCCCGCGCACCGCTGACGCAGCGCGTACAGAGACACCACGACCCACGTGGCTGGCCGCAACCTACGCGGCGATGCGAACGGAGGGCGCCATGGCACGCGAGTCATGAGGACGCAAAGACTCCTCGCCGCACGATGCGAGACACAGACAGGTGCACCCCGTGTTGACGCGGCGAGACGAGCACTCGCGCCCACATCAGGCGTTTCTTCGCTAAGCTACCCCCCCGCACGGCCATGAAGCGCTTCGTCCCCCTCCTCTGCCTCCTCGCCGCCGCCTCCTCCGCGTGCGCGTCGCAGAAGGTCTCGCTCGCCACCGGCCCGCGAGAATACGTGCCGAGCGACTACCAGCAGGTGCTGGACAAGTGGACGCGCACCCAGCAGCTCATCACCCTCGCCGAGGTGGACGACCTGCTCACGGTCACGGCCACCTTCGAGTCGTGGGACTTCCGCTGGGCGTACGTGGTCCGCTACGCGCAGGACTACCGCCTCACCGTCGAGCAGCGGCGCGACCTGCTCGAGCGCACGCTCGCCG
Source organism: uncultured delta proteobacterium (assembly GCA_963782055.1). GTDB lineage: Bacteria > Myxococcota_A > Polyangia > Polyangiales > Polyangiaceae > DASXHD01. The sequence continues at coordinate 6,646,126 of CAWAIF010000003.1, forward strand.
AGTCGCAGACCAGCTACCAGTTCTACGTCGCGCTCTACGGCACCAAGTGGAAGTGGGACGACCTCACCAAGCCGAACAGCTCGTGGATCGTTCGACTCATCGACGAGAAGGGCAACGAGACCGCGCCGGCGAAGCTGGAGCTGGTGCGGAAGCCCGGTCCGCTCGAGTACCGCTACTTCCCCTACACGTCGCCCTTCCGGCACTGCTTCCGCATCGACTTCCCGCGCGTCGCGGCGGACGGCAAGCCGACGATCGCGCCGGACGCGAAGTGGTTCGGCCTGCGCTTCGCCGGCGCGCAGGGCAACGAGGAGCTGCACTGGGACGTCGAGTCGCCGGCCGCCAAGGCGCAGGCCCGCGCGCTCACCAGCGCGAGCGCCGAGTAGCTACATCCCGGCGAAGATCTCCAGCAGCGGGGGGCAGGTGACCATGAGCTCCTGCGCCACCGCGCGGTTGGCGACCAGCAGCAGCGCGCCGCCCTTGCCCGCGCGCACCGACGCGCTCGCCTTGCCGGCGCCCAGGATCTCGGAGGGGAAGAGGAACTCGCCGGTGCCCACGCTGGCGACGACCTTGTCGCCATGGAGCAGCTCCAGCTCGCCCTGGCCGACGATGCACATCTCCTTCACCGGCTGCCCCATCTCCACGACGGTCTCGCCCTCCGCGAGCTCGCGGACGGCGAGACGGCTGGTCACCTGCGCGCGGATGGACGCGTCCAGCCTGTCGGCGATGGGGCCGAGCGTGACGCCGACCAGCGCCTGGATGCGGTTGGCCTCCTCGCGTAGCTCGTCCTCCACCCAGGGGCACGACTTGAACGCGGGCTCGACATGCGCGGTGTCCCAGGTCGCTACGACGGCGGACTCGCTCGCGCAGATGAGACGCAGCGGGACGGCTTCGGCGACGCCCCCGCGCGCCTTGAGGATCGCCCCCTCCTTCAGGCGCTCGGCGGGCGCGTCGACGATTTGCGCTGCCACATCCACCTCGCCGCGGATGACGTAGGCGAGGGCGAAGCCCATCACCTCTTCCTCGAAGGAGAGGGAGTGGATGGTGGCGACGCTCTCCAGATCGTGGCGGGCATCGTCGGGGAGGTCGGCGAGCGCGTCCACCGACGAGAGATCGACGCCGCCCCCCTCCTTCGGCTCCGGCGCAGCTCTCGTCTTCTCGGCTTCGGCCTTGGCCTCCGCGTCGGCCTTCGCCCTCGCTTCTGCGTCCGCCTTTGCCTTCTCCGCCACCGCGCTCGCGCCCGCTCCGGCGCTCGCCGCGGCCTCCTCCCCTTCCTTCACCACCCCCGCCGACACCAGCGTCTGCTCCGGCGGGAACCGCACCGCGCCGGTCACCGGCGCGTGCGCCGCTTCCTGGAGGAGCTGCCGCGCCGCCTGCGCGCTCTCGCCCAGCTTCATCGTCGGCTCGTCCTCCGGCTCCAGCGCGGAGAGCGATGGCGGCACGAGCTCGGACGACGACACGGTCTGCGTGGAGGACACCACGTCCTCGTCCGGCGCCGCGGTCTCCTCCTTCTTCGGCGGCACCGGCGGCGGCTTGCGCGGCACCGGCGGCGGCGACGGGGGCATGACCACCGCGGGCACCATCTCGCTCGGGACCGCGGGCACCATCATGCGGGCGCTCGTCACCACCTCGTCCTCGTCATAGTCGTCGCTGGACGCGACCGCGCTCTCGGAGTCGACGATGGTGTGCGTCGTCTCCTCCTCCGGAGGCTCGGACCAGGGGTCCAGCATGCCGGCGTGCGCCTCGGCGGCGGAGCGCACGTTCTCGCTCGAGCCTTCGGCCACGCTCTGGAAGACGACCGGTCGCGCCTCCTGGCCCGAAGCGGGCGGCGGTGGCGTGGCCTGCGGGAGAGCGACCGCCGGGGCGGCCTGGGCTGGCGGGGGTGTCGCGGGTGGCGCGGCCGGCGGCGGCTCCGGCGCGACAGGCGGCGGCGCCGCTTGCGGGGCGGGCGGCGCGGCGTTGATCACCGGCGGCGCCTTCACGCTCGGCAAGGTGGACGACTCCTCCGGGGTGAAGGTGTCCTCCACCTGGATGTCGGAGAGGGAGACGCGGATCTCTCCCATGCCGAGCAGATCGTCCACCCCTGCCGCCTCGTGCGGCGGCGCCGTCGACGGGGCCGTGCCCACCGCCTCGAGGGGGTTGCTCGCGATGTAGTCGCTGAGCTCGGCGGCCTCCCGCGCCAGGGTGAGCGCGCGGTCGTCTTGCTCGGCCTCGCCAGCCGCCTGGGCGGCGCGCCGCACCCACACGATCGCATCCACGCGTTCGTTGCGCTTCCACAGGGCCTCGGCCGTCTGGAGTGCCCAGACGACGTCTTCCGCGTCCGCGTCCAGCGCCGGCGGGATACCGACCATGCTCAGGGCTCCAGAGTGTACACGGTGCCGTCGTCCGACCCAACGACGAGGGAACCGTCGGTCAAGACCGTGGCCGGCGCGTCCACGTCACCGCCGGTGTGCAGCGAGAAAAGCGTGCCTCCATCGGCGCCGACAGCGTACAGCGTGTCGTCCTGCGCGCCGAAGAAAAGAGTGCCCGCGGCGTCCTCCAGCGCGCCGCCATGCACGCCGAACTCGGGCGAACCGGTGCCCTGCACCCAGAAGCTGCCGCGCAGACGGCCCCCGGACTCGACGCGCACCTCGCGCGGCGTCGGCCCGTAGACGCCCGCGAGCACGTCCCCGTTGCGGGCGACGGAGAGCGGGCCGCGCACGAAGCCGCCCACCGGCGTGCGCCACACGACCGCGCCGGCAGGGCTCAGCCGGACGACGTCGCCGGCGTCGGTGCCGACGAAGATCGCGCCGTCGTCGCCGATGGCCGGCGCGCCGTCGACGTCGGCGCCGAGGTCGGTGGCGAAGACGCGCGCGCCGTCGCGGATGCCGTAGACGTGGCCGTCCTGCGATCCGATGATCACCGTGCCGTCCGCGGCGATCGCCGGGGCAGCGAAGACCTTGCCGCGCGCGGCGAAGCGCCAGGCGACCTCGCCGTCGGGGCGCGCCGCGTAGACGATGCGCCCGGCGGCGAACACCACCGTGCCGTCGGGCGCGCGGGCCGCGCCGGTGTCCGCCTCGCCGTCGACGTCGAGCGTCCAGCGCACCTTGCCCGCCGGGGTCACCGCGAAGAAGTGCTTCGCGTCGCTCCCGACGTAGACGGTGCCGTCCGGCGCGACGCACGGCGTGGAGTAGGCGCGGTCGCCGAGCGGCACGCGCCAGCGCACCGCCCCCTTGCGGTCCAGCGCGACGAGATCGCCGCCGAGCGTGGCGACGTAGAGGGTGGTCTCGTCGGGCGAGGCGACGACCTGGGTCTCGATGGGGGCGCCGAGCGCGGTGGTCCAGGCCACGTGGAGCGCGCGAGGCCCCCTTGCGGCGGCGCGGTGCGTGCGACGCGCGTCGCCGTGCAGGGTGCGCGGCGCTCCCGACGCGACGGGCACGACGGACGAGAACGGCGCCCCCAGACCGGGCGGCGCGGTGGCCGCGGCGGACGCCGCCGGCACGGCACCCGCGACGGCGCGCGTGCGTGCGTGACGCGCGCGCAGGTGCGTCCAGACACCCACCACGGCCAGCGCCGTCAGCAGGGTGACCGGAATGGTCTGCAGGATCGCACGCACCGCGCGCCGCAACTCGCCTCGCCTCCGGGCGCGGCCGTCAGCGCGCCCGGCGCCGCGCGCGCACCGGGTCGGCCTCCGGCTCCTTGTCCGGCGCGCCGAAGCCGTGCGCGGCCTCCCCGGGGAAACGACGGGCCAGCCAGCCGATGAGCTCCAGCGCGGCGGTGCGCGCGGGCTCCGGCACCAGCGGCTCGCGGACGATGCGGGAGATGTCGGCGATGAGCCGCGCGCGCTGCTCCTCGTCGCCGAATGGACAGCGCTCGGCCGCCGCCGCGGGCCAGCGCGGGTTCGCGCAGCACGCGGGGCCCGAGCTCTCGGTGGCGTCCACGCGCTCATCGCGCGTGCAATCGGCCTGCACGACCTTGCCCATGAACCTTGGAAATCTATCGCGTTTCGCCTTCACGTCGAGCGCTCTTTTGGTGAAAAACCCGGCCGGGATTCCAGCATCTTGGAACTATTTCAGGCGGCGCGCACTGCCCCTCCCACGCAGAGGTGAGCTGCGGTCACATCCTCTCAGAGCGCGGAGACGAGCACCTCGCGATCCTTGGCGCCGCTGGGCGGGCCCACCACCCCCTGCTTCTCCATCATCTCCACGATGCGCGCGGCGCGGTTGTAGCCGAGGCCCAGCTTGCGCTGCAGCCACGAGGTGGAGCAGCGACGCGTCTCGGCCACGAGGCGCACGGCCTCGTCGTACATGGAGTCCTTGTCCATCTCGGCTTCATCGCTCGCGCCGCCGTCCTCGTCGCGCGGGCGCAGGATGTTCTCGTCGTAGATGGGGTCGCCCTGCGTGCGCAGGTGATCGACCACCGACTGCACCTCTTCCTCGGTGATCATCGGGCACTGCACGCGCCGGGTGTCGTTGGTGCCGTTCAGCTTGATGAGCATGTCGCCGCGGCCGAGCAGGTGCTCGGCGCCCTGCTCGTCCAGGATGGTGCGGCTGTCCACCTTCTGCGAGACGCGGAAGGCGGCGCGCGTCGGGAAGTTCGCCTTGATCATGCCGGTGATGACGTCGACGCTCGGGCGCTGCGTGGCGAGGATGACGTGCATGCCGGCGGCGCGGGCCTTCTGCGCGAGCCGCGCCACCGCCGCCTCCACCTCCTTGCCCTGCTGCATCATCAGGTCGGCGAACTCGTCGACGACCAGCACGATGAAGGGGATCTTCTCCGGGAGCGGCACCTCACCCTCGTCCGACCCGCTCTCCGGCTTGATCGCCTCCGGCAGGCCGTTGTGGTCCTTCGCCAGGACCACCTTGGCGAAGGGGTTCTTCGCCTCGCCGCGGCACACGCGCCCAACCCAGTTGTTGTAGGTGGTGATGTTCTTGGTGCCCGCGTCGGCGAAGAGCTGGTAGCGGCGCTCCATCTCGTCGACGGCCCACTTGAGCGCCGTCGCGGCCTGCTTCATGTCGGTGACGACCGGCAGCAGCATGTGCGGGATGCGGTCGAAGGGGGCGAGCTCGACGACCTTCGGGTCGATCATGAGCAGGCGCAGCTCCTCCGGCGAGCGCCGGTAGAGCAGCGAGGTGAGCATGACGTTGAGGCCGACGCTCTTGCCGGCGCCGGTCGCGCCCGCGACGATGACGTGCGGCATGCTCGCGAGATCGGCGTAGACGGGATGGCCCTGGATGTCGCGGCCGAGCACCACCGGCAGCGGCGCGGCGAGCGTCTGGAAGCGGCGGTCCTCGATGAGATCCCGCAGGTTGACCGGCACGCGCCGGTCGTTCTGCACCTCGAAGCCGATGCGGTTCTTGCCCGGGATGGGCGCGACGATGCGCACCTTCTTGGCGAGGGCGAGCGCCAGGTCGTCGGCGAGACCGGCGACCTTGGACACCTTGGTCCCCGGGGCGGTGGTGACCTCGAAGGTGGTGACCGTCGGGCCGGGGAGCACCTCCTCGACCTTGCCCGTGACGCCGTAGTCGGAGAGGGTCTTTTCCAGCAGCTCGGCGCTGCGGTACAGCTGCTCCTTGTCGATGGCGAGGCTGGCCTCCGGTCCCGCGGGCACCAGGAAGTCGATCGGCGGTAGCACGTAGGTGTCGCGCGACTGCTCGCGGGCGGCCGGCCTGGCAGGCTCCTTCTCCAGCGCCGCCGAGGTGTCGACGATGGTCATCGCGTTCGGCTTCGCCTTCGGGGCGCGCCTGCGCTTCGGTGTCGCCTCTTCCGCCGGCGCCGCCTCTTCGGCCGGCGACTCCTCTTCCGCCGGCGACTCCTCGACGGCGGTCGGCTCCTCCTCAGCCTGCAGGGCCGCCGGCGCGGCCTTCTTGCGGGCGCGCTTCGGCCTGGGGGACGCGGTCTCCACCTCCGCCGCCGCGGGTGAGGTGCTGACCGAGAGGGCCTCCGCGCACGCCTCGGAGAGCTCCACCTCCGGCGGGCCGTCGGTGGGGTCGTCGTCCTCCTCCGCCGGGGGCAGCACCGCGATGGTGGCCTCGTCGCTCGGGGCCTCCAGCCGCGGCAGCTTGCGCAGGCGCTCCTGCTCCGCCTTCTCCCGCTCCAGGTCGCGCGCCGTCTTCCACGCCTCCGCGACGCTCCGCGCGCCCTTCGCCGTGCCCTCGGCGCTGCGCACGCTGAAGCGTCCGAGCAGCCGCATGAGCGCGATGAAGGAGAAGGACGCGCGGCCGATGAGCACCAGCCCGAGGCACGCGAAGCCGACGAGGAAGGAGCCCACCGTCGAGAAGAGGGATCGCATCACCTCGCCGAAGAGCTCGCCCACCACGCCGGACGCGGAGTGCACGCCGAACGCGGCGCGTCCCGGCCAGCCGACCTGCACCAGCGCCGCCGACAGCACGACGATGAGGAGATCGCCGCCGACGCGGGCGGGCGTGATCAGGCTGTCCTTGCCCCGCACGAAGGGAATGCCGAGCAGCAGCAGCTCCAGCGGCACCGCCCAGGCCACGATCCCGACCGTGCCGACCAGCACGTGCGCGCAGGCCGCGCCGACAGGACCCACCCAGTCCGCCCCGTGCGTCCCCGCGGAGGGATCGCCGCCGTACGACGCGAGCGCGAGCGAGAGGAAGATCGTGCCCATCCAGAGGAGGAGCGCGGCCACCTCCCTGCCCCGGGCGTGGGAGGCCCCCGGCCCGAGCACGCGGGCCTTCTTGATGTTGGGTGCGCCCTCTAGCGAGCGAACCCCCTCCACCTGACGGCGGGGAGCGAAGAGCGGGAACGCCATCCGTACCTTATCCTACATCGGAACCTAGGGCGGGCGCGCCCAAGTGGCCAACTTCCTTGCGGTTGCGAAGGGCTTGGGCTCAGGCGAAGAGTTGCGTAGCATGGGGTCCCTCCCGGCCGGTTTCCGTTGCTGGCCATCTTTCGGCGTAGCGTCATGACCCACCGCGCACCGCCGCGTGCCGGTCGTGGCTGGGTTTTTCCTCTCGCCTTGCGAGCAGACTTCGGCGCAGGCGGATTTCCAAAGAAGGCATACGAGATGGGCGACGAGTCGAGGAAGTCGACGTGGTTGCGTCTTGGACGGGCGTCAGCACTGGTCGGTGAGGTCGTGGTCGTCACGGCGCTGGCAGTGGGGATGCTCGCCCCGGCGCTCTCGGGCTGCGCCGTCAGCAGCGACGACGTGCACCGATGGGAGCGGACGGAGCGCGGACCGGACAAGCTGGTCGCGGTCCTCACCCACGACAAGTACTCCCTGCCGCTGCGGACCGAGGCGGCCATGTCGCTCATCCGCATGAAGCCGCGGGCCGGCAAGCGCATCGGCATCGACCTCCTGGTGAGCGCGCTCGCCTCGCTGGACGACGCGTCACGGCAGAAGATCGTCATCGGCATGACGCCCGAGCTCGTCAAGGAGATCGAGGCGCCCCCGCCGGAGAAGAAGCCCGACGGCACGGTGAGCGAGGCCGACCCGTCCATCCCCTACAAGGACGCGACCTTCGCCATGCTCTCGCACGACCCGCCGCTCGTGAGCGACGAGAAGAGCAAGGCGGACCTCACCGCCGCGCTCATCCACTGGGGCGAGACGGACTTCGAGGACCGCATCGACAACAACGCGCAGGCCTACGGCGTCGAGCAGATGATGCGTTTCCTGGGCGCCCCGGCCGTCAAGAACCTGCCGCCGCTCATGAACGAGCAGTCCACCAAGGTGGACCGCATCGCCGCGCTCGTCGCCGACCTGGGGGATCCCGCCACCAAGCTCAAGGCCTCCGAGCAGCTCGTGACGCTCGCCAAGACGATCGACTCGACGGCCTGGATCGACAAGCAGCGCCCCCTGGTCGAGGACGCCAACAAGCGCGCCGGCAACAACAAGGTGACGCCCGAGCAGCTCCAGAAGCAGCTCGTCACCTACCAGGACCAGGAGATGACGAAGATCTTCTCCGCCATGAAGAAGGTCGGCGGTCGGCCGGTCATCGACTACTGCCTCGCCTACGCCGGGGACAAGGCCCACAGCGAGGACCGCCGCAAGGCGGCGCTGGCCGCGCTCGAGGGCCGCATCGACAAGGGCAACACCGCGGACATCGACAAGATCTTCGCCATCGCCAAGGAGGACGAGACCCCCGACTCCATCCGCGACCTCGCCTTCAGCCGGCTGGGCGAGCTCCCGAAGGAGCAGGTCGTCCCGAAGCTCTACACGCTGTTCGCGCCCCACAACTGGAAGGTGCGCTGGGTGGCGGCGTCGCTCGTGCTCAAGACGATGACGACCAAGGGCATCCCGGAGTTCATGAAGCACCTGCCGGCCACGCCCTCGACGAAGATGGGCATGGGCGAGCCGATGGCCTACGCCGACCTCATCCACAAGATGAAGGCCGCCAAGGGCGAGCCGGAGCCGAAGCAGGCCATCACGCCCTACCTCGCCTCCCGCGAAACGGGGCCCAAGCTGACCGCCCTGGCCTTCTTCTATGGCGGCAAGAAGTCGGACGTTTCCGTGGTACAATCGTACGAGAACGACAAGGCATCGGTGCCGAAGTGCGACAAGGAGGACCAGTGCAACTGGCTCTGCGAGGTCCCCAAGGCACCCGGCTCTCAGGAGACGGTCCAGAAGCCCATCACGACAGTGGGCGAGTTCGTGCAGTTCTGCATCGAACCGTCGATGACGAACTGATTCTACTCAGGCGGTGTGCAGGTTGAGATGAGCTCCGATCCGAACAAGAAGAGCGCACGATCGTTCCAGTGCCGGGACGTGCTCTGGGAGACGTTCGAGCAGATGGCCCGGGAGCTCGAGTGCAGCGTCGACTACCTCATCAACGAAGCGATGAAGCAGTACGCGCGGCAGCGTAGCTACGGACCCGGCGCGACCAAGACGCCGTACCCCGGCCAGCAGCCGATGGCGCAGGCCAGCGGCTACAGCGGGTCGCTCACGGGGGGCGGCGCGCTGCCGTCCAACGTGCCGACGCCGGCCGTGCCCGGGCCGCCGCAGATGCGCTCCCCCGGGCCGCTGCCGCCGCCTCCCGGTCGCCTCCCCCCACCACCGGCGCGCCCCTCCAACAGCGGCATGCCGATGCCCCCGCCACCGCGCGGGTTCGCGCCGCCGCCCATCTCGCCGGCGCTCACACCCCCGCCCCGCGCGCCGAGCTACGGGGGCTCGCCCTCGCGGCCGCCCCCGCCGCCGATGAGCTCGCCGCGCAGCGTTCCGCCGCCCATCCCGCGCGGAGGCCCGCCGCAGTACAACGGCTACCCCCAGCAGCAGCACGCCGTCCACGCGCCGATGCTGAGCGTCGTCTACAACAGCGAGAAGCTGCCCATCAACAAGGAGCGCTTCGTCATCGGCCGCGGCAAGCAGTCGAGCGACCTCACGCTCAAGGACCCGAACGTCTCGCGCCAGCACGCGATGATCGAGTTCCAGAACGGGGTCTACTTCATGGTGGACATGGGCTCGACCAACGGCGTCGAGTACAACGGCCAGCGCATCGCGCGGAAGCAGATCGCAGAGGGCGACATCTTCCGCATCTGCGACCACGAAGTACGCTTCACGTTCCGCTGAGTCGCCAGCCGATGCCCGCGCCGCGGCCCATGCGCCGGTTGCCCGTGCTCGAGGCGCGGCGGCGCGAGATGGAGCTGTGCGTCTACTGCCCGAAGCTCTGTCGCTCGGCGTGCCCCGTCTCCAACGCCGAGCCGCGCGAGACGATCATCCCCTGGGGGAAGATGTCGATGGCGTTCTTCGCGGCGAGGGGGGACGTGCCGGTCGATCCGTCGCACGCGGCGCCGGCGTGGGCGTGCACCGGGTGCATGGCGTGCCGCGAGGCGTGCGACCACCGCAACGACGTGGCCGGCACGCTCTTCGACGCGCGCGGGGCGCTCGGCTCGGCGGGCGCGGCGCCGCCGGCGGCGACCCGGGCCCTCGCGGGGTTCGCGGCGCACCGCCAGGACACCGCGCGCGCCGCGAGCGAGATCACGGCGGGCGGCGCGGGCGCGACGCTCCTCGTGGGGTGCGCGTATCTGCGGCGCCTTCCGGACGTGGCGCGCGACGCGGTGCGGGTCGCCGAGGCACTGCTCGGCCCGGTGCGGGTGGCGAGCGACTGCTGCGGCCTGCCGCTCCTGTACGCCGGCAACGCGGAGGCGTTTCGCGATCACGCGCGACGCTTCGCGCGGTCGCTCGAGGGCGGCGCGGTCGTCGTCGATCCCGGCTGCGCGATGGCGCTGCGCGCACACTACCCCGCGCACGGCGTGAGCGTCCCCGGCCCCGTGCGGCTGCTCGTGGAGGAGGCGGCCGCGCGCGTGACGACGATCCGCACCGAGGCTCACCACACGCCCGTGCGCTACCACGACCCTTGCCAGCTCGGTCGCGGGCTGGGCGTCTACGACGCGCCGCGCGCGGCGCTCACGCGTGCGCTCGGCGCTCCACCGGGCGAGCTGCGGGACCGGCGGGAGCGCGCGCCCTGCTCCGGCGCGGGCGGCCTGCTGCCCCTGACGATGCCCGACACGTCGCGGGCGATCGCCGAGGAGCGGTTGCGCGCGCACGAGGCCGCCGGCGGCGGCGAGGTGGTGACCGCGTGCGCCTCGAGCGTGGTGCGTCTGCGCTCCCTGGGCGCGGCGGTGACCAATCTCTGGACGATCCTCGCCCGGCGCGTGTGAACGCGGCCGGCGGCGCACCCTCACCTCAGAAGGAGCCGCCGACCGAGACGCCGGCGAGCCCGGGGCCCAGCAGCGGGTCCACGCGCGCGGTGACGCCCCCGGTCTCCGTCTTCTTCGCGTGCGGCGCGACGAAGAACATGACGAGCCCGCCGGCGAGGGCGACGCCCCCGGCGACGAAGGCGATGGTGGAGATGGTCGCCGCGTCGTTGGCGTCCTGGCGGAGCTGCAGGCCGACGGGGTCGCACGCGTTTTGCGCGTCGCAGTGGTTGTTGGCGTTGGAGTCGTTCAGCTTTCCCGAGGCGACCAGGCCGAAGACGCTGCCCAGGGTGATCCCCACCACGCCCGCGCCCGCCACGCCGAGCCCCGCGATGCGCAGGACGGTGCCCGAGCTCTTCGGCGGGGGAGGCGGCGGCGGGGTCGTCGCGACGGCCTCCGGCTCGAGCGTCACCTGCACCTCGACGCTGGGGCCCTTGCAGTCGGAGCGCTCCTTGTCCGGGTCCTTGAGGACCGGGCAGCCGGGGACCTCCACGCTCTTCTCGAAGGGCTTGTGGTGCGGCGCGGTGGCGGAGATGACGTGCGTGCCGGGGTCGATCGGGATGGGCGAGCCGATGTCGACGTCGGCGAGAGTGTCGTGGTCCCGCATGATGCGCAGCCCGTCCGGCCTGGGGCCGGCGAGGGTGATGGTGATGCGGGAGAGCCTGGGCTGGAGCTCGTTCATGCGACGCCGCGCCACCTCGGCGCGCTTGTCGTGGTCCTGCTCGGCCAGCTTCATCGCCTGGCGGAACTGGACCCACGAGCTGGCGGTCTGGCCGTCGCGCTCGTAGCAGTCGGCGAGCCAGAGCATCACGCCCAGGCCGGGGTCGAGCACCATGCTCTGCGCGAACTTGGGGCACGCCTCGGAGAAGCGGCGCTGGTCCATCAGGCGTGTGCCCTCGTCGAAGAGCTTGTCCGCCTCGGTCTTGGGCCTGGCCTGCGCCGGGGCCGTCACCGCGCCGGCGGCCGCGACGCAGAGCGCGCCGACGACGAGCTTGTAGATTCCACGTACCCGCTCGCTCATTTCCGACCGCCGAATGCCTTGTTCTCCTGGGAGATCTTGCCTGAAGGCCTGTGATAGACGGGCGTGCTGGTGTGGGTGGCCGTCGGCTTGGGGGAGGCCGTCGCCTTCGCGGTGGCCGTGGTCGCGGTCGCGGTGGCCGTCGTCGCCGTGATGGCGGCCGTCGCGGTGGTCCCGGCCGTCGCAGTCACGGTGGCCGTGGCGGTGGGCGTCGTCTCGGTCGCGGTCGGTGTGGGCGTCGTCTCGGTCGCGGTCGGCGTGGCCGTCGTCGTGTCGACCGCCGACGTCGTGGCGGAGGTGGCGGGCGAGGACGAGGAGCCGGAGCCGAGGGTCACGGCGAGCACCACCACCGCGCCGAGGAGCAGCACGGCGGGGATGATGATCATCCACGGCAGCTTCCTGCGGAACTGGGGCACCTCTCCGGTCTGCGGGGGAGCCCACTGCGCGTTCCACCCTCCGGAGGCGGCGGCGCCCTCGGGCAGGGGGCCGGAGGTGGGCGCGCCTGTCGCCATCACGGCGGCCACCGGGCCGCTCGCCACGGCGGGGCTCGCGGCCGGTACGGGACCGCTCGCGGCCGCCGCGCTCGCGGGCGGCGCGCTCGCGGTCGCGGGCGGCGCAAGATCGGCGAAGGCGCCGAGCGGACGGAACTCCTGCGAGGTGTCCATGCTCATGCTCACCGGCGCCTGCTCTTCCAGCGGCACGTCGATGCGGGTGGGCATGTCGAAGTCGTCGTCGGAGAGCGACTCGGTGCCGGGGTGCGACTCCACCGGCGGGGGAATCGCCGCTGCGCCCGAGCCGGGCGGCGCGGGGATCGGCCCCGTGGCGAGCCGCGGCGGAGGAAGCGGAACGGACGCGGGCGGCGGCGGGGGAAGCGGACCCGAAGCAGGCGGCGGCGGAAGCGGACCCGAAGCAGGCGGCGGCGGAAGCGGGACCGACGCGTCAGGCGGCGGTGGAAGCGGCATCGACGCGGGCGGCGGCGGAACGGGATGATCCGGAGACGCGCCGGCCGGGCGGAGGCCGGAGCCGGTCACGGGGTCGGCCCGCGCGACGCCGCTCTTGGAGATGTCCCCGCGGGCGAGGAGCGCACGGACGACCTCGCGCTGGGCACCGATGTCGATGCCAATCATCTGGTTCACGAACGCCGAGGTCTCACGGACGTTGGGCACCATCCCGTGCGCGCGGGCGGCGCGCTCGAGCGCGTCGGCGAAATCGGCGGCGGTCTGGAAGCAATCCTTCGGCTCGCGCGAGAGCCCGCGGCGGAGCACCGCGTCCACCTCCGCCGGGATCGTCGGGTCGACGGGGGAGAGCGGGGGCACCTCCGCCGCGACCACGCGGAAGAGGGTCTCGGCGTCGGCGTCGGCCTTGAAGAGGCGCTGGCCGGCCAGCATCTCCCAGAGGACCGTGCCCGCGGCGAAGACATCGGCGCGTCGGTCGACCGTGCCGCCCTTCACCTGCTCGGGCGACATGTACGCGAGCTTGCCCTTGAGCTGCCCCGCCTGGGTGTTGGTGAGGCGGGCGCTGGCCTTGGCCACGCCGAAGTCGGTGATGCGCGACACGCCGTCCACGCCGACCAGGATGTTCTGCGGGGAGACGTCGCGGTGCACGACGTTGAGCAGGTTGCCGTTCTCGTCGGCGAGCTCGTGCGCGGCGTGCAGGCCCGTCAGCGTGTCCAGCATGATGCGGATGCTGATGCTGGGCGGAAAGCGGATCCCGGCGTTGTACGCGCGCACCTGCAGGTACCCGGCGGTGTCCCCCTCGATGTACTCCATCACCAGGTAGTAGTGGTTGTCGCTGACCCCAATCTCCAGGATGGGCACCACGTTGGGGTGGTGGAGGCGCGCGGCGAGCCGGGCCTCGTCCATGAACATCTGGATGAACTCCTGCTCCTTCGCGAGGTGCGGGTGCAGGCGCTTGATGGCGACGAAGCGCTTGAACCCACCCATGCCGGTGAGTCGCGCGAGATACACTGTAGCCATCCCGCCGCTCGCGATCTCCGCGAGGAGTTCGAAACGATCGAGGCGTTCGCCGTCGCCGGGGAGTGGAAGGATCTTCGACAGGGGAGGGTCCTCTCCGAGGAATGGGCCAAGGTGCAGTATACCCAGGTCACGCGCTCGTGGTCAGATCCGTTGCGGCGCGGCTCCCTCGAGGGGCTGAACGTTCGTTCCGGCTCGGCCGCATTGCCGCCGGACCCGCGTTTTTTCGGCCCGAACGGCCGCGTGCGCTAGCCTCCAGCGGTGCGCGCCATCGACGAGCTCGACGCCGGGGTGGGCCCGGCCGCCACCGCGCGCCGGGACGAGGATCGCTCGAGCGTCCGGCCGCGGGACGCGCGGCCGCGGCGGACGATCGCCACGCGGGTGCTCGCCTCCTTCGCCGTCACGGTGGTCGCCTTCGCGGTGACCGTGGGGTGGAGCTTCGCGGCGCAGCAGCGCACCGCCGCCGACAGCGAGGAGCTCGCCAAGGGCTACGTCCCGGTGGTGCTGAAGCTCGCGCAGCTCCGCGCGACGCAGGCCACGCTCTCCACGCTCGTCGACGGCATCCCCGACGAGCGCGACCCCGTCTCGGCGCGCCTGCTGCTCAAGCCGCTCGTCAGCGCGCGGCGCGCGAAGATGCTGGAGACCAAGGCGGCGCTCGCCGAGCTCTCGCAGGTGGGGAGCCCCGACACGCGCCGGCTCGCAGACGACCTGCAGGCAGACCTCGCGTCCATCGACACGTCGCTCGACGCCGACAAGCCGAGCTTCGAGCGCCTGTTCGCCGCGATGTCGGAGGGCGACAAGGACGGCATCAACCGGGAGCTCGTGACGCTCGGCGCGATCGAGCACGACAGCGACAAGCGCCTGCACACGCTCTCCGACAGGGTGCAGAGCTCGATGGACGCGCTCACCGCCGCCGCCAAGGAGCGCGACGTGAGGTCGATCTACGCGCTCGTCGCGCTGGCCATCATCACGCTGGGCGTGGGCGCGCTCGTCTCGCTGCACGTGCGCAAGCTGCTCGCGCCGCTCGCCCGGGTGACGCTCCGCGCGCAGGCCGTCGCGCGGGGCGATCTCACGCCCCGGGAGGTGCCGCAGGGCGGCGACGAGATCGGCGAGCTGGCGGCCACCTTCGAGAGCATGGTGGGCGCCGTCGGCAGGGCGCAGCGCGCCGCCCTCTCCAACGAGCGGCTCGCGGCGATCGGCAAGATGGCCGCGCACGTCACGCACGAGATCCGCAACCCGCTCTCCTCGATCGGCCTCAACGTGGAGCTGCTGGAGGAGGAGCTCGCCCTCTCCGGGGGCCGGGAGGAGCCCAAGGCGCTCGTCGCCGCCATCGCCCGGGAGGTCGGCCGGCTGGAGCTGCTGAGCGAAGAGTACCTGCGCGTCGCGCGCCTGCCCTCGCCGCGCATGGAGGCGGAGGACGTGGCCGCGGCGGTACGCGACGTGGTGCAGTTCTCCCGCAAGGAGATGGAGCGCTCCGGCTCCGAGGTGAAGCTCGAGGTGCAGGGCGAGGGCGGGCGCGTGCCACCGGCGCTCTTCGACGAGGCCCAGCTCCGGCAGGCGCTGCTCAACCTGCTGCGCAACGCGCGCGAGGCGATGCCCGACGGCGGCGTGATCGACGTGGGCGTGCGTGCCGAGGGCATGGGCGTCGTGGTCACGATCGAGGACCGCGGCTCGGGCATCTCGGAGGAGATCCGCTCGCGCGTCTTCGATCCCTTCTTCTCCACCAAGGGTGAGGGGACCGGCCTCGGCCTCGCCATCACGCGGCAGATCGTGGAAGCGCACGGCGGCAGCATCACCTGCGACCCGCGGGAGGGCGGCGGCACCACCTTCCGCATCGTGCTGCCGATCGCGCCCGCCCGCTCTTCCCTTCCCCTCTCCACCTGAGAGGACGTGCGCTTCGTTCACATCCCTCTCGGGCGCGTGCTAAACCCTCCCGCCATGCGACCCGATGGACGCGCGCTGGACGCGCATCGCCCCGTGGAGATGGTCTGCGGCTTCCACCACTTCTCGGAGGGCTCGGTGCTCTACCGCGCCGGCAAGACGGTGGTGCTCTGCACCGCCTCCATCGACGAGAAGGTCCCGCCCTTCCTGGAGGGCAAGGGCAAGGGCTGGCTCACCGCCGAGTACCAGATGCACCCGCGCGCCAACCCGCAGCGGCGGGAGCAGCGCGACGGCCGCGGCAAGGCGCCGAGCGGCCGCACGCAGGAGATCCAGCGGCTCATCGGGCGCGCGCTGCGCGCCGCCGTCGCGCTGGAGAAGCTGGGCGAACGCACCGTCGCCATCGACTGCGACGTGCTGGAGGCCGACGGCGGCACGCGCACCGCCTCGGTGACCGGCGGCTTCGTGGCGCTGGCCCTCGCGGTGCAGAAGCTCACCCGGAAGGGCGTGCTCAAGCAGAAGGTGCTGCGCGACTCGGTCGCGGCGATCAGCGTCGGGTGCCTGGGCGTGGACGACCTGGCGCTCGACCTCGTCTACACCGAGGACTCCACCGCCCGCGTCGACCTGAACGTCGTCGCCACCGGGCGGGCGGGCATCGTGGAGGTGCAGGGCACCGCGGAGGGCGAGGCCGTCCCCCGCAAGACCGTCGACTCCATGATCGACCTGGCGCTCGCCGGGATCGACAGCCTGGGCAAGCTGCAGCGCGCCGCGCTCGAGGGCGCGGGGCTGAAGCTCGACGACCTGCTGATCCAGGGCTGATCCCCGCTTCTCGCTGGCGCGGTTCTGTTCGATACTCCCGGGCGGTGAGCGACGAACGCACAGGCCGCGCGGTGATCTCGCTCGTGGTCGCGTCGACCAACCGCGGCAAGCTGGAAGAGCTGCGCGCGATGCTCTCCGGACTGCCGGTGCAGGTGCTCTCCCTCGCCGACGTCGGGGCGGAGGGGATCACGGTCGTGGAGGACGGGGCGACCTTCGAGGCGAACGCGTCGAAGAAGGCGCTCGCCATCGCCGCCGCCACCACCATGCTCACCCTGGCCGACGACTCCGGGCTGGAGGTGGACGCGCTCGGCGGCGAGCCGGGGGTCCGCTCCGCCCGCTTCGCTCACGAGCGCGCCACCGACGCGGAGAACAACGCAGCGCTGCTCGCGGCGCTCGGGGCGCTGAGCGAGGCCGGCGCGACGCCCGAGACGCTGGACGCACGCTTCCGGTGCGTGCTGGCGCTGGTGGACCCGTACGGCGCGAAGAAGGAGCCCTTCCTGGTGGAGGGCCGCTGCGAGGGCGCCATCGTGCGCGCCCCGCGCGGGCAGGGCGGCTTCGGCTACGACCCGCTCTTCCTGGTCGCCGGGACCGACAAGACCATGGCGGAGCTCTCGGCGGAGGAGAAGAACGAGCGCTCCCACCGCGCCCAGGCCTTCCGCAAGCTGCGGCCCGTGCTGGAGAAGGTGCTCCTGGCGCGGGAAGAGCGGGTGCGGAAGGTGCTGGAATAGACGTTTCGCCGGCCGGGGCTCGGGGGTGTGGCGAGCCGGACGGGGCGATGGTAGGGGGACGCTCGTGGCCTCCGACTGGAAGGCCGTCGGGCGCTACGGGACCGTCGGCTTCGATCTCATCCTCTCCATCATCCTCGGCTACCTCCTCGGCCGCTGGGTGGACAGGCACGTGGGTGGCCACGGCTACGTGACGGTGGCGGGCGTCATCGTCGGGACGTACGCCGGCTTCCGGTCCATCTACGTGGCCGCCAAGAAGATGGAGAAGGAGGCGGAGCGCGACGAGCGGGCCCAGCGGCGCGCCGCGGAGCAGAGCTCCAAGCTGGAGCGCTTCCGGCGGGACGCGGACGCCGAGGCGGCCGCCAGCCCCCGGGACGCGGCCGGCCCCCCCGCCGCCGGCGAGGACACGACGGACCCAAAGGATGGCTGAGCCGCTCGACCCGCGTCTGGCCACCGCGATGAAGAGCGTCGCCGCCATGGGCCTGCTCGTCGCCCTGGTGGGCGGCACCCTGTACGGCCCGCGGACGGGCCTGGGGGTCGCCCTGGGCGCGGGCATCGCCGTGTCCAACCTCTACGCCCTCGCGCGCATCGTCCGGGCGCTCGCCCGGCCCGGCGCCTCTCGTAGCGTGGCCGGCTGGACTTTCGCCTTCCTGGCGAAGCTGCTCTTCCTCTTCGGGGGCGCCTGGCTCCTGCTCACATGGCACGTGGTCGGCGTGATGGCCTTGGCGGCAGGCTACGGGACCCTACCGATTGGGATTGCCATCGGCTCGCTCGTGAGCGACAAAGCGTCCCCGGAAGACGCGGGAAGCGCCTAGGTCAGCCATGCCGGAGCACACCTCCTTCATCCATTACCTCCTCAACTGGCTCTTCGGGCACACCGCGCTCGAGGAGAACATGCACCGCTTCGGGCACACGATGTTCGGCAAGACGGTGGGCGCGCACGAGGCCGAGCCTCTCGCCGCGAGCCTCCTCGTCGCCATCGTGCTGATCCTGCTCGCCTGGCGCGTGAGCGATCAGGTCAAGAACCAGGACAAGGCCGTCATCCCGGACGAGAAGCTCTCGCTGCGGACCTTCTTCGAGATCTTCATCGGCTACTTCTACGGGATGATGAAGGACATGATGGGGGCCAAGCGCGCCAAGCGCTACTTCCCCATCGTCGGCACGGCGGCGTGCTTCGTCTTCTTCGGCAACGCGCTCGGCCTCATCCCCGGGCTCATCCCCCCCACCTCCGCGTGGGACATCACCTGGGGCTGCGCGATCGTCGTCTTTTTCGCCTTCAACTACTACGGCATCAAGGAGAACGGCTCCGCCTACTTCCGGCACCTCGCCGGGCCGTGGCTCGGGTGGCTGGGGCTGCCGATCAACATCCTGGTGTTCGTGATCGAGCTGTTCGCCCTCTTCCTGCGACCGCTCACCCTCTCCATCCGTCTCATGGTCAACATGGCGGTGGACCACCTGCTCGTCTCGGTCACCCTGGCGCTGGTGGCGCTGCTGGTGCCCATCCCGATGATCCTCCTGAGCACCCTGGTGGTCGTCATCCAGGTGCTCGTCTTCTGCTTGCTGACGGCGATCTACATCGCGCTGGCCACCGAGCACGAGGAGCACGACGAGCACGGCCACGCGGAGGCCCACGCCTGAGAGGCGCAAGAAAGCCTCTAGCCAGGCGGGCCGAAAAGCACTATCAACCGGGCGCCCACGACGGGGCCCAAAGTCCCCCCTCACCTTCCACGCAGGAGTCCTGGACGATGTCGCTCACGAAGAAGCTCGCCGCCACCGGCACCGGTTTGGCCACGTTCCTGGTGCCTCTCGCCGCGATGGCGCAGGGTGCAGCCGGCGGAAATGACTCCGGGCCGAAGGTCGGCGCGTACATCGGCGCGGGCCTGGCCATCGGCCTCGCGGTGCTCGGCGGCGCGATGGGTCAGGGGCGCGCGGCGGCCTCCGCGCTGGAGGGCATCGCCCGCAACCCGGGCGCGGCGTCCAAGATCCAGACGCCGATGATCCTCGCGCTCGCCCTCGTCGAGTCGCTCGTCCTGCTCGCCTTCCTCATCGCGTTCTTCCTGCAGTCCAAGTAGGGACGGCGCCCCTCGCGGGGCCCACGCGTGATCGCAAGGCCTCCGCGCCCGCCGGGCGTGGGGGCCTTGTTTTGCGTCCTCAGCGCCCGCTCCCCGCGTTGGCGCAGCGGACGAGCGCATCGGCGGCGGCCAGGGCGGAGCGGGCCGGGAGGCCGGCCGAGCGGACCTTGCGCAGGGCCTGACAGGCGCTGCGCAGCTCGCGGACGTTGGAGCTGGGGGTGTCCAGCGCGTCCACGGCGAGCGCGCGCTGGGTGACGTTGGCCTCCAGCGCGCCGGCCAGGGTCTCGTCGAGGGCCTTGCCACATCGCTCGACCGCGGCCTCCAGCGGGACGGCGAGGGCGGCGTACTGCGCCTTCGGCCGGGTCTTGAGGGCGAGGTCCCAGGCCCGCCGCAGACGAGCGCAGGGGAGCGTCTCGCTCTTGCTGGCGCCGCCCAGCAGCCCCGTCTCCGCCGAGGACCCCAGCCAGGACAGCACGTCGTCGTCGATGGCGGCCATCTGCGCGGCGGCGCCGAGGCACCGCTGGTCGTCCCGGGAGGCCACCGGCACGGTGGTGAAGGTCATCCGCACCTCGTGGGTCGCATCGACCGAGGCGAGGCCCTGACACATGGCGCCGCGCGTGGCGGCGTCGGCGAGGCGGCGCTCCACCGCGGGCGACGCGGTGGCGCCGGCGCTGGCGAGCACGCCGGTGCACTCGGAGCACCCGGCCTTCACCGCGCCCTCCAGGTCGCCGACGAAGGACGTCAGCTTGGGGCTCTTGCGGGTCATCGCCCTGGAGGCGACCGAGGCCGTTGACGCGTCGGAGAGGCCGCGTCGGATGAGCCGCGGTCCCCACGCCGCGCCGCGCTCCACCGCAGCCCACGCCGCCAGGTAGACGTTGAGATCGTTCTTGGGCTTGGCCTCCAGCGCGGCCTGGGCCTTCGGGTTCTTGTCGGCGAGGCGGCCGAGGGCGCCGGTCGCCTCCGGCGCGGTCTGCTGATCCAGCCACGCCACGTTGCCCTTGGCCTCGGCGTCGGAGACGCCCGCCGGCTTGCAGCCGGAGAGCATGCCGAACACGACCCACGCGGCCGCGGCCGCCAGGGCGCGGGGCCGACGGCCGGCCGACGGCCCGGAGGGCGCGTGGACTCTCGCGTGGGCCATCGAGGGGGATGATACCCAATTTCACTGCCCTTCCCGGCGTTCTTCGGCCGAGCCTCCCGCTCGGACCCCATTCGCGGCGGGGCCCGCGCCAAACGCCGCGACACGCAGGGACGCCCCGCAGCGTCTAAGATGACGGCATGCTCGTCGTCATCGCCGGGGGGACCGGCTTCATCGGCCGGAAGCTGGCGCGCGCGCTCGTGGACCGCGGGGACGAGGTGACGCTCCTCTCGCGGACGGCGGCCCCGCCGGCGGAGGGGGTGCGCACGGTGGCGTGGGACCCGCGGCCGGGCGGCGACCTCGCGTGGACCCGGACCATCGACGGCGCCGGCGCCGTGGTGAACCTCGCGGGGGCCGGCGTGGTGGACGAGCGCTGGACCGACGCGCGCCTCGCGCTGATCCGCTCCAGCCGCGTGGACTCCACCGACGCGCTGGTGCGCGCCATCGACAGAGCGGAGCGGCGGCCGCGTGTGCTCGTCAGCGCGTCGGGCGTGGGCATCTACGGCATGCGCAAGGACGACACCATCCTGGGCGAGGACGGCGACCACGGCACCGACGTGCTCGCCTCCCTGTGCGAGGACTGGGAGGCCGCCGCCCTGCGCGCGGAGGAGAGCTGCCGGGTGGCGGTGTCGCGCTTCGGCGTGGTGCTCGGCGCCGACGGCGGCGCGCTCGCCCGGATGGTCCCGCTCTTCCGGCGCTTCCTCGGCGGGCCCATCGGCGACGGGCAACAGTGGTGGAGCTGGATCCACTGGCGGGACGCCGTGCGCGCCCTCCTCTTCGCGATCGACGAGGACGCCCTTCGCGGCCCCTTCAACGTCACCGCGCCGGAGCCCGTCACCATGAACGAGGTGGCGCGCGCGCTGGGCGAGGTGCTGCACCGGCCGGCGGTGTGGCGCGTGCCCGCCTTCTCCCTGCGCCTGGCGCTCGGCGACGCCGCCGAGGTCATCCTCACCGGGCAGCGCGTCGTGCCGCGGCGGCTGCAGGAGCTGGGCTTCCGCTTCGAGCACCCGGACTTCACCGCGGCGCTGCGCGACGCCGTGCGTTCATAGCTCGATCTGCGAGCCGAACTCCACGACCCGCCCGGGCGGGATGTTGAAGAAGGCGGTGGCCGGGCGCGCGTTGCGCGACAGGAAGGAGAAGAGGACCTTGCGCCAGCGCGCCATGCCCTTCTTGTCGGTGATCACCAGGGTCTCGCGGCCCAGGAAGAAGCTGGTGTCGTCCTGGCGCGTGACCAGGCCCTTGGCGGCGCAGCGCTGCAGGATCTCCAGAGCGTCGGGCGATTGCATGAAGCCGACGGCCGCGCGCACCTGCCAGATGCCGCTGCCCAGGTCGACCATGCGCTCGATGCGCTCGGAGGGCGGCACCTCCGGCACGTGCTGGGTCGCAATGGAGAGGCACACCACCTGCTTGTGCAGCATCTTGTTGTGCTTGAAGTGGTGCAGGAGCACCGGCGGCGTCGCGTCGGGGTTGGAGGTCATGAAGATGGCCGTCCCTTCCACCCGCGGCGGCTTCGCGCGCGCCAGGTCCTCGATGAAGGCGCTGAGCGGCAGGCGGGAGGCGAAGATGGCCCTGGCGAGCTCGGCGCGGCCGCGCTTCCACGTCACCATGATGGTGAAGACGAGCGCGCCGATGCCCAGCGGCACCCACCCGCCGTCCTCGATCTTCACCGTGTTCGCCGTGAAGAAGCCGATGTCCACGGTGAGGAAGACGGCGCAGAGCGAGCCGGCCTTGAGGATGCCCCAGCCCCAGCGGCTGCGCGCCACCGCGTAAAAGAGCACGGTGGTGATGATCATCGTGCCGGTCACCGCGATGCCGTACGCCGCGGCGAGGTCGGTGGAGTGCTTGAAGCCGAGCACCAGGGCGACGCACGCGACCATGAGCGCCCAGTTGACCTCCGGGATGTAGATCTGCCCCTCGGCCTCGCCGGAGGTGTGGAGGATGGCGACGCGCGGCCAGTAGCCGAGCTGCACCGCCTGCTGCGTGAGGGAGTAGGCTCCGGTGATGAGGGCCTGCGAGGCGATGACCGTGGCCGCGGTGGCGATGCCGACGAGCGGGTAGAGGAACCAGCTCGGCGCGAGGGCGTAGAAGGGGTTGGCGAGCGCCGCCTTGCCGTGGGACGACAGCAGCAGCGCGCCCTGGCCGAAGTAGTTGAGCAAGAGGCACGGGAAGACGAGGCCGTACCAGGCGATCTTGATGGGCTTCGGGCCGAAGTGGCCCATGTCGGCGTAGAGCGCCTCGCCGCCGGTGATGCACAGGACGACCGAGCCGAGCACGAAGAAGCCCGCCTCCCCGTGGTGGGCGAGGAACTGCACCGCGAGCACCGGGTTGACCGCGAGCAGCACGTGCGGGTGCTTCACGATCGCGACGACGCCGATCGACGCGATGCTGCCGAACCAGAGGACCATCGCCGGGCCGAAGACGGCGCCGACGCGATGCGTGCCGCGCTGCTGTACCCAGAAGAGGCCCACCAGGATGACCACGGTGATGGGCACGACGAGGTGATGGAGCACCGGCGAGGGCTGCACCTCGAGGCCCTCCACCGCCGAGAGCACCGAGATGGCGGGCGTGATCACGCCGTCGCCGTAGAGCAGCGCCGCGCCGAACAGGCCCAGGAACACGAGTATCAGTATGCGCTTGCGCTTCGTGTCGCCATCGTCGCCGGTGACGACGGCGAGCAGGGCGAGGATGCCGCCCTCGCCGCGGTTGTCCGCGCGCATGATGAAGGTCATGTACTTGACCACGATCACCAGCACGAGCGACCAGAAGAAGAGCGAGAGGATGCCGAGCACGTTGGCGTGCGTCAGCGTGAGCTTCGTCACCTTCCCGGCGAAGTCGGTGTGGTCGCTGAAGCACTCCTTCACCGCGTACAGCGGCGAGGTCCCGATGTCCCCGTAGACGACGCCGAGGGCGGCCAGGGAGAGCTTCGCCAGGTCTCTGGGCGACCGAGCGCCGGAGTGCGCCTGGGATTCCATGAGTCGGCGCTCCACAGGTACGCCGCGCAGGCCTCCTCTGTCCAGTGGTACTCTCGCGGCGCATGCCGAACGTGTCGCTCCGGCGCCTGTGGTACGCCGCCGCGCTGCTCACGCTGCTGGTGCTCGGAGGAAGCGCGGGGTACTTCGTCCTGGGCGCGGGGCGGTGGACGTTCGGCGAGTGCGTGTACATGACCGTCATCACCCTCTCGACGGTCGGCTTCGCCGAGCTGGGCGGGATGGACACCGTGCCGGGCACCCGCGGCCTCACCATGGTGCTCATCGCCGGCGGCATCGGCACGCTGGCGTACGTGCAGGCCAACGTGACCGCCATCCTCGTCGAGGGGGTGATCGGCCAGGCGCTCCGGAGGAATCGCATGCGCAAGAAGATCGAGTCCCTCGCCGGGCACATCGTCGTGGCGGGGTCGGGGTCCACCGGCAAGCACATCATCGAGGAGCTCGTCGCCACGCAGACGCCCTTCGTCGTCATCGACCGCAACCACGAGCACCTGCAGCGGCTCGCGCAGTCG
Source organism: uncultured delta proteobacterium (assembly GCA_963782055.1). GTDB lineage: Bacteria > Myxococcota_A > Polyangia > Polyangiales > Polyangiaceae > DASXHD01. The sequence continues at coordinate 6,669,877 of CAWAIF010000003.1, forward strand.
GTCACGGCCACCGAGCTGCTCTACGTGCACGGCGACGCGACGGAGGACGGCGTGCTGCTGGAGGCCGGGGTGGACCGCGCCGCCGGCGTCGTCGCCGCGCTGACGCACGACAAGGACAACCTGTACGTGACCCTGAGCGCGCGCAGCCTCAACTCCGGCGCGCGCATCGTCTCCAAGGTGACCGAGGACGAGGCGGCGCCCAAGATGCTCAAGGCCGGCGCGAGCAGCGTGGTGAGCCCGACGCAGATCGGCGGGCGGCGCATGGCGAGCGAGGTGCTGCGCCCGGAGGTCAACGAGTTCCTCGACCAGATGCTCCGCGACAAGGACAAGACGCTGCGGCTGGAGGAGGTGCTCGTCCCGGAGACCTCGCCGTACGTGGGGCGCGCGCTCAAGGACGCGCCCATCCGCAAGGAGACGCGGCTGCTCGTCGTCGCCGTGCGCCGCAAGACGCGCGACTTCGTCTACAACCCGGAGCCGGACTTCGTCCTGGAGGCCGGCGCGACCCTCGTCGTCATGGGCCCCTCCGAGGGCGTCCGCAAGCTCCGCGCGATGATGAACGAGAAGAAGGGGACCTGACCGGGCCAGGGGCCCGACGCGAGCTCACGCGGCGATGCCGCGGGCGCGCAGGACGTCGCGCAGCAGGGGTTTCAGCTCGGGGGAGGCGGAGGGCATGCTCTGCTTGGCGAGCTCGACGAACCGACCGGCGCGCGAGACCTTCAGCCCGGAGAGCGCGGCCTGACGCTCCTGCGGCGCGCCGTGCTCCAGCACGCCGAGCAAGAACTCGGCGGCCTCGACGGTGTCCACCTTCGCCAGGGCGTGCAGCGCCGACGCACGCACCGACATCTGCGCGGACTCGCGGACGATGCGCGAGAGCGGGTCGAAGGCGTGCGCGAAGTGGAGCGACTGGACCGCCTTCGCCGCCTGGTCGACGACGGCGGAGTCGCTGTCCCGCAGGGCCGCGCGCAAGGTGATGAAGCTGCGCTTGAAGAAGAGGGTCTGCAGGGAGGTGAGGACGGCGAGCCTCACCGGGCGCTCCGGCCGGGCGAAGAGCTTCTCCAGCGGCGAGAGGACGGCGTAGAGCTGGAGCTGCGCCAGCTGCTCGGCGAGCCGCACGCGACCCGAGACGGCTGCCTTGGAGGAGTCCTCCGGCCGGCCCTCCACCGCGAAGGCGGTGAGCCGCGCGAGCATCGCCTTGCGGCGGGTGAGGTCGGGCCACTGCTTGTTGAGCAGGACGTCGGCGCACGCCTCCGCGGCGCTCCCCTGCTGCTCCCACTCGATGAGGTCGACGTGCCACACGTCGGGGAACTGGTTGTCCTGCTTCAGGTGCGCGGGCAGCGGGGCCGCGTCGATCGCCTCGTCCTTCACGCCCTCGTAGCGCCTGGCCGCGCGCGCGTAGTGCTTCTTGCGCGCCGGCTCGAGGTCCATCATCGCCAGCTCCTCGTAGACCTTGCCGACGCGCCAGTACTGGCCCACCTCGCCGAAGGCGAGCACCGCGGCGAGCATGGCGTTCTCGGCGATCTCCGGCGGGGCGCCGCGCTCCAGGTGCTGGCGGGCGACCTGCTGCCAGAGCTCGGCCTGCGCGAGGACGTAGTGCGCGCCCGTCGCCGCCATGCCGAGCGCGCGCGCGTACTCGCTCATCTCCCGGGCGATCGTCGCGGCGGCGGAGAACTCGCCCTTCTCCTTGGCCGCGGAGAGGGCATCCTCGAAGTACTGCAGGGCGAAGTACTTGAGGTGGTCCTCGCGCAGGATGCGGATGCAGTTGACGTAGCCCTCCAGCACGTCCTCGAACATGCCGCCCTCGCGGCCGATCTGCACGAGCACCTGGAAGCAGTCGAAGGCGCGCTCGCGCTGGCCCACCGACTCGAAGTGGTCGGCCGCCTCCTCCAGGAGGCGGACGCTGGCGACGATGGCGTCGTGCGCCTGCCGCGCGTCGTCGCACTGCTTCGCGCACCGCGCCAGGTTGAACTGCACCAGCGCGGCGTTGTAGGCGTCGGCGCCGCCGCCCGTCACCTGCGTGAGGCGCGACCAGAGAGCGCGCGCGCCCGCCCAGTCCGCCGCCTTCTCGCGATAGATCGCCGCGGCCGCCACCAGACCGGCGTTCTCCATCTCCCGCGCGGCCTGCGCCATGTCGCCGGCGGCAGCGAAGGTCCGCGCGCGGTCCACCGGCGGCACGGCCGCCAGCTTCGGCCCGGCGCGGCGGATGGCGTCGCGGTCGCTGTAGATCATGTACCAGAGCACGGTGAGCGCGCTGCGGTGGTCCCCTCGACGGCTGAGCACGTCCTCCAGCGGCTTGAGGATGGCGAGGTAATCGTTCTCGGCGATGTGCGTCTGCTGCGCGGCGGTGACGAGCGAGTTTGCGGCGTCGTCCAGATCGCCGCGGGCCATCGACTGGCGAGCGCGATCGCGCAGGTAATACAGGTCGTCGAGCATGGTGGTGGAGTCGCGCTTACAGTAGCATCGCCCGAGCGCACCCGGACCCCCGCGACGCCGCGGATGCGCGGCGCATCCAACTACACCCGCTACGGGCCGTCGGCCGGCCCGCGGCCGGACCTCAGTGGCACACCATGATCGAGCTCTTTGCCTGGCCCACCCCCAACGGACACAAGATCTCCATCTTCCTGGAAGAGGCGGAGACCCCCTACCGCGTCACCCCGGTGAACATCGGCAAGGGCGAGCAGTTCGCGCCGGAGTTCTTGAAGATCAGCCCCAACAACCGGATGCCCGCCATCGTCGACCCCGACGGCCCCGGCGGCGAGCCCATCAGCGTCTTCGAATCGGGCGCCATCCTGATGTACCTGGGCGACAAGACCGGGCGCTTCTTCCCGAAGGAGACGCGCGCCCGCTCCAGGGTGACGGAGTGGCTCATGTGGCAGATGGGCGGCGTCGGGCCGATGTTCGGGCAGATGACGCACTTCACCCGCTACGCGCCGGAGAAGCTCCCCTACGCCGTCGATCGCTACACCAAGGAGTCGCACCGGCTGACCGGCGTGCTGGACCGCCGCCTGGCGGAGGCGGAGTTCGTCGCGGGTGAGTACTCGATCGCCGACATGGCCATCTTCCCGTGGGTCCACGGCCTGGCCGATCACCTCGGCCTGGAGGAGCGGCCCAACGTCCGCCGCTGGCTGGAGGTGCTGCGCGCGCGCCCCGGCGTGCAGCGCGGCCTCGAGCTCCTGAAGGAGGTCCGCCGCAAGGGCCCGATGACCGACGAGGAGAAGGAGGTCCTCTTCGGCAAGAAGCAATTCAGGTGAGGGTCACGCCGACGGTGGCTGGGGGGGAGCGCTCGTCCGGTTCGCCGCCGCGCGCTCGCGGCGCGCGCGCGGGATGCCGATGATCAGCTCCACCAGGCCGAGAGCGATGTAGCAGGCCAGCAGCCACACCAGCACGAAGGCCGGCCGCGTCTGCAGCGAGATGATCGCGCTCGAGCCGATGACGAAGAAGACCAGCGCCACCGAGCGCGCGTTGAAGCGCAGGTCCTTGAAGGACCGGAAGCGGATGGTGGAGACCATCAAAAAGCTCAGGAAGACGGTGAGCAGGCAGAGCGGCCAGACGTACTGCGGCCCGCTCAAATCCCCGCCGATGGCGTGGTTCGCCAGCACGAGCGAGACCAGGATGCCCGCGGCGCCCGGGATGACGAGCCCGATGACGTACTTGCCCGGCTTGGTGGGCGCCCCGCCCTCCCCCATGCTCAGGACGTTGAAGCGCGCCAGGCGCACCGCGCCCGCGCCGACGAAGAGGAAGGCGCACACCAGACCGATGACGCCCGCCTGGTGCAGCGACCACTGGAAGACGAGCAGCGCCGGGGCCACCCCGAAGGAGACCAGGTCCGCCAGCGAGTCGATCTGCAGGCCGAAGGCGCTCTGCGTCTTGGTGAGTCGCGCCACGCGCCCATCGAGCATGTCGAAGAGCAGGGCGAAGACGAGCAGGATGGAGGCGCGGTAGAAGTCGTCGTCGCTCTGCCCGCGCGCGGCGAGGCGGATGGAGTCGAATCCGCAGAAGATGGACGAGAGGGTGATGAGGTTCGGCAGCAAGAAGAGCGTCTTCTTGAGGTCGAGCTTCTTCCGGCGTTCTCTCGGCACGAATGTCCTCTCGTCGCGAAATGAAGACCATGACGCAAACGCCGCGGCGCGTAAAGAGAAGCACCCTATGCGCCCCCGACACCGGTGCGTAGCGCGTTACCCGCCCACCTCATCCTCGTTGCTTCCCACCATCCGTCGCCGGGTGGTGTGCGCCGGGGCCGCGGGAGGGCCGGAAATTGGCCTCGGGGCGGGGAGCGGCCTACGCTTGGAGCGCATGTGCCGAACCTACGGACTCTGCGCGCTCGTCCTTCCCCTGCTCGTGGCCTGCGCCCACGGACAGAGCGCCGAGGACCGCCAGCTCGCCCAGATGCGCGACGAGCTGAGCCAGGTCCAGCACGACAGCGACCGCTTCGACCAGCGCCTCTCCTCGCTGGAGGTGCAGGCCGCCGACGAGACGCACCGTCCCGCGCGGCCCACCGACACCTCCCCCACCCCGCGGCTACGGGTGGTGCGCCTCTCGCCCGACGGCTCGGAGATCTCCCAGTCCTCCAGCGAGACCGCGGGGGCCAGCACCGAGGACGACTCCCCCCGGCCGGTCATCCGCGTCCGCGGCACCCGCGGCCGGAAGGCCGACGTCATCGAGGAGACGCTCCCCGACGAGACGGCGAACATCGGCCACACCCCGCACTCGGGGCGCCCCTCCGCGCTCGACCCGGCGGCCAAGCGCGCCTACGACGCGGCGCTCGCCCTGGTGAACTCCAAGCACTACACCGAGGCGCTCGACGCCTTCGCCGCCTTCCTCATCCGCTACCCCGACCACCCTTACGCCGCCAACGCCACCTACTGGCGAGGCGAGTGCTACTACGCGCAAGGCGACTACGTCCGGGCGAAGGAGCAGTTCGAGGGGGTCATCGCCCGCTTCCCGCTGGGCAACAAGACGCCCGACGCGCTCCTGAAGCTCGGCCTCTGCCAGCAGAAGCTCGGGAACCCGGCGCGGGCGCGCACCTACTTCGACAAGCTGCTGCAACAGTATCCGAAGAGCGACGCGGCGCGACGCATCCCGCGTGACGCATCCGACCGAAGCGGCGCGGCCGGTCCAGGCGTCAAGGAGTCTCCATGAGAGCGTATCGGTTCGCAGACCACCACACTCGCAGGGTGCTCGCCTTTGGAGCGGCGGCGCTCGTGCTCCCCTTCTCGGCGGTCTCGGTCGCCTTCGCGCAGGACCAGGGCGGCGGCGGCAGCGCGCAGGGCTCGGCCGCCGGCGGCGGCGGCGCGGAGCAAGGCGCCCCGACGGTGACGACGCAGACGCAGTACTTCCCCGGCGGCGTGCTCCCCCCGCCCGCCGGCGTCCCCCTCGGCGGCGGCAACAACACCAACTCCTCCTCGCAGACCTACAGCGGCAACAAGGAGGACACCTTCGACAGCGACCCCAACGCCAGCACCGGTGCGGGGACCATCTACGGCAACCCCAACGGCGGCGCCGACTTCGGGACGCAATCCTCCGGGTCCATCACCGTTGGTGGAGGCCCCGTGCCGAACGTCTACGTCGTCAAGCGCGGCGACACGCTGTGGGCGATCTGCGACACCTTCCTCCACAACCCGTACCAGTGGCCCCGCGTCTGGTCCTACAACCCGCAGATCCAGAACCCGCACTGGATCTACCCGGGCGACCAGGTGAAGCTCCACTCCGGCGGGATCACCGGCGCCACCGGCCCCAGCGCGAAGCAAGGCGGGACCATGCCGCCGGGCAACGGCAGCTTCATCGACCGGCGCCGCCGCGTGGTGCCGCAGACCGTCTTCCTGCGCGACACCGGCTTCATCGCCGACGACGAGAAGGACAACTGGGGGGAGATCTCCGGCGCCGCCGTCGACAAGATGTTCCTGACCGACACCGACCAGGTCTACCTGCGCATCGGCCCGGAGCACGACGTGAAGCTCGGCCAGGAGCTCACCGTCTTCCGCCCGGTGCGCAAGGTGGGCGGCGGGCAGCTCGTGCAGATCCAGGGCACGGTGCGCGTGGACCGCTGGGACCCCAAGCAGCGCGTCGCGCGGGCGCAGGTGGTCGAGTCGCTGGACGTCATCGAGCGGGGCGCGCGCATCGGCCCGGTCGGTCGCAAGTTCGACGTCGTCGCGCCCGTCCGCAACCAGAAGGACGTGCAGGCGCAGGTGCTCGCGAGCGTCTACCCGCACAACTTCTACGGGCAGAACCAGGTGGTCTTCATCGACAAGGGCGAGAAGGACGGCCTGCAGGTCGGCAACCGCCTCTTCGTCGTGCGCCGCGGCGATGCCTGGGAGAAGAGCCTCGCCAGCAAGGTGGCGGGCCTGCGCATCGCGCTGGAGAGCAACTCCCCCGCGGAGGTGGAGAAGCCGCCGACCATCGCCGAGTCGAAGGCCCCGCCGGAGGTGGTGGGCGAGCTGCGGGTGCTCTCGGTGCGCGATCACACGTCGGCGGCGCTGGTGACGCAGTCGACGCGGGAGATCGAGCTGGGCGACGACGCGGTGGCGCGCAAGGGGTACTGAAGAGAGAGAGAGAGAGAGGAGGGATGCCCCTCCTCGCGTGTGCTCGGGCCCATGCTCGCTCGCACGCGCGCCGATCGATGGGTGCAGAGTGCACGCGCTCCGGCACGCGCGCGAGCTTGCGCGTGGGCCCTGCGCGCACGCGTCCTCCCCACGGTGTCGCGCTCCGCGCGCCACACGGGGAGGAGGGTGCGCCGCGCGGGGCGGACCTCGGCGCAGGGAACCGGGCGCGAGCGCGAAGCGCGGGCGCGAGGGCGGGCGGCTGGCGATCGGCGACGTTGCCGAAAGATCGGCGACGTCGCCGATCGGCGTCACTCGACGGGGACGCGCGCCTTGGCCAGCGAGCGCAGCACGTCACCGAAGAGGCGCACGGGGATGCGGCCGATCGTGACGTGGCCACCGGCGTAGTGAACGGTAACCTCCTTCGCCGACGCAGGGACGTGCTTGACGATCTCCGTCACGACAGGGCTGCGCTTCGCCCCGGTCGCGCCCGCCTTGCGCACCTTCTTCGTCGCGTCCCGGAGCTGCGCCACGGTCGCGTCGGCGAAGGGCACCGTCCCGGCGCCCCTTGGGATCCGGAGCTTGCCGAAGTCCACGGGGATGCGGCCGCTGGCCGGCTTGCCGTGCTTCGCCTCGAGGTAGTCGACGACCGCGTCGATCTTGCTGGCGCCGTAGCGCTTCTCCTCGTCGGGCGAGGCGTACCTCGCCACGCGCGCGCTCCGCAGCACGTTGCGCACCGTCTCGTTCGGGAGGTACTTCCTCACGAAGTCGCCGACGGTGGAGACCCCGCCGGCGAGGTAGAGCGGCGGGTTGTGGTCCAGGATCTCGCCGACGGCCTCGTACTTGCGGTCGAAGGCGAACGCGTCCTCGCGGTCGGCGCGCCGGAGGGCCGAGAGGGACGCAGCCCAGGCCTTCTTGAGGGACTGGTCCACCTTCACGGCGACGGTGCGCTGGACAGGGCGTCGGGGCTTCGCGGCCCTCCTCTTCGTGGTCGTCATGCGGCGGAGTGTCGCGAGAAGCGCCGCTCGGGGCAAGCCCCCGATCGCGCTCACGCCAGCGCTCGCATTCGCTGATCGCGATCAGCCCGCCGCCGCACCCGGCGACGACAAGCCCGCGAGAACACTGGGCGCCGGAGGCAAGCGCGGCTGGCGCCCAGGTTGCAACCGGTGCTTGCGGCGCCCTCGCGCCGGCCCCCCCCCGTGGGGGGGGCAGCCAACCACGCGGCCGATGTCCGCGTGCTTCCCAGGAGCTTGCCATGAAGAACGAACACCAAGCAATGACGACGCCGATTCGATGCCCGAAGTGTGGAGCCGAGCTCGGGCTCGACGCCGTGATCCGCGCTCGAGATCGCCCGCGACATGGAAGGGCAGCTCGCCGAGCAGCGGAAGGCGGCCGCAGCCACGGAGGCCGAGCTCCTCCGCCGCCGACGTACGATGGAGGAGAGGGAACAGGAGATGCTCCTCGACATGGAGCGACGTCTCCACGAGAAGACCGAGGCGATCCGCGCGCAGGAGGCGAAGGTCGCCGTCGAGCGGGCGCGACGCGACGCGGAACAAGGGATGCAGGAGAAGAACCGCGAGCTGGCCGAGATGCAGGCTCGTCTTCGTGGCGCCAATGCCAAGGAGGCCGACCTGCTCCGGCGTGAGCGGCTCGTCATCCAGCGTGAGGAGCAGAACACGCTGGAGGTGGAACGCCGGATCGCAGAGGAGATGCAGCGGGTTCGCAAAGAGCAGGCGGAGGCGGCGGAGCAGCGTCAGGCGCGGGAGCGCGACGAGCGCGCGCTCCGTGAGGAGGAGGACCGGCAGCAGAAGGCGCTCCTCGAGAAGAAGATCGTCGAGCTGGAGCACCAGCTGCGCAACGGCCCGAACCACGTGCATGGGGAAGCGCAGGAGGTACTGCTCCAGTCCGCACTCGCGCAAGAGTGGCCCCACGACGCCGTGCGCGACGTGCCGAAGGGTGTCGCCGGCGCCGACGTCCTGCATACGGTCCGCGGTCCCCATGGTGAGGACAGCGGCACGATCGTCTGGGAGAGCAAGCGGACGAAGGAATGGTCCAGGGCGTGGATCAGCAAGGTGCGACGCGATCAGACCGCGGCTGGCGCGTCGCTCGCCGTCATCGTCACCCGTGCGCTGCCGGCTGGCATCCGTGGCTTCGGGTCCCACGAGGGCGTGTGGGTGTGCGAGTGGCCGTACGCGGTGGCGCTCGGTGCGGCGTTGCGCGCGGGCCTCGTGGAGCTGTCTAGTGCCAGGCGCGCGGCGGAAGGTCGGGGAGAGAAGACCCAGGTGATGTACGAGTACCTCACCGGGCCTGAGTTCAAGAACAGGGTGGAGGGATTGCTCGATGCGTTCAGGGAGTTGAAACACGACCTCGAGTCGGAACGACAAGCCACCGAGAGGCGCTGGGCGCGTCAGGATCGCCTGCTCCAGCGCGCCAGCACCAACGTCGTCACGTTCTGTGGGGACATCGACGGCATCTTGGGGGCACGCCTTGTCGGCAAGCACCGGGACGCGCTCGCCAGCGGTGATGAGGGAACCCCGCGTACCCCGTCGGCGAAGCTCCTCCCCCGCTCGAGCGCAGCGCTCGTGGCACGGCCGCCGCGACGCCGGAAGCTCGCCCGCTGATCGATGACGACGCCCTCGTGAGCCATCATGCCGAGTGACGAACGCGGCCAGCCCAGCCACTCGACGCTGGAGCTGGCCGCGTGGGCTCGTCTTTGGAGCCGTGGATGTGCATTGCACGCTATCCTTCCCGGTCGTGGATCGCATGGGTTGGGTCGGCGCGACCCTCGAGGGCAAGTACCGGATCGACGCCCTCGTCGGCGAGGGCGGCTTCGGTTGCGTCTACCGCGCAGTGCACCTGCGGCTCGGCACGCCGGTCGCGGTGAAGTTCCTGCGGCCGGAGCTCGCGCTCGGCTCCGGCGACGCGGCGAAGTTCCTTCGTCGCTTCGAACGCGAGGCGCGAACGCTCCAGAACCTCTCGCGTGCCACGACGGGCGTGGTGCAGGCGCACGACTTCGGCGTGGCCACGTCGCCCCGCGGCGAGGAGACGGCATACCTCGTGATGGAATGGCTGGAGGGACACACGCTGTCGGACGAGCTCGCCGCGAGACCGCGGCGCTCGCTGACAGACGCCCTCGAGCTGCTGTCACCGGTGCTCGACGCGCTCGCGGTGGCGCACGACATGGGCATCGCACACCGCGATCTGAAGCCCGCCAACCTGATGGTGTGCCGTGTCGGCGGCCGCCCCACGGTGAAGGTGCTGGACTTCGGCATCGCGCAGGTCCTGGGGCCGGAGCACGAGGCCACGTGGATCGGCGTCGGCGGCAACAACACGCGAGTCTTCTCCCTGGCGCACGGCGCGCCGGAGCAGTTCGATCCCGGCCTCGGTCCCACGGGCCCGTGGACCGATGTCTACGCGGTGGGCCTCCTGATCCTCCAGCTCGTCGACGGTGAGCACCCCTACGCCGGCGACACGTACGCGGAGCTGCGCGCCCAGGCGCTCGACCTGGAGCGACGCCCGGCCCTTCGATCCGACCGGAGCATCGACGACGTGATGCGGCGAGTGCTCGCCGTCGACTGGCGGAATCGGCCGAGGACTGCCGGGGAGCTGCGCGTCGAGCTGACGCGGGGCGAGGGCGAGGACGACCTGGGCCCGCCCACCTCCAGGATGCCGTCCGCGCCGGTCGCCCCGACCCCGGCCGCGCCCGTCCCGCCTGCGCTCCTCGTACCTGCTCGCACCTCATCGAGTCACCCGCTCTGGACAATCGTCGCCGTCGGCGCCGGTATTGTTTTCCTCCTCCTCGCCGTCGGTGGCGCGATGGCCGCCAGGCTGCTCCTTCAAGGTGGGCGAACGACCAGCTCGGCTCGCGATGCCGCGCCGACGAGGGAGACGCAGGCTCGCGACGTGCTGAAGCAATGGAACGACGCCGAGGACAGGCACGACATCCCCGAACTTGAGTCCATGTACGCGGACCGCGTCCACTTCTACCATGCAGATCTCACCCCCCAGCAGTGCGGCGACAAGCTGCGAGGCCTGTATCGTGCCTACCCCGGCTTTATTCAGCAGGTCCATTGGGACACGGTCACGGTCGAGTCGCTGGAGAGCTCCGCCGGGGCGCGCGTGTCGTTCGACAAGACCTACCCGACGAAGACCGGCGTCAGCACCGTGCGCGGGTACCTCGTCCTGGACGGCGAGATGAGGATCGTCGAGGAGAGCGACGCGAGGACGGATTCTGGTGCTCGATCCGACGGGCTCGAGGGACCACCGTCGGTAGAAGCCGGCGCCACGCAGGCGGCCATGCGCTAGCATGGCCGGATGGGGACCGAGAAGCCTACGGAGGAGCTCACGGGGCCCGCGAAGGGCCCCGCCGGCGCCGGACCTCCGGGACTGATCATGGTGTATCCGGAGAAGCGCGCACTCCGGGTGCCCATCGACGAGCCGTGCGGCCGCGACTGGCTCGGTGCCGAGGGCACCAAGGCTTCTCGGCGCCACATCGTCTTCACCAAGGCGGGCAGCCGGCTGACCGTCGAGGATGTCGGCTCGCGTAATGGTACGTGGGTCGACGGAGAGCGGCTCCTCGAGGGGCAACCCGTTGACCTGGAGAATGGTTCGATCCTGCGCATCGGCGCCGCAGTGCTCGTGTACCGAAGCTCCTTCGGCCTCCCTTACGAACCCGACGCGCCGCTTCAGGTCCGCGAGGGCCCTTTCCGCGAGCTGATGAGCCCTTTCGGAATGCGTCGCGCCAGAACCGAGATCGATGCCATCGTGTCTCAGTCTCCGACTCCCAGGAGCATCCTCATCGAGGGCGAATCGGGCACCGGCAAGGAGTTCATCGCGCGGTATCTCGCCGAGCGCTTGCACCCCGGGTGCCCCTACCTCCCAGTCAACGTCGCCGCCATCTCGAAGGAGCTGTTCGAAGCGGAGCTGTTCGGGTACGTCCCGGGAGCGTTCTCCGGCGCGCGCGCCGGAGGAAGGAAGGGATACGTCGAGGAGTGCAACGGCGGCACCCTGTTCCTGGATGAGATCGGAGAGCTTCCCGTCCAGGCGCAGGCGAAGCTGCTCCGCTTCCTCGACAGCGGCGCGTTCCTTCGCGTGGGCGAGACCAAGGTCCAGACGGCGAACGTGCTCGTCATGGCGGCGACGAATCGAACCCTCGACGACGAGGTCCGCGAGAAGAGGTTCAAGCACGACGTGCGCGCGCGCTTCCAAGCGTATCTGAGGCTCCCGCCGCTTCGCGACCGACCGGAGGACATCTGGGACATCGCCCGCACCGCGATGCCTGAAACGCCCGCGGAGGCCCAGGCCGTCGAACGGCTCCTGCTCGAGAGGTGGGGGAAGGGCAACATCCGGGAGCTCCTCAGCACAGTCTCGCGGAGCGTGGCGTCGCAACGGGCGTCCTTCCCGGGTGTGCCGCCCGCTCTTGCACATTGGGCCGTCGAGCAGACCCTCGCTCTGGCACACGGAGCTGTGGAGCAGACCGCCGATCCAGCAAGACGCGCGTCCCTGCTCACCCCCGACCGGATCCGACAGGCGCTCGCAGACGCGGGCCAGAACATCACCCACGCCGCCCAACGGCTCTCCACGCCGGGGCACACTGTCACCATTGGGACGCTCCGCAGGCGAATGAAAGAGTTCGGGATCAAGCGGGAGAGCTCGGGCTGATCGCGATCGCCAACGCGGGCGGTCTAGCTGATCGCGATCGGTGACCACGACCCCGCCCATGACGCAACCTGTCGGAACTCCTCGTCATCGTCCCGTCCGGTCGCGTGGCACGCGCCGTGTACTGGGTCGCGGCATGACCTCGTCAGCCGCTTCCCGTCGCCTCACTCTTCACGACCAGATCCTGCTGGCCCTCCGCGCCGACGACCACGACGCGGCGCGCGTCCTCCTGCGCCGCATGCTGCTCCTGCTACCGCTCGAGGACTGCCGCGCGCGGGCCGACGTGCTCGTCACGCTCGCCTATGTCGCCATCGAGGGAGGGCGCGCGCAGGAAGGCCGCGCCATAGCGAACCTTGCCCTCGCGCTCGTTCCCGGCCACGCCCTGGCCGAACGCGAGCTGGAGCGCGCCACCCGCGGCGTGGGCATCCGATGAGCGGCCACGGAGATCCGAGAAGTTGGCGCGAGCTGCGCACCGAGCTCCGGAGCCTGGGCGCGCGCAGCGTGCGAACGAAGGGCTCTCACCAGGCCTGGAGGTTCGCGGACGGGGAGGTGTTCGTCCTGGTCGTCAACCACCTCTCCGACCCCGTACCCGGAGGCATCCTCGCGGAGTTTCGTCGCCTCAGGCGACGCCGCCTCGGACCTGCCCGCGAAGAGCCACCACCAGCCAGACACGCGAGAGCACAGTGCTCGGGCGGTCGATCCGGCAAGAAAGGAGAAGTGATCATGAGCAAGGGAAGCAGCGGCGGCAGAGGAGGTCGCGGTGGGCCGAAGGGCGCCGGTGGCCCGAAGGGCGCCGGTGGCCCGAAGGGCGGCAGCGGTCCCAAGGGCGGCCAGGCCCACGGCGGCAACTACCCGAGCACCACGGGAAACGCCTCCGGAGGCGGGCGAGGAAACACGCCGAGGTAGCGGCAGGCACGGCGGCATCCGGACTGGCGATGTCACCGTCCGCACCGGGATCGGCAACGTCGCCGATTTTTCGGCAACGTTGCCGATCCCGGTACGCCGTCTCCGTCTCGGATGCCGGGCGCGGCGCCCGCGTGCCAAACCATGAGGCGCCGTCGAACGCATTTCCGTCGTGGCGGGGACGCCCCATACTGAAAGCATGACTGCCTAGGCGGTCCAGGCGCGAGCAGAGCCGATCGTCGTCTTCCGCAGCGTCAATCGTGACGGCGAGACGTACGCGCTCGAGCCGCGCTCGTTGGATCGGCTTCGGAAGGAGCTCGGCGCTGCCGTCCACGCTCGGCCTCGCATCTTCATCGCGCACGAGACGCGCGCAGACTACGAGCACATCCATGCCGCCATCGTCGAGCAGATCATCCAGTTGCTGACCGGCGTCACGGAGGAGCGGCTCCGCCCTCTCGGGGGCGTCATTTTCGGGATCCTGTGACCGAGCGGGATCTCCCACGGGCGTAGCTGGTGCTGCCGGTGGCGCCGCACCGAAGCCTCGATCGGCTTGTCCAACCGCACCCGGACCGCCGGCGATGGAGGGCAGCTGGTCGGGCCATTGATCCAGGTAGGCCGTGAGCGATGCCTCCCAGCCCGTGGCCTCGTGTTCGTTCAGGACCACCTCGAGTCCAAGGGCGTCGGTCTTCGCAGCATCGTCGGCGACCGGCCGCCTGCCCGGTCCCTCACGCGTCTTGCCGGCTTCGACGTAGGCATCGCGAAGCTTCGAGAGCTCCACCCGCGGCACGATCAAGAAGCGCCACTTCTCCCCGTGGCGCACGACCAGCATGAAGAAGAGCTCAATCGGCTGCGGTGCAGCGTAGCTGAGCCCGTGAAAGCGTGAACTTCGCCTTCACGCTGCCGCCGTTCGCCTCGCCTTCGGCAGTCTTCACCTGCAGGCGCCAGGTCGTCTTGTCGTTGTCATCGATCACGAAGACGTCGTCGCCGACGTCGACCACGGGGACGGCGACATTCCACCCGCGGAGAAGGAGCTCCGACATCGCAAAGTACTCGCCTGCTCGTCCGAAGTGCGTCTTCTTGTCCGCCATCCCCGGCCGCATCCTCGCACGCGGGGGAGGCTGCGTGCACGACATTGCGCGTGCGCGGTCACCGCCGGCAGCACCCGCGCTCCCTCACGCGCCCGTGCTCGCGCTCCCTCGCGCGCCGAGGTCCGTCCCCGTGCGGCGCACCAGCCTCCCCGATGGCGCGCGGAGCGCGACATCCGGGGGAGGGGCGCCACGCGCAGGGCTCGCGCGCAAGCCTTCGTGCGTGCCGGAGGCCTTGCATCATGCACACATCGACGGCACGCGCGAAGGCGAGCACGAGCCCGAGCATGGCGCCCGGAGGGGCTACCCCTTCGGTCTGCTCTTCAGGGCGTCGGTCAACCAGTGCACCAGCCACACGACGGCGCCCACCACGACGAACGCGCCCCCGAGCACGTCGTGGACCTTGCCGTCGAGCAGCATGGCGCCGGAGACGAACAGGCCGGCCACCACGATGGCCGTGAAGATGCGACGGCCGATGCGATCCCCCACCTCCGGCATGAGCGGGTCGGGCGTGCGCAGCGCGAGGCGACCCAGGCGCAGGTCGTCCAGCACCTCGCGAAGCTGCAGGGGCATGTCGTAGCCCACGCGCGACAGCTGCTCCACGCCGCGCCACAGCTCGTTGCCCAGACGCTCCGGCGAGTAGCGCGCCTTGAGGAGGTCCATGAAGTAGGGCGAGGCCTCGCCGAAGACGTCCAGCTCGGGGTCGAGCTGCTTGCCGATGCCCTCGATGGTCATCAGCGCCTTGCCCACCAGCATGAAGTCGGTGGGGATCTCCAGGCCGTACTTCATCGCGCCCTGGACGAGATCGCGGATCATCGCGGAGAGATCGATGTCCTTGAGCGGCTTGCCCAGGTACTTCTCCGCCAGCATGGCGACCTCCGCGCGGTACTCGCGCATGTCCACCTTCTTCGTCGGCCGGCCGATGGCGTACAGCGCGTCGGCCACGGCGTAGGGATCCTTGCGGGCGGCGGCGACCATGAGGTCGACGGTGCGGTCGCGCAGCTCCGGGCTGAGCCTGCCCACCATCCCCGTGTCGATCAGGCCGACGATCGGATCGTCCTTCGGCCCGATGATGATGATGTTGCCGGGGTGAGGGTCGGCGTGGAAGAAGCCGTCCTCGAAGATCATCTTGATGACCACCGCGACGGAGCGCTTGGCGATCTTCTTGCCGTCGGCGCCCTCCTCCACCGCCCTCGTCACCTTGGTGCCGTCGAAGAACTCCTGCGTCAGGACGTACTTGCCGGAGGCCTGCCGGTAGATCTTCGGGAAGCGGATGTGCGGGTTCGCCTCGAAGCTCTGGGCGAAGCGCTCGCAGTTGTCGGCCTCCACCGTGAAGTCCAGCTCGCTGGTGATGGAGCGGTCGAACTGCTGCACCAGCCCCACCGGCGAGTAGATCTTCGTCTCCGGCACGGTGCGCTCGAGCGCCGCGGCCATCCAGTGGAGCAGCTCCAGGTCGCGCGCGACCATCTGCCCGACAGCGGGGCGCTGCACCTTCACCACCACCTCCACCTCGCCCTCCGGCGCCTGGAGCACCGCGCGGTGGACCTGGCCGATGGAGGCCGTCGCCAGCGGCTTCTCGTCGAAGCGGACGAAGAGCTCGGAGATGGGCGCGCCCAGGGTCTGCTCCACCTGCTGCTTGATCTCGGCGAAGGCGACGGGCGGGACCTCGTCCTGGAGCTTCTGCAGCTCGGTGATGATGTCCGCCGGGATGACGTCGGGGCGGGTGGAGACGATCTGCCCGAGCTTGATGAAGGAGGGGCCGAGCTCCTGCGCCACCATCCGGATGCGCACCGGCGTGGAGACGGTCTTCTTCTCCTTCTCGCCGGCCTGCAGCTCGCCCTCGGCGAGCTCGGGGACCGCGGGGCCTTCGCCGGAGGGCGGCGGCTCGCTCGCGCCCGGGGAGCGCTCCTTCTTCTTGCGCCCCAGGCCGGCGCGCGTCACCAGCTCGCCGAAGCCGTGGCGCACCAGGACAGCGGTGATCTCGCGCAGGCGCGCAAGGTCACGGACCGCGGTGAGGACGGAGACCATCGTCGTCGCTCGCCGCGGGGCTGCTCAGCAGCTCACGGGCAGATGTCGGTCTCGCAGCTGAAGGTCAGGCCGGCGTCGGTGCCGCTTCCCTTGCACACGCACACGTCGGTCTTGGTGCCGCTGACGCACTTGACGCCGGTGTAGAAGCACTGCTGCCCCGAGTTCTTGCAGGGGAGGTCCTTCGCCGTCTTCTCGTCGGTGGGGCAGGCGTCGGGGGTGACGACCGCCGACTTGCAGTACGGCGTGAAGTCGGTGGTGTCCGGCGCCATCACGTTGGGGCTGCCCTGCGGGTCTGCCGAGTTGTTGCACTCGTACACGCCGCCGTGGCAGTAGCAGTTGGCCTGCTCGGGGACGATGCCGCACTTGAAGCTGATCGCGCAGAGGTAGCCCTCGGTCGAGCACTTGCCCGTGTCCCCCGAGGACAGCGCGGCGACGAGGGTGGCCGGGCACGTGACGCCCGCGTCCGGCGCGGGGGGCGTGCCGGGGCTGTCCGAGCTGCAGGCCGCCAGCACGATGGTGCCGGTGAGGGTGGCGAGTCCAACGAGTGCAGCGCGGGAGAACGAAAGCATCGGCGTGTTTCCTTTGGCGTCGACTTGGGAAAGCTTGCGTGACGGGCCTGTTTAGCGCCTCGCCGCCAAAATCTCAACGCCTTCGATCGCAGCCGTTGCGCGCCTGGGCGTCATGACGCACTGCGCCCAGCAGCGGGGTCCAGGTTGCCGAAATGACGGAAGGATCCGCCGTCACCGGACGCGCGCCGAGGGGCCGCGGACCCGCACCACGGTGCCCGGCTCGCCGGGATAAGGCAGGACGGCGCTCCACCCCGCCGGCAGGTGAGGTGCGGTGAAGCCGAAGAGCCAGCTCGCGTCGGCGGGGGCGAGGTTGACGCAGCCGTGGCTCTTCTTGCGACCGAAGGCGTCGTGCCAGAAGACGCCGTGCAGGGCGATGTCCTTGTCGAAGAACTGCACGTACGGCACGTCCTCGAGCGAGTAGCGATGGTCGGGGTCGTCCTCGTCCGTGGTGTCGGCGTCGGAGCTGGAGCCCAGGTTGTCCATCGTGCTGGCGGTGAGCTTGACCCAGATGCGGAAGACGCCCGGGCGCGTCGCGCTGGCCGTGCCGGGGGCGCCTCGGCCCGTCGAGACGAGGGTGGCGTAGACGGGGGTCTTGCCCTCGTAGGCCACGAGCGTCTGACGCGCGATGTCCACGTCCACCCACCGCTCGTGCGGGCCGGTCACCTCCGCGGGCGGCGCGGTGAGCTCGGGGTGCGCCAGATCGCGCGCCGCCATCCACAGTGTGGGCGTCACGCCGTCGTCGGAGATGCGCACCATGACGCCGCCGCGTGTCGCGCGCTCCTCCCGCCAGGGCACCACCTCGCGACGCACCTTGGAGTCCTGCGGCTTGCTGCGGTTCATCGACGCCCAGACGCGGGCGCGCTCCGGGATGACCCACGCGAAGTCCAGGTCGCCTCGCTGCTCGCCGCGGAAGGCGGACGGGCGCGCGGCGCCCAGCTCGCGCAGCGCGACCCACGGGCCGTGGTGCGTGTGCCCCCACACCTCGCCGAAGGCGGCGCGCTCCTGATCGACCGCGACGGCGAAGCCGGGGTCGAGCTGCTCGTCCGGCGCGTCGTCCTGCGCGCGGGCGAGGTCCAAGAAACCGTCCGCGCCGTTCTTGCCCACGAAGAAATAGCGGTAGGGGAGCGTGCCGGCGGGCACGCCGGACGACGCGGGCATCGGCTCCTCCGGGCTCAGGTCCGCCGCCGCGCCGCAGACCCAGGCCGACGGGCCGACCTCCAGCCAGCGTCCGGCGCACGAAGGCCCGCGCCGCGCGGCGAAGAGCGGCAGGCGGACGCCGCGCAGGGTGGTCCCGCGCTTGGCGTCCGGCTTGCCGGGCGCGGCGACGATGGGCGTCTCGCCGTGCTTCGGGACGACGGAGCGAGCCCACGTCGGCAGGGGTACGTCGCGCGCCGAGGCCCACGGGGGCGCGTCCCCCGCGCGCGCCACCCCGGCGAGCAACAGCGCCGAGAGCACCGCGGCGCGGCGGGCGATCACGGCGACCGCTGCGGCAGGCGGACCTCGAAGATCGCACCGCGCTTGGTGGAGCGCACGCTGACCGTGCCGCCGTGCTCGTCGGCGATCTTCTTGACGATCGCCAGCCCGAGGCCGGTGCCGCCCGTCTTGCCGCTCGTCACGAAGGACTGGAAGAGGCGGTGCTCGATGTCCTTGGGGATGCCCGGGCCGGTGTCGGAGAAGGTCAGGAGCAGCTCCTCCTCCGGGTCGCCCTTGTGGACGCGCGCCACCTTGATGGTGAGCTTGCCGCCCCTGTCCGCCATCGCCTCCTGCGCGTTGCGCGCCAGGTTGTGGATCAGGCGAAGGATCTTGCCCTCGTCGAAGCGGGCCGTGCCGCGGTCCTGCACGTCGATGACCAGCTCGATGTTGTAGCGCTGCATCTCGCGGGTGAGCTGCTGGCGCACGTCCTCCATGAACTTCTGGAGGTAGACCTTGCGGACGAAGACGCTGCGCTCCCCGCGCGCGAACTCCAGCACCTCGCGCTGCATCGCGCTGATGTGATCGAACTGCTTGAGCACCGACTCGGCGTACTCGTCGCGCTTGTCGCGCTTGTCCGCCGCCTGCATGAGCTGCACGTAACCGCTGATGACGGTGAGGGGCGTCTTCAGGTCGTGGATGACGGCGGAGAGGAGCCGGCCGATGGTGGAGAGGCGGTCCTCGATCTCGCGCTGCTCCCGCGCCATCTGCAGGCGGATGGCGGTGGAGGCGTTGGCGGCGATGAGGAGCAAGAGGGAGCGGTCCTCCTCGCTGAAGCCATCCCCGTGGCGCTTGTTGTACAGGGCGATGGCGCCCATCGCGCCCTGGTCCTCGCCCTCCAGCGGCACCGCCAGCGCGGTCTGCGAGGTGAAGCCCACCAGCGCGTCCAGGTCGGGGTCGGTGCGGCCGTCCGCCGGCGCGTCGGCGGAGACGAGCACCTCGTTGCGCCACATGGAGTAGCCGATGAGACCCTGGCCGTCGCGCAGGGGGAAGCGGCGCAGACGCTTGTGCTTGTCGTCCACCAGGTACAGCGAGGTGGCGCCCGTCTCCGGCTCGCGCAGGGCGACGGCGGCGGCGCGCGACTCGCACGAACGCATCGCCTCGCCGAGGACGGCGATGAAGAGCTCCTCCAGCGAGTGGGCGCGCGCCATGGCGCTCTCCAGCGAGAAGAGCAGGTTGAGATCGCGGACGCGGTGCTCGAGCTGCTCCTTCGTCTCGACGAGCTGCATGTTCTTCTGGATCGTCGAGAGGAACAGGCGCGAGTTGTCGATGGACACCGCGGCCTGCGTGACGAGCGACGCGAGCAGACCCTCGTCGTCCTCGGTGAAGGCGCCGTCCTTCTTGTTGAGCACCTGGATGACGCCGATGGTCCGACCCAGGTGGTTCTTCAGCGGCGCGGCGAGGATGCTCTCGGTGTGGTAGCCGGACAACGTGTCCCACTCCGGGGAGAAGCGGGGGTCCTCCCGCGCGCACGGGACGACCAGCAGCTTCCCGGTGCGCGCCACGTGCCCGGCGATGCCGTGCCCCAGCTTCAGACGGATGGAGCGCACCTCGTCCCCCTGGATGATGCGCGAGACCAGCTCGTCGTTGGCCTCGTCGAGCAGGTAGAGGGTGGCGCGATCGGCCTCGAGGGCGTCGGTGATGCGGTCCAGGATCAGCTCCAGGACCTGATCCAGGTCCAGCGTGGTGCCCAGCGCGAGGCCCACGTCGCGCAGCGCTGAGGAGACCCTCTTCTCGCGGGCCAGCGCCGTCTCCAGCTCGGCGATCCGGCCGTCGCGCGGGTCGAGCCGGGTGAGCCCTCGCCCTGCCCCCGACGCCGGTGCCGGGGGCGCGGGCCGCGACGAGCGTCGCGGCGGGGGCGAGTCGGGGTTGTGCGCCACGAGCCCATCTTATCGGCATTCGGCCCTGCGTGGGAGCCGCGCCCACTGGCCCTGACGGCCATTTCCGGCTATCGGACGGACCGTCGCCCTCTCGACGGCCTCGCCCCGGCTTTCATGCACCCCACCCTCATCGTCACGCCCACCTACAACGAGCGCGACAACCTCCCTCGCTTCGTGGCCGCTGTGCGCGGCGCGGCGCCGGAGGCGCACGTGATGATCGTCGACGACGCCTCGCCCGACGGCACGGGGGAGATCGCCGACGCGCTGGCGAAGCAGGACGACCACGTCCACGTCATGCACCGCGCCGGCAAGCTGGGCCTCGGGACCGCGTACGTCGAGGCGTTCCAGTGGGGGATGGGGCACGGCTACGAGCGCTTCTTCGAGATGGACGCCGACCTCTCCCACGACGTCCGCTACCTGCCCGACTTCTTCCACGCGCTGGACGAGGGCGCGGACGTGGTCATCGGCTCGCGCAACATCCCCGGTGGCGGCGTGGAGGGCTGGGGCCTCGGGCGGTACGTCATCTCCAAGGGCGGGTCGCTCTACTCGCGGACCATCCTGGGGCTGCGCGTGCGGGACCTGACGAGCGGGTACAAGGCCTTCACCCGGCGCGCGCTGGAGACGATCGACCTGGGGAGCGTGCGCAGCAACGGCTACTCCTTCCAGATCGAGACGACGTACCGCGCGGCGGTGCGTGGGATGAAGATCACCGAGGTGCCCATCGTGTTCGTGGACCGGCGGGCCGGGCAGTCGAAGATGAGCCGGAAGATCTTCCTGGAGGCCGTGGGGGTCGTGTGGAAGCTGCGGGCGGACGCGATGCGGGGGAGGATCTAGGCGGGACTCACAGCGGCGTGATCGACAGGTTGTCGAACCGGCATTCGCTCTCCCAGCCGTCGAACGCGAAGTGATCGTGGCCGGCGCCGGCGAGCGGCGCGGGGTCGTCCCAGGACAGGAACGGCTTGCCGTCGATGCGCCAGTCGAGGTGGCTGCCCCGGCGCGTGATGGTCCAGTGGTAGGTGCGACCGGGCTCCACGCGCGGCGAGGTGCGCAGCGGCACCGTGGGGTCGTGCTGCCAGGTGTGCTCGTTCTCGCGGACGAGCACCGATCGCGAGTTCCTCCAGCCGCCGAAGATGAAGACGTAGCCGGTCGCCGTGTAGATCAGGTCCTTTCGCACGGCCTCGTCCGACTCGAAGCTCTTGCCGTCGCCGAAGAGCTCCACCTTCACGTCGCCATCGGAGCTCTTCGGCGTGACGTCGAACTCCACCTTCACGTCGTGGGGGAGCACGCGCCGGAGCCACAGGGCGTGGTTGTGCGCGTGGTCGAACACCAGCTCGCCGTCCTCGATCCGGTACGGTCCGCCGGAGTTGAAGTAGTCCGACCCGACGTCGGCGCGGGCGAAGTCGTCGGTGAAGCCCTTGCCGAGCGGCGGGTCGTGGTGGGTGCACGCCGGCAGCGCGATCAGCAAGGCCAGCAGCGGCGCCTTCCACACCGGGGCTTCCATGGCCGCTACTCTGCGACCGTTCGCGCGCACGCGCGAGCGCTTCTTGCGCCGGTGCGACGTGCGCGGAGCGGGGCGCTGTGCCCTGCAGCGTGGATGGAGGCCTCGATGACCCCGGCGCTCGCAGCGCGCCGGCCTTCACGAACCTTCCTCCGCGTGCGGCAAACCGTCCTATCCTCGATCGTCGCGATGACCGCCTTGACGCCATGAAGATCTCCGGTCCGCGCGTCCTCCCACCTCTGGCGGCCGCGCTCGTGTGCGCCCTCCCGGCGACCGCGCGGGCCGGCAACGACGACGGCGTGCTGCTCGGCAACCAGGCGGCGATGACCGGCGGCGCCGTCACCGCCGACGTCTCCGACGGCAGCGCGCTCGTCTACAACCCTGCGGGCCTCGCGCGGATCACGACCGACCGTGCCGACATCACGGCGCAGGCGCTCGGCGTGCGCATCACCCTCGTCCCGAGCTTCATCACCACGCCGGACGCCGGGCCGAAGGGCGAGTCGACGGTGGAGATCCTCACCATCCCGAGCGGCATCTCCTACGCGCGCCCGCTCGGCAAGAAGGTCCACGTCGGCTTCGGCGTCTTCTCGCCGAGCGCCAGCGACTCGGTGCTGCGGAGCTCGACCGACACGGCCCGCCCCGGCGGCTCGGGCACGCTGCAGCTCGCCGTGGCCGAGACGGACTCCACCTACGACTTCACCGGCGGCGTCGGCTGGGAGGTGACGCCCTCGCTGCGCGTCGGGGCCTCCCTCGCCGTCGGCTACGACTCGACCTTCGCGACCACCCAGGTCCTGCTGCGCACGACGACGGCCGACGACGACGTGGTCGAGTCCTTCTCCACGACCGACAGCTACAAATTCTTCTCGCTGCAGCTCCGGGCAGGGCTCCAGTGGGACGCGACGAGGCGCCTGTCGGTCGGGGTCAGCGTGCAGAGTCCGGGCGTCGCCGTCGCGGGCTACGCGCACGAGACGACCAGCAGCGTCGTCGCCTCGGCGAGCCAGCCACCGGAGTTCGGCGCCGACGACACCGACCAGTTCGACGCGCTGTTCGAGATGTCTCGCCCCTTTCGGCTGCGCGGCGGGCTCGCCTACCGGTTGGACCGCGGACACTTCGCGGTGGAGGGCGACGGGATCGCGCCGGTGAGCTCGACGGCGCTCGGCGTGGACCGTGGCCCGACGTGGAACCTCCGCGTGGGCGGGACCTACGACGCGACGCGCGACGTGCACCTCGGGCTGGGGCTGTTCACCGATCGCAGCGGCGAGCGCCAGGACCCCATCCACTACTACGGGGTCACGCTGGGCCTCGGTCTGGACACGCACCTCGACCTCGCGAAGACCGAGCACGCCCACGAGATCAAGTTCGCCTCCTTCTTCGCGCTACGCTACGCCGTGGGCCTCGGCTCGGTCGGCGGCCTGGTCTTCGACCCTGCCTCGCCCGACGTCTTCCGGACGGTGCAGAGCGACATCGTGGTCCACGAGATCTTCCTGCACCTGGGCTCCTCGATCGATCTCTAACTTTGGAGTCGCCGCGGCACCCCGACGCCGTAGACTGCGCGGACCGGATGCACCTGGATTTCTGGTTCGACTACTCCTGCCCTTACGCGTACCTCGGCTCGACGCAGATCGAGGCGCTCGCCGCCCGCGCCGGCGCGTCGCTCACGCTGCGGCCGATGCTGCTCGGCGGGGTCTTCAAGGCGAATGACACGCCGCAGAACCTGATGAACGTCCTGTCCCCCGCCAAGGCGCGGCACAACGGGATGGACATGATGCGCTGGGCGGAGCTGTTCGGCGTGCCGCTGGCGATCCCCTCCGGTCACCCGCTGCGCACGGTGGAGGCGCTGCGCGCCACGCTGGTGACGGGGGTGGACCCGGAGGTGGTGCACGGTTTCTTCGGCGCCTACTGGCGAGAGGGGCGCGCGCCGTCGGATCCGCAGACCATCCGCGACGTCGTCTCCGCGGCCGGCCACGACGCCGACGCGGTGCTCGCGCGCATCGCCGAGCCGGCGATCAAGGAGGAGCTGCGGCGCCGCACCGACGAGGCCGTCGCCCTCGGCATCTTCGGCGCGCCGGCCCTGGTCATCGACGGCCAGAGGCTCTACTGGGGGCAGGACCGGCTGCACTTCGCGCTCGGCATCCCGCTCGAGCCCGCACGACCGACGGAGACCCGCCGCATGGCCAAGCACACCCTCGAGATCTACTGGGACTTCTCCTCGCCCTTCTCGTACCTGGGCGCCACGCAGGCGGAGGCGCTCGCCGCGCGGACGGGCGCGGAGCTGGTCTGGAGGCCGATGCTCCTGGGCGGCGTCTTCAAGGCCATCGGCCAGGCGGACGCGCCCATCATGAGCTTCAGCGACGCCAAGCGCCGCCACTACCTGCAGGACCTGACGCGGTGGGCGGAGCACTGGGGCGTGCCCTTCTCCTTCCCGACGCGCTTCCCCATGAACACCGTCAAGGCGCTGCGCGCGTACCTGGTGCTGCCGGAGGCGCGGCGCAAGGCCTACCGTGAGGCGACGTACCGCGCGTACTGGGCCGAGGACCGCGACATCTCCAGCGACGAGGTGCTGCGCGAGCTCATCGGCGCAGGCGCCGACGAGGTGCTGGCGAAGACGCAGGACCCGGCGATCAAGCAGGAGCTCATGGGCTGTACGCAGCGCGCGGTGGACGCCGGGGTGTTCGGCGCGCCCACCTGGGTGATCGACGGCGAGGATCTCTACTGGGGTCAGGACCGCATGCCGCTGGTGGAGCTGGCGCTGAAGAAGTAGGCCGGGGCGGTCACTTCGTCGAGTAGGCGAGCGTCCAGCTCTTGAAGACGGGGGCGTTCGCCGTGTCCGTCGTGGTGAGGGTGGCACGCAGTTCGATGCCGGCAGCCGCGGCGACGGCCGGGATGGTGGAGAGGTCGGTGCCGGTGGCGACGCCGGTCGCAAGGGGCGCGCCCTTGTCGTCCAGCACGTCCACCGCGACGGCGGTGCCGTTGCCGCTGGTGTCGTCGACGTAGTCGAGCTTCCCCCACCCGCAGAGCGTGCCCGAGCTCGGCGTGATGACGGGGGTGACGGTGGTGCCCGGACTCACGAAGGCGAGGGTGCCGGTGAAGCCGGGCGTCGGGTTCATCGTGCCCTGGGTGACGGTGTTGCCATCGACGCGGATGCGGCCCACCGAGCCCACGCCGCCGGGAGTGCCGGAGGCGCTGGTCCCGCCGGTGCCGCCCGTCGACGTGACGCTGCCCTGGTTGTCGATGGTCGGCGCCATCAGCCAGACGGCGCCGCCGGAGCCGCCGCCGGCTCCTCCGCAGTTGCCGCCCCCGTCGCTCCCGCCGTTGCCGCCCTTGACGGTGACGACGCCGGTGGACGCGATGTCGATGGACGTGCTGGAGGACAGGACGATGACGCCGCCTCCCGCGCCGCCACCGCCGGAGCCGCAGCTGTTGCCGCCTGAGCCGCCGCCGCCGCCCGAACCGCCGAGGAGCTGCGAGAGATCCGCCGAGCCGTAGCTCGCACCGCCGGTGATGCCGTTGCCGTAGGAGCTGGTGGGGGAGTTGCCGCCCGCGTTGGCGTAGCCGGCGCCGCTGCCACCCTGCCAGTTGGTGCCCTTGAGCCCCTTGCCGGAGCCGAAGCCGTCGTTACCGGGCGAGGCGGAGCCGACGTAGACGCCGTCGCCGCCGTTGCTGCCGCCGCCCACCGCGACCCCGCCCTTGCCGTAGGTGCTGAAGGTGACCCCGTTGCCGCCGTTCGGCCCGGCGGCGGAGAGCGTGCCGGCGATGCTGACGGCGCCCTGCACCTTGACGGTGAGCGCGGTGGTGCCGGTGACGGTGACCGTCACGCCGCTGGCGATGGTGAAGGTGGTGAAGTTGTGCGTCCCACCGGGGAGCGTGGTGTTGCTGCTGGCGGTGAAGGGTCCGTCGCTCCCGTCGCCTCCGTCGGCGGAGCCACCCAGGGTGACGCCGTTCGTCCCGACCACCACCGCGGTGTTGGTGTTGCCCTGGAAGTCGCTCGCCTGCGTCTGCGAGAAGGAGCCGGCGGTGCCCGGCGCGACGGTGACCGTCTGGTCGGAGGACCACGCCGACTCGTCGCTCCCCTTCTTCGCCTTGACGTGCGCGGTCCAGGTGCCGGGCCCGAGCCCGCCGACGACCTTGTAGCTCGTCTGCCCCGCCGCGACGTTCACCGAGGTGGGGGTGTCGCCCTGCTTGCCGTACTCCAGCACATACGACGCCCCGGCCACCTCCGACCACGTGAAGGTGGCGTCGACGAGGCAGGTGCCGCCGGTGACGGGCTGCAGGGTCGGCGCGGCGAGCGCGCCGGTGCCGCCGTCGCCTGTGGTGCCCCCGTCTCCGCCCGTGGTGCCGCCGCCGTCGGGGTGGGTGGTGATGGTGGTTCCGGTCGCACAGGCGGCGAGCGCGAGGAGCGCGACGCCGGTCAAGGGGGGGATCAAGCGCATGGGAGGAGCCTTCCTCTTTGGGGTAGATCGCTCACGATAGCGCGACCCGACGCCACCGACGAGCCCGTCCGCGCGGCCTCGGCGCGTCAGCCGGGCGCCGGCGCGCGGTGGCGCGACGCCGGATCGTCCTTCCGGAAGATGACGCAGAAGACGACGAAGCCCGCCCAGAGCGCGGAGAAGTGATAGATCATCGCCACCCCGCTCACGCGCTTGAAGATGAAGCTGGAGATGGGCGGCCCCACCAGCATGCCGAGCGCGTAGCACGCGTTGTAGATGGCGTTGCCGCGGCTGTAGTCCGCCGGCTCGCACACGATCCCTTGCAGCGCCAGGCTCACCGGCGAGATGGAGGCGAGCGTGGCGCCGGTGACGAAGATCGCCGCGCACATCACCGGCCAGGAGTCGAGCGCGACGAATCCGAGCGTCATCACGATGCCGACGAGCGCGAGCGCGGTCATCACGCGCAGGTGGCCGACGCGATCGCCGAGCCGCCCCGCGATGTTGGAGAAGAGGAGCATGCCGCCGGCGAAGAAGGCCGTCATCAGGATGGTGCTGCGCTCCGGTACGTGCTTCTCGCCGATGAGGTACAGGGGCAGGAAGAGCACCACCGAGGCCTGGAAGTAGCCGTAGGAGAAGGTGGCCAGGCACGAGGTCTTGATGCGCCAGAGGATCGTGGCGGAGGAGTGATGGCTGCCACCGGCGGCGTGCTCGTGGTGCGGCGCATCGGCGGCGCCGCCGCCACGATCCGGATCCAGGCGCGCCGCGGTGAAGGCGATGGCCACCACCGTGATGGCGCTGGCGACGAGGAACACCGCCATGTACGAGGTGCCGGTGATCTGCGTGATGCCCCGCGCGAGGAGCGAGCCCACCACGTACCCGATGGCGATGGCCATGGCGTAGAGGCTCGTGACGTAGGCCTTGTTGTCGTCGTCGGAGCGGGCGAGCAGGATGGTCTCGCAGCAGACCCACGCGCCGACCGACGACGCGCCGTCCAGGGTGCGCACCGCGCACGCGCCGGGATACGTCGTCTGGAAGGGGAAGAGCCCCACCGCCACCACGTACGCGCAGAGGCACACCAGCAGCGTGCGCTTGGCGGAGAAGCGCCGGATGAACACGCCCGCCGGGATGGACATGGCGACGATGCCACCCGCGAACCACGACGCCAGCGTGCCGATCTCCGTCTTGGAGAAGCCCACGGCGTCCAGCTGCAGCGGCGTGACGGCGAGCGACGACCCGTACGCCACGCCCAGCAGGAAGATGGTCGTGTAGACGACGAGGATGTTGCGGTCGCGGATGCGCGCGAGCACGGGCCGGCCGAAACGCTAGCGCTTCGTCGCCGCGATGACGACATGCGGATACGGCAGCACGTCGGGCACGCGGACGATGCGGACCTTGAAGCCCACGTCGGTGAGCAGCTCGGCCCACGCGCGGTGGTGGCGGTAGGCGAGCGGCTCGCGCATGCCCACCATGAGGCGATCGAGCGCCTCGGTGAAGAGCAGGCCGTAGTGCGGCTCGGTGGTGATGTCCTTGATGAGGAGCATCCCGCCGGGGACGAGCACGTCGTAGAGGCGCTCGAGCACCGCCCGCTGGGAGGCCGCCGGGATGTGGTGCATGACGTCCAGCACGTAGACCGCGTCGAAGGGGCCACCCAGCTCGGCGTCGCGCACGTCCCCCACCACGAAGCGGTGATGGGGCAGGTCCAGCTTCGAGGCCACACGCCGGGCGAGGCGGATGCGGCGCGCATTGGGATCCACGCCGGTGATGCGGCGGCCGCGGTGCGTCTGGCCGAAGTAGGCGGCGAAGAGGCCGAAGCCGCACCCGACGTCCAGGACGTTGCCCTCGTCGGTGAGCAGCAGGTCCATCACGCTCAGCAGCTTGGAGCGCAGGATGGAGAAGCGGGCGAAGGCGTAGGCGCGCTCGAAGGGGGGCAGCGCCTGCCCGATGTTGCGCATCGCCTCGCGGCCGAAGACCTCGTGCGCCTCGTAGGACGGGGCGGCGGCGATGCTCGCGCGGAGCCGGCGGCTCCGGGGGGGGGAGTCGGGCGGTCGAGAGGAGGGGACGGCCACGGGCGGCACCCTAGGCTCGCCCGCTTTGGGAGGTCAACCAGCCCACCGAGGGCGTCATGGCTGAGCTGGCCGGTCGAGGCAATCGGCCCCGTCCACCTGCGCCTGGTGCCAACTGGTCCGATCGCCAGCGTGCTTGCGGTCCGACCAACCGCAGCTCAGCACGGGGCCTGGTCCGCGAGATCGGCCGTTGTTCCGGCACCTTGGCGACAATCCGGCCATCCGGTCGAAAAAAGTGCCCCCACCCCCCCAATTGTCCCCGACTGCGTGCCGTAAAGGCACACGGGCGACGCCCCCCAGTTTTAGCATTGGCTGATGGACTCCACCTCCCCCACCAAGATCGACACCGTACCCCCCCCGGCGGGGGCCGACTTCTCGCTGCTGATTCTGAAGCCACTGTTTCACGCGCTGGCTCAAGACGTTGGCGAGATGGTGCTGAGCGAGATCGGGCACGAGGTGGGTCTCACCGCGGGGGATCTGCTGCAAGGCCAGCGTTGGGTCACGCATGGCGATCTCGAAGCCCTGATGCGGCTCGCCCGCGCCCGGTACGGGAGCGACGCGGAGTTCATGAACGCATGCGCTCGCGACATGACGAAGTACTGGGGGATCGCCGCGCTGGTGTTCCGCGCCGGGACCATCCTCATGAGCTACAAGGTCCTGGCGAAAACGACCCATGTGGTCAGTCACGTCAGCGACTACGAGATGTCGGAGGGGACCGCCCGGTCGGTGACGCTGACCTACCGGAGCAAGAAGCCGGAGTCTCGCCTGATGTGCCTCTCCCGGCAGGCGCAGCTGCCGTGCGTACCACTGATGTTCTGGAAGCTGGCGCCCGCCCGGCTGACCGAGACCCGGTGCATCGCGCACGGCGACGACGCCTGCGTCTACAACCTGCGGTGGAGCGAGCCGCTCGCCTGGCGCATCCCCGCCCTCGGCGCGCTCATCGGCGGCCTCGGCGCCGGCGTGGCCTACGCGGGCGGGTGGGAGCCGCACACCGCCGCCTTCTTGCCCCTCGTCGGGGCGCTGATGGGGGCCGCCTTCGCCTTCCGCCGCATGGTGGAGCAGAGCCACGCCTTTCACGCCGAGACCACCGAGCGCGTGGGCGAGCTGGTCACGGCTCATCACAGCGCGATCGACGAGGTCATGGCGCTTCACCAGAGGCAGGAGGCGTACAACGCCATGCTGGAAGATCGGATCGAGTCGCGCACCGCGACGCTGGAGGCGATGGTCCGCGAGCTTCGCGGCATCCGCGAGAAGAGCGGCACGGCCCTCAAGGGCCTCTCGCACGACATCCGCAACCCGCTGCAGGTGGTGAAGCTGAACGCGCAGGCGCTCTCCGAGTACCCCGACAAGGAGGTCGCGGAGGTCGCCGAGCAGATCACCGAGAGCCTGGTGCGCGTGGAGGCGCACATCCAGCGGCTCGCCATGCTGGCGACCGCCGAGAAGGACGCCTTCGCGCTCAAGGCGGAGCGGGTGGACGTGGGCCCGGTGGCCGACCGCCTCCGCAAGCACCTGCAGGCGCTCGTCATCGCCCGGGACATCCGCGTGAGCGTCTTCCGCACGCGCGAGGCGCCAGACGCCATCGAGACCGACCTCATGCTCTTCGACCGCGTGCTCGACAACATCCTGAGCAACGCCGTCAAGTACACCGAGCGCGGCAGCATCGTGGTGGAGGTGGGTGGCGCGCCGGAGAAGCTCTCCATCAAGGTCTCCGACACCGGCCGCGGCATCGCGCCGGAGCGCCTGGAGAAGGTGTTCGTCGGCGGCCAGCGCGACGAGCGCCCGCTCCTGGGCGAGAGCCACGGCATCGGCCTCGCCAACACCGTGCGCCTGCTCGATCAGCTCGGCGCCCGGCTCGAGGTCATGTCCAAGCCCGGGGTGGGCACCACGGTGTGGGCCCACTTCCCGATGATGCCGCCCCCGGCGACCCCGCACCCCAGCCTGCGGCCCGGCCCGCGGGAGATGCTGGCGCGCGTGGTCACCATCCGTAACGCAGCCAACGAATAGAAATAGCGAGAAGTAAGCCATGCCCGACGCATCCGGATTCACCCGTGCACTCGACGTTTTTCTCCAGTACCTGATCGCGGAGGGGGCCACGGTCGTCTTCGGGGTCCCCGGCGGGCTCCTTCACCCCTTCTTCGAGGCCGTGGAGCAGCACCCGAAGCTGCGCCTGGTGGTCACCAAGCACGAGGAGGGCGCGGCGTTCATGGCCGACGGCTTCGCCCGGACGACGGGCCACCTCGGCGTGTGCGCGAGCACCGCCGGCCCCGGCGCGACCAACCTGATGACCGGCGTCTCCGTCGCCTACGCCGACGGCGTCCCCATGCTCGTCCTCACCGGGCAGGTGCAGTCGTCGGCGATCGGCAAGGGCGCCGCGCAGGAGACGGGCGCGGGCGACATGGACATCGTGGCGATGTTCCGTCCGGTCACCAAGTACTCGGCGTTCGTCGAGTCGCCCGACCGCCTCGCCCACCACCTGCGCCGCGCGCTGCGCATGGCGATGAGCGGCCGGCCGGGGCCGGTGCACCTGAACATCCCGGTCGACTTCTGGGGCAAGGCGGTGGAGGAGCACTGGTTCGACCCGGAGACGTACCGCCCGACGTCGCACCTGTTCGACCGCAACGCGGTGAGCCGCGCGGCCGAGGCGCTGCTCAAGGCGCGCAAGCCCACGCTCCTGGTGGGGTCCGGCTGCGTGGCCGCCGGCGCCGAGGAGCACGTGCAGACCCTCGCCGAGCTGCTGCAGGCGCGCGTGTGCACCTCGCCCCGCGCCAAGGGCGCGCTGGCCGAGGATCACCCGCTCTCCATGGGCGTGCTCGGCTTCGCCGGGCACCGCGAGGCGAAGTCCACCCTGCTCTCCAGCGACGTGGACACCCTCTTCACCGTCGGCGCCTCGCTGAACGAGACGACCACCTTCAACTGGAACCCCGAGCTGCGCCACGGCAAGACGCTCATCCAGCTGGACATCGACTCCGACCGCGTCGGCCGCAGCTACCCCGTCGACATCCCCCTCGTCGGCGACGCGCAGACGATCCTCGTCGAGCTCGTCTACCACATCCACCGGCGCATCCGGGACGGCGCGGTCCCGGCGTCGGAGTGGCCGAAGGCGAAGCCGCCCGTGCGCGGGCACGCGCGCTACGACCAGCCGGACCTGCGCAAGTCGGACGCCGTGCCGCTCACGCCGCAGCGCTGGCGCGTGGACCTGCAGCAGGCGCTGCCCGACGACGCCATCCTCTTCTCCGACATCGGCGGGCACATGCTCTTCAACATCCACAATCTCTGCATCCGCGAGGGCCAGCGCTTCGTGCTCAACCTGGGCTTCGGCTCGATGGGCCACGGCACCTGCGCGCCCATCGGTGCGGCGCTCGCGCACCCCGGGCGCCCTGTCGTCTCCATCATCGGCGATGCCTGCTTCACCATGAACGGGATGGAGCTGCTCACCGCCGCCGAGTACCGCGTGCCCGTCGTGTGGATCGTGGAGAACAACCAGATGCACGGCATCACCTGGCACGGCAGCCAGAAGGTGGGCAACGGCAAGCCAATGAACGCGGTGAAGTACCAGCGCCCGCTGGAGGTCGCGTCGATCGCGCGGGCCATGGGCCTGCCGGCGTGGGTCGTCGACAGCCCGGACCAGATCCAGGACGCGCTGAAGGAGGCCCTCCGCATGCACGCGCCGGCGCTCATCGAGGTGCGCGTCGACGGCCGCATCTGCCCTCCGCTCGGCGACCGCGCGCGCAGCGTCGCGGGGTTCAAGGGTACATGACCGCGGCGGCGAAGGGCGTGGGGCCCATCGAGGACCGCGAGCTGCCGCAGACGCTCACCGCCCGGGTGGTGCAGCCCGGCGCGCGGCCGAGGCTGCACGGCTACGACGTGCAGGGCGATCTGGCGCGCCACTACCGCTTCGGCGAGGTGGTGCTGCTGGCACTCACCGGAGAGGCACCGACGGAGGAGGCGGGCCGCGCCTTCGAGGTGGCGATGGTCTTCGCCGGTGCCGCTCCCATCTCCGAACCGCCTGCCCACGCCGCGTCCCTCGCCCGGCTGTGCGGTGCGCGCCCCGGCAGCGTGACGGCGGTGGCGGCGGTCGCCTTGACCGAGCAAGCGCGGGCGAGCGTGGAGCAGCACGGCGAGCTCTTGCGCTGGCTCGCGATGCCGGAAGGTCCCTTGCCCGAGTCGGCCCGCGCGAAGACCGAGGACGAGCACCTCGCCTGCGCCCGCATGCGGCGAGCGCTGGGGGACCTGTCGCGCCTGGTCCCTGTGCTCCAGGAGGACTTGGCGCCGGAGGGTGTGCTCCTGGCAGTCCTGTTCGCCTGCGGGCTTCAGGATCCGGATCGTATCCAGGTCGCCCTGACGCTCGCGCGCCTGGCCGCCACGACGGCGGAAGGGCTCGCCACCACGCCCGGGGCGCTCCGCGACTATCCAATGAACGTGCCCGCCTTTCGGTACGAGGAGCTCACCGATGCCTGATGACATCACTACCCGCGTCGCGCGCGCCGACTGGGGCGAGAACCACTTTCGCGGATACCGGGTGAACGGCCAGCTCGTCGGAACCGACGGCTGGGCGAGCGTGCTGTCTCTCGCCGCGGGCGGTCCGCGTCTCGGAAAGGAGGACGCGGCGCTCGTGGAAGATCTGGCGATCTGCTCCCTGGCGGCGGACCCGCGCATCTGGCCGCTGAAGGCGGCGCGGCTCGTGGCAACGTACGGAAGTGCCTTCGCAGGCATCGCGAGCGGCCACCTGCTGCTCGCGGGTGCGATGATGGGTCCGGAACCGACGGGGGCCGCGGCCAACCTGCTCATCGAGCTCGCGACGAAGCTGGGGGACCGTGCGGATGATCCAGCCGCCGTGCAGGAGCTGGTCGACGACCTGCTCGCGAACGGGCGCGTTCCCGGCTTCGGGGTGGCGTTTCGCGGCGCCGACGAGCGGGTCAATGCAATCAAGGGGTGCATCGCGACGCGCGGGCGAGAATCCGGCCCATACTGGCGTCTCCTGAGCGCGCTCGAGGCTGCCGTCCGAGCGCGCCGAGAGCTCCACGTCAACCTCGGCCTGGCCGCAGCCGCCGTCTTGCTCGACGTCGGTATGCGACCGGACACGATCACCTTCGTGATGTCCGCGTACCTCGACGTGTGCTTCTACGCCAACGCGGTCGAGGGCGCGGAGCAGAAGTCGGAGGTGCTGCGACGCCTGCCCGACGACGCCGTGCGCTACGAGGGGCCACCGCCCCGCGTCTCCCCGCGCGCCGCGCTCGCCGGCAAAGGCGGGAGGTGATCCGCCGGGCGCCGCGTGCTACTCGTTGTGCCGTTCGCGCCCGTAGCTCAGCTGGATAGAGCGTCGGCCTTCGAAGCCGAATGTCGTCCGTTCGAATCGGACCGGGCGTACCACTGCGCGGCCCTCGTCCGCGCCAGGTCGGTCCTGGCCCGCGCGGGGAAGTTCCGGCAAATCCTCTCAGTCGGAGAAGTCGTTGGTCAGGTAGAGGTGGCCGCTGACCTCCACCAGGCCGACGCCCACGCGCTTGAACTTGGTGTTCATCATGTTCATGTAGTGGCCGTGGGCCTCCCCCTGGCCGGGGCCCTCGTTGTACATGGCGAGCTGGATCGAATCGATCTGGTCGAGCTCGTTCGTCGTCGGGTCGTTGGACAGCTTGGTCCAGCCGTTGGGGTCGCCCTGGTTCTCACCGGCGCTGGTGGTGAAGCCGCTGGTCCAGAGCGTGCCGTTGTTGCCGGCGTCGATGAAGTGCTGGTGCGGAGTGTGATCCTGCGTCAGCTCCTTCGACCCCGCGAGGGCGAAGGTGCAGAGCTTGGCGTCGAGCACCAGCGGCGCGACCCCCTTGCCCGCGCGGTACTTGTTGATGACGTCCAGGTTGTGATGCTGGAACTGGTCGAAGCCGTCCCCCGCGTCCTGGACGACGCCGCTGTCCTTGCCGTTGCTGGTGCCCGCGTCCTTGGTGGCCGGCGTGCCGGCATCGTTGCTCGTGGGGGGCGTGGTGCCGGAGTCGTCGTCGGTCGACGACGGCGGCGCGGTGGTGCCCGCGTCATCGCCGCCCGGCGAGGAGTTGTCGGTCTTTCCCCAGCCACTCGGCGCCGCCGAGCAGGCCGCGAGCCCGATGACCACCAGTCCGCCAGCAAGAAGGGTGAGCGTTCGCATGATGTATCCCTCTGGAGGGGCAGGTACCACATCGGCGCAGAAAGGCGCCCTCTGTGAGGACGATTTCTCGCAAATAGCGCTGACGTCGGTCGACACGCACTCTCACTGCATCGCGCCGCGCGGCCGGGGCGGATTAATCGCGCGACATCGAACGAGCGATGGGCGTCATCGACGCGCCCTGCGGGCCGTCGACGGCCTCCGGCCGGACCTCAATCCTGCGCGAAGAGCACCGCGGTGGGCGTCGCATGGACCTCGTGCTCCGGATCGTGGATGCGCGCCACGCCCGTCCCGACGGCCACCAGCTCCAGGATGTGCGAGTCCCACCCGTGGTTGCTCTCGCGCACGTCCACCGCGACGATGCCCGCATCCGCCCCCGCCTGCGCCGCCTCGTACTGCATGCGGCCCATCGCGAGCTCGCGCGCGTCGTAGAGCGCGGCGGTAAACTGCGGCATCTCCAGGTTCTGGTACTGCTGGCCGGAGAAGAAGCTGGAGAGCGCCTTGCCGAGCGACTGGTGCGCGATGTGATAGACGCACACGCCGTGCGCCAGGGAGATCGGGCGGAAGCCGGCGCGCACCAGCGCCCAGAAGTCCACGCCGGAGAGGTCGCAGGTGAAGGGCATCCCGTGCCGGTCGCGCCACGCCGCACCGTCGCCCTTGCGGCGACGCACGGCGGTGCCGATCGCGCAGAACTCGGCGTGGTCGCCCTCGCGCTCCATCTCGATGCGCATGCCCACGACGCCGTCGGCGCCGAAGCGGCCGGCCTGCTCGAGCAGCCGCGCCATCGCGAGCTGGCGGGCGCGCAGCATCATCGCCGAGACGTTGCCCAGCTCCTGGTTGGCGGTCCACGCCGCGTACGACCACCCGATGTGGAAGTAGCTCGTGCCCATCACCAGCTCGAGCGGCTCGAACCCCACCTCCTCGACGAGCATCAGCTCGTCGATGGTGAGGTCGCTCGTGAAGGCGTGGGTAGGCGCCGCCGCCTGGTTCATTCGTTCACCGTCATCACGAGCTGCGGCGTGGGCGGCGCCTCCACCGCGTGGATGGGCACCACGCTGGTGCCGATGGCGAAGAACTCGATGACGTGGGCGTCCCACCCGCCGTGCGTCCACTCGTAGACCTCGGTCCCGACCACGCCCTGCGCGCCGTCCGTCTGCGCCTCGTACTGCAGACGCTCCATCGCCAGCTCGCGCGCGTCGTACAGGGCCTGGGTGAAGTTGGGCATCTCCACGTTCTGCCCGGCGCTCTGGAACCAGCCGCCGAGCGTCTGGTGCGCGACGTGGTAGACGCAGTTGCCCATCACCAGCGAGACGGGCCGGAAGCCGCTGCGCAGCAGCATCCAGAAGTCCTGACCGGACAGATCGCTGGTGAAGGGCATGCCGCTCGGCGCGCGGAAGTTCGGCACCTCGTACTGCTTCTTCGCGGCCTCCTGCGCGAAGACCGCGGTGCCCACGGCGACGAACTCGATGAGGCTCTCCCCCCAGGCGTGGCGGTTGACCTTCAGCCGCACGCCGATGACACCCTCGGCGCCGAGCTCGTGCGCCTCTTCTTCCATGCGCGCCATCGCAAGCTCGCGGGCCTGGTAGAGCGCCTGCGTCAGCACGCCCATCTCCTGGTTCTGGCTGTAGCCCGCGCGCTGGTAGCCCACGTGGTAGATGGAGGAGCCCATCACCAGGCCGGCGCACTCGAAGCCGGCCTCGCGTACCAGCAAGAACTCCTTCACCGAGAGGTCGCTGGTGAAGAAGCGCTGCCCCTGCGGCCCACGCATGCGCTGGATGCGCTCGGCGGCGTGCTGGGGGATCGCCTGGCGCTGCGCCTGCGGGCGGTTGTAGTTGGCCATCGGTCAGTCCTCGCGGTTCTCGAAGCGCACGTTGGGGTTCTGCGAGGCGAGGCCGTGCTCGCCGTAGCGTGAAGGGCGATCCCGGAGGTCGACGACGACGAGCGGGCGCGGCGGCGCGTGATCGTGCGCGACGTCCGCGCGGCGCACGACGGCGGTGCCCATGACGACGAGATCGAGCTCGAAGGAGGTGTGGCTGCTCTCGTTGACCTCGTACTCGCGGTCGCGGCCGCGGCGCAGGATGCGTACGCCGACGACCCCGTGCGCGCCGAAGTGCTGCGCGAAGGTGCGGAAGCGGTGCACCGCCTGGTCGCGCGCCTCGTGGGCCGCGCGGGTGTGTACCGGGAGCTCGCCGGAGAACCAGCTCCCCTCGCTGGCGCAGTCGGCGTGGCGCGCGTACCAGAAGCAGTTGCCGATGGCGATGCCGGAGGGCCAGTAGCCGGCGCGGTGGAGCTTGAAGAGCTCGTCCGCCTTCAGCAGGGTGAGCACCGGCTGCTGCGGTGGCGGCACGTCCTTGACGCGCACCGCTGTGCCCACGGCGGTGAACTCGATGAGATCGGCGCCCCACTCGTAGCCGCGGCCGAGGAAGCGCACGTCGATGACCATGTGCGCGCCGAGCAGCGCCGCCTCCTGCTGCATGCGCGAGAGGGCGCGGGAGCGCGCCGTCTCGTAGGCGCGGGTGAGCTGCACCAGCTCCCCGCCGCCCCACCGCGCGAAGCCGCGCAGCCCGACGTGAAAGACGCTGGAGCCCATCACCTGACTGATGGGCTCGACCCCGGTGGACCGCGCGACCACCGTCTCCGGCACCGAGAGGGTGCTGGTGAAGACCTTCTGCTGCCCCTGGTTCAGCTCCCAGATCCGGCGCTGCGCGCGCAGCGGCAGTCCGCCCTGCTGGACCTGCGCGGTGCTGCGCGCCTCGTCGACGGGGCGGTCCGGAAGAAACTGGTGGCGCGGCATCAGCGGTTGCCGCCGCCGCCGCCGAACTGGCCGAGCACCCACGCCGCGCGGGCGTTGGTGTTCGCGTGGCGGGCGAGGGCGTCGAGGAGCATGTCCACCCACTGGTCGAGGGGGAGCTCCTTGGTGCGCAGGGCGATGCCGCGCACGACCTTGCGGTGCTGCGCCGCCGCGCGCTTGCCCTCCCGGCGGACCATGAAGACGTCGGGCTCCAGGTTGACCTCGATGGCGAGCACGAAGCTGCCGTTGGCCTCGATGCGGGTGTGCTCGTTGAAGCCCTGGTAGAGCGTGTTGGCCAGGTGGGAGAGGAAGTTGTCGACGTTGGCCAGGTCGAGCGCCATCCCCTGGGCGATCTGATCGGCGGTGATGCCGACCTGGATCTGTGTCCTGCAGTAGGGACAGGTGAAGATCTGGCCGTCGGGCGGGGCATCCATGATGCCGCCGCAGTTGCTGCAACGAACGGGATCGGGCATTGCAGGTCGACGATAGCCAATTCGCGGGCAGATCGAAAGCCACCCGAGGGCGCGGGAGTCCGGCCCGCGGGGCCGGGGGTTGTTATGCTGCCCCGCCATGCCGACCAGCTCCGCGCCCTCCGGGTCGTCGGCCCGCGCTTCGCGCGGGACCTCGGCCAATCCCCTCTTCGACGACCGCGAGATCGACTTCTTGCTCTACGACGTGCACGACGCCGAGGGGCTCCTGGCGCTGCCCGCCTTCGGGGAGCACTCGCGCGAGACGTTCGACCTCTTCCTCGGGGAGGCGCGCAAGCTGGCGCGCGGGACGTTCTGGCCGCTCTACCGGGAGCTCGACCTGCGTCCGCCGGTCTTCGAGGACGGCGGCATCCGTCTTCACCCCAGGATGAAGGACCTGTTCGCGCGGCTGGTGGGCCTGGGTCTGGTCACCGCGACGCGCCCGCAAGAGGTGGGCGGGCAGAGCCTGCCGGTCGTCATCGACAGCGTGGCGCAGGCATACCTGCTCGCGGCCAACCTGGGCGCCGCCACCTACGTGATCCTGTGCCGGGGGACCGGTCACCTCATCGAGGCCTTCGGCAGCGAGGCGCTCAAGCGGGAGTACATGGGGCCGCTCTACCGCGGGGAGTGGACCGGCACGATGGCGCTCACCGAGCCGCACGCGGGCTCCAGCCTCGCCGACATCACGACGAGCGCGCGCCCCACGCCGGAGGGCCACTACCTGGTGCGCGGCAGCAAGATCTTCATCTCCGGCGGCGACCACGATCTCACCGACAACATCGTTCACCTGGTGCTCGCGCGCATCGAGGGCGCGCCGGCGGGGACCAAGGGCATCTCGCTCTTCGCCATCCCGAAGAAGCGGCGGGAGGGCGGCGCGCTGGTGCCGAACGACGTGAGCGTGGCCGGCATGGTCCACAAGATCGGCTGGAAGGCGCTGCCCAGCCTGGTGATGAGCTTCGGCGAGCAGGACGACTGCCGCGGGTGGCTGGTGGGCGAGGCCAACCAGGGCCTCTCCTACATGTTCCAGATGATGAACGAGGCGCGCATCGGCGTCGGGCTCGCCGCCTCGGCGACCACCAGCGTCGCCTACCGCGAGGCGCTCGCGTACGCGCTCGCCCGCCCGCAGGGGCGCGCCCTCGGCGTGCGGGGGGGTGACGGGCCTCAGATCAGCATCGTGGAGCACGCCGACGTGCGGCGGATGCTGCTGCGGCAGAAGGCGATCGCCGAGGGATCGATGAGCCTCGTCGTGGCGGCCGCGCGCTACCAGGACGTCGCCACGCACGGCAAGACGCCGGAGGATCGGGCGCGCGCGCAGATGCTGCTCGACGTGCTCACGCCCATGACCAAGACCTTCCCGGCGGAGAAGGGCTTCGAGGCGACGGCGCTGTGCGTGCAGGTCCACGGCGGCTACGGCTACTCCAGCGAGTACCTGCCGGAGGCGTGGCTGCGGGAGCAGAAGCTCAACACCATCCACGAGGGGACGACGGGCATCCAGAGCCTGGACCTGCTGGGGCGCAAGGTGATGGCGCGCGGGGGCGAGGCGCTGCGCGCGCTGGGCGAGGAGATCGCGGCGGCGGCGAAGGCGGCGCGGGCGGCGGGCGTGGCCGAGCCGTGGTGCGCGGCGATGGACAACGCGCTGCGGACGGTATCGGAGACGACGATGGGCCTCGGCGCGCGCGGAATGAGCGGCGACACCGAGGGCATGATGCGTCACAGCGCGGACTACCTGGACATGCTCTGCACCCTCGTCGTCGGCTGGCAGTGGCTCCTTCACGCGACGGCGGCGAAGCGGTTGCTGGCGTCGGGCGGGCCGCACCCCGATCTGTACGAGGGCAAGCTCTGCGCGGCGCAGTACTTCCTCGACACCGAGCTGCCGCGCGTGGCGCTGCTCGCCGAGCTGTGCGCGACCGCGGAGGACAGCTACGCCCGCATGCACCCCGACTGGTTCTGACGGGACAGCCTCAGCGCGACGAGAGGGCGCGGGCGCGGGCGGCGAGATCGCGCGCGCCCATGCGGTCGGTCCACGCGCCGAAGTCGGGGCTGGTGCCGCGCCATCGCAGATCCTCCAGCGTCTCATCGAGCGGCACGTCGGTGACCAGCGTGGCCAGCTCCTTGTAGAGCGCGAGGTCCTCGCGGGCACCGCGGAGTGTGCCGGCGAGGCGTGGCGCGCCGCGCACCCCGGCCGGCCACGCGGCGGGGTCGTCGGGGATGGCCTCCACGTGCTCGAAGCGCGCGAGGAGCGCCGCCGCGGTCTTGGCGCCGAAGCCGGTCAGGCCGGGGATGCCGTCGGCGGTGTCGCCGGTGAGGGCGAGCAGATCCGGAATGCTCGCGGGTCCCACGCCGCGGACGGCGCGCATCGCCGCCTCGTCGATCTCCTTGCGGCGGATGCGGTCCACCTGCACCACGCGCCTGTCCGCCAGACATTGCCCGAAGTCCTTGTCCGGGCTGAGGATGCGCACCTGGGTGCACGCGCCGGCCGCGGGGGTCTCGCCGGCGGGCGGCGCGTGGCGACGCGCGGCCGTCGCGATGGCGTCGTCCGCCTCGTAGCGGCTCATCGACCAGACGGTGACGCCGGCGGCGCGCGTGGCCTCCTCCGCCGCGTCGAACTGCGCGTGCAGCTCGGGCGGGACGCCCTCGTCCGACTTGTAGCCGGCGAACATGTCGTTTCGGAAGGAGCGGATGGGGTTGTCGAAGGCGACCGCCAGGTGGGTGGCCTTCTCGTCGGGGTCGGCGAGCAGGGTGAGGAGCGAGGCGACCAGGCCAACTGTGGCCTTGTGGGGGCGGTCGGGCTTCGGTGAAAAGTGTGCGCGGTACAGCTCGAAGGTGCCGTCGATGAGGTGGAGGCGCACGGGGTAGGTCCTGGGGAGAGAGGCTGGGGCGCGTCAGACCGTTAGCATGCTAACGGTCGCGCGCGGCGGAGGGGAAATCCTGCGGGGAAGGCGGCGCGGTACTTTTTCGGGAATGAGGGCGCGCGCGCGGTGGTTGCCATCCCGAACGACGGAGCGGCGCGGGCCTCTCCCCAAAAAAAGCAGTCGGCAAGCTACCCCGCCAAGCCAACGCTGTCGGCTGCGCCAAAAAAAAGGCGGCTCCCCCAAAGCCCCCTCCTCCCGGAGTCGCCGCACCTGCGCCGCCCCGTCGTTTCTCTAACTCATCGCGATCTCGTCGCGACGCCCCCGCGGGGGGGCCCCTCCGGACTGCGCCCGTCGCCTGTCGGCGATGTTGTCGCGCGTGCGGTGGTTCGTGTGGTCCACCTCCTCGCCCGGAGGTCGGCCGCGCGTCGTCGGCCCTCGCGCAACCCGCGGGTGGCGCGTTCGACCGTCAGCACGATTGCGGTCGGCGGCACCCACCGGCTCCGGCAGCGAGGCTGCCATCGCGTGGCCCCGCTCCGGGCCTGAAGAGGTCCCACGCAGGGAGCCCGACGCGCAGCCGAGGGCCCGCGTGCAGAGCCCTAGAAGTCGAAGCTCAGGCCGCCGACGAAGGTGCTCGTCCCCACGCGCATGTCGCTGGAGGAGCCGAAGCCGTCCAGGTTGGAGAGCATCCACTCGCCGAAGAGGTTGGTGTAGTTGATGCCCACGCTGGTATCGAGGCGCAGGGCGGCGCGCGGGTCGAGCCAGTTGAGCGAGAGCGCCATACCCACCGCGAGCTGGAGCCCGGGGGTGAGGCCTTCGCCGCGGACGCCCTGGTAGTGCGAGATGCCCGTGTCGGTCGACGTGTTCCACAGCGCCAGCCCGACACCGCCCTTCACGTACGGGACGAGCGGCACGCCGTAGTCGTGCTCGAAGACGTCCACCCGGAGCACGGCCACGCCGTAGAAGGGGAAGATCTCCAGGTTGGTGTCCTCCTGCGAGGCGCCGCCGCCGCTGGAGAGCTGCGCCTTGGCGCTGGACTTGGTGTAACCCGCGGCGAGGGCCGGGCCGATGGTCCCGAAGTGCGGGATGCGCAGCGCCTGCCAGTCGAACTCGGCGCCGAAGTAGAAGTCGGCGCCGCCGCCGTAGACATCATGGTAGGGGGTGCCGCTCAGGCCGGGCTGGGAGTCGACCTGCGGCCAGTAGGGGCCGAAGCGGAACTCCAGGGCGAAGTGCTGGGGCGACTGCACGTACCGCGCCTGCTGGCCGAGATCCTGCGCCGACGCGGTGCGCGCCGCGCCGGCCACGGCGACCGCGCCGAGCAGTGAGACCAGTACCGGTGTGGGCCTCACGCGCGACGCCTCCGTCGGACGAAGGCGATCGCGATGCCCACCATGCCGAGCACCATCACCGGCGCGCCCGCGGGGCCGCCCACCACCTCCAGCGCGCAGAAGCCGCCGCCGGCCGTGCCGCCGGCCTGCCTGTATTTCTTCCAGAAGTCGTCGACCGGCTGTGGCGTCGCGCACACCGCGCTGGAGACGTCACCGTCATTGCCGAAGGTGTCGTAGGCGGCGACCGCGACGGCGTAGCTGGTGCCGTTGGTGAGGCCGGTCACCTGCGCGCTGACGTTGGTCGCGCCCGCCGCGGTGGCCATCGGCGAGAGGCCGGTCGTGTCCAGCGTGCCGCCATCGCCCGAGGCGGAGCAAGACGCGGTGGTGACGGGTTGCTGGTAGCAGCCGGCGTCGACGGGCACGACAACGGGGTTGCCTGCGTCGTCGGTGCCACCGTCGGTGAAGCCGCCGTCGGGGCAGACCGTGGTGGTGCCCGCGTCCGCCGGGCTGGCGCCGGAGGCCTCCACGAAGACGTGGTAGCCCGCGAGGTCCGGCTCGGTCGACGACGCCGACCACGACACCGAGAGGGCGCCGTCGATCCCCTCCGCCGTCACGCCGGTGGGCGCGCCGGGCCCGAGCAGCTTCACCTGGATGGGATAGGGCGTGGACGCGGACACCGGGTTGGAGCTGCCGTCCAGCCAGATGAAGTTGACGTTGACCGTCGTCTCGCCGGAGCCCAGCCCGTTGTCGCAGACCGAGGAGTCCGCCGCCGTGTACGTCAGGTTCTTGGTGGACGAGCCGAGCTGGCTGACGAGGTCCTGGACGCGGACCTGCGCGATGACCGTGGACGACTGGGCGACGTTGGTCGGGTAGACCGGCCAGCACGTCGGGTTGGTGCCGGTGATCTCGCCCGTCG
Organism: uncultured delta proteobacterium; assembly: GCA_963782055.1. Lineage (GTDB taxonomy): Bacteria > Myxococcota_A > Polyangia > Polyangiales > Polyangiaceae > DASXHD01. The sequence goes on from CAWAIF010000003.1 coordinate 6,712,472, forward strand.
TCTGGCAGTTGTCCGCGCCCGCCCACACCTGGAGCGAGCTGCTGGTGGGAAGCCCGGTCAGCACCAGCGGGAAGTTGAAGGTCACGTCCTTCAGGCAATCGTCCCGGCTGATGCCCTGCTGCGTCCCGTTGACGATGCGCGTCGGCGCCGCCGAGCCGTCCGGGTACGTCCGGTACACCGCGGTCGTGGTGAAGGTCACCGTCTGGGCGAACGCGCGGGCCGGGGCGAGCCACGCGCACAGGGCGACGATCGCGAACACGAGCGGGCCAAGCGCGCGGGCCCGCCTGAGGTTCCGCGCTTGCGCGGACCGACGGCCCGAAGGGCGCACGGTACCGAGGTTCCGCGCTTGCGCGGACCGACGGCCCGAAGGGCGCACGGTACCGAGGTTCCGCGCTTGCGCGGACCGACGGCCCGAAGGGCGCACGGTACCGAGGTTCCGCGCTTGCGCGGACCGACGGCCCGAAGGGCGCACGGTACCGAGGTTCCGCGCTTGCGCGGGCCGAGGGCGCCATCGAGGGCGGCGCGCACGGGGGAGACGCGTAGTCATCGCTGCACCATCTCGAAGCATAGCGCGTGCCACGCGACGGCGTCGCCTTTCGCACGTGCGGCGGCCATGCATCCCGTCGGGATGGCGGTCAAGGTGTCAGAAGTCGAGGCGGGCGAGGGCGCGTCGTGACAAACTGACAGGCGGAAGGTCCCTCGTTCCCACGCGCACGAAGGTGCGCTAACGCGAAAGACGATGCTGCACCTGATCCCCGCTCACCAGGGGCGCCCGGCGGACGACCCCATCTTCGCCCTCAACACCGAGGCCAACGCGCGGCGCGCGCGCGGCGAGTCGGTCGTCAACGCCACGGTCGGCGCGCTGCTCGACGACGACGGCAAGCTCGCCGTCCTCCCCACCGCGGCGCGTGCCGTCCACGAGGTGGCGAAGGAGGAGTGGGCGGCCTACGCCCCCATCGCCGGACCGAAGGATTTTCTGGGCGCGGTGATGGACGACCTGCTCCTCTCCCGCCCTTCGATGCGCGAGATGGCGGTCGCCGCGGCCACGCCGGGCGGCAGCGGCGCGCTGCGCGAGGCCATCGCCAACTTCCTGGAGCCGGGGCAGGCGCTGCTCACCACCAGCTTCTTCTGGGGCCCGTACAAGACCCTCGCCGACGAGTCGGACCGGCGCGTGGCGACCTTCAACATGTTCGCGCCCGCGGGCGAGGGCGGGGAGCTCACCTTCGACGTGGGCGCGCTGGACCGCGCGCTGGACGCGACGATCAAGGAGCAGAAGCGGGCGCTGCTCTTCCTCAACGACCCGTGCCACAACCCCACCGGCTACTCCATGAGCGAGGACGAGTGGCGGCAGGTCGTTGCGTGTATTCTGCAACATGCCGGGCGCGCGCCGGTGACTGTGCTGCTCGACGTCGCTTACGCCGCGTACGCCGCCAGCGACCCGCGCGCCTACCTGCCGGTGCTCGAGCCCCTCGCCGGCAAGGCGGGCCTGCTCTTCGCGTGGAGCGCGTCGAAGGCCTTCACCCACTACGGGCTGCGCGTCGGCGCGGTGGTGGCGTGCGTGCCCGACGCGAAGGAGCGCACGCAGACGCAGGCCGCCTTCAGCTACACGTGCCGCGGCACGTGGTCCAACTGCAACCGCGGCGGCATGCGCGCCGTCACCCGCCTGCTGACCGACGCCGAGCTCGCGCCGAAGGTCACCGCCGAGCGCGACGAGCTCAAGGCCCTGCTCGCCGCGCGGGTGCGCGCCTTCAACGAGCACGCGAAGGCCGCGGGCCTGCGCTACCCGCGCTACGAGGGCGGGTTCTTCGTCACCGTCTTCTGCGACGAAGCGGCGGAGAAGGCGGCGAAGATGCGGGAGGCGGGGGTCTTCGTGGTCCCCATCAAGGGCGCGCTGCGCGTGGGGCTCTGCAGCGTGGCGGAGCGCGACATCCCGCGCCTCGTCCAGGCGCTGGTGTGAAGGCGGGGCGCGCCGCACGCGCCGCGTTCCTCGCGCTGGCCACGCTGGCGGCGGGCGCCTGCGGCGGGAGCAGCGGCCCGGGGGCGTCCGGGCCGCCGGTCACCTGCAAGGCGAGGGCGTTCACCCCGAGCGGCGGGGACTGCACCCTCAACGCGGCGAGCTGCGACGACCAGCACGAGTACGAGCTGGACTGCGGCGGCGGCACCTGCACCTGCAACGTCAACGGCACGCCCGGCCGGTCGTTCTTCTCCAGCGACTTCTGCAACGCCGCCGACCTCGCCGCCGCGATCACCGCGGCCAACGCCCAGTGCGGCTGGAACGTCCAGTGACTCTCTGTCAGGCCAGCGCCTCGAAGAACTCGCACAGCTCGTCGTGGCGGGCGTGGGCGTCGGCGTAGCCGAGCTCGATGAGGCGCGAGGCGAAGCCGCCGTCGAAGAGGAGGTAGGAGAGGAGGTCGGCCTCGTTGCGACCGTCCTGCTCTGCGAGGCGGCGCATGAGGCGCCCGGTGATCCCCTGCACGTGCGAGAAGGCGGCGGAGCGCACGTACTCGGTGGCGAGCTGGCCGATGTCGCGCGACGCCCGCACCAGCATGCTGCTCATCGGCCTCAGGCCCCTGCCCGGCTTGTGGCCGAGCGTGACGTTCAGCTTGTCGACGAAGTCCGGCCCGTAGGCGCGCTTGCCGGCCTCCAGGATCTTGTTCACGCTCTCCAGCCGCGCCAGGTCGGTGTCGATGCGATCGAGCAGCAGCGCGTTGAGGGTCTTGCCGAGCAGGAAGAGCGGGCCGGGGAAGGCGTCCTCCACCTCCTCCTCCTCATCGCCGAGGGGAGTCGTCGGGATGAAGCGCGGGTTGATGACGAGCACGCCGTCGGCGCCCAGCCGCCGCGCCGGGGAGAGCGGCACGTTCTGCCGCAGGCCGCCGTCGCAGTAGTACTCGCCGTCGATGCGCACCGCGCGAAAGAGGATGGGGATGGCGGCGCTGGCGAGGGCGTGCGCGGGCGTGATCTCCTCCGCGCGCGGCTCGACGGTCGGGTCGGCGCTCCACGGCGGCAGGCCGGGCTCGCGGCGCTGGATGAAGACGACGGTCCTGCCGGTCGCGACGTGCGTGGTCGAGACGGTGAGGGCGTCGAGCAGCTCGTACTCCAGGTTGGCGCGGATGTGCGCGAAGGGGATCTCCCGCACGACGAGCCGCTCAAGCCCGGAGGGGTCGAGCAGGCCGCCCTCGCGCGCAGGGACGTCCCGGGCCCTGGGGGCGCGCCCGAGCAGGCGGCCGCCCATCGCGAACACACCGCGTACGTCCGGCGAGATCATGGCGTCGATGTCCAGGCCACGCCACACGTCCAGCAGCCGGCCGATGCGCTCGGCGGGCGGCATGTCGGCGAAGGCGGCGAGCGCGCACGCGTTGAGCGCGCCGACGGAGGTGCCGCACAGGATGTCCAGGTGGATGCGCCTGGACAGGGACCGGGCCACGTCCAGAAGGACGTACTTGACGATCCCCACCTCGTACGCGCCGCGCGCGGCACCTCCCGCGAGCACGAGCGCCACGCGCTTGCGTTTCACCCGCCCGAGTATAGCGCCGCGCTCACTCGCAGTGGATCTCGTCGACGATCACCTTGCAGCCACCCTTGCAGTCGCGGGCGGGGGCCATCTTGCCGGAGCGGCACTGCAGCATCTGCTTGCCGTCCTCGGTGCAGGCGGCGTCGTCCTCGTGCTCGCACGCGTCCCCCACGGCGGCGATGGTGGTGTCACACTGGATCTTGTCGAACTGCTTGCGGCAGCCGTGCGCGCCGCGGCAGGGCGCGTCCGCCGCCATCTTGCCGGCCCGGCACACCATCATCTGCTTGCCGTCCGCCGTGCAGGCGTACGCGTTGTCGTCCTGGCAGGGCGCGCCCACCTCGGAGACGCTGTTGTCGCACTTGACCTGCTTGGCGCTGGAGACGCACGAGCCCGGGCCGAGACACTCGTCCACCTTCTTCCAGCGGCGCGATTTGCACTGGAGCATGGCCTTCTTGTCCACCGAGCACTCGTAGTCGTCCTGCGCGATGTCGCACGGCTCGCCGTCCAGGTAGCCGTCGTTGGCGCACTGCACGTCGGCGCCGGAGGCGACGCACCCGGCGGCCCCCCGGCACGGCAAGGCCGCCCAGTGACCGTCGGTGCAGACGAGGGAGTCGGTCTTGTCCGCGCAGACCTGCTTGCCCTCCTTGTCGCACGCCTCACCCGCCTTGGCCTTCGTGCAGCCCCCGAGGGGCACCAGCAGGATCGCGAAGGCGAGGAGCGCGGCCGGACGGGTCATGGGGACCGAGGATAGATCCCCGCGCTCGCGAGGCGAAGGCTCTTGGCCGCGGCCGCCCGGGGCGCTCAGCCGGGGCGCTCAGCCGGGGGCAGGCACGTCTGCCGCGGCCAGCTTGCGCCCGAGCTCACCGGAGCGATCCAGCGCGTGCAGCTCGTCGCTGCCGCCGATGGACTCGCCGTGGATGAAGATCTGCGGGACCGTGCGGCGGCCTGTCGTCTCCACGAGCCAGGCGCGGCGCTCGGGATCGTCGGTGACGTCGATCTCGTCGAAGGCGATGCCCCGCTTCTTGAGCAGCGACTTCGCCCGGAAGCAGTAGGCGCAGTAGGTGGTTACGTAGACCTGAACGGGAGCGCTCATCCCTCGTAACGTGGCACCGCTGCGGCGAGTTTCAAGTGGTACTCTCGTCCCCCCACCATGGCCGAGCAGACCATCCACCTCGAGAAGTACGCCCCGGACGCCAAGGCCCTCGTCGCGGGCGCCCAATCCCTGGCCGACGAGCGCAAGCACCCGCAGGTCGAGCCGGTCCACCTCCTGGCGCGCGCGCTGGACCGGGACCGCGGCGTGCAGGAGGTCTTCCGCAAGGCCGGCGCCGATCCGCGCGATGTCGCGGTGGAGGCGGAGCAGGCGCTGGGGCGCATTGGCAAGTCCAGCGGCGGCCTCGCCTACCTCTCCTCCGCCATGCTCGACCTGCTCGGCCGGGCCGAGCGCGAGGCGGGCGGGGGCAGCGTGGGCGTCGAGCACCTCCTCAACGCGCTCTCGCAGGAGATCCGCGGCTCGGCCGCCATCGTGCTTCAGGCGTTCGGCCTCGGGCCGGGCTCCTTCCGGCCGCACATGGCGGCGCTCCACAGCGTCCCGCGCGAGGTGCAGGGCGACGGCGGCAACACCGGGGACCCTGCCGCCCGCTACACCAAGGACCTGGTCGACCGCGCGCGCAAGGGCGGCTTCGACCCGGTGATCGGCCGCGACCTCGAGGTGCGGCGGCTGCTGCAGATCCTGGAGCGCCGGCAGAAGAATCACCCGCTGCTCGTCGGCGATCCGGGCGTGGGCAAGCAGTCCATCGTGGGCGCCCTCGCCGCGCGCATCGCCGCCGGGGACGTGCCCGCCAACATCGCGCACTTCTCCATCCTGGAGCTGGAGGTGGGCTCGCTCGTCGCCGGCGCCAAGCTGCGCGGAGAGGTGGAGGAGCGGCTCAAGCAGGCGCTCGCCGCCGTCAAGAGCGTGCCCGGCAGCAAGGAGGTGGTGCTCTACATCAACGGCATCGACTCCCTCTTCGGCCAGGGCGCCGCCGGCAGCGGCGTGGGGGAGTTGCTCAAGCCGCTGCTCGCCCGCGGGGAGGTGCGCCTGCTGGCCACGACGACGCCGGACGGCCTGCGCAAGATCGGCGAGCGCGACGCCGGGCTACTCCGCCGCTTCACCGTCCTCTCCATCGAGGCGCCCACGCCCGACCAGGCCATCGAGATCCTGCGCGGCATCGCCACCCGCTACGAGGTGCACCACCACGTGCAGATCGGCGACCCGGCCATCGTCGCCTCGGTGCGGCTCGCCAAGCGCTACATCCAGGACCGCGCCCTGCCCGACTCGGCGATCGACCTGCTCGACGAGGCGTGCGCCCGCAAGCGCGTGGAGATCGACGGCGTGCCCGCCTCCGTCGACGACGCCATCCGCCGCCTGGCCTCGCTCAAGGCGCAGCGCGCGTCGCTCGCGGACGACGCCGACGCCATGAGCGTCAAGACGCGCGAGCGCATTGACAAGGAGATCGCCGACCTGGAGCCGAGCGTGAGCGAGATGCGCGCCAAGATGGACTCCCGGCGCGGCGCGCTGGCGGCGGTCTCGGCGCTGCGCGAGGAGTACTCCCGCCTGCAGGTGGAGCTGGAGGGGGCACGCCAGCAACAGAACTTCGCGCGGTTGGGGGAGCTGGAGCACGTGACCATCCCCGACGTGAAGCGCCGCCTGGACGCGGCGGAGGCCGCCATCACGCGCGAGGGCATCACCCAGACGCCGAACGTCGTGGGCGAGCAGGACGTGGCGGTGGTCCTCGGCGACTGGACCGGCATCCCCGTCGCCAAGATGCTGGAGAGCGAGGCGGACAAGCTGCTCAAGATGGAGGAGCGCCTCGCGCAGCGCGTGGTCGGCCAGGACGAGGCGGTGCGGGCGGTGTCGCGCGCGGTGCGGCGCGGGCGCGTGGGCCTGCGCGACCCGGGCAAGCCCATCGGCAGCTTCCTCTTCCTCGGGCCGAGCGGCGTGGGCAAGACCGAGCTCGCCAAGGCCCTCGCCCAGTTCCTCTTCGACGACGAAGCGTCGATGACCCGCCTGGACATGAGCGAGTTCATGGAGAAGCACATGGCGCAGCGCCTCGTCGGCGCGCCGCCCGGCTACGTCGACAGCGAGGAGGGCGGCTTCCTGACCGAGGCGGTGCGCCGCAAGCCCTACAGCGTGCTGCTCTTCGACGAGGTGGAGAAGGCCCACGCCGACGTCTTCAACCTCTTGCTGCAGGTGCTCGACGACGGCCGCCTCACCGACGGCCGCGGGCGCACCGCCGACTTCTCCAACACCGTCGTCATCATGACGAGCAACATCGGCTCGCAGCGCATCCTGGACACCGACATCAAGCTCTTCGAGACGGAGGAGGGTCGCGACGCCCTGCGCGACGTGCTGCGCGAGGAGCTGCGCAACTTCCTGCGGCCCGAGTTCCTCAACCGCATCGACGACATCGTCATCTTCCGCGCGCTCACCAAGAAGGACCTGCGCGGCATCGTCGACATCCAGCTCCGCCGCCTGGAGAAGCTGGTGGCCGACCGCGAGCTCAAGCTGGACCTGACCGAGGCCGCGAAGAACGCCCTCGTGGAGATGAGCTACGAGCCGGCGTTCGGGGCGCGGCCGCTCAAGCGCGCCATCCTCAAGAGCCTGCAGGACCCGCTGGCGGAGGAGATCCTCGCCGGCGGCTACACCACGGGCGCGGTGGTGAAGGTGGACGTGAAGGACGGCGCCTTCACCTTCCAGAAGGCGTAGTCGCCGGCGCGACGGGGGACGGCGCGCGCGGGAGCCAGTGGTTCATCCGCGCCCGCTTCGTGTCGAGGTAGCCGGCGCTGTGCGGGTTCGCCGCGACGACAATCGGCAGGCGCTCCTCCACCACGATCCCCGTGCCCTCCAGGGCGTAGACCTTCTCGGGGTTGTTCGTCCCGGTGCCCGTACATCTGCAGGTACGCCGGCACCAGGAACTCGCCGAACGCCTCCAGCAGCTCCGCCGGCGCTGTGCCCGTCCGCGCCGACGCGGCGGCCACGATGGCCGCGATCCCGGCGTCGGGGTAGGCCGAGGACGCCAGGTAGATCTTGCTCCCGATGCCGGCGTCCCCGAGCAGGGCGCCCCACACGTCGGCGCCGAACCGGGCCTCCACGAACTGCTCGAGCCGACCGAAGATCATGCCGTGCATGATCCATCGAGTCGCCAGGCCGGAAGGGGTTCCCCGAAATCGACCTGACCTCGTCCTAGTCGAAGAGCGGCGACCCGCGGACCAGGGCGACGGCGAGGTAGAGCACGAGCAAGGACAGCAGCATGGTCGCCCGGCCCAGCCACGATGCCGCCCGGCGGGCGCGCAGCGCCGCGGGGGAGCCGGGATCGCGCGCCATCGCCTCCAGGGCGCGCTTGCCGGTGAGCAGCTCGTGGCCGGCGGTGGCCAGCAAGACCAGATCGACCAGGCCTAGCTTCCACATGAGCGCGCGGCCGAAGGGCGAGGCGCGCCACGCCGGGCTCATGAGGTCGGACCAGCCGATGCCGCGGAAGTACAGGTTGCCGACGCCGGTGACGAGCAGCACGCCGAGCGCGATCCAGCCGAGGACGCGGTAGCGGCGGCCGACGGCGCGCACGAGCTCCGCGGTGGCGCGCGGGTCCGGCGCGCGCCGCAGCACCGGGACGACCACCGCCGCGAAGAAGACCATCGACCCGACCCAGGCCGCCGCCGCGAGGATGTGCAGCCAGACGCAGAGCGTGTAGGACCACATGCGGTCAGTCGTTCTCCCCCGGGGTGCGGCGCGGGTCGGACGCTGACCGCCGGTGCAGGAGCGGCCCGTCGTAGTGCTTCGCGACGGGCACCTCGGGCATCGCGCGCAGCCGCTCGACGACCGCCGCGGCCCCGTCGCCCGCGAGCGCATCGCACTGCGCGTAGAGGCCGTCGGCGCCCTCCTCGAGCGGGTTGTGCGCGGCCAGCACGGCCCGGAGCCTGTCGCAGAGCTCCGGCGTGGGCGTGGGGACCAGGAGCGAGGCGATGGTCCCGTGCTCGACGCGCAGCCGCGAGGCGATCGGGAGCGGGGAGCCGCGCTTGTCGCGGGCGAAGCGGATGAGCACCTTCTCTTCCATCGCGATGTGCTTCAGCAGGCCGCGCCGGAACGCGTCGAAGGCGACGGGCTCGATGCCCCCGTCGCCCGGGTCCGCCTGCCGGAGCAGCGCGTCCAGTCGCGCGTGGTCCGCCGTCATGTAGGCCTCGACGGGACCCGGAGTCGTGGTGGGGGCAGGCATCCGAACTCGCGTCGCTGCACGTTGAATGCCACCCCGCATGCGGTGCGCCTCCCGCGCGCAGCGTTGGCGCTCGGCGCAAAGGCGTCGTGTCCGCGCATGCATTGCAGCGCAGGCACGCAGCTCCGTGCGGGCAGGACGTGAACGCAGTGCGCTGGCTATGCGATCCGTCAGGGCGCCCCACGCGACCTGCACCTACGGTCCTCGTGAGCGCCGCGACGGGCGGCGCGCGGAGGTCGAGATGAAACTGACCAAGCGAGCCATGGCCGTCGGAGTGCTGCTCGTCGGCGCCATGGGGGCGATCTTCGCCTGCGAGAACAAGGCGGAGGAGCAGTTCCAGAAGCAGCAGTCGTCCGGCGCGCTGGGGGCGTCGGCGTCGATCAAGGACCTGATGAAGGCGCGCGGCCTGAACGCGGGCGACGTGCAGGCCGCCCTGGAGACCTACACGCCGACGGGCAAGAAGGACGAGTACATCCTCTTCGCGTCGGGCGGGCAGTCGGGGCAGGTACTCGTCATCGGCGTGCCGTCGATGCGACTGCTGAAGGTGATCGGGGTGTTCACTCCCGAGCCCTGGCAGGGCTACGGCTACGGCGACGAGAGCGACAAGATCGTCCAGTCGAGCACGCAGATGGGCCACAAGCTCACCTGGGCCGACGTGCATCACCCGGCGCTCTCGGAGACGAAGGGCGACTACGACGGTGACTACCTCTTCGTCAACGACAAGGCCAACGGCCGCATCGCGGTGATCGACCTCAAGGACTTCGCGACGAAGCAGATCGTCGCCGACCCGATCCTCATGAGCAACCACGGCGCGGCGTTCGTCACGCCCAACACCGAGTACGTCATCGAGGGCAGCCAGTACGCCGCCCCGCTGGGCCGCGAGTACGAGCCACTGTCCGAGTACAAGGACAAGTACCGCGGGCTGGTCATGTTCTGGAAGTTCGACCGCGCGAAGGGTCGCATCGACCCGTCCCGCAGCTTCGGGCTCGAGCTGCCGCCCTACACCCAGGACCTCGCCGACGCGGGCAAGCTCGCGAGCGACGGGTGGGCCTTCGTCAACTCGCTCAACACCGAGATGGCCACGGGCGGAGATCTGGACGGCAAGCCACCCATGGAGAGCGGCGCCTCCCAGAACGACATGGACTACCTGCACGTCATCAACTGGCGAAAGGCGGAGGAGCTCGTCAACGCCGGCAAGGCGATCACCATCGCCGGGCTCAAGGTGCTGCCCATGTCGGTGACGGGGCCTGCCGGAGTCCTGACGCTGATCGGCGAGTCAAAGAGCCCCCACGGCTGCGCGGTGACACCCGACGGCAAGGAGATCGTCGTCTCGGGCAAGCTGGACACCCACGCGACGGTCTACGAGTTCTCCAAGATCAAGGACCTCGTCGCGCAGGGGAAGTTCGAGGGCAAGGACCCCTACGGCCTGCCCATCCTACCCTTCAAGGACACCATCCGCGGGCAGGTGGAGCTCGGCCTCGGACCGCTGCACACGCAGTTCGACGACAAGGGGAACGCGTACACCTCGCTCTTCATCGAGAGCAAGGTCGCCAAGTGGTCACTGAAGGACCTGAAGCTGATCGAGAAGATCCCGGTCCACTACAACATCGGCCACCTCGTGGCGGCGGAGGGCGACACGGTCAGCCCGGACGGCAAGTACGTCGTCGCCATGAACAAGATGTCGATCGACCGCTTCGCGAGCGTCGGGCCGCTGTACCCGCAGAACTTCCAGCTCATCGACGTCACCGGCGACAAGATGCGGCTGCTCGCCGACATGCCCATCCCCATCGGCGAGCCGCACTACGCGCAGATGATCAAGGCGGACAAGCTCCACCCGCTGAAGGTGTACCCGCCCGGGTACGACCCCTTCACGGGCGCGAAGGACCCCAACGCGGTGGAGGGCGGCAAGGAGCGGATCGAGCGCCACGGCGACGTGGTCGACGTCTACATGACCGCCATCCGGAGCCACTTCACGCCGGACCAGGTCGAGGTCAACCAGGGCGACACGGTGAACCTGCACCTCACCAGCCTGGAGCAGGCGGAGGACCAGACGCATGGCTTCACGCTGGACATGTACAACATCAACCTGAGCCTGGAGCCGGGGAAGTCGGAGAGCGTCACCTTCAAGGCGGACGTACCCGGCGTCTTCCCCTTTTACTGCACCGAGTTCTGCTCGGCGCTCCACCTCGAGATGACGGGCTACCTGCTCGTCAAGCCGAGGGGGTGAGGCGGCCATGTCCCTCGCGATCGACCTGAAGGATGGCCGCCGGCATCTGGCGACGGCGCCGGCGCGGGGGGAGCCGGTGCCGCGGTGGCGGCGCTGGCTCGTCGTTGGGCTGATGAGCACCGCCACGGGGATGTTCGCCGGCTCCTTCTTCCTGCCCTGGTGGCACTTCACCCTCTACGCGCCCCAGTACCCCCACGGCCTGCGGATGCAGATGTCGCTCACTGGCGTCGGAGGCGACGTCGGTGAGATCGACGAGCTGAATCACTACATCGGCATGGCGCGCCTGGAGAACGTCGCCACCACGGAGGAGCACTACGCCGCGTACGGCATCGCCCTGGTGGCGCTGGTGATCCTCGTCCTGACGCTCGTGCTCGGACGCAAGCTGGGCAAGCTCATCCTGGCGCCTGCGCTCGCCTTCCCCGCGGGTTTCCTGGCGGACTCCTTCTACTGGCTCTACCACTGCGGCCACGGGCTCGACCCGCACGCGCCCATCCACCTGCCGGCCTTCACCCCGCAGATGTTCGGCAACGGGCAGATCGGGCAGTTCTTGACCTTCGCGGCGCCGTCGTCGGGGTTCTGGCTGGCGTGCGCCGGGGCGGCGATCGTCGCCCTGGGCGTGATCATCCGGCAGCGGAGCGTGTGCGCCCACTGCACGCAGCGCGGCACCTGCGGCGCGGTGTGCCGGAGCGCCTTCATCCTGCGGGAAGAGCAGCCGGACGAGGTCGCGCCGTGAACGCGCGGGCGCGCGCGTGGGTCCGGCGCGGCGCCGTCGCCGTCGCCCTGCTCGCCGTGGCCGGCGCCGTCGCGCACGCAGGCCCGGCGGCGGACGACCTGCGCGGCCCGCCGCCGCCGCCGGACCACACCGGGACCTACCGGCAGACCCCGCCGCCGGGCGCGGCCATCGCGCACGACGAGGCCGGCCTCGCGCGCCTGCTCGCCGACCCGCGCGGTCCCGCCGACGTCTGGCTCGAGGGCCGCGTCTACCGCGGCGACCTCGTCGTCGCCCGGCGCGTCGCGCTGCACGGGACGGGCGACACCGTGCTCGACGGCAGCGGTCGCGGCACCGTCGTCACCGTCACTGCCGACGGCGTCCTCCTCGACGACCTGACCGTCCGCCACTCCGGCCGGCGCTTCACCACCGAGGACTCCGGCGTGAAGGTCCACGCGAAGGGCGTGCGGGTGAGCCACCTGCTCGTGGACGACGTGCTCTTCGGTGTGGAGCTCTCCCCCTGCCCCGCGTGCGTGATCGAGCACACCCGCGTGCTCGGTCAGGACGGCGCGACCGAGCTGCGCGGCGACGGCATCAAGCTCTGGGAGGCCAACGACGCCGTCGTGCGCGACTGCATCGTCGACCACGGGCGCGATCTCGTCGTCTGGTACTCGCGACGCGCGCTGCTCGACGGCGTCGTCGTACGGCACGGCCGGTACGGCGTGCACTTCATGTACTCGCACGACGCGGTCATCCAGAACAGCCGGCTGGAGGACAACGTGGTCGGCATCTTCGTCATGTACAGCCAGCGGCTGAAGGCCCACCACGACGTGATGGCGGGCGCGCGCGGCCCGGCCGGGATGGGCATCGGCTTCAAGGAGAGCGACGGCGTCTCGGTGGAGGACGACTGGATCGTCGCCAACACGACCGGCATCTACCTGGACCGGACGCCGCGCGACCCGGAGAAGCCGGTCACCTTCGACCACAACGTGCTCGCCCTCAACGACGTCGCCGTGCGCTTCCTGAGCGCGCAGCAGGGCCTCACCTTCACCGAGAACGACTTCCACCAGAACGTCCAGGTGGCGGTGGTGGAGGGAGGAGGCGACGCGCTCGGCACCATCTTCGCCGGCAACCACTGGACCGACTACGAGGGCTACGACCTGGACGGCGACGGCATCGGGGACGTGCCCTTCGAGCTCCGGGAGGTGGACGGGGGACTCACCGACGCGCACCCGCAGGTGCGCTTCTTCCAGGGCACCGGCGCGCTCGACCTGTTCGACGCCGTGGCGCGCGCCGTGCCCGTCCTCTCGAGCCGCTCCGTGCTCGTCGACAAGACGCCGTCGATGACGGCACCGAGGCCGCGATGATCCAGGTATCCCACGTGTCCAAGTCCTTCGGTCCGGTCCTCGCGCTGGACGACGTGTCGCTCGCCATCGGGCGGGGAGAGCGCGTCGCCTTCGTCGGCTCCAACGGGTCCGGGAAGACGACCCTGCTCCGGTCCATCCTCGGCCTCTTGCGGGTCGAGGGCCGCGTCGCCGTCGGCGGCGTGGACGTCGCCGCCTCGCCGGAGATCGCCCTGCGCTCGGTGGCGTACATCCCGCAGATCGCGCCGCCGCTGGAGGCGCCGGTCGGCGAGGTCATCAGGGCGCACGCCGCCCTGCGGCGGATCGACGCCGGGGCCGTCGCCGAGCGCGCGGGGCCGCTCGGCCTCTCGGTCGCCGCGGTGGAGCGCACGCGTTTCCGCGATCTGTCCGGCGGCATGAAGCAGAAGCTCCTCGCGGCGATGGCCCTCGCCACCGGCGCCGAGGTGCTGGTGTGCGACGAGCCCACCGCCAACCTGGACGCCGCGGCGCGCGCCGCCTTCTTCGAGCAGGTCGACGAGCGCGGCCGGGACGGCATCGTGGTGCTCTGCTCCCACCGGATCGAGGAGGTCCGGCAGCTCGTCGACCGCGTGGTGGAGATGAAGGAGGGCCGCGTCGCGCGGGACGCGTCGCTCCACGAGCTGCTCGCGGAGCTGCGCAGCTTCCGGGTGGAGGTGGCCCTCGGGCGCACGCGGGGGGAGGCGGAGACCTTCCTGCGCGCCAACGGCTTCGAGTCCGCGGGCCCCGGACGCCTGGGCGCCCTCTTCTCGCAATCGGCGAAGGTGGACGTGGTCGCCAGGCTCCTGCGCCTCCACCAGGACGACATCGCCGATCTGTCGGTGTACCAGGTCGACGACCTCGCGCTCGGCGAGCGCGCCGGGAGCGAGGGCCGTCCGCGACTGAAGGTGGTGTCATGAGCGCCGGCCGGCTCGCGCTGGCGCTCGCGCTGGTGGCTGCGCTTCTCGGCGCGTGCGAGGACCTGTCGCGCCCGGTCGACCCCGTGTGGGGCAAGCAGGCGTGCGCCCACTGCGCCATGCTCGTGTCCGACCCGCGCTTCGCCGCCGAGCTCACGACGACCGCCGGCGACCGCCTCTTCTTCGACGACCCGGGCTGCATGGCCGCCTACGTGGACGAGCACCGCACGCCCGTCCGCCGGATGTGGGTCCACGACGTCTCCGGGGCCTGGATCGACGCGCAGGGCGCGCAGTTCAAGGCGGGGGCGTCGTCTCCCATGGACTACGGGTTCGCGACCGACCCTCAGGGCAAGGACGACTGGAGCGCGGTGGAGCGGGCGGCGACGAGCCGCATGGCGGGAGGTGAACGATGAATGCCGCATCGACGGGTGGAAGCGCGACGCGCGCCTTCTTTCGACTGGAGATCGCCGACGCGCTCCGGTCGCGGTGGGTGGTCTTCACGGCCACGGTGTACGTGGTGGTGTTCGGCTCCTTCGTGTGGCTGGGCCTGCGGGAGTCCTCCGTCCTCGGGTTCACCGGCCTCTCGCGCGTGGTGCTCAACGTGTCCAACGCGGTGGTGATCGTGCTGCCGCTGGTCGCCCTCGTCGCCACCAGCCAGACGGTGGTTCGCGCCCGGACGACGGGCTTCTTCGAGCTGCTCCTGGCGCAGCCGTGCAGGCGAACCGACTGGTTCCGCGCGGTCGTCGCGTCGCGGCTGACCGTCATCATCGCGCCGCTCGTGCTCCTCTTGCTGGCGACGCTGGTGGCGGGCGCGTCCGCGCACGAGACCACCCTCGCGCCGCTGGTGGCGCGGAGCGTGCTCTGCATCGTCTCGCTGGTGTGGGCCTTCGTCGGCATCGGCCTGTGGCTTTCGTCGGTAGCGCGCACGTCGGAGCGCGCGACGGTCTACGCGCTCGTCACGTGGCTCGCGGCGAGCGCCCTGCACGATTTCGCGCTCATCGGCCTGCTGCTGAAGACGCGCCTCGCCCCGGCCGCCGTGTTCACCCTCGCCGCGCTGAACCCGGTCGAGTCGGCACGGCTGGCCATCCTGGGCGGCATCGACCCGGACCTCTCGGTGCTCGGGCCCGTCGGGTTCTGGCTCGCGAACACGCTCGGACCTCGCTGGACGCTGGTGATCGGGGTGGGCTGGCCGCTGCTGCTCGGGAGCGTGTGCGCCTGGCTCGCCGCGCGACGACTCGAGCGGTCGGACCTCGCGGGCTGACATCCGTCAGTGTCGGACGAGGGCGGCGACGCCACACTCTTCGACAGGAACGACAACGGAGGAACAGACTCATGAATACAGCGGTCCGATACGTCGTCGCGTGCGTCGCAGCCGCCGCGCTGGTCGCCTGCAGTAAGTCCGAAGCCAGCTCGACTGGCTCCGGCGCAGGCGCCGTGGACACCTCCGGCACGGCCGCCGGCCTTCCGGCGGACACGGCGACCGCGGCCGCCGACCCCGCGGCGGCGCAGACGCTCTTCAACGCCCGCTGCGTCCCCTGCCACGGCTCGACGGGCCACGGCGACGGCCCGGGCGCAGTGGCTCTCAACCCCAAGCCGCGCAACTACACCGACGTCGCCTGGCAGAACAAGGTCTCCGACGAGGACATCAAGAAGACCATCCTCTACGGCGGCGCCGCGGTCGGGAAGAGCCCCAACATGCCCGCCAACCCCGACCTGGACGGCAAGCCCGAGCTCGACGGCCTGGTGAAGATCGTCCGCGGCTTCAAGGGCAAGTGAGGCGCTAGCCGGCGTCGACCGACAGGGCCTCGGGCTGGTGGAGGATGAACCCCTCCCCCGTCGTGGAGAGCAGCCCCTCCTTCTGCCACCGGCTCATCATGCGGATGGTCGTCTCGATCGTCGCGCCGACCAGGCACGAGAGCTCCGCGCGCGAGAGGACCACCGGGATGATCACCGAGCCGTCCTCCAGCTCGTCGCCGAAGCGCTCAGCCAGGTGGCCGAGCAGGGTGGTGAGGCGCTTCTCCACCGGCCCTGCGGTCATGATGCGGATCTTCTCGCGCAGGGCGGTGGAGTGGTCGACCAGCGACCGGTTGATGGCGAGCGAGAGTTTGACGTCGCGCGACATCGCCGCGAGGACCGGCGTCTTCTCCACGCAGAGGAGCTCCACGACCTCGCTCGCCGCGAGGGCGTCGGCCGGGTAGGTCCCGTGCGAGATCACGGCGACGTCGCCCACGCTCTCGCGCGGGCCGAAGAGGCCCATGATGGCCGCGTCGCCCTCGGGCCGCGGCTGGCAGATCTTCACCAGGCCGGTGGCGATGATGGTGATGCAGGTCGCGGGCTGTCCGGCGCGCCAGATGACGCCCCCGCGCTCGAAGCGGCGGCGCACCGTGCTCCGCGCGAGCTCGGCGAGCAGCGACTCGTCCAGCCCTCCTAGGAGCCGAGACGCCCGGAGGCTGGCGTCGATTCCAACTGGAGCTGGCGGTGCGTTCATGGCGAGCACGGTGCTAGCGCAAAGGGAACGCGGGCGCCATGGGCTTCAGCCGGCTGAGTCGTGGGGGATCACGCCGTCGAGGGCCGCGAAGACCTCCGGCGTGCGGCGCGCCCGCATCACGGCGAAGAGGCGCCTCCGCTCGGCGACGGGGATCTCCACCTCGACCACGGGAAAGAGGTCCTGCTCTTCCAGCGCAAGGTGGATGTCCAGCACCGCACCCAGGCGGCGCGAGGCGGCCAGCAGGTCGAGAGCTGCGATGCCCTCCGGCGCCTCCTGCAGGCGCTCCCACTCCGGGAGGAGCTCCTCGAGGACCTCGTGGACGAGCACGTGCTGGGCCGTCATGCGCTCCAGGGCCTCGGCCACCTGGGCACCAGCGCCCGTCGAGAGGAGGGCCGGAGCGAGGGACTGCTCCTCGTCCGCTTCGTGCAGGGGGAGCGCGACGCGGAAGTAGCGTACGAGCTGCGTGCTCGCGTCCCGCACCGGCTCCGCCCCCAGCCCCGACCCCGCGGCGAGGCTCAGCGCCAGGCCGGAGAAGTGACGCAGGCGGGCGTGGCACGCCATGAGGAGGTCGACCGGCTCTTCGGTCGTCGGGGGACGGGGTCCGGTGCGTATGTGGTGGAGCATGGACTGTTCTGTGTGCCGGGCCGGCGTTCCCGTCCATGCCAAATGTCATGAGCGCATCACTCGTAGCGGCGGAGCTTTCGCCACAGCGTATTGCGACCGATGCCGAGCGCTCGCGCGGCCTCGACGTGGGAGCCGCCGCACGCCTCCAGGACGCGCAGAACATGCTCGCGCTCCACGTCCGCCAGGGGCCGCAGCGGGCCGCCCCTGTCCCGCCGGGCTCGCGCCGGCGCCGCCAGCAGGTCCTCGGGCAGGTGGTCGACCTCGATGACCCCGCCCTCGGCCAGCGCGACGCCGTGCTTGACGGCGTTCTGCAGCTCGCGGACGTTGCCCGGCCACGCGTACGCCTGGAGCAGCCGCGCGGCGGCGGGGGAGAGCCAGAGGTCCTCGCGGTGCTCCTCGGCGAGGAACATCTTCACCAGCGGGACGATGTCCTCGCGCCGCTCCCTCAGCGGCGGCACGCGCAGCGTCAGGACCTTCAGGCGAAAGAGCAGGTCCTGGCGGAACAGGCCGTCGGCGGCGCGCTGCGTGAGGTCGCGATGCGTCGCGCACACGATCCGCACGTCCACGGCGAAGGCGCGCGTGTCGCCGACGCGCCGGACCTCGCCGTCCTGCAAGGCTCGGAGCAGCTTCGCCTGGAGAGGCAGGGGCATCTCCCCCATCTCGTCCAGGAAGAGGGTGCCTCCCTCGGCCGCCTCGAACAGGCCGGTCTTCGCGGTCGCCGCGCCGGTGAACGCGCCGCGCGCGTGCCCGAACAGCTCCGACTCGAGCAGCTCCGCCGGCAGCGCCGCGACGTTCACGGCCACGAAGGGTCTGTCGGCGCGCGGGCCGCTCTCGTGCAGCGCGCGAGCGACGACCTCCTTGCCCGAACCGCTCTCGCCCAGGATCATCACCGGCGCCTCGGCCGCGGCGAACCGCGCCGCGCGGCGCAGGACGGCCTGCATCGACGGCCCTTCGGCGATGATGCACGACGAACGCTTGACCCCCTGGATCACCGAGCACAGGCCACAGACGGCGCAGCGCCCTGCGGCGGGCTTCCGGGTGGTCGAGCGTTCCATGGCGTTCCAGTTTGGAACATAGGTCCGGCGCGTCCCGCGGACAAGCCGGCGGTGTGCGCTGGTACGGGGGCTGCAGATGCCACGAGCGGAGGCAAGCATGCCCGTCATCGACCGAACCGCCAGTGTCGCCCAGATCGCGCTCGATCATCCGCCGTGCGCGATCGTCTTCCGCAACCACCGCATCGACTTCTGCTGCCGGGGCGGGCTCACCGTCGAGGAGGCGTGCGCGGGCAAGGCCATCGACACCGAGGCCGTCTTCGTCGAGCTCGACCGGGCCGTCCAGGAGCGTGCCGCGCCGGCCTTCGACCCGCGAGGGCTCGCGACGCCCGAGCTCGTCGCGCACATCGTCGGGCGCCACCACGCGTACCTGCGCAAGGCCTTGCCCTTCGCCGAGCAGGTCGCGCGCAAGGTGGGCCGCGTGCACGGAGAGCACAACCCGAAGCTCCCGGCCCTGGCAGACCTCGTCGCCGAGCTGCGTGAGACGCTGGAGCCTCACCTGGACCAGGAGGAGCGCGCGCTCTTCCCGGCGCTCACCGGCCAGGCGCCGGACCCGGCGCGCGTCGCCGGCGAGCTGCGCGCGATGCACGACGACCACCTGCGCGTGGGCGAGATGCTCACCTGCATGCGCACGCTCGCGGACGACTACGCGTGTCCCGACTGGGCGTGCGGGAGCTACCGGGCGCTGATGAGCGAGCTCGAGGCCATCGAGCTGGACACGCTGCGGCACGTCCACCTCGAGAACCACGTGCTCATGCCTCGCTTCTCCACTCACACAGGCGAGGTCAACGCCAATGCCTAGGTCGAAGGTCGCGGTCCTCAGGTGCAAGCCGGCGACGGTCCTCGCCGACATCGAGCGGCTCTGCGAGCTCGCGGGGATGAAGGAGGCCCTCGCGCCCGGCAACACGACCATCCTCAAGGACAACATCTCCTGGCACTACCCCTTCCCCGGCGCGAACACGACGCCCTGGCAGATGGAGGGGACCATCCTCGCGCTGAGGAACGCCGGGCTCGGCGACGTGACGTGCGTGCAGAACAAGACGGTGGTGACCAACGCCTTCAAGGGCGAGGACCTCAACCACTACGTGCCGCTCTTCGAGAAGCACGGCGTGCCGGTGCGCTACAACTTCAAGGAGACCGACATGACGTGGGTCGAGCACCGGCCCAGGGCGAAGATGCACGTCCTCGACCGCGTCTTCCCGGAGGGGATCCGCGTGCCCGACTACTTCTTCGGCAAGAACGTGGTGCACCTCCCGACGGTGAAGTGTCACATCTACACGACGACCACTGGCGCCATGAAGAACGCCTTCGGCGGCCTGCTCGCGACCAAGCGCCACTACACCCACTCCTGGATCCATCGCACGCTGGTGGACCTGCTCGCCATCCAGAAGGAGATCCACACCGGCATCTTCGCGGTGATGGACGGCACGACGTGCGGCAACGGCCCGGGCCCGCGCACCATGATCCCGGTGGTGAAGGACTTCATGCTCGCGAGCGCCGACCAGGTCGCCATCGACGCCGTGGCCGCGAAGATGATGGGCTTCGACCCGATGAAGCTCGAGTACATCAAGGTCGCGCACGACGACGGGCTCGGCGTCGGCGACCCGCGCGACATCGAGATCGTCGGGGACGACGTGAGCGGCGAGAGCTGGGGATTCAGCGTCGGCGACAACCTGGCGAGCCACGCGGGCGACCTGCTGTGGTTCGGGCCGCTCAAGCGCATCCAGAAGCTCTTCTTCCACACGCCGCTCGTGAACGTCTTCATCTTCGGCAGCGAGGCCTACCACGACTACTACCGCTGGCCGCTGAAGGACCGGCGGACGTTCGAGACGTGGGCGCGCCAGACGAAGTGGGGCCGGCTGTTCCAGTCGTACGCCGGCGGGCCCACCTCGGGCGAGGCTGGCGTGCGCCTTGCACCGCAGGGAGACGCTGGAGGTGACGCATGATCCGGCTCAAGCGCGCGTACGAACCGGCCGACCAGGGCGACGGGCACCGCGTCCTCGTGGAGCGGCTGTGGCCGCGCGGCCTGCGCAAGGAGCAGGCGCACTTTGACGAGTGGCTCAAGGGGATCGCCCCGAGCGACGCGCTCCGCAAGTGGTTCCATCAAGACGCGGACAGGTGGTCGGAGTTCCGGCGGCGCTACGTGCGCGAGCTCCACGCGGAGCCGGCGAAGCCGGTGCTGGAGCAACTCGCCCGCCGCGCGAAGCGGGAGCCGGTCACCCTCGTCTACGGGGCGCACGACACCGAGCACAACAGCGCCGTGGTCCTGGCAAAGGAGCTCGAGCGCCGCGGGGCACGGGTGATGCATCGCCCCCACGCACAGCAGGAGGCACCATGACACGTCCCGCCGAACCCGAGCGCCACGACCCGCGCGTGGGCACCAGCAACCCGCACGCGTCGCTGTGGCAGGTCGACGAACCGTACCTGGGACCGCCGGAAGCAGGTCAGCCCCGTGCCGGGAGCGCCGGACGACCGGTCGCGCGGCGGGGCGAGGCGGCCACGCCGGACCTGCAGCGAGCCCCGCCCGCGGCCGCTTGACGCGTACGCCTCGCGTCACCGCCGCATGCGCCTGTCGAAGCCGCGCACATAGAGCAGCAGCGCTCCGCCGAGGGCGAAGAGCACGACCGATGCGCCGGCCCCGGCGACGGCCACCCCGGTGTCGCCTCTCAGCACGGCGTCCAGCGAGGCCGCGAGCAGCCAGAGCTGGACGACGACCAGCGTGGCGACGAGGGCGAAGATCGCGGTGAAGAGCTGCTGACCCTGCGTGCGGTAGCTCATCGGTCAGCTCGCGATGCCGGTGGCGAAGACGTCGTCGCCACGCACGTCCAGCATCACCTGAGGCAGCGGCCGCTCCGGAGGGCCCTCGATGGGTCGCGCGCCGCCGGGCCCGCACTCGAACAGGCCCTCGTGGCACGGGCAGAAGAGGTGGTCGTCCGACGCCCGGTAGACGACCGCGCAGGAGAGGTGCGTGCACACGGCAGAGAAGGCGACGAGGACGCCCTCGCGCGTGCGCACCAGGATGCACGGGTCCTTGTCGGTCGGGTAGCGGAAGAGGAGCGACTCGGCCGGCGCGAGCGCGGAGGCCGAGGCGATGCGCTTCTCGCCGTAGCTCTGGTGCGTGCGGAGCCGCCCGGCGATCGCGACGGCCACGTTGGCGCCCGCGACGAGCGCCGAGCCGAGCACCAGGAACTTGGTGAGCTCGCGCCGCGTGACGTAGTGGTCCTGGTCCCACTCGACGGGGAAGTCCCCGCGCCATCGGGGCAACGACTTCTTCTCGTCAGCCATGGCTCTCCTCCAGCAGCGCGGCGACGTCGGTCGGGTCGGGCGCGAGGGCGATGGGCTCGCCGGTCTTCTTCTTGAGCCCCAGGAGCTTCACCTCCACGCGCTCGGTCCGGGCCGGCACCATCACGTGCACCTTGGTGCGCACCGTCTCGTCGCCGAAGCGCCACTCGTTGACGGCCACGCCCGTGCGTGTCCGCTCCATCTCCTCGCGCGTCATGAAGCTCAGCGCCTGCGACGGGCACACGGTCGCGCACATCGGGCGCTTGCCCACGCTGGTGCGGTCGTAGCAGTAGTCGCACTTCATCATCTGGTCGAAGTCGGCCACGTACTTCGGCACGCCGAAGGGGCACGACAGCACGCAGTTGGAGCAGCCGATGCAGCGCGGCTTGAGCGACGACTGCGTCACGAGATCGGGCGTCTGCTTGATGGCGTCGGCGGGGCAGACGCGCGCGCAGATGGGGTCCTCGCAGTGCATGCACACCTGCGGCGCCGTCTGGACGGTGTCCCTGCGGTCGATGGTCTCCAGGTGGATCATGGACCGGCCGCGGTGGGTGTCGCACTCCTCGCACGCCTGCACGCAGGCCTTGCAGCCGATGCAGCGCGAGTAGTCGATGAAGAAGACCAGCTCGCTCATCCGATCCCCCCGCCTGCGGCTCGAGGTGCGCGTCGGCGTCGTCGGGCGCTTCCACGCGCGTGACGCGGACCGCGCAGATCTTGAACTCGGGGATCTTCGACACCGGGTCGATCGCCCGGATGGTGCAGTTGTTGGCCGCGCGCTCGAGCGGCCAGTGGTAGGGGATGAAGACGTGGTCGGGGCGGATCGTCTTGACAATCATCGCGCGCACCGTCGCCACGCCACGCCGGCTCTCCACCCGCACGAAGTCGCCCTCTCCGACGCCCAGGTCGGCCGCCATGCGCGGGTGCATCTCGCAGTAGGCGGAGGGGTTCTGGCTCACCAGCGCCCCGATGCGCCGCGTCTGGGTGCCCGACAGGTACTGCGACACGACGCGCCCCGTCGTCAGCGTGATGGGGTACTCCGCGTCGGGCTCCTCCGCCGCCGGGCGCCACTCCACCGGCTGGAAGTGGGCGCGGCCGTCGGGGTGCGCGAACCTGGCGCCCTCGTAGAGGCGCGGCGTGCCCGGGTGATCGAGCGAGGGGCAAGGCCAGAAGACGCCCATCTGCGCGTCGATCTTCTCGTAGGTGATGCCGTAGTAGTCCGACGCGCCGCCCCTGGACGCGACCCGCAGCTCCTCGAAGATCGCCCGTGGCGAGTCGAACCCGAACTTGTCGGCGACGCCCAGACGGGCGGCCAGATCGCAGATGATCTTCCAGTCCACCCGAGCGTTGCCGGGCGGGTCGACGGCCTTCTGGTGGTGGACGACGCGCCCCTCGACGGTCGTCGTGGTGCCCTCGTCCTCTTCCATGAGCGAGCCGGGCAGGACCACGTCGGCGTGCCGGAGGGTCTCGGAGAGGAAGAAATCGATGCCCGCGAAGTACTCGAGCTTCTCCAGCGCCTCGCGGACGAAGTTCTGGTCAGGCAGCGAGACCATCGGGTTGAAGCAGATGAGCAGCAGACCCTTGATACGGCCGTCGTGGATCGCCTCGAGCAGCGGGACGGCGCTCAGGCCCTTGTGAGGGATGGACTCCTCCGGCACGCCCCACACATCGGCGATGTAGCGGCGGTGCTCGGGGTTGTCGATGTCACGCTGCCCGGGGAGCTGCTCCGCCTTCTGCCCCTGCTCGCGCGCGCCCTGCCCGTTGCCCTGGCCGGTGATCATCGCGTAGCCGCAACCCTCGCGGCCGATGCGACCGGTGGCGACGACGAGGTTGAGCGCGGCCATGCAGTTGTCCACGCCCTTGGTGTGGTGCTCGATGCCGCGCGCGTGCAGGAGGAAGCTCGTCTTCGCCGGCCCCCAGAGCTCGGCGGCGCGCACGATCATCGACGCCGGCACGCCGGCGATCTTCGCCGAGTACTCGGGCGTGTACTTCTTCACGACCTCCTCCACCTGGTCGAAGCCGGTGGTGTGCTCCCGGATGAAGTCGCGATCGACCCAGCCGCGCTCGAGCATCACGTGCAGCATGCCGTTGAACACGGCGATGTCGCCGCCGGACCGGACCGGAATGTACAGGTCCACGGTGCGCGCGATGGGCGTCATGCGCGGGTCGAGCACGATGATCCTGGCGCCCTTCTCCCGCGCGGACCACAGGTACTCGGTGGTGATGGGCGCGCACTCGGCGACGTTGGCGCCGGCGATCAGGATCACCTCCGCCTCGCGGATGTCGCTCCAGGGGTTGGCCGCGCGGTCGATGCCGAGGACCTTCTTCGAGGCGGCGGCCGCCGAGACCATGCAGAGGCGGCCGTTGTAGTCGATGTTGGCGGTGCGCACGGCGACGCGCGCGAACTTGCCCATCAGGTACGCCTTCTCGTTGGTGAGGGAGGCGCCGGTCAGGATGGCGAAGCTGTCCGGGCCGTGCTTCTCCTGGATGGACCGGATCGCGTTCGCGGTGCGGTCGAGCGCGGTCTCCCATTCCAGGGGACGGAAGCCGACGCCCTCCACGCGCTCGAGTGGCTCGAGCAGACGGTCGGGGTGATCGCCCTGCATGTAGCGCTTCACGCCCTTCGGGCACAGCTTCCCACGGTTGAAGGGGAACTCCTCCCACGGCTCGAACCCGACGACCTTCTCGTGCTTGACCTTGAGCTGGATGCCGCACTGTTGCCCGCAGAAGCAGCAGTGGGTCTTCACCAGGCGGTCGGCGTCTCCCACCGGCGTCCACCCACCGGCAGGGACCGTGTGCAGGTGCGGGCCCCAGCGATCGACGAGCTCGGCAACGGGTACGGGCAGCTTGGCCATGGTGTCATCTCCTCGCCGCGGCGCGGGAGTCGCGCCACAGCCGGTCCTGCGTGACGGCCAGCGACTTGCGCCGGCACGCCGGGCAGACGTCCTGGTAGTGCCCCGCGGCGGTCGCGTAGGCGATGCCGAGGGACGCCTGGACGTTCTTCAGGTCGGCGACGTGAAGGGACGTCGCGAAGGGTTCGCCGCAGCTCGCGCAGGCGGCCGGGCCTCGGGCGGCGCCGGCTTCCTTGTAGAACTTGATGCTGAGCTGCGCCGGACGCTGGAAGACGTGAAAGAACTTGCCGAAGGGCAGGTAGAGCAGCGTGAAGATCACCGTCACGGCGTGGAGCTCGGAGAGGAAGCCGTAGTGCAGCCCCTTCATCAGGTGCGTGGAGACGGTGAGGAAGATCCCGGTCATCGAGACCGCGAACAGGAGGAGCAGGGGCAAGAGGTCGTTCGCGAACTGCTGTACCGCGAGCGCCCCCCGGTCACGGCCGCGCCGGTAGAGCGCGATGGCGATGCCGGCCAGGACCATCGCCGCGGCGACGTCGAGCACGTTGAAGACCAGCGGCGCGACGGGGCTGGAGAGCGGGAAGGAGAAGACCTTCACGCCGAAGACGAAGGCCTGGTAGACGTCTGGCGCACCCGGGGCGCTCTCGAAGCGGATCCACCCCCACGACAGCGGGAAGGTCACCGCCGCGGCGAGCAGGCAGCCCCACGCGATGAACAGGTGCGCGAACCAGCGCGCGTGCGAGCGCCGCTCGATGAAGCGCTGCGCGACGATGTTGTCCCAGAAGAGGCCCGGCAGCTTCGCGAGGTTGCGCGGCAGCCGCGACGGCGAGAGGAAGGTCTGCCATCCGCGCCGCCAGTACATGCGCGTCGGCGGGCGGCTCAGCCACATCGCATACCGGTAGCCCAGGCCGAACGCGCAGAACACCGACGCGCCGGCGTAGGCGACGAGCGCCGCGTCGAAGTCGCGCAGCTCACGGCTGCCGAAGTAGATACCGACCACGACGACGGCGGCGGCGATCAGCCCCCCCATCCACGCGCCGCGGGCGCTCGTTTCCCGCTCGCTCATGGCGGTCCCGACCTGGGCGTGGAGTCGAGGACGGTGCGGCGAGCCCAGAGGGGGTAGTCGAGCCCGGCGAGACGGTTGATCGCGATGGCCTGCAGCGTGAGGACCGCGACCGCCACCTCGATCAGGAGGAGGTGTAGGGGCCGCGTGACGATCCCCAGCGACACGATCAGCGTGGTCGCGCCCGCGGGCGGGTGCGCAGCCTTGAACAGGATCATCAGGGCCCCGGTCGCGGCGAGGGACAGCGCAGCAGCCAGGACACGTGGGCCATCGACGCCGGTGGCGATGGCCGGCGGCGCGTGCGAGAGCCCGCACAGGAGAAGCGCGCCGTAGCCGCAGAGAATGCCGATGGCGTGCCCGAGCATCGTGTGGCGCGGGCTCGCCGTTGGGGAGGTGGGCGTGAAGAAGAAGAGAAACGCGGTGGGACCGAGCGACGGGAACACGAAGGGGGTGCCGCTCACCATCGCCACGGCTGCCAGAAGGGCGATGGAGACGAACCCGTTCACGAACATGAAGGCGGCCCACACCGGTCGCTCCGGGAAGCGGCCGAGCAGGCGCGTGAGCCGGAGCCGCTGGACGAGGCCGCGCGTGACCTGCGGATGCAGCAGGTCCAGCTCTGAGGTGCGACGTTCGGTCTCCGGCATTTCCGCGCTCGAGCCCGCGTGGTTGCGAGCCACGGTATGATATATAGGTTCCCATACAATGGCTACCCATGGAACTGCGCGCGCGTCGCCCGCGCGCGTTCGCCGCCCCAACCCCCGCGGCGAGGACGCACGCGACCCGGCGCTCCGCACGGTCCTCGACGGCTTCCGGCACGTGGTCCAGCAGCTCCGGGCGTACTCGGCGCGTGCGGAGGGGGAGACGGGCGTCACCGGGGCGCAGGTGTTCGTCCTCTACGCCCTGGCGGGCGCGCCCGCGCTCTCACTCAACGAGCTGGCGCGGCGGACGGCGACGCACCAGAGCTCGGTCTCCGTGGTGGCGCAGCGCTGCGAGGCCAAGGGGCTCGTCGAGCGCCGCCGCTCCGCCGAGGACGGCCGCCGCGTCGAGCTGCGGCTCACGGCGCGGGGCCGCGCCCTGCTGCGACGCATCCAGGAGCCGCCGCAGGCGCGCCTGCTGCGCGGCGTCGCCTCGCTCCCCACCGGCGAGCTCGCCGTGCTGGCGTCGGCGATGCGACGCGTGACCGCAGCTCTGGAGGACACCAGCGCCACGCCGACCATGTTCTTCGAACCCACGACCAGCAAACATGACCACGACACCTGACCGTGCGGGGAGCGAGCTCGCGGGCGGCCGCCGCCTGGTGATCATCACGCTCGCGGCGATCGGCGTGGCGGTCCTCGCCGCGCTCACGGCGCGCGTGCTCACGCGCGCCATCTACTTCGTCACCAACCTCGCCTTCTACCAGCGCGCCTCCTTCGCCCAGAGCGGGCCGGCGGGGCACCACCTCGGCGCCTGGGTCGTCCTGGTCCCGGTGGCCGGCGCTGTCGTCGTGGGCCTCATGGCCCGGTTCGGCTCCGCGGCCATCCGCGGACACGGCATCCCCGAATCGATGGAGTGCGTGCTCCGGGGGGAGAGTCGCATCCCGGCGCGCCTGACCTTGCTCAAGCCGCTGTCCGCCGCGATCTCGATCGGCACCGGTGGCCCGTTCGGCGCGGAGGGCCCCATCATCGCCACGGGCAGCGCGCTGGGCTCGCTCTTCGGTCAACTCGCCGCCGTCACCAACGCGGAGCGCAAGACGCTGCTGGCGGCCGGGGCGGCGGCCGGCATGGCGGCGACCTTCGGCACGCCCATCGCCGCCGTCTTCATCGCGGTCGAGCTGCTGCTCTTCGAGCTCCGGCCTCGCTCCCTCGTCCCCGTGACGCTCGCGAGCGTCACCGCGGCGGCGGTGCGCGCGTGGATGCTGGGCGTGGACCCCGTCTTCCGCGTCCCCGACCTCGCCCCACCCACACCCGGGGCGCTCGCCTGCTACGCGGTCGTGGGTGCGCTGACCGGCGTCGCGGCGGTCGGCGTGACGCGCGCGGTCTACTCCGTCGAGGAGTGGTTCGAGAAGCTCCCGGTCCACTGGATGTGGTGGCCGGCCATCGGCGCCGTCGCCGTCGGCGTCATCGGCTACGTCGAGCCGCACACCCTGGGTGTGGGCTACGACAACATCGAGCACGCCCTCGCCGGCTCGCTCACGCTCCGCGCGATCGCGGTCCTGTGCGGGCTGAAGCTCGTGTCCTGGGCGATCTCCCTCGGCAGCGGCACCTCCGGCGGGACCCTGGCGCCGCTGATGACCGTGGGGGCCGGCGTCGGCACGGTGGCCGGCGCGGCGATGCAGCTCGTCCTCCCCCACGCGCACGTCGACCTGCGGATGGCGGCGCTCGTCGGGATGGCGTCGATGTTCGCCGGAGCCTCCCGCGCCGCCCTCACCTCGGCGATCTTCGCCTTCGAGGCCACCCACCAGATCCAGGGCGTGCTCCCCGTCCTCGCCGGCTGCCTGCTCGCGCTACTCGTGTCGCTGGCGCTCATGCGCCACACGATCATGACCGAGAAGATCGCCAAGCGAGGTGTACGCGTCGTCGGCGAGTACCGGGCGGACCCGCTGGAGGAGGCGGCGGCCACCGACCACGCGTCGCGTCCGGTCACGCTCCGTGATCACGCCTCGCTCGGCGAGGTGCGCGCGTTCCTGCGCTCTGGCGCGGACGGCTCCCGCCACGCGACCTACCCGGTGCTCGACGCGGCGGGCGCGCTCGCCGGTCTGCTCTCGCGCCACGAGGTCACGGAGTCCGACGCGAGCGACACGGCGCCCGTCGGCGCCTTGCTGTCCGGGCTGCCCGCGACATGTCCGGCGACAGCCTCGCTCGCCGAGGCCGCCCACCTGCTCACCGCCCACGAAGCCCCCTGTCTCTGCGTGGTGGATGCGTCGGACGCCCGCGCGCTCGTGGGCGTGCTCACCCGCGGCGACGTCCTGCGCGCGCACCGGCGGCGCGTCGAGGAGGGCGAGCTGCTGGGCGAAGCGAGCCTGCTGCGGAGCCTGCGCCGCCAGATCGCGGGAGCGTCGGGCCGCGCCGGTCCCTGATGGGACGCGCGGATGTGGCGCCCATGAAGGTCGCCTTCGCGCGGTCCGCCGCGAGGCGGGCGGTCACTGCACGACCCGCTCGTCCTCCTCCTCTTCCTTCTTCGGCTCGTCCACCTTCGACTCCGCCTCCGGCAGGTCGAACAGCTCCTTGAGCACCGCGACCAGATCGCCGGCGCCGCCGTCCGCGGCCGCCGTGCGCAGGCGTGTCATCGGCGAGTGGAGCAGCTTGTTGGTGGCGCTCTCCACCATCTGCGTGAGGGCCGCGCGCTCGGTGTCGCCCAGGTGCTTCAGCTTGCCGGAGAAGCTGCGCTCCAGCTCCGCGGTGAGCACGCCCTTGGTCCGCGCGCGCAGCGCCACGATCGCCGGCTGCACGTCCAGGCCGCGCGCCCACGCGAGGAACTGCGTGAGCTCGTGCGCGACGATCTTCTCGGCGGCGTCCGCCTCCCCCTTGCGCGCCTCGAGCCCCTGCGCCACCTGCTGCTCCAGGTCGTCGACGTCGAAGACGTAGACGTTGTCGATGCCGTGGGCGGCCGGGTCCACGTTGCGCGGGACGGCGATGTCGACGAAGAACAGGGTGCGCCCCTTGCGCTGCTTCATCACCCGCTTGACCATCTCGCGCGTCACCACGAAGGTCGGGCTGGCGGTGCTGGCGACGACCACGTCGGCCTGCTCCAGCTCCTGCTCCAGCGCCGTCAGCGGCGAGGCGGCGCCTCCGAGCTGCGAGGCGATCGCCTCCGCCCGCTCCAGGCTGCGGTTGCACACCCGCACCGCGCGCGCGGTCTTGCCCAGGCTGCGCGCCGCGGCCTCCGCCATCTCCCCCGCGCCGATGAGCAGGACGGTGCGCTGCGAGAGATCGCCGAAGATGCGCCGCGCGAGGTCCACCGCCACGCTGGAGATGCTCACCGTGCCCGAGCCGAGGGCCGTCTCGGTTCGCACGCGCTTGGCGACGGTGAAGGCGCGGTGCACGCACCGCCCGAGGTGGCTCTTGAGGGTGCCGGCGATCATCGCGGCGTCGTAGGCGCTCTTGACCTGCCCGAGGATCTGCGGCTCGCCCAGGACCATGGAGTCCAGGCTGGCGGCGACGCGGAAGATGTGGCGCACCGCCTCGTCGTTCTCCTTCTCGTACAGGACGCTCACCAGCTCGGCGTCGGGCACGCGCGCCTGCTCCGCCAGCTCCTCCCGCACCGCCTTGAGCGCGGAGGCCCGGCCCTCCTCGGTGGTGACCCTCGGCCGGGCGAAGACCTCCACACGGTTGCAGGTGGAGAGGAACATCACCTCCGCGAGCTCCTGCCGGGCGGAGAGGCGCGCCAGCACGTGCGGCAGCGCGTCGGCCGCGGCGGCGAAGCGTTCTCGCACCTCCACGGGGGCGGTGCGGTGGGAGAGGCCCACCACCAGGATCACGAGCCGCCCCCCATCATGGCCACGTGCTCCGCACCGGAGAGGCCGCGCACGACGTAGATGAGGAGCACGACCACGGCGAAGCCGAAGCCGGCGATGGTGCCGTACGCCGCGCGCTTGCCGCGCCAGCCGGCCGCGGCGCGCAGCAGCAGCACCGCCGCGAAGAGCCCCCAGGTCGCGTAGCCGAAGGCCGCGCGCCACACGTCGGCCGCGCTCCCCGACTCGACGCGCGCCGCCCACACCGCGCCGGTGACGATGCCCACGGTGAGCGGGAAGAAGCCAGCGAGCAGGAAGCCGTACTCGGCGCGATCCAGCGCATCCAGCGGGGGCAGCCGTTGCAGCAGGCCCGTCACCTTCTTCTTCTTGAGCTGCTTCTCGGCGATGAGGTAGGCGACCGCCGCCGCGAAGGCGAGGGAGAAGAGGGCGTCACCCAGCGTGTTGGCGATGATGTGCACCGGCAGGACGGCGCTCTTGATGCGGCCGGTGCTCGTGGCGTCGGCGGAGACCACCTGCGAGGCGATGAGGAAGGTCAGCGCCAGCGGCGCCACGATGACGCCCACGACGTCGATGCGGTAGCGCAGCCGCATGATGAGGTACGCCACGCACGCCAGCAGGGACACCACGCTCAGGGCGTAGTGGATGCCCTTGATGGGACACACGTCCAGCACCAGAGAGGAGACGACGATGTGCGTGGCGTGCAGCAGCGCCCCCACGCCGACCAGCGCCACTCCGACCTTGAGCGCGCGCGGAAACCGGGCGCTCCCGGAGAGGTGCGCCAGGAACGCGGCGCACGCCGCCGAGTACGCCAGGGCGGTCGAATAGAGCAGTAGGGTGGAGAGCACCGGGCTCACGCAGCGGGAGTATAGCGCGCCGGCCTAGCCCCGCAGCGCTTCCTTGCGATACGCGAAGGCGGCCTTCACCCGCGAGAGCGCGCGGTACGCGTGGTCCATGCGCATGAGGGCGTCCAGCACGGCCGGGGTGGTCATGTCCGACGCGCGCGCGGCGGGAAGAAGCGCCTCGATCGCCGTCGTGGCGTCCTCGGCGTGGAAGAGTGCGCCGGGCAGCAGCACGACCGCGCCCGTCTCGGCCAGACCCACGACGCGGCCGTCCACCAGCCCGGCGGCGCTGGCGAGGGCGTCGCGGAGGCCGGCCGCGTCCGTCGTGGCCAGCAGCTCGACCCCGCTCCAGACGTCGCGCAACAGCCAGGCCCCGCCCTCTGGCGACGCGCGGAAGAGGCCGCGGTGGGCCCGGGCCATCGGCTCGGCCCAGGCGCGCGCCCCCGCCGGCAGCTCGTCCGCGAGCTCCCGGGCGAGGCCGGCGGAGGTGACCGCGTCGTCCCAGAAGGCGCCGCTCCGCGCCTCGAACCAGGGGTCGTCCGGGCCGAAGGCGCCGGTCCGCGCCTCGAACGCGCGCCGGAGCTCGGCCACCCGGGCGGCATGCGCGTCGGCGGCGACGCGCTGGACGGCGAGGATGGCGTCGGCGAGGTCCACGGCTCGTTGCACTCTACGACGAGGTGCGCGAGCATTGGGGGTCGATGCAAAATCGCGTTTTTTTCCCGCAGGGGGCGTTCGACCGGTGGCTCGTGGAGGGTGCGGTGGAGCTCAACGGCAAGGAGCTGACCATCCTGGCCGAGCACCGCACCTACCGCATCGCCGAGGCGGTGCGTGTGCTCAAGGAGGTCACCGGCGCGACGGACGCCAACGACGTCGTCGGCAAGGTCAAGTCACGCGTCTTCTTCGAGGAGCTCGGCGCCGAGATCCTGGAAGGGTCCATGATCATCGGCGACAACGCCTACGACGTCGTGTCCGGCTGGCTGGGCGTCCCCACCACCAGCTTCGAGGACCACGTGCGCGCGCGCGGTGGTCGCGGGGACTTCCCGGCGGAAGAGCCGCGGACGGACGAAGACCTGCTCGCCCGCTTCCTGATTGGCGGCGTGCGGCATTGACGGCACCGACGGCATTGACTCCCGCGCCCGCGCGTCCCATCCCTCTCTGATCGATGCCCCTCCCGCCCACGTTCGACGTGCGCCTCTCCCGCGCGCGCATGCTGACCCCCTACGTCCGCGAGCTCGTCTTCGAGCGGGCGGACGGGGCGGCGTTCGCCTTCGAGGCCGGGCAGTGGGTGAGCCTCGCCCTCCCGCTCGAGCCGGAGGAGCTCAAGCGGAGCTACTCCATCGCCTCGCGCCCGGACGGCTCTCCGCGCTTCGAGGTCGCGGTGACGCACGTGGACGGCGGCCCCGGCTCGACCTACCTGCACCGCATGGAGCCCGGCGCCTCCCTGCGCGCGATCGGCCCGCAGGGCTTCTTCACGCGCCCCGCGGGGGCCACCGGCCCGTCGCTCTTCGTGGCGACCGGCACCGGCGTCACGCCGCTGCGGAGCATGCTCCACGACGCGATCGCCCGGGGTGACACGCAGCCCTTGTGGACCCTCTTCGGCGTGCGCGAGGAGGGCGACATCCTCTACCGCGAGGAGCTGGACGCGCTGGCGCGCGAGCACCCGCACGTCCGTGTAGAATACACGCTATCGCGCCCGCACGCGGCGTGGACGGGGCGGCGCGGGTACGTGCAGTCGCACGTGCCGGAGCTGTGGAAGGAGCTCGGGGCCTCCGGGACACCTCACGCGTACGTGTGCGGGCTGCAGCGGATGGTCGGCGCGGTGCGCGATCTCCTCCGCAAGGAGATGAGCGTGGCGCGGCAGCAGGTCCACTCCGAGCGCTACGACTGACCGCGCGTGGCGGCGCACGCGCGAAGCGTCCAGGACGGGAGGTCCACCTCGGGCCGGTCCGGCTGGAAGAGATCGAAGCGCACCCAGCCTCGCCCGATCTCCGGCGCGGCGGCCGCTCCGGCCTGGAGCGCCGCCGCGTGCAGCGAGCCCGGAAGCCGGAAGCAGACCGAGAACTGGCCGAGACCCAGGGCGAAGATCCGGCGCCGTGTGAGGAGGGCCACGTAGCGAAACCCGGCAAAGGACGGGCTGAAGGCGATGCAGTCCCCGCAGGGCTCGGCGGCCCGCAGCAGCGCCTCGCCGGTGTCGGAGTGACACGAGGGCGAGGTCCGCGCGAGATACCCGAGTACGTCCTGCTGCGTCTCTGCGTCGACGAGCTGCGTGAGCTCCCCACCCTCGACGAAGCGGACGCCGTCACGCATGCGCCGGGGCGTACCACGCGGCGAGGCACTTCACCACGCGGGCCGCCCGGAGATCGCCTTCTACGGGCCGGTGCAGTTCTCCACGGTCATCGCCATGTTCAGGTCCACCGTGCGCGAGTCGCCCGCGAGCGCGAGGCCCGGGCACTGCGCGGCGAGGCCCAGATCGTGCCCCTCGCTCCACCGGTTGGGCGCGACGGTGCACGTCCCCGCGAAGTCCGCGCCGCCGACCGTGGCGGTGATCGTCGCGCTCGCCGAGTCGTCGGCGACGACAATCCTCATGCGCGCGAGGCCGTTGGCCGCGCCGACCTGGCTGATGTCCGCCGTCCACGTGCCGCCGGCGTACTGGCAGGTGCCGAAGAACCCGCTGCCCGACCCGGGCGGCGGGTCCACGGGCGTGTGGTCGGAGACCAGCCACGGGTCCGGCGTCACGTCCGCCTGTTTTGTTTGGTGGATCGTCAGGCGGGCCACCCCGGAGAGGCCGAGCGCGGAGCTGCCGCAGGCTGTTGCGAGGACCCAGAGCGCGACCGGGAGGAGACGTCGAGTGCGTGGCATCCGCGGAGCGTATCCGAAGCGCGGGCCGTGGGTTAGAACGGGGCGTGGAGGAACGCTCATGGCCACCAAGCGCCGCGCATCCACGACCAGACCCCGACCTGCGACGACCGCCCGCGTCTCCCCGACCCGACCGGGGCTCGGCCGCGATTTCGACCTCAAGACCTTCTGGAAGAAGTCGGACTGGGCGAAGAAGGACTACATCGACGCGCCGCTCACTCCGACGCGCCTGGCGCGCGTGGAGAAGGCGCTCGGCTACAAGCTCCCCAAGGCATACGTCGCGCTGATGAAGCACCAGAACGGCGGGATCCCGCGCAACGGCAACCACCGCACGAAGAAGCGGACATCCTGGGCCAAGGACCACGTCGCCGTCAGCGGCATCTTCTCCATCGGGAACCGCAAGCCTTCCTCGCTGTGCGGCGGGTGCGGCAGCCAGTTCTGGGTCGACGAGTGGGGCTACCCGCCCATCGGCGTCTACTTCGCCGACTGCCCCTCCGCCGGCCACGACATGCTCTGCCTCGACTACCGCAAGTGCGGCCCGAAGGGCGAGCCGCAGGTCGTCCACGTCGATCAGGAGAGAGACTACAAGATCACCTTCGTCGCGAAGGACTTCGCCTCCTTCGTCCGCGGCCTGGAGCCCGACGAGGCCTTCGACTGAAGCGCCCCGCGCGAGGTGGTAGGGTCGCGCGCGTGGGCACCTGGCTCGAACGCTACACGGCGGGGGAGACGGAGCGCGTCTGGGCGGAGATGGTCGCCCGCGGGGCCGCGGTCCGCGACGACCCCGCCTTCCTCTGGGACGCGACGGCCGTGGCGCGCGAGACGATGCGACGCGTCCGTGCGAACGCGGAGACCGTCCACCGGCGGCTCGGCGACATCGGCTACGCCTTCATCCGCCCCAAGGCGGCGCTGGTCGCGCCCGCCGCCCGCGTCGCCGGCCAGATCCGCAAGGTGGAGGCCGCGCTCGGGCCGTTGCCGCTCTCCCTCCACGCCTTCTACGAGATCGTCGGGGCGATCGACTTCCGGCAGTCGTGGAAGCAGCTCGTGAACATCTACGCGCGCGAGAAGCGCCGCGAGGTCCCGGAGGTGCTCTACCTCGGCGAGGCCAACCCGCTCGTCGTCCACCCCGTTCGCGACATCCTCGCCGCGCTGGCGAAGAAGCCGGGCGCCACGAAGCTCTACTTCTGCTTCGCGCCGGACGAGTTCCACAAGGCCAACTACAGCGGCGGCGAGAACTATCACCTCGACCTGCCCGATCCCGCCGCGGACGTCCCCATCCTGGGCATGTACGGGGTCGAGGAGACGTTCGTCCAGCACCTCCGCGAGTGCTTCCGCTTCGGCGGGTTCCGTGGCCACATCGAGAGTGAAGAGGACGGTGACACCTCGTGGAAGGTGCCGCCGCGCATGACAATCACGCGGGAGCTGGCGAAGGGTCTGCTGCCGCTCTGACCGGCGGCGCGACACCTCGTCCGGGCCTCGGGGAGGGGTTGATGTGCCCGGTGGAGTTCTTAAGTTGAGAACGTCCGGCGCGCGGGTGCCGAGTGCCGGGCGCCTTCGAAAGGCGGCTCCCATGTATGCCAAACCGCGACAAGGGTCGCGTGCCCGCCGTCCGGGCGTCCTCCGGCGCGTTCGCGCCGCCGTGCGCCGCTGGCTCCGTGCTCGGCTGAGCGAGCCGGGCCCGGTGGTCGACTACACCGGCCCGTGGCTCCACGGCCCGGTCTGAGGCCTCCCCATCGGCGACGTCCCAGGCGAGGCGCGCCCGCTCGTCACAGCTTCTTGCGCAGCGTGAAGGCGTCGTGATCGAGGACGAAGCCGGCGCGCTCGTAGAGCCCACGGGCGCGTAGGTTGTCCTCCTCGGTGCACAGCTCGATGCGCTTCGCGCCCCGCGCGCACAGCGTGGCGATGCCGCGCGAGAGCAGCGCCGCGCCGACGCCTCGCCCCTCGTGCCCCGGGAGCACGCCGATGGCCTGCACGTACCCCGTCTCCGCCCGCTGCTCGAGGTGACAGAACCCGATGGGCGCGTCGGTCTCGGCGATCCACAGGGCGAAGCCCGGGATGCGCGCGTGGCTCGCCACCGACGCCTCCGTCTCCGGGAGGAAGCCGGCGTCACGCGAGAGCGTCGCGTTGGTCATCGCGGCCCACGCCGCGTCGTCGCGACCTTGCTCGTAGGGCCGGAGCGCGACGCCCGCCGGGA
Organism: uncultured delta proteobacterium; assembly: GCA_963782055.1. Taxonomy (GTDB): domain Bacteria; phylum Myxococcota_A; class Polyangia; order Polyangiales; family Polyangiaceae; genus DASXHD01. Next base: position 6,748,134 of record CAWAIF010000003.1, read on the forward strand.
CCTGCGCCACGAAGGGCGCGTCGCCGCGTGACAGGAACAGATCGCGCACCAGGACGACGAAGCCGTGCACCTCGGCGAAGCGGCGCGCGCCGGTCTGCGTGCCCTTCACCGACGAATCGATGGTCGCGACGCCTTCGACGCGGGCGGCCGCCTCGCAGTCGGCCAGCAGCCGCGAGCCGATGCCCCCGCGCCGGTGACGCGGGTCGACGTAGACGCGCGCGTGCAACACGCCGCCCGACGCGCGCGGGTCGTCGGTCAGGCCTGCGGTGAGCAGCGCGACAATCTCCCCGCTCCGCTCCACGACGCGGAAGCGCCGCCCGCCGTCGAAGCGCGAGACCGCGCGCAGGGCGCGCCAGCGGTCGAGCGTCACCGTGCCGTAGCGCTCGTCCGCGCGTAGCCGCGCGAACAGGCTCACCACGCCCTCGTCGTCGTCGGGATGGAACGGTCGCGATTCGCTCATGGCTCGCAGGCGAGTCTACGACGCCCGACACGCCGAGACCTGACAAGCCGGTACGCGAGCGGCGGCATGTTCACGTACATGGCGTTCGACCCCGGCGCGCGGTCCTTCGGGGCCGGGCCGTTCCGCTCTTCAGCCCCCGAGGTAGGCGGCGCGGATCTCCTCGTTCTTCGCCAGCTCCGCCGAGGGGCCCTCCAGCGCGATCTCCCCGGTCCGCAGCACGTACGCCCGCACGCTCGACGCCAGCGCGATGCGGGTGTTCTGCTCCACGAGCAGGATGGTCACCCCCGCCGCGGCGATGGCGCGGACCGCCGCGAAGATCTGCTGCACCAGCTTCGGCGCGATGCCCAGCGAGGGCTCGTCCAGCAGGAGCAGCGTGGGCCGGGCCATCAGCGCGCGCGCGATGGCCAGCATCTGCTGCTCGCCGCCGGACAGCGTGCCGCCCTCCTGCTTCATGCGCTCCCCCAGGCGCGGGAAGAGCCCGGTCACGTCCTCGAGCGTCTCGGCGATCGTCCTCCTGTCCCGGTGGTTGTACGCGCCCAGCTCCAGGTTCTCGCGCACCGTCAGGTTGGGGAAGATGGCGCGACCCTCCGGCACGAGCGAGACGCCCATCGCGACCAGCTTCGTCGTCGAGACGTTCGCCACGCTCTCGCCCGCGTAGCGGACGTCACCGCCTGCGATCGGCAGCAGCCGCGCGATCGTCTTGAGGGTCGTCGTCTTGCCGGCGCCGTTGGCGCCGATCAGCGCGACGATCTCCCCGCGCCCCACCGAGAGGCTGACGCCCTTGAGCGCCTTGATCCCGCCGTAGTGGACCTTCAGGCCGGACACCTCCAGCACCGGCGTCCCCTCCGGGAGCTGGAGCGGCGCGCGGGTCGGGTGGGCGACGCGCATCCCGACCGTCACGGCTGCGCCTCCTGCTCCTTCGCGACCTCGTCCTCGTCCTCGCCGAGGTACGCGGCGATCACGGCCGGGTCCTGTCGCACCTGGTCCGGCGTGCCGTGCGCGATGGTCTCGCCGTGATCGAGCACGTGGATCTCCTCGCAGACCCCCATGACCACCTGCATGTTGTGCTCGACCAGGACCACGCTCAGGTCGAAGGTGTCGCGCAGCCAGCGGATCTGCTTCTGAAGGCCCTCCGCCTCGCCGTAGTTCATGCCCGCGGCGGGCTCGTCCAGGAGCAACAGCTTCGGCGAGAGCATCATCGCGCGGGCGATCTCCAGGCGGCGCTGGTCGCCGTAGGAGAGAGACGTCGACATCTCCTCCGCCATCGCCCCGAGCTCGAAGACCTCCATCAGCTCCTGGGCCTTCTTGCGCATCGCGACGTCGTCGTCGAAGTGCGCGCGTGTCCGCAGCAGCGCGGAGAACAGGTTGGCCTTGCGCTGCAGCTCGCAGGCGACGAGCAGGTTCTCCATCACCGTGAGCTGGCCGAAGAGGCGGACGTTCTGGAAGGTGCGCGCGATGCCCGCCGCGGCGATGCGCGCGGGCTTGAGCGGCAACAGGTCCGTCTCGCCGAAGCGGATGTGCCCGGAGTCGTGCTTGTAGACGCCGGTGATCAGGTTGAAGACTGTTGTCTTGCCCGCGCCGTTCGGCCCGATGAGGCCGAAGATGCTCCTCGGGCCGACGGTGAAGCTCACGTCGCCGACGGCGCGCAGGCCGCCGAAGCTCTTGGTCACGCGGGAGAGCTGGAGCGTCGTCATGCCCGCGCCCGCTTGCGTCCGGAGAAGAGCTCGCGCTCGCCCAGCAGCCCCTCCGGCCGGCGGATCATCAGGGCGATGACAAGCGCCGCGTACACGATCATCCGCAGGGCGTTGAGGTCGAGCGTGAGGTCGGCGCCGAAGAGATGGTGCGGGCCGCGGATGGCCGTCGCCACGCCGGTGTTCTGCACCAGCTCGATCGCCTTGACGGTGAAGGTCACGAAGAGGCCGCCCAGGATCGCGCCGGTCACGCTGCCCGAGCCGCCCAGGATGACCATGGTGATGACGTCGAAGGACATCTGGAAGCCGAAGGTGTCGGGGTTCACCACGTAGGAGCCATCGCGCATCATCGCCATCAGCCCGCCGGCGATGCCCCCGCCGACGGCCGCGATGACGAAGGAGGTGACCTTGTAGCGGGTGGGGTCGACGCCCACCGCGGCGGCGGCGATCTCGTCCTCGCGCAGGGCGCGCAGCGCGCGGCCCCACCCGGAGAACTTGAGGCGCCACGCCAGGACCGCGCAGAGCACCGTGAGGCCGAGCACCCAGAAGGGCCCGGCGTACTGCGGGTTGCCGTTGTTGTCCGGGCCGGAGTAGCCGTTCTGCCCGCCCAGCGCGGTGAGCATCACCGAGATGGCGTGAAAGAAGCTGCCGAACCCGTGCACGTGGTGCCACGCCTCCCCTACCGTCTCCGGCTCGCCGATCTGGGCGGTGGCGAGCACCAGCCGGAAGATCTCGGCGAAGCCGAGGGTGACGATGGCGAGGTAGTCCCCCCTGAGGCGCAGGCTGGGCAGGCCGACGACGAGGCCGAAGAGCCCCGCCATGAAGGCGGAGGCGAGCAGGCACACCGGCACGACGAGGAAGGAGCGGCCGAAGTCGGTGTCGCTCCCGCCGAGCGCCTGGTGAAGGTGCCCGGCGATGACCGCGCTGGTGTACGCGCCCAGGCCCATGAAGCCCGCGTGGCCGATGGAGAACTGCCCCGCCATGCCGTTGATGACGTTGAGCGAGAGCGCCGCCAGGACGTTGACCCCCGCGAGCATCAGCAGGTTGCGGATGGAGCTGTCCGGGACGATGGTATCCAGGCCGAACTCCAGGCCGAGGACCACCGCCAGCGTGAGGGCGGCGAGGAGGATCGTCCGCATGCGGGGCATGAGCCCCGCGGTCTTACTCGCCTACTTGATCACCCTCAAGTACGGCGGCAGCTCGCGTCGCGGACGGCGGCCGGGCTCCGCCTCCGCGCGCTGGGCTCCCTCCTGCGGCTCGGCCGGGGCGGGCTCGCCTTCCGCCGGCTCCTCGTCGGACGCGGAGACGGGCTCCGCGGCGGCGGGATCGACCGAGACCAGGCGCGTACGCACGTCCGCGCCGGGGGCAGGCGACGCGTCCTTGCCGCGCGCGCGGGACCCGCGCGAGGCCTTCTCGCCGGGGGCGCGGCGGGCCTCCTTGGCCTGGACCTGAGCCGCGCGCTGCTCGGCCTGACGCGCCACCTCGGGCGGGACGTCGTCGGGCCAGACCATCGCGCGGCCGTCGTCGCCGACCATCGCGAAGATGGTGGGCCACGGCAGGATGCAGAGGAAGCGCGCGCCCTTGAAGCTGAGCGTGCACGAGATGCCCTCCTCCCCCACGTCCAGGTCGGGGATGGGGACGGCCATGTTGAGGCCGATGTGCAGCACGAGCTGGCTGTTCGCCTTGAGGTGCGGCGGCACCACCACGCCCGTCCTGCGCGCGTCGATGTGGAGGAACACGCTGACGCGCTCGAGCAGCGCGAGCACGACTTCCTTCTTGGACGGAAGCGGGGGACCCATCGAGAGGATCACTGTACGCTGGGGGGCGCACGGCGCGCCACCCCTTCTGGCCCGAGCATGAGCGCACGCATCACCACCATCCTCGACACGCCACCCATCGCGCGCGTGGTCGCCGCGGAGGTCTTTGACGCGTTCGGCTGGTGTGCGGGCGGTGCGCTCGAGTGGGGGCGCCCGGCGTCGCGGCCGTTCGACCTGTCCCCGCCCATCGACGGGTCGGACCCCGCGCGCATGGTCTTCGTCTTCCACGCCGCGTGTGACTTTCTCCCGCAGGAGCTCGCGCGGCTGCACGCGACGGGGATGGGGCTCGCGGGCGAGCTGGCGCTCGCGCCGTACGCGATCGACGACGCCACCGACGAGCTCCACGCGCGGCGCGTGCCGCCCGCCTCGCTGCTCTGGCTGGCCGCCGACAACCTGAACGCGCTCTTCTGGGGCCTGCACGACTGGGCGCACTTCCACAACCACGGCCCCTTCACCGCGCGCGCGGCGACCGAGCTGCAGTGCGACGCGGCGGCGCTCGCCTGGCTAGGCCTCAACCGCGAGCGCGTCGGCCTGGACGAGGAGCGGCTGGCGCGTCTGGAGGAGGAGGTGGCGCGCGTCGCGGCAGGACGCTTCGCGGCCGAGGCCGCCCCGACCCCCGACGTACGGCGCGCGCTCCAGGCCGCCCGCCGCGACCGGTCATGACGGGTCGGTGAAGGACTCGTCCACCGGGAGGCGGATGACGAAGGTGGTCCCGCGTCCAGGGGAGGTGTCCACGGCGGTCTCGCCGCGGTGCACGTCCACGATGCGCTTCACGACCGTCAGGCCCAGGCCGGTGCCGCTCGCGCGCGTGGTGAAGAAGGGCTCGAAGATGCGGGGCGCCGCCTCCGGGGCGATCCCGGGGCCGGTGTCGTGGATCTCCACGCACACGCACTCGTCGGCGCGGCGCATGCGGACCGTGAGCGTCCCGCCGCGGTCGCCCATGGCCTGCACCGCGTTGATCGCCACGTTCAGGATCGCTTGACGCATCAATCGCTCGTCGATGGGGACCGCGGGCAGGCCCTCCTCGATCTGACGGTCGACCTGCACGCGGCCCTCGGCGCCGGCGCACGCCGCCTCGATCGCCCCCTGCACGACGGGCTGCAGCGGCGCGCGTCGCAGCGCGGGGCTCACCGGCCGCGCCAGGTCGAGCAGGTCGCCCACGATGTGGTTCATGCGCGTCGCCTCCTCGTCCAGGATCTCGACGAGCTGCCGCGCGCGGTCGTCCTCGCCGAGGAGCCGGCGGATGGCGCCGACGGAGTTGAAGACGACGCCCAGCGGGTTGCGGATCTCGTGCGCCACGACGGCCGCGAGCTCGCCCAGGGCCGCCAGGCGCTCGCGCTGCACGAGCTGCTCCTGGGTGCGCGCGAGGTCAGCGTAGCTCTTGCGGAGGTCGTCCAGCAGGCGCTTGGCCTGCACCGCCGCCGCGAAGTGCGCGGCGGCCGCCTGCACCACGTCCACGTCGCGCGAGCCGACGTCGTCGCGCGTGTCGCCATAGCCCACGTTCATGACGCCGATGACCTCCGCGTGGGCGATCAGCGGCACCGAGACAATCGTGCGCTGCCCCAGGCGCTCGAGGAGCCTGCGCCGCTCCGGCGAGTAGTCGTCGCGGACCCACACGTGCGGGGCCGCCTCGTGCGCCACGATGCCGAGGTGCGTGCCGTCCAGACTCATGCGCGAGAGATCCCGCGCGGCCTCCTCCGACCCGCCCTGCAGGTGGGCGAGGGTCGCCGTCTCCCGCGAGGGATCGATGAGGTAGATGGCGACGGCCTTGCAGCCGAGCACGTGCAGCAGCTCGCGCACACCGGAGCCGAAGAGGCCGGGGAGGTCGCTCGCGGCGCCGGCCGCGCCGGCGATGCGGTTGAGCGCGGCGAGGTCCTCGTTGCGGGCCGAGAGGTCGGCGATGACGCGCGCGGTGTCGAGAGCGGACGAGACCTGCGCGCCGAGCAGACCAAAGGCCGGCACGTCCTCCTCGCGCAGGAAGTCGGCGAGCACGACGAGGACCTGCGCGGGCTGCCCGCCCACGTCGATGCGCACCGCGATGCCGCGGCCCATGTCGTTGCTGCGAGACATCTCGTGGACCACCTCGTGCGCCTCGCGCGGGAGGAAGGCGGAGGCGGCGAGCGGCATGTCGTCGACGAAGACGTGCCCCTCGCGCCAGACGCGCTCCAGGCCCTCGTCGAGCGGGCCCCGCAGCCCCGCCATCTCCACGCCGATGACGCTCTCGAACGCGCTGACGAGGCCGTCCGGCGCCCCCGCGGCGACGATGGCGGCGCGCTGCCCCTCCCGGCGCATGCGCAGCCACGCGAACCCGAGCCGCTCCAGGCCGCGCGCGAGCGTGGCGAAGATGGCCTCGTCGGCGTGCTCCGCCTGCACGTCGGCGCCCAGGCTCACCAGCCCGCCCAGCCGCTTGCGCCGCTCGTGGCGCTGCGTCCTGTCGACGAGCTGGAACAGCACGTCGCGGGTGTCCGGAAGCGTGGAGACCCAGAATCTCCACGTGGCGGCGGCCGCCGTCGCCGCGCACGACGGTGAACTCGTAGGAGTCGGGCACCGACTCCCCGCGGCGCCGCCGGGTGTGCCGCTCCCGCACGCGCTCCTGATCCTCCACCGCGACCCGCTCGAAGAAGGGGCGCCCCACGAACTGCTCGCGCGGGAGGCCGACCAGCTCCAGCAGGCGCGCGTTGGCGTAGACGATGTTTCGCTCGCGGATCACCCCGACGGGCAGCGGCGCGCGCTCGAGCCAGTCCCTCTCCATGCCGCGCGCTGGCGCGGCGGCGGGCGGAGACGGATTGGCCGGAGCGGCATCGGACGCCAAGACCCGGAATCATACCGCATCTGGCCGGACCGTACGGTCCGGACGGGGCGCTCCCCCCCCCGCGCCGCTCAGCGGGCGAGCTTCAGCCGGGCATCCGCCGCCACCGAAGGGGTGCCAGGCGGCGCGGCGAAGAAGGGGTTGATGTCCAGCTCCTGGATCTCGCTGAACTCCCCCACCAGGTGGTTGAGGCGGAGCAGCGTCTCCTTCAGCACCTCCAGGTCCACCGCCGGCAGGCCGCGGGCGCCGGTGAGCAGGGGGTAGCCCTTGATCTGGCGGATCATGTCGGCCGCGTCGACGTCGGAGATGGGATACACGCCGAACTCCACGTCCTTGAGGACCTCCACGAAGATGCCGCCCAGCCCGAACATCAGCAGGGGGCCGAACTGCGGGTCGAGCGAGGAGCCGAAGATGACCTCGGTGCCGCCGCCCGCCATCCGCTGCACGACGAGGGTGGCCGCGGCGTCCTGCTCACGCGCCCTGGCCAGCATCTCGGTGGCCGCGCCGCGCACCGCCTCCGCGTCGCGCAGGTCGAGGCGCACGCCGCCCACGTCCGACTTGTGCACCACCACCGCCGAGCTGACCTTGAGCGCCACCGGGAAGCCGAGCTCGGCGGCCGCCGACGCGGCCTGCTCCGTGTCGCTCGCCTCCAGCCACGGCGCCGTCGGAATGCCCGCCGCCTGGAAGACGCGGCTCGCCTCCGCCAGGGTGAGTTGAAGCCGGCCCTCGCGGCGCGCGCCCTCGAACACCTGCCGGATGGTGCGTCGGTCGAAGTCGTCGAAGGACGGCGTGACGCCGCGCGGCCGCTGCTGCCACGCGCGGTAGCGCACCAGCGCATGGAGCGCGAGGGCGGCGTCCTCCGGGAAGGTGTAGACCGGCAGCTCCGCCGCCTTGAGGCGCAGGGTCGCCTCGTGGGAGGCGACCTTGCCCATGAAACAGACCACCGCGGGCTTGTCGCGCCCGGCGAGGCCCTTCACGATCCCCTCCGCCACGGCGAGGCCGTCGATCATCTCGAGGGAGGTGAAGACGGCGATGATGGCGTCGACGTTGGGATCGGCCGCCACCGCGCGCAGACAGATCTCGTACTTCTCCCCGGTGGCGGTCGCGATCATGTCCACCGGGTTGGCGACGCTCGCCTCCGGCACCAGCGCCGCGCGCATGACCTTCTGCGTCTTCTCGTCCAGCGCGGGCAGGCGCAGCCCGAGCTGCACGCACGCGTCGGTGGCCAGGATGGCCGGCCCGCCGGAGTTGGTGACGATGCCGACGCGGTTGCCGCGCGGCACCGGCTGGGTGGAGAGGGCCGCCGCGCACACGAAGAGCTCGTGGATGGAGGCGGCGCGGATCACCCCGCACTGCGCCAGCAGCGAGTCCACGGCCCGGTCCGCTCCCGCGAGCGACCCGGTGTGCGACGCGGCCGCGCGAGCCCCCGCCGCGGTGCGCCCCGACTTCACGACCACGACCGGCTTGGTGCGCGTGACCCGCCGCGCGATCCGGAAGAAGCGCCGCGGGTTGCCGAAGCTCTCCAGGTACATGAGGATCGCCCGCGTCCGCGGGTCCTGCTCCCAGTACTCCAGCAGGTCGTTACCCGAGACGTCCGCCTTGTTGCCGAGCGAGGCGAACATCGAGAGGCCGAGGCCCATCGCCCGCATCGACGCGAGCACCGCCTCGCCGAGCGCGCCCGACTGCGAGGAGAAGGCGAGGTTGCCCGGCAAGGGCTCGGTCGCGGCGAAGGACGCGTTCAGCCGCACCTCCGGGTCGGTGTTGATGATGCCCATGCAGTTGGGCCCGATGACCCGCATGCCGTGGACCCTCGCCATATCGCGGATCTCCAGCTCCGCCGCCGCCCCCTCCGCGCCCACCTCCTTGAAGCCGGCGGTGACGATGACCATCCCCCGCACGCCCTTGCGCGCGCAGCCCTCCACCACGCCGCGCACCAGCCCCTTCGGGACGGAGACGATCGCCAGGTCCACGTCGTCCGGGATGGACTCCACGTCCGGGTAGCACTTGAGGCTGTGGACCACCGACGCGTGGGGGTTGACCGGGAAGACCTGACCCTGCAGCTCGTAGCCGATCAGGTTGTGCAGGATGTCCCAGCCGATCGCGTGGCGCTGTCGCGACGCGCCGATGAGCGCCACCGAGCGAGGACGGAACAGCGCGTCGAGGGAGGCGCCGGCGGCGCGAGCGGCTTGCTCGGGGAGCGGGGAGGCGTGGCGGTCGGACATGAGAGCACCTCGGGGCGAGGACGGAGCGTCACGTTGATACGTGGCCCCGCCCCGCGAGGCAATGCGCTCGGGCGCACGGACGCGCTTCCCCGGGCGCCGCGATCGTCAGGACCCGGGCGCGCCGCCGTGTGGGGCATCGAGCACCTCGCGCACCTTCCGCAGCAGGGCATCGGGGGTGATGGGCTTCGGGAGGAAGGCCACGCCGGAGTCGAGGACTCCGTGGTGCACGATGGCGTTCTCGGTGTAGCCGGAGACGTAGAGCACCTTCATCTGCGGCCGCAGCGGCCCCAGGCGCTCGGCCACCTCGCGTCCGCTCATGCGGGGCATCACCACGTCGGTGAGGAGCAGGTGGAGCTTGCCCTCGTACTTCTCGCAGACCAGGAGGGCCTCCCCGCCGTTCTGCGCCTCCAGCACGTTGTAGCCGGCCCGCCGCAGCACGGACCGGACGATGGTGCGCACCTGCTGGTCGTCCTCGACGAGCAGGACGGTCTCCGTCCCGCGGAGAGTGGCGAGCGACGGCGGCACCGAGACGGCCGACGCGACCGCCGACGCGGACGCACGCGGGAAGTACGCCTTGAACGTCGTGCCCTCCCCAGGCTCGGAGTAGACCCACACGTGCCCGCCCGACTGCTTCACGATCCCGTAGACCGTCGCCAGGCCGAGACCGGTCCCCTTCCCGGTCTCCTTCGTGGTGAAGAAGGGCTCGAAGATGTGGCCGAGCGTCGCGGCGTCCATGCCCGTGCCGGAGTCGGTCACCGCCAGCATCACGTAGTCGCCCGGCGCGACGTCGACGTGCTGCGCCGCGTACCCGGCGTCGAGCGTCACGTCGGCCGTCTCGATGGAGAGCTTGCCCCCCCGCGGCATCGCGTCGCGCGCGTTGACGACGAGGTTCATGATCACCTGCCCCACCTGACCCGGGTCCGCGTGGATCTTCCCGACGTGGTGCGCGGTGAGGAGCGAGAAGTCGATGTCCTCGCCGAGCAGCCGGCGGAGCATCTTCTCCAGCCCGCTGACCACGTGGTTCATGTCGATCAGCCGGGGCTGCATCACCTGCTGCCGGCTGAAGGCCAGAAGCTGCCGTGTCAGGTCCGCCGCGCGCTCCCCCGCCTTGCGGATCTCTTCCAGATCCGCCATCGCCGGGTCGCCCGGCGTCATGTCGCCCAGAAGCAGGCCCGCGTAGCTGAGGATGACCGACAGCAGGTTGTTGAAGTCGTGCGCCACGCCGCCTGCGAGGCTGCCGATGGCCTCCATCTTCTGCGCGCGCCGGAGCTGCTCCTCCAGACGCTTGCGCTCGGTGAGGTCGAGGCAGAGCGAGATGGTGCGGGTGGCATCCAGACTGGCCACCGCCACCAAGACGGGCACGCGGCTGCCATCCTTGCGCTCGTACTCCCTCTCCCAGGGCCTGGCCGCGCCCTTCGCGCGGAGCTGCTCGTCCGCCGCCGCCTCCAGGGCCCCCCCCTCGGTCAGCGTCGTCCAGCGCACGAGCCCGGACTCCAGGTCGTCGCGCGAGTAGCCCACGGTCCCGAGGAACGCGTCGTTCGCCTCCACGACGAGCCCGGACTCCTCCGCGACGGCGATGCCGACGACGCCCGACTCCGCGAGACGCCGCAGGCGCAGCTCGCTCGCCTGCAGGGCGCGCTCGGTCTCGCGGCGGGAGCGCCGGGTGGCGGCGTCCCGCACCTCCCGCTCGATGGCCGGCGCCAGGCGCGTGAGCCGCCCCTTGAGCAGGTAGTCATGGACGCCGAGCTTCATCGCCTCCACGGCGATGTCCTCGCCGACGGTGCCGGAGACGATGATGAAGGGCAGGTCGAGCTCTCGCGCGCGCAGCACCTTGTAGGCGGACGGCGCGTCGAAGGAGGGGAGCGAGTAGTCGGACACGACGACGTCCCACTCGCGGGTGTCGAGCGCTTCCACCATCCCCGCGCGGGACTCGACGCGGAGGGCCGTCACGTCGAAGCCGCCGCGCCGCAGCTCGCGCAGCACCAGCTCCGCGTCGTTCTCGGAGTCCTCGACCATCAGCACCCGCAGCGGAGTGGTCATCGGCGCGTCTCCTCGGCGGGCGGGCTCTCCAGCGTGAAGTAGAAGGTCGCGCCGCGGTCGACCTCCGCCCTCGCCCAGACCTCGCCCCCGTGACGGCGGACGATGCGCCGCACCGTGGCGAGGCCGATGCCCGAGCCCTCGAACTCGGCGTGGCTGTGGAGCCGCTGGAAGGCGCCGAACAGCCGCGACGCGTAGGCCTGGTCGAAGCCGGCGCCGTCGTCGCGGACGAAGAAGACGGTGCGACCGTCCTCGGTCTCGCTCCCCACCTCCACGTGCGCGATGGGTCGCTTGCTCGTGAACTTCCACGCGTTGCCGAGGAGGTTCTGCAGCACCGCGCCGAGCAGGTTGGCGTCCCCCATCGCGCGGAGCCCGCCCTGCACCGTCACCTCCACGTGGCGCCCGGGGCTGGCCTCCTGCAGGCGCGCGCAGATGCCCTGCGCCAGCGCGCAGAGGTCCACCGGCGCGCGCAGCAACCCCGCCCGCGACACGCGCGAGAGCTCGAGAAGCGCGTCGATGAGCCCGGCCATGTGCCGCGCCGACGCGCACACGCGGCGCAGGTACTCCATCCCCTCCGGGCGGAGATCGCCGCCGTGGTCTTCCTGCAGCGCCTCGCTGAAGCCCTCGATGGCCCGCAGCGGAGCGCGCAGGTCGTGGGCCACGGAGTAGCTGAACGCCTCCAGCTCGCGGTTCGCCGACTCCGCCTCCGTCTTGGCATGCCGCAGCTCCTGCTCGGCGCGCTTCTCCTCCGTCATGTCCCGCGCGACGGCGTGGATGGTCTCGGTCCCGCGCACCGGGCCGGCGCTCCACAGCAACCACTTGCAGGAGCCGTCCTTGCAGATCGTGCGGGTCTCGAAGGAGAGAGTCGCCCGGCCCCCGCGCAGCTCCTCCGTCCGCGCGGCCATCGCCTCCTGGTCGTCGGGGTGCACGAGCTCGGTCCACGGCCTGGCGCGCAGCTCCTCCGGCGTCCACCCGAGCGTGCGCTCCCACGCAGCGTTGAGCCGCTTGAAGGACCCGTCGAACCCGGCGATGCACAGCATGTCCGGCGAGAGGGCGAAGAAGCTCTCCGCCTCCGCCCGCAGCCGCCGGCGCTCCAGCGCGCGCTCGATCGCCACCGAGAGCGCCTCGAAGTCCAGGGGCTTCTCCAGGTAATTGTCGGCGCCGGCGCGCATCGCCCGGACGGCGGAGGCGATCTGCCCGCTGCCCGTCATGACGATGACCGGGATCTCCGGCAGCTTCGCCTGGAGGACGTCCAGCACGCCGTAGCCATCCAGCTTCGGCAGACCGAGGTCGGTCAGGACCAGATCGGGGCGCTGCCCCCGGGCCATGGCCACGGCCTGCTCGCCGTCCTGCGCGCTCAGGACCTCGCAGCCGATCAGCTCCAGGAAGCGACCGAGCGCACGCGACGTGGACGGGTCGTCCTCCACGACGAGGACACGGTGCCTGGTTTCTCGCTGGGTCATGTCCCGCCACGGTCCCCGGACAGCGAAAGGCTCGACTGATCCGAAAGGGATAGTAGCGCCTTGCAAGGAACCTGCTAATAAATGACGCGCTCAGTTCCTCCTTTGCAGTCCGGCCCGGGGCCCCTCCCGGCCGGCCGGCCGGCCCCCCCCTTCGCGCGCACGCAACAGTTACGCGTGCGGTCTGAACACCGTGGCCACCCGCGGTAGCGCCAGCACCGCGATGATCGCGACGGCGGCGCCGACGATCCACGCGTTCCAGGCCGCGGAGGACATCGCCCACGCGAAGGCGAAGACCCACGGGGCGAAGAACGTCCAGGTGCCTAGGGCGATGTTGAGGCCCTCACCGGCGCGAGAGGCTGGTCGGTAGAGTGACCAGAGACCGGTCACCGCGATGAGCGCCCCCAGGGCCCAGGCGTTGTAGCCGGCCGCGCTGCCTGCGTAGCCGAAGATCCATGTGGACACGACCAGCCAGACGCCGAGCACGACGTTGACCCAATCCTGCCACCGAGTCCATGCTTTCATGACTTCCTTCTCCTTCCTCCTTCACGCAGCGCTCGCGCGTTGCGCTGGCTAGGAGAGGTCGAAGCATCACGCATGCCGCGCGACACCCTCGCCGCTCGAGCCGCGCACAATCCGCCATCCTTCCGCGCACCAGCATCCGCTCGTGCTCGCCGCCGGTCGAGCCCGCTTCGGGCGCCTCCACGGCGCGCCGCCGCACTCCATTCGCCCGAGCCGTACGGCGCGGGGCGTTCGTCGCTCACTCCCGCGCGCCCGCCGCCCCGATCCGCTCGTCGATGAGGTCCAGTAGCTCCCGCGGGGGTACCGGCTTCTCCAGGTGCCTGTTGGCCACTCTGTCCAGGAAGGCACGCGCCTCCGCTGTGAACGCGCCGCCGGTGAGGAACACGACCTTGCTCGCCTCCTCGGGAGCCTTGGCGGCGAGCTGCGCGAAGAAGTCCATGCCCGACACCACCGGCATCATCAGATCGCACAGGATGACGTCGAACCGGGAGGTGGTCGCCATCTGCACGGCGGCGACCGGGCTCTGCGTCACCGTCACCTCGTGCGCGGAGAGCACGCGCTTGAGGGCACGCAGCACCATCTCCTCGTCGTCGATGGCGAGGACGCGGCCGCGCCGCACGCGCTCGACCGCCGCCGGAGCCTCCGCCAGCGTCGCCATGGCCGCCTCCTGCGCCGCGGGCAACGCCACGCGGAAGGTGGTGCCCTCCCCTTCGGCGCTGGTGACGTGGATCAGCCCGCCCATCGACGTCACGATGCGGTGGCAGATCGCCAGCCCCAACCCGGTCCCCACGCCGCGCGGCTTGGTCGTCACGAAGGGCGTGAACAGGCACGCGAGCAGATCGGGCGGCATGCCGCACCCGGTGTCGGCGACCTCGACCCACACCCGCTTCTCCGCTGCGTCGAAGCCCGTCGTGACGGTGAGCGTGTTGCAGTTGGCGGCGCCCTGCGGCATCGCCTGTGCGGCGTTCACGATGAGGTTGAGGAACACCTGTCCCAGACGCGACTCGTTACCCATCACCGCCCGGACCCTCCCGTACCGCCGCACGAGCTGGGCGCGGTGGCGGATCTCGTTCCAGGCCATGCGCAGCGAGGACTCGAGCACTTGCTCGACGTCCACCTCCCCCCGCGCGTCGTCCTCCCCACGCGAGAAGAGCTTCAGATCCTTGACGATGTGGCGCACGCGCTCCGCCGCCTCTTGCGCGTCGGCGATCGCCGGCCCGAGATCCGCCGGGCGGGGTTGGTCCACCTCCCAGCCCGCGACGTCCTGCGCTGCGCAGCCCAGGTTCGCCAGGACGACGGCGAGCGGGTTGTTGATCTCGTGAGCGACTCCCGCGGCGAGCATGCCCACCGAGGCCATGCGGTCGGAGATCATGAGCTGCGTCTGCGCCTGCTTCTCCGCGCTCACGTCGCGGAAGACGGCGACGGCGCCGCCGATCGCCCGCTGCGGCGTCCAGAGTGGAAGCGCGTTCACGCTCAGCCACGCACCCTGCGTCGCGCCCTGCTTCCGCATGAAGAGCTCGCGTCGCTCCACGCGCTCGCCGCGCAGCGCCTGAGCGAGAGGGCGCTCGGCGGCCGCCACCGGTCTGGAGCCGTCCGCGTCGAACAGCTCGAAGCGTGCCGGCCGCTCCGCCGCCTGGCCGCTGACCGGTCCCTCCTCGACGATGGCCTCCGCCGCCGTGTTCCAGTGCGTGAAGCGCCCTTCGGGATCGACGGCGACCACCCCGTCGGTGATCCCGTCCAGGATGGACTCCAGCAGCGCCGCGTTCTGCTTCGCGGCGCGCTCCGCCTCGGCGTGGCCGGCGAAGCTCCGAGCGAGCGCCAGCGCCAGGGCGATCTGGTTACCCACGCCCTCGGCGAAGGCGATGCGATCGGGCTCGTGCGGCCGCTCCGTCGTGATCTCCAGCAGCAGGGCCCCGACGAGCTCGCCGGCCACCGCGAGCGGTACGAGCATCGCTCCTGTCGCCAGTCCTCGCGCTGCGCCCTCGGAAGGGGTGAGCAGGCGTGTCTTGCCTCCGGCGAGCAGAGCCCGGAGCTCGTCGTCGTGGAAGGCGCTGGCGAGCTGCTGGGTCGAGCGATCCCCGAAGACGCGCGTCCGCCCCTGCCCCGCGCCGAAGACGTACAGCACCCCCCGGGAGACGCCGCCCGCGTCCATGCACGCCGCCAGGGCGGCGTCGAGCGCCGCGCCGGCGTCGCGCCCCTGGGCGAGCGCCGCCGAGATGCCGCTGAGCACCGAGAGCTCCGCGGAGAGCGACGCGCATCGCTGCACCAGCCCGGCGTTGAGCGCCACCTGCTTCTCGAGCTGCCGGATCACCCGCCGCGCCCGCTCCTGCTCGATCTCCGGGGTGGAGGAGACGGGCGGCACCGTGGACGGCGCGCGCTCGACGTGGAGCACCCTGCGCGCCGCGTCGACCAGCTCGCGCAGCTCCGGGGTGCGAACGACCAGATCGTCGGCACCGACGCGACGCGCCAGCTCACGGTCGTCCGCCTCCACGTAGCTGTTGGTCAACAGGACCAGCGGCACCGCCTCCAGCGCCGGATCGTTGCGGAAGTGCTGGCAGAGCCCGAAGCCGTCCAGCCGGGGCATCATCACGTCGGAGATCACGATGTCGGGCTTGCGCTCGCGCGCCTGCTCCAGACCGTCCTGGCCGTCGCACGCCGTGACGATGGCGAACCCGTAGCGCGCCAGACGGTGCGCGACGAGCTTGAGCTGGAGCGCGTCGTCGTCCACCAGGAGCGCCCGCCGGCCCGCGCCGAAGGGCTCCGCGGGCTCGTCGCTCGGCAGGTGCGCGCGCACGATCTGGATCAGCCGCGACGGCTCGACGGGCTTGGTGATCACGTCGCTGAAGCCCGTGGCGCCGATACGCGCCTCCTCCAGCTTGGACACGAAGCCGGAGCACGCGAGGATCGGCACGTCGCGTCCTTCCGGGAGCTGCCGCAGCCTCGTGAGCAGGTCGAACCCGCTGCCGTCGGGCAGCACGAGGTCGAGCAGCACCAGGTCGGGCCGCTGGCGGATGCGCTCCAGCGCCTCCTCCCCGCTGCCGGCGACGAGCACGGCGTAGCCGCGAGACTCCAGCGCGAAGCGCACCATCTTGCGGGTGATGGCGTTGTCCTCGACCAGCAGCACCGAGCGGCCGGTCACGTCGTGCCGCCCTTCAGCAGCCGCGAGAGCATGGCCGGGAGGGCGCGCGTGTCGATGGGTTTGGTCACGTACCCCTCGCACCCTGCGTCGCGTGCCCGCTGCTCGTCGCCCTTCATCGCGTACGCGGTGAGCGCGATCACCAGGACGTCACGCGTCTCCGGACTGGCCTTGAGCCGCCGCGTCAGCTCGTAGCCGTCCATGCCCGGCATCTGCAGGTCCATGAGCACCAGGCGCGGGCGGAAGTCACCCAGCACCTGCAGCGCCTCCTCTGCGCTCGCGGCGGTCCGCACCTCGTAGCCGCGGTTGCGCAGCAGGAAGGTCACCAGCTTGGTGTTCTCGGCGTTGTCGTCCACGACCAGGATCGGCTCGCTGGCCATGTCAGCCTCCCCCGCGTGCGAGGCAGCCGTTGAGCTCGGACACCAGGTCCCCCGCCCCGGCGCCCTTCTGGACCACCGTGTGCACGGTCGCGCGCAGCCGCGCGAGCTCGCCAGGCGAGAGCTCCTTCATCGTCCAGACGAGCACCGGTACGTCGTGGTGCTCCGGCGAGGCGCGCAGCCTGGCCAGGAAGCGGAAGCCGTCGGTACCCGGCATCAGCAGGTCCAGCACGATGGCCTTCGGCCGCTCTCGCGCGACCGCGTCCAGCGCCTTCTCCGCGTCGTCGTAGCAGACGGGCCTGTGCCCGTGGCGCTCCAGCGCGGTCGCCATCAGCTTCAAGGAGCCGGCGTCGTCGTCCACGACGAGCACGGTGGCGCGCGCGTCCGGGTCGACGCCGGCGCGCTTGAGGGACTCCACCAGCTGCGCGGGGTCGAGCGGCTTCGGCAGCACGTCGGACACGACGAAGCCTGCGGTCGCCTGCTCTGCCACGATGGTGATGACGAGCACCGGGCTCGAGCCGTTCTTGCCCTCCGACCGCAACGATCGCAGCACGTCGAGGCCGCTCATGTCGGGCAGGATGAGGTCGAGGGTGATGGCGTCGTACCTGCGCTGCCGGCACATCGTGATGGCGCGCGCGCCCGTGGGGGCGAAGTCCACCGAGTAGCCCGACTCCACCAGCGCGCGGGCGATCGCCGCGCTGTCCTGCGGGTCGTCCTCGATGATCAGCACCCTCGGGGCGCCGGGTCTCGCGCTCGTGGCGGGCATCGTCCGCTGCGAGGTCCGGTGCACGAGCACGCGCGGGAAGACGGCGAAGAAGGCGCTCCCCTTCCCCGGCTCGCTGCGCAGACCCACGGAGCCGCCCTGCGCCTCGACGAGGCGCTTGGTCAGCGCCAGGCCGAGGCCGGTGCCCCCGTGCCGCTTGGCGCTCCCGCCGTCGAGCTGCTGGAACTCGGCGAAGAGTCGCTTCTGGTCGTCCGGCGCGATGCCGGGGCCGGTATCGATCACCTCGAGGCGGATGGCGTCGCGTCCCTCCGGCCGCGCCCGGACGGTGACCACGCCGTCGGCGGGTGTGAACTTGAGCGCGTTGGACAGGTAGTTGTAGAGCACCTGCTTCAGGCGCCCTGGGTCCAGGGACACGATGCCCACGCCGGGGCTGATCTCGCTCTGCATGCGGACGTTGTTGCGGACGGCGGTGGTCCGCAGAATGGACGTGACCTCGCCCACGACGCTCCCCAGATCCACCGGCTCCGGGTAGAACTCCATGCGGCCCGCCTCCACCTTCGAGAGGTCCAGCACGTCGTTGATGAGCTTCAGCAGGTGCCGCCCGCTCGTGAGGATGTCGGCCAAGAACTCCTGCTGCTTGGCGGCGACCGGCCCCACCTCGCCATCGTGCAGCAGCTCGGCGAAGCCGATGATCGCGTTGAGCGGCGTGCGCAGCTCGTGCGACATGTTCGCGAGGAACTCGCTCTTCATGCGGCTCGCCTCCTGGATGCGCAGGTGCTCCGCCTCCAGGGCGGCGGTGCGCGCCTCGTTCTCTCGCGCCAGGCGCTCGCTCTCACGCAGGGCGGTCTCCTTCGCGTGGATGTAGGACTCCCCGATGACGGTCATCGCGCGGTCGAGAAGCTCCTGCATCGCGCGCAGCGCGCGCACCAGCCGGTCCGGCTCCTGCCCGTAGGCGCTCACCATCGGCGGGAGCAGGTGCCGGTAGACGATCCGCATGATGTCGTACCAGTCGCGGAAGCTCACACCCATGGCGGCGTAGGTCTGGCCCTGCGATCGCAGGTTCGCCTCGTATGCCGCCCAGTCCCCCTCGATGGCGCGCAGGAAGAGCGCGCGCGATTCCCCGTTCTGCCGCAGACGCTGCTCCTCCGGGATGGACGCGATCAGCGGCCCGAAGACCGGATGGTCCACCACCGCCTCGAGGGCGGAGTCCTGCATCGCCTCGTAGCTCGCGTCGTAGACTCGCCAGAAGTCCCGCACCGCCGGGAGCTCCTCCTCCGAGAACCAGCTTGCCGTCGTCGCCGTCATGCGCCCTCCGAGTGCGGCGCCGTCGGCCGCCGAGCCGTTATCCTCATGAGGATAGTGCGCGGCGGCGCCGAGTCAAACGACTTCGTCGACTACACCCTAGGGTGTAGGCCAGCCGCGCAAGTCCTCGGACGGCCCGCCGGCGAGCGCCATCCGATGAGCGCGACCAGCGTGAGGATCTGGATGGTGGTGGCGGCGGCGGCATCGGCGGGGTCAGCCGCCGCATCACGTCCCTCCGCGAGCGACGGTCCGCTCGCCGTCGATCTTCCCGCCCCTTCCGCCGGGCCTACTCGAAGGGTTTGGCCCAACGATTGGCCCAGCGGGAGCGGAGAACTCCGGGGAAAGCCCCGGAAATGGGTGGAGGCGCTGGGAGTCGAACTGTGGACGCGGACGTTTGCCAGGCCGGCGATGTCGCTCGTCTTTCACGCGGAAGCGTTCGATTCCCTTCGCCTTTCCCGCGTCGCGGGTCTCCACGCGGTTCGACGCCGGTCGACATGGATCGACCAGGGTCGTGGAGACATTCTGGAAACGTGTACTGTGCACGCATTCTCCGGCACTCCACCGCACGGAAACCGCCGAAGAGGTGTAGGCTGAGCCCATGGCGTGTCCTCGGTCGTCGCGGTGTCGCAAGCGCGAATGCGGCGCCCCGTGATGAGCGACAATTGTTCCTGCAGGTCGACGACAACTATTCCTGCAGGTCGGTCGCCGTCCTGACGGCACGTGCGAGGCTGCGGTCCGGTGCTGCGGGCCGGCCCCGGGGCTCCAGGAGCTCCGATGGTCACGGACGAGCAGGTCAGGCTGTTGAGGAAGAAGATGTCCGAAGGAAAGACGATCGCGTCCGCCGCGGCGGCAGCGGGGCTCTGCGAGCGCAGCGCCTACACCTGGAAGCAGGGGGCGCTGCCGAGCGAGAGCAAGGAGCCACGGGCTTGGCGCACGCGCACCGACCCGTTCGCGGGGGTCTGGGACTCCGAGATCACCCCGCTGCTCGCATCCGACGAGCACGGTGTGCTGGAGGGGACGACGGTGCTGGCGGAGCTGCGCCGACGCCACGGTGAGCAGTACGGCCCCTCGCTCCTGCGCACGTTGCAGCGGCGCATGCACGAGTGGCGTGCCCTGCACGGCCCGGGCAAGGAGGTGATGTTCGAGCAGCGGCACGAGGCCGGACGCGAGGGCTCGTTCGACTTCACCGACGCCTCCGAGCTCGGCGTCACCATCGCCGGCGAGGCGTTCCCGCACCTGTTCTTCCAGCTCGTGCTGAGCTTCAGCAAGTGGCGCTGGGTCGGGCTCGCGTTCTCCGAGACCTTCGAAGCGCTCGTGCGCGGGCTCCAGGGCGCGCTCTGGGAACTCGGCGGCGTCCCGCGCGTCTGGCGCAGCGACAACCTCTCGGCCGCGACGCACCAGATCCCCGGCGGGGGACGTGAGCTCAATCGCCGCTTCGCCGACGTCCTCGACCACTACGGCGCGAAGTCGACGCGGATCGAGCCCGGGGAGTCTCACCAAAATGGCGTCGCCGAGAAGGCCCACGACGTGCTGAAGTCGGCGCTGCGCCAGGAGCTGGTTGTGCGCGGGAGCCGCGACTTCCCCTCGGTCGAGGCGTACATGGAGCTCGTCGAGAAGGTCCGCGGCGGGATCAACGACGGCAAGTCCGCGGCGCTGCTGGCCGAGGAGCGAGAGCGCCTTCTCCCGCTCCCGCGCACGCGGCTGCCCGAGTACACGAAGTACACCGCGACGGTGCGGCAGTGGAGCACGATCCACTTCGCTCACCGTGTCTACTCGGTGCCCTCGCGGCTCATCGGCTGCGAGGTCGAGGTCCGGCAGTATCCCGACCTCGTCGAGGTCTACTACCGCGACCGCACCAAGCCGACCGCCACGATGCCGCGCATCCGCGGAGACCGCTACCACCAGGTCGACTACCGGCACGTCATCTGGTCGCTGGTGCGCAAGCCGGGCGCGTTCGCGCGCTACCGTTTCCGCGAGGAGCTGTTCCCCTCGCTCGTCTTCCGTCGCGCTTACGACGCGCTCGTCGAGGCGCATGGCGACCGCGCCGACGTCGAGTACGTGCGCATCCTTCACCTCGCCGCGAGCACGATGCAGGCCGACGTCGAGAAGGTCCTGCAGGCCCTGCTCGCGCGCGGCGAGAGGCCGGACTTCATCACGGTCAAGGCGCTCGCCGCGCCCGAAAGCCCCACGATCCCCGTCGTGCACATCCCGCCGCCAGACCTCTCCGTCTACGACCGTCTGATCGGGGGCGAAGCATCATGACCGCCTTCACGCTGGACATGGGCACCCGCCTGCGCGAGCTGTGCGCGGGCTTCAGGCTTCCGACCTTCGCGACCGAGGTGGTCCGTCGCCTCACCGACGCGGGTCACGAGGCCGCACTGCCGACCCTGCTCGAGGTCCTCGAGGCCGAGGCCGACGAGCGCGGACAGCGTCGTACCGGGCGGCTCCTCAAGGCCTCGCGCTTGCCCCCCGGCAAGACGCTCGACACACTCGACCGCGCCCGGCTCCCGCGCGCCGTCCTCGCGAAACTCGACGAGCTCGCCACCGGCGCCTTCCTCGACCGCGCGCACAACGTCCTCTGCTTCGGCCTGCCCGGACGCGGCAAGACCCACGCCGCAGCCGCGCTCGGCCACGCGCTCGCGGGGCGAGGCCACTCCGTCCTCTTCGCGCCCACCTTCCGCCTCGTGCAGGAGCTGCTCGCAGCCAAGCGCGACCTCGACCTGCCGCGTGCCCTGCGCCGCCTCGATGCCTTCGAGCTCTTGATCCTCGACGACATCGGCTACGTCCAGCAGAGCGCCGACGAGGTCGAGGTTCTCTTCACCTTGATGGCCGAGCGCTACGAGCGTCGCTCCATCCTCATCACGAGCAACCTCGTCTTCGGCGAGTGGGATCGGATCTTCAAGAATCCCATGACCACCGCCGCCGCCATCGATCGCCTCGTGCACCACTCGGCGATCCTGGAATTCTCAGGACGCAGCAAGCGTGCCGACGACGCCGAGTCCCGCTCGAAGAAGGGACCCTCCGAGGCGACCACGTGACGACAACTACCGAGGGCCAGCGACAACTACGCGACGACGACAACTACACGAGGCACGAACCATGAACCTGGCGACCACCTGCAAGAATAGTTGTCGCCACCATGCAGGGATAGTTGATGTCCATCAGGCGCCTCCTCGTCTCCTCGTCAGCTCGCGTCGTCTTGTAGCTCCGTCACCCGTGTAGCTTGCTCGTCACATCGTCGCGCCGGGACGCTCGACGTCTAGCACCTGGTCGGTCACCGCGACGAACCCTCTCGAGCCCCACAGCAGAAACACCCAGGTTGTGACTGACGGATCATCCGCGCTCGCGAGCCAATACTCGAATGAGCCCGGCCACGAACCATGGCTCGTGAGTGTTGGTTGAAACGCGCGAACGAGGTGCAGCGGCATCATCGCGACGTCGATTGGCGTATCGTTTGGCAGTCGCGAGCCAAATTCCTTCCAATACAGACCGCAGACCCATTTCTGGCTCCCCCGCCGAATCCGTGGGTTGACGTGAAGCGGATCGCTCGGCGCTCGTCACGGGGCTCGCATCGCGGGAGCGTGTGGGCGTCCCGCCCGCGAGCCTCGCGCCGAGCGCCGGTCGTTGGGGCTGGAAGGGAAGGATGCATCGTGCAAGGAAGACGGCATCTAACCTCCAACCCCCTCGCACGATGCACCTTCAATCTATCCTGCGCCGGCTGCAGCCGCAGCCCGGATTCGTCTACGACAAGATCACCTGGGCCGGGACGCCCACGCGGCCAGCGCTGCACGTCCACGTTCGACCTCGCCGCGGGTCCCTTGCCGTGTGCTCGCACTGCTACCGGAAGCGGCGCGGCTACGACCACGGGCCGCCGCGCCTGTTCACCTTCGTGCCGCTCTGGGGCATCGCGGTGTTGTTCGTCTATGCGATGCGCCGCGTGGACTGTCCGCGTTGCGGCGTTACGGTGGAGCTGGTGCCCTGGGCCTCCGGCAAGAGCCAGGCGACGCACGCGTTCGTGTGGTTCGTCGCGAGCTGGGCGCGGGTGCTCTCGTGGACGGAGGTGGCGCGCCGCTTCCACTCGAGCTGGGACACCGTCTTCCGCTGCGTCGAGCACGCGGTACAGTGGGGCCTCGAGCATCGCAGCCTCGATGGCATCCGGTCCATCGGCGTCGACGAGCTGGCCTGGAAGAAGGGGCAGAAGTACCTCACCGTCGTCTACCAGCTCGACCACGGCTGCCGCCGCCTGCTCCACATCGCCCGCGACCGCACCGCCGCGAGCTTCCATTCCTTCTTCGACATGCTCGGCGAGGAGCGCACCAAGGCTATCGCCTTCGTGGCCAGCGACATGTGGCGTGCCTTCCTCAGCGTCGTGCAGGCCCGCTGCTCCGTCGTCCTCCACGTGCTCGACCGCTTCCACGTCGCCAAGCTCCTCGGCGAGGCCGTCGACACCGTGCGGCGCGACGAGGTCCGCGCCCTGCGCGCCACCGGACGCCACCCCCTGCTCACCAAGACCCGCTGGCTCCTGCTCAAGCGGCCCAAGAACCTCCGGCGTGGCGAGCGCCTCCGGCTGCGCGAGCTCGTCCGCATCAACCTTCGCTCCGTCCGTGCCTACCTGCTCAAGGAGCAGTTCCAGCACTTCTGGACCTACACCTCCGTCGCCGGGGCCGGGCGCTTCCTCGACGGCTGGACCACCATGGCCTTGCGGTCCCGCCTCGCGCCCTTTGCGAAGTTCGCGCGCACCCTCCGGAGCCACCGACGCGAGCTGCTCAACTGGTTCCTCGCCCGAGGCGAGTTCGCCGCGGGCGCCACCGAGGGATTCAACAACAAGGCGCGAGTTACGACCCGAAAGGCGTACGGCTTCCGCAGCCCAAGGCACGCCGAAATCGCTCTGTATCATGCGCTTGGTGCCCTACCCGAGCCGCCTTGGCTCACCCACAGATTCTGCTGAGGAGGCCCATTTCTTCAGCACACGATCGATCCGCGGCCATTCGATTTTCTGCGTTAGGCGTCGACCAAGGTGAAGACCATCCGCTGAACGAAGATCGACCACCTCGAAGCCACGCTCGATGGATCGTCGGAGGCCATAATCTTTCCTCAAACCACGCATCGCCGTCGGGTAGATACGCTGGCCCGTTGCGGACAGTACGGTCTCGCTCAGGCTCAACAAGCCACGAAGGTAGTCCTCGTCCTTCTTCGGACCCTCATTGCATGGCCGACAGCTTGGAACGATGAGCTTGTCCAAGTCGCTCGGCCGCGGCTCGGGGAAGAACTGACGTCCGACGCAATGCTCTTGATCACGCGCAGCGCCCGAGAGACTTGTGCCGCAGTACGTGCACACAATCGACGTCGTGGATGCGGTCAACGCGCCTTTCATTTGCGTTCGTGCGAAGCACCCTCTGCAGGCCGCGCCTTCGCCGCCGCGGCGACCTGTTGCTCGAGGAAATCTCCGTACTCGTGCGCAAACGCCAACAGCGTCGGATTTCGGACCGGAACGGCCGGACCGTCGTAGTCCGCGTACGAGTGGCCGTCGATCACGCGCGCGAACGACAGCTTCCCGCCGATGCGCACCTCGGTCTTCGTCACGACGACGAACTGACTCATCTTCCCGTCCGGGCGCTGCGTGATTGGACTCGTCCACCTCTTATGCTGGTGCATCGGTGGATGCGCTCGGCGGCGACGCTGCACCAACTCGAGATGCTCGGTCGTCATGCGTGCCAACGAGAAGTACATGCACGTGATCGCGTTCACGGCTTGCATCTGGTTCAAGTGCTCGACGTCCTTCGGGCCTGCGCGACAGACCAAACTTTTCCCACCGTACTCGTAGACGCTGGGGTCGAAGACCGCGAGCACAACACTCGGCGACAGCGGCATGAAGAGCTGCAACCCCTTGAGTGCGATTCCAGTGCTCGTGGGGTAGCGCTTCAGGACGTCATGGTGTTCGGCGAACTGGTTGTACGCAACCACCGGATGATCGGCGATCACGAATCCTGGCGTGCGGTCGGTCGTGATGAACTTGACGGCGAGGTCGTAAAACAGTGGCGTACTCTTGGCGGCTTGCCAGATCGCTTCCCCTTGCGGCTCGGTGTAGCCGATCTTCACGAGATCGACGTCCTCGGGTGTGACCTCGGACTTCTTGTTGAGCGCGATCGTGCCCTTCATCGCCGGCTTCAACATGGAGTCGACGAAAGCGTTCAGCCGTTCAGCTGCTCCCTTGGTGCGCGCGAGCTGGTAGGCCATGAAGAACCGAAGCGGATCAATCGCTTCCTCGGTGAGGCTCTCGAGATGTTCCCGCGAGAGATCGCCGAGCAGGCGAGAGACCTTCGCCTCCTCGTCAGCGAATGATTTCTCCATGATGTTGTCGGCGCCGTAGAAGTAGTCCGCGTAGCACTGCTGCTTGAGTGGCGCGTTGTCGATGCGCTTTCCGTCCTCGAGGACGATGAGCGAGATTCGATGTCCGTCGGCCGAGAACTTCCGCAACACGAACCGTGGCACATAGTGCTGCCGCTTCGTCTCTCCTTTTCGTGCCGTAGTGGTCATTTCGGAGCCTCGGGTGTTGATTTCGCTTCATGTGGCGGCGGCTGCGTCGCGACGAGCGCGAACAACACGCAGAGCCGTAGCGCCAACCACCAGACGTACGCGGCGGTCGTGGACCGACATTGGTCGTCGTCCAGCAACCCGTGAGCTTCGAGATGGCGAAGGTTCGACCCGAATCGTTCGATGAGGAGCCCGCGAAGGTCGAACACGACGTCTTCGCCAAAGATCTGCTTCACGAGCTCGAGGCCGAGGAGGTGATCGAGTTGGTGGCCGTCCTGGATTCCCTCGCTGTCCAAACCGAACCCGCGACCACCATTCTGCTCGACCACGAATCGGAGTGAGTTCTCGAGTTGAGGCACGAGAAGCGCCGTCGCGAGCATGAAGTCGCCGCGCAGTCCGGCTGCAAGACCGCGCGCAAAGCGAACGTCATGCCCCGGCGGAAGGAACGGGCTATGTCGCACGATCTGAGAAAGATCCTCGTCTCGGACGTGGTGCTCTTCGCAGATCGCGCGACGTGCGGGTTCGAGCAGACACGCGGTGAGATGCTGGAGCATGCGCGCGTGGTCGAACATCAAAGGCTCCAGCGCTTCCTTTTCCGAAAGACCGGGTGCAGGCTGACGAAGCCCCGTCGTGCGGCCCGTCTTCGCATCCACGACGGACGTCGCGAAGAGGTATCGCATCGGTGATTCGCGCGCGCTGTCCATCACGACCTGCTTGAGCCCGGCAACGCTGGGAGACCGCGTCAACGTCGCGAGCGCGATGAGAGCGTCGGTCACCGTGGGTTTCCCGCGAACAGCCGCAATCGCTTGCTTGACCTCCTCGGTGAGGTCGACGCTCGCGCTGTACTCACGAAAATCGCGGACCGATCGCTGCTGATACTCGCGCATCGTCTTCAGGAGCTCCTCGACGCGAGCGGCCTGATTGCCGACACGGCGGAGGGCTTCGATGGCCTTCTGCATATGCATGGCCGCAACGCCGTTGCCGCCAGCGTTGGCTGTGACGTCCGCAAGCGAGACGAGCGCTTCCACGCTTGCGATCCGCGCTGCTCGTGCAGCGGGCGCGTCTTTCGCAAGGTCGAACCAACGCGCCGCGATGTTGTACAGCGTTTCAGCTCGCAGTCCGTCGTGCGCGGCATTGGCGTCCGCGCCGATCGCCATCGCGAGCTTGCCGTACTTCTGAGCATCCCCGAGACGATGTTCGAGCAACAGCTCCATGAGCTTTGCCGACAGATAAAGCGGGTCCTTGCCTCCGAGCCGATCGAGAAGGAGTTCGATGTGCGCGACGACAGCGGTGAAAGGCGCGTTCCTTTTTCCAAGCGACGCTGCCAGACGAAGAGCACGCTGAATGCGCCAAAAACATCCGCACCAGTTCGTTGGATCTTCGAGTCGCACAGCGGACTCGAGGTATGCGGTCACCGCGGCTTCGGCCGCTTTCCGGTCGTGACGTCGAAGCCACAGCACGTCACCGACACGAGCGCGCAACTCCGCGTCGGTGTCCGTCGCGAGCAACGGCACGAGCGAGTCGAGTTGTTCGCCCGTGAGTGCGTCGATTCGATCGCGAGGTGCCAGCACGTCGTCGCCCTCCTCGCGGAGGAACGGCTCGCAGACGTCGCTCAGGAGAAGCAGTTCCGCTTTTTGTGTGGCGTCATTGGCGTCGTTTGCCGCGCGCCGGAACCCGACCGCGTACTGGTAACACTCCTTCGGGTTCGCGGCGTCGACGACTTCGCGCCAAGCAACGGTAGTAGCCTCGGACGGCGCGGTCATGGCGCACCTGCCGACGTCGCAGACCCGGTCCAAACTGACAGAGACCTACGGGAAATCGTGGACGATGCGGAGCATCGAACGCCCAACAATTGGGCACGAGAAGACTTTTTCATCGCTTCGACCGACGACTGGTTTGCGTACCCGGAAGATCCGGTTGGCGTATGTGCAGTCGGTCACGATGGACGTTGGCTCCATCGACGACGCGGAGCAAGACTCGGTCGACGCAATTACATTCGCCAACGCGGAAAAAGAACTGTGAAGGGAGCCTTCTTCGGGCGCGATGGCCCGGACCCTCATGGTCGACGCGCAGAGGCCTTACGCGGTCGGCCCGGGAGCGTACGGGATTTGAGCGCGGTTTTCCACGAGCCTCGAGCCCTCGGGGCACCGCCGCCGGCGGTGTGGTGGTGCGCCTGAACGTCGCATGGCGGCCGCGGCGGCGGGCGGAGCGCCGGTTTCCACGGGATTTTCGCCTCGCGCGCGCACCGGTCCGTGACCGAGGGCGTCAGGCGGCGACGATGGCGCCGGCGATGCGGCGGATGACGGCGCTGCGGTAGTAGGGCGGAGCGCGGGCGGGCGCGCGCGGCGGGACGTCGTGTGGCTCGCCGAGCCCCTCGAGAAACCTCCGGATGCCGCGCGGCTCCTGCACCATCGCGACGAGCTTCATGCGGCCCTCGCACTTCGGGCACTTCTGCACGTCCACCGCGAAGGTGCGGGCCATGAGCTCCGCCCACGGCCAGTAGCGGGAGCGCTTCGGCTTGTCGTCGTCCTGCGCTGTCGCCGGCGCGGAGGCGGGCGGGCGGCGGACGATCTTCGGGCGCACTTTGCTGGCGGAGGCGAGCACGCCGGCGTAGCGGACGGTGTGGAAGCGCGGCGCGGGGACGGCGGCGCAGAGGCGCAAGAGGAGCGAGAGCGGGTCCATGTCGACAGCGACGGGTCCCCTGTCGCCTGGCCGCCGAAGGCGGACAGCTGCGACGGGGCTGGCCGTCGGAGAAAGGCTTCTTGAGCGCGATGCGCACCAGGTTGTCCGGTCCTCGGGCGATGCGCTCCTGGGCGACGGGCGGGCGCAGGATGTAGCGCAGGAGCGCCTCGCGCCCGGCGGCGTCGAGGGCGCCGGCGCGGGTGGCGGCGTGCAGGTTGAAGCCCTCGTCCTGGGCGCAGAGCTCGGCGCGCGAGGAGCCCGTGCCGAAGCTCGCGCCGCGGCGGAGCGCGGGGCCGGCGGGCGGGTGGCCGCGCACGCTGGTGAGCATGGGCTGCACGTCCTCGTCGTCGGCACGCTCCTCGGCGCGGGCGAGCAGGCGCTCGATGCGGCGGCGAGCGCGGGCGAGCACCTCGGCAACCTCGCTACCGCGCAGGTGGCCGAGGGCGCGGAAGCGCGGCTCGCCGTCCACCTCGACGTAGCCGCCGTCCAGGAAGACGGCGTGCACGTGCGGGTTGAGCTTGAGATCGCTCGAGGTGCGCTGCACGACGGCGACGCAGCCGCTCGCGCCCGCCCGCTTCTTGTAGAACGCAACCACCGTCGCGAGGAAGGCGCGCGTCACCTTGCCGAGCAGCGGGGCGTTGTAGGCGAGGCGATGCCGGATGGCGTGCGGCATGGTGAGCACCCACTGCCGCAGCGGGGCCTCCGGCAGCACGACGTGATCGCCGCGGAGGACACGCGCCACACGCGCAAGCTGCTCACGCACCACGGCGTCACCGGCAAGGAGCTCGTCGCGCTGCACGCCCACTCCACCGGGCGCGACGTGGCGAGGCTGGTGGAGCCGCTGCGCGGCGGGGAGTCGGTGGCGCTGGTGACCGACGCCGGCACGCCCGGCGTGAGCGATCCCGGCGACGCCCTGGTGCGCGGGGCGATCGAGGCGGGCGTGCGCGTCGTGCCGGTGCCGGGGCCGAGCGCGGTGCTCGCCGCGCTGGTGGCGAGCGGTCTGGGCACGGGCGGCGCCTTCCGCTTCCTCGGCTTCCTCCCGCGGTCGGGGACGGAGCGGGAGGAGGCGCTGGGCCGCGCGGCGGCGACGCCGGAGCCGGTGGTCCTCTACGAGGCGCCGGGACGTGTGCAAGATACACTGATCGATCTGGCGCGCGCGACGCCCGCGCGGCGCGGGTGCGTCGCGCGGGAGCTCACCAAGGTGCACGAGGAGCTCACGCGCGGGACGCTGGAGGAGCTCGCGGCCGACACGCGCGAGTGGCGCGGGGAGGTGGTCATCGTGCTCGGCCCGCACCACGCGGCGGAGGCGGCGGTGGACGACGCCTCGCTGGACGTTCGCATCGCGGAGGAGCTGGCGCGCGGCGAGCCGGCGCGCCGCATCGCCGAGCGCCTGGCCGCGTGGAGCGGGCGGCCGAAGCGCGAGGTGTACGAGCGCGTCCTGCGGAGGAAGAAGTAGGCTGGTATCCTCCCGCGGTGCGACCCGCCCTCGCTCTGCCCGCGGCCGCCTGCTCGGCGCCGCCGGATCCGTCAGGCGGCCCCGACCACGGCGTGACGCTCTACGTGCACCAGTACGGCAGCGCAGCGTACACACCGAACGGCGAGACCACGAGCTGGGCCGGGATCTCGTACGTCTACGACCCGCTCGGGAATCTCCGCCAGGTGCAGTACGCCGATGTCCACGATGGCCTGCGCGAAGGTGGCGTTGTACTGCTCGACGTCGCGCCCCCTGCCAGACCGCTTCACGATGGTCCTGGGGCGGTCGAAGACGGCCATCAGGGGCAACCCGCCGAAGGCGACGAAGTGGCGCGCCAGGCAGCGCACGACCGTCTCGACGCGCTCGTTGTCGACGAGGGAGACGCCGACGAAGCGTCGAGTACTTCAGGCGCGAGGCGAAGAAGACGAAGGTGACGTCGACGTGCCCGAAGTCATGCTGCGAGAGCTCGCCGGGCAGGCCCTCGAAGCGCACGACGGGGGCAGCGCGGGGTGGGCGGACGCCGGCGACCAGGGCGTAGAAGGCCGACTTGTGGCCCGCGTACCCCGCCTCGGTCGCGCCCACCACGACCTGCCCTTCTGACTGCGCTCCTCGATTCTCGTGCTCGACGCTCCCTCCATCTTCGTGACCACGCTCACTTGGGTGGCCGCGAGCGCTCCCAGCGCGCGAGGGCGTCAGCCTCGGCGCGACGCACCGTGCGCCAAGCGAGCCCGTACTTGGTCGCGACGTGCGAGAGCGGCATCGAGTAGGCGTCGAGCGCGAGGTGGTGCTGCAGCCTCGTCGTCTGCCGCTGCTTCGGCTCCGCCCAGGGCAGTCTGTCGGTCGCGTGGGCACCGCAGCGCGGACACTTCACACGCACGGGCGCGTACTCGATCCGTGCACGCCGGCCGGCCCACGGCAGGTCCTCCCACCGTCGCGTCTTGCGACGCTCGTGGGTGCGGCCCGTCACGATCGTCATGCACTGCCCGCAGCGCGGCGACCACCGCCGCACGAGCGACAGCACGAGCACGGCGCCCGCGGGGACATCGAAGCCGGCCACCGACTCGATGCGCTCCCCCGTCCGCGTCTCCCATCTCGCTTCATGCACGTTGAAACCTCGAAACCCGACAATCTCTGTGAGAATCTCTCGTCGCTGACCCAGCGCGGCGTGCTCCCGGTTGTTTGCACATCCAAGAGATCGCCACGGCAATTCGGCCGCGTCGATGGGTCAGCACTCTCTCTACGCGAGGTCGGAAATGCCGCCCCTTTCACGCGCTCGATCGGTGGTCACGCCAGCCCCCATTCGGCCGAAAAGCGGGAAAACCGCGCTCAATTCCCCTACGCTCCCGCCCCCAAATCGTGACGCCGATATAGCCCTCGTCACTTGACGCCACCCTGCGTCCGGGTACCTTGATCGGATGCGGCACAATCTCCTTGCTTTTATCGCCTTGGCGCACGCCGCAACGATTGGCGCTGGCTGTGCGGTCGACGAAGGCAGTGCGGAGTCGCAAGCCGAGCCCTTGTCGGCGGCGGCCGCGGTCCAGACCTACATCGACACCACATTCTATTCCGATGCCGACATCCAGTATTCCTTCGCCACGACCGCAGGCGAGAAGGTGGACTGCATCGACTTCTACTCGCAGCGGTCGGTGCGCTCGCAGCTCGCGCGAGGCGCGTGGGTGCCTGACCCCGCCAGCCTGCCCGATCCGCCACCCATGCCGGGTTCCATCCCGAAGCCCCACAAGCCAGCCGGCGCATCCGTCGCGTTCGACGGGACACTCGACGCAAACGGCCACGCCCAAAAGTGCCCGGCAGGAACCGTGCCCACCATGCGCCCGACGGTCAAGGCCATCGCGGCGGCTGGGGGCTTGGACGCCTACCGGAGCCGGCGCCCGCCGCTCCCTATGAAGGATCCGAACCAGGATCCCATTCAGCACGACTGCTACCACCAGTTCTCGCCGGGCCCCGGTTACGATCACGCTGCTGGCGTGCATATGCCGGTCGGGACCTACTATGGAGCCCTCTCATTCCTTTCGATCAATCAACCATACGTGTACAACACAAGCACTGAACACAGTCTGTCTGAGATCTGGATACAAACGGGCGATTGTGAGAGCTGGACATCTTATAATGACCCCGACAATTGCACGACTGGTGGCAATGGCGACGCCGTGCAGTCGCTCGAGGTAGGCTGGATGGTCGGGGACGACAGTCTATGGTCGAATGAACCGCAAGCTCCGCACCTGTTCGTATTCATTACGCAAGACGGATATGATACCAAGTGGTGCTTTTCAGGGTCCTCCTACTGTTATACGGATTATCCCTACGGCAACTCCACAGCTGATGCTTGGGTCATTGCGCCCGGCGCGCCCTTTACCCTAAATCAGTCCCTGGGCCAGTACGTGCAACCGCTCGGGTCAGACCCCGCGGAGATGGCGATCCAGGTATGGAACGGCACCACCCACGGATATCCCGCCTGGTTCGTATGGATTGATGGTCAGCTCCTCGGCTGGTATCCGGCCGACACCTTTGCCGGACAGATGCAATCGTCCGCAAGTTACATACAAGCGGGTGGCGAAGTTTATGACAGTTGGCCCAACAACGCTCACACCACAACACAGTTGGGGACGGGAATCTTTCCCTCCGTGCCACCGCCGGCCCAGACCTACCAAATGTGCTCGTACCAACGAAACCTCAGCTACATCGACTCTGGAAGCAACTATAATGACATGGCTCTCGGTTTTATTACCACGCCGCCTGCCGAGCTGGACGACAATCGTCTGGGGATCTGCGGCTACGACGCGGGCGACTACGGATACGGCCTCGACCTAGGCGACCTGCCATCAGGTTGGGGATCGAGCTTCTCCTTCGGTGGCAACGAGATATTTTGAGACACAGGATAGCACATGTCGTATTCCAGCAAGATCATCCCTCCCTCGATGATGGTGTTGGTGTTCTTGGCATCCTCGGGTTGTAATGCCCAGGTGCTTCCACCGATGCCTGACGCAAGCAACCTCGATGCTGACACCGACGCGGCTGACGGGATGGCCCGCGAAGACGCTCAGCCCGAGGATGCTGATACCGATGCGCCACTGGAGATCCTTGACGGGGGATGTCCAAAGACTGTGCCATGCAATACGCCGCCCAACGTGGCGTGTAGAAATCGTTGCGTGTTACTTCACTGTGTGAACGGTCTTTGGAAGATTGTGCCCGACAGCGGCGTGCCTTGCCCATGACGACACGTGTCGTAGTCGCTGATCTCGGGCGATCATAACGTCTCGCGAGCATAGGAAAGCCTATGCGCGATCGGTGAGCATAGGAAAGGGTGTAGTTCTCATCGTGACGCCTTCGCCCGCGGTTTTCGCGGTGGACTCTGCGGCTTGATCGCGAGGACGTTCGCGAGGACGGTGACGTCGGCGTGAAAGGTCGCCGCGACGAGGGCCCACGCTTTGTCGAAGCATCTCTACGCCGGGGGGAGCGTCGGCAGCAGCACGAGGTACACCGTGTGCGCTTCCCCGTCGGTCAGCGCGGGCGAGCAGGCGCTCGATGCGGCGGCGCGCTCTGGCGAGGACCTCGGCGACCTCGGTGCCGCGCAGGTGGCCGAGGGCGCGGAAGCGCGGCTCGCCGTCCACCTCGACGTAGCCGGATCCCGACGCTCTATGGACATTCTGGCGGCAGAGGAGGGGTTGTGTCCCGGAGGTCGAGCCATGACCCCGAGGGGCATGGCCAGATCCTTTGGACATAACGTGGCGGAATGATGGAAATAAATCGGGCGCCTTTCTCGTTGTTCGGTTGCGACACCAACAAGGAGAGGACGCCCGATGACGACGAGAGCTACCCGAGCCACGAGCAGCCGTCCAGACCCGAGCGAAGAGGCGAGCGCGGTGGAGGAGCAGCTGCAGCGGACCTTCACGCCGGCGGTCATCGACGAGCTTCGGGGCCGCACCGGCTACAACCCGCGGCAGCGGCGCGCCACCGCGTTCCGCCTGGTGCTCACGGTCGTCGAGGGGTTCCTCGCGGGCCAGACGCTGTCGTTCGAGTCGCTGCGGGCGATCTTCGTGAGGCGCTTCGGCTTCATGCGCCCGTGCCCGTTCCAGAAGCGGTTCAAGCAGGAGTCGGCGGCGGCGTTCTTCCGCGCGGCGCTCGAGCACCTCGTGGCGTCGGTGACGAAGGCGGCGGGCCTGGAGCTGAGCGGGCCGCTCGCCCGCTTCGAGGACGTGCGGGTCTACGACGGTACGGGGCAGCGCGTGCCACCGCGCGGGCGCGAGCTGCTGCCGGGATGCACCAAGGGCAAGGCCGGCACCAAGTGGGTGATGGGCTACAGCATCAAGACCGGCCTGCTCGAGCACGGCGTCTCCGACGCGGAGACCGCGTCGGAGACGCCGCTGTGGCGGAAGCTGGTCCCGAGCTTCACGCGCGGGGTGCTCTACCTCTTCGACCTCGGCTTTTTCGAGCGCGCTCTGTTCACGCAGGCGAAGGCTGCCGGCGCGCACGTGCTGATGCGCCTCAAGACCACGGCGAAGGTACGCGTGACCGCGCACATCTCGGAGAACGGCCACACCCCGCTCCACAACTGGTCGCTTGGCTACTACCTGCAGAGCGTGTCGCGCAAGCGCGGGACGATCTTCGACCTCGACGTGACGTGGGGCAAGGGCAAGGACACCGTCGCATTGCGGCTCGTGGGACTCGCGCACAAGTCGACCGTCATCCGCTGGTACCTGACCACCGTGCCGCGCAGCGTGCTCTCGCCACGGCAGATCATCCAGACCTACCGACTCCGCTGGCTGATCGAGCTGCTCTTTCGCGAGCTGAAGCAGACCGCCGACCTCGGCCGCTCCTTCACCGCCGATCCCCACGCGATCAAGGCGCTCACCTACGGCGCGATGCTCGCCCACGCGCTCGTGCGCTCGGTCAGGATCCAGGCTGCACTCGCGCGCGACGTCCCTCTCGAGCAACTGCGCCCCCTGGCGACGTTGCACGTCGTGCGCGCCTACGCGCGGGACCTGGTCGACGCCCTCGTCTCCCTGAGCACCGCCGCGTGGACTGCCGTCGTGACCACCGTGGGCGCGGCACTCGTCGCTCTGGCACGCGAACGACAACCTTCACGCTCCAGGAAACGAATCGCCCTCAAACTTGGGGCGATCGGTGCTTAAGAGATCGGGCATGCCCCGAGGGGCCGGGGCAATACATCCAGACCCCAGTCTGCAGGCCGCACCCCCAGTAGTCGCATTCCAACGCGCTATCAAGGTTACATGCCGAGCCAAGCTTCGGCCGTGGAACGGGGCAGCCAGGCACTGGAGCCTCGCACGACCACTTCATCACGGAACCCCCGTCCGCGCTGTTACCCACCTTGGCGCACCCGCAGAAACCCTCCGTGTACGAGCACAGCGCCGGGTCCGTCGGAGCACACGCCTGGCCGCGCGGGACGGACGCGAAGTCGATGGCGCACTTCGAGTCGTTGGGCGCGGTAGGACACGAGGCGTCGGCGACTCCAACGGCCCTTGGAGTCCATGTGCCGGCGTCGTCGCAAACGTAGAGCGTATTGCAAGCCAGGTTCGGATCCTCTCCGTACTCGCATACCTTGAGAAGAGACATGCAACTGCCGCCGTCACACCCCCCTCTCGGTGGCACACAAGGTGCCCCAGCTTCAGGCGGACTCGGCGGACAGCTGAAAGTGCGGGCGTCCACTGAAGCGGAGTCCATCGCAGCTCCGTCATCGCCACGGTCAGCGGCGACATCCATACCCGCATCGTTGCTAGTGGACGACTGGTTCAAGCAGCCTACAAGCGCCATAGCAGCGGCGAACACCAAGTAGCGGCCCCGAGCAATCATCTTCCCCTCCGCTCCTACCACGTCGCCAACGAGCTACCGTTGACCGGCAAGAAACCTGCTGTGAGGTCCGTCCATCCATGCCAACCAAAGTCCCAAATCGCCTGAGAAAACCGACCGTTACTGGTCGGGGCCGACACCATCACGCGCTGATCCCCCATGCCAACGGCCGCCGGGCTGCCGACGAAAGGGTCTCTGCTTAGCGGCCGGAAGACGGCCCGCGGCCCGGGCGTGACGTCGACCGTCGGAGGACTCGCCGGCTAGTGGGCAAAGACAGACGGCGGCGGCTTGCCGTGGAGGTGACTTTCGTACAGCCCGATGACGAAGCCCCGAAGCGGGAGCCGGCACTTGCGCCGCGTCTGCGTGATGCTCATCCAGTGCGCCAGGGTGGCGCTGCCGGCGGCCGAGCGCGTTCCGCCGGTCATCGCGCGGTGCCGCCCGTGGGCGCGGATGTCGCGTTCGGTCGCGTTGTTCGTGGCCGGGACGTCGGGGCGGTCGATGAAGAGCGTCACCCCCACCTTGTGTTCGTCGAGGCGCTCCTGCAGCCGGACGATGTCCGGGAACTCCACGAAGTTGGGGCTGCTGATGAGATGGCCGAGGCGGGTGCGCGCGCCCCTGCGCTGTCCGGGGTCGCCGCTCGCCGCGGCCTCCTTGCCGGCCACGTAGAATGCAATCAGCCGGTCGCGGAACTCCTCGGTCGCGGCGCACGGGGTGAGCTCGGCGATCTTCTTCGCCTCGCGGATGGTGTGCGCACCGCAGTAGGCGTGGGTCCAGCCGTCGTGACTCGTGTACACGCCGTAGAAGTCGGTGCACAGGACTCCTTTGAAGCTCGCGCCGAGCATCGACTCGGCGACCCACGCGCCGCGCGACAGCTCGGCGCGGAAGACCGAGACGCGGTCGGTGCGCATCAGCCACATCCAACCCGGCACGCCGTCCTGTCGATGGCCGCTCTCGTCGAGGCCCGCCACGGGCGATGCGCGCACCGCGTCGACCAGCTCGTCGTAGCTCGGCGCCGAGCGGCGTCGCAATCGGTCGAACATCTGCGCCAGGCCGCCCGTCGTGATCGAGATGCCGAGCCACTGTCCGAGGAACGCACTGATCTTGCCCAGCGGCATGTCGCGCTCGAAGCGCAGGTCCAGCGCCATCGCCTGCACGTTGGGGCCGAACGACACCGCGGCGACGCTCTTGCCCGCCGCCGGCGCGCCCGGCAGCTTCGCGACCACGCGCTTGTGGCACACCTCGCAGCTGCCGACGTGCGCCACGTGATGCGTCTGCCGCGGCTGCACCACTGGGATGTCGGTGACGACTGTGCTGTCCGTCTCGCCCGTCGCCACGACTGCCCCGCCACAGCTGCACGTCGCCGGCATCTCGTGCACGACTTCGTCGTCGACCTGGGCCGGTGCGGCGGGCCGCGATCCGACATGGCCCACCTTGCGGCCGCGCGGCTTGCCCGAGGGCGCCCGCCGACCCTCGGAGCGCGACGTCCGCCGCTTCCCGCGCTCCCGGAACCCGCGCTTCCACTCCTCGATCTCCTTGCGCAGCTTCGCCAGCTCTTCGCGAAGCGCGGCGTTCTCCTGCTCCAGCTCCTGGATCCGCTGCTCGGGCGTCACGTGATCCGGGATGCTCCCGATCAGGTCCCATGGAAAGAACTTCTCGCATCAGGAACGAAGAATGGACCCACAGTGTGCGACACCGCTAAGCAGACACCTGCGACTGCCCCGCGTCGCCCGCGCACCGGCCGCCGAGGCAACCCCAAACCAGCGGCTTGCCGGTGTAGACACCCGCCTTGTCGGCGACCAGCCGGCCTTGATCGTCGGTGTGGATGGCCGCGCCGTCGCCGTCGGTGGACCCACTGCATCCTCTACGCCGACGAAGGCCGCGAGCTCACCAACAAGGTGGTCCGCAAGTGGCTGGAGCGGGCGCAGCAGGCGGCGGGGCTGACGGCGACGGGAGGGCTGCACCAGCTCAGGCACACCTTCTGCTCCGCCCTGGCAGCGACCGGGGCGCCGCCGAAGGCCATCCAGGAGCTGGCCGGGCACCAGAACCTCTCCACGACGATGCGGTACATGCACCTGTCCCCGGCCTCGCGGGAGAGCGCCATCGGTCTGCTCGATGTCGCCCGCCAGCGGGCCGGGGACCGGCGCGGCCGTGGAGATATCCTGGAGACGGGCGGGAGGAGGCCCGAAACCCCGTGAAATAGTGGTGGAGGCGCTGGGAGTCGCACGTTGCTGGACGCCGTGCACCGGGTCCCCCCCGTGAACGAGTCCAGCAACGTCGACGACCGAGCATCGGCCTGAAGCCTCGCTTCAGGCAGTGGTGGAGGCGCTGGGAGTCGAACCCAGGTCCGAAAACGCATCCCTCCTGCTTCTACGTGCGTAGCCGGTCTATTGAATCGCTCCGCGCCGCGCCAGCCGGCAGGCTCGCCGTAGAGCTATTCACCTGTTTGATCTCGCCTCGCGCCCGGTGAACCGACGTCCGGCCAGCCAACTTGGTCGCGCCCTTCCCGAGGCGTTGGCGGGCCTCTGGGTTGGACGGCTCTCAGTGCTTTTTAGGCAGCGAGGGCGATTGCGTTATCGTTCGCAATTGTTTTTTCCGCGCGTTTTTACGTGTACCCGCGGGTCACGGCACGCTGCAAGGACTTCAGCGTCCCCGTCGAAACCGGTCGCCCCCTTTCGTTTGCGACCTACCGCAAGTTAGGCGCTCGGCGCCCCGCGTCAAGGGACGCGTGACGCCGGCCCGAGCTGACGGCGCCCGGACCGCTTCCGGAAGAGCCCCCGCGCCGGCGGGGCCACCACTTCTCCTCGGCGATGGACTCCGGGGAGGCCGCAGCGGAGGCCCACTTGGGGAGGGGCCCGCGTGCCGCACCTCTCAGGGCAGCATGATCCGACCGGGCGCGTTCACACCCTGGCCCGTGTTCGTGCCGGACTCGGTGTGGCAGCCGTCGCAGTCCCCGCTCGTCTGCGGCGTGACCATGTCCCGCTCCCGGCCCTGGTAGGTCACCCTCGCCGTGTAGGGCATGGCGATGGACTTCGTCGTGTAGAAGTTGCCCGACGAGTTGACGCCCATCACGGTCTTGTTGTTGTT
This sequence comes from uncultured delta proteobacterium, assembly GCA_963782055.1. Taxonomy (GTDB): domain Bacteria; phylum Myxococcota_A; class Polyangia; order Polyangiales; family Polyangiaceae; genus DASXHD01. Next base: position 6,786,291 of record CAWAIF010000003.1, read on the forward strand.
CGCGTCGGTGATGGTTATGTACACGCCGGAGATGCCGGCGGCGGACCCCGCGCCGATGCAGTCGTCAGGCTCGTGGGCGGTCGGGTAGACCGTGCCACCCGCGGTCATGCCCGGCCCGTGGCACCCGACGCACGTCCGGCCCGGGGCCATCGTCTGCCCGCTGAAGCCGTTCCACGTCTTGCCGCTGGTGCAGGTGCTCGCCGTGTCGAAGGGGGTCGGCCCGGGATCGCTCGTGGCGCAGGTGCCCGCCGGGTAGCCCGCCTGGATCCAGTTGTTGATCGTGTCGATGTCCGACTGCGCCACGCCCGCCATCGGCAGCGGGGGCATCGGCGCGCTGGAGGCGGTCATCCGCACCACCGCGCGCTCCGCGACGGTCTGCGACGAGTCCACCGACGAGGTGGCCATGAGGTCGTCGCGCGTGACGAGCGGGATGGGCGCGCCGGCCGTCGGCGTCGCCGCGTGACACATCTGGCAGTTGTTCAGCAGGACGGTGCTCACGTCGCAAGGCAGGCCGCTCGTGCCGGAGGTGTCGGGGGTGCCGGCGTCGTCGCCCGATGTGGCGCCGTTGTCCGCGTAGCAACCGAAGAAAGCCGCGCCGAGCAGCGCCGACGCCAAGAACAAACGGTATTTCTTCATAAAAAGCGACCCTCGGGCATGTCTGTACCCCCAACCGTGTCCGATCAGGCAAGCCCGCGCACACCGGGGACTCAGAAGGAGTAGCTGAGCCCGAGCCCCCCGCCCGGTCCTCCCTGCGCGAAGGTCCGGGCCTGGTAGCCGGCGCGCGCCGAGAGGCCGAAGCCGTGGCCGAGGTCGACGCGGACATCGATCGTCCCGCGCACCCCGGCGTCGCTGGCGTGGGGCATGTTGGTGACCTCGACCGTCGGGGAGATGGTGACCCTCGAACCTGCGCGAACGTCCAGCGTCGACCAGCCGCGCACGCCGAAGACCTGGATGCCCTCGACCCCCAGCGTGAGGTGTGTGCCGTAGGCGTCGCCGAAGAGCAGCGCGCCGCCGCCGCCGATGGAGAAGCCCACCTCGGTGACGCTGGTCAGCGTCTCCGCCTCCGCCTGCATCCAGTCGGTGAGCCGGAAGCGGATGCGCGGCGCACCGTAGTTGAGGCCGACGTCGAAGCGGGAGGCGCTGGTGTCGCTCGACGTGGGCGGCACCGCGCTCCCGCGGACGACGCCGAAGGCGATCCCGAACTCGCTCACGATGCCCAGGCTGCGATACGTGTAGGATGCATCTGTTCGCCAGTACTCGTCGCGCACCGAGCGCGTGGTGGTCGCGCCGGTGCCGGGGTCGATGACCGTCCCGTCCTCCTCGCCGAAGAAGACGTACTCCCCCGACGCGGTGAAGCGGGAGCGCCGTCCGTCCAGGCGCGCGAGGGTGGCCTTCTCGCGCAGGTCGGCGAGGTCGTCCTTCACCTCCACGACGTGCATCGCGTCGCGGGAGGCGAAGAGCGGCACGCGGGTGCCGTCCGGGGTCTCCGCCTCCACCGCGTAGGCGACGGAGGGCGCAGCGACGGCCTCCGCGGGCACCGACGACTCGAAGCCCTTGCCCGAACGGAGGAAGGGCGCGTCGGCGATCTTGCCGTCGGCGCCGCGGTAGACGAGCAGCAGCCGCTTCACGCGGTCCATGCGGTCCATCGTGCCGAAGACGTCCAGCGCCTCGTGCGCCGAGGCGACGGAGAGCGGCGCGTGATGGAAGCGCGGCTCGAGCTTCGGCGGCCGCTTCGTCGGCTCCGTCGCCGTCGCGCGAGGCGCCGCGGGCGGCGCGGAGGAGGCCGCGGGACCCGCGGGGGCGCCGCCGTCCGGGGGTGCTGCGAGCGCGCGCGGCCCGAGGAAGAGGAGTGCGGGGACGAGCCCCGCGACCAGGAAACATGTCTTCACCATTGGTACGTCACCGCCGCGCCGCCGCCGGGTCCGGCGTGGTTGATGGTCCGGCCCTCGTACGAGGCGCGCAGCGCCACGGTGAGGGCGTCCGTGAAGCGATATCCAACTTGCGCGATCACCCGCGCGCCCACGTCCCCGCCTCCGCTCGATTGCGTCGTCGGGACGCCGGAGGAGGACGTACCCGCCGGCTGGTTGGTGACCTCCGATCGGAGGACAATCGGCACCCGCCGGATGCTCGCCAGGTGCAGCTCGGCGATGCCCCGGAGACCGACGCCGCCGAGCACCTCGCCGCCGAGCAGCAGGTTGGTGCCGAGGTCGTTGCCGATGCGCACGAAGAGCTGCGCGCCGCCGGTGACGCCGCTCTCCTGCAGCCCGACGATGCCGCGGGCGATCATGGAGAAGGCGTGCCAGGGCGCGACCTCCGCCTCCACGCCGCCGTAGGTCAGCCCGACGGGGCGCGGGTCGAGGTGCAGGGTGTCCAGATCGTGGAGCGAGCCGCCCTCCCCGCGGTAGACGCCGAAGACGGTGCGCAGGGCACGGAAGCTGGTGTCGCCGAAGCGCGCGGAGAGGGTCAGCTCCGTCTGCCACGCGTAGTCGTCGAGGCGGCGCGTGTCGTAGGCGGCGAAGTCGGTGAGGAGCGTGGCCTCGGCGTGCACGCCGGGAGGAGGCGCGGCCTTCGGCTCCAGGACGACGGGGAGCGACAGCGGCTCGGCCTGCGTGCCCTCCGCCGGCGCGGGGTGCCCGTCGGTCGCCGTCGTCTCGATGAAGTACTCGATGCCGGGCGCGACGACGTTCGCGGCGGGCACGGTCACCGCGAAGTAGCCGGGGCCCGCGCGGTGCATGGGCAACGGCGCGTAGCGGGTCTGTCCAATCGCGCGGACGTAGGCGACCGCGCCGGCGACGGAGGGCTTCACCTCGATGGCGAGGTCCATCGGGCGCGCGGCGTAGGCGAGCTCCGGCGCGGAGAAGCGCACCGACGGCTCGCGCACCGGGCCTGGTCCGCGCCGCTCGGCCGCGCGCAGGGCGGCGGCCTCCTCCCGCAGCACGCGCACGTAGCGGGACGTCGGGTGCTTGACGACGTAGTCCTCGTAGGCGAGCGCGCGCAGGTTGGGCGAGCTGCCGGCGAGGGCGTCGAAGAGCGCGCTGAGCGAGCGCGCGTCGGGATCCTGGGGCGTCGTGGTCTCCACGGGCGGCGGCTGCCCCCCGCCCTCCGCCTTGGGGAGCGGCTTCGGAGCCGACGGGGGCGCGTGCGCGGCGACGATGTCGCCCACCTGCACCGGGTGCAGCAGCTTGCCCTCCGCGTGCGCGAGCGAGAGGGTCGGCCTCACCTGCGAGAGACGCACCGCGCCGATGCGGAAGCGATCGACGAGCACCTTGCCCGTCACCGGGTGGCGCAGGCGGTACGGCCGCCACAGCTCGAGCACCTCGTCGTCGGTGGCGCCGCGGTCGCGGCCCAGATCGACGATGACGTCGCCGCCCTGCACCGAGAGCACCGTGCCCTCCGGAGGCGCGGGCCTGGGCGGCGGCGTGGCGTGTGGCGTGGGAGGCGGCGGCGCGGCGAGCGCGACCCCGGCGTGCCCGAGAAGGGCACAAAGGAGCCCGCTCACGAGGGCTTTGCGGTTCATGCGAAGCTCCGTGGTCAATTCGTCGTAGGCAATCGGTCGTGGACCGCTGCGCGCGCCGCCTTCCTCGAACGGCGCGCGCGTCTCGATCGGATGGGTGGAGCAACCGGCGTGCCGATCTGCGAACTACGCGAAGGCTCGTGATGGCGACTCACACCAAGTGAGCAATGCGTCGCTCAGGTGTGCACGGTACGCACGGGCGCGTATCCGAGTCGCAACACCGACGCGCGCCGCCCGCGAAGCAGCGGCCGCGCCACGTGCTACCGTCCGTGCACTGGCGCATGAGCACCGTCCTCGTTCCCCTCCCCGATCGCGACTTCGACACCACCGAGGTCGCCGTCCCCTGGAAGCTCCTCACCGCCGCCGGGCACCGCGTCGTCTTCGCGACGGAGAAGGGCGGCGCCCCGCCGGCGTGCGATCCGCGGCTCCTCACCGGGGTGCTCTTCGGCAAGCTGGGCGCGTCCGCGGAGGCGAAGTCCTTCTACGCGGAGCTGGAGCGCGACGCGGCCTTCCGCGCGCCGGCCGCGTGGTCGTCGGTCCAGCCGGCCGCCTTCGACGCGCTGCTGCTCCCGGGTGGGCACGCGCCGGGGATGAAGCAGTACCTCGGCAGCGCGGAGCTGGGCGCGAAGGTGGCGGCCTTCTGGAAGACGGGCAAGCCCGTCGCCGCGATCTGCCACGGCGTGCTGGTGCTCGCCCGCGCGAAGGATCCCGACACCGGCCACAGCGTCCTTCACGGCGCGAGGACCACCTGCCTGCCGAGGTACATGGAGCGCAGCGCGTACCTCATCACCTTCTGGAAGCTGGGCCGCTACTACCGCACCTACCCGGAGTACGTGGAGGAGGAGGTCACCGCCGCCCTGCGCGCCCCGAGCGACTTCGTCCGCGGCCCGCGCACCCTGACCGAGCGCGGCACGATGGACGACGACGCCCCGGCCTTCGTGGTGGAGGACGGCCGCTACGTCTCCGCGCGCTGGCCGGGCGACGCGTACCTCTTCGCCCGCAAGCTGCTCGAGCGCCTGTCCCCCTGACCCAGGCTGAAGCGCCCCCCGCACCACGCTGGCGCGTCGCGCGCGCCGCCTCGAAGATCCCGCGCGATTTCTCGCCGGCACGAGGGCTGCAACGTCTCGCGGCATGACCGACCGAGACATCCGCGAGCGCGACATCCTCGTCGCATCCAACGAGTACGCCTACGTCCAGGACCTGACCAAGGGCGACATCGTCCTGTACGTCGGGCCGACCAAGATCAGCCTCTCCAACACCGAGCGCCTCGTCGACTTCCGCGGCGAGCGGTTCCTCCCGGTGCGCGCCGAGGAGCCCGCGGCCGGCGCCGCCTCCGGCGTGTGCCCCTTCGTCGCCGCCGCGTCCTCGCAGTACATCATCCTGGAGAACCCGCCGAAGGACACGAGCGCGAAGCCGGTGAAGGGCAGCAACAGCGCCATCGAGCTGCTCGTCGGGCGCAAGGTGGTGGTGCCCGGCCCGGCCTCCTTCCCGCTCTGGCCCGGCCAGAAGGCCAAGGTGGTGGACGGCCACGCGCTGAGGGAGGACGAGTACCTGGTGGTGCGCGTCTACGAGCGCGTGACCGAGGAGGACCGCCCCATCGGCAGCGAGGTGATCGTCCGGGGCGCCGACGTGAGCTTCTACGTGCCGCGCACCGGCCTGGAGGTCGTGCCCAACCCGCGCGGCGGCTACGTGCGCGAGGCGCACCGCCTGAAGAAGGGGATGGGCCTGCACCTGCGGGTCATCAAGACCTTCGACGCGGGCGAGGACGATCAGGTGCCGCCCGGCCGCTACGAGGCGGGGCAGGACCTCTTCCTCACCGACCGCGAGGGCTACTTCTTCCCGACCGAGAGCCTGGAGGTGGTCTGCGAGATCGCCGCGGTGCCGCTCGCCGAGCGGGAGGGCCTCTACGCGCGCGATCTCGCCACCGGACGCGTCGACACGATCGTCGGGCCGGTGAACTATCTCGCCGACCCGACGCGCGTGGAGCTGGTGCAGCGCGACCTGGACGAGGAGATCGCCGGCCTGTACGGCGTCGCCGACCCGCGCCCCGACCGCGCGCTGTCCGTGTACGTCCCCTCCGGCTTTGCGGTGCTGGTCACCGCGCGCAACAAGCGGGAGGTGGTGCGCGGGCCGCAGACGCGCACCCTCTGCTTCGACGAGGATCTGGAGGTGCTCGAGCTCTCCACCGGCAAGCCCAAGTCGCAGGAGCGGACGCTGCGCACGTGCTTCTTGCAGGTGGACGGGAACAAGGTCTCCGACGTGCTGCGGCTGGAGACCGCCGACCACAACCCCATCGAGATCACCGTCTCGTACCGCGTCTCCTTCGTCACGCGCAGCGGGGAGGCGGAGCGCTGGTTCGCGGTGAAGGACTACGTCGGGCTGCTCTGCGACCACGCCGGCTCGCTGCTGCGCGCCGCCGCGCGGGCGACGCCGCTGGAGGCCTTCTACCAGAACGGCACGCAGCTCCTGCGCGCGGCGGTGCTCGGGGAGAAGCACGGCGCGGAGCCGCGACCCGGCCGCCTCTTCGAGGAGAACGGCATGTGGGTCTACGACCTGGAGGTGCTGGGCATCCGCATCCTGGACGCCGAGGTGCAGGCGCTGCTCTTCGACGCCCAGCGCAACGCCATCGTCGCCGAGGTGCACCGCCGCAGCGAGATGCTGCGGCTGGACGCGGAGCGCCTGAAGGAGGAGGTGAACCGCGCGGTGCACGAGGCGCGAGCGGGCACGCTGGCGGTGGAGCACGCGCTGGAGGCGAGGCAGCGCGAGCTCTCGATGGCGCGCGCGGAGACGGAGGTGGCGGTGGAGCAGCAGAAGCGCGTCGGGCGGGCACGGGTCGACGCGGAGGCTGTCGGGATCGCGGCGGAGGCCCGCGCGCGGGCGGCGGAGCGCGACGCCGAGCTCGATCAGCGAGCGCTCGCCGCGCGGACGGCCGCCTTCAAGGAGCAGATGGGGGCGATGCACCCGGAGCTGGTCGCCACCCTCAAGACGCTGGGGCACCAGAAGCTCGCGGCCGAGCTGTCGAGGAACGTCTCGCCGCTCGCCATCCTGGGCGGGGAGAGCGTGAGCGACGTCGTCGCGCGCCTCCTCGGCTCGCTCCCCGTCGGCGCCGAGGGAACCGTCGAGAAGGTGCTGCCTCCGAAGCGGAAGGCGGGCTGAGGGACGCGGCGCGCTCGTGCACGCGGCGCCGCACGGCAACGATGCGATCCACGCGCTGGCCACGGCCACGCCGGCGTCGCGCGTCAGTTGCCGATGCCGCCGCAGGTCGCGTACCCCTTGGGCAGGCCCCAGTCGCTGATGTTCGCGGGGGAGCACACGCCGCCGTCCGGCGCGCACCCCGAGCTGGCCGCGGGCGCGTTGGGGTCGCAGAGCTGCGCGCCGTTGGACGGACACGAGGTCTCGCAGGATGACACGACCTGCTTGTTGGGGTTCTCGTAGACGCAGCACACGGTGCCCTGAGTGCAGTTGGCGGCGCCGCTGCACTGCAGGCCCGTTCCCTTGCCTCCCCCTCCGCCGCCGTCCATCAGGGGGCAGCTGGCGCCGTCGACGCAAACGTAGGTCCACGCGGGCTTGGTCTCGTAGACGCAGCACGATTGGGCAGGAATGCCGCACTGGGACCCGCCGCACGCGATGGTCTGTGTCGTGCCACCGGCCCCACCGTCGTTGGTCGTCGAGGCGGCGCCGTCGGATGAGGGTCCCGCGTCCGCCGCTGCGGCCGCGCCGTCCACCGACGCGTCCGTGTCCAGGTTGACCAGCGTGCCGTCGGCGCCGCCGCAGCCAGCGAGGAGCCACAAGCCCAGGGAAGAAGCGACCACGGAAGCGACGATGCGCATGCAGACCTCCTGGCGCGAACGCGTCGCACCACCTGCACTGTGCCGGGCGCGTCCCGCGAGGTTACGAGGTTCTCGCCGGCACGGGCTCGAACACGCGCGGCGAGGGGCCCCGTGCTACCGTCCCCGCATGTGCGGCAGGACGCGCCTCGACGTGCCCATCGGCGATCTGTCGAGCGTGTTCGACGCGGCCATCGCGGAGGGGGCGGAGGAGGAGGGCCCGCGGTTCAACATCGCGCCCACCGACCCGATGCTCGTCGTGCGCGCCACGAGGGACGGCCGCGGGCGGGAGCTCGTGCGGATGAAGTGGGGGCTGGTGCCCTTTTACGCCGACGATCCGCACGTCGCCTCCCGCCACTTCAACGCGCGCGTCGAGACGCTGGAGAAGCGCGGACCGTACCGCGAGGCCTTCCTCAAGCGCCGCTGCCTGGTGCTCGCCGACGGCTTCTACGAGTGGAAGCACGAGGGGAAGAAGAAGCTGCCTCATCGCGTGGAGGTCCCCGGCGGCGGCCCCTTCGCGATGGCCGGCCTCTGGGAGCGCTGGCACCCGCGCGATCCGCACGCGGGCCCGCCGCTGGAGTCGTGCACCATCATCACGCGTGACGCCGCCGAGCCGGTGCGCGCGCTCCACGACCGGATGCCGGTCGTGCTGGCGAAGGCGGGCTACGACGAGTGGCTGGACCGCGAGCAGCACGACCCGCGCATCCTTCACGCCATCCTCGCCGAGCACGCCCGCACCGATCTGGTGGTCACGCGCATCGACGCGGTGCCGCTGGACAGGCCGAAGGCGCAGCTCGGTTTGTTCTGATCACCGGACGAGCTGGAGAAACCACGCCTGCCCACGCACCGCGGCGAAGTCGTCGTCCTTCATCGCCCGCGCCTTGACGCCGTCGCCGCCCTTGGCGATCGCGCGGGACAGCGCCGCCTTCGCGTGCGGCGCGTCGCCGAGGCGCGCGTAGGCGCACGCCAGGTTGTAGGCGTAGAGCTCCTTGCTCTCGTCGGCGAAGGTGGCGTCCAGGAAGAGCGCCGCGGCGCGCGCCCACTCCCCCTTCTCGTGATGTGCGTAGCCCGCGTCGTTGTAGACGCGCCCGGCGAAGGTGGTGACCGGCACGCGCACCACGTCGAAGTCGTCGCAGTACTCCATGCAGAAGGAGTGAGCGACGACGCCCAGGTCCTTGCCGTCGGGGGAGAGCGCCACCGCGTTGGGGCTGACGAAGTGGTACTCGATGACCTCGGCGCCCGCCTTGCGCCGGGGCGCCGAGACGTTGATCGGATAGACGGGCGCCTCCCCGGCGAGCACGCCGCCCACCCGCAGCGAGGGCTCGGCGAGCAGCTTGCCGGCGGCGTCGTGCGTCGGCGGCGTCGTCACGACGGTCAGGGTGATGTCGCGCGCGAACGCCCACATGCCGGTGAGCGGCGGCGCCATGCGCGAGGAGGGGTCGCCCCCGCGCGCCACCGTCTGCGGCACGCCGTGGTCCTTCAACCACCGGTGGATCTGCTGCGTCTTCTTCGCGTGCACGCCCTTGTCGTCGGCGTCGGTCATCGTCAGGTGCTTGCCGCTCGCGTCGACGAAGTCGCAGCGCGTCTCGCCGCGCCCGCCGCCGACACCGCAGTAGCCGAAGTACTGGCCGTCGGAGGTGAAGCCCGCCCAGCGCGCCGGGTCGTCCATCCCGGTGCCGAGCGGGACCGGGTAGCCCCTGGCCACGATGGGACCGGGCGGACCGAAGTCCGGCCACGGGAGCGCGGCATCCGGCATGGCGGAGGCGGAGGCCACCGGGCTCGCGCTGGCCGCGGACGAGGAGGCGGGCGCTCCGCCCGAGGACGCCGCGGGCCCGACCGCGCTCGAGGCGCCGTGGTGGCAGCCGGCGAGCAGCGCGAGCAGCGCCAGGCGCCTCACGGGAACTGCGCGGCGCCGCTCACCGTCGTGTTGGGCTGCACCGCGGGCAACGAGTCCACCAGCACGTGGCCGTCCTGCGAGGTGATGCGCACCTGGAAGGGGTCCGGCCCGACGCCCGACTGCGCCACGAAGTAGTTGTAGTCTGCACGCGACACGTCGGTCCAGGCCCCGCCTTCCACCTGCACCTCCAGCTTCGACACCGGCACCTTGTGGTTGCGCACCTGGATGGCGGTCCACCACTGCGAGCTGCCGTCCTTGAAGTGGTACTGCACCGGCCCCTGCACGGCGCACGGCACGAGGCTCCAGGTGATGGGCACCTTCCCCGCGGAGACGTCGGCGATCTTGGCGAAGGCCTCCTGGCTGAGGTCCAGGTGGCCCTTCTCGCACTCCGGACACTGGTCGACGATGCGCACCGTGACCTCGCCCTTCGGGCCCTTCACGTCCGCGCAGGCGCCGCACACCGCGCTGCCCGCCCACTCCGGCTTGTCCATCGCGGCGACGTCCAGATCGTTGGGCGTCGGGTCGAAGCTGCACGCGCCCGCGCCCGTGGCGTCGTAGTAGGTCGCCACGCCCTGCTCCGGGGTGGACAGCGGTGGCGCGTCGCCGGGGGAGGCCCCGGAGGAGGACGCGCCGCAGGCGAGGGCGGCGGCGCACGCCGCGGCGAGGGAGAAGAGATGGGCGCGCATCGTTGCCAAGTATACCGCGAGCCCCCTACCCTCCCAGGCCGATGACCGAGCCCCTCCCGGTATTCGCCTCCGACGCCGAGCGCCTCGCGCGCTACGCCGAGGTGCGCGCGGCCATCGCCTCCCTGCTGGAGGACCAGTCCGACTGGGTCAGCGCGATGGCGACCGTCGCCGCCGAGCTGCACCACGCCTTCGCCTACTTCCACTGGACGGGCTTCTACCGCGCGGTGAAGCCCGACCTCTTGCTCGTCGGCCCGTACCAGGGCGGGCACGGGTGCATCTCCATCGCGGTGCCGCGCGGGGTGTGCGGCGCGGCGGCGCAGACGCGCACCCCGCAGCTGGTGCCGGACGTGCACGCCTTCCCCGACCACATCCCGTGCTCGGCGACCACGCGCTCGGAGGTGGTGGTGCCCATCGTCTCGCCCGCGGGTCGACTTCTCGGCGTCATCGACGTCGACTCCGACCACCCGTCCGCATTCTCCGAGGTGGACACGGCGGAGCTGCTGGCGGTCGCCGACGATCTGGGCGAGCGCTACGGCGACGCCCCCGCCTTGTGACCCCCGCCTTGTGACCCCCGCCTTGTGAGAGGTGCATGATGGAAGCGATCCGGCGCGTCTACTCGGGGGCGGAGTGGGAGAAGAAGGTGGGCTACTGCCGCGCCGTCGCCATCGGCCCGAACGTGTGGGTCGGCGGCACCGCGCCCGTCGCGCCCGGGGGCGGCACCCACGCGCCCGGTGACGCCTACGCGCAGGCCCGGCGGTGCTTCGCGATCATCGAGGCGGCGCTGCGCGAGCTGGGCGGGAGCCTCGCCGACGTCGTGCGCACGCGGATGTACGTGACCGACATCTCCCGCTGGCCGGAGATCGGCCGCGCGCACGCCGAGTGCGTGGGGCAGAACCCGCCGGCCGCGACGATGGTGGAGGTGCGGCGCCTCATCGACCCGGACATGATCGTGGAGATCGAGGTCGACGCATATCTCGCGCGCTGAGGCTTTGGGGTAGGCTCCGGTGCCTGGCCCCGCCGGCGTTCGGCGCGGGCCCTCGCCGACGCGGGAGGTACGCGATGCAGAGCACGATGATGCACTTTCCCCTGACGCTGGACGCCATCTTCCGGCGGGCCGCGTCGCTCTACCCGGGCGTGGAGGTCGTGTCGCGCCTGCCGAGCAAGCAGGTGCACCGCCACGCGTACGCCGAGTTCGACCGGCGCACCCGCGCCCTCGCGCGCGCGCTCGCCGGGATGGGCATCAAGAAGGGCGACCGCGTGGCCACGCTGATGTGGAACCACTACGCGCACCTGGAGGCGTACTTCGCCATCCCGCTCGCCGGCGCGGTGCTGCACACGCTCAACCTGCGCCTGCACCCCGACGACATCGGCTACATCGCCGCGCACGCGGGCGACCGCGTGCTCATCGTCGACGACGTGCTCCTGCCGCTGTACGAGAAGTTCGCGCCCATCGCCAAGTTCGAGAAGGTGATCGTGGTGTCGCTCTCCGGGCAGGCGCCGCCGCCCAAGCTGCTCGACTACGAGAAGGTGCTGAAGGACGCCCCGGCCAAGGCGGACTTCCCCGCGCTGGACGAGGAGGACCCGCTCGGCATGTGCTACACGTCCGGCACCACCGGCAAGCCGAAGGGCGTCGTCTACTCCCACCGCGCGGTGTGCCTGCACTCCTTCGCGTCCGCCCTCGCCGACACGCTGGGCATCTCCCGCCGCGACAGTGTGGTGGCGGTCGTCCCGATGTTCCACGTCAACGCGTGGGGCCTGCCCTTCACCTGCACCATGGTGGGCGCCAAGCACGTCTACCCCGGGCCGCACCTGGACTCGGTCAGCCTGCTCGACCTCTTCGCCGAGGAGAAGGTGACGCTCGCCGCCGGCGTGCCGACGATCTGGCTCGGCATCCTGGACGCGCTGGAGAAGAACCCCGGCCGGTGGAAGCTGCAGGAGGGCCTGCGCATGGTCGTCGGCGGGTCGGCCGCGCCGGAGAGCATGATCCGCGCGTTCGACAAGCACGGCCTGCGCGTGGTGCACGCCTGGGGCATGACGGAGACGACGCCGCTCGGCACCGTCGCCAACCTCCCGCCGGAGGCGGACCGCTGGACGGAGGACGAGCGCTACGCGCTGCGCGCCAAGCAGGGCGTGCCGTCGCCCTTCGTGGAGATCCGCGCGATGGGCGACGAGGGCGAGGTCCCCCGCGACGGCAAGGCCCCCGGCGAGCTGGAGGTCCGCGGGCCGTGGGTGGCCGCGAGCTACCACGAGCTGCCGGAGGAGCAGGCGACGCGATGGTCGCCCGACGGCTGGTTCCGCACCGGCGACGTGGTGACCATCGACCAGACCGGCATGATGAAGATCACCGATCGCACCAAGGACCTCATCAAGTCCGGCGGCGAGTGGATCAGCTCGGTCGACCTGGAGAACATCCTGATGGGTCACCCGTCGGTGAAGGAGGCGTGCGTCATCGCGGTGCCGCACCCCAAGTGGGCAGAGCGACCGATGGCGGTGGTCGTCGCGCGGGAGGGGCAGAAGGTGGAGGAGGGCGACCTCCGTACGTACCTCGAGGGGAAGGTCGCCAAGTTCTGGGTGCCCGACGCCTTCGTCTTCGTCGACGCCATCCCGCGCACCTCGGCGGGCAAGTTCCTCAAGCGCGAGCTGCGCGAGCGGTACAAGGACTGGAAGTGGTGAGCCGCCGCGGCGCCTGAGTCCTCAGGCGGCCTCGATGAGCAGGCCGAAGGCAGCCACGCCCCGCGAGCGCAGCTGGCGACGGAGCGGCTCCTTGCGCGCGGGCGCGCCGAGCAGACCGGAGACCACCGTGGCAGACCACTCGTCCAGCATCTCGGTGCCGCAGGCGGAGAAGTCGGGCTCCTCGCCGGCGATGGCGGAGCGCCACGCCTGCGCGGTGCGCACCAGCCCTCCGTCGCGGACCGCCTGACCGGCGTCGCCCCGCGCGAGCAGGCGCGCGGTGACGAGCGCGTCGACCGTGGCGTCGTCCAGATCGCGCACGTCCAGGCGCTCGAGGCCGAGCATGCCGGGCAGCGCCTCGACCAGGTCGGCGCGCGCGCCGGCGGTGAGGGCGACGTCGCGGAGGGTCTGGAGGTAGACGGCGAAGAAGTCCGGCGCGGGCGGCGCCGGCTCGGAGGACACCTCCGGCATCGGCGGCGCGGCGGCGGAGGCCATCGGCGGGGGGATGACCGACTCCAGCGTCGCGTGGGCGAAGTCGTCGTCGGAGAAGTCGTCGATGACCACGTCCACCGTGTCGTCCTCGATGGGCTCCGCTCCGGCGAGGTCCAGCGCCTGGACGACCTGCACCTCCGGGACCTGCACCTCCGGGGCCTGGAGGGCCGTGTCCTCCGCGGCGTCGACGGACGCCACCTCCACGACCGGACTCGGCGCTGGCGCCAGCAGGTCGAAGCTCGCCGGCGGCGGACGAACCCGCCAGATCTCCGGGTTGTCGCAGGGGAATTCGGCCGAGAAGAACTCGTCTATCGGAGGGCTGAGGACACTGCGCACGAGCGATCTCCTTCTCGTCCGGCTTACGCCACCGGACAAGGAGGGCCAACAAAGGCGCACCTGGGATCGCGGAGCGGGGGCGCTTCGGATGCGGCGCGCCACGCGGGGATTCATCCCGCGCTCGAGCTGAATACGGCCGTGGTGGCGCGCATCGCCTGAGTCCATGACCCAACGGCACCGCGCGCGTGCGCGCCACTTCCTCGCCTCGCTTCTTCTCCTCTGCCTCTCCCTCCTGACCACCGCCGCCTTCGCCGACGATCGCCCCCACCACCGGCCGCTCGCGTGGGGCCCCACCCACCCGGTCGCCATCGGGGGGCGCACGCTCGTGCGGGGCGGCGACGGCTACGTCCAGGCCGGCCTCGGCGGCATGGTGCGACTGCGACCCTTCGACCTGGTGCGCGTCGAGCTCTACTTCGACAACTACTTCGGCCAGAACGGTGACGCCATCCGCCACGATCACGAGGTCGGCACCTCGCTGCAGCTCGCGCTCATCCACACGCCGCGCTTCACCGCGTACCCGCTCGTCGGCGCCTGCGCGATGCTCGCCATGCTGGAGCCCGGGCAAGGCAACCCCGGCGTGAGCGACGTGCGCTTCGGCGTCCACGCGGGCATCGGCGCCGAGCTGGCGCTGGGCGAGGGCTTCGCCCTGCTCGCGCAGGTGGAGACGGTGGGCTACGTGGGCCACCCGATGACCGCCTACTCGTGGACCGCGCGCGTGGAGCGCAACATGGCGATCTACGGCGTGGGCGAGGGCCTGGTCGCGCTCAACTACTGGTTCTGATGCGCCTGCCACGCGGTGCCGCGCTCGTCGCGGCGATGGCGGTGGGCGTCGTCCGGGCGAGCGTCGCGCCGGCGGGTGCGGCGCTCGGCTGCTCGGCGAGCGCGGTGGACGCCGAGCCCACCGACGCGAGCTGCGGCGGGTGTCACGCGGACATCGCCGCGCGCTTCGCCACCTCCGCGCACGCCCGGGCGAGCGACTCGCCGGTCTTCGTCGCGCTGCGCGCCCGCGCCACGCCGGAGCAGCAGACGTTCTGCGACCGCTGCCACGCGCCGCACCAGGCGGAGGGCGAGCGCGGGGTGGGGTGCGTGACGTGCCACCGCGCGGTGGGCAACGAGGACACCCAGAACGGCCTGCTCATCGACGGGGCGAGCGACACCATGGGCGGGCCGTACGCCGACGCCGATCCCGGCGCCGCCCACCGCGCCGCCGCGCGCCCCTTCGTGAGCGCCTCCGAGCTGTGCGGCACCTGCCACGAGGTCAGCGGGCCCGGCGCCTTCCACGAGACGCCCTTCTCCGAGTGGAGCGCGTCGCCCGCGAAGGCCACCGGCACCACCTGCGCCGGGTGCCACATGAGCACGGTGCCCGGCAATCCGTCGGCGCCTCCCCTGCGCGAGGCGCTGGTCCCCGGCGGCAAGGCGCGCGAGGTGCGCGATCACGCCTTCGCCGGGCCCGAGGATGGCCTGCTCGCCGGCGCCGCCACGGTCACGGTGACGGTCGCCGATCACGCGGCGGATCACGAAGACGTGAGCGTCCACGTGGTGAGCCGTCTGCTCGGTCACGCGCTGCCCACCGGCGCGCGCTTCCTCCGCGACGTGCACGTGAGCGTGACGGCGACCGACGAGCTCGGGGGCGAGCACGCGCTGGAGCCGGAGTCGCTCTCCGACGCGATGACCGACGCGAAGGGCGCGCCCACCTTCGACCCTCTGGCCGCGGCGTCGCAGACGGTGCGGGCGATCCCCGCGGGCGGCACCCTGGACTTCACGCGGCAGGTGCCGGCGGCGTTCGGCGGCGCGCGCGTCGTGTCGGTGACGGCGCGCCTGGTGTGGCGTCGCTACGATCCCGCGGTGCTCGCGGCGCTGGGGCTGGACACCTCCCTCGGCGAGGAGGTCCCCGTCTCGGAGGGCCGCGCCGACCTTTGACCCGTCAACGAACGATCACTTCGGCATGTCGCACGCGAGGCCCGTCTCGAAGACCGCGGGGGCGAGGCCGCGGTCGTCGCGGAAGATGACGAGCACCGTGCCGTCCGGCGCGAACGCCGCGCGCGGGGCGATGCTGTCTCCCGGGGCCGCGGTCACCCGCGCCGGCGGCCCCAGCGAGGTGAGGTCCGCCCAGAGCGTGCGCGTGTAAAGCTCGTAGCCCTGGTTGTTGTCCCTGTCGTCGGCGTAGACGAAGAGCACCCTGTCGCCCAGGGGGATGAGCGCGGAGTCGCGCGACTCGCCGGGGCTCACCGCGATGTCCGTCGGCGGCACGATGATGGAGCCGTCACCGCCGACGACGGTGCCGTACACGGTCCGCTTGCCCGCGCGCGGGTCGAAGAAGCTGACGACGTAGCTGGTGCGGTTGAAGACGATGTCCGGCCCCGCCCCCTGCAGTCCGCCGGACGTCAGGATGGTGGGCTCGGCCTTCGGCGAGAGGGTGAAGTCGAGCGGCTGGAACAGCACGCCGTGGGTCGTCGCGTCGCCACGCACCCAGGTCAGGCCCAGCTCCTTGCGGCCCGCCGCGAGCGCCGGACCCTGCTCGTTCGACTTGCCGGGGGTGAGCTTCACGATGTCGCCGATCAACCGCCCGTCGAGTGCGATGCGCTGGCCCTCGATGGTGAAGGTGCCGCCGCCCACCTCCTCCTGCCACACCAGGTCGAACTCGCTGCCGGTCCACACCAGGCTCGGGTAGATGGAGAAGCCCGAGGAGACGGTGATGCGCTCGTCGCCGGGCGCCATCTTGGCGCCGGAGGGATCGAGCAGGGCGAAGTAGATCTCGAAGTTGCCGTCGCGGCGATCGCCCCACGCGATGCCGTAGCGGTCGCCCGTCCACGCGACCGCGGTGCCGCTCCCCGCGGCGACGGTTCCGGTCAGGACGGTGGAGGCGTTGGTCGGCTTGCCGAGCGCGTCGAGCGGCAAGAGATACGGCAGGAGCTGATCGCCCTGCGAGGCGTCGTACGTCGCCAGCAAGCGCACGTTGCCGGTGCCGCCGCGCACGAGGCTGTCCGGCTCCGCCCAGTCGAACCCCGGCGCGGAGAGCTGCGTCTCGGCGCCGGGGCTGGGGGTGTAGCGCGCGCCGTTGTCGACGATGCCGTCGCAGTCGTTGTCGATCCCGTCGCACACCTCCTTGTTGCCGGGGAAGGCGCGCGGGTCGGTGTCGTCGCAGTCGTCACCGCAGGAGCCGGGCGCGCCGGGGTCGAAGCCGGCCTTCGGCGCGTGGTGCCCGTCGCCGTCGAGGTCCAGCGTCTGCCCGGTGAAGATGCAGTTGCCCGTCTTCTTGTCGCAGCTGTCGTCGGTGCAAGGGTCGCTGTCGTCGCACGTCTTGTGCGCCACCTCGACGCACTGGCGGTCGACGCACTTCACCGTCTTGCAGAGATCGTCGTGGCGGCAGTCGGAGTCGCGCACGCAGACCACGAGGCCGGTGCGCGATCCGCAGCCTCCGTCCATGCACGCGAGGACGATCGCCGCGACGGCGGCGGCGCCGCCCAGCGCGCCCCGTCCTGTTCGCCCTAGCCTCGCCGCGCCGCTCACAGACATGCCGAGTAGCCGGGGACGTCGATCGGCTCGCAGACGAAGCCCTGCGAACACGCGTGCTTGCCCAGCTCGCAGAGGCGCGCGCACTGCGTGTCCGCGCCGGTGATGAGGCACACGAAGCCGCTCGCGCACGAGCCCTTGTTGCCGCAGTCGGCCCCCTGCGTGCCCGAGCCCTCCGGAAGACAGAAGGACCCGTAGACCTCCGACTGGCACTTCTGGTCCGGCGGCAGCACCGCCGGGTAGCAGCCCTCGCCCGGACCGCAGCCGTTGCCGGTGAAGACATCGCACTCGTTGAGCTGGGGTGGCGCCGACGCGTCGGGGCACCGCGGATCCACGTACCCGTTGCCGCCATCCGACCGGACGCTGCCGTCCCGGCCGTACGTCCCGCCATCGGTGTCCACGCTGGTGTCGTCGCCGGTGACCTTGCCCCCGCATGCCGCGAGCGGGAGCGCCACCACCAGGAGAGAAGCAAGCCTCATCGTTTCCTCACGTCCCGGAACCGCGGGCCAAGGTTGCCACGCCGCAGCGCGGCGTGCACCCATCGCGTGGGGGCTGGCGTCGCGGTGACGCCGGCGGCCCCCCGGACGTTGGCCCGCGCCGCCGGATGTCCGCCTGCTTGCGATCCACCGACCGGGCTTGACAGCGGCGTGACCCGTCCTATGCTTCTGGTCGTCCGCAGGCGAAGACGCGTCGTTTTCACCGCGGATTTCTTTTCCACAAGCAGTGACCAAAGAACCAATACGGTCATCTGGAGACACCATGAGAATCCAGGAGCGACTCGCCGAGCGGTTCGTGGGGCAGCTCATCGCCAGCCCCGCAGGCCGGGCCCACATGCTCAATCAGATCGCCGAGGCCGAGGGCACCGACGAGGGCGCCCTGTTCGAGCGGCTCGAGGCCAAAGCGGACGACGCGAAGCTCGCCCACATGATCCGCCGCCACCAGGAGGACGAGCAGCGGCACGCCCGGCTGTTCCACGAGTGCCTGGAGCGGACCGGGGTGTCGATGCCCCCCGTCCCCGACCACCTGAAGCTGCTCGGCCGCATCGACCAGGCGCTCGGCCGCGATCCGAAGACGCCCCCGCGCATCGAGACGCGCGAGGACGTGATGCGGACATACCTGGTGCTGCAGGTCATCGAGGAGCGCGCCACGGTGCAGTTCGCCCTCTTCGGGCCGCTCTTCCGGCGCATCGATCCCGAGACCTCCCGCGTCTTCGAGGAGGTCGCGCGCGACGAGGCGCGTCACCTGCGCTACTGCCACGCCATCTCCAGGCGCTACGCCCCCGACGAGGCGACGCGTCTGCGCGAGCTCGCCCGCCTGCGCGAGATCGAGGCGCGCTGCTTCGCCGACAACAGCCGGGCCAACGTGGAGTGGATCTTCGCCCACGGCTACGTCCGCCTCTCGCCCGCGGAGCGGCTCTTCTGGCGATCGGTCGGCGCGCTGAACGCGCGGCTCGGTCGCGGGCAGCCCACCGGCTACGAGCGCGCACCCGAAGGCGCCGTGGCGCTCGCGGCCTGATCCGCGTCGAGCCGGCGGCGCGGAGAAAAGTGGCGCGGGGGCTCCCGCTCGTGGTAGACGCGCGCCGTCATGTTCCAGTTCTCGCAGCCCAAGCGGCAGCCGAAGGTGTGGGGCCGCGACATCGCGACCCGCAAGCCGCGCTCGGTGTGGGACCGCATGCTCGGCAAGAAGGACGACGACGACGACGACATGCCCGGGCCGAACGCGGGGGCCACGCTGTTCCCGCTGTTCACGCCCCGCGGCCCCGCCGCCGCCTGACCGGCCTCCCGCGCGGCCAGCCCACCGATCGCCGCCGTCTCCGGGCCAGCCCACGACTCTTGTCGCCTCGCGCCGGGTGTGCCAAGAGGCTCGCCCATGCGACGACTGACCATCAGCGGCTACGCCTGCACCGAGACCCTCCGCCTCCTCATCGCCATGGCGTGGGCCGACGGCCGCCTGGACGACAGCGAGAAGGCCGGCGTGCGCGGCGCCGCCGAGGTGCTGAACTTGAGCAAGGAGTTCCGCGACAAGCTGGACGAGGCGCTCGCCGCCCCCATCCCGGTCGAGCAGATCCTCCTGGAGGACCTCAGCCCGCGCGACAAGGCGTTCGCCTTCGTGGCCGCCGCGTGGCTCAGCGGCGTGGATCAGGACGTGGACGACAAGGAGAAGGCCCTGCTGGAGAAGCTGGCGCTGCAGGTGGGCCTCGCGGCCGAGCAGCGCACCGAGCTCGAGGCGATCGCCCGCGATCTGCAGGCCCCCCCGGGCGATGGCCGCAAGTGGGGCGACGAGGTGGTCGGCCTCTTCAAGGCGATCCCCGCGCGCCTGGAGAAGGCGGCCCCCGGCGACATCGAGGTCACCTTCGAGTGACCAGGGCGTCCCACGCCCACGCCGCCAGCCGAAGGAAGGTCGCGCGCGGAGGGAAGGCCGCGGCCACCCGCGGTGTACAGTCGGGGGGATGAACGAGCCGGACGACCGAACCATCCTCCACGTGAAGAGGAGGAGCGAGCCGCCGGAGCCCACCCGGGCGTCCGCCGAGCCCATTCACGGGATCGAGGACGTCGAGGGCCTCGCCGCGGAGTTCCGCAGGCCGGCGCCCGAGCGGCTGGACGTGGAGGGGGTGCTCGCCTCCGGCGGGATGGGGGCGGTGCACGTGGTGGTGGACCGCGCCATCGGCCGCCGCATGGCGATGAAGACGATGCACGCGATGCTGCGCGACGACACGCGCATGCTCCGCATGTTCCTGCGCGAGGCGCGGACGAACGGGCAGCTCGACCACCCGAACATCGTCCCCGTCTACGACGTCGGGCAACGCGAGGACGGCGGGCTGTACTTCACCATGAAGCTGGTGGAGGGGCGGACGCTCAAGGACCTCATCAAGGCGCTGCCCGAGGGCGCCATCGACCCGCACGTGCTCTTCAACCTGCTCGACGTGGTGGTGAAGGTGTGCGACGCGCTCGCCTTCGCCCACAGCCGCGGCGTCGTGCACTGCGACATCAAGCCGGCCAACGTCATGGTCGGCGACTTCGGCGAGGTGTACCTGATGGACTGGGGCATCGCGCGGCTCCAGGGCTCCGGCGCCGATCGCGCTTCCATGCCCGACGCCGGCGAGGCCGCGCAGGCGCCCGCGCCCGGAGAGTCGGGCCACACCGGCGACGCGGTGCTGGGCACCGCCGCGTACATGTCGCCGGAGCAGGCGGAGGGCAGCCGCTTCATGCTGGACGCGCGGTCGGACGTGTTCTCGGTGGGCGCGCTGCTCTACGAGATCCTGGTGCGCCGCCCGCCTTACCGCGCGGAGAGTCACGAGGAGACGCTCGCCCTCGCGCGCACCGCCGGCTACGTGCGGCCGAGCGAGGCCGCCGGCGAGGCGCGCGTGCCGCCGGAGGTGGAGCGCATCGTGCTCAAGGCGATGGCGCGGCACCGCAGCGATCGCTACGCCGACACCGACGCCCTCAAGGCCGACCTGCTCCGCTACATGCGCGGCGGCGCGGAGTTCCCGCAGACGAGCTTCCCGCGCGGCGCGGTGATGGTGCGCGAGGGCGACCCGGGCAACTCGGCGTACATCATCGTCTCCGGGCGCGCCGAGGTCCGCAAGAAGATGGGCGGCGTGGACCAGGTCCTCAAGACGCTAGGCGCCGGCGAGGTGTTCGGCGAGATGGCGGTGCTCACCGAGAGCCCGCGCACCGCCACGGTGGTCGCGGTGGAGGACACGACGGTGCTGGTGGTGACCAGCGCGGTGCTCGGGCAGGAGCTCGACCTGCTCAAGCCGTGGATGGCCCGGCTGATGCACACCCTCGCCGAGCGCTTCCGCGATCTGTACACGACCAAGCGCGTCACGCTGAGCGGCGGCCCGAGCGCGCCGCGCCTCGCCAACCAGCTCCTGATGCACCTGCAGGTGTGGGGCAACAAGGGCGAGGACGGCACGACACGCGGGCGGTGGTCGGAGATGGCGCGCGAGGTGGAGGCGCAGATGGGCGCGGCGCCGCACACCGTGCACATGGTCGTCGCGCGCTACCCGGGGATCGAGCTGGACCTGGAGCACGACGAGCTGATCCTGCGCGACGCCGGCGCGTTCGCCGAGCGCGTGCGCGCGGACCTGGGTGCGTGATCGAACCGTTCGCCCGGTGAGCCTCCTCAGCGACGCGTGCCGGTGACCAGCAGCGCGCGGCGGTAAGGCTCGGGGAAGACACCTCGCTCCATCTCCACGTCGAAGCCGTGCGCATCGAGCAGCGCACGCACGCCCGGCCAGGTGAAGGTGAGGTAGTACATGACGAACTGCGGCTTCCAGAGGGCGTTGCGCACGTGCATCACCGCGTTGAAGCCGCGCGCCGCCCACCACGCGGCGGTGGTCGGCGGCGGCACCTCGGTGGTGACGAAGACGAAGCGGCCGCCGGGCACCAGCGCGCGGCGCACCGACTCGACGAAGCGCGGCTCGTCGCGGGGAAGGATGTGGCCGAAGGCGCCGACGCAGGTGACCACGTCGAACTCGGCGTCGAAGGGCATGTCCAGGACGTCGCCCTGCACCAGCTCCACCTTCGCGTCGCCCGGCGCGTTCTGCATGTGCAACCGGGCCTGCTCCAGCATGCCGGGGCTGCCGTCGATGCCCACCACGCGGTCGCGACAGAGCGAGCGCAGGTGCCACATCGCGGCGCCGGTGCCGCAGCACGCGTCGAGGGCCGCGCCGAGCGAGCCGGGCCGGCCCACCCTCCGCGCCATCGCCTCCAGGATCGCGTCGGGCGTGCGGAAGGGGGTGTGATCGAACTTGGGGGCGAGCAGATCGTAGCCGCGCTCGGTCGACGAAAGCGCCTGCCGGGCCAGCTCCAGGAGGGTGGGTCCTTCGGGGTGAAACATTTGCGTTTCCGGTGGCGGTCCCCCTCCAGACTCCCCAATCTGCGCGGGCAACCGGCAGATCATTAGCATGCTCATCGACCACCGGGCGCGGCGGGTGGGGGTGGGGGCGGGTGACGATGCGGCGACAACTTGCGAGGCGCGGCCGTCGAGGGGTGACAGCAGAGGCAAATTGGGTTAGGGCGCTCCTACATGTCGCACCGCACTCTCTTCGCCGTGTTTCTGGGCCTCTCCCTCACCGCGGGGCTCTACGCCTGCTCCGGCGACGACAACGCCACGACGGATGGCGGCGCCGACGTGAACGTCCCCGACGCGTCCAAAGACGTGAGCGTTCTGCCCGACAGCGGCGGCGACGCGACGCTGACCGATGGCGGCTCCGACGCCACGTCGGACGCATCGGACGGGGGCCTCAACAGCACGTCGCTGCAGATCCAGGCGGTGCGCGACGCGGCCGACCAGACGGCGAACGTCGCCGACGGCGGCGACGCGGGCGACGCGGGCGACGCGAGCGACGACGGAGGCGACGCCGGCTCGCTGAACCTGCCTGTGGACCACGCCATCGTTACCTATGTCCACGCCGCGATCGGCAACGACGTGGCGGGCTTCTTCGTCCAGGCGGAGAAGACAGGCCCGGCGCTGTTCGTCGCGGTCGACCCGTCGACCCTGAACCCCCTGCCGGTCGCCGGCGACGACGTCTCCTTCGTGGTGGACTCCGTCGGGCTGGTCGGCACGCTGCGCGAGGCGACAGCCATCAGCAGCTTCGCGCGCAACGCGCAGAACCAGCCCCTCTCCGCCCTGCTGCAGGATCTCTCCAGCGCCACCGACGTCGTCAACGCGCTCGACTCCTACGAGAGCGAGTACGTCACGATGAAGGGGACGATCGCCGCCGACTTCGCCTACGCGGGCAGCGGCTTCGTGAGCGCGCAGCTCGACACCGCGGGCGTCTCCGGCAACGCCAACATGAAGCTGCGCCTGCCCGCGACGGTGCAGTCGAGCGTGGACGTGGGCAAGGGCTGCAGCCTGACGCTCACCGGCGCGATGTGGCGCTACAACACGCAGGCGCAGCCCTCCGGCTGGGTCGAGAGCGATCTGAACGGCATCACCTGCCCCGCGCCGAAGGTGGTGAGCGCGGTGGCCACCAGCGCCACGAGCGTGGTCGTGACCTTCGACCGCAACCTGGACGCCGTCACGGTCACGGGCGACGGCTCGCAGTTCAGCTTCGACAACGGGCTGACCGCTTCGGCCGCGTCCCTCACCGCGCCGAAGGAGGTGACGGTGACGACGAGCACGCAGACGGCGAGCACCACCTACACGGTGACGGTCGCCGGTACGCTGAAGGACATGCTGGGCACCGGCGTCGACCAGGCGGCCAACACCGCGACCTTCACCGGCTACGTCAAGATCGCCGTGCTCCGCCTCAACGAGGTGAACCCCAACATCGGCGGGAGCAAGGACCTCATCGAGCTGCGCGTCATCACCGACGGCAACCTGAACGGCATCGACATCTACCAGGACCCCGGCGCCAACAGTAACAACAAGATCCTCGCCACGCTGCCCGACCTGGACGTGGCGGTCGACGATCTCATCGTCGTTCACCTCAACGACGGGAACGTGACCTCCGAGACCACGACGAAGACCGACTGCACCGACGCGGCCTGCTACTCCGGCGCGTGGGACATCGCGGGCGGCAGCAGCGGCATCGTCTACGCCGGCACGGCGCTCGCGGTGCGCAACCCGGACACCACCATCCAGGACGCCGTGGCCTTCAGCAAGGGCTCGGGCTCGGCGGGCTACTTCCTCGACACCCTCACCTTCCTTCAGAGCGCCGGCCAGTGGCTGCCGGCGGACTGCGGGGGGCAGACCTGCACGTTCAACACCACCCCCAGCGCGGACGACATCACCGCCAACTGGAGCAGCGTGGGCAACAGCGCGACGGGCGACAGCATCGGGCGCGTGAAGTCGTCCGACAACGACGACCAGAACGACTGGGCCGTCGGGACGAGCACCTTCGGAGCCGCCAACCCCTGACCCGCGGGGCGTCCGCGCGTCGCGGCCCCACACCCCGGCGTCCGGCACGCCGGCACGTCTCTCGCCGCCACCCGCCTCGCCCGGATCCCTGATAACCTCGACCCGTGCGCTTGCGTTCGAGTCTTGGAGTGCTCGTTGCGGCCGCGTCCTGCGCGTCGCTCTTCGTGGCGTTCTGCAACGTCTACACGCCGGACCTCGTCGAGACCGAGGCCGGGCCTCCCATCCCCGACGGCGGCGGCATCGGCTGGTGGTCCGGCACGCAGGGGCAGTGCTTCAGCGCGGGCATGCCCAAGCCCGGCGACCGCCCGGGCCCTCAGGGCGGCACCGACGAGGCCCCCATCTACCTGGCGCTGGTCAACATGCGCCTGGGCTCGCTCAACACCAGCGGCGACAAGGACCCCAACGCCTGGAAGGATCTCGGCCTGGACCTGGACGGCGTGTGCACGCAGTCGCCGACGTGCATCATGGACAACCCCATCGTCTCCTGCAAACCGACGGGCGCGGCCATCCCCTACGACGGCAACTACTGCCGCGACAACACCTTCGGCAGCCTGGAGTACTACGCCGCGACCATCCCGGAGGTGGGCGGCAAGTACGGCCTCAACGACGACGCCTTCAACTGCGGGCTCTGCACCGGCGCGTACAACTTCCTCGTGCGCATCTCCAACTACAACGGCCAGCCCAACGACGACACCGTGCGCGTCGACTTCTACCCCTCCCCCGGCCTGGACAGCCCGCTGCCCTGGGACTGCGGCAGCGCCGACTGGAAGAACCACCCGTGCTTCACGCCGGAGATGCCCTGGCTGGTGCGCGACGACAGCGTGACGCAGGCCTCCGGCGGGCCCGCCCTGCCCAACGCGGTGCTGGCCGACCCCTCCGCCTACGTGCGTGACGGGTACATCGTCACCAACCTGCCGCAGGACACCCTCTTCTGGTTCCCCTTCATCCAGGGGCGCAAGGCCAACGTGCCGACACCGTACCCGCTCAAGCTCGCGCAGGCGGTGGTGACCGGCCACCTCCACAAGGCGCAGGACGGCACGTGGGCGATCGACGACGGCGTCATCGCGGGGCGCGCGTTCGGCACCGACCTCGTCAAGGGCTTCCGGCTCATCGGCTTCTGCGAGGACGACAAGAACTACACGCTGATGACCAACTTCCTGAACAACGGGCTGGACATCCTCGCCGACGGCACGGTGGACGCGAACAAGACGTGCGACGCGATGTCGGTGGGCATCGGCTTCTCGGCGAAGCAGGCGACGGCCGGCAAGCTGCAGCACGTCGACGATCTCACCGAGTGCCCGCAGCTCGACGGCGGGACCGACGGCGGCGGCGACGCGGGGGACGCGGGGGGCACCGATGGGGGCGCGGCGGACGCGGGCGCCGACGCGCCGGCCGACGCGCTCGGCGAGTGATCCCAAGTTTCGTCCGCCCGGTGCGGAAAAATGCGGTATGCAAGCCTCGCGATGCAGAGGCCAGCTCGTCCGGGGTGGGTGGCGGCCGCGCTGATCGGTAGCTTGCTGACGATCGGGGCGTGCGCGACACAGAATCGGCTGATCGTCCACGTCTCGCGGGTGGGCGACAGGACACCTCCGGATGTCGGCGACGACCTCGACCCGCAGCACCTGGACGTCGGCGCCTACACCACCCAGAAGCCGGGCTTCTACGCCGTCCACGACCCGGACCAGTGGCTCTTCGTGTGGAAGGACCCGCGGCCCGACGCCAAGCCGCCGCCCACGCCGCGCAGCGTCGACCTGGAGAGCCAGATGATCTTCGTGGCCACCAGCGACGCGCCGGACGCGCAAGGGATGGAGATCTCGCGGGTAGTCCGCACCTCCACCGGCGTGCACGTCTACGTCAAGGAGACGCTGGCGGGCGAGGGGTGCACCACACCGCCGCGCAAGGCCCCGCCGATGGACATGGTCGCCTTCGCCTCGACCGACGAGGACATCCACGTCCACGAGGACCGCGAGCGCGCCGACCCGTGCGGGCCGCCCCCGCAGGCGGTGGTGGAGTGCCGCATCGCCGGGTCCGGCGGCGCCGGCGTGAACAAGCTAACGGCCTCGCCCGGCCAGAAGATCAGCTGCAACAGCCGCAAGAGCCGCGCGCGGACCGGCGGTATCGTCGACCGCAACTGGTTCTTGCGCAGCGCGCCGCCCGGCTCGACCTCCGGCCTGACGATCGGCAGGGCCGGTTTGGGCACCACGCTCACGGTGGACGCCTGGGGCCCCTACACCCTGCGCCTCGAGGTGAGCGACGAGACCGGGCGCATCGGCAGCGCGGAGGCGCGGGTGTCGGTACCCCCGCCGGGGGATTCCTTCCCCATCCAGCTCGGCTGGACGGCCGATCCGAAGGACGACCCGACGACCTTCCCTCGCTTCGAGCTGCACGTCGTGGAGCTCCCGGCCAAGCTCGGCTCGGCGGACGACTGCACCGCCGACGCGCCCCACGACCCCTGGTGCACCGTCGCCTCCAGCGTGGCGCTGCAGCAGGCGCGCCTCAAGCCCGAGCCGAGGAAGCGCTACCGCGTGGCGGTGAAGTACGTCGACGATCGCTTCGCCGGCGCGCCCGTCGCGTGCGTGCGCACCTTCCCGCCGGGCAAGCCGCCCTTCCAGACGTGCGAGGACGCGGCGACGGTGCGCAAGGCGGGCGCGGTGTGGGACCTCGGCGCGCTCGACCCCGACACCGGCACCTTCTACGACGCCAAGCTGCCGAAGCCGCCGGCCCCGCCGCCCCCGCCGCCTCCGCCCGCGGCGACCGGCACCGCGGCCGCGCCGAAGACACCCGCCGCGCCGGAGGCGACGGCCGCGCCGAAGACGCCGCCCCACCGCTGATCCGGATCGTCGCCGATCAGGTCGACCAGGAGGCCGCGCGGATCGCCCGCTCCTCCTGCCCCAGCGCGCGGATGGCATCCAGCGTCTTGTCCGCCACCTGCCGGAAGACGCGCGGGCTCGGCGGCGCGTCGAGCAGCGCGCCGAAGTCGACGGGCGCGCCGAACACCACGTGGATGGCGTCGCCCTTGCGGGTGAAGTTGCCCGCCACCTGCTTCGGCAGATCGTTGCCCAGGCCGTTGATGAAGACCGGGAGCACCGTCACGCGCGACCTGTGGATGATGCGCCCCACGCCGCTCTGCGCGGGGAGCAGGGTGTACGGGTCGTCCGACTTGTTGCGCGTCCCCTCCGGGTGCACGCCCACGAAGAAGCCGCCGCGGCGCAGCAGGCTGGCGACCTCGTCCAGGCTCGCCACGTTGACGTGCGCCAGCTTCCGCTCGCGGAAGACGGGCGGGTACATCGCGAAGAAGCTCATGATGCCGTTGACGACGATGCCCGCGGCGCCCTCGTAGAAGAAGTTGGCGCGCACCGGGAAGAGAAGGCGGTGCGGCATCCCGCGCTTCACCAGGTACGCGGTGATGACGTACATGTCGAAGAAGCTGCGGTGGTTGGAGACGCAGAGGTAGCTCTGCGCCGGGTCCAGCTCGCCGATGCGCTCGCGCCCGTGCACGTGCCGGATGTTGCGGGTGCAGACCTCGATCCAGTTGCAGCCGAAGGTGCGCTGCCCCAGCCGCAGGGCACCGTCCAGCAGGCCGGGCTGCAGGCTCCTGCGCACCAGGCGGATGTGCGCCCGCGCGACGGGCGACAGGTCGACGCTCTCCAGCGCGTCGGCCCGCGGCTCGCGTGCGGGCGCCGAGATGCTTCCGTTGGCCCCTGACATTCCGTGTATCCTCCGGCCCATGGCGTTCTGGCTGATCAAGAGCGAGCCATACAAGTACCCGTTCGAGCGGCTGGTCCAAGACGGTAACGCGGTGTGGGACGGCGTCCGTAGCTTCGAGGCGCGCAACAACCTGCGCGCCATGAAGAAGGGGGACCTCGCTCTGTATTATCACTCCAACGAGGGGAAAGAGATCGTCGGTATCGCGCGGGTCACGCGGGAGGCGTACCCCGACCCCACCGCCAAGGAGGGCGAACAGTGGAGCGTCGTGGACTTCGCGCCGGTGAAGGCGCTCGCGACGCCGGTGACCCTCGCCCAGGTGCGCGAGAAGAAGAAGCTCGCGAGCATGGCGCTCATCAAGCGGTCGCGGCTGAGCGTGGCGCCGGTGACGCGCGGCGAGTTCGAACAGGTCCTGACGATGGGCAAGACGAAGCTGTGATCGCGGGCGGGAGCGAGTCATGACCGAGGTCGACAAGATCATCCGCATGCTCCAGGACGGGTCGGTGGAGAAGCGCATCGCCGCGGCCATCGTCCTGGGCGAGCTCAAGGTGAGGAAGCCCCAGGCGACGGAGGGCTTCCTGAAGCTGATGGACAGCGGGGTGCCGGTGCTGCAGCGCCACGCGCTGGAGGCGCTCACCGCCACGGGCCAGGGCAAGAAGGTGGCGCAGCGCGCCTTCGACCTGCTCGGCTCGCACGTGGAGGACGTCAAGCGCGCGGCCACCGCCGCCATCCGCAGCCTGGGGGAGGACGGCGTGCCGCTCATCCGCGCGCGCATGCCGAGCGCCACGCCGGAGCAGCGGCGCGTGCTGGACGCCGTGCTCGCCGACCTGGGCGGCAAGGAGGCCTTCACCACGCTGCTGCACGGCCTCGCCTCCAGCGAGGGGGAGGCCGCCAAGGCCGTCGCCCTCGCGGTGCGCCAGCGGGTGAAGGAGGCGGGCGCTCGCGAGCGCCACAGCTACCTCGCCGAGACGGAGAAGTACCTCAAGGCGCAGAAGAAGGGCGAGGCGCGCACCAGCGCGGTGGCCGCCGCGATCAAGATCCTCGGCTACCTGGAGGATGCGCAGGCGGTCCCCACCCTCCTCGCCTACGCCACCTCCAAGACCGAGCCGCCCCTCGTCCGGCAGGAGGCGCTCATCGCCCTGCGCTTCGCGCTGAAGGACGGCAAGACGAGCGCCAAGGTGACCGGCGCGCTCATCGACGCGGCGGAGGCGCCCGATCGCGCCCTCGCGCACACCGCGCTGCACACCCTCGGCTCGCTGGCGCTGCCGCCCACCGTGATGCCCCGCTTCCAGAAGCTGCTCGCGCACGAGGACACCGACCGCGTGCGCTTCGCCGCCGCGTACCTCGCGGCGCAGAAGAGCGAGGCCGCGACCCGCGCGCTGATCCACGTCCTCTGCACGCAAGACCGCCGCCGGGCGGAGATCGTGGCGGAGCTGCTCACCGGGCGGGCGGACGCGGCCACCGCCCTCGCCAAGGCCCTGCTGGACACCAAGGACGCCGACCGCGGGTGGCTCATTCGCAAGGTGCTCGGCGCCGCGGACGTGGCGAAGAAGATCTCCCCCGCGGTGCGCAAGCAGCTCCTGGATGCGGCGGAGAAGCGCATCCTCGCGGGCAACCGCGGCTGGGAGGCGCTGCTCGACGTCGTGCAGGCGGCCGACCCGGGCGGCGTCGCCGCCTCCCTGCGCGCGCTCGCGCAGAAGCTCCGGCGCTCCAAGAACGAGGACAAGTGCGGCGTGGTGCTGCGCCTGCTCCTGCGGAGCGACAAGGCCACCGACGACGACCGCTTCGCCCTCGCCGCGATCGAGCTCAAGCAGGGCGTCAAGGACACGCGCCCCGCCCTGCGGGCCGGCGACCCCGCGCTGCAGCGGCTGAGGACCTTGCTGTCGCGTGGCTACGAGGTAGGTGCCGCACTGCGCAAAGACCGCTCGCTGGAGCTGGACCACCTCTATTACGTGGGGTTTCACTTCGCCGAGGACGGCCACCCCGTCGGCGAGGAGCTGCTCTCCTACGTGGTGAACAAGGGCGGCCGCACCAAGGTGGGCAAGATGGCGAAGAACAAGCTCGCCCTGCTCGAGGCCTGAAAGGGCCCGCGGCGCCGCCCCGGCCATGGGGAAAAGAGGCCCCCGACCGTCGAAAAGCTTGACGCGGCAAGCCTTCGCGAAAACCATCGATGATGGTGGCCCCCTACGACGACGACGACGACAGCGAGAAGACCAACGTCTCTCGGATGGGTGACGTCGCCATGGAGATGCTCAAGCGCTCACGGCGCGACAGGGCATACCTCATGGTCCTCGCGGGCACCAACGTGGGGGAGATGTACCGCCTGCAGCCGGGCGAGAGCATCATCGGCCGCGCCGCCACGGCGGGCATCCGCCTGGACGACGACGGCATCTCCCGCCGCCACGCGCGGATCGTGGTGGAGGGCACCTCGGTCCGCATCGAGGACCTTCAGAGCTCCAACGGCACGCTGGTCAACGGGCAGCGCGTCGACGCGGTGGCCCTGCGCGACGGGGACAAGCTCCAGTTCGGGTCCAACACAGTGCTGAAGTTCACCTTCCACGACAAGCTGGAGGAGTCCTTCCAGCGGCAGATGTACGACGCCGCGCTGCGCGACGGCCTCACCAAGGCCTACAACAAGAAGCACTTCCTGGACCGGCTGGAGACCGAGCTCACCTACGCGCGCCGCCACGGGAGCGCGGTGTCGCTCTTGATGTTCGACATCGACCACTTCAAGAACGTCAACGACACCTACGGCCACCTCGCCGGCGACTACGTGCTCTCCACGCTGGCCGGGCTGGTGCACCCGACCGTCCGCACCGAGGACGTCTTCGGTCGCTACGGGGGGGAGGAGTTCGGCGTGGTGTGCCGCGCGGTGCCGCTGCAGCACGCGGCCGTGCTGGCCGAGCGGCTCCGCTCCCTGGTGGCGGCCAAGGAGTTCGTCTTCGACTCCAGGCGCATCCTGGTGACGATGAGCGTCGGCGTGGCCGCGTACCCGGAGGTCGCCGCGCAGAACGGCTCCGACCTCATCGCCGCCGCCGACGAGGCGCTCTACCAGGCCAAGCGCGGCGGCCGCAACCGCGTCATCGTCAGGCAGTGACCTCTCACATCTCGACCTTCAGCCCCTTCGCGATCGCGGGCTGGAGCATCGAGTAGTTGGTGATGGGCGTGCCCTGGATGTTCAGGTTCTTCAGTCCCTTGGCGCCCTTGAGCGGGGTCAGGTCCTTGATGGCGGTGTTCTGGATGCTCACCTTCTGCAGCTTCGTCAGGCCCGCCAGCGGCGTCAGATCGGTGATGGGGGTGTCGTCGAGCGAGAGCTCCGTCAGGTCCCCCATCTTGGCGATGGGGGTGAGGTCGGTCACCTGCGTGTGAGACAGGTCCAGCCTGTCCATGTGCACCAGCTTCTCCAGCGGCTTGATGTTGGAGACCTTGTTGCCCGTCGCGCGCAGGGAGACCATCGTCGTCAGGTCGGCGATGGGCTCGAGGTCGTCCAGGCCGCCCTGACCGATGAACAGGTCGTGGATGCCTGTGAACTTGGGCATCAGGCACGGGTTCAGCTCGTCGATCGGACCGTACTTGGTGAGGTTGAGCGACTTGATGGTCTTCAGCTCGCCCATGCCGATCGCGCCCTTCGGCTTCTGCAGCTTGAGGCGGACCTCCTTCTCGAGCGCATCGTCGCCCTCGAAGTCGACGACCTGCGTGCTGTCGCACTTCCACTCCTTCTTCTTCGGCGGAGGCGGCAGGGGCGGCGGCGTGTCGACCGCTGCCGCGCTGGCCGCGGCGGCCGCGGCGGCTGCGGCCGCGGAGGCCGCGGAGGCCGCCGGGTCGACCGTCGCCTTCTTGTCGTCGTCACAACCCAGCACCGTCGCCGCCGCGATGCAGATCAGGAGGAGCGCACGCTTCATGGGCGCCCATCCTAAACCCAAAGGGGCGACCCCGAGCAAGAGACCTAGGCGGCGGCAAGGTGTGTCATTCTCCGCCCCGTCGTGACCCAGTCTCAGCCGGAGCCCCTGCGCGACGAGAGGCTGCGCGCCGTCAGTCCACTCGCCCTTCGGGCCGTCGGCCCGCGCCAGGCGCGGGACCTCAGCCGGCGTGCGGTGGTCGCGGCGTGGGCGCGGCGGCGCCCGCTTCGCAGCGCGCCGGACATCGTGGTGATCGTGGGGCTGATGCTGCTCGCGGGTCACGGCGCGTGGCGCGCCGCGTCGGTGGCCGCGGTCTTCCTCGTCGTCCTCGCGGTGAAGGTCGGCACCGCGCGCCGCGCGACCCGAGGACTGGCGACCACGCGCTCGGTGCTGGCGTCGCACGTGGTCTCCCTCCTCGGCCATGGCGTCGCGGCGGCGCTCACCGGCGGTATCCTCAGCCCGCTCGTCCCGGGCGTGCTCGCCCACGCGGCCGCCGGGCTCATCGTCTTCGGCCGCGGCGACGAGAGCCGCGCGTCCATCGGCGTCTCCGCCGCGCTGATCGTGGCGCTGTGCTTCGTCCCGCGCGCCTGGGCCTACCCGGCGATGACGAG
The DNA here is from genome assembly GCA_963782055.1 of uncultured delta proteobacterium. Classification (GTDB taxonomy): domain Bacteria; phylum Myxococcota_A; class Polyangia; order Polyangiales; family Polyangiaceae; genus DASXHD01. The sequence goes on from CAWAIF010000003.1 coordinate 6,818,308, forward strand.
CGTCTTCTACGTGCTGCTGCTGGCGTACTCGGTCCTCTCCGCCCTGGTGACGATGCGCGCCGTGGCCAACGACGTGAGCGACGCCTACCGCCAGGCGCGCGCCGCGGCCGACCGCCTGCGCGAGGAGGTGCTGCTGGCGGCGAGCGAGCGCGCCAGCCGGCTGGAGACCATCAGCTCGAAGGTCGCCCACGAGCTGAAGAACCCGCTCTCGGCCATCAAGGGCCTGCTCAAGCTCGTGGACCGCAGCCCCGGGGACGACAAGACACACGAGCGGCTGGACGTGATGCAGCGGGAGGTCGCCCGGATGGAGACCATCCTGCGCGACTACCTCTCCTTCTCGCGGCCGCTGGAGGACCTGCGCACCCAGCCGGTGGAGCTGGGGGTGCTCTGCGACGACGTCATCGCGGTGCTGGAGGCGCGCGCGGAGGCCGCGGGCGTGAACCTCGCGCGGGGGCCATCGACGTGGACCATCGTCGGGGACCCGCGGCGCCTCAAGGAGGCGTTGCTCAACCTCGTCGGCAACGCGGTGGACGCCACGCCGGCGGGCGGCAGCGTGCGCGTCACGGTGCGCGAGCAGGACGGCGGCGCGCGCATCGTCATCGAGGACAGCGGCAAGGGCATGAGCGAGCAGGAGCTGCAGCGCCTCGGCACCCCCTTCTTCACCACGCGCGAGGGAGGCACCGGCCTGGGCGTGGTGCTGGCGAGGGCCATCGTCACCCAGCACGGCGGCACGCTCGACTACGAGAGCGAGCTGGGGAAGGGGACGCGGGCAATCATCCGCCTCCCCTTCCGCCCGAGCCCTCCGCCCGACGCGTAGCGGAGGGACCGCGTGGGGAGCGACCCCGCCCAGTTCACATCGTCTCAGTCCGCACCTTGATGCTGACCACCTGGTAAAGCCGCTTCGTCGCGGGGAATGGGCTGCGGGACATCCGCGAGCAGAATCCGGACGCCGTGCCGGTCGAGACCACTGCGCATGCGATGCCGCAAGATTCTTTGCGGCGGTGCGCGTCCAGGAGGTGGCGCGCCCACACACCCCGACCACAACTGCAATCTATCGACGACGTATATTGACAAGCCACGCTTCCTCGTCCAGGGTGGCTCGGGCGAGGAGGCCGCCATGAGCAAGCAAGCAAGCAAGCAAGCAAGCGCAAGTTTCGGACCTTGGGGGCCGGCCTTGTCCAGCTCCAGGCAACGCGCGCCGGCGCTCCCCGCCCATCGTGCTGCTGCTTCTCACGATCGTGGTCGCGCTTGCCTGCAACGCGGCGCCGCCGGTCGTAGGCGTCTCCTCCGCCCCGCTCCTGCCGCTGCCGAACGTGCTCCTCGCGGAGAAGAAGCTCACCATCGGCCCGTACACCAGCGTCTCCGGTGGTGACGTCGTCGTGCGCCAGATCGAGCCGCTGCCGCCCGATGGGCCGGCCCAGCTTGTCATCGGCAACGCGGCCCACGTCGGCACCGACGCGGGGTGCACCGCCAGCGACAACCTCATCGCGACCTCGGTCACCGTCGGCTCGGGCGCGTGCGCGGGCGATCTCCAGACCAGCTCCCTCACCAACAATGGCGGCACCGTCGGCTCGCAGTCGGCCTTCCCGGTCGCGCCGCTCCCTCCGCTCGCCATCGCGCCGCTTCCCGTGACCGGCGCCGTGGTCGATGTGGCGTCCAACACGACGCTCGCGCTCGCGCCGGGCACCTACGGTGACGTGCGCGTCCGTCACGGCGCCACGCTCCAGCTGTCCACGGGCAGCTACCAGCTCGCGAGCGTGCACATCGACGACACGGGGACCCTCACGACGACCGCAGCTGCGGTGAGCGTGACCGTCTCGGGGGATTTCGTGACCGGCCGGAATGCGATCGTACAACCAGGGGCGAGCCTGACGGCGGGCGAGCTCGATATCACCGCGGGCGGCACGCACGCCGACGTCGGTCGTAGCTCGACGATCACGGCCGTCCTCACCGCCCCGCGCGCGACCCTCACGCTGGAGCAGAGCGTCGTCGCCACGGGCGCGTTTGCCGGGTTCAACATCACCGTTGGCGATCACGTGACGGTCACCTTCCAGGACGGGTTGCCGCAAGCTCCGGTGGGCACCCAGCTCCTGTCCGGATACTACGGGCAAAAGCTCGACGGCTCGTTCGGGGCCACGAGCCCGGTCCCGGCGGCCACCAACGTGGTGATAGACGTCGGTCTCCCGCTTCGCAACGCCGCCGCGCTGCAGACGTTCCTGCACGACGTCTCGGATCCGACGAGCCCGACGTTCCGCCAGTTCATCTCGCCGGCCACCTTCGACTCGCTGTATGGAGCGACGGCCGACGACTACGCGCTCTTGCTCCGATGGGCAGGCGACAACGGGCTCATCGTCCTTCGCACTTTTCCCGACAACCTACTCGTCACGTTGAGCGGGACGGCGGCGCAGGTCGAGCACGCGCTCTATACCAACCTGATCTACCGGGAGGATGCGTCGGGCGCGCAGACCTTCGTCGCCGTTGACCGGGAGCCCTCCCTGGATCTGACACCGACGGTGGACTGGGTCGGCGGAGTGAACGACTGGAGCCCGGTGACCTACTATTCCGACTGTGAATGGACTGCCTCGCCGTTCGGGAGCGACGACGTGACCGGACAGGGGCTCGGTCCCTGGGAGTTCACGACGGAGATCCCGGCGATGACCGCGAACGACATCCGCGAGGCGTACCTGGGCGTGAACACGGGCTGCTCGCCGCTCACCGGCGCGGGCGAGACCGTCGGGATCCTGGAGGGCAACACCTTCAACCAGAGCGACATCGATGCCTACGTCGCGGCCCAGTCCGCCGACGTCACCATCACGTCGAACCCGCCGACGCTCGTTGATATCGGAGGGCTCGATGCAGTTCAGGGCGAGGCAACGCTCGACATCCAGGCCGTGATGGCGATGGCGCCCGAGGCGCACATCATCATGTACCGCGGCTCACAGGTCGGCCATGAGTACGATGACACGTTGATGCAGGTCGCGACCGACAACCTGGTGACGGTCTTCACCAGCTCACTGGCCTACGCGGCCAACACGAAGACCCAGCAGGCTCTCGAGAAGATGGCCTCCCAGGGCATCAGCGTCTTCCAGGCCGCGGGCGACTCCGGGGACGAAGGCGATCCGGACGGGGAGACCAACAACCGGAAGATGGATAATCAGACGCTGGTCGGAGGCACCGAGCTCACGCTCGGGCCGGTGGCGCAGACCGGGACGCGCGATGGCAAGCCCATCTATACGTACACGCCGCCCTACCACCTGAACGAGACGACGTGGAACCAGGGCTGCTCCGCCTTCACGGTGCTCGGAGGCAGCCAGGGGATAGTCCGAAACCCCCTTGCGTCCGACATCACGGGCGGCGGCATCATGGATGGCGTCGGGCTGGGCACACCCTGCTTTGACCCCGCCAACGTGCTCTGCGGACCGATCGCCATCCCGGACTACCAGGCCAACACGCCCGGCGTGGTCACCGGGCCGCTCAGCTTCAACCAGGACGGCAGCGTGGACGTCCACGGGGGGAATGGGGCCTCGGCCTCGTTCCGGAACTTCCCGGACGTGGCCATCAGCGCCGCCGGGTTCCAGCACATCATCACGCCAGACGGTGGTTCGCAGCGGGTTGTGTCCATCTCTGGCACGAGCCTCTCGGCGCCTCTATGGGCAGGTTTCGCCGCCCTCGCCGCCCAGCGCGCGCATAAACGCAATGTCCTCCCACCGGGCATGGGCCTCGGCTTCCTCAACCGCACGCTCTACGCCATCGGCGGGACGAAGGGGCAATCGCAGGATCTTTACACCCAGTCCTTCCACGACATCGCGGACGGCGTGAACAACCAGGGCGACGACGCCGTGACCACCTTCCCCAACAACCAGGGCCTCGGGCATGCGTCGGTCGTCGGGTACGATCTCACGACGGGCTGGGGCTCGCCGACCTGCGGGCTGCTGGATCTGATCAGCTCCAGCACGCCGCTGAGCCCACAGGTCACCTTCAGCTCCCTCGTTGCGCACGTCTCCAGCGGCACGGACGGCGTCAACGATGAGAGTTCGATTCAGCTCACCCTTCACGTAAACGACGTGGTGTGGAACTTTCCGCTGAAGCCCCAGGCGGACGTAGGGTGGAAGGATGGGGGGACCGCGCACGTCTTCTCCTTCGCGCTGCCGATGCCCATCACCCAGGACAACGTCACGGGGGCGGAGCTGACGCTCTTCCAGAACGGCCAGGGCGGCATCACCGCCGACAACTGGGACGTGGGCGGCCTGCAGGTGGAGCTCACGGGCGCGAGCGATCCCAACGTCTCCTCCGCGTGTACCCTCGACCTCAGCGGGAACGGGGACTGCGACCACACCCAGCCCAGCTGCAACCCCAACGGGACGCTCGCCGACACCAGCGACACAGGCGTCGTGCGGCTGAGCGAGAACGACGGGTGCGGGACGCTGCCGTGCTCCAGCGGGCAGGGGGGCATCGTGTTCTTCGGGAGCGATCCGCTGAACGGGCGATGCCCGGCGTTCGCCGGAACCGGCGCGATCACCCAGTTCGACCACCTGGAGTTCGTGATCGGCACGGGCGACGACGATCTGCGCGCGGATAGTGAGCTCGACTACGCCGTGTTCGACTCGAATAATGGGCCGCTAGCGAACGGGGCACTTCACATGGCCAATTCGGAGCCGCTCTGGGACAACTACACTGAGCACGGCGCGCCCGCTCTCGCGATGCCCATCTCGCCCATGAACGTAGCCGATGCGAGTACCATCCGGCTCCAGTTCACGCCCGGCGGTGGCGTCGACGAGTGGCACATGGAGTCGCTGCAGATCTACGGGCGTTCCGACAATAGCGAGGCGGGCCAGTACGTGTGCCTCTTCAAGGGCAACGGTACTCCCGAGCAAGTGTTCAACAGCGGGAGCAGCACGCTTACCGTGACGGTCGGCTCCGGCTGCCCTTGAGCGGCGAAATGTCGTGCCCGAACCGATGGCTCCACCCCGTCTATTGCGCGATCGCTTCAGTCGCGCTTGTGGCGTGTGGTGGGCGGACGGACCTTGGTCACGACCAGCTTCATGACGCCGGCGACGTGCTCGATGGCGGCGCCCCTGTGGACGCGGCGGTGCCCGACGTCGTCGCCACACCCTACTGCGCCACGCGCGTAGGCCCCGTGCCGTCCTGCGACGCAGGTGCCGACGCAGGGTACGTCATGCGATGCATCAAGGGAACAGAGTGTCGGTTATTCTTGGGTGTATGGGGTTGCTGTTACCCGAATTACAGGGGCTGTGTCAACGCTACTCCTACGGATGCGCCAGGTTGTCAATGATGGCGGCGAGCACGAGCGTAGCCCCGGGTGGGACCGTCCAGCTCCAGTTCACGCCGGGTGGCGGCGTCGACGAGTGGCACATGGAGTCGCTGCAGGTCTACGGGCGCTCGGATGCCGAATCGGGCCAGTACGTCTGTCTTTTCAAGGGCAATGGCACTCCAGAGCAAGTGTTCAACAGCGGAAGCACCACGCTCACCGTGACGGTCGGCACCGGCTGCCCCTGAGCCCGACGATGTCGAACCGCGACTGGAAGCTAGCGGCGCACCCCATCTGTCGTGCGATCGTGGCAGTTGCACTTGCCGTATGTGCATGTGGCGGCCGGACAGATCTTGGCCGCGGCGAGGTTGACGACGGCGGGGAGGCGTCTCTGGATGGCGGCGCCCCCGTGGACGCAGCGGGCGTCGCCGTCTCCATGCGCTACTGCGCCACGCGCGCGGGCCCTGTGTCCTCCTGCGACGCGGGCCCGGATGCCGGTTGGGTCCTTTATTGCCCTGACGGAACGAAGTGCGAGGTCTACCACCTAGGCATTTGGGGTTGCTGTTACCCACTTCACAAAGGATGCGGCTATGGCAATCCTCATTCCGTCTGTCGGTGATGGCCGCGCCTGTATCACCCACATCGGCACGCAGGGGCTTCAAGGGCAACGGCACACCCGAGCAGGTGTTCCACAACGGCAGCACCACGTTGACGGTCGCCGTAGGCGCCGGTTGCCCCTGAGCGGCCACGATGTCGGAGCGCTCCATGCATGCCATCTATTGCACAATCACCGCCGCGACGCTCCTGGCGTGCGGCGGCCACATCGACACTGGGGGCGGCCAGAATGACGGCGATGGCGATGCATCGCTCGATGGCGGCGCGACCGTGGACGGGGCCGGGGTCGACGCAGTCGCCAAACCCTACTGCGCCACGCGCGCCGGCCCCGTGTCGTCCTGCGACGCGGGTGCCGACGGCGGGTAGGTGATGCGCTGCCCCGATGCCGTGACCGATTGTCGATTCGTCTCGGGCTTTTGGGGTTGCTGTACTAATACTCTGCAATACGTCTGCAGGTATGCCTCTTCTACTGACGCGCCCGGCGCCCGGCTGTCAATGAGCGCCGTGACAGCCCTCATTTCGGAAGTCGCCGCACCGTACTCTGAAGGAGATTATATCCGGTGTCGCCCACCCAGTATACGTACTGGTCGTCTACCACCACCTCCGCGACCTGCTCAGGACCGGTGACCGCGAAAACCTGGTGATCGCCACAGGCCGGCAGTTCGCACTTCTCGACGCTACCACCGAGCCCTTCCGTGGCCCAATACATGGAGGGGGCCATCGATCGCGAACGTCGCCCCTGTCGCGTCGAGCAGGACCGGCGGTCCGGCGCATCCGGTGAGGGGACACCTCTGGATGTCTCCGTTAGTCCAGTAGACGACGCCGCTGGCGACGACGATGGCGGATATCTTCCGGTCCGTCGAAGCGAACGCCCTCGTCGTGCTCGTGCAGTCGGATTTCTGACACGTCATCAGCGCGTCCGACGTGCCCCAGAAGAGCGAGTCCGCACCGATGGCGATCGCGAACGGGGAGGCCTGGCCGCCGGCGAGCAGGGTGGGCTGGTTTCCGCAGCCCGCAATGTCGCAGCACATGACGGTGCCCTTCGTCCGCTCCGTCCAGTAGACGCTCGTCGCGTCGACGGCGATGCGCTCCGGGGCGATGGGACCGGAGACGAGGGTGGTCGGCGTCGCGCAGCCGGCGAGGGAGCATTCCTCGATGGCCCCGGGCGCCGGCGGGACGGGCGATCGGGACCAGTAGACATTGGCGCCGTCGACGGCCAGATCGGTCGGAGAATCCTCGGTTGCGATCGTCTGAGGCTGGCAGTCGTCCTTGGCGCAGGCGGCGACCGTGCCGCCGGATTCAATCCAGTGAAGGCTCGTGGCGTCGACGACGAGCCGGTCCACAAAGTGGGGAGACGATGAGGATGCGACATACGTCGGCGCCTGGAGGGACCAGCACTCGCCCTCCGCGCACGAGAGCCCGGGGGCGCACGTGCCACCTTCGAGGCAGGCTTGACCCTGCTGTCCCGTGCCGACATCCGCCGGCTCGCCGCAGCCGGCGAGCAGCAAGGCTACGAGAATCGCCCGCGTGTCCATCGGGTCGGAGCTTACGGGCTCCGAGGGCGGTGCGCACGCATCACCCATCCTCAACCCTTCTGATCTCTTGATCTTGCTGTTCCACAACCACCCACGATCACCCATCTTGCACACCGCGCGCTCAATCCGCGCCCTTGATGCTCGCCACCGGGTAGAGCCGCTTCGCGACGCGCGCGATCTCCTCCGCCTCCAGCACCGCGAGCACGGCGTCCAGGTCCTTGTAGACGTGCGCGCACTCGTCCAGCGGGATGTGCCGGTGGTTGCTGACGATGCCCTCGACGGTCACGCCGCCGAGCGTGCGCTTCACCGTCGCCATCTCCTGGTCGATGCGATCCTGCTTGTGCTCGAGCTGCCGCCGCGCCTTGCCCCGCGCCATCACCCGGCCGGAGCCGTGGTTGACCGAGCACGCGCTCGCGTACGCGTTGGCGTCGGCGAAGAGGATCGCCGCGCCCTCGTACATCGAGCCCGGGATGAGGCACGGGTGGCCGGTCTCCTCCCACGCGGTGCCCGCGAGGTCCGGGTGGCCCGCCGGGAAGGCCCGCGTCGCGCCCTTCCGGTGCACGAAGCCCCGTTGCGTCGTGCCATCCGGCAGCACCAGCGTCTCCTGCTGGACCAGGTTGTGGCTGATCTCGTAGTAGACCTCCACGTCGGCGCCGAAGACCTCCTGCGTCGCCTCCCGGATGCCGTTGACGATGACGTGCCGGTTGGCGACGGCGAAGTTCGCCGCGGAGTTGTGGTGGGCCCAGTACTCCTCGCCGAGCGGCTCGTCCGCCCGCAGCCACGACTCCTCCCGCCGGCTGGACGGCAGGCCCCGCAGCCGCGCGCCCTCGTAAAAGAAGTGGTTGGCGGTCTGCCAGCCGTAGCCCCGGCTGCCGCAGTGGACCATCACGTACACCTCTCCGGTGTCCCGGTCGCACTGCATCTCGACGAAGTGGTTGCCGCCGCCGACGGAGCCGAGCTGCGGGAGCACGCTGGCGTACGCCTTCTGCACCTTGCGCAGGTCCGCGTCTTCCGGCACCGGGATGTACTGCCGCTCGCAGAGGTCGGCCGAGACGCCGAGCGCCTTGGCGCCGTGCCGCAAGATCTCCTCCGTCTGGCTCGCCTTGAACTTCGGCATGAGCTCCGGCCGGTGCCGGCCCTTGCCCGTCGCGATCCGCCGCTCCACCTCCCGCACCCACCGCTCCCGCGCGTACTTGCTCCGCACCGCGCCGGCGCCGAGGTCGGCCTTCATGGTGAGGATGCCGCAGGAGATGTCGTAGCCGGAGCCGCCCTGCAGGATGGTGTCGCTCGTGACGATGACCGAGCCGACCGGCACGCCGTAGCCGGTGTGCGTGTCGGGCATGAGGTACGCGCCGATGACGCCCTCGAAGCTGGCGCCGGCGTGGATCTGCTGCCACACCGTCTCCTCCGACGCCTCGTAGAGCGCCTCGGAGAGGAAGGCGTGCGCGTCCACCTTCATGGTCCCGGTCCTCGGGAGCACGTAGTGGTTCTCGGTCACCTTGGTGACGGCGTACTTGAGCGACATGGCGTGGTCACCGACGGGGTGAGGCGAGCGTACCGGACATCGGTCCGCGGGAGGTCACGGCGTCGTCGGGCCCCGGGCACTGCGCATGCGAACCCGCATGATTCTTTGCGGAGGCACGCGTTCAGGAACGTAGCGGGCCCACACGCACCCCACTAAAGTGCAATCCATCGCCGTCGTGCGTTGACGAGCTGGAGTTCCTCCTCCAGGCTGCTCGGGCGAGGAGGGAGCCATGAGCAAGCAAGCATCCGGGCGGTGGGAGCTGCCAGTAGCCTGCGCTCGCCGCGTCGGAACGGAGGCGGAGGTCTCGTAGGCGACGCGCACCACGTGGGGGATGGCGGCCATCGTTCAGGTTGAGGTCCGCGTTGGGCACCCTCTCCCGCATGAGCCACGCGAGATCACTTTAGTGGTCTATTTTGTGGACGACGGCAAACATTTGGACCACTTTAGTGGTCCATGCCTCGCTGTACGCTGGAAATATTCGTGGGGAAGCGCTGGGCGCGCGCGGGCGAGGTGCACGTCACCGACGAGGCGGCCGGCTACGCCGGTCCAGCCCGCTTCGAGTACGACTTCGACTACCTCGAGGGCCACGGGGATGCGCTCGGGGCCGTCGACGCGCGCGCGGTGTCGTGCCGCTATCCACTCGCTTACGACGTGCGCGACGAACCGCGCTGGCCCGCGTTCTTGCTCGACGTGATCCCGTCCGGCGCGGCGAGACGCTTCTGGGAGCGGGAGCTCGGGGTCGCGAACGTTGCTTCCTCCGACTGGGCCGTGCTCCTGCGCGGCGGGGGCAATCCGCCCGGTAACCTTCGCATCGCCGAGGCGGCGCCACCGCCACCCAGGGCGCACCGGGGCTTCGCCCGCGCAGACGTCGTGGCGCGGGCAGAGCGCTTTCTCGAGCACGCTCGCGCCCACGGTGCGGAGGTCGCCGGAGCCACCGGCGCGGGAGGCGACTCTCCCAAGCTGCTCTTGCGCGAAGATCGCACCGGGCGCTTCCACGCCGACGGCGCGATCGACGACGCGGCGACACGCGCGCTCTGGCTCGTGAAGTTCCCGCGATCGCGCAAGGACGTGGACCGGCTCGTGCTGGAGACCGAAGCCGGGTACCACCGCGTCGCGCGGCGCTTCGGCGTGCGCGTGCACGCCGACCTCACCTGGGAGAGTGACTGCCTCTTCGTACCGCGCTTCGATCGGGTGCTCGAGGAAGACGGGGGGGTTCGCAGGCTCGGCCTGGAGAGTCTGTGCTCGCTCGCGGGGGTCTCCGACTTCGGGGTGCCGGTCACCAAGGAGGCGCAGGCGGAAGCGCTCGTGAAGTTCGCCTCGGATCCGGTAGAGGCGCTTCACGAATTCGTGCTCCGCGACGTGCTCAACGTCGCCCTCGGCAATACCGACAATCACGCGCGGAATACCGCGGTCCTCAAGGACGAGCGCGGCAGCGTCGCGCTGTCACCCCTCTACGATTTCGCCCCGATGCTCCTCGACTCCGAGGGCATCGTCCGCGTGTGCCGCTGGAGCGACGAGGTGGCCGGGTTCCCGCGCTGGACGGCGGCGCGCGAGGCGCTCGGTGAAGGCGGGATCAGCTGGCTGAGATCGATCGCCCATCGCGTGCGCACGCTGCCGCGGTGGCTGGACGAGGAGCGCGTCCCCCAGCGGGTTCGCGAGGCGGTGCTCCCGCGCATCGCGCGCGTCGCGCACGACCTGGAGGAGGGCACGAGGTGACCAAGGAGGAACGCGCGACGCTGCGCCGCGAGCTCTATGCCCGGATAGACCGCGGAGACATCGGGCTCGTGGAGGCCATCCGCACCATGCGCAGGATCGTCGGCAAGAGCCAGGTCGACTACGCGCGGCTCGTCGGGGTCAGCCCGCGCATCCTCAAGGAGATCGAGCGCGGCGTGGGGAACCCGACAATGGAGACGCTCCGGAAGATCCTTCGTCCGTTCCGGCTCGACGTGGGCGTGCGCCGGGCGTCGTCACGATGACCGAGCCGACCGGCACGCCGTAGCGGGTGTGGGTGTCGGGCATGAGGTACGCGCCGATGACGCCCTCGAAGCTGGCGCCGGCGTGGATCTGCTGCCACACCGTCTCCTCCGACGCCTCGGAGAGCGCCTCGGACAGGAAGGCGTGCGTGTCCACCTTCATGGTCCCGGTCCTCGGGAGCACGTAGTGGTTCTCGGTCACCTTGGTGACGGCGTACTGGAGCGACATGGCGAGGTCACCGACGGGTGAGGCGAAGATACCGGACACCGGTCCGCGGGAGGTCGCGGCGTTGTCGGCCCGCACACTGCGCATGCCAACCCGCATGATTCTTTGCGGAGCCACATGTTCATGAGGGAGCGCGCCCACACCCGCCCACTAAAGTGCAATCCATCGACCGCCGTGCGTTGACAAGCTAGAGTTCCTCCCCCAGGCTGCTCGGGCGAGGAGGGAGCCATGAGCAAGCAAGCAAGCAAGCAAGCAAGCGCAATCTTCGGGCCTTCGACGCCGCACGCTCTTGAGCGCGCTCGTCGCGGTCTGCGGCACGTCGATGCTCGGCTGGACCTGCGGTGACCCACCCGTCCGGCTCGGAGGCAACGACCTGATCTTCGGTACGCAAGCGCCGGGGAGCGGCGCGGGCAGCGTGGCGCGCTTGCAGCTCGGCTCGTCCGCGCCTTTCGACCACTGGGACTACCGCGGCGACGCGCTCATCGCCAACGCGGCGAACAGCGGTGACCCGGCGAACGAACCGCTCGACCCGTTCGACTTGCCCGCGTACCCCATCGACGGAACGGGGCCCGGAGGCAACCTGAACGTCGAGTACGTCTTGCAGCACGCATTCTGGGTCACGCGGCAGGGGCGGCATGGGTCCGTCGATCTCGCCGACCAGCACGAGATCATGCTCTTCGCGCGCGATCCCCAGGAGCAGGCGGAGACGATGCGGAGCTTCGTCGGGAACTACGCGGACGCGGGTACGGCGATCCAGTTCTTCCCGGGCGACTGGGGCAACCTCTGGAACGTGGCCGCCGTCCCGCTTCCCCGTGGGTTCGTGTACCCTCCCAGCGCCAACTACAACCTCGGCACGCTCGACGAACCGCTACCCGTTCCGCTGACCTTCCCCCTGGTCGACAAGGCCATCTTCTGGCCGAACTACGTCCCGGTGGGGCCGGGCACGGAGCCCGATGGGCACTCCTCGGTCAAGGCGGTGAAGATCATCAACCGCGGTCTCTGCGGCAGGGAGCTGCCGTACTACACCGGCGATCCGGACAACCCCGGCATCCTCGAGACCGTGGTGGCCGAGGCCGCTCCGGCGATCGCCGGAGGCATCGTCAACGCGGACTGTCACGCCGACGTCACCGTACCCTGGTCGCAGGCCGGCTCCTTCATCGACTTCACCACGGAGCGGGAGGATCGCCAACTCGGAGGCTTCTTCTTCAACATGGCCGAGAGGTCGTCCGGGTACCTCGGCGTGCAGAGCAAGGTCCTGGCCCGGGCCGCCATCCGGTTCGAGCTCTTCGACGGCCGACTCTCCTCGGAAGGCGAGATGGTCCACACCAACGCCGCCGGCGGCCTCGGCGAGGCCGGCGGACTCGTGAGCGACAAGGTCGTCGTCGCCGTGTCCAACGTCCTCACGAGGGCGATGGACGCACCGCTTCCCACGAACGCCGAGCCAGAGACCCTCGCGGAGACGATTTACCGCGCGTCGGGCGACCTGCAGGGCTACGCGGGCAGCGACGGGTACAACAAGGCGAAGAAGAAGTTCAACATCGACACCGTGACCGGTCAAACCCGTGTCGATCTGGACGCGACCGGAGGGGACGACTCGGTGCCGCCGACCACGGCCGACCTGTCCGCGACGCGCTGTGCGGTGTTCGTGGATAGCTTTCGTCACCAGCTCAAGCAGGGCGACCTGCCGGTCGTTGCCCCCATCCTCGGCCTGACCCCGGCGGAGCGGCAGCAGGTGTGGGACGCGAAGCTCAACGAGACCGAGGTCCGGAACGGCAAGACCGTGCTCAAGAACTTCCGCTGCGTCCACAGACCCGACAATCCGAAGGACCAGGACCCCAACGAAGGGATCTGCGAGTACGTCGTCCGCGCGAAACGGGTCAACGTCTTTCCCGACGGTGTGGAGCTGGTCCTGCTCGACGACCTCAAGGACATCAACCAGGCGGCTTATCCGGTGTGGGTCCACGCGATGGCTGCGCAGCTCACCGGGACGGCCGACGCGCTGAGCAACGTCTGCGATCCACCCCGGTCCCAGGGCGCGACATACACCTTTCGCCCTTTCGTGAGCCCCTTCAAGCTCACCAGCCACGGGGACCGCCACTTCCGCTGCGCGGACTCCTGCACGGCGTTTCTCCCGGACTTCTGCTCCCATGTCGAAGAGTACTGAGGTCCGGCCGAAGGCGGGCCGACGGCTCGAAGGGCGCACAGTGACCGAGCTGGGACGAACACGCATCAATCATGTCGCGGCGCTACTAGTCGTACCCATGCTCGTGATCGCGGCGTGCGGAGGAGAGATCACGGACAATGGCCAGGACGGGGGAGCAGACACCGGTCTAGCTGGTGATGGCTCGGGCACGGACGCCGGCTACACCCAGTGTGTTGCGCCCAACGACGACTCGCTGTGTGGTGGCCAGTGCTCGGATGTCTGCGCATCCGGCTTTCCCTGCCTGAAGGACACGCAAGAAGTCTTGGGTCTGTGTCCGCGAAAGGGGGCGCACCTCGGGGGCGACTGTACTCGCTGCGCAGACGGCTACCTGTGTACCGACCGTACTACCCTCACCGATCCAGCCGGCGCATACTGCGCCGACGAGGAGTACGGCGTACTCCTTGCCATGAACGGGAAGAGCGACTGGGTCCGCTACTCCGACCGCGCGGCCTACACCGGCGCGCCGATCCCGCCGCCTCCCACCACCTGCCCCGACGTCCCAGGCCTCCACCTCTGCGGCGGGGCCTGCGGTGACTGCCCGAGCGGGTGGTTCTGCATCGGCCGCTCGCCCATGCACCCCATCAGCCTGTGCTTCCCGCCAGGGGCCAACAGCCAGGGTCCCTACTCGTGCTCCAAGCCGGGACCTTGTGACATCATCGGACAGCACTGCTTCACCTTCAAGGTGGACAGCGCATCGCAAGCCATCGCGGACGCGAACGGTCTGTGCGTGACGGACGCGCAGTGCCCGCTCGCCGCGCAGTACCCCGGGGGCGGGAGCTGCCAGTAGGGGCAGCGCGTGCTCGGCACGCGCCGCCGAGGTCCGTCCGCGTGGAGCACCAGCCTCCCCGATGGCGCGCGGCGCGCGACATCGCCATGGCACTACCCGCAGAAGCCGTCGAACTGCTCCCGGGGAGCCCCTGTTGGGTGCGCTCGCCTGGCGAGAACAGGCGAGAACATGAAGCTCTCGTCGACGTTCTGCATGACGTGCCCGTCGTCGGCGTCGAGCTCGCGGACCATGTCGCGACGAAGACGAGCGAGACCGCGCTGCACGTCGCTGAAGACGCACGGGGCCTGGTATGCTCTGGAAGAAGGGTCCGACGATGGACGGAGACCGTCGAGGGTGGTCCATGACCTACGAACGTGTCGCCTGGTGCTTTCTTCGTCGCTCGGTCAGCGCCGAGGCCATCGGCCGGAGGCTCGCTCCTTCGCCTCCCAACCGCGACGATCCGCTCGACCGTGACGACGGCCGGCGCGGACCTGGACGCGACCCGCAGCAGGGACACGCGACGACCTAGTCCGCCGCCGCCACACGCAGCGGCCCCCGGACACGCCCGCGGATTGATCCAGACCGGCGACCAGAAGCGAAATCACCTCGGGAGACGCCACATCATACCAAAAGCGGCCATATAATGCTGGTTGTTTGCCCAATACACATATTCATCGTCCACGACCACTTCCGAGGCGGACTGGCCCGTGGCGAGAACCTGGCGGTCGCGGCACGTCGGCAGTGCGCACTTCTCCACCGTGGAGTCACCGAGCCCTCCCGTGGCCCAGTACATGGACGAGCCGTCGATCGCGAACGTCGCCCCTGTCGCGTCGAGCAAGACGGGCGGTCCGGCGCATCCGGTGAGGGGACACTTCTGGATGTCTCCGTTCGTCCAGTAGACGTCACCGCCGGCGACGACGATGGCGATGATCTCCCGGTCCGTCGAAGCGAACGCCCTCGTCGTGCTCGCGCAATCGGATTTCTGACACGTCATCAGCGCGTCCGACGTGCCCCAGAAGAGGGAGTCCGCACCCATGGCGATCGCAAACGGGGAGGCCTGGCCGCCGGCGAGCAGGGTGGGCTGATTTCCGCAGCCTCCGATGTCACAGCGCATGACGGTGCCCTTCGTACGCTCCGTCCAGTAGACGCTGGCCGCGTCGACCACGATACGCTCCGGGGCGATGGAACCGGAGACGAGGGTGGTCGGCGTCGCGCAGCCGGCGAGGGAGCACTTCTCGATGGCCCCGGGCGCAGGTGGGAGGGGCGATCGGGACCAGTAGACGTTGGCGCCGTCGACGGCCAGGTCGGTCGGCGAATCCTCGGTTGCGATCGTCTGAGGCTGGCAGTCATCCTTGGCGCAGGCGAAGACAGTGCCGCCGTACTCGATCCAGTGAAGACTGGTGGCGTCGACGACGAGCCGCGCCACCGAACCGGATGACGCCGAGGATGCGAGGTACGTCGGCGGCTGGAGGGACCAGCACTCGCCCTCCGCGCACGAAAGCCCGGCGGCACACGTGCCGCCCTCGAAACAGGCTTCGCCCTGCTGTCCCGTGCTCGCCGGCTGCGCAGACTCGCCGCAGCCAGCGAGGAGCAGCGCGATCAGGATCCCTCGCGTCCCCATGAAGAGGGAGTGTACCGCCTTCAAGCGCGGTCTTCTACCGAGGCTTCGGCGGCGCGATTGCCGTCTGATGGACGTCAACCAATCTTGCAGGTGAGCGACGACAACTTGCAGGTCGGTGCACGGCTCCCAGAGCTACAACCTCCCCTGCAGCACCGCCGAGAACGTGGTCACCAGCTTCGTCGGGGCGGAGTCGCCCGAGGCGCGCGCGGTGTCGATGGCCTGATCGAACTCCAGGTCGAGCTGCAGCGCCCTGGTGTAGTGCGCGGCGGCGACGACGCCCAGGGTGTGGCGGCCGTTGTCGCCGAGGTTCACGTCGGGGGAGTAGTAGTCGTAGCGCAGCGCCAGCGTCGCCCAGCGGGTGAAGTCCTGCTCCAGACGCACCACGCCGCCGAGCTCCTGCTTGTTCACCACGTCGGCGTTGATGTCCGCCGGGATGGTGGGCAGCCCGAAGGCGTAGTGGACGCCGCGGTCCATGTTGCTGCCGGTGGCGACGGAGAGGAAGGCGCGGGAGGCGCCTAGCTTCTTGAAGAACTTGTGGTGCAGCGTGGCGTCGAGGTCGACGAGCCAGCGCGGGTAGTTCTTGAAGCGGAGCTTCTGCGCGTCGACGGTCTGCCCCTGGCCGAGCCAGCCGCCCACGGCCACGTCCGCCGGGCCGAAGTCGTAGCGGACGCGGAGGGTGCCGTCCTTGCCCTTGTTCAGGTCGGGGACGACGGTGAAGCCGGGCTCGCCGAGCATCTTGCCGTTCATCAGGCCGAGGTCGACGCGCACGCGGTCCTTGCGGGTGCGGAAGTCCACGTGGGCGCCGGTGTCGAACTCCTCCGGGAAGAGGTTCTGCTCCATGAAGGAGTGCTCGATGAAGGGGCGGTCGGGGTCGTACTCGAGCACCTCCTGGGAGATGAAGGGCTTGAACATGCCGGCGCCGAACTCGACGCGCATGCCGCGGGGCAGCGGCACGACGCCGATGGCCTCCACGTGCCGCGCGGGGGTGCCCGTGCCGTCGAGGGGGCCGCCGAGGGGGATGGGCGCCACCTCGATGACGAAGCGCGCGAAGGGGTTGGGCTCGAAGTGGAGGGCGACGCGCGCGCGGCGGAGGCGGAAGACGTCGCCGTTGGTGGTGGTCCCGTCGGGGCGGGCGATGGTGTCGTTGGCGCCGATGCCGTCGGGGAGGATGCCGTTCTGGGCGTTGGGCGAGGCAGCGGCGTTGTACAGGTGATAGACGAGCTGCGGCTGGACGAAGGCCTCGAGACGCAGGTGACGGAGCCACCGCATCGGCCCGTGGTTCTCTCGCGCGCGCTCGCGCAGCAGGTGACCGACGACGCGCTCCAGGCGCCGGATGCGCTCGGCGTCGCGGTCTCCCCCGCCGAAGCGACCGCCCCAGGCGCGTCCGCCACCCGGACCGCCGGGACCCCAGCCGCGACCAGGCCCACCGGGGCCGGGACCCCGGCCGCGCCCGCCACCTGGACCGGCGCCTCGACCACCACCGCGCGCGCCGCCTGGACCCCAGCCTGGGCCGCCGCGCCCGGGGCCGCGACCCGGACCCCACGGACGCGGCGCCGGTCCGGTCTCGGTGCCGGACGTGGAGAGCGGTTGATCCTGCCACGGCGGCGGCGGAGGCACGGGGATCGCCGGCGGCGTCGCCGTAGCGGCTCCCGCCGCCGCCGCGCCGGCCTTCGGCGCCTCGTTCTTCTTCGGCGCCTCGTTCTTCTTCGGCGCGTGGTCTCCCTTCGGCGCGCCGCCCTTCTTCGGCGGCGCGCCGGTCTGTGCGAGCGCGGGGCTCGCGGCGAGGAGACTCACGAGGCACGCGGCCGCCCACGACATCGTCCGTCGACGCATGGCGCGACTGTACACGTGAGGCGGCCTCCTTCCGAGCCCTGCGAGCGCGAGCGCGGGCACCAGAAGGGCCGCGGGGCGCCTGGTCGCTACGCGCGGCTCGCGGCGCGCTCCCAGATGCGCGCCTCCTTGAAGACGCGCACCAGCTCCGGGTCCAGGTGCTGGTCCTTCACCCCGTAGTCCAGGATGTCCAGCGCGCGCTCCAGGGGCACCGCCTTCTTGTACGGGCGGTCGCTCGCGGTGAGCGCGTCGTAGATGTCGGAGATGCTCATCATCTTCGACTGAAGGGGGATCTCCTCCGCGCGCAGGCGGTTGGGGTACCCGGTGCCGTTCAGCCGCTCGTGGTGCGCGCCGGCGATGATGGGCACCCGCTTGAAGGCCTTGCCCCAGGGGATCCGCGAGAGGAAGCGGAAGGTGTGCGAGACGTGGCTGCGGATCTCGTCGAACTCCTGGTTGGTGAGCGACCCGCGCTTGACCGACAGGGCGTTGACCTCCTCGTCGGTGAGCAGCCGCTTCACCTCCCCGCGCATGTCCACGTAGGTCTCCTTGGAGATGACCTCGATCTTGGCGAAGTCCCCCGCCGCGAGCACCGTCGGCTCGTTGGCGGAGAGGATCGCCTCCCAGGCCTCGTCCAGCTCCCGCCGGCGGCGCTCCAGCTCCTCGTCCAGGGCGGTGAGGTCGGAGGCCGTGCCGCCCTTCTCCAGCAGGCGCACCTTCCGCGCGAGGATGTCCGACTCGACGGTGCGCGCCACGAAGTCGAAGCGCATGCGGATCTGCGCGAGCGACTCGTCGTAGAGCTTCTTCGCCTTGACGAGCACCTTCTCGCGCACGCCGATCTTGCCGAAGTCGTGCAGCAGGCTGGCGTACTCCAGCTCGCGCAGGTCCTCCCGGGAGAAGGTGGAGTCCTTGTAGGCGCCCTCGCCCACGCCGTCGACGACCTTGGCGAGCTCCACCGTCAGGTCGGCCACGCGCCGCGAGTGACCGCTCGTCGTCGGATCGCGCGACTCGATCGCCTCCACGCTCGCCTTCACGAAGCCCTCGAAGAGGTGGCGGATCTCGTCGTAGAGCATCGCGTTCTCGAGGGAGACGCCCGCCTGCGCGGCCACCATGCCGAGCAGCTCCTCGCTGCGCTCGTCGAAGGGGATGACCTGCTCGTCGACATCCTTCTTCGTCAGCAGCTTCTTCTCAGGCTCCTTCTTCTTGTTGATGAGCTGGATGACGCCGATGACCTCGTCGCGCTGCGAGATGAGCGGGGCGACGAGCATGCTCTTGGTGCGGTAGCCGATGCGCTCGTCGAAGCTGCGGTCGAAGCCGAAGGAGGAGCCGGGCGGCAGGTCGTAGACGTCGGGGATGTTGATGGGCTTCTTCGACAGCACCACGCTGCCCGCGATGCTCCGGTTGGAGATGGGCATCGTGAACTCGCGCGAGTCGAAGGTGACCGAGTCGTTCTGCGTGAGCTTGAAGCGCAGCTTCTGGCCCTTCTCGTCGGTCTCCACCACGTAGATGCTGCCCGCGTCGGCGCCGGTGACGTAGCGGCTCTTCTCCAGGATGACGGAGAAGAGCTTCTCCACCACGCGCTCGGTCGTCATGGCGCGGGCGATGTTGATGAGCTCCCCCAGCTCGTAGCGGTAGCGGCGCAGCCACTTGCCGCGCCGCTCCGCGCGGCTCTTGGCGTCGAGCAGGTCGAAGGAGCGCTGCACCGCGACGTACAGGTCCTCCGGCGCCGGGTCGTCACCCAGGATGCTCGCCAGGCCCAGGTTGAGGGCCTGCGCCAGATCGCGCTCCTCCGGGCGGCCGAGCAGCACCAGCAGCGCGGTGCCGTCGGCGAAGCGCGCCGCGTAGGGCTCGAGCACGTCTCGGCCGCGGTCCCACACGCGCGCGGGGGCCACGAGCACCCGCAGCTCCCCGCGATGCACGGCCACCATCAGCGGGTGGGGGCGCAGCACCTTGTCCGCGGCGAAGCGCGGGTCGGCGAGCAGCGTCTCGGCGACCTTGTCCAGCACCTGAAGGGCGCGCTCGCCATGCGCGCCGTTACCCTCGCCGGTCACGAGCTGGCTCATTGGTCTTCCTCCGTCCCCTGGTCCCTTCGCGCGGCCGCGACCTTCGCGTCGCGCGCCTCGTACGCCAGGATGATCTTCTGCACGAGCGGGTGACGGACCACGTCCACCTCGGTGAAGCGGCTGAAGGCGATGCCCTCCACGCCGGTGAGCAGCTCCCGCGCCTCGGCCAGGCCGCTGGAGCGGCCGCCGGGCAGGTCCACCTGCGTCACGTCGCCCGTCACCACCGCCTTGGCGTTGTAGCCCAGGCGGGTGAGGAACATGCGCATCTGCTCGCTGGTGGTGTTCTGCGCCTCGTCCAGGATGACGAAGGAGTCGTTGAGGGTGCGACCGCGCATGAAGGCGAGCGGCGCGACCTCGATCTGCCCGCGGGCGATGAGGCCCTGCGCGCGATCGATGTCCATCATGTCGTTGAGGGCGTCGTAGAGGGGCCGCAGGTACGGGTTCACCTTCTCGGCGAGGTCGCCTGGGAGGAAGCCCAGCTTCTCCCCCGCCTCCACCGCCGGGCGCGTCAGCACGATGCGCTTGACCGAGCGCTCCTGCAGCGCGGCCACGGCGCACGCCATGGCGAGGTAGGTCTTGCCCGTGCCCGCCGGCCCGATGCCGAAGGTGAGGTCATGGCTGCGGATGGCCTCCACGTAGCGCTTCTGTGCCAGCCCGCGCGGGCCGACGGCGCGACGCGTCGGGCCACCGACGGTGAGGATCTCGGCGTGGGCGTCGCGCAGGTGCGCGTCGGGGTTGGCGCGCAGCATCCCGACGGCGCGGGGCACGTCCTCCACCGCGACCGACACGCCGTCGCGGATGAGCCCGGCTGCCTCGGCCAGGTAACGCACCACCGGCGAGACGTCGTCCGGCTCGCCGCTGACGAAGAGGGTATGCCCGCGCATGCCGATGGCGACGCCGCCCTCCCGCTCCAGCAGCCGCAGCCGTTCGTTGCGCGGGCCCGCGAGCGCGAGCAGCACGGAAGCGTCGTCGATCTCGATCTCCGACGTGGACACCAGCGCCTCGGGTGCGACCTTTCGCATGCGTTCTCGGGAGGGAGGAGCGTAGCACACCGATCCCCGCGCCGCGCCAGGCCGGGGGCGGGTCTACAGGATGCCCCGCGCCTTCAAGATCGCCTGGATCGCGGGGCGGCGGCGCTCCAGCTCGGGGGTGTCCTTCACCGGCTCGAAGCGCGACTCCGTCCCCTGCCGCGGGGCGCGCACGTAGGCGGCCTGCAGGTGCGCGGTGAGCTCCTGGAGCAGCCGCTCGAACTGCACGGCGGGCAGACCGTCCACCTTCTTCTCCACCTCGAAGTACGTCCAGGGGATCTTCGCCGTCTCCAGCGCGTCGGCGCGCACCAGGAAGGTGTTGGTGTTGAAGACGCGCACGCTCGCGGCGTCGAAGTCGAGCGGCAGCCGGAACTCCTCCAGCACCTGCAGCCGCCCCTGCGCGTGCACCGGGATGCCGCCGCGATCGCCCGCCACCTTGTCGCACACCTCCACCAGCACCTCCGCCGCGGAGGCCATGAAGAGGCCGAGCAGCACCGGGTCCACCGTGGCGCCCAGGTTGTCGACGTTGGTGATCCACACGTACTTGCCGCCGGCGTGGCGGAACTGCCGCAGCAGCCCGGAGCGCAGCAGCGCGTCGGGGAGGTCGCCGTGGCCGGTCGCGTACGGGCTGGGGTGCTGCTGCGCGTCGAGGAACAGGCCGCCCTCCGGAGAGAGGCGGAGCGAGAGGTCCTGCACGAACGTCCGCACGTGAGGCGGCGCGCGCCGCACGCGAAGCGCCTCGGCGATGCCCGACTCCGTCGCGTCGCTCGTCATCAGCCACAGGGGCACCGGGCGCCCCGCGCGATCGCTCACCACCGCGTTCTCCGCGAGTCGGATGTCCAGGAAGGTCTTGTCGTCCACCGCCGGGACCAGCGCCTTGATCACGCCGCCCATGCGCGTGGCCATGCCGCCCGCCATCACGCAGAAGGCGAGCTCTCCTCGCGCCATCGCGCTGCGCCCCAGCTCGGCGAGGCGCTCGGCCTCCGGCGACGCCGGTGGGGGCACCTGCCAGAGCTCGTCGGGCCCCGGCGCGCGCACCTCCCCCTGCACGCGGTTACGCGTGTCGCGCCGTGTCGCCGGGTCACCCTCGCGCAGGGTGGCCGCCCACGCGGCGAGCCGATCGGGGTCGAAGCCGTGTGCGCGCAGCCGCGCCATGAGCTGGGGGTCGAGCGCGCGGAGGGAGGCTGCAAGGACGTTTTGCGCCATGGTCGATGGCCTGGCATGGTACGAGCAACTCGAGCGTTCACGTAGGCGAAAGCGCAGGGTGGGAACGGAATGCGGCGCTCATTTTCAATCACACGTTCAAGCTTTGGGTGTGCGGCCTCGTCGGCACTCATACTCGCGCTCGGCCTCGCGCCGTCGGCGTGCGTCGCCACGGTGGAGGCGCCCCCGCCGCGCGCCGTCGTCGTCGCCGGCCCGCCCCCCGCCCCCATCCACGAGGTGCGGCCCCCGCCGGGCGCGCCCAACGCCACGTGGGTGGCGGGCTACTGGCACTGGAACGGCGTGACCTACGCGTGGATCCCTGGGCACTGGGAGTCCGCGCCGCCCGGCGAGCGCTGGTACGGGCCTCACTACCTGCGCGCCCACGGCCACTACTACTACCAGCCCGGCGGGTGGCACCGCCGCTGAGGTGGCCGTCGCGTGCTACCAATAAGGCGTGCGCCACCGCCACGCGCTCCTGCTCCCCGTCGTGCTCTTGCTCGCGTCCGTCGGCCCGGCGACGGCGGGCGACGTGATCGTGCAGGAGCCCATCCCCGACGATCCGCGCGACGACATCGCGATGGGGGTGGTGGTGGAGGGCGACCTGCCGGCGGCCATCCAGACGCGCAGCGGCGTCGTCTCGGCGCCCGACCCGAGCAAGCCGCCCTCGCACGACGAGATCGCGGCGTCGAGCTTGGCCGACAGCCAGGGCGGCGTGACCTTCACGCCCGATCGCGACACCCGCCGCCCCGACACCCTGCCGTACTCCGACCCCTTCACGCCCTCGACCGCGCCGTTCAAGCGCCTCGTCGCCTACGACGCCGTGGACACGCACTTCGCCCTCTACGTCTACGACGGGCACATGAACCCCCTGCCGGTGCAGGAGGGCGGGCCCTCGAGCGCCGAGGACGAGTTCTACGCCGACGTGCCGCTCGCGGTGTCGCCCTCGCGCATGGTGCGCATCCCCAGCGTCGGCCCCGACGCGCGCGTGCTCCACGCGCACCTGGCCGCCGGCCCGCGCGAGATCCCCTTCCGCCTCCTGCACGACGGCGCGGACAACTGGTTCCTCCAGAGCACCGAGACGGGCAGCGCGCGCCTGGTGATGGACCTGGCCGCCGCGCGCTCCACCTTCGGCGGGGAGCTCGGCGATCCGTCCTGGATGATGCTGCCGGCGCCGCCCCCGGTGCCCTCCGACGTGGAGGAGGCGGTGGCGGTGGTGGCCGCAAAGATCGGCGTGAGCCGCCGCCTGAGCCCGCGCGAGGACGTGCAGAAGATGGTCGCGTACTTCCGGAGCTTCACCGACTCCGATCGGCCGCTGGCCGCCTCGCGCGACGTGTACACCGACCTCTCCCTCTCCCGGAAGGGCGTGTGCCGCCACCGCGCCTACGCCTTCACCGTGACGGCGCTCGGCCTCGGCATCCCCACGCGCATGGTGATGAACGAGGCGCACGCCTGGGTCGAGGTCCACGACGGCACCGAGTGGCGGCGCATCGACCTGGGCGGCGCGGGGCACATGCTCGCCGACTCGGGCAAGAGCGCGGTGCCCTACAGCCCGCCGCCGGATCCCTTTGCGTGGCCGGCCGGGGCGACACGCGGGCAGGATCTGGGGGACGCCTCGCGCTCCCGTCCGACCGGCGGCGGGTCGACGGCGGCCGGCGGCGCCGGCGCCTCCTCCAGCGCCTCGGCCGGCGGCGCGGCGACGCAGGCGCCCGACCGGGCCGCGGGGGCGTCGTCCGGGCCGCGCGCGGCTGCGCGGCCGGACCCCGACGACGAGCGCCCGCGCTCGACGGTCTCGGTCGTGCTGGGCGAGTCGGACGCCCTGCGGGGCGCCGCGCTTCACGTCCACGGCGCGGTGCGCGCCGACGGCGCCGCCTGCCCGCACGTCCCGGTGGAGATCATCCTGCGCGTACCGAAGACGCGGCGGGAGTCGCGCGTGGGCACCATGGCCACCGACGGCGCGGGCGCGTACTCCGGCGCCATCGTGCTGCCCTCTTCCGTGCCGCTCGGCGACTACGTCGTCGTCGTGCGCACCGAGGGCGACGCGCGCTGCGGGTGGGGGAGCTCGGCCCCGTGAGCGCGGCGTTCGTCCCGTTCCTCTACGAGCTGCGCGCGCGCAAGGTGAAGGTGGGCGCGCAGGAAGCGACCGCCCTCGCCCGCGCGCTGGTGATGGGCCTGCACGACAGCTCCCTGCTCGGCTTCTACCACGTGGCGCGCGCCCTCTGCGTGCACCGCGAGTCGGACCTGGACGCCTTCGACCAGGCGTTCTCCGCGCACTTCAAGGGTATCGAGACCGCCAGCCTGGAGCTCGTCGACGAGCTGGCGGAGTGGCTGAAGGATCCGCAGAACCGCCGCGAGCTGACGGACGCGGAGCGCGCCCTGCTGGAGACGCTGGACCTGGACGAGCTGCGGCGCCTCTTCGAGGAGCGGCTGCGCGAGCAGAAGGAGCGCCACGACCGCGGCAACCGGTGGATCGGCACCGGCGGCACGAGCCCCTTCGGCGCCCACGGCGTGCACCCGAGCGGCCTGCGCGTGGGCCAGCACGGCGGCGGCCGCAGCGCCCTGGGCGTCGCCGACGCGCGCACGTTCCGGCCGTACCGCTCCGACATCGTGCTGGACGTGCGGCAGATCGAGGTCGCCCTCCGCAAGCTGCGCGCCTTCCGGCGAGAGGGCGAGCTCCTGGAGCTGGACATCGAGAAGACCATCGACGAGACGGCGCGCCAGGGTGGCGAGCTGGAGATCGTCATGCGCCCGCCCCGCAAGCCGAACGTGCGGGTGCTGCTGCTGATGGACGTGGGCGGCTCGATGGACCCGCACGCGCACCTGGTCTCGCAGCTCTTCTCCGCCGCCAAGCGCGCCTCCAACTTCCGCGAGCTCAAGACCTACTACTTCCACAACTGCATCTACGGCCGCCTCTACGAGACCGAGCGCTTCAGCGAC
Organism: uncultured delta proteobacterium; assembly: GCA_963782055.1. Taxonomy (GTDB): domain Bacteria; phylum Myxococcota_A; class Polyangia; order Polyangiales; family Polyangiaceae; genus DASXHD01. Next base: position 6,843,096 of record CAWAIF010000003.1, read on the forward strand.
CCGGTGCCGGTGCGCGACGTGCTGGAGAAGGTGAGCCCGGAGTGGAAGCTGGTGATGGTGGGCGACGCGGCGATGCACCCGGCGGAGCTGCTCGGCTCGAGCGACTGGACCTACTGGGCGGGGCGCGGCAAGGAGGCCGAGCAGAGGACGGGCATCCAGTGGATGCAGCACCTCGCCGACCACTTCCACCACGCCGCGTGGCTCAACCCCGACCCGCCCAACTACTGGAAGGGCGGCACCGCGGAGGCGCTCGGCAAGGTCTTCTCGATGTACCCGCTCACGCTGGAGGGGCTGGGCGAGGCCATCGCCCACCTCTCCAGGGGCGTCACAGGCGCACGTCGATGACGGCGGCGCGCCGCAGCTCCTTCACCCAGACGGTGCGCTGCTGCATGATCGCTTCCTCCGTCGCCTGATCGTACATCTGCTCGCGCACCTTCTCGTACGGCGGGATGGGCTGCCGCTTGGCCAGCCGGAACACCACGATGGCCTGGTCCCCGATGCGGATGGGGTCGGAGATGTCCCCCTCCTTCATGTGCTGGAGCATCTGCCGGGCGGCGGGGAGGATGCGCGACATGGGCTGCGCGCCGCGCGAGCCGCAGTTGTCGAGCGTGGCCGTGTCGTCGGAGTCCTCCTTGACGAGCTTGCAGAAGTCCTCGCCGCGGCGCGCGCGCATGACGATGTCCTGCGCCAGCTTCTCCTTCGCGTCGATGCCCGCCGCGGAGGTGGGCAGCTTCATCGCGATGACCTGCAGGTCCACCGGCGCCTCCGAGCCGATCTGCTTGACCAGCTTGGCGTAGGCGGCGCGGGCGTCCTGCTCGGTGATGCGCACGCGGCCGGCGACGCGGAGCTGCAGCAGCTTGCCCTCGAGGAGCTGGCGGCGGACCTCGTCGCGGTAGTCCTGCTCGGAGAAGCCCTGCATGCGCGCCTGCTCGAGGAGCTGCTTCTCGGTGATGCCGACCTGCTGCGCCTTCGTCTCCAGGGCGCGATCGAGCTCGGCCATCTTCACCGAGATGTGGGCCTTGTCCGCCTGCTGCTCGATGAGCCGCTCGTCGATCATCTGGTCGAGCACGGTGCGCATGATGCTCGGCTCGGCGGCGGCCATCTGCGTGGGGTCCCCGCCGGTCTGGCGGGCCACGAGGGTGAGCTGGGGGCGGGCGCGGTGGCGCAGCTCGCTCAGCAGGATGGGGCGGTCGCCCACGACGGCGACGATGCGCTCGACGATGACCGCGTGCGCCGGACGAGGCATGGCCGTCGTGACCGCGGCGGCGGAGGCGAGACCCAGCACCAGCGCGAGGGGGCGGACGAGACGGAGACGCATGCGGCCGGTCTAGCGCACTTCGAAGCTGCTGACGAGAAGGCGGTTTTCCTGCACCTGGACCGCGCCGTGGTCGGTCACGCGAAGTCGCGTCCCGTTGCCCCGCATCATCCAGAGGCCGGCGTAGATCTCCACCTGCTTGCCGCGCCAGTCGGGGGGGATGGAGAGGGGGATCTCGTCGCGCAGGATCTTGCCGGGCGGGGCGTCGTCGAAGAGCAGGGTGCGGGAGACCTGCGCGTGGTCGCCGTTGACCGAGTCGGTGCCGTTGGGCTGGATGTGCATGAAGACCCCGACGCCGCGGCGCACGTCCTTCTGCACGCGCCAGTCCAGCTCCAGGTGGGCGGTCTGGTCGGCGACGGGTTGCGGCGGGTCCAGCCGGATCGCCACCAGCTCCAGGCCTCCCTCGAACTTCACGCCCGCGGGCTTCGCGCCGGGCGGCGGGGCGTCGGCGATGACGTCGTCGCCGGAGGACGTCTTGGCCACGATGGACGGCAAGGGCGGCTCGTGCATGACCGCGAAGACGAGCGCGGCGGGCACGAAGGGCAAGAGCAGCGCCGCGAAGGTCGCCGGATCGCCGGCGACGCGGCGCAGGCGGCCGCGGGTGCGGTCGCGACGGACGAGCCACGCCGCCAGGAGCAAGGCGGCGAGGGAGGCCGCGCCCCCGGCCAGCGCGGCGCGCGGGAGGAAGCGGAGCACGACCTGGTGGTGGCCGGCGGGCAGATCGACGGCGAGCAGGCCGTGATCGTCGGCGATGGCGCCCTCGGAGGTCTTCCACCCGGGGTGCCAGTTCTGGTTGACGCGCACGCGGCCGGGCGCGTCGAGCGTCACGTCCAGGGCCATGCGGTCGGGCGACCACGCGGCGGTGCGGACGCTCCCGCGCGCCCCCTCGGCGAGGTAGGCCTCGTCGGGCAGGTCGGCGCGGAGCAGCGCCGACTCGGGCACGGGGTACGCCTCCCAGCACGCGAGCGAGCCGCGGTTCTGCGCGGGGTACTGCATGAGCACCCAGCGGTTGCCGCGCGCCTGGTGGAAGGGGCGCGGCGGGGCCTCGGCGGGGCGCGGGTCAGCGCTGCGCACGATGGCGACGTGCTCGAAGCCGTACGCCATGACGCCGGCGTTGGCGGCGAGCAGGAGGATCATGACGAAGAGCACGGGGCCGCCGGCGCGCTCGCGGCGCGCGCGCACGTGGAGCAGGCCGACGCCGAAGGCGGCGGCGACGGCGACGAAGAGCGCGAGCACGTAGAGGAAGCGCTCGGGGTAGCGGAGCGCCTCGTAGACGGGGAGCGCCTTGAGCATCGCGAACAGGGAGGGCCTGACGGCGTAGCCGGCGGCGAGCCAGGTGGCGAGCACGCCGCCGACGAGCATCGGGCGCGCGCGGCGGACCGTGAGGCCGACGCCCGCCGCGAAGAGCGCGGCGGCGCCGATGTAGTAGGTGCCGTGGTCGTTGAAGTCGCCGCCCGCCCCGCCGTTGATGGGGAGCATGGTGGTGTGGAGCATGCTCAGCCACCTGTTGCCGGGCGCGCCGCCGATGACGCGCGGGGCCATCGCCAGGGCGTGGGCGATGGGCAGGAGGCGGAAGGCGGACATGGCGAGGCCGAGCAGCGCGCACGCGGTGGCCATCGCGGCGCCGGTGGCGAGCGCACGGCGCCGGCGCCTCTCGCGCAGGAGGAAGAGGGCCACCTCGAAGGCGGCGAGGAGCGCGGCCATGGGCGCGGCGTAGGTGCCGCCGAAGCCGACGATGAAGGCCATGGAGCACGCGGCGAGGACCACGCCGGACCGCGCGCCCCCGAGGGCGCCGCGCACGCCGAGCGCGACCCAGGGCAGGAGCTCGAAGCCGTAGAAGTTGGTCCAGGAGAGGGCGCCGGCGAAGGCAAAGCCGCCGCTCATGGCGAAGATGGGCGCCGCCACCGCCGCACCCAGGCTGGGCGCGCCGTGCGAGCGCGCGTAGCGGTACGCGCCCTCCAGGCCGAGCACGATCATGGCGAAGGCGATGAGCGGCTCGGCGCGCAGCGTCCCGAACAGGAGGGTGAGCAGGAAGGTGGGGGACGCGAAGTGGCTCTGCGGGGTGCCGAGCAGGTCCATGCCGCCGCAGTAGTAGGGGTCCCAGAGGGGGACCTGGCCGTAGTGCAGCACGGTGCGCCGCGCGACGTCCTCGTACTGCAGGAGCACCTGCGCGTCGCGGAAGGTGTTCATCTCGGCGGCGCGGCGCAGGGACATCCACGTCGCCGAGAGGGCGAGCGCGGAGAAGCCGGCGAGCCGGCGCGGCAGCGAGCGCGACGCGCGTTCGGCCGCGTCGGCGAGGCGCCTCAGTAGATCGCTCGCGGCCGGCATGGGGGCACCGTCACGCGTACCTCGGCCCCGCCGGGGCGGGGCCATCCCTCGCGCATGCCGTCGTCCACCGCGCGCAGCACCTCGCCCAGCGGGGCGCGATGGCTGTCGGCGAAGCTGCGCGCGCGCGTCATCTCCTGGCGGTGGAAGTCGTCGTCCTGCGACCAGGGGTCGGTAGGAAAGCGCTTCGCGGCCTCACGCCGGAGCTGCGGCTCGGCACCGGCGATCGTCCGGAAGGCGTCGTGCGCCTGCTCCGGCGTCAGGTGGCCTCGGGGTGCCTTCGTCGGCGACGTGAGGGCGAGCGCGACGGCGACGGCCGCGGGCACGGCCGCGACCGTCCACCAGAGCGCCCGCGCTGATCTTCCCTCGGCCTCCGGCCTCAGGCGAAGCACCGTGCGCTCAGCGCTTGGAGTACTGGAACCGCTTGCGCGCGCCGGGCTGGCCGTACTTCTTGCGCTCCTTCTTGCGCGCGTCGCGCGTGAGGAAGCCGGCCCGCTTCAGCGCCGGGCGGCGCTCCGGGTCGATGGCGCAAAGCGCGCGGGAGATCCCGTGGCGCATGGCCTCCGCCTGCGCGGAGTGACCGCCGCCGCAGACCGTCGCCCAGACGTCGTACTGGTCGGTCACCTCGATGAGCTCGAGCGCCTGGCGCATGATCATGCGCGACGTCTCCCGCTCGAAGTACTCGTCGGCGGTGTGGCCGTTGACGGTGACTTGCCCGGAGCCGGCCTTGAGCCAGATGCGCGCGATGGCGGTCTTGCGTTTGCCGGTGGCGTAGGTGCGATCGGTGGTCGTCATGGCTCTCAGAAGGAAAGGGTCAGGGGCTGGGGCTTCTGCGCGGCGTGCGGGTGATCCGGCGTCGCGTAGACCTTGAGCTTGGTCAGCATCTGCCGGCCGAGCACGTTCTTGGGCAGCATGCCCTTGACCGCCTTCTCGATCGGGAAGGCGGGCTTGCGCTCCAGCAGGTGCCGGTACGACTCCGCCTTGAAGCCACCGGGGATGCCGGAGTGGCGGTAGTAGAACTTCTTCTCCAGCTTGTTGCCGGTGAGCTTCACCTTGCCCGCGTTGACGACGACGACGAAGTCGCCGGTGTCGACGTGGGGGGTGTAGGTCGGCTTGTGCTTGCCGCGCAGCACGCGGGCAATCTCGCTGGCTAGGCGTCCGAGCGGCTTGCCGTCGGCGTCGACGACGTACCAGCTCCGGCTCTTCTCGGCCTCGGCCTTCTTGGCGGCGAACGTGGTCATGACGAAATGCTCCAAATCCCTCGAAGGGCGCGGGAAACTACGGGACGGAGTCTCGTCTGTCAAGGGAGGGGTGGCCCTCCTGGCTCGTGCTCTGGCCCATGCTCGCTCGCACGCGGGCCGGCGGGCTGCGCAGGCGAGGCGTGCGCCGTCGCGCGCGCGAGCTTGCGCGTGGGCCCTGCGCGCGAGCCTCCTCACCTCGGCCATCGCTATCGCTCGGCCGGGGAGGACGATCGGCTGCCAGCTCTGCTCTCTGCAGTCTGAACGCATGGTCAGCCGCCGGCCGGGGGGTGTGCGTCCCCGAAGCTTGATGACGCCGAACGGCCAGATCATGAACACGCTAACGATCTGCCCGTTCGGCGGCGAGGGGGCGGGGGGGCTGGGGTGGGGGCGGGAGCACTGCAAGGGTGCTTGCGCTTCGACGCGCGGGCTGAAAACGCGGGGAAGGGGGAGGCGAGGCGGGGGGCGGAGGGTTCGGCCTTGCCGCCGAATTCTTTCGCACGTAAAAGATCGGCACTCGAAAGGTCTGCCCGTATGATCGCCTTCTCGCCCTCCGAAGATCAGAAGCTCATGCTCGACGCGGCCCGCGGCTTCGGCAAGACGCTGGCCGCCCGCATGCGCGAGCTGGAGAAGCTGCGGGGCCTCCCCGACGACGTCCGCAAGACCGCCCACGAGATGGGGCTGGGGCTGGCGGCGGTGCCGGAGACGATGGGGGGCGCCGGGCTTGGGCTGGTGACCGCCGTCCTGCTCGAAGAGGAGATCGCCGCGGGCGATCCGGCCGCCGCCTTCGGGTTCGGCGGGCCGGGGGCGCTGGGCGCCGCCGTCGCCGAGCTGGCGACGCCGGAGCAGGCCCGCGCGCTGCTCGAGCCGTTCGCGGGCGCCGACGGGCACTCGCGCTTCGGCGCGGTCGCCTTCGGGGAGCCGAAGCCGCACCGCGAGCGGCCCGGCATGACGACGGTCGCGCGCAAGGACGGCGACGGGTGGGTGCTCGACGGCGAGAAGGCGTACGTGGTCAACGCCGACCGCGCCGACACCTTCGTGGTCTTCGCGCAGGTGGACGAGAGCAAGGGCTGGGACGGCCTGGGCGCCTTCGTGGTGCGCAAGGGCGACGCCGGCCTCGAGGTCCTCCCGCGTGGCACCTCCCTCGGCCTGGACATCGCCAGCTTCGGCGGCATCCGCCTCGCCGGCGTGCGCGTGAAGGCGGCCGACCGCCTCGAGGGTGGGGAGAGCTTCGCCCCCGCGACGGTGCGCTTCTTCGTCAAGCACGGGCTCGTCGTCGCCGCGCGCGCCGCAGGCCTCGCCCGCGCGGCGATGGAGACGACGCGCGACTACGTCGAGGGCCGCAAGGCGTTCGGCAAGCCCGTCGCGCACTTCCAGGCCGTCGCCTTCACCGTCGCCGACCGCGCGATGGACGTCGAGGCGGCGCGCGCGCTGCTGTGGCGCGCCGCGTGGCTCTGGGACTCCGGCGCCAAGGAGCGCGAGGCGCTGCTCGTCTCCGCCCACGCCATCGCGCACGCCCACGAGGCGGCGATGCGCTGCGGCGACGACGGCGTGCAGCTCCACGGCGGCGCCGGCTTCATGCGCGACTACCCCGTCGAGAAGTACATGCGCGACGCCAAGCAGCTCGGCGTGTGCGGCCTTCCCGCCGCGTGCGCCGACCAGCTCGCCGCCGCCATCGAGATCGGGCGCCCGCTCGACCTCGGGCTCGTCCTTCCCACCCCCGAATCCGGCTGCGCCTTCGTCTGAGAGGATGTGAATGAATGGGAGCGCAAGAACCGAGGAACCCACGATGAGCATCGAATTCTCCCTCACCAGGCGGCAGCTCGAGATGCGCGAGGCCATCCGCGGCCTCACGCGCAACGTCATCCGGCCGGAGAGCCTGAAGTGGGACCGCGAGCACGGCATCCCCGACGACTTCCTGCGCAACCTGGCGATGCTCGCCGGCAACCTCGGCCACCTGGCGATGGGCGCGGAGACCGGGCCGAAGACGCCCGACGCCATGCCCTCCGGCGAGAAGAAGAAGAGCGCCCTCAACGTCAACACGGTGCTCGCCGCCGAGGAGATGTCCTGGGGCGACGCCGGCCTGCTCCTCTGCCTCCCCGGCCCCGGCCTGGGCGGCCCCCCTGTCCGCGCCACCGGCACCCCCGAGCAGAAGAAGAGGTTCCTCGGCATGTTCGGCGACCTCACCGAGCTCAAGTGGGGCTGCTACGCCCTCACCGAGCCCGGCGCCGGCAGCGACGTCGCCGGCATCCGCGCGAGCTGCCGCAAGGAGGGCCACGAGTGGGTCCTCAATGGCCGCAAGTGCTACATCACCAACGGCGCGCGCGCCTCGTGGGCCGTCGTCTTCGCCACCGTCGACCCGAGCCTCGGCCGCGCCGGCCACCGCGCCTTCGTCGTCGAGAAGGGCACGCCGGGCTTCGGCGTCGGCCGCATCGAGGACAAGATGGGCCTTCGCGCCAGCGAGACGGCGGAGCTCGTGCTCGAGGACTGCCGCGTGCCGGAGGACAACCTCCTCGGCGGCGAGGAGAAGTACACCAGCAAGGAGGGCTTCATGACCGCGATGAAGACCTTCGACAACACCCGCCCCATCGTCGCCGCGATGGCGCTCGGCATCGGCCGCGCAGCCTACGAGTACGCACGCGACTTCGTGAAGGACAACTACGCCCTCTCGCGCCACACCCCGCGCTACGCCGCCGTCTCGGAGAAGCTCGCGAAGGTGGGGCGGCAGCTCGACGTCGCGCGCATGCTCACGTGGCGCGCCGCGTGGCTCGCCGACGAGGAGCAGCCCAACGCCAAGGAGGCGAGCATGTGCAAGGCGGCCGCCGGTCAGGCCGCCATCCGCGCGTGCATCGACGCGATCGAGATCTGCGGCGCGGAGGGCTCGCTCCTCAAGGAGCACCAGCTCCTGGAGAAGTGGTTCCGCGACATCAAGGTCTACGACATCTTCGAGGGCACCGGGCAGATCCAGCGCATCGTCATCTCCAAGCGCCTGTTCCCGGGACTGAAGCACTTCTAGTCCGGCGCGCGCGTGACCCCGCGGGGGTCGCACGCCGTCGCGACAGGGCGCAGGCGATCGCGATGGATGGCGCGAGATCCAGGCGACTTTGTCGGGCGATGAGGTGGAACGGACGATGCTAGGATGAGCTGCATGGCAGCTCGCAGCGTCCTGGGGTTCTTCGCGCTCGTCTCCGTCGCCGCGCTCGCCGGCGCGTGCGCGTCCTCCACCGAGGACGTCGGCTCCTCCGCCGCGACGATCGACTACATCTGCAACGAGAAGGCGTCGGCCACCCTCGACGGCATCCCCGCCTACGCCTACTGCGGCAACTTCAACGTCTGGTCCAACAACGGCGTCGACGTGAAGAGCACCTCCGGCGGCAACGGCTGGGTGCAGACGGAGGGCGGCTACGGCTACCAGTGCGTCGAGTACGCCGTCCGCTACGAGCACTTCAAGTTCGGCGTGAAGACCGGCTGGGGCATCTCCTACGCCAAGCAGATGTGCGCGACGCACCCGTCGAGCATGTCGGTGACCACCAAGCCCGTGCACGGCGACCTCGCCATCTTCGGCGCGGGGAGCTGCGGCGCCGACGCCACCGCGGGGCACGTGGCGGTGGTCAGCTCCGTCACCAGCACCAACTTCACCGCGGTGCAGGAGAACAGCGCGGGCACCTACACCTGGAAGAAGACGTGCGCGAGCTGCTTCCTCCACGCCACCGCCAACAACGGCTCCACCGACCCGTGCGCCGCCGCCGCCAACGGCGATTACTGCGGCGCGTCCTCCCAGTTCACCGGCGGCACCAAGGGCACCCTCTACACCTGCAAGGGCGGCGCGACCGCGAGCAAGACGGTGTGCCCGAACGGCTGCAAGGTCATGCCGCCCGGCCAGCCCGACGTCTGCGCCCCGGCGGCGGACGCCGGCCCCGACGCGGCGACGGACGCGGCCACCGACGGCGCGGCGACCGACGACGCCGCCACCGACGCGACGCCCGCGGACGACGCCGCGCCGCCTCCCGCCGACACCGACGGCGGCCCGGTGAGCGACGTGCCCGGACAGGACGGCGGCTGCCAGACCTCCGGCCACGCGCCGACGGGCTCCGCGTGGCTCGTCGCGCTCGGGCTGTTCCTCGCGGTGCGCCGCCGCCGCGCGCGGGAATGACGCGCGCCGTCCGGGCGGCGCAGTGGTGCAGCAGTCCGCACCGTGGCCCGGAGCTCCGGCTACGGAACTAGGGACCCGAAGCGGTCGTAGCACTCCAGCCCGACCGGGCCACGCAGCTTCTTGCAGTCTTCCAGGCTCATGCACGCTGCCGCATACCGCTTCGCGACCGCGTCGCTGCCGTCCCCGTTCCTGTAGACGGCGCATGCCCAGTTGTCGGGGTAGTACGGATCGCACCAGACGGTGGGCAGTCCTCCGGTGGCCGGGAGGCTGCACGTGCGAATGGCATCGGGCGATCCGTTCAGCGTGCCCTCGCAGAACCCGAATCGTCGCGTCGCGGAGCGACCGCTGCACACCGCCGCGGGTTGGCCGCACTTCCCGCAAGCGCCGCCGCAGAGCGGGCCGAAGAGCGATGTAGGACACGGCTCGCCGGACGAGTCGAGTGGCCGATCGTCGTAGGGCGTCTTGTCGGCGTACCGGCACACGTCGCGCACACCGATCTGGAACAGCGCGTGGCAGACGTCGAGCGGCACGCACACCAGGTCGCCGTTGGGCCGCGTGATGCACGCGTCGCCGTCGTCGCACGCGAAGCACGGATACCGCCCCTGGTCCTGAAGGTCCGCCAGACAAATCCCTCCGCTCGCCGGCGCGCCCGAGTCGATGTCCGCGCTCCGCTGACACCCGTAGCCGGGGCACACCGGGGCCGGCAGCTCCGGACAGGGTGGGTCTCCGCCGCAGAGCCGGACTCCGCTTGCGGACACACACTGCGGGTGGTCGGCGAACCCGCCGTCCACGGCGCCCTGGCCCCCGTCCAGTCCGTGCATCGAGGGGTCCCCGAGATCGCTGCGGGCGCCGCAGCCAACCGTGGCGGCAGCGAGTGCGAGAGCGAGACCTCTCGCTAGTTGCACGCCCCGCCCCCCGGGAGCTGGGCGGCGAGCGCCTGACACGTGGCCGATGGCAAGCAGACGCCATTGGCGTCTGCGATGGACTGCGACTGCGGCGTGACCTTGAAGGTGAAGCACGCGTCGCCCCCGCTGCATGGCGGCTGGCCGGCACCGCAGATGCTATTCACCGTGGTGGCCGCGCAGAAGCCGACGGGGTGCAGGGGCGCGCGCCCGATGCAGTGCTGCCCGGTATCACACCCGCCGCAGTTCCCGCCGCACACCTGGACACCCGGGATCGAGGGGCACATGGACGGATTGGGTGGCGTGTCGCCGGTGAACAGATCGCGGTCGTAGTAGGTGACGTCTAGGTCGGCGGAGGCGTCCGGGTCGGCGCGGTAGAGCAGCTCACCCAGCTCGAAGGGAAAACACATCAGGCCCTTGAGTGGCTGGTGATAGCCACTCGGCACACACAGGTCGCCATCGTTACAATTGAGGCATCCGGTCACGCCGAAGGAATAGGCCGCGAGGGCCTTGTTGTAGCAGATTTGGACCGGCGCCGAGGCATCGCACCCCGAAAGGCAAGCCGTTGGAGGATCGCAGCCCCCGCCGCAGATGGCATATCCGCTCGGCGACATGCAACGCGAGTAGCCCGCGTCGTCGACCGGGCCGGCGTCGATCACGTCCGGCGCAGCGTCGGGGCGTCCGGCCTCCGGGCCCTCGTCGACGGTGCCCCCGCAGGCGGCGAGCACCCAAAGCAGCGCGGGAAGCCACCGGAGCGTCACTGGCACTGCCCGTTCGTCGGGTTGGTCGCTGGCGGCGTACACCCGCTCGTGTTCCCCTGCGTGCAGATGGGCTGGACGCAGGCACGTGTATCGCAATCGACTGCGCACGGCCCCGCAGGAGTCTCACTGCTAGGACAGGTGGCCGGGCCGCCATTCTTGAACGCCCAGTCCTCGTTGTAGAAGTTGGCCAGATCGATGCCGGCATCGACGAGCGGCGCTCGCCTGGCGGTGCAGATCTTGGTGAACCAGTCCGTCCGCGTGAAGTCGACGTGTCCGAGTGGTGGCGCGTCCGTCATGAACGAGGCGTAGAACAAGGCGAGCGCCGGGTTGTTGATCTCGTCCAGACGATCGAAGAGCACAGCCTCTGCCGCCTGCGGCCGGTAGTTCAGCCGCTTCATCGGGACGATGATCTCGCAGCGCCCGTGATGCGGGTTGACGCACGCGTTGCTCCGGTCGACGGAGCTGGGGAAGGGCACGCAACCCCAGTGCACGAGGTGCCCCCCGGACGTCGCCATGATGGTCTCCGCGAGAGTATTGGCGTCGCTGGCTGCCATGCCGAACTCCTTTGCACCCTCGCTTGCGGTGTCTCTCACCGTCTTCGCCGCGGCTTTGCATTGCTCGCTCGGGTCCGCGGGGCACGTGTAGTTCGGGTCGCCCTTGACGGGATCGCACGCAAAGAGCGTGTCACGAGCCGAGTCGGAGAAGTCGTCCAGTTTGGGGTACATCTGCAGCGCCTGCGCCGTATCGTGAATCTGCCGCGGGATGTCGTCCGTCAGCGCGGACGTGAGCGTGTTGGAAAGTCCCGGGATGTCGACGAAGTACGGGGGGAAGATCACGTGGACGCCGTTGCACGCCCGTGTCGGCTGATCATCCAGCGTGCTCGGAAAGGCGTTGCCATGGCCATCCACGCCCGCAGGACCCCCGCCGAAGCTCGATTCAGCCGCCACGACGCCGTCGGAGCCCACGAAGAGGCGGAAGGCGCTCGAGAACGCCGCGTCGCATTTCTCATCTGGCCCGGGATTCACACCCTGGGTCACGTCAAGCAGTTCGAGCGCCACGTTCGAGATCTGCAGCCTGACGTCACCGTTCATCACGAAGCCTCCTCGCAGGTCCTGCACCCGTCCCTGCGTGTGGGCGATGAACGAGGCGAAGTTGTCGTATGCGAGCGTCAAGGACGAGAGCGAGTCCGTGGTGAAGCACGCAGCCCCGTGGTTCGTGAACAGGCTTCCCCGGAGCCCCGTGTCGATCTGCGCGAACAGATCCGCGTATGCGAACTCCTGCGAGCATCCGCCAGCCTGCGAGAGGTAGGCGCTCCGGATCGTGCCCGAGTTGTTCGGCGAGTTGAAGTCGCCAGGCGTAAGGTGCAGCTCGGTCGGTGTGGGGCCGAAGGGTTGAGTCGTCGCCGGTAGGACCACACCGGGCGGCTGCTTCCGCGTCAAGCCGAGCCAGAAGAACTCCGCGGCCGTTCTGGTGAGCGCCTCGAAGCGATCCTCGAAGTCGATCGAGAAGATGTGCGCTTCGTAGGGGTTCACCAGCAGGGCCGAATCGAACGGATCGGCCAGGATGAATGCCGGAAGAGGGTCGTTCTCGTCGCTCCCGCGCAGGCGTGCGTGCACGGGAAACAATGTGGTGCCGCCGTGGAAGGAGTCGATGTATAGGCTCCTCGCCGGCACGCTCGCGAGCTCTCCGCAGGTCGTATACGTGTTGGGGCATCCCGTCGTGCCCCACGCGTACGTTTGCGGGGCGTACGTCAACCCGGGGATGATCAACTCCTTCAGCCCCGCGGAGTGGAACGCAACGAGTTGCGTCCCGGAGCCGCCCGTCGCACCGGCGCCATCAACGAGGATCTCGAAGGTGTACGTATGGTCGCCTGCCGGTGGACTCGGGTTGCAGGTGACCGCACTGACAGCGAGGAGCAGGGCGACGAGCGACGAGCGACGAGCGACGAGCGACGAGCGACGAGCGACGAGCGACGAGCGACGAGCGACGAGCGACGAGCGACATGGCTACCCCCAACTAACGGCCAGTGTGGCGTTGGACGAGTACTCGGTCAAGCGGCGACGCGCCAGCGCGTCAAGATGGGTCGCACTCTGTGCGCATGCGCTCCGGAGCTCGCCCTCACCAGATCGACGAACGGCGACGCCCGTGCGACTCTCGTCCCGTGCGTCTGCGCCCACTGAACGCCGGGGAGGCCGCCGAGGTCGAGCTCCTCGCCTCCCGCATGCGCGACACCCTCGTCGAGGTGCTCGGGGAGGCGCGCGGCAGCGGCATGGTCGATCACGACTGGCTCGTCGAGCGCGTGCGCTTCCACGCGCGCGTCGGCCTTGTGGTCGTCGCGGAGCGTGACGGCGCCATCGTCGGCCACGCCATGGCGCGCGAGGAGGACGGCGTCGGCCATTTCTCCACCATCTACGTGGAGCCCGCGTCGCGCCGCGCGGGCGTCGCCGGTGCGCTGGTGCGCCGCGTCGACGCGTGGTTCGCGGAGCGCGGCTTGCCGAGCGCGCGCTACTCCACCGATCAGGACAACGCTCCGCTGCTCGCCCTCTTCGCGAAGCACGGCTACGCGGCGGCGGAGACCGACGCGGCGTCGCACATGGTGAAGCTCACCAGGCGGCTCGGCCCGTAGCAGACGGAGCCTCTTCAATCCCTGGGGCCGCCCGCGCGCTCGCCCGCCGCGAGCCGCGCGTCGACCGACAGCGGACCCGCGCCGACGATCAGAAGAAACACCAGTCCGAGCAGCATCGAGAAGTCGGTGCGCGCCTCGTGCGCCATCTTCCAGAAGCCGTGGTGGATCAGCATCGGGATCTTGGTGGTGGCGATGGCGACCAGGATGGTGGCGAGCAGCGGGACCGCCGCAAGCCGCGTGAGCAGGCCGAGGATCACAAGCAGCCCGAAGAGCGTCTCCACCCCACCGACGAAGGGCCCCATCACCGCCGGCGCGGGGATGCCGATCCGCGCGAAGCGTCCGACCCCGAGCGCCTCGGGGTAGAGGAACTTCTGGATGCCTTCCGACAGGAAGACGGCGCCCACCAGCAGGCGGACCAGCACCGTCGCGGCGGGCGCGCGGCTCCCGAGCACACGGGCGCGCAGCGAGGTGGGCGCCGCGCTCATACCGCCGCCGACACGCTCGCCATGTGGAAGTCGCGCGCCAGCACCGCCGGCACGCGCACCACGCCGCCGTCCCACCAGGGGATCCGCCAGGTGGGCTTCGTCATGCCGACCAGGTTCTTCAGCACCGCCGCGGGTGACTCGTTGAAGCGGAAGTTGTTCACCGGGTGGGTGACCTTCCCCTTCTCGATCCAGAACACGCCGTCCCGCGTCAGGCCGGTGACGAGCATCGTCTGCGGGTCGACCCAGCGCGTGTACCAGAAGCGCGTGACCAGCAACCCGCGGTCCACCTTCGCCACCAGCGCGTCCACGCTCGCCGCGGCCCCTCCCGACAAGTGCCAAGTCGCGTGCGCGCCCGTCGGGGCCTTGCCCTGCTTCTTTGCCCAGTAGCGCGAGTAGTTCAGGTTCTGGAGCTTGCCGCCCTCCACCCAGGTCGTGCGTGCGAGCGGCATCCCCTCCCCGTCCCACGTGCGCCCCGGCGTCGCGGGGTCGAGCGGGTCGGAGCGCAGCGTCACCGCGCTCGCGAAGAGCTTCTCCCCGATGCGCGTGCCGCCGCCCGGCTTCGCGAAGAAGGACCGACCCTCGTCCGCGCGCCGCGCGTCCAGCGCGTCGAAGAAGAAGCCCATCAGGTCGCCGACGGCGGCGGGCTCCAGCACCACGGTGTAGCGCCCGGGCGCGAGCGCCTTCGGCCCGTGCGAGCGCGCCCCCTTGTCCGCCGCCACGTGCGCGAGCGCGCCCGCGTCCACGTCCGACGCGCGCACCTCCTCCGCGCCCGACCAGCCGGAGCCCTCCCCGTCCGGCGTGCGCGCGGTCATCGTCAGCGACGCGATGCTCGACGCGTGCGACGCGCGCAGCCCCGCGCTGGACCAGAGCCGGGTGTGCGCGCCGTGCGTCTCGTAGAAGCCGGCGATGCTCAGCTCCTTGTCCTTCGCGCGGGCGATGGCGAGCTTCGCCGCCTCCGCGCGCCGGTCGGGGGACAGCGCCTCCGTCGTCGCGTCGTACGCCGCGGGGCTCGGAGGGAAGTCGTGCGCGCCGAGCACGCCCATCCACTCCGGGTCCTCCGGGGACGCCTTCGCCATCGCCAGCGTGCGCTTCACCAGCGCCTCCAGGGACGCGTCGTCGGTCTGGTTGGTCTCCGCCGACGCGTGGCGCTTGCCCACCGCGAGCGTCAGCCGCGCGCCGGTGTCGTCGGTCATCCCCGCGGTGGTGATGTCGTTGACCGCGAAGCGCGTGTTGCCGGACCGCCCGGTGGTGGCGCGGGCGAGCGCCTCCGCGCCGGGGGCGAGGCGCGCCGCCAGGTCGAGCAGCGTCTTGCAGGCGTCGGCGCTCATGCCTTGCTCCGCTTGGTGTCCAGCACGTTGACCTTGCGGAAGCGCGCGGGCGAGCACCCGTGGCTCACCGGGTTGTCCTGCACCGGCTCCCCCTTGCCATCGTGCAGGGTGCCGTGCATCTCGAAGTGCGACGCGTCGGCGATCATGTCGCAGGAGTGCCAGAAGTCGATGGTGTTGGACTGGTAGGCCACGTCCTTCAGGGCGCCCGTGATCTTGCCCTTCTTCACCTCGTAGAACATCTGCCCGCCGAACTGGAAGTTGTAGCGCTGGTGGTCAATCGACCACGAGCCGTTGCCGTGGATGAGCACCCCGTCGTCGGTGGCCGCGACGATGTCCGCGAGCGACATCGTCTTGTCCCCCGGCTTCAGCGACACGTTGGGCATGCGCTGGAAGGGCACGGAGGCGTGGTCCTGGGCGTAGGAGCAGCCGCGAGAGGTCTTCTCGCCGATCCACGCCGCCTGATCGCGCGTCGTCTGGTAGCCGACGAGCAGGCCGTCCTTCACCAGATCCCAGCGCCCGCACTTCACGCCGTCGTCGTCCCAGCCGCTGGTGGCCAGTCCCCCCGGCGTCGTCTTGTCCGCGTAGACGGTGACGCCCGGGTCGCCGATCTTCAGCTTGCCCAGCTTGTCGGGGGTGGCGAAGGAGGTGCCCGCCAGGTTGGCCTCGTAGCCCATGGCGCGGTCCAGCTCGGTGGAGTGGCCCATGGACTCGTGGATGGTCAGCCAGAGGTGCGACGGGAGCAGGATGACGTCGCGCTTGCCGGGCTTCACCGAGGGCGCCTTCAGCTTCTCGGCGGCGTCCTCCCCCATCTTGCGCGCGTCGGCGAGCAGGGACGACCGCGTCACCATCTCCCATCCGGCCTGCGCGCGCGGCAGCTCCGTCCCGCGCGTCACGAACTCGCCGGTCTTCTTGTCGGTGGCGGTGACGTCGTACCAGCAGCCGACGCGGGTGATGCTCTGCTCGATGAGGGAGCCCTCGGTGGAGGCGAAGAGCTTCCACTCGCCGTGCGCCTCCGCGTTGCCGGTGAGGAAGCTGACGCCGGACACCTTGCGCGCCTCGCGCCAGGCGGCGAGCAGCAGCTCCGCCTTCTCGGCGACGGGGACGTCGAAGGGATCGACCTCGAGCGGCGTCGCGTACTTGACGCCGTGGTACGCGGGCACCGGGGCGAGCGCGATGGGCCGCTTCTGTGCGCCGCGGTCCGCCTTCGCCACGGCGACGGCCTGCTGGGCTGCGGCCTTCGCGCTCGCGGGGCTCACCGAGGCGGCGGCGGCGAAGCCCCACGCGCCGAAGGCGAGCACGCGCACGCCCACGCCGTAGTTCTCGGAGTAGCTCACCTCCCGCACGTGGTCCTCGCGGGTGCCGACGCGCTCGTAGCGGCGGCGCACGACGCGGGCGTCGGCGTAGGTGGCGCCCGCCTTCTTCGCGGCGTCGAGCGCGCCGTCGAGCACCGACTCCAGGGAGGCGTGCACGGCGGGGGGCAGCACCGGAGGCGGCCGGGGACCGGGCACCGGCGGCACGGGGGCGCGCGCGGCGGGCCCGCACGCGGTCAGCGCGCCGAGGCCGGATCCGACGAGAAAGGAGCGGCGACCGAGGGACATGGCGCGGAGCATACCCCCGCCGGCGCGGGGATCGCGCGGGGTGTGGCCGGGCGAGGCCCGCGTGCTATCTTGGCTCCGCCATGTCCGAAAAGATGACCTTCCACGACTACATGCGCGCCTACGGCGAGGACCACCAGAACAAGATCAACAAGGCGTGCCACATGATCGGCATCCCGCTGATCCTCGGCTCCCTGCCGGTGATCCCGGTCGCGCCGCCGGTGGGCCTGTCCATGTTCGGGGTCGGCTGGACGTTCCAGTTCGTGGGGCACTTCTTCGAGGGCAAGAAGCCGAGCTTCACGCGGGACGTGCGATACCTGCCGATCGGCGCGGTGTGGGTGACGGTGGAGTGGGTGGAGCTGCTGACGGGGAAGCGGATCTACCGGGTGAGGGAGACGGCGAAGCACGCAGAGACGAACGGGGTGACGGCCGCGGCGACGGCCTAGCGGAGAAGGAGAGGAGGGGCCCCGCCCCGCCCATGCTCGGGCACGTGCTCGCTCGCGCGCGCGCCGGCCGGGTGGGCGTGATGGACGGGCGACGGCACGCACGCGAGCTTGCGCGCGAGCCCTGCGCGTGGGCGCCCTCCCCTCGCCCATCGCTCGCTGGCGCTCGCTCGGGCGGGGAGGGTTTTCGAAGCGCTGGTGGGCCCGGTTTCGTCGGAGGATGCGGCCCGGCTGCTACAGGCGACGAGGAACGCTCCGGCGCTTCGTGAAGACGGAGCGGATGGAATAGTGCGGCGACGCGCGATCTTCGTGGGCGATCGAAGCTCGCGCTCGCGCCTGCGTTCCAATCCGCAGATGCAACTCGACACGATCGACGACTTCGCGCGAGACGCCCGCCGGCGAGTGCGGCGGGTGGTGTGCTTCTTCCACGCGGCGGCCGTCCTCGCGCTCGTCGCCGGCGCGTGGATCGACGCGCAGCCTCCGCGACCGCACCTCGATTGCCACACCTTCGTCGGTCAGACGTACTCGCACTACCCGCACCCGTACGGCCTGCCGCCGCCGGCGTCCTGGACGCGATGCGCCTGGCGGTGAGAAGGAGTCGCGGGATGCGCGGCGGCAGCTCGGCTAGACTGGCAGCATGAGGATGGTCGGAGTGGTCGGCGTGAGCGCGGTGCTGCTCGTCGCGTGCGTGGGGCCGGCGGGGGTGCCGGCGCACTCGGGCGCGACGCAGGAGGCGAACCCGGGGGACGTGGCCAACGCGGCGGTCGTGGTCGGCGCGCGCGCGGCGACCGACAGGCAGGAGGTCCGCTTCGGCTGGGACGTGCGGCTGGACGACGAGCACGTGCAGTGGCGTGAATGCGTGACCGCGAAGGAGTGCGGGGGCGCGCTCCACACCGGCGCCGCGTCCCGGCTCCTCGGCGTCGAGACCGTAGGGACCGCGGACGTGGCCGACCCCGCCGGCAAGACGCAGCGCGTGGAGGTCAAGCGCATGCGCTTCCGGCCCCTCTCCGCCACGCGCGCGCTGCCGGCTCCTGCGGACGGCACCTCGCCTTGATGCGCGCGCTCACCGCCCACCGGCCCGCGCGCCTGCTCGGGCACGCGCGCGGCGTCGGGTACGGGGAGCCGGCGGTCTGTCACGCCCCTTGAGTTTCTCCGTCATCCCTGGCACGAGGCAGGCATGACGACCGACCTGTGGATGCTCGTCGCGAGCGCGGGGCTGTACTGGGCACTCATCTTCGCCGCCGCGACGCCTCGCATGTTCAAGAACGGCATTCCCTGGTCCCTGGGCAACCGTGACGCCGCGACCGTCGCCGTCCCGGCCTGGGCCGACCGAGCGCAGCGCGCGTGCAACAACATGCAGGAGAACCTGATCCTGCTCGTCGTGCTGGTGCTGGTCGCGCACGCCGCGAACCGCGCGAGCGAACGGACCGTGCTCGGCGCGGAGATCTTCTTCGGCGCCCGGATCGCGCACGCGGTCGTCTACATCGCGGGGATCCCCGTCGTGCGCACGCTCGCGTGGGCGACCGGCGTCGCCGGGCTCGCCGTCATCGCCGCCGCGCTCGTGTGACGCGCGCGCCGCCGCGCGAGGCTCGGGGTTCGCCCTCGGGGTGACGCGCTGACGACGGCGCGCCCGGTTCTGGCCATCCCCGGATCAGCGCGCGCGAACGACGATTGGGCGGGCACCCGCCGGCAATCTCCGGCGACGAGAGTGCTCACCCCGTGCGCCGGCCGGCGCGGGGTCGGGCGCCCTCGGCCATGCGCGCGCGGAGCAGCTTTTTCACCAGCGAGGTGGGCAGCGGCCGGTCCGGACCGAAGTGCAGCGCGCTCTTCGTCTTGTCGTAGACGGCGAGGTCGGCCGCGAGCGTGCGCAAGGTCGTCCCGCTGAAGGGGTAGTACGAGCAGCCCCTGGAGGTGGCGGAGAAGCCCGCGATGACCTTCCCCTCGTGGCGGAAGGCGGGCAGGCGGTAGCTGATGCACTCCTCCGCGTCCGGGACGAGGGCGCGGATGGTCTTGCGCAGCTCCTCGAGCAGCGCGCGGCTCTTCGGGGGCACGCCGGCGAGGTACGCGTCGATGGCGGGGTCTCGTTTCATCGGGGCTCCGGGCGATTGGGCGGGTGACGTCAGAACGAGCGCATGACGCTCAGCTCGGGCATGTACGCGATGGCGCCTCCCCGGCCGAACGCGGCGGCGATCTTCAGCGGGGCGAGCATCATGCCGAGGTTTGCGTTCCCGAAGCGGATGCCGAGACCGGTGGTGACGAAGAAAGGCCCGGCGACGTCCCACGCCTGCACCGGCTGGTGTCCGAGAACGTCGTCCTTCACCACGAGGGTGAGGTCGACCGGCGCGCCGAAATCGGCCATCCCGAAGCCGAAGAGGGCGTAGGGCCGAAAGGCGTAGCGGGTGCGCGTGAGCGGGTGCGCGCCGAGCACCCAGGTAACGCGTGCCTCCAACATGGAGTCGTTGAGCAATCCGTAGTCGGCGACGTGGACGTTCTGGGGGTGGAAGTAGAAGCCGTACCGAACGCCGAGCAGGACGCCGTCGGTGAGCGCGACGTCGACCGCACCGACGGCGAAGTTGGCGAGTCCGCCGAGGCCCGGGCGGACGTCCGTCCCGCCCGACACGACGGAGCTCCGGGGGCTCGGGAAGACGGGGCCGCCGTCCTTCTCCGCGCACGTCCACGCTGCGCTCGCGCAGACGTTCGCACCGGATGGATGCAAGACGATGGTCAGCCCGTCGGAGAATCCGAGCCAGAAGCGGTGGAGCTTCACCGGCTTGTCGCCCGCGGCGAGTCCGGCCCGCGGGAGCGCCAGCAGCGCGAGCGAGACGGCGAACGCGGCCAGCTTGCGGTTCACGGCAACCCCACGACGCGTGTCGGAACGTCGCGGTCGGCCGTCGTCCCGTCGCCGAGCTGGCCGTAGTCGTTCCATCCCCAGCAGTAGACATCGCCGGAGACGAGGAGCGCACACGAGAAGTCGTAGCCGGCGTGGAGGTCGACGATGCCGGAGAGCCGCCCATCGCCCGACGGAGAGACGACCGGGGTCGGCGTGAGGTGCTGGTCGGTCGTGCCGTCGCCGAGCTGGCCGTGGGTGTTCGCGCCCCAGCACACCGCCGTGCCGTCGGCGAGCCGGGCGCAGGAGTGGTAGTCGCCGAGCGCGAGTTGCACGGCATCCGTCAACCCCGCGACTTTCACTGGCGTCGATCGGTCGGTGCCCTTCGTACCGTCGCCGACCTGGCCCTCGCTGTTCCAGCCCCAGCACCAGGCCGTCCCGCCCTCCACCAGCGCGCACGCGTGGACCAGTCCTACGAAGGCCTTCTGGACCTTCGTGCCCGGTGGCAGGAGGACCGCGGCGAGCGCCGGGTGATAGGCGGACGATTCCGCCCCGTTACCGAGGACCCCAGAGGTCTGGTGACCGCAGCAGTACACAGATGTGTCCCGGGTACCGCACAGGAACTGCTGGCCCAGCGCAACGCTATCGAGCGACCCGAGGTCCGGGCGCGGCGCCGGCGTGGCCGGGTAGCCTGCGTCCGGATATGTCGGGTCGCAGTCTGGTGGATAGCCCCAGCAATAGAGGGCATGGTCGGCTCGACGCGCACACTCGAAGTCGCCGTGCGGCGAGGAAATAAGCGCGGTCGCGCCCTTGAGTACTGCAACACCGGGGGGCGTTTGCGGCTTGCCGGACCCATCGCCCAGGCGCTGAAACTGGTCGTCGTATCCCCAGCAATCGACGGTTCCGTCGGCAAGCAGGATGCATTGACCTATGTAGTGCGCGCTGACCATGATGGGAACGCCGTTGGTCGGGACGGCCTGTGGCCTGGGGACTGCCAGCCAGCCGCCGTCACCACCCACTTCACCGTTGGGACTCCCCCCCCAGCATAGCAGGGTTCCCTCACGGCTCCGGTAGCAGGCATGACGACCGTCGGCGACCAGCAGCGGCGCGAAACCGCCTCCGTCGGAGGCATCGCTCACGTCCCGGCCGGCGTCGGCACGTTGCGGTACGCCAAGCCCGGTACGTGCGCCGCAACCCGCGAGCAAGATGATGAGAGACGCGTACTGAAGCGTCGGCGACGGCATTCGTGAGCTCGTCAGTGGCACGCGCCGTCCACGCAGGTCTGCCCAGACCCACAGCATGCCCCATCGACGACACACGACGCCGGGCAGCAATCCTGAGCGCCACCTGGTAGCGTCATGCACGGTCCGCCGCAGCAGTGTCCCCCGCAAAGCCGTGCGCCGCCGTTGCCGCCGGAGATCGTGATGTTGCAGCACGTCTGGTCGGTGGTCGCGCAGACGGAACCAGGGAAGCAGCACTCGCCGCCGCACTGTGTCGCGGCGGCTGGACAGGTGCAGGTCCCGTCCGGGTTGCAGACATTTCCGCCCGTGCAGCACGTCGTCGTCCCGTTCGCCGGGTTGGGACACACGTCCGCCGGGCCGCAGCACGTGTCGGTCTTCGCGTCGCAGGGCTGACCCTCCGGGCAGCACACCGTTCCGCCATTGCACGCCCGGTCGTTGGGGCAGCAGGTGCTGTCCGCCTCCGAGGTGCACGTTTCGGTGCCGCTATCGCAGCAGTTCTGGTTGCAGCTCGTCGTACCGCCCGGACAGCAAAGATGCTGCGCTTCGCTCGAGCATGTCGAGCCGTAGTCGCAACAGAAGTGGCCTTGACCCTCGACGCCGCACGGAACGGGGCAGCAGCCGAACTGGTTCCCGAGCTCGTTGCACTGGTCGTTGCAAACGTTGTCGGCGAGCACCGCGGCGACGATGACGACCGCGAGGCAGACAGCGAGCGGAATGCCGAAGAACTGTCCGTCCCAGACGGCCGCGCAGGTGACCAATCCCAAGAATACCGCCAAGGAGGCGCCCACCGTGCACTGCAGGTGGCAATTCCGGCAATTCTCCCCATCCTGCGGGTACTCCGGCTGCGCGGGAACCGACGACACTGACGAACCGTCAGCCGCCACGCACGTGCCCGACGACAGCACCTCCTGCAAGTGCTTGTAGGTGTCCAGGATGTGCTGCGACGCAGGTGCCACCCCCGCGTCGAAGGGCGTCCCGTCGGCGAAGTGCACCGTGCTCGCGTCGGCGTCCTTCGGAAAGGGCGCGAGCGGCTTGCCGTCGACGTCGCCGGTGACGACGGTGTCGCCGCGGAGCAGGTGGATGACGTGCTGCTCCTGCCCGCTGTACGCCGGGCCCTGCTTCACCGTCTCGCTCCAGCCCTGCGGGGTGGAGACGGCGGTCGCGTCGAACGCCAGCGACCCGTCGACGACGAGCCGCATCTCGGTCGACGTGGGCGACATGTCCATGTCGAGCTCGTTCGCGCCGTCGGTGACGGTGCGATGCCAGCCGCCATCGCTGGCCGTCGCGGTACACAGCGGCACCGAGGAGGACGGCGAATCGCTCGAGCAGCTGAGGACGCCGAGCACGAGGAGCGCTCCGGATGCAGCTAGGACACTACGGGCACGAGGCGAGGCGAGGCGAGGCGAGGCGAGGCGACATCACGTTTCCCCTTTCGTGACACGCCCCCCCCCGGTGGCGACGCGTGAACGCCATCCTCGGCCTGTCCACCTCCGAAGACAAGGCACGAAGGCAAGCCATCAAAGAATGAGTAGGAGGTCGTCGCACACGCGCGCGCTCCTGCCGAACTGGTGTCCGCGCCGTCCGCGCCACCACGCCCCGGCCTCGCGGCGCGGGATGGACCGCAGCTCATTCCATTGTAATGATCGACGGATGGCCCTCGGTCGACACCTGCAGCTCGCCGCGACTGCCGCGTTCCTCGTGGGGTGTGGCGGGATCGTCGCCGCGCCTCCCGATGCCGGTGCAGGCGCCGCCGCGCGAGGCTCGGGGTTCGCCCTCGGGGTGACGCGCTGACGACGGCGCGCCCGGTTCTGGCCATCCCCGGATCAGCGCGCGCGAACGACGATCGGGCGGGCACCCGCCGGCAATCTCCGGCGACGAGAGTGCTCACCCCGTGCGCCGGCCGGCGCGGGGTCGGGCGCCCTCGGCCATGCGCGCGCGGAGCAGCTTCTTCACCAGCGAGGTGGGCAGCGGCCGGTCCGGACCGAAGTGCAGCGCGCTCTTCGTCTTGTCGTAGACGGCGAGGTCGGCCGCGAGCGTGCGCAAGGTCGTCCCGCTGAAGGGGTAGTACGAGCAGCCCCTGGAGGTGGCGGAGAAGCCCGCGATGACCTTCCCCTCGTGGCGGAAGGCGGGCAGGCGGTAGCTGATGCACTCCTCCGCGTCGGGGACGAGGGCGCGGATGGTCTTGCGCAGCTCCTCGAGCAGCGCGCGGCTCTTCGGGGGCACGCCGGCGAGGTACGCGTCGATGCCGGGGTCACGTTTCATCTGAGCGTCTCCTCCTCGAGGCGCCGGCGCTCGGGGCCCATCACGGCGCGCTGACGGGCTCGGCCGAAGCAGCTGTCAGCCGCACCGGATCGTACGCGATGACCACCTGCCTGGCGTTCCACGTTTTCCACGTTTCAATTTCCCGAACGGGAAATTTCCGTTTGCCAGGACTCATCGGGGAGCTACGTTTCCCGAACGGGAAAATCATGGCGGAACGGACCAAGAGCGAACCAGACTTCCCGAGCGGGATCATTCGAACGCCGAAGGACATCGGCGCGTGGGTGCGCCGCGCGCGGAGGGCGAGCGGGAAGACGCTCGCGGAGGCCGCCGCGCTCACCGGCGTCGGGGTGCGCTTCCTCCACGAGCTGGAGCACGGCAAGGAGACCGCGTCCCTCGGCAAGGCGCTCCTGGTGCTCCACCGCATGGGACTCGTGCTCGCGATCCGCGAACGGCGCGCGCGATGACGCGCAGGCTGGTCGTCGTCCACGGGCTGCGACGCGTCGGTCACCTCGAACCGAGCGACGACCGCATGACGTTCGCGTACGACCCGGCATGGGTCGCCTCTCCGGACGCCTTCGCGATCTCCGCTCAGCCTGCCGCTGGACGGGAACTTCGATGCGACGCGCGCCACGCGGTTCTTCGCGAACCTCCTGCCCGAGGCGAACGTACGGACGCTCATCTGCCGCCGTCTCGGGCTCTCCGGGTCGAACGACTTCGGCCTCCTCGCCGCCATTGGTGGGGAATGCGCGGGAGCGCTCTCCATCCTTCCGGAGGGCGTCGACCCGGCGGAGCACGCGAACGAGTACGAGGAGCTGGACCGGGCGAGGCTCGAACAGCTGGCCACGAGCTACGAGGCGCTGCCCATCGTCGACGGGTCCGGCCGCGCCCGGCTCTCCCTCGCCGGCGCGCAGGACAAGCTGCCCGTGAGGATGGACGGCGATCGCATTCTCTTGCCGATCGGCAACTCGCCGAGCTCGCACATCCTCAAGCTCCCCAACCGCAACTACAAGCATCTGCCGGCGAACGAGGCGCTCGTCATGGAGCTGGCGCGGCAGGTGAAGCTTCCAGTCGTGGCGACGACGTGGCGTGCCCTCGGAGAGGAGGGGATGTGCATCGTGGAGCGCTACGACCGCGTGGTCCGGGGCGGCGAGCTCCGTCGCGTGCACCAGGAGGACTTCTGCCAGGCCATGGGC
Organism: uncultured delta proteobacterium; assembly: GCA_963782055.1. Classification (GTDB taxonomy): domain Bacteria; phylum Myxococcota_A; class Polyangia; order Polyangiales; family Polyangiaceae; genus DASXHD01. The sequence goes on from CAWAIF010000003.1 coordinate 6,867,790, forward strand.
CTCTCCTTCAGCACGAAGTACGAGGAGGAGGGCGGCCCGTCCTTCGCGAGCTGCGTCGAGCTGGTACGCGAGCACTCGGTCGTGCCGCTCGCCGACGTCGACGCGCTCCTCGGCTGGCTCGCCTTCGACGCGATCGCCGCCAACGCGGACGGTCACGGCAAGAACCTGTCGCTGCTCCTCGGAGGAGGGCCGAGGCTCGCTCCCTTCTACGATCTGGTCTGTACGCGAGCCTACGAAGGTCTCGACCGGCGCCTGGCGATGAGCATCGGCGACGAGCGCGACCCGGATCGGCTGCGGCCCGAGCACCTCGACGATTGCGCCGCCGCGCTCGACGTGAAGCCGTGGCTCCTCCGCGCGACGTTCGAGCGGATGGCGGACTCGATCCTCCAGCGGCTCGACGCCACGGTCGAGGCCGCCGGGGTGGGTGAGTCGCCCGCCGTACGACGCACCGTGCCGCTCGTGCGGAAGCAGGCGAAGCGCTGGCTTCGAGAGCTGGGCGGGTGACGTCAGAACGCGCGCATGAAGGTCAGCTCGGGCATGTACGCGATGGCGCCTCCCGAGCCGAACGCGGCGGCGATCTTGAGCGGCGCCACCATGAAGCCGTAGCGATCGTTGCCGAATCGAAGACCCAGGCCGGTCGTGACGTAGAAGGGCCCGGCGACCTTCCACGCCTGCACGGGTTGCTGTCCGTAGACATCGTCCTTCACCACGAGCGTCATGTCGACCGGGGCGCCGAAGTCGGCCATCCCGAAGCCGAAGAGCACGTAGGGGCGGAAGCCGAAGGCGGTCTGCGTGAGCGGATGCGAGCCGAGCACCCAGGTCGCACGCGCCTCCCACATGATGTTGGTGATTGGGAAGTTGGTGACGTGGACGCTCCCCCAGTCGAAGTAGAGGCCCCAGCGGAGGCCGAGCAAGACGCCGTCGGTTGGCGCGAGGTCGAGCTCGCCCATGAAAATGCCGGCGGGCCCGCCGAAGCCCGGGCTCACCTTGGCCGCGCCCGACACCACCGAGCTCTGCGCGTTCGGGAAGACCGGGCCGTTCGCTTCCGCGCAAATCCACTCGGTGCTCGCGCAGACGTTCGCACCCGACGGGTGGAAGACGGTGGTGAACCCGAGGGAGACGCCGAACCAGACGCGGCGGGGCTTCGTCCGCTTGCTGCCGGCGGCGAGTCCGGCCCGCGGGAGCGCCAGCAGCGCGAGCGAGACGGCGAGCGCCGCGATCGTGCGCATCACGGCAACCCCACGACGCGGGTCGGGACGTGCCGGTCGCTCGTCGTCCCGTCGCCGAGCTGGCCGTAGTCGTTCCATCCCTGCGCCCCCGTCCTCCTGCCGCCGCACCCCAGGAGGATGACGCCGACCAGCGAGCCCACGAGGACCACCCCCCGAGAGGGATCGCCCCAGCGACTGAAGACTACCACGTCCGATCACGGCACCGACCACGCGCGACTCAGCCCCGCCCGGGCGAGCGCCCCAGAGCCGCCACAACCGCGCTATCCTCCACCCGTGCGCGCCGAGCCGCCGAACCAGTGGGTCGCCATCGACCAGAGCGGCCGGATCGCCCTCTTCTGCGGCTCCCCGGACGCGGCGGTCCCGCGCGCGGCGCGCCCCGTGGACCTGAACGTCGCGGGCATCCTGCTCCCCGACCCGGACGAAGCCCGCTCCTACCGCGCGCCGGCGTCCGGCCCGAGCACCTTCGACGACGTGGGCGCCGAGCACGCTCTTTCCCTCGACACGCTGGAGCGCCTCGGCGCGGCGGGCATCTTCGTCTACGAGGCGCGCGGTGAGGGCGCCGCGTACCCGTACCGTCGCGTCCTCCGCCCCTTCCGCGCGGCGCACGTCGACGCCGCTTCAACGCGGATGCGGGCGCTCGCCACGGCGGTGGTGCTGCCGCGCTCCTTCGACGACGCACCGGAGATCCAGCCGCTCGAGCTCGTCCCGTGCGACGCGCGGGCGCGCGAGTACGTGGCAGAGGGAGACACGCGCAGGCTCCCCATCCTCCACGGGCGCCCGCCGCCACCCGAGCGCGGCCCGCTCGGCTTCCGGTGGCCGCCGGGGACGAGCTCCTTCTTGCTCGCGGCGATCATCATCGCGGCCGTTCTCGTCTTCGTCGTGCAGTTCAATCCGCACTGACGCGCCCATGGTCGCGGGAGAGGCCCCCCCTACCCTCTCGCCTGTGACCTCACCAGGCACACCGCTCGTCGACTTCGGCCGCGCCGCGCGCGACTACGCGCGCCACCGCCCCGGCTTCCCGCCGGCCTTCTTCGACCACGTCGCCCACCTCGGCATCGGCGCGCCCGGCCAGCGCATCCTGGATCTCGGCACGGGCACCGGCACCCTCGCGCGCGGCTTCGCGGAGCGCGGCTGCGACGCGGTCGGCCTGGATCCCTCGGAGGAGCTGCTCGCCCAGGCCGCGACCCTCGCCGCGGAGCAACACCTGTCCGTCCGCTGGGTGCGCGGGTGGGCGGAGTCGACCGGCCTGCCTGACGCCGACTTCGACGTCGTCTGCGCGGGCCAGTGCTGGCACTGGTTCCACGGCCTGCGCGCCGCCACGGAGGCGCGCCGGCTCCTGCGCGCGGGCGGCCGCGTCCTCATCGCCTACTTCAGCTACCTCCCGCTGCCCGGCACCCTCGCGGAGGCCACCGAGCAGATCATCCTCCGCCACAACCCGGGCTGGGACTGGGCCGGCCACGACGGCCGCCACCCCCGCTTCGCCGACAACCTCGTCCGCGCCGGCCTCGCGGCGCCCGCCACCTTCGACTTCGTGCTCCCCATCGCCTTCACCCACGAGGACTGGCGCGGCCGCTTCCGCGCCCACGCCGCCGTCCTGACCCTGCCGCCCGAGAAGGTCGCCGCCTTCGACGCCGACCTCGCCCGCCTCCTCGCCGACCGCTTCCCCGAGCCGCTGATGGTCGACCACCGCCTCTTCGGCATCGTCGCCCGGAAGTAGAGCGCCCGCCCACCGTCCACCTCCACGACCAGCCGCTCACTCAGCGCCACGAAGTCCACGACATAGCTCCCGCCCAGCACGTGCTGCCGCCGAAACTTCACCCCGCACACCCCGCAGCGCCCGCCAGAGCATCTCCTCCGACCGCGTCGCGTCAGCCCCCCGCATCCGTCGAGCATGGTGATGGAGGAAGAAGAGCGAGGGAGCTTCGTGCGAGGCCATGCCCCCCATGCCGGAAGAAGCGTGACGGCCGCAGTGAGGACTTCACCTCGGACAGCCGGAGGGCCGGCGCGATTCTTCCGGCCCCGGCGTGGCCTCGCACGAAGCTCCCTCGCGCCACGCCCGCCCCCGTCTCTCGAGATGAGTGGGAGGGGGGCCCAGTCCACCCCGCCGAGGCCGGCCCAGTGCACGACACCATCCTCCCCGCCCGAGCGAGCGCGAGCGAGCGATGGGCGAGGGGAGGAGGCTCGCGCGCAGGGCTCGCCAGAGCCCGAGCACGAGCCAGGCGGGGCCTCCCTCCTCCTCCTAAAACAACCCGATCGCAAAATTCAGCGCGCCGATGTCCTCGAACGGCTGCTTCGTCAGGTTGAACCCGTAATCCAGCGCGATCGCCCCCACCGGCGTGTCCACCCGGATCCCCGACCCCGCCGCCACCCGCAGCGTCAGCGAGTGATCGAACGGGTACGTCGGATCGCCCCACAGGTTCCCCGCGTCGACGAACACCACGGTGTGCAGCGGCCCCATCACCGGGATGCGCACCTCCACGCGCGGGTTGAACATCAGGTTGCCGCCGTTGACCGCGACGTTGGTCGGCTGCAGCGTGCCGCCCGACGCGTTGATGGTGTCGACGGCGTCCTGCGGGATGACGGTGTCCTGCGTGTATGACCGCATGGAGTCGAAGCCGCCCATGAAGAACTCGCGGTCGGGGTAGGTCACCGAGTTGGTGGTCACCTGCGCGACCTCCCCCATCCGCAGCGTGGCCGCCAGGATGACGCCCTTGTAGATGGGGATGTAGCCGGACAGCGTCTGCGTCAGCCGCACGAAGTGCCCCTCGCTGGTGTTGCCGGAGCCCAGCGGGAAGGCGTCGTCGTGCTCCACGCCCACCACCGCGAGCGTGCCCTTGTGCGCGTCGAAGGAGTTGTCGCGGCAATCCCACGTGGCGACCACCCGCTCGGAGAAGAGCGCCGACTCGCCGCTGGGCACGCGCAGGAGCTGGTCGCAGAAGATGTTGCCCTGGCAGTGCGACGCCGGGTCGTCCACGCCCTGGAAGACGTGCAGGTTGTTGTATTCTGCACTGACCGAGAAGGCGAACAGGAGCTGCCGCTCCGGGCGGTAGTAGGCCGTCGGGATGAGCGCCGCCTTCCCGATGGTGAAGTACGGCTCCAGCGTGCGCGCGTAGAGGGCGTCCACGTTGCCGCGCACCAGCGGGCCCAGGCCGACCTCCGGGAAGCCCACGCTCAGGGTGACGTTGCCCGCCAGGCGCTCCGAGATGCTGAGCGGCTTGAAGTTCTGCGCGATGAGCGGGTCGGTGATGAGAAAGTCCGGCAGGTAGGAGACCTGCGCGCGGAAGGACAGCGCGATGGCGTCGCCGAAGACGTTCTTGTGGCCGTACTCGAAGGCGCCGCGCACGCCCTGCCCGGTGGCGAAGCCCGCCCGGAACTCGATGTACTGCGGCAGCGACTCCTGCACCGTGATGACCACCGTCTTGTCGCGCTGCGGGACCTGCGGGTTCTGCAGGGCGACGTTCACGCTGGAGAAGACGCCGAGGGTCGCCACGCGCTCCTGCGTCTTGCGCACGTCGCTCGTCCGGTACGGCTGCCCCACGGTGAGGGCGATGCGGCGGCGGATGACGTTCTCGTCGGTGTGCCGGTTCCCCCGCACCAGGATCTGCTGGACGATGACGCGGTCGCCCTCGGTGATGTCGAAGCGCACCCGCGCCTGCGTGGAGTCGAGCGACTTCTCGATCGCGAACTTCACGTCGGCGTAGAAGTAGCCCTCCTCCTTGTACAGGTCGACGATGCGGCGGCGCGCCTCGTCCACCTTGGCCGCGCTGAGCGGGCCGCCCATGTCCAGCGCGGCCGCGTCGGCGATGCGCTTCTCGGTGATGGAGCGCGCGCCGTAGAACACCACGTCGCGCAGGAAGGTGCGCGGCCCCAGCTTGATCGGGATGCGCAGGCGCACCACAGGCTCGCAGGTGACGCCGTGCGCCCTGTCGGGCGTGCAGGTCCACGACTGCGGCAAGGGCGGCACCGGCCGCGGCAGACCCTGCCTGTCGTAGACGCACGCGTCGGCGGGCGTGCCCTTGCGCGGCAGCGGCGCGCACGTCCCGGGCGGCGAGTCGGGAGAGCAGGTGCGCCGGATGACCTGCACCGGCCCCACCGTGGCCGAGAGGAACCCCTCGCTCCGATAGAGCTCTTGCACGTGCGCCGCGGCGCGGTCGTAGGTGTCCGGCACGTAGGTGCGGTCGGGGTCGAGATCGATGGGCACCGCCGGACGCCCCGCCGGCGTCACGCGAGAGCCGGAGGTGTGGGAGAAGAGGGAGTCGACCAGGCGCGGGTCCGGGCTGACGACCAGGTCGGCGCCGGGGAGCTCCTCGTCCAGGAAGCTGTCGATCTCGTTGCCGATCTGCGAGGCGGAGCGCGGCCCGCCGCCGCGCAGGTCCTTGATCTCGTCGGCCGCGACGCACGGGTAGGTGCGCGCGGCGACCACCACCCGCTCGCCCTCCTGGACGTGGAAGACCAGCGTGCGCGCGTGGTCCGCCGGGCGACCGCGGACCTCCACCTTCACCTCGGCGTCGAGGAAGCCGCGCAGCACGTAGAAGCGCCGCAGCTTGTCCGCCAGGTGCTGCAGCCCGAGGTCTGTCTCGGCGTCGACGCCCAGCGCGGAGGAGAGGGCGTCGGCGTCGTAGTGCTCGTTGCCATCGAAGCTCAGGGCGAAGCGGGCGCCGGTGTCGACGCGCACGCGCAGCGTGACCAGCCCGGAGGCGAGCACCACGTCGTGGGAGACGCGCGCGTCGTACCATCCGCCCGCGCGCAGGCGCGTCTCCAGGTCCGTGTCGGCGGCGTCGAGCGCCGTCTCGTCGGCGCGGTCGCCCTTGTCCACATGGTACGCGCGCGTGTAGCGGTCGAGGTCCTCCGCCCTGGCGCCGAAGGAGTAAAAGACACGGCGCGCGAGGACGCGGGCCGGGCCCGGCTGCACGTCCAGCAGCGCGATGACCCGCGTCGGCTTGTCCGTCGCCCGGGTGGCGAGGTCGGCGTGCGCCTGCGGGAAGCCGCGCCGGGCGAGCAGCGCCTCGATGCGTCGCTCGCGCACCTCCAGGTCGTTGCCTATCAGCTCGCCGCCCTCGCTCAGGCCCGCCTCGCGCAGGATGTCGTCCCGCTCGACGGGCACGTCGTGCAGGTCCACCTTCAGCGACTCGATGAGGCGCCGCGGTACGGCGTGCACGCGCAGCTTCACGCCGCTGCCGTAGGGCTCCACCGTCACGTGCGCGGTGCCGTACAGGCCGCTCTCCATCGCCTCGCCCATGGCGATGCGCGCGAGCAACGGCGAGAAGGGCTGACCGGCGCGCACGCGCAGCAACCTGGGCGGGCGCATGTCCCCCCACGGATCGTCCTCCTGCACCACCTCCACGCTGACGACCGGCTTGCCCGCGTAGGCGCGCAGGTCGGGCGCGGTGCCCACCTGCGGCTCCGCGGGGCCGAGTGGGGGCTCCACCGGGGGCGCGAGCACCTTCACGGCGGGCGGGCCGGCAGCGCTCGCGACCGGAGAGATCAGACCGAGGAGCGATGCGCAGAGTACGACGACCGCTCGCCTACTCGAACTCAAGCCGCCACCGGAGGTCTACACCGACGTTGCCCACGCCGAGCGATGTTACGTCATTGTTGACGTTGTCGTACGACCCCTGGATGCTGACGCCCTTGCTGAGCCTCCACAGGATGTTGGCGTACAGCTCGTTGGAGCCGCTCAGGCCCGTGGCGACGTTGGCGGTGACGTCCTTGGTGATGCGCTTGCCCACGCTGACGACGGGGACCGTCTGGCCGGAGTGGGGAGAGTACGCGCTGCCGAAGTGGAAGTCGTCGATGACCGGGATGGCCGATCGCACCGCGGCGCTCGCGCCCGTGGCGGCGGAGACCGCCTCCAGAGCGAGCCCCTGCCCGATGGCCGTCTGCGCCTGGTCGGCCTCCGCGCGCGTGATGCCGATGGTGAGCAGGAGCACGATGTCCTCCTGCGCGAGCGGAGGGTCGCTCGTCAGGTCCACCTTCAGGTCGTCGCTGTCGCCGTAGGCGTGGACGTTGATGCGCCACGTCGTGCCGGCCTGCGCGCCGGAGCTGGAGCTGGCGCTGTAGCTGCTGCCGCCGGTGCGCCGGTACTCGGTCTGGGCCTGGATGTCGACGTTGGCGACGAGCCGGTCGGGGTCGTTGAAGCGGATCTTCGCCTCCTTGATGTCGAAGACGCTGGAGCCGAAGGGCAGCCGGAAGTGCCCGCCGGGCTCTGCCCGCAGCTCCCCGCGCAGGCCGTAGCGCTGGTTGGTGCCGCTCACCAGCAGCGGCCCGGAGTCCAGCGCGAGCTTCACGTCGATGAGGTTGTTGTGGATGTTGAGCGGCACGCGGGAGAAGACCTGCAGGTCCAGCTTCACCGCGTCGAGGGAGGGATCGTAGGTCTCCACCTCGGTGCGCTTGGCGCGCCCGCCGAAGGCGGAGATGTTGTCCACCAGGTTGATGGGCCGCGTGTAGTCGAAGGAGGTGACCACGACCGCGCCCGTCACGTGCGGGAGGTTGCGCGTCTCCCCGCTGCCCTTGTCGTCCAGGGTGACGGCCAGGTCGGCGTCCAGGCCCGCGGAGATGCCGGGGGCGGGCGTGATGCGAACCCCGCGCGCGGAGACCGAGAGCTTCGCCGTGCCGATGGTCAGGTGGCGGATGGGCACGCGCCCGGCGAGATCCAGCGTGCCGCCGGCGAACTTGCCCACGCCGCGGGCCACGCGGATCTCCTGGTTCTCCGCGCGCAGGTCCACGTCCACGTCGGTGATGGGGTCGGGCAGATCGTGGATGTCCAGCTCGCTCGCCTTGATGCGCAGGTCGCCCTGCAGCACCGGGTCCTGCAGCGGCCCGGTCACGTGCACGCCACCGGAGAAGCTGCCGACCGCCTTGTCCAGCTTGGGCACGGCACCGGCGAGCACGCCGAGGTCCACCGGCGCCAGGTCCGCCGTCATGTCCAGCGTCGTCGCGCCGAAGACATCCGACGCGGTGCCCTGCACGCTGATCGCGCCGGAGAGTCCGCCGCCTGCCTGCAGGTCCAGCTCCAGCGGGGGGATGGTGAGGGTGTCGTCGCGCAGCGCGATGACCGCGGCGGTCGGGTTGAGGGAGATCTTCTTGTTCTCCCTGCCCACCACCAGCTCGCGCGGGAGGAAGCGCACCACCCCGTGCTCCATGTCGCCCTGCTTGAGGTGGTCGATCGTCAGGTCGCCGCTGAGCACGCCGCCCAGCCTGGCGAGCGGGGAGGTCTCCCCGCCCTCCGTCGCGGGCGCCACGATCTTGCCGAAGGGCCCCAGCTCCAGCTTGCGGAAGAGCACCGAGCCGGCCACCTCGACCTGCTTGGCGCGCGAGAAGGTGAGGCGCTCCACGTGCGCCTCGCCGCCGAAGACGTCGCCCGTCACGACGTACTCGCCGTGCGAGGAGGTGTCGCGCGCGTAGGCCTCCTTGTCGAAGGCCGGGTAGAGCAAGCCGCCGCAGCGCGTCTTGCCGACGGCGCCCTGCTTCGGCGCGACCTGGGTCATGGTGACGTGCAGGCGCGAGCCGCCGAGGGAGGCGCCTCGCACGTGCACCGGGGAGACGTCGGCGTCGGCCTCCACGGTGAAGGCGTCCACCGTGCCGCTCACCTGCGCGATGCCGGAGACGGTGCCCTCCAGCTCCTGCGCGTAGGAGCCCAGCGTCTGCAAGCGCGAGAGCGGCACGCTCTCCAGGACCAGGTTGCCGTGCAGCGCGCCGCCCTCCTGGATGCTCGCCGAGCCGAGGACGGAGCCGACCGCCGAGCCGTCCTTCTCCCGCCGCACCTTGTGCAGGGAGATGGAGTGAAGCTGCACGTCGGCGCCGTCCAGGCCGGCGAGCCGATCCCGCCAGCTCAGGTCGACGTCGGCGTCGCCGTCGTCGAACTGCTCGCCCAGGAGGTCGATCTGGGTGAAGTGCGGGCTCGCGTGCACCGCGATGAAGCCGCCGCCGCACGGGTCCTCCGGGCCGCCCAGCGCGAGGTGGAAGGTGGTGTCCCCCGAGATGTTGGCGTCGAGCTGGTCGAAGCGCGGGTCGTCGTTCATCTGGAAGATGTCGAGCAGATCGCGCAGGTCGAGCGAGTCGGCGTGGGCGGTGGCGTCCATCTGCATGCTGCCCGGCCCGCCGAAGTCCAGGCGCGCGCTGGGCATCTGGTAGCTGCTCTTGTTCTTCACCGCGCGCACGTTGGTCAGGGTGAGCAGCTTCTGGTCGAGCTCGGCGTGCGCCGCCGTCACGTTCCCGAAGGGCATGTCGGCGATGGCGAAGTCCTTGATGCTCGCGTCGCCGACCAGCCGCGGGTTGGTCGTGTCCTCGCCGACGTGCACCTTCACCTGCGCCTGGCCGGCGAGGGGGATGGAGGCGAGCGGGGTGATGTCCGCGAGGCCGACGTCGGCGTCCGGCGCGTCCACCTGCAGCCCGCCGGCGAAGCCGATGAAGACGTAGCCGCCCTGGATGTGGCTGTGCGCCAGGTCGGCGTGGGCCGCGCGGAAGGACACGCCGTCCGGCCGCACCGCGAAGTGCGCGCCCACGTGCGCCTCGCTGAAGCCGACGAGGCGCTCGCGGCTCGGGTCGTCGGCCGGCCGGTCGTAGACCCCGAAGTTGCGCGTGACGGCGGTGAAGTCGCCGTCCAGCTTGAGCGGGTCGAGCAATCCGCCGAAGCTCGCCAGGTGAACCTCGTCGATGTCCCACCCGACGTGCGCGTGCGGGTGGACGTCCAGGTCACGCAGCAGCGTGGTGAAGCTCACGCCGTGGATCTCCGCCTTCACCCCGAGCGTCTTGGCCAGCGGCTCGACGTGCAGGCCGCTCAGGCTCACCACGCCGCCGGCGAGCTTGACCTCCATGGTCGGGCTGCGGATGACGTTGTCCTTGATGGACACCTGGCCGTCGAGGGCGTCGGCGAGGTGGTAGTGCCCCACGCGCACGCCGCCCGCGCGCAGCCGGCCGTCGGCCTGGGGCATGTTCATCCCCGCGGCGTACTTCACGTCGGCGTCGAGGGAGACCCACCCGCCCACGTCGGGCGTCTGCGCGAAACGGCTGGCGATGCCGACGGGCGCGCGCACCTTCGCGTGGCCGGAGAAGTCGGGGAGGTCCTGCGGCGCCCTGGGGTAGCGCACGTGCACGTGGTTGAGCGAGACCTCCACCTGGCGCGGGTCGTCGTCGGCGAGCGAGCAGGTGGGGGCGTTGGCCTGCGTCGGGTCCAGGTCGGCCGCGCCTGTCAGCTCCAGCCGGCGCACCGTCACGTCGTCGGGGGTGATGCGCACGCGGCCGTCCAGGCTGCAGAGGACGTCGTCGTCGGAGGCGTGCTTACCGCCGCCGAGGTCCCGCACGCGGTGCATCTGGGAGGCGCCGGCGCGGACCGCGATCTCGAAGGAGGAGCCGCGGACCGGGTCGTCCTCGGTCGTCACGTCCAGGTCCACCTCGTGCGCGTGGACGCTCGCGTCGTCCACGGTGAGGTCCACGTCGCCATCTGTGATGGCGAAGACATCGAAGAAGGCGTGGAAGGGACCGGTCTGCTTGCTGCTCGCCGACTTGACGTTCAGGTTGACCAGCTTCTTGTCCTTGACCACCACCCGCGCACGCGGCGCCTCGATGTCGATCTGGTCGATGATGAGCTTGCCGCTGAGCAGCGGGAAGAAGCGCGGGCGCACGGTGGCGCTCTTCGCGGTGAGGAAGGGGCTGCCGCCGTCGGTGGCGTCGACGCGCAGGTCGGCCAGCTCCAGGGCGATGGGCCAGAGGTGCACCACCACGCGATAGTGGGCCTGGATGCCCTCGTCCCGGAGCATCCGGGACGTCTCCCTGGCCGTCCACTGCTGGACGAAGTCGCTGCGGGCGAGCAGGGTCAGCGCGATGGGCAGCGCCCCGAGCAGCGCCAGCACCCCGCAGATCACCCGGGCCAGGGCGCGCCCCAGCGAGAAGCGCCGCCGTGGCGGCGCCGCCGGGGGCGGAAGCTGGGTCTCCTGGGAGCGCTCGTACGGCATGGGCTGGGCGGATGGACGGGGCGAGAGGTGAAATGTAGCGAAAAGCGGGGGCCCGGCCCATTGTTTGACGTGTAAAAAACCGCGAAATCTCGGCGGATTTAGGCACTGCTAGCACGCTTGCACTCCGACGCCTGGCGGCCAACCTCTCGAGGGGACCCCCGCCGGGGGGGCCGGCCCCCACGGCCGGGGCCGCGGTGGTAAAAGGACACCATGCGGCGGACGACGGAGGGGGTCCTCTCCAGCGGGGAGCTGGTCCCGCGCCGCATCGCGGCCATCGAGCGGCACGATCCGGAGCGGGTCATCCGGCTGCTGGAGCCGCTGGTGCTCGAGCGGCGCCGGGCGAGGCTGCGGGAGGTCATCGACGCGCGCCTCGGCAGCGTGTGCGTGGTCTTCGACGCCCCCCACGATCCGCACAACGGCGCGGCGGTGGTGCGCACCTGCGAGGCCTTGGGCGTGCAGACGTTGCACGTCGTCGAGCGCCGGGAGAGCTTCCTCGCCGCCGCGTCGGTGGCGCGCGGCGCGGAGAAGTGGGTGGACGTGCTCACCCACAAGGACGTCGCCGGCGCCGTCGCCGCCGCGCGCGCCGCGGGCATGGAGCTCTGCGCCGCGACCGCCACCGGCGAGCTGGAGCCGCCCGATCTCGCCCGCATCCCGCGCCTCGCGCTGGTGCTGGGCAACGAGCGCGACGGCATCGCCGACGAGCTGCTCGCCGCGTGCACCCGCTCCGTGCGCGTACCGATGCGCGGCTTCGTCGAGAGCCTCAACGTCAGCGTGACCGCCGCCATCCTGCTGTCCCACGCCACCGCCGGCCGCCCCGGGGACCTGCCGGAGCGCGACAGGCGCAGACTCTACGCGCGCGGCCTGTATCTCACCGTCCCTCGCGCAGCGGATGTGCTGCGCGAAGATCCCGGCGACCCAGACCGTGAACCATGAACTTTGCATCGACTGGCGGACATGATTACCCTCGCGTTGGGCCGGCGCGTACCCCTGCGCAAAGCTCGCCCTCAAAGCACCCATGACCCAGGACGCCGACACCAAGGCCGAGACGGCCGAAGACGAAGCGAGCACCCCGGCCGATCCGGCCGAGGAGGAAGCCACCCCGGCCGACCCGCTGGAGGCTGCCCGCGCAGAGGCCACCCGCCTCAAGGACGCGCTGATGCGCACCGCCGCGGACTTCGACAACTTCCGCAAGCGAAGCCGCCGTGAGGTGGAAGACGCCCGCCGCACCGGCCGCGTGGACCTGCTCAAGGAGCTGCTCCCCGTCTTCGACAACCTGGAGCGCGGCGTCCAGAGCGCCCAGCGCGCGCAGGACGTCAAGGCCGTCGCCGACGGCCTGACGATGATCCTCAAGCAGTTCGAGGCGACGCTCGGGCGCGCCGGCATCACCCGCGTGCCGACCATCGGCAGCATCTTCAATCCCAGCGTGCACGAGGCCATCCAGCAGGTGGAGACGGCGGAGCACCCGCCCGGCACCGTCGTGGCGGAGGTCCAGCCCGGCTACCTCCACGGCGACCGACTCGTCCGCGCGGCGATGGTCGTGGTCGCCAAGCCCAAGAGCGACGGCGAGAGCGCCTCGTAGCCTCACCCCCCTCCGAAGAGGCGTGCTTGACGCGTCAACCTTTGGCGGGGCAAAAGGGGTCTGTGCTCATGCCTGGCGCACGCAAACGGTGTATCGTCGGATTCCCTGACCATGGGTAAGGTCATCGGCATCGACCTCGGCACGACCAACTCGTGCGTCGCCGTCGTGGAGGCGAGCGGCGCGCAGGGCAAGCTGGACGTGCGCATCATCCCCAACGCGGAGGGGGCGCGCACCACTCCGTCCGTCGTCGGCTTCCCCGTGGGCGGCGAGCGCCTCGTCGGGCAGGCGGCCAAGCGCCAGGCGGTCACCAACCCGACAGGCACCGTCTACGCGGTCAAGCGCCTGATGGGCCGCAAGTACAAGGACGTGGAGGTGCAGCGCCAGCAGGAGCTCGCGCCCTACAAGGTCATCGAGGCGCCCAACGGCGACGCGTGGGTCTCCGTCGGCGGCCGGGAGATGTCCCCGCCCGAGGTCTCCTCCATGATCCTCGCCAAGATGAAGGAGGTCGCCGAGGCCTACCTGGGCGAGCAGGTCACCGAGGCCGTCATCACCGTCCCCGCGTACTTCGACGACGCCCAGCGCCAGGCCACCAAGGATGCAGGCAAGATCGCCGGGCTGGAGGTGAAGCGCATCATCAACGAGCCCACCGCCGCCGCCCTCGCCTACGGCCTGGACAAGCAGGCGATGGAGCGCGTCGCCGTCTACGATCTAGGCGGAGGCACCTTCGACATCTCCATCCTGGAGATCCAGAACGGCGTCTTCTCCGTCAAGGCGACGAACGGCGACACCCACCTGGGCGGCGAGGACTTCGACCAGCGCATCATCGACGCCATCGCCGAGAGCTTCGACAACGAGCACAAGGTCGACCTGCGCAAGGACCGCATGGCCCTGCAGCGCCTGAAGGAAGCCGCGGAGAAGGCCAAGCACGAGCTCAGCTCCTCCCTCGAGACCGAGATCAACCTCCCCTTCATCGCCACCAACGCCAAGGGCGAGCCGCTGCACGTCGTCAAGGCGATGAACCGCGCCGAGCTGGAGATCCTCACGATCGACCTCGTCGAGCGCACCCTCGAGCCGTGCAAGAAGGCGCTGGCGGACGCCAAGCTCACCCCCACCGACATCCACAACGTCGTGCTCGTCGGCGGCATGACGCGCATGCCGGCGGTCCAGAAGGCGGTCAAGGAGTTCTTCGGCAAGGAGCCGCACAAGGGCGTCAACCCCGACGAGGTCGTCGCCGCCGGCGCCGCCCTCCAGGGCGCCGCGCTCGACGCCGACAGCAAGGTGGAGGTCCTGCTGCTCGACGTGACCCCGCTCTCCCTCGGCGTCGAGACGGGCGGCGGCGTCTTCACCGCCCTCATCCCGCGCAACACCACCATCCCGACGGAGCGCAGCGAGATCTTCACCACCAGCGTGGACAACCAGTCCTTCGTGCCGATCCACATCCTGCAGGGCGAGCGCAAGATGTCCGCGGACAACCGCTCGCTCACCCACTTCGAGCTGACCGGCATCCCCCCCGCGCCCCGGGGCGTCCCCAAGATCCAGGTCACCTTCAAGATCGACGTGAACGGCGTCGTCAGCATCGAGGCGAAGGACCTGGGCACCGGCCGCGTGCAGCAGATGAAGATCACCCCCACCAGCGGCCTCACCCAGGCCGAGGTGGACGAGCTCGTGGCCGAGGGCGACAAGTACAAGCAGAGCGACGACATGCGCCGCGAGCTCGCCGAGCTGAAGAACCAGGCGGAGACGCTCCTGTACACCACGAGCGCCGCGCTCGACGGCTACGCCGACCTGGTCGAGGCGACCGTGCTGGACGACGCGCGCAAGCAGGCCGCCCACCTGCGCGAGCTGCTCGACGGCGCCGCGGACCTGAGCGCCATCCGCCAGGCCCACCAGAACCTGGAGGCGATGGTCTTCTCCATCGCCGAGAAGATGTACGGCCCCCCCGAAGAGGCCGCCCCCGACGAGGGGACCCCCGAGTAGGTGGGGTCCGCGCGGCTTCGCCCGGGGTGCCCGGCGGTCATCCGCGCTATAGTTGGTGCATGACGGATCACGTCACCGAGTCGGACCGCGTCGCCCAGCTCGTCTACGACTGGAACGAGGTCAACCGCAAGGGACGTCTCGTGCCGAAGAACTTCTCCTTCTTCGACGAGACCCTCCGCGACGGGCTTCAGAACCCGTCGGTGCGCGATCCCGGCATCGAGCACAAGCTCCGCATCCTGCACCTGATGGAGGACCTCGGCATCCACGAGGCGGACATCGGCCTGCCCGGCAGCTCCAAGCGCGCGTTCGAGGACGTGCTGCGCATGGCCAAGGAGGTCGCCGACTGCAAGATGAACATCCGCATCGCCGCGGCCGGGCGGACTGTCGTCGCCGACATCACGCCGATGATCGAGATCTCCCAGCGCGCGGGCATCCCGGTGGAGGTCTACGCCTTCATCGGCTCCAGCCCCATCCGGCAGTACGCCGAGAGCTGGGACGTCGAGGGCATCGCCACAAAGAGCGCGGAGGCGATCGACGTGGCGGTGAAGGCGGGCCTGCCCGTCGCCTACGTCACCGAGGACACCACGCGCTCCCGGCCGGAGGTGCTGACCACCCTCTTCAAGACGGCGATCGACCACGGCGCCACGCGCCTCTGCCTCTCCGACACCGTCGGCCACGCCACGCCCGACGGCGTGCGCAACCTCATCCAGTTCACCAAGAGCGTCATCGCCGGCACCGGCGCGAAGAACATCGGCATCGACTGGCACGGCCACAACGACCGCGGCCTCGCCCTGGAGAACGCCCTCTGGGCGCTGGAGTTCGGCGCCGACCGCGTGCACGGCACCGCCCTCGGCATCGGCGAGCGCGTCGGCAACGCGCAGATGGAGCTCATCTTGCTCAACATGAAGCTCCTCGGCCAGCTCGATCACGATCTGACGAAGCTCATGGAGTACTGCGAGACGGTCGCGGAGGCCGTCGGCTGGAGCGTCGCCCTCAACTACCCCCTCGTCGGCCGCGACGCCTTCCGCACCGCGACCGGCGTGCACGCGGCGGCGATCATCAAGGCGATGCACAAGGGCGACGCCTGGCTCGCCGACCGCATCTACAGCGGCGTGCCCGCCGGCATGTTCGGCCGCAAGCAGGAGATCCTCATCGGCTTCATGAGCGGCGCCTCCAACGTCAGCTACTACCTGCGTGAGCGCGGCATCGAGGCCGACGAGACGCTCATCGCGGAGATCCTCAAGGCCGCCAAGGCGCAGGACCACATCATGGAAGAGGACGAGGTGATGGCGGTCGTCAAGCGCGTGCGCGGCGACGCCTGATCATGCCCCACGCGCGCGCCGGCGACGGCACCCGCATCCACTACGAGGTCCACGAGGGCCGCGCGACCGGCGAGCGGCCGACGGTCGTGCTGGTGCAGGGGCTCGGCCTCTCCTCGCGCTTCTGGTTCGACCAGCCGAAGCTCGTCTCGGAGGACCGAGACGCGCCGCACCGCGTGGTGGTGCTGGACAACCGCGGCACCGGCCGCAGCGACAGGCCGCGCGGGCCGTACCGCATGGCGCGCATGGCCGACGACGTGGCGGAGGTCATCGCGCTCACCGGCAGCGCCCCGGCGATCGTCGTCGGCATCTCCATGGGCGGGATGATCGCCCAGCGCCTCGCCATCCGGCACCCGGACAAGGTGCGCGGCCTGGTCCTGCTCGCCACCACGCCCGGCCTGCCCGCGGCGGTGCTCCCCGCCCCGCGGACCATCGCCACCCTGCTGAGCGCGCCGCTGCAGCGCAAGGGCGGCGGCGCGTCGCGCCGCTACAACCGGCTCCTCTTGCCGGAGGCCGAGCTCGACCGCGCGCACGTGCACTTCGCGCGATGGCCGGCGGCGCTCGCGCACGATCCGCTCCGCTTCTCCACCTTCCTCGCCCAGTTCTTCGCCGTCATGACCCACTGGACCGGCGACGCCCTCCGGCGCATCGACTGCCCCGCGGTGGTGGTGCACGGCGCCGAGGACATCCTCGTCCCGCCGCGCAACGGCGAGCGCATCGCGCGGCGCATCCCCAACGCCTCGCTGGAGATCCTGCCCGCCGTCGCGCACGCAGTGCCCATGCTGGACAGCGCGGTGGTGCAGCGTTCGCTGCGCAAGCTGGCGGAGATGGGGGCGTGAGGCGCGCGGCGGCGGCGGCGATCGCCGCGGGGGCGATGGGGGCGGCGGCGATCGTGGCGTGCACCTCCTCGTCGCGCGTGGTGCAGGCGCCCATGCTCCCCGTCGGGTACGTCATGCCGGTGGAGGACGCCGGCGCCGACGGCGACGCCGCGACAGGCCGCAAGGTGCTGGCGGGCACCTACAAGGGCGTGGGCATCCAGAGCAACGGCCCGGAGTGGCCGATGCTGGTGCACTTCGCCGCCGGCGGCGGCGCGGTGGTGCACGCCTCGGTGCGCTACCCCTCGCTCGGCTGCGTGGCGGAGTGGAAGCTGCAGCGGGAGGGCCGAGGCGGCCAGTGGACCGGCGTGGAGAACGTGGTGAGCGGCAAGCGCTGCATCGCCTTCGGAGTGATCCACGTGGAGTGGGTCGACGACGTCACGCTCAAGTGGGACTGGCACGACACGACCAAGAAGCTGGGCGCGCGGGCGACGCTGACGAAGGACGTGACCGGACGAAACCCGTTCCGCGATCGCGAGCCGGACTTCCCCTGACCCTCACCCGTCCAGCACCTCACGCACCTTCCGCAGCAGCCTGGAGTGAGTGATGGGCTTCGGGAGGAAGGGCACGCCCTCCTCCAGGATGGGCCGCCCGCCGACTGTGCCCGTGTACCCCGACATGAACAGCACCTTCGTGCCGGCGCGCGCGGCGGTGAGACGCTCCGCGAGCCGGTGGCCGTTCATCCCGGGCATCACCACGTCGGTCACCAGCAGGTGGATCTCGCCGCGGTGCTCCTCGCTCAGGCGGAGCGCCTCGGAAGGGTCCCCCGCCGCGAGCACGGCGTAGCCCGTGCGCCGCAGGATCGCCACGAGCACCTTGCGAAGGTGCGCCTCGTCCTCCACGAGCAAGATGGTCTCGCCGGTCCGGTGTGCCGGGGCGAGCGACGGACGCGCTTCCGCCGCCACGCTGGTCGCCACCGCGCGGGGGAACAGCAGGCTGAACGTCGTCCCGGCGCCGGGGTCACTCTTGACGCGGATCGACCCGCCGCTCTGCTCCACGATGCCGAGGACGGTGGCCAGACCGAGCCCGGTGCCCTTGCCCACCTCCTTGGTGGTGAAGAAGGGGTCGAAGATCCGACTCCGCGTCGCCTCGTCCATGCCCTCGCCCGTGTCCGCGACGGTCAGCCGCACGTGAGGCCCGTGCTTCACGCTCGAAGGCCCCTGCGCGCCGCCCGACGGCGGCTCCACGTTGGACGTCTCGATCGTCAGCGTCCCGCCGCCCGGCATCGCGTCGCGCGCGTTGACGGCGAGGTTCATCAGCACCTGCTCGATCTGTCCCGGGTCCACCTTCACCGTCCACAGCGAGGGGGCCGGGCGGATGATCAGCTCCACGTCCTCTCCGAGGAGGCGTCTCAACATTCGCTCGATGCCGGCGAGAGACTGGTTGAGGTCGACGACGCGCGGCTGGAGAACCTGCCGGCGGCTGAAGGCGAGGAGCTGGCCGGTCAGCTCCGCGGCGCGGCGCCCTGCCTTCTCGATCTCCGAGAGGTCCTCGTAAAGCGGGTTGGAGGGGTCGAGGCTCTCGACGGCCATCGTCGCGTAGCTCAGGATGACGGAGAGGACGTTGTTGAAGTCGTGCGCGACACCCCCGGCGAGGCGACCGACAGCCTCCATCTTCTGGGCTTGACGGAGCTTGTCCTCCATCCGCCTCTGCTCGGTCACGTCCTTGGCGTAGACGATCATGCACCGGCAATCCCGGACGAGCACCGTCTGCCCGGTGATCTGGGCATCGATCGGGGTGCCGTCCTTCTTCCTGTGCTTCCAGAGGCCGTAGTCGAGCACCCCGGGCTGGGCGCTCCCCGCCAGCTCGATCAACCTGGGGGCCTCCTCCGGAGGGCGTATGTCGGTCACCCGCATCCGCAAGAACTCCTCCCGCGAGTACCCGTAGTGCTTGATGGCCGCCTCGTTGACCGCGAGGAAGCGCATCGTCTCGATGTCGAAGACCCACGTCGGCATGGGGCTGTTGTCGAACAGCCCGCGGTACTCCGCCTCCGACTCGCGCAGCGCCTCCTCGCTCTCGCGAAGCCGCTGCTCGACCCGCGAGCGCTCGGTCACGTCGCGCTGGATCGCCAGGAAGCCGATGATCTGGCCGCGCTCGTCCAGCATCGGGTTGGCGGTCGCCTCGATGTGCACGAGCCGGCCGTCCTTGGTCTTGTTGATGACCTCGACCGGGACGACCTCCTTGGAGAGGAGCCTGGCCCACAGGTCCTGGTAGAAGGTGGCGTCCTGCATGCCGGACTTCAGGATGCGCGGCGTGAACCCCACCGCCTCGGCGCGCGTGAAGCCGTAGAGCCTCTCGAACGCAGGGTTGACGTAGGTGATCGTGCCGTCGGGGGTGGTGGTGAAGATGATGTCGCTGGAGCGCTCCACCGCGAGCCTGAATGTCGGCTCCCCCTGCGCGTCGCTCCGGCGTGCTCGATCGTCCATGTGACCAGCCTTCCAGCATACCGCCGGACCAGCCCTGGTGTCACCGGGGACCCAATGCTTGGAGCAGCTCTACCGCAGGGTCAGCTACTTTCCAGTCTTGGAGATCATCCCGCCGCCGGCGTTGATCCAGTAGACGCTGGTCGAATCCACCGCGATGCAGTTGGGGCCGTTCTGCTTCGTGGCGAGGGTCGCGTCGTTCTGGCCCGCCACCGTGGCGCGGTGGACCTCCCCGGTGCTGGGCTTGTAGGGCTGGACGTTGGACTGCTCGGCGTACCAGAGGGAGGTGCCGTCGGTCTCCACGCCGTTGATGTAGGCCAGGCCGGAGGAGATCACGGGCGTCGGGGCGGCCGCGGTCGCGCCCAGGTCGATGGACAGGATGGCGGCTTTGTTCTGCGGGTACGCGCCGAAGTAGGCGTTCTTCGAGTCGATGGCGATGTAGCCCACGCCGCCCACCTGGGTGGTCATCGTCGTCACGTTGCCGCCGGCGATGGGCACGCGCTTCACCAGGCCGGAGGTGTGGTCGGTGAAGTAGACGTTGGTCGCGTCGACGCGCAGGTGGGTGGCGTGGCCCTGGCCCGAGGGCCCGGCGAGCTTGATGGGGTTGGGCGTCGTCTTGTCGCTCTTCCAGACCGAGCCGTCGCCGGCGTTGGCCCAGTAGACGTTGTTGGCGTCCACGACGACGTCGACCGGAACCGACTGCCCGCTGGCGATGGGCGTGGCCGACCCGCCGCCCACCGGGATGCGCTGGACGGTGCCGTTGTTGACGCCGGCCCCCTCGTCGGCGAAGAAGAGGTCGGTCCCGTCGGAGGCCATCCCGTGCGGCAGCGCCTGGCCGCCGATGACGAGCATGGGGCAGCCCCCGCCGATCCAGACGCTCCCGTTGTTGAAGCCGGAGGCCCAGTAGACGTTCTTGGTGTCGATGGTGAGGCACGCGTTGTCGCCGACCGCACCGACGCCGGCTGCACTGCCGAGCCGGACCTACGCTTGGAGGAGGCTTACCATGCGCACAATCGGGCTCATGTCGTGTGCTGTGTTCGGGGTGTTCGGCTTCGCCGTGGCGTGCGGCGGCTCGGACGGGACGGAATCTCACGGTGGACGGGGGCGACGACTCCGGCCAGGGGGTCGACTCGGGCAACCCGGGTGACTCCGGCGACCCCGGAGACGCCGGCAACGACTCCGCGACGCCGGTGAGCTGCGACGGCGGCCTGATGGCGTGCGGCCAGCAGTGCGTCGACACCAGCACCGACACGCAGAACTGCGGCGGGTGCGGCGTGGTGTGCAACACGCAGTGCGTGGGCGGTGTCTGCCAGCTCCTAGGCAACCAGTGCGACGGCCGCATGCCGTGCGGGATTTTCGGTGGATCGCGCTCGCGGACGGGCACGCGGACCGCCAACCCGGTTGCCGGTCGATGAATCTCTTGCGGCCCTGGTGCTACGCTGGGGCCGATGCTCGAGCGCGGTCACACCCTCGGCCGGTACCGCGTCGAGGAGCAGATCGGCGCCGGGGGGATGGGCGAGGTGTACCGGGCGTGGGACTCCACGCTGCAGCGGTGGGTCGCGCTGAAGGTCGTCGCGAAGAGCTCCAGCCACGCGGCGCGCCTCCTCGGCGAGGCCCGCGCGGCCGCCGCGCTGCGACACCCGAGCATCGTGTCGGTGTACGACGCGGGCGAGGACGCCGAGCACGTCTTCGTCAGCATGGACCTGGTCGAGGGACGCCCGCTGCGCGACTACGTGGGCGACACGTCGGTCTCCTACGAGACGCACGTCGGCTGGCTGCTGCAGATCGTCGGCGCGCTGCGCGCCGCACACAAGGCCGGCCTCGTCCACCGCGACATCAAGCCGGACAACGTGATGATCACCACCGGCGGCGAGGTGCGCGTGCTGGACTTCGGGCTCGCCAAGTCCTTCGGCGTGGACGTGACCGGGGCCACCATGGCCGGCGACGCCGCGGGGCCGGAGGCGTTCCACACCGCGGAGGGGCGCGTGACGGGCACGCCCGCGTACATGGCGCCGGAGCAGCTCGCCGGCGGGCCGCCGTCGCCCTCCTGGGATCAGTACGCGTGGGGCGTGCTCGCGTGCGAGCTGCTCACCGGAAAGCACCCGCGCGTCCACGGCCTGGTGTCGGTGAGCGGCTGGGTGGAGCCGGAGTCGATGCCAGGCATCCCCGCGCCGGTGGCGCAGATCGTGGCCCGGGCGATGGCGCCGTCGCCCGGCCAGCGCTTCCCCTCCATGGACGCCGTCGCCGAGGCGCTGGGCGCGCCGCCCTCCAGCTCCGCGCCCTACGCCGCGGCGGTCTCCAGCCCGTTGTCGCAGGTGACCTCGCCGCACACCTCCGACGCGATGAACGTCCAGCTCGCCGATACGCTGGAGGTCCCCGCGCACCCGAACGAACCGAAACCGCAGCGCAGGCGACGTCCGATCGCGTGGATCGCGGCGGGCGCGAGCCTCGTCGCGGCGAGCGTGGTGCTCGGCTGGCGTCTGGGCGCGACGCGGTCCGGGCCCGCCGCGACGGCGGAACCGACGAGCTCGGGCTCGCCCGCCCTCTCCGCGTCCGTGGTGCCCGGCGCGGTGCGCGCGAGCGCGTCGGCAGCATCGATCGCGTCCGCCGCGCCGGTCGCCGACGCCGGGCCATCCCACGCCGTCGTTCACGCCGCCAAGCCGCGCCCGATCGCGGTTCGACTGCATGCCAACCCGACACTCCAGTACGACGGGCGCGCCATCGAGCGCGCCGTCGCCGGCGTGCGGCCGCTCGTCAAGTCGTGCTTCGAGCAGCACCGTCCGAGCAAGCTGCCCGTCTCGATCGCGATCGACCTGGAGCTGTGGACCGTCGGAGACGATGTCGGCAAGGTCCGCGACGTCCGCGTGCGGGAGCCCGCCGCGCTCGCCCGCTGCCTCCACGACGTCTTCATCCCCCTGTCCCTCGGTCCGCCCAGGTCGCCGAACATGCCCCCTGGCGGCGTCTTCGTCCTCGTGGACGTGACCGAAGGGAAGTGACCGGCTTTGCGGAGACGGCGGGCGGCGCGCGGGTCAGAAGTCTTCCAGGTTCTCCCGCAGGAACTTCAGGATGATGCCGTTGTTGTCGTGGTAGCTGTCCGGGACGTCGTCCCACACCCACTCGTAGGCGCCGTCGACCCAGTCGGTGATCTCGGTGACGTTGCGCGTGAAGGGCGGGAAGCGCGCGTTCTGGGTGCCGGCGACGTCCACCCAGTAGCCGCTGAAGACCAGAAATGCGCGGTAGCGGTCGCGCCCCTCCGGGTCCTCCTTGATGCGGCTGGTGAGCTGGTCGAAGCCGAGCGAGCCGAGCTCGTACGTCGGCACCGCGCGGCTGCGCAGCGCCGGCGCCAGCAGGATCTGTTCGGGCCGGAGCGTGGGCGCGCCCGCGCCCTTCTTCTTCGCGCCGAGCACGCCGGGGTCGACGTAGCCGGCGATCTCGCGCAGCAGCGAGAGCTGGTACTCCCCGCTCGTCGGGTAGAGCGCGTGCGATCCCTCACCCACCGCGATCACCGGGTGCCCGTCCAGCTTCAGCGTGCGCTCGTCGTCGAAGGGGACGCGGATGCGTCCCTGCGACCAGCGCTTCAGCTTGTTCAGGAAGAAGATGGTCTGGTTCTCCAGGTGCCCGGAGATGATGATCGACGTCGGCCGCTCGTCGCCGTCGAACACCAGGATCATGCTCTCGCGGTCGAAGACGTGCGGGCCAATCTGCGTGATGCGCGCCAGCCCCGTCTTGGTGTCGAAGGCGTAGATCTGGTGGTAGCTGATGAAGAAGCGGTCGCTCCCCGGGGCCTCGATGTACGAGTAGTAGATGACGCTGGTGCGCGGGTCGCCGCCAAGCGAGGCGAACACCGAGCGGCGCATGCTGAAGAGGTTGAAGTCCAGCAGGTAGTCGGCGTGGCCGTTGTAGCGCATGAACTCGCCGAGCTCGGCGAGCGGGACGCTCTCCTTGCCGAACACCGTCTTCAGACGCATCGCCTCCGTCGACTCGCGCACGAGCTTGTGGCGCAGCAGCGTCCGCAGCGACACCGGGAAGTACTTCTCCTTGCCGCTGAAGACGAAGACCGGCGCGTGCCGCCGCGCGAGCTCCGCGATCTGGGCCTGCGTGCGCCGCAGCCCGCCCTGCACGAAGAGGAGCTGCTTCCACAGCTCGCGCCCCGCCTTGGAGGTGATGCGCAGCTCCCAGGCGCCGTCGGGGTCGACCCCGCGCGCGAAGCGCAGGCGGAAGCGGCCGGTCTCCGGGTCCACCTCCCCGCGCTTCACCCGCTCGCCGTGGCGCACCTCGTAGCGCAGCTCGAACGGGCCGCTCTCGTGCAGCACCCGGCGCAGATCGTCGGGGTGCGTGGTGAGCGCGGGGATGGCCAGGTCGAGGACGCGGCCGCCCTTCGCGTCGAGCGTGCTCCGCCGGATGTCGAGCATCCGGCGCGCGGTGGCTGGCGATCGCTCCTCTCCGGGCATGCGTGCTCTTCGATCAGGCTAGACCAACCGCAAGGGCGGCGGCGGGGAAACGGCGGCGCCCGGTGCTCGCGCCTGATAGGTTGAGGGTATGCGCTGGCTCTGGCCCGTCCTGTTGTGCTGCGCGGCGTGCTCACTGGACCAGGCCGGACTGGGTCAGGCCGACGATGACGGGGGCCTCCTCCCCGACGTGACCCCGGGCGACGTCACCGTGCCCGACGTGAACGTGCCCGACACGGGCGCGGCCGACGTGGGCCTGGACGTCGTGGAGGAGCCAGGCCCCCCGCTCCCCTGCACCACCGACGCCAGCGTCTGCAGCGGCACCGTCCCCCAAGGGTGGAGCCTCGTCGCCTACGAGGCCAACCGTTCGACCGCGTGCCCCGGCAACTTCACGACCACTGACGTCGTCGCGTCGCCGACGCTGCAGGCGGGCGCGTGCACCTGCTCCTGCAACGTCACCACGCAGCCCTCGTGCGCCCTCGGGACGGTGACGGTGGGCTACTCGGGCAACAACCAGTGCAACTTCACCCTGCCCCCGATGAACATCACGACCGAGGGGCAGTGCGTGGACTACGGCATCGGCACCTTCACCCCCTTCAGCTACAACTCGTACACCAAGCTCCCCCTCACGCCGGGCACGTGCACGACGGCGGCGGCCACCGACACGAGCAAGGTCGGCTCCACGCCCACGCGCACGTGCATCCCGCCGCAGACCTGCGCGGAGGACGTGTGCAACGGGGACGTGCCGCAGGGCATGCGGGCGTGCATCGTGGGGGCCGGCGACGTCGCGTGCCCCGCCGGGCCCTTCTCCGACAAGGCTGCGGTCGTCGGCAGCGACACCTCGCTCACCTGCGGCGCGTGCAGCGCGTGCAGCGTCACGGCGTCGGCGTGCGGCAACGGCACCGTGAAGTACTGGGGCGACTCCAGCTGCACGCAGGCCAAGGGGACCATCGCCGCCGACGGCAAGTGCAACGCGACGGGCACCCCCAGCGGCGTGAACCACTTCACCTACGAGAACCCCGTCCAGAACGTGAAGTGCAACGCCGGCACCTCCACGCCGACCGCGGACCTGGCCGGCAAGCAGACGGTCTGCTGCCGGCCCTGAGCGGAGATCGGATCCCGCTGTCACACCGGACCGCGTTGGACGTAACATCGGGCCATGAAGACCCGCTTCGTCCTCGTAGCCGCCCTGCTGGGCGGTGCCGTCGCCGTCGGCGCGTGCGTCAGCGACGCGCCGCCCGCCAACAGCTGCTCCGCCACGCAGAAGCTCTGCGCCGGCAAGTGCGTCGCCAGCGACGATCCCGCCAACGGCTGCGGCAACGTCGACTGCACCCCGTGTGCGGCGCCGGGCGCGAACGCGACCAGCGCCTGCGTCTCGGGCGCCTGCAGCAACACGTGCGCCGCCGGGTTCGACGACTGCGACTCCAACCCGGCCAACGGCTGCGAGGCGAAGGTGGACAGCGACGTGGCGAACTGCGGCGCGTGCGGCAACGCGTGCGGCTCGGCGAACACCGGCAGCGCCCCGACGTGCCAGGCGGGCAAGTGCGTCTTCTCCTGCAGCCAGGGCTTCGGGCACTGCGGACCCGACGCCGCCGGCTGCGACACCGACCTGCAGACGAGCCCGGACAACTGCGGCGCCTGCGGTCACTCGTGCGGCGGCGCCACCTGCACCGGCGGCAAGTGCGATCCCATCCAGCTCACCACGGCCAACTTGCCGGAAGGCATCGCGGTGGACGCGACCGACGTCTATTACACGCTCCGCGCGGCCGACATGGTGATGCGCATCGGCAAGGACGGCACGTGCAAGCCCGCGTCGCCCTGCCCGCAGGTGATCGCCAGCGGGGCCGCCCCCGAGGTGCGAGGCCCGGAGGCCGTCATCAGCGACGGGACGAACGTCTACTGGACGGCCGCGGCCGCCGGGAAGATCGGGTGGGTGCCCGCCGCCGGCGGGACGGTGAACGGCATCGGCACCAACGGGATCACCGGGAACACCGAGCCCGGCGTGCTCGCCATCGCCGGCGGCAAGCTCTGGTGGACGAGCGGCGCTTCCTCCCTCAACCGCCTGCACCGCGCCGACCTGGACGGCAGCAACATCACCGTCGCCGCCACCGGCAGCTTCGCGGGTCGTGGGGGCGTCACCGCGGACGCGAACAACGTCTTCTGGGTCAACGACCAGGGCTCGCTCTACAGCACGGGCTTCAACGACGCGCAGTGCGCGGAGACGACCTCGTGCAAGCACGTCGCCACCGCCGCCAACGCCGTCGGCATCGCCGTCGACGACACCTACGTCTACTGGACCTCACCCACCGGAGGCGTCGTGCAGCGCGCCCCCAAAACCGGCGGCTCCAATTCCGTCATCGCCAAGAACCAGGACATGCCGCAGTCCATCGTCGTCGACGGCAAGTACGTCTACTGGGGCAACATCGGCACCGGCCCGGTGGGCGCCAGCATCCGCCGCGCGCCGATCGCGGGCGGCACGTGCGACGGCGCGGCGTGCGAGGTCTTCGAGAAGGTCCCCGTCCCCAACGCCCTCGCGATCGACGCCGACGCCCTATACTGGGTGGACAAGAGCGCGAGCGGCGGCGTCTACAAGGTCGTGAAGTAGCCGCCCTCGTTGTCGGGCCATCATCGCCACGTGCGCAGGTCGTCGCTCATCGCGATCGGGGTGGGCGTGGGGCTCGCCGCGTGCCATGGCGCGGCCCAGCCGGCTGTCGTGCCGCCGGCGTCCTCCGTCGAGGTGCCGCCTCGCACGGCGAAGCCCAACGCCGCGCAGCCGTCGGCGCCCGTGCCGACGGCCATCGCGGGCTTTCGCTTCGGGATGACGGTGCCGGAGTTTTTGGCGCACTGCGCCGAGGTCGGGCAGCCCAACGCCACGGTCGACGACGACGGCGGCATCCTCCACCACGAGTGCGATCAGGTGGAGGTGGAGCCCGGGCTGCGCATGGATGTGCTGGTGGGCTTCTGCGGCGATGGCTCGCTGCTCTGCGAGATGGGCTACTTCGCGCAGAAGGACGCGATCGCCAGGCTCGCGACGCTCGACCGCAACCTGCGCGAGCGCTACGGGCCCGCGCACGACAGCAACACCACACTGCGCGACAGAAACGTCGCCGCGCAGTGTGCCGGGGATGGTGGAGCGCTCCGCCGCACGTGGTGGTGGGGTCACCCCGGCGCCTTCACCGGCCGCCTGCTCCTCACGTTCGACTGCAAGCCTAGCAACGATCCGCTCGTGTACGTCGTGTTCGACGACGCGGTCGGGACGGCGCACCAGATCCGCATCGCCCGGGCCGCCGGTGTGTGGCCGTTCTAGATGAACGAGCGCGATTCGCGATCGATCCCTGCAGGCCGGATCCAGGCGCCGTGCGTGACACAGAGTGCGCCACCTGTCCTTCTGCCCGGCCGCTCCTTCTCCGGGATCCCGCGCTGGCACCAGCCTTGCTATCGGCGCGGGCATGAACGCTTCGAGGCTCGGATGGGTGGCGGCGCTGCTGGCGGTCGCGGCGTGCGGTGGCAAGACGGACGACGCGGCGGGCGACGCCGGCAATGCGGGCGACGCCGCCGCCGATCACGCCACCCCGGCCGACGCCGCACCCCTGCCCGATCACGGCTGCCCCGGCGCCCAGCCGCAGGAGGGCACAGCCTGCGCGACGGAGACCCTGCAGTGCGAGTACGGCAACGATCCGCGCTGGACCTGCAACTGGGTCGCGACCTGCGCCAAGGGCCGCTGGTCGGTCGCGACGACGAACGACGCGTGGTGCCCGACGCCCGCCACCAACCCCGCAGCCTGCCCCGCCACCTTCACGGCGGCGTCGCAGGGCGGCGTGTGCCCGTCGGCGGGCGTACCGTGCGACTACGCGGAGGGCTTCTGCACGTGCCTGCACTACGGGGGACCGCCGTTCCCCGACGCGGGACAGCCCGCCGATACGTGGGCCTGCAACTACATTCCGGGCACCGACTGCCCCGCGGCGCGCCCGCGCCTCGGCGAGCCCTGCGCGCCCGCTGGCACCGAGTGCGACTACGGCGTCTGTGATCTGCCGTCCGGCCTCTCGGTGCAGTGCGACCTGACCACGCACACCTGGCGCACGGGCTCCGGCTCCCCCTGCGCCCTCGGCGCGTCGAAGTGAGGGAGGGTGATGGCTTGGTCACCGCGCTCATGGTAACGCCTCACCGCCCGATGCGCCGCGCCGGGTTTGCATGGCGGGAAGGAGTGCAGCGCGTGTGCCCGAAGCAGGACATGCTTGCGCCGCTCCCGACTCCGCAGTGTGATCAGGGGGTGAGCCACGATCTGATGCTCTGGCGGCCGCGTGCGGGAGCGCGGAGTGACCGGGCCATGGTCTACCTCGTGCTCGCGGGAGGCGCGCCGTGCGATGCCATCGAGCCGCTCGACTGCGCGGTCGTCGAGGAGGATCTCGACCGGCACTGTCCCGGGTGGCGCAGTGGCGAACGCGGAATGACCGTCGATCTCTGCGCGACGCACCTCGACGTCAGCCTCGCTGCCGGCGAGCGCGGCGGCGCGGCCCTCACCGCGATCCAGGCGCTGGCCGCCCGGCTTGGGCTCGAGCTCTTCGATCCCGGCGCGGCTCCGATCTCCCCGGCGGAGGACCGTGAGGCGGCGAGGACTCTCCGCGCGCACGATGCCGAGGCGACTCAGGAGCGCGTGCGCGTGTGGCAGCGCGAGGCCGAGAGCGGCGACGCCGCCGCGATGAACGAGCTCGGAAACGCCTACTCGATGGGCGAGGGCGTGCCGGAGGACGCCGCGCTCGCGGCGCAATGGTACGCGCGCGCTCGCCGCGCGCTGGCTCGAGCAGGCGGGCGCGCACGCAGGGCTACACCGAAGGGCTCGTGCGCCTCGCCGAGCTGTATCGGTCCGGCGACCGGATGCCGCGCGATCCCGCCCGCGCCCGGGCCATGCTGGAGCGTGCTCTCCCGCGAGACGGGCTGGTCGCCGCGTTCATGCTCGCGGAGATGATGGAAGCGGGTGAAGGCGGCGCCGCCGACGTCGAGCGGGCCAGGCAGCTCTATCGGGGCGCCCTCGAGCACCGCCACCCGGAGGCACGCCTCCGGCTCCGGCGGCTCGGGGAGGATGTGTGAGACCGGTAGCTCCCTGGGTGCGATGGACCAATCCCTGAACTCGGCGGGCAGGGCGAGGAGCATCAAGACCCGAGCCTCGGCATACGCATCACCGACGGGCCCGCCGCGTCACCTGCCGCCGCCGCGCTCCGCGAGCAGGGCGCGCAGCCGCGCAACCTCCTCCAGCGCTGCCTCCTTCGCGGCGCGCTCCGCTTCCTTCGCCGCGCGCTCCGCCTCCTCCGGCGTGGGGGCGAGCACGCCGTCGCGCGCGAGGCGCAGCGCAGCCGGCTCGCCTCTACCCGGTGCGATCACCCACGCGGCGCCCAGCGCGAGGCACGGCGTCGTGCCGCCGGAAACCGCGCGCTCGACCAGGTCGCCCTCGATGCGGTCCCACGCGCGGATGCGGAGCTCGTCCGCGTCGAAGCACACCACCTCCTGCGTGCCCAGCGCGCGGTAGCGCTCCAGCTTCTGCTCGAGGGGGATGGCCTCCCGCGTGTCGCTCGGGCTGAGGATCTCCACGCACAGCTCCGGCGTGCCGCGTTCCCACGTCTTCCACGATGGGAAGCTGTCTTGCGGCGTGCCCAGCTTGACGAAGCCGTCCGGCGCGAGGCACCGGCGAGGATCGCTCGCGTCGAAGTAGACGAACTGATCGGCCCCCACCGTGTCCGCCTGCGTGACGGCCGCGAGCAGGATGGCGTGGAGGAGCTCGCACAGATAGAGGTGCCGCAGCGACTGACCCAAGGCCCACTCCTCCCTCGTGGACGGGAAGTCCACCGGCTGCACCGGACGGAGGTGGCGGAGGGAGGAGGCCTGCGGCTTGGTCACCGCGCTCATGGTAACGCCTCGCCGCCCGATGCGCCGCGCCGGGTTTGCATGGCGGGAAGGAGTGCAGCGCGTGTGCCAGCGAGGGAGCGCAGGAATTCGCGGGGTTCGTGGCGGCGCGCGGGTGTCCGGGGACACCCGCGGGGGACAGGGCGGACAGACGAGGACGCGCAGCCCGGCGACCAGACCGCGCGGTGCCGAAGCTCGAGTGCGGTCGCCGCCAGCGCTCACGGCACGGGCACGATGACGTCGAGCCCGTCGCCGCTCGGGTCCACCTCGCAAATGCCGCTGTGGTGATTGTCCATGCAGTCGCACGACAGGTCCTGAAGGCACTCGGGCGGCAGGTCGTAGCAGGAGGTCACCCCTGCGTCGGGCGACGGGCAGAGGGCCACTCCCCCGTCGGCGTCGAGGGGCATGGGCGGCGGCGCGCCCCCCGCGTGCTGGTAGACCACGCAGTAGTGATCCGCGCCTTCGCAGAGACAGTCACCGCAGAGGAAGGGGGCCCCCGCGTCGATGCGGCGCGGCGCCGGGGGCGAGGCGGCGTCGACCCTGGGCACGAAGTCGGGTCCGCCGTCCACGTCGGTGGGGGCGTCCGCCGTCGCGTCGCGCGTGACGTCGTCGTGCGCCGGCGCCGTGCCGCAGCCCGCCGCTACCATGCTGATCGCCGGGATGATCCAGGTGCGGAGCGCGCGGGTCATGGGCTCGAGGATAGCGCACTCGGGGGGGGCGCGGGGGGGCGCGGTGATGGCGACCGCGACGGTGCCGGACGTCAACAGCCCGATGCCCGTCCCGAGCATCGCCGGGCTGCGCACACCGTGATCCTCCGCGCTCCGCGGAGGCCGCACCCGGGAGAAGGAGTCCGCCGGCGATGAGGCAGGCAACAAGCAGTCCGCGCATTCGTCAACACTAGCAAGTACGGCGGCTGCTCGCCGGCCTCGCCCCGGTGCCGTGCGCGCGGCGCCGCGGATGGCTGCGAGGCCTCACGGGGCCGTCGGCGCGTGCGGTACCATCGATGCCGGGGGATCAGACCGACCCGAGGACGGCGCGGTGTGGAGCCGAGCCTCGGCATACGCATCACCGACGGGCCCGTCGCGTCACCTGCCGCCGCCGCGCTCCGTGAGCAGGGCGCGCAGCCGCGCAACCTCCTCCAGCGCTGCCTCCTTCGCCGCGCGCTCCGCTTCCTTCGCGGCGCGCTCCGCCTCTTCCGGCGTGGGGACGAGCACGCCGTCGCGCGCGAGGCGCAAGGCAGCCGGCTCGCCTCTACCCGGTGCGATCACCCACGCGGCGCCCAGCGCGAGGCACGGCGTCGTGCCGCCCGTGACCTCGCGCTCGACCAGATCGCCCTCGATGCGATCCCACGCGCGGATGAGGAGCTCGTCCGCGTCGAAGCACACCACCTCCTGCGCGCCGAGGGCGCGGTAGCGCTCCAGCTTCTGCTCGAGGGGGATCGCCTCCCGCGTGTCGCTCGGGCTGAGGATCTCCACGCACAGCTCCGGCGTGCCGCGCTCCCACGTCTTCCACGAGCCGAAGCGATCCCGCGGATGGCCGAGCTTCACGAATCCGTCCGGCGCGAGGCAGCGCCGGGGATCGCTCGCGTCGAAGTAGATGAATGCGTCGGACCCCACCGTGTCATCCGGCGTGACGGCAGCCGCGAGGATGGCGTAGAGCAGGACGCAGAGGTCCAGGTGGCGTGACGATTGACCCAAAGCCCACTCCTCCCTCGTGGACGGGAAGTCCACCGGCTGCACCGGGCGGAGGTGGCGGATGGAGGAGGCCTGCGGCTTGGTCACCGCGCTCATGGTAACGCCTCGCCGCCCGATGCGCCGCGCCGGGTTTGCATGGCGGGGAGGAGTGCAGCGCGCGTGCCGGCGCGAGCGTGCGGGGTTTCTCGGGCTGCGAGGAGGTGGCGGGGTGTCCGGGGACACCCGAGATGGACAGGGGGGACACCCGGTCTGCGCCGCGACTACCGATTGTAGGCCGGCTTCTCCAGCGGCAGCGGCTGCGGGTTGCGCAGCACCCAGGCGACCGCGAGCGCAGCCAGGCGATCGTTCCCGGCGCCCCCCCGCGCGTGCAGTGAACGCACGATCGACGCGATCTCGGCGATCTCCGACGGCCCGAGGGGCGTCCCGCGTTGCACGTAGCTCGCCAGGGCGGCCGCCATCTCGGTGTACGGGTCATCCCAGTTCGCCCCGCCGTTGCGCTCCCACTCGTCGGAGATGCGGCCCGTGATGCGGATGACCTCGCCCTGGACGGTGGCGGCAGGGCCGCGCGACGGCACCAGCAGATCCCACAGCTCCGCGTGCTGCTCCTGCCAGGTCGTCGTCTTCACGACGATGGGCGCGGCGCCCTCGTGCACGTGCCGGCGAGCCACCGGCGTGACCTCGAAGGTCGTGTAGAGGAAGTCGAGCGCGTCGCTGGCCGCCGCCACGCCCTCGCGGTTGAACCCCTCGCGATGAAACTCGAACGACTTGCCCGCCTGCGCGACGAAGCCCTTCATCGCCGGGGTGCGCTCGGCGCCGGCGTCCAGCATGACCTTCACGAAGGCCGGCATGCGATCGAGCTCGGCGTTGGTGCAGCCGCGCAGCGCGAGCTCGAGCGGGGTGAGCCCTTGCTTGTTGCGCGCATCGACCCGCGCGCCGTGCGCGAGCAAGAGCGCGGCGTTCTCGGTGTGCTTGCGGTCCGCCGCGGCGTGGAGCGGCGTGCCGATGGAGGCGGTGGCGGCGTTCACGTCGGCGCCGAGCTCCAGGAGCACCGGGATGTTGCCCCGCCAGCTCCGCGCCCGGGTGTGCAGCGGGGTGTTGCCCCAGGTGTCGACGGCGCCGAGGTCGGCTCCCCGCGCCACCAGCCATCGCGCGAGGGCGTCGGGACACCCGTCGAAGGCGAGGGCGGTCTGCTTCGCGTAGTCTCCGCGGGCATCGACCTCGCAGGTCTCGAAGACCGCCTGGAGCGCGGCGAGATCCCCCGCCTCCAGCAGCTCGGCGAAGTTCTTCGGCAGGGTCTTGCGCTTGCTCGGCACGCCGGCAGGCTACCACGCTCCGTGCGGGTCCCGCCGCCAGGGGCGGCGCTCCGGAACCACCCGTGCGGTCATGACGCGGTCGCGCTCGGAGGAACGGGAGCGTCACGGGACGCGCTCCGTCAGCGTGGGCCCCCTCGCCTTCATCACGTGCCCCCGCCGCGCTCCGCGAGCAGGGCGCGCAGCCGCGCGAGCTCCTCGAGGGCCTTCGCCTCCCGCGCGAGCGCTGCTTCCTTCTCCGCGCGCTCTGCCTCCTCCGGCGTGGGGACGAGCACGCCGTCGCGCGCGAGGCGCAGCGCAGCCGGCTCGCCTCTACCCGGTGCGATCACCCACGCGGCGCCCAGCGCGAGGCACGGCGTGGTGCCGCCCGTGATCTCGCGCTCGACCAGATCGCCCTCGATGCGGTCCCACGCGCGGATGCGGAGCTCGTCCGCGTCGAAGCACACCACCTCCTGCACGCCGAGGGCGCGGTAGCGCTCCAGCTTCTGCTCGAGGGGGATCGCCTCCCGCGTGTCGCTCGGACTGAGGATCTCCACGCACAGCTCCGGCGTGCCGCGCTCCCACGTCTTCCACGATGGGAAGCTGTCTTGCGGCGTGCCCAGCTTGACGAAGCCGTCCGGCGCGAGGCACCGGCGAGGATCGCTCGCGTCGAAGTAGACGAACTGATCGGCCCCGACCGTGTCCGCCGGCGTGACGGCGGCGCGAAGGATGGCGTGCAGGAGCTCGCAGAGATCCAGATGGCGCAGCGACTGACCCAAGGCCCACTCCTCCCTCGTGGACGGGAAGTCCACCGGCTGCACCGGACGGAGGTGGCGGAGGGAGGAGGCCTGCGGCTTGGTCACCGCGCTCATGGTAACGCCTCGCCGCCCGATGCGCCGCGCCGGGTTTGCATGACGAGGAGGAGTGCAGCGCGTGTGCCAGCGAGCCGGTGCGGGATTTCGCGGCTGCGCGCGCGCGCGGGGTGTCCGGGGACACCCGCGGGGGACAGGGGGGACAGCCCGCGAGGAGCGGGGCTGTCCGCGTCGAGGTAGGCGGCGCGCTCCGCGGGCGCTGTCCGCTGCTCCCCACGCAGACTAGGATGCAGCCGTGGGACAGCGCAGCAACACCGAGACCATCGTCGCGCTCCTCAAGGCGTTCCTGGATCAGCGCACATGGAAGCAGGCGGACCTGGCGCGCCACGTCGGCGTCCAGCCCGCCACCGTCCACAAGCGCCTGGAGGAGCTGCGCGCCTGCGGCGTCCCCCTCGAGAGCGAGCGGGAGCACCCCCACGTCTTCTGGAGCGTGCCGCGGAGCTGGTACCCCGGCGGCGTGCTCTTCACCGGCGA
Source organism: uncultured delta proteobacterium (assembly GCA_963782055.1). Taxonomy (GTDB): domain Bacteria; phylum Myxococcota_A; class Polyangia; order Polyangiales; family Polyangiaceae; genus DASXHD01. The sequence goes on from CAWAIF010000003.1 coordinate 6,901,820, forward strand.
GCAGGTGACGCAGATGTTCCGGCAGCTCTCCCGCCTGCCGAAGAGCAAGGCGCGCAACGCGCTCATCGAGACGGTGCTCCGGTACCTGCCCACGCGCCAGCCGGCGATCGCCATCGTCCCCGCGGAGACCACCGCGCGCGAGGAGCAGCACCTGCCCGTCATCGAGGACGCGGCGAACCAGAAGGTCGCCCTCCAGTTCCGCTACTTCACCGCCAACCGCGGCAGCGAGGGCAGGCGCCACGCGTCGGTGCACCGGGTGGTGCTCGGACCGCCCGCGCGCTTCGTCGCCACCTGCCACCGCACCGGCGGCCTCAAGTGGTTTCGCGTGGAGAACGTGTCCGACGCGAAGCTCGACGCCCGCGAGCCCTTCCGCGACGCCGACGCGAAGACGGTGGACGCCCACCTGCGCGCCAGCCTGGACGGCTTCCACGAGGGCCGTCCCCCCGAGGCGCACGTCTTCTTCGTGAGCGATCCGGACGCGCGCTGGGTCGCCCGCAACCTCCTCGAGGAGATGCGCGCGGAGGAGGTCCCTGGCGGGATCCGCGTGACGCTGGAGACCTCCGCGCTCACCCGCCTCGCGCGGTTCGTGGTGGGCCTCGGCGCCGCGGCCAGACCGCTCACCCCCGCGCTGCGGGCGGAGGTGTCGGCGCTCGCGAAGGGTGCGCTGGAGTCGATCGCGCAGTCGAAGTAGGCCCTCCCGGCCGGGAGTGAACAAGCGGCCAGTCGTGGCTATCTGGTGCGCCCTTTCGGCGAAGGGGCAGTCGCACGGTGAGAGGTACCCGAGGAGGCCTCCATGAGCGACTTCGATCCCACCGCCGCGCTGCTGCAGTTTCCGGATACGCCGCGCGTCCGGCGCGCGCGCACCCTCGACATCGCGGGCAGGGCGATCCCGCTCCTGCAGGCGGCGCTGGATGCGGGCAACGCGACGCTGCTCCGCGAGCTCTTCGCGGTGCTCGGGGACGTGGCCGCCGGCGAGGACGCGCTCGCCCGGTTCGTGGCTATCTCCGTCGCGGACGCGCAGGTCGTGGCGATCGCCGGAGAGGCGGCGGGATCATGAGCCGCGGCGCTCACCTGTCCAAGTCGCGGTACACCGCCGGTCTCCAGTGCCACCGCGCGCTGTGGTGGAGGGTCCACGACCCGGAGGCGCCGGAGCTCGTCAGCGGCCCGGAGCTGCAGGCGATCTTCGACCGGGGCGCGCGCGTGGGCGAGCTCGCCCGGGAGTACCTCCCCGGCGGAGAGCTCATCCACTCTCCCTGCGAGGAGGTCGAGAGGAGCATCGAGGCGACGCGCGCAGCGATCGCCGCGGGCGCCAGGATCATCTACGAGGCCTCCTTCCGCGCCGACGACGTGTTCGTCGCGGTCGACATCCTGCACCGGCCTCCGCGCAGCCGCGGCTGGACCCTCTCGGAGGTGAAGTCGACGACGAAGGTGAAGCCGCACCACATCCCCGGCGCCGCGGTGCAGACGCACGTGCTCCGCCGCGCGGGGCTCCCCGTCACGCGGACCGAGGTGATGCACCTCGAGCGCGAGTGCCGCCACCCGGCCCTCTACAACCTCTTCACCCGCACCGACGTGAGCGAGGAGGTCGAGGAGTACCTGCCCGCCGTCCCGCGGGAGGTGAGGGCGCAGCTCCGGATGCTCGGGCGCGCGTCGCCGCCGGAGGTCCGGCCCGGCGCGCACTGCACCGCGCCGTACGTGTGTCCCTTCCTCGCGCGCTGCTGGGGGGAGGAGGAGGAGGTCGTACAAAAGGAGGCGGTCATCGTCGACGAGCGTCTGCGCGACGTGCTCGCGGGGCTCGAGGGCCCGATCGCCCACCTCGACTTCGAGACCGTCAATCCGGCCGTGCCCGTCTGGCCAGGTTGCCGTCCGTACGATCCGGTTCCGGTGCAGTTCAGCGTCCACTTCGAGCCGGTGGGAGAGGGCGCTCCGAGGCACTTCGAGTGGCTCGCCAGCGGAGCGGGTGATCCTCGCACTGCGCTCGCGCGCGCCCTCGTCCGCGCCCTGCGGGGCGCGCGCACGGTCATCGTGTATCACCAGCCCTTCGAGCAGGGGCGGCTGCGCGATCTCCAGGAGGCGGTGCCGGACCTCGCCGGCGAGCTCGAGGACATCATCGCGCGCCTGGTGGACCTGCTGCCCATCGTGCGCAGGCACGTGGTGCACCCGGGGTTCGGGGGGCGCTACAGCCTGAAGAAGGTGGCGCCCGCGCTGGTGCCCGGGCTGCGCTACGAGGAGATGGAGATCGGGGACGGCGCGGCGGCGAGCCGGGCGCTGGAGACTCTGCTGCTCGGGCCGGAGGTGAGCGCGGGGGAGCGGCGGAGGACGCGGGAGGCGCTGCTGGCGTACTGCGGGCAGGACACGCTGGCGACGATGGGGGTGCTCTCGTGGCTGCGAAGGGCGGTGGGATCGCGCGGGATGCGGACGGCGCGACGCGCAGGGCGCGGGGCCTGACGCGCGTGCCCCGCGTTGCCGCCGTCACGGGCCGAGGTACCGCGTACGTTCGCGCTTGCGGAACATCTGACCGGACGTATAGGTTCTTCCAGAATGGTGCCAGGCGCCAGCGACGACGAGATCGTGTCGTTCAGCCGCCCGCCCGTGGTCGAGGTGGTGTACGGCGCGCAGTTTCACGCGCTCCCGCTGCAGACCGTCCACTACGGCAGGTTCTGGGACCGCATCCGCCAGACGTATCAAAAGACGCTGGACGTGCCGCCGCTGCCCTCCATCCTGGAGACACCGGCCGGTCAATCCGCCGTCGGTATCTTCACCGTCTCGCCGCTACCCGACCTCCGCCGCGTGTTCTTCGTCGACGAGGAGCACGGCCGGATGCTCCAGCTCCAGCCCAACCGTTTCCACCACAACTGGCGACGTCGAACGGACGTGGAGCCCTATCCTCGATTCCGTGAACTTCGCCCCCAGTTCGTCGACAGGTGGCGGGAGTTCCTCACGTTCCTCGAGGACGAAGGTCTACCTCCCCCTCATGTCACTCAGGGGGAGATGACGTACATCAACCAGATGCCCTTCGGTGAGCTCTGGGACGACGCCGGGCTCGCCAGGCTATTCCCGTGGCTGACGCCCAGGAACCCTGCGCTACCGGCTGCGCCGGGCGTCGAGGTCGCGCTCCACTTCGAGGCACCGGAGCTGCACGGCAGAGTCCACATCACCATCGGTATGGCGACTCCGCCGAAGGACGGGCAGCGCGTGGTCCAGATGGAGCTCACCGCGCGCGGCGCGCCCGACAATCTGGAGCAGTGGCTCGTGGCAGCACGGAGCGCGATTGTTCGCAGCTTCGTCGAGCTCACGGGGGCGGACGCCCACGCACACTGGGGGAGGGTCACTTGAGCGCCGCGAAGATGTTCGCGTACGGTGGCAGCGGGACATCGTCCAGCGTCCTGGAGTCCGGCACGGGTGCACCTACCCGTCCCCGGGGTTCGCTCGGGACGACGGTGGACCTTTCTGGGACGGCGAGGCAGGTCGAACGGGCGAGCGAGATCCTGGCGGCCGAGGAGAGCGCGCTCGGCCGGATCAAGGAGCTCGTCGGACAGACCGCCTCACGTGACTGGGACGGCGAGGGAGGGGAGCCGATCGAGCCGCGCCAGTGGGACGACGCGAGGGCGCTCGTGTCCCGTGCAGTCCGTGAGCTCCTCGGGCTCCCCCCGCCGTTCGTCAGCGCGTGCGGAGACGGCACTGTGCACCTCCAGTGGACGACCCCGCACGGCGACCGTGGCATCATCGAGATCGGACGCGACGCGTACTGGTGGGACTACCTTCCGGCTCCGGATCGCGGAGAGCAGGACGAGGTGCTCGCACTCTCGAGCCCGGACCCGGCCTTCGAGAAGGTCCGCGCGCTCTTCGGTTGACGATGCCCGGAGACCGGCCGGACGTCACCGAGCTCGAGGTCGCTCCGGACGACTCCATCCTGTTCCGGTTCGTGCAGCCGACTCACATCGACGCCAAGGCGCCGCCCGGCGCCCGGCTACAGACCGCCGCGCTTCCCACGAACGAGTTCACGCCCAACGAGCACGGCTACGGAGCGTCCGTGTACGTGAAGTCGCTGCTCGCCAACGGGCTTCGCGATCTCCACGAAGCGTGCCCCAAGTGGTGCGACTGGCGCGTCGCAGAAGTCCCGGTGCGGGAAATGCTCGAACTCGGCGTGGGGGTCCGCCTCTCGCCGCAAGACTGTCCGTTCGAGGCCATCCGCCACGCACACGCGTCCCTCATTGGCGTGACGAGGCAGAAGCGGAACCTCCTCATCCGCATCATCGAGCGGCGCCTGCTCCCCTGACGGAACGGATCACGCGTGCCATGCGCGAGGCGCTACGGATCCAGCGCGACTTCCGCGCGAACCTCGGCCATCCCCGGGGGAGGTCTCCACGCCGCGCCAGGCATCGAGCTCCGCGATGCCCTCGTCGAGCGCGTCGCGCAGCGCCGAGCGCTTCTTCTCCTCGAGCACGAGCCCTACCGGTTCTTCTTGCGCGCCTTGCGCGCCGCCTTGCGCTTGTCCTTCTTCGCGCGCGCCGCCTTCGGCGCGGCCGACGGCGCCCGCCCGAGCGGAGGCGTCCCGATCGAGAGCGGCCTCTCCTGCAGGTCTCGCATCCAGGCCTCGATGCCCTCCTTCGTCTCGACGTCGAAGCCCGCGGCGCGCCCCGCCTGCACCACCGACTTCGCCGTTCCGAAGTTGCGCGGGTCGGAGAGCGCGGCCTCGAGCTTCTCCACCGCGTCGCCGCCGAGCACGCGCAGGCACGCGTCCGCCTGCGGCAGCCCGAACTCGCGCTTCAGGAAGGCGTAAAACGCCCGGTTCGTCTCGATGATCGCGCGCGCCTCGGCGGCGGCGATGGTCACCTTGGCCGGGAGGATCTCGAAGAGGAGCTCCCGCAGCTCCGCCGCCTGGAGGGTCGCGACGCTGGCGCCCATGAAGCTCGCCGCGAGATCGATCACGTAGTGGCAGTCGTCGACGTGCGTCAGCGCCGCGCCCTCGGGGGACTCCGCGAAGCGGCGCACCAGCTCCTCCTCCAGCTCGGTCTCCTCGTCCGGGTCCACGTCTTCTCCGGCGCTCGCGAGCTCGGTCAGGCGGCCGAGCACGTCGTAGGGTGGCCGGTAGCGCCCGGTGTCGTCGTACGGCGCGCCCACCGTGACCTCCACCTCCCCGGCGTGCGTCTGGACCCGGAGCGTGCGCCGGAAGCCGGCGCCCGCGCGCCACGCGTCGCGCACCGCGCGGCGGTCCGCCAGCGCCTCCGGCAGCGCCAGCGCGATCGCCTCGGCGAGGGTCAGCTCCTTCGCCTTCGGCGGCCGCCCGACCATGTCCTCGTCGACCACGACGACCCAGGGATAGGCGTCGGCGCCGGCGACCTCCCAGCCGTGCTCGGCGATCTCCTTGCGCAGCGCGTCCGGCAGCTCGGCGCCTCGCTGGAAGTTGATGGCGAAGTGCGCCGGCAGCTCCGGCTCCTCGCCGGCCTCCACGTCCGCGGCCGCCTCGAGGAACCTCTCGAGGTCATCGAGCCCGGAGAAGAGCAGGACCGCGCGGCTCTCGCCGAGCTGGCCGATCACGATCATCGCCGCGTCGCGCAGGCCCAGGCTCTCGATCGTCACCGAGAGCACGCTCTCGTCGTCGGGCACGGCCTCCCAGGGCCGCGCGCGGAAGAGGCCGGCGGCGGCGCGAAAGAAGGACGCCACCGCCGCGGGGCCGATGTCCGGCGCCAGGTACGACGGCTCCGCCCCCGTCCCGTGCTCGCCCATGTGCTCGCGCATCGAGCCGAGCATGCCGTCGACCTCCGGTGTCGGGGCGCAGACGAGCTCCACCGCGGGGGGCAGCGCCTCCCGCAGGGCGCGCGCGAGCTCCGGCGAGGCCACGCGGACGCGCGCGGGGGTGTGGGGACGTCCGACCGCCGGGTGAAGCGTCGTGCGGTGGAAGCTCGCGGCGGCGCCGGCGAGGATCTCGCCCGGCTTCGCGGTGTCGAAGCCCAGCACCGGACCGTCGGGGAGCATCCACACCAGCAGCTCGGGCCGGTAGGGCTCGCCCTCGCCGGTGACGTACGCCGGCATCCGTCCCACCCCGCACACCCACTCGGTGCCCTTCGATCGTGCGCTCTTCTTCATGGCTGCTCCAGGGCGTGGAGCATAGCCCCGTTCGGGCCGCGATCATCGCGCCGTTCTTCCCCGCGCAGGCGAGGAAGAAGGGCTCGCTCGCTAGCGTTCGCCGTCGCCGTGCTTCGCCAGAAGCGCGCGCAGCCGGGCCACCTCCTCGAGCGCCTTCTCCTTCTCGGCGCGTTCCGCCTCCTTCGCGGCGCGCTCCGCCTCCTCCGGCGTGGGGACGAGCACGCCATCCCGCGCGAGGCGCAGCGCAGCCGGCTCGCCTCTACCCGGAGCGATCACCCACGCGGCGCCCAGCGCGAGGCACGGCGTGGTGCCGCCGGAGACTTCGCGCTCGACCAGATCGCCCTCGATGCGATCCCACGCGCGGATGCGGAGCTCGTCCGCGTCGAAGCACACCACCTCCCTCGTGCCGAGGGCGCGGTAGCGCTCCAGCTTCTGCTCGAGGGGGATCGCCTCGCGCGTGTCGCTCGGACTGAGGATCTCCACGCACAGCTCCGGCGTGCCACGCTCCCACGTCTTCCACGATGGGAAGCTGTCCTGCGAAGCGCCACGCTTGACGAAGCCGTCGGGCGCGAGGCAGCGGCGAGGATCGCTCGCGTCGAAGTAGACGAACTGATCGGACCCGACCGTGTCCGCCTGCGTGACGGCGGCGCGAAGGATGGCGTGAAGGAGCTCACAGAGATCCAGATGGCGCAGCGACTGACCCAAGGCCCACTCCTCCCTCGTGGACGGGAAGTCCACCGGCCGGACCGGGCGGAGGTGGCGGATGGAGGAGGTCTGCGGCTTGGTCACCGCGCTCATGGTAACGCCTCACCGCCGGGTGCGCCGCGCCGGGTTTGCATGGCGGGGAGCAGAGCAGCGCGCGTGCCGGCGAGAGCGTGCGCTATTTCTCGGGCGAGGACACGCGCGCGGGCTGTCCGCGGACACCCCCGAGGGACAGGGCGACGACCTGGCGACAGGCCACGCCGACGCCGACAATCCGAGGTGTCACGGATCGCACTCCGTCAGCGTCGGACCGCCGTAGAGGCTCGGGTACGAGCGACACCGGGGGCCCTGGTAGACGACGTCGTCCGCGTCGCCGAGCATCGCCGCCGCCGTCTGCCGCGCGGCCGCCACGTCGGCGCGATGTTCGGCGGCGCGCCGGTCCTCGATCGCAATCTCGGTGCGGGCAGCGTGATCGAGCACGGCGGCATCATGCGAGTCGAGCAGCGCCAGCTCGTAGACCCTCGGGGCCTCGCAGCGCCGAGGGTTCGCGTCGCACGCGAGCCTGACGGCGCTCCAGTCCGCGGCGAAGTAGCGCCTCGTCAACCACGCGTCGAGCGCGCGGGCGTACAGCCTCTCGCAGCGATCGCGGTCGATGCCCGCGCACTTCTTCTCCCGGAACATGGTGCGGAAGCGCGCGGTCGACGCGTATTCGAGGAGCAGGCCGCAACCCGGCCGGAGGCCGCCATCACGACACGTCGGGGAGATGACCCGATGCGCGGCGTCGGAGCGCACGCCGGCGATCTCCGTGTCGGCGCGATCGTCGATGGCCGCGGCGTTGCAGCCCGCGCAGGCCAGCGGTACCAGCAGGAGCCCCCATCGCATGACTGAGGGATAGCACGCGGCTCGTGTGCGGCCACGGCTGGCCGCGCGCGGCCCTGGAGCGACTACGTTCCCCCGCCGCGCTCCGCGAGCAGGGCGCGCAGCCGGGCCACCTCCTCGAGCGCCTTCTCCTTCTCGGCGCGCTCCGCCTCCTTCGCGGCGCGCTCCGCCTCCTTCGCGGCGCGCTCCGCCTCCTTCGCCGCGCGCTCCGCCTCCTCCGGCGTGGGGACGAGCACGCCATCCCGCGCGAGGCGCAGCGCAGCCGGCTCGCCTCTACCCGGAGCGATCACCCACGCGGCGCCCAGCGCGAGGCACGGCGTGGTGCCGCCCGAGACTTCGCGCTCCACCAGATCGCCCTCGATGCGGTCCCACGCGCGGATGCGGAGCTCGTCCGCGTCGAAGCACACCACCTCCCGCGCGCCGAGGGCGCGGTAGCGCTCCAGCTTCTCCTCGAGGGGGATCGCCTCGCGCGTGTCGCTCGGACTGAGGATCTCCACGCACAGCTCCGGCGTGCCACGCTCCCACGTCTTCCACGATGGAAAGGTGTCCTGCGGCGTGCCCCGCTTCACGAACCCGTCCGGCGCGAGGCACCGGCGCGGATCGCCCGCGTCGAAGTAGACGAACTGATCGGACCCGACCGTGTCCGCCTGCGTGACGGCGGCGCGAAGGATGGCGTGAAGGAGCTCACAGAGATCCAGATGGCGCAGCGACTGACCCAAGGCCCACTCCTCCCTCGTGGACGGGAAGTCCACCGGCCGGACCGGGCGGAGGTGGCGGATGGAGGAGGCCTGAGGCTTGGTCACCGCGCTCATGGTAACGCCTCGCCGCCGGATGCGCCGCGCCGGGTTTGCATGGCGGGGAGCAGAGCAGCGCGCGTGCCAGCGAGGGCGCGCGGGAATTCTCGGGTGCGCGCGCGGCGCGGGGTGTCCGGGGACAGGCAAGCCGGACAGTCAGGACACCTCGAAGGCTCCGAGGACGTCACCGAGCGCGTGCGCGCCCGGTGAGCATGCCGGTCAGTCCGGCCGGGCGCCATGTGGCGTGTTGGCGAGACGAAGTGCCGCTGGACCGGCAGACCGCCGACGCTGTCTCACCGGACGTTCTGCTCGACCCGCCACTCGTCCCACAGGGCGAGCGCCGCACCGAGGAGCGCGCCGTACTCTGCGGAGGAGGGCCCGCCGGCGGCTTCCTGAAGGGGCCCGCGGGCCGCGTCGACCACGTCGAGCAGCCGCCTCTGGTCCTGCGCGTCCGCGTTGAAGATCTGGAGCGTGCGCTCGCGGCCATCGTAGTCGCCGACGAGCCGCTCCGAGGGAATCCATCGCACGGGGCGACCGCCGACGAGCCGAGAGACCACGAAAGGGATCTGCTCGCGGTTCATCCGAGGAGTCCTCCCACCAGCTTTTCTGCCAGCGAAGCCGCCCTGTCGGCCTCCTCGGGCTCCACGGGTTCGTCGTGGTAGTCAGCCTTCAACCGCATCCCGTAGAGCTCCTTCAAGTCCTTGCGACCTTCTTCATCAAGGATACCGATTCTCGCCGCGTCGTCCGGCAGCAGATCGTGTCGGTAGTACTGCTTGTCGGAGGTGAACTCGAGGTGGCGAGCCTGCGCGACGTGCGCGACCGCGTGGTAGGCCGCGTAGTACGCGCGGTTGGCGGCGGCGTTGGCGAGACAGGGTCGGACGCCGTCGTCGTCCGGGAGCAGCCGACCGCGGCGCGTCAATCATCGCAGAGCAGAATGCATGCCGGGCGCGGGGACCGTGATTTCCCGCGCGAGGACGACGCCCGAGGTGTCCGGGGACAGCCGCCACCTGTCCCGGGGACACCCGGCGTCGCAGGTCTCCCGCTCCGCGACCCGGGCACCGCGAGTGGTGCCGCTCGATCAGCCGCGCTGCTGCGCGTCCCACACGCATGCCGCCTTGACCCGCGCGCTCTCCACGAAGTGCGCCTCGAGGCGGATGCCGAGCTGCCCGGCGAGACGAGCGCGCGGCGGGAGCGTGACGCCCTTCAGATGCCACATCCCCAGGACGGACCTCCGCCGTCGACGTTGGGATCGGACTGGCACCAACAAGATTGCGGTGTGCCTTCGTAGAAGCGATTGCAGTACGTCAGGTTCACGTAACAGCCGACCGGGAACGTCTCGCCAACTCCCGCGTCGTCTTCGAAGAAGCCCCCCACCGAGACGGAACACCTCGGCGCGTCGGCGGCAGCGTCCGTGGGGCAGATGAACTGGTTGTGCGCGGGCGCGCAGCACTTCGGGTCGGTGGTCGACGGGACCCATGCGTCGGAGCCCGCGAACTTCGGGTCGTCGGGGAACCCCGTGCACGTCCGCGGGTTGGCGTTCTCGGCGATCTGCCCGCACGACACGATCGCCAGCAGCGCGACCGCGCAACCCCAGGCATCCACGTTCGACATGAGGCGCCTCCGTAAGTTGCGTGGGAAGTGGGCGGGGGTCAAGGGACCGGTGAGCACGACGCGTGCCATCGCCACGGTGACGCGATTGCTGGCCGCGCTGGACCACGGGAGGTCGCGCGACCGCCACGCGATTCATACCGCCGTCGGCCAACTGAAGAGGCGCCGTGCACTCCGCATGCCGCCGTGCTCATGTGCAGCGCCGGATTCGCGCGGCCGCCGGTGCTGCGAGAGTCGACCGGTGGTCCTTCCGGCTGCGCCGCGGCCCGCCCGGCCTGCTGCGCGTGACCGACCGCTTATCGAGAGACTCATCTCTTCTTCTGCAGGGCGTCGACGCGGGTGCGGAGGGCGTCAATCTCCTTCTGCTGCTGCTGCACGGTTGCAAGAAGCATGCTGGTGTAGCCGTACTCGTCGACGTGCGTGCGGTCGGCCTGCACCGCCGGACTCGGATCAGGCTGGTCGTCGATGATGAATCCCAGGTGGCGCCTGGCGCTGGCGGGCTCCGCCTTGTAGCGATACTCCGCGAGGCGCGTCCGGAGGGCCTGCTGGGCAAGCGCCTCGCGCTCCTGGTCGTCGACATAGTCGATGTCGGTCTTGAACGCCCGACGGGAGATATAGCCCCCGCCGCTGCACTTGCTCGCGAGATCGCACTCACACTTGACGGTGGGTCCTCCGCAGCAGCAAACCTGGCCCGACGTGCACCACGGGCTGCACCCGGGCGCGCTGGGAGGCTGGCACGGCGGTGTTGCAGCGTCATCGACCTCGGACGCCGGAATCGAGCCGCGAACCCAATCACAGTAGTAGGCCTCACCGTCGCCCCCTGCGCCGCCGTCCGCGGAAGCTCCCCCCCCATCGGTCCCGTCTCTGCCTCCCCCCGGCGCTATCTTCCCGCACGCGGTAAAGAGCCCGATGAGGAGGACGATGACAGGACGTGAGGAGCGGCTCATGGCAAGACCCATTGTGTCGCGAAGACTTGCGTGCGGCCAGCCCCACCGTCGGGTGGGTCGTTCCGGTTGTCTCCCCACGCCGGGATGAAGGCACCCGTGCCGTCCTGCGCGGCCGCCATCCCCTCGTAATCGCCCCAGGGAGTGAGGTTGCCGCTGTTCACAGTGGCCGGATCCTTCCACGGCACGGCCGCCTGGTTCTGCAGGACGCTGACGTCGTCGACGAAGGCGTACGTCGCATCGCCCGGCCAGTTGTCGTCCTTGCTGGTGATCGCAACGACCACCGTCTGGCCGGCGTACGCACTGAGGTCCGCGCTGAGGTGCGCCCATCCGCCCGTGCTCGTGCACTCCTTGGGGAGAGGGGTGGTCAGGACGTTGTTCGATGTGTCCCGGATCTCCACGCGGAAGAAGTCGCAGTTGATGCCGCACGAGTCGGGGCAGGTCTCCCAGTAGTACATGCCGAGCGCCGCGCCCGCCGGACCTGTCGTGCTGTAGGTCGGGATGGTGACCGACTGCGTGATGGTGCTCTCGCCGTTGGTTGGGGAGGTCGACCCGAGCATGGCGGCGTAGGTCCCGGCGTGGACGGTCGACGTGGAGACGGAGACGGCGGGCCCGGAGGTGCTCCAAGACGAGAAGCCGCCGGTCTCGAAGTCGCCGTTGGTGAGCAGGACCGCCGGAGAATACGGCTGCGAGAGCAGCCGGCACGCGCCGTTGGTGGGCCACGAGGACCCCGCCCCGTTCAGTGCGGCGCTCCCGAAGAAGGCCTCGGTCCCGTCGCCCGCGTCGCCGAGCCGGCTGTCGTGCCATGCCGCAGCGACCTGGCTCCCTCCATCGGCGAGCTGCGCGACCGCGAGCTCCGGCGCCCACTGGTTGAGGAAGCACTCGGCGCTGTGATCGGTGTCGGAGCAGTACTGCATGTAGGAGCTTCCCGGCGTCATCGTCACGCGGCAGGCCTCCGCGCTATGCGTCGAGAAGGATCCGGTGATCCCGCTGAGGTCATCGCTGGAGTCCCAGACGTGGTAGATGCGCTGCCCGCTGTCTCCGCCGTCGGCACCGGCGTGCGATCCGGCGTTGATGAGCACGTGCCACTCGCCCAGGGCGTCGTCGTGAGCGAGGGCCATCTTGCCGCGGTTGTTGCCGCCCGTGTTCGTCCCCGCGTCCGATCCCCGAAGATGCACTGCGCTCGGCATGATGCAGTTGGGCCACTGCGTGTCCTCCATCACGCTGATGGACCCGTCGGAGTTACCCACGCCCTGCGTCCACGTCTGGCCGCCGTCGACCGACGTGGCGAGGCGGAACTGGACGTCGAGCGTGCTGGTGCAGCTCGTGACCGTCTGGTTGCAGTTGAGGCTCGTGTTCTGGTACGAGCACGCGCTCGCGCCGTTGTTGACTCGGGGGAAGCCCATCATCAGGGTCTCGGTGCCATTGTTGCACCCGTCCTGGCTCGGCGTGCTGCAGTAGGCGGCCAGGTTGGCCTGGGTGAACTTGACGCAACTCAGGCCACAGTCGATCCGCACCTCCTGCGGCGTGGAGGTCGTGATGCTGCCGTCGCTCCCGATGTGCACCTTCTCCACCCAGTTGCGCGGGCCGCCGTCGTTGAAGACGGAGTTCTTGTTGTTCCAGTTGGTCCAGATGACGTGGGTTTGGCCGCCCTCGTAGTAGGCGACGGGCTGGTCCACGTAGCCGTTCGTCACGTTGGAGTCGCTGGCGGAGGACTGGAGGGTCGAGATGACCCGATAGCTGCCGCCGTTCGCTGGCCCCCACGTCCGTCCGCCGTCGGTCGACGTGAACATCACGACGTCCTCGGGCAGCGTCGTGCCGGAGGTCGTGCTCTGGGCGAGGACGAGGTACGCCGCTATGCCCGCGTAGCCGGTCTGGACCACCACGGGATCTCCCAGCGTGTTCTTGTAGGGAGAGCCATCGTGGAGGTTCGTCGGCGAGCTGCTGAAGAAGCTGCTGTACCCCGCGGCGTTGTTCTGCTCGACGCCGGTGGTCAGGAAGGTCTGACCGTTGTCGGTGGACACCGCCCAGCCCATGACGCCGCTCCCGTTGCCGGTGCCGTCGTTGTAGCCCAACAGCACGGTGGGGCCAGCCGCGGCGTTGGGGATCCACGCGACGCTGGTCTCGCTCCCGAACGCCACCGACTTCTGCGTGGTCACGATGGTGTCCGGCTGCCTGGCCGTGCCGACCGACTCCGACGGGGCAGACGAGCACGCGGAGAGCGCTGCCGAGGATCCGGCGGCGATGAGGCCCGCGAGCACGACGAGGATCCCGGCGCGCGACGAGGTGAACGTTCCCAACATGACTCTGCCTCCCTGGGGACGAGACCCTCCCGTCCTCTTCGAGACCTTCGCGCGATCCGCGCTCACAGTGCGCGCACAAATGCAGCCTCCGGCGTCACACTGCCGTCACCGGCGACAGGTGGCACTCGTAGCTTGCAAAGCTCCGGGGGGGGGGGGAGATACTCTGTGGCTTCGAGGAGGGCGCCATCCATGGAGCCGGCGACATGCGTCTTGCTGGTCGACGACGACTCACTGGTGCGCTCGGCGCTCCGGCGAGAGATCCGCCGGCGCACCGGCGGATGGGACTGGGTGCTGACGGCCTCGGCACCAGAGGCGCTCGGGCGGATCGTGCGCGAGCGCTTCCACGTGATGGTGACCGATCTGAACCTTGGCCCCGGGAAGATGAACGGGCTGGAGCTGACGCGCGCGGTGCGCGCCCTGCCGGATGCCACGCCCGTCCTCCTCTACACCGGCCAGGACTGGACCGAGGCCGAGCGCGTCGCGGCACTGTGGGCGGGCGCGGACGTGACGATGTCCCGTCCGCTGGAGCGCCTGCAGGAGCTGTTCGCCCAGGTGAGGGCGCTCGGGAGGATGGTGCGCCGCGTGTCCGGAGAGCGGCCGGCGGCGCGGCCGCTCATCGAGGGGCTGCACCTGGACGGCCGGCGCGGCGCGGTGAGCGTCCACGGGCAGGAACTGCCCGTCACCCCGAACGAGGCGAGGCTGCTCGCCGTGCTCCTCGCCGCGCACCCGCGCGAGGCGACCTTCGCCGAGCTGCTCGCCGCGCTGGACCACGGGAGGTCGCACGACCACCACGCGATCCACGCGGCCGTCGGGCGCCTGAAGAGGCTTGAGCGCGCGGGTGTGCTGATCGAGGCCGTGCCGGGGCTCGGGTACCGCGTCCGGGTGCGGAAGGGGGGCTGAGCCCGCCGACGGAACGACGCTGAGCATCATGGCGAGCATGCGTGGTTGCTGGCGGCAGGAGAACGGCTTCAAGCACGGGGTGGAGCGCTGGGGCATCAACCAGCTCGACCGGCGCGAGACCATCGCGTACGATCGTGCCCAACCCGGCGCGGCGCCGACTGGATCGCGCGATGCGCGTCGCACAGCATGCATCCGCGAGGGAGACGCGCGGCGGATGCTCGGGCAGCTCCCCGACGAGGACCGGCGTCGGGCGCGAATCGAGCGCGACCTCGAGGATGCCATCGCGTTGCAGCGCCAGCTCGAAGAGCAGCGGCCGACGACGCCCAAGCACGCGCCGCTGCGCGATACCGAGCTCGCCGGAAAGCTCCGGCGTCACGAGAGCGGGAGCAAGACTGTGCTCGATACGCTGAGAATCGCGTGCGCGAACGCCGAGGCCGACCTCGCTGCGTTGCTGGCCTCGCGCCTGCCACGCGCGACCGAGGCGAAGAAGACGCTGGCCAACCTGCTTGCCGCGCCTGGCCGAGTACGCGTCGGACTACGGACTGACTCGGGCACCCGCGACCTCCCCGCAGACTTCGGATCTTCGCAACCGGTGCCGCGGCGGCGGAGGGCGCTGGGAGGGATCGGATGACCGCTGAGCCCAGTGGCTATCGCAGCGCGGAAAGTCTCGCGTCCCCGGCGAGCTCCGCTTCCGTCGCGACGACCACGCACTCCACCGTCGCCCTCGTCAGCGCGATGTGCATCCGCACCTCGTACGCGGTCCGCGAGCGCGACAGCTCCGTCACCACCACGAAGGGCCGCTCCAGCCCCTTGAACCGCAGGAACGTGTCCACCACGAGGTGATCCCCCGCGTCGAGCGCGTCCGCCCGGCGCACGGGGATCGGCCCGAGCACGTCGCGCGCGGCGAGCACGGTCCGCGTCTGCCCGCCGAGGGAGAGCACCACCTGCTGATCCTCGGCGAGCCCCGCGCGCCGGGCGCCGTCAATCTCGCGCAGGACGGCCGCCTCGATCGCGTCCTCGCCGGCCACGACGACCAGCCGCAGGCCCTCGACGGGCGCGCGCAGCAGCGCCTCCGGATCGATCGCGGACCGGTACTGCGCGGCGAAGCGGTCCAGGCCGGAGGGCGTGCGGTACGGCCGGAGCAGGCTGAAGGTCGCGAAGCCGTCCGCCGGCCCGTCGAGGTGAAGGCGGTCGGGCCAGTAGGCCTGCCCCTCGTCCGTGAAGACCCACAGCGGGCGCTCGCCCGCGAGGGCGCGGACGAGGTTCCAGTCCTCGAGCGTGAAGTCCTGCGCCTCGTCGACGATCACGACGTCGACGTCCGGGAGGCCGCCGCCCGGGATCACGCCGTGCGCCTTCGTGCTGACCGCGTCCCAGATCTCCCCGGTCCAGTCCTCCCGCGGCTCCTCCGACAGCGCCCTGCCCGCCCGGTCCAGCAGGTCCGCGGCGAGCTCCCGGACGGTGCTCGCGTCGAACCCGTGGGCGCGCAGCTCCGCGCCGAGCGCCCGGGTGAAGCACACGATCTTCACGCCCTGCCCGCCGGCCGCGCGCCGCCGCGCCGCCTCCATCGCGAGCAGCGTCTTGCCGGTGCCCGGCCCGCCGCGGATGACCATGCGCGGGTTGTCCGCGAGGCCGTCGAGCAGCTCCTGCTGCCGCGCGTCGAGCTGCACCAGCTCCGCGGAGCGCAGCGCCTGACGGTCGCCCAGCCGGCTCGCCTTCACCCAGCTCTCTCCCCAGAGGCCGTGCAGCGCCTCGAGCCAGCGGTCCGACCGCGGGGGGAAGACGCGCTGCCCGCTGGGCGCGAGGAAGAGCCGCTCCGCGAGCGCCTTCAGCGCCTCGTCGAGGTACTCCAGATCGTGCTGCCCGAGCACCGCGTCGCGCACGTCGCCCTGCGGCGCCGGCTCGAAGAAGGGCGTCTCCGCCTCCCATTCTGCAGCCAGGTGCCGCCGGCGACGTCGATGGCGCCGCTCTTCACCTCGATGACGAGCGCGCCGCGGCCGGGCACGCCGAGCACGAAGTCGCCCTCCGCCTCGACGCCGCCTCGCGTCCGCAGGCGCATGGAGTGCCAGGCGTACCAGCCCGCGGGGAGGCGCTGGCTGAGCGCCGTCCAGAGCGCGCGCTCGCCGGTGGGGCAGCCGGGGCGGGGGCCGCTGCGAGCTGCGAGCAGCTCCAGCACCAGCTCCTACAGTTTGCTCCTGACCAGGCGGAACCCACCACCCGGGCCCGCCATCGTCGGAAGGCTCACGTCCGGGGCAATGACTCTGTTTGCCGCGCGACACCCCGTCGGCGTGATGTTGTACCCACCCCCGCGGAAGACCTTCTCGGGACCATCGTCCACCATGCCGCCGGGGTCCTTCAGGGCCGCATCTCCCCACGCATAGCTCGTGAAGTCGCTGCCGGTCCACTCGTACGCGTTGCCCAGCATGTCGTAGAGCCCGAACGCGTTCGGGGCCTTCTTGGCCACCGGGTGGGTCAGCAATCCGGCGTTCGCGCAGTACCACGCAATCGGGTCCAGGTTGGCGTCGTCGGGGCATGCCTCGTTCTGCGAGGAGACGATGTCGCCCCCGTAGAAGGCGGTCGAAGTGCCGGCGCGCGCCGCGTACTCCCACTCCACCTCCGTCGGGAGCCGGTAGCCCTCGCACTCGTACACGGTCGGCGCATTCGCCGTCACCCCCGTGCAGACGCGATGATGACCCATGGTGCCCGTGCAGCCCTGCAGCACGTAGCAGGGCTGCAGCGGCGGATCGTGCGCGGCGGAGAGCATGTTCGCGAACTCGAGCGCCTGCCACCACGTCACGTCGCCGACCGGGCAATCGGAGGCGCTGCAGTCTCCCCGTCCCGTCCGGCATCAGCGAGCTCGGGTTGTCCAGGCACATGGAGGTCCACTCCGCCTGCGTCACCTCGGTGCGCTGCATCCAGAAGGCGTGGGTCAGGGTGACCGGGGCCTGATCCTCGTCGTGCAGGCCGCGACCCGGCTCCGTCGGAGGCGAGCCGATGACAAAGGATCCCGCGGGAACCTCGACCCACGCCCCAGGGGCGGTGACCGCCGTCGAAGCGGCGGTGCAGGTCGCGGCCTCATACGGCTGCGATATCACAAGTCCGGCATCCGCCCCGCCCTCACCGGACGGGGTGGCCGGCGCGGACGATTGGCAAGCTGCGGGCAAGCCGGCAGTCAGCAGGCGGGAGCACGCGGGGCATCGCTCGTCCAGCGTACTCCGTACGCGCGGCGGATGCTCGCTCCGCCCGATGACGGCTCCTCCCCGCCGGCGCGCCGCGGAACGTCTGCAGCTCCAGCACCGGCGTCTACAACTTGCTCCTGACCAGGCGGAACCCCCCTGCCGGTCCGGTACCTCCGAGGGGATTGGCGATGGGGGCCTGTTCCCGATTCGCCGCACGGCATCCGGTCGGCGTGATGTTGAATCCACCACCACGCTTGACCTTGTCCGTGCCGTTGTCCACGGTGCCGCCCGGGTCCGTCAGAGCCGCGCCGCCCCACGCGTAGCTCGTGAAGTCGCTGCCGGTCCACTCGTACGCGTTGCCCAGCATGTCGTAGAGCCCGAAGGCGTTCGGGGCCCTCTTGGCCACGGGGTGGGTCAGCGGTCCGGCGTTCGCGCAGTACCACGCGATCGGGTCCAGGTTGGTGTCGTCGGGGCACGCCTCGTTCTGCGACGAGACGATGTCGCCGCCGTAGAAGGCGGTCGTGGTGCCGGCGCGCGCCGCGTACTCCCACTCCACCTCCGTCGGCAGCCGGTAGCCCTCGCACTCGTAGACGGTGGACGCGCTGCTGGTGACGCCTGTGCAGACGCGGTGGTGCCCCATCGCGCCCGTGCAGCCCTGCAGCACGTAGCAGGGCTTCAGCGGCGGATTGTGCGCGGCGGAGAGCATGTTCGCGAGTTCCAGCGCCTCCCACCACGTCACGTTGCCGACCGGGCAATCGGAGGCGCTGCAGTCTCCCGTCCCGTCCGGCATCAGCGTGCTGGGATTGTCCAGGCACATGGAGGTCCACTCCTCCTGCGTGACCTCGGTGCGCTGCATCCAGAAGGCATGCGTCAGGGTGACCGGGGCCTGGTCCTCGTCGTGGAGGCCGCGCTCGGGCTCGGAAGGCGGCGAGCCGATGACGAAGGAGCCCGCGGGGATCTCGACCCACCCTTCCGGCGCGGTGACGGCGGTCGGATTGGGGACGCAGGCCGCCGCCTCGTGGGGCCGAGACACGACGGGGCCGCCGTCCGCCCCGCCCTCACCCGGCGGCGTGGCGGGTGCGGACGACTGGCAAGCTGCCAGCAAGCCGGCAGTCAGGAGGAGCGGAACCACGCCGGGGACCACGCGGGCCATCGCGCGTCCAGGGTATCATCGGGGTGCACCGCGCGCCGGGATCCGGGATCGCCGCGGAGTCGGGGCCAAGAGATCAGAATGGATGCGTGGGGCGAGCACCAGCCCGCGGGGAGGCGCTGCTGAGCGCCGCGCGGGCGCTGGTGGACGGTGCCGACTGGTCTGGTGACTGCCCGGGAATGCGCTCGGCGCCCGCAGGCGTTCTTGCGCGCAAGAGAACTTGTTGGCGGCGAGCTTGCGGGCAACCCAGATTGCCCGGCGCATGGAGGTTCCTATGAGCGACGTATCGGAGGCGATCAAGGCGCGGTTGGCCCAGCTGGGCTGGGACCAGAAGCAGCTGGCGTACGAGTGGCAGCAGAAGGTGAACAAGGGCACGGTGAGCACGTTCGAGACGCATGGCGTCTCCAGGCTCGTCAACGACGATCCCGAAGGTTTCGCGTTCGTGCTCGACGGCAAGGACGCCAGCGCGCGGCTGCGCGCCCTGGCCGAGTGGCTCGGCTGGGAGCCGGAGACGCTGAAGGCTCGCTGCGAGGCCGCGCGCGTCCGTCCCGTGCTGGTGCTGCATCCGGACCTGCCGCAGGAGCAGGTGGCGTTCTTCCAGACGCGCGAGCGGATGGATTCCGGGCGGCTCCGCGTGGTCCCGTGGGAGGGCCCGGACCTGAACGGCAAGACGCGGGAGGCGTTGCGCGACACCGCGAAGCGTCACGGCGATGCCGCGGTCGTCGTGGTGCCGCACGACAAGGATCGGGAGTTCTTCGACGGTGCCGACGTGCGCACGAGCCGGATCGAGGCAAGTCAGCCCGGGTTCAGGCTGGTGGTGTTCCCGGACCTCACGCCGCCGCTTCCACCCCGGACGAAGGATGTCGATGGCATGCCGATGGTGGCGTGGCCGCAGAAGGAGCGGGAGTACCGGAGTCGGATCAAGGCCGCGGCGCAGGGTCACTGGCGGGACCGCGAGCTGGAGAGAGCACCCGACAAGCAGTGGGTCGACCGGATCCGGGAGGCGGACGCGGAGGGGACGCCCGCCACCTTCCGGCTGGATTGGTTGCTCGAGACGCCCACGGAGGGGCAGGTGGAGCGTCTGGCCCTCCAACTGGCCGTGGCCGACATTCCAGGCTGGCCGAGCGATCAGTCGTCGCGGGCGACGCAGCGATCGTTCGAGTGCTTTCATGGCGGTCGCTTGCTCGCGATCCGAGCACCTGACGCAGACCGGCGTGAGTCGGTCGCCGAACATCTCGTCGAGGATGCGCTCTCCTTCGCGCCGCTCGTGGCGTCCCTCCGCGCTGCGTGCGAAGGTCTCAACCCGTACCTGGAAGGACCGAACGTCGATGTCACCGAGCTCGGGATCTCCACGGCCGTTGACGCGTTCACCGCAGAGACCGGGCTTCCGTTGCACTTCGACGCGTCACGGTTCCGTCCGGCGGTGGGCCGGAGGAGGATCGACAGTTACCACCCGGAACCCGAGCCAGAGGAGTTCCACCTTCGAAAGTCCACGGACGCGGACGCCGCCGTGCGTGCCTTGCTCGATGACGTGCTCGCCCGCGAGTTCATCCTACCCACCGCCTCCGAGACCGCCGTCTTCCAGCTCGAGGTTGTGCGATCCGC
This sequence comes from uncultured delta proteobacterium, assembly GCA_963782055.1. Taxonomy (GTDB): domain Bacteria; phylum Myxococcota_A; class Polyangia; order Polyangiales; family Polyangiaceae; genus DASXHD01. Next base: position 6,921,971 of record CAWAIF010000003.1, read on the forward strand.
GTCGCTGGTGCACCTCGAGTCGACCCCGACGAGGAAGGCGGTGCTGGCCAACATCGGGGCCGGGCGGGTCATGCGCGTGGACATTTTGCGATACGTACACGAGAAGCCCGGCCCGGTCCGCCTGACGCGCGGCGGTCTCGACGGTGGTGACGTGCGGATGCGGTTGTCGTTCGATGAGCGAAAGGTGTTCCACGAGCTGGAGGGAACGAGCGTTCAGACCGTTCTCCGGCGCAGGCAAGCGGAGGACGACGACTGAAGCGGGATCGGCACGCGATCGGCGGCCACCGAGGTGAGACGCGGGCGTATCCCGCCGGCTGCTCGCTGGATGTTACGCTTTCGCCATGACCGACTGGTTCTACAAGGCGACGAACAAGAAGCTCGACTACGTGGGAACCCTCCTGCTGGCGGAGCGCGGCTTCCTTTGCAGATCGGCGTACACCAAGGCGGAGCACTGGGCTGCCAACGTGCAGGCCGTCGAGTTCGGCGACCGCATCCACTTCTACTTCATCGGCCGCGAGCCGACGCCGCTCGGGGCGTTCGAGGTCATCCGGCGCGAGGACTTCAAGATCGCCAAGCCCACGCCGACCGCCGACGACTTCGCCGGGCCGGTGCCGGGGTGCGCTCTCTACGAGGTCGTGAACCCAGGCTTCATCGCGAAGCTCGACCCGGACGGCGGCTACGAACCCGACCTCAAGCTTGCCAGATACGCGGGCTCGTTGCTCCGAAAGGTAGGCCCTGCGGCGCCCGCGCCGCCGAAGTTCCTGGCGGAGCAGCCCACTCTGGTCCGCGCACCGGAGGCGTAGAGTCGCACCATGCCCACCATGACGATGTTCACCTTCGGGTACTGGGGTTGGGGCTCGTCGACGAAGCTCCTCTTGAAGGCCAGCTCCGCCGTCGAGCGGGCGCGCGGCTTCGCACGCCCGATGTTCGTCGACCTTCGCATCTCGCGAAGCGTCCGCGCCGCCGGGTTTCGTGACTCGGCGTTCGAGAAGCTTGCTGGGAGCGGCCGCTACATCTGGATGCCGGAGCTCGGAAACCGAGCCGTGCGCGACCGCCCGAAGCGCGGACCCAAGATCGTCATCGACGACCCGACAGCAGCTGGAACACTGCTCGATCAGCTCACCGCGAGCGCCGGCGACAAGCAGCGCGTGATCGCGTTCTGCGCCTGCGAGGTACCGGGGACGAGCGAGAAGCCCGTCTGTCATCGTCGTGTGGTAGCCGACCTGGTACTGGCGGAGGCGAAGCGAAGGCGGCTCAAGCTCCACGTGATGGAGTGGCCCGGAGGCACCGCGACGCGCCGGGAGGTGCAGGTCACCACCAAGGAGCTGCGCGCGCTGGCAAGCCGAGCCGCTCTCAAGCCGAAGTGGCCCGAGGCAGAGATCGCGGCGATGCCGTGGGGCTCACGCATCACGGCGCGGGCGGGTGGGGAGTCCCTCACGTTTCTCGCCCGCGCACCCAAGCCTCGAGGCGGAAGCCTGGTCTTGCCACAGTGGGCGTGGGGCTGGGACGACTGGGATGAGGCGTACGAGGAGCACGTGGCTGCTTTGGGGCTTGGTGGGCAGCAAACCGGTGAGGAGCAGCGCTACGCTCGGCCGAGACCGCGCGCGTAACCATCGAAGCGTACTGAAACTGAGGTTGCCGCCATGAAGAAGACCAAGGTGAGATGCAAGCCGTTGCAGAAAACCCATCGCACCTTCATCGCCACGGAGATTGCTCGCCTCCTTCCCGTCGCCGGAGACGAGAGCAACCCAATGCGGAAGGTAGCCCGCGACTTGGTCGATCGGCTGATCTGGCGGTGGACGGCGGACGGATACGATCCGAAGACAAACGCGGTTCTCTACGATGCCCGAAAGTACGACTGTGATGCCTACGCTCACACGCCCGCGGCGCGGAAGCGAGCACGCGCGGGGAAGCGCGGGATCAGGCATGAGCACGTGATACCGAAGCGGGCGCTCATCGAGCGGCTCCTTCGAGAGAGACCGGACGCGCAGGCCACTAGAAGGTTTCTGGATCGATTCTGCATCGTTGCCATTGTGCTGAAGGAGGATGAGGAGCGCTACATCCCGAAGGCGCTCCGCAAGTCGATGCCCACCACATTCTCCTTCGATGACCCCTCAGCTGACCTCTGGGCGCGATATCGACCGCACTCCCGCGCCGCGAAGGGGCTATTCGCTCGCCTCCGGTTCCCCAAGGGCCCGAGGCGCTGACTCCGGGCCCCGGACGATCTCGGGTGCGTCCGAGGCTGCCTTTCCTGCCCCGTATTCCGGCTCGTGGGCGTTCTACCCCACCGCCCGCTTCGCCCCTTCCACATCCAGCAACTTCTCCGCCAGGAGGTCCCCCATCAGCGCCTCCGGCAGGCACGCCTGAAACTTGGACACCGGGGTCCGGGCCGCCGCCTCCGCGAACCTCCGCGCATCCGCCATCGTGGGGCGCCCCGCGTCCCGGAGCCCGGCGATCTCCTCGCGGATCGCGGCGATACTCTTCGCCGCTCCCTCCCGGAAGGTCACGTGGGTGTTCTGCGCGGTCACCCGCTCCCCGAGCTCCGCCTCGAGCACCTTGGCTAGCAGGGTGTTCGCGGCGCCGCCAGCGAAGGTCCACCACTCGACCTCCTTGCCCTTGTCGAGCAGGGGCGCGGGCTCGCCGGCCAGGAAGTCGTGCTCCGCGCGCATGAAGGCGATCCGCTTCTGCGCCCGCTGGGACCACGCGGGGTCCACCTCCGTGTCGCAGAGCACCGCGCGCATCGCCTGGCAGAGGTCGTAGCCGAGGAAGCGCGCGCCGCCTGACCAGCGGGTGGACTTGCCCGCGGTCGCCGGGCGGACCTCGCACTGGCCTCGCTCCCAGTCGATCAGGGTGATCTGCCAGGCCTTGCCGCCGAGGATGAAGGTGCCGCGCTCCGCGTCGGAGTCGATGGTCGCCAGGAACTTGGCGTCGACCGTACCGATCTCGCGCGTGTTCCACCGCACGACGACGAGCTTCGGCGTGTCGAACACCGAGTAGAGCTTGCGGAAGTTCGCTCGGCCGTACTGCTTCTCGCCGGCGTCGCCGAGCCAGAGCTTCGCGTCCTGCACTGTGAGGATGTCCTCCCGCTGCATGTGCTCGACAATGCTCTGGCGCTCGCTCTCGCTAAGCCCCGCGAAGCTCGTCGCCCCCTTGAGCCAGCTCCACCAGTCACCCGGCTCGACGCCTCCGAGCTGGATCGCCAGCGCCATGAGCTGGTGGGCCAGGATGTGGCTCGCCCGGCGGCTCGGACGCACCGGCTCGACGAAGCCCTGCCGGTACAGCCGGAGCAAGGCGGCCGCCTGGAGGACGCCCTTGTCCTTGGTGGCGAGGAAGGTGAAGTTGGGGACCGAGCCGTCGCGCCGGCCGGTGCGCCCCATGCGCTGCAGAAAGCTCGCGACGCTGCCCGGGCTATCGATCTGCAGCACGTGATCCAGGTCGCCCACGTCGATGCCGAGCTCGAGGGTGCTCGTCGCCACGATGACGCAGTCCTTGCCCGTGGCGAAGGCCTCCTCTGCGCTCTGCCGCTCTCCGAGCGAGAGTGAGCCGTGGGTGACGAACGTGCGGACCTTGTCCTGATCGAGGAGCTGCCCGAGCGTCTCCGCCTGCCGTCGCGCGTCGACGAAGACCAGCCGCTTGCGGCCCGGATGGAGCTCCTTGATCACCCGCGCGGCGTTCTCGATGCCCCCTACGAAGTCGAGCGCGACCTCCGGGGTCTTCTTCGCGCCGCCCGGGTCGATGACGCGACCGGGCCGTGTGGAGCTGCCGGCGACCCAGCGCAAGATCTCGTCCGGGTTGCCTACCGTCGCCGAGAGACCGATGCGCTGCACGTCGCGGCCCGCGTACCGCGTGAGGCGTTCGAGGACGGAGGCGAGGTGCGCCCCGCGATCGTCGTCTGCGAAGGCGTGGATCTCGTCGATGACCACCGCCCGCAGTCCCGCGAAGAGCTCACGCGCCGGGAAGCGCGTGCTCATCAGCATCGCCTCGAGCGACTCCGGGGTCGTGAGCATGAGGTCCGCCGGCTCACGGAGGAATCTGGTTCGGGCGCTCGACGACACGTCGCCGTGCCACTTGAAGACTCGCCGGCCCACCAGGTCGGCGTACCGCGCGAGGCGATCCTCCTGGTTGTTGAGCAGCGCGCGGATGGGCGACATGTAGAGGCACGAGACGGGCTGCCACGCCTGCTCGTCCATCAGCGAAAAGATGGGGAAGAAGGCGGCCTCCGTCTTGCCACCGGCCGTCGGCGCGAGCACCACGCAGTTGTCGCCCGCGAGGATGGCCTCGATGGCCCTCTCCTGCACCGGCCGGAGCGAGCGGAAGCCGAGGCGGCTGACGATCTGGTGCTGCAGCGCCCCACTGAGACGATCGAACGCGGTCATTCGAGAGCCCCGCCGCCGCCACCGTCCTCCGTCAGGTCGAGGTCGATGTCGTCGACCGAGCGCGCGATGCCGGCGGCGTACCGCTCTTCGGCCGTCATCTCGTTCGGCTGGATGGTGAAGTCCTCGTGCTCCGCCGGGTCGTACTCGGCGTGCTCGTCCACCTTGTCGAGCACGCTGACCAGGCGCTGCAGGAAGATTCGCGGCACCACGCCGATCTTCTTCCCGAGCTGCCCGGACACTCGCTCGACGATGGCGCCAAGGACCGCATCGTTCACGCGTGACTCGATGCGTTCCTTCTCGGGCGACGGGTAGAGCTCGCGGACGCGCGTTCCGACGCGCAGCAGCTTCTCACGGTCGAAGGGCGGGAGGCGGATCCGCACCGCACGCGCGCTGTCGAACCGGGAGTCCTTCCCGAAGTCGACGTGGAGCCGCTGGGCGAGCGGATCGAGGCCGCCAACCCCGCGGCTGCTCTCGAAGAAGGAGGGGGTGCCGGTGATGAGCAGGTACAGCCCTGGGAAACGCTGCGCCGCGACGTCGTCGATGAGCTGGCGGAGCGCGTTGAGGCTCTTCTCGCGGCTCTCCCGGCGGACGCGCTGGATGGTCTCCACCTCGTCGAGGACGAGCACCAGGCCCTTTCGCCCCGTCTGCTTCAGCACCTCGAGCAGGCCCCGGATGAATCCGGCGGCGCCGAAGTGATCCACCTCGCCCTTCAGGTTGGCCGCGCGCTTGATGCCGGCGCCGACGTTGGGGTTTCCCATCAGCCAGGCGACGAGGCCGTCGGAGGTGGCGTGGTCGCCCCGGACCCTCGCGGTGTGGCATGCGCGGAGCGCCGCCGCGAAGTCGGGCTGCGTCGCGCTCACCTCGGCGAGCCGCCGCTCCAGCAGCTGGCCGACCGCCTGCGCCACGGCCTCCGGATCCTGCGCGTTGATCTCACCGGCCGCGAGCACCTCGTCTTCGAGGGAGAAGAACCAGCGGTCGACCAGCGCGTGGAACGCCCCGTCGCTCCACTCGCGCGTCTGCAAACCCTCTACGGCGCGGCGGTATACCGTCTCCATCCGGTACAGCGGGGTCTCCGCCTCGGAGATCTGGACCTGCGCGGTGGCGAAGCCCTTCTCTCGGGCCCGGTGCTCCAGCCAGCGCGAGAAGAACGTCTTTCCCGCGCCATACTCGCCCTGCACCGCCTTGAACTTGCTGCCTCCGGCCGCGACGCTGTCGAGCTCCTCGTCGATGGCCTTCTCGAAGCGCTCCAGGCCCACGGCGAAGAGCTCGAGGCCGCGCTTCGGGACCGTGCCGCTTCGCAGGGCGTCGATGATCTCCCGGCGCTTGAGGGGGCTCGGATCGCTCACAGCTTCACCCCGAACTGGGCCTCCAGCACGGCACGCTGGAGAACGACCTGCTTGGCTCTCAGATCGTGCGTGATCGCCTCGTAGCCGTCCACGTTGAGGACCTCCTGGAGCTTGCGAATGAGCCCGGTCGCCCGCCACGCAGGCTCGCCGAGGGCCGCGCAGAACGCGTCCAGATGCGCGTTGTCGCGCCGCTCGACCAGGTACTGCACCGCGGCGATGACGCGGCGACGCTCCTCCGCGCTCGGGCATCGTGCTGCGAGGAGTTCGTTCTTCTCCAGCGGCGAGGGCGCGACGCTACGCATGGATCCGGACGCGGGTCTGCGCGGCGGGGGCGCCGCAGGTGGCGGCGCGGTCTCCGCCGGCGCCGGTGCCAGGCCCCCCAGCGGGAGCTGCTCTTTCGGAGGGCCCTTCGGCTTCTTCGGCGGCTTCCGCGGCAGCAGCGGGTCCGCCACGGGGCTCGCATCGACCGCGCGCTCCACGTCGAGGTGCCACCACGACGGCTCCAGCAGCGGCATCACCTTCTGATCCGCATCGTGCACGTGACGCCCGTCGTCCGGAGCGATGAGCAGGCAGGGCGCCACCACCTCGGCGAGGCTCGCGCCGCCGTGCTCGCCGGCGTGGGTGCCGCCGCCGTAACGCGTGCGGTCGTCCGCCAGGAGGACCACCCCATGCGCGCCCTTCGGTGCCCACACGCCCGTGCCGTGAAACCCGACCTCGTCGTCGCTCACCGGGTCGGACGCCTCCGTCCACGGTCGCCAGCGCGCGCCGGCGCCCACGAAGTTCCCCTTCGACGCGAGCAGATCGCCCGGCACGTGCCCGTGGTCCGACGCGAGCAGCACCGCGCGCCCCGCCTCGCGCGCCGCATCGAGGAGCTGCGGGAGCGATCCGATGCTGTCGGCCGTCCACTCGTGCCGCTGTTGCGTATCGCCCTTCAGCGAGGCGTCGATGGCGTTGATGACGATGGCCACGAGGCGACGCCCCGGGTCCCGCACGAAGGTGAGCGCTTCCGTCGAAGCGACGCCGGAGCTCGTGTGGCCCTCGCCGCGCAACATCAGCCGCGGGTCGACCCCTTCGCGCTCCACCTTGCCCACGGCCCTGTTCGCGACCCAGCGCTTCGGATCGTCCGCCGTGGTCTGGGTCGCGCCGGCGGGCGTGGCCTTGCCCGCGAAGAAGGCCGCCCGGCTCACCTCGGTGACGGTCGGGAGCTGCGCGAACACCACCGGCCGCGCGCTTTGCCCGACCTGGCCATTCTTCGACGCGTGCCACGCCATCGGGCCCCACGGAACCGCCCAGTCGCCGAGGGACGCGAGGACCGTCACCGCCTGCGCCCACGCCATCCCGTCCATGAGCAGAACGAGCAGCTTGCGTGTCGGCTCCCCGGCGAGGAAGCGCAGCGCGATGCGCTCGACGGCCATGTCGATGGGCAGGGCCTGAGCAGACGGCCGGCCCGCCTCGATCCAGCCCACCAGCGATCGGGCGAAGCGCCGGTCGAGCCCGCTGCGCGCCGCGTCGGCGGCCTGCACGACGGCCTGCACGCCGCGCCCGAAGGCGTCGACCGCGGGGCCCCGCGCGTCGCGCCGCGCGAGATCCACGAACCCGCCCTGTTCGGTGTACCAGCGACCGAGCACCTCGGCGTCGCGGTAGGGAGTGTCGGTGGCGGGATCGGGTCCGGGGCTGCTCAGCCAGGCGAGGAGCTGCACGGCACGCTCGGCCCGGCGCGTGACCGGCGCTTGCTCCGGGTCCAGGAAGAACACATGCGTCTCGAGTCGCGCCCGCGCGCTGACCGCGAGCTCCAGCGCCTCCGGACCAGGGCTCGCGGCGCCGCTCTCCAGCACCTTCCCGAGCGCGTCCAGGCGAAGCCTCCACGCGATGGGGAGGCGCTTGCTGTCGATCAGCAGCGCCTTGACGTCGCTCGCGGTCACCTTGGCCTCTGCCGAGGCCAGCACCGTCCGCACCAGCGCCGGCTGCCGCTCGCCGACCCAGCGCAGCGCGCGGCCCACCGCGTCGCCAAGCTGCCGCGCGACGCGATGCGCGACCTCTTCGTCCTTCACCCCGAGCTCCGACTGCTGCATCCCCCGCCACGTGTAGGCAGGACCATGCTCGTGCGTGGCGAGCGCCTCGAAGAGGACGGCGAGCTCCAGGATGGCGACGCCGCGCCTGGCGCGCGCCGACCGCCACACGACCACCCCCGCCTCCCCGAGGGTCCGGCGGAGGTGCGACTCGATCGCAGCGACGAGCGTGACGTGCCCCGCCTCCAGCGCCTCGATGTCGGCCACGCGGTTGTCGACCGCGGCCCAGCCAAGCAGGAGGTCCAGCGCCAGACCGTCGGCCGTGTCGATGCAGAAGCGTGCGCCGAGCCAGCGGTCGAAGAGCGCTTCCAGCGTGACCAGCCCACCGATCCCAGACGTCCCTTGCAGCTCGGAGGGGTGGGCCAGGAGGTGGTCGGCCAGCGGTGAGCCCAGGACGCCGTCGCCCAGATCCGTGGCGCCGAGGAGCCGCTTCAGTCGGGCCTCCTTGCCGATGCGCCGGATGTGCCCATTGCGCGAGAAGCGCCCGGCGAGATCGATCGGGATCTCGCCCGTCCACGGCACGATGAACGCTATCGGGAGGGAGACCGCGCCGAGCGTGGGCAGCCGGGCGCGCAAGTCGAGCTCGCTCTTCACCGGGACGATGCGGAAGCGCTCGCCGGTCGCGCTGGGGACCTCCTCCTCCGAGCCCGGCGCGTAGGACCCGTGGAACGCGAACAGACGACGGCCCCTCTGATCCGCCTTCCGGATTTGCTCCATGGCGTCTTCGACGTCCTTGCGGCTCAGCTCGGGCAGGTCCATCTCCGCCCTCGTCAGGCCTTGTCGGTTTCCGGCTTGCCGCGAACCTCGACGCTCGCGGTCAGCTCCACCTCGTCCCCGGCCTCTTCGAGCGCCGCGCGAGCCTTCGCGATCAGCGCGTCGAGCTGCGTCCGTGCGGCGGCGCCGCCTTTCGCGCTCGCGCGTTCGGAGAGCACCACCTTCCACCCTTGGGGCGGCGGGGGCGGCGCCGGCCGCAGCGCGATGGCCTCCTGCGCGAGCTTCCGGAGCGTCTCCACGAGCGGCTCGTTGACCTCATCCTGCCGCAGCGCACGCACCACCTTCTCGACGACCTCGGTGGCGCCCTGCACGTCAGCGTGCTCGCTGAGCAGCGGCTCGAAGGCGTGAAAGAACACGTCGTCCGCGAGCTGCGCCGCGACCTTCTCCGCCGTCATCAGGCTCCGACCCAGGGCCTGCGCGCTCGTCTTCGGCTCGAAGCGCGCGAGCGCGGCGATCTGCTCCAGGGTGGAGGCGCCTGCCAGCGACTTACAGATGGCAGCGCCGCTCTTCGCCGTGGTGACGCGGTCCACCTTCGTCTCCGCGCCGAGCGCGGCGAGCCGTCGCTCGACGAGGGCGGGCAACGCCGCGGCCGCTCGCTCGACGCGCCCGAGCTCCTTCGCCAGCGCCACCTCGAAGCGCTTCAGGTTGTCGGCGTGGAGCGCCTTGCCCGGGAGGGTGAAGCCGAACAGGTACCCCGCGAGGCCGAGCGCCTTGTTCCACTGGTCCATCGGCGGAAGGGGCGGCTTCTCCAGGATCACGTCGTCCGCCAGCCGCGTCCTGGCCACCGGCTCCAGAGGCCGCCCCGCCTGCATGAAGGTGCGCGCGGCCCACCGCGCGTAGCAGCGGATGACGAGGTCCTCGGTCTCCGGGCTGAGCCCCCGCTTGCGCTGCGGGTCGAGCCAGCGGCGGAGCTCCACCACCTGCGGCTCCTGGCTCCCCGCCTTGGCCCGCTCCTGCTCGAGCGTCTGCAGCGTCTTGTCCTCCACGAGGTGCACCGCACCCTCGCTCGTCCGGACGAGGCCCAGTTCGCCGAGCGTGTCGCGCATCTCGTTGACCAGGGTCTTGTCGGCCGCCAGGCGTTTCTGGTCGCTGTCGACGAGCTCGCCGAACTTCTCCACCAGCCGCTCGACGCGCTGCGGAGTGAGTGGCTCGCGGAGCTCCGGGTTGCTCGGGTACCGCGCCTCGAGGAGCGCGCCGACGTAACGCTCGAGCGCCTCACTGAGGTTCGGCGCCATCAGAGGGGAGATCTTGGCGCCTGGCTTGAGGACCCGCAGGTTCTGCTCGACGATCGCCGACTCGTCGAGGTCGCCGTCCTTCGGGCGCGCGAGCCCGTAGGCCTGGTCGAGCACCCGCACGAGCCGGCCGCGCTTGGCGTGGCGCAGGTTGTCCAGATCGCTCTGCGCGCGCTGCTGATCGGCGACCCCGAGATGGCTCACCGCCTCGCGCTGCGTGTCCTTGGAGTCGAAGATGTACTCCAGGATCGTCAGCTCCCCGAGCAGATCGTTGACCTCCTTGGCGAAGAAGCTGGGCAGCCAGACGAGCGTCCAGCTTCCACCTTCCTCCACGAAGCGGTCGCACACCTCCTCGTCGTCGACGGGGCCATGTCCCGCGTCGTCGAAGGGGTAGTCGACAATCATTCGCCACTCGTGCGCGTCGGCGCACCGGAGCTGCTCCGGGCCGAGCTTGCGGACGTTGGCGAAGCGAAGGTGGCCGGAGCGCTTGGTGTTGTGCCACACCACCACGCGGTCCTGGCCGGCGTCGCCCACCTCCTCGATCCCCATGGCGCCGAAGAGCACGTTCCGGAGGACGCGCTGCCTGGCTCCGGGCGAGTCCTTGCCGCGGAACTTGTCGAGGATGGGGCCCAGGTCCACGCCCTCCAGCTGCAGCCGCACGCTCGGATCGGCGCCGTCGCCGATGCGAAGCTGCCCGAGGGAGCCCGCCCAGCGTCGCAGGCGCTGCGCGATCTCCGCCGCCTCACCGCCCGGGACGGGCACCTTCAGGCTCCCCTGATTGAGCTGCACCAGCTTGCTGCAGGTCAGGTCCTTGAGGGCGGGCACCTCCGGCACCAGGGCGGCGACGAGCAGCGTCTTGGCGATGCGGTTGTCGGTGCGGCAGCCCTTCTCCGGGCAGCCCGCGCAGCCGAGGCGCGTGAGGTGCGACGGCCGCTCGCGCTGGCACCGGTCGGGCCCCGTCGTGCCGTGCGCCGCCCGGATGATGGGCAGCAGCTTGTGCTTGTACAGGCTCTTGGCCGACTCGAAGCGGTTCTTCATCATGCCGTCGACGGCGTCCTCGCCAGCGGCGAGCACGTCGAACAGATCGCCGACGCGGACGATCTCCCCGACGGCGAGGTCGGGCATGTACTCGACCAGCATCTCCATCAGCATGCGGATGGCCGTGCGCTCGCGCTGCAGCGACGCCGAGAGCGCCACCAGCGCCTCGACGAGCGCCGGGCTGAACGGATACAGCCGCCGGAAGGCGCGCTCGTCCTCCTGCCCCAGCAGCGTGTACCAGGAGGCGCCGGCGCCCTTCTTGAAGCTGGCGAAGGCGTCGTCGATGGGCTTCGGATCGCCGTTCTTCGGGCGGAGCACACGCCGCTCGATGATCTCCGGCAGGTTCTTGTCCTCCAGCATCACCTTCTCGTAGCGGCCCTCCCACCACCGGAGCGAGTCGCGGAGGCGCACGTGCTCGTCGCCCAGCATGTCCTCGCCCACCATCTCGGCGAGGTCACGCTGCCGCGCGATGAAGCTGATGATGGGGACGGGCCGGTCGGCCTCCTGGGCCTCGACCAGCTTCACCATCTTCTGCACCTCCCGGTGCAAGATCTCCGGCGTGGTGGCGAGGCTCCAGAGCCACAAGATCAGCTCGTCCAGGAAGAGGACCACGCCGTCGTAGCCGAGCTCCTTGGCGTGCCGCGACATCACGCTCAGGCCCGTGTCCAGATCGAGGTAGCTCCCGCCCTTCTCGGCGAAGGCGCCGAACCAGCTCTTGACGAGCGCGCTGAAGAGCTGCGCGCGCTCCGCCGGGTCGGTGGAGCCCGCGGCGGCGTCGAAGCGAGCCTTGTCCCACGCCTGCGCGCGCTTGCCCCAGCCGGCGGCGGCCGGCACCTGGGCGTTCATCCGGGCGAAGAACTTCTCCTCGCCCAGCTCGGCGAGCATGCGCGCGGCATCGACGAAGAGGGACTCGTCGGCGAAGAGGCCGGGCAGGTCGGCGTCGGGGTAGTGCTCGCGGACGAAGTGCAAGTACTGGTCGAAGATGGCGTCCTCGATGCCGCGCTTGTCGACCATGTGGAAGTGAAGCTCCACCAGCTTCTTCTTCCCGACGAAGTCGTACTTGGGGCGAAGTGCGTGCAGCTCCTTGATGCGCCACGCCTCCTCGTCGCCGCGAAGCAGCAGGCTTAGCAGCACCATGAAGTGGCTCTTGCCGCTGCCGAAGCTGCCGTGGATGTACGCGGCCTTCGACCGCCGGTCGCGCAGCGCGCTGCTGACGATGCCGAGCGCCCGATCGAAGGCGTCGGCTAGGCGCTCGGTGACGACGAAGGTGTGGGCGGCCTCGCCGGGCTTGCCGACCGCGTCGGTCAGCTTGACGACGAAGTCGCTCTTGCCGACGTGGTCGGGCAGGTCGAAGAGATCGCGGACGAGTTCCGGCATGAGGTGCGGCTTCTCAGGGGAGGTTTTGGAGGATCCGCCACTCGTCCCAGAGGCGGAGCGCCGCATTGACGAGATCGGCGTACTCGTGAGCGGAGTTGGCAGGCGACGCGTTGAAGATCACAAGAACGTCGCCCGCCTTGACGACCCACGGTAGCGGACTGCGATACATGAGCGTCACGATTGGCTCCAACGTGTGCTGCCACCACTGCGTTGAGGTCCCGTCCAATCCCGTACCTGCCTGGACCGCCGTGGCATCGGGAGCCACGACGTCCAGATAGGAGAGAATGTTGTTGCCGCCTGGGGGGAGGCCGATATGCCGACGCACAACCCGACCCGGGCTATGCTGCGGGACGAGCATCGGATCGGACGGGAACGGCGCCCCAGGGATGTCGTGCATGTGCAGGTAGGCTTGGACGCCGTCCCGGCCCGTGCGGGCGCGTACATGCTGGGCCGTCAGGTACATCTCACGCCACTCTTCGGTGCGGTCCACTCTCGTCCGCCTCGTCGACGCACTCCTCGACGGGCGGGACGGTGGCATGGGGAGCGACAGGCGTCGGGAAGGCGCGGATGAACTCGCCATGCCGTTCGGCGGATTGCTTCCTCGAGTGAAATATGATCACGAGCGGTCCCCCTGCCGCGCTCTGCAGCTCGGCGCGGTGCGCGGCGATCATGCGGCGGAGGCGTGACTGATCCGTCGGGTCGGCGTTGAAGACCTGGAGCGTGCGCTCCCGACCGTCATAGTCGCCGACGAGCCGTTCCGGAGGAACCCATCGCACCGGTCGGCCCTCGACGAGCCTGGAAACGAAGAAGGGCACGTGCTCGCGATTCATCAGAGAAGCTCCTCCACAAGTGCCTTCGCGAGCCCGGCGGCACGATCGGCCTCCTCACGCTCCACCGGGTCGTCGTGGTAGTCCGCCTTGATCCGCAGCGCGTAAAGGTCTTCGAGGTCGAGAGCCCTGTCTTGCGTGAGGATGCGGGACCCCACGGCGTCGTCGGGCAACGTGTCGTGCCGGTAGTAGCCCTTCTCGGAGGTGAACGCGACATCCCGAGCCTGCGCGACGTGGGCGACCGCGTGGTACGCGGCGTAGTAGGCGCGGTTCGCCACCGCGTTCGCGAGACAGTCGCGAACGCCATCGTCGTCGGGGAGCAGTCGGTCGACGGCCTCCAGGTTCTCCCGAGCCTTCTCGTCGAACTCCATCGGTGCCGCCGTCATGGTCCCCCACATTCTAGCTCGGCGCGCAGCATCAGGGTGCCTCCGCTTTCCTCGTGGACTTCTTGGTGCGAGACGACGCTCTCTTCGCTGGGCGAAAAGCGCGGAGGTCGTCCTCGGTGAGGCCGAGCTCGCGCATCTGGCCCTGGAGGAAGCCCTCGAAGTAGTCCCCGAGGCGGAGGCCGTCGAACTCGGCGTTCGGCTCATTGTGCCACTGCTTGATCCAGGGGAGCAGCTCCAGGATGCCGGCGAGCATCGGGAGCAGGCGCTCCTTGGTCCAGCCCTCGCAATCCTTGCGATCGTTGTAGAGCGCGGCGAGGGCCTGAGCCTGCTCCAGGTGGTTCCACCCGGCCCATCCGTAGACCGGCTCCTTGTCCTCGTCGCTCTCGCAGCCGGGGTAGCTGATGAAGCGCTCCTTCGGCACGTCCAGCTTGCCGCGGAGGCGCCAGCAGGTGGCGTCGCGGTAGTCCTTCTGGTCGTACTTGGGCGGGACGGGCATCTCGCCGACCTTCTCGCCGGCGTCTTCGCGGCGCTGGAGCTCCCAGGTGTCCTGCCACTCCGCGTGCTTCTCTAACCCGGCGTCGGTGAAGCGGTAGGCGGCGAGGAAGGGAACGGCGTCGTCTTGAATCGAGGCGCGGAGGGCAACGCCAGGATCGGCAACGGGGAGGATGCTGGAACGACTGGCGTCGGCGAGAAACGTCCGTTCCAGGCCGCGTACGCTCTCGCAGGTGCCTCGCGCACGGCACGCTTCTTCGGCAAGACCAAGCACCGCCTCGCGACGTGCAGCGTCAACGGCGCCCGGCCAGTCGGTGATACCCCACCTTCTCTTGTAAGAGGGCTGCTCAACCAGCTGCACCTCCGGCGGCAGCGAGACTGGGGGCCGTTGTCCCTCCGATGGGGAAGGCATCGAGTAGCCCTGGCGCGCGAACCATGCCGTGCCGGGCCGCTCACGCGCTAGCTGCTGTTCGAACCAACGATGCCCTGGCTCGATCGCTGACGGCTGGGCTTCGGGAATAGCAGCGAGTCCGAACAAGGCATAGACCTCGAAGTCAATCCGTTCCTGGAGCGCCACCATGCGTCGCAGTACGATACCTTCCTGCGCCTGGGCTTGCGCCGCGCTCCCTTGGTCGCCGTCGTGCCGAGCATCTAGACGCCGTTCGAAGAGAGCGGACGGAGCCAACGCGGCGCGCTCCGACGCAAGAGCGAGCATTTCGGAAGCGAGCGGAACGAGACGCGTCAGCCCGTTTGGAATCGGGATCGTCGCGAGCTTTGTCCCGTCGAACTCGAAGCGAGACTCCCAGCCCTCATCTTGAATACCCCGCCCAATGCCGCTGCCGCCCTTGTTCATCATGACCTGCTTCATCCAGAAGCACGCGGTGGAGCTGTTGAGGTAGGCGAGGAGGGCCAGGTGGTCGTCTTCCGTCGCGCCCTCGGGCAGCTTGATGATCGGGGCCGACCGGTTGAACACCTTGCCGCCGCGGTCGAGCACGAAGTGGTTGTGCGTCGCGACGAAGGCGAAGGTGATCGAGAGCGGTGTTCGCAGCTTGTTTGAGTACAGCTCCTGGAGTTCGTACCAGCTAAGTCCACGGACGAGCATCGGCACACCGAATCTCTTCCTGCGAGAGATCAGCGCTCGGTACCGCCACAAGTACCTTAGTTCGCTGGTGAGCTTGTCCGGCGCGAGCAGCGTGAAGTCCTCCGAAAAAGGAAAGACACATTCGCCTGCGCTCGCCAGCGCCCAGTCGCGCACGAATTCGCCGGTTACCAGCGGCACCGTTCGACCAACGCGCAGACGGCGGGCAGCCTCAGCCGGCAACACATACACATCGTCCTCGCCGGTGACGCATGAGATGCCAACGCTGTCGGCAATGTCAGCTAGCGTCTTCTCTGCCCGCTCCTCCAGAAGCTCTTTGAGCTCGCTCGCCCCGCCGCCGCCGAGGCTCCACGGGTGCTTCGCCAGCGTGTCGCGATCGATCTCAGCGACGGTGATGTACTCGTTGTCGAAGCCGACCTCGTCACCGTGGTCGACGATGCTTCTCCAGACCAGCCCGCGCGCCGGCTCCTCCGGCGTGCTCGGTTCGCCTCGGTTCGCCAGGATCGCATGCACGGTCGTTGCCTGCGGCGCCTCCGTCGTACCGAAGAGCAGCACGGTGGGCGTGCCGTGCCCGGGGATGTAGGCGCCGGAGGTGTTCTCCACGCGGGTGAGGTTCCAGCCCGGGAGCACCTCCTCGATGAGCTTCTTGCCGAACTCCCTCTTCATGAAGGAGTTCGCAGTGATCATCCCTACGAAGGCTCCCTTCTTCCCGAGCTGAAAGAAGCGCTCGGTGAACGGGGCGGCGAGGGAGTACTTCCCCGCGGCGCTCGCGTACGCGACGCGGTACTTCTCTCGCAGCACGGGGTCCTTGCAGGTGATGTACGGCGGATTGCCTACGACGGCGGCGTACTGCCTCTGCAGCACCTCCCGCGCCGCTTTCGGATCCTCCAGCCGATAGAGGTGCCCATGCCACGCCTCCAGCTCCTGGCCTTCCTGGTGGGCGAGGTCGAGCTGCTTGGCCTGCGGGTTGTACAGAAGCGAGTCGGCGACGACGAGGTGCAGCGGGAGCGCCGGCGCCCCGGCGAGCCTGGAGAAGCCCGCCTTCTGGAGCGCCGCCAGGGTGAGCCGCAGGCGCGCGATGGCGACGGCGAAGGGGTTGATATCCGCGCCGGACACGGCGTCCAGCGCCTTGCGCACGGCCTCGCGCTCGCTCGTGTCCGGCTCCTGCCGGCGGCGGTGCTCGTAGAGCCGCTCGAAGGCGCCGAGCAGGAAGTGCCCGCTGCCGCAGGTCGGGTCGATGAGCGTGGTGTCGTCCAGGCCGAAGCGCGCGATCGCCGGCTCCAGGGTGCCGTCCAGGATGTAGCTCTCGACGAACCCCGGCGTCTGGAGCAGGGCGAAGCGCTTGCGGACGGCCTCGTCCAGGTCCTGGTACAGATCGCCGAGGAAGCGGGTGTCCGGCTGGCCGAAGCGGAAGGCCGGCGCGTCGGCGCTCGGCGCGCGGAAGAGGGCGAGCAGCGCCTTGGCCGCGTCCGCGGAGGGCGCCAGCAGCCAGACGGGGTTGTGCGCGCCGTCGAAGAGGGCGCGGGTCGCGGGGAAGCGGGAGAGCTCCCGGAAGACGGTGAGCAGGTAGTCGCGCTCGGTGAGGGAGGGCGCGAGCTCGAAGAAGAGCCGCTGGCTATCCTGCGCGCCCGGGCCGGCGATGCGCGGGTGGCCGAGCAGGTTGCGGTCCTCCAGGGTGCGCACGAAGACGCAGGAGAGGAGCCACGCGGCGGCCACCTGCTCGATGAAGTGCCCGCGCCACTCGGCGAAGCTGTCACCGGTGCGCCCGGCGTCCCGCTCGCGTGCGTGGGTCGTCGCGAGCGCCGCTCGCACTGCGGGCGACGCCTCGGAGCGATCGTGAAGGTCGGTCTTCAGCAGCGCGAGCACCGGCCGAGTCGCGGCGAGGAAGGCCGCGCTGTCGAGCGGAGCGTGGGGATCGGCCTGCGCTGTGAGCTCCGTCGTCTTCGTCTTGCGCCTCGAGGCCATCAATCCTTCCGTCTCTCTTTCCGCTCAGCCGGCCGCGTCGTGCTTGCTCGCCGCGGTGACCCAGGTGTCGGGCATCCACATGGACTTGGCCCCCGCGACGGACCAGCCCGGCAGGTGCGGGACACCGCCAACGTCGCGGGAGGGGACGACCACGAAGATCGCCGGGGCGTCCTCCTCGTCAGCGGCCGCGCGCAGCCGCTCGCTGAAGCTGTCGAGCTGGTAGCGGGCGAAGAGCCCCGGCTGCGCGAGCACGAGCGGGGTCCTGGGGGGAAGCAGCGCGTCGGCGACAAGGTCCGCCGCGTCTCTCGCCAGCTTCCGGAGCAGCGCCCACGTGTCGGGCGCGAGATCGGCCTCCGCGTCCGCCTTCTGGATCGCGGCGTCGTCGACCTCGTCCTTCGCCTGCAGGACGCGCATCTGCTCGATGAGCTCCCGGCTGATGTCGATGGGGGTCACCCCGAGCCTGGTGGCGAGGGCGAGGGTGGCTTCCTCCGCGCGGGCGGTGCGGACGCCCACTACGCGCAGGCCGCCGCGCTCCAGCGCGTTGCGCAGCCGGTCGTCGAAGTCGGCGGCGTGCTCGTCGATGCCCTTCGGTAACGAGGAAAAGCTCGTCCCGAAGGAGGTGCCGGGCTCACGCTCGTCGGGGCGATGAAAGACGAGACCGTCGAAGGCGAGGCCGTGGGGCTCCAGGAGCGCGTCCAGGGCGGGCCGGGGAGGTACGGGCTCCGCCTCGGGGTAGCGCGCCGCCACGCGGGCGGCGACGGCCTCCGGCGTGAGCTTGCCGCGGAGCAGCGGGGCGCAGAGGACGATGGCGCGCGCGGCGGGCAGTCCCTTCCGGTAGATCTCTTGCCGGGTCGAGCACGCCGCGTGCGCGCTCACGTCGGTTCCAAGGCGCGCGAGGACGTCGGCGCCCAGGCTCGCGAAGGGAGAGTCCTTCGCCGCTTCGACGAGGACCCGCGCGACCTCCCCCCACGAGGCCAGCACATCGCGATCGGCGAGGGCGTCGCACGCGGTCCCGAGCGCGCGGAGCGCGGCGGCGTGCGCCTCGCTGGCGACAATCCACGGTCGATCGTGGATGCGCACGTAGAGCAGGCCCTCCGGCGCCTCCTTCTCGACCTCGGTGACGATGCGCACCAGCGCGGCGGCCCGCGCGAGGCTCAGCTCGGGCGGTGCGGCGCGGTCGTACGCGACACGCGCGAGGAGCGAGCTCGCGGCCTTCTCCAGCGTCAGCGCTCCCGCTCCTTCATCCAGCACGCCCCGCACCAGGGCCCTGAGCTCGGCGATGGAAGCGTGCTTCTCCCAGAGGGGACGGTACTCGCTCAGAGCCAAGTAGACGTTGGCGCGGGTCACATCGTGGTGGGTGGCGACCTCCGCGGCGCTCACGTCCAGTCGGCCCAGGAAGGGCTCGGCGAGACCGTAGACGGAGAGCACGTACTTCGCGCGCTTCTTCGCGGGCGAGAGCAGCACGTCCACCCAGCCCTCGATGGTGCTCGGGTGGGCGCGCTTGGCGGCGGCTCCGTTCTCCTTGGTGAGCAGCGCGTGCACGGCGGCGGCGTCGAACCCGTGACGCTCGGCGAGCTGCGTCACCGTCGCGGCGGGCGCGCCGGCAATCGCCCGGAGGGTACGGAGGCCCGCGTCGTTCAGCACGGTCGCCGCGAGGGGCTCGACGCCGAGCGTGCTGATGAGCAGGTCCTCGCCGCGGAAGCCCGCGAAGAAGGGCTCGACCGCCGCCGGCTCCAGCGGCGCGACCGCCGTCCAGACCGCCCGGAACTCCAAGATCTCCTTGGCGACGCGCGTCCCCACCCCGCGCACCGCAGAGAGGCGGTTGTCGGGCAGGGAAAGGAGGTCGCCGGCCACGGCGGCGCCGGCGCGGTCGAGGGCGTTGCGCGCGCGGGTGGAGAGAGGGAGCTGCTCGAGCGGTGCGGAAGGCCCGATCGCACGAAGCACCGCCTCGGACCACTCTTCGCGCGTGCCCGACTCGGTAGCGAGCACCTCCTCGGAGGTGGCGACCGCCGGGCGCGTCGCCGCGGGATGCTCCGACTCCGCACGGAAGACGCGTTCCCACGCCTGCCGCATCTGCTTCGCGCTCTCGAAGCGATGCTCGAGGTCGCGAGCGAGGGCTCGGGCGAAGAACCTGGAGAGGGGCTCGCGGCACGACGGGTCGAAGCGTTCCGCGGCGACGACGACCTCGGCGTCCGGATCCAGGTGGCTCTTGCCCTCGGCGAGGGTGGGCCGGACGCCGGTCAGCATCTCGTGGAGGGTGACCGCGGCGCTGTAGCGGTCTGCGGCGGGGTCCCACTTCCCGCGCAGGGAGAGGAAGGGATCGCGGTACGCGGTGGTCCCGACGTGAAGGTCCGAGGGCGCCGCGCGGACGAGGGAGAAGTCGAAGAGGGTGAGGCGGACGTCCTTCTTGGTCGTGGTCCCGACACCGAGGTTCGCCGGCTTGATGTCGCGGTGGACGATGCCCTCTTCCTGCAGGTACTCCAGCGCGCTGAGCAGGTCTTCCCCGAAGCGCGCCGCGTAGTCGAGGGACACCGGGCCCTCGGTGGCGAGGTAGGACTGCAGCGTCTTGGTGCCGGCGAGGGAGAGCAGCAGACACTCCCGCCCCCCGATGGTGCGCCGGTCCACGAGCTGCGTGATCCGCGGGTGCCGCAGCTTCGCGAGGGCCTCGCCTTCCTCGCGCAGGCGCTCGTCGTGCTCCTCGGAGAGGCTCACCTTGAGCGCGTAGGTCGCGGTGTCCTTCTCGCGCAGGACCTGGAGGACGCGACTGGTCGCGCCGTGGCCGAGCACGCCCTCGACGAGCAGGTCGCCGCCCACCCATTCGTCCTTCCGGGCTTCCAGCGGGTCCACTTCGCTCGGCGGGGCAGCGGGCACGGGCTGGGCCTCGGTCGCGAGGAGCTCGACCCAAGTCACCAGATCGTCCGCGCGGAGCGCCGGCGTGCGGGCGGTGGCCTCGCGCACCAGCTCAGCGACGCCGTCGGGCAGGTAGTCGACCGCCGCGCTCGGATCGAGGTTGCCGTCACGCACCAGGCGCGCGTCCATCTCGGCGAGGGTCAATCCGGGGGCCCTCCCGGTGAGGGCGAAGTACGCGACGGCACCCAGGCTGAAGGTATCGGTGAGCTCGCTGCCGCGCGTCGGGTCCTCGCGAAGCTCGGGCGCCTGGTACAGCGACCAGAACTCGCCGGCGAGCTGGGACCAGTGCACGGTGGCGCTCGCCCGATCGCCCTCGGCGAGCTGGAAGTTGAAGAGCCGCGTGTCGATGCGCCCGTCGTCCGGATGACGGCGGACCAGGACGGCGTCGGGGCTCAGCGCGCGGTGCACCACGCCCTTGCCGTGGCAGAAGCAAAGCGCGCGACCCACCTGACACACGATGGCGGCGCGCTCCTCCACGCTCAGGCTCGCCTCCTGGCGCAGGAACGCCGGGAGGGGGATCCCGCCGGCGAAGTCGTCGAAGAGGACCGTGGGGCCCAGCGGCGCGTCGGTCTCGTGGTCGATGAAGGAGAGGATGTTCGGGTGCTCGCGCAGGCCGTAGAGGAGCTGCGCCTCGCGCTCGGCGGCGCGGCGAAGCTGCTGCCGGCGCTCCACGCTGGTCTGCTGCGGCACCAGGTAGACGCGCGCGCGCCGACGCATCCCTTCGAGGGTACGGTGCTCGGCCGCGCGATCCTGGAAGCCGGGCCCCTCGAGCAGCACCTGGCCGAGCGCGTACTGGCCGGCGTAGGTCTGGCCCTTGCGGCGCTGCAGGCCGATGGCCGCCATCGCCTGGACGATGTCGCGCATCTGCGGCGCGTTGATGCGAGGGGGCTTCTGGTTGGGGTTCGCGCCGACGAACTGGTGCTGCACGAGCGCGTCGCGCAACGTCGACCGGGTCACCACCCGCACCTCGCCACCGTCACGCAGATCGATCTGCAGCTCGTCCTCGGGCGCGCTCAGGAACACCAGCGCCTCGATCCACGGCGCGCGGTGCGCCTGCATCTTCTTCTCGAGCCGGCTCTTGAGGACCTTCGCCTTGTGGTTGGTGAGGCGAAGCGGCGGATCCATGTAGCGAGGCTTGCCTCCGTCGGGAGGGAAGCGGTGCCAGTCGACGCTGTCCCCGGCGTAGCGGCCCGGGCCGCTCTTGACCTCGATCAGGTAGAGCGCCGAGTACCCGAGGACGATGAGATCGATCTCGTAGAGGCGCCCCGTCGGAGGGTCGATAAGGTCGCACAGCGCCCACAGGTGATACGGATCGGTGTTCGGGAGCTGCTGGCCGACGAAGTCGATCGCCGCGCGCTCGTGGGCATGAGGGGTCTCGCCCTGCTCGACGATGCGTGACTTCTCCAGCGCCATCTCCTCCGTCAGGCTCCCTGCGCGAGCGCGAGCGCCCAGCGCCGATCGTCGGTGGACGCGTCGTCGGACACCAGGGCGCGCCGGGGGGCCAGCGTCTCGACGGCTTCGTCGGCGGCGAGGACCCGAACCGGCTGGTTCACGTTGAGCCAGGCCGGGGCGAGCGCGACGAGCTGGCGTGCTGCCGGCGGCGTCGCGACGGCGTAGACCTGGCGAAGCCACCCGAGATCGCTGCTCTCCCCGAACGCCGCGAGCGCGCTCGCGATCGCGCTGGGCCCGGCGACGAGCAGCCTGTCCGTCGGACCGAGCGATCCGACGGAGAACGGGCTCAGCTTCGTCTCCCAGGCGGCGGCGACCGCGTCGAGCGCCGCGCCGAGCGTGGTAGGCGCGGGTTCGGCGGCGGTGGCGCGCCAGACCTCCTCGCCGTCGACAGGATCGAGCGGCGCCCACTCCGCACCGAAGGGATCGTCCTCCGCCACGTCGTCCAGCCGGAACACCGCCCGCGCGCCCAGCGCCCCGGGCCACTCCGCGTTCGCGTCACGGATGAGCAGATCGATGCGATCGGAGGTGATGAGGTCCCCTCGAAGTGCGGCCCAGCGCGCGTCGGCCTCGGTGCCGAAGCGGCGTCCGGTGGGGCGGCGCTGCTCGACGAAGCGAAGCGCGCGGAGCGCTGCCCGGTAGTAGGCGAGAGCGTCGGAGGGCGACACCATTGGAGTGTCGGCCAGGGTAGACGATTTTGCGACCGGGAAGGAGAGCGAGGGCGGGGAGCGGGCCCGCCCCCGCTACAGGCGCGGAAAGCGCCTAGTTCGTTGCGAGGCACCGTGCGGTGGGCGGCCGAGCCTGCATCACCGCGCGTGCGCCCATGCCCCGCGACGCTCGCGATAGTGCCGGGCGATGACCTCGCGCACGATGCTCGCGTCCAAGATGCGGAGACGACCTCCGCTCGCCGCAGTGACGATGCCGGCGAACTCGTGGATGCCTGCCTCGACGTGGCCGACGAACGCGGCGCCCCCGCTCAGACCAGCGAGGTCGCCGGTGGCCCGGTCGGGGGGCACGAGGCACTCGTAGATTCCACGCGACTCGGTGGGCCCCAGGAACCTGCAGTCGCAAAGGAAGCGTTGGACCTGAACCGTCAAGGAGTGGTGGTCCATCTGGTTCTGCACGCTGCGTGGGAAACCGTGCACACGGACGATCTCGCCTGGACGGACGTCACGGAGCGCGGCGAGGCGCCAGCGGTCGATCTCGACAGTCGTCTCGGGCGGCGGCACGCCGTCGGCGCAGCGCATGACCAGCAGATCGGTCCAGGCGGTGTCTTCGTCGCCGGGGGGAGCATCCACGGTCACACCGAGGCTCGTGGCAAGGCGCTCGCCCAGGCTGTCGAGGGTGCGAGGTACGAAGAGATCTGCTGGCTGGAGCCGATGGTTCCTGAGCACGTGGCGCGCGGTCGCGATCCAGCTCTCTCCGCGGTAGGTGATGAGCGTCGCCGTGGCGGGAGGGAAGAAGAGCTCGTAGCCCGGCACGCGCGTTTCCCCGAAGATGGGGCGGACGACATCACGCGCGGCGTCCAGGGTGATGGACCTCGCGCGAGGTAGCCGACGCCGACCATGGCACTCCGTGAAGGTGCGCCCGCTATCGCAGAAACAGAGAATCCGAGCGGTCATCATACGTGCGGCCGGTGGGTCCCCCGGGCGTCTGGCTCGTAGGAGGATGGCAGGCGTGATACTACCACCTCGTAGACTCAGGAGGTTAGGATGGAGATACGGGTCCGACGTTATTCGCTTGACCAGCTGCGACGGCTCTTCGACGAACGGCTGCTCGCGGTGCCAGAGATCCAACGCGAATTCGTCTGGGACGCCCGGAAGGTATGCGCGCTGCTCGACAGCCTCTATCGTGGCTACCCGATAGGGTCGGCGCTCGTCTGGCAAACGACGAGAATGAACCACACCCAGCTCCGCGAGAAGCTGCACATTCTTCCGGCCTACGACCCCAGCAATCGCGAGATCTGGTTCATCGTGGACGGGCAGCAGCGGCTCTCCGTTCTCTACAACATCCTCGGTGGAGAGCGACGGACCGTGCGCAGCCACCGCGGCCGCACCATCGCCTTCGACCGGTTCTACTTCTACACCGGCTCGCCGAACGACGAGATGGAGCCCTTCGTGTATCGCCAGGGGAAGCCCGCTCGGGGCTACGTGCCGGTGGTCGACGTGCTCGGCGATCGGCGTCACCGGGGACTCCGCCTTGGCCGCCTCGCCACGCGACGTGCGGATGACTGTCGCTCCCGTCTGCTCGGCGCCACCTTCTTCCTCCAGGTCATGTCCGCCGACCGGCTCGAGGACGTGCGCGAGACCTTCATCCGGATCAACGCTCAAGGCACGCCGGTGAACAGCGCCGACAAGGCGTTCGCACGAGCATCGGACCTCCAGGTTCGCCACCACGTCCGCAATGCGATCGCACGGCTGCACCCCGCGGGCTTTGGAGAGCTCTCTGACGAGGTCATTCTCTCGGTGCTCGCCTTCCTCCTCGGTGGCGGTGACATCGCCGGCCGCGCCTGGGAGCGGATGGTCCGGCAGATCGAGTCAGGTGAGATCTCCCGGCGAGACTTCGATCGTGCGTGGCACGCCCTCGAGCGAGGTCTTCCCTACGCCATCGATTACCTCCGGTCCCAATTCGGCGTCGCGCATCATGGCCTCCTTCCTTCAGGCCAGCTCGTGGCGCTGCTGACGCTGTACTTCGCCCGGCGGGGACCCAAGCGGCCCTCGCGTGAAGCAGCCAAGCTCCTCCGACGGTGGTTCTGGCTCGCGGCCGTCTCCGATCGGTACAGCGGCCGTGGGTACCGGAAGCACCTGGCGAGCGACGCGAGCTTCATGAGCCGTCTGGCCGAGCGCGGGACAGCCCGCCTGGCGGTGGACGAGCTGCCGCCGCTCCGAGATCTCCGGCACGCGGAGTACTCGGCGCGCTCCTCGCTGTCGCGCGCATACTTCTGCCTGCTCGCGCTGCAGAAGCCTCGCTACCTGGAGGATGGCAGCCTCGTCCCAACCGAAGCCTACGTGAGCCCCGCGAACCGCCCGGACCGGCACCACATCTTCCCGCGCCACCACCTTCTTCAACATGGGTTCGGTGCGCGCTACTACAATGCCATCCCGAACGTGTGCTTGCTCGTCGCGCGCGAGAACCAGAGCATCGGCTCCAAGCCGCCGCGAAAGTATCTGGAAGACGTCTCGCAATCGCTACGCGCACGACGGGTCGCGCTTCGGAGTCATCTGATCCCCGACGGCCCCACTTCGGCGGTGTGGGCACCGAACACGCGGGGTTCCTTCCCCGCGTTCCTCGACGAGCGCGCGACCGTGATCGCCAAGGCGTTCGAGGACCAGGCGGGGATCCGACTCTTCCGGCGCGACTGAATCGCGCGTACGGAGCGCCGTGAGTCTGGACGCTCATGTGCCCGGGCCGTCGCCTATGTGACGGAGGTGGTCGGCCGGGAGCTCCCGCAAACCCAGCCTCCGGTTGAGCGCGTTCGTCAGCGCGCCGCCCGCAAGACCTGAGCGTGACCCGCCGGGCCATGCCCGATCTCTTAAGCACCGATCGCCCCAAGTTTGAGGGCGATTCGTTTCCTGGAGCGTGAAGGTTGTCGTTCGCGTGCCAGAGCGACGAGTGCCGCGCCCACGGTGGTCACGACGGCAGTCCACGCGGCGGTGCTCAGGGAGACGAGGGCGTCGACCAGGTCCCGCGCGTAGGCGCGCACGACGTGCAACGTCGCCAGGGGGCGCAGTTGCTCGAGAGGGACGTCGCGCGCGAGTGCAGCCTGGATCCTGACCGAGCGCACGAGCGCGTGGGCGAGCATCGCGCCGTAGGTGAGCGCCTTGATCGCGTGGGGATCGGCGGTGAAGGAGCGGCCGAGGTCGGCGGTCTGCTTCAGCTCGCGAAAGAGCAGCTCGATCAGCCAGCGGAGTCGGTAGGTCTGGATGATCTGCCGTGGCGAGAGCACGCTGCGCGGCACGGTGGTCAGGTACCAGCGGATGACGGTCGACTTGTGCGCGAGTCCCACGAGCCGCAATGCGACGGTGTCCTTGCCCTTGCCCCACGTCACGTCGAGGTCGAAGATCGTCCCGCGCTTGCGCGACACGCTCTGCAGGTAGTAGCCAAGCGACCAGTTGTGGAGCGGGGTGTGGCCGTTCTCCGAGATGTGCGCGGTCACGCGTACCTTCGCCGTGGTCTTGAGGCGCATCAGCACGTGCGCGCCGGCAGCCTTCGCCTGGGTGAACAGAGCGCGCTCGAAAAAGCCGAGGTCGAAGAGGTAGAGCACCCCGCGCGTGAAGCTCGGGACCAGCTTCCGCCACAGCGGCGTCTCCGACGCGGTCTCCGCGTCGGAGACGCCGTGCTCGAGCAGGCCGGTCTTGATGCTGTAGCCCATCACCCACTTGGTGCCGGCCTTGCCCTTGGTGCATCCCGGCAGCAGCTCGCGCCCGCGCGGTGGCACGCGCTGCCCCGTACCGTCGTAGACCCGCACGTCCTCGAAGCGGGCGAGCGGCCCGCTCAGCTCCAGGCCCGCCGCCTTCGTCACTGACGCCACGAGGTGCTCGAGCGCCGCGCGGAAGAACGCCGCCGCCGACTCCTGCTTGAACCGCTTCTGGAACGGGCACGGGCGCATGAAGCCGAAGCGCCTCACGAAGATCGCCCGCAGCGACTCGAACGACAGCGTCTGGCCCGCGAGGAACCCCTCGACGACCGTGAGCACCAGGCGGAACGCGGTGGCGCGCCGCTGCCGCGGGTTGTAGCCGGTGCGGCCCCGAAGCTCGTCGATGACCGCCGGCGTGAAGGTCCGCTGCAGCTGCTCCTCCACCGCGCTCGCCTCTTCGCTCGGGTCTGGACGGCTGCTCGTGGCTCGGGTAGCTCTCGTCGTCATCGGGCGTCCTCTCCTTGTTGGTGTCGCAACCGAACAACGAGAAAGGCGCCCGATTTATTTCCATCATTCCGCCACGTTATGTCCAAAGGATCTGGCCATGCCCGCCGGGCCGAGGAGGTACAGATCGCTCCCGGGGGCGGATTGGACCACCCGTGCGACTTCCCAGGGCTCTAGTCCCACCGAACGTGCCATTTCCATGTCGTCGGCAAACGCGGCGAGCCGGCGACTCGTCCATTCGGTGGTCGCCCGGGCGATGTGAAGCTGGGAAACGGTCTGCGCCAGGCTAGCCTGAAATTGGGCAACGACCATCGGCCCCGCCTCGCATGCCGCATCCGAACGACTTCTGAAGGCGGCGACAGGGTCGGGCGTCATGTTCTCTACTAGTTCACTTGCGCAGGAGGCGGCAGCGTGGCGAAAGGCGCCTTCGTCGCCGACGATGAACTCAGCCTGAATCTCCCCAATGGCCGCAGCAACGTAGCGGCCCTGAAGTTCGAGGACGGACGCCAGGGGGACTTGAAGATCCTGCCAAGGGTCCGCATGGCACCAGAGTTCAATGTAGAGCTTCCGTGACTCCTGAAAAAGGCGCCGCGCGTCGGTCGCAAGCTCCCGCCGCGTCGCCGGGGAATTGGCGGCGATCGCCCTCTCAAGCGACTCCGCTGCTGCCATCATCCGCGCGACAGACAGTGCCTCGACGTGCACGTGTAAACGATCAACGGAGGCGCGAAGGCGGTCGATCTTCGCGAGGACGTCATCGAGCTTGCCATCGATTCGGGAAAGGCGATGCAGGACGACCGCAAATCCGGCGCACGAGACCGCAAGGTTGGCAACGCTTGCGAGCGCGCCAATCGTTGACGTGACCTCCAACGCGTCGAGGGCCGGCTGGATCCTCGACATCGCGTGCGATGCTGCCATCGCCCGTCTCGCCCCTGACACGCTAAGCGGAAGGTTCGCCAGCTGCCGGGACAATTCGGCGCCCTGAACGGGGTAGAGCGCGTCGGCGAAACGGCCTGTCGCACGCCAGCACACGCGGTTCGCCGCCTTGTTGATATAGACAACGCCCTTCTCAAGCAGTGGGAGCCACTTAGCAGACGGATATAGGTACTGCGCGTAGTCGGTGATCATGTCTCGTCCCCCCGGCGGAGGGCATCCTCCGCGTCCTGACGCTTGCGAATCGAGATGAGATAGAGAACTGCCGGCAAGGTCTTCTTCACGGCTGGGCCCGACCATCTTAGAGCAACGAAGACCACTCCGAATGGAAGCGCTGGCACGCCGAGAGCAACCGCCACGCCCCCTGCTGCGAGCACGCCAAGACCGGCCAGTGCGCCACGATCCAGCCCGGCATCAATTACCTCGCCGCTCAACGCTGCCTCCGCTGCACGTTGAGCGTCGGCTTTCTCATCGTGGGAGACACTCGCACGATCGGGACGGCTTGCGAACGCCATGGCGTGAAGAACATATTCCTCCAACCACTGTTCTTGTGCGGCCTCCCCGGGAGCCCGGCGCGAGAAGCCCGCAGCGTCAGCCGCAGCACGCACGACGTCGTCAAGGATCGAGCGGTAAGACAGCTCGTGGTCCCCGCGAAAGATGTTCGCGAACGAGTTGCCGCCGGCGCTTCGCAACTCCTTGCTCACCGCAACGACGTCGACGTCGCGCTCCCCCGAGAGCGTCACCTCGAGGGCGCGCGCGATCCCGCGGAGTTCGGCCTCTGTCGCGACACGGAGACGTGTGAGAATTGTGTCGCTTGTCGGCATCGTGCTGATCGTACACCGTCGGGGCCGTCGTAGATCTGGCGTCGCGAACGACAGCCTTTACGCTCCAGGAAACGAATCGCCCTCAAACCTGGGGCGATCGGTGCCTAAGAGGTCGGGCATGATGCCGGGCCTCAGGCCTCAGCATCGGATTCGACTTCGTCGTCGTCCTCCGCGTCGCTCGCATCATCGGGGACGGAGTCGCCGACCTGCGCCACCGCCTTGCCCATCGCCTTCGCGACGATCTCGAGGAGCGCGGCCTTGCGCGCCTGATAGAACGCCTCGAACTGGTCCGCGCGCAGCGACGCCGGGTCGATGAGGTGGGTTCGGAGGATGTCGTCCATCGCCGGATCCGGAAGCTTCACCTGCGCGTGGGTCTGGATCTGCTGGAGGTACCCCGACGGCGCCTTCCCCCCGATCATCCGGTTCGCCTTGTAGGAGATCGCAGTCTTGTTGACGATCGCGTTGAACACCTTGGCAGGGATGCGCTGGGCCTGACACCACTTCTTCGGAAAGATGTGGTGGATGTCGATCTTCCACTCGTCGCGGTCCAGGTCGACCATTCTCGCCTTCCAGAAGAAGTCCTTGGCCCCGTCTCGCTGGAGGAGCACGTACAGCCCGCGGTAGGCCGCGCTCGTTCGAGAGCGGAGCGTGTCGAGGCGGTTCGGCTGGAAGCCGGCACCTTGCACCGTCACCGGCTCCGCTCCGCTCGGATCGTCGATCCATCCGAGGAGGCCCTGGAGGTCGAGGGCGATCCGGGTCTCGATGGCGCCGCCATATAGCTCGCCGAGAACGCCGCACCAGAACCAGCGAGACAGCTTGTCTTTGATCCTGGGCTCAAGCCATCGCTCCCCGAGCTGCGAGAGCACGGTAGCTAGCGGCACGACCTGGCTCCGGTAGGGGAGGAACTTCGGGTGATGGAACCCCTCGCTCCGAAGGAACTTGTCGGCTTCGAGGAACCCGGTGGTGAGCCGGTCGGCCCATTCTTGGTATGCCGCCAGCGGCATCTCCAGGATGTGCTCGCGCTTCGCCGTGACGGCGGCGAGATCCTTGCCCGAGCGGCCGGCTCGTCGGTCTTCCTCGCGGCGCGCGTAAGAGTGCAGCAACGAGACGCCCTGCAAGAAGTCGGTCGGCTGGAGGTTCTTGAGAAGCGGTCGCTTTGCGAGACGCCCGTGCCGCCCGGGCCGATCGGGTGCGGCTCCGAACCAGTCCTCACGCAGGTTGAAGCCATCGGCGGCCCACGTCGCCGTCACCAGCTCGAAGACCGAGAGGGACACGCCGCCGGTGTTCACCTTCTCGAAGACCAGGCACACCGCCTCCTTTGAGGTGTGCTTCTTGAGGGCGATCACCGGCAGCATGTAGTTGCGGAACGAGTCCAGGACGCGCTTCCGGAACTCGAGGAAGCGAGCGAACTTGCCCTGATCGTGGGTCATGAGCGCGTACTCCCACGCGCTCGAGTCGAGGATCTGGTCGCAAGGGAAGTGGAATGCTGCGACCTCGAGCTCTGTCGTCGACAGGTCGAGGTCCACGCGACGGCCGAAGTCGCTCCGGATCTTCCGCTCCTCGTCGACGACAACAATCGCGTCCTCGAGGGCTTCTGGTCCACGCAAGGCGGCCTCGATGTTGAAGTAGTAGTGCACCCGAAGCTCGCGCTTCTTCGCGTCGCGCGTCGCGACCGGCTTCTTCGAGCGCAGCACCTGTGTCAGTGAGGTGAGTCGCTGCTGGCCGTCCAGGATCAGCTGCTCCGCGAGCCGGGCACTCTCGCCGGGGAGATCCACTCCCTCCACCGGCCGGACCTGGAACTTCGCGTCACCACCCGTCTCGAGAAGCATCACCGCCCCGATGGGGAAGGAGCGACCGATGCTCACGAGGAGCGAGCGAATGTGGTCATCGTCCCACACCCAGCCGCGCTGGAAGTCGGGGAGCTGGAGGCGGCCCTCGGCGACGTCGTCGAGCAGTTTGCCGAGCTGCGTCTTCGTGGAGTCGAAGGTGGACATGGCCTGCGCAGCCCAGGTTGCGACACGAGGCGCGACAATCGCGACCTTCGGCTACCCCTGCGAGTAGATGGGCGTCGAGCATCAGACCATCGCAGTCTGCAGCGCGTGTCTATGCTCCCTAGGGAGTACTTGGCCGTGGGACGCTGCCATCGGAGGCGGGTGTCTCCTTCTGCATCCGTGAAGTTGCACACCGCGTGGCGGGCCACGGTCCACGGAGCGGAATGACCACCCGAATCGACCCATCTTGCCCCACTTGAGCTAACATGTCCCAGTGCCCGGAACCGGAAACACCACCGTCCCCTCCGCCCGGGACCCCGCGCCCCCCCGGCCCCGCCGCGCCCGGCCCCCCCTCCCCGCCCTGGTGATCGCCTGGTCCGCCGCCGAGCCCCAGCGCGTCGGGGAGATCGCCTTCATGGACGGCACCGGCCCCTGGTGGGCCGGCCGCACCTGCGACGATCTCGATCAGATCGGCTTCGCCCGCCAGCGCCCGCGCGCCCTCACCCACACGGGGGGCCTCTCCGGCGCGAGCCTCTCCCGCCGCCAGCTCCGCTTCGACCGCGCCAATCGCGGCTTCGTCGTCCAGAACGAGGGCAAGGCGCGACTGCGCGTCAACGGCATCGACTGCGGCGGGGGCGCCATCGAGCCGGGGGACGTGCTCGAGCTCTGCGGCCACTACCTCCTTGTCTTCACGGAGCGCCCCGCGTCCGTGGCCGAGCCCGCCCCGTGGCCCGCGTTCGCCTTCGGGGAGGCGGACGCGCACGGCATCGTCGGGGAGTCCCCCGCCGCGTGGAAGCTGCGCGCGGAGATCGCCTTCGCCGCGCGCTCCACCCCGCACGTGCTGGTGCGCGGCCCGAGCGGCACCGGCAAGGAGCTGTGCGCCGCCGCCATCCACGCCCTCTCCCCGCGCGCCCGCGGGCCGCTCGTCACCCGCAGCGCGGCCACCTTCCCGCCCGGCCTGCTCGACGCGGAGCTCTTCGGCAACATGAGGAACTACCCCAACCCCGGCATGCCGGAGCGCCCGGGCCTGGTGGGGAGGCGCGGCTGGATCTGCAGGTGGAGCTCCCGCCCCTGGAGGCGCGCCGGGAGGACATCCCCCTGCTCGTCCGCCACCTGGTGCTCCAGGCGGCGAGCGCCAGCCCGGACGCGGCGCGGTTCGTCCGGGGGGAGCGGCGCGACGAGGTGGACGTGGATCCGGCGCTGATGACCGCGCTCCTGCGCGCGCCCTACCCGACCAACGTCCGGCAGCTCCGGGCGGCGGTGTGGGAGGCGATCCGCGCGTCGGGGGACGGGCCCCTGTCGCTGCCCCCGCACGATCACCGGCCCCCCGCGGGCGACGGCGAGGACGAAGGGGCGCGCGCGAAGGCGGGGATCCTCGCGGCGCTGGAGCGTCAGCGGTGGAACGTGACCCGCACGGCGGAGGCGATGGGCATCACCCGCTACGCGCTCATCCGGCGGATGAAGAAGTACGGCGTGACGGCGTGATCGCGGGCCCCCCGGCGCGGCTCTCTCCCTCCGCGCGGCCGCCCGTGGACCTCGTGCGCCGCGACGTGGACCTCGTGCGCCCGCGCGTCGACCTCGTACGCGCCGACGTGGACCCCGTGCGCCGCGACGTGGACCTCGTGCGCCCGCGCGTCGACCTCGTGCGCTCCACCGGAGACCTCGTGTGCTCCAGCGGAGACCTTGTGTGCTCCACCGGAGACCATGTTAACCGCATGAAATGACTCGAGGTCGGAGCTAGCGAGGTCCAGGGCGGGTGCTGGACCGGTCCGGGGACGGTCCTCGATCGCCCTGGTTTTCCCGCACTTCGAGGTTCGGGGCGGAGCGCACGAGGTCTCCCGATGGGCGCACAAGGTCTCCGGCCGGGCACACGAGGTCGAGGCCGCACACTTCGTGCGCCCACCCCGTGCGGTCGCACGGTCGCCGCACGCTCTCCGGTGCGTGATCTCGCGGGCTTGCGGGGCATCTGCGCTGGCGCGCCGGTTGCGATGGGGCCCTGCACACCGCGACGCCGCGAGCGCCGCACATCAATGAGGACACTCCGATGAAGACAATCCCTACCAGCAACACCAGCAACAACACCACCAGCAACACCACCCCCCTCCACCGCGTCACCGCCGAGCAGTCGCTCACGCGTGCGATGCAGTTCCTCCGTACGGTCGGCACCGATCCGGTCGTGCGCGCGGCGCTTCAGCGCACCGGCTTCGGCGTCGACGATCTGAAGCAGGGCTGGTCCCTCGTGCTCAAGGCCTGCGCCGCGGCGGCCCCGAGCACGCAGTTCACCACGCTGTCCGGGCCCGTGCCGGAGGCCACGCTCAAGATCGGCGACTGGCAGTCGACCATGTTCCTGCGCGCGCACGCCGCGCTCAGGCGGCTGCACCCCGAGCAGGACGCCTTCCTCTTCGACAACCTGACCTCCGGCACGGGCATCGGCGCGGTCGTCACGGTGTCCATCTTCCTCGACCGGCTCGACGCGATGGAGAGCGGGCCGGACCGCAAGGCCACGCGCAAGGCGGACCAGGCCGCGCTGGCGACGCTGGAGGGTCGCGGCCTGACGAAGGAGGCGCGCAAGCAGGCCAGGGACCTGGTCACCCTGGTGGAGACGACGCCGGCTCCCGCCCCCGTGGAGGAGCAGGCTGCGCCGGAGACGGACCAGCGGATGCTGGCGCTGACGGAGCTGCACGCCTGGGTGCAGGACTGGTCGGACTGCGCGCGCGCGGTGATCACGCGGCGGGATCAGCTCCTGCGCCTCGGCATCGGCAAGCGCAAGGCGCGCGGGTCGTCGGCCGCGGCGAAGGCGCGGCCCGCGGCGCCCGCGCCGGTGGTCGCGCCCGCGCCGGAGGTGAAGCCCGCGGCTCCGGCGGGGCCGTCCCTCATCGAGATGGGCGGTCCGATCGCGGCGCTTCCCCCCGCGCAGCTCAACGGGAAGAGCAACGGGGTGGTCGCGCTCCCGGTGAACGGAGGTGCGCACGCGTGACGAGGCGGCGCGAGATGTTGCGCGGGAACGCGCGGTCCTCTCTGGAAGAGGGGGCCGCGCGTTTTCCGTTTTGTGCTCTCTCGGCATCGACCCGCGCTCCCCGTCAACGACGCGATCCAGATCCTGGGTGCCCAACCAGGTGCAGACGCCCGGATGGTCGTCACGCCAACCTACGACTGGAGACAACACGGCTTCGAGACGTGCCGCTGCGTCTCCGGCGACGCCCACCGGATGATGCCGACGTGATCCACGCGACGGCGAGGACCGCGACCGCGCCTACCGTAGCGCAGGAGCAGCGGCCGGTGGACGGGCGCGCGCATCATGGTGCGAGACGCGCTTCGTGTTACCGTCGTGTTGCGGCCGTACGCCGATGCGCATGAGGTTGCCCATGAGCGAAGACGACAAAGAAAGCCCGGAGGACGTCGCTGCCTCGCTTGGCCTCGACATCGGCACCGTCAAAGGGAGGTTCGCGCGGCGGATCTTTCCCCGGTGTCCATCCTGAGCGCGGTCACCGCCGGCGAAGGCTTTGGCAGGCCCCGCCTGTCGGGGCTCGTGTATCTGGGCCTCTCGGTCGCTTGTCTCTTGGTGGGCGCAGGATTGGCGACCCGCGGGGTGCTGGCGTACGTGCTCCTCCCTCTCGGTCCGGTGTACGCGCTCTCGGGCTTGTGGCTTGCCGCCGTGGGGGCGCCGGAAGCCGTGCCGCGCCCCCAGAAGCCGGCCTTGTGGACGCGCGTCGGGCTCGGGGTCTGCCTCGGGGTCGGCCTGGCCGCTGGCCTCCTCGCCGACGTGACCTTCTACTTCGGGTGACACCACACGGGAACGCGCGGTCCTGTCCGGACGAGGGGCCGCGCGTTTTCCGTTTTGTCACCCGGCCATTCCTCGCCTGCGTCGCCGGGCCGAGCCGATATCCCATAGCGGAGACTGGTTCGATCTCCACCCCAGTTGGAGCAGCTTCGACCGCAGAGGCGCGCGGCGGCGCTCGCGTCGTGAGCGGCGGCCACTCTGGCTACTGCGCCGGCTGGGGCGCGCCGAGGACGATGGGGTTGCCGCCTACGGCATTCGGGATCTCCAACCCCCCCTGTGTCAGAGGAGTTGTCCGGCGCGCTCCCCCGAGGCGGGTCACCGTCCTGCGCCGCGAGACTGAAACGGTTGTGCACGACACGAGCTTCGCAACGCGCTAGTCTGGCCAGTCGAGGGAGGTTCGCCGTGAAGCACATCTGGGTAGGGCTCGTCGTTCTCCTCGGCTGCCTGCTGTCCGGCGACGCGTCGCGCGTCGTCGCATCGCGGGCGCCTGGCGCTCCGGCGGTTCCGGAGACGGCGGCCGCCTCTCCCGGCGCGACGCCCGCGACCGGCCCCGCGGCCGACAGGGCGAAGGTCACCGCGCGGATGTCCCGGCTCCCGATGCGCTTCGAGGCGAACGCCGGCCAGTGGGACCGGCGCGTGCGGTTCGTGGGCCGCGGCAACGGCACGACGCTCTTCGTCACCGACGACGGGATGACCTTCGCCCTGCGCGAGGTGAAGATGCCACCGCGCGAGCCGGGGGAGAGCCGCGAGGCCGAACAGAAGGCGCGGGAGAAGGCGCTCGCCCGGGCGAAGACGGCGGCGGTGACGATGAGGCTCGTCGGCGTGCGCCCGAGCGCGCCGCGGGGCGAGGACGAGCTCGTCACCCGGAGCAACTTCTTCCTGGGCAACGATCCGAAGAAGTGGCGGACGAACGTGCCGAACTACGGCCGGGTGCGCGCGAAGGCGTGGCTGCCCGGCGTCGACATGGTGTGGCACGGCGGCCCGGACGGACTCGAGTACGACCTCGCGGTCTCTGCAGGGACGGACGCTTCGAGGATCGCGTTCGACGTGGAGGGCGCGGACGCGCTCCGGGTGAGGGACGACGGCACGCTGGAGATCCGGACGGCGGCGGGCCCGCTGCTCGAGAAGGCGCCGCGGGTGACGCAGGCGGGCAAGGAGCTCCGCACGCGCTACCAGCTGGAGGGCGCGCGCCGCGTGGGTTTCGCGATCGAGGGGTACGACCGGGCGACTCCCGTGCTCATCGACCCGTCGCTGCTGTACTCGACCTACCTCGGTGGAAGCATGACTGAGTACTCGTCGGCCGGCAGTGTCGCAATCGACGCGGGCGGCAGCGCCTACGTGACCGGCCAAACGCAGTCGACCGACTTCCCCATGGCGAGCCCCTACCAGGGTTTCGTACGCCGGCGGAAACTACGACGCGTTCGTCACCAAGCTCAGCGCCTCCGGCAGCAGCCTTGTCTATTCGACCTACCTCGGCGGGTCGAACATCGACGTCGGCTACGGCATCGCGGTCGACGGGAGCGGCAGCGCGTACGTGACCGGCGACACGTACTCGACCAACTTCCCGACGGCAAGCGCAACCCAAGGATCCAACGCTGGAAGCGTGGACGCGTTCGTCACCAAGCTCAGCGCCTCCGGCAGCAGCCTCGTCTACTCGACCTACCTCGGCGGGTCGAGCGCCGAACACGGCAACGCCATCGCGGTCGACGGGAGCGGCAACGCGTACGCGGCCGGCGAAACGCAGTCGACCAATTTCCCCACGGCGAGCGCAACTCAGGGCTCCAAGGGCGGGGGCGTGGACGCTTTCGTCACCAGGCTCAGCACCTCGGGGAGCGGGGAGCAGCCTCGACTACTCGACCTACCTCGGCGGGGCGAACGATGATAGCGGCAGTGGCATCGCCGTCGACGTGAACGGCAGCGCGTACGTGGTGGGCTACACGCTTTCGACGGACTTCCCGGCGGCGAATGCCTACCAGGGCTCCAACGCTGGAGGCGCGGACGCTTTCGTCACCAAACTCAGCCCCTCTGGCAGCACCCTCGTCTACTCCACCTACCTCGGTGGGTCGAACTGGGAGCTCGGCTACGGCGTCGCGGTCGACGCGAGCGGCAGCGCGTACGTGACCGGCCGCACGACTTCGGCCAACTTCCCGACGGCAAGCGCCTACCAGAACTCCAGCGGCGGCCTCGACGATGCGTTCGTCACGAAGCTCAGCGCCTCCGGCAGCAGCCTCGACTACTCGACCTACCTCGGTGGATCGAGCCTCGACTACGGCTACGGCATCGCGGTCGACGCGAGCGGTAGCGCGTACATCGCGGGCCAAACGTATTCGACCGACTTTCCGACGGCGAACCCATACCACGGCTCGAATGCCGGAAGTGCTGACGCGGTCTTCACCAAGCTCAGCCCCTCGGGCAACAGCCTCGTCTATTCGACCTACTTCGGCGGATCGGCCTACGACTACGCCGGTGGCATCGCGGTCGACGCGAGCGGGAGCGCGTACGTGACTGGCTACACGCTTTCGACCAACTTCCCAACGGCGAATGCCTACCAGGGCACGAACGCGGGAGGCGACGACTCGTTCGTCGCCAAGCTGGTCCCGAAGCTCGTTCTCTCCCCCGCGTCGACGAGCGTCGCGCCACAGGGTTCCAAGGCCTTTTCGGCATCGGGCGGCACCGGCGGCTACGTCTACTCCCTGCAGACCAACGCCTCCGGCGGAACCATCAACGCCTTGACCGGCGCCTACACCGCCGGCCCCACCGGCAACGTCACCGACGTGGTGCAGGTGACCGACTCGACCAACGAGACCAAGACGGCGAACGTGACCGTCGGTCCGGGGGTGAGCATCTCGCCCGCGTCGCCCACCGTGCCAACGGCGGGCTCGGTCGGCTTCACCGCCACCGGAGGAAGCGGCACCGGCTATGCCTGGGTGCTCGCGACGAACAACTCCGGCGGCAGCATCGACCCGTCGACGGGCGCGTACACCGCGGGCGCAACGGCCAAGGTTGCCGATACGGTGCAGGTGACCGACTCGCTCGGCAACGCGGCCACCGCGACGGTGCATGTCACTGACGCGGCGCCCGCGGACGCCGGCACGGACGGCGCGGCGCCCGCGGACGCCGGCGCGGACGGCGCGGACGGCGCGGCCCCGGACGGCTCGACCGACCTGGACGGCGGGCCCGGCGTCGACGCGGGCAACGGGGACGTGGGCAACACCGGCGGCTGCGGCTGCGACGTGGTCGGCGACACTCGCAGCGAGGGCTGGCTCGCGTGGGCCGCGCTGGGCGCCCTGCTGCTCGTGGTCCGCCGGAGGAAGACGGCGTCGGAGCGGTGAGACCGAGGACGCCCCAGCACGGCACCTCGCCGCCAGCGCCTCAGGTGTGTCCGGGCGGGGCCGTGCTACGTTGGAGCCGAGAGGTTCGCCCTGGCTCCTCCCGCAACACCGACGCACTTTCCGGCGATCCCCGTCCTCGACGTGGAGACGGCGCTCAGCCGCTTGCCCGCCGCGGCTCGCGCGCGGGTGGCCTGGGCGAAGAAGCCCATCGAGAGCGCTCTCGCCCGCCTCCGCACGGAGCCCTTGACGGACGACCTCGTGGCGCGGGTCGCGGAGGAGGCGTGGAAGCCCATCGCGTCGCTCGGTCGTGCTGCCTGGGAGATCATGGACAGCGACCTCGACGAGTGGCGGGCGAGGTTCGTGGACGACTTCAAGCAGGAGGAGCGGCAGCTCGCCGACTTCGTCGGCGACGACGACGCGCGCGATACCTTGCGCTGGGTGCTCGGGCTTCTCCAGTCGTTCCTCGGCCTGGCGCTCGCGGTACCGGCCGACCTCGTGATCCCGCCGGACGAAGCGCTCTTCGCCTCGCTCGGTGCCGACCAGGACTTCCAGCCCTACCCCCGCGCGTTGGTCGCGCTGATGGGCGCGGCCGAGACGAGGAAGGCCGGGGGCGATCCCGAGCGAGCGCGGGAGCTACTCGACGTCGCCTTCCTGGAGATGAACAGGTTCAGGGCCACGCTTCGGCGAGCCGGCGTGTCCTTGACGCCGTTCCCCAACGAGACGGTGGAAGAGCGTCGTCGAGGGCTCCTGGAGAGTGCAGAGCGCCTGCGCCGCTCCCTCTCGGACGAGGACTGGCGCGTGCTCGAGCAAGCCCGCATGCGCGATCTTCGGTGATGCTGCTCGACACGAACATCGTGTCGGCGTTCATCAGGCGTGATGCGCAGGAGCGGACGCCCAGGGTCTACGAGTTCGTTGCGAGGCAGCTCGCGGCCGAGGGCCTCGCCATCGCGTACGTCACCCAGTTCGAGCTGAGACGCGGTATCGAGGAGCTTGTCCGGCGTGGCGAGGGTCGGCGAAAGCTCGTCCACTTCGAGAAGTTCATGGAGCGGGTTCAGGTGCTCGGCCTGGATCCCGCCATGGGCGAGGGATGGAACCTGGCTGCGCGTCTCTGGGCCGAGGGGCGAGCGAAGGGCCGCGTGTTCACGGACGCGGACCTGCTCATCGCGACCACGGCCGCCTTCCACGGACATGAGCTCGCGACCTGCGAGGTCGGCCTGGCCGATGGCCTCGCTCAGCTCACATTTCCGGTCCACGTCCGGTTGGTCCCCGTCGGGTAGGAGAAGCCGACCGGGTCGAGGCGGATCGCGATCGCGCCGCGGCGCGCTCATGGCAAGCTGGCGGGCGAACCGCGATGACCCGACGCCGAGACCCGCACTCCTGGATCACCGTACGCCTGTCCGAGCGGGATCTCGCGGAGGTGGTCCTGGAGGTCGCCGCGCCGCTGATCGACGGGCTCGGTCCGGCGCCGTCCATCGAGGAGGCGCGCGGCGCCATCGAGCTCGCCATCGCGTTCTGGAACGCGAGCGTGCGCGCCTCGAAGCTATGGGGGCGCCCGCGGGTCAAGGCGCTGAACGATCTCAGGAGACGCATGCGAGGGCGTCGGGACTCGCCGGGCGATGACACCACGTTCGAGCGGCTCACCGAGCGCTGGCGCGATCACTGGACCGATCCGCGGCTCGTGGAGAGCTGGACGTACGAGGCGGATGCCGCGGGCGTGCCACGGCTCGTGTGCGCGACGGCGCTGCCCGAGGGGGTGAAGGCCGAGGTCCCGCCGCCCGTCGAGAAGCGGATCTCCATCGGCGGCAGGTTCCTCGACGAGGTGAGGATCCCGCTGCGCGGCAACGCGCGCCTGGCCTTCCCGGTCGAGCGGCATCACGGGGTGATCGGCGACGACGGTACGGTGACCGTGCACGCGATGATGCCGTCGGTCCTGCAGCTCTTCGCCGAAGGCCTTCTGCCCCGCGTCGGCTCCGAACCGGTCGAGGTCGTCGTGGGCGGTCGCGCGCTCGGTCCGCTGGTGCTCGCCGAGCTGCGGTGCGGCGAAGAGAGCTCCCGCCACGACGTGGCCATCCTCGTCTTCCGGCCGATCTCCGCGTCGCGCGGCATCCCTCCTCCGGCGTCGCGGTAGGGTCCGTGGTCGCCGCCGCCTCCCTCGCCCGGTACGCCGACACGCACGAGCAGCGCCTCCTGCTGCACGACGTGACGTGGAAGGACTACGTGCTGCTGCGTGAGACGCTCGACGCGCCGGGTCTCCGGATGACCGACGGAGGCTGCCCCCAAGGTACGAACCCGTCCCCGGCGCGCGACCTCAGAAGCTGAGCGCGAGCTTCACCGAGCCGAGGTCGGGGTTCTTGGACACCAGGGTCGCGTCGAGCAATCCGTGGACCACGTACGTCGCCGTGCCGGCGCAATCGTCTGGCTGGTAGAGCGCCACCGAGGTCAGCGTGAGCGCCGCGGAGCCCTCCGGCTGCGCCGTCGTCCCGGCGAGGCAACCTGCGAGCTGGGTCGTGTAGCAATCTTCGGGGACAATCGGCACGCAGGTCGGGTGGGCGATGGATCCCTCGGCGCCGCAGCCGGGTGGACAGGGCGGCGACATGCCGCTGCCACAGTCCACTCCAGGCGGGATCGGATGCAGGACGCAGAGCGCGAGCCCGCCACACGCGGCGTAGGTGCCCGGGGCGGCTTCGGTCACGCCGATCATTCCATTCACGGATGCGGCGGTCGCGTCCGGGGGCGTCGTGATGTGAACGGCGTCCGGCGCGTCGGCCGGGACCGGATCGGCGAGGAAGAAGAGGAGCTGACTCGGCTGGGCAAGGGTCTTGGGGACGCGCTCGAGGGTGACCGACTGGCCACCGAGGCAGATGTCTGCGTCGAGATCCGGCCCCGTCAACGTCCCGAACGCGGGGACGTAGTACGGCTGCGGCATCACGGCGGCGGAGGTGCACGCGGGGATGCCCGCGAGCCCCGCGTCGCCCGCGTCGAAGGCGTCCGGATTCACGCCCGCCTCGGAGACGCAGGGCGCTGCATCCTGGATCGCGGGGGCACCGGCATCGACGGGCGCGAGCGGTCGGCCGCGGCCCGGGCCGCAGGCCACGAGCGCGGCGGCGACGGCCACCACGCACACCATGTTTCGAGCCTCCATGTCGTCCCTCCAGCGCAGCATGCCACCCCTTCACGTCTTCAGCCCGCACGCGATCCACGGATGCAGGCGCCGGCGCTCCTCGTCGTCGAGGTCGTCGCGATCCCGGCGCCGCCCCCGCGAGACCCGGACATCCCGATATCCAGCGGAACGTCAGCGAAGAATTGGCAGCTCGTAAAGGAGCGCGAAGCAAGGGAAGTTGGCGGCGGAGGTGACGCATGACATCACCCACGATCTTCGCCATCGACTTCGGCACCAGCAACTCGCTTCTCGCGGCCGCGGACCGGACGCGCGTCTTCGAGCCCGCGCCGCTCGATCAAGCGCCACCTGCCCTCGCGCTCCTTCACCACGACGCGCATCGGCGACCGATCGGCGACGCTGGAGGATCTCGTCGGCGCGCTGCTGCGCGCGATGCGCGAGCGGGCGTCGCGCCACTTCGACGCGGACGTGAGGCGCGTCGTCATGGGGCGGCCCGCGAAGTTCTCCGCCGACGCGCAGGAGGACGCGCTCGCCGCGGCGCGACTGGAGGCGGCGGCGCGGATCGCCGGCTTCGAGGAGGTGACCTTCTGCCCGGAGCCCGTCGCCGCCGCGTACGACTTCGCGGAGGATCTCCCCGCGCCTCGTGCTGATCGCGGACCTCGGCGGCGGGACGACGGACTACACCGTGGTGCGGATGGACGCGCCGCTCTACGACGCAGTGGAGGCGGCGAAGCGGCGGCTCTCCGACGCAACATCCATCTCCGTCGTGCTCGACTACCCCGGCGCGGAGCTCGACGTGACGACGACGCGCGCGGAGCTGGAGGCGTCCGCGGCGCGGATGGTCGAGCGGATGAAGCGGTGTCTGGATGGAGTGCTCGCCTCCGCCGGCGCGCGGCCGGAGGACATCGAGATCGTCTATCTGACCGGCGGCACCTCGCGCATGCCGCTCGTGGAGGCGAGCTTCCGGCAGTGGCTGCCCGGCGCGAGCTTCCGCCGGCTGCAGAGCTTTCACTCGGTCGTGCGCGGGCTGGCGCGGTATGCGCGAACGGTCGCGCCGTGAGCGGGTCACCGTCCCGTGGAGACGTGCGCCGCCGCGGGCGGGGACTGAGCCGCCGGATCGTCCAGGCGCACCCGACCGAGTATGGGGGCACGTGCTACGCTGCTTCTCGTGTCCATCGCCGCGCACGATGTCCGCTACCGCCTGCACGAGTACCTGGCGTTCGAGGCCTCGAGCAACGTCAAGCACGAGTATCTCGCGGGACAAATCTACGCGATGGCGGGCGGCACACCGGAGCACGCTGCGCTCGCGGCCGCCCTGCTCGGCCAGCTCTACGCACAGCTTCGCGGCGGCCGGTGCCGCGCGTACGACGCCGATCTACGCGTTCGCGTCCGGGCGAGCAATCTCGTCACCTACCCCGACGCGTCGGTCATCTGCGGACCCGTGGAGCGCGACGCCGACGACCCGATGGCCGCCCTCAACCCGACCTTGCTCGTCGAGATCCTGAGCGACAGCACCGAGCGATACGACCGCGGCGAGAAGTTCGAGCACTACAAGAAGCTCGCGGCGCTCGAGCAGTACGTCCTGGTCTCCCATGGTGACCGGCGCGTCGAGGTCTGGACGCGCGACGGCGAGGAGTGGACGCGCGCGATCGCCGAGGACGGCCAGAC
This sequence comes from uncultured delta proteobacterium, assembly GCA_963782055.1. Lineage (GTDB taxonomy): Bacteria > Myxococcota_A > Polyangia > Polyangiales > Polyangiaceae > DASXHD01. The sequence continues at coordinate 6,963,816 of CAWAIF010000003.1, forward strand.
CGCCGAGCTCACCTCCATCGGCGCGAAGCTGGACGTCCGCGAGCTCTACGACGCCGCGAGGGAGCCGACGCCGTAGCTCAGGCGCCGCCGCGCGCCGCCGCGAGACGATGTCCGGTGATCCATCGGCGGCGATGCTATGGCGGCTCACGGCACGGCTCGCTGCGCCGCGGCCCACTCCTCCTCGAGCCCCATCTCGCGCACCCACCGCTCGACGTAGGCCCGGTCGAGCGCATCGCCGCTCGCCGCCAGGATCCCGGCGACGTCGCGGCGCTGGCGCTCCGAGCCGCCCGACTGGGCCGACCACTCCAGCTTGGCGACGATGGTGTCCTCGGGCGTCGCGACGAACACCTCGATGCCGAGCAAGGGCATCCGCGTCCGTCTCGCGAACTCCTCGTGGCTGAACGCGCGGTTCTTCCGGATGATGAAGTCGATCTTCCAGCCGGAGGCCTGATCGATCACGTTGAACATCGACCTGCGGCGGAGCGCATCGCGCGCCGCGTCGGCATCGACGTAGTACTGTTCGGGCGTCAGCGCGCGGAGGAAGGCTTCGAGGGAGTCCGCACCCGGCGGGTCGATGACGATGTCGATGTCCTGCGTGGTGCGCGGCAGACCGTGCGCCGTGCTGGCGAACGACCCGGCGATCATGAAGGGGATCGACGTGGCGTCCAGCAGGCCGACAATCCGATCGAGGAGCCCCTCGAGCGTCGTCATCGACGGCCGGTGACGCGCGCCGTGAGCTCCGGCCCCCAGATGCGCCGGAGCACCGCGAGGCGCGCCTCCTCCTCCCCGAGGTCCGGGTGACGGCGGCGCTCCCCCTCGATCGCGATGCGTCTGGCGTCCTCGCTCATCTCCGCCGCCATGCGCACGCGGCCGGCAGGCCCGAGCCGGCGCGCCGCGGCGATCTGCGCGCGCCGCGCGTCCTCGGAGGTGTCTCCGCCGTCCCGTCCGGTCATCCGAGCCAGCGTAGCACCACCCGCCGCGCGCCGCGGCCGGCTCACGCGCTTGCGGCGCGAGGGCGCCCAGCGCGACCCACGCGAGCGAGGTCTCGCCGGGCGTGTCGCCCACGACGTCGCACCCGCAGCCGCCCGAGTTGCCGGCGTCCGGGTTCCCCCCGCCCGCACAACGGCGAAGAAGCACCCGCGGTACGCTAGGACGAAGTCCATCGTCTTGCGGACGTTCCGCGCGGCCTACCCCGGCGCGCCGAAGGACGACGCCGCCGTCCTCCGCCTGGATCCGAACGATCTCCTTCCTGGTCACCCGCCGGAACGGCAAGCTCGCGCGCTGAAGTCCGGGGCGTGAGCTGCTACACTGAGAGAGAGGTGAACGCCGCGGAGAGGAGAGCAGCTCGAGCGAACTGGCGCGGCCACGTCTTCCATTCCTGGGAGGAAGCCGACGACTTCGACGTCGAGTTCTGGCTCGCGATCCCCGTCGACGAGCGCGCGCACGTGACCTGGGAGCTCAGCCGCGAGGTCTGGGCGCTCGCCCACCCCGACGAACCGCATGAACCCCGACTTCCTCGATCTGTTGCGGTCGTTACTCGCCGCTGACGCCCGCTTCATGGTGGTCGGGGCGTACGCGGTCGGCGTGCACGGGCGGCCGCGCGCGACCAAGGACCTCGACGTGTGGGTCGAGGCGAGCGTCGAGAACGCGCCGAAGGTGATCCAGGCGCTCACCGACTTCGGCGCTCCACTCATGGGGCTGACGCAGAAGGATCTCGAGACACCGGAGGCCGGCCTGCAGATCGGACGCGAGCCGCTGCGAGTCGATGTGCTCACGAAGATCTCCGGTCCGACGTTCGAGCAAGCTTGGCCCGCGCGAACCCATGCGGATTTCGGCGAAGGCGTACGGTGCCCGGTCATCGGGATCGAGGCGCTGATCGCCAACAAGCGCGCGGCGGGCAGGCCGCAGGATCTCGCAGACGTCGCAGCGCTCGAGAGGATCCGCGCGAAGACGGTCGGACGAGATGGCGGTGGTCGCGGGTCTCGGTAGGGGTGAGCTCCCGTCCGGCTCCACGGCACACCGGGTCCGCAGCGCTCCAGGAGGCTCGAGCAGGCGACCCAGGGCCACCGCCCCGCCCGCAGGCGCCGGGCGTGATGGCGTCAGCGACGCTTCTTCTCGGCCGCGATCGAGGCCAGGCAATCTTCGATGCTCTCGAGCGCGATCCGATCTTTGACTCGGCCTGCGGCACGCTTGCTGGCGGCGATGCGTTCGAGTCCGAGCACCGGCAAGGGGATGCCGTCCACCACCTCCTCGTGGACGTAGGGGAGCTCGTCGGCGAACCTGCCGAGCCCGCTCATCGTCGTGACCGCGTCGAAGCGCTCGCCCGGAGCGCCACCGATGCGCGGCGGAGACATTCCAAACGTGCCGGACACCCAGAATCCCGCCGGCTGCGCGAACGGCGTCGGCAATGCGAGGATCACTCGTGTCTTCGAACCAGAGGTCGATGTGCTCCGTGGATCCCCGCGCCCCCTGGATGAGCGCGGCGCTCATCCCCACGACCATGAATCGCACGCCGCGCGCGCGAAGCTCGTGGAGCAGCGCCTGCTCAGCGGGTGTGAACGCGGAGTCGGGCATGACGAAGGCCGAGCTCGAGGCGGGCGGACGGCGATCGCTCGAGTTGCTTCAGCGTCCAGTAGATATCGTCCGGATCGCGGCCAGCTTGCGCGGCGATCTCCCTGGCGCGCGCGCGGAGAGCGTCGTCGTGATCGAGCCACTCCTGGTCGGTCGTGCCCACGCCCGAATTGTAGATCCGCTGGGCGGCGCGCGAAAGGCCCCGGCAACGCCAAGCCCTTGCGGGCGCGCGTACGACGCGGCGTGAGGGGGCGAGCACGCGACGCTACGACGCGAGGAAGCGGTTTCGCGCCGGGTCGTTGTAGCGCGCCCAGTCGATCGCGAAGGGGGTGACGCGGCTCGCGCCGTCCTGCCAGCGGATGGTGAGGCCCATCGGGGTCACCTCCCGGTAGTTGCTGGTCTCCGGCAGATCCTGGCTCGTCGCGCCGCCCGCGGAGAAGAGGGTGTAGAGGCTCCCGTCGTAGGTGGTGCGGAAGCCCTCGACGATGCGCTCGTGCCCCCGCACCATCACCGAGGCGCCGACGCGCGCGAGGAAGGCGCGGAACTGCGCGGAGCCGTAGCCGAAGCGGGCGGCGGCCTTCTGCAGCTCGTCGGGGACCACCTCGGTGTCGCTCGGATCGCTCCACATCATCTGGAAGCGCAGGTCGGGATCGTTGAGGGAGGAGAGGTCCTGCCACTTCTCCGCGAGCGCCGCCGCGCGGGGGATGCCCGCGTGCACGAAGAAGAAGCGATCGAAGGCGAGCGACGTCGGGAGCGCCTCGAACATGCGCATGTACTCGGCGAAGAAGGCGTCGCTCGCCACGTCCTTCAGACCCGCCATCCCCTCCGCGGGGCGCACCGGCGCCAGGATGCGCCCCTGGTGCTCGAGGTAGTACTCGTGGTTGCCGCGCAGGAAGTACACCGCGTCCGGCACCGTGACGAACAGGCGCATCGCCGTCCGCAGCACGCCGTCGAAGCTGAACCGGCCGCGATCGATGTAGTCGCCGAGCAGGACGAGGCGCGTGTCCGGGGTGTGCTCCGGATCGTCCGCGTGCGCCTGCACCTTGGCGAGGAAGTCGGTCTGCATCAGCGCGGCCTTGAGGCACGAGTAGCAGCCGTGCAGATCCCCGAGGACGATCAGCTCGTACTGCGCGCGCGGGTCGGGAGGCAGCACGTGGACGTGCCCGTCGAGGAAGCCCGGCTGACCGGCGAAGTCGGCGAAGCTCGCGGCGCCCGCGAGCTTGCCGGCGCCCGGCGCGCGCAGCCGCTCCAGCGTGCTCGTCACCTGCCGCACCAGCGCGAGATCCTGCGCGGCGGCCTTCGCGAAGCCGGCGGCGTCCCGCGGGAACGGGCGCTCCTCGCGGGTGAAGAAGGGGTGGTCGTCGACGCGCGGGACGAGCACCTCCGGCCCGTCGATCGTGATCTGACCCTCGACCGCCTCCGGCTCCTCGAGGATCTCGATCTCCACCGGCTCCGCGAGCAGCCGCTGGAGGTCCTCGCGCAGCCGCTGCTCCTGCGGGTGGACGACCTCGTCCGCGGCGATGAGCTCGTCGACGATCTCCAGCAGGTGCGCCTGCGCGTCCTGGTCGAACGGGCGGAGCAGCTCGTAGCAGCGGAGCGCCACCCTCGCGTAGACGAACTGCTCGGTGCTCTCCCCCTCGGCGACCGACTCGGTGAAGAGGGCGGCGATCTCGCGGTCGATGGTCGCCGCCACGCGCTGGAACTGGGCGGTCGCGCGCGCGGTCGCCACCTGCCGCGCGAGCGGATCGGGCACCGCCTCGACCATGCGGTCCTCGACCAGCTTCGCGATCTTCTCCTGCACGAAGCGCTTCTCGGAGAGCGCGAACTTGCCGTCCATGTGGCCGAAGGCGGTCAGCAGGTAGACGATCGCCAGCATCTGCTGCTTCGCCACCGCCGGGTCGGAGCTGAACATCGTCATGCGAGCGCCCTCGACGGTATCAGCCGTGCGGATCCGCGCGCAACGAGGCCGCCGACGCCGCGGGGGCCGGGCCCCGTCTGGCGCGGCCGGGGTGCTACACTCCGCAACGTCATGGGGTGGACACGCGCAGGGCGAGACGAGGTGGTGCGCGGCCGGTCCGGCGGCGTGGTGCCGTGGCTGCTCCTCGCTGTCCTCGTCGTCGGCGCGCTCGCCTGTCATCAGGGCTCGGAAGATCCCTTGATGCAGGCGGCGGAGGCGGACGACCGCGCGGCAGCCCAGCGCTTGCTGGCAGCCGGAGAGGACGTCAACACCGACTTCGCCGGCCGCGATCACGACGACAAGGGAGGCTGGTGGTACGACGGCTCCACGCCCCTGATGGAGGCGGCGTGCAAGGGCCACGACAAGATGGTCGATCTGCTCATCACCAAGGGCGCGCGGGTGGATCAGACGGCGACCGTCAATCTGCGGACCATTCAATGGGGGAAGCCGCTCCACCAGCTGCGGAAGGGCTGGACCCCGCTCCTCTGCGCCGCGGCCCGCGGACAGTACTACGCGGTCAAGGCGCTGATCGACCATCACGCCGGCGTGAACGTCCAGGCTGACGATGGGTTCACCCCCCTCCATTACGCGGTCGCGGTCGACAAGACGGGCATCGTCAAGGCGCTGCTCGCGGCCAAGGCGAACGTCGACGCCGCCGACAAGACGGGGCAGACCCCGCTGCACCTCGCCGCAAAGCGCGGATACGTGGATGTCGTGCCGCTCCTCGCCGCCGCGAACGCGAACGTCAACGCGCGCAACGGGAAGGGCCAGACGCCGCTGGACGTCGCGAGCAGCGAGGACATGCGCGACGCCCTCCGCAAGGTGGGCGGGAAGCGCGCCGACGACCCGCCCGCGCCGTAGAAGCGAGGGCCATTGGAATGCGTGGTGGCGTCGACCTCGCGCGTCTACTGGACCGATCGCGGCCAATCCACGGCGTTGCCGTGATACCGTTCATGCATGGTGTCTGCTTAGCGGTGTCGCACACTGTGGGTCCATTCTTCGTTCCTGATGCGAGAAGTTCTTTCCATGGGACCTGATCGGGAGCATCCCGGATCACGTGACGCCCGAGCAGCGGATCCAGGAGCTGGAGCAGGAGAACGCCGCGCTTCGCGAAGAGCTGGCGAAGCTGCGCAAGGAGATCGAGGAGTGGAAGCGCGGGTTCCGGGAGCGCGGGAAGCGGCGGACGTCGCGTTCCGAGGGTCGGCGGGCGGCCTCGGGCAAGCCACGCGGCCGCAAGGCGGGGCATGTCGGATCGCGGCCCGCCGCACCGGCCCACGTCGACGACGAAGTCGTGCACGAGATGCCGGCGACGTGCAGCTGTGGCGGGGCAGTCGTGGCGACGGGCGAGACGGACAGCACAGTCGTCACCGACATCCCAGTGGTGCAGCCGCGGCAGACGCATCACGTGGCGCACGTCGGCAGCTGCGAGGTGTGCCACAAGCGCGTGGTCGCGAAGCTGCCGGGCGCGCCGGCCGCGGGCAAGAGCGTCGCCGCGGTGTCGTTCGGCCCCAACGTGCAGGCGATGGCGCTGGACCTGCGCTTCGAGCGCGACATGCCGCTGGGCAAGATCAGTGCGTTCCTCGGACAGTGGCTCGGCATCTCGATCACGACCGGCGGCCTGGCGCAGATGTTCGACCGATTGCGACGCCGCTCGGCGCCGAGCTACGACGAGCTGGTCGACGCGGTGCGCGCATCGCCCGTGGCGGGCCTCGACGAGAGCGGCCATCGACAGGACGGCGTGCCGGGTTGGATGTGGCTGATGCGCACCGACCGCGTCTCGGTCTTCCGCGCCGAGCTGTCGCGCGGCGCGTGGGTCGCCGAGTCGATGCTCGGCGCGAGCTTCAAAGGAGTCCTGTGCACCGACTTCTACGGCGTGTACACGAGTCACGACGGCTGGACCCACGCCTACTGCGGTGCGCACACCATCCGCGAGGCCAAGAAGATCGCCGAGCTCACCCCGTGCGCCGCGACCGAGGAGTTCCGCGACCGACTCATCGGCTTCTACGTCGCGGGCAAGCACGCCGCGGCGAGCGGCGATCCCGAGCAGCGCCGAGGCGCGCGCATCCGCCTCGGCCATCTCATCAGCAGCACCAACTTCGTGGAGTTCCCGGACATCGTCCGGCTGCAGGAGCGCCTCGACGAGCACAAGGTGGGGGTGACGCTCTTCATCGACCGCCCCGACGTCCCGGCCACGAACAACGCGACCGAACGCGACATCCGCGCCCACGGGCGGCACCGCGCGATGACCGGCGGAACGCGCTCGGCCGCCGGCAGCGCCACCCTGGCGCACTGGATGAGCATCACGCAGACGCGGCGCAAGTGCCAGCTCCCGCTTCGGGGCTTCGTCATCGGGCTGTACGAAAGTCACCTCCACGGCAAGCCGCCTCCGTCTGTCTTTGCCCACTAGCCGGCGAGTCCTCCGACGGTCGACGTCACGCCCGGGCCGCGGGCCGTCTTCCGGCCGCTAAGCAGAGACTCAGCGAGAACTCCCCGTTTGCCTGCATGCTGCGCACCGGCGGAGGCGTCGCGTGCTGGGGCTACAACGCCAACGGCGAGCTGGGCGACGGCACCTTCGATCAGTCGGACGTGCCCGTCGCCGTCTCCGGCCTCGCCGACGCGATCGCCATCGCGGAGGGACAGTACCGCACCTGCGCGGTGCGCTCGGGCGGCGGCGTCGTGTGCTGGGGGAACAACGCGCCGCTGCCGGTCGCGCTGCCCGGAGTGACCAGCGCGGTCGGCGTCGCGCTGGGCGATGGCTTCGGCTGCGTGGTCAACCAGGACGGCACCGTCCTGTGCTGGGGGGACGACACACTGGGGGAACTGGGAGACCGCGGGAGCGCCGCGTGAAGGCGACGTAGATCGCCGCGAGCGTCCCTACCAGGCGGCGCCGGCTCCGGTATCCGGGTTCGATTGATCTGACGGTGGCGCGGGGGACGCCGGCGGCGACGGCGGGTGAACGCCCCCTGGAGGTGGCCAGGTCGCAGGCATCCACGTGCACCTGGGCGACCCTGGCGCCTGCTCCTGCCCGGCAGCCCGAGAGCTCTGGACATGCTACCGTTTGCGCATGGAGAACCTGCACGGACGCCCGAGCAAGAGCGCCGATGCGGCGAGGCGTCGTGAGCGCGAGCGCATCGCGGCGATGACGCCCATGCAGCGGGCTCTGCGCGCGCTCGAGCTCGGCGAGCGGCGCAGGTACCTCCTCTCTCTCGTTCGAAGATGACGACGCGCGCGGAGCGCACGATGCAGGTCGCCGCCGACGTCGCGGGGGTGCTCGCGAAGCACGGCGTTGCGTGTGCGGTGATCGGCGCCATCGCCGTGGCCGTCCACGGTTACGTTCGCGACACCGAGGACTTCGACCTCGCGACCGCCACCGATCCCTTTCGCGTCCTGCCTGCCGTGGAGCGCGAGCTCGCGGCGCGTTACGCGGTCGAGCTCGTGACGCCCGACGCCGAGGACCCCCTCGGCGGATGCCTGAACGTGACAGGCGACGACTTCGATCCGCTCCAGATCGTGAACTTCGACAACCCACTTCGCCCGGGCGCGGGAGCCCCCGGCCGCGCAGCCGTCGAGACCGCGACTCCAAACCTGCTCGGTCCGCTGGCCGTGGTCGACCTGCCCCATCTCATCGCGCTCAAGCTCTACGCAGGTGGTCGCAAGAGCGAGATGGACGTCCTCGAGCTCGTCGATCGCAATCCGACGCTCGATCGCGTCGAGCTCGCGCGGCTTTGCGGTGCGCTCGGCCTCGAAGCGGAGCTCCGTCGCGTGCTCGGAGCATGACCGACGCGGCGCAGTAGTCCTCAGAACCGCAGCGACAGCGCCGCGTCGCGCGGGCGGTGATGCGGGGCTCAGGCACCGGGACCGGCGCGTCGAGGTCTGGACGCGCGACGGGGTGGAGTGGACGCGAGCGATCACCGAGGACGGGCAGACCGCCGAGCTCACCTCCATCCGCGCGAAGGTGGACGTCCGCGAGCTGTACGACGCCGCGGCGGAGCCGGGGCAGTAGCGTAGCGCGCGCGGAAGGCCGGCCGCGACGAGCCCTGCCCGGCGTTCGCCGGAAGGCTCACTCCCCTTCGCGTGGCGGCAGCGACTGCCACAGCAGCGCGAGATCGAGCTCCACGGCGTCGAAGGGCTCCGCGCGCACGCGCACGTCGCCGTGCCAGGTCTTGATCATGCGCCACGTATCTCCGTCCAGCCGGAAGACCTCCAGCGTGCGCACGAGCGGGTCGACCAGCCACGCGTGCGCCACCTTCTCGCGAGCGTAGATGGTCATCTTCTCGTCGCGGTCGACGGCCTCGGTCGACGGCGAGAGGATCTCCGCCACCCAGTCGGGGGCGAGCGTGGTGAAGGCCTGTGCCGGCACGACCGCCATCCGTGTGCGTCTCCAGCCGGCGAGATCGGGTACGACGACGTCCGGCTCCTTCGCGTCCCCCAGGTGAAGCTCCGGCTCGTCCAGGATGATCCAGCCGCCCGGGCCTCCGCGGCCGTGATGGAACGGACCACGGAGCTCTCCGCCCATGCCCGACGCGACCTCCGCGTGTGGCAGCGCCGGGCGCGGGTGAGCGTGCAGGACGCCGAAGAGGATCTCCCCGACGTAGTGGCTCGGGAGCGCCTCGATGTCTGCGTAGGTCGCGCGGCGGGCAGGAGAGCGGGCTGCCATGCGGGCAGTATAGGCCCGCCGACCCGCTGCCGCCGCGTTTCCGGGCTCGCCGCCGGCACCACCAGGCCGGGCGCTGCGGCCTCCAGCGCCACCACCACGTGCAGAAGAGGAGCGCGACGATGCAGCGATACGACGGCTCGCGTCGGGCCGGCGGTGATGCGAGGCTCTTGCGCGGCGCAGGTCGCCGCGCGGCGATCTGGAGATCCGCCGCGGCACGCGCGCCAGGTGCGCGCTAGCATGAGATCGCGATGCCCCCCGACGCGACGCCCTCGCACCCCCTCTCCGACCGCTTCGCCGAGGCGCTCGCCTACGCCGCGACGCTCCACCGCACGCAGGCGCGCAAGGGGACGCCGGTCCCGTACGTCGCGCACCTGCTCGCCGTCGCCGGGCTGGTGCTGGAGTACGGCGGCAGCGAGGAGCAGGCCATCGGGGGGCTCCTGCACGACGCGCTGGAGGATCAGGGTATCGAGCACGCCGCGGAGATCCGGCGGCGGTTCGGCGACGCGGTGCTCGCCGTGGTGGAGGGCTGCTCCGAGGTGCGCGCCCCGGAGGGCGCGCCGAAGCCCGACTGGCGAACACGCAAGGAGGCGTACATCGCGCACGTGCGAGAGGAGCCCGCGGCGATCAAGCTGGTGTCCGCGGCGGACAAGGTGCACAACGCGCGCACGCTGGTGGCCGACTATCGCGTGCTCGGCGAGGAGCTCTGGACGCGCTTCAAGGGCGGCCGCGAGGGTACGCTCTGGTACTACCGCGAGATGGTGGTGGCGCTCCGGGAGGGCGAGCAGACCGACGGGCTGATGCGTCTGGTCGACGAGCTGGGGCGCGTCGTGGAGCAGCTGGAGGCGCTCGCGGGGGAGTGACTCGTGACCTCGGGGGCAGCTCAGCTCGAGGGCAGCCCGAGCCGCTTGCGCAGGTGCTCCACCGAGTCTCGCCACTCGCTCTCCCCGGAGTCGTCCCAGAGCTCGCGCAGCTCCGAGTCGGGGCCCAGGATCCGGTCGATCGCCGCCGACGCGCGCCGCAGGAGCGCGAGCGGGGGCTCGATCGCGTTCGCCGCCACCCACTCGTCGACCTTCTCGGTGTAGCTGTTCTCGTAGCCGGCGTTGCCCTGACAGCGGGCCAGCACCTCGCAGGCGGCCAGCGCGCAGCACGCGATGTCCTGATCGAGGTACGCGCCTCCGACCTCTTCGAGCTCTTCGAACGCCTCCTCGACGAGCGACAGGTCGTCGGTGTCCTCGAGGCCGTAGGCCCAGTCGTTGGCGGTGTCGTTGTCGAAGGCGAGATGTCCCCAGGCGCCCATGGCGTGCTCCTTGGTCGCAGCGTCCGGGCGCAAGCTAGCACGCGCGCGGGGAACGCTGGTCACTCCTGACCTTCATCGCGCCCGCGCCCGCCCCCGCGCACGCGCACGCCCCCCCCCGCGCACGCGCCCGCGCCCGCCCCCGCGCTCGCCCCCCGCTCGGCCCCCGCGCACGCGCGCTCGCCCGCCCCCGCGCCCGCGCCCGCCCCTGCGCCCGCGCTCGCCCCCGCGCTCGCGCCCGCCCCCGCGCCCGCGCCCGCCCCCGCGCACGCGCTCGCCCCCGCGCCCGCGCCCGCCCCCGCGCCCGCCCCCGCGCGCTCGCCCGCCCCCGCGCACGCGCGCTCGCCCGCGCCCACCCCCGCGCGAGGGCCTGGCGGGAGCCGGCGCATCGACGACCGGCCCCCGCGTCCCCTCAGTGGCCACCGACGAGCCGCACCAGCGTGGAGAGCACGTGATCGAGCCGATCACTCAGCCCGTCATCGAGCGCCGGCAAGTACCCGAGCGCCGTCGCGACCTCGAAGCACGCCAGCACCTCCCGCAGTGATCCCAGCGCGGTGTGATACCGCGCCCCCCGGTTCTTCCCTCTCGAGTACATCCCCTCGGCCACGTTGAGCGGCGCGCTCGCCAGCGCGCGCCGGCACTGCCGGGCAAGATCCGGATCATGCCTCTCGAGCTGCCGCACCAACGGTGCAAGAGACCGGACCAGCTCGAGCAGCACGGGATAGATACGAAGCATCGCCAACTCCATGTTCGCGCCCGCGCACCCTGCGCGGGGGCACCCGCCCAGCCCCGTCGCGCGCAGGAGCTGTCGAGGCTGCGAGCGCAGCGAGCACCGCCCGGAGCCGCGCGCAGGGCGCGAAGCGCCCGAGCACGGCGAGGACGGCCCCGGCCTCGACAGCTCCGAGCACGGCGGGAGAATCACCCCCCCGAGCGAGCTCCCAACTCCCCCCGCGCCCGCCCCCGCGCACACGCGCTCGCCCCCGCGCCCGCGCCCGCCCCCGCGCCCGCGCCCGCCCCCGCGCACGCGCTCGCCCCCGCGCCCGCGCCCGCCCCCGCGCGCTCGCCCGCCCCCGCGCACGCGCGCTCGCCCGCGCCCACCCCCGCGCGAGGGCCTGGCGGGAGCCGGCGCATCGACGACCGGCCCCCGCGTCCCCTCAGTGGCCACCGACGAGCCGCACCAGCGTGGAGAGCACGTGATCGAGCCGATCACTCAGCCCGTCATCGAGCGCCGGCAAGTACCCGAGCGCCGTCGCGACCTCGAAGCACGCCAGCACCTCCCGCAGTGATCCCAGCGCGGTGTGATACCGCGCCCCCCGGTTCTTCCCTCTCGAGTACATCCCCTCGGCCACGTTGAGCGGCGCGCTCGCCAGCGCGCGCCGGCACTGCCGGGCAAGATCCGGATCATGCCTCTCGAGCTGCCGCACCAACGGTGCAAGAGACCGGACCAGCTCGAGCAGCACGGGATAGATACGAAGCATCGCCAACTCCATGTTCGCGCCCGCGCACCCTGCGCGGGGGCACCCGCCCAGCCCCGTCGCGCGCAGGAGCTGTCGAGGCTGCGAGCGCAGCGAGCACCGCCCGGAGCCGCGCGCAGGGCGCGAAGCGCCCGAGCACGGCGAGGACGGCCCCGGCCTCGACAGCTCCGAGCACGGCGGGAGAATCACCCCCCCGAGCGAGCTCCCAACTCCCCCCGCCCCCGCGCACGCGCCCGCGCACGCGCTCGCCCCCGCGCACGCGCTCGCCCCCGCGCACGCGCTCGCGCCCCCTCTGACGCCGGAGCGACCCGAGAGCACAAAGAAGAGGTGTGGTAGTCCTCCCCCCATGCGCCCGCGCCCGAAGGCCGTCGTCTCCTGGAGCAGCGGCAAGGACTCCGCCCTCGCCCTCCACGAGGCGCGCCGCTCCGGGGAGGTCGAGATCGCCGGCATCCTGACGACGGTGACCACCGAGTTCGGCCGCGTGTCCATGCACGGCGTCCGCGAGGAGCTGCTCGACCGGCAAGCCGAGGCGCTCGGCCTGCGCTGCTGGAAGGTCCCCATCCCCTCGCCGTGCCCCAACGAGGTCTACGAGCGCGCGATGGCCCGCGTGCTCGGGGAGCTGCGGCCGCTCGGGGTGAGCGCCGTCGTCTTCGGCGATCTCTTCCTGGAGGACCTGCGCCGCTGGCGCGAGGCGAAGCTCGCCGAGGTCGGTATGGCCGGCGTCTTCCCGCTGTGGGCGCGCGAGACGGGCGCGCTCGCGCGCGAGATGATCGCGATGGGCCTGCGCGCGACCCTGACGTGCGTCGATCCGCGCAAGCTCGACCGGTCCTTCGCCGGCCGCCCCTTCGACGCCTCCCTCCTCGCAGATCTCCCGCCGGGCGTGGACCCGTGCGGAGAGAACGGGGAGTTTCACACCTTCGCGTCGGCGGGGCCGATGTTCCGCGCGCCCATCGAGGTGCGCGTGGGCGAGGTGGTGGAGCGCGACGGCTTCGTCTTCGCCGACGTGCTACCCGCCGCAGCGCCGCTCCTCAGAACCTGAGCGACAGCGACGCGCCGCCGCCGGCGGGGACCGGGAGCGAGCCGAGGGTGACGCGGGAGACGTGCTCGTCGTGCTGCAGCACGAGCACGATGCCGACGGGGAGGCTGACGGCGGTGATGATGGCGCCGGCCGCGCTCCAGCCCCAGCTGTTCCCGGCGCAGCCGCTGTCGCTGCAGCTGCCTTGCAGGAAGATCAGGCCGACGAGGCCCATCGTCGTCGCGGCGGAGGCGACGCCGATCGTCACCCACCCCGCCGCACGGTACCCCGCGCGACTGGCGACGACGTCGTCGCGCCCGGTCTCCTGGGCCTGCGCCGCGGCGCGGCGTCGCAAACCGCCCACCTCCGCTCACCTGATGCACGCGCAGGTGCCGCCCAGCAGTCGGTGTCGTCCGCGGCGCCGGCGCCGGACCCGGAGAGGTAGCAGCCGCTGGCGCCGCCGCCGTCGGACGAGGTGCCGCCGTCGGTGCTCGAGGCGTCGCCGGTCGCGCCCGCGTCGCCCGCGTCGACATCGGGCGGCGTGGCGGCGGTGGAGCACGCGCACGCGGCCGCGAGGGTCACGACCAGCGCCGGTCGCAGGGGATGGGTGTGCCGGATATTCACAGTATGCGAGCACCAGCCTAGACGAATTGACCACGAGCGGGCGGCAAACTGACCATGGTGACGTACACCGCGTGGCCTCACACTCTCCTCGGAGGTGAAGTCATGCGAGCTCTTCGATGGATCTCCAGCGTCGCGCCGGCGCTCCTCGTCACCGCGTGCATGTCCTTCGACTTCAGCGGCGGGTCCTCGTCGTCCTCCGGGTGCGAGCCCGCCCCCGCGTGCCCCGACGCGCTCCACGCCTCCGGCATGCTGGATCACGCCGGCGCGTGCGACTACGCGTGCGATCCCGGCTGGGCCGCGTGCGGGAAGAAGGTGCCGGCGGCGGACGGCTGCGATCAGGACGTCTCCCACGACGACGACAACTGCGGCGGGTGCGGGCTGTCGTGCGCGGCGGGGCTGCACTGCAACGCCGGCTCGTGCCAGGCGGTGACGGACATCGACGAGGCGCTCAACGTGCGCGACATCGCGCTGCGCGGCGGGCACGTGATCCTCGCCGGCGACACGCTGCTGGACGTCGCCCCCGATCACACCGTCACCCGGCCCACGCAGACCCTCGCGTCCGCAGCCGTCGCCGACGTGGCCGGCGTCTACTGGGTCGACGGCGCCCATGGCAGCGTGCCGATCGACGACACCGACATCCGCTCCCTCGCCTTCGGGCAGCCGGAGCGCGTCCTCGCCACCGGCAAGCCGATCGCGCAGCTCGCGGAGAGCCCGGCGGACCTCTACTGGATGGACTGGGACGGCGACAAGCAGATCACCATCCGGCGTACGCCGAAGATCGGCGGGACGACCGAGCCGGTGGCGACGATGGGGCTCACCGTTTGCTTCTGGGGCTCCTCGTGTGATGCCGACGCGTCGAGCTACTACCTGCTCGACGGCCGGGAGATGGACGTGGGCGGCGGCTACCTCTACTTCGCCGACATCGAGGCGAGCGCCATCCGGCGGCAGCCGATCGACGGCGGCCCCGTCGAGACGGTGGTCACCGGCGTGCGGCCCGACACCCTGCACGCCGCGAGCGACGGCCTCTACTACGCCACCGACCACGCGCTGATGCGCTGGCGCGAGGGCGACGCGGCGCCGGAGCACCTCGTCGACGCCACGGTGAGCGCCATCACCTCCGACGACGGCGCCTTCTACTACGCGAGCACCGACTGGGTGATCCACCGCCGCTACAAGGACTCCCTCCGCGAGACGGCGCTCGCGGGGAGGCAGCAGGGAGTCATCGACATGGCGGTCGACGGCGACACGGTCTACTGGGTGACCCGCAAGCTGCTCCGCGGCGCCTCGACGCGATTGAACCAGTAGGTCGCCATGGGGCCCGCACCGGTGCGCTAAGCTGGGCGTGCGATGCCCGTCATCGAGCTATGCACCGTCATCCGCGCGCCCGTCGAGCGCGTCTTCGACCTCGCGCGGAGCATCGACGTGCACGTCGCCTCCACCGCGCGTACCGGGGAGAGCGCGGTGGGTGGGGTGACGCGCGGGCTCATCGGGCCGGGCGAGGAGGTCACCTGGCGCGCGAAGCACCTGGGAGTGTGGCAGACGCTCACCTCGCGCGTCACCCGCTACGAGCGGCCGCGCCACTTTCGCGACACGATGGTGCGCGGCGCCTTCCGCCGCTTCGACCACGATCACCTCTTCGAGCCGTGCGCGGAGGGCACGCGCATGGTGGACCGCTTCGACTACGACGCGCCCCTCGGGCCGCTGGGCCGCGTCGCCGAGCGGCTCTTTCTCACCCGCTACCTGGAGCGCTTCCTGCGCGAGCGCAACGACACCATCCGCCGCGCGGCGGAGTCGCCGATGGGGTAGACTTCACTCCATGGGGAGCGCGCCGCGCACCACGAGCTGCGCTGCCTTCGCCACGTGCGACGCCGATGCCGGCGCATTTGCCACGTGCGAGATCGCCGACACGCACGACTTCTACGTGACCTTCGGCAAGGTCCTCTGCGGCCCGTGACCCTGCCATCTGGATCATGGTGCGGTGTGCACGCCCGTTGGCGGTGGGACATGGGCGATGGGGACACAGGGGCGCCCCCGCAGATGGCCCGGGCCTTGCTACGCTCGTCCCGCCGGTCTTGGCTTCAGGAGGGATTTTGATGCGTCACATCCGATTCGCCATCGTCACCGCGGTCGCCGCCCTGGCCGCTTGCTCCAGCGTCAAGTCATCCAGCGTCCGCACGTCGGGCATCAAGGCGTCCATCACCGTCAGCGCCGGCGGCACCGGCAGCAGCACCGCGAGCGCGCAGCTCTTCGTCGGCGACAGCATCACCGACCGCGTCGACCTGAGCGCGGGCGACAGCCTCGTCGCCAGCTCCGGGGGCCAGTCGCACACCATGTCGCGCTCCAATGTGCTGGGCATCATCAGCTACTCCGCCGGCTTCCCGGGCCTGGACCAGGGCGGCGAGGCGTTCACCATCGCGCTGCAGCGCGCGGGCGACGCCAGCGCGCCGAGCAGCACCGTCACCATGCCGCAGGCCTTCGCCGTGAGCGCGCCCGCGGGCGGCACGTCGTCCTCGCGCGGGGCGGATCTCACCGTGACCTACGCTCCGTCGGGTGGCGGCGACCCGATGAGCTGGCGCGCCACGGGCGACTGCATCACGCCGACGGGTTCGCAGGCGATCGCGGGGGACCCGGGCACCTTCACCATCCCCAGGGGCACGCTGAAGAACGACGCACAGCACCCCGGCGCGACGTGCAACGTGACGGTGACGGTGTACCGCACGCGGCAGGGGCAACTCGACCCGGCGTACGGCTACGGCGGGAGCATCCTCGCGCAGCAGTCGCGCGACGTGCCGATCAGCTCGACGCCTTAGCGGGCACGGGCGCGTTCGTCGGCGGGCCTGGATGGGTGTACTAATGGCTCGCCATGAGGCGAGACCGCAGGACGACGAAGCACCTTCTCCGGATGAGCGCAGCAGCGGCGGCCGCGCTGTGCGTCCACTGCGGCGGCGACGACTCCGCGACGCAGGTCGACGGCGGCGCCGAGGCCTCGGTGGACGCTTCGGTGGACGTGACGGCGGACGTGACGGCGGATGCGCCCTCCGACGCCGGATCGGACGCCGGCGCGTGCGACCGGAGCAAGCCCTTCGGCACGCCCGTCGCGCTGGCCGTCCCGCAGGGCTTCGCCGGGTTCCACGCGTCGATGACCGAAGACGAGCTCGAGCTCTTCTACCAGGCGACGCTGGACGGCGGGACGGGCACCTACGTCGCCACCGCGACGCGGGCGACGGCGGCGGACACCTTCGGGAGCGGGACGGCCGTCGGGGCGATCGACAGCTCCGCCGGGGCCGTGGAGCCTTCGGTCTCCGCGGACGGTCTCACGCTCTTCTTCTCGGCGGACGGGTTGCCGGTCGTCCAGGACGGCGGCTGCTGCAGCTTCGAGCTGTACATGACGACGCGCGCGTCGCGGGCGGCGGCGTGGGGCACCCCGGTGCCGGTTCCGACCGTCGACACCGGCGCGGGCGAGCAGCAGGCCTTCCTGCGCGCCGACGGCAAGGCGCTCTACTTCACCTCCCGGCGCGACGATCCGAACGGAGACATCTACCGCTCGTCGGTGAGCGGCGGCGTGTTCGGCGCGCCGGTGGCGGTCACCGAGATCAACTCCGGCATGCTGGACGGCTTCCCCGCGGTGACGGAGGACGACCTGATCATCTTCTGGTCGTCGCACCGCACCGGGACGAACGGCGGTCCGGACATCTGGACGGCGTCGCGCGCGAGCACGGCGGACCCCTTCGGCAGCATCCGCAACGTGACCGAGCTCAACACGAGCGGCGGAGAGCTGGTCGCCGGCGTGTCCCCCGACGGGTGCCGGCTGTACTACTCGAGCGCGAACAAGCCGATGTACGCGGACCGGCAGTAGTCGCGGCCGGAGCGTCAGCCGGCCAGGTGCTCCGCGAGAAGCTCCGCCACCTCCGCGGGCTTCTCCACCTGCACCCAGTGGCCCGCGTCGGGGAAGCGATGCACCGCGCCGCCGAGCGTGTCGGCGAAGCGCGGGGGGATGAAGGGATCGCGCTCACCCCAGAGGACGCGCGTCGGGACGCGCGCGGTCACCGCGCGCAGGCGATCGTCCCACCCGGCGAACGCCTCGGGGTTCATGGTGCGGTAGAGGGCGAGCACCGCGCGCTTCATGTGCGGCGTGACGTGCGCGTACGCCGTGCGCGCGTACGTCGCGGGGAGGCCGGGTGATCCGCGGCGCAGCTCCCTCGCGAAGAGCGGGTAGGTCGTGGCGGCCATGGCGATCTCGCCGAGGCCGCGGGTGCGCCACACGCGACCCCAGAAGTGCCAGCGGAAGTCGCGGGAGAAGACGGTGTTGAGCAGGGCGACGCGGCGCAGGCGCGCCTCATGCTCCGCGGCGAAGGCGCACGCGTAGAAGCCGCCGACGTCGTGGCCGACGAGCGCGACGGGTTCGGTGAGGTCGAGGGCGTCCAGCAGATCGGCGACGAAGCGCGCCTGGCCGGCGAGGGAGTAGTCGGCGTCCCGCGCCGGGATGGACCGGCCGAAGCCGGGGAGGTCGGGCGTGATGCAGCGGAAACGATCGGCGAGGCGATCGACGACGGGCTCCCACACCGCGGAGGAGTCGGGGTTGCCGTGCAGCAGCAGCACCGGCGCGCCCCCGCCCCGCTCGGTGACGTGCACGCGCTGCCCGCGCAGGTCGAGATCGGTGTTCGGCATCGCCTGGAGGCTCTCCGGGGAGGCGCCCCGCGTCGAGTGGAAAGGCGCTCCAGGGGACGCTCCCTTGTACCCGGCGCCAAAAGGGCCTCTGATGCGACGCATGGCGATGGCGACGTACGTGCAGATGGTGACCGACGAGGAGATCGCGGCGCTGAGAGCGGACCCCGCGTCGATCCACGGGCTGGACAAGCCGGAGGATCAGTCCTTTCGCACGTACTACGCGTGCTGCATCAGCTACTTCCTGACCGGCGACCCGTACCCGAGCCGGTCCCCGCTCGCGCCGATGCTCTCCGGCGCCGAGAGCGTCGAGACGTCGACGCTGGAGAACGGCAGCTTCGGCGTCGTCCCGGCGAAGACGGCCGCCGCCGTCGCGCGGGAGCTGGCGAAGGTCGACATGAAGAAGCTGCGCGCCCGCATCGCCAAGGCCGACCTCTCCGAGCTGGTGGACGAGGAGGTGGACGACGCCGAGGTGCTCTCCGAGGCCGAGGACCCGGTCGCCGAGCTGATGCAGGACGTGGAGGAGCTCGCGAGCTTCTACGCCCGCGCGGCGGAGATGAAGCTCGGCGTCGCGATGTACACGACCTGATCGCCCGTGCACGTCGTCCTCGCCACCGTCGGCACCCGCGGGGACGTCCAGCCCTTCGTCGCCCTCGGCGCCGGCCTGCTCGCGCGCGGGCACCGCGTCACCGTCGCCACGCACGAGGACTACGAGCCCTTCGTCACCGCGCACGGCCCCGCCTTCCGCCCCATCGGCGCGAGCTTCCAGCGCATCCTGGAGTCGCCCGCGGGCCGCGCGTGGATCGCCGCGGGCGACTCCCCGCTGCGCGCGCTGCGCCTCGCGCGCGAGGTCTTCGGCGCGGTGCTCGCGCCTTGGTTCGAGGGCGCGTACGCCGCCGCGGCCGACGCCGACGCGGTGCTGCTTCACCCGTTCGCGCCCGGCGCGCTGTACGCCGCGGAGAAGCGCGGCGTGCCCAGGGTGGTGCTCGCGCCCTCGCCGGCGGTGCCCACCGCGGAGATCGAGCCGCTCTTCTTCCCGCGCGCGCCGCGCTGGACGCGGCGGCTCGTCTGGAGGCTGATGCTCCGCGGGCTGAGCGACATCTACGGCCCGTACCTCTTGCAGAAGCGCGCGGAGCTGGGACTGCCGCCGCTCGCGTCGCGCAACGTCTTCGCGGAGATCATCGCGCGCACGCCGGTGGTCGGGCTCTACAGCCCGGCGCTCGTGCCCACGCCGGGCGACTGGCCCGCGCACGTCACCACGACGGGCTTCTGCTTCGTCGCTCGCTCGCCGGACTGGAAGCCGCCGGAGGCGCTGGAGCGCTTCCTCGCCGCCGGCCCGAGGCCGGTGTACGTGGGCTTCGGGAGCATGACCGGCGTCGACCCGGAGGCGCTCACGCACCTGACGACGGAGGCGCTCGGGCGCGCGAAGCTGCGCGCGGTGATCGCGACGGGGTGGGGCGGCGTGCGCGGCGCGGATCTCGGGGAGGACGCGTTCGTGGTGGAGAGCGTGCCGCACGACTGGCTCTTTCCGCGCGTCGCCGGGGCGGTGCATCACGGCGGGGCGGGCACCACGGCGGCGAGCCTGCGCGCGGGGGTGCCCACGCTGGTGGTCGCCTTCACCGCCGACCAGCCCTTCTGGGGCCGGCGCGTGGCGGCGGCGGGCGCCGGACCGATGCCGCTCATGCGCAAGGGGCTGCGCGCGGAGGCGCTGGCCGCACGGCTCGCCGATCTGGTGGGCAACGCGGGCTACGTGGCGGGGGCGCGGCGCATGGCGGAGGCGATCGCCGCGGAGGACGGCGTGCGCAGCGCGGTGGAGCGCATCGAGTCCATCGTCGTCGAGAGTCCACCGTCCGCCTGACTCGCCGCGCGTGACTCGAGCTCACCGCGCCTCGCGGAGCCGGTCACCCCGGCTCGTCCGTCCACCCGTCCACGCCCAGCGGATTGAAGACGATCTCCTGGAGCGCTTGATCCAGCATGCCGAGGAAGGGCTCGGCCACGCGCAACGCGAAGAGCTTCCGCGCGTCGGCGAGTGGCTCCGCCAGCACGCGCGCGCGCTCGTGCACGGGTGCGCGCTCCACGGCCTCCTTGTTGTAGAGGTACACGTCCCTGGCGATCGCCTGCGCGAGCTGCCGCGCGCTGTGAGGATTGTCGATCCGCATTGGTAGATCCTTACACCTTGGCCGCCCTACGGCGGCGGTTGGAGTCAAGACCCCCTCTCAAACCGTGCGTGCGGATTTCCCGCACACGGCTTACCGGTGGTCTCTCGTGACGCGGCATTACGCGGCCTCCGGGTAGCGGATGGTCCCGCGCAGGCGGTGGAGCCCGAAGCCTTCGACGAAGTAGTCGCGGGTCCAGCGCTCGGCTTGTCCGGCCTTGAGCTTCGAGCCGGCCCGTTTCAGGCGCAGCGCTCGAAGCCGTTCGTACACGTACTCGTCGAGTCGGTTGAACTTCACGTCGGCGTTCCCGGTGCGAAAGTACTCGCCCCAGCCACGCAGCACGGGGTTGAGCTGCGCGACGACGTCGCGCAGGTCCGCGTGGCAGCGTGATCGCGGGGTGAGGTCCCTCACGCGCTGCCGGATCCGCTTCATCGCGCGAGCCGATGGCCAGCGCTGGAGGAAGTACACGCGTTTGCGCGACCTCTCCCAGATGGACCCGCTCAAGCGTTTCCGCAGGTGGCAGCCGAGGAAGTCGAACCCCTTCTTACCCCAGGAGAGGTCCAGCTTCCTCGTCTTGTCCGGGTGCAGCTCGAGCCCGAGTCGCGTCATCACGTGCTTCACGCGAAGCTCGGCCTCGTCGACGTCACGCTTCGTCCTGCACATCACGACGAAGTCGTCCGCATAACGAACCAGCTCGCCAAGATGCGCGCACCGCTTCGTCCACACGTCGTCGAGCACGGCGAGGTAGATGTTCGAGAGCAGCGGCGAGATCACCCCGCCCTGCGGCGTGCCGCTGGAGGGGTTGGTCACCGTGCCTTCGTCCATCACCCCCGCCGTGAGCCACTGCCGCAGCAGCTTGAGCACCCTCCGGTCCGAGATGCGCCGCTCGACGAGCTTCATCAGCTTGTCGTGATCGATGCTCCCGAAGTAGTCACGGATGTCGGCGTCGAGCACGTGGTTGTACCCCTTCGCGCCGAGCTTCCTCAGCGTCTCCAGGGCGTCCGTCGCGCTCCGCCCGATACGGAAGCCGTACGAGCACGAGCGAAAGCTCGCCTCGAAGATCGGCTCCAGCACGAGCTTCGTCGCCATCTGCACCACCCGGTCTCGGACCGTCGGGATCCCAAGCGGCCGCTTCTTCCCATCGGCCTTCGGGATGTACCGGCGCAGCACCGCTGCCGGCCGGTACCTGCCTGCACGGAGCACGTCATGGATCTCTCCGAGGAGTCGATCCACTCCGTACACCTCGAGCGCCGCGATCGTCTGGGCATCGACGCCCGCGGCTCCCTTGTTCCTCCTTACCCGCTTCCACGCTTCCGCGAGGACGTCACGCCTCGCGATGCGGTCATACAGCGCGTGGAATCGGCGCTCCGGATGCCGCTTGGCCGCGGCACACAGCCGGCGTTGCAGTTGTCGCACTTTGTCCATGGGCTGTCGCCGATGGGGGTGGTTGGGACCGGTCTCGCCGGCCATGCCCTCGCGCTTACCTGCTCCGCCGACACGACCACTGCAGGGGTCTTTCCCTCCTGCCGCGTTGTTCTTCACGGCGTTCGTTCGCGAAGCTCGCGCCTCGCTCTTCGGTACAGTGACCCCCTCGGACTCCCGCTGCGCAGCGGCCGACTTCGCCTCTGGCTTATACGACGCGCCTTGCCCCGACGAGGGCGACGCAGACGGGCCTCCCGAGTTCCGCACTCCTCCTTGCACGCGTGCTGCGCTCCCTACCCCGCCGGGACCGACGGCGCGTTTCGGATCTGGCGCCGCCGATATTGCCTTCGCCGCGACATGATCGGCTCGGCTCCCGGTTTGTAGATCTGACGAGGCTGCAAGCTTCACTTCATGTTGCGGCCCGCGTGCTCGCTCGGTCCGTGGACCCTTTCGACGCCCCGCTCGGCCGACGGGATCTCTCCCGCTCGGCTGGGGCCTGCTACCCGGCGCTCCGACGCTTACCGGTGCGGGACTCTCACCCGCTGGAGAAGCGCAGCTTGAGGCAGGTCGTTCGTCGGGCATGCCCGACGGACGACCTGCTTCTTCACGGCGCACCATGCCCCCACGGTACCAGCAGGCCAGCGCCGGTGGCGATCGAAGCCACGGCCTCGAGGCCTTCGTCGTCCAGCGCGAGCTCGGCAAGGTCCTGGGGTCCAGTCAGGGCTACGAGCTACCCACGGGGGACGGCAGGCCATGCGTGCCGTGTGGTACGCTCGTCCCATGACGCCCGAGGAACGTCGACAGCGAAGGCGCGCGACGTGGCGAGGGGGCGTGGCCCGGTCGTTCGCCGAGATGGAGCGCGCCGATCTCGACTTCTGGCTGGCGATGACACCCGAGGCGCGCCTCCGTGCGATGTGGTCCATCGTCGAAGACACGCTCGCGCTGCGAGGAGAGCATGGACCTCCACCCCGACTTCAGAGATCTGCTGGCGGAGCTCGTCCAAGAAAAGGTTGAGTTCGTCGTCATCGGTGGGTACGCCGTCGGCCGCCACGCCAAGCCGAGGGCGACGAAGGACCTCGACGTCCTGGTCTCGGGCACGAACGCAAACCTGCAACGCGTGGCTCGCGCGCTGGAACGCTTCGGCGCCCCCCCCGACGTCGTGCGCGCGGCGCGCGCCATGGCGAAGGACGAGGTCGTGTACCTTGGCCGGGAGCCGTGCGCATCGGCATCCTGCGAACGGCGGACGGCATCGACACCGACGCCGTGATCGCGCGCGGGGTCCTCACCCGCGTCGGCGATCTGGACGTGCCGATCAGCGCGCTCGACGATCTCATCGCGAACAAGAAGGCATCCGGGCGCCCGCAGGATCTGGCGGACGTCTCCGTGCTGGAGCGAGTGAAGGCGTCCGGGTGACGCGAGCGGCCCCCTCACAGCCACGCGTACGCGCGCCGCATCGCCTCGTGCCCGCCGGCGTCCAGCATCCCGCCGTGCGAGAGCACCACGCCGTCGAAGTCCCACTCCAGGATCCGGTCCGCCTGACGCCTCGCCACCCGCCTGTCGCGGACCATGAAGCGCTCCAGGTGCCCGATCCCCGGCGCGGTGTTGCCCATCGCGCGCGCCCAGATCCGCGTCGTCAGGTCGGGGTGGCGTGAGAGGTTGAGCATCGCGTCGGCGCAGATCATCACCCGTCGCCGCGGCAGGTGGAAGACGACCTCGTTCTCCCGGCGCGCGGAGAAGTAGACCTGGTCCAGCTCGCCCGCCCACGCGGGGTGCGGCTGATCGCCCAGCACGCACGTGAAGGCGAGGTCCGGCCGCTTCCACTCCAGCCCCGGGCACGCGGCGAAGACCGCGCGCGGGTACGCGTCCATCCACGCGCCGACGTGCAGGTGGTGGAAGAGGCTGGGCGCGACCACCGCGCGCACCTCGCCGAGGGCGTCCACCTCGCGGCGCGTCTCCGCGTCCAGCCCGACGGGCGAGTGCACGAAGAGCCCGCCGCCGGACATGCGCACGACGGTCATGCGCGAGCCGGTCTCCAGCCCCCAGAAGCGCGCGCGGCGCGTGTCGGTCCAGACGTCGTCGACGAAGCGGGTGAGCATCGGGGCTACGGCGTGAAGGTCAGGCAGATGCCGCCGTTGCTGGTGAAGTTGGTGCAGTGCACCTGCGGCGCGCCGCCGTCCAACCCGATCTGCGTCGCCTTGCCGTCCTCCGTCTTCGTCACGTTGGAGGCGCAGCCGCAGCCGGGGAAGTGCGCTTCCCACGCCTTCTCGCAGGCGTCGAACTGCGCGGAGGAGGACTTGCTCACGCCGACGTAGAGGATGGTGCCGCAGCAGTCGGTCTCCTCCTGCTTCATGACGCAGTCGGCGCTGGACTGGCAGGTCTTGAGGGAGCCATCGAGCTGCCCCTTGTCATCCATGCACGCCAGGTAAGCCGGCGCGTCGGTGGGCGCATCGAGCGACGAGTCCTGCCCGGGCGTGCCGTCGATGGACGCGTCGGCGCCGCCGTCACCGGGGTCGACCGTGGTGCCCCCGCAGGCGAGCAGGAGGAGCGGGGCGAGGTAGGCAAGTCGGGAGACAGTCATGGCGGACTCCGAAGGAAGTGGGAGGGACACGAGGAGGATATGACCTTGTCCCGTGCGCCGGTCAACGCGGGCGCCTCACCCCTTCCCGAACGCCTCCCTCAGCTCCCCCTTCGCCTTCTCCAGCACCTCCCTCCGCTCCCGCGTCAGCTTCCTCCCCGCCCGGTTCATGTAGAACACCAGCATCGACAGCGCCGCCCGGTACGGGTCCGCCTTCCTCCTCCGGCTCCGCAGCGCCGACCTCTTCAGCGACGCCGCGATGCGCGCCGGGTCCTCCCACGTGAACACCCCCGGCTCCAGGTCGAGCGCGTTGCTCGTCTCGGTGACGTGCTGCGACCAGCGATTGGTGGCGTGCGCGTGAGCCATGCGCGCAGCAGAAGCAACGCTAGGGCCAGGACGCACCGCGGCGCGATCGACACACGAATGAGGCGGCATGGCACGGCGAATGCTGCACCTACAGCGGAACACACGAACGACACCTCAAGCCGAGGAGATATCATGCTCGTCGAACAACTCATGAATCGCAGCGTGTCGACCTGCCGGGGCGACCACCTGCTCGACTGCACCGCCCACATCATGTGGGAGCACGACTGCGGCGTCGTCCCCATCGTGGACGAGCTGGATCGCGTCGTCGGCATCGTCACCGACCGCGACATCTGCCTCGCCGCCTACGCGCAGGGCCGGCCCATCGCCGAGATCGACGCCGCCAGCGTGATGTCCGCCCACGTCCACGCCTGCCACCCCGACGACTCGGTGGAGCGCGCGGAGCAGGTGATGCGCGCGCAGCGCATCCGCCGCCTGCCGGTCACCGACGTGAGCGGGCGGCTGCTGGGGTTGCTCTCCCTGAGCGACATCGCCCGCCACCTGCACTTCGTCGGCACGCCCACCTCGCGCGGACTCGATCCGCAGGACGTGTCGCTCACCCTGGAGGCGGTGTCGCGGCCGGTCCGCCAGGTCGTCACGCCGGACCAGCCGTCGGTCACCCTGCACCTGGAGAAGTGATCGCGCGCGAACATCATGCGCATCGCCGCAACGGGTGCCTGGTCTGGAGCCACCCGCGCGGCGAAGGATGCGTGCGGACCGTTCGTTGCCTCCAGCCCACGTCAAGCCAAAGGAGAGAGCCATGAACACGACGCAAGAGGCCGAGGCCGTGGAGGCGGGCCGCCGCTGGGCGGAGGAGAAGGCCGACGCGCGGGAGGGCACGCGGGCGGAGGACTGGCCGGTGGAGTGGGACCCCGCCTGGGCCGGCGAGCTCCACGTGACGGGCAAGCGCGCGGACGGGCCGATGCTCGTCGCGCTCGTGGATCGCGCCAACCGTGAGGCCGCCGCGCGCTGGCTGGAGATCGTGGAGGCGCGGCGCGAGGAGCAGGACACGCGGGCAGAGGGGGAGGAGCTGGAGGCGGGCGCGGTGAAGCTCTACGAGACACTGCGACGCCACACGCCGGAGGGGCTGAGCCTCGGCCGCGAGGGCGCGCGCGTCTTCCTGCAGGACGTGGAGGACGCGAGCGAGGTGAGCGTGTCGTCGATCGTCGAGGCGCTACGCGCCATCGACGAGTGGCAGGGGCGGCACGTGGGTCATTGAGCCGCCGTCCGGGCTCCGGTCCTGCGACGCGCACGCATTGTGGTCTGACGCACGGCTTGCGCGCCCTTCGCGGCAATCGCACCCCGCGCTCGGCATTTCCTCCGGGCACGGCGATTGCTCCGAAAGAGCTCATGGGCCACATCAAGAACATTTTGGTTCCGATTGACGGCTCGCCCGCCTCGGCCGCGGCGCTCTCCCAGGCGGTCATGCTCGCCGGAGACATCAAGGGCAAGGTGGACGTGCTTCACGTGGAGGGGCCCGACCAGTTCGAGGTCGGCTCGTCCACCTCGAGCTCCAAGGCCGCCCGGGAGGAGGCGGGGCGGCTGATGACGGAGGCCATCGCGGAGGCGGAGCTGCGCCTCGGCGAGCACCTGCGCCGGCGCACGGTGTCGGGCGATCCGCTGCGCGTCATCCTGGATCAGGCGACGGCGGAGAAGGCCGACCTCATCGTGATCGGCACGCACGGGCGCATCGGCCGGCTTCACTCCCTGATCGGGAGCGTCGCCGAGGCCGTCGTGCGCAGCGCGCCGTGCCCGGTGATGACCGTCCGCCGCGCGGACGGCGCCGAAGAGTCCTTCTCCGAGCGCATCCACGGAAGGGACGCGCTCGCCGACCAGACTCGCACGCCGCGATGAACGCCCCCAGCGCCCGCGGCACCCCGCGGGCGCGACGCCTCCGGGTCGAGGTGCGCTGATGCCAGCCGCGGCGGGGTGGGTGGTGTTCGTCGTCGCCGCGTGCGTGGTGTCGCTCGCGGCCGCGGGCGTCCTCGCGCGGCGCGTGCTCGCCGCGGGCACGGGCACGGAGGAGATCCGGGAGGTGGCGGGTGCGGTGCGCGAAGGGGCGCACGCCTTCCTGCGGCGGCAGTACCGGACGGTGGCGTGGCTGGTGCTCGGCCTCGCGGTGCTCGTCTTCACGCTGTACTTCTTCGGAGAGGGGCGCGAGCTGGCGATCAAGACCACCATCGCCTTCTGCGCCGGCGCGGTGTGCTCCGGCGCGGCCGGTTACTGGGGGATGTTCCTGTCGCTGCGCGCGAACGAGCGCGTGGCGAACGCGGCGCGCACCAGCGTGGACGCGGCGCTCCGGCTGGCGCTGCGCGGGGGCGCGGCCGCGGGCATCGCCGTCTCGGCGAGCTCGCTCGCCGGCGTCACGCTGCTCTTCGTCGCCTTCGGCGGCCTCGCGGCGCCACAGACGAGCCCGCACCAGATCGTCGGCTTCGCCTTCGGCGCGAGCTTCGTCGCGCTGTTCGCGCAGCTCGGCGGGGGGATCTACACCAAGGCGGCCGACGTGGGTGCGGACCTCGTCGGGAAGGTGGAGTCGAACATCCCGGAGGACGACGCACGCAACCCGGCGGTGATCGCCGACCTGGTGGGCGACAACGTCGGCGACTGCGCCGGCCGCGGGGCCGACCTCTTCGAGTCGGTGGCGGCGGAGAACGTGGGCGCGATGATCCTCGGCGTGGCGCTGCTCCCGCGCTTCGGCGCGGGGGGCGTGCTCTTCCCGCTGGCGGTCGGCGCCTTCGGGTTGCTCGCGTCGATCGCCGGCGTGCTCGTGGTGCGCATGCGCGACGACGCGGAGGACCCCATGTCCGCCATGACGCGCGGCTACCTCGTCACCACGGTGCTCGCGGCGGCGGGGCTCTACGTGGCGGCGCGCTTCCTGCTGGGCGGCAACGTGTGGCTGCTCGGCGCCGGCGTCGCGGGGCTCGCCGCCAGCTTCGCCTTCGCCAGCATCGCGCGCTACTACACCTCGCGCACGCGGAGGCCGGTGCGGTCCATCGCGCGGAGCTCGGTCACCGGGGCCGCGACGAACGTGCTGGCCGGCCTCGCCGTCGGCCTGGAGTCCACCGCGCTGCCGGTGCTCGCCATCTCGGCGGCGCTCCTCGTCGCGTACTACTGCGGCCTGCACGGCCTGCCAGGCGTCCCGGGCGCGGGTGTGTACGGCACCGCCGTCGCCACCAGCGGGATGCTCTCCACCGTCGCGTACGTGCTCTCCATGGACATGTTCGGCCCCATCTCCGACAACGCCGGGGGCCTGGTGGAGATGTCCGGAGAGCCGGCGGAGGTGCGCGCGCGGACCGACACGCTGGACGCGGCGGGCAACACCACCAAGGCGCTCACCAAGGGCTACGCCATTGGCTCGGCGGCGCTGGCGGCCTTCCTCCTCTTCTCCGCGTACCGCGACCAGATCACCCTCCTGGCGCAGGCCAAGCTCCACGCCCTCGGCGATCCCCGCTGGGCCGCCTTCCGCTTCGAGCGCGTGGACATCGGGAAGCTACCGGTGTTCATCGCCGCGCTCCTGGGCGGGATGGCCGTCTTCGCCTTCAGCGCGCTCGCCATCCGCGCGGTGGCGCGCGACGCCCACCGGGTCATCGAGGAGGTGCGGCGGCAGTTCCGCGAGCGCCCGGGGATCCTGGACGGGACGGCGCGCCCGGATTACGGCCGGTGTGTCGACATCGTCACCGTGGGCGCGCTCGAGGGCATGATCGCGCCAGGCCTGCTCGCGCTGTGCGCGCCGGTGGTGGTGGGCGTGCTCTTCCAGCGGCTGGCCACGCGGGGGGACGAGACGCTGGGAGCGGAGGCTGTCGGCGCGGTGCTCATGGTCGGCACCATCGTGGGCGTGCTGCTCGCGCTGGTCATGAACACCAGCGGGGGCGCGTGGGACAACGCGAAGAAGCACGTGGAGTCGGGGGAGCTCGGGGGCAAGGCGGGCGGCGCGTACAAGGCGGCGGTGGTCGGCGACACGGTGGGCGATCCGCTGAAGGACACCGCGGGGCCCTCGCTGCACATCCTCATCAAGCTGCTCGGGACCGTCTCGCTCGTGGCGGCGCCGCTCTTCGTCTGAGCTGGCCGGGCGTCGCCGGCGCGCGCCCCCGAAGACGGTGCGCGCCACGCGCAGGGGGTGCGATCCGGGGACCGCCGGCGCTTCCGCCCCTTGCGCGATGTGGCGCGGTCCGGGAAGGGAGAGAGCATGGCGTAGCGATTGCTCTACCGCAGGGGCAGATGCTCGCCGAGTCGCAAGTCGTGCGCCGTGACGGCAAGCTCGTCCTCGCCGGCGAGCTTCGGATGGCCGACGCGACCGCCGTCTGGCGCCGGCTGCGCGACCTCTCGGCCCCCCGCGCCCCGCGCCTGGACATCGATCTGGGCCAGGCGGAGGTGGTCGACGGCGCGGTGATGTCCCTCCTGGTCGAGCTCCGCGCCGAGCTCGCCGGGCGCGGCGTCGCGTGCGACGTGGTGTCCGTCCCGCCGCACCTCGAGCCCATCGCCCACCTCTTCGGCGCCGACGAGGCGCCACACACCGCACCCACGCCGGTCCGCGAGGGCGCCATCGAGCGGCTCGGCCGCTCCACCGCGGGGGTCGGCGCCAGCCTCCGGAGGCTGGTGGACTTCCTCGGTGAGCTGGTCCACTCCCTGGCGCGCGCCGCGCGCATGCCGGGCACCGCCAACTGGCGCGAGGTGGCGACGCTCTCCGCGCGCGCCGGGGCCGACGGCGTCCCCATCGTGCTGCTGCTCAACTTCCTGGTGGGCTTCGTCATGGGCTTCCAGTCCGCCCGGCAGCTCCGCGTCTACGGCGCCAACGTCTACGTCGCCGACGTGGTCGGGATCTCGGTCACCCGCGAGCTCGGTCCCCTCATGACGGCGATCATCATGAGCGGCCGGTCCGGCGCCTCCTACGCGGCGGAGCTCGGCACCATGCGCGTCACCGAGGAGATCGACGCCCTGCGCACGATGGGGTTCGCCCCGGGGCCGTACCTCATCCTCCCGCGCGTGGCGGCGCTCGCCATCGTCGCCCCCGTCCTCACCTTGCTGGGCTCGGTCGTCGGGGTCATCGGCGGCATGGTCGTGGGGGTGGGCATGGGCGTGAGCGCGCGCGGCTACCTCGCCGAGCTCCAGACGGCGGTGATGCCGTCCGACGTGTGGACCGGCCTCGTCAAGAGCGTGGCGTTCGGGATCGCCATCGCCCTCATCGGCTGCCAGCAGGGGTTCGCCACCCGTGGCGCGGCGGAGGGCGTGGGCCGCAGCACCACCACCACGGTCGTCGTGTGCCTGTTCGCGATCGTCATCATCGACACCATCTTCACGGTCCTCTTTCGAGCGTACGGACAGTGACCCCCGGCAAGCCCGTCATCCAGGCGCGTGACGTCTCCATCGGGTGGAGCCGGGAGGCCGTGTTGCTGGAGCACGCCAGCTTCGACATCCGCCAGGGGGAGATCTTCGGCATCCTCGGCCGGAGCGCGTGCGGCAAGACCACCCTGCTGCGCGTCCTCATCGGCCTGGAGGAGCCGCTGGACGGCCAGCTGACGATCTCCGGCATCGGCCGCCCGTCGCTGACCGCCGGGCGGCCTTCCTTCGGCGTCATGTTCCAGCAGGGCGCGCTCTTCGGCTCGATGACCGTCGGGCAGAACGTCGCCCTCGTCCTGGAGCGGTGGACCGATCTGCCGCCGGCGGCGATCCGCGCCATCGTCAGCGCCAAGCTCCGCCTCGTCGGCCTGCAGAACACCGAGCACCAGATGCCGTCCACCCTCTCCGGCGGCATGCGCAAGCGGGCGGCCATCGCGCGCGCGCTGGCGCTCGAGCCGTCGCTCCTCTTCTTCGACGAGCCCTCGTCGGGTCTCGACCCCGTCACCTCCGCGGAGATCGACCGGCTCATCGTCACCCTCGCGCGGGTGCTCGGCCTGACCGTCGTGCTCGTCACCCACGAGCTGGGGAGCATCCACGCGATCGTCGACCGGTGCATCATGCTGGACAGCAAGACGAGGAGCATCCTCGCCACCGGCTCCCCGGCGGAGCTGCGGAGCAGCCCCGAGCCCCGGGTGCAGCACTTCTTCAACCGCCAGCCGGAGGCGACGTGATGGCCGCTTCGTCCGCACACTTCAAGCTCGGCCTCTTCACGCTCCTGGCCATCGTGGCCGCCGTGCTCGCCGCCTTCGGCCTGGGGCTGCACGGCGTGCGCGCCAAGACGACGGCCTTCCACACCTACTTCGACGAGTCGGTGCAGGGCCTCGACGTGGGCGCGCCCGTCAAGTACCGCGGCGTGCCCATCGGCACCATCGACGGCATCGCGGTGGCGAAGGACGACAGGCACGTGGAGGTCGTCATGGGCCTCAACCGCGAGCGCGTGCAGGCGCTCGGCCTGGTGAAGTCCGCGCCCACCCTGCGCGCCCAGCTCGGCACGCAGGGGATCACCGGCGTGAAGTTCGTCGACATCGACATCTTCGATCCGAAGCTCTACCCGGCGCCGGCGCTGCCCTTTCCGCCCGCGGAGCCGTACATCCCGGCCGCGCCCTCCGTCCTGGACGCGATGGTGAAGAACCTGGCAACGGTGGGCCAGCAGCTCCCTGCGCTGGTGGACGTGATGACCTCCACGCTGCGCAAGGTGGACGACGTGCTCGGCGACATGAAGGACCAGCGCCTCGCCGAGCGCGTGGCGAAGCTCATCGACGGCGTCGACGCCACGGTGGCGGACCTGCACCGCACCGTCGGCCAGCTGGACAGGGCGCGCATCCCGGAGAAGACGGCCGCCGCGCTGGACAACCTGTCCGACGCGCTCGCCAAGGTGAACGGCGTGCTGGACCAGGTGGGCGGGGACGGCGGGCTGGTCGCCAGCACGCAGCGCGCCAGCAACGCCATCGACGAGCTGGGCCGCACCACGACGAGCTCCGCGCGCGAGGCCGGCCAGACGCTGCGCGATCTGGACCAGGCGGCGCAGGCGCTCCGCACCCTGGCCGACGCCGTCGATCGCGATCCGCAGATGCTCCTCGTGGGCCACGCGCAGGTGAGGGAGCCATGAGAGCCCGGCTGCTCGCGTGCGTCGCCTGTCTCGCGGGATGCTCGCTCGTCTCGCGGGCGCCGCCGATGGAGGTCCGATACTTCTCGCCGGAGCCGGCGACCTCGGCCGACGCCGACCCGCCCCCACCCGCCGGCGACCCGCCGCCGCTGCAGCTCGGCGACCTGCGCGCGGGCGCCAACCTGCGCGAGCGCATCGTCTACCGCAAGTCGCCGGTGGAGGTCGGCAAGTACCAGTCGCTGCGCTGGACCGACGACCCGGTCGTGTACGTGCGCCACTCCCTCTCCCGCGCGCTCTTCGCGCGCCACCGCGCCGACCAGGTGCTGGGTGGGCCCGCGCCCTCCCTGGACGTGGACGTGCTCGCCTTCGAGGTGCGCCAGCACGACGGCGCGTGGTCGGGCCGGGTGCAGCTCCACTACCGGCTGCGACAGGCGAGCAGCGTGATGGCCGAGGGGGTGATCACCCGGGAGCAGCCGGCGGCCGCCACCGACTTCGACGGGGCCGTGGCCGCGGTCGGCGTGGCGATGGACGCGGCGACGGAGAAGGTGGCGGCGGACGTCGCAGCCCGGCTGGTGGCGAAGCGGTGAACCGTGTAGTCAGCAGGGGATGATCTCCGTCCGCGGCCTGCACAAGCACTACCGGGTGCACAAGCGCGCCTCGGGCCTGCGCGCGGCGATCGGCTCGCTGCTGCACCGGGAGTACACCACGGTGCGCGCCGTCGACGGCATCGACTTCGAGATCCGCCCGCACGAGCGGGTGGGCTTCCTCGGGCCGAACGGCGCGGGCAAGACGACGACGCTGAAGGTCCTCTCCGGCCTGCTGCACCCCACCTCCGGCGAGGTGCGGGTGGACGGGCACGAGCCGCGCCGCCGGCAGGAGGCGTTCCTGCGCAAGATCACCCTGGTGCTCGGGCAGAAGCAGCAGCTGCTCTGGGACCTGCCCCCGTCGGAGACGTTCGAGCTGAATCGCGCCATCTACGGCGTGGACCGCGCCGAGTTCACCGGGCGGCTCGGCGAGCTGGTGGAGCTGCTGGAGATCGGCGACGTGATCAAGCGGCCGACGCGGCAGCTCTCCCTCGGCGAGCGGATGAAGTGCGAGCTCGCGGCGGCGCTGGTGCACGGGCCGAAGCTCCTCTTCCTGGACGAGCCGACGATCGGCCTGGACGTCGCGATGCAGGCCACGCTGCGCAGCTTCATCCGGACGTACAACGAGCAGCGGGGGGCGACCATCCTGCTCACCAGCCACAACATGGCGGACGTGGCGATGCTGTGCCCGCGCGTCATCCTGATCGACCACGGCAAGCTCGTCTTCGACGGGCCGCTGGAGGACCTGGTGCGCAAGACGCGCCCGGAGAAGCAGGTGACGCTGCGGCTGGCGGAGCCGGCGGACGCCGCGGCGCTCGCCGGGCTGGGCGCGGTGGTCCGCCACACGGCGGCGTCGGCGGTGCTGCGCGTCCCGCAGACGGAGGTGAGCCGCGTGGTCGCGCGGGCCCTCGCGTCGCTCGCGGTGGCCGACCTGGACGTCACCGACCCGCCGCTGGAGGAGGTGATGGCGGATGTGTTCGGGCGGACTCGCCAGGGCGCCCCGGAGGCGAAGGCGTGAGTGTTCGCGCCTCGGTCCGGGCGCTTCCCACGCTGCTGCGCATCGGGGTGTCGGAGGCGGTGGCCTACCGCGCGGAGATGCTGGTGTGGGTCGCCGCGACGACGATGCCGCTGGTCATGCTGGCGCTCTGGCACGCCGTCGCGCGCACCGCGCCCGTCGGCCGCTTCGGGGGCCAGCAGTTCGTCGCCTACTTCCTGGCGATGTTCGTGGTGCGCCAGCTCACCGGCTCCTGGGTGGTGTGGCTGATCAACAGCGAGGTGCGCGACGGCACGCTGGCGCTGCGCCTCTTGCGTCCCATCCACCCGCTGCTCGCCTACGCCACCTCCAGCCTCGCGGAGCTCCCGGTGCGGGGGCTGCTCGCGGTGCCGCTCGCGTGCGTGGCGCTGTGGGTCTTCGCCGGCGCGCAGCTCACGCGCGACCCGCTGCTCTGGGCGGCGTGGGCGGCGTCGGTCGTCGGAGCGTGGCTCATCACCCTCGCCGCCAACTGCGCCATCGGGTGCCTCGCGCTCTTCATCGAGAGCAGCAGCAAGGTGATGGACGCGTGGCTGGCGCTCTACTTCGTGCTGAGCGGGTACATCGTCCCCGTCGAGCTGTTCCCGCACCGCATGCGCGCGGTCATCGACTGGCTCCCCTTCCGCTACCAGCTCGGGCTGCCGGTGGAGCTGATGACGGGCGCGCACGGGCACGCCGAGGCGGTGTCGTTGCTCGCGCGGCAGTGGGGGATGGTCGCGGTGATGTTCGCGTTGGTGGCCGTGGTGTGGCGGCAGGGCGTGCGGCGCTTCGACGCGTACGGAGGATGAAGGTGCGCGGCTACCCCGGCTTGCTGTGGCTGCAGCTCCGCACCTCGATCGCGCTGGCGATGCAGTACCGCGCGGACTTCGTGACCGACGGGCTCACCGAGATCTTCTGGACGGTGACGGCGATCGTGCCGCTCTTCGTGGTGTACGGCGACCGGGCGAGCGTCGCGGGCTGGAGCTTCGGCGAGGCGCTGATGGTCACCGGCTTCTTCACCCTGCTCCAGGCGGTGCTGGAGGGCGCCATCAACCCCGGGATGACGCTGGTGGTGGAGCAGATCCGCAAGGGGACGTTCGACTTCGTCCTGCTCAAGCCCAGGGACGCGCAGTTCTTGGTGTCCACCGCGCGGGTGCTGCCCTGGCGCGCGGCGAACGTGCTGACGGCGGGGGCGCTGTTCACTTACGGCTTCGTGCGGCTGGGGCGCACGCCCTCGGCGGGCGACATCGGCGGCGCGGCGCTGCTCTTCGTGGCGGCGGTGGTCATCCTGTACTCGCTGTGGATGCTGAGCGTCAGCCTGGCCTTCCACGTGGTGAAGATCGACAACCTCACCTTCCTGTTCGGCTCGGTGTTCGACGCCGCGCGCTGGCCGGCGAGCGTCTTCCGCGGCGTGCTGCACCTCTTCTTCACCTTCGTGGTGCCGCTGGCGGTGATGACGACGTTCCCGGCGAAGGCGCTGCTCGGCCGGGCGAGCGCGGGGGAGGCGGTGGGCGCGGCGCTGGGGGCGGCGCTGGCGTTCGCGGTCTCGCGCGCGGTGTGGAAGCGGGCGATCCGCTCGTACACCTCGGCGAGCAGCTGAGGGCTGGGCGGACGCGGGGGCGTCAGCCGATCTTCGCCTCGATGCTGCCCATGCGGCCGGCGCGGAAGTCCTCCACGGCCTGCATGATCTCCTCGCGGGTGTTCATGACGAAGGGGCCGTAGCGGGCGACGGGCTCGCGGATGGGCACGCCGGAGAGGAGCAGCATGTCCAGCGGGCCGGCGGCCTCGAAGTCGATGGCGTCACCGTCGGCCGCGAGGAAGACGGCCTGGCCCTCCTGCGCGGCCTTGCGGTCGCTGCCGAAGCGGCCGGCGCCGGAGATGACCCACACCATCGCGGCGTGGTCCTTCGGGACGGGCTGGGTGAAGCGCGCGCCCTCCTTCAGTGTAAAGTGCAAGTACTGGATGGGGGTGCGGGTGTCGATCGCCGCCTTCTGGCCGAGCGCCTCGCCCGCGACGACGCGGACGCGGACGCCGTCCTTCTCGGCGACGGGGATGTTGGCGGCGGCGATCTCCTGGTAGCGGGGGCGCATGCGCTTGTCGCGCTTCGGCAGGTTGACCCAGAGCTGGAAGCCGAGCATGCGGCCGCCGCGCTTCTGGAAGGCCTCGCTCGGCATCTCGGCGTGGACGATGCCGTCGCCGGCGGTCATCCACTGGACGTCGCCCGGGCCGAGCTTGCCGCGGTGGCCGGCGGAGTCGGCGTGCTCCATCTCGCCCTCGAGGACGTAGGTCACGGTCTCGAAGCCGCGGTGGGGGTGGTCGGGCGCGCCCTTGGCCTGGCCGGGGGCGTAGTCCTGGGGGCCCATCTGGTCGAGGAGCAGGAAGGGATCGAAGTCGTCCTGGAGGTTGGTGGGGAAGGGGCGCGTCACCTGGAAGCCGGCGCCTTCCAGGGTGGTGTGGCCGGTGACGATGCGGGCAACGGATCGGGAGCTCATGGGACCGAACATCGTAAGGACGGCTCTCCGGTTTGTCAGGGGGGCGGGCGCCCGGCGAGCGCGGCGTCGAGGGCGCGGCGGTACGCGGCGAGGGTGGCGTCGTCGAAGAGCACGAAGCGCACGCGAAGCGGCGGCGGGTGGGCGGCGCGGGCGCGCAGGTGCTCGAGCACCGTGCGGACGGCGATGGGCGCGGCCTCGTCGACCGGGTAGCCGTAGATGCCGGTGGCGATGGAGGGGAAGGCGACCGAATCGAGGCCGTGCTCGTCGCACAGGCGAAGGCAGGCGCGGTAGGCGGAGGCGAGCAGCTGGGCGTCGCGCGGGGTGCCGCGATAGACGGGACCGACGGCGTGGATGACGTGGCGCGCCGGGAGCCGATGGCCTCCGGTGATCCTGGCGTCACCGGTGGGGCAGCCGCCGAGCCGGCGGCACTCGGCGAGCAGGCCGGGGCCGGCGGCGGCGTGGATGGCGCCGTCGACGCCGCCACCGGGGAGGAGCGCGGCGTTGGCCGCGTTGACGATGGCGTCCACGTCCTGGTGCACGATGTCGCCGCGCACCAGCTCGATCACGGCGTCTCGCGGCTCTTGGGCGGGGGCTCGCACGGCCGCGTGAGGCGCGCGCCGCACACGCAGGTGCGCAGCTCCAGCCACCCCTCCTTGCCTGCGAAGTAGCGGCCGTCGCTCGGCAGCTCGGCCCACTGCTCCTCCGTCCACGACTCGCCGCACCCGCACTTGCGAGGCCAGGAGGCGGCGGATGTGCTTGGCGTGCCGGGCGCGCTTGGGGCGCTGGGCGTGCTGGGCGTGCTGGGCGTGCTGGGCTGGTCGGGCGCCGGCGTCACGAGCGCTTCGTAGCACGGTTCGCCGGCGCTAGCGCGGCCGGATGGACTCGACGTAGCGGATCAACGCGTCGGTGCGCTGCGGCTCGCCGATCGCCTCCAGCAGGTGGCGCGCGCCCTCGGCGACCGTGCCGAACATCTTGATGCGGGGGCTCTTCAGCCGGCCCCGGACGAGGACGCGCTTCAGGTTGGTGCCCAGGCCATTGCCCTCCAGCACGAGCGCGATGTGGACGCGCGGGTCGTCGGCGATGTCCTGGAACAGCTCCTTCTGGGCGGCGATGGCGGGACCGCGGGGTGCGGGCGCGCGCTCCTCGAGCACCAGCAGGGCGCCGATGACGGGCGCGCCGGGCATCTGGGCGCGCGTCAGCCGGGCGACCGTCGAGATGGACTCGATGGCCTGGGGCGTGAGCTCCGCGTCGCCGCGGACCTGAACCATCACGTCCTTCCACCGGGCGAAGACGTGCCCGGGCTCCTGCCAGAGCGCCTCCGACTCCTTCATGACCTTCCCCCCGAGGATGCCACGGAACCGGCCGCCGGGCGCACCGCGTGCTCGGCCGGCAGCGCACCCGCCCCCTGTCCCGGGACACCCCCCCCGGACACCCGGCCACCCAACGTCGAGGGGCCCGACCGTTAGCAAGCACTCGCCAGGGCCTCGAAACGTAGTGGGTTTGGGGGGGGAAGGAGGGGGGCGGGGGCCGGCATGGGGCGTGCTGTGGGGAAGGCATGGACGCCATCTACTTCGGTCTCAAGCGCGCCTACCAGGCAACCCTCAAGGTCGGGCGCTTCATCCTCTCCCGTATCGGGCTGACGCCAGCGCGGTTCGACATGATCTACGCCATCCGGCACTCCGGCCGCACCTTCATGACGCAGATGGAGCTGCGGCGCGTGCTGGGCGTGTCGCGGCCGACGGTCAGCCGCATGCTCGCCTCGCTCGAGAAGCTCGGGCTGGTGTGGCGCGGGCCGACGCACGACCGGCGCACGCGCAAGGTCGACCTCACCCCGGCCGGCGAGCGGCTGCTGAAGCGGGTGCTGGACGAGCTCATCGCGCCGGAGATCCTCTCCTTCCCCATCGACGACGCCCTGACGCACGGCCGCTCCCTCGACGAGAACGTGCGGTTTCTCAAGCGCGCGTACACCGAGAGCACGCTGAACATCCTCGCTCGGTACTTCCGCGACACGGCCACGCTCTACTATCCATGGGGCTTCCCGGACGATTGAGGGGGGAGGTCGGGGCGCGTCACGCATGCCGACCGCAGCGACGCCGCGACGCCGCGACGCCGCGACCGCAGCAGCGCGTGGTCGCGCAGCCTCGTCACCACCTCGTGCAGGATGCCTCTCGAAGCGTCTGACCCGCTTGGATCAGAGGCCGAGCCAGGGCTGCGGCGCGACCGTCTGGCTGCCGTGGCGGATCTCGAAGTAGAGCATCGGCCCCTGGCCGTCGTCGCCGACGGTGCCGATGCGCTCGCCGGCGTCGACGTCGTCGCCGACGTGCACGTCGATGGTGCCCAGGTTGCCGCTCACCGAGTAGTAGTGCTCGCCGTGGTCCAGGATGATGATGCGACCGTAGGCGCCATAGCGGTCGGCGAAGGCGACGCGGCCCGCGTAGACAGCGCGCACGACGGCGGACATCGGCGCCAGGATCTCCAGACCGGGACCGTCGGCGCCCTCGCGCCGCGCGGGGCGCACGTCGGCGCGGCCGGCGATGGGGAAGAGCAAGCGGCCGCGCGAGGCGGCGAATCCGGTCGGGGCGCCGAGGTCATCGCCGGCGCCGCCGATGGGCACGTAGTCGCCGCCGCCGCCGGAGGAGGCGAAGGCGCGCTCGAAGGCGCGCTGTCGCCGCACCTCGTCCTCCAGCGCCAGGTGCGCCGCGTCCATGGCGGTGCGCTGACTGGCGAGCGACTCGCGGTCGCGGCCGATGCGCTCGAGCGATCGTGCCAGCTCGGCGCCCCGGGCGAGCAGCCGCTTCTCCTCGGTCAGGTCGCGCAGCAGGGTGTGGCGCGCCCGCTCGACGCGCATGGCGTGGGTGACGAGGGCGTCGAAGCCGCCGCCCACGGGGAGCATACCCGCGCGGGTGAGCTTGTAGAGCGCGCGACCGCGCCTCAGCGCGCGGCGGTGCGCCGCCTGGATCTGCGGGCCGAGGCCGGCGATCTCCTTCTTGGAGGCCAGCTCCTCCGAGTCCAGGTCCGCGATCTTGCGATCCAGCGCCGCCAGGGCGAGGGACGACGAGGTCGCTGTGGGCGCGGGCGCGCGCGCCGCGGCCCGGTCGCCGAGCACTCCCGGGTCGGCCGGCGCCGCGTGGCCTGTTCCCGCCACGGCGAAGCCGAGGACGAGCAGGAGCGAGACGGCGCGCGGCGTCTTCACACGGTCACCAGACGACGAAGTCCGAGGCTCGCGGCCGCGGCACCGAGGATGCCGCCCACCACGACCAGGCCCAGGCCCGCCTGCCAGGAGAGGAAGGTGGGCGTGACCCCGAGCAGGCTGGCGAGCTCGTTGTCCAGTCGGCCGCGCACCAGCGCGAAGAGCACGCCGAGAAGCGCCAGCGCGCACGTCGCGCCGAGACCGCCCTGGATGCCGCCTTCCAGCACGAACGGCCCCTTGATGAAGCGGTCGGTCGCGCCCACCAGCTTGAGCACCTCCACCTCCGCGCGCCGTCGC